>CP070766.1:2606890-2613937 GCA_020345705.1 Candidatus Zixiibacteriota bacterium | reverse complement strand
AGGAAGCTCTGGCGGCGATGAAGGGGAAGAAGATGCTCGTTCAGGAATATCTTCTGAATTACTTACTGGCCGATGAGATGAAGCATAACAAGGTACTGTCGAATCTTCAAAAAATTAAAGAGGGGATGTATCCTTACGCCTAATCATTTCGGAAAAGGACATGAAGATGAAAGAAAGAAACGATGTAGTTAAGATGAGAGGCGAGCCGCTGACGCTGCTCGGCGACGAGGTGAAGGTTGGCGATATGGCACCCGATTTCGCCGCTCTTGACGCTGATTTCGAACCGGTCAAGCTTTCCTCGTTTCGAGGAAAAGTTGTCGTGATTGTGGCTGTACCATCCATCGATACTGCGGTATGCGACGTTGAGACCAGGCGATTCAACCAGGAAGCGGGAAAATTCGGTGACGACGTGGTCGTCCTGGGTGTAAGTATGGACCTTCCGACCGCGCAGAAGCGCTGGTGCGCCTTCACCGGGGTAAAACGGGTTAAGATGCTTTCGGACCATCATGACGCCTCATTCGGAACCTCGTTCGGCGTTCTGATAAAAGAGTTAAGGCTTCTGGCCAGGACGATCTTCATAATTGACCGCGACGGCAGGATTGCATACATCCAGTACGCTACCGAGACGGCGCATGAGCCGAAATATGACGAGGTTCTCAAGGCATTAAAAAAGGTGACTGAGGGATAAGATACCGACTATCCCCTGAACGGAGGCACTCTTATGGACTACAGGATCGAACGTGATACACTCGGTGAAGTCGAGGTTCCCAAAGACGCACACTATGGGGCCCAGACGCAGCGCGCTGTGGGGAATTTCAGGGTAAGTTCCCTGCGATTTCAGCCCGCCTTTATCAAAGCTCAGGCGATAGTCAAGCGGGCCGCTGCCCTGGCCAACATGGCGTCGGGCCGGCTCGACAGGACTGTCGGAGAGGCGATCGTCAAAGCAGCCGGGGAAGTAATGACGGGCAGGTTTGCCGATCAGTTTGTCGTCGACGTCTTTCAGGCCGGCGCCGGAACTTCCCAGAACATGAATATCAACGAGATCCTGGCCAACCGGGCTTCCGAGATTCTCGGCGGCGAGCTCGGCAAATACGATCTGGCGCATCCAAATGATCACGCTAACATGAGCCAATCTACCAATGATACTTTTCATGTCGCTATCCATATCGCCGCATACACCGAGATTCAACAAAGTCTCCTCCCGGCCATTGACGGGCTGGAGAAAGCCCTGAGACAAAAGGCCGTTGAGTTTGACGGCATTGTCAAGTCCGGGCGGACGCATCTTCAGGATGCCGTTCCGATGCGCCTCGGCCAGGAGTTCGGCGGTTATGCCGCCATGATGGAGCTGGGCAGAAAGCGCATTGACAGGGCGAGTGATGCCCTGCTTGAACTGTGTATCGGTGGTACAGCTGTAGGTACCGGGCTTAACACTGATCCTCAATATCGTGAGAATGCCATCAAGCACATCAATAACATCACAGGCTTTCAGTTTCGGTCTGCCTCGAACATGTTCGAGGCGATGCAGAATCTTGACGCCGTCGTCGAGATGGCGGGAGCGCTCAGGGTTCTTGTCACCAGTCTGCGGAAGATCGCGGATGATTTCCGGCTCATGAGTTCAGGGCCGAGAACCGGCCTGGCCGAAATTCAGCTTCCGCCGGTTCAGCCGGGGTCGTCACTAATGCCGGGCAAAGTTAATCCGGTGTTGGCGGAAATGCTCAATATGGTCTGCTTTCATGCGCTGGGCTGTGACACGGCGATTCTCAGTTCCGCCCAGGCCGGACAGTTGGAACTGAACGTGATGATGCCGGTGGCGGCATATAATCTCTTGCTTGAAATCGAGATACTGGCCGGCGGGATGAACAGCTTTACCGAGAGATGTGTCATCGGCATCACGGCCGACGAGGAACGGTGCCGCACTTATGCCGAAAAGAGCGCCGCCCTGGCAACAGCACTTAATCCGATCATCGGATATAATCGCGCCGCGGAGCTCGCGAAAGAAGCCCTTAAAAAAGACGAGCTGATCAGAGACCTGGTAGTCTCCGGAAAAATCGTCGAGAAGGACAAGCTGGAGGAGATTTTCGATATCCGCGGGATGACCGTCGATCCGGCAGATCAAAAAGGGGATAAATCGAAACCGTCGGGCTAGGCCTGAAAAATCTGGGCATATTCTCTAAAGATAATGAGACTGAGGATAGTCTTTCAATACAATAAGATTGAGAAAAGTGAACTGAAATAAACTGGAGGAAGTAAAAGTGAAACTTGATTCTATCAACAAGGTTCTTGATTTCGCGATCGAAAAGGAACAGGATGCGGCTGACTTCTACAGCGATTTATCCAAGAAAATGGAGAAGAAGCATATGAGCGAGATCTTTGAGCAGTTTGCCCTTGAAGAGAAGAGCCATAAAGCGAAACTCGAGAGCGTCAAGCAGGGCAATCTTGACCTTTCGCACGTAGAGCAGAAGATTATGGATTTGAGAATTGCCGAGACGGTGATGGACATCGATCTGGACACCAAGTTCGACTACCAGCAGGTTTTGATTGTCGCAATGAAGGCGGAGAAAGCCTCGTACAAGCTTTACAACGACCTGGCCGAGATGAGCGACGATCCGGAAATCAAGCAGCTTTTCCTGGGCCTGGCCCAGGAGGAAGCGAAGCATAAGCTGAGGTTTGAAATCGAATATGATGATGAAGTTCTGAAAGAGAACTGAGAAACAAGTTATAATATTTTCATTTTGGAAGGAGCATGTCATGTTAAGCAAGAAGATGGAAAAGGCATTCAACGATCAGATAAACGCCGAACTTCAATCGTACTATCTGTATCTGTCGATGTCAGTCTGGTTTACCTCGCAGAATCTGGAGGGCTTTGCCGGTTGGATGAAGATTCAGGCACAGGAAGAAATGGCCCATGCCATGAAGTTCTTCGATCAGATTCACGAGCGCGGTAATGCGGTGAAGCTTCAGGCAATGGATACTCCAAAGGCGACGTGGAAATCGCCGCTAGAGGCTTTTGAGGCGGCCTACAAGCATGAGCAGTATATCACCGGCCGTATTAATAACCTGGTCAAGGCGGCCACGCAGGAAAACGATTACGCTTCCAACAGCTTTCTCCAGTGGTTTGTTGACGAGCAGGTTGAGGAAGAGGCCTCGGCCATGGCGGTGGTTGATAAGCTCAAGATGGTTTCCGATCATCCGGGTGGGTTGTATATGCTTGACCGGGAGATGGCCGGGCGCGGAGCCGGCGGAGAATAATACCCGGCATTGATTTACCGTAAGAAAATCGGTTTCGATTGAGAGGCAAGCTAATACTCGTTTTGAAACACGATTGATAGACTAAAAGGAGGTTTGAATGTCATTTTTAGTTACGAAACAGGCACCGGATTTTGCCGCCAAAGCGGTGATGCCCGATAACAGTATTGTGGATTTGACCTTGTCCTCGTTTAGAGGGAAATATGTCATTCTGTTCTTCTATCCACTTGACTTCACATTTGTGTGTCCGTCAGAGATTATTGCCTTCGACAGGAAATTAAAGGAGTTTAAGGACAGGGACTGCGAAGTTGTCGGCGTCTCGGTTGATTCCGAATATTCCCACTGGGCATGGAAGAACACGTCGGTTGATAAGGGTGGTATCGGCAATGTTCAGTATCCTCTTGTTTCCGACATCACCAAGCGGATATCACGGGATTACGGTATACTTTTTGAGGATTCGGTCGCTCTGAGAGGTCTATTCCTTATTGACAGGGAAGGGATTATTCGCCACGCGGTCGTTAACGATCTGTCACTGGGACGGAGCATTGATGAAGCCCTGCGCATGCTTGATGCTCTGCAATTCACCGAGACACACGGCGAGGTTTGCCCCGCCAATTGGAAAAAGGGTGAAGAAGGTATGGAAGCATCGGCCCAGGGAGTTGCGAAATACCTTTCGGAGCATGCGGTGTGACAGGTTGAATAATAACCGTTTCTGCCACGACACCGGACTGGTATGAAGGGAGTGGAGTCTTATGATAAGCAAAGAGGCAAACGCCGTCGTTGTTCAGAAAATTGAACTGGCGCCCGGCCTGATAAAGCTCCGCGTGGTTCCCGACGGCTGGGAACTTCCCGATTTCACGGCCGGGCAATACAGCCTTCTTGGTTTGCCGGGTTCCGCTCCCCGCCACCCGTCCTCCGAGGCCGAAGAGGTTCCGGCCGATGCGAAAAAACTGATTCTGAGGGCCTATTCGGTTGCTTCCTCTTCGATGGCCAAGGAATATCTCGAATTCTATATCTCCATGGTTCGCTCGGGGGCCCTGACCCCGAGGCTTATGAATCTCAATATCGGCGATAAACTCTGGCTTTCGACTCACTTCTCCGGAATGTTCACTATGTCCGATGTTTCCTATGAGTTCAATGTGGTTCTCATTGCAACCGGTACCGGTGTCGCGCCGTACATGAGCATGATTCGTACCGAAGCTGAAGAGGGCATAAGGCATCGCTTCGCCGTCATTCACGGAGCGCGGCACTCATGGGACCTGGGGTACCATGCCCAGTTAATTACCCTTGACAAGCTCAGCAAGAATTTCTCGTACATACCTATCATAAGTGATGCACACGATGAACCGGTGCCATGGAAAGGGCATACCGGTTTTGTCCAGAAAATCTGGAGAGATGGAGTGCTTGATAAAGCCTGGGATTTTCATCCCACATCAAAAGATACACACATTTTCCTGTGCGGCAATCCTCATATGATTGACGATATGATTAAGCTTTTGGAGAAAGAGGGATTCAGGGAACAAACTAGGGACGTTCCGGGCAACATACATCTGGAGCGGTACGACTGATTAAATTGTCTTTTTCGAAAATCCCGCCTTACAGTTGATACAACATCAGATAAACCGCAATGCCGCTCAGTGATACGAACATCAAGGCTGGCCAGAGCCATCTGACGATTCTCTTGTGGATGCGGTCCGAAAATATCCACCCGCGGCAGGCCTTTCGGCCGGCGCGTCTTTAATCACCAACGCTCTTCTGTTCCTCCCGATAGGCTTCGTCGGCCAGAAGCCTTTTGGCGCGTTCAATCGGAATTCTGTAAATCTCTTTATCAGCGTCAAGCAATTTGTAGTTGTTCAATTCCTCAATTTCCCTAGCCTGGAGCTCACTAAGGGCCGCCGATTCCGGTTTAAGAACACTTTCGTAAACGATGTCCTCTTTCACCGCCGTAAAATAGTCTATAATGAAAATGAGAGCTATGACCAGGACTATTATACCAAGAACACCGTAAAGGATGACTTTGATTAGACTGACATCGCGTTTTTCATAGCCGGAATCGTCAGTTTTTTGGGAATTTGGACCGTGCGAATCTATCATGTTTGAATCCTAATAATTGACGAATTTCTTTGATTCCTCCAGATGCGGATCCCCAACCGGTACCAGCGGCCGGGAAGCCATTCTGCGCCAGAAAAACCAGAGGAAGACACCGCCGATTCCTGCCAGCGTGGTCAGATCGATCCAGGAGGGATGGAGGCCGTGCTGATGAAGATTGGGCAGGACAATCCAATGGAGGTCTATCAGGTGCATGAATAGAATCCAAATCGCCATGAATTTCAGGATAGCCGGATTTCGTTTCGGCCCTCTGGGAAAGAGGACAAAAAACGGGATCACGAAGTGCCCGAAAACGAGAATCAAGCTGACGATTTTCCAGGAAGTATCCCAGCGGTGAAGGAACCAGATTGTTTCCTCGGGAATATTACCGTACCAGATGAGGAAGTACTGCGAAAAAGCCATATATCCCCAGAAGATTATAAACCCGAACATGAGCTTGCCCAGGTCGTGATAGTGCTCTTCAGTTATTGTGCCGGTGAGAGCCGCCATTGCCCGGAGCCGGAGGATGACAAAAGTCATAAAGGCGAGCATGGCTACCAGCGCGCCTGAGAAAACATAGACGCCAAAGATAGTCGAGTACCAGTGAGGATCGAGTGACATCAACCAGTCAAAAGCGGCAAAAGTTATCGTCAGCGCAAAGAGGATCATTCCCGGGGCGCTTGTTACGCGCATTTTGCGCAGCAGGGAGTCATTATGCCCGGCATCCTGCGCAGCCGATGTCCTGAAAAGAATTCTCGAGAGCGCCGCCCAGATGACGAAATAGAAAAGCGCACGAATTACAAAGAACGGGACATTGAGATAACCTGATTTTCCCTGCAGTAAGCTGTCGGGAGCGACAGCGTCGTCGTGGCTCCAATGATACAGCTCGTGAAATCCAAACAGGATGGGGATGAAGAATATGATCATCAGCGGCGCGGCCGTCATCAAGTTCTCTGATAAGCGTCTGAGCACCACACTCCACTTTGCCCCGACCAGATGATGCAGCATTGTAAAGAAAAGCCCGCCAAGTGCAATCGAGATCCAGAAGAAAAAGGCAACGAGATATGAATGGAAAAATTGCTCCGAATCGACAAAATACGCCACCAAGCTCAGCGCGAGACCGGCGACGCCGACCATAAGCGCTATTGCACCGAACCTGCCCGGTTCGGTTATTCGGTATGTGTCATTGTCGAACTTCATATCCTGTGCACTATTTTATGGTTTCTCTTAATTCCACCGGAACGTCCTCGACGGTTGCGTTCCGGCTGCGCTGTAAAGCCCTCAGATAAGCGACGATGCCCCAGCGGTCGGCGGGGGGAATCTGATGGCGATAGGAGGGCATGTTGCCAACGCCATGGGTGATGACGTCGTATAACAGGCCGTCCGGCATATTTCTGATTCCGTCGGAGTGGAAGGTCGGCGGCGGGACGTAGTCGCGCGTGATCATTATCCCTTTGCCGTCACCGACACGACTGTGACAGGGCGAGCAGTAGATGTCGTATCGCTCCTGACCCCGGTCAAGAAGCCGCATGTTGACAGCCACGGGGGCCTTTACGATAAAATCGCCCTGATTGTCTTCGCCCAGATAGAAAGCGTCGTCGTCTCTCAGCTGACCCCGGGCGACCGTCCCCGCAACCGGGGTACGCATGATCGAGGCGTCTTTGAAGAAATCGCTTTCCGATTGGGCTCTATACTTCAGCTGGCGGTCCATGT
>CP070766.1:2603339-2606790 GCA_020345705.1 Candidatus Zixiibacteriota bacterium | reverse complement strand
GTAATCGAGAGCATCGGCGAGTATCAGACGTCCCTCCGCATCGGTACTGATTATCTCGATGGTTTTTCCTTTTCTGGATTTCACGACGTCGCCGGGCTTTAAGGCCTTTGAAGACGGCATATTTTCAGCCAGTGGAACCAGGCCAATCACCCTCACCGGCAGCTTCAGCCGCGCCACCGTCACAATCGTCGCCAGCACCACCGCACCACCCTGCATATCTCCTTTCATCTTGTGCATGTCCAATACCGGCTTCAAAGAGATTCCGCCCGAGTCGAAGGTGATCCCCTTGCCGACCAGCACGATCGGTTTCGCATTGGCCCTGCCTCCTCGGTGCTCGAGCACCAGAAAACGCGGCGGCTGGCTCGATCCCTGTGCCACAGCCAGGAGCGCACCCATTTTCTCGGCTTTGATTCTCCTTTCATTGAGAATATTGAGCCTGAGTTTGTACTTACGGGCCAGCACGCGTGCCTCGGCGGCGAACTTCTCAGGGGTAAGAAGATTCCCCGGCTGCGCCGCCAGCCGCCTTGCCAGGACAACCCCGTCGGCGATTACCATACCCTCTGAGACGGCCTTCTTGATTCTGGTCGCCTGGATGGCTGTCCCGGCGGCGAACGTGATTGACTTGAGCTGGTCATTTTTCTTTGTGTCAACGGTTTTGTGCTCATCCGTCTTGAAGCGGGCCAGAGTCAAACCTTCTATCACTGCCGAGGTATCGGCGGGAGTTTCATTCTCTCCAATGACAAACGCCAGCGACTCGGAGTGCTTGACCGCCGGCAGTTGTGACAGGGTTCCGGCCGCCTGCCGGAAGCTATCGCCGGTGATCTTATCTTTCTCACCCAATCCGGCCAAGATGACGCGGCCGGCGGCCGCGTCGCGCGGGGAATGAAGAACGACCGTTTCGTTCAATTCTCCCCCGAATTCGCCCGATTCGAAGACTCTCTTGACGATCCCGCCGAGAACTCGATCCAGCTCTTTTAACGTCGGGTCGTCACGGAGGCTCTGTTTAGAACAAAACTTGACCAGCGAGTCGGAACGTATGCTTTTATAATCCGCGGTTGTCGTCGTTAGTTTCATAACTGCTCCTTGACCTGTATATTTCTCGACCTTATCAGCATCGACATGCGTTCCTTACGAGAATAGCAGGTATAAGGATTAAGGACAAGATGATTTTTTTCGGAGGGGGGATTTTATGCGGAATTTGCGGAAGGGACAGACTATCTTTGAACCGGCCGCATTTCCGACCCGAGACCGGCCGCCTTGCCGTCCTTCAGCATTGCCATTCTCTCGTTGATTCTGTCATCCATATTCAAGATCTTGGACTGGTCGAAGTACTCGACGTCATCAAGAATATTCAGCTCGGAGATCTCTTCCAGTACGGCCACTATTCGTCTGATGGCGTTGTCGATCACATCAAGTGATTGGGGAAGCTGACCGACGATTTTTTGTTCGCTTTTTTCTTTGATCATCAGCCTGACAACCTGGGACTGGCCGAAGATAATCATCGACGCATTGTTGATATAGTGCGAGAGCGTTGAGATGGCCACCTGCTTGGCTTCTTTGATCCCCTTCTGACGTTCTTCGTCAAGAATTTGCCTCGTCAGTTCCTGTCTCTCTCTGAAAAGCTTCTGGATGGACATGTACATCCTGAAGATTTCCTGGTTGGCACGGGCGAGAATGGTATCACGATCGCCAACGTCGATATTCAGGGAATCGGCAAACGCCAGCACGTCCTGCATGGTGTTCGCAATAATCTCATGAAGGTGCTCGCGGGTAATCTTCAGTCTCGACGAGATAGTGGTGAGCTTTGTGATTTTTTCCTCGATGTCATCATCGGAATCACAAGGTTGCTGCATGCTCAAAGCGACGGCCAAACGTACGATGTCATCCAGCGTCTCAGAACCTTTGAATCCGAACGAATGATGATTTGCCAGGGCGGAGCCGATTTCATCCGGTAGGCGCCATTTGGCGGCAATCAGCTGACCCGCCTCTGTATGGGAGATGCCGAATGATTTTCTCTCTTCATCGACGACATTGCCGCTTTCGGCGACCCGGCCAATCACGGCTCGATATTCACGGGGAAAATTCTGCAAATAAAAAAGCAGGCCGATGTCATGCAGGAGACCGCATGTAAAAGCATCCTCGGGTGAATGATAACCACAGGCAACGGCCAGCTTCTGGCAGGTTACCGCCACCAACAGGATGTCGCTGTACATAGCCTTGATGTCGAGTCCGACGTCGGCGGAAATCTTGCCGGGATTAAACAGCGCCGCCGACAGCACCAGACACTTAACGGTGGTCAGACCAAGAATCATTACGGCCTGCTGTATATTCGAGACTTTTCGATTCAGACCGTAAAACGGGGAATTCGCTATCTTGAGAAGTCTTCCCGTCAGGGCTGGGTCTTTGCTTATGAGACCCGAAAGCAGGTCAAGGCCGATATCGTCTTTTCCGGCCAGTTCAAGAATCTTGAGGGCGGCGTCAGGGAGCGCGAAGAGATCATTCCTGCGCTCGATAACCTGGGCGGCGTCAACATATTTCGCCTGCCTCTGAATGTTCTTGTCCATACACTAATTAAATCGGATGCCGGGCAAAAAACATGAAGCCCAAATCAGCGCTGAATGCCCGAGAATTTAACTTTTGAGATTAAATCGGAAAGCTGCTCCAGGCGGAACGGCTTGTGAAGGACGAAGTCGACACCGGCTCTCTTCATCTTCTCTTCATCAATCGAAACACCCCACCCGGTTATGATAATGACCGGCGTCCGGGATGAGATGCTTTTTATCCTGGAAGCAAGTTCCCAGCCCGACATCCCCGGCATGGCCAGATCGGAAATAACAATGTCGGGGCGATGAGATTCGAATTCCCTCAATCCCTCCATCCCGTCACGGGCCGTGAAAATCTTGTATCCGAGTGACTGGCACATGGCGGCCAGCAGATCGAGAATCACAGACTGGTCATCGACCGCAAGGATCGTCAGGCCTTCTTTCCGCTCGGTCGGGATTTTATGTTCCTCCGGTACAGCCGGGGGAATGCGAAATGAGAAGTACGACGGGACACGACTGTGCCGGTCAAAGGCAAACTCTCCGGCGAAGCCGGCCAGCAGGTTCAGGAACTCCGTATATCTGACTTCGCCCTCGACCGATTCGGGCGGTGCATATTTTCCGAATCCGGCAACCGGTTCGACCGGAGGGAAGTTGGCGCGATGTTTGGAAATATCAACATAAATAAGGCCCACTCCGGTGTACGAACGCATAGTAATAATCTCATCGTCATCGACGTGACCGGCAAATGTGCGCACCGAACTTCTTACAAGCTGCGCCACTCTGTCGCGGCGGACCTTCAGTTTCGGGACATCTTTCAAATCAAGATTCACTGCCAGAGGTCTTCCGTCGACCATGTGCAGGTTGCCTGAGATATTGTCTTTGTTAAACGTCTCTCGAATGACACTCGT
>CP070766.1:2600148-2603239 GCA_020345705.1 Candidatus Zixiibacteriota bacterium | reverse complement strand
TCCGACACCACCACCGTCGCCGAGGAACCGTCATTGAGGCCGGGCGCATTACCCGCAGTCACGGTACCATCTTTCTCGAAAGCCGGTTTAAGCCTGGCCAAGCCTTCCATTGAGATTTTTGGTCTCGGGCATTCGTCGTCACTAAAAATGACCGGGTCGCCCTTTCTCTGGGGGATCTCAACCGGGAATATCTCTTCTTTAAACTTGCCCTGTTCACGGGCCGCAATAGCTTTCTTGTGGGAGTTGAAGGCGAATTCGTCCTGCTCCTCCCGGCTGATCTTCGATTTCCGTCCGGTCAGTTCGGCTGAACTACCCATATGCCAGTTCTTGAAGGAACACCACAACCCATCCAGGACCATAACATCCTGAAACTTCTTGTCGCCGAAGCGGAGCCCGGCCTTGGCACCGTGCAGGATGTACGGCGTCCCCGACATGGATTCCATCCCCCCGGCAACAAAACAGTTGCCGTCACCGGCGCGAATGGATTGCGCCGCAAGCATGACCGCCTTCAAACCCGAACCACAAACCTTGTTTATCGTCATCGACGGGATGGACGCCGGAACACCGCCGTGGATTGCAGCCTGGCGAGCGGGCGCCTGGCCGCAGCCGGCCTGCACGACCTGACCCATTATCACTTCATCGATTTTGTTAACGTCAATTCCTGAACGCTTAATCGCTTCCTTAACCGCCATTGCCCCCAGCTGAACGGCCGTGAATTTCGACAATCCGCCGAGGAAATTACCGATCCCCGTGCGGCAAGCGGATACAATAAAAGCCTCGTTTCTTTCAGCCATTTATTCCTCCGAATTGGTATGTTTATAAACAATTTTGGAATTACTATATAATTAATTTCGGCGCCTAAATCAAGTGAAAGCCTTTACAATCGCGTGCGGCAATTATTTTTGTTGACCGTCGATTTTTCTCTAATCTTTTTGGAGTCAATTTGTTATAATAGTAAGCGTTGACCCGCGGCTATATGCCCGCCGAATCTGCGAAAGGAGGAAAGAATGTCAAAAACGTTGCGTTTCAGGATACTGCTGACGGCAATCTTTATGCTGATAATCTTCGGAACGGCCATCTCGGCTTATGGCTGGGATAAACAGAGAAAGGGATTTATTCTGGGTGTCGGTATGGGCCCGGGATTCTCATCTTTCACTGAAAAGACCGACTCATCCGGGACCGAAATCTTCTCGTCCGATAAAAGCAAGTTCGCCTTTTTCAGCGATTTCAAAATGGGCTACGCCCCCAATAACAAGCTCATGATTTACTGGCTGAGCAAGGGCGCCTGGGCCGGCACGGACACGTCGGCGATAGATCCTGAACAGGAAGACGTAACCACTCTGGCCGGTGTGGGTGGGCTGGGAATCACTTATTTCTTCCGCCCTGAGGCACCTTCATTGTTCGTTACGACCGGCGTCGGATTCGCCGCCTGGTCTCTGCCGTTCAAAGATTCCGACTCGTGGACCGGCTTCGGCTTTGCGGGAGGCCTTGGTTATGAGTTCGCCACCAACTGGAACATCGCGGCCAGTCTCCTCTGGGGCAAATCCAAAAGTGATGAGACCTTCCAGAATTCAGAGGTTGACAATCTTGCCTTCGGTCTTACCATAAACGTTATCGGTTATTGATGGTGCGTGGACCGGCCTGACCCGTAGGCTGACGTATATGTCTGAGGTCTGAAGCAAAACCGGTTCAGGTACGATTGATTAAAAAAGCATTTATGACCGGCACATCAAATGCCGGTCATTTATTTTGACCCATCCAACACGAATTAAGTCCCAAATTATAAAAGTTTTTTATTGACAGCATATCCGGGGAAAAGATATGTTCCATGAATTGTAGATTGGGTGGAAGGGAAATCAATTAAATGTACTTTGTACCGTAAACCATTAAGAAGGAGAGTGCAGCAGATGAAAAATCACACACGGAACATTCTGTTGGCGGTCTCGGTAACCTGCATCATGCTGCTGATGGCGGCAAGTGCATCTGCCTTTGACGGGCAGAGGAAGGGCTTTATACTGGGATTCGGTCTTGGCCCGGGTGTGGACATGCACAAGCAAAACGCAAGCGTATCAATCATGGGAATAAGCCTTCTCGACCAGGACTTCGTGGACGAGAGCAAGTTTGCATTTATGACCGACTTCAAGCTTGGATATGCGCCCAGTAATCAACTGATTATCTACTATGACAACAAAGTCTCATGGTTTAAGGCCGACTGGGGTGAGGACATGCAGATCGATATCGTCTCCGGTGGAGTGAATGTCCTGGGTTACAGTGATGTGATGATCTTAAGCGGTCTAACCGGTTTCGGAGCAAGCTACTTCCTGGCGCCGCAGGCGCCTTCACCATTCTTCACCGGCGGCGTCGGGCTGGCTTCATCCATGGCATTTGAATCGGGCGCGTCGGCGAGAATAGGCTTCGGATTCTTCGTTGGCGGGGGCTATGAATTCTCCCCGCATTGGTCTGTTGAAGGTGATATCTGTTATGGTTCTGCCGGCAAGAGCGAAAGTCCGAGCGAGTACGCAGGTTTAGTTGATTATGATATCACTTCTACCGATTTCGCCTTCAAAGTCTCGATCAACGTTATGGCTTATTAATCACCCGCATGGGTTGAGTCCACGGAAGTACAAAACAGAAGGCCGGATCAGCATGATCCGGCCTTTGATGTTATGGCCAATTCAGCTTTGCATTTCCAGTTCAATTATCGGCGTTTCGGTATCGACCTGGTCGCCGTCCTTGAAGTTGATCTTCTTGACGACCCCCTCAGCCGCTGAATTAACCTGATTCTCCATCTTCATGGCCTCGACAATGACCATCGGCTGTTTCGCTTTGACCGTCTCCCCCTCTTTGACCAGCAGCTTGACTATCTTGCCCGGCATCGGTGCGAAGATTTTGTCCTTGGCGGCGGCTTGCCCGCCCACGCCGGCGGCGGTGCCGCCGTCTTCCGAGGGTATCGTCAGCTCCAGGAGGAGCCCGTCAATGTCTATGTACGATTTGTTGTCCTTGACGACACAACAGACCGAGGTTTTAACGCCATTACGCTCAACGATGTATCTCGCCGAGGATAACTGCGCGACTCTATACTTGCTTTCAC
>CP070766.1:2597003-2600048 GCA_020345705.1 Candidatus Zixiibacteriota bacterium | reverse complement strand
GTTCCCAGAGTTCTATAAGATCATCATAGTCGCCGTCGTCAAGGTTTCTGATCAGGTAGTCCATACTTTTCCTCTAAAATGGCCTTAACTCGTTCCACCGCCGTTTCGGTCGGGAAGGGTTTGCCGGCCCAGTGCTCGCAGCCGGTGAAGTTCAAGAAAACACCGCGCGACGGCACCCCGGCCTCTTTGGCGCTGCGCATCCCCGATGCCATCGTCAAGATACATGATATACCGATAACCGCAAGAGAAGGTTTACGTTTTTTTATTTTTTGAATCTGCTCGGTCAGCGCCCGCTTGGAGTAGTATCCTTCGACATTATATTCATCCGCGATCTGCATGATCCGGTTGATCTGGCAGTTGGGGACGCACCGGGTGCAGATTTTGCCGAGTTTCTTTCTTTTCCTTTTGCACTTGTCGCCCATCAGGGCCAGACAGTCGGGGAGGATGATGACGGTCTCCTCGGCTTTATTGAACGCCTCGCGATTGATATACTCGAAGGCCTGGTAGTACAACGCTTCAATCAGGTATAGATGCTTGGGCGTTCTGATGAATGTGAGAGCTTTGTGTTTGGACGTATCTTTCAATGCCTTTTCATAAAAACCATCTATATTCTTAAACTCCTCCTTGAAAAGCTCAAAGCCTTCTTCCAGTACCTTTTTCGTGAATCGGTCCAGCTTGTCGTAGAAATCATCGCCGAGGCGAAATGTCATGGTCGGTTTTTCTTTCATAATGCCAATATACGATAATGCCGCGACAATCCCCAATGATGCATTTACAAAAAAACCGGCTGGCACCAACCAGCCGGTTTCGACTAATATCTTTCCGCTACCCTTCCGGGCGTTTGTCCTTATCTTTGCCCCAGTTTTTCATGGTCTTTTCGACCTTCAGTCGGTTCCGCGCGTCGCGCGCTTCCTGATTGCCGGGATTGTATGAAAGGGCCATCTTATATGCTTTACCGGCGTTGGAATGGTCACCCATTTTCTCCCAGCTGTATCCGATAGCGAAATGAATTTCGGATTTGACGAAGTTGTTGTCGGGGGAGAATTTCAATCCTACCGCAAGCATTTCCACGGCGCGGGCATAGTGCCTTCGTTTCTGCATGGCCAGGCCGAGGTAATAATGTGCTTCCCAGTTGCGGTGGTTGAACTCAATCGCCTTTTCACAGTGTTGCTGGGTCTGTTTGTATTTGCCCTTGAAATAGAATTTCTTGGCCTGCCTGAGATGGTTATTTGATGCCTCATTGTTGACCTTGGCCTTGTGGGCTACGGTCGGCTGCTCTTTTTCCGGCGGCGACGTCTTTATCACCACCACTTTTCTGGAACATCCCAGGGCGAACAAGAGCAATATGGCAAGCAGAATTGCGGTCAGTTTTTTCATATTTGCCTCCTCTGGTGAAGGAATAGATAATCTATATATATATCGGCAATTCGGCGCCGCAATTGAAAAGGCTTTGTGCGAATTTTGAGCAGATAAAGCGGTGCTCGATTGACAGCCTGCTCCGGATTGGATATATTCCGGTCATGCTTCTGGCGATAGATATCGGCAACACCAATACCGTTATCGGCGCATATGACAACGGTAGGTTGATTGACCACTTCCGGGTTGCTTCCAACCGCGATTTAACGGTTGATGAGTGCGGCTTTTTCGTCACCGGTCTGCTCGAGAAAATGCGAATCGAGCCGTCCCAGGTTGACCGGGTAGCAATGGCCTCGGTGGTGCCCCGCCTGACACCGATTTTTGAGAAGATGTCCCGGAAGTATATGTCGGTTACGCCTCTGATCGTTACCTCAGATATCAGGCTTCCCATAAGAATCGCTTACGATGACCCGAAAGAGGTCGGTTCCGACCGGATTGCCAATGCTGTCGCGGCCTATACAGCTTTTGGTGGGCCGATTATCGTGGTCGATTACGGTACAGCCATAACTCTTGACGTGATTGCCGAAGACGGCACATATCTCGGAGGCGTGATTGCGCCCGGCCCCGAGACCGGTGGCTCCGAACTGGCAAGAAAGGCGGCCAGGCTGTTTGAGGTTCCTATTGAGAAGCCGGAACGGGTGATAGGCCGAAGCACGGCGGATTCGATAAAATCGGGCCTCTTTCACGGCACGGTCGGCCAGGTTGATGCCATCATTCAATTGATTCATGACGAGTTGGGCTTCCCTGCCAGAGTTATCGCGACTGGCGGCCTGGCCAACGATTTTGTGAAAAATTCCCGATTTATTGAGTCCTCGAATCCGATCTTGACCCTTGAGGGGCTTAAGATAATTGCCGATTTTCAGCTCGGTGAATAACCTAATCTTTTGCATCCCAATAGCTTAATAAAATCTTGAAAAAATCGTGAAATTATTTGAAATTTCTTGACAGTTGGGCGTATTAGGGTATATTTGACGACTTGTTAGCACTCTCTTTAAGAGAGTGCTAACCAACCTGAGTAGAGACATTGCTTAAACTTATGGAGATTTTACAGGAGGATTAATCATGAATGTGAAGCCACTGGCCGACCGTGTATTGGTCAAGCCGATTGAGGCAGCTGAGGTTAAGAAGGGGGGAATCATCATCCCTGACACTGCCAAAGAAAAACCGCAGGAAGGCGAAATTGTCGAAATCGGTCCCGGTCGCGTTGAGGACGGAAAGACCATCCCGATGGAGGTCAAGAAGGGTGATCGGATACTTTATGGCAAGTATTCCGGCACCGAGGTCTCGATCGACGGTGAAGAGTACCTGTTTATCCGTGAATCCGATATTCTCGCAGTTTTAAGTTAAGAGGAAAAGGAGAATAAGTATGCCTAAGATAATAGAATATGATGCTTCAGCTCGTGATAAGCTGAAAGCCGGCGTGGACAAGCTGGCCGATGCGGTCAAGGTCACGCTTGGTCCCAAAGGCCGCAATGTCGTTCTGGACAAGAAATTCGGCTCCCCGACCGTCACCAAAGACGGTGTCAGCGTGGCCAAGGAGATTGAGCTGGAAGATCACTTTGAAAACATGGGCGCCCAGATGGTCAAGGAAGTTGCTTCCAAGACGTCCGACGTGGCCGGTGACGGCAC
>CP070766.1:2592522-2596903 GCA_020345705.1 Candidatus Zixiibacteriota bacterium | reverse complement strand
GGCCTCATTCGGCTTCCAGCCACTGATACCAATCGAGACCGCGACATATCTGGTGCTTTCCATAATGTCATAGTAGATTTTTTTCAACTCGGCAGGCAGGTCGCCGGCGACAGGTGGACTCGGGACCGATTCCTTGCCGGCCTTAAGGTAACAATCCTCGGCCAGGTCATAATACCAGCGGCCGACGTTTTGCCAGCTTTGCCCGGCAAACCCATAACCGCCAAGAGAGAAGCTGTCCGCCAGAAACGACAGACGAACCGGTTCGGAATAACCGTCAGGGGTGTAATCGCAGACCTTGAGGGCGGGGACATTAGTCAGTTGCCATCTGTACTTAGATCGCTTTTTCTCCATCGATTCGACCGGCTGAATTTCCGCTCCGTAGGATTTGACGTGGAACTTGAAATCGGGCCGACAGATCAATTCATAGACCGCTTCCTTGACCGGGATACCGTGCTGAAACAGAAAGTCCCTCCAGAAGAATAAAGACTTGATTTCCTCGACATATTCATACTCGATCGAATAAGGGTACTTCGGGTAGTTGATTTCATCATGATAGTCGCAGATATCGGTGTAGAGTTCGACACCACTTCCAAAGCCGCACGTTTTTATCAGATCCTTCTTTTTCCCCTTGAGAACGACTTTCCCGTTGACATCGATGACTCTGAATTCGAGTTTTTTAATTTTCGAGGAACGGTTTTCCGAGACGGTTATGAAACTGTACCTGTCCCCGGCCGGGCCGACGATGGTCTTCTTCACGATACTGTGGACCAGAGCCTTGCCGTCATCGATTTCACAGCGCCGTATTTTATGGTCGTAGTAGGCTACGGCATCCTCAAGAGACTCCGTCGTCGCAGAGGCAGCGAGATTCCCGCCCGAAAGCATTACCAGCAGTATCGCTAAAACCATTTTCATGACGGCCGCCTAATGAGATTCACTCACAAAGACCACTTCATCTTCGCTCGCCGAGGCTATATCGATAAAGAAATCCCTTAGCTTCGAATATAAGGGCTGCGGGAAGATTGGTTTCTGAATGTACAGGCGACAGTTTATCACGGCATTCTTGCCGTCAAACATGCAATTCCGTGTATAGGTCGCCCCGGGTATTTCAAGAGTTATCGGATCGGGCATCGTCACCGAGACGATACTGTCCTCAACGCTTATTTGAACGGTGTTCTCGTAGATGAAAGGATAGTCGAAATCGACCGGGAAAAATCTCTTCTCGTTCTTGAAGGGATTATTGCAGTAGGCATACTGTATGGGTTTGACCATCAGGTTGTTGTCCAGTTTTCTGACATAGTCGTTCAGACGGTAGGCGACGTCCATCCGAAGATGATCTGTGCCCCCATGCTTGATAATCGGGGTATCGACTTCGTAGGCAACGTCAAGCCTGTCCAGAAAATACTCTTTGACAAATTCATCCGGTTTCTTTCTCTCGCAGCGCCCTCCGTAGACGTCGGCGTAATATCCGCTGAAGGTGCAGCACGTTGAACAGCTGGCAATGCCCCCGCTTCCGATATGCATCCTGGTGATATCGGCACGATAACTCTGCGGATTGGTAAAATCAATATTAAGAAGCCGGGACTCTTTTCCGTCGATCAGCAGTCCGCCGGTGACACGCGAATTGGGGGGCAGGATGCCGAACTGGCAATACTTCGAAGAGGGGTCCAGATAAGTCACCGCGGAATCGATTTCAGCGACCGCGATCATGTGATTGAACTGATGTTCCATGCACAGCCTAGGAATAAAGACGGTGCTGTTCCGGGTGCCTATAAGCACCGGCCAGGCGGGGATTTCGGCCGCTTTGAGCATCTCAACGAGAAGGATGCTTTTCTCGTCTTCGGTACCGCTCTTATTCTCGAAGAAGTCCCAGAGATTCTCGTTCGTCCACCAGTGTCCATCACTTTCGCCGACTTCTAACTCACTGACGACATACTCATAGATTTTTTCGGCCCTGTCACGGATGCCGGTAAACCCGGACGTAAGACTGTCGACTATTTTTCTGATCTCCTTTTTCTTGTTCACGTAATTGTCAAGGGATTCCTGCCATGACTCGCCCATATCTTTCCAGTCTTTGATGTACTTGTATATTCTGTACTTATCCTCATATGACACCAGCTGGTTGTACAACGAAGCCAGATAATTCTTTCGGAAGCTCATATACGGCTCATCTTTCACCGGCGGGAGATTGTCCATTTTCCAGGTATAGACCCTCAGCGGTGCGCCGTCGATGTCATCCGTATTCGGAATATCTTCAACTGCGGCCTGCTGATATTGAGCCGGCACCCTCATGGTGGCGGAACTATAGACGAATCCGGGCCAGAGGACCAGCTTGAATTCGGAATACAGAGTGTACAAATTAGTTTGAAAATACCAGGGATCCAGCCGCCCCCAACGTTCGTTAACATTGCTGTACTGGTATTCTACTATGCAGCCGCTATCCACGATGGGAAACGAGAATGACTTCACCTGCCAGCCGCCCGACGATTTTGTGTAGAATTCTTTCTTCTCCACCTTATGACGTTTGCCGTCCGGCGTTATCGTATGGGCTTTAAGGTTCTTTATTTTGTCTTTTTCGCGATACAAAAATTCAACGTCACCCACTTCCTCAATACCGGCCCTAGTCAGGATTTTAATCCGGACATGACGCGAGAGCTCGATTTTTCTCGGAGTGACTTTGAGTTTCCCCAGGTCAAAAAGTACGATGGCATTGGCTTCCGGGTACTCCTCCGGGGGACCGATCCGCCATTCGTCGTCGGTCACTTTGCCCCACTTTTGCGCGAAAGCGGAACCGGCGGGCAGACAAACCGCTAGAAGCACGAAGACCAAGGCTTGTTTAAACATGATTGAATCCTTTCCCTGAGATATGATCGCGATTAAACCCAATATCTTACGGCAACGTACAAATGTCAACTGTTTTGTAGAAATTACCCGGAGGCCTTCAAAAATCCGGGAAAATGACGAAAATGCTATAAAGAGCAGACTCATAAAGAAGGAATAATCATGTCACTGTTGATTGAAGTAATCGAGTGGATGGACCCGACCGGCGAGGAGATGATTTACCGAATTCCCCAGCAGGGTTCGGCTGATTTCAAACTCGGGGCCCAGCTCATCGTTCGCGAAAGCCAGATGGCAATGTTTTTCAAGGACGGGCACGCCTGTGACTCGTTTACTGAAGGTAGACATACGCTGTCAACGTTGAATATCCCCATTCTGACCCGGCTTCTGGCCTTCCCCTTCGGGTTCAACTCCCCCTTCCGGGCGGAGGTTTATTTTGTCAATTTGAAGGTCTTCACCAACCTGAAATGGGGCACCACGCATCCGGTGACATTCCGTGACAGCAAACTGGGCCTTATCCGCCTTCGCGGACACGGGGCCTTTACCATGAGAATTGACCAACCGACGCTGTTTCTCAACTCCATCGTCGGAAGACAGGCACGATACACGACTGACGATATCCAGAGCTATCTTCGTGATGTCATCGTCGCCCGTCTGAATGACCTGATGGGCGAGAAACTGAATACCATACTCGATCTTCCGGCAGTATATACCGAGCTGGCCGACGAATTCAAAGGAAAAGTAAAAGAGGAATTCGAGAAGTACGGTCTGGAACTGGTCGATTTCTTCATCTCGGCGATCACGCCGCCGGATGAGGTCTCGAAAATGATTGACGAGCGCTCCGGTCTTGAGGCGGTCGGCGATCTGGACAAATTTCTGAAATTCGGCATGGCCAAGGGGCTGAGCGCCGCCGGAGGTCCGGCCGGCGCCGGCGCCGGGGTCGGAATGGCGGCCGGCGTGGGATTGATGATGCCGGGGATTATGTCAAAGGTGTTTGCTCCCGACCAAAAAGAGCTTCGCCGCGAGTCGATACCGACCGTGACATGTCCCAAATGCCATACCGATACGCCGGAACAGTCGCGATTCTGCTATCGTTGCGGACACCCGATGGTTTCGCAGAGCTTCTGTCCATCCTGCAATAATGAGCTGCCGACAGAGGCGAAGTTCTGCCTGCACTGCGGATTTAAGCTTGATTCCAAGCTTTCCTGTCCTCATTGCGGAACGGAACTGATTGCCGGATCGAAGTTCTGCGGCGAATGCGGAAAGAGTGCCGATGACGACGGCGACAGTCAGTAAAAGCGGGTTTTTTATCGGCGTCACATGTCCCGGTTGCGGAAGCGACCTGGAAATTCAATCGGACTTTTTTGTCGTTACTTGCTCCCACTGCGGCTCGAATCTGAGAATAGTTATGCCGGAGACACCTCCGGCATATCTGATCAGAAGCGAAAAAGCGAAAAGCGAAATACGTTTCCAGGTTGACCGCTATCTCAAATCCAACTCTCTGCCCCTGACCGCTTCCGATCTTGACATCAAACGAATCTACTAT
>CP070766.1:2587204-2592422 GCA_020345705.1 Candidatus Zixiibacteriota bacterium | reverse complement strand
GAACTTCAACGGTCAACTGGACTACAATGAGAGAGACGGCGACGCAACTCCACCTAACGACGACGGCGATACGGAGCTGGATCTGGGATGGATCGCCTATCTGACGTGCTATACACCGGAGGAGGATATCGAGCAGGGCAACCAGGACAATAACAACCAAGACAGCAACAACGATCAGAGCAGTAACAACCAGAGCAATCAGAATCAGAACAATAACCAGCAACAGTATGCAAGAGTAAACGTCAACACGGCCTCGGAAGAAGTGCTCGCCGCGCTTTTCGGCGGGGGAGACGACGCTACGCGTATAGCTCTGGATATAATCGACTACCGGGAAAGCGCAGAGAACGGTATCGAGCAAATATCCGATCTGACCGACAAGGGCGTCATGACCTCAGATGATTTTTCGAAGATCGAGAATTACATAACGGTAAGCTCAGATGTTTTCACCGTCTACTGTGTAGCGGCGGTAAATCGTGGCGGCAAACCCGGCGCACGGATAACGACTGAAGTAGTGCTGAAAAGAGGTTCCAGACCGCATGAGGTGCTCTTTTCGTACCAGGGGACAAGCAACTGACCGACGAACAACCGGCTCTAAAATTGCAGACTTAAATTTACAGGACCTGTGGAGTGAGATTGGGACGATATGAATGACAGTGATATAAACGTTGGGACACAGCAGTCCGTGGTAGCTATAGTAAGGGAGGACGGCATCTTGAAGGGCGTCGAACTGCGACGGCAAACCGGCGCTACGGAAATTCTCTGGGCCAGGAGCACTGAGAGCACAGAGACCGAATGGCAATCCTTCGCTGCCGAGTGCGGGCTTTCCGTCAAGCCGGCCGCGGACGGAGGCACCGACAGCGGCAGAATGATTGTGGTCGGCTTCAGCTCGGCGGGAACGGTCTTTCACCGGGCCAGTGTGCCGCCGGCTGGAGAGCATGAGATCGAATCGATTGTGAGATTGCAGGCTGAAACCCGGCTTCCGCTGCCGGCCGAGCAGACCGAGCTGGCATGGCGGGCCGATCCTGTGCAGAACGGCCAGGTTGGCGTCACCATGGTAGTGGCTAGAAAAGAGCTGTTGCAGGGATTCGTCAGGGACGTGATGTCTCTGAATCCGACAAAGATACTCCTGGATTGCGAGGGGATAATCAGGGCATGGGGAACCGTGTTCTGCGAGCATGAAAAAGAGGCCGTCGTCGTCAGTGTCGGGGCACGGAGCACGCAGGTTTGCCTGACCCAGAACGGACGACTGAGCAACGCCGTGATATTAGACTTCGGATTGAATGATTTTTCCGGGCAGGTGGAAACGACGGAAAACCTCTCTGCGGAGAACCCTGAAGCACAAACCGAAGCTACTGAAAGATTCACCCAGGATATGAGGAGCGTGATGGATCTATTTGGCTTTGCAGATCCGTCACAGATACCGGTTTTTGTACTGTCGGACGACAGCACTGTATACTCAAATCTGGTCTCTTCTTTGCGATCGGCTGGTCTGAACGCTCGCATCGTCCTGCCCAACATTCGAACGCTAACAGCAGAGGACAAATCCGGCATTGAGCGGATATACGACTATCGCGCCGCCATAGGCCTCGGATTGATAGCCCTCGACGAGAAGGCCGATGAACTCAACATCTTCGAAAACGTTTACAATCGGGTAGGGAAGGAACGGAAGAAGCATTGGCTCTTATCACCCAAAGTGGCCGCCGCAATCGCATGTGTGATGCTTTTGACTCTGGCCATCGTCTCTTACGCGATTGATCTGAAGAGCCCCAAGTCAATCATGGAGCGCGTGGAAGCCTCGACCTCGGAGGCAAAGACGGATCTCGATGCGCTCGTGCAGAGGCAGAGATTGATCAAGATGGTTGCCAGGGAAAGGCCGGACATGCTTGCCCTGCTGAAGGTGATCAACGAATGCGCCCAACTCGATAAGAACAAAGACATACGCCAACAGGATGTCCTGCTGAACAGTGTATATTTCAAGAAAGATCAGAAAGTCAACATCACAGGTCAGGTAAAAAGTAACGACCAGTTGTACAAGTTTCAGGAGAACCTCGAAAAGCATAAGGATATAACAGAGGTGAAAAGAACGAGCACCGGTAAGGTAACGTCCAAGGGCGGCGGATCATCCGGTGGACCCGGTGGCAGGCCCGGCGGCCCGCCCGGACGCCCGCCAACCGGAGGAGGCCCCAAGGGCAAAGGCGGAATCACGTTTACGATGACATTTCACTATAAGAATTTTACGAAGAAGCTGACCAGAGCACAGGGCTCAAAGGCGGAATAGTTATGATCAAACTGAACGAAAAAGATATACGGGCACTAAAACTTGGTGCGATCTCCGCAGCGGCGATAGTGCTGTTCCTCATCGGCTCGAAATGGTACGAACACTGGGACAAGGCCAGGACCGAGGTCAAGGTGTTGAAGGCCAAACTGAAAGACATCGACATTAGTGAGACCAAGCGTAAGGGTTTGATGGCGGTCGTGCCCACTTTCAAGATGCCAGTTGAAGAAAGAGAGCAGCAGTTTCTGTTCCGGGATGAGTTCAACAATGAGTTGAAAAAGGCCGGGATAAAGAACGATCCTTTGCAGATCATACCCAACAGAAGATCACCGCTATCAGGTTATAAATCGCTGCATCTTTCATGCACCGCCAAGTGCAAGTTTTCACAGGCGCTCGATCTGCTTGCGAAACTGAACGAAAACCCGTACCTGGTCGGTGTCGAAGAGTTCAGAATGAAACTCGATCCCAAGAAACGCTCGGAAGTGGAGCTTAACATAACAGTATCGACATTTACCAAAATCCGGTAAGGAGAGGTAGACTATGAAGCTTGGTTACCTTAAAGAAAAAAAAGAACTGGCCGCAACCGTTATGCTTGCGATTGCTGTACTCTCGGTAATTCTGATTGTCGTCAAAGTGAGGGGATTCTTCATGACTACGGCCAACGCCCGCAGCGCCGTCGAAGAGGCCATCAATCGCAGCAAACCGGACGACAAGAACGTTACGGCCCAATTGGATAAATTCAAGAAAGAAGCCGACGCCCTGAAGAAGAAAAATCTGTTCTCGCCGCCCCCGCCGAGACAAAATCCTGTAAGAATGGTGATGGGGGTAATCGGTGACGAGGCATTTATAAACGGCAAATGGTACAAGGCTGGTGCAAAGGTCGCAGACGCCAAGATTCTGTCGGTCGAGCCCACAGCCGTAACCATCGAGTGGGACGGCAAGAAGACGGTGTTCAATCCCATTGACGGCGGCGCTTCATCAGGCCCGAGCGGACCGTCAAGGCCCGGCAGGCCGACAGCAAGTCGTCGGCCCGGTGGCGGGGGTCAGCCCGGGATGGTTGTCACTGAAGGCCCCGCACCTCGACCCGGAGGCGGCGGACCGCCGCATATGCCCGGGGGCGGGGGGGGATTTATGGAGAGGATGCGGAACATGTCTGAGGCCGACAGGGACAGACTCAGAAGTGAAATGATGGAAAGAAGAGAAAGATACATGAATGCGTCCCCCGAAGAACGGGAGAAAATGAGGGAAGAGATGCGTGAAAGATTTGGCGGCGGCCGAGGTCCTGGGGGTGGACGCGGCGGACCCGGCGGCGGGCGCGGCGGAAGACGATAACAAGGATTGATGTGAGGTGACAAAATGAAAGAACCAAGAATATCGAGATTATTCATATCGATGTGTATTGCGGTGCTTCTGGCATCGTACGTAGTCGGCCTTGGCATCAAAAAGATACGTTTCGCAGGAGTCGAGACGGAAGCAGCGGCTTCCCCTGAAACCGATAAACCGGACGACAAGTCCGAATCCGATAAGGACAAGGTCGCCGCAGATGCGAGCCCCACTTCCGAGTCGTCGCAAGAAAGGACGGAGGAACCGCCCGCCGAACCGGACGAGGAGGTTACCGCCCAACCTCAGCGCCCCGGAGGAAGAAGAATGATGGGCGAGGGAATGCGGGAGCGATTCCAGAACATGTCCGAGGAGGAGAGACAGGAATTTATGGCTCGGATGCGCGAGAGAGGCGGCAGACGCGGAGGCGGTGGCGCATTCGCACAACTTTCCGAAGAGGACAGGGAGAATCTTCGCGCAGAAATGGAAGAACTGGGAACCAGAGCCGGAGAGCTGTCTGAAGAGGAAATGCGTCAGGCCAGAAACGAGATACTGGAGAAATATGGCATCACCCCCGGAGCAGGACGCGGCGGCAGACGCCGCGGGGACGGGGGTAGTGGCGGCGGTGGCGGAACGGCTCCGCCAAAAGGCAGAGCATGCTTCGTTCCACAGACTCCCGTCTGGGTGGACGGAAAACTGGTACAAATCGCAAAAGTCACCGCAGGCCGGACAATCGGCATGAATTCATGCAGTGCATTCTCTGTAGCGCAACTTCAGGAGCACGAAGGAACGTTCGAACGTCGTGACATTGTGCTCGAGAGCGGCAACACAATCGGAGTTGTCGGCGCCCACTGTTTCATGCTCGAATCCGGGAAATGGATCGCGGTACAGAACCTTACCGCTGGCCAGAGACTGAAAACACTGGCCGGGACTGTCGCTATCATGAGCGTCACAAAAAGAGCCGTACCCTATACGGGCAAAGTCTACAATCTGAAAGTCAAAAACTCGGACAGGTACTTTGTTGGAAAAGATGTTGTTATCGTGCGCGATTATTAATACTGCGTTTCGACGTTTGTGTGATCTTCCGTCAAACAGAGCGCCGACCAGGAGGCAAATAATAAATATGGTAATCGGATTTACAATGAGGTGAATAAAATGGACAGGTCAAAATCAATAATATCGATCGTAGTCGGACTGGCGGCGGTCCTTATTATCTGGTGGGTTGGATTCCATCCGGAGGTGCCGCAGCAATCAGATGCCACGAGCGACACAAAAGTGGCAGCCGATCCGAACAAACCCGGTGAGGTGAAAAAACCGGCCGACCCGAACAAGCCCGTCGTAGCCAAGGGGCCGGAAAAGCCAAAGGATCCCAACAAACCCGGCGAGGTGGTTGCCAAAGGTGACGAGAAGAAGCCGGAAGATCCTAACGATCCGATGGAGTCTCTGAACCTCAAGGCCGTGGCAATGAAGGACATCGTCAAGAAGCTTGCGGACTGGACCGGCAAGTCGATAATCCCCGCCGAAGAGGCTGAAAAGATAAAGGTGACAATATACGCGCCCAAGAAATTGCCGAGAAGCAGGGCTCTCTCGTTGATTTACGCGGCGCTGCGCATGAAGGGTTTT
>CP070766.1:2583271-2587104 GCA_020345705.1 Candidatus Zixiibacteriota bacterium | reverse complement strand
ATCAGAATTACAACAAGGGCCAAAAGCGACAGTGAGACAAAAATAACCTTTCCCATAGACCTTCCTTCCGGTTCAATCGAGGGACGAAACATTTCAAACGCCCTCGTTGGCTAATATACGGTTTCAGGCCAGGGGCGGTTTCATCGCGTGACCTCTGTTTCTCTCAGAAAGCGGGCCGACTCCTCGGGAGCGACGGTGTTTATGTAAATGCCCGAACCAATCTCGAATCCGGCGGGGGTCGATATTTTCGGTATTATCACCATGTACCAGTGCAGATGACGGGTGTCATGGTCACCGACCGGGGCCGATCTCAGGACGTAATTGTAGTCAGGGTTGTTCAGACCGTAATAAAGCTTCGCCAGCACCTCGCGCAGAAGCCAGGCCAGCTCGACGATTTCCTCACTGCCATCGATCAACGTAAAGCTTGCCGTATGGCGTTTAGGATAGATGCGGCATTCGAACGGCGACCGGGCGGCAAAAGGGCAGAAGGCGGCGAAGTTGTCCGACTCGGTGATTATTCGCTCTCCCTGGTGAATCTCCTCACTGAGCATATCGCAGTAAACACAGGTTCCATAATGGTCGTAGTGCATCACCACCTGCTCCATCGGGTAGCGCACGTGCGGCGGGACAATCGGCGTGGCGATTATCTGTGAATGAGGATGTTCCAGGGACGTCCCGGCGCGGCGCCCGTGATTTCTGAATGTGGTCACCAGGTTGATTTTGTCATTCTTGCTGATTTCTATCTGGCGCTGGCGGTAAGCGCGGAGCACGTTGGCGACCTTCTCCAGTTCCATAAGGGCAATCGTCTGATCGTGCCGGGGGTGCTCGATGACCACTTCCGCGATTCCGAATCCCTTGGCGGCCAGAAAGCTGCCGACGTGCGTGCGAGTGGTGGCCAGCTGCGGCTGAAGGGCCGCATATTTATTGGGGACGACGCGAACCTGCCAGTCGTTTTCCTCGGGATGCACATATACCGGCTCAAGCGTTTCGGTTTCATTTCCGGCGCAGAACGGGCAGTCTTTTGAGTACTCCGGCAAAGGCTTCTGCTTCGACTGTTCTTTCTTGATATCTGACGGTCTCTTGCCGCGCTCGGGGGCAAGAATGACCCATTCCTTGGTGGCCTGATTCTGGCGAAACTCCGGCATTTTTCCTCCGTGGCAAAACGCCCGTGGTTCTCTGACACGATTATAGAGTTTTTTAATATTATGGTCAATGATATAAGGTGGCGAAGCGTCGCCGGCTCACTTTTCGGTTTTTCGGCCTCTGGAAAGAAGATGAGCCAGCTGAATATAGGAATTCAGCCGCCTTTCCATGCGCCGCGATAAATCGGGAAGGGAGTCCATCAGGTTGCGTTCGAGGTACGGTTCATCGGAAAGATCATAAAGCTTTTTGGTTGCATCTATCCAGTGGAAGAAAAATCTCGAACCTTCTATCAATCCCAGTTTTCTTCCGTCGGCAATCACCGCAAATCCGGGGTCTTCGTCGGCGACCGCAATCTGATCGCGCCCCCAGGGCTGGATTTCCGTCTCAAGACCCAGCAGGCCGGCCACGGTCGGCGCGATATCGACTTGGCTGGCGGCTCTTTCAATGGTTCTGCCCTGCGTGCCAAGAATACCCGGAGCGTAGATTAGAAAAGGTATATGGAAATTGTCCGGATCAAGCGGGTATTCGGCCGACTGATGTGGATAATGGTCCGATGTGAAGACGAAAATTGTACTATCGAAAACAGGATATTGCCGGAGACTGTCCATGAAATGTCCGACGGCCCAGTCGGAATAGTAAAACGTATTTAAAACCCTGCTGTCGGGCACCGAATCATCATAAATTCTGAACCGTTCATCCGGAATCAGGTACGGCTCATGGTTGCTCAGCGTCATGGTCGTCAGATTGAACGGGCGGGGGAATCGGCCGATCTCACCGATCAGCCTGCCAAAGACAATATGATCGGGGATGCCCCATTTGCCGAGCCTGTTCTCCGTTCCGAAGTCGCCCTCGGAATAGAAGCGGTCGTATCCCACCGCTTTCAGAAAGCCGCGCATGTTGTCGAACTCGATATCGCCGCCGTATGCGAAAATAGATGTATAACCGTGCTCTTTTAACATGTCCGCAACCGAGCGGAACGGGTAATCGGCCGCGTACCGCTTCATAATTGAGCGTCCCGGAAGGGATGGAAACGAGCACAGAATAGCCGGAATGCCGCGATTGGTTCTGATACCGTTAGCATAAAAATTGCTGAACAGGATGCCGTGCGATGCAGGACTGTCAAAGGCGGGAGTAATCCCAAAATGCGCGCCCAGGGCCCCGTTTCGGTCAGCAGACCAGCTTTCCATGATGATGATGACCACGTTGGGAAGAAATTCACGAGGTTCGCCGCGGATTTGATGCTTCAGACTTAAATCACCGCTTGCCGCATTGCCGGCCAGACCGAGCATGTCAGCCACGGTCTCGTACGCTTCGATGTCAGCATAAAATGCATAGCGGCTTTCATCCTGCCCGAAAAGAGTGCGGCCGTCCTTTATTTCCTCATAAACTGAATGAAAAAGAGTAAAAACGCTGTTAAGCGACAGCTGATTAAGAAAATGATTCTCGCTGAAAAACGCCGTGCCCCAGTCAAGAGCCTTTATTCCTATCCGGCCGCGGATACCGAAAGTCAGAAACACGGTTACCAGTACGTAGATTGCAATACGTGATGCCGTACCTGCCGGTGGCCTGAAACGCGACGCTTTCCTGAAAATCATTCTAATGATAAAGATGAAAAGCGCCGTTATGATGAGCCATACTGCAAAAAGTTTCCAGAAGCCGCCGTGGGACACCGAGCTGTACAAGAAAAGCCCCGGATATTCGATGTACTCGACAGCCCAGTAGTTCATCCTGCTGCCGAAATGATCGAAGAAAGCCAGGTCGGCGGCGCTTATGAGAAAAATGAGGGCGAAAATAACCGAAAGAATGAGAATGAAAACAGTCCGTATCACTTTTTTCGTAAATTTCACAAACGGCAGTACAGAAATGAGCATCAGCGGCAGGATGACTATTGACAGGATGACACTGTCGAATCTAAAACCAATCCAGAAGGAGTGGAGAATTTCACCGACCGGAGAGTCGTCGATCAGTTCTGCAAGTCTCAAAAGGAAGAGCAGTCTGTAAAGTGCCAGGAAAATCACACCGGCGGCAAAAACGCGAAACCAGAGCACGACCTTGCCGGGAATGAATGAAAATTTAAGTCCTGTCATCCAATCTCAATCCGTGATTCGCTCCAGGGTGGTATGGTTACAATACTACCACCAGACCTGCTCACCATCTTCTATGGTAAAGATGCGTTCCTCACGATCCGAATCTTGTGCAACCAGCCGCAACAGCGCTCCTGACGGCACTTCGCTGTGCATCAGAGCGTCACTGTCAGCAACTGATTTCCCCAATGATTGCCAGCCGTCCTCCCAGTAGAACAGCTCATATTCCTGCTCGGGCTTAAGGGGTGTTTCTTTGGTGCGTCCTGCCGGTGTGGTGAGGCTGATATTTGCCGTGTGTCTCATCGTTGCCGGAACCTTCGTATCTTTATCGGCCCGCAAATCCGTTTGAGTGCCATCCCGATGAAAAATGAACGGCGGGCCGTACGGTACAATTTCCTCGTTCAAATAAAGCGCCGGCAAATACACGATGTCGACGCCCATGTCGGTGAAAGAGGCAGTTCCGTCTTCAATCCGGCCCCAGTGGACGGCCCTCCATTCACCCGAATTGAAAACGCACAGGTAGGCAATATCGACCGTGTCCGGAATTTCCTTTTCAAACGTCACGGCTATATCGGAGATGTCTATGTAGTTGCCGGTGACGTCTAT
>CP070766.1:2579783-2583171 GCA_020345705.1 Candidatus Zixiibacteriota bacterium | reverse complement strand
GCTGGGTTCGCAGGGCAATCTCGACCGACTTCTCCGTGGGCAGGGCCAGAGCTTCATCGTACGAATTGGTGTGCAATGACTGCGTCCCGCCAAGTACCGCGGCCAGCGCCTGCATGGTCGTTCTGATAATGTTGTTCTCCGGCTGCTGGGCGGTCAGGGTTGAACCGCCGGTCTGAGTGTGAAACCTGAGCAGCATCGATTTGGGATCCTGTGCATGATACTCTTCCTTTATCAGTCGCGCCCAGATACGGCGAGCGGCCCGTAACTTGGCGATCTCCTCAAATAGATTGTTGTGCGCCGCGAAGAAAAACGACAGCCTCGGTGCAAACGAGTCGATATCAAGTCCCGCCTTCAGCGCGCTCTCGACGTATGCTCTGGCGTTGGACAGCGTGAAGGCTACTTCCTGCGCGGCCGTGGCGCCGGCCTCGCGAATGTGATAACCCGAAATCGAGATGGTATTGAACCGCGGCAGATTGTCCCTGGCGTACGCAAAGATATCAGTGATAATCCGCATCGAAGGTCCGGGTGGATAGATGTACGTCCCGCGAGCGATGAACTCCTTGAGGATGTCATTCTGGATGGTCCCGGAAATCTGATCGGAGGCGATGCCCTGCTTCTTGGCGACGGTGATGTACATGGCCAGGAGAACGACGGCCGTAGCATTGATGGTCATCGACGTGGAAACCTTGCCCAGCGGAATCCGGTCGAGCAATCTCTCCATGTCGGCCAGCGAGTCGATCGCAACCCCGGTGCGCCCGACCTCGCCCCTCGCCATAGGATGATCGGAATCATAGCCGATCTGCGTGGCCAGGTCGAACGCAACCGACAGTCCGGTCTGACCGGCCTACAGAAGGTAACGGAATCTCTTGTTGGTTTCTTCGGCAGTACCGAAGCCGGCGTACTGACGCATCGTCCAGAGCCGGCCGCGATACATGTTTTTATAAACACCGCGCGTGAACGGATATTCTCCGGGTTGACCCAGATTGCTTTCCCGAACGGCCCCCTTTTCAGCCGCGACGGGCAATTTTATCCCCGACGTGGTATATACTTCCTCTTCCATCTACTCCAATTCCACCAGTTTTTCGCCCTTGTCAACGGCCTGTCCGGCGGTGACAAAAACTTCTTTGATCACTGCATCATGCGGGGCTTTAATCGTGTTCTCCATCTTCATGGCTTCGATGATAATCAGTGTCTTACCCTTGACGATCCTCTCGCCCATTTTCACCTCTGATGCAAGTACCAGCCCCGGCATCGGTGCTTTGATGATTTTGTCACCCTGGCCGTAAATCGCAGCGCCCGCCCTTTTCCTCAATTCGGCCAGATTAAACGGTTCGACCCGCACGTTCATCTCTTTCCCTTCGAGAAATATCTCAAGGAGGGAGCCGTTTCTGGCGATGTCAACCTCCGAAGAACTGTCGTCGATCTTGAAAAGGAATTTCTTGTCGGATAGCTGATCGACCGACACCTTGTATGTGGAGTTATTATTCTCTACAATGAAGCCGCCGTCCCGGCGGGTCAGATTTATGTCGAATTCTCTGTCATCGATCGTGACTATGTACCTGTCTTTCTGCTCGCTCATCATATCATCCGAGTTTGCTCAGCCTTTTGACTGCTTCGCGCCGGTGAAAATCAATCCAGCCGGTGCTTCGCTCCGGGCCCCTTTTGAAAGTCATCGAAATCTTACTGCGATTCAGGTAATCGTACACCGCCGCCGCAATGGCCACCTTCTGCGTCTGGTCGGACTCGGAGCACTCGAAAACCTTATCGGGAAATTCGGCATCGATAAAATTGGTATCGTAATCTCCCGTAAGAAACCGCGCCGAACGCATGACCGAGCAGCCGAAACCGATCGTCGTATGCACGCCGGAAATTCTGTACTCCGTCAGAGCCCGTTTGGTTCTCTCGATCGCCTCTCTCCGATTCGCACCCCAGGAAATCAGCTTGGCGATTATCGGGTCATAGTAAACCGGAATCTCCGAACCGGCGACAACGCCTGAATCGACTCTGATGCCCGGACCCGATGGTTCGCGATACTCCGTGATGATTCCGGTTGAGGGCATGAAGTCGTGGTGCGGGTCCTCGGCATAGATGCGGCACTCGACGGCATGGCCGCGGGGGGCGATGTCATCCTGCTTGAAAGATAACGGCGCACCTTCGGCGATACGTATCTGTTCACGCACCAGATCAACACCCGTAACCAGTTCGGTCACCGGGTGTTCCACCTGCAAACGCGCATTCACTTCCAGAAAATAAAAATTCAGCTCTCGATCAACTAGGAACTCAATGGTTCCGGCACCGATATAGCCGGCTTCGCGGGCAAGATTTACCGCCGCTTTGCCCATCTTCCGGCGCAGCTTTTCGGAGACTACCGGCGAGGGGGATTCCTCGATGACCTTTTGATGCCGTCTCTGTACGGAGCATTCGCGCTCGCCAAGGTAAACGGCGTTGCCGTGTGAGTCCACGAGAATCTGCATCTCGACATGACGCGGATTCAGAAGATATTTTTCAAGATAGACCCGTCCGTCACCGAAAGCGGCGCCCGCCTCACGGATGGCCGACTCGACCGATTCGGACAAAGCTTCTTCGGATTCGACAATTCTCATCCCTTTGCCGCCACCGCCGGCGGCCGCTTTGACAAGCACCGGGAAACCGATTTTATTTGCTTTCGGCAGGGCCGTTTTCGCATCCTTGATGTCAATATCCGTTCCGGGGATAACCGACAGTCCGGCTTTGAGGGCCGTCTTGCGGGCGGCAAGTTTGTCACCCAGGAGTGCAATCGTCTTCGACTTCGGGCCAATGAAAATCATGTCGTTATCTTCACAGAGCTTTGAAAACGCATCATTCTCCGCCAGAAAACCATATCCGGGATGAATGGCATCAGACTTTGAGGCTTTGGCTATTTCTATAATCTTCCGCTGATTCAGGTAGCTTTCGCGGGAGGGTGACGGCCCGACGTGGTACACTTCGTCGGCCATCCGAACATGATAGGCCGACCGGTCGCAGTCGGAATAAATCCCGACCGAGACAATCCCGGCATCGTGGCAGGCGCGGATAACTCGAATGGCAATCTCTCCCCGATTGGCCACCAGAATCTTTTTGATGCGGTCACTCATAGTGCAGGCAATTCTACAACGGTATATTCCCGTGCTTTTTCAGCGGGTTGGTGTCTTTCTTGGTTTCCAGCATCTCGAAGGCGCGGATCAGACGCGGACGGGTCGCCTTCGGTTGAATGACATCGTCCAGATAGCCGCGCCCGGCGGCGATGAACGGGTTGGCAAACTTGTCGCGATAATCTTCGGTCATTTTGGCTACTTCCCCCTCGGGGTCCTTTGAATCGGCGATATCCTTCTTGAAGATAATTTCGACCGCGCCCTTCGGCCCCATCACG
>CP070766.1:2573674-2579683 GCA_020345705.1 Candidatus Zixiibacteriota bacterium | reverse complement strand
TCCTCAGCGGGTGTGCCAGAGGATTTCACGAAACATACTCTGGTTTCGCCTCTGGATGATATCGAAGCCGTCAGAACCATCTTTGATAAACATGGTTCCGACGTTGCCGGCGTTATAATTGAACCGGTTCCTGCCAATAACGGCCTTCTATTGCAGAGTAAGGAGTTTCTCGAATTTCTGAGGGAAATCACCGAAACATACCAATCGCTTCTGATTTTCGATGAAGTTATATCCGGATTTCGAGTGGCGGCCGGCGGCGCCGTCGAGCATTATGGTATTGCCCCTGACCTCTGCACATACGGTAAGGTTATAGGCGGGGGACTGCCGGTCGGAGCTTTCGGAGGCCGGGCTGAGATAATGAAAATGCTGGCCCCCGGGGGTCCGGTTTATCAGGCGGGGACATTATCGGGAAACCCTCTGGCTATGGCCTGCGGGCTGGGAAGGCTGGACTGTCTGGAAAAGAACTCGCTGTGGAAAAAGCTGGATAGAAAGACGTCCGAATTTGTCGGGACAGTGACCAACGCGATCGGTGATACGCCGGCACAGGCGGTGAGTATCGGTTCGATATTCTGGTTGAGCCTTCAGAAGAATTGTCCCGCACGAGCGGAGGATATCTCGCCCGAAAGCACGAAGAAGTACGCCGATTTGTTTAAGAAAGCTCTGGATGCCGGAATATATTTGGCGCCGTCAGCCTATGAGGTCGGTTTCATAAGCAGTGCCCACAGTCGGGACGAGCTTACGACAGCAGCTAAGGAACTAGGTAAAATCGTCTCTTCGGTGTGCCGGTGATAACGCCGCGTCTATCTGTGATACCGCCCTATGAATTCTTTGACCTCGGGGATACCACCCTGAAGAATCAGATATCCGTCAAAGGGCTCGCGCTCGGTGATTTCGTCCGCGACGGGAGTCAGCATCATTTCTTTGACTTTCTCAGGCTCGGTGGTCTGCGCCAGGACCCAGCCGAGTTTGGCATAGGCCGCCTCGGGGAGCATATTCCCCGCCGGGACGACACCAAGTTCCATCATATCTCGACCGGTATCGTAAACGAACATCTGCACATACCCCCACAGCGTCTGGACGGTCATGAAAATCGCGACACCAGCGTCGTGCGCTTTTTTGAGCGCCGGATACAGCGGTTTATTAACGTGCCCCAAGCCGGTTCCGGCTATGACTATCCCCTTATAACCGTTGTCGATCAATGACTCGATTATGTCCGGACGCATGTTCGGGTAATAGTACACAATCGAGACCATCTCTTCAAAAACCGCCTTTATATCAACCTTGCGGTCCTCGCGGCGACGCTTGTAGTCATTCTTCAAAGGCGTAAATTTCTTGGGTGTTACGGTCGCAATGGGGATGTCACCGATTGTCCGGAAAGTCGAACGGTATGAGGAGTGCATCTTTCGGACACGAGTCCCCCGGTGGAGGAGGTTATATTCATCAGACGTCGGCCCGAACATACAGACCATCACCTCGGCGATGTCCGAATGGGCGGCGGTGAAAGTCGCGCACCTCAGATTGAAAGCGGCGTCGGATGACGGCCGGTCGGACGACCGCTGGGAACCCACCATGACTATCGGCACGGGGCTGTTCTGCACCATATAGGACAAAACGGCCGAGGTATGATGCATCGTATCGGTGCCGTGCCCGATGACGATACCGTGGACACCTTTTTCTATCTGCCGTCCGATTTCTTCGGCCAGGGATATCCACTGTTCGGGACCCATGTTTTCGGAAAAGACGCCGTAGAGCTTGAGCGTTTGCAGGTTGCACAAATCGGCCAGCTCCGGGACCGCTCCATAAAGCTCGCCCGGCGTGAAGGCCGGAATGACGGCGCCGGTCCGGTAGTCGAGCCGCGATGCGATCGTTCCTCCAGTCCCCAGGAGGGTCACGTTGGGTTTGTCCGAAGAATAAGGAAATTCCTGTTCCGGAATCTTGTAGATAGCTTCCTTGAAGCCGGTTTCGACAATTTCCGATATCCTGTCGGCTCGAATGCCGATATTATAGCCGGACTTCAATTTTAAGACGATATGGTCGCCATCGGCTGTCTCAGAGCGCGGAAGAATCACTCCCTCGAATTCACCCTTGTCCGTCTTTAGAATAACATTGGCCCAGACTCTCCCGCCCAACGATTTGAGAACCTCCTTGGCCCGTCCTTTATATCCTTTGAATGCGTTTTCACTCATGCTTTATCATCTTCCTTCAGCCAAACTTCCCGCAAAGAAAGACAAAATCGCCATCAAGTCAAGCCTTGTGAGGATTCGCATAAAACCCTGAACCCCCGGCCGAACAATCGTAAAACCAAATACAGTTTGCGCTAAGGGAGTGAATTTGTTAACTTCATTCCCGATAAAGAATAAAAAGTGAATACCCCTCCCGGATTCCGGGTGGGGCTTTCGTGCTTGGAGATATTGATTGTGGGTACTGTAGGCCAGCGGACAACAAACTACCTGGGTTCAATAAATGACAGATTTAAGGAATCTGCCTCCTTTGCAGAGCTCCTCAAAGAACTGGAACAGGACACCGACACGGAAATCACCGTAGCCGGGCTGGCCGGCTCATCGCCCGGGATGCTCCTGGCAAATGTCTCGCAAAAAATTCGGCGCCCGATTATTGCCGTCCTCTCCAGTCCCGAGGAGGCGAGTGATCTGTTCGATGATTTGAGCTTCCTGGTGGGCGATGAGAACGTCTGTCATTTCCCTTCCCTTCAGGTCCCTCCCTACGAGTTCAGACCGGCGACAGCGGAGATTACCGCGCGAAGATTGTCCACTCTGGCGCGATTGAAACGAAATGAGGTCAAAATTGTTGTCGCTCCGATAGCGGCCGTTATAGAGCCGACGATGTCAGCGGCTGCATTTGATGAGGCAAGTTTGATGCTCGGTGTGGGCGACGAGGTGGATATACACTCATTGTCTGAAAAGCTGGTTCGGATGGGATTCAGGCGGGTTCCGCTGGTGGAAGAGGTCGGTGATTTTTCTCTGCGGGGCGGGCTGGTGGATTTCTTCTCGCCCGGGTTTGATGAACCTGTCCGGGTCGAGTTCTTTGGCGATGAGATTGACACCATCCGCCGGTTTGATGTATCCACCCAGCGCACTACGGGCAAACTTGAGCGGGTTGAACTCCTGCCGCGCCGGGAGGTCCCGATCACACAGGAGACGATCGAGCAGTATATCGAGCACTTACCGGAACGCGATGCTGATCTGATACGTGCCAGATACATCAATGACCCCGAATTGCCGGGTTTGGAATGGCTGGCGGTGTCATTCGGAGTGGAATCAGGCTGCCTTCTCGATTTCACGTCGGCCTCTCCCCTGTTCTTTCTGGGCGGGTTGGGCAGTATCAGGGCTGAGATAGATGAGATTCTCAAAGACGCCCTGCGGCGGCGCGAACGCATTCTGGACCGGCTCGACAGCCCACCCGAAATCGATCGATATTATGACAATATAAACAGGGTCCTGAGTGACCTGGAAACAACGCAAAAAATCGACCTCCTTCCCTTCAAGGGCGGCCGGGAGGATATCATTGACTTTGGCTGCCGCGAGCATCCGGAACTGGGCTCACGATTGGACCTTCTGTCGGCAACCATTGGCAACTTCTACAAGGACGGCATTCGCTTTTTCATCGCCGCCGACAACACCGGCCAGGCGTCTCGCCTCAGTGATCTTCTGGGAGAGAAGATCGACTGGCCGGCCGTACTGCCGATTGAAGTGGCCATTCTAAAAGGGGGCTTTGTATCGCGAGAGAACAAGTTTGCCATCCTGACCGACCACCAGATATTCGGCCGTCATTTTCGCCGGACACGAAGAAAGAAGTTCAAGGAAGGGGTGGCGATTCAAAGCTACACCAGTCTTACCGAAGGCGACTACGTCGTGCACACCGACTTCGGTATTGCCCGATACAACGGCCTGAAGACGATCAAAGTTGAAGGCCGTTTGCGCGACTGCCTCCTTTTGACCTACGCTGAGGGCGACAAGCTGTATGTACCTATCGAGGAATTCAATCGCGTTGCCAAGTATTCCGGGAAAGACTCCGCGCCCAAGCTATCGCCCCTGGGCGGCCCCGGCTGGGAGAAGATTAAGGCTCGCACGAAAAAAGCTATTGCCGACATGGCTGCCGACCTTCTCAAGATATATGCCGAGCGCAAGACCCGGCCCGGATTTTCATTCAGCCCCGACTCCACCTGGATGAAACAGCTGGAGGCATCATTTCAGTATGAGGAAACCCCTGACCAGGCCAAGGCGATCGGGAATATCAAAATCGACATGGAGAAAACGACCCCCATGGATAGGCTGGTATGCGGTGACGTCGGATACGGCAAAACCGAGGTGGCCATTCGAGCGGCTTTTAAAGCGGTGGAGGACGGCAAGCAGGTTGCCGTCCTGGTGCCGACGACGATTCTTGCCCAGCAACATATGAACACGTTCACTCAGAGATTGTCGGATTTTCCCATCAGAGTGGAAATGCTCTCACGATTCCGCACACGGAAAGAACAACTGCAGATTGTTGAGGAAATGGCCCAGGGCAAAGTCGATATCGTCATCGGCACGCACCGGCTTCTGTCAAAAGACGTCGAATTCGCCGACCTCGGGCTGCTCATCATCGACGAGGAACAACGGTTCGGCGTCCGGCACAAGGAAAAGCTCAGAAAGCTGAAAACAACGGTAGATACAATCGCCCTGACGGCAACGCCTATTCCGCGAACACTCCAGATGTCGCTTATGGGTGCCCGCGATATGTCGCTGATAAACACGTCACCCAAGGACAGGCTCCCCATCCTGACAAACATAACCGAATTCGAACCTGAGGTCATCGCGGAAGCGATTCTTTTTGAGATCGACCGCGGCGGGCAGGTCTTTTTTGTCCACAACCGGGTGCAGAGCATTGAGGCGATGTATCGGTACTTGAAGAAGACAGTCCCGCAGGTTGAGATCGCGGTCGCCCACGGGCAGATGCACGAAAAATCTCTCGAGGGCATCATGCTGGCCTTTCTGGCAGGCAGGTTCCAGGTGCTGCTGTCAACCTCGATAATCGAATCCGGACTGGATATACCATCGGTGAATACAATCGTCATTAACCGCGCCGACCGTTTCGGCCTGGCGCAGCTATATCAGCTTCGGGGGCGAGTGGGCCGGTCTTCCGTTCATGCCCGGGCCTACCTTCTGACACCGCCCTACAGAATTCTGACCGAGGATGCCCGCAAGCGGCTACGCGCTATAGAGGCCCATGCCGACCTGGGAAGCGGGTTTGCCCTGGCCATGAAGGACCTCGAAATCCGGGGCGCCGGGAATATCCTCGGTCCTCAGCAGTCCGGTTTTATCGAAGAAGTCGGTTTCGACCTGTACACCAAACTTCTTGAAGAGGCCGTCGCCGAGCTGAAAGGTGAGGAAGTCCCGCGCATGCCGGACACGAAGCTTGAAATCGACCTCGACATTCTTATCCCGGAATATTATGTGGATATCAAACAGCAGAAGGTCGAAATCTATCAGAAAATTGCCAACGCCAGAACGCTGGATGAGATAGAGAAGCTTCGCGACGACGTGGAAGACCGTTTCGGGAAGCCTCCGGAGCCGGTCAATAATCTTTTCGAAGCCGCGGCCGTCAGAATTTCCGCCTTTGCCAACGAGATCAACAAAGTTCATGTCAGGATTGGCGGAGTCGAGCTTTGTTTTAATGAGAACAAGAAGTTCAAGCGGAAGGAAATCGAGAGCTGGCGGCGGGTGGTGACCTATCCGATGGAATTTTCGCTGGCCGATGAAATCAGGATAAAGCTGGATCTGTCGCAGGTCGAGAAGCCCGGTCAGCTGGCTTATCTTCGCTCGGTGTTGAACAAAATATAGGATTTGCTTTCTCGGGCAGTTATTCGGCGTCTAAAAAAATAACCGGCAACTTCTTGACAAAGAGGTTTGACAACGTATATTCGGTAGATTGATCGCGGGGTAGAGCAGTCTGGTAGCTCGTCGGGCTCATAACCCGGAGGTCGGTGGTTCAAATCCACCCCCCGCCACCATC
>CP070766.1:2570274-2573574 GCA_020345705.1 Candidatus Zixiibacteriota bacterium | reverse complement strand
GTCACCTCACACCAGTAAATAGGCGAAGCGAAGACGATCACGTCGGTAGCGATTAATGATTTTCGAAGGTTGGTCATATCATCTTCGAAGTGGCAGGATTTCTCCTTCAAACATTGGCAGCATCCGATACAGTTGGAAATTTCCAGGTCTCGTAGCCTGGCCTCGTTCACCTCCCGGCCTGAGCCTTTCATGCCCTCACGAAATTTTGCGAGCAGGGTGTCGGTATTGCCGCCCTCGCGCGTGGCTCCGTTTATGATAAGGACTTTTCCGGACATATTACTCACTATTTTCCTTCAAGCGTAATATACGTCCGGCTATCGGCCCTGTTGCAAATCTAAACCCCGAAATTATGGAAACTGAATTAGTAAGGCAGGTGGCTGCAACAGGCGAAAGGATTCCTAATAGTACAAACCAAGCGATGGCTGAGGTCACAAGAAATACCGGTGGAGATGTCCAGGTTTATTTCGACCCGTATGGAAGGCGCTCACCGCCTGCCGAAACCGAGCGAACGGGCTTTCTCAACTGGTTACTGACTCGGGCGTAAAGGGGTGCCTCAAGTGTGACTCTCAGCCAAGCCGCCTTACTGCAGTCCGATTTTGCCCAGGAGGGCGGCGAATCTTGAGTCTGAACGTGCTTTTTCCAGCAGAGGGTGAACTTTCGCGAAGTAAAGCCAGGGGTCGCGTTTTTCGATAGCCTTGTTCAGCCATTTAAATCCGTTGTCGCCATCACCCAGCTCGAAGCTCAAAACGCCAAGCCAGAATGCCGCCATGCACGTCTTTCCGTACTTCTGCGAAAGAGAGTTATAGATTTCGCGGGCGCTGTCCTTCTGTGCCATCCGGGCATGAGTAACAGCCGACAGGATTTCGGATGCGCTGGCCATATCCCAGGCCAGGTCCCAGTCTCCAGTCATACTCGATGACAGTTTTTTAGCCTGTGTAAATTCAGTCAGGGCCCGGTCATTTCGGCCCTTTGCCAGGTGCACTTTACCCCGCAACAGATGCCCCATGGCTGATTGGGGACTTATCCCGACAGCCTTTTTCATCTGTTTGGCGGCATCGTCAAACCTCCGAGCATAGTACAGCAGCGATCCATAGACACCATTAATCCACGAGGATTCGGGATTGGCCTCAATGGCGCGCTTGATCTGGGAAAAACCGTCCTCGGCCCGTCCAGCCTGCGTGAGGAAAATGGCATAATTGACGCGTGTTGTTTCATTGCCGGGGTCAACTTCGAGGCACTGCTCGAAAGCCTTTGCGGCACCGTCCCAGTCGCCGCTTCGGCGCCTGAGAAGAGCCAGGCTGTTGAGGAGGAACGGGGACAAGGGATCAATCCTGAGGGCATGCTCGGCCTCTTTGAGAGCCTCATCGTGGCGCCCCATCTTGTCCAGGACTATCGAGTACCAGTGGCGCGCGGCGGTGTAGTCAGGATTAATCGACAGGGCCTTTTTGTAGTGTTTCTCCGCGGTTTCCAGATTCTTTTCAAAGGCATGGACGATGTGTCCCATCGAGGCATGCGTCTCAGCAAGAGAATCATCCAGTTCCAGCGCCTTTTTCGCCGCATCCATAGCCGGGTTGTGCGCTTCGGCGTCGGTCAGGATTCGAAACGCATATAACACGCTGTAAGCGTCGGCAAGGCCCGTGTACGCCAGGGCGTACCGGGGATCCTCGGTCGTAGCCCGCCTGAAGTACTCCAGGCTCTGTTTGAGAGAGTCCGGCGTTCTCTTGTTCCACAGATTGCGCCCTTTCAAATAAAGATGGTCCGCCTCGACGTTTTCGGTATGTTGTTCGGAGGTCATTGCTCCCTTATTTCCTGAATAATTAAAATATCATTCTCACAAAGACCTGATAGCGCCATAGAATTTGGACTAAATGTTTCTCTGTAGATGTACCTCTCCGTACCGCCTGCGCCGACTCGCATCACCTTATATCGGCCCAATTCTATACCGGACGCCAGCGGCGCAAACGATTGGGTCTCCTCATCATCTGACAATCCTGACGCCATTTACAGGTTCCTCGTTTAGAGACCGAAAAATTGATGATGCACCAGTCTATTGAAATATAGAGTCTTCTATCTGAAAAGGCAATTCCAAATAATGGAGATTGCACAGGCTTTAAAGATCGCCCGGTGTGCGCTTATGCCGAAACGCTGCCGTGAAACAGCGTATAGGTGAAAAAACCGTAGTAATCGGGTAGATTCAGGATACAATCCGCCGATTCCATACTGCAGAGGCGTTGATATTCAGCCCAATCTTCGGGGCTGACCTTGGACTGAACGTTGCCCCAAAGCATTTCAAAGAACATCTTGACGGCCTTCTTAGCATCGTCATGCAGCGGGGCCTGAATATTGCCCACAAAAGTCATGGCCTCCGTGCGCACTAAACCGGCATCGAGAAACCATCCGAGAGCTCGCTGGAAATAGGCTTCGGGCTTTTTCCCGGCTGTATAGGGAATATACATCGAGCAGGGAGCACTCAACCGGGCTTCCAGTTCCAGGTAGCCGGGAAGAAGCTGCTGTGATGTCCAGCCAAGAATAGCCAGGGTCCCACCCGGCCTGATCACTCGTGCCAATTCAGTGACCGGCGGGGCTGTTCCCGCAATCGGATAACCGGCGCAGTCGGCACTCCAAACCCAATCGAAGATGTTGTCGCCAAAAGGCAGTTTGTTGATATCCCCCTGCTTGAACGTTATGCGCTGAGCGAGGCCGGCTTCTTTCGCTTTTTCTCCCGCGTAAGTCAGAAACTTCGATGATATATCAAGCCCTGTGACGGTGCCGTCGGGCACGATTTCTTCAGCCAGCATTAGTGTGTGACTGCCGATTCCGCAGCCGGCATCAAGGCCGCAGCTTCCCTCCGGAAGCTTGAGGTATCTTATGGCTGAACGAATCACCGGTTCCCTCAGGAAATCGGACAAAAACAGCTGGTGTGCAAAAGTGTCTTTTTCCGGTATTCTCATGCCTGAACCCTCTCTAATCCACCGTCAGGATGTGAGAGCTGGTGCGGCCGTTTTCGTACCACCCTATCAGCTCCGTGATTTTCCCCGAATCGTTTCTGACAAATTGTATTCTGAAGTATGACAGTATGTCGCATTTGAACCAGTCATTACCAAGAGCCGTCAATTCATACAGGGGGTGGCCTTCTTTATCATGAATATAATACAGTATGCCGTCTTCGATTACGATTTTTCTCGATCCATAAGTGCCGACGTATTCTTTCATTATTTGCTCATCCAGGGCGACCGGATTTCGCTCGGACTCAAGGTCGCGCAAGGCCCACTTGAGCCGATAAGTCTGGTCCTCATCGGT
>CP070766.1:2564663-2570174 GCA_020345705.1 Candidatus Zixiibacteriota bacterium | reverse complement strand
GCATCAGATGATAATCCTGAACCCATATGAAGTCTTCCTCCGTCACGGCGCGGGCCGCTTCAACGGCGAATTTGTAATTGACCTTCTGATATGTCTCCCAGTGACGGGTTTCGAAATCGCAGTGATCCAGAAGATCATGGAAAAGGGGCCAGACAGATTCGTTTGAAAAACCGCGATAGAAACCGGCGATGTCCTTGTCGGTCAAATCAACCCTTTGCAAGCGATAGCCGATATCAGCGGTACTTTGTTCGAGGAGTTTATTGAGTTTATCACTCCAGGCGGCCCCCGGCCAACCGACCCAGGTGCTTTTGCTTCCCCGGAGAACGGGCGCCAGAGCCGTTACCAGCCCGCCGCTGCCGGGTAGAATCTGCCATTTCCCTTCAATCTTTTCCAGCTTGATCGGCAGCCGATTGGAGACAATAATCGGCTTCATCTGAGGAATTCTCCTGTCATAATTGCTCAACATCAATCCATCTATCAAGAAAGTCCAGAAGTTCATCAGGCGGCTTAATCCAGGCCCCGGCGGCCGTGTCCCGGAACCGGCCTCTCACCAGAACGCCCAAGCCGGTGTCCGGCAGGGCCTTAAAAGCATCTTCATCGGTGAAGTCATCGCCCAGATAACAACTCAAAGTTCCTCCGGGAAGTCTCTCGAGAACCGTTCTTACGACAAAGCCCTTGTTGAAGCCGGGAACTTTGAGTTCTAGCCCACCATCGAACACGGATATTATCAACCGGTGATCCGCTTCCAGTTGACTCCAATTATACAAAACTTTCGTCTCTATTTCAAGGACTTTCTCCTGAGTCAGCCCTCGCCAGTGCACGGCCACAGAGGCCGGTTTGATTTCCATGTATTCGTCTAACTCGTTTTCGTGTAAATACTTGTTTGCCAGTTCCAGACCTTTCGAACAGACTTTGTCGATTTCGAGAAGCCGGTAGCTTCCGTCGGTAGCCAGATTCTCCCAGCCGTGACTGCCCCATATTTCAGGGTATTTTTTTAGTTTTAAAAGCGGCTTGAGGTCTGCAATGGCCCTGCCGGATATTATGACAACACTGGTGATTTTTGATGTCATCAGCTTGTCAAGACGCTCGTTGATGCCGTTATACGGATAGGCCCGGTCTCGCTCTTTGCGGAAAGGCGCCAGGGTTCCGTCGTAATCCAGGAAGAGAACGCGGGATAGTGCATTCTGCAAGCTGTCGAAGAATTCGTCGATTTTTTGGTTCAAAGTACCGCCGACTGATAAAAAGATTAAGCGGCGACAACCAATCTGCTCGAAAAGCCGCGCCTTAATCCGGTCATGAGTGTAAGATACTCACGAAGATGGCGAGTCAAAAGGAAATTCTCCCGGACGAACTCGCGCCCCTTATCACCCATGGTCCGGATCATCTCCGGGTGATTGAGAAGGTAACGTACCCTTTGCGCTAGCCCTTCGGGACTGTTGACGAGAAAGCCGGTGTGATGGTTTATCACCTGCAGCAGGATTCCGCCGACATAGCCGCCCAGAACCGGCTTGCCCTTCCACAGGCCTTCGGTAACAGTCAGTCCGAATCCTTCCTTGGTTGATTTCTGAATGATTATATCGGCGCAGCTTTGCAGAGCATTGATGGTCCGGTGGGCATCAGGCGGCAAGAGCAGGACATGAATATCCGGATCGTCCTTGGCCGCTTCATTGACCTCACGAAGCACCTCGGCGCCTTCGGGATCATCATCGGCGCCCCCGCCGGCCAGGACCAACTGAACGGGCGAGAACTTTTTGACGAGCTGATAGCCAAGAATCACTCCCAGGGGATCTTTGAAGCGGTCGAATCGCGAAACCTGGGTCAGAACGGGACGGCCGGGATCAAGATTGAAACGCTTATAAGTGGCCTGTATTTCTTCATCGGGAAGGTTAACATTCTTGTCGCTCAGCGGATCAATACTGGGAGCTAACAGAAACTGCGGATGCGGCAGCGACCGCGAAAATTGCGACATGGAAAATATCGAAGCATCATAAGTCTCCAGAAAAGGTCGCAGATATTTCCACACCGGACGGTAGGGCCGGCTGGCATCAATATGACACCTCCATATCCATTTCCCCCGCCGGTTGGGACACAGGTGCATCAGCATGGCTGGCTGAGGATCATGGATAAAAACAATGTCGGCCTCTTCAAGAACAGGACGCAGCTTCTCGGCGTTGGCGCGATTGGTGTCCTCGTAGGATTCGATATGGTGGTGCAGGAGGTTGACCTGGTTCCCCTGAAGGCCGTTGTGAAACATCTTGGTGACGGCAAAGAAAGGCGCGTTGCCTTCGACAACTTCCCAGGAAGTATCGATTCCAAGCTCATTCATGAAGGGAATCATCCACGATAGGATTTCGGCGACACCGCCGCCTGTTCTCGTCGAATTGACATGGACAACCTTAAGACCCTGAAGATTATCGGCCAGTTGCCAGAGCTGATGCAAAACGGCCGGACCGACGATTGGTTCATATGCCTGCAGCGACCTCATTTTACACTTCCTCCCCCCGTGGCCTCTCTTATCACCTGACACGTCCTTTGTTGAAGTTCCCGCAGGCTCATGAAGTAAAAATCGATTTGCGAAAAGGCTTTGATAAGTGGTATCCCCCGGTCATTCCAGGCCTTGAGCCAGACGGTGAAGTCATCCCGCCGCTCGGGAGTACGGCGTCGAGCCTCCCAGAAATGATAGTAAAGAGAACTGGTGGTCATCTCCGCGATGGCGTCGCAGAGCTTTTCGGGCGAATCGATGGTAATATTGGTGTCGAAGACGACCGTCGTGGCGCTGTGAAAGTAAAAGGCCCGATCGTGCAGAGCCCAAGGTACGTAGTAAGTCTCGCTCAGGCGATCATCGAGGATATCTATCACCTCTTTGCGCAATTCTTCCATATCCGAAAACGAATAAGGGTCGAGAATTTCAAGCTTTTCAGCCAGGACATGATCATGCAGCGCCCGCCGGGCCCAGATGGCGAAATCATTATGAAACTCCGGATCGTCAAAGGACGGTCTGAGGACAGTCTCACAGAAGTGATGATATAGAGAATCAGCCGAGCAATTGCCGACACGCTCCCGGAGCTCCCGCAGATTTATGGCCGGAAGCTGGTCGGAAATCCTGACAATAAGGGCGCAGTCCTTTATCTGGAAGGGCGTCACTTCGGTTTTGCTGCTGTTTCGCTTAACGATTTTTCTTGTCTTTACATCCATAAGAATAGTAACACACGAGGCTCGATTTTGCTTCCGAAATTTTCAAAATTCCCGGTTATATTTTGTATCGGCGGCCCCCCGAATCTATTAATCGCTTGAATGTCTTTTGATTGCCGATGACCTGAGATGTGTCCGAAGGTTGCTCAGCAGATCACTTCGACGGTAACCTGCCGCCTGATTTGATCTTATAAGTGAGAAGGGCCAGAAGCGAGATAACCGCCTCGGCAAGGGTTATCCAGACACGGTGGATGAGGGCAATCGAGGCGGCGACCGGGCCGCCCAATTGAGGCGCCAGCAGGGCGGACATGACCCCCTCGCGGACCCCCAGACCGCCGGGAGATATGAAGGAGATGTATCCCAGATTGTAGGCGGCGATATAAGCGCCGGCTGAAAAGAGTACTCTAAAGCCCGAATCGGCAATCAAAGCCGCCACGAAGAAATGAAAGGACAGACCCAAGAAGACCCATGTCACCAGATACCACGCAAAAATGGCCAGCCTGTTTTTGAAATCGGGTCTGTACTGCACCGCCTCCTGCCGGAAGAGTTTTAAGATTCTGTTCAAAGCCCAGTTCAGCCCCTTCGGTGCAAAAAACAGAATCAGAAATATCAGCACAACGACCGCCATGAAGATATAAAAGATGTCGCGATAGACGGCCAGCGCCTGAAGCGGCGCGGCATAGCCGAGCATTATGAGAACGAGCAGAAATGAAGCCGGCAGGGCGTATGCCTGAACCAGCGCAAATGAGGCCAGCGAGATTTTGGCCGGGATGTTGACCTCTCTGGCCAGCCCGACCATCCCGATTACCTGCCACACCTTCCCGGGAATATACCGCCCCAAATTGGCCAGATAAACCACCCGAAACGACTCATGAAACCGGATTCGATGACCGAATCCGTAGAGAATCGTCCGCCACCCCTGGCTTGCGGTCACATAAGCCGCCGCCAACAAAAGTATCGAAAGCAGCGCCAAGGGCCAGCTTATCTGCCAGTTCCAGTTTTGAAGTTCGGCCCAGTTGACGTAGACCGTCCGAAAGAGAATAAAAATGATGGCGGCGGCAATGAGCCACCCGATGATCTGACGGACAACTTTTTTTCCTGCCATAGTTGACCATAACTATCGGATAATCGAAGAAGATTTGCAATATAGATTTTTAGTCCCGGAAGCCGAGATGAGAGGTTTCTGCCGATTTACGCCGGATATAAGCCCGTCAGGTCGTTTTTGCGGTTGCGCCGGTGCGAAAATCCGGTATATTCGTATAAGGTGTCGATAATTAGGTTGTGAGGCACCATACGATCTGTAGAATATGAAAGCGATGACGTTACCCATAGACACGGAGCGTCTCCTCCTTCGGAAGTACGAGGATCGAGATGTAAAGGATATCGTGGAATACTCTCAGGCGGCAGATTTCTGGCTTGCCAGGAACCTGGACTGGGAACCGACCGAAGAAAGCGTGATGGCGTATTATGAGTCGAAGCGTGATATTTATCCTGAATCATACCCGGACTGGCTTGACCTGGTCATTGAACTCAAGGCTGGAAGCAAGGTTATCGGCAATGTGGGTATAGGTGTCAAGAATGTAGAACATCGGCAAGCGCAAATAGGCTGGCTGCTCGGTTGCCGCTATCAGGGTCGGGGCATAGCAACAGAAGCCGTCAAAGCGCTCTTGACATTCGGTTTTGGGCCCTTGGGATTGCACAGAATCTTTGCCCGCACAGGAAGTCGTAACGTTCGCTCATGGCGTCTTATGGAGCGGGTCGGTATGAAACGCGAGGCCCATTTAAGACAGAGCCACAAAGTGAAAGGCGAGTGGGACGATGAATTTATCTATGCCGTTCTTGCGGAGGAGTGGAGGCTGATGCAGTGAGTCGCCGGGCGTATGAAGAGACAGCCGGGTGGCCCAGAGCTTGCTGTGGGTAGGCTAGAAATGGCAATATGGACCAATGACGAGACTAAGTTGTCCAACATGGTAGTCCTGTTCGTTCCGGCTTTCCCACAGCAAGCTCTGGGCCACCCTGGCAATTGGCAAACATTCTCCCACCTTAATATACTGCCGGATAATGACTTACAAGGGGTAAAAAATTAACCGGGAGACAGGGAGACTGCCGATACGGTTTCGTAACTCCTTGCTCCCAAACGACCTACAATATATATCTTGACATAAATCGTCTGGCTATTATGTTTAAGCGGGTAAACTTATCCGAGAACCTCTGTACGACGTTTTGATTCACAAAAGCAGAGGAGTTGCTGATTGACATTTAATAAGTTTGAAGCAAATAAGGAGGCACTATGAAACAATTTCTAATTATCAAGATCTG
>CP070766.1:2560524-2564563 GCA_020345705.1 Candidatus Zixiibacteriota bacterium | reverse complement strand
GGTAAATAAATAAGAGGTACAGCAGCGCCACCAGCATCAACAGTGAGCCTAACATCGTGAAAAGGATGAACTTTATGGCGGCGTATATCTTTCTTGGACCGCCCCAGACCCCGATGATGAAATACATCGGGATGAGCATGGCCTCCCAGAAGACATAGAACAGGAAAAGGTCGAGGGACACGAAAACACCCAGCATCCCCGTTTCGAGAAGCAGCATGGAGATGTAATATCCCTTGACACCCGTCTTGATAGCCTTCCAGGATGAAAGCATGACGATCGTCGATAGCACCGTCGTCAGCATTATTAGAAGAAGTGATATCCCGTCAATACCGAGATGGTAGTTGATTCCGAAGCCGGAAATCCACGGGATATTGATTTCGAACTGCATTCCATTGGCTACCGGGTCGAACATGGCGTACATCCAGACGGAAAACAAAAAGGTTATAAAGGCGATAATCAGGGCGATCGACTTGACTGAGTCGTGCTGAGTCCGCGGCACAAAGAGCAGCAGGACTGCCCCCACCAGCGGGAAAAAGGTCACCAATGTCAGGATTTGGTTTTCCATACTACTTCACTAAGAGGTATCCTATTACTACCACCACGCCAACCAGAAAGATGGTGGCATAGGTTCTCAGCACTCCCGACTGGGCCGGTCTCAGGCCGGTCGAGATGTCGCCTATCACGGTTGCCATGCCGTTAATTAATCCGTCTATGATAAGGACATCGAATATTTTCCAGAGAAAAAGCGAGCCGTTGACGATCGGGCGTACGATCAGGGCTCCGTACAATTCGTCAACGAAGTACTTCCCGTAGATTATCTTGTGCACGCCTGAAAAGCGGTCGCGCAGTTTTCCTGCCGCTGCGGTATTCTTGAGATAGAAATGATAGGCCAGATATATAAAGATGATTATCAAAACGACGGAGACAGCCATGAGAAGCATTTCGGTCGAGGCGCCGTACCCGGAAGACGCCAGGGCATGGGCTTCTTCACCGGAAGGATGATACCTTCCGTGCATGACCGGCTCAAGAAATTTCTCAAAGCGATTGTCTCCGCCCAGTACGTGAGGAATACCGACATAACCCCCGATGACGGCAAGAATCGCAAGAATTGTCAGAGGTATCGTCATCACTTTCGGCGATTCGTGCATGTGTTCCCGGGTGCGAACGTCCATTCGGCCTTCACCGTAAAAGGTGAGGAAAACCAGTCGAAACATGTAAAAAGCGGTCAGGCAGGCGGTCAAAAGAGCGATTGCCCATAACCATATCGAGCCGTAATCGGATGAGAAGGATTTCCACAGGATTTCATCCTTGGAAAAGAATCCCGAAAGTCCCGGGATTCCGGCGATGGCCAGAGTTGCGATGAGAAAGGTCGGGAAGGTAATTGGCATGGCGCGTTTAAGCCCACCCATGTATCTCATATCCTGCTGACCGGCCAGAGCGTGGATGACCGAACCGGAACCGAGAAACAACAGCGCCTTGAAAAACGCGTGTGTCATGAGATGAAAAATCCCGGCGGCGAAAGCGGCCACACCGCAGGCAACAAACATGTACCCCAGTTGACTGATGGTTGAATAGGCCAGCACACGTTTGATGTCGTTCTGGGCCAGTGCGATTGTCGCGGCCAGCAAAGCCGTTGCGATACCGACGATAGCCACAACCGCCAGACTAACGGGTGCCATCATGTACAGGACATTGGAACGGGCTATCATGTACACCCCGGCCGTCACCATGGTGGCGGCATGAATCAGGGCCGAGACCGGAGTCGGGCCCTCCATGGCGTCGGGAAGCCAGACGTACAGAGGTATCTGAGCCGATTTGCCGGTCGCGCCGACAAACAGAAGCAAGGTCGCTGCGGTTATCAGTCCGCCGCCGGCGACAAACATGGTCGGAGCTTTTTCAAAAACGGCTATAAAATCGAGCGAACCGATCTGCCAGAAAATAATGAACAGCCCCAGGAGAAAGCCGAAGTCGCCGACCCTGTTGAAGATAAACGCCTTCTTCCCCGCATCGGCCGCCGATTTTTTCTCAAACCAGAAACCGATCAGAAGGTAGCTGCACAGTCCGACACCTTCCCAGCCGACAAACATGAGCAGGTAGTTATCGGCCAGCACCAGAATCAGCATCGAGAAAACAAACAGATTCAAATAGGCAAAATACCTGCCATAGCCCTTGTCATCATGCATGTAACCGATGGAATAAATGTGTATGATAAAGCTGACCCCGGCAACAACCAGGACCATCACGGCTGACAGCGGGTCAAGCAGAAAGGCGATGTTTACGTGAAAGTGACCCGAGGGTATCCAGGTAAAGACGATATTCTCGATGACTCTTGACTGCTCGGGCAATGATATAAGATCGACAAAGAACTTGACGCCGTAAATGAAGGAGAGTCCGACCGAGCCGCACGCGATTAAGGATATAATTCGCTTGTGCAGACGGCCAATGAGCAGGCCGTTCAGCAGAAAACCTGCCAGCGGGAAAAGCGGAATCAGGTACAGCGGCAGCTCCATATATCGACTTCCTTACCGTTTCAACAGGCTGAACTTATCAGCGTTGATGGATTCTTTATTCCTGAATATCATGATTATAATGGCCAGACCGACCGCGGCCTCCGCTGCGGCGACAGTCAGAATCAAAAACACGAAAACGTGACCGTCAACGACATTGTTCATTCTCGAAAAAGCGATGATGGCAAGATTGCCGGCATTAAGCATCAGCTCAATCGACATAAACATTATTATCAGGTTTCTGGAAATGATCACACCGGCGGTACCGGTGGCAAAAAGGAGAGCGCTTAAGATGAGAAAATGAGGTATCGGTACCATCAGGCTTCTTCCTCCTTCTTACCTTTGTCTCTTTTGGCCATCACCACCGCGCCGACGATGGCGACAAGGAGCAGTATCGATGTCAACTCGAAGGGGAAAAGATATTCCCTGAATAAGCGGCCTGCCACCATTTCGACTGATCCAAAATCTGCGGCCACTTCCGTCGCCCGCCCGGCCGCCGGCGGTGCCGCCAACTGCTTTATTATGGCGACCACCTCAAGGAAGAATACCACGGGGATTATTATCTTGGCCGCCCGGCCCGGTCGGTGCTTCTCGTTTCTGAATTCTTCTCCTCTGAGATTAAGAATCATAATAACGAACAAGAACAGGACCAGAATCGCCCCGGCGTAAACAATTATCAGCAGAGCGCCAATGAAGAGTGCCTGCAGCTGGACGTACAGAATTGCCTGGGCCACCAGCGAAATCACCAGATACATCACCGACGCAACCGGATTGCGCTGAAGTATCATCATCACCGCCCCGGCGACCGCGACCGCGGCCGCAAAATAAAATATGACCACTTCAAGCGTCATCCGTTAGAATATCCTCCTCACCTTTCGAATGATCCTCTTGAATGGTTTCTCTTTGGGTCGATTGGCAAGCATTTGTTCCTTAGTATAAATAAAGCTGTCACGGTTGTCATCGGAAAACTCGTACTCGTGTCCGAGGAAGATCGCCTCCTCGGGACATGCTTCTTCGCAGAATCCGCAAAAGATGCACCGTAGCAGATTTATCTCGTAAATTTTGGCGTGCCTTTCCCCTTTTTCGGTTTCGGCCGGCTCCATGTAAATGGCGTCGGCCGGACAAGCGGCGGCGCATAGCCCACAGCAAACGCACCGCTCGGTTCCGTCATCATAAACCTCAAGATAATGTTTCCCGCGGTACCTGGGTGTCATCTCTATACGTACCCGGGGATACTGGAATGTCACCGGTTTCTTGAACAGGTGCTTCAGGGTCGTGTAAAACCCTTTCGGAAAAGCCGTAAAAACCGTTTTTATAAAACCGAACGCCATATTTCTATAACCTGAATATTAAAGCCGTCACCACCACGTTTACCAGCGCCAACGGGAACAGCACCTTCCAGCCGAAGTTCATCAACTGGTCGTAACTGAATCTCGGCAGGGTACCCCTCACCCAGACGTAAAAGGCCATAAACAGAAATACTTTGATGCCGAACCATACCACCGGTGGCAGCAGCGGTCCCTGCCAGCCGC
>CP070766.1:2557547-2560424 GCA_020345705.1 Candidatus Zixiibacteriota bacterium | reverse complement strand
TTTGATCAAAATCGTCGGTCATGTCAGGCCTATCTCTTATCTACTCCAATCCCAGCTTTCTTATCAGGTCAATGAAGCGCGGATCTGACCGAACCCGGTCAAATGTCAGCAAACGTTGAAAAAGGGGCAGATAAAAATCCCGCTGGTCGTAGGAAGTCTGAAGCCATTGGAATCCCTGGTCGTCTTCTCCGAGCGCGAAGCAAAGCTCAGCCAGTTGGAGAGCCGGCCTGTGCTTTTCTTCAGACAATTCAGCGGAATCGCGCAATTGTTCCCTTGCCTTTTCAACCTCTCCGCCGAGCGCATGCGTAATTCCGATTTCGACATTTAATCGGAGAGACTCAGCTTCTCCTATAAGCCGCATTGCCTCTCTGAATTCTTCGATAGAGAGGTCGTACATGCCCTTCCACCGATACAGCCATCCGAGGACCACGTGGCCAGCCGGGAAGCTTGGATCCATGTCAAGACACTTCCGGCCCTCTTCTAATGCTCTGTCGCACTGTCCGTGTGTGTGGTAGGCCATTGCTAGGGCAACACAGATAATAAGTGACACCGGGTCCAGCTCCCGAGCCCGTCTGAGAGACTCAACGGCCTCCTTGTATCTTCCCTTTGCCCCGTGATATAGCCCATACCAGTGGTGAGCGGTCGCGTAGTTTGGGTTGAGCTGTATTGCCCGTTTGAATTCTTTGTCGGCGGCAGGCCAGTCCCAATTGCCGACTTTGACCTGTGCCAGGGAAGTGTGGGCCTCGGCGAGGGTATCGTCCAGTTCCAGTGCCTTCAAGGCGGCCTGTTCCGCTCTGGGCCAGTCCTCTGACCTGCGGACGGGATCCAAATCGGCCTGAATGATATAACCGTCGGCCAGCCCCGCATAACCCAGGGCGTAGTTCGGGTCCAGTTCGATCGCCTGCTCAAAGCAGTCGATGGCTTTGCTGACTTCTTTCCTAGTTCTCTTATTCCAGAAGTAGCGACCTTTCAGATACAGATTATATGCATCCAGGTTATCTGTCGGGCGTTTGACGATTTTGACCTGCTCATCCCCCAGAAGCCTGACCTTCAGCCTGTCGACAATCGCCAGGGATATCTCGTCCTGGACGGCGAAAACATCCTCCATATCGCGGTCATACTTCTCTGACCAGATGTGGTAACCGTCTGATACTTTGACCAGCTGTGCCGTAACTCTTAACCGATTCCCGGCCTTTCGAACACTGCCTTCGAGTAGTGTTTCTACGTCAAGCTTTCTGCCAATTTCCCGGATATCCTCGTGTTTTCCCTTAAAGGCAAAACATGAGGTTCGGGCGACTACATGCAGGCCCTCGACATGTGTCAGGGCGTTAATGATCTCCTCGGCCATGCCGTCACAGAAATATTCCTGCTCCGGATCGGCGCTCAGATTTGTGAACGGCAACACCGCTATCGAAGGCAGCAGTCCTGTGGATTGCGCCATTTTCTCCCCGGCTCTCTTTAAGCTGGCCGAAATCTTCTTCAGGTCGCCGGTCAGGTCGGCCGCGCTCTGGTAGCGTCCTCCGGGCTCTTTCTCGAGAAGCCTGAGGATGGCGCGGTCCAGCTCCGCGGAGATATCCGGATTGTATCGAGACGGGGCATCCGGCGTCTCATTAAGTATCGAATTCATCGTTGCCGCCTCTGACCCTTTCTTGAATGGCGTCTGCCCCGCAAAAAGCTCATAGAGGATCACCCCCATCGAAAACAGGTCCGAACGGTGGTCCACTTTGCGGTCAGCAATATGCTCCGGGGACATATAACCGACCGTGCCCATGGTTGATCCGGTTTTGGTGATATGTTCGCTTCCCATAACGGCAGCCAATCCGAAATCCACAATGCGAGGCCGGCGGCTTTTGTCTACCAGGATATTGGCCGGCTTTATGTCGCGATGGACGATTCCTGCCTCGTGCGCCACCTGCAAACCTTCACAGACCTGAATAGTGCTGTCAACAATATTCTCAGGAATGATGTCACTTTTCAGAATGAGCTCCTTAAGTGTTTGTCCCTCGACGTATTCCATCACGATAAACGGGCGGTCCTGATAATCGCTGACCTCATAGATCGTGACAATGCTGGGATGGTTGAGCCTTGCCGCCGCCTGAGCCTCACGTTTGAACCGGGCGCGGCATTCTCTATCCTGGCAGAGATAAGGGGCGAGGAATTTCAGCGCCACTTCTCGGTCAAGTTCGGTATCCTCGGCCAAATAGACTTCCCCCATGCCGCCGGCGCCGATTTTCTCGATGATTTCGTAGTGGCCGATCCTGGTACCTTTAGGGAAACTTACATAGGTTCTGGTCTGATCGTCGTTCTGGTTTTTATCTGACATCAGGAAATCCCGGGTTGGGATGTTCACGTCTACATAACACAAAATAGCATCTTTACAGCTCTAAAGCAACCGCGAATTATCAGGTATTGTTTGTCAGCTTATGTTCGCTTTTCAAGGGCGATTTTCCGAAATTATTGTTATCTTCTCTTGATAATGGTGCTTGGTATTAAAAGAGTTTCCATCTTCACCATCACCCTTTCCAGCTTCGTGATCTGGGTCGGCTTTTACGCTTGGCGAATAATGTTCAACAACTTTGCCGTCGAGTATTTCAACGTCAATCCGACCGAGGTCGGAATTATCCAGTCAGTCAGGGAAATCCCCGGTCTGCTGGCCTTCGGAGCGGGAGCTCTGGCATTGTATCTTACTGAGTCGAAAATCGTTTCCCTGTCGATTGTTATGGTCGGTATCGGGCTGATTGCGTGCGGCCTGTCGCCTTCGATTCTGGTGCTGGGCATCGCAACGGTGTTGATTTCCTTCGGATTCCACTACTTCGAGCCCAATAATACCTCGCAGCTTTTGCTTTTGACCAAATCAAACGCTTCCGGAAGGGCACA
>CP070766.1:2551978-2557447 GCA_020345705.1 Candidatus Zixiibacteriota bacterium | reverse complement strand
CTTGCCCGGCTTCGCCGACAGCAGGGAGATCTTCTCGTCGTCCATAATGATGAACGCCGACGGCTCAATCCTGGCGGCGCCGCCCCCACCGCCGCCAAAACCGCCGCCTTTATCGGGCGCTTCACCCTGGCCGCCGCCGGCCCCGAAGCCGACCGAAATCTTGACCACCGGAACGACCGTCTTGTCCCGTACCGTTATCGGCTCGCCGACAACCGTCTGAGTGCGAGCGATCTCCTTGAGCTCGCCGACAACATCTTTCAGAATTTCCGAGACCTTATTGTTTTCAGCCATAGCTTGTTCCTCACATTTTTATACCAAATAGCTTATTCGATTTCTCTTTTATCTTATCGGCCAGTAAGCCGCAGGCAAACCTAAATATATAAAACATTCTCAGGCTGACAAGCGCTTTTCCGTCAATAGTAAGGCTTCCCGCCGAGAAATCCGGCCTGAAATTAATATGTGAGATGAGATCGGGATACATCCCCCGCGCCGCCCAGTAGTAAGCGTACATCTTTCCGGTGTAGAACGGCTCCATAAAACCACCATGGATACTTATCGCCAGCTCTCTTATTCTCAAGCCTCCGATAAGACCCTTGGCCATCTTGAGATACTCTAATTTCAGGTCGGAGAATTTGAAGCGTTTCTTCTTTTTCTCCTTCTTTTCCGTCGGTTTCTTTTTCGTTTTCGTTTCTTTTTTCCCCGTCAGTTTGAACCGGAAGAGCGGCACTCCGGCAATGGACACCTGCCCGGTCTTGACGGCTAGATCCGCCCTGAAGCCGAAAAGAGTATATGAAACGGCGACGGTTTTCTCCGTTTCGGCAAGTATGACCCGCGCCGCCACGGACGCTGCCAGTAGCAGCGCGATAACAGCCAGCACGGCCAGTATAATTATCAGGGTGATCATCATTTATTATACTTTATCGGCTGGTAATTGATTTGACCCAGCTACAAAAACCGCCTGGCCGAGGAGCAGAGGCCCATAAGAACACAGCTTTTGCACACGGGCCGGCGCGCTGTGCAGACCGCCCGCCCGTGCGAGATTAAAAGATGCGAGAATATTATCCATTCGCTTTTGGGGACAATCTCCATCAGGTCTTTTTCGATCGTGGCCGCGTCTTTCTGTTTTGTCAGGCCGAGTCTCTTCGAGAGCCGCATGACGTGCGTATCGACGGCAATCCCCTCGGCCTTGTTGAAGGCCGTCCCCAGAATGACCGATGCGGTTTTGCGCCCGACGCCGGGAAGTTTGACCAGCTTCGCCATGCTGTCGGGCATCTTTCCCCGGTAATGATTGGTAATGATCCGGGCCGATTCTTTTATCGATTTCGCCTTGTTTCTGAAAAAACCGGTCGATCTGATGTCATCTTCAAGTTCCCTGATATCCGCCCCGGCGAAATCCTTTGGTTTGCGATATTTCTTAAATAAGTCTTTGGTGACAATATTTACTCTCTCGTCGGTGCACTGCGCCGAGAGCACGGTCGCTACCAGAAGCTGATGCGGCGTCTTGAAATCGAGCGTACAACGGGCATCGGGGTATTCCTTTTTTAATATCGAAATGATGTCTCCGATTCGGGAATCACATATCCGCTTTGCAGGCTTCATTTGCCCTCATATTCCCAACAGTGGTCGCAGCACTCGGCTCCCGTCGCGATAGTCTGCGTCCGGGTCATTTTTATCTTCGGATCAACAGCCCGCGCCGTGGAATAATCCGTCGCGCAGTAGAGTGGGACAAAATCGGCCAGACCGTGGTCTTTGAATATCTCGTAAAAGATGCAACGCTTATACCTAATCCTCACCATTGTGTCACTGAACTTCTCGATCGAATACTGCACGTCGTCGGCATATTTGAAGATATCATCCCGAAAGGCGGGCCATTTTTTTTCAAGCGGAATATCGTTGTAGGGGACGACAAATCTCTCGTTCGCATATTTCTCGAGCGTCATTTTGGCCAGCTTTTTCGCCTTCGTCTTCCCCAGGAGCTTGATCGATGACTGTATGCAGTAAATCAGCGGCTTGAGCTCCTTGAGCCGTTCCTCGTATATCTCGTCCATTGTCATACGCCCAGAACCACCACCCTGTCGATATTGTTCAGATCCTGCATCAATGAGAATGATCGATATCTGGGGTCTGCCTCACTGATTTTTGTCACCTTCGCGGACTGATCGAAACCGATCTCAAACATCAATCGCCCTCCTTTTTTAAGGTAGTCAGGAGCCTGGTCAATCAGCCGTTTGATAAAATCCAGACCTTCCGCGCCGGAAACAAGGGAGATTTTTGGGTCTGCTAAAACCTCCGGAGGAAGCTCCTCATATACTTTTTCAGAGATGTACGGCGGATTGGACAGGATTATATCGTACTTCTGCTCCGGTGAAATTGATGAGAACAAGTCAGATTTCATAAAATTGATCCGGCTTTCCACCTCATGCATGGCGGCATTCTTTCTGGCCACCGTGAGGGTCGGCCTGGAAATATCGACGGCTGTGACCCAGGCCTCGGGCAGTTCACAGGCGATAGTAACGGAAATCACACCCGCTCCGACCCCGATATCAAGAATTTCCGGATATTCAAGACCCTCATTGACGACATAGTTTATGGCCAGTTCGCAGAGAATCTCGGTTTCCGGGGTGGGAACCATAACGTCTCGGTCAACAAGGAACTTCCGGCCGTAGAAGTATGCTTCTCCGAGGATGTACTGCAGGGGATAACGTGTCACCCTCCTGTCAATGATCTCGTGAAATTTCTTGATAATCGTTTCATCGAGAAGTTTCGGTCCGTGAAGATATATATCCAGCCGGCCAACGTCGAGAAGGGTCTGCAGGACTATCTCGACTTCAGTTGCGGCCGTATCTATACCGGCCTTTCTGAGTTTATTTTCTGCCTGACTGATCAGTTGATGGAATTCCGTGTTATCCATACGCTCTAATGAGTGGATTTTTCGTTCAGCAGATCGTTGTCAGTCGGTTTACGAAGGCTTTGTTTTGGCCTCAAAAGTTCCGACTGATATTGACACCCCCATCGCACTGCACGTCTCATATTCAGAAAGGCATTGCCATTATGCCGCTTTCCACCAGCGGCGCCAGCTCCGGGGGAGAGGCGCAGCCTGAGCGCAGATGGCCGTGAAAACGATACGTCGGTTTAAATCTTCTTATGCCTTCGCCGGGATTTCGCCTGTCTTCCAGGTTCGGCATTTCCCGCAATATCAGCATTCCGCCCATGACCAGGGAAGATGCCTTGAGAAAATCGCGCCTCAGCATTTGCCCTCGTCCTCCTCCTCCGTCTGCAGATTGAAGTTGTTGATTTTCATCCCGGGAACCTTCATCAGGACCGAATACTGTGGATAGACAATTCTATCTCTGGTAATTGCTTCAATACTCGAAAAGGCTTCAAGTATCGATTGGTTGGTCCGCATGTTCTTAATAGGGGAGCCGACCACCCCGTTTTCGATGTGAAACGTCCCGTCAACCGTCGTCCCCGTTACCATCGTTCTCATCGGATTCAGAAAATTCAGATACCAGAAGTGCGTGATCAAAACGCCCTTCTCGGTTGATTTTATCATCTCCTCGATGGTACTGTCACCGGGAGCTACCGACATCGTCTTCGGGTACGGTCCATACATGTTGGTCGGCTGGAGAGCGTGCCCGGTTGACTCGGTGCCCATAAGGTTTGCATAGTATGAGTTATAGACGACTCCTTTGGCGACGCCGTTTTCTATCAGGGCGACCTTCGTTCGCGGGACGCCCTCGTAGTCAATCGGCCGGAAGTTGAAATCAGCGTCGTCGGGGTCTTCGTAAACGCTGAAATTATCTCCCGCTATTTTCTCGCCGATTTTCCCCGCCATGAATGACCGCTTCTGGTAAAATGTCTTGCACCCGAAACCCATGAACGACAGAAGCAACAGAAGCTGTCCGACGGCCGCCGGTTCAAGAATGACGGTGTATTGCCCGTCGGGCAGGGCGACCGGATTTCTCGACATAGCCGCCTTATGGGTCGCCTTTTTGCCGAGCGCATCGACGTTTATCCTCGATGCGTCGGCATTGTATTCCATCGCCCAGCCGGAATTTTTTGAATCTCCCGACACCGTGAGCGACAGCTGGGCGGAGTTGCCGGTGAAAAACCTCTGCACTCCCAGACTGCCGGCAACGGCCAGGGCGGTCTCGTCAATCCGGAAGGCGCCCGATGTTTTCATGTTACCCTTACGTGCAATCCGTGACATGAGTGAGACCGCCTCGGCGCGCTCTTTCGGGCCGAAATTCGAGGTGCCTTCACTTACAAGATCTTCTTTCAACTTAATATCAGTCGGAGTCGGAAACGAAATGAACCTATCATCGGGAAGCATGTACTCGAGCACCGCCTCACAGCCCGCAACAACCTTTTTGATCCCCTCGTCCGTTAGATCCCCTGTCGCCGAGACACCCATCTTCTTGCCTTTGACCGAGCGGATGTAAAGAGTCGTCTCTTCCTTGTCAATGTTGTCGCTGATTTTTGATTCGGCGAAACGAGTCAGGGACATGCGCTCGCTTTCGAGCACCGCCTCGGCCATTTCGCTCTTGGAATAGGACAGCGCCTTCTGCAAAATCTCGAAGGCCTTTTTCTTCTCAAGCACCGCGCTATCCTCCGATCTCGATGTTGTCGAACTTGGCCGGCGAGGCCCCCTGCGCCGTACGGGCGTTTTGCCCCGGCTGGCCCTTACCGCAGTTCGGCGTTCCCCAGACTCTGTACGAGGCTCTGTCCGCTATTCCGGAGCACTTGTTCCAGAAATCGGTGGTACAGCCCGAATACGTTGGATTCTTTACGGGCGCGGCCAGTTTGCCGCCTTTTATCAGCCAGCCGATCTCACAGCCGAACTGGAAATATTTCCTCTCGTCGTCGATAGACCACGATTTGACGCCGTCCATGTAAATCCCGTCGTCGATCTCCGAGAGCAACCGACCGGAGGATTTGTCTCCCGGGGAAAGCATGATGTTGCTGATTCTGACGATGGGCACGTTGCTCCAGCTGTTGGCCCGCATCGCCGCCGTCGAATCTCTGCCGATTTTCGCCGCCGTTTCTCTCGAAGAAAGATAATTGACCAGCACTCCGTCCTTAATCAACTCCGCCGGATACGTCGGAACGCCTTCATCGTCGTATCCGTAGGATGCCAACCCGTGCGGAATCGTGGAATCACTCACTACGGTAACGATATCCGAGGCGTACTTAAGCTTGTTCAGATTATCCGTAGTGGCAAAGGATGTTCCCGAGAAATTCCTCTCGGCGCCAAAGACCCTGTCGAGCTCGAGGGCATGGCCGATTGACTCATGCATCTGAAGCGAGACTTGATCGCCCGACAGAAGAAGCGTCGTTGCTTTTTGGGGGCAGCTTTCGGCGGCCTGGAGCATTTCGATTTCATCGACCAGTTGCGGAACCGCCTCTTTCATCTTCAGTTCTTCAAGAAGCTCATATCCTTTCGATTCGTACTGCCCCGAGGCGGTCGGG
>CP070766.1:2547855-2551878 GCA_020345705.1 Candidatus Zixiibacteriota bacterium | reverse complement strand
GGGGCAGACATGCATGTCACCCATGACGGAGGCCGGCAGTTTCCCGATCAGGACGGTCGGCGCGCCGGGGCCGGTTATCACACCCCCGTGTGCCGTCTGGTCACCAACTCTTGCTGCAGGCTTACCGGGCATATATTCTCCCTGAAATTAGTGCGGCAAAACTCTGACTGGTTAAATATAATTCCATTTCATTCATTAAGTCAATAAGTAGTTTCTCTTTAGTTATGCAGGAGAATTGCGCTACCGGCTTTATCGATTATTTCCAACCTAAGCTCAAAAAGCCCTTGCGGTTTACACGGAGGCGGTTATACATTAGAAGGGAACAGCGGGAGTTGGGCTAATTTCGAGACCAGCACTGCTATATAATGCTCACTACGAGATAGACAACATCAAGTAATTCACGTTCCGGAGTGATTGATGCCCGATGATGACGGAACCATAAAGTGGGACGAGACCGCAGAACCCGGCAGCTCTGATCCGCTCGGGATAATGGGCTGGGAAATCGCCGGAAAGTATAAAATTGACGGCTACATCGGCGGAGGGGGGTTCGGCGAAGTATATGCCGGTTACAACAAAAACCTCCTCGAACAACGACTCATATTCAAATTTTTCAAAAGGGTTCAATCCCGCTCTAAATTTGCCAAAGAGGCCAAAATACTGTGCATGCTCGACCACCCGAATATCTCACGCGTCATCGACTTCCTCCCGGAAGAAGGCGCCGTGGTAGTCTCTTTCATTGACGGACGAGATGGGGCAAGCATTCTCAAAGAGTCCGGAGCCATCTCCGGGGATGAATTTCTGAAAGTCGCCCGGGCGGTTACAAGTGCGATCGCTTACGCCCATGAGAAACGAATCGCTCACCGCGACATCAAACCGGGCAACATCATGTTCGATAAGAGGGGGCAAGTCTATGTTATCGACTTCGGAATTGCCAAGGAAATGGGCGGCGATGCCACCAAGACTTCTTACCAAGCGCTGACGCCGATGTTCGCCGCACCCGAAAGGCACTCCGGCGACCAGGATTACAACCCGTTTCTCAGCGATATTTATGAAATAGGCATTACCCTCTTCAACTTCGCCACCAATGATCTGCCATACCGAAATCCAGCCCATCCCAATCCCCAGGAATGGGGCGGCCTGGCCAGCGATAAGCTCTCACCCGAACTGCGGCAGATCCTGATGAAAGCCACGCATCCCGAACCCGCCAAACGATACAAAACCGCCGCAGAAATGTACGAGGAATTCAAGGACCTCAAGCATGCCTACGGCGGGGCGAAAAAGCGCCGGTCTGTCCTACCGTACGTCGCTATACTGGTCGTATTGGCCGTGGCCGCCTATCTGGGCCGCAATCAATTGACCGACCTCTGGCAGCAAATATCTTCATCCCAGCCGGCGGTAACTGATGCTGGCGTAACCGCCGATTCGACGACAACAACCGAGGAGCCGCAGGAGGAAATCCTCGACGAACAGGCCGCCACAGCTGAGGAAACCGAGCCGACGCAGACCGAAATCCGACGTGAGGAATCAAAGCCGCCCGTGACGGACGTAGTTCCCGAGAAAAAGCCTGAGGTCACCATCAAAGAAGAGCCGGTTGCCGAAAAAGAAACCGAGATTGCCTCGATACCGGAAGAAGAGACAGTGTCGGAAGAGCCGATATCGCCGGCTTTGATAGCCTTCTCGGTGGATATCATACCGACCAGCGGGGCCATTCTGCTGGTTGACGGAAACGAGGGAAGCCCCGACAGCGCCTTCTCGCTGGAGCAGGGGAGGCACCGTATCGGCGTTCTTCATCCCGACTACCCGGCCTTTGAGCAGTCCGTTGACGTGAGTGAAGAGCAGGATGGGCTGCGAATCGACCTTGGTCGTGAGTTTTCGCTGGCCGATTCGGTCAGTTTGCAGATTTCACTGCTTCCAGCGTCGGATCAGCACTGGCTGGCGCTTTCCTTCAACGGCCGGGGGCATACCCTGATGGATTTTCCCAACCTCGGCCTTCAAAAACCGAAGGGGCCGTGGCAGATTGAAGCCGAAATACTCGATTTAAGCGGGGGAGAGGGCGGCAAACCCAGAATAGATTCACTCATTGCCAATCCGTACGGAGGCGAAACGCGAGCCGTAATAACCGGTCACAGCGGTAAATTGACCCTTGGGGCAGCCGATCAGCCGGGGCTTGAAAATGTTCCCCTTTTAATATTCTGGTCGAAAGAAGATTAACTTTAATTTATGGAGGTGTCATGACCAAACGACGCAACCTTCTGCAGACAACATCAGTGATACTGTTGTTTGTCTATCTGCATTCCGTCATATTGCCCGGACTGGCTTTCGGTCAGCAGGCGGAATGCGAGTATGACCGCGACAATCCGACACTTGAGAGCGCCCGGAAGAATTTCCTGGCTCTCAATTATCACTGCGCGGAACAGGAAATAAACGATTTCCTTGCCGTGGAGGGAATTAGCATTGAAGAGCGGGCCGACGGGCACGTTCTGCTGGCCGAGGTGTACTATGCCAGGGGCCGGGACGTCAGCGAAAAGAAAGAGAAAGTTATCGCGCAGTTTGTCGCCGCTTTTGAGGCGTACCGCGAATGGCGGGGCGAGCTCAATATCAAGTCTCCCGAATTCATGGCCATGATGAAAGAGGCCCAGGACTTGGTTGACAAGCAGGCCGCCGAGGAAGCGGCCGCGGTTGAAGAGAAACCCGAAGAGGTCGTGCCGGCGGAAGTGCCTAAAAAAGAGGAGAAGAAGAAAAAGCCGTGGTACACCAAGTGGTGGGCCATCGGACTCGGTGTTGGAGTAGTTGTCGGAGGAGCCGTTCTCCTTGCTGGAGGCGGTGGTGACGACGGCGGCCCCATCGATCAGACGCTTCCCGATTTCCCCCCGCCACCGACCAAGCGATAATAACGTTAACCACGGGTACGATGCAGCCTGAACCATTAGACAAAAGGCCAAAGGAGGGAGCAAAATGAGAAAGTTGTTTACTTATCTTTTGCTGGCCATAGGGATATTACATCTTGGTTTTGCATCTACTGGCCGTGCTCAGGCGCCCAACACAATCATGTATCAGGGCCGCCTGACCGACGCCGGCGGCGAGCCGCTCTACGGCGATGTCGACGACGTCAGATTTCGCATATACGCTAACCCCGAAACGGTAGATCCTAATCCGGTGTACTATGATTCAACCGCCACCATAATCTGCGACACGAATGGAGTATTTACAATTCAGCTTGGCCCGATTACGGATGCGAATGCCTTTGCGGGTGAGAAGCGATATCTGGGCATCAAGGTGGGAACAGACGACGAGATGACACCGTATCAGGTATTGACCTCAACCCTCTATTCCTTTAGCTCGGCTCACATCGCGGACAATTGCGTGACGTCCGGCAGTATCGCCGATGGCAGCATAACGAATGCCGACATCAATGCCTCAGCCGCCATATCACCTTCAAAGATCAGCGGGACCGCGGCCACCCTTACGACACAGCAGACAATAAGCGCCACCAAAACATTCACAGATGTTGTGCTGTTCAGTGATAGCACAGTGGCGGTCAACAGAGACTCCTGCCGATGGGGTGTATACACAGACTTGAAAAATGCAGACACTGGCCAGCTTTCAGGTATATCTAGTGTCGTGGAGCATACAACAGTCGGCGGCGGCGGCCTTGCTTGGGGCTTTTATGGAATTGCGAAAAGTGATGGCGAAAGCAGATATGGTATCGAAGCAAAGGCAGAAGCTGAAAGCGTCAACCTGACCACAGGAAGGTCAACGGGCGTCAAAGGCCTAGCATATGATGGTGAATATGCTTACGGTGTATTGGGTTTTGCTACAGACGCCACATACAATTACGCCGGGAAGTTCTGGGGGAATGTGGAGGTGGATGGCAACCTGAGCAAGGGGAGCGGATCGTTTAAAATTGACCATCCGCTTGACCCGGAGAATAAATATCTCCAGCACAGTTTTGTCGAGTCGCCGGACATGATGAACGTCTACAACGGCAATGCCACTCTTGACGGCAACGGTGAAGCGAAGGTG
>CP070766.1:2544891-2547755 GCA_020345705.1 Candidatus Zixiibacteriota bacterium | reverse complement strand
TGTTGTTGGATTATAGCCGCCGGATTGAGTTTCATCGACCAGAAGAATACCGCCGTCAAAGGTCGCCGGGATAAGAAGTCCGCTCCAGGCGGTGTCCGACTCATTCAGATCGTTATCGACAGCAAGGACGGCGTAGACGTACTGCTGATGGCCGATGACATCGGTATCCGCAAAAGTCGTGTCAGTGCAGCCGTCATCGACAACGACCCACCCGAAGCCGATCGGCTTTTTAAGGAGTTTGTAATGATTCAAATCAAGCTCCGTATTGGGCTTCCAACTGAGGGTAACCGACTGGAAATCCGGTTCGGCGGTAAACTCTGCCGGCGTACGTGGGATTGACAACGGCGTCATCTGCGACACAACGTACAGGAATGGAGGATATCCTTCACCGGGCATGCCGAGAACAGTAGCATAATATTCCACACCTTCGGTAAGCCCGGTTATGTCGTGGAAGCATGAAAGGGGCGGTACATCAACGGTGTCCGCGAAGTCGGATGGTTTAACATCATAGGCGACCTTATATGAATAATCGGCATAACAGCTGTCCCAGACCGCTCTTAACGATTGCCCGTCGCCGACATCCAGGAGCCTGCATACGGTTGGAGCCGCAGACCGATCGACAACGGGAACGGCAGCGGCAGACATTTCGACGAATTTCGTCATGTATCCGAAATCTATAGACGTCGAATTATCGTAGATTGTATGCATTTGGGGATGAATTTCGTGTTCCCAGACGGCAACCGCGTTGTAACCGCGATCGGTGAAGGATGCTTCATCCGACAACCAGCTATCTATTTGAATCGGAAGTAAGTCATTGATGCGAGAGGCGGCATCGACGAAGACCTGGCCGTACGCCCAGTTGGTCGTCGCCGCAATCCAGAATTCGGGGATACCGTTGGCTTCATAACCGATTATATCGAAATTGAGCATGAATTCGATGTCTATCGAATCTTCATACATCTGCTGCGCCATATATTCCGAACCATCCATCCACTGCTCTTCACCCCCGAAAGTAACGAACATCAGCGATTTCGAAAATTCTATATCCTTAAAAACTCGGGCCAGCTCGAGAACCGCCGACGTTCCACTGGCATTGCAGTCCGCACCGGGTGCGGGCGCATACAAATACGTATAGCAGCCGTCTGCGAACGAATCATAATGGCCCCCGATTATAATCCATTTGTCCGGCTGTTCCGTGCCTATTTTGCGGCAGATCACATTAGAGGTCGGTTCATCGAATACATTCATATCCTCCCGGGTGGCCAGAAAATGCTGTAGTGTGACATCACTGTACCCGAAACTCTGAAACTTATTTCTAATCCAATCTCGTGCGGCATCGCAGGAATCGGTGGGAGTGAACCGGGTGTAAAAACCCTGGAGACGTGTAAGATAGCTGTACAGTGAGTCAAGACTGACCATATCGGCAATGGAATCAGTTGGATAATCGACGAGGGTGGGATTGTAAGAGTGCGCTTGAGTATAGAAAAAAGGTGTATTTTTTTCAATGAGTGGCAATACAACGTAACCTTCTCTTGCCAGGATGCCTGTCGAGCTCTTCTGAAGCTTAACAATCCGGCTGTCGGCTGCCGAATAAAGCGGGGCCAACTCCAACGCCGTTTTCGGAGACCGTTCGGTTTCCGCGAGGACGAGATAGAAGTCTTCCAGCCGGCAGTCTTTCACCAGAAGCTTCACATCGACTCCGGCGCCCTTGAGGGATCGGTATTGGTCTGTATTGACGTAGACGATGAACTTGTCAGCTATGATACCGTGGGCATGATCAACCGTTTGCCTGACAGCCTCGAGTTGCTCATAACCGTCAATAGTAAGCAGGCATAGATCACCCGAGTAAGCCGATCCCTGCATCAAGGAGCAGAAGACCAGTAGTATAAGACGCATCTTGAGCATCCTACCCTCCTTCTTGGAATTCGGATTATTCTGCGGCATCCTCTCAGTTCACACACCCTTCCAACGGCTCGGGGCCGTTTTTATAAAGATAGTTAATGAGGTAAGTGGCATCCAGCAGATTGATGGCGCAGCCGGCATCAACGTCGGCGTTATTCATATCCTCAGGCGGCGGACCTTCTTTGTAAAGATAGTTTATCAGATAAGTGACATCGAGTATAGACACCGACCAGTCGCCGTTGATATCACCGTACAGGACCGATTCCTCGGCGAAATACTCAAACACCTTCGTAATCAGAGCCTGAGCGCTGGCTTCGGTCAGCCAGTACAAAGGAAATCCAAGGACAACACGCTTGCCGTGATAAGTGTCAAGCGCGACCCCCACCGGCTTGTCGGCAAAAAACGGATGCGAGGAGTAGGAGTCGAATGTGTAGATCACTTCCGCCTGGGCCGATTCAGTGAAGATGTCAATATCCGGCAACCGGTTCATGTAGAACGGATGGTCTCTCACCTCCAGATCGGGCCAGCCGTTCAATCCCGTGGCGCCGGTGAAATCGGTCTGGGGATTCTGGGCGATGTAAGTGATTCCCAGATTGTCATAATAGAAACTGCCGGAATAGAAGTGTCTCTGCCCGGTAATGGCGTAAATCGTCTGCCAGCCGGCCAGAAGGAAATCGGTATCATAGTCAAGAAACCAGTCCAGGGTGTCGAGTGATTCTTCCAGCACATGCACGGTGTCATCATCATCAATCCAGAAAATCGGATTGTACTGGCCGACAAGTGACCGGGAAACCACGTCAACCGCCTCGTTGACCTGAATCCGGGTATACGGTTGACCCGTGAAAATGCTTTCAAAAAACGCAGTCTGTTCCTGTGTTGTTGGATTATAGCCGCCGGATTGAGTTTCATCGACCAGAAGAATACCGCCGTCAAAGGTCGCCGGGATAAGAAGTCCGCTCCAG
>CP070766.1:2541967-2544791 GCA_020345705.1 Candidatus Zixiibacteriota bacterium | reverse complement strand
TCAGATAAATAATTTTCATTTTCATTCTGATTCTTCTCACATGGACTATTACTATCCGTTAATACTGTATGCAATGGGGACGCCTTCCGGTCAGGCTTGGCACCTCTTTTTAATCTGCTCTCCCACAATAAGTTGTAGTGGGAATTTGGGTGCATTTGTGGGCATTTTTTGTCTTGTATGTGCAAGACTGTGCAAAAAATGGGCAGATCAAGTAACTTTATGTACGTGAGGCCATTAACTTTATTTGTCGACCAGTTCGTCAAAATCCGAGTGGAATCGGTGTTTTTTGGGATTCCGTAAATTGGTTGGAGGTCAAGATTATGAAAACAGAAGGAAAAAAAGGAAAAAGCAAGATGAGAGCGGCTTGTGTGACCAGGCTGGCATCCGTTTCCGGCCCTATTCCTGAGCCTCGCAACTGGAAGCGAAGGGGCTCAAATGCGTTCGTCTGGAATGCCGACGGATACAGCACGCAAAGGTTTAGAATCAGTCTTTATCGCTTTCTGAGGGACAATATTCCGCTGCTGAGCTCGTGCATCTGGACCTGGAGCCGGCTTTCATCAGCACCGGGTAAGTATGAGGTTGTCGGAGAGGCCTCGGAGAGTGTAAAGGAAGAAGCGCTCCGCCATCTGGAAGCGATGAGCCTTCGAATATACCCGCTTCGATTTCACAAGATGGCCGGATTCGATTCATTTATGCCCCTCATTTTGAATTCGTTATACACCGATGGCGCTTTTGCTGGATTTCTCGTCGTGGATGCCGATGCGACGGGGATTGAGGGATTCCAGCCGGTTGATGTATCTCTGATCGGTTCTGTCAACGACCCGAGAAGCGGGCGGCAGCTTGTTCTCGAGACGGATAAGGGCGATGTTAAGCTCAACGGCAACGATTTCTATTACCATGGCCTGAATCCGTGCGTCGGCAGCGGTCTGGGGCAATCGATTCTGAGCGCTATCTCGTTTGTGGCCTACATCGAACAGCAATTAATCGACGATATGCTAAAAGCAGTCCATAACGCCGGATATCACCGTCTTCACATCCAGATTACTCCCCCCGAGAAGCTGGCCGGGGAATCGGATGATGCCTACGTCGATCGGATAAATGAATACTTTGACGAGACGGTGTCGATGATCAGGGGATGCAGGCCCGAGGACAATCCCGTTACTTGGGACAATGTCAAGGTCGAGTACATCGGGCCGCGTACCGTTCAGGGGGCGACCCATTCATGGTTTTTGAATCATCGGGCAATGGTGGTGGAGGTTTGCGCCGGGACCAATCTGGCACCATTCATGTTGGGATACAGTTATGGGACGACCCATAATTGGGCACAGTTCAAATATGATCTCGTCATGCGCCAGGTGACATCTGTTCAACGGCAGATTGCACGCTTTCTGGAATGGATCGGGAATATTGAATTAGCTTTGAAAGGAATGGACTGCCGGTGTCACTATACATTTGACAATACTCTGTCTTATCTTGCCTCTGACCAGGCTGAGATTGAGAAGAGCAAAGTTGACAACCTGCTCAAATTGTATTCAGCCGGGCTGATCTCACGAGAGGACGCCGCGCATAAAGCGGGTGATCTAATATAGGCAAGCTCTTCAGTCAGGCCGATTGGAGACGAGCAGTAAAAGACATTCCCTTTTTCGCCGAAAAATTCCTTGATATCGTTGCTCATCCCGGCCAGGTGAGATGGCTCCGCGGCAGTTGCCGGCCGGAGAATCTTCTTGTCACCGGAAACCGGTGGGGTAAGTCCTTCGCTGAGGCGATAAAGATCATACACCATGCTCTCTTCAGAATCAGAGATGTTCGATATGACCGGTCAGGTCGGTATCACATTGTCACGGCCAGTATCACCCTTGATCAGGCCAGGATTATTTTCAACAGCGTCCTTCGCATCCTGAACGGTCCATGCCGGATAGAGGGCCTCGTCAAGAAGGTCACGGTCACTCCATATCCTCGAATCATTCTGGGTAACGGCGCAGTAATCGAAGCCCGCTCGACCCAGAGAAGGGGAGAGTACTTGCTGGGGAATGACTATGATTACTTCATCTTTGACGAGGTGGCTTTCGAGGATGAGGCGGAGTTTGTTGTCAACGAAGTGATTAAAATGCGTCTGGCAGACCGCCAGGGCAAGCTTGACCTTGTCTCCACTCCCAACGGCCGAAACTGGTTTTATCAGAAAATGCTGGAGCTGAAGGACAGGCCCGACGATGCTTATATCCAGAGTGGCGACTCCCGTGAGAATAATTACATATCTCATGATTACCTGAGGATGCAGTTGAAGTACCTCGGCGAAAAACGGGTCGCTCAGAATATTATGGGTCAATTCGTGGACTCGGGCGGGGAAATTATTCCGGGCAAGTACATTGATGGTGCTCTTGTTGGCTCATCAGAAATCAACCGTCTGCGTTCGGGACCAAAAGCTCGTGAATACTTCATTTCCGGCTGGGACCTGGCCCGCAAGCAGACCGCTACCGTCGGAATAACGGTGGCGGTCAAAGGAGAAGTGTGCACCGTGGTTGACCTGGTCAGAATAAGAAGGTGGGATTGGAACGTAATCCTGGCCGAGATCAGGAATAGACAGAGGCTTTATCCGGGTCGGCTGGTTATCGACGCTACCGGGCTGGGGGATGTGGTTGTCTCACAGCTGGCGGACTTCAATCCCACCTCCTTCGTTTTTACGGCCAGGTCCAAGGCGGAGCTTCTGACAAATCTCGAGCTGTTCCACAGTATGGGTCGGGTTAAATATGACCGGTGGGAACTGCCTGATGAGGGTGGTCGAATATGGGCGCTGGAGGACGAACTCAGGGCGGCCAGATGGGAT
>CP070766.1:2539202-2541867 GCA_020345705.1 Candidatus Zixiibacteriota bacterium | reverse complement strand
GGCTTTTTTATCACCAATCCCAATCCGATTGAGTATGCCGGCTCAACCTGAGAAAATGAAGCCGAGGGGCTTATGACGATGGTGAGTTTGGGTTGTACGGCGAAACAGACCGGTACTGCAATCTGGAAATGGCCCCAGATATCCTCAGCTCTGAATTCGGAAGTGGTCACCGCTCCCCCAAATGTGGGCTGAACAAATGTGCAGCACGTTATGCGAACATTGCGCGAAACGAGCAGCCCGGCCGAATATGCTTTGTTGCCCTCATACGAGGCGTATGATACATTAATGGCGGCCGATAGCGGCATCCTATTGATGCCCTGCTTGAAGAAATAGTAATTGAAATAGGCGCTCGGGCTGATGCCGTCCCCCGATCTTACACCTGTCAGTTTGGTGATAGAACCACCGAAATCGATCACACCGTCAACGGCAATTCCGAAGGCCATTCCGGCGGCCGTAACACTGGGGCCGCCGTATGCATTACCGGTAATATAGTTGGTCCTCATACCGAAAGCGTTGACGCCTTGGAAATGTCCTATAGCATGTTGACGACGCGAATGGTCGGCCATTATGCCAAAGGCGTTGACACCTTTATCCACAAAGGCCGATTGCCCGCTCGCCATGGCCGGGAACAAAATTACGCCTGTGATAAGAACATACCGAATAAACACTTCGCTTCTCTCCGTGCAAGTTGATTCACAATCCTATACATTGATCTAATGGGCGTATTAAGTGACCTGCATTTTTGATTTCCCGAGCACCAGACCCAATCCGAATGAATAAATGGGAGGAATCCCCTCAGAAAAAGATGCTGATTGACTGATAACAACGGTGGCGTTGGGATGCGGGGCAAAATAAATCGGGAGGGCGACGTGGAAACGGCCTCTCGCACCTTCCGAGCCGAAATCGACAAATAAACTGCCGATAGTCGGTTGAATAAACGAGCTCAAGGCCATGTTCAGATCATGAGAGAGAAGGAAATCGAGAGAGTATTCTTTGTATTCCCCATATGCGGCGGTTGAGATGCCAACAGCTGCTGACAGTGGAATGCCCAGCCAGCCTTGTCTGACAGGATAGGCTGTTACGAAGCCGCCCAGTCCGTAATTGCTCTCAGCGCCTGATCCGAGCAGCCAGCCGATGGACATGCCCACGTCGATGATGCCTTTCGAGGCTAATCCCAGGGTTACTCCTGCGACTGATTCTACCTCATTCGAGTTCTCACTGCCGGTTGTTCCAACGTTAGCCATAATGCCGGTTGCATCTACTCCCTTGTCCACAAATAAGCTTTGACCGACGGCGAAGGCAGGCATCAGAATTGTCACCGGCAAGAAAAGCAAGTAGAGATACTTCATTATGATACTCGTGCCTGGATGTCTCTGACAGTTGAGCCGTTAATCTCTTATAACGAAGAAACAGGTTTCTAGGATAGCTGTCAACTCATAATGCTCAGAATCTCCATTCTGATGCGCTGCGGACTATGCTTCACGGGGTCTTTTTTCAGTTTGGAGGGGGAGTTTAGTTTATTCATCGATTATTCCATTCTTCCGTGATAGTATGGGAACTCCGCCATATCTACTATGCAGTTTCCTTATTGTGTCAGGATGCGGACCGGCTCCTTTAAGCCGGGGCCTCAAGTCTTTTCTATTGTGGTGCAATGTGTTATGTGTCACCAAGGACACTCCGGCGGTGGCGGCACCGGGGTTGCATTACGCTTCGGGTAACAGACCTCCAAAGGCGAAAGGGCAAGCTCACCATGAACGTCAAATTCACACTCACAATGAATGACGTTTTCGTTGAAGGCAAGCGGGTGGGAACGGTCATTATTGACTGGCTGGCCGAGACCAACGAGGAGGAATTAGCCGCTGTCACGGAGCAGTGGCTGGTATCGGGCGACGAACTCGCCCAACGGATGACCGGGATGACCGATTATGGTGAGATGTATCTGGAGGTTCAGGAGGTTTAAAGCGATCCGTTTTTAGCCTAAACGCCTCCTGTCAAGCGCTCTATCTCTTCAAGAAGAGTCTTTTCAAGGTTGCTTTCCGGGACCTTTCTGACGATTTCCCCGGCCCTGAAAAGCATCCCCAATCCTCTGCCCCCGGCGATACCGATATCGGCCGAAGATGCCTCGCCCGGGCCGTTGACGACACATCCCATCACGGCCACTTTCAGAGGCGTTTTGTAGTGCCGGGTTTTCTCCTCAATGGATTGCGCCAGCGGTATTAAATCGATTTCGCATCTGCCGCAGGTCGGGCACGAGATAACCTCAACACCTTCTTTTTTCAGATCAAGGGCTTTTAATATGGCCTTTCCGACTCTGACTTCCTCGAGCGGATCGGCGGTCAGGGAAACGCGAATGGTGTCACCGATACCGGCCGTCAGTAGGGCGCCCAGACCGACCGCCGATTTGACGGTTCCCGTTTGAAGCGTGCCTGACTCGGTGATGCCCAGATGGAACGGATAATCGACTTTTTCCGCCAGAAGCACGTGCGCCCAGAAAGTGACCGTCGGGCTGGAGGATTTAAGCGATATGACAATGTCATGGAAATCCTTTTCGTCGAGAATCTCAATCTGGCGCATGACGGCGGCGACCAGGGCCTCGGGATTGTCCCGGCCGTATTTATCGACCAGGTCTTCGGGAAGCGAGCCGGAATTGGCCCCGACCCGAATG
>CP070766.1:2536375-2539102 GCA_020345705.1 Candidatus Zixiibacteriota bacterium | reverse complement strand
GCCTGCCCCAGGAACCGGTATCGTCATCAGATTCGCTTTCGGTTGTTTCCTCTGAAGATTCGGGTGCTTCTTCCTGAGAATTTCCCTCGGGAGTTTTGTCTGGCTCAGTCGATTCGTTTTCAGCGGGCTCCTGTTCGGCCCGATCCGGTGGCGGTTCCGTTTCATCTGCGTCGGCCGGTCGTGGCCAGGAGACAGCAGGTTTCGAGCCCTTTTTCTTTTCCTCTTTGTTTCCGAAGATATCTATCTCAGAGAAAGGCTTGTCAAAGAATCTGTCATCGCCGTCCGGAGCCAGCAGCGATTTCACTCCCTTCGGCACCTCTCTGTCCGGCATCTCCGCGGGAGCCTCTTTGGGCGGCCGGCTTCTTTGAGATACGTCGGGTCCGGGCGATGGTCGGGAAAGTCTGTCGCGCCGGGGCCCGCGGTCCTTGCGATCGCTCCTCGCGGATCGCTGCGGTTTTGGCGGGCGGCCTTTTCCGTTATCGTGTCGTCGGACCTTCTTCCGGCCGTCCTGGCCGGGAGACGGTTTGGTTCGCCGGTCGGTCTTGGATGTGCGCTTTGTCCTGTCCTGCCCGGCTCTGGCTTTTTCAGGAGCCTGTCTTTTTTGGGTCGGCGGCTGGGCCCTGACCGTGACCGTTTTTCTTTGGTAGTCTCTCATCTCCGAGGTTTGCCCGATCACGGCGGCGCCAATGGAATCTCCCCAGACGTTGACGGTTGTGCGGCACCGATCGAGAAACCAGTCGATGGCGAGGATAATGCCGATGCCTTCGAGAGGCAGTCCGACCGCCGTCAGAACCAGACTCATCATGACCAGCCCGGCTTCGGGAATTGCCGCGGCGCCGATCGAAGCTAGGGTGGCCGTAAAGAAAATGATAACCTGGGCCCCGACGGAAAGATCAATCCCGTAGATCTGGGCGATAAAAATCGCGGCCACCGCTTCGTAGAGAGCGGTGCCGTCCATATTGATGGTCGCGCCCAGCGGCAGAACAAACGAGGCGGCCCGGCTGTCAACCTTGTTTTTTTCTTCCACCGATTCCATCGTCATCGGCAGCGTGGCTGAGGACGAGGCGGTCGTAAAGGCGGTCGCCAGGGCCTGTCCCATATTAAGGAAGTACTCGAATGGCCTTTTCTTTCCGAGCAATTTCAGAATCAGAGGCAGGATGATGGTCGCATGTATGATAAGCCCGATGATGACGGTAACGGCGTAGATGCCAAGCGCCGTTATCAGCTCGTGAACGGACTCACGATTTTCAGCAACGATGCCACCGATGAGGGCAAATATACCGATCGGCGCAAAATAAATGATAAGCGTGACAATTTTCATTATGGCGGCGTTGACGCCGTCAAAGAAACTGATGACCGGCCGGCCCTTGGCGCCTATCGCGGTCAGCACGCCGCCGAAAATAAGGGCGAATATGATAAGCGGAAGAATCTGCCCTTCGGCGGCCGCCCCGAAGATATTATCCGGGACCAGCCCGACGATTACGTCAATAACGGTCTTCTGACCGCTGCCGCCAACAAACTCCGGGACTGCGGCCCCTATGGGCGGAACGCCCATGCCGGGGCGGATAAGATTGACCAGGATAATACCGATCAACACCGAGAAACTGGTGGTGGCAATATAATAGAGAAGGGTCTTCCCGGCGGTGCGGCCGAGTCTTCGGATATCGCCCAGCGACGTTACCCCGATTATGAGCGAGGCGATAATCAGCGGGACGACAATCATTTTAAGAGCGTTCAGGAAGATTGTGCCCAGGAATTTGATGTGAATCATGACGTCGCTGACAAAATAGCCGCCCAGAACGCCCAGAACAGCCCCGGAAATCATACCGATCAGAATGATGTTGCTTTTCTTTCTTTCCATATTCCTCATTCGTGTAACGATTATTCACACAACCTACTATTGTACTCATATTCTGCCCAAATCGCAACCCAAAAGTGGATGCGGCAGATTTGCGAGAGACCCCCTGACGGACTAATCTCTTGCCGGCGAATAGATTGAACGCCTGCCGGCAAGCTTTTCACAGAGCGACTACTTGAGCTGGATCGGAATGAACTAGAATGAGCCAGTGTTTGAAAGGGAGTTGTGGACGAATTGTAATTATACCGAACTGACGACCTGACGGGCGCGGGACGGCCCGTCAGGCCTGTCGGTATACAATTTCACGGGCGCCTTTACGTGCCTTCTTCAAACTTGAAAGACACTCTCACACGCGCCCGATAGGCCTCGACCTTGCCGTCCTTCAACTGCATGTCGAGTTCGGAGACTTCGGCGATCCTCAAATCCCGCAGGCTCTTCGCAGCCCTCTCAACGGCCATCGCCGCCGCTTTCTCCCATGATTCGCTGCTGGTTCCGACCAGCTCAATGACTTTGTAAACACTGTCAGCCATGACACCCTCCTGTAAGTTACTCGATGAATTTACATCATGATCATAATGGACAGCACAGAGCGAATTCCGGTTCAGGATCCCTTTTATACAAGAAGCTGATTATTTATGTGCAGTCAAGGATATTAATCCGATAATTTCCGTCGGGAACGGATTCCCGGCTGCGCCAGAGGAGACCTTATTTCACCTTGCCTAAAAAAGTCAATTATTCCATATTCGGATCATGACTATGCCCGATCATGAGTTTTTCATGGAAAAGGCGCTCAGAGAGGCCGAGCTGGCCTTCAAAGAAATGGAAGTGCCGGTCGGGGCAGTGGTGGTCAAAGATAGCCAGATAATCGG
>CP070766.1:2533069-2536275 GCA_020345705.1 Candidatus Zixiibacteriota bacterium | reverse complement strand
ATCAGAAGGTTGCCCTCTTTGATGTACGACACCATGCTTTCCGGCCAGTGAATCATGGCCGAGCCGTAAAAACTGACTGTCTTGCCGCCCAGGTCGATCGTGTCGCCCTCTTTGATGATCTCGAACGGCCAGTCCTCCCGGTGGAAGTGCTTTATCAGCGCATCCTGGCAGGCTTTGGTGCAGATGAGTTTCTCCGGTTTGACGATATTGAGCACCGCCGGAAGTGCCCCGGTATGGTCCATCTCGGCATGGTTGCAGACGATGTAATCGATTTTGCCCGGCTCGATGACTTCCTCTAAATTCTGAATGAAAGCCTCGGTGAAATCGGCTTTAACGGTGTCGAACAGGGCAACTTTTTCACCTTTGACCAGATACGCATTGTATGTTGACCCTTTCTCGGTGGCGTATCCGTGAAAATCTCTCAAATCCCAGTCAACCACCCCGACCCAGTAAACATCCTTTCTTATCTCAACCGGTTTCATGCCTGTTCCTTTCGTTTTTCAATGACACTTGCATCATGTATTCATACGGCTCTGAAATGTATATTTTCAATCTCAATCAGGGATTATCTCCGGGCTGATATATTACTCATATACTGAGCCGCCTGCAAGCCGTTTCTTCCAGGCGTCGGCGCTCTTATGGCTCGCCGCTCTCTCTCTGGTGTTCGATTTTTGCACAGGCTGGAATGATTGAATAATCGGGGTCTCGAACGTTTTTCCGACGGCACTTCCTTTGCGCTAATAGGCGGTGTCAATGTGAATAACGCCTGGTATCAATAGATATACCAGTGAGATATGCGGCCTTTATGCCTTGAAGGAAGGATGATTGATATGAAAAACAAGCTAACGATCTTCGCACTCTTAGCATTTGTTTGCATATCGGCGGCCGTCTGGGCGACGCCGCCCGTGTATAACGGCAGTCTCATCGTCGAAAGCAAGACGGTAACGTCCGGCAACTCTTTCACGGTCAAGCTGTGGCTGACCGGCAGCGACCTTGATCTCACGTCGCTGAGGATTCCACTGAAATTCGATAATCAGTATCTGGCCTGCACCTATGTCGATTTTTCAGGCTCGCTCAAGGACGCCGAAATGGAGGGGTACCATATGATTAATGGAGGCGAGCTGGAAATATCGTATATTCCACCCGTCGTCGAACCCCTGCCTTTAATCAGCGCCGATTCGGGCCTTATCGCCACCCTCTATTTCACCGTGTCCGGCGATACCCCTGATATGACCATCATGATCGATTCAATCTACGAGGAAACGGTGTTCGAACAGTTTAAGAGCACCTTTCATCTCTGGCGGCGGCCCGAAGTAGCCGAGGTGACCGGAATGCTCGCCTTTGTGCCGAGCTTTGTGCCCGGGGCCATCGAGGTTCACCGCCCGACCGGTATTGGCGATGAGAGCAATGATATCCTTCCCGCCAGTTTCGAGCTTTATCAGAACCGCCCGAATCCTTTCAATCCGGCCACGACTATCGCCTTTGCCCTTCCGGAGAAAGCCTGGGTACGGCTCGATGTGTTCAACCTCCTGGGCCAGCGGGTGGCCACCCTGGCCGACGGCGAATTTGAGGCGGGCAATCATGAAGTTGCCTGGAATGCGCAGGATGCCCCCAGCGGTGTATATTTCTACCGCATTTCAGCAGCCACGAAGGTTCTTACGAAGAAGATGCTTCTTTTGAAATAAAACTTTCCGCCTCCCTGCCGATTAATAATGAGGATAGCCCTTAGCTTTAAGGGCATCCTCATTTTTTGTGGTACTATGCAGCAGGCAAAGACAATACCAGCGCCGCCCGAGATCAAGGATTTTGAGATAATCTCCAAAATCGGACAGGGCGGAATTGCCGAGATATTTAAGGCCCGTCAGGTTTCCCTCAATCGGCACGTCGCCATCAAAGTCCTTTTCCCGGAGATGACCAGCGATCCCGATATCGTCAGGCGTTTCGAGCGAGAATCGACGACCATCGCCGGACTCAATCATCCCAACATCGTCCACGTCATCGACAGGGGCAAAGCCGGCGACAGGTACTATTTCGTAATGGAATTCGTCGGCGGGATGTCGTTCCGCGACATCATCTATTCCACGAAGTACACCCTCAGGCAGAAATTGGGGATGATTGTTGACGTGCTCAAGGGCCTCGACTATGCCCACAAGAACGGGGTGATACACAGAGATATCAAGCCGGCCAATATACTTGTGGATAAGCAGGGCAATGTGCAGGTGGCGGATTTCGGGATTGCGCATATCGTCGGCAAGCCGGAGCACGAAATGACCAGCTCCGACGTGGTCATGGGGACGATCGCATACATGGCGCCGGAACAGCGGGCTTCGGCGGCCAATGTAACGCCTGCCGCCGACATTTTTGCGGTCGGTCTGATGATCTATGAAATCCTGGTCGGGGATCTTCCGCAGGGCCGGTTCAAGCTCCCCAGTGAAATCAATCCGAAAGTCCCCAAACGGTTCGATGAGATAGTCACTCGCTGCCTGGCCCAGGACCCCAAAGAGCGTTATCAGAAAGCGGTCGAACTCAAGGATGACCTGCTGAACGTTATTTCCGGGCGTTCCCCGGCCGGAAACGCCGGCCAGAACGGTTATCCGGGCGTCGAGTCCTTTATCGGCAAATGTCAATTCCTCGATACGCTCAAGGAGTCGAAATACAGCTCGACCATGCTCGTCGAAAACAAAGAATCGCACGAGCTTTTTGTAATAAAGAAAAACGGCAGAAATTCAACAGGCATAAAAGAAGCGACGCTTCTGGCCAGCCTCAAGCACGATAATATCATTAACGTCCTGGGCGCGGGCGGCGACAACCGGCGTCTGGTGGTTGTCATGGAGTATGCGCCGGGCGGCTCGCTGGCCGACCGCATGGTCAAGCCGTACCCGTTTGATAAGGCGATGCAAATCATCATCGCCGTCGCCGATGCCCTCGATTTCGCCGCCAAGAACGGAATCATACACGGCAATTTGAGACCGTCAAATATTCTTTTCACGCGCGATGATAACGTCAAAGTATCTGATTTCGGTCTGCCGCCGCACTACAACCTGATGGAGAAGAACTGGTATGCGTCTCCTGAAAAGCGGGTCAGCAAACAGGCTGATGTTTATAGCCTGGGTGTGATATTGCATCAAATGTTATTCGGCAAAAATCCGGTTTATGATCGTTCCAGCAATCTCTTTCTGGGACGGGTCAATAATATAATTCCACCT
>CP070766.1:2526960-2532969 GCA_020345705.1 Candidatus Zixiibacteriota bacterium | reverse complement strand
GATTTCCGTTTCGCTCGCCCGTGATGAACATGAGACCGCCGACGGCGGAGAGCACCATGTCGTAACCCGGCCGGTCACGGTAGGGGCCATCCTGACCGTATGCCGTAATAGAGGCGTAGACCAGGCGCGGATTTAGTTTGTGAAGCGTCTCGTAGTCCAGACCCATGCGCTTCATCAGTCCCGGAGTGAAATTTTCTACCAAGACATCGGAGACCTTGGCCAGCCGCCGCACAAGCTCCAGACCCTCGGGATTTTTGAGATCGACGGCGATCGATTTTTTGTTCCGGTTGCAACACAGATAGTAGGCGCTCTCACCGCCCGCGAAGGGCGGCCCCCAGGTTCGGGTATCGTCGCCGATGCCGGGCCTCTCAACCTTGATGACCTCGGCGCCCTGATCCCCCAGAATCATGGTGCAATAAGGACCGGCGAGAATCCGGGACAGGTCCAGAACCCGGTACCCCTTTAACGGAAGATCAGTTTCAAAAGTGTCACTCATGTCGCAGTCTCGGCTAAATTCAAACGTTCTTTATTGAAAGTTAACAGTCTATTATATCATTTGGAGTACAAACATCCAAAGCTTATTTTGTTTTCTACCGCTCCATCCGGCCGCGGGGATCGGGAGATTTCAGAGCTGTGCAACCGGATCTCCGCCCGGGCAAAGGCCGCTTTCTGCAGAAGACTGACTCAGATTTCATCCTATTTTGCCGAACGGCAACGCAATTTGCTTGACTGGCAGAAAAATATTGAGTAAGATATGGTGTATCGGAAAAGAAGGAGCAAACACGGAGGTGAGTCGGGATATAGGTTTTTTGGCTGCGGCACGGTGAACAAGTATTGGGGCTTCCGGCTGCATCATATCGGTCCCGACTTGAGTATGTGCCCTGCCCGTGCTCGGAATGAGTAAATAAGACAAGTGATCGTAACGTCTATTCTTGTTCCGATGGTAAGAACAGCATAATAGGAACGAATCTCCGAACCCTGCATGACCCAAGAGGCCGGCAGGGACTCTACGGCCGGGGGAGCAATCGCCCGGCCTGCCCGGTTTGGCAAAGGAGATCATTGAAGGCGTTTTCCGCTGCCAACCGGCAGCGGATTTTTTTATGGTAAGTAAAGACCTAATCGCGTATGTGCTTGCCGGCGGCAGCAGTCGCCGGATGAATACTGACAAACTGTTCCTGAAGATAGGCGGCAAGTCATTGCTGGAGCGCACGATAGCCACCTGCGAAGCCTGTTTCGAACAGGTTAAGCTGGTTGCAGGGCAATCGGCCAAGTTTTCGTCGCTTGGCTACACAGTGGTGTTGGATAGCCCAAGAGCAGGCGGCCCGATGGCCGGTGTGATCGCCGCTCTTGAGGATTGCGATACCGACAGCTGCTTTGTGACTGCGGCCGACCTGGTTGATCTGAGTGCCGAAGTAATTTATTCGTTGGTTAGCCGGTATCGCGGTCAGCAGTATCTGGGTTTGATTGAAACAGACGGCCTGCAGCCGCTATGTGGAATCTATCACAAATCTTCACTCCAAGCTTTCTATCGATGCGCGCAAAACAACGAGTTTTGCATGGACGCTTCTATGAAGGCATTGAACCACAACGGCGTCGTCCTGCCTCCGGGTCAGTGGCGCAATATAAACTGCCCGAAAGACCTGGAGATTGGAGGCCTCAATGGTTGAACTTGCTGTAGTAGGAGCCAAGAAATCAGGAAAGACCGAGGTAATCGAAGGTCTGGTCAGTTATCTTGTCGGCAGGGGATGTCGCGTGGCCACTGTCAAACACACATCCCACTCACATCGATTCGACACTCGCGGCAAGGATAGCTACCGCCACCGGCAAGCCGGCGCCGGGTTAACAATTGCTGTGAGCGGCGAGGAGGTTGCCATTTTTGCCCGACCTGATATGCTGGATACACGGCAGCTCCAGGACATGATCGGCCGACAAATTGACATCTGGCTCATCGAGGGCGACCGGCGCGCCGGCCGCCCCAAGGTGATGGTCACGCGGCATCTGAAAGAATGGTCGGGCGGGCTACCCGAAAACATCGTGGCCACGATCGGTCCGGAACGGCTTGCCGATGTGACGGTGCACTTCGACGCCGGGGATTACGATGGATTGGGAGCCTTCGTGAGCGGCACCATGCTTGATAAGAAAATGGAGATTGAAAAGTGAGCATAAATCGTCCACCCGGATATCTGCGGGTATCGCTGCTGTCGGCATGTAATCTGCAATGTTCCTACTGCCTTCCGGCAGGCAAACGTCGGCCGACCATCTTTGCCCCGGATGATAGGGTGCGCTCGGCTATTCGGCTGCTGCATCACTTTGGAATAAGAAAAATCCGTTTCACGGGTGGCGAGCCGACATTATCCAAAAGCCTGTGCGAACTGGTGTCCTTTGTCAAGGCGTTGGACGGGGACATTCACACCGCTATCACAAGCAACGGTGTTCTTCTCGCGTCTAAAGCACAGGCTTTATCCGCGGCCGGACTGGACTCCGCGAACATAAGTCTCGACACACTTGATCCGGCTAAGTTCCGGGCGCTGACCGGACGTGACTATCTGGATCGGGTTATTTCCGGGATTTATGCAGCCGCCAAGCATATCGGCAGCGTCAAACTAAACTGCGTGCTGATGCAAGGTATCAACGATGATGAAACCGAGAAGCTGATTTTGTTTGCCGACAGCCGCGGATTGGACTTACGATTCATTGAATTCATGCCGAATCGTTACAGTGCCCTCGGTGATCCGCGATTCGTCTCGAGTGATGAGATCCTTGACCGGCTGCCGTGGGACTTACGGCCATTACCCGGCAGACCGAACGGTGCCGCCCGGTATTATACAGCCCCGTCACTCGCAATCAAAGTCGGCTTCATAAGTCCGGTCAGCCACCCGTTCTGCGACGGCTGTGATCGAGTCCGGTTGACCGCCGGCGGTCTGCTGTACACCTGTCTCTATGATTCCAGCAGCATTAACCTCTTTGATCTGCTGACTGCCGATTACGGACGGGCTCGGACGGCATTCGATGAGTTAATGCGGTCAAAGCAATTCGGTGGTTGCCGAAGTACAACCGGCTCCGCCACCACCCTGCCGTCATTCTTCGCTATGGGGGGTTGACGGTGACTGTACTGACCCGCCATGAAATGCCAAAGGTTGTTAGGAAAGAGGTCGAGATATTCTGCGCGCGTCCGGGGACCGAAACGGGAGGCAACTACGGTGATTAAGTCCGGCCAGGTGTATCGTCTGTCGGTCTCTGCCCGGAAGGGATCGAAGAAAAACAATATTGCCGAGGTGCTGCTCATAGAGAATTTCGGCATCGCCGGTGATGCTCACGCTGGATCAGAGCGTCAGATATCGCTGTTACCGTATGAGGCTTTTGACGTCATTCGTGAGCGCCTGCCTGACATAAAACCCGGTGATTTCGCCGAGAACATCACGACGCGAGGTTTCGATTTTTCGACCGCCTCAGTTGGTGACCGCCTGTGTGTAGGTGCCGGCGTGCGACTGGTAATTACCCAGATCGGCAAGGAATGTCACAATGACTGCTACATTCGGCAGGCGGTGGGAGACTGCATCATGCCCCGCCAGGGCATATTCGCCTCAATCGCCGAGGGGGGGCCGATTAGAGTCGGCGACACAATCCGCTGGGAGGATGACCATGAGCACGCCGCGCGGCCCTTGACTGGCGGAGGAAAATTATGATTGAGTTTGATGACGCCTGTGAACTGATTCTGGAGAATACGAATCAACTCGGTACTGATGAGCGGCTGATAGAGGATGCAATCGGGTGGGTGCTGGCTCAGGACGTCGTCTCCCCGATCAGCGTTGCGCCCTTCAGGAACTCGGCCATGGATGGTTTTGCCGTTAAATCTCAATGGCTCGCGGAATGCTCGGCGAACAGTCCCAGAGCGATCCCGGTCGGTCCCACATCATTCGCCGGCCGCCCCGCTTCGCATTATGCCGCCGACAGCCACGCATTGAAGGTAATGACCGGGGCTCGAGTGCCGGATGAATTCGATGCCGTCGTTCCATTCGAAGAAACCGATTACAACGAAGATGAGGCTCGCTTCTTCAGGCCCGCAGTCCCCGGACAGCACATCCGCCCGCCGGGGGAAGATATAGCCCGCGGCCAGAAGCTATATGCCGGGGGGACGACGCTGGGCCGGCTCGATATTGGGATTCTGGCGACAATCGGCCTGCGCGCGGTGATGACTCATCGCAAGCCTTCGCTGATGATAATTGGCACGGGTGATGAACTGACTGATCCAGGTGAAGAACAGACCGGCGACAGAATTTATGATGCCAACACCTTTACAATTCTTTCGCTCGTAGCGCCCTATTGCGACAGGGTGGATCGAGTCTGTAACGTACCAGATATTAAAGAGGAATTACAGAAGGCGCTAAGCTCGCCGCATGACGTCATCGTCACCAGCGGGGGCGTATCCGCCGGTGAAAGAGACCTTGTTATTGATATAGCCGAGTCATGCGGCTGGCGAAGAGTCTTCCATAAGGTCCGAATCAAGCCCGGCAAGCCGGCCTATTTCGCGGTCCGCGGGAAACAAATCCTGTTCGGCCTGCCTGGAAATCCCCTATCTGCGGCTGTCACCTGTTCTGTATTCCTGATACCTGCCCTGAAAAAGATGGCCGGGTTCACCGATTACCGATTGCGTCCGAAGCCGGCCGCGATGCCGCCGGAAGATAGCCGCAAATCCGATCGAAAGCTAATCTGGCCTGGTTTCATCAGAGAAGAGGCAGGCCGCACTACTGCGCGCTTTTCGCCCAAGAAATCGTCGGGGGCGCTGACGGCCCTTCTCGGTACCGACGGTCTGATTATCCAGGATGCCACGGACATCAATTCTGGAGATGCTACAGTTGAAGTAATACTGTGGCGTGATATACTGAAACCGTAATCCCTTTCGCCACATTCCACTCACAATAAAGCCGGAATCCTGCTGCAAGCAGCCAGGTTCGGCTAAGCCGCCGGGTGTTGGCAAGATGACTATGGTTTGGCGGGGAAGACATCGGCCCGTGTAGTCAGTCCGTCCTGAACTCACTCGGAACAATACGGCAGGTTGAGCTTGCGCTCGGCAATAAATTGTGTAAATTGTGCTATTATAAAACCAGGGCCTTTAGCCAGAAGCCATAGGAGGAAAAGTTGAATTCCTTTAGATTAACCGACGAACAGCTTGAATACGGTGAATTAGCCCGGGAATTCTGCCAAAAGCGCGTGTATCCCGTCACCAGGAAACTCGATGAGGAAGGAATACCCGATGAACTGCTCGCAGAGCTGGCAAAACTCGGGTATCTCGGAGCCTCGATTCCCGCGGAATACGGGGGGATGGGAGTTGATCAATTCTCTCTTTCGCGAATAATCGAGGAATTTGCCAGTGCCAACGGCGGTCTCGCAACATTGATCGCCGCCCATCTTAGCCTCGGCTGCAAGACGATAGAGCTCTTCGGGAACGATGAACAGAAGAAGAAATATATGCCGCAAATGGCCAGCGGAGGAATCACATCCTTCTGTCTGACCGAACCCAACGCTGGAACCGATGTGTTTTCGATACAGGCCAAAGTCGAATCCAAGGGGGATAACTACATTCTCAACGGAGAAAAGCAGTTTATCACTTCGGCTGATATTGCAAAGTTCTTCGTGGTGTTCTGCAAGGCTGAAAAAGGGCCCACCGCTTTTCTCGTTGAGCGTGACAGCGATGGTCTCACGGTAGGTCCTCCCGAAAAAAAGCTGGGAATAAGATCCTCAAAGACGTGCAGTGTTCACTTCCAGGATGTCACCGTCCCATCGACCAACATGATAGGGCAAATAGGAAAAGGACTCAGAGTAGCTCTGAGCGTTCTCGACTACGGCCGAATAGGCGTCACCGCCGGCGCCCTTGGTATCGCGGAGCAGGCGTTCTCCGAGGCTGTGGAATATGCCCGGAATCGAGTTCAGTTCGGCAAATCAATATCCAGTTTCCAGGCAACACAGTTCAAGTTTGCGGATATGAGACTGGAAATCGACGCTTCGCGT
>CP070766.1:2523443-2526860 GCA_020345705.1 Candidatus Zixiibacteriota bacterium | reverse complement strand
GCTTTTGACCGGCCCGGCTTACTACTCGGGATGCGTACTCGATGTTCCTTCGACGGTCAACTATGGCACCACGGTTCCGCTGACCGTGATTATCAAGGATCGCTGGGGCAATCCGCTTGGCGACCATACGGTTGTAGCCTCGGTTGCCGGCGGCGGCTCAATCAGCAACGGTACCCAGAAAACCAATCTCTATGGCGAGGCGACCGGTTTCCTCTTCAACGCGCCAGCTTCCGGTGTGGGAGCACCGACGTCCGTTATTATCAGCGCTCAGGATCTTGATCCGAGAGGGAACATTACGCTGACAGCATCTGTTTCATTGACCGACTAAAGTTTTCTTTATTCCTGTTTTGTTTTGAGAGGGTCATCCGCGCCAACGGATGGCCCTTTAATTTTGCTCGAAAAGGTTTGAATTATCTGAGAATCTTGATTAAATTTGCTGCATGCAGCCGATTAATCCTGAAAAATTTGAAATCCGCAACTCGATTCACGAAACAATCCTGGATACCTGCCGGGAATTTCCCGAAAAGACGGCCATAATCGGGCACGGCGGTGAGGGCGTCCGTTACAGCTACGGCGATATCGAGGCTCTCGTCGCGAAAATCGCCGGCGGGCTTCACGCCGGAGGTTTCGGCAGGGGGGATCGTATTGCGATATTATCAGAGAACTGCCCGGAGTGGCCGTTGGCCTACCTGGCAATCCTGGCCGCCGGGTGCGCGGTGGTACCGTTCGACGCCTCGCTCAAGGCGACGGAATTGACGAAATTTCTGCGTGTCTCCCGCGTGAAGCTGCTTCTGTGTTCCGCGAAGTGGCACCGGGCCGCGGCAGATGTTATCGCTCTCAATGATTTGCCGATACGTATCGCGACTTTGCCGGTCGATGATCCGCATTCCCTGATCGCCCGGGCGGAGCCGGAGCCGTATGTCGCGCCGGATGTGGCGGCGGAGGACACGGCCGTTATAATCTACACATCGGGGACAACCGGCGACCCCAAAGGAGTCGTTCTGACTCACGGTAACATCCTTGCCAATCTCGAGTCCATAATCAGGACCGTCGTGATATATCCAAATGATATCTTTCTGTCGGTCCTTCCCCTGCATCATACATTTGAGGCCACTTGCGGATTTCTTTTCCCGCTTTACACGGGGCTGACCATCGTCTATGCCAGATCATTGAGGTCCAGAGACCTTTTTGCTGACATTCAACACAACCGAGCCACCTTCCTGGTTGGTGTGCCGATCCTTTTTGAAAAACTCTATCTTGCCATCAGCCGACGGATGCAGGACTTGCCCCTGCCGAAGAGACTTTCCTTTAAGACTCTTTATGCCGGACGCAAGGTCGGTTGGAAGCTGGGGGTGAATGTCGGCCCTACGCTGTTCAAATCATTGCGGACAAAAGCGGGTCTGGGGTCGATCAGGATGCTGATTTCCGGTGGCGCACCACTTCCGCAGAGGGTGGCCGAATGGTTCAACCTGATCGGCTTTTCCTTCCTTCCCGGTTATGGCCTGACCGAATGCTCCCCGGTGGTGTCGGTTGCCCGTCTTGATGATATACGGTTCGACTCGGTCGGCCCGCCCCTTCCGGGGGTCAAAGTCGCTATCGATAATCCCTCTCGGGACGGAATCGGCGAGATCAAGGTCAGGGGCGGAAATAACACGCCCGGTTATCTCGACAATCCTGATGCCACCGCCGAGCTGATAAAAGAGGGTTGGCTGTATACCGGCGATCTCGGGAAAATCGAAAAAGGGCATCTCTATATTACAGGCCGCAAGAAAAATCTTATCGTTTCGGGGGGCGGCAAGAACATCTATCCTGAGGAAATCGAGGGGGAGCTCAATCTGTCGGATTACATCCTCGAGTCGCTTGTCTTCGGCAAAGAAAAAGTCGGGAAAGCCGGGGAGGAAATCTGGGCGGTTATCGTCCCCGATGTCGAGCTCATAAAGTCCGTTCAGCCGGATCGGGAGAAAGAGCCTTCACCAAAAGATATCAGGGACCTGCTCGAGAAAGAAGTCGCCGCGGTCAATCACCGGCTGGCTGACTATAAGAGGATTGTCCGTTTTGAGGTCCGGATGGACGAGTTCGAGAAGACTTCAACAAGGAAGATCAAGCGCAGATTGTATATATAACTAAAATGATTAAAACGGAAGAAATCAGATTCGGCACAAAAGGTTTCTGTGACGTCATAGATATCACCGACGCCATAAGAGAAAAAATCAGCGCATCAGGCGTGAATTCGGGCACGGTGACGGTATTTACGCCGTCGGCGACTTCCGGGCTGACCACGATTGAATATGAGCCCGGTTTGCTGAAAGATCTGCCCGAATTTTTCGAGAAGATCCTGCCTTCGGACATTCCCTATAAGCACGACGAGACCTGGCATGACGGCAACGGATTCTCCCACATGCGATCGGCCCTGATCGGCCCCGACATTACGATTCCCTTCACCGACGGCCATCTTCATCTCGGCACCTGGCAGCAGGTCGTCTTTCTTGATTTTGACAACCGCAAGCGAAACCGCAGACTCGTCCTGCAAATAATCGGAGAATAAATAATGAAATTCACCGTGATTGAACGCTCCGGAGATAAAGTCAAAATACTGGATCAGCGACAACTCCCGACAAGAACAGTATATCATCAATACGTTGACTACCGCGACATCATAAATGCCGTCAAAACCCTCGAAATCCGCGGCGCGCCGGCTATCGGCATCGCCGGGGCCTTTGCCGTCGCCCTGGCGGCCGAGGTGAAGGTTGACATGGATGTTGACCAGTATAAGAGAATTCTGACTAACATAGCCGACGAGATAAAAGCGGCCCGCCCCACGGCCGTCAACCTTGCCTGGGCAGTGAATCGTGCCCTGAACGCGGCTCACGGCTACCAGGGCGAGGATTTGGATGAGTTCCGGGGATTTATATGGGATGAGGCGCAGGCCATCCTGGACGAGGATAAGGTCCTCTGCAACGCCATCGGTAAAAACGGCGCCGAACTCATCAGCGACGGCGACACGATTCTGACGCACTGCAATGCCGGCGCCCTGGCCACCGGCGGTATCGGCACCGCCCTGGCGGTTATCTATGCCGCCCACGATATGGGCAAAGAAGTCATGGTCTATGCCGATGAAACCCGGCCGCTTCTTCAGGGGGCGCGCTTGACAGCCTGGGAGTTGATGCAGGAAGGTATCGACGTCACGCTCATCTGCGACAACATGGCCGGAGTTGTCATGAGGCAGGGCAAGATTAACAAGGTCATCGTCGGTGCGGATAGGGTCGCCAAAAACGGCGACGTCGCCAACAAAATCGGGACCTATACGGTCGCCGTCCTGGCCCGCCGGCACGGCATTCCGTTTTATGTCGCTCTGCCGTATTCGACTTTTGATGAAAACATCGCGACCGGCGCTGATATCCCTATTGAGGAGCGGTC
>CP070766.1:2516680-2523343 GCA_020345705.1 Candidatus Zixiibacteriota bacterium | reverse complement strand
GTCGGTTTCCCTGGCCAGCTGCTTTGAAGACGTTCCTCCGGCCACGAGCGCATGAAATCCGGAGATGGCCCCGCAGGCAATAATAATAAACAGCATCGGCCAGACCGGGCCCATATGGGTGCGGCCTTCGGTCAGATTGAACATCGGCATGTCGGCTGTCACGCCGGTCAGGCCGCCGATAATTACCGCCACCATCATGACGGCCAGTCCGCCATACAGAATCTGAACATTGATAAAATCCCGTGGCTGCAATATCACCCACACCGGCAGTCCGGCCGCTATCAAGACGTATATGGAAAGAATAATCATCCAGGCCAGGCCAGGCATGCTGACCGGAATCTTAAAACCGACATAAATGGAAATAAAACAGACAATGGCCGCCAGCATGAACGACAAGGAGGTTTTAAGTGACTTTCTGAATATCAGAAAGCCCAAAAGCGGCGCCGTCAGAGTGATGATGATGACCGACGTCGAGGCGATTCCACCGATAATACCCATCTGCTGCCCGTCGACCATTCTTGTTCGCAGAAGAGTCTGGCTCGACTCGAGACCCAGCTTCTCTATGGGCCAGATCGACGTCAACGAGACCGCCGTCAGCGACAGAAAGGCGGACGTTACCAGAATCAGCATGATTGAAGTAAATATGATGAACATCAGAAAGCCGGTATCACCCAGCGCCTTACGGGCAATCTCCGCCACGGAACTGCCCTTTTCACGGATTGAGGCAAAAAGCGCCGCGAAATCGTGGACAGCGCCGAAGAATATTCCGCCGATAACCACCCAGAGCCAGGCCGGGGCGACCCCGTACAATATTCCAAGGGTCGGCCCGATTATCGGCCCCGCACCGGCGATGGTGGCATAATGGTGAGCAAACAGCACCGGAGTCCGCGTCGGAACGAAATCGACGCCGTCGTTTTTCACGACGGCCGGCGTCGTATGATTCCGGTCTTCACCGAACCTGGATGCGATATAGCGTGCATAAAACCTGTAGCCCAATACGAAACAAACGGCGGCGAGAATAAACAGAACCAGAATATTCATAGAAGTTTTCTATTGCATTTCAAAATATCATTTTACATAATACACTCAGATGATCCGTTTGGCAATAGGTTTCATTCTATGATACCGGGCAACCCCGAGTCGATATGCACGTATTGTACAGTATGAGAGGATTCGCTGCAAATATGGACTGGGATACAATACTTCTTCGTAAGGTTTCCGTGACGTTCCTGCTTTTGCTGTTGCTGCCTTCCCTTGCCGTTGCTTCCCGATTTATTTCTCGTGACGGTACCGTCGTATCCAGGTCGGAGGTCGTCAACGATGATCTTTACGTCTTCGGCGATTTTGTCGAATTCTACGGTCAGATCGACGGCGACCTGACCGCCTTCTGTTTTGACGTAGAGGAAGATGGTGAGATTCTCGGGAATGTTAACCTGTTTGCGTACAAGATAGATGTCGGGGGTATGATCGACAACTCGGCCAGATTGTTCGGAAACAACATTATCGTCAGAGGGGAAATCAGCCGCAATCTCCTGGCTTTTGGCAGGGAAATCGAGGCCACCAAACAGGCCGTTATCGAACGAGATTTAACCTGCGTCGGAGATGTTATCCGTATCAAAGGCCGCATCAAAGGTGACGTGTGTGCCACCGGCAGTATGGTTTTCATATCAGGTGTAATCGATGGCCGCGCCGAGATCGAGGCCGACGAATTATACATCGACTATCCCGCGGAAATCGGCGGCGACCTGGTTTACACTTCCCGGCTGGAAGCCGAAATCGAAGAAGATGTCGTTATCAGCGGCGAAATCGTGCATAACCTCCCAGAAGAACGAGAAAGGCAGGGAGACTTTTTCCCTTCGGTTCTGCCCATTCTGAGAATCCTACTGTTTGTAATGGCCCTGATAACCGGCTTTGCCATGATACTGCTGTTTAACAGACATACACGTGAATCCGCCGAGCAAATCGAGAAAAGATTTTGGCCCACCTTTGCTGTAGGGCTTCTCGCGCTGATTCTGATTACCCTGGGGGCCATAATCATGACTGCCCTCGTGATCGGTATCCCGCTCGCGATTATCCTGACCTCTCTGGGAATACTGCTTTTCTACATCGGCAAGATTTATGTTTCAATCTTAATTGGCCGGCTCACTTTCAAAATCTTCTCCGGCACAAAAAGAATCGCCCTTGGATGGGAACTGCTGGTCGGTCTGATTATCCTCAGTCTGGTCTTCCGCATCCCGGTAGCCGGGACCATCGTCTATATCCTGTCATTTATCACAGGCGCGGGGGCGGCCGTAATGGGATACCTGTCTCTGAATAAAAAGTACAAGACTGCCGCGCAGCAGCAGCCGGCACCGGCGGCTCCTCCCGAAGCCGGCTAATCCTTAATACCCGTCAGCCTTTCCGCATCGCCGGGAATCCGAAGCACCAGTCATCAAACTGTTGTCGTCAATACGAAGGGCATTCAAATCAGAGTACCGATCGCGCTCTTTGACTATATGACCCTTTGAAATAAGGTCCTGCATGATGTTTATGTCAAAACCTCCTCTCTCAAGGTAGAGCGTATCCGGCAGCCACTGGTGATGAAATCGAGGGTGCTCAATCGCCTTTTTGAGACTGAGATCGAAACGGGCTAAACTTATAATTGCCTCAGCCACGGTGGTAATAATCTTGGAGCCGCCGGCCGAACCGAGCGCCAGAACGGGCCGTCCCTTTTTCATGACAATGGTCGGGCTCATCGAAGAGAGCATCCTCTTGGCGGGGGCAATCTCATTGGCCTTGCCGCCCACCAGTCCATACAGGTTGGGAACGCCGGGCTTCACGGCAAAATCATCCATCTCGTTGTTCAGAAGAAAGCCGGCCCCATCCACCACCAGCTTCGAGCCGTAGTCGTCATTAATGGTGTATGACAGGCTGACAATATTGCCGGCCTCATCCGCCACCACGAAGTGAGTCGTTGACTCCGACTCCTCGGTCTGCTCGGGCAGACCGGATCCGATCTCGCGGGAGTTGCCGGCTGCCTCAAGATTAATCACCTGCCGTCGCGAATCCAGATAGGCCGAATCAAGAAGCTCATTGAGCGGATTCTGCGCGAAATCGGGATCTCCGAGATGGACCGCCCGGTCAGCATAAGCCAGCCGGCATACTTCGGCAAAGAGATGAATATAGTCCGGCGAGTCCGGGCTGTACTTGTAAAAATCATACGGTTCGATGAGTTTGAGGATCTGACCCAGGATGACACCGCCCGACGAAGGCGGAGGCATCGAGTAAACGTCCAGCGAATCAAACGTGAAATGAATCGGCCGGCGCCACTTGACCCTGTATCCTGAGAGATCATCGTGACTGATAAGACCGCTGTTTTTCTCCATGCAACCAACGATCAGGTCAGCCGTCTCGCTGGTGTAGAAGCCGTCCGTGCTGTCCATCGCAATCCGCTCGAGGGTCGCCGCCAGCTCCTTCTGGATAAATCGCTCGCCGCTGCGCGGCGTCGTGCCGTTCCTGACGAAGACTGCCCTGGTTTCGGGGAATACCGAGAGCTTATCGCTCAATCGGGCCAATGTTTGCTCCATGCAGTCGCTCACGATAAATCCGGTATCGGCCAGCTTTATGGCCGGTTCAAGCAGGGTGTACCATTCCAGGCTGCCGTACCGTTTTGAGATTTCGTGCAGCCCGGCAACGGTCCCGGGCACCCCGGCCGCTTTGGCACCAATCAGAGACGCATTCGGGACGACGCCTCCGTTTTTATCAAGATACATTTCGCGGTCGGCTTTCGCTGGTGCCGTCTCACGAAAATCAAGCGCCGAAACCTCCCCCGTCTCGGCCGAATAAAAAAGTGCAAAGCCGCCGCCGCCGACGTTGCCGGCCCGCGGGTAGCAGACAGCCAGGGCAAAGCCGATCGCTACGGAAGCATCAAAGGCGTTACCCCCATCTTTCAAAACCTCCAGGCCTACGGCGGTGGCGATCGGCGACGATGTCGCGACAAGCCCATGGGCATGATACTTCTCGACCGTCAGAGAATCACAGGCAAGGCCCACTATGAGAAGAATGAATGCCGCCGACAGGCTCAGGTAAATGAGATATTTTTCCCTTAACACCTAAGGCTTATCCTTGTCATGAGTCTTTTTTTCAGATGATACTTATTTCTTCTCAATCAGCAGGATTTTGCCGTCCGGGAAATCAATTTCCATCTCGATTCCCTTTCTCAGATTGTCGGAAGTCATGGTGATCGGCTCGGCTTCCTCACCGGCGAATAAATCGGTCATTTTGAGCCGCGCCGAGACGATCCCGATCTTCCGAAGATCCATCCTGATGATGACTTTCTTGCTGGTCGTGTCTGCCGTTGACGGCAACTCCCCTGCCGGCGGACCGACCATGTATAAAACGGCCTTCTTGTTCTTCCGGTATATCGCCATGTCCACCGACTGGTCGGAGCAATACATGAAGGGCACAACGCCGTTCTCGGCCAAAAGACTCTCCGTGAAAATCAACTTATTGTGGTCATAATTCGAGCCGAGATTACACGTGAAAAGATAGAACTTCCCCGGATACTTCGAGGATACCACACCTACCGTCTTCTTCGAGGCCGACGCCAGTCTCTTGACCTTGTTATCGGTTGAGGCGATATGCCCATAGATATGGGAGGTGAACTGAGTCTTGATGGGAGACTTCAGAATGGTGACTTTGTCAATGCTTACACCGAGCCCGGTCTTTATGCGAAGATGGCGGCTGAGAATATCGCAGTCTTTGAATTTCTCATTGTATTTTGGCATCAAGCCGCAAAGCACGACATTCACACGCTTTTTCAATAGTTCTATAATCTGTTCCTGCTGAGATTCCGGCATGAATTCGGCAGTCGGTATAATAACCAGATTGTATTTCTTCAACTCGTCAACGTCAAGTGTCTCTCTAATATCATAATCCAGCTTGAGACGCATCAGATCGCGGCATATTCCGCCGATTGAATCCCGCATCAGCGACTCGACGTAAGTAAACTGCTGCGGGTTATCTAGAAGCCTCATCCACTGGTACTGGTGATTCCCGACAACACAGATCTTGCAGGATCTCTCCAGGTCCTCAAACTTAAGGTCGATTATGGCGGCATTGAACCGCCTGATCACTTCATAGCCGTCCGTGACGGTCCCGTCATTGGCCAGAGGCGCCCCGAACCAGTGATCACGGTCCACAAACATGTAGTGGTTAAATCCGTGAAAACCGCTGATCAGACCGGTGACCAAGTAAAACCTCCTCAGCCCATCCGGATACGTGGTATCACCGACATTCAACTCCTGATCGGTCGCCGGGGATCCGGAGACAAACGATGCACCCCAGGCGAATTTATACTCACCCCTCAAGAATCGCCCTTTTTGAATCAGATCAAAATAGGTTCCCTCGACAGCCACATTGGTTCCGAGCATGACTTCCCTGTCCTTCGGAAGCAGGTCAAATGCCGGGAGTAAATCCTGGGAGCGGAAATATAAAGAACGCAGAAAAACCGGTTCAACAACATACGATTTGAACAGGTCCTCCAGAATCGCCAGATAGGATCTCAGCATTTCCTCGCGAAAGCGAAACCAGTCAAAAACCTTGGGAAGCTCGCGGAATTTGAGGGCACTGAATTCCCGCGGCGGCTCAACGGCGTCAAAACTGTCAGCCTTTTCCTTATAAACCCGGTTGAGTTCCTTTATGTTACTGTAACGGGAAGCCAGAAATCCGGGATAGTATTTTGAGATGACGTCAGGATTGTAATCGGCGGACGCCGGATCCAGATACCTCCCAAAGGAGGTTTCAAAATCAAGCTCAACCATGAACACCGGACCGCGCGGATAAACATAGTTCTTCGTCGTCTCAATGAAAGTCTTGAAATAATTCTTGAGGAAATGGTGATAATGGGGATGGAGATAGCTTGGAAGATACCCGCCTTCAACTCCCGTGTCATCCTTCATCTTCAACTCCTGCCCTTTTGAATCCCGGGCAAAAATCTTCAGATCGGAATAAAGAAATTGAGGAAATCCCCCGTTCGGCCACTGGCCTGCGATCCACGGGCCCGGTCGAAGAACAACCTTAAAACCGAATTCACGAGCCAACTCAAGAAAAACAACAAGATCTTTTCTGGAATCGGAGTAGCCCGTGAAATCGATGTCCTTATTAGCACCCTGATGCAGATTCCACGGGACAGAAGTCGAGATTATTCGAAAGCCGGCCTTCTTAATTCTTTCAAAACAGATAGACCAATATTTCTTGTCAACTCGAAAATAGTGCATTTCGACAGAAAAGGGATAATATGTGTCTTTTCCAATTGCGAATTTGTTGTCAACCACTCCAAGCATATAACACCATACAAGTCAAAGGTTTACACAGTTCAGCGCGCATCATTACCCACCTCCATCTTAACCAAAATAGAGGGACAAGTCAACAGGATTTATACCATATTATCGGTTTATTATGAATGGACCCAATCCACACAAAATTAGTATTTATAATCTACTGCCCACCAGTAACTTACTCAATAGAAAAAACAAAAGGGGATTAAAAAAATCCTCTATAATTCTTGATTTGATTTAAGCGGCATATTTATAATGAATTAGAGTGATTAATTGATGATCAATTATGATCGAACTAAGACGTTGAAATACAAGAGATTAAAAAGCCCCCAGCCAATATGGCCGG
>CP070766.1:2508938-2516580 GCA_020345705.1 Candidatus Zixiibacteriota bacterium | reverse complement strand
GCCGCTCCTGGGGGAACCATGATCGAAAGCGGTTACGGCCACATAGTGCAGTTGTGAGGGGAGCAAGTTCCTTAACGTATATTCATACTCGTAATATTTAAAAAACAATCCGTCGTCAGTCAGTTCATCCGGATAGTGCATGCGCGCGGAATCCGGATTGAGGGTTGTCGGGGGGGGCTGGTCGGTGTAAACCTTGTGAATCTTATTCGTATCGGCAAGATCCGACTGGTTCCAGTCCTGGCGAGTGAAATAATAGGCGGTATCGCCCCACTGCAGCGGGTGATCGCGGTCATATTGCAAAGGATCGAAGTTGTCTCCGTACAGCCGACGAAGAGAATCGGCCGTGAAGGGGGTGTCTTTCAGCTCCCAGAGTCGGCGGTCACGGTTCCAGCGATAACGATTGTAGTCTTCGATGTCATAAGATGTAACCAGCGTGAATCCGGGTGGGCTGGGCGAGAACGACAGATAAACCCGGTAGCCCTCGAAATCGATTTTGTTGCTGAACACATCCCTGGTGGTTTCCGACCGCAATCCGTTCCAGCGGATTCTCAGTTCACCCTGATTGAATTCGTTTACCCCGGCGAAGATCCGACTTCCCAGGGTGTCACCGTTATCGTCTATTGCCCATATCTCCGGTGGCGGTGGTGGCGAGGCGCCGCGAAAATCAGGCACGGCGTCTCCTTCATACCAGAAAGTATCGGCCAGGGTATAAACATAGTACGTGTCAACGACAAACGAATCCGGCAGACCGCCGGAAGTGTCGGTGAAAACCGTATCGTAGCTGAGCAGCGACTCATAGGCGCAGATTCTGAATTTGCCCCGGTAACCGTCACCATCGGTGTCGACCCCGGGGTTGTCGTAAATCCAGGAAGCCCACATCGAATTCTTGGCCAGATCGGAAAAGTCCCATTTTTCGTAATAGACTTCGGGGTCGTTGGAATTATAGTATCGCTCATAGTCGCCCGGGCGGCGGTGAAGATCCTCTCCCAGTACCCAGGCAAAGCTCACGGGCAGAACTTCGCCGGAGGAAATATTGAAGGGGCCGAACGAAAGCAAGTAACGGGCGTCGAAGCCGTCGGCCAGGTCCTCGGAATTCGGTGGCCTTGGCAGCCAGCCGTCGGCGGTATTGTCCTTGTGCGTATAAAGCTCATCATAGTCGAACTCTCGATGCCGCATGACATAATATTTGTTGGCATCACCCATCGGCGTTCCCAGCAGTCCGTTCATGTCTCGAAAAGGATCATCAGGCGTTCCGGCCCGGCGGGGGCCGAAATCATGACTGGCGTTATAATCGGTGGCCCACCAGTTGAACGAATACTCCAGCGAATCGGAAGGTGTTCTGACGACTCTTACCCCGGCGGCACCCAGGGCGGAATTGGGTGTGAACCGCCCCTGCTGATCGGGATCACCGTCGTTGTCGGTGATATATGCAATATTAATCGTGTCGACAAAGCCGCACCCGGTGGGCGACGGATGTGTCCGGCGAAAGCCGCACAGGTCCTCGCCGTACCCCTCGGGTCCGAAATTGGATTCGTGGTGGACATCGCCGTCCACATATATCGCCATATAGACTTTTTGGAGTTCCTTGCGGCCGACGTTCTTGATGGAATAGTCGAACAGAATGAAGTCCTGTGCGTACTCATAACTCCAGGCATAGCTTCTCTGGGTGATTTCGATATTCAGCGGCATGTGGGGGCGGCCGTCAACGCCGTCGGTCTCGACAAAACCGGGATCGGTCAGCGTGTCGCTATAGACGGCGATAATGTCCTGCTCCGACTTGGCATCATCGCTATAATAAAAGCTGGATGGCTGGATTGAGCGACGGACGATTCCGCCGCCGGCCGGCGGCGGGAGTTCTCCGGGGTCCGGCCAGAACTCGATAACGTAGTAATAGTCGTCAACGCCAATCGAAACGAGAGTGTCACGCCCGACGACGGCCCCGATCCAGAAGGCCCCGACATAGAGATAATTCAGTTTGGAATTGGCCGGGAACATACAGGAAGGCGTTTCCATACCGGTGACAGGGTCGGTGGACGAGCCGAGATACCCGGTGCCGAACTGGCCCACATTACTGACCGTCAGCCACACTTCGCCGACGTTATGCACGGCCACTTCGACGTTCGGCGTGCCCACGATTGCCGGTTTTAACAGCCGACTCCGGTCTCTATCGTAAGGAGTTAATTTGAGAGTATCGTGAGGAAGCGCGGCGGGGGTAAATATGAGGAATCCTGCCAGGAGCTGAAAGTATTTCATCTGAAACGTAGCCTATCCTCCATTCACATTTTCACAACTTGAAGCAGTCCGCATTCCACGTCAGACCGCTTCGGCACTTAACCCGCCAAGCCTGACCGGATTCCAACCGGTCGGGCTTGCTCAAAGCGCAAATTTAAGCTATTGTCGGCCCGTTTGCAAGAGGCATCCTCTGTTTCATAAATAAATTACGCCCCGGGACCGACTTTTCTGCGATCGACCCCGGGGCATTGCTTTCCGCCTCGCTTTCGGGCCAGATTATTCCATCAGGCCCGCGTTACATAATAATGACAAGCTTCCCGATCTGATTGCCGAGATCGGACTCGACCGAGTAATAATAAATCCCCGAAACGACCGCCTGGGTGTTGCGGGTTATCAGGTCCCAACGCTCGTGCGAACTCTGCGGATAGCCTTCGGGAACATCATGGTCTATCTTGCGCACAAGATCACCGTCAATGGAGAAGATTCTTATGGTGCACTTGTGCGGCAGATTTATAAAGTGAATCGAGCGGGTCCGGTCCGGAGGAAATCCTTCCTGGAAGACAAGGTTGCCGTCGTTATCGATATAATCCCGGCCCTCGAAGCCGAATTCCCGGTACTGCCCGTCGCTTCGATAGGGATTGGGATAGACAATGACATTCAGGCCTTCCTGTTCGATGTCAGCGGCCGAATGCTGAGGATACTCCGCGATATAATTCTTCTGCGGTGGCGTTTCCAGCGATTCCAGACCGCTGGAGGGTGAACCGTAGTCAAATGCCGTCACGGCGACGTAATGTAACTGAGAAGGAAGCAGATTTCTGATGACAAATTCGTATTCATAATGCTTGAAGAATAATCCGTCATCAGTCAGCTGTTCCGGATAGTGAATTCGCGCCGAATCCAGATCGGTGGTTGACGGAGGCGGTTCATCGGGCCAGATCTTGTGAATGGCCATGGTATCACGGAGGTTTGACTGGTTCCAATCCTGTGTTATGAAATAGTAAACGAAAGTGGTATCCGCATCGATGTCATAATAGTAAAAGGGATGATCGCGATCGTGAATCAGAGGATCAAAACCCTCGCCATAAAGCGCTTTGAGAGAATCAATTCCGAAGGGTGTATCCTTGATTTCCCACAATCCACGTCCGGGATTCCATGTGTACCGCGTGAAGTCTTCAATATCGTATGACGCCATAATGGAAAAGCCGGTCGCCGACGGAGTATAAGAGTACCACACCCGGTAACCTTCAAAGTCGACCTTGTTGCTGAAAACGTCTTTCTCGGTCTCCGATCGGAATCCGTTCCAGCGAACACGCAACTCACCCTGATCAAATTCTGTGACGTAAGGAAGGACCCGGCTTCTAAGAGTATCCCCGCTGGTATCGACGACCCAAAGGGAAGGCGCCGGAGGAGGCGAAGCACCACGAAAATCAGGCACACCGTCACCCTCATACCAGAATGTGTCGGCTACCGTATAAACCCAGCTTGAGTCGATAATGGTGTCATTATAAATGCTCCATTTTGCGGTACCGCTATCCGTAATAATCGTATCAATAATAAATTGCGAATCGTAGCCGCAGACCCAGTACTTGCCTTTATAGCCATCTTCGTCCGTGTCATAGCCGGGGTTGTCATAAATCCAGGATGCCCAGACGGAGTTTTTTGAAAGGTCCTCGAAGTCCAGGTAATCATAATAGGCCTGGGGATCATAGGGATCGAATAATTGCCTGAAAGCGTTACAATCGGTGTGAAAGTTTTCGGCGGCAATGTAAGCGAAACTAATTGGAAGAACCTCCCCGGGGTCAATGTTGAAAGGCCCGAAAGAGAAAAGGTATCGGGTATCATATCCGTTGGCGAAATCAGAGCCCAGGGCAGGCCTCGTTAACCACCCGTCAGCGGTATTGTCCTTGGCACAGAACAACTGGTCGTAATCGAACTCTTCGTGCCTCATAATATAGTATTTATTCTTATCACCTTCGGGAGTTCCGAGAAACCCGCCGAAATCGCGGAAGGGATCTTCCTGCGTTCCGGCCTTCCTCGGGCCGAAATCCAGAGACGGAGTGCCGTTCGAAATCCACCAGTTGAATGAGTACTTCAGCGAATCCGAAGGGGTCCGCACGACACGCGAGCCCGTGAGTGCTGTCAGCGAAGTGCTTGTGAACGGACAGGGATTGTTCTCCGACTGGCGGCCATCGTTGTCCGCAATCCAGGCGATATTAGCGGTGTCAACGAAGCCGCAACCAAACATTGAAACAGAGGTATCCTTAAAACCGCAAATGTCGTCGTCAAAGCCTTCCTGGCTCCCCTTCGTCCTCACGTCTCCGTCAACGTAAATGCCCATATAGACTTTCTCAAGCGTTCTTCGGCCAATGTTCTTGATGGAATAATCAAAAAGGACAAAGTCCTCGGCATAGGCGTAACTCCAAGCATAGCTGCGCTGTGAGACCTCAATGTTAAGAGGCTGATGAGCCCGACCGTCGCGCGGGTCGGTGCCGGTTAAACCGGTATTGGTGACGGTATCGGTATAGACCGCGATGAAGTCCTGCTCGGAGATGGCTTCATTGTCTTCGGGATTGGAGATTGATCTCCGAACGATCGCTCCTCCGGCCGGGGGCGGCAAATCCCCGGGATCCGGCCACATCTCTCTGGTGAAAAACCATCCGTCGGCCCCGACCGAAACGAGCGTGTCACGGCCAACAACGGCGCCAATCCAGAAGGAACCGGCAAAGAGGTAATCCTGCTGTCCGGGATAGGGATAGTCGCAGGATGGCGCCTCGCCCGGCAAGGCAGCAAGAAAACCGGTTCCGAAGTGCCCGGCATTCACCACCGTCAGACCGATTTTGCCGACATTGTGAACGCCAACATCAACATAAGGTCCAGTCTGAGTAGGTTTTCTCACGCCCGGTCCGATTTGAGGCGCGTCATACAGCGCGCGCGCAGAACTATCACCAATTGTGAGGTAAAGAAATAGAAAAGCTGCCAGTGCCAAGACAGCGGCAAGTCTCGAAAGCTTCATATTTCCCTCTTTCTTAACTAATTTGCACTTTATTAACCTATAAATTTACCTAAATCGAATTAAAATTGCAAGCACCAAAACGCCGATTCAAAGAAATTTTGCTGTTTCTCTCTTAACCTCGTTAAGGTACAGTCAACATATGACAGACGCCGCCGGAGATACTCCTGTGCAATAATATCTCATTCAAATCCCTACCTGAATTAATTAGATTCTTGAAGGGAAGCGGGTGCTCCCGAATTACCGCCGACGATTGCCCATGATCCGACCGGGCGTGCTTTTCAATCCAATGCCCCACAACAGGTTAGGGGAAGGCGTGACTGGGCGCAGTCGAAGATTTTCGTCCTCAAGAAAGAAGCTCCCGCCGTCATCACGGCAGGAGCTTTGGCATGTCCATTCCTGATATCAGCCGGCCAGTCGCGTCAGGGCTTATCGAATACGCCCTCCGGCAACTCCAGGTTGACTTCGTAACTGGTGGTTTCGACCCGTGTGACATCGTTACCATCCAGCTTGACAATCTTGGAGAACGGCACCATTATACCGGCGACTTCGCGGTAGTCGGAAAGAATCTCGGTGATATTTCCCGGGCCCAATATGGTATTTCCGAAGTACATTTTGCCCAGCGGTAAATGCGACTCTGCGTCCAAGGCCATTTTGAAAGAGAATCCACCGTCGGAGGAAGAAATCTTGATGATGTCGGCGAGAACCCCGTTGAAATCCTCGGTTGCCAGGAAGTTTGACTGAAAATGAGGATCGGCGGCCGCCTGAAACAGAAGGACGGTGGTCCTGAATTTTTCTTCCCTGTTTTCCTGAATTTGCTCGGCCGTGAAATCAACCACATTGCCAGCCTGCATCATCCAGCCGCCATCGCCGGCCGTGACTGATATGATTTCGCCCATCGGAGTCGTCATCACCACTTTCTCGTAATCGGGCAATGCCCCCATGGATTTGGCCTCTATGCCCAATTCTCCCTGAGGAGTAATCAGTGCAACTTTCCTACTGGAAGAGACGGTTTTAATTTCCCGGAAGTTGTCGACACCTCCGCAGGCATCAACGGCTTTCTGGAGGAGCTCCATCCCTTTGGCAAGGGTCTGTTCATTGACAACAACTTCCTCTTCTACTTCGGCAGTGGGAATAGTGATATCTATCGTATCGACCGGCCCCAGAGCGCTCAACAGCTCATCAAACTCATCGGCCTTGCCCACGATCACGATATGCATCTGCTCGGGTTTAAAGCGTCTCGTGGCAACGTCGACGACGTCCTCGGAGGTGACTTTTTCGATGTTCTCTTTCACTTTAAAGAGGAAATCCTGCGGGAAATCATAATAATCGTAGGTCATCATCCTGGTGATAATTTCGCCCTTGGAATCGAATTTGAAGACGAACGAATTCAGGTAGCTCTCCTTGGCCTTGGAGAGTTCATCCGGAGTAGGCGGATCGGTCTGCATTCTTCTGACTTCATTGATAACGGCTCTGGCACCCTTAACAGTCGATTCGAATTTGGTGATAACCATATTATAGTAGACGCCGGGGTAGGCGATATTCGTATTGAAATTGGCTCTTGTTTCATACGCCAGCCCCTGTCGCGTGCGGACTTCATCAAACATACGGCCGCCCAGAGGGGTGCCCAGGACATCATTGGCGACGGTCAGGGCAAAGAAGTCCGGGTCACCGGTCAGGCCGCCGATATGACCTATCAGGACGGTCGACTGATTGATATTTTCCTTTTGTACATAGTGAACGGCGGATTTGAATTCGTAGTCGACGGGGGGTAGTGGCGGCACTTTTCCCGGGCCGGTTTGCCAGCCGCTGAAGAGGCGCGTGATTTTATCAATCATCTCTTTCTTCTTGAAATCTCCCCAGATGGCAATCATGACATTCTCAGGCGTGATATATTTCTTATGGAATTCACCCAGATCATCTCGTGTGATGTTGTTGATGGACTTGTATTCGGTATGCCGCGCGTACGGGGAATCGGATCCGTAGATAACCTTTATAAATTCGCGAACACAGATTTCTATGGCCTCGTCGTTGCGGCCGGAGATGGCGGTTCTCTCGGCCGTTTTCGCGAGATCAATTTTATCCTGGGCAAACTGGGGCGTCTGCAGGATATCGGCTAGGATTACCAGGCCCGTATCGACGTATTCGGACAAGATATTCATGTTCGCCGTGCCCGAGGTTTTCCCGATATTTACCTCGACAGAGGCACCGATCGACTCCAGAGCTTCGTCAATTTCATCACCGGTCATTCGCGCCGTTCCACCCGTTCGCATGACCGCCCCTGTCATCTTGGCCAGACCGATTTTGTCGGCCGGATCAAGATATGCCCCGGCGGCCAGCCTGACCACCGCTTTGACGGTCGGCAACTCGTGATCCTCGAGCAGGTAAAGCGTTATCCCG
>CP070766.1:2501343-2508838 GCA_020345705.1 Candidatus Zixiibacteriota bacterium | reverse complement strand
TCGGTTTCTATAACCTGGAGAATGGGGCCATGCAGTTCCACCGGCGGGTATCATCGCCCGCCCTCGCCGGCCACAGAGTCGCACCGATTATGGTGGACGGTTACCTTATCGCTACCTGCGGGAACAAGATGTTCGCCCTCACCGGAAAAGATGCCCGGCCGCGCCTTGACATTCCGAAGTACGCTATAAATGTTCCGGTCGATTTCGGGAGCCCCGATCATTATCCGGTCGAGTTTCCGGATGCTCTCGGCAACGTCGGCGGGGCGCCGCTCACGATTGACTCAATCGTCTTAGGCGGTGTTGACAACGGCACGTCCCCGCCGGTATCGGCATCCATCGGCACCGTCAGCGGCGACCGCGTCGAAGCCATGGGCAAGATGGCGAAGAAGTTTGCCGGAAATGCCGAGAAGCTTCGCGCCTTGCTGCCGGACGTGCAATTGCTCCCGGCTGATGAAATCACAACCCCGCCGAGCCAGACAGGCAAAGCCGCCTACGCGCCGCCCTCATGGATTTACGGAGTCATCTACCCGGCCCCGGGGACGGTTATCCCGGCGCAGTACCCGTACAACGATTCATCGGCCTATATCGACATTGTGCTCGATGTGAACGGCACGCAGATCCCAAGAGGAACGCACTCATTCTATGCCTATATCTATTCGGACGATCCCGACTATTTTCTCGACTCGGCACGGATGGACTACGAGACGGCTTACCTTCCGCCGCAGATCAAGCTCAGTATTACTGGCGGTTGCACCTATGATGACGTGGCGATGTACTTCGGCGTCGGCGCGACGAACTATGCCCACGTCTGGAATGCCACCAAGCTTGCCGACGGCGACCTAGACGACAGCTGGGATATTGACGGTGATAATACATCATTCTGGCAGGGCGCCTATATTTTCGCGGCCGAACAGACGGGGGTGATTCCTCCGGGCAAGCCGTCACTATTTTCGGCCAGAGTCGTGCATTACGCAGAGAACTGGTCGGGTGTCAATCCCATGGCCTGGCAGTCCATCCTGGCCGACCCCGACTGCTACGAACAGACGTGTCCGCCGAGCCAGAGGACTGAAGTTCTGCTGGGGACTGTTTCGCATAATAACGGTGCCACTTATGATAACGTCTTCGGTGAAATCGTATGCTACGCCTTTGTCGATTCGGCTCAGGACATGTGTCAGTACGATGATGCAGACAATTGTGAAAAGTGGGACTGGACGGCCGCGGAATCCGGCACCCAGCCGCCATACTCCGACACTCTTACGATCGGATTCCGAGGCTGCGTAACCGTTATCGGGGCTTACGATGAACCGCTTCTGAATAATTTTGTCATCCACCGCTTCGACCTCAGCGGCCGCTACGGCCCCGTGAATGAGCTGTACATGGGTGCCATGCTGGATTATGATATCATCCCCAACGTCTACAACGTTGCGGGCTACGACCAGGAACACTCGCTGGCCTATGCCTATCCGTGCAACACCAACGACAACTGCTGGGGCATGGTGAGGATTCCTTTCGGCGATGAGTACCAGCCAATGATAAACGCCAGGACCCTGACGGCACGGCAGGCCGGGTGGAATGATTCGGCCGTCTGGCTTGATTCGGTTTATTACTGGATGTCAACTCTGACAGGTCTCAGTCATCAGACCGGCATTGATCCCGTATTATGCAATATTGATTCCGATGACAGAGAGGTCTTTTTCACGATCGCCGGTCTGGAACTGCCGGCGAATCCCGAAAGCGAGACAATCGGAGTGGCGGTGTTCGGTATGCCGGGTGTGACCGATGCCTCCGATCCGGCGACTTATTCCGAGCTGGCTGATATCGCTAACATGTGGTGCGGATTCGGGCGCGGCGACGTCAACAAGGACAAGCGGATTGACCTGGTTGATATCGCCTATCTTATTGAGTTCGTGTTTTACGGCGGCAACGGTCCTTACCCGTTCAGGCATCTGGGTGATGTGAACGCCGACGGCGTTATAAACGGCAACGATGTGACATATCTTATAGACTACTACCTGGGTCTCGGCCCGGCTCCCGCGGGCAGATGGACTCTCGGCCAATAGAGGCCCGGATAACATACGATTTTGCGAAAAAAGCAAGGCCTCCGGGCCTTGTTTTTCAATTATTCACGGAGGAAACAGCATCACTTATTGACGCAGCCGTCCTCACGATAAGCCCACTTAATCAGGTTGACATTCGGGCAAGAATTCTCTAAAGTAGGAGAGAAAACGTCGGGGATTTCAAGCCAAATGACATTTAGGCTTATTTCTTCGAAACGCGTATATTTTCCATGAGCCGCGGCACGGTATTGCCGCGGGAGTACTTTTTGGATCAACGAAATTCGACGGGCAAGATGCTGAAGCTTGTAGGCACAGACGGAAAGCGCTTTTACTCCTGGAACCTCGAGCCGGGGAAATACGTCATCGGGCGCCGACAGGAATGTGATTTTCCGGTTCCGCATAAGACCGTCTCCGGCAAACATGCAGAAATAGAGGTTACGGCCGACGGGAGATACTTCGTTGTCGACCTGGAAAGCAAGAACGGCACTATTGTCAACGGCGAGAAATTAACCGGTCGGAGGGAGGTTTCCGAGGGGGACAGGATCATATTTGCGCAGACGGAATTTCGGCTGGCGCCCGCCGATGAATCGGACAGTCTTCTTAAGGGTCCGACCAGAACCAAGCTGTCCGACCACGACCCTGAGAATTCGGTGTTCATTTCCATTGATGAAGCTCTCAAGCCGCTACCGGCCAAGGTGACCGAACGGCCGGAACTGATCCCGGCGCTATTTGATATGGCCAAGATTCTTGTTCTTCCCGAACCGAAAGAAGCGATGCTTCAGAAATCCCTGGAGATGATATCGAAGGTAATTCCCGCCGAGCGGCTGGCGATTCTGGCCGTTTCGGAAGACGGCGAGGAGGTCTTTACGGCGGCCTCTCTTCTCACCGGCGACAAGGACCCGGGCAGCTTCCGGATATCGCGCACCATAGCAAAAGACATAATCGCGGACAAGAATTCGATACTCATCTGTGACCCCCTTAAGGATCCGAAGTTTGCCGAAAAGCAGTCAATTATAACATCGGAATTGAAATCGGCCATTGCGGTTCCGCTCTTTGACGAGGGTAAGGTTCTCGGGATTCTGTACGCCGATACGAGCAATCCGGTGCACCGCTATAATGACGAATATCTGAGGGTCCTGGCGACCTTCGGCAATATCATTGCCTCTAGGCTTCTCAACTACGAGCTTCTTCACGAGAGGCAGGAGAAACAGATCATCGAGGCGGAGCTTGAGCGGGCCTCCGCAATACAGAAAAACCTGCTGGAAGAGTGTCCGTCCGACATCCCCGGTTATGAAATATGCGTCTTCCAGGAGCAGTCGCGCTCGGTCGGTGGAGACCTCTACGATACTCACCTTTTGCCCGACGGCCGTCTGCAGTTTCTGGTCGCGGACGTCTCCGGCAAAGGGCTCGGGGCGGCGCTTTTGATGTCGAACATACTCGCCTCATTTCGGATTCTCTATGAAACCGAAGATTTCGATCTGATTCAGGCGGTTGAGAAGGTTTCACACCAGGTGCTCCGGCACAGTGATCCGGGCGACTTCGCGACCCTCTTCGCGGGCATCCTGGAGCCGAATAATAATCGTATTCGCTTTATTAACGCCGGCCATAACCCGCCGTTAATTGTCAGAGGGAACGGCACCATTGAACACCTGAATGCCTCCGGACTCATGATAGGTGCCTTTGATTTCCCCAGCTGGAAGGAAGAGACAGTTGATTTATCGGAAGGCGACCTGCTCTTTGCGTACTCCGACGGTGTCACGGAGGCCGAAGGAGAAATCGAACAATACGGCGAAGACAGGATGGAGAGCCTGGTGGTGAACGCGCGGGAAAGGTGTCTCAAGGATATAGTCGAGCATCTTATGGACGACATAGATGAATTTACCGGGGGCACGTCAAGGTCAGATGATATCACCATATTAGGCATAAAGAGAAGCAAACCATGATACTTGAGTCAGGCAAGAAGTTTGGACATTTTACGATCGTTCGCAAGCTGGGCGAAGGCGGCATGGGCGAAGTTTATCTCGCGGAGGACGAAAGGCTCAACCGCAAGGTTGCCCTGAAGATTTTGTCGGCCCAGTTCTTCGACGATCCCGGCCGTAGAGCTCGGTTCATCAGAGAAGCCAAGACGGCAGCCAGGATTTCACATCCCAATGTGATGGCCATACATGATCTGGATACCGCCCGGGAAGAAAAATCAGGCCGGGAGTTGAGCTATATTGTGATGGAGCACGTCACCGGCCGAACCCTCACCGAATATCTGCAAAAAGACAGCCTCAGCATGGCCGAGCTTCTCAGGATTTCGGAGAAGATCGCCGCCGGTCTTGCAGCTGCCCACAAGCTGAGTATCGTCCACAGAGACATCAAGACCGACAACGTCAAACTGGATGAAAACGGTGATCCGAAGATACTCGATTTCGGCCTGGCCAAGCCGATTGATCTGGCTCCGGCCCAAAAAGACGCCGACGTCACCGACTCCATTAGCAATGACCTGACTCAGGAAGGCAAAATCCTGGGGACGGTGACATACATGTCTCCCGAGCAGGCCCGGGGCGAGCCGGTGGATACCAGGTCTGACATATTTTCGTTTGGCGTGCTCATGTACCGGATGTTTACGGGGGAATTTCCCTTTGGCGGGACGGACAAGGTGTCAATCCTGGCCAAGATACTGGAGACACGACATGCTCCGATGCGCCAGAAAAACGAGTCCCTCCCCCCGGAACTTGAACGAATCGTCGACAAGTGCCTTCAGAAGAATCCTGATGATCGTTATCAGGATACGCGCGATCTGGTCGTTGATTTGAGGACGCTCAGACGCCAGTACGAGAGCGCCATATCCGACACGACCACAGTCGGCGCTGATGTTACCGGGAAAAAGTCAGGAAGGCGGAGTTCTTTTCTCAGCGGTCCCCGGGTGGGGCTTATTACGGTGCTCATTTTAGTCATTGCAGCGGTGCTTTACAGGTACGTGCTGTTCCCGGCTGCGCCAGGCAGTACGGCGGGACTGCAGGCCAGAGAAAATGCCCTGGCCATACTGGGATTTGAGAACAAGACCGGAGACGAGGACCTCAGCTGGCTCCAGGCCGGCCTTCCGGAGATCCTTCTCACCGACCTGGCCCAGAACGGCGTCATGAACGTCATCAGCCGCAATCGGGTTCTCGATTGCCTTGATGAACCGCCCGGAAGCATTCACGATCTGGGCAGTTATCAGGAGTGCGTGGCCGCGGCCAAATCTCTCGGAGCCTCGGCGGTGCTTTCGGGATCATTTTACAAGATGGGTGAGATGATACGCATCGATGCCCGTCTTGAGAATATCGAAAGCGGTCAGATACTTCTCGGCGAAAAAGTCGTCGGTAGTGACCCGTTTGTTCTCGTCGACAGCCTGACGCGAAAGATAGCCCAATCTCTCAACATAAAGGAACTGGCCTTCGAGCATAAAGGTGTTTCCGATGTAACATCTTCCTCGTCGGAAGCATACAAATATTATATCCTAGGCATGGAGAAGTTCAGCCTTTCCCTTTTTGACGAAGCCATCGAACACTTTGAAAAGGCGATAGAAATAGACTCAACGTTTGCGCTGCCGTATATGAGAATCGGCATGGCCCATACCTTCCGGCTGAGAGGCCAGCAGGGTTCCCCCTATTTCGTCAAAGCCCTCCAATTCGAGGATAAGCTGCCGATCAAGGAAAAGAGTATGCTCGATATCTATGCCGACATCTGGCTGCGGGTGAAGTTTGATGAGGCGACCGTCAAAATACAAACGTACGTTTCCAATTACCCTGACGATAAAGAGGGCCGGACCATATACGCCCTCATACTCAATGAACTTCTTCGCGACAGCACTGCCTCTCTTGCCCAACTCGACACGGTCATGATGCTTGATCCCGAATATCAGTTTGCCTTGTCGGCATACGTTGAATTTTACCGGGGCACGGGTGATTACGAAAAGTCGATTGAATACACAAATCTCATAAAGAAATACTATCCCGAGTCTCCAGAGCCGTATCTGGGCCTTGCCCTGCTCTATTACAGTCTTTCCCAGTATGATGAAGCGATTCGCGAAAGCCGGGAGGTTCTTCAGAAGTTCCCCGACAATTCAAACGGCCCGACAATTCTTGTCAGCTGCTACGTCATGAAGCGAGAGTTCGACAGCGCCCGGGTATACAATGAACTTCTAAAGAACAGACATCCGGATGATCCGTACCTGCTGACCACCTACTACCGGAACGCCTCTAACTTATCCTTCTGGTCGGGCAAGTTCAACACCGGGATGGCCCACCTTAAGAGGGCCGCGAAGCTGGCTCTGGCAGAGGGAGACAGCGTGCTGATCTTCAACCAGCTCAACTCAATATCAGGCTATTATTCCAGGTTCGGTATGACGGACAGCGCGGTTGCGTACGCGGAATCGGCATATCAGTGGTCGACCAGATTTTCGAGTTTAGACTATCCCCTGCAACTGATTAAATCCGACATCAAGAATGAGGCCAAGGCCCGGCCGATCTTTGAGGAGGCGCTGAATAACTTCAAATCCAGGCTGCCGTCGGAGCTATGGCCGCTTGGTGACTTGATTCAAGATCGGTTCAATGCATATGCAAAAAACGATACGGCCGGAAACATTGCCGCCATGCGCGAACTGATCAAAAATTACAGTCAGGAAAGCTCGAGTCACCGAAACGAGCTGGGCATATTACTGGTTCTTCACGGGCAGTATGACGAAGGCAAAGAGGTCTTGCTGGAGCAGACGTCGGGCCAGCACAGAACCGGGCGCGGATTTTACCATCTGACTGCCGTTTACTACATTGGCCGCGCCAATGAGGCTCTAGGAAATACCGAAGAGGCAATTGAGAATTACAGAGAGTTGCTGAATTACTGGGGTGATCCTGAAATAGACCTCAGGGAAATTAAAGATGCCAGAGAACGGTTGAACCGACTGGTAAGCTGAAACTGCGAGCATAGGTGGTCTCTAAAGCATTGCACTCAGTTTCAACAGCCCCCAGATGCAGCCGGCCGCCATTATGATGATAGCAGTGACGGGTACGGCATATGACCATCGACGTGACACAGATCTTAATCCCAGCACCATAACGAGAGCTAAGATTGGCAGCAGGGGATAAAGATTTTTCCCCCAGCTGGTCATATTGCCTTCAGGATACGAGAATGTATATAGAAGGGATATTATAACGCCTATCACCAGACTGCCCGCAACCGCCTGAAACCATCTGATATAGTCGTGGTATATTCTTTTCCAGCCTATCAGCGAAAGAAGCATGATCGGTAAGGCGGTCAGCAGGAAGACTATGGCACCCGGTTTAACCTGATAAAATCGCCCGAAGGCCAGCCAGAAACTCCAGGTCAGATTACGCAGGGCCCGGCCAAGAAGTTCGGCTGAAAGACTGAACTGGCTTTCAAAGCCGGGATTTATGGCCACAAGATCGCCGTAT
>CP070766.1:2498028-2501243 GCA_020345705.1 Candidatus Zixiibacteriota bacterium | reverse complement strand
GGTGTCTCCGACGACGGCGGCCTTATGCGGATCGGAACCCTTGCCGCCAAGATTGCCGGCCTCAATGTACTTTTTGGCATTATCCCAGGCACCGCCGGCGTTGGCCATCATCAGAGCCAGCAAGACTCCCGAAAGCGTCGCGCCTCCGAGAAATCCACCCAGCGCCTGCTTGCCGAAAATCAAACCGACCGCAATGGGACTGATAATTGCCATAAGGCCGGGCACAACCATTTCGCGGAGGGCCCCCTTGGTGGCAATATCGACACAGCGTGCCGTATCCGGCTTGGCCTTGCCTTCCATCAGACCGGTGATTTCCTTAAACTGACGGCGCACTTCCGAGACCATCTTAAAGGCGGCTTTGCCGACGGCGGTCATAGTAAGGGCGGCAATCAGGAACGGCAGGATGCCGCCGATGAAGAAGCCGACAACAACGTTCACATTCAGAAGACTGACTGATTCGACATTCGCGGCTGTGCTGTACGCTGAGAACAGAGCCAGGGCGGTCAGGGCCGCCGAACCGATGGCGAATCCCTTACCGATGGCGGCGGTGGTATTTCCAAGAGCATCAAGCCTGTCGGTGATCTTGCGGATATCTACGCCCAGACCGGACATTTCCGTAATACCGCCGGCATTATCGGCGATCGGGCCGTACGCATCGACCGACATCGTCACACCGATAGTCGAAAGCATCCCCACGGCGGAAAGTCCGATTCCGTAAAGCCCGCCCAGTTGGTAGCCCACAAAAATGGCCATGGCGATAATAAATACCGGTAGCCCAACCGATTCCATACCGATTGCCAGCCCCGAAATGATATTGGTTGCCGCACCTGTTTGAGAGGCGTTGGCGATTTTCCGGATCGGCTTCGCGGCAGTATAATATTCGGTAAGCAGGCCAATCAGGATTCCGGCGATGTTGCCGGCCAGAATTGCCCAGAACAGCGACTGGGGAAGACCCAATCCGCCGATTATGAACCAGGCGGCGACAAAAAGGACGATAGACGCCACATAAGTAACCACTCTCAAAACAGCGGCCGGATTTTTCATTCCGGCGAATATCTTGACGGAAAGGACACCAAGAATCGACGCGATAATTCCTGCAGTCGCAATGGCTATCGGCAAGAGAACCCTACTCAGAGTTTCCCCTGCTGGCATCGCGCCTCCCAGTGAGACGGCTGCTATAGCAATGGTGGCGATAACCGACCCGACATACGACTCGAAAAGGTCGGCCCCCATGCCGGCCGTATCACCCACGTTGTCGCCGACGAGGTCGGCAATAACCGCCGGGTTGCGCGGGTCATCCTCAGGAATACCGGCCTCAACTTTACCCACGAGGTCGGCACCGACGTCAGCCGATTTGGTGTAAATGCCTCCTCCGACACGGGCAAAGAGAGCAATCGACGAGGCGCCCATCCCAAAGCCGGCTAGGTCAGGCCAGTTAAAAAAGTCAGTCCTGAAGACCAGGTAAGTGAAGATCCCGATGCCCAGAAGCCCCAGCGAGGCCACCGACATGCCCATAACGGCGCCACCGGTGAAGGCGATCGACAGGGCTCCTCCCTGCCCGGAGCTCTTGGCCGCGGCGGACGTCCTGACGTTGGCCTTGGTGGCGGCTTTCATCCCGAAGAAGCCGGCCAGCATGGAACAGCAGGCTCCCGAAATGAAGGCCACGGCCGTCGCGGGTGAAATATTGAAAAACAGAAGCAAGAACACGATAACTATGAAAATGGCAAGAATAGAGTACTCTCGCTTCAGGAAAACCATCGCACCGGTAGCGATCCGTCCGGCGATTTCCTGCATCAAATCAGTCCCGGCATGTTTCGACTTAATCGTGAAGTAGAGTATCACCGCGAACAGGATACCCACTACCCCCAGGATTTGCGCTGTGTACAGGTAGATCCAGTGATCCATCTACAACTCCCTCAGGTAAATGTTTAACAATCCATCAAATTCATTTCAGTTTGAAAGTGTTCCAATATCACGAAAATATATTTCCCAAACCTATTACCCGAAGATAACTCCCCGGATTTAAGCCGGGAATTTACGGTATTTTGAGGAAATGTCAAGTCTGTTTTTGAAAAGAATGTGATTTTCTTCACAAGGCAGAATTAATAAGGGATTGTCTCCAAGAAGACTACATCCTTAGGCGTATCAAAGTTTTAGGAGAATTTATGAGCCATCAGCCCGGCCGATGTTGTACCTGTCCTCGAAAATTATCGGCATCAGTTTTTTCTGAAGTATTAAGGGAAGGGGAAAATCGCCCTTCCCTGACCCTGGTTCCGGCCCGTTAGATGGGCTCCGGGTACGGAATACCATAGAGCGGCTGATAGACCGGCTTGCAAAACGTCGTGCAGTTGACGGGGCAGACGTTTTTTTCAGCGGTCACAGGCTCGATGAGGAACAGCATGCTCTCACCTCCTCAGATGGTTGAAGATACAAGACAACCTCGGCCCTGAGGCCCGGTTCCCGGCATCGGGGAGTCGTTCGAAGATGTTTGAGAAAGCCCCAATGACTCTTTAAGCTAAGGCCGGCTGGTTTCAGAGTCAAGAGGCCGGTCGATCTTTTCCTGATTTTATCTTGTGCGCGTAGCCGGCGTCCGCAGCCGCCCGGTCCTGGCCATTGGCGGCTCAAAATATTTGATTCTTTCGGGAACATCCTAACCCTCTCACAGGTTATACATGAGGTCAGAATTGTGGACTTTGTCAGTCCATGACAAAAGGGGATAGCAGGAAAGATACGGGACAGCAGAGAGACGCAGGGACAGCAGAGGGTCATCCGGTTATTCTGGATACCGTAACACTGTAATTCATTAAGGAGATAAATAATGGCTTATGAATGGAAATTCAATCCACGCCCGTACTCGGACGAAGAAGCAAAAGAACTTCTCAAAAATGTTGTTTCGCCCGAGACAAGCGACTGGCACTACAACACTCATCACAAGGGCTATGTGACGTTTCTCAATAAGATTGAGACCGGCCTAGAAAAGGCTGATCGCGCGGCCGCCAACGGCAATTACTCGGAAGTCGGCGAACTGAAGCGTCGTATGACGTGGAACCACGGCGGGGCTCTGCTGCACGATGTTTACTGGGAGGTTCTGGGCGGAGGCGGTGATCCGTCGAAAGGCCCGGAGATCGTCAAGGCTCTGGAGAAAGAATTCGGCAGCCTCGATAACTGGAAAGCCGATTTCAAGGCGGCGGCCATGGCGGCCAAGCTGTCCGGAT
>CP070766.1:2490541-2497928 GCA_020345705.1 Candidatus Zixiibacteriota bacterium | reverse complement strand
TTTCAATCAGCCCATATGAGATTATGATAATCAGGTCGCCTTTTCTGCATTTTCGGGCCGCGGCGCCGTTAATACATATAGTCCCCGAGCCGGGTTCACCCGTCATCACATATGTTTCGAGGCGCTCGCCATTGGCAATATTGGCGATCTGAACCTTCTCGTACTCGACGATATCCGCCGCTTTCATCAGGTCCGCATCAATCGTTATCGAGCCTTCATAATTAAGGTTGGCATCGGTTACGGTTGCCCGATGAATCTTTGATTTGTTTATCGAAATAAGCATAACTCTGTATCCATGCCTATAACAGGAGGACAATATAATAGTTTCCGGCTTTTTGGCAAGGGCCTTTTGGCGATCCCCGGCCGGCTTAAGGCTGTTTTCAAGGGCTGATGTGACATTCTGGTCTCTGGCCGGTAATGGACTCACAGGCGAGCGCAGGGCGCCCGGGATTATTTCTTGAGCTCCTCTTTCAAATAATCAATCACTTTAACCGGTGACGGGTCAACCTTATTCAATACCGCCAGATAGAACGAAGTGAAATCGCCAAGCTGGATGAGTGAAAACATTCTTCCCAGAGCGAAATCGCCCTGCGAGAGCACATTAATCACCTCCACGTGAAGCTTGTCAATAATATCCCTGACGATTGACATCCGAAGCTGTACCCTGTCATGGTCATCGCCGTCCCTCAGACAGAGAACAACAAGCTTATCCCGGCAAGCCTCGATCACGTTCCACCCGACCAGCTCGTTGTGATTGAACTCCGGGAACTGGTTGTTGAAGGCCAGGGCCTTGGCATTTTCGCAGATCTGGCCCTTCCAGCGAGTGCCCACGACGTCGGTCAGTTCCGGGCCGGTGTAGATTATCGGAATCCTGTTATAGAGCTTTATGGCCAGAAGCTTGGCCGGATTCTTGTCCGCCCCGGTTTCTGTCGAATAAGTGTCACGATATGATTTAAGGCCTCTGATTAGCTCCTTAAGATCATCATCAACGCTTCCGACCAGCCCCATTTTGGAAATCAGTATCAGGAGCGGCACGAAGGAAAATCCAAGGGCCGCCCTCGGCTGGTAGCCCTCGGGAAGTTTCACCAGGAGCAATTTGTGCCGCTGGGCCAGCTTACCCAGCTCACCTCCGGTGGTGATGCAGGCTATCGTGGCCCCGCGCTTTGTCGCGTCATCAAATGCGGCCAGAGTTTCCTCCGTGTTTCCCGAATAAGACGACACAATGACAAGTGAGTTTTCATCGACAAAATCGGGCAAGCGATAATTACGGCACACCACAAACGGTATCCTGAGACGGTCGGATAGATACGATCTGACCAGATCGCCGCCGATAGCCGATCCCCCCATCCCGGCCACGATTAAACTTCTGAAATTTCGCCCGAATTCAGCAGGGAGTTCAATTCGGCCGCCGATCTCGACCGCCTGTTCAAGTTGCTGGGGGAAGTGGTATATCTTGTCGTACATCCCCGCGGGATCAAGCGATCTGATATTTTCGCTTGAATCAAGCCTGTCTGCCAATTCGGCGAAATCGGCATGTTTTATATTATCTTTCGTCTCAATTGTAGTCATCTTTCTTACCTTAATGACTTGTTGTATTCAAATAACAGATTTTCGATTTCTTTCAATGTTTTCATGCGCAAGGCGTTCTCGGCTATACTTACCGTGTCGGAATACTTGATTTTGGGTATTAGATTGCACACGTCGTACAGCTTGGAGGGGTTCATGGAAAACTGGCTTATGCCCATGCCCATCAGCAACGGTACGGTCAAAACGTCGCCGGACATCTCCCCACACATTGTTACCGGGATGTTGTGATTCCTGGCAGCATCAATCGTCATTCTAATCAATCTGAGGACTCCGGGGTGGAGCGGATTATATATCTTGGCGAGCTTCTGATTGTCGCGATCGGCCGCCAGGGTGTACTGTGTCAGATCATTAGAGCCGACCGAGAAGAAAGAGACCTTATCGGCCAGCGTGTCGGCGGCAAGGGCGGCCGACGGCACCTCAATCATGACACCGACTTCAATATCCTCATTAAAGCCGTTCCCTCGTTTCTTGAGTTCCATCATTGCCCGTTTTATCGCTCGCAGCGCCCGCCTCAGCTCGGAGATGTCGGCGATCATGGGAATCAGCATTTTGACGTTTCCGCGCACGGACGCGCGCAGTATCGCGCGGACCTGATCCCTGAAAATATTGGGCATGTCAAGCGATGCCCGAATACCGCGCCAGCCGAGGGCCGGGTTGTTCTCCCTGACGTGGTTATCGGTACTGTAGAATTTATCCGAGCCAAGGTCAAACGTTCTGATAACCACCGGGCGGGGATGGTATCTTTCGGCAACGGAATCATAGATCCGAAATTGCTTTTCTTCGGGGGGGAATCTTCCGTTCTGGAGATAGATGAACTCGGTTCGGTACAGACCAATCCCGACGCGGTGCTCGGCCAGGACCTGATCGACCGGCCCGGGCAGATCGATGTTGGCCGCGACGTCAATATCAACATTATCAGCGGTAATGGGAGGGAAATACGGCAGCTTATCCAGTTTGAGTATCTGAAGCGCCGTGACCCGGGCCTTCTTTTTCCGCAGTTCGTTCCACTCCTCCTGAAGGGGATGAACGGTGACCAGGCCTTTGTCACCGTCGACTATGAGACGATCTCCGGTGGAGATTTTCAAGTGCGCCTGGGGAACGCCCACGACCGTCGGAATCAACAGCGAGCGGGCTATCAACGCCATGTGGGAGTTGACGCCACCGCTGGTGGTGATAATGGCTTTGGCCTTTCTCTCAAAGAGATTCATGACCTCGGCGGGGGAAAAGATCTTGCCGATAAAGATGCAACCCTGAGGCGCCTGGCCGATGTGGCGGATCGTCTGGCCGGTGAGACGTCTGAGGATTCTATTCGAGACCGCTTCGATGTCCACGACCATCTGCCGCATGTAGCGATCTTTGGAAAACCTGAGAGGGGCAACCGCCTTCTCGACCAGCAGACTGTAAACATATTCGGCGCTCTTGCGGGATGCTTTTATCTCTGCCTTAACGTTCTTGAGAAACTCCTGATCCGAGGCGATCATCCACTGGCTTTCGAAGATTTTGGCCACCGGCCCGCCGATGAGCTTGCCGGCGGACTCTTTGAATTTCTCAAGCTCTACCAGGGTCTCTTTGACGGCGCCATCAAGCCGGGCATATTCCTCTTCGACCTCGAGTTCGGAAATTTCCCTTTCCTCGATGGCCTGTTCCCAGCTGTACACCACTCGGGCCTCACCGAAGGTCAGCCCCGGGCATGCCGCAACGCCCTTTAATTTCAGTGTCTTTTTCATGGCAGTATCGTTTTTATGCAGAGCCTTTAGTGATAATAAATTCACCCAATACCCGGCGCAACTAAATTATAAATTTTTTAACTCCCCAAAGCCCGACTTAATCAGCCCGGTCAGATCATCAACGGCCACGTGCTCGTCTTCCCCTTCCGCCGAAATGATCAGAGTCGCCCCCTTCTCCGCGGCCAGCATCATGACCCCCATAATCGATTTCCCGTTCACCTTGAGTCCGTCTTTCTCGATGAAGACCTCGGATTTGAATCTGGAGGCATGGGTGACGAACATCGCCGATGGGCGGGCATGCATTCCGAGTCTATTTATAACCTTAACCGATTTTTCGATCATTTGCAGAAACTACGTAAGGATGTACCGCTTTCCCGACAACTCTTTAACGATCCCTTTCAGTTCGAGTGCCAGGAGTAATTGCATCAAGTCGGGCACGGGAGTATTCAGTTCACGGGAGAGCACGTCAATGTGTACCGGTCCGTCTGAGAATACGTGCAGAATGTCTCTTTCAGAATCGGTTAGATCATCAATCTTCTGTGCCCGTTTTACTTTGACTTCACCCTTCAGGCGCGGCAATTCCGCGAAGACGTCGTCAAGTGATGTCAGCAGTGTTGCGCCGTTTTTTATAAGTCTGTTCGTCCCCTTGCTTGTTTCATGTCTCGGCGAGCCCGGAACGGCGAAAACCTCCCGGTTCTGACGCAGGGCATGCGAGGCCGTCGAAAGAGCCCCCGATCGCTCCGCCGCTTCGATGACTATTACGCCCTGGGAGAGTCCGGAGATAATCCTGTTCCGCCTGGGGAAATTCGGCCCCAGCGGCTGAGTCCCGGGGAGAAACTCTGAGAAGACACATCCTGATTGCGCAATTTTTCCGGCGAACTCCCGGCTTTCGGGCGGATAAATAATGTCCAGCGAAGAACCGAAAACCGCGATGGTTCTGCCGTCGGCATTGAGGGCACCGCGATGTGCAGCAGTATCGATACCGCGCGCCATCCCGGAAACGATGGTGACGCCGCTTTGGACCAGTTCTGAAGCCAGTTTTGAGGCAAAGGCGCGGCCTTCATCGGAGGCCGATCGGGAGCCGACAATGGCGATGGCGTCGGCGTCCGCCTCGGAGTAGCAACCCATACAGAACAGGTACGGCGGCCGGTCGGCGATATTCTTAAGCGGTTCCGGATACCCGGGTTCATCGTACAGATAGAACTTCCAGTCACCTTTGGAAATTTTCTCAACAATGCCGGCGGCCTCATCCCGGTTCTGCTGTTCCCTTATTTTGGAGGCGGTTTCCCGCCCGATGCCGGGGACATCGGTTAAGGTGCTGATTGAGGCGTCGAGGACAGCGGTCGCCGAACCGAATGCCTCCACCAGTTGATAGAATCGGGTCGCGCCGATACCGTCAATGCTGTACAGCGCAATCAGGTCAGCAAGTTTTTGCCGCCTATTTTTCTCTGTCGAGCTCATTTTCAATCCTGGTCAGGAGCTCCTTTTCGCCCTTTCCGGTTGCTGCCGAAAAGAAAATATAATTCGGGCTGACTTTTTTTGAAACCAGTTTTAACGTCACATCATCGAGCAGGTCTATCTTGTTGAGCACCACCAGGAAAGGGCGTTTCAGCAGGTCGGAATCAAAATCGCCCAGTTCGTTCTTAAGGACCTGCAGTGTTTTCTCGATGTTGCCTTCGAAGACGTCTATAAGATAAACAATGAGCCTGGTTCTTTGGATATGCTTGAGAAACTCAATCCCGAGTCCCTTGCCTTTCGAGGCCCCTTCTATGATACCGGGAATGTCCGCCATCACAAAGGCCTTATACTCGCGCAGTCTGACAATGCCTAGATTGGGGATCAGGGTGGTAAAGGGATAATCGGCGATTTTTGGCCTGGCCGCCGAAAATCTGGCCAGCACCGTTGATTTCCCGGCGTTGGGCAGTCCAACCAACCCGACGTCGGCCAGGAGCTTCAACTCCAGTCCGAGACGAACATAATCTCCCGGCCGACCATCTTCAGCCGTACGAGGTGTCTGATTCGTCGCCGATTTGAAATAGTCGTTTCCGTGGCCGCCGCGACCACCCTGCGCTACGACAATCTCCTGGCCCTCCCGGCTTAAATCGGCGATGACATCGCCGGTATCCAGATTCCTCATGATAGTACCGGCAGGGACTCTGATTGTAGTCGACTTGCCCGATTTGCCCGTCTTGAGACTGCCTTCACCGGGATGACCGTTCTCTGAAGAGTATTTTGTTTTGTATCTGAAATCAAGCAAGGTTGTCAGGTTGCTGTCGGCAATAAATATTATGTCACCGCCTCGACCTCCGTCGCCGCCGTCGGGACCGCCCTTGCTGACATACTTCTCTCTATGGAAGGAGATGCACCCAGGGCCGCCGTTTCCGGCGCGAACTTCTATCTCGGCGTAATCAATAAACATCTTTATTGCCTGATGTATTGTCCGGACCCGGTCCAAGCTGCCGGGGATTCAATTCGGGTATTATACAAAAATCACTCGCTTCAGGCCATATTTTAGATGGGGAGAGCCAACGGCGGAAATCTTACCTTTTCAGATAATCGGCCAGCCGCGACTTGACGTCGTCGCGGTTAATATCTCGTTCGAGGAAGCCTTTGTAGGCAATGGAGATGCTTCCCGTTTCTTCGGAAACGATGACCGCAATGGCATCTGAGATTTCGGTGATGCCAATGGCCGCCTTATGACGCATTCCGTAGAGCTTCCGATATCTCGGATTCTGGGTCATAGGCAGTGTGCAGGCCGCCGCCGAGATGATTTCCCCAACGATGATAGCCGCGCCGTCGTGGAGCGGAGTATATGGTGTGAAAAGGGTCGTCACCATTTCCGCCGAAAGCTCGGCATTGAGCTTTTTGCCGGTTTCGATATAATTCTTCAGGCCGATTCCCTTCTCGATCACCATGAGACCGCCATACCGAAGCTCCGACAATCTGACGGCGGCCCGGGCGATCTCTTTCAGGGATTTGCGTTCCTCGACACGGATGAAGTATTGAAACAGGCGCGAGTGGCCCATCTGGGCCAGCATTGAACGCAGCTCCGGCTGAAACACAATGACCAGAACAATAATTCCGACCGTGGCCAGGTTTGAAAACAGCCAGCTCAGACCCTCGAGCTGAAACCAGAAGGAGACAAAGGCGACGCTGAAAATAAGAACCAGGCCGGTCACCATCTGGGCGGCGCGGGTTCCTTTCATAAGAGCCAGAAGGCGATAAATAATGAACGACACAATCAAAACATCAATCAGGTCGATCAACCGAAATGACAGGAATCCTATTTTGAAAAGTTCCATATTCTTCTACTATGCTTCCTCAATAGCCTTCAGCACTTCTATTGATTCGATCGTTTCGCCCACATCATGCACGCGGATAATATCGCAGCCGTTGCGCAGAGCCGTCAGGAGTGCCGCCAGCGAGCCTCCAATTCTTTTATCGGCCTTGCCCTCGATTCCGGTAACCATTGAGATAAACGATTTTCGCGAAGCTCCCAGCATCAGCGGGCAGCCGAGGCTCTTGAACTCACGCAGGTTTTTTATAATTGTCAGGTTGTCTTCAAGCCTTTTGCCGAAGCCGATTCCGGGGTCAAGAATGATCATATCCCTGTCAACGCCGTTTTCAACGCAATGGTTGATCCTTTCGGAAAAAAACTCCTTGATTTCTTTGATACAGTCCTCATAGCACGGCTGAACCTGCATGGATTTCGGCGTGCCCAACATATGCATCACTATCACCGGAGTATGGTGCAGGACGGCGACCTCTGTCATATTTTGGTCAAATCGAAAGCCGGAAATGTCGTTTATGATGTCTGCCCCTGCCGCAAGTGCCTTTTCGGCTACTTCCGCCTTGGTAGTGTCGATTGATATCGGCAAATCGGAAAACCGCCGGATACCCTCGATGACCGGAATTACCCTCGCTAATTCCGTTTCCCGACTCACCGGCTCCGAACCCGGACGCGAGGATTCACCGCCGACGTCGATTATATCGGCGCCTTCTTCGACCACCTGACGGGCGTGGTCTATGGCATCCCCTGTATTCAGAAACCGGCCGCCGTCCGAGAAGGAATC
>CP070766.1:2486177-2490441 GCA_020345705.1 Candidatus Zixiibacteriota bacterium | reverse complement strand
TTCACACCCAAAGTTGAAGAGGATACAATTCTGCCGTTTTTCAATACGGATACGCTGAATGTGGAATGGAACTGGGTCGACAAGGATGCTAGTGTCGTGGATACCAATTACGGGGCGGCTGAGTGTTCTGTGCAGGTAAGCACTACGGCAGATTTCGACCCCGGCTCTACATTGACGGGATCATGGGTCAATGCTGACGACGGACTCTATACAGTGGACATCACCAGTTTTAATCCGGGCATCAATAAAGATTTTTACCGCCGGGTGATGGCTCGGGACAAGTGGGGTAATCCGTCATTCTGGTCGGATGAATATTTCGGCATGGCGAAGATCACGTACGACAACCTGCCGCCGGCAGTCATCGACAATATTGTTTGTTCGACCAGGGCCATTTCAACGCCGGAGGCTGATTCGGTAGACGTCTTCCTCTCCTGGTCAAAAAGCGTTGACCTGGACGGCGGTTCGGGATTCAGTCACTATCACGTCTATCAAGACCACGCGGCCGGTGCATGGAGTCTGCCGGATGAAGTATATGATACATTTCTGGTCTTTGAAAACGTCGCGATAACGACGGTTGCACCTTGCGCGTATCGGTACAAGATACAGCCAGTGGATAAGATCAACAATGAGCGGGTGCATGACGACCAGGTTGTCTGTCTGACCGTTCTTCCGGCCCCCGATTCCGCCGTCGCGCAGTCGAAGCACAGCGCGGTATGGAGATATCCGTCCGGTCATGCCGTGGATTCATTCTGCGTGGAACGCTCGGTTTCCCGAAAAGACCTTGATTCGACTTTCATGGATCAGGTGGTTATCGGGGCGCGAAAATGGGCCGACGGCAGCGATCGGGAGATTACCTTCCAACAGATTTCAGCGTACGAGAACGCCGATACCGTGTATTTCCATCTGAAGGCGGTCTGGGGAAATTTCGAGAGCGGGTGGTCCGGAATTTTCACCTACCCGCCGGGAGAGGGCAGTGTGTCCGGTATGGCCGGGGATGACGAGGCCCCATCGAGTTTCTCGCTCAATCAGAACGAGCCCAATCCGTTCAATCCGGCGACCCGGATTGCCTTTGACGTTCCCAAAGCGTGCGCCGTGACACTCAAGATATTCAATATAAAGGGTCAGCTGGTCAGGACTCTTGTGAACCGGACGCTGTCGCCCAGCCACTATGTAATTGTCTGGGACGGCATGGACAGTCAGGGTGTCGCCGTCGCCACCGGCATGTACTTCTATAGATTGCAGGCGGGTGATTTCTCTGTCTCAAAGAAAATGCTCTTGTTGCGATGAGGTGTAAGTTGAGGAAGGTGAAAATCGTATTTCTTGTTCCGGCATTTTTAGCTGCCTGGTTCGCTGTCAGCAACATTATGACGGCAGACGCGGCGGATTCGAGTTTCGAAGAAACCATTTTGTCGAGGCTGCAAGGCATCCTGCCGGAAGGGGTGACTAAAATCATCCATTCGAAGGACTTGCCTGTCCCGGAACTGCATCCTCTTCCGTTGTACCATAACTCGGATACACTACAAGTATATTGGAAACCTATTCTGGACACTGCCGGATATGACAGTTGCTATTATTTCGTGAAATGCGACCGGACTGATGAGGCTGGCGAGCTAGTCACCATCGACTGGAGTGTGGTAGTGGATTCAACCGGATTCGAAAACCTCGATACGTCCACGGTTTTTTATAATCTTCCTGAGGACACGCTATACTTCGCCCTCTTGGCCTGGGCCCGAAGAGATACCAGTCTATACATAAGTGATACGTCGGAAATCTGTTCGACAATCATTGACGTGACCCCGCCGCTTCTGGATTCCTTGCACACCTATTCCCTCGAGGGAGAGAATCCGGACTGGACAATCTCGCGCGATGTAAAGGTAAGATACTGGGGCCGTGACGATCCGTACGAGCTCTGTGGATACATTGATATATCCGTGAATATGATCCTTTCTCGTATCGTGAGATATCCTGTCAGCGATTGTGTCGGTGAAGTAGTCTTCGGATTATCCAGGCACAGCGAAGACAAAATAGTCTGCGGGAGGCTGGTCGATCTGGCCGGCAACATTGGAGACTCGGTACGCTGCGATACCATCTTTCTGCTTGAGCAGGCGCACAGTTATCCCAATCCGTTCAATCCGGCTGAAGGAGAGGCGGCCAATCTGGTTTTTTATTCGCCCGCTGAATCTGCGGTCAAAATCAAGGTATATGATTTGACCGGGAATCTGGTCTATCATGGCGCGGCGGTTCCCCAGGTCGGCCGCAACGACGGGGGGACTCGATCGGAATTCCGCTGGAACGGCAGAAATGACAAGAATGAGATTGTGGCTAACGGAGGATATATTTGTATCCTGGAACAAAACGACAACGAACTTGGCAGAATCAAAATTGCTGTTTTGAAATGATAAAAAGACATTTGATGATTGACAATCTGAAACGATCGGTTATCTGGATCGGCATCGCCGTCCTTATGATTGCGGCAGCGCCGGCGTTGTCGGATGATGATAACGGATTTCTGGGTCAGTCCGGAGAATTCTTGAGGTACGGTGCAAGTGTGCGATCTCTCGGTATCGGGGGTGCATACACTAGCATGGCAGGGGATATAAGCAGCATTTATTACAATCCGGCCGGAATCACTCGACTGGCTTATGAGCATGAAATCTACGTGATGCATTCGTGGTTGTTCGAGGAAAGCCGGTACAACTTCGCGGCCGCCGCGCTCCCCAGACTGAAAATCCCGCGCCAGGGTATTTGGCGTTATTTTCCAGGATCATATTTGCACTCAGGCGTAGGCTTTGTTGACTTGACGTCACAGGATTTTGAGCGTCGCGACGTGACCGATGATTATCAGGGTGATTTCAGCGTTTATCACCGTGCGCTATTTGTTTCCCTGGCCTCTGAGATGGTCAAACCGTGGGGCATATTGAGTTACGGTTCAACTTTCAAGGGCGTCTATCAGGGCGTCGGCGACTTATCGGCGGCAGGATTCGGGTTGGACGTCGGCTGTCAGTTTCAACTTTTGAGCCCGACTTCCAGCACTCGCTTTCCCCTGCGAATTTTGATCCCGCTGAGGATGGGTCTGAGTTTTCAAAATCTCATCAGGCCAAATGTGAAGCTCGCTTCAAAGGCGGACAAATATCCCCAGCGAATCAGGCTCGGTTTTAGCGGCGGATACAAGGTGCGGAATAATGCCCGGTTGTCCTCGCTGTTTGATCTGGAGTACATGCCGAAGGCTAACGCAGCGCGGCGGTTTAGATTTTACGGCGGGGTGGAATTTGAGTGGGCTGTCGAAGAGTTCCGGTTTTCCCCTCGAATCGGCTTTAACAACCTGGATAAGAGCTTTAATGCCGGTCTGGGTCTGAGCACGGATATAATATATGGCGACATCAAGTTTGACTTCGCACTGGGAGATCAAAACTTCCCCGGTTCCGACTATCGCTTCTCGATAACTTTTGATTTTGGCGATTTGCTCGACGGATGTCATTTCCGTCACCGGGGGGATACAATCAAAATTGAAAGCGCGAGGGAGAATTATCTCCAGACTGTATCCCGTTACCAGGGGGACATTGACGAATGCATCGAGAGCGTGGCCGATTCGCTGGGTACGGTGTATGATGCGAGCAACGCCAGGCGCTATTGGGATTTGATCGGCGGCGTCAAAAAGGCCAATGAGATATACAATGATGGCATAAGGCTGTTGATAGAGAGTAATCCTCACATTTCGCCGCAAGCCCTTGAGAAGTTCAGGGAAGCCTTAAAAGAATATCGAAAGGCGGTCAAGAAAGACTTTAGTAAATTTAAGGACAATGATATCCTGAATTTCGGTGAGACGCTCATGATGCTGGGCCTGTGGGCGTCGGCGAAAGACACAATTCAACTGGTCGATGAAAGTGGACTACGCAAACATTATCAGCTGGGTGTGTGCTTTCTGATGCTGAACTCGACAGAATCGGCCAAAGACCAGTTTGAACCGGCGCACCGCCAACCGGAAAATAACAGGAGCATGAGACTCCTGTCGCATTACGCCCTGGGCTGGTGCTATATGCAGCTGGGAGAGTATGCCCGGTGCACCACGACAGTTTATTCAATAGTTGACGGCCGGGCGCCTTCGACGAGCAGATTTGATGCACCTTTGCTCGATTATTATCCCAGATTCGGTCTGGCAAAAGACACGGCGCGCTACGTTCCTATTTGTGACGGGAACGTCGCTGACGACGCCCAATTCCTGATTGGCGAATGTCTCGAAAAATGGGCCGATTCCGATAGTAGC
>CP070766.1:2481100-2486077 GCA_020345705.1 Candidatus Zixiibacteriota bacterium | reverse complement strand
CTTGGTCACAAACCGCGAGAGAAAGTCAAAACCCAGAATCCCGACCATATCAATGCCAAGCCGTTTAATGAGCTCATTCATGTCTACCACGGCGGCCGTTTGTTCTTCGAACCGGATACACTTGACGGAGAATGGCGGCAGGGTCGTGAAACTGGCGTGCACCGTCCCGACGGCGCCGCTCCCTTTGATATCACCCTCCAGCTCAAGACCCAGTTCCTCCGCAAAGGCCTTGTTCAATACTGTCACAGGTGCGCCGGTATCCAGAGCCCAGAGTCGTTCTTTTCCCCTTATGACAACCGGGATGTAAAGGTGATTCCCGATATATTCAAAGGGAATATTCTCGGCGCAGTCGCCTTCGACGAATTGGTAGTCTTTGGCGCCCTCTTCAGGAGGCTCGAAGAGGGCTGGATCGATCTCAGGATTCGATGAATATAGAGTGAGCTTTGTTTCCTGGACCTGACCGACTTGATGATCAACCTCCTTCGTCCAGAACGGCACGAGCATGCCCTCGATTTCGCGATAGTCGTCATAAAAAGCATCCCGGCTGTAGATATCCTCGATGAAGACGGCTTTTTCTCGCAAAAAAGATTTCGTGTTAATGTGGTTGGTGAAGCTATCGTGATTGATGTTGTTGGTTACCTTGATGATGTAACAGTCCTTGCGTCCACCGGCTCGACGCCTTCAAGACTGACGGTGAAAATGTCCGATGCCCTCTCCGCGAAGGTGTATTCTCGAATCAGACGCCTCACCCGGCGGCGCTTGATGCTCTCTTCGTCGAGGTTGGAGATCACCTGTAGTTTACCGTTCTGATCCAAAACCCAGGCCTGCTCGCCATTGTCGCCCTGGATTATGTTCAGGGGACCCAGAGAGATTTCGATGCGGCTCCGGGCAGGTTCCCGGTTCCATTGCCTGACGCTACCCTCCATACCGCCCATGGAAAAAGTGCCCTCGGAATACGAAGCCTGTTCGGCTTTCAGTCGTTCCAAACCACCCAGCCTCTCAAAATAGCGATTCAGGATTTCGTGGGGATCGCTGATCTCCCTAGCGGAAACAAAACCGGCCGCGACCAAAAGCGAAAGAATAATGCTGGCGGCGAGTTTTTGATAGAAATTCATGGAATTACTCCTTCTTGATTACCCTGTTTTTCCAGTTTTCAATACGGAATTTCACGTCACGTGTTGCCTGTGATCACTGGACGGCACAGGCGTATTCGCGTGTATCCCGGGTGGCCGGGCTCGGAATGAAAAATATCAAAATTATTGAATGAGCTGATAATAAGCAAGTATCTAAGTGAAGAGATTCAAGGATTGGTGCTGGATGTTGTCGTCATTCTTGCTGTTTTTTGTGTCTTATGTGGATTCTGGAATATAGCCGTCAGCCTGGTAATATATCGTGCCCTGCAAAAGCGCGGGATTCCGGTGAGTTTTCTCTGGTTGCGCCTCCTGGCCCCCCAATACACTTTTCAGTACAAAGAAATCACCATAAGAGAGACGGGGAGAGTCGACCCCCCCTTTTTTACCATTGGATTGTGTCGATAAACCTGGCGCTGGTTTTTGCCGTCATTACCGCAATTACTGAGCTTTGACGGATCGATTATAGAATAAGGGTGTCGGTACGTCAATATTCGTTTTTCCGGCGATAGCCTCTTTCAGAACGGCCATCAACTGAACGGCCTCCGGCGGCGGCGCCGAAGTGACTCTCATGCAGCTATTGTTTCCCGCGCAGGCGTTCGAGCACGGCCGTGGCGTTGGCGTTTTTGGGATTTAGTTCGAGGGACTTTTCATAGTTTACTATCGCCCCGGAAGTATCGCCCGACTTCAGCAGTGCTTCGGCATAGCTGTCATAAACGTTAGCCGAACCGGGATACGTCTCCACATTGATCTTGAAGAGTTGGAGCGCACTTTCGGTATTTCCACTAAGCAGATACTGATAGCCTAACTGGTTCAGTCGCGCCTCGCTGAACAGCACGGCATCGGGAGTACGCTCACGCTTTTCATGGAACAGGGCGACCGCTTCCGGCACGCCCGATTGCCGCAAGACGTGAAAGAATTCCGTCCCGGACAGAAAAGTCATCACGGCCTCATTGAATGCGGCGGGCTGCTCCAACGGTACAAGGTGTCCAGAGTTTTTCAGGACTATCCGCTCGGCACCGGGAATGCCGGTAGAGATCGCTCCGGCGTGAGCGTGCACGTCGGGGATATCGTATTCTCCCACGATCACCTGTGTCGGCACGTCAATCTCACCTAAAGCTGCCACAGCCGATCGGCGGGGAGGACGGGCCAATTGGCTGAAGGCCGCATCAAGATTGTTCGGATAACGCTCGAGCAGAGCTCGCGCTTCGGCCCGGGCCTCAGTATTTTCCTGGTAAATTTCGTACGGGTCGGAGTCTATCAGATAATTGAGGAGCGAATCCGGATCTGAATATATTCCGGCCGTGAGACGACCCCCCCTGCTGAGGAAATGATCCGTATACGGCATCCCGCTGACGACAGCGCCGACCAGAATAAGGCGGGTGACTCTGTTTTGATGCTCGAGAGCAAAATCTATGGCCAGTCCGCCGCCTGCCGACATACCGACCAGCATGGCGCTGTCAATTCCGAGAGTATCAAACACCGCCAGAAGATCATCCCCGTTGGAAAATTCCTCCGTCGGCGCCGGTGATTTGCCGTAGCCGCGGCGATCATAGCGAATCAGAGTATAACGATCGGCCCAGCTTTCAATCTGGTGATTCCAAACCTCATGATGGATAAGACCGTCATGAATAAGGACGATTGGTTCTCCCCGGCCGGTCTTCTCGTAAAACAGCTGCCCGCCGGTAACCTCAATATAGCCTGATTCTACTTCGCTCATATCTGTCACCTTTCCGCCTGATTGCGCCAAACCTCGCGATACTGCGCAGGTTAACAGGCATGCCAAAACGGCAATCAAAATTGGCCTTTCACGCACCACAGCAGCCTCCCGGTTTTATGGCAGTTTGCTTTCCGATAAATATGATGTTCAATCTATATTACGTCGAGGACGCCGGGCGGTTGCGGCCCTTGCGGTCTACGTAGGCGAGCTTCGCGTAAATTCGGCGACAACTTCCGACAGGATTAGAAGCCCAGATGCCGAATATGCCGGAAATCCAATCGTGGCGACGCCGAGCCGAAAGTGAACGAATTCCCGTCGTGGTAGAAACACAAAAAGAATCCGGCCGGATTTTTCGAAAAGCCGATTGAAAAGGACCAGCTTCTGAGCGAAGTCAGGAAGCTTATAGGATAGATATCAATCGGCGGGCCCGCAATATCTGCATGCCCTCAGCATGCATTCGGAATCGGATCGATGGAATCGTCTCGGTGTCCCCACTTCCGTAAGTTGTTAAACCTCAATATATTACAGTATCTGCTGGTAGTTGGTCATCGAAAATTCTTCTCGCTTCTTACATTATACGCCTCTTATAAAGTAGATTTTTCGATTGCGCACCTTGCCATCGCAAACGGATATTGGTGATCAGGAATAGATTTATGTCCGCAGAATTCAAAATAGCAATCTTCCTTGTCGTGACCGCAGGACTTGCATTGTTGACGTGGCGTTCATTGTGGCGTCTCACCTCACACGGTCTCTACCGCTTGTTTGCCTGGGCGGCGTTCCTGGCTCTGGTACTGCTTAATTTGGATTATTGGTTTGACAAGCCGTTTATCATCCGGCAGATGTTCTCATGGCTGCTGTTGATCGTCTGCATTGCCGCCGTCACTTACGGGACTGTGTCACTGCGTCGGGGGCGACCGGATAAGAGAAGAAGTGACGCATCATTGATAGGCATAGAGAAGACTACGGAGTTGGTGACGGCGGGAGCCTATCGCTACGTACGTCACCCTATGTACAGTTCGTTTCTGTTCGGAGCTCTCGGGGTGTTCCTCAAACAGGTCTCTCTGCTAAGTGCTCTATTGACCGGACTCACTTTTTTCTTCACCGTATTGACTGCAAAAATGGAAGAGGCCGAGAACATTCGCTACTTCGGAAATACATATCGTAATTACATGAAACAGACTAAGATGCTTATTCCGTTTCTGTTTTAGAATCCTCTCGTCAATTGAGGCTGCAACATTGCACGACTGCCCCTACCTGAAGGAGAGGTATTGCCGTGGTTTTCCGGCGAGGTAAGAGACCTGGCTCAAGTTGAGATTACTAGACAAGAGCCTCATAATCGCGGATGTTTTCGAGTTCCTTGATGGCTGATTCAACCGCTTTCCGGGCCACCGCCTGTCCGGAGTGGATCGATTTAATCTTTGCGCGAACCATGTTCAAGGCCAGAGACGTGGCCGGCAGAATAACCAGCAGAGTGGATGTCCCGAATATGAGGCTACAGGTAATGGAGACAGCCATTCGCTTTAAGGTGTCATCCTCCTGATGTTGAACGTTTTCTGCTTGGCAATTCACGCATCTCGGCTTATATTATATTTGCTGGATCACACAAATACTGTCCGGTACCGGCTATGCAAAAAAGTGCACTGCATAATCTTCCGAACGTTATTGTCGTCTGGCTTCTGGCATCCGCAAGCGTCGTAGCCGGAGAATCGCCGGCCTTTTTCAGCTGGGGAGATTACGACGGCAGAAACTGCATGACCCCGATCGCGGGCGATCAGGGGATGTGTAGCGCCTGTGCCGTTTTTTCAACCTGTGGAGCTTTTGAAGCCCGATTGAAGTACTATCTGAACCGCGATGTTGACCTTTCCGAGCAGTATATAATTTCATGCTGGGATGAGGACCCGTACTTTTGCGGAAGTCCCGATATGGCGACAATGTTGAATTTAATGGAAGCGGAAGGCCTTCCCGAGGAGGTGTGTTTTCCCTGGCAGTCTCATGATGGGGCTGTCCGCCCCTGCGGCGGAGCCTGTGAGGATGTTGATCTCTGGAGATACTTCTCCGACACGTCGCAAGTGTATTACGGTTATATCAGTGGGAGTGAGTGGGTTCCCCCTGTAACCATCGATGAAT
>CP070766.1:2471238-2481000 GCA_020345705.1 Candidatus Zixiibacteriota bacterium | reverse complement strand
GCAGTTCTACAGTGTCGGCCCGCATCATTTCGACACCACCTACGTCTGGTCCTACAATGGTCTTCTCGTGGGCACCGATCCGGTGGCCCTGGATAGCATAGGACTCTCCATATTCCAGGCCAAGCGGCGCGTCTTTTTTGGTAAGGAGAAGCCGATAAAGCCATCGGCGCACCACATCGCCTTCGCCGACAAAAAATACGGGCTGGGGACCAGTGATCCGGAGAAGATAGAACTGATAAGGCTCGGCTGGAAGGATGATATTCTCATCTAACTTATGGATTACGGAAAAACCGCTTGACTTTGTGAAAAGATGTTGTTAAATATGGTTCAAAGCCGGCGTGGATAAGATCGGGCCTTTAGGTTTCCCGCCTTATTCATGGTCGGCGGCGTATTTTGGTACTGCATGTTGACAACGGAATGGAAGTTCAGGAAAAGCACAAAATAGATTTTGACTTCCGGGAAAAACTTGACGTCATCGCGGACGGTTTCCGGCACAACTACTGTTACCAGTGCGGCGCCTGCGTGGCCGATTGCCCCTCCCATAATTATTCCGAGAGTTTCAACCCGCGTCTGATTATGCTGAAGACTTTGCTGGGATTCGAAGATGAGCTGGTTCAGCCGGATTCGGAAATATGGAACTGCACAAACTGCTACACCTGTTCGGAGAGATGCCCCCAGGACGTCCGCCCGGTGGACATTATTATTGCCCTGAAAAATCTTTGCGTAAAAACCGGAAAAGCCCCGGATTCCATTCAGAAGATCTCGCAGGCGGTGATGGAGAGCGGCATCACCACCAAAGCCACCTCGGTCACTGAAAGGCGGCGCCAGGAGCTTGGATTGAATCCGATGAAGACTTACCCGGTTGAAGACCTCAAGAAAATAGTCGAAGGTGAGTGACGTGAAATATATCCCATTTTTCGGCTGTATGATGACCACGAAATATCCGTGGTTCGAGGCGGCTGTCCGCAGGACCTTTGACAATATGGGACTGGAGCTGGTCGACGTGGACGGCTTCACCTGCTGCCCTGACCCGATCTACTTCCAGGCCCATGACAAAATGGAGTGGTACACCATCGCCGCCAGGAATATTTCGCTCGCCGAAGAGCTCGGACATGACGTCATCACCACCTGCTCGGGCTGCACCGCGACCCTGTCCGAGGCCAATCTGGCTTTAAAGGAAGACCCGGAGCTGAAGGAGAAGATCAATAAAAGGCTCAAAAAGATCGGCCGGGAATATAAGGGTACCGTTAACGTCCGCCACGCCGTCACGGTTATGCGCGACGATTACGGCATGGATCGTGTCGCTAAGACCGTAACCCATCCGCTGGGGGGGCTGAAAATCGCCGTCCACTACGGCTGTCACCTGCTGAAACCTTCCCGCGTTATGAGGGTTGACGATCCCGATCGCCCGACCATCCTGGACAACCTGATAACAGCCGCCGGCGGCCGGCCGGTCCACCATGATAAAACGCTTCTCTGCTGCGGGCGAGCCTGCATGGATAATTCTATTTCCGACCACATGGTGATGGATATTCTCGACAACGTCGTCGAGACCAGAGCCGATTGCATGGGTTTGATATGTCCTACCTGCTTCGACGAATTCGACATGGGTCAACTGATTCTTGGCCGGAAGTACAAGAAGAAGTTCGACGTCCCGGTCATTTACGCCTTTCAGCTATTAGGCCTGGCCCAGGGTCTCAAACCCGAAGAGGTCGGTTTGCACTTGCACAAGGTCAAGGTTGACAGACTCTTTGAAAAGGCCGCGGGCTGAAGAGTCGGAGAACCTCCTCCCTGTTTCAGCTGAAATCCTTAAGACAATTTTCCGAAATAACGATCAGGTCTTAACCAGATCAACCAATTTGTTGATGACCCCGGAGGCCAGCCCGGTCCGCTCCAGATAATCGTCATACAGCCGGTCGGCCGCTTTGTCATCCTCACCGTATCCCATGCTTTCCGCGACCGATGGGAGGGTTTCTTTGCTGATAACATTGTGGGCGGCAACCTTCAAACGATACAGGTCCCGAAGATTTTTGACGAAATTAAGGTGATCTTCAAGAAATCTGAATTGCTCGGCGTAATCCGGTTCCAGTTCGACAAGCAGGTGAAGGAATTTCCTCGACAGCGGATCACGAGTCTTGTGTTTGGCCTTGTACATCAGCAGAAGCATCTCTATGTCGCGCAGACCACCCGGGCATTCCTTTATGTCGTTGAGGTGTTCTGTATCAACGGAAACGTGGCGGGATTGCATCTCACTGCGCATGTAGTCGATATATTCCGCGGCTCGGGCAAAAATCAGCGGCTCGATGATTCTCTCCTGAAGCTTGCGCTCAAGCTTGTTGCTCCCGACCAGCATCCGGGAGCTCAATATCTGGGATTGATCCACAAAGCACTCCCTCTCTACACGGCCGAGATGGTCGGCCAGCTGGTCGAAGCTGATCGTATAACTGCCGAAATAATCGGTGAAGCGGTGATGAGGCAGAATCCCGCGTTTGGTTATATGGGAATTCATCCGGGCCACGATTTTGTTGCAATAGTCAATCTTTTCGCCGTCACTGGAATCAAGAATGACGATCATATCGTAGTCATCATCAAAACCCTGTTCCCTGGCATGGCCGCCGGTGGCATAGAGGGCGAAAAGGTCCTGAGTATGCATTGAATAGCCGACCGACAGGTGGAGGTCATGCTGACAGAACTCATACAGCGAAAGAGTATAATTATCACAAAACTCGATGAACTCGGCATCGGTCTGATCACAGCCGACCCCCGCCATGGCCAGAAGACTTACTCTGACAAACTCCAGATCGTAATAATCTCCGAGGTGCTCTATCCGCTCGCTTATTGAGGGAAGTGATGTCAGATCGCTGTAAACGCCGTTTGTGAACTCCATGAGCCTGTCATTGTTATGGAGATTTTTGATAAAGGCCGGGAACTTGTTCAGGACCTTATGAAAGTGCTGTTTGAAGAAGTGGCTGCTCTGGTAATGAATATCGGCCAAGCTGTGAAGCTGTTTGTAACCGGGGAGAAGCTCCGGCAAAGACGGCACTTTTTGGGCCAGCCTGACGAACTCGGTAAGAGTCTCCCATTGGATTAGAGTCAGAAATCTGTTGAGAGTCTCCGGGTAAGAATTTAGCATCTGTGTCAGCGAGGCGGTAACATTCGGCAGAGCCTTGAGTTCGTCAACAAAGAGAGCGCTGAGCAGGCTAAAAACGTTTTTGGCTTCCTTGCTCCGAGCCTTTCCGCCGACAATGACAAGAAAACGCAGAACTGAGGCGGGGCTGTATGCCGTCCCGGCCACGAATCCGCGGGCGACCTTTTTCTGCAATCTTTCAGGAAGCTGGTCAAAGCTATCAATGAACTCGTCATAAAAGCGATTATCTTCTTCACGCAGTCGCTCCTGAAAATCATCCCAGTACGTGATTCCCTTGACGAACGTCGAGGCCCTGATGAAATCAACCGCAAGATTACCCTCAAACCCGGGCTTCCTATGTATGTCTCCCGAAAAAATCGGTCTGAAGATGCTGACCTCGTGCAGGTGTTTTCTCAGGTCGTTCGTCAGAACATCAATGGCCTGGATGCTTTTCCCGTGAAATTCGTAATATATGACAAGCAAAAAATCTTCTGCCGCAACCACCCCTTTTTTCTCAAATCCGAGCATCTTGGCAATCCCGGATACCATCTCCTTCACGCCCGGCTCCCTGGGGCAGATTTCCTCATCCTGAGCAACCATGATTTGGTAAAGATGCCGGAATAGCTCAAAGAAACTCAGCGTCCGTTCCAGGTCGTCATATTGGGGTCGCCGTTCAGGATTTTTCTCCTTGAGTTCATCTATGATATTCCAGGCGTTGACCTTATGCACACCGTACACCAGCTTGAGGGCCGACAGCAGGCTCTTTATGGGGCGCAAAGCGTCGTCTTTGGGGCTGATTGCCTCCGTCAATTTCAGACGAGTCAGAAGCGAGTTAATCTCTCCCAGGATACCCCGGAGATAGCTTTCATGAAAACGGTTGTGCTTGCTGTTCGGATCATAATAGAAACGATTGGTCACCCTCGACAAAAACTGCTCATATATCGGATAACTGCCGAGAATGTGGGCTGCCCCCAGCATCTCGGTGACGATGACGAAGTCATAAAAGCCCTTGTCAAGAATCTTTTCGTACTGTTCGATTGTCGCCGTAAAGCTGTTCTCAGCGACATGCTCCGAGAGATGGAAGTGCAGCCGGTTGGCCTTCTTGAACATCTCACTGGCCAGCTGCCCGACCGCCAGGTTGAGATTCTCGACATCTCCCGGCTGCTGATGGACCATCCCCAGATCGATGTCGTCCTGGTCGGCCCGAGTCCCGACCCCCAGCATAACAAAATCAGGAACACTTTTTCCTTCAAGAAAAACATCAAGCAGGCGTTCCATATAGCATTTTGTCAGGTAGCGGAACATCCGGCCCGATTCCAGCATCAGTTTCCGACCGGTCTGGGGGCGATCGGCACTGGTGGCAAGTTCCAGTTTGACAATGTCAACCAGACGCAAGTTCATCTGGAGAAACTGAAGGGCAAAATAACACCCGAGAAAATCCAGCTTCTCTTTTTTTCCGGAGGCAATCTTCAGAACGGTGTCCATCTCTCCGGGTATTTCCATAGAATAACCCCAGAGATGAACGCGATCCCGCTTTCCGTGCTGCTCCAGTGAGGAAGTAAGCTTTTCGATGTTGTTTGAGATAATATGAAGATACTTCCGGTTGTAGTTTCCCAGAGAAGAAGCTCGTTCGGTCAGACGGGTCAGGGGATCTTTCATGCGGTCTGTCCTTTCAGATGCCGTGGTCCCGAGGTGATCCTGCCGGATGCGTTCGGCACCGGTACCTCACTCTCAGACGATATCAATAAATCTTTCCCAAAATGTACATTATTCCAACTTATTATGCTGTTCCCCCGTACCGACGCGCGGCCTCCAAACCGGATTCAAAAGCCTTCAGATAAATTCGTTCCGACATTTTGGGAATGCGGCCCAGGATCGCCTGACAGATCGAATCCGAACTTATGACACTGTTGACGGCGGCGATAAACCCAAGGGCCACAATATTGACCATGGCCGCCTGTGAGCACTGTTTCTGTGCGATTTCGACAAAGGGGGCGGAATACACTTTTTGAGCCTTGACTGCGCTGTCGACTCTGACACTCGAATCAGCCACGAGAATTCCTGACGGCTTCAACTCTTTTATGTATTTGTCGTAAGCCTCCTGCGTCAGCGCTACAAAGAAGTCGACGCTTTCCACCCGGGGATAATCAATGGCATCATCAGAGACGACAATTTCCGCCCGACTGGCGCTTCCCCTTGCCTCCGGTCCGTAGGAACAGCTCTCGGCGGCATTCTTGTCGTCGTACACAGCGGCAGCCTCGGCCAGAATTCTGGCGGCCTGGATCAGGCCGTGCCCCCCGGCGCCGCTTAACCTGAGGCTGTATCTGAAAGCCATACTTTCACACCCGAATAAGGATTAACATTCTCGGCAACCTGCTCATAGGCTAATATAAATCGGGCCGATTAAGTTAACAATACCGAAAATGCCCGGCGCGGCCGGGAAGGAACCGCGTCCGGAAGATTCCCACAAAAGTATTTGGGTTTGTCGATATTTGGCAAAACCATGAAATTCTTCATTTCTCGCTGGACAACCGAATATCAATTTATTATATTGGCCGCGTTATGAAGGTGACTAGTTTGCCGGAATATAGATTCAACCAAAACAGACGCGGCTCCATCATCCGGGGCGTCTCACGGAATAAATCGGGGCGAATCGACAAATCTGCTGGTTACCTTCCTGACTGAGCGCTGGCGCTCAGGACATATTCGAAAATAGAAGATTTTTTGTTCTATAAAAAATAGTCTGTGACCGCGACGGGACGCATACAGGAGCATGCATCCCCGGGCGGTCCGACCGCGGAGGCCTTATATGAGATTCTGGAGAATCCCCTTAGACATCGACCAGATCAAAATCCCAAGGGGGGAACTTCATATTATAAAGGAACGCTGTAAGGGGTGCGCGTTCTGTGTCGAATACTGCCCCAAGGGCGTCCTGAAACTCTCGGATGAGTTTAATGCCAAGGGTTACCACCCTCCGGAGGTTATCAAACCGAACGAGTGCGTTAACTGCGATCTCTGTGAGATGCTTTGTCCCGATTTCGCCATTTATTGTCTGCGAGTCGAGGAATGTCAGGAGGAGGTGCCAGTTGAAAGCAAAAAGTGAAAACGTTCTAACCGGTGCCCACTACCTTGACGGGAATCACGCCTCCGCCGAGGGCGCTATTGCCGCAGGATGTAAATTCTTCGCCGGTTATCCGATCACACCCTCCACTGAAATTGCCGAAAGGGTCGCTCGAAGGTTTCCTCTGATCGGCGGGGTCTTCATCCAGATGGAGGATGAACTGGCCAGCATGGCGGCCATTCTCGGCGCCGCGTGGGGAGGGAGGAAATCTATGAGCTGCACTTCCGGACCGGGATTTTCCCTGATGATGGAAAACTTCGGGCTGGGAATAATGCTGGAGACCCCCTGCGTTCTGGTAAATGTCCAGCGCGGCGGTCCATCAACCGGTCTGCCGACTCTTCCCGGCCAGGCCGATATGATGCAGGCCCGATGGGGCTCCCACGGAGACTACGAGATAATCGCGCTGGCCCCTGACTCACCGCAGGAATCATTTGAGTTGGCGATTCATGCCTTCAACCTATCGGAAAAATATCGGACGCCCGTTCTAGTCATGACTGACGAGTGTGTCGGTCACATGACCGAGAAGGTGGTTATACCGCCGGCGGAGGAAATTGACCTCGTGGAGCGCCTGTATACGGAGAAGCCGCCGGGAGAAGCACAGCCGTTTGAATGGTCAAATTACGATATTCCACCCATGTTGCCGGTCGGCAAAGGATACAAGTTTCATATCACCGGCCTGACTCACGACGAAAGAGGCTACCCGATAATCAATGCCGAGGCTCAGGATGAGAATGTCCGCCGGGTATCAGATAAAATCAAAAGACATACCGACGACATAATCTGGCTTGAAGAAAAGGACACCGATGATGCCGAGATAATCATGATGGCCTATGGAATCTCTTCCCGCGTCATGCAGCCGGCTATCGCCCGTGCCAAGCAGGACGGAATCAAGGTCGGACAGATTAAGATGGTTACCGTCTGGCCTTTCCCGGAAAAACGGGTTCGGGAGCTGGCCGGCAAAGTGAAGGCATTGATAATGGTGGAGATGAACCTGGGCCAGGTTTATTACGAAATGGAGCGATGCGCCGCCGGCAAATGCCAAACCCTTCTTGTCGATCATGCCGGAGGAACCGTCCATAATCCGGAAGTTATTTATAATGCTATAAAGGAAGCTGCAAAATGAGCGTAGAAATACAGCAACCTCCGACAGAAGAACATCCGAAGGAAAAACTCCTTCGGATGGACCGTATACCGCACATCTGGTGCCCGACATGCGGGCTGGGAACAACCATAACGGCAATGGCGACCGCACTTGAGCAGCTGGAGCTGGATCTGAATGATGTTGCCGTTGTCTCGGGGATCGGGTGCACCGGTCGGGTGGCCGGATACATGAAGCTGGATTCTTTCCACACGACTCATGGCCGCTCCGTGCCGTTCGCCCTCGGCCTGCATATTGCCAGACCGGATATGAAAACAATCGTTTTTTCCGGTGACGGTGACCTGATTTCAATCGGCGGCAATCATTTCATCCATACCGCCCGTCGAAACGTCGATATGACCGTCATCTGCGTCAACAACTTCATCTATGCCATGACCGGCGGTCAGGTCGCTCCGACGACTCCGATTACGGCCAGATCATCAACTTCGCCCTACGGCAATTACGAACATCCCTTCAACCTGCCTTTGCTGGCGGCGTCCTCCGGGGCCGTTTACGTCGCCCGCTGGACGGCTCTGCACATCCGGCGTCTGACCACGGCCATCAAAGAAGCCATTGCGAAACCGGGCTTCTCCTTTGTCGAGGTGATCGCCCCATGTTCGACGCTCTATGCCAGGCTGAATAAGTTGGGCAGCGGCCTTGATCTGATGAAGTTCTACCACGACAACAGTGTTATCAAACACGGTGCCGATTTAAGAGAAGTCGACATTGATTTTCAGACGAAAATCGTTGTCGGCAAGTTTGTCGATATCGAAAAACCGACCTACATCGAATGTCTCAACGAGGGCAACAAGAGGGTATTTGGCGATAAATATAAACCTTACGGAGTCGACCATGGCGACAGCTGAGATAAGAATTACCGGTTTTGGCGGTCAGGGAGTCGTTCTCTGCGGCTACATCATCGGTAAAGCCGCATCCATTTTTAACGAGCAGCACGCTACCCTGACTCAGAGTTTCGGGCCCGAGGCCCGGGGCAGTGCATGCAGCGCTCAGGTGGTTGTCTCCGACAGCCGGGTGCTTTATCCCTACGTCACCTCTCCCCAGGTTCTCGTGGCCATGTCCAACGACGGATACCAGATGCACCGGAAAACAATGCCCGATGAAAGCATCATTGTTTACGAAAAGGAACTGGTTAAGCTGGAAAAGCATGGCCCCAGAGTGAAAACGTTCGGTATTCCCGCCACGCGAATTGCAGAAGAGCTGGGACGCAAGATCGTTCTCAACATCGTCATGCTGGGTTTCTTTGGAGCAGTAGCCGATGTCCTGCCCAGAGAAGCTCTGCGAAAGGCGGTCGAGAGTTCAGTCCCAAGCGGGACGGAGGAATTGAATCTGAAAGCTTTTGATAGAGGATATGAGTACGGGTTGGAATTAAAGGAAAAAGCCGAGTTGAGAGCTTAGAAAAGGGTGGCTCTGTCAGGAGACACTGGAAGGATAGCATTATGACGGCGAGCACTAATAGAGAAAAAGGAGTTCTGGTCCTGGGCGGAGGCATTGCCGGGATTCAGGCAGCACTGGATCTGGCCGCCTCCCGGGTTCAGGTCTACATGGTGGAGAAGTCACCTACCATCGGTGGCAGGATGGCTCAGTTAGACAAGACCTTCCCCACCATGGACTGCTCCATATGAATTCTGGGACCGAGAATGATGGATGTCGGTCGGCATCCTAACATAAGACTCTTCACAAACTCCGTATTGGCGGGACTAGAAGGCCGGGCCGGAGACTTTAAGGCCAGAATCAGAGAGCATCCCCGTTATGTCAGCCACGAGCTTTGCACCGGCTGTGGCGCCTGCGCCAAGCATTGTCCCATTGAAGTTCCCAGTGAATTCGACTATGGGATGGGGATGCGTAAAGCAGCTTATTGCCCATTCCCTCAGGCGGTTCCCAGAACATATATTATAGACAGGGAAAACTGTAACGATTGCGGAATCTGCATCGAGAAATGCCCGAGCGAAGCTATCAACCTTGATGATCCCGGCCGGGACACCGACCTCGAGGTGGGATCTGTTATCGTTGCCACCGGGTTTGATGTCTATGACGCCTCGGCCATCTCCAGCTACGGCTATGGCCTTTACGATAATGTCCTGACCAACATGCAGCTGGAGAGAATCCTGAACGCCTCCGGCCCGACTCGCGGTCACATCGCGAGACCGTCAGATCATAAAGTTCCCAGGAAAATAGCCTTCATTCAATGCGTCGGCTCAAGGGGCGAGGGTAAAGAGGCTGGGTGTCAGTACTGCTCCCGGTTCTGCTGCATGAATGCCATTAAAGATTGCGTGCTGGCCAAGCAGCATGAGCCTGATATCGAAGAAATGACGATTTTCTACATAGATCTGCGGGCCTCCGGGAAGGGTTTTGAAG
>CP070766.1:2466222-2471138 GCA_020345705.1 Candidatus Zixiibacteriota bacterium | reverse complement strand
GGAGAGGTGGATGCCGTTTCAGTCGTGGTTCCAACCATCAGCCACTACGAGGTCGCGGAGCAGATAATAAGAAAGAACATCCATTGCCTGATTGAGAAACCGATTGCATCAACGGTCGAGGAGGCAAACAGCCTCATCGAGCTTGCGGACAAGCACCAGGTTGTCCTCACCGTCGGACATATCGAAAGATTTAATCCGGCTATCGAGGCTTTGAAGGAATATAAGATTGAGCCGCGATTCATCGAGGCGCATCGCCTGGCCGCCTTTGATCCCAGGGGAACCGACGTCGCGGTCGTTCTCGACCTGATGATTCATGACATCGAGCTTGCTTTGCACCTGGTCAGGTCGAAAGTCAAAAGAATCGAATCATCGGCGGTCGCCGTCGTATCCGACCGGGCCGACATTGCCAACGCCCGGCTGACATTCGAGAATGGTGCCGTCGCCAACCTGACCGCCAGCCGGATATCACTTCACGCCATGAGAAAACTGCGGATATTCCAGAAATCCGGATATTTCTCGCTGGACCTGGCCGAAAAACGGGCTGATATTTACCGCCTTGCCGATAGCGACGCCGCCTCCGCTCCCGGAATGCGCATTCCTTTGGGTAAGTCGGGCCAGGACATCATGTACAGAAAAGCCGGCTCGAGTGATGAGGACATGCTGCAATTGGAGCTGACAAGTTTTCTGCATGCAATACAGAACAGGACGGCACCCGAAGTGAGCGCCGCTGCGGCCACGGAAGCCCTGAGGCTGGCGATTGAGATTGATCGCATCGGCGTAAATGGAGTTCTCGCAGCTAATGTCTCATAGCCAGATTCCGATTTTCATCTCAGCCGGTGACCCGTCAGGCGATGTCGCCGGTTCGCATCTGCTTGAAAAACTCAAGTTAGGGAGTGAAAACATTTCCTTTTTCGGGCTGGGCGGACGGCGTATGAACGCCGCGGGTCAGGCGCAGTTGGTGGACGGGTCAAAACTGGCCGTGCTGGGATTCTGGGAAGTTGCCAGGAAATATTTCTTCTTCAAAAAACTCCTGTCGCAGACGGTCAAACTTATCATAGAGAGAAAGCCGAAGGCGATAATTCTTATTGACTACCCCGGTTTCAATCTGCGCCTGGCCGAAAAAGTGAAATCACTCGGCATCCCGATCATCTATTACATATCGCCGCAGATATGGGCCTGGGGGGCAAAAAGAATCGGACAGATCAAGAGACTGGTCGACCTCATGCTTCTTATTCTTCCCTTCGAGAAGAAAATCTATGATGAGGCCGGGGTAAGTAATAGATTGGTCGGACATTACCTTCTGGACGACATTGATCCCCGATTTATTAAAGCACCGTACAATCCCAAATCCGATTTGATTGTACTCATGCCGGGTTCAAGGCCGCAAGAGGTGCAGAGGATGCTGCCCGTTCTCCTGCGCGCCGCGGGCATAATATCACGCTCAGGCAAATGGCGCTTCGCCGTCGCGGCTGTTGAGGGCGGTGTTGATTATCCATCCATCATGATAAACAGCTCCATGGATGCCGAACTTGTCACGGGTCGGACCCGGGAACTGATTGCCGAAAGCCGTCTGGTGATTACGTCATCGGGCACGGCCACTCTGGAGACCGGCATCATCGGTCGTCCCATGGTCGTCATATACCGAACGGGCCTTTTGACATATCTTATTGCCCGACGTCTCGTCACCCTGGACATGATTGCGCTTGTCAATGTAACCGCCGGGCGAAAGGTTGTCCCGGAATTGATTCAGCATGACGCCACGCCGAAAAAGATCGCCGACGCGGCCGGCGGCTTTCTTGAAGATGATTCACTATCACTGGCCGTAGTCGGCGAGCTGAACAAAACCGCCGACCGGCTGGGCGGGCCGGGCGGTTCCGGTCGGGCCGCCAACGCCATCCGGGAGATTATCAATTGTTGATCCTGTACAAAATATCGACGTTCCTTATATTTTACCTGACTTACCCATTCACGTATATCGCCCGCATCACCGGCTCGGTGAAATGGGCCAATCGCACCGGTTTTTTGCACCGGTGCGGCCGCGGCGGTTGTGATATCTGGCTGCACGCCTCATCAGTGGGCGAGGTTAAGGTGCTCGGTATCCTGGTCAAGCAGTTGCAGAAGCTTAACAGCGGTCTGTCGCTGTATGTAACGGTTATGACTGAGACCGGCTATCAGCGCGCGCGGGAGTCGATTGACGTCGAGGCGAACGTCGGGTACCTTCCACTGGACTATCGTGGCCCGATCAAAAGATTTCTTAATGCCGTCTGCCCCAGATGCGCGGTATTCATCGAAACCGAAATCTGGCCCAATATCATCCTCGAACTGAACCGCCGGCAGGTCCCGATTTTTCTCGCCAACGGTCGCATGTCGGAAAAGGCATTCCGGCGCTACCGGCGGGTCAGACGGGCTTTGGGGTGCGTTCTGAAATGCTACCGGGCCATGATGATGCAGACGGAAAACGACAAAGACCGTTTTGTGAAGATCGGCGCCGACCCCGGGAGAATAACCGTCCTCGGTAACCTCAAATTCGACGCCCCGGTCAACACGATATCCGCCGGAGCCAGACGGAAGCTGAAAGACTCTCTCCCCTTTCCGGATGATGCAAGTATATTCATCGCCGGATCGACCCGGGGCGGCGAGCATGAGATTATCCTCGATACTCTCAAGAATCTTATGACCGAGCATGCGAAGCTGAAACTCATCCTGGCACCGAGGCATCTCGACAGGATCGGCGAGATACGTTCAATGATCGAGAATCGCGGCTTTGAGTACGCACTGTACACCGGGACCGAAAATAAATCCGATGATGCTCAGGTGCTGATCGTCGATAAGATAGGCGTTTTGAATGATCTTTACGCGATCTCGAGCATTGCCTTTGTCGGCGGGACAATGGTCGATATTGGCGGACAGAACATCCTCGAGCCGGTTTGGGCGGGAATACCGGTCGTCTACGGGCCGTCCATATACAACGTAAAAGACAGCTCGGATTACATTATCGAAGGCAATTACGGCGTGATGGTGCATGACAGCCGGGAGCTTTATCAGAAGCTGAAATCTTTCTTAAAAGGTGAGATAAAATTCAGAACCAAGACCGATGCAAACGAAAAGCCGTCGAGAGCACATACGACGGCTGTAACGATTCTGGAGAGTATTCAATCCAATGCAAAGAATCTGGCTCAAGATAATATCAAATAAACGCAAACCGCTCAACTGGCCTGCCCTGATTGTACTATGGCTTGTATCGGTTCTGTACGGACTCGGCCTTGCCGTAAGAAATATTTTTATAAGAGCGACGGTAAGAACGAGTACTCCGGTCGTTTCGGTCGGCAACATCACCGTCGGAGGCTCGGGAAAAACTCCGACTGTCGTTGAAATCGCCCGCTACTTCTCCGAACTCGGCAAAACAGTCGCGATTGTATCATCAGGCTACGGCAGAGAAGGCACCGATGATATCCTGGCAGTCGGGGGTGAAATTGCCGAGAAAAGCGTGAGTGAAACCGGTGACGAGGTTATGATGATGGCCGCAGTTCTGCCGGAAGCATTCTTCGCCGTCTCAACGTCAAAGAGCGACGCCGCTCAACTTGCCGACAAGCATTTCAAGCCGGATATTATTGTTGTCGATGACGGCTTTCAGCATCGAAAGCTGCGCCGTGATTTTGATATATTACTTGTTGACGCTACTCTCGACCTCAGGAAGGAATCTCTTTTCCCGCTGGGTCGAAGGCGCGAGCCGCGGAGGTCTGTCAGGCGCGCCGATGCTATCGTCCTGACCCGATCAAACCTGGTGCAGCATATCGCGGGCTACCGCGACTGGACCGGGACACTGCTCGGCGGTGGGGAAATATCCGAAGCGCAATTTGTCAATGAAGGAATCAGGCTGAAAGACAGGCTCCTCCCGCTGAACAGCATCGGCGGCAAACGGATATTTTTTTTCGCCGGCATCGGCAACTTTGATGTTCTGATAAATCATCTGAGAAGCCGGCTGGACAATATTGTCGGCTTCAGGCAGTTCCCCGACCACTGCCGCTACCGTCCGCGCCAGACGGAGTTGATTAAAGCCGATATTGACAGACTGAACCCGGACTTCATCGTCACGACGCACAAGGATTATGTCAAGATAAGCAGCTTTGATTTTGGGCAGCCGATTTATTATCTTGATCTCAAGCTGAATTTTACCTCCGGCGGGGAAAAGCTTTTTGAAAAGCTTGCCGGACTCGTAGAGAGATAGATGGAAAGAAAGTACGACTTCGTCATCATCGGTTCGGGTATCGCCGGACTGTTTTTCGCCCAGAAGGTTGCCGGTCTGCTACCCAAATGCAGAGTGGCCGTCGTCACCAAGAAGAGCGAGACCGCCTCGAACACCAACTACGCCCAGGGCGGAATCGCCACGGTCACCTCCGGCACTGACAGCTTCGATTTGCACATGTCCGATACGCTCGTTGCCGGGGCCGGGTTGTGTCACAAGAAAGTGGTTGAGCAAATCGTCCGGGCCGGCCCGATCGCTCTCAAGAAGCTGGTGGACGTCGGCGTCAAATTCACACACCGTAAAGGCGATTATGACCTCGGGCGCGAGGGCGGGCATTCCACCAACCGCGTCGTGCATGCCGCCGACCTGACCGGCCGCGAAATCGAGCGCGCCCTTCTGGCTTCCTGCCGCAGCAGAAAAAACCTTGACATCTTTAAAGACACTATCGCTCTCGATCTGATAACGTACACTCACAACGATCGCCGCCGTTGCGGCGGGATGTACACCTTCACGAGCAAGAATCGTGTCTTCAGCAGTTTCTATGCACCGGTGACGATGCTGGCCACCGGCGGGGTCGGGCAGGTTTATTATAATACGACCAATCCGCCCATCGCGACCGGCGACGGCGTCGCCATGGCCTACCGGGCCGGGGCCCTGGCAGGCAATCTGG
>CP070766.1:2460971-2466122 GCA_020345705.1 Candidatus Zixiibacteriota bacterium | reverse complement strand
GGGCTCGATGGTAATAACGGTTGAGAACGCCATGGAGCTGTCTGGAACGGTGACTCTTGAGGGGAGCGCATCTGATTATTCCGGTGCCGTAGTGACAGTCGTCGATGACGATGTGGCTGACACAACCGATGAATTCGGTGACTTTTTGATATTGGCGGGCGGCGGCAGCCAGCTGATAACCGTCCGCAAGGGTGGATACAGTTCGGTTGACACAACTATGTTGATGAATGTCGACCGTCAGCTTGACGTGACGCTGTATCTGCAGTACGTCTGCGGTGACGCCGACGCCAGCGGTGCGGTCAACCTTCTCGATGTTACCTTTATCATCAATTACCTCTATAAGGAGGGTCCCGCACCGGTGCCTCCGGAAGGCGCCGATGCCAATGGCGACGGCTCGATCAACCTTCTCGATGTCACTCATATAATAAATTATCTCTACAAGGAGGGCCCCGAACCCATCTGTCCGGCATGAAAAGCAAAGAAAGGAAATGCGCGGAGGATGAAATCCTTGCTTCGATCGTTCGTGCTTATCCTCACGTTGAGTTGTACTGCAAGTAATTCCTTGGCTCTTCAATGGCCGGTCTGGCCGGACAGTATGTATCATTCCATTTTGGGGTCTTATGGAATGATTCAGATGGATGACCTGCATACCGGTATTGATATTGTCGTTCCAGAGGGGACACCGGTTTATGCGGTTGAGTCCGGGTATGTCAAGGCCATCATAACACTTTCCGGGAACTACAGCAGCTGGCGGATCGTGGTTGGCGATTCGGCCGGGCCGGGCGAGTGCGATGCCTGGATGTATGCCCACATAATACCGAGTGGACTTCCCTATGCGGTGGGTGACTATGTTGAAAAGGGAGCCTTTATCGCGAAGGTTGTCGGCTGGCCGAGCAATCCGGGCACTGTCGAACATCTGCATTTCGCCAAGAGTCACTGGCACGGAGATTCAGCGTCGTGGGCAAATAATTTTCTGAACTGGAATTTTGTGGCCAATCCTCTGGAATTCGTTGGTCCGGTCAATGACACTGATATGCCGGTTCTGGAAAACGCCTGGGGCGACCAATTATTCGCGTTTTCGCGAAATCAGATGTACGCCACCTATTTTGCCGAAGGTGCACCCATTTTCGGTGACATTGACATTGTCTGTCGGGCATATGACCGTCAGTGCTTCAATCTGTCGATATCAGCGCCTTATATGATCGAATATAAAGTTGAGGGGGATTCTTCAATTCCCTGGACAATCGGCGTCTGTTTTGCGGATAGCATCGGATGCTATAGCGGCGGATACCAGCAGTTATACAGAGCAACGGTATATCAGGATGATCCGTTCTGCCACACGGAATACACGGCCGACAACCAGGCCCTATACTTCAATGTTACCAATTCAGACGGCGATATGGTCACGCATCCCGGTGAAAAAGAACTATGCTGGCAGACACCATACTTCCACAACGGTGATTATACGGTTTCCGTTAGGGCCAGCGATCTGGGCGGAAATTCTGTCACGGGCTCGATGGTAGTTGCTGTCAAGAACCTCATGGAGCTGTCCGGAACGGTGACTCTTGAGGGGAGCACGTCCGATTATTCCGGTGCCGTGGTGACAGTTGTCAATGACGGCGTCGCCGACACGACCGACGAATCAGGCAGCTTCTTGATATCGTCGCTGGGCGGCGGCAGTCAGTTGATTACCGCTCGCAAGGGCGGATACAGTTCAATAGACACAACTATGTTGATGAATGAGAACCGTCAGCTTGATGTGACGTTGTACCCTCAGTACGTTTGCGGTGACGCCGATGCAAGTGGCGCGGTCAATCTTCTCGACGTCACCTTTATCATCAATTATCTCTATAAGGAGGGCCCCGCACCGGTTCCTCCGGAAGGCGCCGACGCCAACGGCGACGGCTCGACAAACCTTCTAGATGTTAGTCACATAATAAACTATCTCTACAAGGAGGGCCCCGAGCCAATCTGCCCGACAAAATGAACTGAAAAGCCGGAATACAAACGGGCGGACATCACTGTCCGCCCGTAATTTTATTCTTGATTCGAACGTCGGATGGACGGAATCTTGACTGTGTCGGATTTTACTTTCTTGCGGTTCCTCTCTGGCGGGTGTATGTCAGCAATCCCCCGAGTTTCAGAAGCTCTTTCTGGCGGGCGGTGAGATTGGCCTCGGTCTCGAAGGAAAAACTTTTGGTCTTGTTTTGAACTGTAAATGAAGCCCTGTCAACCAATTCAAGGCAGTTCTCGATAATCAGCTCATCGCCCTGATCAATTCGATCGTAATCGGCTTTGTTTTTGAAAATCATCGGCAGAAGCCCGAAATTGACTAAATTTGCCTGGTGAATCCGCGCGAATGATTTGGCGATGACACCTTTGATCCCCAGGTACATCGGCGCCAGGGCGGCGTGCTCGCGGGACGAGCCCTGCCCGTAATTTTCGCCCCCGACAATAAACCCGCCTCCTTTTTCCCTGGTCCGGGTGCTGAAAGTTGGGTCGAGGCGGTGATAAACATATTCGCTGATTTTCGGGATATTCGATCGATAGGCGAGAATCTCGGCCGAGGCTGGCATGATATGGTCGGTGCTGATGTCATCCTCGACTTTTATCAGGACTTCGCCGGCAACGGTATCACTCAAAATATCCTTGGGATCGGCGGGGACAATATTATCTCCACGCCTGATTTCCAGCGTTTTGGCCTCCGCGACAGAAACCGGGGCAATCAGGTTGGGGTTGTCCTGTCTTATGTTCGTCGGCAACTCCGAGGGCGGCGCTTCCATATCAAGCGTCCGCGGGTCGGTCAGGACGCCTTTTATCGCAGTTGCGGCGGCGGTCTCCGGGCTGACCAGATAAACCTCATCGCCCTTGTAGCCGGATCGTCCGCGGAAATTGCGGTTGATGGCACGGACCGATTTGGATCCCGGCGCCGGGACATGTCCCGACCCGATACAGGCCCCGCAGGTCGGTTCGGCAACGTTTACTCCGGCCTTGATGAGATCGGTGACATATCCTTCCTCGGCCAATTTTTCCAGCGCCATCCGGCTGCTGGCATGAATGAAAAAGTTGACATTGGGATGGACATGTTTGCCCTTCATAATATTCACAACCGCTTTCAGGTCGGCGTAGGCGCCGTTGGTGCAGCTTCCGACCATCACCTGCTCGATCTCTGTCCCGGCTACGTCTCTGACCGGAACCACCTTATCCGGCAATGACGGCAGAGCCACGAGCGGCTCGATTTCCGAAAGGCTCAATTCGATTCTTTCGTCGTATTCGGCATCTTTATCCGGAAGCACCTCTCGCCAGTCGTCGGGGCGCCCGGTGATATCGAAATAACTCTTAGTGATTTCATCCGAGGGAAAGATACTTGTCGTAGCGCCCATCTCGGTGCCCATGTTGGTAATCGTCACCCGCTGCTGAACGTTAAGGCTTTTGACGCCCGGGCCGGTGTATTCGAAAATCTTTCCGAAACCGCCGCGGACCGAAACTCTTTTCAGCATTTCCAGGATTACATCCTTGGCCGTTGACCAGGGCTGAAGCTCGCCCATCAGATGCACGTTCACGATTTTCGGCATGACGAAGTTGTATTCGCCACCCCCCATGGCGACGGCGACGTCGAGACCACCGGCCCCGATGGCCAGCATCCCGAGACCCCCGCAGTGCGGTGTGTGGCTGTCGGCGCCGACCGCGGTGTCACCCGGGATGGCGAAATGCTCCTGGTGAATCTGATGACCGATGCCGTTGGCCGGTTTGGAAAACCATACCCCGAATTTCTTCGCCGCCGACTGCAGATAAAGATGGTCTTCCATATTTTCCGGCTTTATCTGGAGGACATTATGGTCGGCGTAGCACACCGCCACTTTGGCCCCGATTCTTTCCAGGCCGATCGCCTCAAAATGCAAAACTACCTGCGTGCCGGTGATATCCTGAACCAGGACATGGTCGATTCTGATGCCTATTTCACTGCCCGGTTTTATATCGCCAGACACAAGATGCTTTTCGATTATCTTATGAGTTAAGGACTTACCCATTTTATCCTCTAAGATTTATTGATGGCTTCCTTCTCCATTGTAGAGAGTATACGATTCAAATCAGAGTTTTAATGAGGGGCGGCTATTTCAGCCGCTGGCAGCGGGGGCAGAAGTGCGCCGACCGGGAACCGATTTTCTCCCTCCTGATTCCGGTTCCGCAGCGAGGGCAGGGCTCGCCTTCTCTTCCGTAAACTCGAAGATATTTCTGAAATCCCCCCGGCCGGCCGTTGACTCCGGCATAACTGTCAACTGATGTCCCCATCAGGCGGATGGCCTTTTTCAGAACCGATCGGATTTTCTTGTGAAGCTTGATCAGTTTGGCTTTTGAGATCTTGTCGGTCAGTTTTCGCGGGTGGATTCCAGCCATGTAAAGCGACTCATCCGCATAAATGTTGCCGAGACCGGCTAGGAATGTCTGGTCAAGCAAAGCCGGTTTGACCATCCGCCTCGCGGACCGGAACAAATCGATGAATTGCTTTCGGGTTATTTCCAGGGGTTCCGGGCCCAGGTCAGCCAGACCCGGCTGGTGCATGACCTCGTCGCTCCTAAAAAGCCGCACCCGGCCGAATCGACGATAATCGTTGAAGCGCAGTTGATGGCTGTTGCTTTTGATTTTGAAAATGAGCAGGTCATGTTTGTCGGCAACGACATTCTCGGGCAGAAAATACAAATGCCCGGTCATTTTAAGGTGTATCCAGAGTGTATAGCCGCCGCTGACGTCAATGAGGATATTCTTACCGCGACGGCGAACAGCCAGGAACCTTTTTCCTTTCAAGGCTCCCAGCCATCCGGGCTGATTATCGCTATCTATTTTTGGATTGTTGCTGCTAACGGATGCGATTGCTTTGTCAAGAATGGTCTTTCTCAGACCTCTTACGACTGTCTCTACCTCAGGGAGTTCCGGCATAGACTCAATCTTGGCACACGTGCCGCTCGCGTAGCATTCTAATTTTGAATCAGTTTCTTCAACTCGGCTATGATCTCGTCTACATGGTAGCCGTGGAGCATTGCCGCCATCTCAAGCGTTTCCATCTTCTTGCCCGGGCAGTCAAAGCATCCCCCATGGAAGTACTTTTCAATGACCGGCACCACCTGGGGGTATGTATCGATTATCTCGCCC
>CP070766.1:2457492-2460871 GCA_020345705.1 Candidatus Zixiibacteriota bacterium | reverse complement strand
TCCTACTCTCCGGTCATCCCGCATATTGGATCCGGTCCATTCCTGTATAGATAGTCGATCAGATAGGTGACATCGAGCAGATTGACGATGTTATTGCCGTTAGCGTCGGCTTTATCGTTGCAGGCTGGGGCCAGGCCATTTTTGTACAGGTAATTGATGATAAATCCAACATCGAGTATGTTGACGTCCCCGCTCTCATCGGCATCGCCTGCATCCACAAACGGCGTGCAGCAATAGTCGCCCGGGCACGGATTGTCAACACAATTCCAGTATGGAACCCAGGTGAGCATCGAGCCGGTCGCAACGCACTCCGTGACGGTGTTCTCGGCGCACTGGGGGTCAAGCGGATTTGTTCCATAACAGCATCTGCCGATAATCTGCTCCGGATAACTGAAGACCTCGGGATGACCATCAATCCACGCATAGGCCGCGTCAATGGTTGCCTGCAAACCGCTCAGACCCCCGTCATATTCGGTCGCGAGAATCTTGCAGAAGACCAGTGTGTCTCCCACCGTAAGATCATACTGACCGAAAACAACGACCTGAAATATATCCTGATATAACGAGTCTTCCATCGCCGGGTTAATTGACTCCCATTCCTCCATACCGAGGCGGACCTGGAAATCCCCGAAGATATCGCCGGGAATGAAGCCGCCGGTCGGAAAAGCATAGTCTGCGAGCAACTCGGTCCACATGGCTCGGTAGTCCGGAAAACTGTCCTGGGATGAAATGTAAGGGACTCTGAATCCGCCGACGTACGAGACACCGCCCATACGCTGATCGGCAAGGACGCAGTCGTTATTTTCGATGCTGTCCGGGCCGTACTCGCCGCCATACACGTACTGCAAATCGCGGCCGCCATCATGATCGGAACCGTTTTCCACCCCGGAATCGGACGGAATGTCCCAGTCAAGGAAATTCCCGATGTATACGTTGTCTATGGGGGGCCAGACCGTCCGATTGTAGATTTTCTCGACTACCACGATGAATTTGCACGTATCGAGATCCCGTGGCGCAAAATAGTTGCACTCAAGCCCTATCGTCGAATCACTGCTGACAAATCGGCCGGTTGAGCCGTACTGATAATCTACATAGGAAGTCGAATCGGCCAACGGACTGACCAACGGCCGGAAGCCTTTCTCATCCAGCCAGTCGGCATAGTACATGGCGTAGTTGAGAATTGTGTCGTCACCTTTCAGGCGGGATATAAAGGGACTGGCCGCGTAGAGATAAATGCCGGCGTTATCATCGGCGCCCAGGCCATTCATGGTGGTGTCGCAGTCGATTTCCGAATTGACGAAGTCAAGGTTGTAGGTTCCGAGCCCGGACGAGCCCGCGCGGCCGATATTCCCGGCATTATTAAACTTCATTCGAATACACTCCGTACGGATATCTACGGTCTCGGGTTCCTGCACAGTATCGGCCACGATGAACTGCACGGACATGTCTCCCCATGAATCATGGTTGCCCGAATTCGAATGGAAGGTAATATATCCTTCGTATATCCCGGGCCCGGTGGTGATTGCGCCATTATAGTTGAGATAAATTTCGAATGGATGCTCGTTCTGCTCTGATTCGGGGATTGTCAGCGGGCCGTGCTCGCTCACCTCCAGCCAGTCGCCTCCACCGGTTATCTCAACGGCGGTGATGGAATATACATCCAGAGGAGCATCGCCGATGTTTCTCATCAATCCCGGAATCGTAAGCTGCTCGCCCGGCTTTGTCCAGGTCGGCGGACTGATCCAGCGGGGATAAACATCGAGAAAAGGCCCACTCTGTCCTGCCCGGGCGCCCGGTCCCTGAGGCTGGTTAATCGGATCGGTCGTCCGGGTTTCCCAATCATGAGAGATGCTTCCGAGTGCACTCGCGGCAAGAGCAGTGATAATTACAGCCACAAGCAGCAAACAAGCATTGTTTGTCAAAGATTTCCGTGTCATGTGTCCCTCCATTTTGACTCATTTCAACACGTTCAAGAAAATTGCCGGCGAATGTTTCGAGGTGTGTTTCGGACACTGAAGCCGTCCTTGGAAGCCCGCTAATGAGCAGCATGGGCGCCATATTGTCTCATCCCTCCCGCGTTTTGAATATAAACTACATAATCCCATTTGTCAAGCAAAAAAATAAGCCCGATACTCAAAGCGCCTCGTCTGCCGCGTGAACAGGCGATCAATTAGCTCTTATCGCGAAACGGGGCCGGCTGTCCGGCCCCGTTGTACATACATGTTTTATATGGCTATTACATACATGTCGGGGGATCGCCCATCTTGTACAGGTAATTGATTATATGGGTGACATCGAGCAGGTTAATACTTCCGCTGGCGTCGGCGTCAGCGGCATCCATCGGTTCAGGCGCCGGGCCATTCTTATACAGGTAGTTTATTATGTACGTTACGTCGAGAATGTTGACCATGTCGTCGCCATTGGCATCTCCGCATCGGCCTTCAAGATAGGCATACCATATCTCCTGCTCACTAAGGGCTCGACCGTAAAGAATGACCTCATCAAGAGCACCGTTAAGGTGGAAACTGCCCTCAGCTCTGGCTATTATCAGGGGGGCCGAAACCGAGGGAAAAGGATGCGAACTCCAATCCTGACCCCGGCTGTCGCCGTCAACGTAGAATCTGAACTCATCGCCGCTCTTCACGACGGCTACGTGGTACCACTTGTTTATTTCGGGGGTCCAGGTGGAACTGCTTAGCCAGATGTCGGGGGCGGTTGGATCGTTAACGTGGACGCCCAGCTGGTGTGAGAGACCCGCGAAGCTGCCGACATAGGCGAAAACCCACTTATAATTGGCATACGCGCCTTCATTTTTGCTCACGAGGGCGGCATTATCAGCGGGAATCTGATTGAACTTGACCCAGGTCAGCACTGACATATCTCCGGTGATGTCCAGACTTGCGTCATCGCCGCAGTTGACATAGTCGTCCAGACCGTCGAACTGGAGGGCCCCGCGCTGTATGCCCGTTACTCTTGCCGGCCCGTTCGTCAGGATGCCATCATTACCGTAACCACTGGAGTCATAAGCTATGCTTCCGGAGCTTTCATCGAATTTCCAGTAGCCGCGCATGGTCATTTTCACCTCGTCCATTATCTCAGCAGTCGAAAGGGCTCCTCTATAGATTTTGACTTCGTCAATCAGGCCATCGAAATTCTGCCAGGTCGGCGTTTCAGTGCCTATGCGAAGAGGTTTGTCGGAGGGTTCCGGAATGCCGGGGCCGGTGTATGATGATGACGCCACCTGTATGCCATTCCTGAACAACTTCAGGCTGTCACCGTCCCAGAGACCGGCCACGTGCTGCCATTCATTCAACGTGAGAAGGTTGTCCGCAGACTCAAGTACATCGACGCCGGCCACTATAATCCTCAGTCTGCTAAT
>CP070766.1:2452882-2457392 GCA_020345705.1 Candidatus Zixiibacteriota bacterium | reverse complement strand
TTCTGGGAAGGCCGGCCGATATTTCATTGATCTTCTTTCTAACATTCTTGATAGCCACCAGCGGATTTTCACCATAACGGACGACAACCACTCCACCGACGACCTCTGCCCCACCTTTATCAAGAGCGCCTCGTCGTGAAGCCGGTCCGAGCGACACGGTCGCGATGTCGCTGACCCGCACCGGGACACGGCCCCGCGCTCTGACAACTGTATTTTCAATATCAGATAAACTCTCAATCAGTCCCACTCCACGAATGACATACTCAACCCTGTTTATCTCGATCGCTCTGGCTCCGACGTCAACATTCGACGATTTGACCGCGTTGAAAACCTCCGGAAGAGTCACGCCGTAGGCCCGCAAAGCGTCCGGGTTGACATCGACTTGATACTCCTTGACAAAACCGCCGATTGATGCAACCTCGGCCACACCGTCGGCCGATTGAAGGGCGTATCTCACCGTCCAGTCCTGTATTGACCGGAGTTCATGCAGGTCCCAGCCGCCGGTGGGCTGGCCGTTTTTGTCGCGACCCTCGAGGGTGTACCAGAACACCTGGCCCAGGGCGGTGGCGTCGGGACCTAACGATGGCTGGACTCCGGCTGGTAGACTTCCGCCCGGAAGAGAGCTCAACTTCTCCAGAACGCGCGTGCGCGACCAGTAGAACTCGACCTCCTCTTTGAAAATGACATATATGGTCGAAAAGCCGAAGTAGGAGTAACTTCTGATTGTCTTCACGCCGGGGATTCCGAGTAGTGCGACTGTCAGAGGATATGTTATTTGGTCCTCGACGTCCTGCGGTGAGCGGCCGGCCCATTCGGTGAAAACTATTTGTTGATTTTCACCGATGTCAGGGATGGCATCGACCGGCACCGGGTCGCGAGGCAAAAAGCCGACGTTCCAGTCGAACGGGGCGACGACTACACCCCAGGCAACAATCAGCAGCGTCGCCAGAATGACAACCAGCCTGTTGTCGAGACAGTACCGGATGATTTTGTCGAGGACCGACCGGTTGCGCCTTTCCTTTGATTCGTACTTGTCCGCCATATCTTTATTTTCACTTATCAGTTGCCGGCTTGAGAGTCTCTTTGATTTCGCCGCACCGGAGCATGGACGCGCCGTAAAAAGAGTTATAAACGGTATCGACAGTTTGAAGCCAGTATGCGCCGTTGTTGTTATTGGCCATTGGGCAGTATGTCAGGAAATAATCTGCGTCACCGACGTGGCCGAAGTCCTTGTGCATATCAATGAATGTCTGAGATAATTTGTCGAAAGCGTGGCGGCTTGATTCGATGTCGGCCGCACCGGCACCGGCAGTGGAATGTTTTTCAATCTCTTTTGATAACTCCATCCAGCGATCGTGAACGCCGCCTCTAAACAGAGTCATGTCCACGACCTTGTTCTTATTCATTATATCTCTGTTACCGGCCGTCGCCGCGGCAAGGTCGTCAGAGGCGAGCGCCATCTGTACCGAGAAATATGCATTGTACAACGGGGCCAGATTCATGACAGCTTCGTCAGACGCAATAGGCGCATGCGCATCTCTCTGATCGCGCTCTGCCGGAGCTTTTGTTCCGGCCGACTCGGTCGACCCATGGTCATGCTGATGGCCAACGGCCCCACCACCGCCTTCGGGAGACATCATGCTTGGCTTCGCTCTCAGTTGAAGCTCGCTGTCGATTTTAAAGGCACCGTTGGTGACGACCATTTCGCCTTCGGCTAGTCCCGACCTGACCGTGTAATATTCACCAACTTTGAGGCCCAGCTCGACCTCACGGCCTTCAAAGAGCGGGCCGTCATTATTCGAAACATCAACATAGACAACCGCCCTCGTTCCGGTCAGAAGCGGCGCCGAGGCCGGAATCAGAAGCGGAGTCTCATCTTCGTCCCGGTTATTATCAGATGCCCCGGTGACGACGGCGCTGACAAGCATGTCCGGCTTCAATTTTCCACCTTTGTTATCGACCACCGCCCGGGCTTTGGCCGTCCGCGTAATTTGATTCAGAACCGGATCAATGAATATTACTTCGGCTCGGAACGTCTCTCCCGGAAAAGATGGTGAGCTGAATTTCACGTCCTGGCCGACGTCCAGCAGCGGCAGGTCAGATTCATAAACGTCAAAGAGCACCCATAACTTCGATAGATCGGCGATGGTATATAGCGGTGTCCCGACGTTGACGTACATTCCCTCATTCACATGTTTCTCGACAACGACACCGCCGATCGGTGCAGTAATCGCGAGATGTTCGGAGGGTTCGCCTGATGCTTCGATCCGCTCAATCTGTTCCGGCGAGAGTCCGTACAACCTGAGTTTCTCTTGTGATGCCTCGATCGTCGATACGGCGGTTGCATGAAGAACGGAATTGTTTTCGGTAATATTCAACAGAGCCGATTTGGCCTGGATTAGCTCCTGCTGAGTGCTCAGAAGTTCCGGAGAATATATGAGCACAAGTTTGTCACTCTTCTTAACCTTGATGCCCGTGTAGTCGGCAAAGAGCCTGTCCAGTCGCCCGGCAACCCGCGCCGTAATCGAAGCGACTCTTGTTTCATCATAAGCAATCTTTCCGTACGTTCTTAGCTGTGTTTTCGCTCGAGCGCGAACTACGGGCGTGGTCTCGATTCGGGCCAGCTGCATAGCCGTCTCCGACATCCCCAGTTGTCGCGGCGTCAGCTCGTCACCGGTGTCTTTGTCGAGAGGAATAAGATCCATAAAGCAGATAGGGCATTTCCCCTCTTCGGGCAATTGTATCTGGGGATGCATCGAGCAGGTCCATACGATCGAACCATTCTCGGAATCATGCGTGTGGTCTTTGTGATTGGCGCCTGCATCTCCTCCCCCCGAGGAGAAATATCCAAGGGAGAACGCCACAACCACCACTAACGCCAGGGCGGCTAATCCCCTGTTGTTACGAGGCAGGAAGCTGAATAGCCTGTTTGATGTCAACTTGGTTGAGGTCATAACGAATCTCCCCTGTTTCGATTCTCCTTCATCCTATTAATGCATGTGCATTTTGTGAGATTCGCCTTCGCCGGGCTGTTCTTCGGGCTCTTCATTGACGGTAGCCGCTTTGTCCAGTTTGAGCAAATACTCATTCGGTTTCTTGGCAAAACCGGCGATGCACATATCACAGCAGAAATAGACCCGTCGTCCGTCATAATCGACAAAAACCGAGTCGTTCACTTTCTCGCCGCTGACCGGGCAGACGGTCTGGATGTTTTCAAACAGGATTCCCTGTTCGGCGGTCTTTTTGAAATATTTGTCCGGATCGGCCTTTAGCTTGTCCGAGCACATCGGGCAACAGTGATAAACACGCTGGCCCTGCATGTCGGTGTAAACCGTAGAATCAATCTCTCCCCCCATGACCGGACAGTGAGTTTGATTCTTGAAAAGACCTGCCGGTTCCTTTTGAGCCTCTTCTTTCTCTTCTGCGGCATACAGATTCGCAGCGAAGAGCAAAAGGGCGGCAACTGAAAATAGGATTGCTGTTTTCCTCATTGGATTTCTCCTTTCTTTATTAGTTCGATATTAACGTTCAAATTTTGTCCGATAAGCATTTCCAACTCAGCCAGCTTTATGGAGTTTCTGGCCATGGCGTACTCAAGCTGGAGCTGCAGATCCAAAAGCTCCCTTTGGGAATCAATGAGATTCAGAAAATCGGTTTCTCCGACCTGGTAGGCCATAAATGTCGCGTTGAGTGATTGCTCCGCTTTGGCAATCAACCCGCCCCGATAGAGCTCGACTTCCCGCGCGGCATCTTCGTACTCGTAGAAAACCTTATCTATCAGAGCCGCCAGGTTATTCTTGGCGTCAGTCAGATGATACTCGGTTTCAAGTCGCCGCGCTCTGGCTTCGTTCACTTTTGCCTTATTCTTGCCGAGCCAGATGGGGAGGTTGATGCTGACGCCGACAGTCCAGGCATCCTTTCCGCTGTTACGCACACTCGGATTGGTGCTCTCCCCGATCTCGATGTAATCCACTCCGACGGCAAAATCGGGGAAGTACGATTTTCCGGCCAGCCTGACGGCAGATTCTTTGCTTCTCAGCACGTGTTCTATTTCCTTCAAATCGGGACTCCCTTCCAGGGCAGCCTTCTTGAGAGCATCTTTGTCGGGTGCAAGGTCACTCTGCGGAATCGAATCGGGAACAGCCGCAGTAGAGAAATCCGGCAGGTTCACTGCCGCCTTCAGGCGGGACGCCAACGGTGTTTTCATCTCTTCAAGGCTTGTCAGCCTGTTTTCAAGCTTGCCCAACTCGACCTGTGCCTTGATGACATTGTGATGTCCGGTCAGCCCGGCCTTGTATCTGGTCCTGGCAACAGACTCCCAGTACTTGAGAAGTTCCATGTTGTCTTTAGTTAATTCGATTTCACGGCTCAGGATGTAGTAATCGTAGTACGCCGCTTTAACCTGATAGAAAAGTCTAAGCTTCTGTGATTGATATTTCTTGTATGCCGCCTTGGCCGCCTCGTCCGCGATTTCCTTTTTATTGCCCAGCGTGCCGAACCAGGGGAATGA
>CP070766.1:2449773-2452782 GCA_020345705.1 Candidatus Zixiibacteriota bacterium | reverse complement strand
GGATTATTATAACACATTAGGCGTTCCGGAGAATGCTCCCAAGGACGAGATAAAGAAATCATTTCGCGCTCTGGCCAAGAAATATCATCCTGACAGGAACAAAGGGGATAAGGGGGCCGAATCCCGATTCAAGGAGATTTCCGAAGCATATGAAGTCCTGAGCGATGACAAAAAGCGCCAGCAATATGACGTGATGCGTAAGTACGGCGCCTTCGGAGGAGCCGGTGGTTTTGACCCACGGACGGCGGGCACGGGCGGATTTGATTTCTCTCAGTTTGGCAAGACCTTCAGGGCTGAGGACCTGGGTGGATTTGGCCCTTTTGCCGATTTGTTCAGCTCGATTTTCGGGGGGGAGGATCTTTTCTCTCGCGCTCGCGGGGAACGCAAATCCCGCCCAAGAAGAGGCAATGACCTTGCCATCAGATTGTCGGTTAGTTTCGATGAGGCGATTGCGGGAGCAGGCAAAATCATAAGAATGAGCAAGCCGGTGGCCTGCGGTGTCTGCGGTGGAACCGGTGATGAGCCCGGGTCCCGGCAGAAGATCTGCCGGCAGTGCGGTGGAAGAGGCACGGTAACTTTCGCACAGGGGGCGTTTTCGATCGCCAGGCCGTGCCCTAAGTGTCTGGGCAAAGGCGTCATACCGGGCAAGACCTGCGCCCGATGCGGCGGCTCCGGGCGCGTCAAAGAAAAGAAAACAATTAAAGTTAAGATACCTGCCGGGGTTGAAGACGGAAGCAAGATTCGGCTTCGCGGGATGGGCAATCCCGGAACCAACGGTGGGCCAAGCGGAGATTTAATAATTACTGTGAATACAGGCAAACATCAGCAGTTTCAACGCAAGGGAAGCGACATCTACAGTGAGGTCGAGATTAGCTATCCCCGGGCGGTTCTGGGAACAAAGATCGCCGTCAAGACGTTGACAAAAACGGTGAATCTGAACGTCCCGCCCGGAACAAAGCACGGAACGCTGCTTCGGTTGAAAGGCATGGGTCTTTCGGTTGACGGCGAGCAGGGACATCAATTCATCGAAATTCATATCGGCGTTCCGATAGACGTCACTCCGGAGCAGAAAGAACTGCTGGAGAAGTTTGAAAGAACATTGCAGTAGTCCCTATGGGTCGGCCTGTCGATTTGTAGCCTATTTGTGGGAGGCCGAAATCCGATAGAATATTGCTTGTATAGAGAATATTTATCTAAGGCAGGTGAACATTATGAATCCGAATAGACTGACACAAAGGTCCGCCGATGCGCTCGATTATGCCCAGCAACTGGCACAATCCGAGGCGCATCCGCAGGTGACAACACTCCACCTTCTGATCGCCCTCTTAAACCAGGAAGAAGGGTTGGTCGGAAACATCGTCAGCAAACTTGACGTCGATGTTGACGACCTGAAAAAGGCGGTCAACGATCGGCTTGACCTGGTGCCGCACCAGCAGGGGGGACAGCTTTTTCCGTCCAAAGACCTGACGATGGTAATGCAGCGCTCCGAGCAGGAGGCCTCGAAGCTGAAAGATGAGTTCATCTCGGTCGAGCACATTTTCCTGGCCATGATTGAGGTTAAGAACGAAACGACTGAAATATTCCAAGAGTCCAAGATTGACCGCGATTCGGTTCTGAAAGCTCTCTCTTCGATTCGCGGCACGGCCAGAGTGACCGATGAAAACCCGGAGTCCAAATATCAGGTTCTCGAGAAGTACTCCCGCGACCTGACCGCTCAGGCCCGCGCCGGGAAGCTTGACCCGGTCATCGGGCGCGATGATGAAATCAGGCGGATTATCAAAATACTTTCGCGCCGGACAAAGAACAATCCGGTCCTGATTGGCGAACCGGGTGTCGGAAAGACTGCTATTGTCGAGGGATTGGCGCAGAAAATTGCCGCCGGAGAGGTGCCCGAGACGCTCAAGGATCGCATCGTGGTGGCCCTCGACATGGGCCTCTTGATCGCGGGTTCGAAATTCCGCGGCGAATTTGAGGAACGCCTGAAGGCGATTATCAAGGAAGTCGTTGGTGCCGAGGGGAAAATCATCCTGTTTATCGACGAGCTTCACACGATCGTCGGCGCCGGAGCGATTCAGGGCTCGATGGATGCCTCGAACATGCTCAAGCCGGCTCTGGCGCGCGGGGAGCTTCGCTGCGTCGGCGCCACAACACTCGATGAATACCGCAAGCACGTCGAAAAGGATGCCGCCCTCGAGCGGCGATTTGCCCCGGTCATGGTGGAGCCGCCGTCGGTGGAAGATACGGTATCTATTCTGCGCGGCCTTCGAGAGAAGTACGAACTCTTTCATCATGTGAAAATCAAAGACGATGCCATCGTCGCGGCGGCCAGGCTTTCCGATCGGTATATCACCGATCGATTTCTGCCTGACAAGGCCATTGACCTGATTGATGAAGCGGCGGCGGAGATGCGAATTTCAATCGACTCGATGCCCGAAGAACTTGACATGCTCGAAAAACGGATTCGTCAGCTTGAAATCGAAAAAGAAGGCATCAAAAGCGAAAAAGACGCCGGTCTGCGAATGAAGCCGATTGAGGAAGAACTGAAAGAGCTATACGTTCAGCGCGATGATCTCAAGACGCAATGGATCAAGGAGAAGGAAACGGTTGAAGCGATTAATGACATTAAAATAGATATTGAAGAGCTGAGACAAAGGTCGGCCTAGGCGGAACGGCAGGCCGATTACGAAATGGCCGCCCGGATCAAATACAGCTCTCTGGTCGAAACAGAGAAGAAACTTCGGTTCCTGACGCACTCGCTGGCCTCGATTCAGTCCCGGCGGAAACTTCTCAAAGAGGAAGTTGAGGAAGATGACATCGCCGAAATCGTCTCCAAATGGACCGGGATTCCGGTCGCGCGGCTGACCGAATCGGAGATGGAAAGACTGTTGCATCTGGAAGATACACTGCATGAGCGGATTGTCGGCCAGGATGAAGCGGTATCGGCCGTCGCCAACGCCGTCAGGCAATCCCGCGCGGGTCTGTCCGATCCCAACCGGCCCTTCGGCTCGT
>CP070766.1:2444545-2449673 GCA_020345705.1 Candidatus Zixiibacteriota bacterium | reverse complement strand
GGTGTTTCTTTTTGTAATACCGGTGCTTCTGTTGACGGCCTGCTGGTCGTCGAATAAGGCTGTCCATACCGGGCCGCCGCCGCGGACAACGCCGCTTGAGGCCGACACCACCGGCGCCGGGCCGTATCGCCTGTCGAACGTGCCCGAGTCTCTGTCGGTCGATTTCGTGGTTCCGGGTGACACTGCCTGTCCGGTCAGAATCGAGTTCCGGAATTCCGGAACCCGGCTGGTCAGAGTCCTGGCCGATTCGGTGTACGCTCCCGGGACGTATAACATCACCTGGGATCGAACCGACAGCAGCGGTGTTCTGATACCTTTCGGTATCTACTATTATAAGTTCTATATCTGCGGCAAACCCTCGACTCTCAAGGTGGACTACCGCCGCCACTGGGAGTGAGGTTTATCCGTTTGCTCCGACCTGCCTGATTTATCCGGGATGCTCGGAATCTATTTTCGCCCGTAAGCCGGGCTTCTTATTGGCCTGCATGATTGTACGCACAGTCGGAAAACTGTGCAAATTTTGATATGCATGATTATGGGGCAGGGCCGATAAAATAAGGGTAATACCCCCCAAAGGGTAGTGGTGAGAAAGGTGCAACATTCATCCGAGGAGACACCATGCCGAGCATACTGGTAATTGACGATAAAGAGTCGATGCGAACGATGTTGTCAAGCGCCTTGTCCGACGAGGGTTATTTGGTCGATGCCGCCGAAGACGGCATGAAGGGCCTGGAGCTGGCACGGGCAAAGAGCTATGATCTGGTTATCACTGATTTGAAAATGCCGGACGTGGACGGGCTGGAGGTTCTCTCTGGCATAAAAGAGATAGACAATGATATGGCGGTCGTCATCATGACTGCCTACGGCACGGTTGAGACGGCCGTTGCCGCCATGAAAAGCGGGGCGTATGATTTTATTACGAAACCGTTCGATCCCGACCACCTGACGGTCATAATTGAGCGTGCCCTGGAAAATCGCAGGTTGATCGCCGAGAACAGCCTTCTGCGTGAGGAGTTGGCACACAATCTTGGTTTCAGCGAGATCATCGGGCAGGATGAGAAGATGAAGGAAGTCTCGCGGCTGATTCAGAAGGTGGCCGGTTCGGACACGTCGGTACTTCTCCAGGGGGAGTCGGGAACCGGCAAGGAACTGTTCGCACGAGCCATCCACAATCTCTCACCCCGGAGAGACAAACCATACGTGGCCATCAACTGTGCCGCCATTCCACGGGAGCTTCTTGAAAATGAGCTGTTCGGCTCCGAGAAGGGGGCCTTCACCAGCGCCGTCGCCCGGAAGATGGGCAAGTTTGAGATAGCCGACGGCGGGACCGTTTTCCTCGACGAGATCGGCGATATGGATATAGCCCTCCAGGCCAAACTTCTCCGCGTCCTTCAGCAAAAGAATTTCGAGCGGCTGGGCGGAAACAAGACGGTGACCGTGGACGTCAGGGTCATCGCAGCGACCAACATGAATCTCAATGAGATGATAAAGAAAAAGGTCTTCCGCGAGGATTTGTACTATCGGCTTTCGGTTTTCCCGATCACGATTCCGCCGGTTCGCGAACGGCAGTCCGACATCCGGCCGCTGGCAGATTATTTCATCACCAAATACTGCAAGGAGATGAAAAAGCCGGTCAAGTCTCTGACGAAAGAGTCCCTGTCGCTGATGGAGAAATATCACTGGCCGGGTAATGTCCGCGAGCTTGAGAATACGGTCGAACGGGCGATTATTCTTGCGGAAGGTAAGAAGATCGCTCCGGAGCACATGGCTATCAGGCTGCCGACGACGAACGAAATCAGGCTCCGCGAAGGAGCCGGGCTCAAGGAGATCGGCGCTCATTCTCAAATGCAGGCCGAGAAGGCAGCCATTATCAGGGTCCTGAAGCAGGTTCGGGGGAACAAACGCAAATGTGCGGAGATTCTTAAGATCGATTACACAACCCTGTTTGATAAGTTGAAAAAGTACAAGATCGACACCAGCCAAATCTGAGCTCTCTCTTCCTCACTTATTCTATATAGAATAAAGCCGCCTGAATAAGGCGGCTTTTTATATTGCTATCGCCGGTTTCGGTATTCTCGGGATCAGAGACCGACCATTTTCTTGAGATGCTCGTGCTCCTTGCGGCTGATAAAGCGCCATCGGCCGCGGCGCAGATTGTCAACGCGCAGACCGGCGAATTCCACTCTCTGCAGCTCTTTGACGGGATGGCCGACGGCCTTCATCAACTGTTTTATCTCCCGCTTATGTCCTTCCGTCAGGGTGATCTCGACCTTTGAAATTTCTATCCCGGTCGTCAGCAGCCTGACCGTGCCCCGGCCGACATGGCCATCGTTCAGTTCAATGCCGCCCTCAATCCTTTTGCTGTCTTCCGGCGAAAACGTTCCTTCGACGACAACGTTATATATCCTCTTAATCTGGTATTTCGGATGGGCCAGGCGGTAGGCCAGGTCGCCGTCGTTGGTCAGAAGCAGCGCTCCGGCCGTATCGTAGTCGAGTCTTCCCACTGGATAGACTCTGGCGGGCACGCTTTTCAAGAAGTATGCCACCGTTCGCCGGCGAAAAGGATCCGAGAGAGCCGTCAGAACGTTTCTGGGTTTATTCAGCAGGACATAGTATTTCTCTTTAACGGGCGTGGTGACAACACCGTTGACTTTGACGACGTCCTTTGTTTCATCGATCATGGTCCCGGGATGCTTGATGACCTGGTCGTTGATCATAACCTTCCCATCCATTATCAGCTTTTCGGCGCCTCTTCTGGATGTAATGCCGCAGACCGAGAGGTATTTGTTAATTCTGATCAATTCGAGAACCTCGCGATGGGCGTGTGCTCTTATAAAGGATGTTGATCACTCCTGAGTTTTAAAAGACCGGCTCCAGGATTGTGCCTCTCCGACGGTCTCTTTCTCATCGATGTAATCATCCGATTGATCTTCTGCCGGCTCGGGTTCAGGATAAGCCTCTGCCGGCTCGCCCGTTTCATCAGATTCTTCCGCGTCACTCTCTCCCGGCTCCGACCCTGAAGGCTCCGCGGGACTGACGATGATTTCTGCGCCGTTGCTTCGGTCGGCCAGAGGAAGGCTCGGCTGGCCGTCGGATTCTTCCGAAGCCAGGAGTTCTTCGATTTCCTCCATCCGGGGGAGGTCCTCAATTCGATTAACATTGAAAAATCTGAGAAATTCGTCAGTCGTCCTGTACAGCAGCGGCCTTCCGACCGTTTCGGCGCGGCCCGCGAGGGTGATCAGTTTTCTTTCCAGCAGGGTATGGATGACCGAATCGGAAGCCACCCCGCGAATCGTCTCAATGTCCGTTTTCGTGACCGGCTGGCGGTAGGCTATGATGGCCAGTGTTTCCAGGGCCGCCCGCGTCAGTCTGATATTCCGCCTCCGCGTCAGAAGCTCCTCGACATAACGGCTGTAGCTCTCGAGAATGTAGACCTGGTATCCGCCCGCAATCTGCCTTATGCGGAACGAGGAATCGTTCTGCATGTATCTCTCGTTGAGAAGTTCCACAACCTCTTCAATATCCCCGGGAGAGATATCGTCGATGATCTCGGAAATTTTCCGGGCCGGAAGCGGCTCTGGTGAGGACAGAATAAGCGATTCAATTATCGGTAATCTGAGTCCATTATTGTTCATATCTTTCTCCCGGTGTTACGGCTCGTTCATCTGCCTGATAAACTCAATGTCCGGGTGCGGATCGTCAAACCGATCCCCCCGGTAAATCCGCAGTTCCGAAAACGCAAGCGACTGCCTAACGGTTATTCGTTTCAGTCTCACCAACTCGAGAATAGCCAAAAAGGTCAGTATGGCAATCACCTTGCGCGGGGCATCCAGAAACAGGTCCGTGAAGGTGGCCGATTCCTTTTCCGAAAGTACATCGAGTATTTTGTCTACTCGTTCTTCGATTGTGGCCTGCTCCGGATTGACCTCGTAAGTCTTTTCCTGCTCGGCTCGCTCCAGGACGTCTTTGAAGGCGGTCAGCATGTCGAAAAGTGTGGTCGTGTTCATCAGGACGACTTTATCCTTGCCGCCGTTTCCGCCGCCGACGGCGGGCGGAATATAAAGCCTTTCTTCCAGCAGCCTCTTTTCTCTGAGAATTTCACCCGCTTCTTTGAATTTCTTGTATTCCAGCAAAGCGGCCACCAGTTCCTCGCGCGGGTCATACTCCTCGCCTTCGGCTTCGTCGCGAGGCAGAAGCATTTTTGCCTTGATTCTGATGAGGGTGGCTGCCAACAGGATGTATTCCCCGGCCAGTTCCAGGTTGAGGATTTTCATCATCTCGAGATACTGGGTGTATTGCTGGGTGACGCGGGCAATGGGAATGTCGTAGATATCGATTTCGTCCTTTTTTATCAGGTACAGCAGAAGGTCCAGCGGGCCGTGAAATATTTCCAGATCGACCGAATAATTTTCCTTGGGCGCGTTTATCATCCGTGATAATCCATCTTCATGGCGCTGCGGACGTTCTCCATTACCGCCGAGGCCCGTTCCCTGGCTCTTACGGCGCCGTTTCTTAGCACATCCCAGACATAATCTTTATTATGTGAAATAACAACCCTTTTTTCTCTTATCCGGGCCAAAGATTCATTAAGATTTTTGGCCAGTTTTTTCTTGCATTCGACGCATCCGAGCTCCCCGGTTTTGCAGGGTGGGGCGATTTCCTTCTCGGCGTCGGGTGTGTATATCTGATGAAGCGCATAAACAGGGCAGATTTCCGGCCGCCCCGGGTCGCCTTTGCGGAGCTTTTCCGGATCGGTGAAATACTTTTTGACCTTGGCCGTCGTCTCCTCTTCGGTCTCGGCAATCGTGATATGGTTGTTGTAAGACTTGGACATCTTGCGGCCGTCGATTCCTGGAATAACCGGGAATTTCGTCAGGAGAATCTGCGGCTCTTTCAGGACCGGCCCGTAGGTGGTGTTAAACCTCCTGGCCAGGTCGGCTGCCAGCCAGATATGTTTTTCCTGGTCTTTTCCGACCGGCACCCAGTCGGCGTTATAGACGCAGATATCGGCCGCCTGGAGGACAGGATAGCCGAGAAAGCCGTAGTTGTCGAGGCCGATTTCCTCTTTCTTTTCAGTGTAGGTGGGCAGGCGGGTCAGGGTCGGTACCGTTATCATCATCGAGAAGAT
>CP070766.1:2441852-2444445 GCA_020345705.1 Candidatus Zixiibacteriota bacterium | reverse complement strand
GGGCCCCCTAAAAATGACAAAACGAACCCATTTTGCCGTATCCCCCTGAGAGCCACCATCATACGAGGAATCAGGTTATGTGACACGAATTGACACCGAGGGCGAACACATGGGTTCGCCCCTACGCACGCCGGCGAGCCGGCAGCACCTTTGGCGGCGGATCTGAAGACCCACCAAGCACGTTTTCGGGGGGGCATGGAATGGTCTTCATGCTTCGCATGAAGTGTCGAAACCGCAAGGGTTTCGACCTACTCTTGCTGCCGCGCACAAAATGCCCTGCCTCGCGCATGACGTGAAAATTGTCAGTCGCTGCTGAAAAGCGGCAGTAACTCGGAGAAGTGGGGGTCGACGTTGAGTTCTTTTTCGGTTGGGCCGGCCCGCTCGGTCAGCGCCTGGGTCAGGAGTACTTTTACTTTCGGTTCATCACCCAGCACGGCATAACCCCGGGCGATGTTATGCAGGACTTCACCGTCGATTTCATCATGTTTTTCAAGTTTTTCGAGGGTCGTGCGAGCCTCATCGCTCTTGCCGATTGAAGCCAGCGACATTGCCCGATAGGCTTTTATGTGAGGATTCCGTTCATCTTTTGTCTCGCACTCTTTGGCCGCTTCAACGGCTCTTTTGAAATATTCGGCGGCGTCGTCGGCTTGGCCGCTTTTTTTCTCCATGAGACCGAGCAGATGCAGCGCCACAAACGGGAAGTTACCGGCTTCAATGGCCTCTTCCAGAAGCGGACGGGCCTTATCGCACTCCTTGTTGATTATATGGATATAGGCGGCATCGATCCCGGCGTTGGGATCGCCCCGGTGCTTTACTGCCTGAAGGTAATTTTCCTGGGCCGGTGCAAGGGCGCCCAGTTTGAGATAGACCGTCCCGAGGTTGTAATACGCGCGGCCGTAATCCGGCGCCAGCTCTATTGATCTTTGAAGGGTCGCCATGGCGACGGTGTACTTCCTCTGATCCATGTTGATAAGGCTCAACAACAGAAGCGTCTCAAGGTCGTTGGGAGCGAAGCGGAGCGCTTCTTTCGCCCACGTAATAGCATCCTCATGATTGCCCTGAATCTCATTTAGCCAGGCCAGGGTCCGGTATCCGATGGCGAACTTGGGATTGATTCCAATCGCTTTTTGATAAGCCCGTTCGGCCTCGTCGAAGCGGCCGATAAACATGTAATACCTTCCGAGCGAGCGGTGAGCCTCGGGAAGCTGGGGAGAAATTTCAATGGCCTTCAGAGCGGAATTCTTGGCCTGCTCGATTTTAGCTTCGCTTCTGTCGTAGTAGGCCATGTACTGGAAGGCGTATATGTCCGAAAGCCCGGAGTGGGCATAGGCCAGGTTGGGGTCTATCTCCAGAGCCTTCTCGAACATTTTCTCGGCAATCTCCAGGTCTTCGGGCTTGTTGGTCTGGTAGTACGTCTTGCCTTTGAGGTAGTATTCGTAAGCGGCGATATCGGTCTTGAAATAATCCTCGACGTCGATGGACCTGAATCCGGTGGCCTCGGCGAGTTTTTCAGAAGTGTCTTCGACCGCCCTGGAGAGGGCAGTGAAAATATCCTGTGAGTCGGTTTCATAGCTCTGGGCCGATACGATTGTCTCTCCCCCATCCCCGTATATCGTCAAGTTCAGCTTTATCTTCTCATGCCACTTCATGAGGGAACCGACGATCATGAAATCGGACCGGCAGCGTTTGAAACACTCCTTGATATTTCGGGAATAGGCGGTAGAGGGCTGGGCTGATATAACCAGGTCGGTCCGGCGGGAAAGCTCGTTTATCATGTCATCGGTGAAACCGATACAAAAATACTCCCAGCTTTCATCGCCCGACAGATTCTTCAAATCTATAACGGTGACAGCCTGTCGGACCCGGATAGCTTTGGGCTTCTCGACGGTCTCCTCAGCCCGAAGGCTGCGTTCGATATCGTCCAGGACTTCCTGAACATTATCGTATCTCTCTTCGGGCCGCTTGGCCAGAAGCTTCAGCGACAGTCCGTCGAACCAGTCGGGAAGGTCTTCATTCAGGGCTGACGGTGGTTGCGGTTCCTCGTGAAGAACCGAGTAAATTATGGCTGCCGGGTACTCGCCTTCGAATGGTCGCCTTCCGGTAAATATCTCATAAAAAATCACTCCGAAACTGAATATGTCGGAGGCAAAGGTGAGCGGGTCTCCGGTGAGCTGCTCGGGTGAAAGATAGTGCAGGGTTCCCTCGATGTTACCGTGTATGTCCACGGTGTCGGTGCTCACAATTTTGGCGAGGCCGAAATCGAGAATTTTGATATCGCCTTCTTCGTTAACCTTGATGTTTTCCGGTTTTAAATCGCGGTGGATTAAGCCCCGGTCGTGAGCCGATTTCAGACCCTGGCCGATCTGATTGATGAACTCGATTTTCTGGTTGAAATCGTATTCGGCAACAACCTGCCGCAGGTCTTTCCCGGGAACATATTCCAGAGCTATGTACGGACATCCGTCACACTCGGCATGCTCCCAAACCTTAACCACGTAAGGGGAATCGATCATGGACGCCGCTTCCGCCTCACCCGTCAGGCGCTCGCGGTATTCGGCGGACTGGGACAGCTTGTCGTCAACAAGCTTCAGGG
>CP070766.1:2439135-2441752 GCA_020345705.1 Candidatus Zixiibacteriota bacterium | reverse complement strand
GCGGCCGCTCATCTCAAAAATGGGACAAGCTTCCGAACAGGTGTTACACTTGACACAATTGTCGAGAGAAAGCATCAACGGCTTCAAGAACATCCAGTTATTATTATCCGAAAGAAGCTTCCGGAGACCCTCGAGAAATTTGACGACGAGCTTTTCTTTTTCTTCTTCCGTCTCCGGAATAGGTATATTCACGTTCAGGACGCCGTCAAGAGAGACGTCCCTGATGGCCCGTTTGCTCTCGGAGATTTCCGGTATCGGCGGGTCTTCCCAATCCTCATAAGGATAAGGCAGCTTCGGCAGTTTTGTCGGATCGAGAGTGAACAGCTTATCCGTCTTCTTGCTGATATCCTTAATGCTCGTCAATCTCTCACTCATTTTCCGTCTCCTGTACAACTTCGCCCCAGGATTTCCCGGTCTGGATATGGGGCGCGCTCCAGCCGACCTTCTTTCGGAGTGACAGCAATAACTTCTTTTCAATCATACTGCCCCGCATATTGGGTTCATCATTCCAGCGAACGGCATGATAGAGAAAATACTTCGCCACGAAGTGCGACATTCTCGTCAACGGGATATACATAGTGAGAAATGAAATCAAAATTATCTCAGCGGCAATCCAGAAACCGGACGCCGGGATTTGCGAAAAGGTGATCAGGGAGGCGGTATAACCGCGCATAATCGAAAAGCCGGGATCATCTAAAAGCTGTGCAATCAGCGCGACAATAACCACGAGATCGATCAGGATGAGGTTGAAGTATTCCGCGGGCGAGTTATACGGACGCTGATTGCGATCGGCCAGGCGCCAGATGAGAAGGCCGAAAGCGCCCAGGCCGGCCAGTATCAGACCGGCGTAGCCGAAGACGGACGTGAGATAAAAGATGATGACTCCGATCACACCGGTCGTGCCGCTGACAGCAACGCCCGAAAGATTCAAAATGCCGCCCAGAAGAAGCAGGACAAGCCACCCGATGCAGAGATAGAGGCCGAAGTGAAACGGAAACGATGAAGTCCATACGCGTTTGTTATTGTGGAAGACACCCTTGAGAAAGAAAATCTCCAGCATCATTTCCTTGAGTTCGTTGAATATATCCGAATGGCGCGGTTTGCTCCACCAGTCCAGTTCCTCAAGATATGAACCGCCATATTCAGAGCGCCCTTTTTCATGTGGTACCGGATAGAGTTCCCATCTGAAATGTTCCGGCGCAGTTGCGTACTTCAGGATTTTAGCGATAACGGCCGCCGCCGCCACGACAATCGATAGGTACGATATGAGCTGAACCCAAACCATAAGCCTCAATCCTCCTGATTCCTCCCGGTTTCCGCCGGGCAGCCTTGCATTTCGACGCCGACGGTCTCAGCCATGACCCGGTCCGGATGTATAAGCGGCAGATGGGCATATTCATCAACCATTTCTGCCAGCCGTTTCTTGTCTACCAAATCAGCCAGTGTATACTTTTCCAGAGTCTCCACCATACACCCGCTCAAAACAACCCATACTATCCTTGCCTCACAGAAACTGCTGTTCAGGCAAATATCGGGATTATTGACGCAGTCGGTCAGACATAAAGGCCCGGAAACGGCCTGAACGATCTGGCTTATCCTTATCTGCTCCGGGGGCGCGGCCAACTGATATCCCCCGCCCTTGCCCGAAATGCCAATAAGCAGACCACCGTTTTTCAGAAGCATGGCCAGCTGGGCAAGGTAATTTTCCGACAGGCCGGTGATTTTGGCGATTCGGCCTAAATGCACTAATTTTTCTGTTTCCAACAGGCGCGCCAATTCCACCATCATGCGGACTCCATATCTGGCCTTTGTCGAAAGTTTCATCATAACAACAAGTTCCGTCCTGACGCCTTTAAATATGAGTAAAATGATAAGGTTAATAAGATTAGTTGTCAAGTGAAATTTTTCACTTTATCCCCTCTCTTTTCTCGCATAGCGGCAAGCCATCGACTGACCAAAAACAAAGCCGATCGCGCATCCCTGCCGCTCGGGGATGATGTCTGCCGGATAGAAAAAGCCGGGATGGCGATTTAATCCATCCCGGCCATCAGGCGCCCTTTGGCATCTATTCGCAGATTGGGTCGGGGCTATCTTTATAAAGGTAGTTGACCGGATAAGTCACATCGAGCATAGTGATCGTGCTATCGTTATTGACATCACTCGAATCCGGCGGAACTAAGGACTCATTCGACATTTGCATCGCCTGTCCTTCACAAAATGGCTGATGAGACAGGCTCAATCTGCAAAAATCCCAAGCTCACTCCTACATAAGGTTATACGAGAATAACGGATACATGTTTCATTGTTCGCATCAAATATGCAAACGTCTGGATATAATCCGGCGGTCCATCTGCAGTTTATGGGATTATCATCTTCAACTGCGGAATGGGCCGCGTTCCCCCATTGGCCGATCCGTCATAATTTATAGTAAGTCAACAAATTGCGGAGATCTCGCGGCGACGAAATTTATTCTGAAAAGGCCTTGACAGCGGGCCGAAGGCAGCCTATATTAAAATAGCTTGTGAAATAAATCACAATTTGGACTATGGGTAATAAAGACAAATCACAATCGGTTATCAAGAGAAAAGACTTACAGGCACTTTTCGACTCTCTTATC
>CP070766.1:2435698-2439035 GCA_020345705.1 Candidatus Zixiibacteriota bacterium | reverse complement strand
GGAGATACAGATCCAAGGATCTGTCTTCGTCGCGATACTTCAATGATTGCTTAGCCACAATAACTCAACAATCCTCCTATAAAAAGAGTACCACTCTACCAAAGTACCCTCACACTAAGGCCGTACGGCCTTGTACTCTATAGACCCTCTGGGATCGACCAACAAAAATGGAACTGCTTTGCTTTCACCTTCCAGATTTTCAGCGACCAGCTTCAGGTCGACCAGGTTTTTTACTTCAACATTGTTAACTTGCGTTATCACGGATCCGGGCAATATGCCTGCCTTATACGACTGTGAGCCTTTGCTCACGCGACTTATGAACACACCCGGGAAATAATCCGAACCGATCTGCCGGGCAATATCCTCGCTGAACGTAACCAGTTCCATACCCAGCCATCCCGCCGGACGCCCGGGTTCATCAAACTGTGCCGAATGAGTTTTCTGGAATTCGTGACGATCGACAATCCGGGCCTGCGTCCGGATTCTCTCGCCGTCTCTGACCATGGTGATTTTTGAATCGCGGTTCTTCGGCGCCGTCGATATAAGGACCGAAAAATGATCGGCGTCCATTATTTCTTCGCCGTTAAACTCCGCCAGGATATCACCGGCTTTGATACCGGCCTGCTCGGCAGGTGAATCCTCAAATACCGATTGCACAAAAACGCCTTTGATACCGCCCAGTCTCATTTCCTTGGCTTGCTTCTCATTCACATCAGCCAGATAGATGCCCAACCATCCGCGGGACACTCTTCCGGTGGCGATCAAATCGGGCACAATGGCCCTGGCCAGGTTTATCGGGATGGCGAATCCAATACCCACCGATGCCCCGGTGGGACTTGAGATGGCGGCATTAACGCCGATGGCCTCGCCCTTCAGACTCAGAAGCGGCCCGCCCGAATTGCCCGGATTGATGGAAGCGTCGGTCTGAATGTAATCCTGATACCGTGGGGTTTCCCCGCCGAAACGGAGATTGCTGCGGCCCTTAGCCGAAATCACTCCGACCGTTACGGTTCGATCCAGTCCTTGCTGAGGGAAGGGATTGCCGATGGCAATGGCCCAATCACCGACTTTGATTTTCGAAGAATTGCCGAACGGAATGAAAGCTATCTTTTCCTCCGGCTCCACCTTGAGAACCGCTAGGTCAGTCTGGGGATCGCCACCGACGATGGCGGCGTTATACTGGTAACCCGATGATGTCCGAACCACCACCTTTTCTGCGTTGCGAACGACGTGATAATTGGTCAGGATGTATCCATCCTCACGGAAGAAGAAACCCGATCCGCTGGAAATTGACGGCTCGCGAGGAATCTGGAAGAATCGCCAGAAAAAGTCATCATAATAAGCATTCTCGGTGCTCTGCTCGGCGACAATATTGACGACGGCGTCCTTGACATGTTCAACCACCGATACAAACGGCGAGGCATATTCGCCGTCCTCGTCCTCGACGACCGGAAAATGAGCGTCAGATACGACGGCCACCGACTTCCCGGTAAAATCGATATTGGATGCAATGATAATTCCCGCAAAAATGCAGGCCAGAGCAAATAAGGCCAGAGAAAGATGACGTATACCGAGCCCCCTAAGAGAACGTGATCCCTCTTTCAAAATTCATCCTCCAAACAACACAGCTTCTTATTATACGAATTTTCCAGAGCCTTGTCAAGAAAAATATTGTTCAGTTTCCGCCGTTTTCCGTTTACCATTTATACTCTCAAAAACTCTCCACGGTTTCCCCTTTTTCCTCGTGCCGCATCTATAAGCTCTTGTAAATCATTCTATTAAATGATACGACGCGAGACATATCCTGAGGAGTAATAATCTGAGTCGTTCATTGACAATTTCGGCCGCAGGCCTTAAGTTTAGCCTTTCAATTATGTCGTATACTGCTGAAAGAAAGCTGCTGGTGGAATTCGGCCGCCGCCTCTATGAAAAGGGCTTTGTCGCCGGGACCGACGGCAATCTCTCCCTTCTGGTGGACCGGGACACTTTGCTCATTACACCCTCCGGCGCCGCCAAGGGCCGTATGTGCACGGATGATCCGGTTCTGGTGAACATCGAGGGGAAGGTGCTCTCCGGAAAAAGAAAGCCTTCTTCCGAAATGCTTCTGCACCTGTTTGTCTATAAAAAAAGGCCTGACGTAAAAGCCTGCTGTCATGCTCATCCCCCGTACGCGACCGCTTTTTCCGCGGTCAGGAAAGAATTGCCGGACAATATCCTTCCGGAAATCATAATCTCGGTTGGACGAATTCCCCTGACAGAGTATGCTCCGCCGGGCACCGAGGCGGTGCCGAAATCACTAGAGCCATTCGTAAATGACTACGAGGCCTTCCTGCTGGCCAATCACGGTGTCTTGACGGTCGGACGGACATTGGATGACGCCTTCAACAAGATGGAAACAGTTGAACATTTCGCCAGGATACTGTATATTGCCGCGGGCATTGGGGCTGTGAGTTTTCTTGAGGATTCCGAGGTGCGGAGGCTCGAAAAGGTCAGGGACAATCTGAAAAAAGGAAATACCTCATGATAAAGAGGGTCATTCTGGATAAAGCGGACCGGCTCTATCATTTCCCCTTCGATCTCGAAGATTTTTTTCCAAAAAGAGCCATAAAATCGGGTGAAAAGCGTGTTCCGACCATTGACCTCGGCCATTTTCACTGGCCCATCGAACACCGGCTGTCAGTTTCTGAGCCCGGCTCTTTCGAGATTGCGAGCGACCATGATTTGGCGGAACTGAGAGAAGCCATAGCCGGATGGCTCTTAGGTGAATTCGGAATCAGGGTTGACCCTCGCAAAGAGCTGTATATCAGCCAGGGAATCCGGCGAATCATATTCGAAGTCTTCCAGGCGTTCATCGAATACGGCGACGTTGTCCTCTGCCCCGAACCGGGGGTGCCGTTTTACAGGCGGCTTGCGATTTCGGTCTGCGGCGTGCCGGTGGCCTACCCAATTTCGGCGAAGTCAGACTACAAGCCGTCGTTTATAAAGCTTTCCTCCAATCTCGGCAGGGCCGCCAAGATATTGATCATAAACAATCCCAGCAATCCTTTCGGAATGATGCTTGATGAAACCGAGCTGACCGAGCTTCTGCGCATCGCCTCAAGACAGAACCTGTTTGTCATCAACGACGCCGCGTACTGCTCTCTGGCCGAGGAAAAGTATGTGCCGCTCAGGTCTGTTCGCGGTGGCGAAAAAGTCAGCCTGGAGATATTTTCGATTCCGTTTACCTTCGGCCTGCCGTATTTTCCGTTCGGCTTTGCCGTCGGGCCTCCGGAGGTGATAAACGGATTGGAGATAATCGGAAAAACGATCGGGCGGGTCATCCCCAGGCCATGGATCG
>CP070766.1:2432271-2435598 GCA_020345705.1 Candidatus Zixiibacteriota bacterium | reverse complement strand
TAGCCTGAAGAGACCGCCTCAAAATCGGTCCTTTCGATGCTTTTCCAGGTCGCTTCACCGGCGATCCAGTAGTAGTTTTTGCCCCGGGGGTCGGTCTTTTCGATGACGATGTCGTTATAAACTCGTTTACCGGGGTAGGTATAACGATGTTTTGTAAACCTTGTCCCCCGCAATTCGGGGAAATTGATATTCAGGAAAATCTCGGTCGGGAAATCAAATTCGCCGATTTGCTTGATGAATTTGGCGATGAATCCGGCCGCCGGCTTGTATGATTTAAGATTGTCTCCGTCGGTATTCGAAACGGCCAGGGACGGAATTCCCAGGATCGAACCCTCAATCGCCGCCGCCACCGTTCCGGAATAAGTAATGTCCTCCCCCATGTTGGCACCGTGATTAATGCCCGAAATAAGAAGGTCGGGCAGGCGATGTTTCAGGATGCCGTGCGTGCCCAGCATGACGCAGTCGGTGGGGGTGCCGTCGCACGAGTATCGATTGGGCCCGCGCTCATTCATGCGCAGGGGGCGGTTTAACGTAAAAGAATGACTCGAGGCCGATTGCTCGCGGTCGGGAGCGACCACCAGAACCTCGGCGAATTTCCGCAGTTCCTTTTCCAGTTCCTTGAGACCTTCGGCATAAATGCCGTCATCATTTGTCACGAGTATCAGCATAATCTTATTTATCGGCTTTACGTCTGTAAAGACCATGCTCTACAGAACGATCCTCCTCCATATAAGTTTAATAAATCGGAGCGTATCCACCAAAGGATTAATATAAGAGTGTGAGCCTTCATAGACGGTTGAGATGCGCACTTCAGCGACATTAATATCGAGCATCCCGGCCTGAAAAAGAAGCTCCGATTCAAAATCGTACTTCAGGGAACGGATTTTCAGTTTTCTCAGAACGTCGGTGGACAGCATCCTGTAACCCGACTGTGAGTCTCTTATTCTTTGCCGGGAGAAAATCGAGATAATCAGCGATGTCAGGTAGTTGGTCAGGCGCCTGTGAATCGGCATGTCGGCCGATCTCAAATCCCGGGTGCCCATGTAAATGTCGGCCTTCCATCCGGAATCGATGAAGAGCGGTATTTCCTCCGGCAGATGCTGAAGGTCGGCATCAATGGTCACGACGTAATCCTAACCGCGGCGGACGGCATATTCAAAACCGCGCTGAAGCGTATATCCCTTTCCCCTGTTTGATTTGTTGGTCAGGTGCGGCACGTCAAGCTTTTCGAGGACGGCCTCGGTGTCATCGGTTGAGCCGTCGTTGATGATCAGGATGTCGGCATCATGGATGCACCGTTTTGACCGTTCGACAAGCTCCTGAAGATATTTGGCCGCGTTATACGCCGGCACCAGAATCAGGGACTTTGAAGAATCACCCGTCATAGCGCGCCCTCTATCCCCGCCAGTCGAAAGCCCTTAATGGTAAGCATAAGGGTTATACATCCCTGGCGACCGAAAAGAGCGTTTCCGGGTCAAGTTTCTTGAACAATACAGTCGGCTGCCCCAGTTGGTGCCCTGCCGGTATCTCGGCTTCTATTTCGATCCACGGAATTATGTCGGGATCAATATCGAGGTTCAGCATTTCAATGCACTTCGCAGCGGACGACGGCAGAAACGGCGCCATAAGTACCGTCAACGCCTTGACCGTTTGAATACAGACATTTATCGTAACGGCGCATTCGGCCATGTTCTCCTTCCTCTGTACCCACGGCTTCCTGGCATCGAAATACACATTGGCGCTGCGGGCCAGAGCCATAAGCTCGCCCAACGCCGCCTTGAACTGGAATTTTCCGAGGAGGGCTTCGATCTTTTCAGCCTGCTCCGTGATCTTCGTCATATGCCGAAAATCAATTTCCGAGCGTTGTCCTGCCTCTGGTACTTTACCATCAAAGTACCGATGGGCAAAGGTTAGAGTCCGGTTGATGAAATTGCCCAGCGAATTCAATAATTCGTTGTTATTGCGGGCGATGAAATCGTTCACCTCAAATGTCGTTCGACCGCTTTCCGGGGCGATTGCTGTTAGATAGTAACGCAGCGGATCGGGCTCGAACGTTTTTAGATAATCCTCAATCCAGATTGCTGCCCCTCTGCTTTTGCTGATTTTCTCTTCCTCCCGCCCTGAAAATCTAATTTTAAGAAAGGCATTAACAACCACCTGCCAGGGGAGCGAATAAGTCCCCTCGGCCATGAGCATCGCCGGCCAGGTGAGAACATGAAAGATGGTGTTATCCTCACCGACAAAATGGACAATCCGGCAGTTCTCGTCTTTCCACCACTCGGCGAACCTGCTCCAGTCTCCCTCCTGCTCCTCACACAGTTTTGCGGTGAATGAAACGTATCCAATAGGGGCATCAAACCAGACATAGAGCGTCTTGCCCTGAGCCTCCGGGTCATCGAGCGGAACCGGCACGCCCCAGTCAAGGTCGCGGGTCATGGCCCGCTCGGGCAACCCCTGGCTAATCTGCCCCAGCGAGAAGTTCAGCACAAACTCGCGCCAGGCCGGTGAATCGGCCGCAGATCGCCGTTTGCCGCCGAGCCATTCACGAATACGATTCTCAAGTCTGTCAAGCTGGAGATACCAGTGAGTCGTCTCGCGCGGCACGGGAGTCGTTCCGGTGATGGTACTGACGGGATTTATCAACAGCATCGGGTCGATGGCATTTCCACACGCCTCGCACTGGTCGCCATAGGCTTCGTCATAATTGCATGGTGTGCCGTCGGATTTGACATGGTAACAGCTTCCCTTAACATAGCGGTCGGGGAGGAATTGCTTCGCCACGGGATCGTATAGCTGGGTTGCCTTCTTTTTGACGAAATAGCCCTTGTCATAGATCACCTTAAAAATGTCCTGGCTGATACGATTATGAAGGTCGACAAAGTCCGGCTGATGAGTCCCGCCGTAGATGTCAAATTTGATGCCTAATCTCTCGAAGTCCTGGAACTGGCGTTCATTATAGAATTGGGTGAGCTCTTCGACCGAGACGCCTTCCTTCCGGGCGGCGATAAGGGCGGTGACACCGTTGTCATCACTTCCGCAGATGAAACGAACATTTTCGCCTTTGGACCGAAGGAACCGGACATAGGTGTCGGCCGGGAGATACGCCCCGGCGATATGGCCGACGTGGAGCCGTCCGTTCGAGTATGGCAAGGCGGCGGTGACGAGGTAACGTTTGTTCATGATTAATTTCTTTTGTCCCTTGAATTCATGCTGAGATGCGGAAAGAACCCGGAAAAATGGTCGGGGCGAGCAGATTTGAACTGCCGACCTCTCGCACCCCAAGCGAGTGCGCTGCCAGGCTGCGCTACGCCCCGATATAAATATAAT
>CP070766.1:2425799-2432171 GCA_020345705.1 Candidatus Zixiibacteriota bacterium | reverse complement strand
TATGAAGTGACGGCCGGGGATTACAGAATTATCGCCGGGGACGGCGGGCACGTTATCGAGATGGAAGGTTTCGGCTATCTGGCCGCGCCCGGCAAACCCAAACTTCCGTCAAAGAATTTTCTGATCGCTCTACCACCCGGGTCCCGGGTCCGGGCGGTTGAGGTCAACGCCGCAGCCGGAACGCCGCTGGCAGGTACATATAATATCTTGCCGTCACCGCCGATTATGCCCGTCCTCGATCCGCGGCAAAACTCCGAAATTGCTGAGCGGCTGCAGAACGGATGGAAGACGAATAATGAGATTACATATTCCCGGGAGCAAGCCTACCCGGACAAGAGAGGAAAACTCAAGGCCTCAGGGACCTTCCGAAAGTATTCATATGCTTCCGTATCCTTTTGTCCCTTCAGCTATTATCCTCAATCCGGCAGACTGGTCTATTATGGTAATGCGGAAATCAGAATCGAATACACTCTGCCGGCTCAGGGCAGCCCTGACGCTCGGCTATTCGAGGATTTAACGCGGAATGGTCCGGCCGAAGAGCAGGCTTCAAGACTATTCTATAATTATGAGCAGATAAAGGATTTGTATGTGCCGATTAACCGGCCTTCCGGAAGTAAAACAGAGAGTTATGATTATGCAGTAATCACGACTGCTTCTCTGCAATCCGCCCTGACTTCCTCCAGCTTCATCGGCTGGAAAACGTCTTTGGGATACAGCGTGAAAGTCGTATTAATCACTGATTCCGAGATTACGGAACAAGCCGGCGGAGACCTTGCCGAGCAAATCAGGAATTTTCTCAGAACGCATTACGGAGTCTGGGGGATCGAGTACGTCCTTATAATAGGCGACGTTTCGACTGTTCCGATGCGCCTGTGCTACCCGGATTTCACAAATCATACACACAACCCTGACACTCCTTATAACTACGGCGGCGCCGTGCCGACCGATCACTACTATGCCGATCTGTCCTATCCGGATGCATCCTCCTGGGATTCGGACGGTGATGGTTTTTATGGCGAGTATGGTCAGGACGACCCCGATTTCCTGGCTGAGGTCAGTGTTGGCCGGATTCCGACGAGCGACCCGGCGAGGATATTATACACACTCAATAAGCTGGTTGCTTTTGAGCAGGATACCGGCTTCTGGAAGAATCAGGCATTGCATGCCGGGGCCATCCTGTTTTTTGAGAACCAGAACAACAGCGGCTATCCGTTTATAGATGGTGCGCGCCTGCACGACGCGCTGGAAACCGACATTATGAGCGACTGGGCGGTAAACCACTACAGTGAGCAGGAAGGTATCGTATCATCCGTTTACTCCTGGCCGCCATTGACTTTTTCGTCGTTCACCGACGCTTGGTGCAACGGTCATTACGGCGTCGTCAACTGGGCGGGACATGGTTCTCCCGAGGGCGCCTACAGAACAGTGTGGTGGTGGGATGATGGGGACGGCATTGCGGAAACTGACGGTTCCGACGGCATTCAATCTCTGCCCTTCATTTCGACGGTGGCGAACCTTGATGATGATTATCCTTCGATAGTCTTTGCCGTCTCGTGCTTCGTGGGATATCCGGAATCCAATATTGTGGGCAATCTTGGTGTTGACCTTCTGACACGGCCGGGATTTGGCGCTGCCGCAGGCGTTCTCAGCGCCACCAGGCCGGCCGCCATCTCCGCGGAAGGAGCGACGGGGGGCGGTGCCGAGGGGATATGTTACCGGTTCAATTATTATATGATCGATGGCCCAGGCGGGCCGGAGAAAGTCGGCGACGCCTTGTATGACGCCAAATTCTATTGTAATCAGAATTTTGGATGGGATCACTATTATGAGTATCAGAATATGTTTAACTACAACCTGTATGGTGATCCGTCGCTTGTAAGAGAGGGAATCCCGGCTCCTGTCTGCGGCGATGCCGACAATGACGATGTCATAAACATCTTCGACATAACATTCATAGTAAATTATCTGTACAAAGATGGACCGGCGCCGGAGTCAATGTGGGTCGCCGACCCGGATGCAAACGGGGCGGTGAATATCCTGGACGTCTCATACCTGGTCAACTATTTATACAGAAATGGCCCTGACCCGGCTTGCCAATAATCATCGCGCAATTTCCCTGGAAAGGCGAGTCGGCGATCCAACCGGAGGATTTATCCCGGCGGTAATCAGGATAGGCTGATGGCATTATGGGTTGACATGCCATCGAGATTGTTTCATTTTTGGATAACATTTAATCTTTATATCACGGGACGCATTATGTCGATACAAAAGCATCTGCTGTACATGCTCCACCTTAATCAAGAGGTAACCAGGAAGCTGGTTGACGACATCAACGAAGAAGAGTCCATGGCCCGAGGGCCGGGTCGGCACAACCATATCCGCTGGCAGGTCGGCCATCTTCTTTACAGCCTTAACTACACCAAAACGCTTCTGGGCGACCAAGAATCGGATTACAGCAGTTTCGAAAAGCTCTACGGGGGCGGGTCTGAAGTCTCTGATGACCCTTCGGCCTATCCGTCTTTGTCAGAACTGAAAGAGCAGCTCTATGCCGCCCATCAGGCGGCTATTTCCCTGGTTGAAGGCATTGCCGAGCCCGATTTGACGAAAGAAATCGGTGAGGGTGAGAGAAAGTCGCACGTTTGGCAGGCGGTGACTTTCCTGTGTATGCATGAGTTTTATCACAATGGACAGATAACGCACATTCGCAAAGCGCTCGGACGCGAGCGCCCGTTCGGCTAGTACCGGTATTATCATATCTCGACGGCAATTCAATGATTGAAAAAGGCGAGTCACGATAGTCGTGACCCGCCCATGAATCTGACGTCGCAGGGCTACTTCAGCAAAATCATCTTTCTTGTCATGTTGCTGTTCCCTGCTTCAAGCCGATAAAGATAGATTCCGCTGGCAGCATCCGAACCGTCCCAGGCAACGGAATGATTGCCTGCCTCAAGATACGTATCCACAAGAGTGACCACCTCCCGCCCTGAAATGTTGTAAACTTCCAGCTTCACATAAGAGGCAGAGGGCAGCGAGAATCCGATAACGGTGCCGGCGTTGAACGGATTCGGGTGGTTCTGATGCAAACCGAATTGGCACGGGACTGTCGTCGTCTTTGCCATATCCCGGAACCTTGCCGCCGGACCGCTTTCACACGCTACGGTAACCAGATTGGCGGATGAATCATAAACCGAACCCGGTAACTGGACGCTGGTGACGGTGAAACACCAATCGGCCGGCGGATTCTTAGTTTTGTCTGAAGTAACCACGGCAACACCGGTGGCATCGGTATTCTCCGACTTCAAGCTGCCGTTAGGGGCATTGAAATAGCCTGTGACGGCGGCACCCGCTACCGGCACGTCATGCTGGTCGACAACGGTTACGGTTGCCCTGCCTGTCCGGTTCGGTCCACCGGCCGCGACCCGAGTAACGGCGATGCTTGCTACATGCATCTGCGTTATGGTCACTTCGGTGGCAGTGATGTAATCGGTCTTGGTGTGAGTGTCGGAGCCGAAAGCATTGGCTGCGGTCAGTGATACCGTGTACACACCGGGCAGATCATAAATATGCGTCGGATTTTGTACCGTGGAACTATTTGCATCGCCGAAATCCCAGGACCAGGACGTCGGGACGTTGCTGGACAGGTCGCTAAAGCTGACCGCGAGAGGCGCGTCGCCCGAGGTGGGTGTTCCGACAAAGTCGGCCACCGGAGGCTGTTCAATTACGGGCTGGATATCGAACGTGTCAACATTCATTGCCACCGGAGCGGATTTGCCGGTAGTATTCCAGAGATCATAGAAAACCTGGCCCCAGTTGTTCGTCGTATTCATGTCACGCAGGAAGGTGACATATCCCTTGCTGGTAGCCTGGTAATAAAGCGTTGCCACGACTCTGGTCGCCCCGCTCGGAATCGGGTATTCCGTATCGTCCCAGTTCTGACCGTCGGGATAGGTGTAATTGACCGGCGGAGATTGGATCATGGCGAAATTAGCGTTGGTAAAACCTCGCGGAGGAATCCGGTTATCTTTGAAGATTTCGTGGTTCAAAACAAAGTGGAATGACGGTCCGGCAGGGAGACCGAGAGCCGGGGCCAAAGCTTCCGAAATGCCCGGTTTGATTTCATAGACTTTAATATCGGGATCATGGATCAAATCGCCGGCAGCGGCGTCGTATGCGCCCGATTCGTAGACCGTGGCGCCGTCGGCGTCAAACGCTTTCACATTAAGCCAGATACGACGTCCCTCGGGGTAACCGGAAGGAAGTTTGTGCCCCGTTTCGTTGGTTACCGTTACAGAGGCGGTATAGCCTGCGGTCGCCGGGGTGACCTTCGTACTAAGTGACGCCGCCATCTGAAGCATCTGCGTGGCGCGCTGAACCCCGGCATCAAGGGCCGCCTGGTCGATCTCGGCAGGGTAAAGCTGGCTGACAAGGGCCGGGATGAAGGTATTGCCCCCGGTCATATCGTGAAGCGGCAGGTCGCTCCGGGTCGGGGCACCCTTCTTGTTACAGCCGACCCCGGTGACGTCACGCATGTGGCAGTCCTGACAGGTTGAGACAAACTGTTTGTTCCCGCCGAACTGCGGTGCGAAAACGCCCCCCGGAGTGTTGTACTCGCTCTTCAGCCACTCGCTGTACGTCCGCTCTATGGGGAACATCGTGTACGGGTCGAAATCCGGGGCGGGAGCGTCAAAATCGTTGGGAATATAACTGCCCGAGACATCCTTGATGAAGGCCGGGTTGCTGACATCATGACATGTCCCGCACAGGGCCGTCTCCTTGTGGAATGGAGAGTAAAACATCTGGTGACGCGCGGCGGCGTCGACGTATGGACCCCGCTTGGCATTATTGGCGTCGGCAATATACATCCCGTTGGCGGAAGTCGGCGGAATCTGACCCAGCGTGGCAAGATATGCCTGGTCGGCGTCATACGTTCCCGCCGTGTACATTTGATCGTCGGGATAAGGATTAACACCAAGAGATGTTGGTTTAACGAGTTTGTGACAGAAATCACACTGGACTCCCTCGCGGTCATTGGCGTTGAGCGCCGAGCCGTCGGTCGGCAGCGACCGCCCGCCCAGCCAGCCGTCAGGTGAGTGACAGCGGATGCAGAGGTCCCCGCTCTCTGGTGCATCTTGGTTGGAAATTGCCAGACAGGCATAGAATAGCGGATCGCGGGCCGCCTGGGACATCATACTTCCTCGCCAGTTAAAGGCCGGTTCCACGGCCAGGTCATAACCGCCGTGACAGTTGTCGCATTTGCTGGGATGTTCAATGTTACCCGACTGACCCGGTTGCGATCCGGGCAGGAAAAAGTCGTTGAGGGTGGTCGGTACCGCCGCCCATACAGCGACCGCGGCCGCCAGGAGCAACCCGGCGCCCATCGTTAACAATCTTCTCATGTTCTGCAACCTCCCTTTTCTTTCTCAAGGTTGGTTCTTTTGATGACTGTGAATCATCTATTCCAAAGCCAGACCTGTTCTTATCGCGTCCCCTTTTATTCGTGATCCATTCTATCATAAGCAGGTGTCAAACGATGTCAACTCCTGCCCTGGCAGACCCGACAGCCGGATCGGGAGACCCGTCCATCCCGCCCATTATGACACGAGCGCGGAAAAGGCCGTTTCAGCTGCTTTTGAATCCAAAAAAGATACGTCCGCAATTTGGAAAGAATGGCGTCGGGCATCGATCCGTGAAGATTATTTGAATACCAGAAAAGTCTGCCGCCGACTCGGTTCCCCTCCGCAACCAGACCCTGACGCGGCGATTGCGGGTAAAGTCTTGAACGCTTTGCCAATACTGTTCGTCATAGCCTGGCAGGCAGATTTCTATTGCCAAAATCGGCTTCCTGCGTTATATTATGTTAGTGTGCAACGCAACAGCTGGGAAGGGATAGATGGGCCGCCGGTTTTGTCTTATCTTTGAGGTTTTATGAAAGCAAGAATCCTTCTGTCAGTGCTGACACTTTTGTGCCTTTTCTTCTGTGCGGCGGCGAGCGGGCAGGAATGGGATGCGCTTCTGGAAGAAGCAAAGTCCATGGGTGCATCCGGCAAATATGACTCGGCCGTCGTCTTGGGAGAACTGGCGCTGAAAGAAGCATTGGCTGAGTTTGGTGAAACCGATACGTCCGTGGCCCGGGTACTCTCAAGGCTTGGGCGGTACTACGGTTGCCTTGGTGAGCATTTCAGTGCCGAGACCTTACTTGTTAAGGCCCTTGATATACGGATCGGTGCTCATGGCGTTGAGCATTCTGAGGTTGCTCATAGTATGGCTTTGCTGGCGGACGCGTATAATCTTCAAGGGAGACATGCCGAATCCGAAAGGCTCTTCCGACGGGCTCTGGCCATGATGGAAAAGGTTCTGGATCCCGATGACCTC
>CP070766.1:2422642-2425699 GCA_020345705.1 Candidatus Zixiibacteriota bacterium | reverse complement strand
GCGAAATATATACCGCGAACGGATGTGAGAACTCGCCATATTCTCCTCCGTAATAAGTGCGAAACCGCCAGTAGAAGACTGCATCATGGCCGAGTTCATAGGGAGATGTATATTCGGGTACATTCAAGCCGTTATACTCGCAGACCGGGAAGTGGAAATCATAATATCGGCTAAGCTGGAAGTGGTACTTAGTGCCGGCCGGCGGATCGGAAACCAACCCCGTCCAGTCAAATGTTGGGCAGGCCGTCTCCGACGTCGAGCCGTTGGGCGGGAAAACCGACGAGACCGGTTCAACCGTGTAATAAAAGACAAAACTGCCGGACTCAAAGCCGCCGGTCGGTTTGGCCGTCAGGGGAGGGGCCGGGTAGTCCTTGAACAATGTCAGCCTGGTGTCTCCGATTTTGACATCGGTGGAAAACGTCGCATCCGGCGGCGCATTCAGCTTCGTCCTGATGACGATTCTGTACTCGCCGTTTTGAAGATTATAATCTATGGCCCTCTCATCAATGGCGTTATCGGCGTTGGCATCGAGACGCCAGTATGATCCCCCGGCAACGGTCTTATAATTTTTTGAAATTTGGTAACCGTCCGGATTCTGGATTTCAATGGTCACATTCGAATAGCCGGTGGTGACCATCGGGTCCTGGAGAATATCCTTATCCTCAAGCGTATTCATGGCCAGGATGATGCTATCGCCCCAGAAGGCTCCGGCCACGAAATCCGGGTTGCCGTCGCGGTCAAGATCTCCGGTCGCCATGGCGTGAGTAATCGAATCGGTCCCGAAATCGACCCTGAGCGAGTCGCTGAAATTACCGGCTCCGTCGCCGAGGAAGACTTCCAGCCTGCGCCGAAAGGCGTTTGAGGCGGCGATGTCCAGATTGTGGTCGCGGTTAACGTCGGTAATGGCCAGGCTATGGCAGGCTCCATACACGTTCAGGGTGTCAATCTTGATCAGGCCGCCGGCACCGTCGCCGTAACCGATGGAAATCTTGCTGAGGGTGCTGGGTTGCACCGGTGCTACAAATGCGAAGTCGGCGTTGCCGTCGCGATTGAAGTCAGCGAAAGTCTCGTCAGTTGAAACAGGCAATGCCAAACCGCCCAAGACAAAAGAATCGGTCTTCGTGAAATTGGCATTTCCGTCATTCACGTATATGGCACCGTTACCGGATCCGTCTATGGTCGTGACGAAATCATCGATTCCATCGTTGTTGAAATCCGTTACAAAGGCGGTGAGGAAATCGAAAGGTAAGGTGATTATGGAAGGGAAATAGCCCTGCCCGTTGCCCAGATGAATATATCGGGGCGCAGCCAGGATATCCATATACTGGTCGGAGTCGAATAATCCGACAGCGACCCCACCCATATTCAGATTTCCCTTAAAGAGCTTACGCTTGGAGAAATTTCGATTCCCGGAGTTGAGCAGGACATAGACATAGTGGTTCGTGGACACGACGATGTCCAGCAGAGTGTCGGTATTGACAAAACCCGCGGCAAGCGGTGCCTCATAGACCTTATCGCCCGGCATAAGGTCAACCGGTGCCTCGAAGCTCCCGTCAGACTTCCCGTACAGGATATAGAGTCCTTCGGCAATGATTCCGGTATAGACGACGTCTCCGCAGTTGTCATGATCGAAATCGGCGGCATAGATGGTCATGACATCGCCATAATGGGTTCTGATTATCTCGAAATCGAGCCCATCGCCTGAGGGGGAGAGGCTTTCGGCGTGGCCGGCCGGTGGCATCATAAATGCCAGCAAAAGGCCGACTGATCCACACGCCCTGCAGAAACTTGTTCTTGCAAGCATGGTTCCCTCCTGAGTACGTTTGGTTTGTTCTTGGTTTTTACACTCTTAACGATGGGCCATAAGAGTTTATCTAAAAAATATTCTTCCGGCAAATATCGAAAGCCGGCTAAACCCCTTAAACGCAAATATAATATAACTTTTCTGGGCTCTCTTGTCCAGTCTTTTTTTGCCGATTTTTATTGCCAAGCCGGCTTGCCGGATTTATCTTTTCGGGCGTAGAAAGATTGTCATCCGGATGCCCCCGTAGCTCATTCGGATAGAGCATCTGCCTTCTAAGCAGAGGGTAGCAGGTTCGAATCCTGCCGGGGGTATTAGAATCAGACACCATCGATCAGACATACTGGGGAGACTTCATGGGCAGGATAGATCCTGCGAATTTCAAGGAGCATGCTGACATTTGTCTCGCACCGTAAGAATAAGAGCGGAACATTAATGACAGAAGAAACAGTCAATGACCAGAGAGGTGAGGGCCCGACTGGTTCCGCCTTTTCCCTGTAACCTATAACCGGAGGTAAGATATATGGAGAGAGTAGAGAAAAAAGACAGAAAAGAACTGGCGGAGGAATGGCAGAAAATCATGAAATACCACCCTCTATTTGCTCGCTCCTTCCTTGCTCAGCAGGCTATCCTGATGGAGGTTTCACAACTGGGGTTAGTGCCGGTTGTAAAGAGCATGTGTGACTTGCTGAACTCCGGCCTGCCCGTGTTATTTGAAGATTACTGGGCCACGAAGTGCAAAAAAGTCAACAAGATTGTGGAAGTCGGCGGTGTTCTGGGTTGTCTCAGCAACACGAGCCGCGATCCAGCCGAGTGTTTCGGCAGTGATGATCCTGAGGGCTTTTTCGAGGACCCGCTGGCCGAGGGGCATGTTTTGCCGCCTAAACCGCCCGATCCGCACATCCGCTAACAGCGGACAGCAGTACAGCAGAGACAGGGCTCGAGTCCGCCAGAGGCGGACGAGTGGTTTACCCTTTTATCCAAAACATCATAAGGAGGTCAGCTATGTCAGAAACAGTCCCACCTCTCACGTTAGAGGATATCCGCAAGAATCTGAAGAATCCGACTTTCTCGGTGTATCTTTACATCGGTAAGAAAGCCGACATAGGGTGGAGGGTGGCCGAAACAATATATGGTCTGCTTCCGCGAATCCGGATTTATCTCATTAAGGATGTTTCTCAGATTAAGGAACTGATTGGTAACCGGAAGCCGAAGGGGGTCGTCTTCGGTTGGGATGAAACACCCAGAAAATTCCT
>CP070766.1:2416962-2422542 GCA_020345705.1 Candidatus Zixiibacteriota bacterium | reverse complement strand
GGTCGGTGACGTACTCTTGTCATCCGAACAACCGACAAAGATAACTGCCGATAAAATTAACAATGCAATCGAGCACCTTAAAACAGACATGAAGCACCTCCGGGGTATGCATGATTTTCGAGATCGAGACTTGAGAAATCTTAATTTAACGCAATATACGCATTATGACAAAAAGTGTCAAGATTTTGATTTTGAATGGATTTCCTGAAATCCCGGAATGAAAATAATGGCTAATAACAATACTATCTAACTGCCATTATAAAACCGCGCTTCATATCACCCGAATAATTGAAAACCGATCGCACAGACGTCCTGCATTTATTTGATAAATGCGGACGTGGAGAATCACACAAATGTGAATTGAGCATCCAGGCGATGTAACCATTCATCGCGCGCACTCTCGAAAGATAGACGCATTATCAGAATCCGCAGCCCAATATACTAACTTTTATACTGGACCGATATACGGAGGGGCAGGTCATAACATTAATAACAACCGGTATAAATCCGGCCATTTAAGCATCCTGTCAATAATGTCAGAAACCAAATTGAATATTTGAAATCCCGGTTTATTTTGCAGCACGCTTACAACGAATTTGCCCGCGTTATCGGAATCTTCGCGCAAGCGCCCCATTCATTAACTTCTAAATTAGGCTGTCCGGCGCTCGCGAATTTTCGCTCGAAAGAGGTCCCGACCAAGAACCGTTCGCCATTTAAATTGCCGATGAATGCCATGAAGGGTCGCCCGTGAAGTTCAGCGATAATGATGGCAAGTGAAAACGACTCGTGTAAACCCCAGGTCACTAGAAGGGCGGTATCAGAAGTAAATGAATGAAAAATACTACCCGAGATATAAAATTCCGGAAACGGCTCGAAGTCCCTGTCAAGTTTCCACCGGGTAGTCGGCGGCACCATCCCATTGTTTTAGGGTATCCACGAGAGACTTATTCCATTCCATCATGCCGAATATCATATCGACAGCGTGGTATCCGAGCAGATTCAGTACGGTTGCGGCAATCTCCCCGCTCTGACCGTTTTCACAATAGACAATTATGGTCTGATCGGGATCAAGCTTTCGTAGATTCTCGATTTCGGCCACGTGCGCCAAGGGGATGTTTATCGAGTACGGAATATGGCCAAATTCGTAATCGGCTTTCGATCTCACATCAATAATCTGATACTCGCCTTTCCGCTGCTCCCAATCATCGACAATGGCTTTGACATCCGATGCTGCAATAACGGGAGAACCCTCGCCGCCGAAATATCTTCTTGCCATTTCCTGCACGATTATCTTGGCATCGACGTGTTCGCTCTCGACGACCGGCAGAGGAAACGATTCTTTCGACTCGCGGACGATTGTTTCCGTCTTATAATCGGCCACCCCATCCCAGGGTGCCTTAACGAGAGCGTCAACATTCCAGTCCATCATCCCAAAGTTCAGGCTATGACACCTGTAGCCGATAAGACCGAGGATCGTGCACGAAATCATGCTGGCATGACCGTAGTAACAGTAAATAATCAGCGTCTTTTTGGGATGAAACCTGAACAGAGGCCCGGCCTTGACGATATCAGTCCAGTACACGTTTATTGCATTCGGTATATGCCCAACGTTGTAGAAGTCAAACGGTTTTCTCACGCTTACGATCTGGTAATTTTCTTTCTGGTTATCCCAATCATCCAGAATTGTTTCCATTAATTGCGAACACGGCATAATCAGTGTATCGGTGCCGGTCTGTGAGAGCCAGGTCTGAATATGGGCGCGGATTGTCTCAAATTGATCAGTTTTCTCCGTACCCGGAGATTTGTCGTTTTTCCCGCAGGATATCGCCATGGCTACGGCAAACGTGACGATTAGCTTTGCCGTCAACCCGAGATGCAACAGCCTGCGCATCCGATTACCTTCCAACTCAGGTGCCAATCCATCTATTTTTTTACTCGGCCGCCCTGCAGCCCCTGCCGGCGTTTCGGCTTTTATTCTGAGCGCGAAGCACCGCCGCGAGGGCCTTCAGGCCACTCCTTGTCCGGACTTACCGGAGGCGGCTGATCCGCGCCGAGATTGTCCGGACTGATATCCGCAAATACGAAGTTCTCGGGTGGAACCCCACTGCCTTCCAGCCGCCGAAGCATGGCCAGCTGTCCCGCATGGGTCATGGCATCGGAGAGCGGCCCCTGAATCATCTGCTCCGGGGATATCCCGATTAATTGCTTTTCCGATTTAAAATGATTCCCGAGACTTTCCAGCATCTCATGAAACCGAAGAACCTCTTCCCGAAAAGAGGGCAGTCGCTCCGGCCGATAGCTGCCGCCGATAAAAAAAGTGCGCGCATATCCCAGCACGCTGGTCATATGATGTACCAGCTCGTGGGGAGTACGCACTCCTGACCGTACCCGAAACGCCGCAAAAGACTCCGGTGCATCACGCAGCGCCTTCTGGGTACGATAAGCCAGCGCCGCCAGGAAATGTACCAGTATATCGCGCTTCTCATCCATAGCTATTCTTCACGACCGTACCGGTAACAACGGACGTTCAAAGCCAAAAGGCAAGTGAATAAATCTCATGGCGGCGCCAATGTCACTCTCACCAAACTTCCCTTAGATTTGTATTCCATATCGGGGTGAAGATACGATCATATCAAGGCTGACCGCTGTGAGATTGCTGATTCGAAGTGAATCAACTATCCCGAGCATTCGATGTGTCTTTATTCGATTCTCTGAAACCAGATATTACGGGCATAACTGCTGCCTCCGCCAGAAATGGTTCGTTTCGACGGAGCATGGCATAGATGATTACAGCCAGCTTTCGAGCCGCGGCCACCCGGGCCTTCTGGATGTTGCCGCAAAAGAGAATACGCCTATACATTCTCCTCAGGGCCGGCGACTGTCGAATAGCATTGATTGACGTTATCACTGGGGCATGGCGCAACGGTCGGGAACCCAGCTGGGTGATGCCACCGGTCCAGATTGGATCCCCGACCGATCATTGTTCTGAGTCGCTCGGGCGCCACTGGCTACTTCGCCAAGTCCTGGGCGTACAACAAAGACGCGTTGGCATCGAAGTCATAGGAAGCCATGATCTCATACGTCAGAGGGTAATTCGGAAAGAGGACCCGACCTTTGGCCGGATCGTCTGAAAAATTCTCAAAATACTTGCACGAAACCGTGAAGTGCAGCCCGGAGTTCTCAAGTTCGAAACCCGTTGCCTCGCCAAAACAGTTCCCCGCCTGAGCTGAGGGCACGCCCACTATCGTGGCACCTGCCCGGTAAAGGTAGTACATCACTGTAAATCCCGAGCTGAACGTGTATACGGAACTCAGTACATAGACGTTCTTGGGAAGGTAATAGCCGCCATACTTGCCAGACATGTACTCAGAGTAGAACGTGGGCATCGTTCCCGCCCATTCCCTGAATCGCATGTCAACCTCCTCTCTGTCCGACTCAAGCTCGACCGGGTCGAATACGTAATCGCCGGTATCGATCGTTACTCCCTGCAGGCGGCTGATATCCTCAAGGCTGACGCCGGGATGGCGTTCAAGGTACGTGGGCGAACACCTGAGCACTTCGATCTGCCGTGCTTCTATGTTTAAAAGCTGTTCTTTACCGTACAAGCAGTACGTCAGAATCTCAGCCATCGCCGAATTGCCGCCTTCGCATCGGCGAAGGTCTACGATCAGGCTGCGGGTCCCTGCTTGTTTCATCTCCTGACACATGGATATGAACGTTTCGGTGGCTGAAGGCAAACCGGCGATCACGGCCACCTCGTCGTCCTCCGGCGGATCAGCTGAGTTATATCGTTGGTAGAGGTCTGCAGCCTCACCCGCGCAATCACTGAATCGCCCCTCGTTCTGCCACATCTCGAAAGCTTCTCGGTAGGTGTTTAGACCGTTGACAACGAGCAGAGCTGTCTGTTTACTTGAATCCAGGAATGTATACGTGAAGTCCGAACGCTCTGTCGACGGCAGAGAGCACCGTGTCGTAATCCAAGTATACGAGCCAAGCCCACCATATTCAGAACACGTCAAAGTCCGTGTCATGATCGTACCGTCCGCCCGAGAAAAGGTAACGTAGACGTTCTCCTGGCCTTGACATTCGGGAACCAGCCGGTCCAGGAACCACATGTTAAAGAGCATGCCTGTGCCACCAAGATTCCGTAAAACCTGAAACTCGTTCTCGGCCGACACAAAAGCGTAAGCCCGCTCGATGATTTCTCGAATCGGAGTACCCTGAATGCTTATCAAACGAGCCCCGAGGAGCGTGCGATATTCTTCAGAGGGCACACCGGCAACGAATATCCCATCAGCAGCAACAGCAAGATATAGCGGCAGGCCGGAGCTGAACTTGTCCGGAGAACGAAGCCAGGTATGCGCATCACCAAGGCTGGTCACCAAAGGGCAAAGCAGCCAGTAGAACTCCTCGCGGGACATTCCGGATTCGGGAATCCTAGAGATAACCTCTTGTACACTACGCTGCCATTCGATTTTCCCTCCGACGTTGTAGTATGGATCGGGATGTACTGATTCCACAGTGCTCGTAAACTGCCGGACATCGGCGATCAGACTATCCCGCGAGAGTGTGGTCGTCCTTAGGCTTGTTTCAACTATCAAGGCACCGGCAAGAACGGCTATAACTGTGGTTGGAATCCAGACGGTCTTGCGCATCGCGGTACATGCCTCCTGATATCAACCCTCTCGAGTAGAGTGGATCACTACCTGCTCCGTTATGGCCTTATTGTGTAGTTACGCTTTCACACCACCAAGGTTTCATTCGTAACTGGAAAACTCGTACCAACCGCTCGGGGTGATATACAAGCGGCCCCAATATCACTCTCCCCAAACTTCTGTGGCATTTAGATTCGAGGTCAAGGCAGGCTATTCCACCTAAGGCGGAACGCGTTCGAAGATAATCAAGTAAGACTGAGACGGGAAGACTAATCCTTTATACATCGAATCGAGAACCCGCTCGCCCTGTGACCTGGATTGTATCTCATTTTGGCACTTCTACGATAAAGGCCATAATGCCAAGCGTATGTAGAATCATACGGAGTTGACGACCACCACGTAGCATATTCTCCAATTTCACCACATCCCGATATTTGGCCTCGGCCACCTTCTGGTAGGCCATGAAAGCCACTTTCATCGGTGGCCCCAATATTTGGATGACGCCAGTGGACCGCTCCTTCTTCCTTCAATTTGCCCCCGGCAATCTCGTCACCGCCAAGAAATGCAATCAGACTCAACCATTCGGATTCTGTAGGAACATGCCACCCCTCGGGACACAATCCACAGCTCTCTACGGCTGCTTCGAAATTATATAACGCGCCGAAAGGTTGCGTGGTTGTCGAATCGTCGTTGTACCAGCAGTATGCACCACCCGGACAGGTACTCCATGCGGTATCATCGGACACATATGGTAGTTTATGACCGTTCCTGCAGCGCGTAACTCTGAGATTCTCAGCTAACCAAACCTGCGTTCCTATAGTCACAGTTGTATAGGCATTGCCATCGATATCGAAAACAGTATCAGCGCTCTTTGGTTCGTCATCAGTAATACTGGAGCAGGAGCCATCCGGCGAATGATCACCCT
>CP070766.1:2413885-2416862 GCA_020345705.1 Candidatus Zixiibacteriota bacterium | reverse complement strand
GGTTATGAATGGGCCACCTCCTGGTCGATGGGGGAAGAGGAGGCCGTGTCGCTTGTCGTACCTGAATTTTCTGGGACCAACAGCGGCACCGGAAACTACTACTGGGGGAAAAATGTTTTCAAGGATAACTCCGAGTACGCCGGCGTGATTTCAATTTTCCTGGCTTTTATTGCGGCCTTTTTCTACAGGAAAAAAGAAGCCATATTCTTTGCGGCTCTGGCTCTTTTTGCCTTTATATATGCTCTCGGGGGTACAACGCCGATATTCAGAATATTTTACTATCTGATCCCGAATGTGAAATCTCTGCGGGCTCCGTCTACAATTATGTTCATTTTCCTCTTTTCAGTGTCGCTTCTGGCCGGCATGGCCGTGCAACATCTTCTCGAGAGGGGAAGACAGCTTTCATCCACGACCCGAAAGAGACTGACGGTGTACCTGGTCTCAGTGCCGGCCGCGCTTTTTGTGCTCGCTTTGCTTTTCTCGGCTTCGGGTAAGTCAATGCTGTCTGTGTACAGCTCGATTTTCTACGGCGATATTCAATCGATGGGGGTGGGGCAGGGAATGACAAAATGGAACATGGCGCTTCTTAACCTGCCCAAAATCGAGACCGGCTTCTGGATTGTCTTTTTGCTGACAGCGGCCGTGTCGACCGTGGTTTTCCTCTTCATTAAGCGCAAGGTCGGCATGGCTATTCTGCTCGTGATACCGCTTTTGATAATGATTGACGGCGTCAGGTTCGACAAGCGATTCATCAAAACCTTCGACCACAAAGCGCGCTTCACGCCGAATGCTCTGACGGATTATTTGACGAACCTGCCGGGGAAGTTTCGCGTGTTTGATCTTCAGGCGGCCTCTCAGGATTATCTTCCCTTTTTCGGAATCGAAGTCGTCACAGGCTATCACGGCAACCAGTTGCGCTGGTATGACGACCTGATCGGGGGGATGCGAATGAAAAACAGGGGGAATCCCAATTTCCTTAATCTGGTCGGAGCGAAATACCTGCTGGCTCGAGTGTCGGCGCAGTTACCGCTGGATTACTTCGGAAAAGACTCTCTGGTCCGGGAGAGGGAATTCGGGGAGATGGCCATTTACCGAAACGATAACGCCCTTCCCAGGGCGTTCCTGGTCAATGAGTATGAGGTCGTGCCCGACCGGGAGGACATCTATCCCCTGGTTGTCTCGGGCAAAACGGATAACAGGCGTCTGGTATTTCTTGAGAAGGAGCCGGAGATCGAAATCCAAACGGCCGACTCTACCGGCGTAGGTACTGCCGAGGTAATCTCGTACGCCGATGATTCCGTACTTGTTCAATGCAACACTGACAGAAATTCGCTGTTGGTTCTGACGGACAATTATTATCATCACTGGCAGGCTTTTGCCGACGGCGAAAAAGTCGAGGTTCTGCGGGCCTACGGTTCATTTCGGGCCGTGCCGGTCAAGGCCGGAACAAGCCAGGTGCTTTTCAGGTATAATCGGGCAGGTAATAGTGTTCCGAAGGCGGTGACTCTGTTGACTCTGCCCTTCGTGGGGGTTATATTGGGCATTCATTTGGTCATGTATATGAGAGATAAGAAAAAGATTGTGCCGGCAACATGAACGATACTAAAAAAGCGCTGATTATATTTCCCACATACAACGAAAAAGAAAATATCGAGAGAATCATCGCCGCGGTCCTGGAGAAAGACTCGAGAGTCAATGTACTGGTGGTCGACGACGGCTCGCCCGACGGAACGGGAGAGATCGCTGACCGGCTTTCGGCTGAAAACGAGCGGATCAACGTCCTCCACCGCGAGAAGAAAGAAGGATTGGGGAGAGCGTACATAGCCGGCTTCAAATGGGGCCTGGAGCATACGTTTGATTATATCTTTGAAATGGACGCCGATTTCTCGCACGATCCCAAGTATATCCCCGATTTCCTGAAAGCCATCGAGGAAAACGACCTGGTTCTCGGCTCTCGCTATATCTCCGGCGTCAACGTCATAAACTGGCCGATGAAGCGCCTTCTTCTGTCGTACTATGCCAATCTTTACGCCAAAATCGTCACTGGCCTGCCGGTCAGAGACGGAACGGGCGGTTTCAAATGTTTTCGCCGCGAAGTGCTGGAAGCGCTGGACCTTGATGCGATCAGGTCAAATGGGTACATTTTCCAGATTGAGGTTTCGATGAGAGTCTGGAAGAAAGGCTTTCGCATAAAAGAAATCCCGATTATATTCTTCGACCGCGAATTCGGAACATCGAAGATGTCCAAGAAAATCGTCAGGGAGGCAATCTGGAAAGTCTGGTACCTGCGGTTAATGTCCTTACTTGGCAGATTGAAATAAGTGGCCGGGGCAAATCATCAGAAGTTGGTTTCAGTAATCGTCGTCACCTTCAACTCCGAAGACAGCGTTGTACCCTGCCTGAAGGCGTTGACGGCTGAGATCGAGTCGGTCGCTGGCGAGATTATCCTTTTTGACAATAACTCCATTGATGCAACAATACGTACTGTGCAATCACAGTTCCCCGGGGTGCATGTGCTCGAGTCAGACCGGAACATTGGTTTTGCCGCCGCCAATAACGCCGCTTCGGTGACAGCCGGCGGAAAATTCCTGCTGTTCGCCAATCCTGATATGATAATTGACCGCGGCGCCCTGAGGAGATTGTTGGAAGTGATTCAAAGCAGGACCGACGCGGGCGCCGTCTGCGCGCGGATGAGGAACCCGGATGGGAGCTTCCAGGCGACGGCGCGACGGTTTCCGACCATGCGGAATATATTTTTGTCGAGGGGATCGATGCTTGAGGCCGGAATCAAACCGATATTGCCTGCTGAGAGCTACACCCTGGACGATTATTCCGAGACCACCGAAGTTCCCGCCGCTTCGGCGACCTGCCTGATGACCGAGAAAGAGTTTTTCCGTTCGCTGAACGGTTTTGACGAGCGTTTTTTTCTTTTTATGGAGGATACGGATCTCTGCCTGCGAGTCAGGCAGGCCGGAAG
>CP070766.1:2406989-2413785 GCA_020345705.1 Candidatus Zixiibacteriota bacterium | reverse complement strand
GTGTGGTTGAGAGTATCCGGCAAATTGCCGTCCCAGCCAAAGCCATACCAGATATTCCAGACAGTCCAGTAGTTCTCGTATCCGTCGATCATCAGGATGGAGCTGTCGTTGAGTGAGACAAGAGGCCACGTTTCGGGTATGTTGGCGCTGTAACCGCCTTCCACCTTAAGGTGAGCGGCGGTGGTGATACTCTGATCCGGGCTATAGAAGCAAACAGGCCAGCTATATCCCATCACCCAACCATCGGTATTGTCTTTATAAATATCGACCGTGAAAGGGACGCCTATTTCCAGTGTATCCGGGGCGATTTGCGGTGAGGCCCCTGCCCGCATAGTGTTGGCCTCAATCACTTCGAAGGAAAAGAGAATCAGCCCCACGGCCAGAAGCAAAGCAACGGCCTTCATAATTTCCCTCCTTGGATGAATGGTTTTGCTTTAAGTCTTTTAAATGGGGCGAGTCGAGGTCACCATGTTCCGATTTGATGTGAGGCGCTCAGAACAATATGGTCGCTGTTCTACTATCCGGGAGGTCAGCAGGCAGATTACATGTTAGTTACCCCATATACCTTCCGCTTATATATCTAAATATACAAGAATAACCATATTGTTGTCAAGTCTTAAATCCATTTTTTCCCTGGACGGAGTGCGGCGCAGCCGTTTATGGCAAGGCGGACTATTCAGGGAAAAAGCGGCGGATAGCAAGCAGATGCCGCTTACTGCCGGCCAACGCAACGCCCCCGGATACAAAGCCGGTTATATGATAATGAGCGGCGCCCGGAAGAAGACTGTGCCAATTTCCGGGCCCGCCTGGGTCTGATAAGTGCGACTCGGAAGGCCGCCGTCTATTTCCTGATGACAGGGTAGCTCACAGGGTAATACGTCAGGGACATATTCACATTCCGGAACGTGACGTCATACTTTTCCGCATCCTGATCCCGCAGACAGCCCATAACGTCGACGTCGAAGTAATTAAAGCCCGAATCAACCGGAAAAACCTGGTGCCAGCTGGTCGGAGCATCAACGGTATAACTCAATATCAGCGACTGACCGCGCGGTTCGGACGGGTAGTTCAACCTAAACTGCATGCAATAGGCTTCGGTATAAACATAAAATGAAAAGTCAACCGCGACCCATCCATCAGCCGGGGCATCAATGGCGACCCCGATCAGGTCCTCATAAGATGCGCCGACGTTGACGATCCGGGTATCATAATGCACGTAGGATACCCCGGAGCTGGTGAACAGGCAGGGTTCCGGCCCCTCCTTGTAAAGGTAGTTAACGGTATAGGTTACATCCAGAATGTTGATACTGCCGCTGCAGTCCACGTCACCATTCTCAAGCTGGCCGTAAACCGGCAGCGCGGCCATTATCATTATGGCCGTGAACACGATGATGGCTGGTTTCATCTTCATGCCTCCTGTCTTGATTCTTTTTGAGGTTTTGCCATAGTTAAGCGTATTTCGTTCACTTATGATCGATATCAACGAACAGGTAAAGAATCAGCTGATGATTCTATTGCGAATTGACCGGCAATACAGGTTAAAGTATTGGAATCCTATGCCCGGAATATACTTCTTTCCCCCATATTGTCAAGCGCTAAAATGACTTAGAGTTGGGTGGGCAGACTGTTTTCATCCAGCCGTTCCGGCCCGGAGAAAAACCGCCTTCAGTTTTCTTCAACTGCCGGGAACAAATATCTTTACTTTTTTGTATAGTATTAATAGAACGATGCGTATAACAAGAAAAGGGGATTTGAAACTATGAAAATAACCGCCCTGGAAGAATATGGTCTCAGATGCATGCTGCTGCTTGCAGATAAAGGCTCCGGCATACCGCTGACGATTACTGAGATCAGTACCAAGGAGGGTTTATCCATCCCGTATACCGGGAAACTTCTGATGATTCTGAAGCAGGCCGGACTGGTCAAAGCGGTGCGCGGCCGCAAGGGGGGCTACAGCCTTACCAGGCCTCCCGAGGAGATGGCCTTGCGGGAAATATTTGACGCCCTGGGCGAGCCTTTCTTCGGCCCGCACCACTGCGGACGCTACACCGGTGACAATGATGTCTGCGTCCACAACGAAGACTGCAAAGTCAGAGATATGTGGACTACATTTGAGCGGTTTATCGGCAGCATCCTCGGCAGGGTGATGCTGGCTGACCTCGCTGTCGGCGAATATGATTTCGCACGAATCCTGGAGGCCCGGTCCGAACCGGGCTGATAAATGATCGGAGAGATCACACCTTCTTTATTATGCCAATGACATGATGAAAGACATTGAGAACAAGAGGTTAATATGACAGGTAATAACAAGATATTATGGGTTGATAATATCCAGGTTGACGTTGAGGGAAAGAAAGTTGTCAGGGGTGTATCCCTTCAGATAGGCCGCGGCGAGACCCACGCCATCATGGGACCGAACGGTTCCGGAAAATCGAGTCTTGCCAATGCCCTGGCCGGACATCCCAACTACACCATCACCTCCGGCAAGGCGTCTATAAACGGCCGGGACCTGCTGGCTATGGACGCCACCGAGCGGGCGCTGGCCGGGCTGTTTCTGGGTTTTCAGTACCCTATGGCGATTCCCGGGGTTACCGTCTCGAATTTCATCCGCACGGCACTGAAAGCCCGAAACGGCAACGGCGACTCATCTTTGAAGAATTTCCGCCGGGAACTGAAGGAGAAATTCCAGCTTCTCGAGATAGACCCCTCCTTCGCTACGAGATATGTCAATGACGGTTTCTCCGGCGGTGAAAAAAAGCGGCTGGAGATTTTGCAGATGGCCATGCTCAAACCGCAGATGGCGATTCTTGATGAAACTGACTCCGGGCTTGACATAGACGCTCTCAAAATCGTCGCCACCGGCATCAAGAGCTCTGCCCCCGCCGATGGCGGCGTTCTGCTGGTCACGCACTATCAGCGACTGCTCAATTACATTAAGCCCGACCGGGTTCATGTCATGATGAACGGCAAAATCGTCCGCTCGGGCGGCCCGGAACTGGCCCTGAAGCTTGAAGACCAGGGGTACGATTGGATAAACTCCGAAACTCCGCAGGAGGCGGGGGTTTAACATGAGCGATACCGTGGCCAGAAACCACAGCGTCGCCGACATCGGCGACAACTATGCGGAGAAATACGGTTTTCGTGACCCCGAAGAATACTTCCACAAGGGAGCCAGAGGTCTTAACCATGAAGTGGTGGAAATGATCTCTCGCATGAAAAAGGAACCGAATTGGATGAGGCAGTTCCGCCATAAGGCGCTTGATATATTCCTCTCCAAACCGATGCCGACCTGGGGCAACACGGAAATACTTAACTCGATCGACTTTGACAACATCTATTATTACATCAAACCGATCGAAAAACAGGGTCAGGACTGGGACGACGTTCCCGAATATATCAAAAATACTTTCGACCGTCTGGGGATTCCGGAGGCGGAAAAGAAATTCCTGGCCGGCGTGTCGGCCCAGTATGAATCCGAGGTGGTCTATCACTCCTTCAAAGAGGATCTGGAGAAGCAGGGTGTGATATTTCTGGACATGGACAGCGGTCTGAAAAAGCACCCGGAACTTGTTAAGAGACATTTCGCGACCGTGATTCCTCCTGCGGACAATAAGTTTGCGGCGCTAAACTCGGCGGTTTGGTCGGGCGGTTCTTTCATCTATGTTCCGCCGGGGATTGATGTCAAGATACCGCTCCAGGCGTACTTCAGAATCAACGCCGAAAATATGGGTCAGTTCGAGCGAACCCTGATCATTGCCGATAAAGGTTCCCGCGTGCACTATATCGAAGGATGCACCGCCCCCGTTTACTCGACCGATTCGCTGCACTCGGCGGTTGTTGAGCTCAGCGCCCTTGACGGTGCGTACATCAGGTACACCACCATCCAGAACTGGTCGCGTAACATTCTCAACCTTGTCACCAAGCGCGCCGTGGCTCACGCCAATGCAACCGTCGAATGGGTGGATGGAAACATCGGCTCGAAATTGACCATGAAATACCCGTGCGTATATCTCGTCGGCGAAGGGGCCAAGGGGGAAATTCTCTCGATCGCTTTTGCCGGCAAGGAGCAGCACCAGGATGCCGGGGCCAAGGTCATCCACGCCGCCCCGAATACAAGCTCCCGGATAACCTCCAAATCCATTTCCAAGGCCGGTGGCCGCGCCTCATATCGCGGCGTGGTAAGAGTCTATCCAAAGGCGGAAAACAGCAAGGTTTCGGTTGAGTGCGATGCACTTCTGATAGATGAGGCCTCCCGCTCCGACACGTACCCTACCATGGAAATCGACGCTGAGAACGTCCGCATCGAGCACGAGGCGCGAGTCAGCAAAGTTGCCGAGGAGCAGATATTTTATCTGACCAGCCGTGGGCTGTCGGAAGATGAGGCGCGACTACTTATCATCAACGGCTTTATCGAGCCCTTTACAAAGGAACTTCCGATGGAATACGCCGTCGAACTCAACCGCCTCATCGAACTTGAAATGGAGGGTTCGGTCGGGTAACCGCGCGAACAGACCATGGGGATTGTCATGAATACGACAACGATTGAAAATAAAGCGAGTGATTTCAGAAAAATAGACAAGCTTGAACCCGCCTGGCTCTATGAGCTAAAAAAGAACGCCTGGATTTCCTATAACGAGACACCGACACCAAATCGCGTCATCCACCTGTGGCGCTACACCGATCCGGCCGCTTTTACGGTCAATGGTGACAACAATCTGCAGAACATATCACGTACGACTACAGAAGGTGTCGAGCCGAGCCCTGCTTTTCTTGATCCGTCTTTTTCAAAGACCGGGATTGTCTTTAAAGATATTCTCTCGGCGGCTCGTGAGAATGAAGAAATTACGGGAGAGCATCTGGGCGGACTTGTCGGCAGTGACTTCGGCAAGTTCGAGGCGTTGAATCTGGCCTTGTGGAACAGCGGGCTGTTTCTATACATTCCCGACAATGCCATTGTCAAGAAGCCGATTCATCTTCTGCGACGTCCCGTCGGGCCGCTTACTCTTTTTCGGCTTCTGATTGTCGTCGGCAAGAACGCCGAGGTGACGATCATCGACGACTATTCCGGAGAATCGAATAACAATGATGCTCTGGTCAACAGTGCTGTCGAAGTTTACGCGGGTGATTCATCTAACGTGCACTATGCCAATATTCAGCGCTTCGGCGATGGAATCCGCTCGTATGCTACACAACGGGCGAAAATCGGCCGTGATGCCCGAATGTACTCCCTTTTCGGGGGTTTGGGAGGCGGTCTGATCAAGGTTAATGCCGGTACGATTCTCGCCGGACGCGGCGCCGACAGCCGCATGCAGGGTGTCGTTTTCACCGATGGAAATCAGCATTTCGATTACCATACCCTGCACCATCACCGGGAAAATGAAAGTTATTCGGACATCGACTTTAAAGTTATTTTGAAGGACAGGTCGACTTCCGCATATACCGGTCTAATTCGTATCGACGAGTACGCCTTCAACTGCCAGGCTTATCAGATGAACAGAAATCTCCTGTTGAATAAAGGTCCGAAGGCGGAGTCCATCCCGGAATTGGAAATTCTGTGCGACCAGGTAAGTTGCAGTCACGGGGCCACAATGGCGCCGATTGATCCGGAATTGCTTTTCTACCTCAAGAGCAGAGGAATAAACCACGATGACGCGGTCAAGTCTATCGTGTCGGGGTTCGTGGACCCGGCCTTAAATCAACTGCCGACCGAACTGAGAAAATTGATCAGAGAATTGCTGATCGGCAAACTGGAGGGAGGCCAAGATGACTGAACAGACCAAATCATTTATTCGCGTTTGCCGGTTCGACGAGATAGAAGAGGGTAAGACAAAAGTGATCATGTTCGAGGGTCGGGAAATACTTCTCGCCAGACAGAACGGCAAAGTATATGCGCTCGAGAACATCTGCTCGCACGACGGCGGCATTCTGGGCGAAGGGGCGGTCGTGGACGGTCAGGTCGAGTGCCCGCGTCACGGCGCCAGATTCGACATTGAAACCGGGCAAGCCATGCGCATGCCGGCGGTAGCGGAGATCGAATCATTTGAAGTGAGAATAGCGGACGGTGACGTGCTGGTCTCACCCAATTGATTGTGGAGGCTGTTATGAAGACAAACCAGATAGTAATGGAATCGTTGTCAAAACCTGAAAAGGATAAACGGGCAGCAAAGCTTGACCCGAAGGCGATCCTGAAGGATTTCCCCATTCTCTCCAGAAAAATCCGCGACCGAAGGCTGGTTTATCTCGATAACGCTGCCACCACGCAGAAACCCGAGATCGTCCTGGATACGATTCAGGCATATTACGGACGGCACAACGCCAACGTTCACCGGGGCCTGCACACACTGGCCGAGGAAGCCACCGAAATCTATGAAAAAGCCCGCGATCGGGCCGCCGCCTTTATCGGAAACGTCAGAAGAGAGGAAATCATTTTCACCCGCAATGCCACCGAGGCGATTAACATGGTTGCCTCATCCTTGGGCAGAAGCAACGTCAAAAGCGGCGATCGAATCGTGATTTCGGAGATGGAGCATCACGCCAACTTGATTCCATGGATTAAACTTGCCCAGGAAACCGGGGCCGAACTGAGATACATCCCGATTGATGACAATGGCTACCTGAATCTGAAAGACATTAATGACATAATCAATCGGAAAACGAAGCTGGTCGCGCTTACGCACATGTCGAACGTCCTGGGGACAATAAATCCGGTTGAAGAAATAATAGACCTGGCGCACAGGCGCGGCGCGGTGGCACTAATCGACGGTGCCCAGAGCGTCCCTCACATGGCGGTCGATGC
>CP070766.1:2403846-2406889 GCA_020345705.1 Candidatus Zixiibacteriota bacterium | reverse complement strand
CTGTGAGGTCGCCGTCTCGAAATCTCCTGAAAATCTCATAATGTTTTTCTTCGTCTTTTGCCAGCCCCAGGAGAACGTCTTTCATAACGCTGTTTCCGGCCTGGGAGGCCATTTTTTCATAGAACGCCTTACCGTCCTCTTCCATCTGCATCGCAAAATCGAACACGTTCATTATTCACTCCTTCTATCTAACCACGATATTTGTGCGAATTATAGGTCATACGTGCCAGCTAATTTACAAGATTGCCGAAAATCCGCAACCCCGATGTTGAAATAAACGGCTCATTTCCGCTTGGGATTCCCGTCGCCTCTTTATATAATAGTCCTTAACCGGTCGGACAGATTAAAAGAGGGGTTAAACCGGCTGAGGCGACGGATTAGTATATAAATAATTCAAATAACGGGAGATAATCCAATGAGTCCCTCCAAAGCATCTTCAAAAGCGCCAACCTGGGATCTTGATTCTATTTTCCCCGGTGGAAGTGAATCATCCGAATATGCCGAATTCAAAGAAAACATCAGAAGCGACCTGAAGAAACTCCTGGAAGTATCTGAGGGCCTTCCCCGGAGGCTGGACGATTCCAGCCGGCAGGTCTGGATCGAATACATCGAGAAGCTTCAGGACCTGGTGCAGCGCATTCACCACGCGTCGGCCTTTGTCGGCTGCCTTGTCAGCCAGAACGTCGATGATAACAAGGCCCACCAGTTGCAGGGTGAGACTGATGTTCTCAGGTCGGAACTCGAGAAGCTTATGGTTTCGCTTGAGGCCTTCGCAAAGAATCAACCTGACGAACAGTGGAAAAAGCTGGTCACCAGTGATCGGCTGAAAGAGATCAGGTTTTTTCTCGATGAGGTGCGCGATGTTGCCAGACTGAAAATGGCCCCGGAATTCGAATACCTTGCCGCGGAACTGGCCGTCAGCGGATACCACGCCTGGAATCGTCTCTATGATAAAATCTACGGCGACCTGCGTGTGAAATTCACCGAAGACGGCAAAACTACCCAGTTGTCGGTCGGCCAGCTGGCCAATAAAATGAGCAGTCCGGATAGAGACCTCCGAAGACAGGCCTTCGAAAAGCTTGAAGAGGCCTGGGAAAGCCGCGCCTCCGAGGCGTCGATGATTCTGAACTCCCAGGCCGGTTTTCGGCTGACCCTGTATGACAGGCGAAAGTGGGGCTCACCGGTTCTGGAGCCGCTTCTGAATTGCCGCATCAAGCGGGAAACTCTCGATGCTATGTGGGAAGCGGTCAAAAAATCCGCCCCCGGGATTAAGCAGTATATCGAGGCCAAAAAGAAACTCCTCGGAATCGACAAATTCAGGTGGTATGACCAGACGGCCCCGGTCGGAGCGTCGGACAAAATATACACATTCAAAGAGGCCGCCGATCTTATCGTTGAAAACCTCCGCTCTTTCAGCGAAGAACAGGCTGATTTCACCCGGATGGCTATCGACAAAAGATGGGTCGAGGCCGAAGACCGATCCGGCAAAGCCGGGGGAGCTTTCTGCTCCGGTTTTGAGTATGTGAAACAAACCCGCATGCTCATGACGTTCAGCGGGACTTTTGACAGCGTCGGTACTCTCGCCCATGAGCTCGGTCACATGTATCATCACTGGATCATCCAGGATTTTCCCCAGTTTGCCATGATATACCCGATGACACTGGCCGAGACCGCCTCGATCTTCAATGAATTTCTCCTGACCGATACCGTCCTGTCAAAGGCAACCGATCCTTCGGAGAAGCTGATGCTTCTGGATCAGAAGCTGGCCAATGCTTACATCCTGTTCTGTAACCTCCATGCAAGGTTCATCTTCGATACGGCCTTCTATACCGAGCGCAAGAATGGCCTGGTCCCGAGAGCCCGCCTTGACGAGCTGATGGTCGAATCGCAGAAGAAGGCTTTCGCCGATACTCTGGCCGATGACGGCTACCATCCGCTTTTCTGGGCCTCGAAACTGCACTTCTTCCTGACCGATGTGCCGTTCTACAATTTTCCATATACCTTCGGTTTTCTTTTCGCCGGCGGTGTTTATAACCGCGCCCGTGAAGAAGGGAAAGGATTCGCCGAAAATTACAAAGCCCTCCTGGCCGACACCGGCAAAATGACGAGTGAAGACGTCGCCAAAAAGCACATGGGTGTTGATTTGACAAAGGAAGATTTCTGGACCGAGGCGGTCAGCCGCGTCCTGTCAGACGTCGACCCGTTTGTCAAACTGGCGGAGGCAAATAAGTAGAAGTAATTCATTTGCATGAACAGAAAACTGTACCGCGCCGTCAGGAACCATTCCTGACGGCGCTTGATTTGGCTCACGTGCATGCTGAACTGCCTCTTTCATTTGAATAACTGGCCGAGCCGGCAAATTATTCGGATGGTGAAATAGATATTCTGAAAGGCAGCCCCAACCGCCACGATTGAATCCAGACAGCGAATCATTTGCTGTATGATTATCCTGGTTATTAACTCGTCAGGTGCCGAATCAAAAAATTGCCTGGAAGTCCGGCCAATAAGTATATATTCTTCGGTATGCCGGCATGAGCGCCCCATGGCAATCGTTCGGCCAAATTAAAAAATCGGAATAACAATTCTTTTGCAGGAGATTAGAGATGGACTTCGAACAATTTTTGCAGCAGGCTATCGACTGGCTGGAAGGCAGCGGGTTAAGAATCCTGCTGATTATCGTCCTTACCCTTATCGGCCTGAAGATCGCCAGGATGTTTTCAATTAAGCTTTTCGCACCATTCGTTAAAGAAAAGATGGAAGTGGAAATGGAGAAGCGGGCCAAAACACTGGCGTCGCTCATCCGTTACATTCTCAGCATCGCCATTATTGTCGTCGCCTTCATGATGATTCTCGGTGAATTCGGCATCGAAATCGGCCCTATTCTGGCCGCCGCCGGGATCGTCGGTCTCGCCGTCGGTTTCGGCGCCCAGCACCTGGTACAGGATATTATCGGCGGCTTTTTCATTCTCATGGAAGACCAGATCCGGGTCGGCGACGTCGTGCAGATTGCCGGCAAAGGCGGACTGGTGGAAAAAGTCAACCT
>CP070766.1:2399601-2403746 GCA_020345705.1 Candidatus Zixiibacteriota bacterium | reverse complement strand
TTTGCACCGCGGTCGGCACACTGCTGCTTGTATGCCGGAGTCATGAGGGCTTCAAAAACCTTTCGCGGCTGGTGACACACTATCAATTGCACGGAAAACCTTCTCCTGCGATACTTGACAGCCTGAGCAAAGAGGTAACCTGCCTGGCCGATACCGATACAAACCTGATGGTGCTCAAGGAAGTGTACGGTGAAGAGTTTTACGTCAAACTTACGTACTGGTCTCCTTCGCGGGCTCAGCGCATCGCTCGTGAGAAGGGATTGAAGACAATCGCGTGTCCGAGCGTCGGTTTTCCGGATCAGCATGACTTCGAGAAACACCGTCTTCTGCGGGCCATTGACGGAGGCTGTCTGCTTGATAACCTGCCGGCATCAGAGCACGCCGACAAGGAGGAATTTCTGAAAGAACCACAGTGGTATGGGCGCTTCTTCTCCTCCTTCCCCGGAGCCATCAAAAACAATCGTGAGCTTGCCGAGCAATGCAGCGTAACCTTTCCACAGACGAAGAACATTCTCCCCAACGTCGAGATAGACGGCGATCACTTCGAGAGACTAAAAGCCGAGGCCCTCGCCGGTCTCCGGGAAAAGATGCGTTCTCTGTCAGGGCGGTATCTGTCCCGGCTGGAGTATGAGCTTTCGGTGATACGGCGCACCGGTTTCGTTGATTACTTCCTCATCGTCGGCGAAATCATTGACTTCTGCCGCCGGGAAAGCATCGCCGCCGTTGGCCGCGGTTCGGCAGCGGGGTCGCTGGTATCGTACAGTCTGGGCATCACCCAGGTCGATCCGCTCAAAGAGGGGCTGTACTTCGAGCGCTTTCTCAACGAGGCCCGCTCCGACTGCCCCGATGTTGACCTTGACATCGACTGGCGCAAGCGCGACGACGTTCTTAATTTCATCTACAAGCGGTACGGTGACGAGCACGTTGCCATGATGGCATCATACATTCACTTTCAACCGCGGCTGGCGGTCCGGGAGAGCGCCAAGGCTTTGGGACTGCCGCCTGAGGATATCTCGCGTCTGGTGAACAACATCTCGAGGCATCCGCTGGAGCGTAACGATTTCCCCTCGAAGCTGCCGCAAGCACTGAAGAATGACTGGCAACGGTTCGGCAAGCCGCTTGAAGCGGCCAGGTCGATCTACGGATTGCCGCGCCACCTGGGCATTCATGCCGGAGGCATCGTCATAACGCCAGAGCCGATCACGGATTATATCCCTCTCGAGCGAGCCACCAAGGGAATCATCGTGACCCAGTGCGATATGTACCAGGCCGAAAAAGTCGGGCTGGTCAAAATCGACATTCTCGGACAGCGGGGACTGGCCGTCATTGCCGACTGCCACAAGGCCTTGCAGCAGATTGAGGGCGCCGGCTTTCGCATACCTGAAAATGACGCGAAAACATATCAGACAATCCGCTCCGGCAAGACAATCGGCGTCTTCCAGATCGAATCGCCCGGGATGCGGGCCCTGCTTCGGGACCTCAGACCGACACGGTTGAATGATATTACGCTGGCCCTAGCCCTGATCAGACCCGGGGCATCGGACTCAGGCATGAAGAAGATCTTCCTTGACAGGTTTCACGGCAGGGAAAAAACGGCTTATCCCCACGACAGTTTGGCGGACGTTCTGGTGGAAACTTGCGGAGTGTTTATCTATCAGGAACAGGTTATTCTGGCGGCTCAGAAGATCGCCGGGTTCAATCTGGCCGCTTCCGACCTTTTGCGGCGAGCCATTACCAAGAAACGCAAAGAAGCCGACCGCGGGAAACTCGGTCAGCGCTTCCTGGATGGTGCCCGAAAAAACGCAGTCGATGAAGAAACCGCCCGGAACGTCTTTTCGCAGTTGAGACAGTTTGCATCGTTTGGTTTCTGCAAAGCACACGCGGCAACGTACGGCTATCTTGCGTATCAGTCGGCCTATTTCAAGACGCACTATCCCGGAATATTTATGGCCGAGGTGCTCAAGAACGGCGGCGGTTATTACCCCTCGGCCGTCTATGTCGCCGAGGCGCGCCGTCTGGGAGTAAAAGTTCTCCCTCCCGATGTAAACAGGTCAGAGACTTCCGATGGCTTTCATCACGGCAGTATCTACCTGGGAAACGCCCGGGTCCGCGACATAACTAGAAAGACACTCCGACAAATCGAGAGATGCCGCCCGTTCGAGTCGCTGGCTGATTTTCTGTCAAAGGTTGACCTTTCCGAGCGGGAGACCGAGAACCTGATTAAGGTCGGCTTCTTCGATTCGATCGAAACCTCCCGCCCGAAGCTGCTGTGGCAGTATCGTCTCCTTGGAAAAGGCAACGGCAGAAGAAAGACTGACCTTTTTGGGGGAAAAATCAGTGCGCCGCGTATGGACTCGATGCCGGAACTGACGCCACTCAGCCGGTTCGAAGTCTTCGCCGCCGAGAGGCGTATCCTCGATGTCCCGGCGTCGTTCCATCCGTTGACGCTCTTCGGGACATATACGCCGGTCAGCACGGCCGACCTATTTCAGAGGCCAAATGAAAGCCCGGTCACCATCTCCGGCTGGCTGGCCGACCGGAAGAGAATCAAGACGCGCGACGGGAAGTCGATGGTCTTTCTTACGTTTGACGCTCTCGACGACACCTTCGAGGTTGTCCTCTTCCCGGACGTTTATACCCGCCACAGGGAAACGCTCACGGGCTACCGCTATCTGACGATCGAGGGTTATCTGAATGTCGAGGACGGCAACTCGGCGATCGTGGCGCAAAGACTGTACCCCTGCCCCACCGGCCTGAAAGAAGCGCGATATATTTAGAGTTGACACGCCTTATAGACTGACCTTTATTTATTCGATGCCTGTACCGGACAAAATCCAGAAAGAATACGGCCAGCTCAAGGAAGCGATTGAATATCACAACAGGCTGTACTATGTGTATGACCGGCCGGAAATAACCGACGCTGAGTATGACCGCCTGTTCGACCGCCTGCTCAAGATAGAAAAGGATCATCCCGAGATTGTCACGCCCGACTCCCCGTACCAGCGGGTCGGCGCCGAGCCGCTGGCGGCGTTCAGATCGGTGGCGCACCGGGTGAGAATGCTCTCGCTCCAGAAGGTGACGACCGAGGAGGAGTTCGCCGATTTCGACAGGCGAGTTAAAGATGGATTGAAAACGGAAGGTGAGATTGAATACGCTGTCGAGCCAAAACTTGACGGTCTGGCTGTAGAGCTGGTGTATGAAGACGGGTATCTCACGGTCGGCTCGACCCGCGGGGACGGTGTCCGCGGCGAGGAGGTGACGCAGAACCTCAGGACGGTGGGGAGTATCCCGCTGAGGCTGTCCAAGAAGGCCGGGATCAAGTATCCCCTGCTCGAGGTGCGGGGCGAAGTCATTATCCGCAAGTCCGCATTCGCGCGGTTGAATGAAGCCATGGAAAAAGCCGGCTCTCCCCCGTTTGCCAATCCCCGCAACGCAGCGGCCGGATCGCTGAGGCAGCTTGACTCGAAAGTGACTGCAACCAGGCCGCTTCTTTTCTACGCCTATGGGATATCGGCCACGGACCTTCCCGACCTGCCGGATCAGGAAGGCGCCATGAATCTTCTCAAAAAAGAAGGCTTTCGGATAAATGAGTATCTTACCAAAGTCAGGGGCATAAGCGGCGTTGCCGGTCATTTCGAGAAACTCGAAAAAGTTAGGCCGGAGCTGGATTATGAAATCGACGGAATGGTTGTAAAGGTCAACAGGTTTGACTACCAGAGCACCCTGGGAGAGATATCCCGGGCGCCGCGGTGGGCGGTGGCGTGGAAATTCGCCGCCGAGGAAGCCGAGACGGAAGTCGAAGACATCATCTTCTCAGTCGGAAGAACCGGCGTTATTACCCCCGTCGCGAAACTAAAGCCGGTCTTCGTATCCGGAGTCACCGTATCCAATGCTTCGCTTCACAATGAAGATGAGATGAAAACCCTCGATATCAAAATCGATGACGCTGTAATCATTAGACGGGCCGGCGATGTCATCCCGGAGGTGGTCGAAGTCATCAAGAACCGGCGCGACGGTTCCGAAAAGGCCGTCTCGATGCCGGAGAAATGCCCGTCATGCGGGACGAAAGTTGTCAGGCCGGAGGGCGAGGCGGCGCATCGGTGTTTCAACGCCGCCTGCCCAGCGCAGACCATCGAGCGGATTTT
>CP070766.1:2392286-2399501 GCA_020345705.1 Candidatus Zixiibacteriota bacterium | reverse complement strand
TTCCGGGCGAGTTTCAGGTCAAAGCGCACGGTTCCACCACCTTCGGCGATGTGCACATATTCGGCCGGTCAGCCTCGGGCATTCCCTGCAACCTGACGGCCCACACCGACGGTTTCGAGACGGCTCAGGTAAGACTTCTCATCTCCACCCGCGCCACCTTCGGAACGATAAAAGTCCATCGGGCGTAAAGTTGTATATTATTCGACCACGTTTGATTTCGGAACAGCAGGTCGAAATCCCCCAGGGGATTCGGTAGTCTGCTACTTCTTCATTCTCTCCGCTATCCACCCCACCATCACCGGGAGCCAGCAGAGGTTGGCCGCGATGGTCTCCAGGGCCGTATATTTCTGAGTCGTCGGGCTGAAACCCAGAAGGCGGGCGATGAGCAGCCCAACCGGGACAATCAATATCACCGCCAGGCTGGTCAGCATCACCGGATGACGGACATATCGCCTGAATGCCGCCGACCAGGAGCCTTCTTTCTTTCGGAGATAAATCGATCCCGAAACGTTGGCCCCGATCTGATCGCTCATGGCGTAGAAGAACGGAATATAAAAGCCTTCAATGCCGTACACGTCAACGCCGGACAGCCGGCTGCCCCAATCGACAATCCACGGGGCCAGCATCCCCAGAAGCTTCCCCCAGCCGTACGCCTCGGCCATCGAACCGGCCGCACCGGCAATTCGTTTGCGGATGGAGTAGATTCCCTCGAAGATGCTTTCGCCCTCACCGGCCAGGGTTCGCACGATCCACTGCCCGACGGCGCTTAACTGGTAACCGAGATGATCGAACAAGGCCCCGGCGATAAGAGCTCCGACAAAGCCGGGGATGGTGTATCGGATAATTTCTCCAAAGCCTTCTTCTTCGAGCTCTTCATCCTCGTCTTCGATTTCGTTTTTCAGATCGTCATCCATATTCAAAATCTCACAACCTGCGTGATGCCTGTTCCGAACCGGTCCTTACAGATTCAGAATCATGCCGAATATCATACTTCATGTACCTGCCAGCTTTCGTCGACCCACAGTTTGACAATATCTACGTCGTAGCCCCATGTTTTGATGAGATTTGCCGAATCCTCGAGCTGCTCAAGCTGTGTTTCTTTACCGACCGGGTTACCGGCACAGTCATGGTGCCCGACTATGGCAATTACACCGGAACCATGCTTCTCGACCGAGATGGCAACTCGTTTCCTGATCGAGGCGATAGTATTGCCGTCCTGATTACGCGCAAGGAATTTGATAGGGCCGGGTTCGGTGATTGAATCGACATAATCGACCCCGTATTTCTCTTTCAAAAAGCTGATGACCGGCAGTTGCGTTCGACCGTCCATGCAGTTGATTGCCGTTACGAAGCTTCCGTGTGCCATAATCTTTTCCTTATCAAAAAGGGCGCAAACGCACACGCCCTTAATTCATTTCCACTGTTTGTACTATATTTATAGTATGTATCTGCTCAGATCCTCGTTTTCGATTATTTCGGCCAGCTTCTTGTTCACCATGGCTGCCGTAATCTTGATACTCTTCTTTTTGTTCGGGGCGTCAAACATGATGTCCTCGAGAAGCGTCGTCATGACCGTGTGAAGCCTCCGCGCCCCGATGTTTTCGGTACTGGAATTGACCTGCTCGGCAATCTCCGCAATTCGTTTCAGCGCCGGGCCGTCAAAACTGAGCTTGACGCCTTCGGAGGCCATCAGCGCCGTGTACTGTTTGACCAGAGCGTTTTTTGGTTCTGACAGGATACGTACAAAATCTTTCGCCGTCAGCGACTCCAGTTCCACCCTGATGGGGAACCGCCCCTGGAGCTCCGGAACCAGGTCGGACGGCTTTGACGAATGAAAGGCCCCGGCCGAGATGAACAGAATATGATCGGTAACGACCATGCCGTACTTCGTCATCACGGCGCACCCTTCGACAATCGGAAGAATATCCCGCTGGACACCTTCTCTGGAAACATCGGGGCCGACTTTCGATTTCACACCCGCGATCTTGTCAATCTCGTCGATGAATATGATTCCGGCCTCCTGGGCCAGTTCCAGCGCTTCGGTGATGACATCATCCATATTGACCAGCTTCGAAAGCTCTTCCGAATACAGGAATTTTCGGGCTTCGGCCACGGTAATCTTACGCCGCTTGGTCTTCTTGGGCATCAGTCCTGAGAACATCTCCTGGAAATTTATCCCCAGTTCCTCCATACCCATCGGTGAGAATATCTCGACCACCGGGAAACGATCCTGGGGCGTCTCCAGCTCGACCAGCCGGTCGTCAAGTTTGCCGGCCTGGAGTTTCTCCTTCAGTTTCTCCCGGGTGTTGCCATCCGGCTTCACCTCCACCCTGGCAGTTTCCGCACCCGGGATACTCGCCGTCTTGGGAGGGGACGGAAGGAGCATATCAAGGATGCGTTCATCGGTGTTTTCCTCGGCTTTGCCAGCGACCTGATCGGCCACCCTCTGCTTGACCATGTTGACGGACAGGTCAAGCAAATCGCGAACCATCGACTCGACGTCGCGCCCGACGTATCCGACTTCAGTGAATTTCGAGGCTTCCACCTTGAGAAACGGCGCCCCCGCCAGTTCCGCCAGACGCCGGGCGATTTCGGTCTTGCCGACGCCGGTCGGACCTATCATCAGGATATTGTTGGGCAGAATTTCTTTTTGAATATCCTCCGGGGCCGCTCGGCGCCGCCAACGATTGCGAAGCGCCACCGCCACAGACTTCTTGGCCTTATCCTGCCCGATAATATATTTATCAAGATGCGCGACTATTTCCTTGGGTATCTTATATCCTTTATTGATCATTTGATCGATTCCACGGTTATATTTTCATTGGTATATACGCAGATGTCGGCGGCGATGGCAAGCGCCTTTCGAACGATCTGTTCGGCGGTCATCTTCGGTTTCATCGAAATCAGCGCCCGGGCCGCGGCCAGAGCGTATGGCCCGCCGGAGCCGATGGTCAGAATGCCGTCATCCGGCTCGACGACCTCGCCGGTCCCGGATATTATCAGCGAATGATTTTTATCGGCCACGGCCAGGAGGGCCTCAAGTTTCTGAAGATATTTGTCCGTCCGCCAATCCTTGGCAAGTTCCACCGCCGCGCGGGGAAGATTACCCGAGAATTCCTCGATCTTTGCCTCAAAGCGCTCAAACAGCGCCAGAGCATCGGCCGCGGCTCCGGCGAAGCCGGTCAGGATGGAATCGTTGTGAATCTTACGAATTTTGACCGCCTTGGATTTCATTACTTTGTCATCGAAAGTCACCTGGCCGTCGCCGCCGATGGCGACACCGTCGTTATATCTCAGGCAGAGAATCGTTGTCCCGTATATTTTCATGGTTACTCCCCCCATCAGGCCCTCGGGTGGGCCTTCTTGTATGCCGACTTAAGCTGCTCGGCAGTAATGTGAGTGTATTTTTGTGTCGTCGCCAGCGAACTGTGGCCGAGCAGTTCCTTAATTCCGAGAATGTCCGCCCCGTTTTCAAGCAGATGCGTGGCAAAACTGTGCCGGAGCATATGGGGCGTCACCCTCTTGCCCAGCCTGGCGCAGTACTTCTTGACAATACGGTCAATGGAGCGCACGGTCAGCGGCTCGCCGCGATAGTTCAGGAACAGATGTCCCAGGTGAGACGATCTGCCTTTGATAAATCTCTCTCTGGATTCGAGATAGTGCTTGAGTTCATCCGATACTGTTTCACCGTACGGCACCACCCGGTGCTTGTTCCCCTTTCCGATAACACTGATGATATGCCGGTGCGGGTCAAGATCATGCACTTTCAATCCGGCCATTTCCGCCCGGCGAATACCGGAAAGATAGAAAAGCGAAACCATGATGAAGTCGCGCCAGGCAAGATATGTGTCCCGTTCGATAAGCTCAAAAAGCTCGTTGGCTTCTTTCTGGGAAAGGAAATCAGGAAGCTTCTCCGAATACTTCAGCTTGCGCAATTTGCAGAGGAATCGGGCGTACTTCTTATCCCGGGCCAGAAATGACTGAAAGCCCGACAGGGCGGACAGAAAGCCGGCCAGAGTCCTCGCCGAAATCGAATCGCTTCTGCGCCCGGAAAGATATCTTCGGAGAAGCATCGCGTTTACGTTCGAGTCCGGCGGGGTCGTTTCATACTCCTTTTCGACATACTCAACCCACGGCGCAAGACTCGCTCGATATGTCTCGATGCTTCCGGGCGAGAGCCGCCGCCGTTCCGACAGGTGTTTCAAATAGTCGTTTAATGCTTTTTGGAGCATACTGCAAGATAGCCCAAATGGAAAATGAGGTCAATCAAATTTGCTCTTAAGATAAAGGGGAACTAAAACGGGTCTATTCCGACTCTTGATAGATTTTATGCTTGCATGAGGGGCAGGTTAGATACGGCCCCCGCTTCTGTGAGACCTTTTCAAGCATATAGCTGCTGCCGCACTGGGGACAGGCTTTGTCGGCGGGTTTGTACCAGGCCACGAAATCGCACTTGGGATAATTGGTGCAGCCATAGAAAAGCTTGCCTTTTTTTGACCTTTTTTCAACGACGTCTCCGCCACACCCGTCTTTAGGGCATTTAACGCCAGTCGGCACCGCCCTGGTGTTCTTGCATTTGGGGTATGCCGAGCAGGCCAGGAACTTGCCGAAGCGGCCGTTACGTATGACCATCGGTGAACCGCATTTATCGCACGTCTCATCAGTTTCAACCGGCCCCTCGGAATCATCGAGCGGTTTTGTCGTCTTGCACTCGGGAAATGCCGAACAGGCCAGAAAACGACCGTTACGGCCCCATTTGATGACCATCGGCGAGCCGCAGTTCTCGCATACTTCCTGGGTTGATTCCGTGAGAGAAGCCTTGATTTCCGCTTGCCTTGACAGCAGACTCTCCAGCCTCTCATCAAAAGGATTATAGAATTCACGAATCACATCCACCCAGTCGGCTTTGCCCATCTCGATCTGGTCCAGGTCGGTCTCCATGTGGGCGGTAAATTCGACGCTGAATATTGACGGAAAATGCTCCACTAGAATTTTGTTGACCGTTTTGCCCAGTTCGGTCGGAAAAAGCCGCCGCTCCCTGGTTTCGGCGTACTTCCTGTCAAGCAGGGTCGAGACGATGGAGGCGTACGTCGAGGGACGGCCGATACCATCGGCCTCAAGTGTCTTTACCAGAGACGCCTGCGTGAACCGCGGCGCCGGTTTGGTAAAGTGCTGAGAGGGTCTGACCTCAACGAGCGAAAGCTCGTCACCGACCTTGAGATCGGGAATGAAATCGGTCAGGCCGTTTTCACCATTCTGGCCGTTTTCCCCGGATTCTTCGTAAATCTTCAGAAAGCCGTCAAACTTGAGCGACTGTGTATAGGCATGCAGCAGATACCTGCCGGCGTCAATGTCAACCGAAGTCGTGTCATAGACGGCCGATGACATCTGGCAGGCGACAAATCGATTCCAGATCAGGCTATAGAGCTTGAACTGGTCCTTGGTCAGAAATCCTTTGATTTCGTCCGGAGCCCGGTCCGGATAAGTCGGCCTGATTGCCTCGTGCGCGTCCTGGCTGCTTCTTTTCGATTTGTACCTGTTCGCCTTATCGGGAAGATATGAAGTCCCGAAAACTTCCTTTATATATGTGCGCACGGCTGTAAGAGCCGACTCGGCAATCCTCGTCGAATCGGTCCGCATATATGTTATCAATCCGGTGGCTCCTTCGCCCCCCAGCTCAACGCCTTCATAAAGCTGCTGGGCTATCATCATCGTCTTCTTGGGGGTGAAGTAGAATTTGCGCGCCGCCTCCTGCTGAAGAGTGCTGGTTATAAACGGCGGCAACGGCTTTCGGATTCGCTCTGACTTCTTTATTGACTCAACGACGAATCGCGACTTTTTAAGGTCCTCGGAAATTTTCTCGGCTTCCTGCCCGGTTTTGATCTCGGGCTTGGCCTCGTCAATCCTTGCCAGCTTGGACAGAATCTGAGCCCCGTCCTTGTCGGCCAGCAAGGCCTCGATATTCCAGTACTCTTCCTCGACAAAGGCATCGATTTCAGCTTCCCGCTCGCAGATTATCCGCAGTGCCACCGATTGGACTCGCCCGGCCGACAGCCCCCGGGCAATCGTCTTCCACAAAAATGGTGAAACCTTGTAGCCGACAAGCCGATCCAGAACGCGCCGAGCCTGCTGGGCGTTGACCAGATTCTCGTCGATGTCGCGAGTATTTTTGAGGGCGCCAAGGACGGCTGTTTTGGTTATTTCATTGAAAGTGACGCGCAAAATCTTTTCGGGGCTGTTCAGCAGTTGCGCTACGTGCCAGGCTATCGCTTCGCCTTCCCGGTCAGGGTCGGGGGCAAGATAGACCATCTCGGATTTCTTGGCCGAATCCTTGAGCTTTTTCAGGATTTTGGATTTGCCCTTGATGGTCTCATAATGAACGCTGAAACCGTCATCGGTATCGACACCGAGCTTCGATTTGGGCAGATCTCTCACATGTCCGACGGTCGCCAAGATATCAAAGCTCTTCCCCAAGAACCTCTTGAGGGTCTTTGACTTGGCCGGAGACTCAACTATCAGAAGATTTTTGGCCACGTGAGAAATACTTCCCTATTCTTCTTCAGAAGTGGCTGTCCTTCTGAACTTTACATTGCCCTCAGAGAGATCGTTCATGGCGATTGAGGTCACCTTCCGGCCATCGATCGTAACGTCCTCTTCCGCCATTCTCTCCAACTGCGCCAGGCGCATCGAGTTAATCTGGCGCGCCCGCTGGGCGGCGATCAATACCGCTTCATAGCGATTCTGTGTAAGTTTGTCGACGTCTTCAAAAGAGACTTTGGTCATTATTCCTCCTATGACTTTAGGGATTAACCCACGATACGATCGATTTGTTCCAAATCTAAATTGCTTTTTCGGCAGTGCAGCGATTTTATGATCATCTCAACTTCACTGACGGCGGTATCCAGATCTTTGTTTATCACTGTATATTCGAATCGACGGTAAAGCTTCATCTCGCTCAAGGCTCTCCTCTGGCGAATCTTAAAATGCTTATCGTCTTCGGTTCCCCGTCTCTTTAGCCGCCGCTTTAACTCGGTCTGACCCGGGGGCAGAATGAATATTGTCGCCGCCGAGGGGTAGGCTCTTTTGAGTTTCACAGCTCCTTTGACGTCAACGTCCAGAAGCATGACTCCCCCGCCGTGAAGCACGTCTTCCAGGGGTTGCCGTGGTGTTCCGTAATAGAACCGATGAACCTGGCACCATTCGGCAAACCGGTTC
>CP070766.1:2384934-2392186 GCA_020345705.1 Candidatus Zixiibacteriota bacterium | reverse complement strand
GTCGTTATACCCGGGGGGTTCGATTACAAGTTGATAATGCCGCGATTGCAGAAACTAACGCATAGGACACAGAAAAGGGCAGCCCGTTTTGGCTGCCCTCCATGAAAATTCCCTCATTGACGATTTCTCAGCAAACAGGATCCGGTCCATTCTTATAGAGATAATTTATCAGATGAGTCGCATCCAGCAGATTTAAAGTCCCGCTGCCGTCGGCGTCAGCAGCTTCCTCAGGATCAGGTGCCGGGCCATTTTTATACAAGTAGTTGATCAAGTATGTGACATCGAGAAGATTGATCATCTTGCTGCCGTCAGCGTCTCCGCAAACAAATCCCGGTGACACCTCCATAGCGACTGAAACATCAACGATTGTCGAAACCGGATCATTTGACGAGATAGTCATCAGACCGTAATATGTTCCGTACTTAAGCTCCGTGGCGTCAAAAAGCACACTGATAGTGTCGGTATCAAGAGACTGCACAGTTCCTGAGATCGGGGACACCGACAGCCAGCTTGAGGCATCCTTCGAAAGGGTGAAATAATCGATATCATATATAAGCAGCCCGAGACCATTGTTGGTGATTGTAAAAAGCCTGGATGATTGCTGATCGACGGATAATAATTCCTGAATCGAGGTTTGGGAGAGATAGACCTCCGGCGGAAAAATGAAAAGCTGAATCGGTAATGTGACGGCGGGGAAATCCGGATCGTTCGACGTGATGACAATTGATCCGATGTGCTCTCCCGGCATCAGATCAAAAGGATGGATCAATACTCTCTGAATAACGCTGTCTCCTGGGTATATGTGTTGTAGGCAGGAATCAAATATCAGCCAGCTGACAGGAGTCGTGAATTGAATGCTCAACGGGACTTCCCCGAGATTGTGCACCTTGATGGTATCGATCCTCCACTCCATCGGCTGCAAGCTATCGCTAATAAATGCAGGTTGATAAGACATCTCGGGTGACACCGGGGCGCCATGATTGTATCCCCTGATTTCGATGTCATCGACATTCCAGCCACAGAAATTGGCGTAAGAATTCGTGGGACCAATACCAAATCTCATCCGGAAATTGGGATTTCCGTCGGCATATATGGAGAGGTCATAAGAAGTCATTTGCCAAGAGGCTTCGTCTATGGTCATCGGGCCATTCTCGAAAATAGTTGTCCATTCGTGGTCGTTGTAAACCTGTAGGTAGGCATGATCACTCGAATTATCCTCGACGCCAAGCCAATGATAATAGGTCATTACGACGTCAGTGCATTCAGAGCAATCAATCGCCGGCGAGGTGACCCAGAATGTTGAATAGAGTGAACCCTCATAATCACCACCTGTCCACATGGTAAGGTCGTTACCGAGGATATTGTTGTCTTCACTCGGGGTGTTGTCGTACATTGGATCGGAATTGCCATAGCTATCGGTGCCGCCGCCGCCGCCAGCCGGCCCGATTGTCCATTCACCCGGACCGTCAATCCCTGTCCATCCCAGGTTTGACGAAAAGTCGTCCGAATATAATAAAGCTTTCGAGCCAACGAGAAAATCCAGACGGACGCTGTCCGAGAAACCACCATCGGCCGTCGCGTTCAGCCAAAACTCGATTTCTTTCAGACAGGGACATTCAGGAGAAATTAGAAACTCAAAATCATCAATGGATGTACCGATTCCACCTTCGGCTGACAGGTTCGGAAAAGGTGAATCGGGCTGTATGATTGTAATGAACGTATCAGACGCGAGAAGTTCGCAGGTGAGATTATTGGCTTCACATCCTCCATTGTTTTGAAGGGTAATCTTCATGAATACCGTGTCACCCGGATCGGCCTCACCTGCACTATGCTCGAGGGCTTCAAGAATTGGTGATTCAGGCAGGGGCAGCATTTTCATGTCCACTCTGGTTGCTTCATTCGATCCCACGAAGACAGGATATGCTGAACGGGGGAAATATCCGGGGGCACAGAATTCAAGCTCATATATGCAGGCGCCAATCATTCTATGGTAATCGCCCACATCCGGGTCAGTGTGGATTTGCGAATGGTCAAAATCGTGGTCTATGATGGTTATCGTCGCCGATACCGGCAGGCCCGTAGCCGAATCCGTGACCACGCCGCGTATTCCGTACAGAGAGTTTTCGAAGTAATTGAAGAAGGATACGCGGTTGTAGTTCCAGTACGCGGGAAGCTGATCTGCGGGAAGCAGCTTGGTGTCAGATATCTCAATTGTTACTTCCCGGCAGCCATGCCACCAGTTCATGTAATCCTGCCTGCCGCCGGATATAGTATACCAATCGTATCCGTTGGTAATTCCGTTGCTCGAATGGGTCATGTAACCCAGGGGGCTGTAATATTGGGCGGAGTCTGCATAGGCCCTGGAAATATCAATATACCAGCTGTCATCGGCATGCTTTCTTTCCCAGGTATCCCAGGGATAGTTGACCACCTCAGCGCCACCGTGGAAATTCGCGGAAATCACAAAACGGCGGGCCTCAGCCAGGTTCATCATTGCCATCGTCTCCGGTTGCCATTCGTTGCCGTCGGGATGCTCACCGTCTTCCGGGTCCGGGAAATTTCTGTTCAGGTCGACTCCGTTCGCGTTTTTTCGCACTGCTCCGCTAACCGTATTATTGCCGCCCCTGTAGGTTCCGTCGGGATTGGCCAGAGGATTGATCCAGATCTCACAGTTGTCGACCAATCTTGTGACAAGAGAGTCACCGCCGTACCCGACGAGGAGAGAATCGATGAGCCGCAGCATAAGCACGTACCCGGTAGTCTCATCACCGTGCAACGAGCCGGCGTACATCACCTCCGGTTCGTCCTCCTCGACGTTGACGTTGTCGGAAATTCTGGCATACAGGATACTCCTGCCTTCAACGGTACTGCCGGTATTGACAATTGTGCAAAGGCCCGGGTAGTCAGCAGCATATTGGCTCATCATGCTGACATAGGTGTCATAAGTCGGGTATTCGTCCCATTCAGCCATGGCGTCCGCCGAAGGCGCCATTTTCGGCACAATCAATGTTCCGGGATGGGGAAGGACGGTATAATCATAGCCAAGGGCCAGAAAGTTTTGCCATTCTCTGCTATTGGCGTATGCATAAACGACGTTATCTCGAAAATCGTCAACGGAGATAATTCTTGATAATTGTTCCAGTTCGTCCCTGGAGCTAATCCTGAACTTGAAGTAGATTTCAAGATCTTCCCCGCAGACCGGCCCCGGAAGCAGAATGGCGACGAGCGACGCGAGCAGCAGAAGTCCTTTCGAAGCCGATGACGCGCAGATTTTATTTTTTCTGCGATATTGCACAGTAATGCTCTCACTGACAAACGGGTGCGGAACCGTTCTTGTAGAGGTAATTGACCGTATGAGTGACGTCGAGGATGTTCAAGTCTCCCGAACCGTCGGCATCAGCCGCTTCAATCGGGTTGGGCGCCGGGCCTTCCTTGTAAAGATAATTGATGATACAGGTCACATCGAGAATGTTCACCCCCCCGTCACCGTTTGCATCACCACAGGTGTAAACGGGAGTAACCATTAAGCTGATTGGAATTCGAAGTATATGAAGATCGGGGTCATTCGAAACCACGACCAGTTGACCGGAATAGATTCCCGGTTCGGAATATTCGGTGGTGATCGTCAGCGGAACGGGAACGCTGTCGCCGACGGCTATATTATGGTGGGCGGTATCACATCGAACCCATAATTCACTCACGGCAGCTCTGGCAAGCAGTCGAGCTTCACCACGGTTGCATATATATGCTGTATCCGTAACGGAGTCGCCGATTTGAAGGCTGTGAGTCAAGTATTCCGGCAGGCATTCAACAGCCGGCGTCGACGTAGAGACTATTCCGTATCCTTTCAGCACAAGGTCGTCTATGTTCCATCCGCAGTATGTATTGAGATCGTCAGTCGGGCCTATTCCGAAACGAATCTGGAAATTCGGATTGCCGTCAGCGTAATCGGACACATCATGCGAGGTCAAGACCCATTCCGGATCGTCAATCGTCATTTCAGTGTTTTCGAAAATCATTGCCCAGGAGCTCCCGTCGAACGCCTGCAGGAACGCACGATCACAGCCGCTTCGCTGAACTCCCAGTCGGCGAAAATAGTCCAATTGCAGTCCGGTGAATCCGGAGCAGTCAAAAACAGGAGATGTCACCCAATAGGTGGCGTCAAGAGAATTGGTGTAGTCGCCGTCGTCGGGAGAAAGGTCATTTCCCAGAAGATAGTCAATGGAATCGGCGGTGTGATCCTGGGCCGGATCCGGGCTACCATATGCATCGGAACCCGCACCGCCCGCCGCGGGGCCGATCATCCACTCCCCCTGACCACCCAGGCCGCTCCATCCCTGATCCAAAGAAAAGTCGTCGGCGACGATAATGTTGCGGTCTCCCACCAATAAATCGACGTCGACAGCCGCCACATACCCGCCCGCTCCGGTTAGGGCCAGCTGGAGCGGCGTTTCGTAGTTCCAGGGGCAGGCATTGTCGATTGAGATGGCGAAAGGGTCTGAAAAATTGCTGCCACTCCCGCCCAAAGCAGGTAGATCACCGAAAGAACCATCAGCATCAATGACGGTTACGAGTGTGTCCTCTTCTGAAATAACACCCGTAAGTGACAGAGCGTCCGCAAGGCCGAAGTTCCGGAGAGTCAGGATTATTTCCGCCGTCTCACCCGGTTCAAGATTGCCGTTGTCGTTTTCGACGGCGTCGTTAACTGACACCGACGCGGCATGGATGGTCGGTGAATATATCATGATTGAAAATTCGCTTATCCAGGCCGTGTCGCGTGCGCTCGCCGCAATTGCGGCCAAGTCGAACTCTATCACATGCCCGTTTGGAGCGTCACCGGCGACCGAAAAGGTAAAGGCATCGGAGATGTCTGAAGTGCAAAAATCACCGGGGATAATCCCGTACTGCTCGGTGCTGTCGGAAATGTCAACGAATGAGTCGGTTGTGCGCAGGACGGCGTTGACATCGAAGGCTGTGTCCGAACCGGCATTCCTTAATTGCAGGTCCAGGCTTACCGTCTCGCCACAATTGGCCAGCCCGTCGCCGTTACCCGTGAGGTCGTTAACGGTGTGATTGTCATAAATCACAAAAGAGCCGTCAGCCGTAGTGATCATAATATTGGAAAAATAAGGGATCCTGTTCTGGGCCGTTACTACAATATCCGCAATTCCGGCCAGACTGAACGGCACGAGCGGGATTTGCATTATCCCCGAAGAATCCACGTACCCGGTGGCGTGAAGAGCGCCGTTAAGGGAAAACCCGACACAGGAGGCAGGATCGGCCTCCAACGTTATTGAATCATCGGTTACAAGCAGAGTCTCCGGATGACTGACGTTATTTTCTGACGGTACTCCCAAGTATGTGCAAAGGGAAGGATCTCCCATCAAATGATATATTTCCCAGTAATATGTAGCCTTGGTGGGCATGGCCGCGGTTACGCCGAGATTACCGGCGAATATGATCGCTGCGTTGGTTACGTAATGCTGAGAGACGGGCTCTCCGTGATCGTGAAAGAGACCGTCGTACGCCCCAAGACTTGTCTGCTCGTAAGTCGGCCCTTCGGCAATCACCGGGCCGGCACCGACGCCCCAGAAGTAGTCGCTATTCCAGAATGTGTTGTCGGTCGCGCCTATATATCCGATACCGCCCTTATCTTCCGCCTGCAGAAATGCCTCTCCAAAGCACGGCGAGCTTCCGGTGCCGAAGGAATTTGATTCACAGCAGTTGCCGATGCCCAGAAGGTATCTATGATAGTTGGTCAAATCGGTGACGTCGTCGACTTTGAAAGCCGGGTCAAGAAATCCCTCGTGCTGGCAATGACCGGTTTGATTGTACAGACCGATTCCGTCGTTCACCGTCTGTATAATCTCATCCGCGACCCCGGGAAGTCCCGACACCGGATATAGCCAGACATTCGGGTCAATGTCGTGGGCGAGGTTGAAGTAATACGTTGTTCCGTAATTGATCTGGCCGTTGCCGAAATCATATGCATTGACGTCATTGCCGGAAATCAGTGTGACCTCACTCAAATAACTCGGATCGGGCATCTCGTATTTCTCGTACTCCAGAGTCTTATCTATTTGTGGTTGAAGCTGTGCGGGAGTCTGGGCGGAAAATCGCCCGTAATAGATTTCCGGAAATCTATCGCCGGTCAGTTCACAATATCTCAGATCGGTTATGTGCTCCCCGACGTATCCGGAGCATGATGGGATCTGCTCGACGTCGCCGGCAAATAGAACGAACGAAGGTGGAGGAAACAGGGCGTTGTACATACTGTCGATATAGCTTTTGATCTGAGTTGTCGTTCTGCCTATCTCATCGGTGTACGCTATCGTGACGTTGAAGCCTTTCTTAGTCTTCCATTCTATGAAAGGCTGCAGCTGCGGTCCGAACATGATGTCGGAGATGATCAAATAGTTGACGGGATGATTCACCAGATCGGCAGTGTCCGTTTTGCCGAAATCGACCGGGAAACCTTCGTAGTTGCTTATCCGTTGGTAAATCGGCTCGAAAAATGGTGAATACGACCTTGCGAGCATCGATTCGGTTTCATGCCAGTCTGGATTCTCAAAACCGATATGCACTATCACACTTTTGTGCACATTGATCTTATTCTCTGTTGGACTGTATTCGACGGGCGAGAATGCAACTCTCGCGAGCCGGAGACCGCGCAATGTGCCCAGCGTCTCGGTCTGAACCAAGGGCAGGGAATAATAGCCATCTGAGGAGTAAACATCGGCATCGTATTCAAAGAGAGCGATGGCCAGGTCGAATGACTTCGGAATCGGCGCCTGAGCAGGAATAATCGGGTCGGTCAGGCCAAGCTGGGTCAGTGAAATTTCTTCAACCTCATATTCGAGAACGTCTGCCGTGAGCTCGCACCCGAACGGTACGGATATCAGATTGCCCGCAATCGGGAGATCGGGTTTACCGGTTTCGAATGAGTTCCCGAATCCGTCTATCTTGGCCATGATGAAAGGGCCTTTCGGGGTGGCGATCTGGCAAAAGTCGATTTTTCCGATATCCAGCTCTATCGTCAGCCCGGCCCGATCCTGGTGCAGAAGTCTTATGGCGGAGGGATTACCACTAAAGACTAATGACACATCGGCAACCGACACACCGGTGAATACGACGCAAACTAAAGAAACGAACACGAATACTGTGTTGAACTGCTTTGTCATGGCGTTGCATCTTCCGGGCTTATCGTTCCTGCCGGGAGAAAGCATCGGCCACCGCGATGACCTATAGATAG
>CP070766.1:2379530-2384834 GCA_020345705.1 Candidatus Zixiibacteriota bacterium | reverse complement strand
GCTTGTCGAACGTTGTCAGGTCGGGCTCAATAGGTTTGGTGAGGGCTTTGAGTATCTGATGATCCATTTGAATTAATTACGCCGCCAAAGGAAAATCTTCCAATAAAACCTAAAGCAAGACTAATTATATCTCAACGGCTTGGGCTTGTCAAATGAAAAGATGGCGCTCAGCGAACGGTTAACACCAGTCAAGCAATGTCGGGTTTCTCGCTCATTCGCCGCGGCGAATTCACTCGGAACCCGACCTACTTCTCCTTATAAGTCTCCAGGGCGCGGTCGATCTCGAATATGGCGGCGGCGTCATGCTTGCGTACTTCGCTTAAGATTTCGATCTCGCGCCGGCGCACTTCCGGTGTCCAGTCGTTTATGCTCTTGCCCGTCCAGGGGCCGAGAAAGACATCTCTATCCCTGAACGGTTGAGCCAGCATATTCGCCAGCCGCCCGTAAATCTCCGCCGCCTTGTCCAGCGGCTTGCTGCACTTTTCGCCCAGAAGCCCGGCATGTTCGATCATAAATGTCGCCGCCGCGTCACGGGCGTCGCGCAGGGCCGCGAAACACCACCAGCCGACGAAAAAGAGCTTCTCACGCTGCTCGGGTGTGAATGAATCGGCCTTTTCGATATCCGCAATCCAGGTCTTGAGGGCGTCGTCACCATATAGATAGCTGTGCTCTCTTTTTTCCGGATAGTTCTCGGGCGTCCACGATTTCCGCCGCCAGTTCGGCGAGGTCAGGGCGCTGATAAAACGATCGACCTTTTCCATCCCCGGTGAATGCCCCTTGAGAATGATAATCATCGGGCCCAGTGTTGACTGGTCGAGCGCCACGAACTCAGGCTTGTTGTAATCATTCCACAGAAATCGCAACTGGTCGCCTTCCCTCTGGTAGCCATACACCACGGCCACGTCGAGATCGTCGGCATGACCGAGCACCGGGATACCACTGTCGATCGATTTGACGATTTCCGGGGTGAACTGCCCGCGGTGCGGGTCCGGGTCGCCGAATCTTTCTTTGACGTCGAATTGCCAGCCGGTCAGGCGCTGGGTGGTGTCAATCTCCTGCGGGAATTCCCCGACCGGACTTGACGGGCACCAGTCATTGATATCGGTCCGGCGATACCAGCGAACGCGAAAGGCCAGCCCGGTGTATCCCATAATCTGGCTATAAGTGAACGGATGATTCGTGACCGTGAGCGCCGCCGCCAGGGCACCGGCATAGGTGCAATTTCCGGAGACGCCCCACGACAGCTTGGGGATACCGTCAATCCAGACCTTGCCGTTTTCACGCTTGGGCTTGCCTCTCGGTTTAGACATGGTTGCCTCCTCGACATTATGCACCAGGGCGTTCCAGCTGGTGAAACCGTAGTCCATCGCCAGAGCATACTGGGCTTCGTTCAAAGTCAGCTTCTCGGCCAGGATGTCCCGATCGGAAGATTCCGCGAATTTTCTCAGAAGCCGAAGCGTGCCGCAGACGGCCCTGTCTTTCCGCTTGTGGCCTTTGAGAACGTCTTTGGCCTGATTCTTGAGCTGGCCGAGATCAGGTTTTGACGAAAGTGTGCGTGACATAACAACTCCCTTCATTCATGCCGGGGTCTGCAAAAGCAGGCTGAAAGAGAGTTGTTTAAATTTTTGTTCAAAGGTGAACTCAGTTCTTCCCGCAGACCGGGGAGGCTTCCCTTTCAAGCCTTTGTTTTCAATATATTATAGCCAAGCACGATGTCAATAATAAATTGAGATACTCTGACGTTGGAACAGTGCGTATGCAGGCGAGATACCAATCTCGGCAAGCTTTTGTTTTGCCGGCATTTGCACCGGATGAATCAAGAATGTACCAATAACGGATTGAATTAGTCCGTAATACCTGTCATCAAACCTATGGACTGGGCGAAGTGCGCAGGCAAATTGAAACAATTAGAGCAGCTTTAGACAATCTCCCCGACGGGGTAGTTGTGGCCGATAGAGACGGCCGATTCCTGCACTTTAATCCGGCCGCGGAAAAGATGCTGGGGATTGGAGCCAAAGAGATCGATCCGGCCGAATGGATAGCAGCCTATGGCTGTTATCTTCCCGATAAGGTCACCCCTTTTCCGCTGGAACGGTTGCCGCTGATTCGAGCCATGAATGGCGATGAAGTCTCTGACGAAGTGATTTACATTAGAAACGCTGAAAAGCCGTCCGGCGTATGGATCAGTGTATCCGGAAAACCCATAATTCATGAAGACGGTTCACTTTGGGGAGGCCTGGCGTATTTTCGAGATATCTCGAAACACAAACGCGCCGAGGAACATCTCCAATCGGCCTCGTCAAGATTGTCCGCTCTTGTCGAGAATCAGAAAACCGGGATTCTCGTTGAAAGCGAGAGCAGGCGGATCATGCTCGTCAACCAGGCCTTTTGCGACCTGTTCGCGGTCAGTGCATCACCATCAGAACTTTTGGGCACAGACTGCTCAGAGTACGCGGAACGCGCAAAAACGACGTTTCGTGATCCGGACGGGTTTGTCGGCCGGATAGAGCAATTGCTTCGGGAAAAGACGATTGCCATGAATGATGAGCTCTGCCTGGCTGACGGGCGCGTGTTCCAGCGCGACTATATTCCGGTCTTTGTCGACCAGGAGTACCGAGGGCACCTGTGGCAGTATCGTGACATCACCAAACGTCTGAAGGCTCGCGAGAAAGTCAGAGTCTATGAGCGGTTGTGCACGGCGCTGGAACAGACGGCTGACAGCATCGTCATTACCGACAAAGACGGTGTCATTGAGTACGTCAATCCTGCTTTCGAGACCACCACGGGGTACAGTCGGGACGAGGTCATCGGCAACACGCCGCGGATTCTCAAGTCCGGCCGGCACGATGAAAAGTTTTACCGAAATTTGTGGGCGGAAGTGAAAGCGGGGCGGCCTTTCCGGGGTACAATCATCAACCGGAGAAAAACGGGTGAGCTGTACTGGGCGCAGCAGACAATCACACCCATGAAAGAGGACGGCGAAAAAATCACGCACTTTGTTTCGGTGCTCAAAGACATTACGGAACTCATAGAGAAAAAGGAACAGGAGGCAAAGCTCAGCCTGGCTCGTGAGGTTCAGCAGCGATTCTATAAAGTGAATGCTTCGGTGCCGGGTTTTGATATCGCTGGGGCTGCTTACCCGGCCGATGAAACCGGCGGCGACTATTTCGATTTTGTCACCATGCCGGATGGTTGCCTCCTCATTGCCGTCGGCGACGTCAGCGGACACGGCATCAATGCCGCCCTGGTGATGGCGGAAACGCGGGCGTATGTGCGCTCGTATGCAAAGACGAGTTCAGACGTAGCGTGGGTCATGCACCAAGTAAATCAGGCCCTGACCCCGGACCTCGACGAGGGTGACTATGTAACTCTACTGCTCTGCCGCCTTGACCCGCAGAAGAGAACAGTGACTTTTGCTAGCGCCGGACACGTTCCCGCCTATTTGCTCGATGCTAACGGCGAGGTATGTACTGTCCTGGGCGGGACGGGGCATCCCCTGGGGCTGTTCATGGATTCGGAGTTTTCTTCCGGTGAGGTTTCTCTTTCTGATTCCGGGCAGGTGCTTCTTCTGCCAACCGACGGCGTGACAGACTCGAGGTCTGCCGATGAGGAGCCTTACGGGATTGAGCGAGCGCTGAAGTACGTCGGCACTCACAGGAAAAAGTCCGCGCGCGCGATAGTCAAAGGTCTGTACCGAGCCGCCCGCGCTCACGAAGGCAATCAACCTCAGTGGGACGACATCACGGCGGTGGTGGTGAAAGTCAAATAATATTCAAGCCGTGTCGGGCTTCTCGCGCTCCGCCGATGGCGGATCTCTCGGAACCCGACCTACTGACAGTCCATCAGTATTCGATTCACAAATTATCCCGCACCGCCTGGAGGTTGGCGAACGGCACTTCAGGGGGCATGGTGCAGCCGGGGCCGAAAATGAATCGTTTCCCCTGCATTCTCTCTTTTATCTTCCCGATCTCGGTCGCTATTTCGGACGGTGTCCCATGCTGAAGCCAGCCCTGGTGGTCGAGACCGGCGATGACGGTTTTATCGCCCAGAAAGCTGAAGGCATCTTCGATGTTCGGGTTGGTCGGGTCGCTGGCCTCCCAGTTGACGAGCTCAGCGGGATAGTCGGCCAGCTCTTTGAGAAAATTATTTGACTTGCATACGTGGAGAAGATTTATCGCGTCGGCGCCGGTCGCCTTAAGAATTCGCAGATCGTACGGCTTGCTGAATCTCTCGTATTGCTCAAAGGTCAGGACGTCCGAGGTCCCCCACTCGACGGTGGCATAGAAAAGCCCATCAGCACCGGCATCAATGATTTTCGGGACATACTGCTCAAAAGTAGTCGCGATATTTTTGAGAGCGGCGTTCACTTTGTCAGGGTCCTGATTGAGATGTTCGATCAGTTTTTCCCTGCTGTCGACCAGATGCCTCGCCACGCCGAGCGGATTGAAGACGGTCATAAAAAGCGGCAGGTCAGACCCGGCAGCTTTTCTAATCATGCTGATGGCTTTGAGATGTTCGGTCAGAACCGGAGTATCGGGCGGAAGAACTTCGATTTTGTCCCAATCCTCGATTTTGTCTACCGGAAAACCATAGAGCCGATGCTTGGCGCACTCATCGGTTGACCAGTCGGCTTTCGTTCCCCAGTCCTCGACGTGGTAGCAAGCCCGTGGATTGATTTTCATGAAGTCCCAGTCAAACTGTTTCTGAAAGTCGAGCATGACCCGGACGAGACTTTCAAGATTTGTCTCCAGATGAAAGAAATGCCGCCAGGCCGAGGCGGCAAAACGGTCGGGCTTTTCGCCCCTGATTATCATTTGAATTCTATCCCGGTGAGAATAATTATCCCTCATTTTCCTTATCCAGCTCCTTGATAAGTTTTTCATAGTGTTTTGGATATTCGGGTGTAAACCGCAGGAAAGACGGCGTCGGATAACGAATGCCGCCTTCATGCGTACGTTCGAGCCCGGCGATGACTTCGTCATCCATACCGGCCGGAAGCGTCATTGCCATTTCGTGATCCTGGGTCAGTCCGAGCACCCTGTCACCATAGCAGGGCAGGATTACCTGCGGTTTGCCGGTCTTCATCGTTTCGATACAGATATCAGCGCAATCGAGTCTCCCGGAGAATTTGCTGGTAAGATACCCGCCTTTCTTGTAGAGGACGGCCGTGAGAAGGCGCATTATCTGAGAAGAGTTGCCGTAGATTAGAAACAGATTTGGTATAAAATCGGCCCGTGAGATCGGCGCCGCCAGGATATATTTGTATTCTTTAAAAGAGAACCTGGGCACCAGCACCTCGGTTCT
>CP070766.1:2372317-2379430 GCA_020345705.1 Candidatus Zixiibacteriota bacterium | reverse complement strand
GTGGCCCAGCAGATCGCCGGCCTCCTCGCTCGGGTCGGCGTCGCTGTCCACGAAGTCGTATCCGCTGTCTGCAAAGGCGCTGTCAAACAGGGGGTGCAAGAAGTCAACACCGTTGTCTATTATACCGACAACCACACCGGCCCCCGTTGCAAGCATATTAGCGGAATCGGCACCGCCCTCAGTCTGTTCATAGTAAGACATCGGACTGACACCATCAACGAATACAGGGTTGTTCTGATCCGGGAAGGATTCGCTTATCTGATCCACTTCCGGCAGATCGATTCTGTAATTGGGGTGAGCAAATCTGACACCACCCATCCGGTTAAGAGCCCAGGCGACGCGATCGACAGGGAAACGGCCGGACAGCGAGACAAGAAAAATATTCCTGTTCCTAATTTTATTGAGAATGACACCTTCGATTCGAGGCAAAAGCCCCTCGATTGCGTCTGCCGCATCGGTTCCGATAATCACCTGATTTGGGACAACCGCGCCGACAGAATCAGGCGGCCCGCCTTGCAAACCAGCTTTGGGACGATCCGGATTATCGCCTGATGCGTGCTGGATTATCATAAATATTAAGAACAAGAGGATTATAAATGGGACCCCTCTACCCAATCTTCTAACTTTTTGCATGGTATACTCTCCTTGCTATATTCCCAATAGTAAAAAAGAGCTCCAGAATGCGGGATTATCGGTAAATCCGATGACTTTTTCCACCGCACTCAGATATGCCTGATAAACATCCCCCACGTCAGCCAGAGTCTTATAGAAGTCTATCATAAAGAGCATACTCAGCTTATCAGATACCGGCCACAAAGATGCCAAAACGTGTTGACTCCCGGCTTGATAGAAAGCTTTGGCAAGACTAAATGAATTGCCAATATATAGACCGGGCGCAGCTGTCTGACAGCCCGACAGGGTAACAAGTCTTGCCCTGACCCCTGATTCGAAAAGATCGAACGGGAAAAATGGCCCGTCGCCCATCAGTATTCTGGAGAACAATGGGTTCTCTGATGACCTTGATGCATGTGCCGCGATATGAACAAATCCATCGGCCTCCTTTAGTTCGCTGTTTAGATTGTCAATGTTGGCTTTCTCATTTATATAAAGCTTTGACCTCCGGAAAACATTTTTGATCTTCCTCGCCTCCAGATCGATGGACGGAAGCAGATCCGAGGAAACCGCAAATATGGCGCTTCTACCGGTTTCCCAGGGTCTGACCTCAGAACCCCGGCGTGTCAAATCCTCCGGATTTACGACAATTCTCAGCTCAAATTTATCCTTCAAATACCGACCGCGGTCGTCTTTTAGGGCCACCAAAGGCACCTGGTCAAAACGGCTGTCGGCGATTATGAATATCCTTCGGCCGGCGATATGCGGAACCAGTGGTTCAAAAAGTCTCCGGTATATCTGTCCAAGATAGTACTCAGCGATCGACTTGGTGCGCTCGGCATCCCTCAGCCCAAAGACAGCCTTTTCGAAAACGAAGTGCAATTTGCGCAACAGAACCTCCAGCTCATCGGGAGTGATGTCAAGCTTGACAAACTCCACGCTGGAAGTGGTGGCACAGAAGGCTCCGGTAGTGGATTCCGTGGCAAGGAAGTTGACTATAGTCTCATCCGATCCGAGGTGCTCTCTGACATCGGGCGCTTTTAAACCGCGGACGTGCCAGGAATCTTCAGCTTCCGGGTACAGGATGGAACGAATCCGCCGTTCGTTTGACCAGAGCTTCTGTTCTATGGAATAGTATGAAGGGGCGTCGGTCAGTGCTCGTTGAGCACCACGGGGCGATCGGTTGAGCTTCTTGAGCGCGGCCCGGAACTCACTTCTCCTTTCCAGGAGCCACGAGGGCACTTCCGCCATAGCCCTTTCCTCCAGCGCCGCCTTACGATTGATTGTTTCGAGAGCTTTGAGATTGGTCAGAAAGGAGTCGTTAATCCGGCCCATATGCAGCAGACAATCAACGACTCTTTTGTAGCTGCTGTACTTATCAACGACGAAGAAAAACCGTATCTCGTCCGGGTAGAGACCGGACAGCATTTTTTCTATTATCGAAACGGCGGCCTTGAATCTGGCCAGAGCTTTAACATAATCTCGGAGGTTGTAATGGCACTGCCCGACGAGGCAGTTCAGATTGTACCTCTGATAACTTATCAGCTTTTTTTTCGATAAAGGCCGCGAAAGTCTGAGTGCCGCCGAAACATCTCCGGACCTCAGGACAGCCTCGAGCAGGACAATTTCCGCGTCATTTTTCCGTCTTTCATCCCCGCTTCTGGCGAAGAATGATTTGGCATCGCCGGCTGCGCGAATGGCTCTGGCATATTTGCTCTGAGCCATGAATAATTTGCTCTTGGCGATGTGAATCATGCCCAGCCAGAGGTTGTTTCCCTCTCCGGCGAAGAGAGTCTCGGCGTTTTTCAGCTGCTCGGCCGCCAGCCTGTAATCACCCAGCCGGATTCGTGCATCAGAAGCGAAGAAGTACGCCTTGGCTTCCTCATATCGCATCCCTAGTCGGCGCAGTTCCGGTATTATGTGGTCGGCGATCATGATTGCCGAGCCGTACTGATTGAGTTGGACGTTAATCTCGACCATGTCAAGCTGTGTGACAGCCGCCGACTTGGGATCACCCAGATTGACAAACTTCTCATAAACGTCTTCAAAAACCTTGATGGCCTCGGTGTACCGGTCCTCAAGAAAGAGCAGATAGCCAAGGGAATACTTGGCTCGATTTTCAGCAATGCGTCGGCCCACCTGGCGGTAAAGGCCGGCCGCGACGTTGTAGAGAGCCTCGGCCTTGTGCAACTTATTGAGATTAGAGTAAATATTGGCCCGATTATACTCAACAATCGCCAACGGAATGCCGCCGCTTTTCTGGAAAATCGCCCGGGCTTTCTCATAGTAGCGCAGGGCCATCCGGTTGTTGTCCATGCGGTGATAGACATTCCCGATGTTAGTTAGAACCTGGCCACAGTCGTTGAGCATCTTCCGGCGCCGATAGTATTTCAGAGACTTTCGTCCGATTTCCAGGGCCGCGTCGTACCGTCCGAGATACATATTCACATCCATCAGGCCCTTACCGGTTCTGGCCACGGCCTCTTTGTCGCCGGCCTTTTCGAACAGCTTGACAGCTCTCTTATAACACTTCAAGGCCGACGAGTAGTCACCGGTCCAGTTGTAGTACCGGCCTTTCATGGCCAGCAAACGCGGTTGATACAGCTTTGGCAGGTGCGCAAATAGCAGTTCGGCGGCGCTGACCACCCGACCCGCCTCTTTCAGGTCGGTCCTGATGAGATGGTTTATGTGGGAATCCAGCTCACCAAGAAACTTCTCGATATCATTATCATACCGGGAAGCGATAAACCGGTCGACAGCCTCACGAGTGACGAGCTTTTGAATATGCAGAGTTGTTATCATAACTCAATCGTCACTGATCCGATTCTTTTTCTGCCTGCAAGCAGATAAAGCGAGTACTTATCCAGCGGGATCCTTGGAAATCTGAAAATGTTGAAAGCGTCAGTATCGGCGGTAAAGGTCTCCTTGCCTGACTTAAGAATAACCTGCGATAAGGATCCACCTTCCATATTGGACGTCTGCCCGATTATCTCGTATGAACCGCTCGAAATCGGATACAGAGAAACATCCAGTAACCGATCGCCGACGCGATACTTGATTCGCCGCGCGCCGACGTCGGCTTTTCTGACTCCCTCGGGAAGCGGCAGGATTTGGGAGTCAAAGACGGTAACGCCGTAGCCTGTTTTCTTCAATCTCTTGCTCTTCAAATAGTCCCGGAAAAGCTGCGAGGAGATTTTGAGGGCCGCCGATCGTGCCTCATTCCAGTTTGTGCTTTGCCCAGTCACGTAAAGCTCCTCGACAATCGGATACAATTCCTTTAAGTCCTTGTCCTCCCGGACCATAGCCTGCGCGCTCCGTCTCATTGCTTTAGAAAGGTCTCCTTTCAGATACCCTATCAGAACGCCGATTTTGTCAAATATCTTGCTCATTTTTCCCCCATTTGTTAGTTAGAGTACCTTCCGTCTGATTTGATACCTATTATATCAATTTATTTCTCTTCAGTATATTCAGCAGTCTTTTAAAACAGCGCTTTCGGGTCGGGCCGATGGACTGAACCGGAATTCCCAGGCGTTTCGAGATTTCCTTATAACTCGGCCTGTCGCTATCAAAAAATAACGCCCAGAGAAGCTTAAAACACTTCTCGGGCAGCAATGCCATAGCTTTGGTCACGGCCTGGATTCGACTGACACTACCGAATATCTCTTCCGGTGTCAGGTTCCTCGAACCATAGAGTCGCTCGATGATTTCCGGCGTGGATATATCCTCCGGCCCGGGACCCCCTATAACAGCCAGTGCCTCGTTTCGTGCAATAGTGCCGACATAAGTTAGCAGCTTATCAGGCTTTCTCAGCCGGGCGAGGTTCTGGACGAGGATAAGCATCACCTGTCCGAAAACCTCGTATTTCTCGTCGCTCGACAGCCTCATCTTATTGCACATGCCGAATATCATCGGCGTCACACGCAGCGTCAACCTGCGCCAAGCCTTCTCATCACCGGCAAGGCACTGCTTGACAAGTTCCGCAAAATCAATGCGATCATCTTTTCTCACTGGGCTTATTTGCCAATCCTGAGTTGAGTCGACATGTCACATCCGGCGAATACTCCACCATGCTTACCGCGGTCAGGCGGGAAGCCTGACAGAGCTTGTCAGAACACCTGCTTCGCTCGCATAAGACGTTTCAGCTTACATACTTAGTGGTAAGCTCCGAGTCGTAAATCAAATATCGCTCAAAAGCTGATGCCATATAAAAACAGAATCGGTGGCGGCAATGCCCAACTTGATAAAACAGGAGATGAGCCGTCAAGGCCATCCCCCATCAACAGCCTGGAGAGGTTCGCATTTTGACAGAGCATCAAACTCAAGATGACGCTTTCCTCTCCAGTGCGGTTTCGGCAGCATCTCAGGCTCCGAAATACCAAGGATGTTCACAGCCGGGAGACGCCTAAACGCCGCCGTGCTCTCCGCTGTCCCACTCGGACGACAATTGTTCCAAGGCCGGCATACTTCCATACCCGCCACGTGCTTGCGCTGATGTCAATCGCGTAAAAACCATCGTGGTAGAATAGCGTGACCTGACAACTGTCGCCTTACTAGAGTTAGAGGAACAAAGCCCCGGAAAAATACATTAAATCTTTAGGAAATATGCTATAAAGAGATGGATATGCGGAGAATCCGTCCTGCAGGGGAAATATATCTACCACAATCTCTGCCCGGGTCAGACATACTGTCTATTACCCGCACAGGACAGCCCCGCCGTTGGCATTCAGTATTTCGCCGGTTACAAAGCCGGCCAGATCGGAGGCCAGAAAAAGAACAGGCCCGGCGATCTCTTCGGGTGAGGCCACCCGCCCCAACGGAATTTGACGCAGGATGTCGCCGGATTGCTCGCTGGACAAAGCATCACGGCTTATATCCGTCTCGACCCACCCGGGAGCGACGCAATTGACACGAATATTGTATTCGGCAAGCTCGGCGGCCAGGGATTTTGTCAGACTTATGACAGCCCCTTTTGATGCGGCGTATGGGGAATGGTAAGCCTCACCTCTCTGCCCGGCGGTCGAGGATATATTTATTATGACACCTGATTTGCGCTCTTTCATGTGCGGGACGACCGCCATGGCCGCGTAAAAGCTACCCAGCAGGTTGATATCGAGGGTTTCCTTCAGTTCCACATCGGTCATTTCGTCGATCGGGTGATACTTCCAGATGCCGGCGTTGTTGACCAGAACATCAATCTTCCCGAATTCCCTGATGGCGGTCTCAACCATGGCGTCGACCTGCTTTTTGTCCGACACGTCGGCCGGCATCTCGAATGCCCTGACACCGAGTTTTTCGGCCTCTTTGCGAACGTCGGCGGCGCTCCGGCGGTCACTGCGATAATTTATGATGACGTCGCTTCCGGCCCCGGCAAAGAGAAGACAGACGGCCCGGCCGATGCCGCGGGACCCCCCCGTAACGAGTGTGACTTTGTTTTTCAGATTGATCATGCTCTCCCGACTCCCAATTTATTTCTATTTCACATCAGGATTACAGGCGCTCCGGGCCTGCGGCTACGAATTAAGCGATCCATATGGTTTTGATATTGACGAACTCTTTGATGCCGTAATGCGACAGCTCGCGCCCATAGCCCGATCTTTTGATGCCGCCGAACGGCAGACGGGGATCAGATTTGGTCATCCCGTTGACAAAAACAGCGCCTGACTCGATTCGGCGGGCGACCGCCTCGGCTTTCTTAAGGTCACGCGACCAGACCGAACCGCCCAGCCCGAACGGCGAGTCATTCGCCACGGTGATGGCTTCCTCGGTATCTCCGACGGGTATAATCGCCGAGACCGGCCCAAAGGTCTCCTCGTCGTAAACCGGCATTCCTTTTTTCACGTCGCTCAGGACCGTCGGCAGATAGAAGGCGCCGGGCCCGTCGGCCTTTTTGCCTCCGCAGAGAAGTCTCGCGCCTATTTTGATTGATTTCTTCACTTGCTCATCAAGCTCGTCGAGCAGGTCCATCCGCGCCATGGCGCCCACCTGGGTATTCTCGGACAGCGGGTCGCCGACTTTGAGCGATTGCATGATCGCCGTCTGCTGCTCTTCAAACTGCTTGACCAGCGGTTCAACGACAATAAACCGCTTGGCGGCGATACAACTCTGCCCGGCGTTGATCATGCGGGCTTTGGCCGAGGTGGCGACGCAGGCCGGAAGGTCGGCATCGTCAAGAACGATGTACGGATCGGAACCGCCCAGCTCGAGGACGGTCTTTTTAAGCTCGCGTCCGGCAATCGAGGCCACCGACATTCCGGCCGGTTCGGAACCTGTCAGAGTCACCGCTTTAACGCGATTGTCCTTGATTACACTCTCAACCAGCCTGGAAGAGATGAGCAGTGTTCGGAAAAGATGCTCCGAGAAACCGGCCTCACGGAAGACTTCCTCTATCGCCAGGGCGCACCCCGGCACGTTGGAAGCATGTTTAAGCATACCGCCGTTACCGGCCATCAAGGCCGGAGCCGCAAACCGGAAGACCTGCCAGAAGGGGAAATTCCAGGGCAT
>CP070766.1:2368279-2372217 GCA_020345705.1 Candidatus Zixiibacteriota bacterium | reverse complement strand
TTGGATTTGGGGTCAGTTGCTGAAAATGGCTGCTTCGATTTTTTACCCGGCCAGTTCAACATGCTCTACATGTATGGGGTCGGCGAGGTGCCGATCTCCATCAGCGGCGATCCGGCCAAGCCGCAAACCCTGGTGCATACGGCGCGTATCGTGGGGGCGGTGACCAGAGGCATAAAACGCCTCAAGGTCGGCGACAGTCTCGGCGTCCGCGGGCCGTACGGGAGCAGCTGGCCGGTTGAGGAGGCGGTCGGCCGTGACGTGGTGCTGGTGACCGGAGGCATTGGGTTGGCGCCGCTACGGCCGGTAATTTATTATCTTCTCGCCAACCGTGAAAAGTACGGTCGGATTGTCCTGCTTTACGGGGCACGAACCCCCGAGGACATGCTGTATATCCACGAACTTGAGCGATGGCGGGGACGCTTTGACCTTGATATCCGGGTCACCGTAGACCGGGCCACCGGTTCCTGGCGGGGCAACGTTGCCGTTGTCACGCAGCTGATAAAACCGGCGCCGTTCGACCCGATGCATTGCATTGCCCTTTTGTGCGGCCCGGAAATTATGATGCGCTTTACGATCCTTGATCTCGAAAAGCGAGGCGTGGATTACGACAGGATCTACGTTTCCATGGAACGCAACATGAAGTGCGGAATCGGGCTGTGCGGGCACTGCCAGCTCGGTCCGACGTTCGTTTGTAAAGACGGCCCGGTTTACCGGTACAGCGACATCAAAGCCATCTTTACGAAACGGGAAGTGTGACGTGAGTACGAAAAAGAAGCCCAAGTTAGCCGTCTGGAAATTTGCATCGTGCGATGGTTGTCAGTTATCCCTTCTCGACTGCGAGGACGAACTGCTGGCCGTAGCCGGCGAAGTGCACATCGCCAACTTCCCGGAAGCTTCTCGCGCGGTCGTCAGAGGGCCTTATGATATTTCGCTGGTGGAAGGTTCCATAACGACGCCGCATGATGCCGAACGAATTCACAAAATACGGAGAGTCTCAAAATCTCTTATCACGATCGGCGCCTGCGCCACGGCCGGGGGCATTCAGTCGCTGCGCAATTTCAAGGACGTCCGGGATTTCATCTCGATTGTCTATGCTTCACCGCAATTTATCGACACGCTCAACAAATCAACCGCCATCTCAGATCACGTCACGGTCGATTTCGAGCTGCGGGGATGTCCGATCAACAAGTACCAGCTGGTGGAGCTGATAAACGCCACCTTGAACGGCCGCAAGCCGAACATCCCGACCTACAGCGTGTGCGTCGAATGCAAGAGAAAAGGCATCGTCTGTGTCATGGTGGCCGCCGGGACGCCCTGCCTCGGTCCCGTGACCCAGGCCGGGTGCGGAGCCCTGTGTCCGTCGTATAATCGCGGCTGTTACAGTTGTTTCGGTCCCAAGGAGACTCCCAACACGACGTCGCTCGGGGCCTGGTTCGAGCACCTGAACGTTCCCAAAGACGATATCGTAAGAGCTTTCCGCGGCTTCAACGCTTATGCGGAGCCATTCCGGAAGGAGAGCGAGGCATATGAAAAGTAAAAGCATAAAGGTTGATTATCTGGCCAGGGTCGAAGGGGAAGGACGACTCCTCGTCAAAATAAAGAACAATAAGGTTTCGGACGTCAAGTTCAATATCATCGAACCGCCGCGGTTTTTTGAGGCTTTTCTGCGCGGGCGCAGGTTTACCGAAGCACCGGACATCACCGCCCGTATCTGCGGGATTTGTCCCGTCGCCTACCAGATGAGCTCATTGCATGCGATGGAAAGCATCTGCGGGAAGAAAGTGACAGGACCGCTGCGCGATCTGCGCCGGCTGCTCTATTGCGGCGAGTACATCGAATCGCACGCTCTTCATATCTATCTGCTGCACGCTCCCGATTTTCTCGGATACGAAGACGCCATACAGATGGCAAAGGATCATCCAGAACTGGTCAAAAAGGCGCTCAGGCTGAAAAAGATCGGCAACGATTTGATGATTCTTCTGGGAGGACGGGAAATCCATCCCATCAACGTCAAGGTCGGCGGATTCTATAAGGTGCCGACGAAGAAACAGCTCGAGGAACACATCGAGCCTTTGAAGTGGGCGCTGGAGTTCGCCTTGGAAACCGTCAAAGTAACGGCGACTCTCCCCTTCCCTGACCTCGAAAGAGATTACGAGTTTGTCTCGCTTCATCATCCGGAGGAGTACCCTCTTTGTGAGGGAAAGCTGGTCTCCAACAAGGGCGTTGATATCACCATTGATGATTTTCTGAAGTGCTTCGAGGAAGAGCACGTTGAGCATTCCACGTCGCTTCACGCCAGAGTCAAGGCGCGCGGAGACTATCTTGTCGGTCCGATGGCGCGCTACAACAACAATTTCGACAGACTACCCGCCGTCGCCCGGAAAGCGGCCAAAGAGGCGGGCCTGGAGAAGTCCTGCAGCAATCCGTTCAAGAGCATTATTGTCCGCGCCGTGGAAACGGCGTTTGCCTGTCACGAGGCGCTCCGCTTGATTAAGAAATATGAGATGCCGGATAAGCCGTACGTGGAAGTCAAGCCACGCCAGGGTACAGGCCACGGGTGCACGGAAGCTCCTCGAGGAATACTGTATCACAGGTATAAAATAGATTCCAACGGCGTCATTCAGGACGCCCGAATCATCCCGCCGACGTCCCAGAACCAGAAGTCGATCGAGGCAGACCTGCTGCGCTTCGTCGAGAAAAACATTGAACTGCCGCACGATAAACTGACATGGCAGTGTGAGCAGGTTGTGAGGAATTACGATCCTTGTATATCCTGTTCCTGCCATTTCCTCAAGCTCAAAATCGAGCGGGAATAAAATCTCGAATGAAATGACAAGCATTCATCCCATACTGGTCATCGGGATCGGAAACGATTACCGGAGGGATGATGCCGTCGGTCTATATGTTGCCCGCAAAATACGTGAAAAAGATCTTGACGGCGTCAAGGTCATTGACGGCATCAGCGACGGAACCTCGCTGATCGACGCCTGGGAGCACGCCGCCCGGGTTTACTTTATCGACGGTACCATTTCCGGCTCCCTGGCTGGCAAGATTTTCCGATTTGACGGCCTTAATGAGACGATACCGCATGAGCTCTTCCCGCCTTTTTCCACACATGCTATCAACGTCGCCGACGCCGTCAGGCTTGCCGAAACTCTTGGACAGTTCCCTCCATCTCTTATTATATTCGGGATTGAAGGTAAGAATTTCGAGGCGGGGTACGGCCTTGCCGAAGCGGTACAAAGTGCCGCAGAAGAAGTGATTGGCCGTATAATCAGGGAGATTGAGGAATTAGGGCGTAATGGGCACTGACACGGCACGCATGAGTCTGAAAATTCAGGGAACGGTCCAGGGAGTCGGATTTCGCCCGTTTGTTTATCGCCTGGCAACCGAGATGGGACTCAGCGGCTGGGTATGCAATTCAACGCAGGGGGTCCACATTGACCTGGAAGGCCATCCGGACGAGCTGAATCTCTTTGTGGAAAAGCTGAAGTCCGACAGGCCGCCGCTGTCAACGATAGACAACCTTCAGACTTCTCTGCTGGTACCGGTCGGTTTCACCGAATTCACCGTTCGCGGAAGTGATGCCGACGGCGAGAAGACGGCATTTGTTCTGCCCGACGTTGCGACCTGTCCTGATTGTCTCAAAGATATACTTAATCCCGATAACCGGCGTTATCGGTATCCTTTCACGAACTGCACGAACTGCGGACCACGATACAGTATAATTGAGTCACTGCCGTACGATCGCAAGAACACGACCATGAAGACGTTCTCCATGTGCGATGAGTGTCGGGCAGAATATGAAGATCCCGCCAATCGAAGATTTCATGCCCAACCTAACGCCTGTCTGAAGTGCGGTCCGCACCTGGAACTCCGGAATGCCGCCGGCAAAACGATGGTGATGCATGATGATGCTCTTCATCAGGCTTGTGATA
>CP070766.1:2360283-2368179 GCA_020345705.1 Candidatus Zixiibacteriota bacterium | reverse complement strand
AGCTCCAGAACCTCCTGCTGCGTGGCCTGCCCCCTGCGAAACTGCTCGATCTTGCGATCAATATCAAAACGAAAAACCGAAGGGGCGTTAAAGTCATAGACATATGCAGCTATTTCAGCTTCGTTTACCGTCCCGAATCCCTGTGAAGCGCACCCGTTCATCGTCTGGCGAGTCATATTTCCGGGAATGTCATAATCCGGGTTGAAATACTGCTGCGTCGGATAAATCGGCCACATAACACATTTGCACATATAATAATCCAGAGAAACCGGGTCCTCGGCCAGGGCGACGGTCCTCGCCTGGGTGGCGTCGCTGTTGATTCGGCTGCCCCATCCGACCCACTCGGCGGTGGTAAGGAAAATGTCCGGCTTGCGGCAGTTGTGCATCCAGGCTCCGACCCCTTCACCGGCGGCGAAGGCCCTTTGAGCACCAGCGCCATGACAACCACTGCCGTAAGTATGGAGATGCTTGTGGCCGTCGGCATACTGGCCGGTCATGGCGTTTTCAAGCTCGGTGATGCCGAGAAAAGACTTGATGGCGCTGGTCACGCCGGCATAATCCTGCTGGGCATTCTGGCCGTGATTATTTAAATTCGGGACCTTGACAAACCGAAGATCAGGTTGACCGTCATAGCCATTATCATAAACACCGTTCTTGAGGTCAATCAACCGGCCCGAATACGGCGACAAAATTATCGGGTAAGCCAGGTAAAACAAGCAGTCGCTGGTCGGGGACTGCCATTCCGGGCGAACCCACCCCTGCCCCTGCTGGGGACCCGTCACCACCGGCCAGCCGCTTGGATCGTCGGCCTGGCACCATATTCGAACGCCGTTAACATTGGAGTGTCCCTGGCTTTGATAATAGGCAATCATATCGTTAAAATTATACGGCCCGTTTCTTTCCAGAAACCCGATATTCCAGAAACCGCCCGTCTGAAACTGTGTATTTTCGCAGAAGATTATTTCTCCATCGAACCCGCCCGGCCGGCCAAGTATCAGGTCTATCAAGCCCATACAGCAGGCACAGTTGCTGGCCCCCTGATTATACCACTGACCGTTGGGATTGATGACAACGACGTCATCATAACCGATAAGATTCTCAATCCCCCCAAACCGCATATCAATGACCTTCGCCACGTTTTCGGCCGGCGATCCATTCCTAGATAGAAATACGCTGGCATTAACAGCGGCACGACCCTCGGAAGGAGAGAAAAACAGCGAATCAAGGACATATCCTCCAACCAGTGCCGCCGAGGAATATTTCCCGAGCTTTTTGATAAATTCGCGTCTGTCGATTGTTTTATCGTGCCCCATAATTCACCTGGTATTTTATCAGCGTTACTTTCCCTTTGGAACTCCGTTTACCCGCAGACAATTTATATAAATATAAACCTGAACTTATCGATTCCGGCGGCTTCCACACAATATAGCCCTCGTGGGCGCCTGATACAAGGGCATTTTCATGAATTTTCCTTCCCGTCAGGTCATACACCTCCAATAAAATTCCCCTCCCTTTGAGCCTCTCGCCGGCATACCGGACAATCACCGACGCGTTGAAAGGATTCGGGTAGGCCAACGAGTTGAGGCTGTTCGACGGTAGAGTCCGGCGGGGATCAATATCATCATCGACGTCCAGCGACAGAACGAATTCCACTTCCAGCGAATCGGAGGTCGAGAAAAATCCTGTTCCATTGCCGTAAAAGACGGCGGTGTGTAACGGAAGGGCAAAGCGCCCCAGATCGTTACAGGTTATCATTGTCGTTACAACAACGCTGTCTCCAGGCTGAAGAGTGCGATTGACGGTGCCGGTATCACCCGGTAAGTCAATGACCCAGATATACTTATCGTATCCGGCAGGGCCTTGGCTTCCAGTCGGCCCGAGAATTATATGGTCCGTCGCGACGCCGTTGACACTCACCGAGTTATCAACGATTTCGAGCTCAGGGGGGAAATTGTCGGAAAAGTAAAGGCCGGTCAGGCCAAAAGCTTCCCCGTTGACAACAACCCGGCGTATGACAAGAGTGTCCGCGATCACGATTTTATCAGCACTGAGAGAGTAATCACTCGTGATCTGGTAGCCCGTCGGATAGACCGTTTCCGGGGCGGCAAGCGGCGAATTTCCGCATAAAATGAAGGCCAGAACGGTAATCTCTATTAATTTACTTATTTTTCTCATACCGTAACTACATCGGCCAGTATAACGCCAAAATTGACTTCGGCTCTTCCTCGACCCGAAAGTATCATATCAGCCCCTCAGTTTTCAAGTCCATCAGACCAGAGGCAAGTTTATATCCGGTCCCATCGGGATGAAAGTCGATATTTTGGGCAATTTCCCCTTACTCCTCAGACCGGCTCCTCTTAGCACGTCATGTATATCCGGACATCCTCCGTTTTCGGCCATAAAACGGCTTTCAGCGGCAAAAAGTCAATAAAAATATATTTGCCGGCAAAGAGCCCTGAAGCGGTCAACTGATAAAAGAGCCTCAGACAGAAATGATTTGCGTAAACCGCAGTTTTGTATGATAATACAGATGTAGAATTGGAACCTTTGGCGGAGGAAAAGGCAGCTCAATTTGTTCACGGCGTCACAGGGTGCAATAATGAAGAAGGGCCGGGGAATCTTTTTATAGTCGTCTCTTGCATTGCACTTGTATTCGCTCACGCCCCTTGCACAGAATTGCTTCATAAACACGACTGTGTCGAAAGTGAACGCGTAGAATTTCATTCCGACAAATCGTTTGATTATGTTAACGGAATCATCGATGGAGTTCCCGACCTGCGAGGAAACATCGATTATGAATTGAGGGGATATTAGCTGTAAGTGATCGATTAACAACTCTGGAAACACAGCGAATATCAGGGTTATATTGTGGCAGAAAACAGGATCGATAAATTCCGGAAAGAACGGGAACGACTCAATGAACTTGTTCTGAAATACTCCGGCACAAATGTCAAGCGGTTTGTCAACCTTGACTGGCAGGCCTATCAGGACGGCGTTCTGCCCGCCAGACTGAAGGAGCTGATGGGCCTTGTTACATCGCTGGTGCTCCGCTGTGACGACTGCATCATGTATCATCTTATCAGGTGCCGGGAGGAGTCCGTAACCGATTCCGAACTGGAGGAAACCCTGGCCATCGGTCTCATGGTGGGCGGATCGATCACAATCCCGCACCTCCGGCGGATCTGGAAGGTGTGGGATGAAATGAAACGAGGCGAATGACCAGCGAGAGAGGATGAAGGTAGAGGAAAATGGAAAGGCAGGAGCTTTTCGACACACTCCTTGAAAGAATTAAGGCAATTACCGCTATCGCCAGCAACAAGGAGTTTAAACTTGAGGTTGTCTGTAATCTCTTAAGTAAAAATATTGCCGGATACGACTGGGTTGGATTCTACCGCGTCGACAAGAGCCGAAAAAGAGAGCTCGTCCTTGGTCCTTTTGTCGGCGAGCCGACGGAGCACGTCAGGATTCCATTTGGCAAGGGGATCTGTGGCCGTGCTGCCGACTCTGAAGAAACCTTCCTGGTCCAGGATGTCACCAAGGAGGACAACTACCTGGCCTGCAGCCCAAAAGTCAGATCGGAGATCGTCGTTCCGATCTTCAGAAATGGAGAATTGGTGGGGGAGCTCGATATAGATTCACACACTCCGTCGGCCTTCTCGAAAAAGGACAGTGAATTCCTGTCGAAGGTGGGTGAGCTCGTTTCACATCTAATATAGATTTCCAGAGGCAGTACATCAGGGCTTATCGAACATCGCCTTCTTCCGTTCTATCTCTTCATATCTGGCCCTGAGAGCCCTCACTCTTGCCGAATCCTCCCTCGGAGCGTGCTTGATATACATATCGTAAGCCCAGAAGCATTCATCATACTGGCGGGTCCATTCACAGGTCGCCCCCAGGCTGAAATAGGCCTCGGCGTGGGTGGAGTCAATTTCGATGACCCTCCTGTAATCACGTATAGCCAGTTCGAATTTATTTTCATCATAATAGACACGCGCTCGATTATAAAAGGCATCGGCCATATAAGGGTCCAGCTCCCCGGCACGAGTGTAGCTCTTTATCGCCATGTCATTGTTGTTCATCGCCCGATAGGCCACCCCCATATTGAAATAGGCTTTGGCATAACCGGGGTCTATTCTGATGGCGCTCTGAAAGTCGTCAATAGCGAGATTGTGAAGCCCCTTGAGGTGCTGCACTACCCCCCGGTTGTAGTAAGCCCGGGCATACTCTGAATTCACCTCGATTGCCTTGCCATAATCCTGAATCGCCTTGTCTCTGTCATTGAGTCGTTCATGTGCCAGGGCGCGGCTGAAGTAGGCCTCAGGAATCGATGGGTCGAGTCTGATTGACTCGCTGAAATCCTTGATGGCCTGATTGAGATTACCGGCCATTCCATGCGCTATCCCGCGCTGAAGATAGACAGCGGCATTGGTGGCGTCGATGGCCAGAGACTTGTCATATTCGGCGATAGCAGCCGCCGGCTGACCGGTGCTCAACAGCTCATTGCCTTTGGCGATGTGGGGATCAGATGATTCCGGCTGGGCGGTGGTGTCGGCAAGAGGACCTGAAACCGTAAGGGCCGCAATTATCAGCACAGCCAGGAGACAGACATCAATATTCTTGATCATTGAAGTATTTCCTATGCTCATTTTATAGCTTTCTCCTCTGCGATATTTCTATGAAAAATCCAAATTATTCTATTTCCGCAAAGCGGCGATTCGTTCGCATCTCCCAAATTGTGATTTCTAATTCTAATATGAGAAGGCCGAGCTTTTGTTCCTATCTAAAATAATCAGCGCCCGGAACCTCAGCCGAATATCTCCTTCGCTCTTTTGGCGGCCCTCATGACAAATTCTTCCACCGGCTCGGTAAGCTTCTCCCCTGTCCCGACTTCCAGAAGGACGTCGTGGATTTTCGGTGACTTGTCGAAGTAGGACCTCAGTTCGTCCCACTTTATATTTCCGTCTCCGGGAACGAGATGCTGGTCCTTAAACCCCTGATTATCGGACAGATGACATGTGATCATCCTCAAGTAATGTTTTTTCAGAAGATGGAACGGCGCGCCGCTCATATTCTCGTGGGAACTGTCGTAGCAGAAACCGACCCTGCGCCGGTCCAAAGCCTGCAGAAGTTGATCGCAAATCCATGAGCCTTCTCTGGTTGGAAGGTTTTCGATGGCGACTACGATTTTGTCCGGCTTTCCCAGTAGAACCTTGGCCAGAGAATCAGCCGCTCTTTCAAAGCAGGCTTCTTTATCATCGGAAAAATAATGATGAGGGTGAATAATGACCATCGGAATACCGTATTCGGCCGATCGGCGCGCAAAGTCAATCGTTTTATCGGCGGCGGCTTGCCTCAAGGCCCCACCGGTCGCGGCCAGGTCATATTCATCTCCAAAAGGCGCATGGGCCGACTCAATAGCAAGGCCGAGGCCGGCGGCCTTCTCTGCCAGTTCTACAAAACGATCCGGCTCCGGAAAGCGGCTGTGTTCCAATTGTGCCCCGATGGAGACGAATTCAAAACCGGCCTTCGAAAACAGCCGCAACTGCTCATAGATGTCGACGGTATAGTCGACTGTCGTTGAGATTCCCAGTCTGTATCTCTTTGCCATCGGCTGAATATAAGCCATATCGCCGCTTACACGTATAAAAAACCGCTTCAGATTCATGGTAAGCCTGAAGCGGTTATCAATGGAAGGGCAGCAAATCGTGTGCTGCGGCTACACGCGCCCCCTTTTGGTCATGCTGTCAAAGATCCTCGTACCCAAAAACAGAAATCCTGATTATGTCCTAAAGCCTCACATGTGCCGGATTATCAGCAAGACTGAAGGAATAAGGTAAGTTGTTGATAATAAATTGACTGCAATATTCGCACAAATACGAGTACGGCATCTGAGCCGTATTCTGCCCCTGACACTCTGCCAAATTAGAACAGAAGCTAAAACGCCGTTCCATTTTGAGCGGGCAAATCAGGCTGCAAACCGGCCTACTCCAGATCAGAGAAGGTCGGTGTAGATAGATATCTTTCCCCGGTGTCGCAGATAAATGTCACGATCAATTTGTCCTGGCTCTCTTTCCGGGCGGCGACTTTCAAGGCCGCAGCGACATTAGCACCGGCCGAAATGCCGGCCAGAATACCTTCTTCCCTGGCTAACCGACGTGTCATATTAATGGCCTCATCACCGGTCACCGTGATGATCTCATCAACGACACTCAGATTAAGAACATCAGGCTTGAAGCCGGCCCCTATGCCCTGGATTGGATGCGGGCCTTTCTGGCCACCCGAGAGAACGGGAGACTCAGCAGGTTCGACGGCAATGACTTTTACCGAGGATTTCTTATTCTTAAGATATTCCCCGGCCCCCGTAACGGTTCCCCCGGTTCCGACTGCTGAGACAATTATATCTACGTGGCCGTCAGTATCCTCCCAGATTTCAGGACCGGTAGTCCTGCGATGGATTTCAGGATTTGCCGGGTTTTTGAACTGCTGGGGAATAAAGGAGTTTGGCGTCTGAGCCATGATTTCCTCGGCCTTTTTTATGGCGCCGGGCATTCCTTCCGAACCGGGCGTAAGATGCAGTTCCGCCCCAAGGGCCTTGAGCAGGCTTCGCCTTTCAATCGACATCGTATCGGGCATGGTCAGGATCAGCCGGTAACCCCGGGCGGCAGAAATATAGGCGAGAGCAATCCCGGTATTGCCGGAGGTCGGCTCGACGATGACGGTGTCCTTTTTGAGCAGGCCCTTCCGCTCGGCATCCGTGATCATTGAATAGGCGATACGGTCTTTGACTGACGAGAGCGGATTAAAGGATTCGAGCTTTACGACTATTTTGCCAGGCAGACCCTGAGCCAGCCGATTAAGTCTCACGAGAGGTGTTCGGCCGATCAGTTCCGTTATGTCCGAAGCTATTTTACCCATAACGCTTCTTGGTATGAGTCAGCAGCATGAAGATCAAGCTAAATGTGATACATTTCTTTGCCTGACTTCAGCTTCGGAACAAGATCCGAGACCTTAATAGACCTGAAGTATTTCACCACCGATTTCTCTGCCTCTTTCCAGACAAAAGAGAGAGAATCCTTCCGATTGCGACCGTTCTGCGGGAACAGAACGCTACCTTCAAATGCGGCCACTATGTCATACACGCTAATGGTATTGGGCTTCTTTGACAGGAAATACCCGCCTTTTTTGCCCCTGGTCGCCTCAACCAGCCTAGCTCTCCTGAGTTGTGACAGAAGAAGTTCAAGATACCTCACCGGAACATCCTGGCTTCCGGCAATTTCCTTGGCCTGCAAAGCGCCTTTGCCGTAATGGGCGGCCAATGCTACGATGGCTTTCAGACCGTATTGCGCTTTTAGCGAGATCATAACACCCCCATGAATATAACTACGGTTAATTCTACAAATTTATCTATGTCGCTCTTATTACGCATGTTATTGCCTTTCGTTTGTATTTTACTTATCTGGACAAGAAAAAACAACTTTGCGTGACATATGTGTTACCTCCGTTCGTCAAATCTCGTTGTCTAAAATGATGAGAGTAACGTTATGTCAAAAAAAATATAAATGTCAACCCAATTTATCCGGTATTTGCTCAGCCGGGAAACTGACCCGGATCTATGCTGAATATATACCTTCCCAGAAGGTAAATTGCAAGTGTTATTAGAATAACGCCGATAAGATTCAGAATAACGCCGGTTCTAGCCATTTTGCCGATGGTTATTTGCCCGGAGGCAAAAATAATAGCGTTGGGGGGCGTCGCGACCGGAAGCAGGAAAGCGCAGGATGCCGAGAGCGTCGCCGGGATCATCAAAAGCAGCGGATTGACCTGAATGGCGGCTGAAAGCGAGCCGAGAATCGGGAGGATCATCTGGGTTGTAGCGGTATTTGACGTCAGTTCGGT
>CP070766.1:2357506-2360183 GCA_020345705.1 Candidatus Zixiibacteriota bacterium | reverse complement strand
TGAAGCGAATCTCACCGTAAGCGTAATCGGCGTAGCTGATCGACGGAGCTTTGCTGTCCAGTTGCAGCGGATTTTTCCCCTGTTTGATCAGTTCCGGATTGTATCGGTAGAGAATCCAGTGGCCGGAATTGACCGCCTTTTTCTGTTCGTTGAGGCCATGGGCCATATCAACTCCGTGTGCAATGCAGTGCGCATAACAGATTACAATCGAGGGGCCGTCGTATTTTTCAGCCTCAACAAGAGCCTTTACCGCCTGGTTGTGGCTGGCACCGAGGGCAATCTGGGCAATATACACATTGCCGTAAGGCATCAGCATCATGCCCAGGTCTTTCTTGGGCAATGGACTCCCCGCGGCGGCAAATTTTGCCACGGCACCCATCGGCGAGGCTTTTGACATTTGCCCGCCTGTGTTTGAATAAACCTCAGTATCCAGAACCAGAATATTCACATTTCGGCCAGACGCCATCACGTGGTCAAGCCCGCCGTAACCAATGTCATAAGCCCAGCCGTCACCGCCGAAGGCCCAGACCGATTTCTTGACCAGATAGTCGGCAATTTCCATCAGCGTGGCCGCCTCAGGTTCGGACATTGTCTCCAGCCGGGCTTTAATCCTGTCGATCCTCCTGCGCTGCGCCTCAATCTCCAGCAGCGTTGATTGCTCGGCGCCGATAATACCGTCATAATCCTCGGGACAGAGCTTTTTCAGAAGTTTCCGAGCCCGAGACATGATGCTCTCAACCGCCAGCCTCATTCCCATGGCGAACTCGGCATTATCCTCGAAAAGCGAATTTGACCAGGCCGGTCCCCGACCGTCGGCACGTTTGGTGAACGGGGTCGTCGGCAGGTTGCCGCCATAGATGGACGAACAACCGGTGGCGTTCCCGATCAGAGCCCGATCACCGAAGAGCTGACTGACCAGTTTAACGTACGGCGTCTCGCCGCAGCCGGCGCAGGCGCCGGAAAATTCAAAGAGCGGCTTGACCAGCTGACTTCCCTTGGTGGTCTCGATGTTGAAGGCCGAGAGATCCGCTTCCGGTATCGAGAGGAAGAAATCGAAGTTGCAGGCCTCCTGTTCACGCAGAGGAATCTGAAGCTTCATGTAGACGGCTTTCCTGTCGGTCTTCTGGCCCTGCTCATCTTTGCCGAAGGCCGGGCAGGCACTGACGCAGAGTTCACAGCCGGTGCAGTCCTCGGGCGCCACCTGCAATGTGAATTTCTTGCCTTTGAACTGCTTGGTCAGGGCATCGATGGATTTAAACGTCTCGGGGGCGTCCTTAAGGACCTCAGCATCGTAAATCTTCATCCGAATCGCGGCGTGAGGACATACGATAGAGCAGATGCCGCACTGGATGCAGGCCTTTTCATCCCAGACCGGAATCTCAACGGCCACATTTCTTTTTTCATATTGGGTGGTACCGGTGATGAACGTACCATCATCCGGCATTGCCGAAACCGAAACAGTATCGCCTTTGTTGGCGACGATCTTAGCCGTCACATTCTGAACGAACTCGGGAGCATGCTCAGGAACGGGACGGGGTTTCCTGATCTTACTGGTTGCTTTATCGGGATACTTGACTTCTTCGATACCTTCGACGGCGGCACCAACGGCAGCGTAGTTCATATTCACCACTTTCTCGCCCTTGTGTCCGTAGGTTTTGAGGATGGCATCCTTGATCGCCTTGATCGCATCATCCCTAGGGATGATGCCGCTTATGACAAAGAAGGCCGTCTGCATTATCATGTTGATGCGAGCCCCGAGACCGAGCTGTTTGGCCAGGTCGATTGCCCTGATGACGTAAAATTTAGCCTTCTTGTCTATGATCTGGCGCTGGACTTCAACGGGGATATTGTTCCAGACTCTATCAGCGCCATAGGGGCTGTTCAACAGAAATGTCCCGCCCTCTCTCAGTGTTTCCAGCATATCGTATTTCTCGAGAAACGAGAAGTTGTGGCATGCGACGAAGTTGGCGGAGGTAATCAGGTACGGCCGTCGCAGCTGCACCGGACCGAACCGCACGTGCGAAACCGTTATCGCGCCGGCCTTTTTGGAATCGTAAACGAAATATCCCTGGGCGTAGTTGTCGGTGTTCTCGCCGATGATCTTGATGGAGTTCTTGTTGGCTCCGACCGTTCCGTCCGCGCCGAGTCCGTAGAAAAGCCCGCGGAAAGTCTTGTCGCCCTCAATGTCAAAGGAATAATCCACGTCGAGACTGGCGAAGGTGACATCATCGGTGATGCCGACGGTGAAATGGTTTTTGGGCTTGTCGGCCTTGAGGTTGTCAAACACTGCCTTGGCCATAGCAGGATTAAATTCTTTGGAACTGAGGCCGTATCTTCCGCCGACAATGGTGGGATAATCCTTCACAGGCGAGATGCCCGCGCTTATCGCCTCGCCGATGGCGGAGCGGACATCGACATACAGCGGTTCACCGACGGCACCCGGCTCCTTGGTGCGATCCAGAACGGCGATTTTCTTCGCCGTGCCCGGTATCGCCTTCACCAGGGCTTCAGTGGAGAAGGGGCGGTACAGCCTAACTTTTATCAGTCCGACTTTTTCGCCCTGCTTGACCAGATAATCGACGGTTTCATGCATTGTCTCACAGCCGGAACCCATCATAATCACGATTCTCTCCGCGTCAGGCGCCCCGACATAATCGAAGAGATTATATCTGCGGCC
>CP070766.1:2351178-2357406 GCA_020345705.1 Candidatus Zixiibacteriota bacterium | reverse complement strand
GTCATATCCGAATCGAAAAATCTTTGTCCCTGAAATGAACTGTACCCCGGTATTCCCGCGTTGATCGTCTCAACCTGCGGCAGTGATGTATCGCCGTTTATGATCCGTTCAAGCTGTTTGGCGTACGTCTCGTCATCGCGCATGCGCCAGCCGAAGGTGCACGAGTTGCCGAGGGCGACAATTCGGATTTTTTCGGATTTGGGGGGGATTTCATCACCGCGAAGGCCGGATGAGTTTATTCGGTACTCTCTGCCCTCGAAGAAGCGTGACTTGATTGTCTGAGACGGCCGGAATCGCCAGAAAAGATGATAGTCTTTCTTGAAAACCTCGGGATAGTCGAGGGCGCGGTTGACCAAAAAGAAGCGGTTCTGGAAATATGTATCTATGGGGATAGCCGTGAATATTATCTCCGTGACGAGAACGAAGGCCGGTATCGAGCAAATAAGGAAGAAGATTTTCCAAACGGATTTTCCATGCCGGCCCGGTGCACGCTCAGCAATCATAATTTAGAACAGGGTATAGATGAACGGCGCCAGGGCCGATGATTCAGTGAACACAATCAGAAGCGATAAGAATATCAAAAAGAATATAATCGGCGTCAGCCACCATCTTTTTGACGTTTTCAGAAAATACCAGAACTCGCCGAATATTTTCAGGCGCTCTCTGGCCGATCCAAAGATGCTCATATCCGAAATATAAGGCCCGCGGCGAAATCATCAACCGTTAATTTCAGTCTTCGCGGGTGGTGATTTTGAATCTTTCGAAGCGGCCCGCATCGATATTTATCTTTTCGATAACGAAATTTCCCAGGATGAGAACGTCGATGCCTGATGATAGAAATGTGGAAAAGGCTTCTTGCGGCGTCCGGACAATCGGGCGCCCGCGCAGATTGAACGACGTGTTCAGCACAACCGGGACCCCGGTTTCTTTCTCGAAACTCTTGAGGATATCATAAAGCGGCGGGTTGCCGCTTCTGTTTACTGTCTGGATTCGCGCGGTGTTATCTTTATGCGTTACGGCCGGGATGATTTCCCGCTTGTCTTCTTTCACCTCGAAGTTGAAGAGCATGTACGGAGACGGCCTGCCGGATTCAAAATACTCCGGGGCGCTCTCTTCGGTAACGACGGGTGCGAAGGGCCGGAAGGTCTCGCGGAATTTCACCGCCCGGTTGATTTTTGCTTTCATTTCCCTGTCACGCGCGTCAGCCAGGATTGACCGAAAGCCGAGCGCCCTGGGGCCGAATTCCATCGGCCCGTGAAAAAGTGCGACTATTTTCCCTTCCACCAGTTTCCCGGCCGTAAACGAAGACAGTCTATCATCGGTCGTATATGAGTGAGGTATATTCTCCGATTCAATAAATTCCTTTATCTCACTTTCGGTGAATGCCGGACCGAGAGTGAAATAGGGCTGATCGTTTCTTTTCGGCGAATCGGTCATGGAGTAATGAGCGTACAGCGCCGCCCCAATGGCCCCACCGGCATCGGACGAAGGAGGCTGAACGTACATGTCATCGAACATCCTGCTCTGCAAAAGCTTCCCCGCCGCCGCGCAGTTTAAAGCCACACCGCCCGACAGGCAAAGACTTGATAAGCCGGTCAAATCTTTTGCATGACGGGCCATTTTGAATACGATCTCCTCGGTCACGGCCTGAATCGAGGCGGCGATGTTGCGGTCGGATTCCGTTAGCTCCGACTCGGGCGATCTTCGCGGCCTTCCGAGGAGCTTTTCGAAGCGTTTTCCGGTCATTCGAAGGCCGTAATGGTATTCAAAATACTTGAGATTCAGGTGGATTGATCCGTCATCGAATATTCTGACGATGTTGCTTTTGATCAGGTCGGCGTATACAGGCTCGCCGTACGGGGCCAGCCCCATGACTTTATATTCTGCCGAATTAACCCGAAATCCGAGAAAATATGTGAATGCCGAATACAAAAGCCCCACCGAATGGGGATAGTTCATCACCTTTTGAAGTTCGATTTTGTTGCCGCGACCTTCGCCGACGGACGCCGTCGCCCATTCACCGACGCCGTCGATGGTCAGAATCGCGGCTTTATCGAACGGCGAGCAGTAATATGTCCCGGCGGCGTGCGAGAGATGGTGTTCTACAAACAGAAGTTCGCCCTGAAAACCAAGTTCTTTTCTGATAATCTGTGGCAGCCAGAGTTTCTGCCTCAGCCAGACCGGAATGGCCTTTCGGAACGCCGGGTATGAAACCGGAGCGGTTTGAAGGTAGCTGTTTAGTATCCGGTCGAATTTGGTGAAGGGTTTATCGTAGAAAACGATATAGTCAATATCGTCAATCCTGAGGCCTTCCTTTTCCAGGCAGAAGTTGACGGCATTCGACGGGAAATCGGAGTCATGCTTGACGCCCGTGAAACGCTCTTCGAGAACGGCTGCGGCGAGAAGGCCGTCTCTTACGAGAGAAGCTGCCGAATCGTGATAGAAACAGGATATACCCAGAATATTCATAGGCGACCTCAACTCTGATGCGATGCCTTTTCCCAGTCGAAGCGGCCTATACTCGCTTTTTGCCAGTTGCTGTTTCCTTTTAGCCGTCTTTTGAGAGGGTCATGCCGCAGCAATCTCAGGACAAATCCGAAAGGCGTGAAAACAATAAAATAGAACAGGAAGATTATTATCTCCGTATTTACGCGAGCTAAAGCGCGTGCGAAGCGTTTCCAAAAACTCCATATTTTTCTGAAAACCAGTTTCACGGAGCTAAATTAACTTATTATGACTTATCAATCAAGCGGTTAGGGAAAGTCCTTTTCTTGAGGCATGAAAATGGTTTAATTGCCGTTGTCTGTTGATGAGCATCGCAAACCGGCAAGCTGCCTGAGATTGGGGGAGCACATGTTGAAAGTCGCGGCTGTTTTTCTATTGATATTTCTTTGTTTTTTTTGCGGACGCGTTTATTCGCTGCCAGCCGTTGAAGGCGAAGTTTTCGGTATTATGCCGATCACAAACGAGGTTTCGCTTTACAAGAACGTTGATGACGACGGCGACGAGCGCGGCCAGACCGTCCAGATTATATCTATCAACACCTTTAAGGTTTGGACTGATTTTAATGTCGAGTTCACCGCCGATTTCAACTGGGACATGTCGTATCTGAAGCGCGACCATTACATTGAATTGTCGATCGTGAAACCGCTTGTCCCGAGAGTATCTCTGAACTATCAGCGAATTTTCTCGTCTTTTGAGGACAAGCCGGTCAACCAGTTCGGCCTGAGGTTTTCGTTTTAGCAATTGTCCGGGGACTCGCGCGGGCGGCTGAGATGTCTGTGGCAAGGGCAGAATCTTATCGTCTGTCTGGAGTCATATCACGCGCGAGGATTAGTCTTTAGGATTGATTTGAAAGCGACAATATTGTAGTTTCGGGTTGTCGCGTGGCTTGAGAGGTGTTGATTAAAATTCCAGCGTAAGGCTGAATTATGCCGGCAGATGTTCCTGAAAATCGTGATGAACCTTTGGGCGACATGATTGCCGACGGCACCCTTATTTCTCACTACAAAGTGATCAGAAAGATTGGCTCCGGCGGTATGGGGGAGGTGTACCTCGCGGAAGATACAGTGCTGAACCGCCGGGTGGCTTTGAAGTTTCTGTCGGCTGCACTGGCCTCAGACAAAGCATTCAAGACTCGTTTTATGCGTGAAGCCCAGGCTGCGGCGGGGCTGAGTCATCCGAACATTATTCACATTTATGAGGTCTCCGAATACAGGGAGCGACCGTTTTTTGTGATGGAATACGTGGAAGGACGGTCGCTGTGGCAAATTCTCCGCGAGAAAAGTCTCTCGATAGATGAAATTATCGAGCTGTCCATACAGATCTGTGAAGGCCTTAGCAAGGCTCATCAGATGAAGGTTACCCATCGGGACATCAAACCGTCCAACATCATAGTCGATTCCGAGGATCGCCCGAAGATACTTGACTTCGGCCTGGCCACCATTCAGGGAAGCGAGCATCTGACCCGGAGCGGGACCCCGGTCGGGACGGCCGACTACATGGCCCCGGAGCAGGCGCTGGCCGGCGAGGTTGACCATCGCTGCGACCTTTTTTCATTCGGGATCGTCCTTTATGAAATGATAGCCGGCCGAACGCCTTTTCATCGCGGCAATGTGGTCGCCACCGCTCAGGCAATTGTCAATGATCTCCCCGAACCTTTGGCCGGATGCCGCCCTGATATTCCCGAGGAATTGCTTCAGACCGCGTCGAAGCTGCTGGAGAAAGACCCGGCTCTGCGCTACCAGAACGCCGCGGGAGTCGTTTCGGACCTGAAAAGGCTGAAGCGTGATAGAGAATCCGGCGAAATCTCCGGCGTCAGCGCGGCCGGCCTGCGCCGGTCCCGACCCTTTCCCTACGTACTATTGACGGGAGTTGTACTGCTCGTGGCCGCTTCCGTCACGGCCTATTTTCTTCTGATCCGGCCGCTGCTTCCGGCACTGAGAAAAACGGGCGATACCGGCTGGGAGGCGTCAATTGCCGTTATGCCGTTCAGGGATTTCAGCCCGGAACGAGACCAGGAGTTTTTATGCAACGGGATGACGGATGCTATCATCGGAAAGCTGACCGGCTTGAAGCAGCTGAAGACTATTTCCATGAGTTCGGTCATGCAGTATAAAGATGATTACCGCGATACCAGGAAGATTGCTGAGGAATTAAGCGTCTCGGCGGTCCTGGAAGGAAGCATCCAGAGAGAAGGCAACAGGATACGCGTCCGGGCGCAGCTTATTGATGTGGGCACCGATTCGCAGCTCTGGTCGGAGACTTATGACCGGGAACTGGAAAGCATCTTTACCATCCAGGATGACATCTCTCGCTCAATTGCGGACGCGTTGAGAATCAGGCTGATCGGTGAAGAGGAGACTTTGCTTGTAAAAAGGTACACCGACAATATAGATGCGTACAATGCTTACGTGCAGGGTCGCTTCCTGTGGAATAAGCGAACCGAGGACAATCTCAGAATAGCCATTGGTTACTTTGAACGTGCAATTGCGCTTGATTCCGGCTATGCTCTGGCCTACTCAGGGCTGGCCGACGCCTGGTCCGTACTGCCTGATCATAGAGCCGTTGCCGACAGCGAGGTCATACCCCAGGCACGAGAAGCAGCCCTGAAGGCGATCAGTCTTGACGAGGAACTTGCTGAAGCCCACGCCTCTCTGGGACTTGTATATATAAGAACCTATGAACACGAGCGTTCGGAACAAGAATTCCTGCGGGCGATTGAGTTGAACCCGGGTTATGCCTATGCTCATTACTGGTATTCACTCCTACTGAATGATCTGGGACGATCTCAGGAGAGCTTGAGGGAGTTGGAGGTTGCCTACGACCTGGATCCTTTGTCGGTTGTCATAGTCGTTAATCTGGCTTCAAAGAAGCGGAGCGCGAGGAATTTCACAGAGGCCGAGGAGCTGATGAAACGTGCCATTGAGATAGAGCCTAACCGGGCCTTGACCTATGTAATCCACGCGCGCGGCCTGCGTCAGGTCGGGCGGTTGGACGAAGCAGCCGAGCAATTTATGAAAGCCCTCGAGGTTGACCCTGACTATAATCAGGCATATATCGGACTGGCCTACACATACAATCTTCGCGGCGATTTCGAACAGGCTCTTTGGGCGGCGAATAAGGCCATTGAATTGGCTCCGGATGCGGCAAATCCGTACGACACTCGCGGCGAAATCTACGCGATGAACGGCAGGCTGACGGAGGCAATCGCCGATTTTCAGAAAGCAATTGCGCTGGACCCGTTCTTTATTACCAGCCATTTGAACCTGGTAAATACATATTTGTTCAATCGAGACTATAAAAGTGCGGAGACTCATATAAGGGGCTTTCTGGCCGATCCCGACATACAAATCCGCTCACAGGCCAGGGCGGCCCTTGCCCTAATACCGCTTTACCAGGGTAAGTTCGCCGAGGCGCATTTGATTTTAGATGAAGAATTCGCCGAGGATGGCGCTCCGGAAGCGTTAGAAAGCCAAATCATGAAGAAATTTCTGAAGGCCGAGATTTATCTGGAATTGGAGAAACCGGCTCTGGCGGTCATAGAACTTGATGTGGCTCATGATGCCATCGATGATGCTGACACGACCGAGACGTACTGTGATAAGATCGCGTATGTACATTTGCTGGCAGAAAATGGTAAGTTCGAACGGGCCAAGGAAGCGGCCGAAGATATGAGGCAATGTTACGAAGAGCAGACTCCCGGTCTCGAAGGCGAGTACTGGCGCG
>CP070766.1:2346224-2351078 GCA_020345705.1 Candidatus Zixiibacteriota bacterium | reverse complement strand
CGGCAACACCTGCTAACTTTCGGTGCTGCAACGTGCTAACCTAACCTTAACAGAAGCGTTGCTTCAACACAACTTCTTCCCTGGACAACTACAGTATAACTAATTATCTAACCCTGTCAAGAAAAAAATACAATATTTTTAAAATACTACCGCACTTAGTAACATATAACACCGTCTACAGGATAAATTCCAACCTCCGTCAAAAGAAGAATCAAGCCGCGCGGAAACCCTTCTGCCCATCTTGGCCACCCAAAAGAGACCGGCTGGAGGATCATTTTTGTGTGCCGTCAAGGCCCCCAAGTGATGCCGGAAGTCAATCCCCAAAGCCTGTGATAGACGCCGGGAAGCTGTCCCTGTTCTTTCCCGTCCAAACCAATATTGTGAAGTAATTCACAATACCCACTCCCGCAGGAGGCCTTCCCGCAAATCCAACCGATCCGATTGTGAAATGAATCACAAAGGTCTATTGTTTTGCGGGCTACCTAACCTGTCTGAAGAGATTCTAAAAAGAGTAGTTGAGCCCGGCGGAGAGAAGATAAAGCCGGCTGTCATCGCTGTCGATTTCGTGCCACTCCCACTCGGCGGAAAACAGCAGATCGAAGCTCAGGGAGCGGAAGACCTTCAGGGTGCCGATCAGGCTCATCCGGTCAAATATGAAATTCGAATAATATTCGGTTTTGTGGCGGTAGTTTCGCTTGCCCAGCTGATTCTCCAAAAGGATAAAGGCTTTGTCAGAATACATCAAATCAGCCCCGGCCTGGGCCAGCATTTCGGAGTAATCGTCGTCGCCTTCAAGGGAGGTCTCAATCGAAAGCAACTCGATCCGCGGGCCAAGGCTCGCCGAAAGGTGCTCAAGGTCCCAGCCAAAGAGAAGCCCCCCTCGAGCCAGCAGATAGTCGTCATTAATAAAATTGTCGATCTCAAAATCGAAGTATTCCAGGCTCAGGTCGGGCTTGAGATAAAAGGCCTCCCCGGCTGGAATCCTGAGATTGGCCAAAAGAGTTATCAGGATATAATCATCACGGTCTTCGGGAGCGCTAAAATCCTTGTTCTCGATTGTCAGGTCAGCAGAAACAAAAACCTGCGAGAGGCTGCCGAAATATCCCAGGCCAGCCCGAACCGACAGGTAATCCAGCCAGTTCGAATCAGGGACGTTCCTTTTCTCGATCCCTATCGAAAATAGAGCGGAGTTGAAATCACGGCTCAGAACGCTAAGACCGACTTCCCCTGCAAACCTCGCATAATCATAAACCAGAGAACCGGCCGAGTCGAAATCGACCCTTTCGGCCAGAATCCTGATTCGGGTTTCGAGACTTTGGGACAGACGCCGTCTGTAACCGGTCCTGGCTTTGATAACCGAAACATCTTCCCCAACCTCGGTTTCACCCCGATAGCGCTCTTTGATTTCAAGATTCACATCAGCGTCCAGCCGACTGTCTTGCCCGCCCACCGAAACATGGCCCCACCCCAGGCCGCGATAGACATCCGGCGTCTGTTCCCAGCCGGCTTCCAGGATATACTGACCGTTTCTCTGGGGATCAAAGGTCAGATAGACCAGCCCCTTCTTGTCGTCGAGGTAATCCTTCCTGAGAAGGGTCGCCTCCAGCATTTGGTCGGGGCTAGGTGTCTGGGTTGTGTCGCTGGTAAAATACTCCTGGGAAACGAAATCATATCCAAGCCCAACCCGAGCACGAAAGAGGCCGGGATCGTCGGCTCTGACAATCCCGGCAAAAATGATTGGTGAAATCGCGATAGCGAAAACGAGTCTGGAAAGGTTCGTCAACGGCTAGATCCCCGCCAGTCTCTGCGCTTTTCTCAGGCTCATCTGGGCGGCTTTGATATTGGCCGCACAGCGCTCCGTATCAGCTGATTCGCAGTTTCTTTCCGCCGCCTGAAGGTGTTTGCGGGCCGTTCTCATAAGTTCAATGGCCTGAGAGTCACCACTATTCATTATGGCCTCAGAAGCCTGTTCCATCTCCATATTCACCCGTCTTATGGCATTGCCGAGGGAATCCTGATCGGCACAGGCTTCGGCCACCTGGCGCATAAGGCGGCGCGCTGACTGAAGTTTGTTTTCGGCCTGTTGCAGTTGTCCGTTGTTCAGGAAATTCTGACATTCTCTGAAGGACTCTTCGGCCCTTATCATCAGACGAGCGGCTTCCTCATTATCGCATTCCTGAACCCTGGCTCTGATCCGCTCCAGCGTCTGCTCCATCTGGCGGATCTGATTCTGAAGGCGGCCCGCTTCGCCGGCCTGCGCTTTTACCCGTTCGATCAGCCTCCGCACGGATTTCTCAGCTTGGCGTGAGAGCTTGAGTGCCGGGCGCAATTCCCGATTCCGGTAGAATTCCCAGGCCCGCCTCTGGTTTTCTTTGGCGGCGTTGAAGAGGGTTAAAAGCGGCCGCGGGGCATCCTGTCCGATTCGCTCCTGGACGCGCGAGATCAACTTATCGGTTTTTTCCAATTGCCGTTGAACCAGATTTTCATTTTCCTCAGCCTGGCGGCTGACCGTGATAGCGGCGCGGGCTTTTTCGCGAGCTTCGAGAGTCAGTTCGCCTCCTCGTCTGTACATCTGCAGCCTTCCGGCTTCATGGGCTCTCTTCTGAAGCTCTTCGGCAAACTTCAGAAGGGCGGCGCCTTTCTCCGTGCGCGACTCGGCGATGACCGCCCGAGCCTGATTTATGACCTGCTGGGTTCTTTCGAATTCCATCTCAAATCGGGAGCGAAGCTGTTGACTGGTCTGAGCCATCGCGCCCGCTGCCGTGATCAGCAATCCAATTGCTATAATGAGCGTTGTCGTTAGCTTTCTCTTCATCTGGCACTCCTTTATCTAGTTACAGAAGAGCCTATTTCAATTTCCGTGCCAATCGGCTCAGAACCATAATCGCCTAAGCAACAATGAATTAGCAAAACCGGCGTCGTCAGAATATCCTTTTATAAGTACCTCAGGGTACAGAACCGAACTCACCTGCTCACTTGATATTATGATATTTCATTCGCGAATAAAGCCGGCGACGCGTGATTTTGAGAAAATTCGCGGCTTTAGTCTTATGACCCCCGGCCTTCTTGAGCGCCGCCAGAATCATTTCTTTTTCGGCTTCCTCCAAGCCCGCAGCCGACCTTTTGCGGGATGAGACCTCGAGCGGGGCGCTTTCCGTTTCATCCTCGATACCGATGTGCTCCGGCTCGATCGAATCGCCCGCGGCCAGTATCATCGCTCGCTCCAGGATATTCTTCAACTCCCGAATATTGCCCGGCCAGCTATATGACTGCAAAAGCTCAATGACCTCACCCGAAAGCCGAGGGGCTCTGTAATTCCTCCTTGCCAGAAAATACTCGGCAAGCAAGGTTATATCATCATCCCGTTCGGCCAGGGTCGGAATCCGGATCGGAAACACATTAATCCGGTAAAATAAATCTTCGCGGAATTTTCCGTCCGCAATTTCGCCTTTCAGATCTCTGTTGGTGGCCGCAATGATCCTGACATCGATTTCAACGTTGTCGACCCCGCCCACCCGGACGAACTGCTTTTCCTCAAGGACCCGGAGAAGCTTTGTCTGAAGCGCGGGAGAGGTTTCCCCGATCTCATCGAGGAAAATCGTGCCGCCGTCGGCCAGCTCGAACCGCCCCAGTTTGCGCTTGTCGGCCCCCGTGAAGGCGCCTTTTTCGTGGCCGAAAAGCTCGGATTCGAGGAGGGTCTCGGTCAGAGCGGCGCAGTTGACCGGGATAAAAGGTTTGTCGCGGCGGGGGGAATTTTCATGAACCAGATGCGCCGCCAGCTCCTTTCCGGTGCCGGATTTGCCGGTCAGAAGAACGGTCGCGTCGGTCGCCGCCACCTTGGAAATCATCTCCAGCATCTGCCCGGCCGCTTTTGATTCGCCGACGAATTGGTCATACGAGAGCTCTTTAATGTCCCGGGTTAAAAGATCGGACAATCCCGTCAACTTTTGCTTTTTGGCCAGTTTCCGGCAGAGAATTACCAGCCCGTCCATCGGGAAAGGCTTAACGATGTAATCGGCGGCGCCCTTTTTCATGGCCTCCACGGCCGATTCGACCGTTCCGTAGGCGGTCATTACTACCACGTCGGAATCGCCCTTTTGCCGGGCTTTCTCGAGAATATCCATGCCGGATATTTCCGGCATCGAGAGATCGGTGACGATTATATCGTAAGAATGTTTGTCGATCAGCCCAATAGCCTCGGCCGGGGAGTTCACGGCCGTCACGGAAAAACCGGCCTCGCTCAGGGCTCCTTCGACCAGGTAGGTCATTTTTTCTTCGTCGTCTATGACTAGTATATTGGCCATATTCCTTATACTTTATCGGCCGGGGGCAAAGTCACCCTGAACAGGGTCGGCCCGCCCTTCTTGCTTTCCAGTTCGATTTCTCCCCCCATCTGCCTGACCAGGTTGCGGGAAAGAAACAGCCCCAGCCCCGAGCCGGTTGTTTTGGTCGTATAGAACGGCTCAAAGATTGACTTTTGCTCCCTTGCGCTCATTCCTCTGCCGTTATCCTTTACTTCTATCGTCGGCTGACTGGAGCCCACCGCGCATGAAACATTGACGCAGGCGTTCTTCATTCCCCTTGAGGCTTCGGCGGCGTTCAGGATAAGATTAATTATGACCTGCCGGAGCGCCACTGGGTCGGCGGTCGCCGGAACCTGGGTTACCGGCCCGACCGATGCCAGAATCACGCCCTCTCTGGCCAGCCGGGGTATGAATTGCTCGGTGATAGACGAGAGCATTTTTTTCAGGTCCACCTTTCTGAGATTCAGTGTTCTTTTGCCTGAGGCGAAATCGAGATAGCCGGTGACGATATTGTTGAGCCGGTCGGTTTCTTCTATAATGAATTGGGCCT
>CP070766.1:2340210-2346124 GCA_020345705.1 Candidatus Zixiibacteriota bacterium | reverse complement strand
CTCAGGTTACTTCATGGAAGTGTACAGATCAGACAATCTGGGTGAAAACTGGGTTCAGAAAGATGGGACCGATCTGGAAGCAGGGTACTTTTATGAGTCCTATGGCTGGTATTTCGGCAACATTAGGGTCGCTCCGGGCAGTCCTGATGTAGTCTATGCCCTCGGGGTAAGGCTTTACAAGAGCATCAACGGTGGTGACAGCTGGTTTGCGGCGGACGAGTACATGGCAATGCACGTTGACCATCACGCCATGTATATTGATCCCGCCAATCCCGATTTCATATATGACGGAAGCGACGGCGGCGTCTATGTCTCTTATAATCAGGCTGGTAATTGGGACCTGCTTTTGGATATGCCCTGCACCCAGTTTTATGAGATCGAAATAGATTACAATAATCCTAATCGTCTTTTTGGAGGCACTCAGGACAACGGCACGCTGCGAACAACTACCGCTGTGAGCGACGACTGGAGTCGCGTGTTGGGAGGCGACGGCTTTTATACCGTGGTCGATTATGACAATTCCAATATCGTGTACGCCGAATACCAGTATGGCAACCTTTATAAGTCGACCAATTCCGGCTCCGGAGGCTGGACGTACGCAATGAACGGTATAGACTACTATGGCGATCGGCACAACTGGAATACGCCGGTGGTCATGGATCCGGTCGATCACAACGTTTTATATTACGGCTCAAATCGCCTTTATAAGACGATAGACGGGGCCGGCCACTGGCAGACCATCAGCGACGATTTGACGGACGGCCCCGGTGACGGAAATATGACCTACGGCACAATCACCACGATAGCCGTCTCGCCACTGAATACGCAGGTTATCTATGTCGGCACCGACGATGCCAATGTCTGGGTGACCACCGATGGCGGAGCCGACTGGCAGAATATAAGTGGCGGTTTGCCCGATCGATGGGTGACCAGGGTGGCGGTCGACCTGCACCATCCCGCGGCGGCTTATGTGACCCTGTCGGGATACAAGTGGGGTGAGCCGGTCTCACACGTTTATCGCACGGATGACTTTGGGAGCAGCTGGATGTCGATTGACGGCAATCTCCCGGCCGCGCCGGTTAATAACATCGTCGTTGATCCGGATTATGACTCGACGCTTTATCTGGCCACCGACGTGGGCGTCTTTTATACCACCGACATGGGTGCCGGCTGGCTGCCGCTTTCGGCCGGGATGCCGTCACCCACACTGGTGCTGGGTCTCGATTTCCATGCGCCGACCAGAACCCTGGTGGCCGGGACGTACGGCCGTTCCATGTATAGAATAAACGTCGACTGCAACATCGGCGACGACGGCGATGGTGACGGCACAGCTGATGCGTGTGATAATTGTCCCGACACCCCTAATCCCGGGCAAACCGATTCGGACCATGACACGATCGGTGATGTCTGCGACAATTGTTTAAATGAGTACAATCCCGGCCAGGAGGATGTCGACGGTGACGGTATCGGCGATATGTGCGACAATTGTGAATCGGCCTATAATCCAGATCAGGTCGATAGCGATGGTGACGGAGTGGGTGACGCGTGCGATTATATCTGCGGCGATGCCGACGGCAGCGGCGGTCTGAACCTTCTTGATGTGACATTTATAATAAACTACTTATATAAGGAAGGCCCGGCGCCGGTCCCTGTTGAAGCTTCCGGCGAATGCAACGGCGACGGAAGTCTGAATATTCTTGACGTCACGCACCTGATTAACTTTCTGTACAAGGAGGGTCCCCCTCCGGTTTGCCTGTGGTAGGTTTATATGTTATCCGGTATGCGTCGTGATTTATTAGGACGTCTGCCGTTATCGAGTGACCTTTCTAGAGAAGATAGTTGAATTAACCAATAAACGTGAGTTATCCCGGCCTGTGGCCGGGGCAATGACTTTGTTTGTTAAAGCAAGTATTTAAACTATAACTTCTGAGGGAGGTAAGTGATGTCTAAATCAATCGGTCTCCAGGGAAGGTTCGCCCTTCCGAGCTTTGCGGTCGGCCTGATGTGGCTGGCGTTCGTGCTCATTTCGCTGATACCCGGGCGGATTGACGCCGCCAACGCGATCGATGCTGATGTGGTCGCAGTTGGTCAGACCGGCCCCACCGACAGTATCATTGCCGGTCTCATTTATGATTTCCGAATCTGGCTTGAAAATGATCTTCATCTTGAGAGCTTTCAGCTCGGATTTGTAATCTGGTCGGATGACGGCGCCATTTTCAGTCTTCAGCCCCAGGTGGGCGGCTTTGGGCAATCGCATCTGCTGGGGGTGATTCCAGACAGCCGCATGTGGGATGAATCCAACGCCAACAACACCGTCTGGGATTTTGATCTGGTGGTGGATGAGATGCGTATTGACGGCCCTCCATCTGACAGCCTCAGATTCGCAGGTATAGCCATAGCTGATGGTCTTCCGGCCGGCCCGCTTGAATCCATGATGACGTTGCGCTTCAGGGCCGATGAGTCGAGTGTCGGCAAGACATTGTGCATTGACACCTGTACCCTTCCGATGGGAGGGGAGCTGATGTTTATGCCGTCCACGGGCCCTACAGTTACGCCGGCCGTTCTCATGCCCGAGGGGGGTATTTGCCTGCCGATAGTGTCGTGCGATGCTGACGATGACGCCGACGGCGTCTGCGACATTGTTGACAACTGCCTGAATGGGTACAATCCTGAGCAAACTGATGCTGACGGCGACGGAGTTGGCGATCTCTGCGATAACTGCGCTGACGTTTATAATTCTGATCAAGCCAATGGCGACGGCGATCTTTATGGCGACGTATGCGATAACTGCCCCAACGTTCCCAACGACGATCAAACCGACAGTGACCAGGACGGACTGGGCGACGCCTGTGACAACTGCCCGGCCATAGCCAACTCCGACCAGGCCGACGGTGACAGCGATGGCACCGGCGACGTCTGTGACAATTGCCCGAGTGTGCCAAATACCGACCAGGCCAATTCCGACGGCGACAGTTATGGCGACGCTTGCGACAACTGTCCTCTTGTTGACAATGTAGATCAGTTGAATTCCGATCCGGACGACATCGGCGACGCCTGCGACAACTGTCCGACCAAGTACAATCCTGACCAGGCAAATTCCGACGGTGACGGTCACGGCGATGAGTGCGACAACTGCAAGATGGTCAGCAACCAGGATCAGGCTGACGCCGACCAGGATGGAATCGGTGACGCCTGCGATGGTGTATTCAGCGTATGCGGTGACGTCAGCGGGGATGGTTATATCAACATCCTGGATGTTTCACAACTGGTCAATTTCCTTTATAAAAACGGCCCCCCGCCTGTCTGTTACTAGTAGTTTTCCGATTTCGCAAGAAAGGACAGCCTTGAGGCTGTCCTTTCTTGCGCCAATTCTGTTTCACCCGGGCAAGATTCGAAAATAGCTGTCACTTTCATAGCGGCCCGCATTATATTATCAAAATCATGGCCGGCATCGTCAGGCAGTTCGGGAAAAACGTTTTCACCAGCTGGACCTCGCTGGCGGTAAGGATCATACTCGTTTTTCTCGTCAATCCCTTCATAATCCACACGCTGGGCGACGACCGCTACGGGGTGTGGGTTCTGGTTGTCTCGATTATCAATTACATGACCATTCTCGACCTGGGGCTGAAGCAGGCGCTTATCAGATTCATCTCGAAATTCCTCGGGCTGGGCGATTTTGACAGGATCAACTCCATCCTCAACACCGCCTTTGTCATCTATATGGCCGTCGGGCTCGTTGTCGTCGCCGTAACGATTCTTCTTTCCTTTACGGCCCTGGGCTGGTTCAGCATACCCGAACATCTTTTGTCCCAGGCCAGGTTAGCCCTGATAATAGTCGGAGCCACCGCCGCTTTGAACTTCATTCTGCTATGCTGGGGGGATTCATTGGGTGCTTTCCATCGCTACGACGTTTCCTACGGTCTGATGATATTCGAGGACATCCTGAGGACGACGGCAATTGTCATTCTCTTAAAAAACGGCGGGGGCCTGGTACCGTTTGCTCTGGTCTTTCTTGCCTTCGGTCTGCTTCGCTTGATTTCAGGTGCGATTGCCCTCAAGAAGCTCTTCCCGAAAATCAAACTGAAGTTCGGCGGGACCGATAAGGAGGCCTTTAAGCTTCTCTGGGGGTACGGTCTGTACAGCTTTCTGGTCTCGGTCGCCTGGCTTCTGATTTCCAATACGGATAATGTTCTCATCGGCTACTTCCTGGACACGTCGGCGGTCACGAAGTACGCCATTGCCGCCGGGTTCATCGTTTATCTTCGCTCGGCGGTGCTCGCCGTCAGTTTCCCCCTGCGCCCCGTGATAAGCCATTATGACGCCCTTGACAAGATCGAGAACATACGGTTCATCTATACCCAGGGAACAAAGTACATCTACTTCGTCACCTTCCTGATAGGCGGGGGCACCATCTTTTTCGCCGACTCGCTGATTCATCTGTGGATGGGGCCCGGATATGAACAGACAGCTTTGATTCTTAAGATTCTGGTAATTCCGGCGGCGGTGTTTCTGCCGCAACTGGTTGCCAGTTCCGTTTTGTTCGGGACTGAAAAGCACAGGTACCTGCTGTATATTATAATTATTGAGGGTATAATCAATCTTGTCCTGAGTGTCATACTGGTCAGATACTATGGACTGCTCGGTATCGCCTACGGGACCGTGATTCCCCAGGTTCTGGTTTATCTGATTATTGTTCCCAGAGTAATCCGGACGGTCCTGGGCTTTAATCTATGGCGCTATTACAGGTTCATTTTCACGTCGGCCGCTCCGGCTTTCGCTTTTGCGGCGGCTCTTTCGTACACATTGAAGACAATACTACCCCCGGACAACTGGGGGATTTTCATCGGGGAAACAGCCGCCGTGGCCATCCTTTCAATTCTGAGCGCCCGCTGGATCTTCGACAGGGAGGAATTGAAGTCGGTGCTCGAAAGGTTCTTTGCCAGGCCTTAAGCTTATTTGGAGAACACTTTTTTCGTCCGGGGTGTATTATATGATAAAGGCGATAAAACCGGGAAGACCGGCGTGATGGTGCAATACCGACAAGGCATAAGACGCGAAGTAAGGATTGACACGGGGTCGTGGCGAGCTTATTTTCGGGGGGTGTATTTCGTTGCCGCTTTTATCGTTGCCGTTATTTTGTGCCTGCCGGGTCCGGTTTTCGCAGGGGAAGGCTTCAGCGTCCTCGGAGTGGAATTTCCCGCTATGGACAGTACCGACTGGCTGCTGGAATCGGACGTCGTTTCGTTCACGCCTTTTCCTCTTAAGTTTGATATGCTGTTCTATCTTTCGACAGATGGGACGGTGGATTCCTTCACATATTCCCCCGAAACCAAGCAAATATATATCGACAGAGTCACCAATTCTCTGGAAAGTATACATTTCTATCCGGCCAGGATAAATGACACAGCAGTGTCGTTTATTTTGCCGGCCGAGCTTCTGTTTTCATACAAGTACGGCAAACGTTATGCTGATTTGCGGCTGCCCTATAATGAACCTGAATGTCATAAATCCAGAGCTCTGATCGAAAAGACCCTGAGGCTGAACGGATTTTCTCTGCCGGGCATCAAGCAATTCCCCTCGTACTTTTGCGCTCTTACCGGCCACCGGGATCTTTCCGATTACCCTTATATAATTTTCGAGATTGAGCTTGATTCAAGCGGCGCCCTGGTGGAATTCCATGAATTGTACAGCAGCGACAGTAATGTATGCAAGCTCATTTCGAAGTCGTTGCTTTACGCAGACTTCCTTCCAGCCTCTTACAAGGGACGGAACTTCCCTCAGAAATTCTTTTTGGTAGTCAGATTTTTTGACGTAGTTAATTATCCGACGTCGGTCTGGCCTTCACCGGCAGAATCCAGTGTCAATCTACCTTTTGAATATATCAGGCTCGGCAGCCAGCTATATCTTAACACGG
>CP070766.1:2331682-2340110 GCA_020345705.1 Candidatus Zixiibacteriota bacterium | reverse complement strand
GGACCCGGCCGCCTGCGACAGGTCATCGGCCTGATATATGTCGTTACCATTCCTATCCAGAATCAGACCGCAGGCATAATCGTGCCCACAGCCCTGCATCAGTCCCTTGCCGCGATAAAAATCATCACCGTCTCCATCCAGGAGGATGCCGACCGACATGTGGGTCCCCGACCCCTGGGCATATTGATAAGATATGTACTGGTCGTTACCCGATGAATCGTATATCATTCCCAGGGCCCACCAGTAACTGGCACCCTGGCCGAAAATATCGGAGATATAATTGTCGTTACCCTTGAAATCAACGATGCCGCCGATGCCGCCCGACATATATGGACGGATGCCGTAAGCGAAACCCTGCGATAGCGAAATATAGTGATCATCGTAGCGTAGGACGTCTTTGTACTTGGCTCCGGCGAAGTAGTTGTCGTTGCCGTCATAGTCGGCGATAAGCCCGAAACCTTCGGTCATGCCGAAACCCTGGGCGTACAGCGCGCCTGAGTAAATGTCACCGCCGCCGGCACCCAGTAGGATCCCCGCTCCGAATGTCCCGGCGCCCTGGGTGTGAGTGTCTCCGTAATATTTATCGTTTCCACCACCGTCATAGACAAGCCCAAGGCCGAAGTACCCCGAACCGCATGAGAAACTGGCGCCGCTGTAAATATCATCACCGGAGAAATCATAAAGAAGCCCCACCGACAGGCAGCCCGAGCCGACCGTAAAATCCGTTTTCCCGCTGTAGATGTCATTGCCGGAGATGTCGATTATGATAGTCCCGTGAGGGTGGAGCGGATCGTAGGAGAGTTCGTAGCGGTCATCGCCGCCGAAATCAATTATGAAGTAGTAATCTCCCTCGTAGCGATCGTCGCCGGTTCCGCCAACCGCCCAGTCGTCATGTTTCCCGAGGTATTCGGCAATCCCGGTCCGGTCGGGAACGACGGCGGTGTCTGAGAGCATTTTCTCAACGTCGATTTCGCCTTTTTCGATCTCCTCCATCAGCATTTCGACTTCATCAAACAGGTCAATCGCGGCATCGATCCCGGATGCGAGCAGAAAGTCCTTTCTGATTCCGGCCCCGAACTCGACGAACTGCCGGATATATTCCTCCTCGGCCTGCTGAATCGAATCCAGGACTTCAACCGATTTGGTCTCATCGGCGGTATCTTCAACAAGAATCTCCTTGAATTCATTTATAAGGAAATCCCGCTCCGTTACGCTCAGAAGCGCGAAGGCCGAATCATGCGCCGTGGGGAAGACCTTGTAAAGGTATGAGTTAACCTTCATGAGAAGACGGTTTAGTTCAATCGAGCTGTAAAAGAGATTCATCCCTTCAAATGACAAATCAGCGACCGAGCGGCGAAGTCTTCTTTCATCCCCGGACTGCGACTCCCTCGCGAGGTTTTCAAAAGCGACTCTCAGGATTCTCTCCAGATTATGATTTCTGCAGTCATCCGCGACGCTCTCGGCGTAGGCGATCATTTCATACGGACTGTGCATCAGGCGGCCGACGGAGGTAAGGCGATGTTCATCTTTCTTGGTATAGTCGTCTCGAAAGGCCAGATCCGAAAGATTCAGATTCAGAAGCGCCCCGAGTTTCTCGATCCCCATGCGTTCGAAGGCGGAGTCAGGCGACGTCTGTGCCGCGACATTTGAAAAAGCAAGAACAAAGATTAGAATGCAGGTTAAACGCTTCATACTCGTAATAAACGGGAGTTGAAAAATGCGGTCAATGACTTTTTGAGTCCCTGCCTTGAGGTAGCTTTCTACTTTCTCTTGGTGAGCACCCAGACCCATGCCGGAAGCATCGGATATATGAGCCGGTATATCCAGTGGGGCAGCCCGGTTATGATATTCCCCGACCGGACAACGTCCTCGGCACAGAAATCGTGGGGATTCTCGAAAATCATGCCGGTGTAGTCGTGGGTCCAGAAATTTCGCGTCAGCCGTTTGAGTTTTCGAAGTGAGAGAAGCCTCACGTCGTAAACCCCTTTCTTCCCAGCAAGCTTCATGTAAATATCAGCCGCCCCGTGCGGGAGCCATGACAGAAACGGCAGGAAGTAGTGCCCTTCGACGATTACGTACCTGTTGCCGGCCCCGAAAAAACAGAATCCATCATACTTAAGGACCCGATAGATTTCCGACATCAGGGCTTCCTGATTGTCAATATGCTCATAAATCTGGTTGCAGACGATAACGTCAATGCTTCCGTCGGCCAGGGGCAGGACCGTTCCGTCGCCGCCGATGTAGTCGATATTGTTCAACCGGCTGTTGTCCTTACCCGACTTCAATCCAACGCTGTCAACATCAAGCGCTATAACTTCTCTGAAGCTCTCGGCAAAGCGCTCGGTCATAATGCCCGTGGACGCTCCCAGATCAAGGCATATCAATTCCTCCAGCGGCCTGAAGGAGAAATGACGGCAGACGGCCAGAACCTTATCCGCTTTTTTCAGCCTGCCCTCGGCGTCATAGAGGACGGGAAATCTCTCCGAGAAAGTCCCCATGTCATCATTTATTCTTGTTCTCGATCGGGTCGTCATGATTTCCTCAGACAATAAACCGATGCGATCGCGAACAGGGCCGGGAACATCCGGGCAAGCGGCCTGAATAAAGCCGTCAGCGATTTCCATCTCGGTGGGACGACAGGGATATAGGCTCTTTCTGCGACTCTGAGATTAAGCCTTTCAAACAGGTACAGGTCTCGCTCCGGCGAAAACAGCCTGATGTGCGAGTGATTAAAATGCCCCACATGAGTGCGGCCGAACAGTATTTTCAACCGCGAAACGATATGGAACTCATTGGGAAGCGAGACAATCAGCTCGCCGTCATATTCAAGGGCGTCTTTCAGCCTCTTGAGTGCCCTTAACGGATAGTACACCTGCTGTAGTACTTCCAGGCAGAGGATAATGTCGTATTTCCCTTCCGGCTCATCGCGTTCGATGTCCAGCAGAAAGGCCTTGTGACCGTTCTCGCTGACCATGGTTACGGCGTCAGGGGAGATGTCGGTTCCGGCCACCTCGTATCCCAGCTGGGCAAAGTAATCGAGAATAACACCCCGCCCGCACCCGACGTCGAGAAGCCTTCCGGAAGTCTTTTGCACCAGTTTGTGCACATACTCGGCGCGTTGAATGGAGCGAGGATCCGCTTTCGATTCCGGCTGGTCTCTCCAGTACTGATCGAAATATGCTTTCTTTTCCTCAACGGTTGGCATAAGCGCGCTCCCCGTTTTTTCTTGCGAACGTCACCGCATCCAGCCATTCCGCCACGGCCTGCGCGGAGTTATCGATATCCAGCTCTTCGAGAACGGCCGGGCAGTTTACCGAAAACTGATGGTGCTGCCGTGTCATAAGATGCAGTCTCTCGGCCAGCTCATCCACGTTGCCGACCGGATAGTGAAGACCGACCTTATGCTTGTCAATGAAATACGGCATGTCCCCCACGTCCGAGCAGATCACCGGCAGCCGCGCCTGCATCGCCTCGCCGAACGTCAGCGGCAGGGAGTCCGAATAGGACGGGATGACGGCCGCCGTCGAGCCGGCCAGGAGCTTGTTTAAAATCGACCTGTGCAGATACCCGGCGTACACGACCGAATCGGAGAGGTTACCGGCCTGAATCAAACTCGTCAGCTTATTTTCGTCACGGCCGGTCCCAACATAGTATAATTTCCAGTCGGGATGGTCGTTCAGAAAAATCCGAAATGCCTCCAGGAGATCAAAAACACCCTTGTTCTTTTCGATTCTTCCGAACGAAACGAATCGTTTTTCCGGATTGAGGGGCCTTTCAGTATCGATCCTGATGGCATGATAGCTGGGAATGAAACGGCAATTCCTGTCGGTGATTGCCTGCACTTTCATGGCGAGTTCACAGCCGTCGGCGAATAGCCTGTCGGCGCTCTTAAGCACTTTTACGATGACGCTGCCGATAAACGGCAATTTGGCCCAGCTGTTGATATCCGAGCCCAGCGCCCAGACGGCGTACGGGAGATCGTATTTCCTTGAAAGCTTAAGGGCGATGTATCCTGACGGAGCCGCCCACAGGGCAAGGATGCCGTCGAATTCTCCGCTTTCCAGTATCCCGGCCGCTGACCGAAAGCCATTGCGGAAGAATATTCTTATTTTCGCCAGCGATGACGGTCTGTAAAGCGGCAGTTGCGAGATTACGTGTCTCCCATCGGACCACTCGAATATACAAACCGAGTTGTCGATATAGCTCGTGTCCTCGGTAGGCGGCGCGTAAAACGGCGTGACGATCTGGACGTCAATGCCCAGCCGTTCAAGAGCCTGCCGGAAATCATACACAAACGGCGAAGCCGTATCATCGGGACACCGTGGGTACCGATTAGTTATTATGAGTAATCGTTTGCTCTGTCGCATAGTCGTTTCTGTCGGTTTCTAATTCTGTTTCGAAAGGCCGGTCTTTATCCGGCGATGCTGATGTCAACTGATTGAGTCTTTCCTGATTTTTGTGCTGGTTCTTCTGGATCTTGTATAGCTCCTTCCTGAGACCGACCATCTGCGTTCCCAGAAAGCCGAAAAGGATGACCTGAAATCCCGACACCAGCAGGAGCACCATCAGAGTCATCAGAGGGCGGTTCGGATTCAGGGTCCCCGACTGCCAGAGATATATGATGAACACGCCGAGGCCGAGGCCGCAGCCGATCAGCAGAAATCCGGCCAGGCCGAAAAGCAGCGAAGGTCTTTCAAAAAATGAGAAGACCAGGTGCGACAGGGCCGTTGCCTTGAACTTGAATTTCGACTGCCCTTTCTGCCGCGATCTGAGGGTCGCCGGGAATTCCAGGGGGACATATCCCGACGCGAGCGCCTTGGAGAGAATTTCGAGATGAATCTCCTTGCCGTCCGACTCCAGGTCAAGGCGTTTGACGACCTGCGCTTTGTAACCGCGAAGAATGCCGGTCAGCGTCTTGATTCTGCCGCGCATGGCCGAGGAGAGTACCATGTTACCCAGCTTCGAAATCCAGAGCCGCTTCAGGGACACATTTTCGGTTCCACCGTCGGCCATATAAGGAGACCCGATGACAAAATCTATTTCGGGATTGTCCGCCAGCAAACGATACATTACCGGCAGGTACTCCTCGGTGTATGATAAATCGCAGTCAATGGTCATAATGTACTTGCCTCGGGCGGCATTAATCCCCGTTCGGATGGCTTTACCTCTGCCGCCGTTCTTGCTGTAGCCGGCGTACCTGATGCGCGGGTCTTCCCGGGCGTACCTCTTTATCTTTTCCGCCGTGTCATCGGTGGAGCCGTCGTCGACGGGGATTATCTCGAAGCTCCTGCCGGTGATCGTGAGGGCGGCGGCCATTCTCTCGAGATTCCGGGGTATATTGGCCGACTCGTTGTAGGTCGGTACAATGACAGATATCTCAATCATTTTGACGCCACTGTTTTCTCAGATTCGATGGCTTTGATGATCTGCTGTCCGAGCTTCAGGCATTCAGCGTCCTGAGAATCAATCTCCAGCGCGTCAGCGAGATATTTGAGGGCTTCCTTATACCTCTTTACCCGCGCCAGAGCCCTGGCCAGCTTCAGCCTCATATCGATGCTTTCCTTATCTGCCTCGAGCGCCCTTGTAAAAAGCTTCCAGGCGATTTTCGCTTCGCCGATCCTGTCATAATAGGCGCCCAGGGTGAAAAGCCACCGGCCCGTGAAGTCGGCCGTTCTGGTCTCGTCGCGGCAACCTTCGAGCATCCTGTCGGCCAGTTGAAGGTGCCTCTTGTAAACTTCTCTGTCGGGCTTGGGTCGCTTTCCGTCTCCGACATATCTGAAAAGCAGACCGGAGGGATAGACCTCTTTATGGCTTATGCCAGGGACGCCAAACTGGACGTAGATTTCGCGTTCCGGCGCATTGAGACGGCATATCTCAATCGCCAGACTGTCGGGCTGTCCCCTGTCATCGTTGGTGAAATTCTCCGGGAAGATAAGATGGGGATAGTTTACGGTCAGCTGCTCGCGATAGGTCGGGCTGACCATCGCGCCGGGCGAGAGCACACTAATATCCGCAGCATTGGAGTCAACGTACGCCCGATACCACATGGGAAGAAGCAGGTCATCCTCAGCGACCAGGAGAATAGACCCCGGCGGGAGATCCTTCAATATCTCACCGGTTATTTCATCCGGTCCGTGCACACCGGAAAGGTCCGCCCTGGAGGCATTATTATCCACGGCGATGTAAATGAACGCTCCGACAAGCACCGTCAGCATTATTGAGGCACGTGACGTTGCGATCTTCATCCGAAGCAGATACAAAAGACCGGCCACGCTGACGATCAGAACCAGCCCGGTGAGCGGGGCCAGGTAGTTGAGCATGTCATAGTTTCGGGTGCTGAAATCCGCGGCCCAGAGAACCACCGCCAGGTTGAACAGAATGGCTATTGCAAAAAACGGAAAGAGCCTTCGCGATACTTTGTACGTTCCCCAGAAACCGATCAGCAAGATGCCTATCAGCGGCCAGCCGATCTGGCCGGCCATGAAGAAGGCGATTTTCTTGAGCCGCAGCAGGTAGTCCGGCGACGCCGTCATCGCGGAGAAATTGGAGAGGTCGGATGAACGTGTTATGGCCGCCATGAAGCCCTCAAAATTATCCGGTCGGCCCCAGTTTATGGCCGGCTCAAAAACAGCTCGAAAAGGCAGATAAAAATATACGGTAAACGCCGTGGCCAGCAGAAGAAGCACGGTGACCAGCGTTGCCCATTTCTGTCTGAAAGCGGCCAGGTTCAAGAAGGTGATATAGATAAAGGCCGGCAGGAAGGCCAGCGACAACAGAGGGTGATTGGCGTACGAAAGGAGATAAAGCCACAGTCCCAGGAAGAAATACCTTCGTCGTGATTCCCTGACACCCCTGAAACTGACATAAAGGGCCGCCAGCGTGATAAAAAGCTGGAGCGAGTAAACCTCGGCTCGCACCGCCGACAGCCAGACCGGCAGCGAAACGGCGTAGAGAACAGTCACTGCCAGCGCGGGAAGAAGCGTGTAAATGGACCTGTTTATTGAATCCAGCTGGACCTTATCGTCTTTTTGCTCAGGATCGCGCTTTTGCATCAGGAGTCTGGATTTTGACTGAAATGCCGGCACGTCCATGAACGACCGGGCGATCAGGTAGAAAAACGTGACCGAAAGAGTGGCAAATAAGACCGACATCAGGTTGGATAAAAAGGCCGGCGCCACTCCCGGCACCAGGCTGAATAGCCTTCCCAGAAATGTGTATAGCGGGAATGACGGTGAATGCGGCAGCCCCAGGGTGAAATTTGTCGCCGCAAAGGCCGCTGAATCGCCCCAGAAGACGGATGGGGCCATGGTTCTTATATAGAGCGCGAAAGACCCGACTAATACAACGATCGGGGCAATCCAGACGGAATAGTGTCTGAATTTTGACGGTCGAACATATTCAAAATCTGATTCATGCTTTACCATAACAAGCCTTCCTTCTTCATCTTGCCCGTTGTGCTTAAGTGCCCGGCAGGCAAAACAATAGGGTGTACGGCACAATAGTATTTTCGGCGGATTTTCATGAAATCTGACTATTAAATCCTAAAATATCGACTGGCCGGAGCCCGGATACCGGTTGGCTATTTCCGCTTTAAGACACATAAAAAAAGGCGGCCCGGATCAGGGCCGCCTGAGTCAAGCATTTGTCACATCATAATACGGCGTCATCTGATGTGCAGGTTAGCACACCGGCCTCGTTGATGGTCCATTGATCGGCCGCGCCGTCATCGTCAAGAATACTACAGTCGGCAGTCACCAGCAGGTTCGTGGCGGTAGCCGTCGTGATAGTATAGGTGTATATAGCGCTGGTCGGAACCTCGACGCCAATAGGAGCGAAGGCATTCGGTGCCGCGGCATTGGCGATGGTACCCTGGCCCCAGTAAATGTTGTTCTGCTGACGATAGGTTCTCTGCATGGTATAAATCTGCTTGAGAATACCCTTCGCCTCAGACTGCTTTGACTTGGTCGTGGCGGTCATAAACCGCGGAATGGCCAGAGCGGCCAGAATACCAATGATGACGACCACAATCATCAACTCGATCAGGGTGAAACCCTTTTGACGGTTGTGAAACTTCGAGAACATCCTGAACCTCCTAATAGGTTTGCTTGGTTGGTTTCTGGTCTACTTCCGAGCACTTCTTACGGCAAATAGTCTGCCATTAATCGGGGCGGGGGAATTTTGAGGAGTATGGGATTTGTAAGCGGATGCGATTCAACACGAAAGACTTTCAGACGTGTCGCGTATGTGGTTTTGCGCCAATAGGTTTGGCCAGCCCCCCATATTCGTTCCATTAGTTTTTTGCGAGCCTTATTGCAAATTGCACTATTGGATTTATTGGAGCATCGCCATAGTCGAGCAGGATTTGTGTAGTCAGAAGGTAGTATCGCAGCGATCATGTCATCTCCTGAGAGCAGACACAAAAAAGGCG
>CP070766.1:2325589-2331582 GCA_020345705.1 Candidatus Zixiibacteriota bacterium | reverse complement strand
CCGACCTCATAGGCTGACGGCGCCAAATATATTCCGGCATCCAGAGCTTTCTTAAACAAATCGGCGTACTTCTTCGCGCTTTCGGGCGAGATATCCTCCGCTCGTGCGGGACAATTCTTCTGAAGGCTCAACCAGAATATCGATCCGATACTCACCACTTGTGCCGGCTTATCACCGATCGCGTCGGTCACTGTCCCGACAAATTCGGACGTCTTTCTATCCAGCTTTTCCCACAACGAGTTTTCTTCGAGATAAACCAGCGTCGCCAACCCGCAGGCCATAGCCAGAGGGTTTCCCGATAATGTCCCCGCCTGATAAACCGGACCCTCGGGGGCCAGCATTTTCATTATCTCAGTCCTGCCTCCGAAAGCTCCAACCGGCAGTCCCCCGCCTATAACCTTACCGTATGTGCAGAGGTCAGGGGCAATACCATAATGCCCGACGGCGCCGCCGGCCGCTACTCGAAAGCCGGATATGACCTCATCGAAAATCAGAAGCGATTGATGCCTATCCGTGATTTCCCTCAGAAATTCGAGAAATTCCTTGCTCTGCAATAGCAGGCCGTTATTGGCAGGAACCGGTTCAATTATGACGCCGGCAACGTCGGAGCCATGATTGTCAAAGATGGTTCTGACGGCTTCGATATCATCCAGAGGCGAAACCAGAGTATGTTTCGTGAAATCCTCTGGCACACCCGCTGAGGATGGAATGCCGAAGGTCGCCAATCCCGAGCCCGCCGACGCCAGCAGGTAATCAGAGTGGCCGTGATAACAACCGGAAAATTTCACGATCTTGTCGCGTTCGGTGAACGCTCGGGCAAGACGAACAGCCGACATGACCGCCTCGGTGCCGGACGAGACAAATCGTATCAGCTCTATGTGAGGACAGAGCGATTTCACTTTTCCTGCCAGAAGAATTTCAAATTCATGGACCGTTCCGAAACTCGTCCCTTTTTGGGCTGTTTTGATGATCGCTTCAATTATAGTCGGATGAGCATGCCCCAGAATAAGAGGACCCCACGAACAACAGAAATCCAGATAACGGTTGCCGTCAACATCGAAAATATAGGCGCCTTCGCCGCGTTCGATATACAAAGGCCCACCACCGACCGCTCCGAATGCCCGGACGGGCGAATTCACACCCCCGCTCAGGTGCTGCAACGCCTTTCGATAGAGTTTCTTTGACTTTTCTGTCTTGCTCATTGAGACTATCCTGTTCGAACTGCCTTTGAGCTAAGAATCTAAGCAACTTTCTATGGGAAAACAAGATATAGTCGCCCGATTGTTCGGCCCGGTCTGATTTTCGGCACACGGAGCCTAAAAAAATCCAAATGGGCTTGACAAAGTTAGAGCGTTCTAATATTTTTCCAATTATGAAACTGACTATCAAAGAAGAAGATTACCTCGAGACCATATATCGCCTGTCGCAGGAATCCGATTCGGTGGGAATAACCGACGTCGCCCGCGAAAGAGGGGTAACATTGCCGACCGTCATATCGGCTGTGTCGAAACTGAAAGAAAGCGGTCTGATCAAGCAGCGCCACTATGGCAAGCTTTATCTGAAAGCGGCGGGTCGGAAAAAAGCCGAAGAGATATACAAAACGCATCGAGCTATCAAACTCTTCCTGACCGACGTCCTTCAGCTTCCGGTGGAGCTCTCTGAAAGTGAAGCCTGCTGTCTGGAGCACGTCATGAGCCCCGAGACAATTAAAAGGCTTGCCGGTTTGATGGACACCATCCAGAATTGCCCATACAGCGATCTGACTCTCAAAGACAAGTGCGTTAACCTTCTCAGTCGTAATTCTCAAAGCAAGAAAGGTAAAGCAGCGGAGAAAGCTATGAGCTTGAACGAGCTGAAGCCGGGTCAGACGGCGACAGTGACGTCGGTTGCGGGGTCCGGTTCCATTCGAAGACGACTTATGGACTTAGGCATTCGGTCGGGCGAGAAAGTCAAAATGGTTAAGTTCGCTCCTCTCAGAGATCCGATTGAAATATCTCTCGGCAACGGTCACTTGAGCATCCGCCGGAGCGAAGCCTCATTGATTGAAGTCAAGATTTGAGCACCAGGCTATTGTGCGTGGAAAACGAGAGATAACAATTGCCCTCGCCGGAAATCCCAATTCCGGCAAAACCTCCATATTTAATGGTCTGACCGGCGCCAGGCGAAAAGTCGCTAACTTCCCCGGCGTTACGGTCGAAAAACGGGTCGGCCACCGGAAATTCGGCAGATACAGCATCACCGTCATCGACCTGCCGGGAACGTATAACCTGACGGCCTATTCCCCGGACGAAAAAGTTGCCCGCGATTTCATCATCAACAACAAGCCGGACGTCGTCATCAACGTTGTCGACAGCGGTAATCTCGAACGCAGCCTGTATATGACGATGCAGCTTGTTGAAATGGAAGTTGACCTGATCATCGATCTGAACATGTGGGATGAAGTCACGGATTCCGACGTCGAGATCGATACTGACAAGCTTTCGCGGCTTCTCGGCGCCCCCGTCGTCAAAACCATCGGCAATCGCGCCCAGGGGATAGACGGCCTTTTAGAAAGCGCCATTTCGCTTGTCGAGAACAGGCAGAATATGCATCGTCATCCCCCGGTGTCGTACGGGCCAAAGCTGGATGATATCGTTCTCGACCTGTCCGATGAGGTAATTCATTGCCGGGGATGTCCGGGATGCCGAAATCCCAGGTGGATGGCCGTCAAGCTCCTGGAGGGTGATGAGGATATCAGACATCTCTGTCTTTCGCAAAGTCGCCGACGGGGCCGTTTGGCCAGAAGGCTTGAACACGCGCTCGAACATGTCAGAACGACCACCCGCCAGGACCCCGAAGTGGCCATATCCGAGGGCCGGTACGGTTATATCGCAGGGATCGTCAGGGAAGTGATGAAAAAACCGCCCGCCGATCGGATGAAAGCATCCGAACAGATTGACAATATTCTCACTCACCGCTATCTGGGCTACCCGATCTTTCTGGTTATCATGTGGCTTATATTTCAGGCCACTTTCACGCTTGGCGCATATCCGATGGAATGGATCGACGCCGGCGTGGCCTTTCTCCAGCAGGCGGCCATTTCGGTCCTTCCGGCAGGCGCCTTTTCCAACCTTATCGTGGAAGGAGTCATCGGCGGCGTCGGCTCGGTGGCGGTTTTTCTGCCCAACATTATCATTCTGTTTCTGGGCATATCAGTTCTTGAGGATTCCGGATATCTGGCCCGGGCGGCGTTCCTTATGGACAAACTGATGCACTTCCTCGGGCTGCACGGCAAATCGTTTATCCCGATGCTGATGGGATTCGGGTGCAGCGTCCCGGCGATTATGTCAACCCGAACGCTGGAATCAAGGCGGGACCGCATCATGACTATTTTAATCGTGCCGCTGATGTCGTGCAGTGCTCGTCTGCCGGTGTATATTCTTTTCACCGGTGCGTTTTTCGGGGCCGCGGCCGGGAATGTCATTTTTTCCATATACCTTTTGGGTATCGCCGTGGCCATCATCGTGGCCCGGCTGATGCGCCGGTCCATTCTGAAAAGTGAGGACCTTCCTTTTGTCATGGAACTGCCGCCCTACCGTGTGCCGACCTGGCGGTCGGTGGTGATTCACATGTGGGAGAGGGCGAAAATTTACCTGAAAAAAATGGGCGGGGTAATTCTTATTGCTTCCATGATACTCTGGGCGCTGGGGTATTTTCCCAGAAAATCTGAGTATTCCCGGGACTATCAGGCGCAGATTGAACAGCTTGAGTCGGTAGGCGACGAACAGGCTCAGACCCAGATAGCCGAGCTCGAAGCGATGAAGGCCGGGGAAGAGCTTAAGTATTCTTTCATCGGGCGGCTGGGCGGAATCGTCGGCCCGGTCGTGGCGCCGCTGGGATTCAACTGGCAGATGGGGACCTCTCTTGTAACCGGCTTTGCCGCCAAGGAAGTGGTCGTTTCGTCGCTGGGCGTGCTTTATCATCTCGGGCGGGAACAGGTCGAGGAATCGGAGACGCTGATCAGGATTCTGCAAAGCCCGGAGAGCGGCGTATCGAACCTAGCCGCCTATGCCTTTATGGTGTTCGTCCTGCTCTATACGCCGTGCATCGCCACCGTTGTTATCATCAAACAGGAAATCGGTTGGAAATGGATGTTGTTTTCGGTATTTTTCCAGACGGCGATCGCCTGGTCGGCGGCGTTTGTCATATATCAGGGTGGAAGGGCCATCGGACTTTGAGGAGCAGTTATGTCTCTAGCACAGTGGTATGCAATATTTCTGGCAGTATTTATAATAGGGCATCGTCTTCCCGGTCTGTATGCGCCTGACTCACAGAAGAAACTCATGGGCAGATTTTGCTCCAGAAAGCTCTACGTTCAGGGTACCGGTCTGATTCTGGGCCTGTTCACTATCTGGGGGATAGCCGCGACGTGGTACGACTATAAACCGTTCGGCTGGTTTCTGATTGCAATATCAATCGTAGTTTTGCATAAAGCGGTCAGGTTTCTCGTGATACCGACCCGCGCAGGCCGAAAAGAAATCGATTCCTGGGACCAGTCCAACCGCATTATCCGCTTCGTCTGCGCGCTTTCCATCGCCTTCGGCCTCTTTCTGATCTTCTTCGCGATTTTCATTATGAAGTAGGGGCGATCCCGTGTGACCGCCCGCGCATGATCGTGCGCGGCAGATCCTTCGAAGCTCAGGACTGGTGTCCACATCTGCCGTCACTGTCAATTCGTGTCACAAAATTCGATTCCTCGTATCGTGATGCACCTCAGGCGGATACCGCAAAATGGGTTCGTTTCCTCATTTTCAGGGGTCCCCATTTTTCGATCGCCCTGGAAAGACATAGCCCCGGTGATTTGAAGATATCTCCCCGGTTGACGACATGCTGTCTATTCATGATTGTGAGCTACCTTGGTTGTCTCACATTCAGAGAATGCTTCAGTTCAAGCAGCCGAGTAGGTCGAAACCCCGCGGTTTCGACTCTTCATCTATTCACCAAACATTCCTTCCATTTCTACCGTGCCCCAGTTGCGGTCATAATAGACATTTTTTATATAATCGTGTGTCGCTGAATGCATACGCTCATGGGTCGCATGGGTGAGGAAAATCGTATTGCTTCCCCGGATGTATCTTCTGATTTCGGTCATGTTTTGATTCTTGAGCTTCGTTGTTGTCTCGGACGTATCGAAACTGCAGGGGTTTCGCCCTACTCAGCCATCCTCCCAAAATCCCCTCAAAATCAATGTTAATTCTAGGCCGCGTACGGTTATTGGAACATGAATTCAAGGCTAACAGATATGTTCGTCAGCAACAGACAGCCCATCGCCAACCGGCAAAATAACCGGAAATCGGATCCGCGGAACCTACCGGCGTCCAACCGGTTGCAAAATCACTACTATGCCGGTACAGCGCGGAATAAAAAATATAGGAAACGAACCCATTTTGCGGTATCCGCCTGAGGTGCATCACGATACGTGGAATTCGTTCTGGTGACACGAATTGACAGAGAAGCCTCTCCCCGCACTCGGAATCCGGCCTGCAATATGTGACTTACGAATCCGAATACTTTTCGTCATATTTACGTATAGTACTCTAAGGGAATAACGGAGGATATGGTATGGAATATGCAGAGCTCATGAAATTTAAGGACCTTCTGTTAGGGCGCAGACAGCTTGTTGCGGAATGGCTGAATTCGGCGAAAGGAAGGGACGAAAGAGAGGGTGATAAAGTCCGGGCGCTCCTTCGACAGATCAAAGAGGCGCTGGAGAGGATGGAATGTGATACATACGGAAAGTGCAAAGTCTGCCAGGATGAGATAGAGACACGTACGCTGGAAGTTCGACCGGAGGCCGAGGTCTGTGTGGACTGCCTGGAGGAAGAGGAAAAAGAATCATTGGACGATGACCTGCAGATGGCCGGCAGGCTTCAGCGGGCGCTTCTGCCGCAGGCTGTACCCGATATACGCGGCTTTTCCGCGGCCGCCAAGTGGCTGCCGGCAGGCGAGGTGGG
>CP070766.1:2320490-2325489 GCA_020345705.1 Candidatus Zixiibacteriota bacterium | reverse complement strand
TGTAATTGCAGTGTTTGAGTGAAGCGAGTATGAAATCTCTCTCTTCATCGGTCGGATGAGTCGCAATCATGCCGGTGTACCACTTTCTGACCTCAGCATTAAGTGCTTCATCGGATAGAGCCAGCATCGTTTCGGCGTAACTTATTCGGGCGTTAATTATCTCTTCGAATCCCTGGTAGGTACAGTCAACAAAAACTACTCCCTTCAAATTCGGATCGCCCAGTTTGATTATCTCCGGAGTGATGTTGCTGGCGAAGCTGTGACCGATCAGAAAATAGGATTTCCCGATTTTGGTTCGCATCAGGCTCTCGATGGCTTCAGCATCCAGCCGGGGGGCGAAAACCGGATCGACTTCTTTTGAGCTCCGGCCGTGTCCGAAAAGATCAATTGCGATTATCTCATGACTCTTTTCGAAATGCGCTGCCTGATATTTCCAGGCTTCACTGCTGGCTCCAAGCCCGTGTATGAAAAGAAGGGCCGGCTCACCCCCCCCATATTGCTGAAAGAAGAGTTCAAGATTCTTATAAGTATGAATCGGCACAACAATTCCCAGATGTTCTTGATCTCTGAAATTAGTCTCCCCATGGCACGGAAGTCAATTCATATTTTAGCCGTCTAATGGAATGTTGCTTTTTTGGACGATTGACATTATCATTCAAGCCGTATAAGCAGGATCTTCAAGTTTTACCGGAGAGGTTGTCCTTGACAGAGCCACTTATGATTTCCACCTCGGGTATCAGGGGTATTGTGGGAGCCGGGCTTGATCCCGCTGTAGCCGTGCAGTATGCCGCTGCTTTCGGAACGTACTTGCGAAAGGGGCGCGTCATCATCGGACGCGACACGCGTCCATCCGGTCAGATGCTGAAAATGGCCGTCATCGCCGGCCTGCGGGGTGTCGGTATTGGCGTCATCGATGTCGGAATCGTTCCTACGCCGACGGTCCAACTGGCCGTCACCGGGCTTTCGGCGGCGGGAGGTGTTTGCCTTACGGCGAGCCATAATCCCGCCGAGTGGAACGCGCTGAAGTTTTTCAATCGAAAGGGAGAATTCATAGACAAATCTGACCTCCGCAAAATAGGATGGATTCTCCAGTCACGCAAATTCGGATTCAAAGACTTCCGGTCGTTGGGCGGTCTGCAGACCGATAACAGCTGGCTTGAAAAACATGTCAATGATATTCTGAAGCTCAAGGTCATAAACAGGCGAGCCGTCAAATCCGCCCGTCTGAAGGTTGTCGTCGATGCCGTTAACGGCGCCGGTTCGATTGCTCTTCCTCTGCTTCTGGAACGGCTGGGCCTTGAAATCGTGAGACTGAACTGCGATAATGACGGCAATTTCGTTCATAAGCCGGAACCGGTCGCGGCGAATCTGAAAATGTTGTCGGCGGCAGTGAAGAAGTTCCGGGCCGATATCGGGATGGCCTGCGATCCGGATGCCGACCGACTGGCACTGGTTGACGAGAACGGGCGCCCCTTAGGAGAGGAACTGACTCTCGCCCTGGCCGTTAGATTCATCCTTTCCAAACGGCGCGGTAATGTCGTCGTCAATCTCTCTACGTCGCGGGTGACCCAGGACGTCGCCTCTCAAATGGGTGCCCGAACCTATTACACTTCTGTCGGCGAGGCCAACGTTATTGCCGGGTTGAAAAAGCATAAGGCGATTATTGGCGGCGAAGGCAACGGTGGGGTAATTTACCCCGTATCACATTATGGCCGCGATGCCCTAGTCGGCGCGGCCGCAATGGCGGCTCTGGTCGCGGAGTCAAAGAAATCACTGTCAGAATTGGCGGGAACCTTGCCGATATACTATAATATAAAATTGAAAGCGCCGCTGCCCCGGGGGTTTGAGAAGAAAATTGCCCGCCTGGAAAAGGCCGCCAAAGAAAGTTTCGATCATTTGAAGATAGACAGACGGGATGGCCTAAGGTTTGACTTCAGCAGAGGATGGTTCCAGGTCAGGAAGTCGAATACGGAGCCGATTTATCGGCTGATTATTGAAAGCGATTCCGACAAATTGTCAAATGTGATCAAAGGCGAGATAACAAAGATTTTAAAGTAGGGAATATCGTCATGTGTGGCATCGTGGGATACGTTGGATTCCAGAGAGCCCTGCCGATTCTGATGCAAGGGTTGAAAAGACTTGAATATCGAGGGTATGATTCGGCCGGGCTGGTGCTCGTCGAAAAAGACGGTCTTGTCTGCGAGAAATGCGTGGGAAAGATAGCTTGTCTCGAGGAGCAAATTCTCGGTAAAGAATATATGGCAACCGAGGGGATTGCTCATACCCGCTGGGCGACACATGGTGAACCGTCGGTAATAAACGCCCATCCGCACATGGACAGCAAAGACAAAATCGCTTTGGTGCATAACGGCATTATCGAAAACTATCGCGCCCTGAAGGCTTTTCTTGAAAACAGGGGACACCGCTTTAAAACGCAAACCGACACTGAGGTCCTGGTCCAGCTGATTGAAGAGTACTATGAAGGTGATTTGACCGAGGCGGTCCGGATTGCCCTGTCGCAGGTGGAAGGAACGTACGGCATCGTCGTAATCGCTTCTCACGAGCCAGGTAAACTCGTGGCGGCCCGTCAGGGTTCGCCTCTGGTGGTCGGCAACGGCAACGGAGAAAACTTTGTCGCGTCGGACATGAGCGCCGTGCTGGAGTATACCAAACGGGCCGTCTATCTCGAGGAAGGCGAGATTGCCACCGTGACCCCGGAAAATTTCGAGATAACAAATGTGGACAGGAGCCTTCTGCGCACGCCTCAAATAGAAGAAATCTCCTGGACCCTGGATCAGATAGAAAAGGGCGGCTATGAGCACTTCATGCAGAAAGAAATTCACGAACAACCGGCGACTCTGCGCAATGCGATACGGGGAAGACTCAATTTCGAGGAAGGCATCCCCAGGCTAAACGGCCTGAACCTGCAATACGACCAGCTGAGAAAAATCAACAGAGTAATCATTACCGCCTGTGGGACTTCCTGGCACTCCGCTCTGATAGGCGAGTATGTCATCGAGGAACTGGCGCGCATTCCCGTTGAGGTCGAGTATGCCTCCGAATTCAGATACCGCAGCCCTATCATCGAGGACGGAACCCTGCTGTTTGTGATAAGTCAGTCCGGCGAAACGGCCGATACCCTGGCGGCGCTTCGCGAAGCCAGGAAGAAAGGCGCCACCGTACTGGGCATATGTAATGTTGTCGGTTCATCGATCGCCCGAGAGACTGACGGCGGTGTATATATCCATGCTGGTCCCGAGATCGGCGTTGCCTCAACCAAGGCCTTTACCTCGCAGGTCATGGTGCTCTATGAAATAGCGATCCTTCTGGCTCGTATGCGCCGGATGTCTCTCGGCGAGGGTGCGGCCCTGCTCAATTATCTCGAGAAAATCCCCAACCAGGTCGAAGAAATCCTGCAGACGGAAGACCGGATCAAAAGAATCGCCGAGCAGTATTTCCGTAACAACAATTTCCTGTATCTCGGCCGGGGCGTTAATTACCCCGCGGCTCTGGAGGGTGCTCTCAAGCTCAAGGAGATTTCCTATATACATGCCGAGGGGTACCCCGCGGCGGAGATGAAACACGGCCCGATTGCCCTGATTGATGAAAACATGCCCGTCGTGGTTATCGCTCTCAAAGATTTTGTCTATGACAAGGTCCTTTCCAATATCGCTGAGGTTGAGGCGCGCAACGGAAAAATCATCGCCCTCGCCAGCGAAGGCGATACCGAGATTGTCGATAAGGTCAGCGAGGTCATATATATTCCGCACACTCATCCGCTATTCACGCCGATTCTGGCCAGCATTCCTCTTCAGCTACTGGCCTATCACATTGCCGTCCTGCGCGGCTGCCACATCGACCAGCCCCGCAATCTGGCCAAGAGCGTCACGGTGGAGTAAGCATCGTCCGGCCCTTGATTCCCATCTCTGTCGGATATTATTTCTTGATTATCGCAACGCCTGAAGGCCACATATTGCGCCGGGAGTTCATTTTCAGGTGAATATTTTGCCGCCATCAGTTGTATATAGAATAAATCACGTGAATTAAACAGAGGAGGTTGGCAAGTTGTATAGCGGTGGAGCAACTGCCGGTGCGGCAGCGGCCGCGGCGGCCGCGGCTAGTGCAATCAAGGCATCAGGGGCCATTGTGCAAGTGAAGCCGGATGAATTCGGCAAAATACTCTCCAGAATAGAAAAGGCGCTTGTGATTATCTCTTACGGAGGCTGGCCCTCAAAATCATACAAGTATTTGACGGCTTACAGAGGTTTTGTCTTTTACACGAAGTCGAAGGACTCACTTCTTCTGCCGAACAACATCGAGAAGATAACCGCCGGCAAAGTCTGGCTGCCGGGCTAAGGCAGATAATTGCATCTCTACGATGTATCCGGAGAATATGTGGCCGGCGCCGAGTCGTTATCTTGATTCGGCGTCAAAATCTCAGCGTAGCTTTCAGCCGATTTGGCTTCAATAGAAGGTCCAGCGCGTCGGTTGCGGAAGACACCAGCACGTCTGCCCCGCTCAGGCAGTCGATGGCACATCCCTCCGCCAGACAGACGGCAATACCGACCCGCGCTGCGGCAAGCATTTTACGGTCATTATTCCCGTTGCCGATAGAGGCAACAGTCTCAACCCCGAGACCTTTGACAAAATCCTCTTTCTGCCCATCCTGATTCTTATCTTCAAGCAGGATGGTTTTGCAATTGATTCCTTCAAGTTCGGATAACGCTTTCCCGTGCGTATCGGCGGTCAGAACATGAACCGTGACCGATTCGGCAAGGCTGTTTAGCCGTTCCCCGACGCCGGGGACAAGCCGGCCGTCCACCGAAAGCGTTCCCGAAAAGTCGATCACCAGGTGCTCCAGCCTGACCGGCCCGAAGCCCGGAATGTCGATTCGAATCATAATATATTGGCGGCCGATAAAGTCTCAAGGTCTTAATTGTCTGAAATATTCCTTGCCGACTCCGCACTCCGGGCAGACCCAGTCGTCGGGAAGTTCCTC
>CP070766.1:2313236-2320390 GCA_020345705.1 Candidatus Zixiibacteriota bacterium | reverse complement strand
GTGGCGGCTCTGCTGGCGATGGGGAGTCTGGTCTATTCGTTGAACTACATGGTCGGGCAGATGCTAGAGGATTTGAGCACCATGCTGGCGATCAAGTTTGATATTCAGACGATTGCGCTGGTATTGTTGACGATTCTCCCCATGGCGGGTATTTTCGCGGGGGTGCTTCTCTCGGTCTCCATTTTTGCCCGATCGTTCAAGGAAGCCCAGAGCTATGTCACGGCCATGAATATGGTAATAATCCTGCCCGCCTTTGTGTCCTTCCTGCCGGGAATAGAGATGGATTATACGATGGCGCTGATTCCGGTAATGAATGCCAGCCTGATAATGAAGGATGCCATCTCCGGCTCCGTGCAATGGAATTTCGTTTTGGTTTCTCTTCTGGCCAATGCACTTATAGCTTCAGCCGCGATTTTCTTTTCCAAGAAATGGTTTGAAAGAGAGTCGGTTATTTTCAGGACATAATATCCGGAGCCCCAGTTTATCACATCGGCTTGTAGCTCAAAGTCAGCATGAAATTTCTGCCCGGCGAGTAAATCCCGGAGCCGTGTTCCTTGTATGTCTCGTCGCCGATGTTTTCCAGAGAGACGCTCACGAAGAATCCGTCAAGCTTAAAACCTGCCCTGAAATTGACGGTGTGCCAGCCGGGCGTTCCGCCAGGGTCTATCCGTGTATCGTCAATATCGCGCGCCGACAGCCGGGTTTGCTCTCCGGCCAGACGCACAAAAAGCTCAATCCAAACAGGTGGACTCGGCTTCAATCGAACGGCGGCCATGCCCATCAGCGGGGGGATTCGACTCATCGGTTCGTCCTCGGTTCCGTTTTCTCCCCGTGTCCAGAAGCAGTTAGTACGCAGCTCCCAGAAATCGTTCAGCACAACCATGCTTTCGAATTCGAATCCGTATATCCGGGCGCTGCCGACATTGTACCTCTGATAGATGTCAAACTCACCTGGCTCCTTAATGCCGTTGCTGTTCTCATCATAAAAGGTTTTGCCGTCATAGATCCCCGGCTTTCTGTCGATGAGACCGCTGAGCTGATTATAATAGAAGAACAGGCTTCCGGTCCCTCGCTGCGAATTGACCTTCATACCGATTTCATAATTATTGCTGTGTTCCGGTTTCAGGCCGATGCTGGGGGCATCGACACCGCTGCTGGAGTACTTGAGGACGACGGCGTCATTAAGATTAGGCGCCCGGAATCCTCTTGACCATCGCCCGATGACATTTAGCGATTGAACCGGTCTGAAGCTCATCGCCAACGACTCCGTTACATCCTGGTAAGACTCGTCGAATTCGCCGAACGGTGCCTCCAGAGGGGAGATCATCCCAAACAGGCTGTACCGAATACCGGCGGTCAGTTTGAGATTATTCTTAAGCGACCATTCATCCTGGAGAAAAATCCCGGCGGAACGGTATCGGGAGTCATCCGGGTAGGTCGGTCGTATCCTTTCGGCGGTACCGTTGATTATTTTGTCCGTGCGGCTCCTGATTTTGTCATAATAGTACTCCGCGCCGAAACTTAGCCAGTGACCGGACAGAGGCGGGGTTGAGAGTTGAATGAATCCGCCCAATGTTGAAATTTTATCTGATGTCTTCGTGACCGCATCGGAGCCGGCCTTTTGCTCTGTTCGCCCTTCGACCTCATGTTGGTAAGAGATTCCCGTTTTGACTGAATTCAAAAAGGAGCCGGGTTGTTTAAAATTTGAGGTGAGGGCAAGCAGATTGCGGTCCTGCGGATCGTAGATATATTGCTGAAAGTCTCCGCTGACGTATTTGTCGTAGCGCGGGACCCGGTTCTGCCTTGTCGCCAGGTAGTCCAAACTTAACGAGGTCTTGCTTCCGGGGTAGTACGTTATGCGGGTCTTGAAATCGGTTTCCTCCCATCCGGTCGGAAGCTGCTCACCGGTTTCTTCACCCGCGCGCAGGTCATCGATTTTTTTGTAGGTCGCGCCGACTGACGCTGAAAAATGCCGGTGCGTACCGAACAGGCTCAGGTGAATGCTTCGTCCGTCATCAGCGCCCGAATAGCGGCCGGCAAAGTACGGTGTGATCGCAATACCACCGTTGTCAAGGGGGGCTGATTCGGGAATAAGGTTGATGGCTCCGGCAATGGCATCGCTTCCGTACATCACGCTCGAAGGACCGCGGACCACCTCGATACGGTTCAACGACTCCAGGTCGACCGTGTTCAGATATTGGTTGGCTCCGAAACGGAAGGTCGGGCGGTTCAGGCGAATGCCGTCGTACAGCAGCAAAACGTATTTGCCGATCAGCCCGCGAAGAATCGGCGCCCCGTGGCCGCAGGTCGTTTTCTGGACAAGAATTCCGGGTTCTTCGCGAAGCACCTCGGCGGTGGTGCTGAAACTCCTTGAAGCGAATTTATCTCTGGCAGTTATTGAGACGCTTTGCGTCGAGGCAAACGCCTCCTCGCGAAACCGGCCGGCCGTTACGGTTATCTTATCGACCGGAATGGTTGTCGGTTCCAGCAGAACGGTAAGATGCCGCGAGTCCTTCTCGTCGAGCGTAAAGCTTCGCTGCGATTCGTTGTAGCCGATCATTGAAACTCTAATGACATGATCGCCCGGGGCAAGGCTGGGAAGAATAAACTCACCCTTCGAGCCGCTTTGTGTTCCCAGAGAAGTACCACTGATTATGACGGTTGCCCCCTCAACCGGCTGCCTGGTGACAAGGTCAAGGATCGTTCCGCTTACGGATGATTTCGACTCTGAGGCTGACGCCCGGCAGACCAGACACACAGCGGCTATAATTATAATCATTCGTTTCACGGGGGGGAAATCTCGTACATGATTCATCTGCGGCTCTCGGGCACCATGAGGCAGGATTTATGCGCAGCTTGAGGTTCTCCGGGACTCGCGAATATTTCCCCGATGCGGATGATGCGGCTCCCCGGTATCATGGTTGCTCTCATCAAAAATGAATACCCAAACCACTGCATTATCAGCCGACCAGTCTGTTCGAAGCAGCACCCAATATTACGTTCGGGCAGGCCGCGTAGATTCACCAAACATGCAGGTTTTCCGTGCCCGGATGTTTTTTTCCGCTCTATATCGTTCCCGTCGTTAGAAAATCAGCGCACCTATGGACAGACCGGATTCGGGCCTTCCTTGTACAGGTAGTTCACCAGATGAGTCACATCAAGGAGGTTGACAGTGCCGTCATTGTTAACGTTAGCGCTTTCCTCCGGCACCGGTGGCGGCCCTTCTTTGTACAGGTAATTGATTATGAAGGTCACGTCGAGAATGTTAATTGCCTCATCGGTATTGGCATCACCGCATATGAAGTCAATGCATTCATAGGAGATGACCCTTACATCATCGATATTCCATCCGCAGTACCTCGTCCAGGGATTGGTTGGGCCCATCGTCCAGCGCAGATAAACGGTCGTCTGGCCGTCGGCTATGGCCGAAATATCCAGATCCATCGACTGCCAATCGAGATCACCGAGACATGATGTATTCTGCCACACCGTTGTCCAATCGGTTCCGTTGTTGCTGACACGAACGTAAGCATGATCGTGCGTCGGTATTTCAACTCCCAGCCAGCGCATAAACTTCAGGTGAATACCGGACTTACCCGAACAATCAATGGCCGGGCTGGTCAGGTGCATTTCAGACAGACCGTCTTCATAGTCGCCGTTGAGATTATATCCATAGACGTTGACACCGTTGCAACCGCTGGTTGGATCCGGCGTCCCGTACTGCAGGTCATAACCGCCCTGCCCGGTGGGGACTCCGCGCGCCCATTGGCCGCCCGATATAGTCCAGCCCTTATCGGTTTCGAAGTCGTCCTCAAAAATCGTAGTAATCTCTTCGATTACAGAAACCTGACGGGGCGAGGAGGGATCGGGATCGTAGAATCTGCCTTCGGTCGTTTCCTCGGCGCTGACATAGAACTCCAGCTGGTCGCCGCACTGCAGGGCAGGCAGGGTGGCCTCATAATAGCTGGCCGATTTTGTCGTCATGGCGACCGTCTGGACCGGGCCCGAATTTAACGTGTAATGGAGCTGTCCGCTGCCGGGGACGATTGTGCCCGCGGCGACTTCGTTGACGACAACGTCAAAAGAGGTCGCCTGCTCGGGCGCCACGGTGGTCGGAATCCCGGTAGGGTAGCTGAAAGTGAGCGACCGGACGCTCTTGAAGGGGATGGTGGGATCGCCGAATACGGTTAACTGGTAATAGCACCATCTCATGCAGGATTGGTTGACCCGGTACAGATTGTCTTCTTTGGAATCCTGGTTGGCTTTTCCGATTTCAGGTTTGGCCTCGACCGGGTTATAGACGGCGTCCCAGAATTCACGGTTAAATCTGTGCGAGGGCCCATCGGTGCCATAATCACCCCAGCCGTAACGGGCATTCATGACGATGGCAAAAGCTCCCGCGCTGGAACCGGTATGAACATATTCCGCCCAGCAGTCGGCCCCGTCGAAATTGCCGGCGTAACATCCCTGGGAGTAAATGAAGCAGAGGTCCTCATTGACAAAACCGCCGGCGGCGTTGCTGCTGGTCAGTTTCAGAGCCCAGCTTGTATTGCAATGGCCGTAGTGATTGACGATATGCCGGCCGTCGTTGACGCGGGAGATGATTTCCGATGACGGCCAGTCATTGGTCGGCCAGGTGAGATCGTAAAGCGTCTCTACGTTATAAGCCCCGGACGGAAAACCGAACGTCGTGTACCCGTCCGCGTTCGAAATATCGAAAATTTGATCGCACGAATAACCGCCGTACTCGCCGAAACCGCCGAAACCGAGCTGCTCACCGACCATCAGCACGTTGTCAAGATAGGGCTCCTCGGTCGTCAGGTAAGTGAGAGTTTTTTCGACAAAGATATAAATTTCAGGACCCGAACTGCCCGAGGCCCTTCCGACATAAAGTTCCGCACTGAGGTCAACGTCGCCGCCGCCTTCGCCATCGGTCGGTTCGCCGTTAAGTTCGTCGCCGTCATAATTGTATGTCCCGTCAAGACAGCCGAAATAAAGATCGCCGGGCATGTCGTAGTCCACGTAGTTGTCGTCGCCGGGCCAGGAAATAACATACAAATCCTTTGAGGGAATAACGTCATCATCGCCGCCTATCAGGACGTACTGAATCCCGTCGGCAAGGTACCTGCCACGGATATAGTCACGGACAATATCCGGATCGGTGCTTCCGATATCGTCGGTGGTGACGATGTCGGTCAGGATGCCGGTCGTGTCGTGGTAATCCTTCAGCGGATCAAAGAGATAGGCGAATGCCGGTGAAGTTATAATGAGCAGATCAAAACTTCTGCCGCCGCTTTTGGGAGCTGCGTCGTAGGAACTCACTGCCTCGGGATTGTCAATCCTCGAGAGGATCTCCGTTTCATCTATGGTCAATCCTCTGTACAGCGGGGATGATTTTCCGGTCTCCTCAAGATCAATTACCACTTTAAGCTGCGAATAGTAGTACAGCTCGCCGGAGGCGGGCTTATACTCAACCGGCTGAAGCATAAGCGTTAGTATCCGATAGCCGCGGAATCCGTAGGTTCCGATGCGCTCGAATCTTGTGGAAGGGAAGGGAACGTTGGAAGCATAAATAGCGGCATCCGGAGTCGGCGGCTTCAGCGCTGACAGGTCGGCCGACAGCGGTATCGGTTGCGCGACCGGTTCGATGTAATAACTGCCGCCGACAAAAGCCTTACCGGAAGGGACAATCTCGATGCTCGAGACTTCCGCGCCGTAAGGCAGCAATATACTCGCACCTCTTGCCGGCAGAGCCGGTTCGCCGATGTTCCCGGCATTGGGGGCATCGGTCATGAATACCCGGTCATAAGTCACATTATCGATAGTGACCTGCTCGACCCGGGGTTGCTCGAAGTAGTAGTCAAGGGTCAGTTTTTCCGCCGAAGCCAAACCCGCTGTGCAGATGACAAGCACGCAGGTCAGAAAGGTGATAAGCTCGGCTTGTTTCCACATTTTGAACCTGGAAAAGTGTGACATCAGGACGCTCCTTTTTCGCATGCGGGAAGCAGAGATACTTCAAAAGGTTTGTAAGCAGTGAGGATGCCTTATTGCCTCCCAATTGGCATGACATGATTGGCGAATCCCACCTATTGCATTTATGTTTAATATATTAAAAAATCCGATTTTGTCCACACGAAATTGATGTTGACCACAGCCGGATTATTTGACTGATCGTCTTTCATCCGAAATGATTACTCCGCCCATTGCCGATTTCTTACACGGAAAATGTTACTTCTGCTTAGAATTGTATTCCGGCAGATAAGACTAACGGGCATATTCAGTTAGCAGCCTCTATATGGTGGATTTGCCCATAAGATTCCCGCATCAGGCCGGGCAGCTCGACCTCTTAAGGCGGAAAGTGGTGGAGATGCCGTTATCTGCGAAAAGGCCTGAGTAATCGGAATTTACTCAGGCCTTTGTCTCATATATCGTTTATTTCCGTTACACTCCAGCTAACAGATCGGGTCGGGGCCGTTCTTGTACAGGTAATTCACCAGATGAGTCACATCCAAAAGGTTAATGCTCCCGCTGCCGTCCGCATCGGCGGCTTGTTCCGGATCGGGTGCGGGGCCGTTCTTATACAAGTAGTTTATTATATAAGTAACGTCCAATATATTAATGGCGGCATCGCTGTTAGCATCACCACACATGGAATAATCCTTGGTCCATCGGGCAATATTAGCTGAACCCTTTCCACCCGCGGTGCTAAACCGACCCCCAGCAATTAGTTGGTTGTCATAGACGGTTAGGGCAGAGACATCTGAATCCATCCCCGAACCCAGCCGCGTCCAGGAAGAGCCGTCCCAGGCGGCGATATAATTGGCGGCCACCCCGCCCGCTATGTTAAAAGCTCCTCCAGCGATAAGTCTATTGTCATAGACGGTGAGGGAATAAACAAAAGGAAAAACACTACCACTCATCCCCGATCCCAGCGGCGACCAGGAAGAGCCGTCCCAGGCGGCGATATAATTGGCATCCGTCCCGCCGGCGGTGGTAAACTCTCCCCCGGCGATTAATTTGTTGTCATAGACAGTGAGGTCCTCCACATAAGGATAACTACCTCCCACCCCTGACCCCAGCGGCGACCAGGACAAGCCGTCCCAGGCGGCGATAGAATTCACAGCCGTTCCGCCCGCGGTCGCAAAATTACCCCC
>CP070766.1:2310133-2313136 GCA_020345705.1 Candidatus Zixiibacteriota bacterium | reverse complement strand
GCTCTTTCCCGGGTTATCTGAATTTCCCCGCCGACCAGTTCGGCGGTGACTCCGCTGATCTGATTGGTGGCTGCCAGAAGATCGTTGATGGTGGAATTCACCGTAAGCCCGGAGACTACGTCAGCTTGGGTGCCGTTATCCCGCGCCAGTGAAAAACCGGAGACGTCGGTCACGCCCAGGCTGCCCAGGGTCATATTGCCGGCCAGGACCGCCCCCGGATTACCGGTGCCGTCGTCGGCGACGTTCTGCCCCAGGAAGAATGAATTGGTCGCCTGGTTGCCGGTGATGGTCAGGCTGTGTATTCCGCCCGCTCCGTCAACGGTTGTCCCGACCACGGTCGTGATGCCGGTCGTCCCCGCTGACTCAAGGGTCGCCACCGATTCGGTCGCGACCGAATTCAGGTTGTTGCCCAGAACGATTTCGGTCGTCGCCCGCGGCGGATCCTGCTGACCGAAAGGCATGGTTATGTTTCCGGTGGTTGCCGTCGAGGGGATGTCTCCGTTCGCATCGGCCATCCGACCCTGAACGAATAATCCCGTGGACGGGTCGACCAGGTTGGAATTTGCATCGAACCCGAAGGCACCGGCACGAGTGTAATACTGGCCGGTTCCGTCGGAAAGAACGAAAAATCCGCTGCCCTGAATAGCTAGGTCAGTGATCTGGCCGGTCGTTTCGAGTCCCCCCTGCTGGAAGAGATTGTCGATGGTTGAAACCGACATTCCCAGACCCAGCTGCACCGGATTGGTGCCGCCTGAAATCGCTGAGGGGCGCCCGGCGCCTTTGAAAGTCTGCACCAGCGCCTCTCGGAAGGTCACACGGCCCGCTTTGAAGCCGATCGTGTTGACGTTGGCAATGTTGTTGCCGATAACATTCATCTTCACCTGGTGGTTTCTCAGTCCCGAGACCCCAGCAAACAATGATGCCATCATAACAGTACATCCTCCTTACCAAACGGTAAGACCTCCCCGTCTCGATACGGGGTCCAGCCTTCGCTTGTGTTTATGTTTATTCTCTTCATCATTTCAAACCTACAAGATTACCGCCGAGTCGATTGACGTGAACACGCCCTCCCTCAGATTGTCCCTGCCGAACGCGGATATAACCGTACGGCTCGGCACGGAGACAACGTAGGCGGCATCATCGTCAAGAATAAGCGTATCCTTCGATCCCTTAACCGCGGCTTTATCAATGGCATGGGAAAGCATGCTGAGCCTGGTATCGGACAGCTCTATCCCGCGCGAAAAAAGCCGCTGACGGGCATGTTTGGAAAAGTTCACATTGCCGGTCCTGGCCAGTTCCTCAGAAAAAGTGTCTTTGAAAGAGCCGGGACCTTCATTCTTTTGTACTAACTTGTCGGGTTTCCTGCGGCCCGCTATCTCGAGAAGCCGAACTTCCCTGTTTAATTCCGTTACTTGCACGTTGACCCTCACTTTCCTGATTCAACTCATAAATCTCGGTCACCTCTGCCAGCGGTATCTCCAGACCGTTTACCTGCAGATAGGCCGAACCGTCGCGATAAATGATACCGATCACCCTGCCTTCAATGTATGTCGACGGTGCAAGAGCGTTACCGTCGGCATCCACGGCCGACACCTCAAATTGATAGAACCCGTCCGCCAGACGGTTACCGTTCCCATCTTTCCCGTCCCATACAATTGAGTTATTTCCGGGCGGGATATCGTCCAACGTTATCGTCCGGACGACTGTGCCGCCGGTATCTTTTATGGAGACGGTCACGGTTTCGGCGTATTCAGTCGTCGTGTAGTTGATTTTGGGCTGATTGTCATTGTCCAGATATATGTTGCTGAACGTTGCCTTGATGCCCTTGCCAATCAATGAGGTCGCCATGGTATTGTTGATGGTCTGCATCTGCAGATAATCCCACTCGAGAGAATTGTTGATCGATTCGTTAAGATTGGTCAACTGCTCGAGCGAGGAGAACTGCGCCAGATCGGCAATAAAGGCCTCGTCATCTATGGGGCTGAGCGGATCCTGGTGCGTCATCTTGGCGATGAGAAGTTGCAGAAATTCATCCTTGCCCAGTGTTTTCTGTGATCCCGTCGGTAACGGATTACCGTACTGATCAACTGCTACAGGCATTATGACACCCATACTATCCTCCTAAGCAAGCCAGTTTACTCCGGTGGAGCTTATGTAAAGCCGGTCCTCATGGACGCCGGCTGATATCGGAAGACCGTTTTCTATTCTTGGCTGACCGTTTGACCATCTTGATCGATTCCTCGTTCCCATGGCGGCCTGACGCGGCGAGAATCGCTGCCCGATATGACCGCCGCCCACCGAAACCTGGAAGGAATCAAGGTTAATCCCTTTATCGACCAGTTCGTCAAAAAGACTGTTCAGGTTCGATTCAACGATTGACTGTACAGCCGCCGTATCGACGACAAGGCGTCCCGCGATGCCGCTGCTCTGGGATGACAGTGTCAGCCGGACTGTTCCGAGATGCTCCGGTTCTAGCTTTATAAAAATCGTGCGATTATTGTTTATGTTATTCTGGTCAATGTTGTCGGGCAGAACAAATCTGACCTGTGACGGCTGCATTTCCGAATCTTGTGAACCGATTTTGTTTACTTCAAGTCCTGCACCGGTCAGGGCACCCGCATCCACGAATTTGTCTATTCCCTGGGTTGCATGATTCAAAAAGGACCTGGACAATGATGCCTCATTCTTTTGCAGACCGAACTCCGGATTCTTCATATCCTCACCGGCCTTCATCGAGTGCCTTGAATCGGTCCGGGGAACGATCAATTCATCGATCAGCGCTTCCTCAGGCTCGGCAGTCTGCCGGCCATTTTCGGGAGTACTACCTTTGTGGACAAGCTGAACATTGTTCACCGCATTTTCTGATAAAGCCTCGGCCGACAATCTCACTTCTTTTATGTCGAGATTATTCGCAAGAAGTCTTCCTGAATCATCAGAAATAGTGTGATTCGCACTTGCATGCACTTGCTCATCTATAAAGAGAAGCGCACCACTGGAGTCAGG
>CP070766.1:2298156-2310033 GCA_020345705.1 Candidatus Zixiibacteriota bacterium | reverse complement strand
GAGAGTATTTTAACATTCATCGGATCGAGCCACATATGCGGGTCCATCAGCCCGTGATCGTGGTCCGAATGCTCTTCCGATTTTCCCATCTCCCGCAGGCGCACCCCCGCTCGCGTGTCGGGGATGTAAAGTCTCTCTGAGAAACGGGCCATCTTCTTGACCAGCTGCCGTTCGAAGGGCATGTCAATCGTGAAATAAACATCCGAATGCGAAAGAAGAGTCATTTGCCGAGGATCCGGTTCATAAGTCGCCGGAGACTGCCCCGGCCCGACCATGACCTGTACTTCCACATCCTCGCCGCTGATTCTTTCGACGAAGTAAGCCTGAGGTGGAATACTTACAAAGGCCTTGATGGGAGCCTGGTCTGCCCGGGCATATACCATCGGAGACCCGACAGCGATCACCGAGCCAATCAGGCAAACAATGGCGGCACTCTTGAAATAATAGAAATATCTTCTCATAATTCTGTGACGGCCCCTATGCTGTATCAGGGCCGCTTTTCTTGCGGCTCCCGCGAGCAGACGATATGCAATTCATGACAATCGCCGCACTCTCTGATTTCATGATCGAGCGCAAGGTCTTGCCAGTGGGTCTTCTGGCCCGGCGTTAGCGTCCCCGTCCCCCGGCACAGAGGGCAAACCGACTGCAGCGCCCGCATCACAGATGCGCGAATAAACTCGGAGCGGTTCGGCACAACTTTCAATGCCTCGATAAGTGATTCATCAGCCTTGAAAGTCACGATTTCTGTCTTATTCCTGCTCATTGGTCGAATTTCCTCTACTAAAAAAAACGAAAGTATCAATTTTCAATTATTACGTTGTATTACCAGATTGTCAATAAATTTATTTTTGGGGGCAAGATACTTTTTCAATCGTTATCGCCAGTGGCGATTTCGTGGATCGCCCGATAGAAACCCAATTCGGACGATTTCCTGAGATGCAGTTCGGCTAGTTTGCCTGATGTCACTCTGGACAAATACTGATGAACGGCCCCTTGAGCGGAGTCACAGGCAAGGGCCATATAAAACAAGTCTCTGGCGGTTTGATGATCTTTCAGCAAATATTGCCTGTAACCCTGTTCGGCAAACGCAATCGCCTTTCCGACACCCTCATCGCCGAAGCTCACACTGAGCTTCATTTTCGGTACGCCCGGATATTTCATGTTCGGTCCGGGACTGTCTCCCGTAACAGGCGGTACCGACGCGTTTTGAATTCCGCCTCAGCTTTCACGTAAAGAACCTGACTATACGGCCCCCCGGCCAGACGCTCTCTCAGTTCAGGAAAGCTGAGCTCGCTGTCAGGATATACAAAATCAAAAGCCCACCCTTTGACCACAGGTAGTAATCGGTATGGCTATTCAGGCAGTTCCGGAGGTATTTTTCATTAAATTCGATGTTGTGCCCGATCGCGGCCAGATGGAAGTAAACGGCCATTACACTCCCCTTGTCGGGCAAATCCTTTATCCGCGCAGGATTCTGAGCGAGCGAGAGCAGAACCGGCAAGACCGCCACGAGCATTTTCGTCATGAGCCGCAAGAAAAGGCGAACTGACTTGAAAATCAAATCACTTTTGATTACCATAGGCAGGTATGAATGGAACGCCCGTCAGATTTTTGCTCTTCTCAGCGGCTCTGTTCTGTCTGGTATTCGCGGTACAATGCGGCAAGGAAACAAAAGATACCGGTGCTCTGCTGCAGGCCGGGAGGCAGGCCCTTGACTCCGGCGATTTCAACACGGCCATAAACCTCTTCAAAGAAGCGCTTGAACAGAAACCTTCCGACAGAGACCTTCTTTACTACCTGGCTATAAGTTATAAGAGATTCGATTTGATTGACTCGGCCTACTACTATTTCAGGCGGGCCAGAGTTTACAGCCCGCGGGACCGGGACATCAACAAAGAGCTTGTTGAGCTCTGTCCTATATACGGCGATTACGACTGCGCCATAAATGCCATCGCCGTTATGGTGGTAACGGGCGACAACGAGAAAATGTACTGGCCTGTGCTGGCGGAATTGTACTATCGAAAAAACGACCCGGACATGGCCGTGAAGTACTACAGGCTGCTTATCGATGACGACCCCGACGATAAGAGCTATTATTTGCCCCTGGCTACAACCCTGTCGCAGATGGGTCAGTTCGAGCAGTCAAATCAGGTGCTTCTGCTGGCCGAAAAGAATCTCGGTCCTTCATCCGAGGGATTCGCCAACATAGCGGTCAATTACATCAATCTCGAAAGATTTGACAAGGCTGAGGAATTCTTCCGCAAGAGCCTGGCGGTGAATCCCGAAAATATCCCGGTCTGGATAAACCTCGCCCAGATTCTCAGCAGCCGGAATGACGTCGCAAAAAAGCGTGAAGCGCTCGAGATTTATAAGAGGTACCAGGCCGAGACGCCCAGGGCGTACAACCTTGATTCAGTAATCGCCGCTCTCGAATCGGAGCTTGGCGAGTAAGATCGCTGAATCATCCGACCCGTCGCAGATTTCACCTGTGGGCGTCAGTCGCTCCGATGGGTAACCTCTGATTTTAGTTGACTTTGGAGGGAATAATTGCATCTTATAACAACGTTAAAACAGGGAAGTTAGAGCTGACTCTGAAAGATGGTGTTATGAAAAGGGGCCGATGCAGCGCCGGGAATAATCATCATACAACAGGTGGCCGGAACAGTTTTTGAGAAAAATCGTGAGCCGCGGGCGATTTGTCCCGCGCTCCGGGCAGGATGCATTCCAGGTTCTCATGGACGAGACGGATCTTAGAAGACTCTCTGATATCACCGAACCCGGTTTTTTCCAGAGAATTCGTGACACCTATAAAGACGGCAAGAAGAAAAAACTTGTTGAGAACTTCTTCTCACTGTCGCTTCTCCAGGGTATAAACTACCTTCTGCCTTTCATTACCCTCCCTTACCTGACGCGGGTACTCGGCGTCGGCAATTTCGGGCTGGTGATGTTTGCCCAGGCATTTATTCAGTACTTCATCATGTTCACGGATTACGGATTCAACCTCTCCGCCACCCGCGAAATCGCCGTGAATCGGGAAAACATCGACAGAATCTCGGAGATCTTCAGCGCGGTCCTGTTTATAAAAATGATACTGACGGTTTTTGGTTTTGCCGTCCTGTGCCTGATCGTTTTCGCCGTCGACAAGTTCAGCTCCGAGTGGATGCTGTACCTGTTCACTTACGGCATAGTCATCGGCTACACTCTCTTTCCGGTCTGGCTCTTCCAGGGGATGGAACGGATGAAGTACATCACATTGTTGAGTATAGCCGCCAAACTGGTCTTCACGGTCTCGATTTTCATCGTTATAAGAGAGAGGTCTGACTTTTTGTATGTTCCTGTTCTGAATTCCCTCGGTTTTATCCTGGCCGGGATACTGGGTATCTGGATAGCAATAAAACGATTTCGGGTGCGGTTTCTCTGGCCCTGCTGGAGCAATCTGAGAAATCGGATGACCGACGGATTTCACATATTCGCCACCAGTTTTCTGCCCCAGCTTTATAACAGCTCCACGACGTTTATCCTCGGGCTTCTTACGAATCATGTTCTGGTCGGCTATTACGCAGCTGCCGCCAAGGTAGTTGATGCCCTGAACTCGATAATCTACGTCATTTCGCAGACCTTTTTCCCTTATCTGAACCGGCAGCTTTCGTCCCACAAGAGCTTCCGCAATATTATCATCGGCACCGGTCTTGTGCTGTCGGCGATAATATTCTGGAAAGCCGAACTGCTGGTCAATATCATTTTCGGCTCCGAATACGCGGAATCGATAATGCTCCTGAGGATACTGGCGTTCTGTCCCTTGTTCGTGGCGACGATAGTCTGTTACGGCACGAACTATCTCTTGATAATTAAAGAGGATAAGCTCTATTTGAGAATTACGATGATATCTTCGATAATAGGTTTCTCTGCGGCGTGGGTTTTAATCCCGCTATTGGCTCAAACCGGAGCCGGTTTGAACCTGCTTTTTTCAAGAGCCCTGCTGGGACTGTTAACCCTTGCTTTTGCAGTACGTTTCATCAAGCGCGAAGCTCATCAGAAGAGTCAGGTTGCGGCGGTGACATGACGGTAACTACAAGGATATGGGAGTTATAAGTCGGATGTCATGAAGCGGAGTCTGATCATACTTACCTGCTACGACGATTTTTTTGGACAGCAGGTGGAGGCCTGGGTAAGCCTTGATATGGAGAAATTGAAGGCGACATTTGCAGGCCTTGGCTACCCTCCCAGAGTATATTCGTACCACCAGCTTGCCAATAACCCGATTGATATCGAAAACTCCTATATCGTCTATTCCGGCAACCCCGACAGAGAGTACTATATGTACGCGGAAGACATTCTCCTGATGCTCCTGAAGCACAATAACATCCTGATTCCGTCATTCGACGTTAACCGGTGTCACGAAAATAAGGGCTATCAGGAACTCTACAAGAGGCAGGTCGGCATAGAGGATCCACGCTCCATTTACCTGGGCAGTATAAGGGAATTGCACAACTATAAGCCCGGTTTTCCTTTGGTCTTCAAACTGCCGTTCGGCGCCGCCAGCCGGCATGTGAGGTTGATAAAATCAAGGAAAAAGCTGATAAAGCATATCAAAAGCTGTGATACGCTCTGGAGAAATCACCTTAAGAGATTTCTCAAGGAACGCGTTAAGAAGTACCTTCTGCCTTTTCGCTATGTCAGGGAGTACGATGAGTACTTCCTGAAACAGGACGTCCGTCACATCCTCCAGCCTTACATTCCGAATCTCGAGAATGACTACAAGGTCCTTGTCTTCTTTGACAAATATTATGTGTTCAAACGGCTGGTGCGCAGGAGGGACTTCCGCGCCAGTGGCAGCGGTAAATTTCTTTTTGAGACACCACCCGACGCGCTTCTTGATTATGCCGAAGAAGTATATGACCAGCTCGATTTGCCGATTGCCGGGCTGGATATATGCTTTAACGGAAAAATGCATTATCTTCTCGAATTCCAGGGCATTCACATCGGACCGATCGGCATTGTGCGTTCTACGGGCTTCTATAATCGCGACAAGAACCGCTGGCAATTCACCGAGGAAAGACCCGATCTCGAACGCGAGTATGCATCCGCGGTAGTTAAATATATCCGGAAGAAATACGATCATGAAAATCCTGATCATTAACAATCTCTACCATCCCAATGCTGTCGGAGGCGCTGAAAAATCCGTCGAAGTCCTTGCCGAGGGATTCATGAAAGAAGACTTGACGCCGGTCATCGTCTCGACCGCGGACATTGACCATGCCGGAATTGTCAACGGCGTCAGAATACACTACAGAAAAATCCCGAATCTCTACTGGGTAAAATCCGCCAAAGAGCAAAGTCCGCTTAAAAAACCGCTGTGGCATCTCATTGACTCATACAATCCCTTCGTTCCATCGATGCTTGCCGGCATTATTGAAAAGGAGTCCCCCGACGTCGTTCATACCAACAACCTGGCCGGTTTTTCGGTGGCCGTCTGGAAAGCCGCCAGAAGGTCAGGCGTACCCATAGTGCATACAATCAGAGACCATTATCTTCTCTGTCCCCGGAGCGTCATGTATCGAAATGACAGGAACTGCACCAGGCAGTGCCTGGATTGCAGAATCCTTTCATTCCCCCGGAAAATGCTGTCGTTGTATGTGGATGGCGTCGTCGGGGTCAGCCGGTTTATTCTTCAAAAGCACCTGAACTTCGGCTATTTCAGAAAGGCAAAGATAAAAACTGCCATCTACAATGCCGCCGACATGGACGCCCGGTCCGAAATCGCCCGTACCAGAAACAACACGATAACCTTCGGCTGTGCCGGAATGCTGGTCCCGATCAAAGGATTTGAGTACTTAATCGAGCGCTTCAAAAAAGCCGACCTCAAGGACGCCAGATTGCACGTGTACGGTAAAGGTCTCTCAGCCGCGTACGAAAGACGCCTGATCGAACGATGCCGATCGGATAAAATAAGATTCATGGGGCACCGGAAACCTGAGGAGATTTATTCCAACGTCGATGTCATGATTATTCCGTCGCTGGCCGATGATGCCTTTCCGAGAGTTTTGATTGAATCGTACTCCCACGGGGTGCCGGTTATCGCGTCGAACCGCGGCGGGGCACCGGAAATGATTGCCGAAAACCGGACCGGCTTTCTTTTTGATCCGGCGTGCAAGGGCGACCTTGAGGAAAAAATGCGCATGTTTTCGGATGACAGGGACAAGGCCGGCGGCTTTGCATCATACTGCCTTGAGGCCGCCGGGCAGTTTGCCCGGGAAAAAATTGTCAAGCAATACATGGGCGTCTATCGGGCCGTGATGAAATGAACGGATTAACCAGAAAACTGATTTACATTTGGTTTTTTATCACCGCTTGCGAAGCGCCGTTAAGATACGCTCTTTATCACGCCGGATTTCCGATTTTTATATACCTGAAGGATGCCTTCCTGGTCGCGATATTTCTGTACTTCGTTATTCGAACCGCATTCTCGGCGCGCATGAACAGATTATTGCTTGTTCTGCTCGCCGTTATTCTTTACGGGATTGTCGTCGGCCTTTTCAACGGACTGGCTTTGCTTCAGGTGCTTTTCGGAGCCAAAATTTATTTGCCGTTTTTCATCGGGTTCCTGGCTATCTACAGTTTCGGACTTGAGCGAACCTTTCTCATCCGCCTCTTTCACGTATTCGTGCCGATAATCCTGCTCGGCCTGCTTCTTGACTTGCTCTTTGACCTGCCCTGGGCCGGATTCGAGTACGAGGCGTACGGCGTCCCCATCCAGGCGGCAAGAAAATGGTGGACCCTCACCCTCCCCAGGCTGTCGGGTTTTGCCAGGGCGTCATTCGAGACCGCAATTCTTCTGACCTCTCTGTCCACCCTGTATCTTGCCTCTCACTTGAGTCCTTCCGACACTTTCTCGCGCCGCATAAATTTAGGAAATATAATTTTGCTGATTCTATCTCTGGCCGGCGTCGTCCTGACGACCTCCAAATCTTCCATCGTTGCCTTTCTTTTCCTGGCAATCTTTTATTTCCTGATAAATAGTTGGGAGAAATATGGCGATACATACCGGCCGATTTCGGGATTGGCAGTAAAGTTGCTTCTGATACTGATACTCCTCGCCGGCATCATTCCCCCCGCGGTTGCACTGACTTCACCGACGATAGTGACGGACCACCTCAGCTCCGGCAGCACCATCATTACAGCGGTGTCGGCTTCGTATGTCGAACGAATGCAGACTATGTGGCCGGAAGCACTTGCTTTGTTATCTTCAGGATACATGTTTGTGACTGGTCGCGGCGTCGGCGGGATCGGCGCGGCTCAGCATTATTTCGAAGAGAGCGCTTATAACGCCGCCGATAATCTCTATGTCTATTTCCTCGTTGATTTTGGAACCATATTTCTCGCGCTTTTTCTCTTGTACCTGATCTACAACGTCCTGATGCTCACTCCCCTTAAAAGGAAGTGCTTTTACTTCTCTCTTTTTTGCCTTGTTCTTTTCACGTATGGTACAACTTTGAATGTGATTGAATCCCCGGCTTTGATGATGACCCTGGGATTCATGCTGGCCCTCTGGCAGGAGAACGAAAGTGATCGTAGTTAACGCCCGGTTTCTAACACAGCAAACCACCGGCGTCCAGCGCTACGCCGCCGAAATCGCCCGGCGGCTGAAAGAGCTTGTGCCCGACACTGTGTTTGTATCGCCGCATGATACTTTTCATAACGAGCTTGCCGATGAGCTGAACGCAGAAAGGATCGGCAGGTTTACCGGTCATCTGTGGGAGCAGTTTTCACTGCCGAGATTCCTGAGGCGACAGAGGGTTCGCCCCCTGCTGGCCAATCTGGCCAATACTGCGCCGCTGTACTATCGGCCCAAGATCGTCACCATTCATGACGTCGCCTTCATGGAAAATCCTGAATGGTTTTCGAGAAGATTCGCCAGGTTCTATCGATATGTCATCCCCCGGATCGCAAAAAGCGCGGACAAGGTTGTAACGGTGAGTGAGTTTTCCAAAAGAGAGATAATTAGATTATTACACGTACCCCATGAAAAAATAATTGTCATTAACGACGCGGTTTGCGATTGTTTTCTTCAGCCTGATTCAAGCAGTCGTCATAATGAGTACGGCGACTACATCCTCACCGTATCCTCTTTGAATCCCAGGAAGAATTTCAAGAGAATGCTTCAGGCTTTTGAAGAGCTGAATCGGCACGATATCAAACTGGTAATTGTCGGCTCGGAGAACAGTCATCTGGCGAGCGGAGAAATAATAACACTGCTGCAATCCCGTGATCGAGTCATCTTCACCGGATTCATACCCAATAAAGAGCTGGCTGCATTGTACTCCGGCGCGAAAGTGTTCCTGTATCTTTCGTTGTACGAAGGATTCGGTATTCCGCCGCTGGAAGCGATGGCCTGCGGCTGTCCGTGCCTTGTGTCCAATACAAGTTCCCTGTCGGAAGTATGCGGGGATGCCGCCCTTTACTGCGACCCATACGACGTCACCGACATTGCCGCCAAGATGAAATCTCTATTGGACGACGAAGACCTCCGAAGCCAGCTGATCGCCCGCGGCTCCGCGCGCGTCCAGGAATTCAGCTGGGATAAATCCGCCCAAGCTCTGCTGGACGTCATCAAATCTGTTTAATCGGAGCTGACCTTGCCAGCAACTCAATCGGGAGCTACCCGGAAGGAAATTCCGAGGCTACCGGAATATTTCTCCTGATTTTACTCATTCAGCACCATCCCCGGTGCGGTAACTCATTGTCTCACATTTAAATATCAAATGCAAATTCGCGGCACACAGTATGTTAGAAAATATCTCCGAAAGCATGGAAGCTATTTGCAGGAGATACCTTTGTGAGAATGGATTCGGAAGGTCGACGCAGCTTAACTCTTCACAGCTTGCAGAGAAATCGAGATCTTGCTGAGAACGTCGCCGGTGCCCCCGCCGGAATCACCGCCATGAAAACAGCGCTGGTGCATGACTGGCTGATGACTCTCGGCGGAGCCGAAAATGTCTTTGCGGAAATCTACAAGCTCTTTCCCGGCCCGATTTATACTCTCTTTGCACGTGAGGACAGTATCAGAAATTCCGCTTTCAGAAACGCCGATATAAGCACGTCATTCCTTCAAAAGCTTCCCTTCGCCAAGCGCAAATACCGGTCTTATCTGCCGTTCTACCCTTTGGCGGTGGAGCAGTTTGATCTTTCGCAGTACGACGTAATTATCTCCTCATCACACGCGGTAGCGAAGAACGTGCTGACAGCTACCGACCAAATCCATATCTGTTACTTCAATGGTATGATGGCCTACGCCTACGATTTGCACCATTACTACCTCAAAGAGACAGGATTGAAAAAGTACATCAAGGGACCCTTAGCTAGATCCATACTGCAACACATTCGATCCTGGGATTATACTGCGAGAAAGAGACCTGATTATTGTGTGGCGAATTCGCATTATATGGCACGTATGGTCGAGAAGCACTATGACCGTGAATCGACCGTGATTTATCCTCCTGTTGACACTGAAAACATCCAGCTGACACGTGAAAAAGAAGATTATTACCTTGCTGCAGCTCGACTGGTGCCTATCAAAAGGCTCGACACTATTGTTGATGCCTTTTCATCCAATCCAGAAAGGAAACTTGTCATCTTGGGCGATGGACCGGAGATGTCGAAGCTGAAGTCCAGGGCCGCCGACAATATCACGTTCCTCGGCCATCGGCCACACGATGAGGTGTTCGATTATATGAGTAAGGCGCGCGCATTGGTGACAGCCTCGGTCGAGCCCTTCGGAATAACGACAGTCGAGGCTCAGGCCTGCGGCACGCCGGTCATTGCCTACGGTCGGGGCGGAAGCCTCGAGACCGTTATCGACGGCCGGACGGGCATATTTTTCGATAAACAAGATCCCGACTGCCTGAACGAAGCGATCGAGAAATTCGAAAAGGTCAAAGATCGCTTCGACGCGAAAGAAATCAGAGAGAACGCCATGCGGTTCTCCAAAGAAAGATTCCAGGCCGAATTCAAAGCCTTTGTCGAAGATGCGGTCCGGAGGCATCGTGCAAGGATCGAGTCCAAGGTTCAGAGGGACGGTACTGTAAGAGAGCCGGCATATATCGAAGACTTCGAAACGCAGGAGTCGCCGGAACCGGCAATAAGTGATTAGCCAATGAATAAACGGTTTACATTGATCAATCGATCGCACAAACGCGAGGGTACCGGAAGACCTGAAAACGGTTCAGCGATGCATAACGACACTTCGGCCAGCACGGATGCTGATTTGTTTGAACTGGTCCGATTCGCCCTGCACCGCAAAAACATAATTATCGGGGCGGTGCTGGGCGTCATGCTCATCACCGGCGTGGCCGTTCTTCTTACACCCAACAAGTACAGCTCCCGGGCCATCATTCTTCCCTCCGGCAAGATGGACCGCATGGCCGAGCTCAAGAGCCTGACAGGGCTGGATAATATGCAACTTGAGGATGAAAACTCATCACAGCTGTTTCCCGTCATTCTCAAATCGCGACTCGTGGCGGACAGCCTTATCGGTAAAGAATATCGATTCATGCACGACGGCCGTCCGACCAGAACGACACTGCCGAAATACTTTGACCAGGACAGTCCTGAGAGGCTTCATAGCGCTCTGGACAATGTCACGACGGTGCGGACGGACAAGAAAACCGGCGTCATCAATCTCACGGTCGAGACGAAGTATCCCGGGCTGTCGCAGGCACTGCTCAGCCAGTACATGACCGAGCTTGAGAATTTCAACATCCACAGCCGTCGGTCGCGGGCAAAGGAAAACGTCCGTTACATCGAACGAGAACTGGCCGAGCACGAGAGAAGCCTTCGCCGTGCCGAGGACAGCCTTGAAACGTACCAGTCTCTAAACCGCGACTGGAATCTTACAAGTGATCCCGAAGTCCTCAAGACAATCGCACAACTGAAGCGCGACGTCGAGATCAAATCGCAGACGTTTACCTTTCTGACCGAACAGTATGAAATCGCCAAGCTCGATGCTCAAAAAGACGTTCCGATCGTCAGGATTCTCGATACACCCTCGCTTCCGACGATCAAATCCGGCCCGCATCGGCTCCGGACGATAATCCTTCTCGGTTTCGCGGCCTTTATAGTATCCCTTATTGCCGTTATCCTGTTTGATACAATGAGAAAAGGCATTCGCGAGAGAAACAGCGAGTCGTTCGACCTTCTCCGCGACGATTTCAACCGCGCCTTTCCGATCGTCAACCGCCTCGCCGAACGCACCGGGACTGCTCTTGCATCACGTTCATAGTAGGTCAAGCCTGTCTGAGGCTTGATGTCAAATCTCGGATAGATTTGACCTACATTGACTGGCTCATCTTAGAGATTGAATAAGTCGATTCATAAATCTGGCCCATTCGCCAGGTGCATCCAAGAAGAATGCACTCTCTGTGCCAAAGACGCCAATCATACCATCACGATACGGTTCGTAAGTCTCGCCAAGTGTGGGGCATATGTAGTCGCTGTAACCTTGCTTCTTCGCAAGTGCTTTACACTTGCGATACCTTGCAATCGAATTTCCAGAGAACAATCCACGGAGTTTTATCTCAATTGCAGTTTCTCCGACTATCAAGTCTACTCTTGATCTTCCGCCAAGATTGATTTGTTCTTGAAGTGTTACCATCACGCCCTGTGTTTTGAGTTCCCGGCGAATGCAATACTGGATGGTCTTCTCAAAAACCCAGCCACGCAGACCTGAAAAATCACCTTTCTCGCCACAAAAGATGGGAAGTTTCGTCAGCAACTCCTTTGCCTGACTCTGATTTGACTGAAAAAGGTCTTTGATTTGACTTTCTTTGAATTCGGTCATCATTTATAAAGGTCCAGAAATATCAATCACGTGCGCACCGC
>CP070766.1:2273157-2298056 GCA_020345705.1 Candidatus Zixiibacteriota bacterium | reverse complement strand
TTGACGATTGCCCGCAGGATGCCATATTGTAGTATGGTTTATCGAATCGGCGTCAACGACATTGAACCCAACCACTGGGTGGCGTGGGTATTTGATCTGCATGGGTGTTTCGCCAAAGCGAAAACACATGATGAAGCCGTCGCCTCAGTCCCAGAGACTATAAAGAAATATTTCCGGTGGCTTAAGTCCCACAATCACCCCGCTTCGGCGCCGAAGGATTTTGATGTGCTTCTGGCTGAGGACATCAAATCACCCACCCTGGAGGACGGCTATATTGCAAATGCCCTCTTTGAGGATGACCGACGTCCATTGACCACCGAAGATGCGGACGAAATCCGGCAGTTGCTGGTCTATACGCGCAAGGATTTGCACGCTCTCATCGACGAGATACCGCCCGACCGCATGGACCGGGCTATTGAGGGTGAGGTCCAGACCTCCGTACGGGGAATTCTGAATCATATCGCCACGGCTGAATGGTGGTATTTCGACAGGATCGACATGGCTTTTGACCGCAAGGAATTCACTGAGGACGTTCCGGCAAGACTTGACAAATCCCGCGACTACACGATCTCAATGCTCCCGGCCCTGGTCGGCGTGGAACAGGTTGTTGAAAAAAGGAGCGAGAAATGGTCGGCCCGCAAGGTCATGCGTCGCACTCTGTGGCATGAAATCGCCCACACCAGCCAGATAAGAAGGTATCTTGGATTAAAATAGGCCGGAAGCTGCCCCCGCCTGCCCCCCCTGATTGAGGCGGCACTCTTCCCCGCCGGTGTGCGGAACACCCGCTGAAAAGAAGTCTTGACAGAAAAACGGACGGATATTATATTGTGTTATAAGTTACTCGGCTCACAACGCTGCCTGATTTAGTATTTCGGCGAAAGAGCACACAGCGCAACGTATTTGGGGCCTATCGGGGTTATATAAATAATACATCGCCCGATAATACAAAGGATTACTTGATATTGCATCTAAAAGGGTTGGACATCATGAAATACGTTGCTTTGCTGACAGCTCTGGTCTTGATTCTTCCTATAAACGAAGCGGCCGCTACGGTTACTTTTCGAGTCGAAGCCTCGCCGCAGCTTGCCCCGGACACACTGGGGACCGGAGCCCCCTTCACCATCGACATATACATGGACAACAACGATACCATGGCCGTTCTGGGCTACAGCTGGCCGCTGCGATTTTTCAGCCCAGACCAGAGTATTACAACCGTCATTCACCGTAATGTCCACGGTGAGTTTGTTCAGACGATTGACTGGCCCACGGATACCCTGGATGACAGTTCCATCCTGCTTCTGAACGGCTTTGGAGATTACTGGAATGTGTTTAACTCCTGGTGGGGCATTGACTGGGACGGCGTCCTTCCCGATACCATAAATCATACCACGGCCGGCATGGACGGCTGGCCGAATGACGTCGGGGAGCTTCTGTATGTGCAGTTCGCGTTTACGATTTCAGAGCCGGGAACGTTTTGCATCGACTCATGCAGCGTCCCCAACTCCGATCCGGCGGGAATGTATGACTGGCTCTTTCCGCCCGACAGCTCCAACCACCCTTTCAACGGCCCCTTTTGCTGGACTTTCGCGGAATGCGTTGATGACGTGGATTGCGACAGTGTAGTTGATGCGGAAGATAACTGCCCGAACGTATATAATCCCGATCAGACGGACAGCGATGAGGATACTCTGGGCGACGCCTGCGATAATTGTCCGCAGATAGCAAACTTTGATCAGCAAAACACTGATGGTGATGATCACGGCGATGTTTGTGACAATTGCATATCAGTCCCGAACGACAATCAGAATGACGGTGACGGTGACGGCGCTGGCGACGCCTGTGATCTCACTTTCACCGTCAACAGCCTTGATGATTCGGGACCGGGCACACTTCGCTGGGCGCTCGACCCGGCTTTTGCCGACTCAATCATCTTTGCCGTCTCAGGCACAATCCAGCCGGAAACACCCCTTCCGACTCTTCAGGGACTTGTCTCAATCCTTGGTTCAACGGCACCGGGCGGGGCACACTCGGTTGTCCTTGACGGCTCCTTGCTGATCATCGGTAACGGCCTGGAGACCGATAATGCGGCCGGGTGCATAGAAGGATTGACAATTGCCAACTTCCCGCGCAACGGCGTAGCCGTCACCGGAGATTCCATCACCGGCATGACGATTACAAACAACCTGATTTACGATAATGACCTCCTGGGTATCGACCTCGGCGATGACGGCGTGACGACGAATGATCCCGACGACAGCGACACCGGGCCCAACGACCTGCTGAATTACCCGGTCATAGATTCTCTTCATATGAATCCGGATAGTACATTCAGCATATACGGTCATGCGGCCAAGGATGCCACAATTGAGTTTTTCGTTGCTCATCCCGGAGGCGACTCGACAAAACCCCCCGATCCCACCGGACACGGAGAAGCCTACAGCTACGTCGGTAGCGCAATATGCGGCTCGGATAGCAGTTTCGTATTCCAGACCGGCAATGACTCGGCCCACTTCTCCATCCTCACCTCGACCGCGACCGACAGCGCCGGAAACACATCGGAGTTCGGCCAGGACTTCATTCTCATTCCGGGTCCCCTGGTTATCACCGCCTACTGGACGGGTGATGCGGTTAACATGATCATTACCGATCCCGAAGGGTATTTCATCGGCAAGGATTCACTGCCCGAATTGGATCAGACGCTTTACCCGGCGACCTATACCGAGAACCCGACCAACGATAGGGTTACTATCCCGCGTCCGAAGTCAGGTAAATACTCAATAAAAGTCTATTCAGAAAAAGTGATGAAGGACGCATGGTCCGGGGATGATTCCAAAGCGGGAACTTATTCGTTGGGCATCAGGCTTGACGGTTCCTTCGAAACCGTTATTTCCAACAATGCCGTCCCGCCGCCGTCCGGATCACCGCCGGATGAAACCGACTACGATGTCGAAGAGGGATATCATTATCTCAATGGTGACGCCGACGGCAGCCAGAATTTAAACCTCCTGGATGCGACCTTTTTAATCAACTACCTGTACAAAAACGGACCGGAACCTGACCCGCTCGACCGTGCCGACAGCAACTGCGATGAAGCTATCAACCTGCTTGACGTCACGTACCTGATAAATTACCTGTATAAGAACGGCCCCGAGCCATGTGAAATCCCCGAATAGCCGGCCACCTCACCTGTCAGGTCATCATATGATTCGGCGGGGCAGGCCTCCATGAGGCCCGACCCCAATCCATTCCATCGGCTATGCGCCGCTTTTTCCCCTTGAAATCTCGCCCTGACACATTAGATTTAGTACGACATACAGACCATTATGGACATGCACGGCAGGAGGAGTAATGACAGATGCAGGTGTGATGCAGTACGGGCCGGTTGTTTTTCGCCCGACGACTGAAGCCGATCTGGGACTTGTGCTGAAGCTGGAAAACGACGATGAAAACGCGTCGTTTATCAGGCAGTGGCCTATCGATCAGCATCGCTCCGCCCTGGCGGACGACAATATCGCCCACATGATTATTCAGAAAAAATCGAATAAGGCTGTCGTTGGATATATAATCCTGATAGGCCTGAAAAATCCGAACAGAAGTATTAACTTCAAGCGGATTGTCATTGCCAGAAAGGGCGAGGGATTCGGCCGGGCATCGGTGCGTCTTCTCAAGAAGCTGGCCTTTGAAAAGCTGGAAGCACATCGCCTGTGGCTGGACGTTGTCGAGTTCAATGAGCGGGCATATAAGCTTTACGAATCCGAAGGATTTGTTCCGGAGGGGGTACATCGTGAAAGCTTGAAACAGGGCGACAGATTCGTCTCCGTCAACATTATGTCAATGCTGGCGCATGAATACAGGCGGCAGTCAGATGCCCCGGATTAAGAAAGGCGGGTGTCGGATAGACTTGCCCCGGTTGTATTACTTATAAATATCTTTTATTATCCTATCCACCGTCGTCACAGATGCAAAACCGAAGGCCAGGTTGAGCAGGCTGGCAAGATGCATCTCTTCACTCACTGTCCCGGTTCCGTCGGTCGGGAAGAAAACACGGTAATCCCGATAGTAAGCGTCCCGCGCCGTGGATTCACAGCACATGTTGGTCATGATACCCGAGATAACGAGATCCTCGACTTTCAGACAGCGAAGCACCGTTTCCAGATCGGTGTTATAGAATGACGAGTAGCGATGCTTAAGGACGATTTTCTCCCGCGGCAGCGGTGAAAGCTCACCGGTTATTTCGCTTTCGGGTGTCCCCTCCAGACACATACCCTCCCACCACCAGGCCATAATACCGGCATCAGTGCCGTTTGCGTCATGCACGTGCTTTGTGAAAATAACCGGAAGTTTGGCGTTCCGAAAGGCTTCCAGCAATTTCCCGACTCCGGGGAGGATGGCGTGGCCGCCGCAGGTGAACGTCGGCGACTCCGGGTCGAGAAAAAACTCCTGCATGTCAATAACAAGCAGGGCTGCCTTTCGACGTTTAATCTTTAGATGGTCCCGATTGTACGGCGCGACATATTTTATCCATTGCTCTGCTTTTGATTTGATATTGGCCCGGGTGACGTACGGTTTCATGTTTGGTCTCCTGGTATTAAGAATGCCGAAACTGCAACGATTTTGACCCACTCTGGCTTCATCGGGCGACATATTTCAAAGATCAATCAGATAACTTTCGTTCAGATCAGGTACCGAGACTTGCCAGTCAAAACGGCTTCTTATTTTATCCGCCAGAGATGCCGAGGCATGCGATTCACCGTGGATTACAAAGGTTCGCCTGGGCGCCTTATTGAAACCCATAAGCCAGGCCAGCGTTTCGTTATAATCCGCGTGGCAGGATAGCCCGGAGATACTTTCCACCTTCGCCCTGACAGGCACCTCGTTACCGTGGATTTTGACCGTCGGTGCACCATCGAGAATGGTCCGTCCTCTTGTACCTTCCGCCTGGTAGCCGACAAAAAGAATAGTATTTTTCGGCTCCGGCAGGCGATGCTGCAGATGATGCAATATTCTTCCGCCGGTAATCATCCCGCTCGACGATATGATTATCGCGAAGCTTTTGACATCGTTTATGGCCTTGGATTTCTTTCTGGATTCACACAGGTGCATATCGCCGGAACGGAAAATCTTCCTGCCCATTATGGTCAGCACTCGGCTGCGGATGTTCTGGTGCGGAATCTGTTTCTCGTACACCGTTGTCGCTTCCAGCGCCATCGGCGAGTCAACATATACGGGCAGAACCGGAATCTTGCCCTGTTCTTCAAGCTCGCGGATGACATACATAAGTGTCTGCGTCCGTCCGACGGCAAAGGAAGGTATAACCAGAACGCCGCCCCGGGCAACGCTGTCGTTAATTACCTTCACAAGCTGGTCATAGAATGAAGTATCATCATGCAATCGATCCCCATAGGTTGACTCGAGAACCAGATAGTCAACGTTGTACACCTGGGTCGGATCCCGCAGTATAGCGCGGACCGGCCTGCCCAAATCGCCGGAGAAGACTATCTTCTTGCTTTCCTGTTCGTTGTTAGTAACTTTTATATCGATCAATGACGACCCGAGAATATGCCCGGCATCCTTGAGCTTCAGGCGGATATTGTCCGCCAGGGGGACGTCGTCACCATAATGAAACGGCTCAAATTGCTCCAGACAGGCCTCGGCATCCTCGACGGTGAAAAGCGGCAGGGCCGGAGAATGCTTGGAGAAGCCTTTCTTGTTGGCCCAGCGGGCATCCTCCTCCTGCAGGTGGGCGCTGTCTTTCAAGAGGATTTTACTCAACTCAGCCGTCGCATAAGTACAGACTATCGGTCCTCTGAAACCGTCCTTGCCGAACCTGGGCAGATACCCGATGTGATCTATATGGGCATGAGTTAATATGACGGCATCGATTTCAGAAGGCGGGATCGGAAAAGGATCCCAGTTGCGCAGGCGGTTTTCCTTCGGCCCCTGAAACAGGCCGCAATCAATAAGGAATTTTTTGTCCTTCAATTCAAGAAGAAATCGCGACCCGGTCACCGTCCCGGTAGCACCATAAAATGTCAGTTGCGGCATTGAAGCATATTCCCCTTTCAGTTGCTTTATATCAGCCCATGCTCGGTGCGCTTGATGATTTCGTTCTGCAGATCGACGCCGAGATCAACAAAATAATCGCTGTATCCGGCGACACGGACAATCAGGTCTTTGTACTTCTCGGGATTCTTCTGGGCCTTGCGTAACGTCTCGGCGGTGACGACGTTAAACTGAATATGATGCCCGTCCATCTTGAAATATGACCTGATAAGGTGCCCGAGCTTGACGAGGCTGTCATCATCGGCCAGAAGGCTCGGTGTAAATTTCTGATTCAGAAGCGTCCCGCCGGTTCGCACATGGTCAATCTTTCCCGCCGACTTCAATACGGCCGTCGGCCCCTTGCGATCCGCCCCCTGAACCGGCGATATGCCTTCCGAGAGCGGCTCCCACGCTTTTCTGCCGTCAGGCGTTGCGCCGGTGATGCTTCCGAAATAAACGTGCACTGTCGTCGGCAGAAGATTGATCCGATAATGCCCCCCCTTGGTATTGGGCCGCCCGTCGATGAGTCTGAAATAGCTCTCGAAAATCCGCCGCATGACATCGTCGGCATAGTCATCATCGTTGCCGTATTTCGGCGTCTCATCCAGCAGCACCTGCCGCAGCCGCGTCGCGCCTTTGAAATTGGCCCGTAATGCCTTAATAAACGCAGTCATGGAAATGTCTTTCTTATCAAAAACGCGGCAATTAATCGCCGTCAGCGAATCGGTTATGGAGCCGAGCCCGACACCCTGGATGTACGATGAATTGTACCTTGCCCCGCCGTCGTTGTAATCTTTCCCGTTGACGATACAATCGTCAATGAGTATCGACAGAAACGGCGCCGGAAGATACTCCGCCCATAGTCTCTCAATAATCCTGTTGCCTTTAATTTTCACATCGATGAAGTACTGAAGCTGTTTTTCAAAAGCATCGTAAAGCTCATCGAATGTCTTGAACTTCTTCGGATCGCCGCTTTTTATACCGATCTGTCTGCCGGTAAGTGGATCGATGCCGTTGTTCAGCGTGATCTCCAGCACTTTCGTCAGATTGAAGTAACCCGTCAGTATGTAGCTTTCTTTCCCGAAAGCACCGGTCTCGACACATCCACTGGCCCCGCCGTTTCGGGCATCCTGCACCGTCTTGCCCTGCCTGACCAGCTCGGCCACGATCGATTCGGTATTAAATAGCGACGGCTGACCGTATCCGGTCCTGATTATTTTCAGCGCCCGATAAAGAAGACGATCGGGACTCTTCTTGCTTACCTGCACCATCGAACTCGGCTGAAGAAGCCGCATTTCTTCTAATACATCAAGAATAAGATAGGTCAGCTCGTTGGATGCATCCTCGCCCGTCTCCTTAACTCCCCCGAGGTTGATGAGACAGAAGTCGGTGTACGTATTGCTCTCCTCGGCGGTGACACCGACTTTCGGCGGCGCCGGCTGATTGTTGAACTTTACCCAGAAAGCCTGAAGAAGCTCGCGGGCGCGTTCCCTGGTGAGAATGCCGGCCTTAAAATCCTTTTCATAGAACGGAAGAAGGTGCCGATCCAGCCGTCCGGGATTGAACGAATCCCAGGTATTCAGTTCTGTTATGACTCCGACATGCACGAACCAGTAGTACTGCAGCGCTTCCCGGAATGTCTTCGGAGCGCGAGCCGGTACTTTCTCACATATTTCCGCCATTTCTTTGAGTTCTTTTTTGCGGGGGGCGTCTCTTTCTTTCGCGGCCAGTTCGCTCAATTTTTTGGCATGCCGCCTGGCGTACAACACTAATGCTCCGGCCGCGATGGCCATTGCCCTGAGCTGCTCCCTTTTGGCCGGCGCCTCAGGGTCATTATAAAAATCAAGCCTCTCAATGCTCTGCTCTATGTCTCTTTTGAAATCGAGAAACCCGTTGTGATAGATTTTATCATCGAGCACCGTATGGCCCGGCGCCCGCTGCTCCCGGAACTCGGTGAAAATACCGGCATCGTACGCCGCCACCCATTCTGGATCAACGGCCTCGAAAATCCTGTCGCGGATAGACCTCCCCGACCAGAACGGTATAATTGTATCCTTCTGCATCTTTCTGGTCTTGTCGCTGACGGCGAAGGAGACTTTCCTGCGGTCATTAAGGATTTTGAAATCCTTCAGCGTGTGAGTGCAAATCTCAGGATAGGTCGGTGTCGCTTTCGGATTCGGTCCCCGCTCGCCCACAATAAGCTCGCCGTCATTTATGCAGATTTTCTTGTGCTCCAGGATATACTTGAATGCCAGCGCCCGCGCGACCGGGACTGAAACTCTCTCGGCTTCGCCGCTTTTGTAGAATTTCGTGAGAAGCTCGGCTCTTTCAAGCGATACTGACGGTTTGGCATTCAGACTTTGCCTGCGAAGCTTCTTGATCCTATCATTCACAACCCGTTATCCTCCAATTTGCACTTTATATCCGCGCGACCTGAACCGCGCGGCTTTAAGATCCAGTTCCGCTCTCGTCTGAGTCTGAAGCGGCCCCAATATGTTTTTCATTCCAAATTTACCAAGCTTATCCTCGCCTAACTTGTTATACGGAAGCAGGCTTATCTCATTTACGTTCTTAATAGATTCGATGAACTTCAAGATGTCCGCGAGATTGGCGTCAGTATCGGTGATTCCGGGAATCAGCGGAATACGAAGAATTATCCTGTGCCCTTTCTCTGACAGCATCACAAGATTGTCTAGAATCAGGCTGTTAGATACACCGATACATTTCATGTGTCGGCCATCGTCAATCATCTTCAGATCATACAGAAAAAAGTCTACCAATCCCGATATGCGTTCAAAATCGTCAGGCGGAGCATGACCGCACGTATCGAGCGCCGTTGAAAACCCGTCACTTTTGCAGGCGCGAAGCACCGCATTCAAAAAATCCATTTGCATCATCGGCTCACCGCCTGAAAATGTAATCCCGCCGCAGGACTGGTCATAAAATATCGCGTCTTTCCTGATTTCCGTCATCAGGTCTTCCACGGTCACCATCCTGCCGAAGGTTTCTTTCTCTCGCTTCTTATATTTCCCCGAACCCTTTCGGCGATTCCGCACGATAATTGTCTCGGGTTCGCACTTTTTGCCCTCAGGATTATGACACCACCTGCAATCCAGCGGACAACCTTTAAAAAACGCGGTTGTCCGAATTCCGGGGCCGTCATGAATGGCATATCTTTTTATGTCAAAAATAATTCCGTTGGCCATGCCCTTGACTTAAATCCAAAATCTGTGCCGGACTTTCTCTCTTAATATAATATAACGGCGGTGAAAATCGCGCTTTATTCTGCGAATATTGTTTTGTGGATTTCAAAATCGTGCGTGAGAGGAGTTTTCACTCGGTCGTCGAGACAATCAGGTCGATCTCTTCGCCGATTTCGAGTTCGGTGGCTTCTTCAACCGATTGCTCGAGGACCGTTTCAGGGATGTAATTCTCGTCCCGAACGTGCGTGACCAGCCCCACTTTGAGACCAAGATCATCAAGAATGGTCACCGTTTCGTCCAGCGTGCGGCCGACCAGACGAGGCATATAGACAATGCCTGAAAGGGACCCGCGGTTGACCATGAGATTCACTTCTGAACCGATGGGAATCTCAGTTCCGGAAGCCGGGTATGAAAAAACAACGACGCGCTCGGGAAGCGAATCAGTGGTTGTCCAGGCGATATCTCCCAGGATCAGATTGGCCGCTTCAATATTCAGCTTGGCCTGCCTGACCGAAAATCCAGCCAGTTCCGGGACGACAACGTCTTTTTGACCGATGGAGGTCACTACTTTTATTATCCGCCCGGCCTTGACCTTTGTCCCCGCCGCCGGAAACTGCGAGAGGACGGTTCCTTCCTCCTTATCCGCATGGTACTCCTGTGAGGTTACTTCGACTTCGAGATTTACCATCTCCAGTAGCTCTCGAGCATCGTCAACCTGATAGCCGAGGATTTCGGGAAGCTCGAATTCCGAACCATGCCGGGTGATAATCGGCATCAAGGCATCATCAAAGAGAATATAAAGGGCAATAATAATCGCCAGAGGAAGGACTATGAGACTTAGGATTCTTCTCTGCCAGCTTTGCTCCGGAAAAAGATGCGCAAATCGGGATGGCTTTTGCTCCGTATCGGATTCGTCCAAATGGGTCATATGACTATGTTACAATTTTCAAAGAAAAAGGTCATCTTTTTTTCTTGGTTTTTATCTTCCTCTTTAATCTGGCCGCAAATGATCCCGACAAATTAGGTTTGTTGGGGTAGGTTTTCAAAAATCCCCTCTCGGAAACGACATCATTATCGAAATACTGGTCCGCTGACTCGATCATGAAATCCGAATTGCGAAGCAGAAATTCCTCCACAACCTGGTCGTTTTCCTGCCGTATGATGGTGCACGTGGAATATATAAGGACTCCGCCGCGCTTGACCAGTCTCGCCGCCCGATCGAGCATCGTGCCCTGAACCTTGGCAAGCTTTTCGACATTTTCCGGGGTCTTGGCCCATCGCAGATCGCTGTGCCTGTCGGCATTGCCCCAGCCGCTGCAGGGAACGTCCAGAATAACCCGTTCAAACGGCCCGCCCTGGAAATCCAAGTTATTGGCGAGAACTGGATTGACAATTCTGACGCCCAGCCGCCGACAATTTTCAATCATCAGTTCAAGCCGCGGGCGGGATTTATCTACCGCGGTGATCATCCCCTTGTTGCGCATGCGCGACGCCGCGTAAGAGGCTTTCCCCCCCGGAGCGGCGGCCAGATCCAGCACATTGGCTCCCGCTTTCGGATTAAACAGACGAATCGCCATTCCGGCTGATTCATTCTGTATGTAAATCTTGCCGCTCTTGACCAGTTCCTCCTCGTTCGGAAAGTTGCCTTCTTCAAGATGAAAGAAATCCGAAAGGTATGTGCCCTGTGTATACTTAACGCCGGCCTTCTTCAGTGACTTAACGATATCTTCGACGCGGGCCTTAATCGTGTTGGCCCGAAAGCTGATCTTTGGCGGCCGATTCATGTTTGCCAGAAGACTCTCGGTTTGCTCAAATTTGAACTCTCTCAAGCAGTAGTCTACAAACCAGTCGGGATAAGAATAATAGCTTGCCAGGTAGCCGACAGGGTCTTCGAGCTTATCCCTGAATACAATTCGCTCAGGATGCCTTACGGCGGCGCGCAGCACCGCATTCACAAGTCTCGCCCGCGCCGAATCGCAGAAGTAGTGTGCCAGATTCACCGATTCGGATACGGCCGCCGCCGCAGGAATACGGTCGGTGAAAAAAAGCTGGAAAAAACCCAAACGAAGAATGTCAATGAGCCGCTGTGACATCTTCTCGGACGGCTTGCTCAGGAAGAACTTGATATCATGGTCGAGACGCCGCTTCATTTTTGTCGTTCCATTCACAAGCTGACGAATGAAGCGAACGTCAAGCTCGCTGAATGGTCTGTTCTCGACAGCGGCGTTTATGGCCTCAGCGGCTGTAAACTGGCCGCTTTCAATCAATCCCAGCATTTCGATCGCAGCGGCGCGAACCGGATCATACTTACCCTTGCTTTCAGCCATTAGCTAAAACTCCATTGGCGTCAGTCGCCTTTCTTCATCGTCGATACAAAGCAAATCTTTGCGGTGGAATTCACAGCCCGGCAGGGAGTCTTCATCGGCAATGCCGGCGGCCGTTAAGACTTCGGAGGGGCGGGCGTATCCCGCCGAGCCCACCCCCAGTTCCATACAGATTGCCGCCGAACCGGGAGCATCGGCGCCTTCCTCCAAATACTCAAGCACATAAATAGCGGGCCTGATATCGACACACTTGGTTTCCGTCTTCGTCGTCCGCTCGATCTCCACTTTATCTCGGGAGAGCAGTTTATCCAGTAGTGTTTGATAATCCCCGTTCCTGCCGACATTCACCTCGTACACGGCACGATTAAGCCGGCTTGACAACGATACTTTCTTGTCCACAATCGAAATTGCCCTGACCATGTAGTATCCGCCGGGCAATGCTCCGGCCAGGCGCTCGGCCATCTCCGGCTGAAACGGTCGATCAAGCGCGAGATCAAAGTATTCGGCTTCTGATGTGTAACCGAGCTGAAGCGGCGGCCCGAAAGACAATTTCATGTGCGGATGAAATCCCATCGTGTATTCAGCAGGGAGACCGGCGCGACGTATGGCGCGTTCAATGACACGGACGTTGTCGAGGTGCGACAGAAAGCGGGCCAGACCCTTCCTGCCCCATCTGATTCTGACCTTGCTTCTGGTCGGTACCGACGTCGATCGTGCCGCCAGCTTTTTTCGTGACCGGCCAAAACCTGAGTCCTCAGGCTCTTCATCAGTCGGCGCCATGACCGGCGGCCGGGCCGGTTCTGATTGTCGAAAAAGCGTGGAAGTGCGATTCCGCTCCTTCACCAGGTGCTCCACCGATTGGCGCATTTCGATATGCGACCACGGCAGATCCGCCGAAAACGGCATACCTTTCAAATAATCATACGGATTCGAGCCGCTCATCTCGAAGGCCCCCAGCCATAAGTCAAAATCAAATTCCTCCGACCAGCCGTCAAAGCGGGCCCCGCGCCTGAAGGCCGTTTCAATCACGTCGGATAACTCTCTGCCACCCCGCCCGATGACACCCTCCAGAAACGCCAGCCGAGGGTCCCGCAGCTTGATATTGACCAATGGGTGTGCGGCCTTGCGCTTGATATAATCGTTCTTGCTACATATCGCATCCGGTGATGCCTGCTCATCCCATTGAAAAGGGGTGTGCGATTTCGGTGAAAACGGGGAAACGGTCACATTGATAATATTCTTCCCCTTGATGCTCGTTGCGATGCCGGCGATCTTGCGGATCATGCGGACGATACCTTCAATATCTTCATCAGTCTCCGTCGGCAAGCCGATCATGAAATAAAGCTTCACCAGATTCCAACCATTCTTGAAAACCAATCTGACGGTTTCGTACAGGTCCTCGTCGGCGATATCCTTCCTGATTACGGCCCGAAGTCTTTCCGTTCCCGTTTCCGGAGCAAACGTCAGACCGGTCTTTCGAGTAGTCTTGACGGCATCGGCCAGCTCCTGGGTAAAAGTTCCAGCCCTGAGCGAGGGCAGCGACAGCGCCACTCTCTGCCCGGAGAGTGTCCGCGCCAGCTGAATGGTCAGCGGGATAATATCCGGGTAGTCACTGGATGAAAGCGACAACAGCGAAACCTCGTCGTATCCGGTAGATGCAAGCTGGTCCCGGATTTGGGTCATGATTTCATCTCTTGAGCGATATCGCACCGGTTTATAGACCGCCGTCGCTTGACAGAAACGGCAGCCGCGGGGACAGCCGCGCATTATCTCCACCGTCAACCGGTCGTGGACGGTTTCTATGAAGGGGACGATTTGCCGTCGAGGGTAATATTCCCGCCTGAGCTTTTCGACCCGCGCGCTTTTGATTTTCTCCGGGGCGAAATCGACCACCGGCTTACGCGTATTTTCGTCGTAAAACTGAGGCACATAAACCGAATGTATCTCCCTGACTAGTCGCTCCAGCCTCTCGCGGCGGGGAAGGTCCTCTGACTCAGCAAGGATACCCAAAAGCCTCAGGATTTCGTCCTCCGCTTCTCCGATGAAAAGAAGATCAAAAAATGCCGCCGATGGCTCAGGATTATGAACCACCGGCCCGCCCGCGATAATAATAGGGTGCTCATTGGTCCTGTCAGCTGCCCTAGTGGGAATTCCGGACAGGTCGAGAATATTAAGGACGTTGGTGTAGACCATTTCATAGGCGAGGGTGAAGCCGATTAAGTCAAATTCGTTCAGAGGAGTGTGCGTCTCGAGGCTGAAATAAGGAATTTTCTCCCGTCTCAGGATTTCTTCGGCATCCCGGTCGGGAGCAAAAAAGCGCTCGCACAGAAACCGTTCATCAGAGTTTATGATACTATACAGAATCTGAAGACCGAGATATGACATCCCGATTTCGTACATGTCAGGGTATCCCAGGACGACTCTGAACTTTTCACCGGGTGACTTGACCGTCTGCCCCAGTTCGCCTCCGATATACCGTCCCGGTTTGTTGACAAATGGAAGGAACTTCTTTTCGAGTAGGTGCTGCATTTACGATCAAAGAACAAAAAAATACCCGCCGGCAAACAGCGGGAATTTTTATCAAACCAAATTTATGTCAGCCATAAACTTCGGCATGATTGCACTTGCACACGCCGACGCTTGTCGTGCGAAACTTCCAGCCGTTTGCCGAACGCTCGGCCTGGGTGTATTTGATATGCGTAATCGGCGTTCCACAAACTGGACAATTTATGATAATCTTTTTCTTGGATACCTTATCAGCGAAACTCTGTTTCTTGGCCATCGCTCAAAATCTCCTCTATCTCAATTCTTTCATTTTCAATTTCAAAAATCTCTTCCTTAACCGCGATCAGCAATTCTGTGGTCTCTTTTAATATACGGAACTCGGGGGCATCTGCAAACTGATTTTCGGCAAATCTGAAAAAACCGGCGGCACCCGAATAGTCCATCTCCTTAATGGCCAGAAGAGCCTTGAAATAAGCTTTCTCGGTTTCATTCAGCATTGATATGGCCAAACCTTTCGTTCTCGATTTCCCTGAGCCGCCTGACAAAGGGGCCGATTTTATACCCGTTCATTTTCAGGAAATAAATCATGGCGCCAGCCAGGTGAATATACATTTTATCTTCTTTGGCGGCAGCCGATTTCAGGACGTCATCCAATATCGAAAGAAGATGCCGACCCTCGAATTCCCCCGACTCAAGATGCTCGACACCTCTGGTTAGAAAGCCTGTCAATAGCCCCAGCAAATCTCGCTCGGCTGAGCGAGGTTTGAGCTTGAGGACAAGCTTGCGTTTCGGGACGACCCCTTTGCCCCGCCATCGTTCAATTTCCCTGGCCAGTTTGTGGGATTCCGGATCGGAGTCATCCAGCCCGCTTCTTATGTCGCCGAGAAGATTCGCGATGGAAGTGACCTCAGACTTGCTGAACCTGTCCGTTTCCAGTCGGTTGGTGTTTTGAGAGAACCAGCTCCCCAGTCGAGCGCTGACCAGTCTGCCTCTCAGAGAATCGCGCGCGATACCATCCAGCTTGTCGATGCACCTGAAAGCGTCAATCCGTTCTTCTTCTGCTTCAACAGCCCGGGCAAGAAAGCCCTGGAGCGTCGATTCCAGCCCCTTTAATACCTCCAGCCGACTCAATTGTCTTCCTCGACGATATTCGGTGACAGACGCGATTCGGTCAATCTGGATTTCATCCTGCCCCCGATGGTCTGAACCGTTGTCTTTTCGGGTCCGCCCTTAGTCTTGTGCTCCAGATACTCCTCGAGCAATCTCGAAACACGACTGACCATAGTCTTCAAATGGTTGGTTTCTTCCTCCTTTTTGCCGCCGACGGTTATCAAACCTGCCAGCTTCAGCGCCGCCAGCTTCCTCAGTGTCTCCATCCGCGAAGAACCCGACAGCTCGACAATCTGGTCGATCGTCCGCCTTCCGTTAATCAGAGAAAGAAGATTCCACTCCTCGCTGTCCAGCGATATATTTGAGTCTCTGTCCGCAGGTGTCGCCGCAATGCTCAGAATTGAGCCAAAATCCGGAAGAGCTTCCTTGAGAAGATTCAGCTCGTCGATTCTCCGGTAACCCTCCAGAATTGCATTCTCGACCGAGATATCGACCGTGATTTCCTCATCGGTGGGGTATTGATTTTCATAGAATTTGAAAGTCCCGTTTTCCCACGACAGGAGCGAGTAAACCAGTTCCTGGACCTGGTTTCTGACGACGTCTTCGAGATCGGCCCGGTCGATGAATTTCTTTTCCATGAGAATCTGGCCAAGCCTTTTCGACGAGGCTTCCCTGGCCTGGGTCCCGACGGCATCATCGAGCTGCTCACCGCTGATACGCCCCCGGTCTTTCAGGATCTGGCCCAGATGAAAAGTCTGGCGGGGACCGTAGCCGTAAATTATCCTTCCCCTTTTGAAATAGACCATAACGATGTCGTCATCTTTCTGTATCCCAAGCGTTCCTGTCTTGCGGCTGTTGGCGATTAGCTGGAATATTTCCGGGAGGGTGAACCGGCCTATATTTCCCTGTAATGCCTGATCCATGTGCGCTCCGATTTAAGGGTTCGGTCGAAAAATATATATGCGCAATGCCGTTTGTCAATTAATGTTTTTTGCTGTGAAAAATCATAGTCGCCGCGAGACCTGCCGGGCCGTCAGAAAGCCGATTTATCCACTCCGTCCAACCCCGCAATTGTCAATCTCAGTCAGTACGTCACCAAGACATTCACACATGCTTAAGATATCTTCCTCGCCAATGACCAGTGGCGGGAGAAATCGAAGCAGATGCTGCTTCGGTCTGACACCGATGACAATCCCCCTCTCCAGCATCATATCAAATATCTTTTCAAACGACCTCGCATCATCGAAGTAATCCGCCTTTAGTTCCATCCCGTACACCAACCCCAGCCCTCTGACATCCGAAACAACCGTATGATCCTCCGCCAGCTTTCGCAGGCAGTCACCCAGATATTTGCCTGACTCTTTCGTCCGAGAGATGAGATTGCTTTCGTGCAATACGGCGATGACTTCTTTCGCGATCGCGCACCCTAGGGGATCGTTCTGGTGAGACTGGACATAATAGAATCCTTCACCTTCCACGCGCTCGGCAATCTCCCGTTTCATCGCAACGGCGCTGACGGGATACCCGTTGCCAAGCGCCTTCCCGAAGGCGCTTATATCCGACTCGATTTCAAAATGCTCTATTCCCAGCCACTTCCCGGTTCGGCCCAGACCAGTGGTCACTTCATCGACCACAACCAGCCCCCCGGAACGTCTTACTTCGTTTGCCAGAAAGCTGACAACCTTCGCCGGCGGCGCTATCATCCCTCCCGATGCCAGAACCGGCTCCGTGACAAAGGCGGCTGTCTCATCGAGTCTGAATGCGGCCAAATGGGGACACGAAACACCGCATTTCTCTTTCGGGCATTTCACACAGGCACCGATATCGACCTGTGCCCAGCAATCCGGCGATAAGCCCTTCCCGGCAAAACCGTACGCACCAAGATATGAGCGGCTAAAAGTCAGCAGTTTCTTTTTCTGAGTATATAGAAGTGCGATTTTTATCCCCAACTCGACCGCTTCACTGCCGGAACTCAGGAAGACTGCTTTGCCGTCGGGGAATGACGTATGCTCCAGGAGCGCCGTTGTCGCCTCTTCGGCCAGGTTCGACGTCAACTGAGGCGCCAAGTGCACTACCTGACTGATCTGCTCTGTAATCCGGTGCTTGATCCGGGGATGATTGTGGCCGAGAGCCGCGCACCATATTCCGGCTTCGAAATCAACGTACCTCTTGCCGTCTTTGTCGTAAAGGTAAATACCGTCGGCTCTGACAATATCGGTCTTGACAATCGAATGACACCCGAATACATGTGGCAGTAGATCGACCATTAGAACCTCCCCGGTTATACAGGATTCGGAAACTTTGTCTTATCCTTTTGTCCAAGCGCTCTTACTCTTCATCTTAAATATGGATACGGCAACTAATTCAAACCTGTTCCGTAGATAATGGAAGCCGGGAACCGAACTTAACATATGACAGGAGGAAATAAATATGCCGGATAACATACTTTATATCGTAGACGTTTTCACGGAAAAAAAATACTCCGGGAATCAGCTGGCCGTCATCAGAGATGCGGCCGGCTTTTCCGATGAAGACATGCAGCGAATTGCCAAAGAGATGAACTACTCGGAGACAACGTTCATCCTCTCGGATAAAGAAATAAACGGCGGCTATGACGTCAGGATTTTCACTCCGGAGGACGAGCTGCCCTTTGCCGGACATCCCACCATCGGGACAGCTTTCATAATCCAGCAGGAGATTGTGAAGAAGCAGGCTGAAAAGATTGTGCTCAATCTGAAGGTCGGGCAGATTCCGGTCACCATATTATATAAAAACGGCGAGCCAGATTTCCTGCAATTTAAGCCGGTACATCCCTCCTTCGGTAAAAGGCTCAGTCCGGCGGATATTGCAGTGGCGCTCGGCCTGTCCGAAGGCGACATTGACGGCAATTTCCCGATTCAGGTGGTCTCAACCGGGGCGGGATGTATAATAGCTCCTCTGAAAAGCCTGGCCGCTCTTAAAAAGGCGCGGGTGAATAAGGAGATATTTTTCGAGGCGGTCAAAGACCTGGACACCAAGGTGATTCTCATATTCTCCCCGGAAGCGCGCGAGAAGGGAAACCAATTGAGCGTCAGGTTCTTTGCAGATGAGCTGGGTATCGTTGAAGATCCCGCGACCGGGTCGGCCAACGGATGCCTCGCCGGGTATCTGGCCAAATATAGTTACTTCGGCAAGGAGAAAATTGACATCAGGGTTGACCAGGGCCACGAAATCGGACGACCGTCACAGCTGTTTCTCAAGGCTGAAAAGAAAGGCGCCACGATTGACATTTATGTCGGCGGCAGAGTCATAATGACCGCCCGCGGAAATCTGGTGTAGTGGCGTAAACATTCCCGTTTGCGAACTCAGACAGGAACGTTTGAGCTACTGAGCATATTGAGAGAGCTTACTCGGTGACGCCTTCAGTGCTCTTGACCGTGCCTTTGACCTGCCTTTTTATCTTGACGCGCTTCAGCCCGCGGTCGGCCTCAAGACCGTAGCCCTGCAAAGTATCCCCGTGCTGATAGATGGTGACAAACTTGTCGGTCGTTATCATCTCGCTTCGGCCATTCCAGAAAAGCTGCTCGGTTTCCAGCCGAGCGCTGTCTTCGGGGGTCACCACAACCACGTTGCCGTTTGCCACCAGCATTTTAGTGGTTTCCCTCACCAGCCCGCTGTCGGCAACCAGATGGGAGGATTCCTTGCCTTCCCTGTCGTAGAAGTAGACATCTAGTCCCCACGCCAGGGTCGAATCCTGCTTGTTGAACTTCTCGATGTAGTCGGCCTTGATAACGGTCGTTCTGACAGGGCCGTTGAAAAGGGCAATTTCGGCCTCGCTGATCTGCTGGTCAGGTCTGATTCGCACTGAAGCCAGGCTGTCGGCCTCGCCCACTCCGGGCGCCTTTATCTCGTTCTTTTCACCGCATCCGAGCATGGCGGCAAGAATTACCAAGGCAAATATGGAAAGAATTCCGGTTCTCATAACTGTTTATTTATCTATCGGTTTCTTCGGTCTGGTCAGCCAGCGATTATGGATCCAGATCCACTGGTCCTTGTGCTCGTTTATTATTTCCTCAAGAGCCTCTGTGCACTTCTTCGTAATATTATACACGTCTTTGTCGAAATCGTTAGTCCGCTCTATTGCAATTTCGGGCCTGACAATAACTTCATATCTCCTGCCCTTGCGGACACACGCCATCGGCACAAACCCGGCCCCGGTCTTAAGGCCAAGAATCGATTGGCCCACCGGAGTGTATGAAAGTTTGCCGAAGGCCGGTATAAACTCGCTCCGGACACGCATCGAGTCGGTATCAATCAAAACCCCCAACGCATACCCATCTTTGAGGGCTTTCAGAATTCGGCGCGGAGAATCCTGAGTTGATATATTCACTATCCCGATGGCCTGTCTGTTATCCACCAGGAGCTTATCAAGTCGTCCGTCATAGAGCTCTCTGCCGATCACGGCGGCATTATAACCGCTGCTTACGAAAAAGGCGGCCAGAAGTTCAAAATTCCCGATATGCCCGGTGACGGCGATAACGCCTTTGCCTCGTTTGTAAACCCGGTCGAAATGTTCAAGGCCCTCGACATCAATCAGGTCTTTTATCTGGCTGTTATAATATTTTTTGAACCTGACCACGTCGGCGATATTCTTGCCGAAATTAATGAAGAGACTCCGAATGATTTCCCGCTTCTGCCCCGCGCTGAGACTGTCGCCATAGGCGATTCCGAGCGTATGATGCGCCCTGGCTCTATCTTTCCCGCTGATCAGATAGGCGCCGTATCCGAAGGCCCCGCCGATGAAGACAGCCGGGCCGCGCGGTATGACGTTAAAAAACCTGATGACCAGTATGGTACAATAGTAGATAAAATCGTTCTTTACTTTCTTGAGTATTTTCACGAAAGACTAAACCAGCTTGGATTTCAGGATATCATGCAGATGAATAATGCCGACCGGCTGATTCTTTTCGTTCACCACGGGAAGCACCGTTATTGAGAATTTCTCCATTTTCGCCAGGGCTTCATCGAGAATCGCTCCGGGCCTTATGCTCTTCGGGTTCTTGATCATAACCTCCCCGGTTGTCCGGGAGAAGAACTCATCATCCTCCTGGGCCAGACGGCGCAGGTCACCATCGGTGAATATTCCCACCAGGACGTTGTTATCATCAACCACCAGGGCGGCTCCCAGACGTTTTCCGGTGATTTCGAGGATGGTGTCGCGCATGTTCGTCTCCGGCTTCACAATCGGAATCTCGGAATTGACGTGCATCAATTCTTCCACGTGCATCAACAGCCGCCGTCCCAAGGAGCCTCCGGGATGAAGATAGGCAAAATCCTCCGCCGAAAAGTTGCGCTCCTTCAGAAGCGCCACGGCCAGGGCATCGCCCATCACCATCGCCGCTGTCGTCGAAGATGTGGGCACGAGATTATTTGGACAGGCTTCCGCCGCAACCGAACAATCCAGAACAAGATCGCACCTAGAAGCCAGCGGCGAGTCAACCTGGCCAGTCAAAAGGATTATTTTCACCCCCAGGCGCTTGACGGCGGGAAGGATCTGATGAAGTTCTTCGGTGGCCCCCGACTTGGAGATGGCAATAAGAATGTCGTCGGATCGCACCAGCCCGATATCGCCATGCACCCCTTCCGCCGGATGCAGGAAAAACGCCGATATTCCTGTGGATGAAAAAGTCGCGGCGACTTTTTTGCCGACCAGTCCCGACTTGCCCATGCCCGTCACAATCACCCGGCCCTGGCATTCCAGAATCAGCCTGACGGCGGCGGTGAAATTCTCATCGAGCTTGGAGGCCAGATCCCGGATCGCCTCGGCTTCCCTCTCGATAACCTCGCGAGCATTCTTCAAAATCATAAGCCAAACCTACACCAAATGCGAAGCGGGGTCAACATTGTTTCCTTCGAAGTAGGCTTTCAGAACTTCCCTCACCGCTCCTTCGCCTCCTCTGGCTTTTGTGACGTAGTCAACCACGTCAATCAGCTCCGGCGCCGAATCGGCCACCGCGATCGAGAGCCCAACCTCCCTGGCGAGGCCGATGTCAAGAAGCTCGTTTCCCATGAAAGCCACGTCAGAGAACTCAAGCCCCAGCTTCTCAAGAAGCGGTGCGATCTGCTTGCGCTTGTCTTTCATATCCTGTAAAACGTGCTTGATTCCCAGGTCTTTCATCCGGGTGGTTGTTGCTTTTGAAGGACGCCCGGAGACAACCGCGATCTCAAGGCCGGCCCGCATGGCCAGAACCATAAAGAAGCCGTCGGAGATGTTGAACTGCTTCAATTCGAAACCGTCGGGGCCGAAAAAGATGCGGTCATCAGTCAGGACACCGTCAACATCAAGCGCCAGCAATTTTATCTTTTTAAGCTGTTCGGCCAGTTCGCGACGGGTTAAATGCTTGCTGCCTTCATGCTCACTCATGTTAATCCTGCCTGGCGGACTCCTTTGATGTCAAGACTTCTTTGAATAATGTTTCCAGCCTGTCCAGAGGCAGCATCGTCGCCGAATCGGAAAGGGCCTTTGCCGGTTCCGGATGCGTTTCGATAAACAGACCATTGACACCTATGGAGACGGCCGCTTTGGCAAAGGGTATGATAAACTCCGGCTGACCGGATGAAAAGTCCCCCATTCCCCCGGGCAGCTGCAATGAATGAGTGGCATCAAACACAACCGGGTAGCCAAACCGCCGCATGATAAGCAGAGAACGAAAATCAACTACCAGATTGTGATACCCGAAGGAAGAACCTCTTTCGGTCAAAATGACTTTGCCTGATTTGGCCTTCGCCGCGATTTTATCCATGTCTTCCGGGGCGAGAAACTGGCCCTTCTTGATATTTACCCACTTCCCGGTGGCGGCGGCCTGCCGGACTAACTCCGTCTGGCGCGACAGGAAAGCCGGAACCTGCAAAATATCCACAACTTCGGCGGCGATTCTGGTTTCAGCCGTCTCATGAACGTCAGTCAACACCGGCAGGTCGAATTTCTCGCGGACCTTACCCAGGACCTCAAGCCCATACTCCATGCCATAGCCGGCGAAGGATTCACCCGACAGTCGATTTGCCTTGGCGTAAGAAGACTTGAAGACTGCCGGTGTTTTGTACTTCACCGAAAGCTCTTTGACTTTATCCGCTACCGTGAGGCAAATCTCCTCCGATTCAACAACACAGGGTCCGGCAATGATAAAAAGCTCCTTGCCGTCTAAAATCTGGTCAACATTCATAGCACCCTCAATCTATTTAAAGTCTTAATACTTTCTGTAGTGCCACGTGACCGTATCCGAATCGGTCGTGATATGCCGGTCGGCCGCTATCTGACCGGGAGTATCGTTCACCGTGTAGAACCACCCGTAACCCGAACCGGTCTCAAGAGAATCAATCATGTTTACAAAAGCCCCCATCGGGCTTTCTTTATATTCAATCGAATAATGCTCCCGTGTTATTTCCAGCACCGATTTCCCCGTTTCACCCGATAGTACGATGACGGCACTGTCAGGCGGTTCCGCCGTCCTTACCGCCCGTGAGTCCGCGCTTTCGTTTCTTCCCGAGTCGGCGCATCCGGCAACTATCAAAAGCAATCCGAGAAAAAAAACGAAGCCTGTCGATTCTTTGATCATCCTGCTATACGCGAAGCCCACCCAAATCCAAAACTTGAGCTAAAATATGCTATTCAGCGTCGAAAGTCAAAAAATTGATTTGGCTTCCAGTCGAGAGATTCGCTAATTTTCGGCAGGTTTCCGTATCCCGGTAACTTTAGCGGAATATCAGCGTCCAATAATATGAAGGATCTAAGCATATGGCGACGTGGGATTCCGAAACAAAAGCATTGACCGGGCGTAGATTCTTTTCAAACAGGCGAAAAATCGAATCAATAAACTAAGAGTGAAAAAATGTTCAAGAAGATTCTCCTTGTAGTCATTGTTCTGGCTGTCATAAGCGCCGTCCTTTTCTTCGCCCTGAGCGGCAACGCCAAGAAGGAAAACGGACTTAAGACGCTTCAGGTTACGAAAGGCTCAATTATCGACAAGGCACTGGCGGTCGGGAAAATTGAGCCGAAGCAGGAGATATCCGTCAAATCCAAAATCTCCGGCATCGTGAGAAAGATATATGTCGAAGTTGGTGACGAGGTCAGGGTTGGCGATCCGTTGATCGACGTCGCCCCCGACCCGACTCCGATCGAGTTTGCCGAAGCGAAACGGCAGGTGGAAATCTATGAAGTCGCTTTCGAGAACGCCAAGCGGGAATATGAGCGTTTCAAAACGCTTCTTGAAAAAGAGCTTATCTCCACGCAGGAGTTCGACACCAAGGAATCGGTTTACGAGCAGGCACGCCTGAGGCTGCAGCTGGCCGAAGAGAAGCTGCAACTGATCGAATCAGGCAAGACTGAAATCGCCGACCTGAAAGTGGATAACACCATCAAATCACAGGTCAACGGGATGGTCCTGTCAAGACTGGTCGAAGAAGGTGACCCGGTCGTACCTCTGACCTCGTACCAAGCCGGCACCGATCTCATGACTCTCGCTTATATGGAAGACCTCATATTCAAGGGTACGGTGGATGAAATCGACGTCGGCAAACTGAATGCGGGCATGGACGCAGAAATAACGGTCGGGGCGCTGCCCAAGGACACTATCTTCGGAACCCTCGAGAGAGTGTCACCGAAAGCGCACCGCGAGGAAGGATCGACGGTCTTCGACGTCGAAATCAAATTGGCCGATCTGGGCAGTCGGCTTCTCAGAGCCGGTTATTCGGCCAATGCCGATATTATCATTACCAAGAAAGAGGATATCCTGGTCATCCCCGAACGCCTGATAACTTTTGTCGATGACTCGGCTTTTGTGGAAATTCAAGACACCCTGGGGGAGACAAGCAAAGTCGCAATTGAAGTCGGCCTTTCGGATGGAATCAACATTGAGGTCACGTCCGGTGTCGGGGAAGGCGACGTTCTGATTGAGCGTCCTCCCAGGGAGATATAAAAGCATGCTCCCCTTGCTCTCCGTTAAGCAGTTCTTCCGCGATATGCGCAATCAGAAATTGCGCACTCTGATGACTATGTTCGGAATTCTCTGGGGAACGATGTCGGTCGTGCTTTTGATGGGATTCGGCACCGGGCTGAGTGAATACCAGAACAAAAGGTTCAGAGGTCTGGGACAGAATATCGTGCTGATGTGGCCAAGCCGGACCTCAGAGCCCTGGAAAGGGCTCCAGCGTGGACGATGGATTCAGTTTACCGAGGAGGACATCGCCCGCATGAAAGCGACTCTGCCGTCCGTGAAGAGTATCTCTCCCGAGTACAGACGCTGGAGTGTTCCTCTGAAAGCGGGCAGGTCCAATAGACTTGCCTACGTCGCCGGAGTCTGGCCCGAGTTTAACGAGATGCGCAACATTATCCCCCAGGAAGGAGGGCGCTTCATCAATCCCTTTGATATGGCCGAAAAGAGACGGGTGATTTTCCTCGGCAACGAGCTGGCCAAAGACCTGTACGGCTCAACTGATGTTATCGGAAAAGCGCTTTTTGTAAACGGGATCCCGTTTGCGGTTATAGGGGTGATGAAGCAGAAAGAGCAGAACAGTTCCTATTCCGGCAGGGATTCTCGTATGTCATGGATACCTTCCAGCACGTTTAAGACCATGTGGTCGTACCGGCATCCCAATATGATGATCATCCAGGCAACAGGAGTGGACAGAGCACCGGGCCTTATAAGGGAAGTTCGCGGCTTTCTTGCCTCCAAATACA
>CP070766.1:2269139-2273057 GCA_020345705.1 Candidatus Zixiibacteriota bacterium | reverse complement strand
AGATCGGGTGGCGCTTCCTTTGATGCCCTGGGCCGGAGCATAAAAGGCATTAACGACGAAGTCGGTCGGGCCTTCCGATTCAACCGTCACACTTGCCCCTGAAGAGATGAAAAGATATGGGTCACCGTTAACGATGATGTGCAGGTGATAACCGGTCAGATTCATAATCGTCAGGACCGCATTATCATCACCAAAGGTGAAGGTAAACGGACACAGGAGAACCAGGAATATCACCAGAAAGTACGGCTTCTTGATGATAGTCCCGATGATTCCAAATCGGGTGCGTCCCTGTGTTTCGGGATATATCGATGCCACTGCCTATCCCTCCTTTATTCCTAACGATGGATAGAGGATATTTTCCGATCCTTGACTTACCGAACATAAGAAATATACAAAATCTTCCAGGCCGGTCAAGTCTAAAGTAAACAGATGCCCACTGAGAAACAAATCCCACGTTATACCTGTCGGAATTCAACGCGGCAGGGTCGAGGCGATCACGCATTATTCGTTTTCTATATCAAAAAGCCTAGCCTTCCTCCAGTCGTCGCCCAGCATCACTTCCGCTTCCCGGTCAGCCTCGACAACAAACTCTCCAGGAACCAGCAGAATATAACCCGCGCCGGCAGACATGAAGGAATGAAGGCCCATCTGACCGGTTTTGCCGAAATGTCCGCGCTGCGATTGAATGACGGCCGGGATATCCCTGGCGCGCAGAACCTCCAGCAACATCTCGGAAAACTGAGGCGACGTCAACCGGGCAATCGGAATCCAGTTCTCATATTCCGGGTGCTCATTGTCGGCATCATCGGGAATCGAGTCGACCAGTTTTTCATCACAGTCCGGACAGACCGCGATCCCTATCTTATATTCGTAGCGGCATTTGGGACAAAACGGCATAACGGGTTCTCCTTCTCCGCTCGCTGCTTTCGGATTGATATCAATATATACTACACCGGCATTAATAAATTCAAGAGTAATATCTGCATTTTTGAAGACGATAATGGTCTGTTTTTCCCCAAAAAAGGTTGCACAAAACCGTTATGGTTATCGTTCTTATATTAGTCTATTCAAACATCGAGGGAGGTGCTCTATGAAAGCTTTATCAGTTCCGGCGATTGTTTTTTTGCTCTTGTTGCTAATCACATGCGGCGACAAACCGCTTGCTCCTATCTCCGGGAGTGACGTTATTGTGCCGCTTGCCGTGGGCAACCGGTGGGCGGGGATCCAGGTTACTATCAGGATGCTTGCGGACGATACGACAGCCTGCACAAAGACGATTGAGATCATTGATGAAGTTGTCATTGACAACGAGCGGTGGTACCGGACGCGGCAGATTATCTGTGATGATACGCTGGGCGAGGACCTGATGTACAGTACCCGCACCGGCGGTCTATGGACCTGCTATATGTACGACGACAACACGTACGGAGAACCGTATCTTCTGGCCAAGTATCCGGCCAAAGCAGGCGATACTTATTGGATGGGCGAAAAAGTCGGCAGTGGATTTGTTACCGTGGCGTCGATTGATTCTATGATTGTGGTTCCGTACGGTACATTAAAGTGCTATTGTTACACTGTAGAGTGGCCGAATATTATGGATTTCCCGGTTGTAAGTTTCTGCCTGGCGCCGAACGTAGGCTTTGTCACAGATGAATTGTACAGCGGTTTCAGCGGAGTGCTTAGTGTCTGGCAGCTGGAGAGCTTTGGCAACATATCATTCTCCATAGATTAGGCAGCGTGAAATTTCGCTTGGGAAATCAAGCGCAACAAGTGATTATTATCCGCCCGGTGATTCCGAGCGAGCAATAAAAAGGGGCGGCCGGTTCGGCCGCCCATTTGGAGCTATTTCGCTAACTGTTTTCGGCAGTCAGGTTCGGAGCCGTCTTTATAAAGGTATTTTATCAGATGCATGGCATCGACGAGGTTGACGGTGCCGGAAGCGTCAACGTCGGCGGCCGTCGGTTGAAGCGGAGGAACGCCCTGCCGGTAGAGATAATTGATGATCGAACCAACGTCGAGAATATTCACCGTGAGACTGCCGTCGACGTCGCCGCAATCTATGGCGTAGCAGCCGATCCCGAAGGCCCCGATGATGGCTCCGCCATACCCGGCGCCGACGCAGCAGGAGGTGTCGATGACGTAATAATTGCCGGCTTCCGGGTCACAGAAGACCGGGTCGCAGTCGATGTTGCCTTCTCCCGGATATCCGTTGGTGACGTCGCAGTACGTAATTGATGAATACCCTTTTGAGAATATCTCATCCGGCCAGTCATCCCAGAAGATGCAGTTCAGAACCACAGGATTACTACCTTTCTCCGACAGCTTAGCCGTGCCGCTTCCATTCTCCGCCGTAGCCGAAGCGTTCAGCTTGGGCGACCAGTAATCCCAGAACACGGCGCACTCGCCGCCGCCGCCGCTCAAGTTGTCCGTGAAAGTACAGTGCATAAGACTGCAGACAGGGTTGCTCTGACTGTGATAGGCGTAGTATATGCCGCCGCCGTCATGATCGATGGCCTGGTTCGAGTTGATCAGAGTCTTATAAAGATACAAATCCGTTACCTCAGTGTACAGCCCGCCGCCCGCGTGCATGGCCTTGTTTTTCGTGATCGTGGAGTAAGCGACGTGCAGATCGGAGCTAAAGGCATATATGGCGCCGCCGCAGTTATCGGGAGGCAGGCCCGACGCGAGTCCGTATTCTACCTGACAGTATTTCAAACTGCACGGAGCGTCCGCTTCATAGAATCGAATACCATGCCAGGTTGAATCCTCATCGGCGAAGTAGTGTGTGAAGAATATCGAATCCTCAGAATTTCCAATCGCCTTCAGGGTTCCAAACACATTGAATTTGTAATATCCCTGAAACAGCAGTTCCACTCCGGGTTCGATTGTCAGCTGTGCTCCGTCCGGAACGGATATGTCACAGGTTACGAAATATGGCGAGCCGTGTAGCCCGAGCACCCCCCATACATCTCCGCAGAGATAGCTGCCTTCATGCGGGAAATAAAAGGCACCGATGTCCGCCCGGGTTCCGTCGGGGTCGTTATACTGCGGATCCGGATCGCCGGCGTCGATACAGCATGAGCCTTCGGTCAAATGATAATCACCATTCTGGGGGTCGGCGAATTGAGGGTCGCAGTCGATATTGCCTGTTCCGGCCCAGCCGCCTTCGATATCGCAGTACGTGGCCGTGAAAGTGCCGTTGACCTTGTCGTAAATGGATTCGGGAAGATTGCCCCAGATTATGGTGTTGACGGCGACCGGATCGCTCAGACTGAAGACGTACACTCCCCCGCCGTAACTGCTGGCAACGTTGCCCGTGAAGGTGCAATTACGGATGAAGGTATCGTCGCCGTATGTGTGCAGGCCGGCGCCGAGATTGGCCGTATTGTCAGTGATGGTGCAGAAGCTGAGGTTCGTTCTGCCGCTGCTTATTTTTATGCCGCCGCCTATATCGGCGTCATTATATTTTATGTCACAGGAGTCAACGGTGGGGCTCGAGCTCAGGATGCACAATCCCCCTCCGGTATGGGCGTGGTTACTGTCAACAACACAGTGAGCTATAGTGGCGTCGGAACTCAGGAAAAACACGCCTCCGCCCTCGTCGTCGCAGTCATTACGGCATATGCGATTGTTCCTGATATCGGCGTTTCCATCCCGGCAGTATATTCCGCCGCCTCGGATGGTACTTTCGTTGTCGGTTATTTTGCAGTCCAGCAGGGTGGCGTTGGAGTAATAGAAGTGAAGGCCGCCGCCATAATCGCCGTAGCCTCCCATGATTGTCAACGAGTCAATTGTGATACCGTTGGGCAGGCAATAAAGAACCGTTCCCTGTCGATCGGCATCAATTATGCATTCATAGGTGTCGGCGCCTTCAAGATCGACCCAGCTTGAGGCAATCAGGGGAAACTCCTCACCCGT
>CP070766.1:2265568-2269039 GCA_020345705.1 Candidatus Zixiibacteriota bacterium | reverse complement strand
GCGGTAACATGAGTGATGGGGTATTTGTCAAAAAGGTCATGTTCCACATTGGCCAGCCCGAACATGTATATAACGTTCTTCAGATTGTTGTCAATTGCCAGAGTTGCACTGTACGGACCGGTAAGCACGGCGTCGCCGCCAAGCAGGTCACCCAGTTGATGGCTGCTCCGGCTGAGGTGCGTCCCGGGATGAGACAATCCGCGGTAGATATAGACTCCCTGATGCACGGCGTAGGCGGCACACAGCAGAGTCATAAGAAGTGCCGCGATTTTCCTCGGAGAGACTCTCTTCTTACTGCCGAACAATAGAAACACCACGGCGGTGACGACCAGCGCCGGAAGAAACGAGAGATGCAGGTTTCCCGCGCCTGATTCAAATTTCTTTCCGACGGGACTGAAAAAGATCCAGACCTGCGTAAAAAGAAACCAGAGGGTAAAACAGATCATTGTTAATGAGAGCCATTTCTTCTGAATGCCGAGTTTTAACGACCTATCCGCGGCAATTACAAGCGCCCGAGCGCAGACGGCGGAGATAGGAAGATACAAGAATAGCGCATATCTCAGTGGCCGGTACTGGAAAGGCATCAGTCCCAGAATCCCGCACAAGAGCCAGGCCGACGCGAAGATCAATGGGATCCGGTCGTGTCGGAAGGCCCCCAGGAACTCTCCGGAAAGTATCATCAACAAAATGCCGACCGCCGTGAGAACAATGAGAAACGGCGTGTACTCACCGAAACCGGACTCGCCGCCATAGGTCAACAGCATTTTGAAAAAGCCGGCGATAGATACAAAACCGGGCGGAAAACCGTACATACCGGTCGTCTGCTCGGCGTAGTAGCTCAGAAGCACCACCGCCTTACCCTGGAACATAACGATAAGATAAAGCCCTGTCCCCAGAATCAGACCGATCAGGGTATATAGAATCGGTCTGGCGACGTCGCGCCGGTATCTGTAGATAAGAACGAGAATTACCGGCCCCAGCAGGACAAATCCAAAGAGCTTGCCGGCCAGAGCGGCCAGGGATACAAGAAATCCCGTCAATATTTGCCCCCGGGCAGAGCCATGGAATCTGGCGAAAATATAAAATGCAAGTCCGGAGAGAAAGATAAGTCCGTTTTCGAGAAATGGAAGCCGGCCATAGAAGAAAAGTGTACTATTGACAAGAATGATCCCGGCCGTCACCATTGTCTCACGCTTTGGTCGGAATTGAAGCCACCCCAGAAGAAAAAAGAAGATTCCTCCTGACTGCAGGAGAACCGCGGCAAGATTCGCCGTTGCACGAGAGACGCCGAATACTGAAAAGACGATGTAGGAGAAACCTGATACAAGAGACGCTTTGAATAAATCCCACCGATGGTAATCGAACGGATCCCAGTCATCAAAAAGTATCCGGTTTCTGGCGAAATGAGTCAGATGATACGGGTCGGTCAGCTGGGCCTGGCCGTGACCGACATAAAACAAAGGCGGGTCCGATTCAAGCGATATGAATCGTAAAACCAAGAGAAGAGCCAGGACACCCAGGATCAGAAATGCAACAAACGATTTGCTCATGAAGGCCGCCTATGCTCCACAGATTTGATTCAGGCTTCGACAAGCTTTTCCAGGCATATCAAAAGATATATATAACTCCGGCTACTTCAACCAATATTCGGTGATATCGGCGCCGGCCGATTCTGGTGAATCCGGGTGCCCCCACCAGATTCCGAAACTCGCCCGACAGGGAAGCAAGAATCGGTGCGGCCGAAGGGTCGTTTTTTTCAGGGAACCCGTTCTGGGGTCATGTGTGAATCCTTAACAGCCGGCGGTCGATAGCATATTTATAACATATAGGCGAGGGTTGTCTTGCGGTTGAGTCGCTCGAATGCGCTCCCTAACGACTTTCCGAGACACCATCTTTCGTGCAAACCAGAATTCGACGGTCTTGCCTGAAGGCGAGACAGTAGTACGGAATTACCGCCGGGCTCTGGTCACCGATATCGGCCTTGGATTCGAACGACCCGGCGCGTCGGAACGTCGATGAGAGCTTGAACGCGCTGGCGCGTCAGGTGGCGGCTCTGGCGCATCGCATTTCAGGTCAGAGCGGTGAGCGTGCCCTGTCCGGCCCGGCCGCGGATAAAGCGCTGAAGAAAGTCCAGAACAGGATTCTGGAAGAATTAATGGTTCACGAGGGCAGTAATCAATCTGGACCTTGAAGTTGTCCACCTGACAACGGAAGGGGCGGACGTGAGAGTGGCCGTTCTTGACGGCGGCGTGAACCTGGACCACCCCCTGTTCACCGCTAAAGGCGGCGAAGTCGTAACGGGATGAGACTATATCGACAATGGCCCCATTGTCGATGACGAGGCTGGCGGGGCCTGCTCCGGGCACCGCACTTTCGTGGCCGGGATAATCAAGCTGACGGCGCCCGAATCGCATAGCTACGCCTACCGCGTCCTCGATACTGCAGGAACAGGCGGCGGTTACACCATCGCCGATGCCGTCTTCAAGGCAGTTGAGGGCAGTTGCCGGGCGATTAATCTGAGCCTAGGCATGATCGGAGTCCACAACGCCCTCGACGACGCAACAAGATTCGCCAAGGATAACGGGATCATGGTTGTCGCCGCGGCCAGCAACGACTCATCTGACAATGTATTTCTCTTCCCCTTCCCGGCCTCATGCCATATTGTCTTTCCGTGGCCGCACCGGATTCAATGAGCATTAAAGCCGACTTCTCCAAGAAAAGATTCGGCCTCGCTTACGTATTTTCAGCGATAATGATATCGTAAGGAACCGCCCTGATCCTCATGCCTTATGGCTTGACAAATGGCAGAACCTTGGTAACTTATATACGTAATGATAAGTAGTTCGAGCTTGCGGGCCTTAAATGAGGCTGCTCATTGAGCGTTTGATTCCTCCTCACAACATTCAGCGGTTTCAAACCGTCAAAGCAGTTCTGCCGGCAGGCAAGAAGAACTTGTAATATTCAACAAGGGGCGGGACAAATAATGAAGACCGGAGTTTCTGCCGTTAAGCCTTTTGCCTCCCGGCTTGCAGCCAGGTCCATTCGAATCGCAGCCGGCCTGATGATTGCAATTCTTATCCTCATGCCGGTCGGCCACTGCGAACTGGCCTCTGATGTCGAAATGGACCAAGTATGCCGGAACCGGCTCGCGGAATTCATTCACAATGAAGGTTCCTGGGCAGGTTCGACTGACCCGCGTGCGCTGGATTTTCAGGAAATATCGAACAATGGCCTGGTCATGGCCCGGTGCTATGCAATCTCTCCCGAAGGTTTCATCGTCGTCCCCGTTCTCAAGGAACTGCCCCCGGTCAAGGCCTTTTCGGAGAGCCATGGGCTGGAGTTAAATCAGCGCCACGGCATCGGCGCTCTTCTTCGTGACGTCCTGTCCGATCGATTCGATAAGTTTATCGAACATTACGGCAGTCTCGACGCGAGACAGGCCGACTACGGTGAAGTCCTTTTCGACCGGCG
>CP070766.1:2262364-2265468 GCA_020345705.1 Candidatus Zixiibacteriota bacterium | reverse complement strand
TTTGTTTCCGCCAACTATAAAATGAGTTTTGACCGCCTGCGCTCGCAGCTGGGCGGAATCGATGCCTGGATTCTTGTCCTTGATACGAAAGGAATAAATGTCTGGTGCGCCGCCGGGAAGGGCACGTTCGGGACGAATGAGATTGTCAACCGGATTACGCAAACGGGTTTGAAAGACGTTGTTTCGCATCGGAAACTGATTGTGCCGCAACTGGGAGCGTCCGGTGTCAGCGCGCACAAGGTCAAGGAGCTGTCCGGGTTTCGCGTCATTTATGGCCCGGTCCGCGCCGAGGACATCCCCGCCTTTCTGGAAGCGGGCATGAAAGCCGCACCCGAGATGCGGCATGTCAGGTTTCCGCTCCGAGACAGAGTGGCGCTGATTCCCAACGACCTCGTGGCGTCGGCTGAAAATGCCATTTTGATTGCCGCGGGCATGATGCTTCTTTCTGGATTCGGTCCCGGGATATATTCGCTCGATCGGGTTTTTTCGTTTGGACTTGTCAGTGCGGTTCTAATCCTACTGGCTTATGTCATTGGGACGGTAATACCTCAGATGCTTCTGCCGTGGATTCCGGGACGGATGTTTTCGGTTAAAGGGGCATGGATTGGCCTGATACTGGCCCTGTTCGTGCTATGGTACTCGTTTGGTAATCCCGGTGCCTTTCGGAATCTCGCGTCTGTCGGGGCCTGGTTTTTTATTGCTCCGGCTGTGACCAGTTTTATCACGATGAATTTCACCGGCAGTTCGACATATACCTCATTGTCGGGTGTCCTGAAAGAGATGCGCGCCGCCGTGCCGGTGCAGATTGCATTTGCGGTTGTCGGTGTGGGACTCTGGATTACGGGGCTTTTTACGTGAGGGCTGGGGAACAGATATGATAGGTCTTCGATATTTGCCAGACGTGGTGACGCTTGAACTGGAACAGCAGAGATGCACCGGCTGCACGATGTGTGTACTGGTCTGTCCCCATGCCGTTTTTCAAATGACAGATAAGGAGGCTGAAATTATCGATCGTGACGCCTGTATAGAATGCGGGGCGTGCGCCATTAACTGCCCCGAAGAGGCTATCAGAGTCCGCCCCGGTGTCGGCTGCGCCGCGGCCGTCCTGACTGGATGGATTAGAGGGAGCGAGCCGTCGTGCGACTGCTCTGATGATGAACCATGCTGCTGAGGTCACCGGCAGAGCGGATCGGCTCGTCAATAATGGGTGTCGTAGTCGCCTGACTTGTCCCGCTGGTAGAGCATGTCGGTGAGGTAGCGAATTTCAGTGGCCATGTTCTTTATTCTGGTTCCGTAGATATCCTTCAGAGTTATCACAGCAATTACTTTCCCCTCTTTCACCACCGGAACATGCCGGATTTTGTCTTTCTCCATACGCTCGGCGATATGAACGTCCTCATCATCAGGATTGCCAACGATTGGAACCGGTTTCATCGCATCCTTGACCTTGAGTGATTCGAAACCGGCCCCGGCGCGTTGAATTGTCTCGAGAACGTCCATGTCGGCGAGTATTCCGATAGGTTTGCCTTCTTTGTCCACAACCGGCAGACAGCAAACGGTATTTTCAACGAACAGGCCAATCGCCTCGGGAATCGGGGTCGAAGGCGCAACGGTGGCCACCTGTTTCGGCTTGCCCTCAATCACTTTCTTCAGGAGCATTGGAAGTCCTTTCTATACAAAAATCATTTCTTGCGGATGCTTGTCTGACAGGAATATAGAAGCTTTCTCAGCGTGAGACAAGCGCAAAGTAGCCGTGGCCATCGGCCCGGCGGATTTCCGGATGCGGGCTATACCGGCAGCTACTTGGCCGCCGCTTTTGCCTCGGGTAAGCGCCGGACGCTGTTTGAGCGGCACTGCGGGCAGGTTCGTTCGGTCACGTTTTTGGCATCGTACATGCCGGTATATTCATATCCGCAATTAAGGCACTTGAATTGGTATTCCTTGGCTGCCATCAGGCTCCCACCCCCACGGTTCTCTTGGCGATTTTTTCCTCTCGTTTGGTTTCTTCTTCGGCCAGCACTTTCATGGTGTGTTCGATTTCATCCGTAGTGACGGTCGCGAGCGCCTTTTCGAGTTCGCGCATGACCTTGGCAAACTTCTGCCCTTCGGCGGCGGAAATCCATTCGAGGCGCAGTCGGTCGGGACGGACTTCGAGTTTTTCGAGCTTGGTCCACAGGCGATCCATGCGCTTTTGCGTCCAGTGAACGGCGTCGATGTAGTGGCAATCGGAGAAATGACAACCGGAAACCAGAACCATGGGTGCTCCCATGCGGAAGGCGTGAATGACGAACTTGTCATCGACGCGGCCCGAGCACATGGTTCTGATCAGACGGCACGTGGTCGGGTATTGAAGCCGGGCCGTGCCGGCATTGTCGCCGCCGGCGTAACTGCACCAGTTGCACGCAAAGGTAAGCAGATGCTTATGCGGCTCCACCTCAAGGATAGCATCTATCTGGGCCGTGATTTGCTCATCGCGGAAGTGCCTCATGATGATGGCATCCTGGGCGCACTCGGCCGCGCAGGCGCCGCATCCGGCACAGGCCGCCTGGATGAGGACCGGCGGCTTCTTGGCCTTGCGGTCCGGGGCAATGATGGCATTGTAAGGGCACACCTGGGCGCAGATACCGCAGAAGTTGCATTTCTCGGCGACTACGTGGGAAGTGATGGCCTCGATTTTAGTCTGACCGGCGTTCAGAAGGATGCTGGCTCTGGCCGCGGCCGCACCGGCCTGGGTGACGCTGTCCTTGACATCCTTGGGCGATTCGACGCAACCGGCGATATAGACACCCTTCGTCGGGGCATCAACCGGCTTCAACTTGGGATGAGACTCCATGATAAAGCCGTCCGAGGTGGTGGACAGGGTCAGAAGCTTCTTGATCTGGTCTCCGTCCCGCCGTGGTATCACCCCTTGGGCAAGGACGAGCATATCGAGCTCGTGTTCTTCGAGCTTGCCGGTGGTGGTATTCTCGACAGTCAGTATCAGGTTTTTCAGTTCCGGATTCTCGACGACCTCTCCGGGGATGCCTCTGACGTATTTGACGCCCTCTTCTTTACTGCGCATGTACAGGTCCTCGAAGCCCTTGCCAAAGGCGCGCATATCCATG
>CP070766.1:2258506-2262264 GCA_020345705.1 Candidatus Zixiibacteriota bacterium | reverse complement strand
TTCAGGCACCTGAGACATTCCATGCCGCCAAAATCCCGCCGGCCATGTCCAATTCTCCTTTGGCATAAAGGGCTCGCCAAAGGATTACGTAGATTTTGCTGAGCCCGCTAAGATATCAAAATGGAGATATTGTCGGAATAAGCCTGCGACCTTTCTTCACAATTCGGTCTTATCAAGCTTGCAGACCGAGAACTGAAATTTGCCGCGGCCGGTCAGGGGGATTTGCGCCACGAAATTAACCTCGTATCTCATTTCTGGGCCGAAGAACTTCGGGACCGACCGGCCCAGGATTTCCAGGCTCTCATCGCTGAATTCTTCGGATTTGACAACGTTGAAGACTATCTTATCCAATTTTTCCTGGACTATCTGGGTCTGTTTGAAGCCGGGGATATGTATGGTGAAGGTGTCGAGAATCGAAACACCGGAGATTTTCCTGCCGTCGGGCGTATAAAGCATGTCCGTCGTTCTTCCCACGACCTTTCCAATCCGGGGCAGGCCACGCCCGCAGGCGCACGTTCCGCTTTTGGCGGTAGCCAGGTCCCCTATTTCATACCTGATGAAGGGCATGCCTCTGTTGGCCAGATCGGTTATTATCAGCCGCCCGGGAGACACGTCGTCGCCACCGATAAGCTCGGTGTAGAGACCTTCGGCGCAAATATGAAGACCGTCATGACACTCACACTCGGAGGCAATCAGCGAGACTTCCTCGCAGCCGTACCGGTCGAAGACAATATTCCCGAAAACCTTCTCGACAATCGCGCGCTCGTGCGCAAAGAGTGTCTCCGCAGTGGATATCACGCCCTCAAATCTCAGATTCCCGAGACCGTTATCAAGCAGGAATTGCGCAAAGGAATAAAGGGAATGCCCGTGGCCGAAAAGTATCCTTGGTTTGTACCGGCGAATCCGGCGGACAAAGTCGTGCATCCTTTCATCATTCATATTGAGGGTGTCAAGAAAAATAGTTCGAACGTACAGAGTCTCGTAGATTCTTTCTTTAAGACTGTACTTCTTATCCGTATCACCCCAGAGGGCCGCCTGTTTGACACCGGGCCGGTAGCCCGCCCAGCTGTTGTGGCGATAGGTGAAGGCATGCTTCAAATTGACCGCCTCCCGATCCCAGTAAAGCTGCAGGGGAACACCGGTCGAGCCGCCGGTTCGCTTCCAGCGCATCCGCGATTTTTCATAGCCGTCCGTGATTAAGTCATCAGTATTGTTTCTGATATCATCTTTCGCGAGGATCGGAAAGCCCGCGAAATCCTCCGGACTGGTGATGTCAGCTGGCGTAAGACCGGTGGCGTCAAATCGCTTTCGATAAAAGGTGTTGTTCTCATATATGAAATCCAACAGGCTTTTCAGATCACGCCACTGGTTTTCTCTTATCTGCTCTTCTGAAAAGAACTGCGACTTTATCAGGCGGTCTATGACGGCGTCGTTGCTTATGCCGTGGCGGTGATTATAAAAGGGAACGAAGAATGTGCGGGAGAGAAAGCCCATCAGATCCATATCATTTACTCCCCGTCGGTCACCCGACCCTTTACGATGCCCATCATGGCAACCGTCATACCCGCCATCATATACCAGGTATACCGATAAAGGTTATGACCGAAAAATCCCGAGGTGAATAAGGCCACCATGGCCACAACAAAGGCATATGAATAAAGCGACGCCCACTTCAATTCGGCCGAATCGCGAACGCGCCGGATAAACCATTTGAGTCTTTTAGTCAGACTGAATATGAATGCGAACCAGACGACGAAGCCGATGATACCGGTCGTGGCCAGCAGCTGGATGTACAGGTTGTGCGCCTGCATGTAGCGCGAATACCCGAATTCTTTTGAGCCCGCCGCGGCGCTGAAGGCGCCGGCACCAACGCCCAGAATAGGCCTGTCCACGATCATCTTAAGGCCCGCGGCCCAGATATCCCAGCGACCGGAGGAGACCGCGCTGATGTCCTCGGTATCGGTCAATGTCATATATCTTTGCCTGTACTGATCCGGCAGGACGGACCAGACCGCCAGTATCAGAAGACAGCCGCCCACGGCCAGGACGATCTTGTGCCGGGAAAGAACAACACCACCGATCAGCGCCGCCAGAAAGGCCAGCATCCCGCTTCTCGAGGCCGTGATGGTGATTAAATATGACATGCTCAACGCAAGGGTCCACAGCAGGATTTTCAGAAGATAGTGCCGAAAATAGAATGCCGATGCCACCACTATGGGAATTGTCGCGCCAAGCGTAGCGGCCAGGGTATTGGGATCCCCACCGGCCGACGTTGTTCCCAGCATCCTGTCCACACCCATCCTGTGAATAAAACCGCCCGATATATACGACTTAAACGCATCAAATGCGATATAGGCGATCATAATCAGAAACACCGACATGAAGGCGACGAATTTTTTCCTGGTATCGACGATGGAGATTATCAGGTAGTAGAAAATCAAGAGCTTTACAAAGTCGATGCAGCGGTCAAATGTCAGCGTTTTCTCATAGGACGTGAAAATCGTCAGACACATGACCACCAGGAATCCGACCAGGGTAAGTGTGATTTTGTCCTTCGGGAAGTAGATCGATCCCTCCAGGACTTTCTGTCTGATGATAATCGTCAGCAGGACAAACACCCCCGTCACCAGCTCGAGACGGAATATCGACAGCACCGGATACATTTCCCCGGGACGAAGCAGAAAAATAATCAGGTAACACAGGAGCCCCCAGATCGGATATCTCATCATCAGGACCACGTTGACGATCAGGATGATGGCCGCGACGATTATCAGACTGTTGACAAACAGGCTTGAAATCCCGGCTGCGATGCTGACGGCGGTCAGCAGGAACCAAACAACGTGCCTGCGCGTGATGAACTGTCGGTCAACGTGTTCCATAGCGACTAAGCTCTGCAGTCTTTCAGCCTTATCGGTCCCCGATCAGGATTTCGATCTCCCCAGGATTTTTCTTACAATGCCGAATGCCCGTTCTCTATCCGACTCATCCAGTATAACTCCGACCAAGCCGGCGATCATGACGCCCGTAACCACGAGGCAGTCGATGATAAGATAGAGCCAGGAATCGGGCATCAACAATTTATACATAATATACGCGGCCGGCAGAACGAAAACAATCGAATACGCCGCGGATTTGGCGGCCGTTATATAGAAATCTCTGACGTTAGCTTCCATCGCCTTATAGAAGACACGAGGGTAGACAAATATGTAGATTATAAGTTGCGGAATAGCCGTTCCCCAGGCAACTCCGGCTATCCCGAAGGACTGCACCAGAATCAGCGACAAGACAAGGTTGGCAACGGCTTCGGAACCGAGGATGTAAAACGTGAGGCGGTGCTTGGAGACCCCCAGAAGGACGGAGTTGGCGATAATCTGCGGAAAGGTGAAGGCCCCGGCAAAAATGAGTATTCTCAGGACCCCGATGGCATCGACAAAATCCTTTTTTACCCATAAAAGAATAAACGGCCCGCCGAATATCAGCACGGAAATACAAATGTAACCGGAAATATAGTGCAGATAGCGGGTCGATTTGGTGTAGACCCGCATTATGGTTTGGTAATCCTTCAAGGCCTCGAAATGACTGATGGCCGGAACGAGCGGTATTGAAATGGCTGTGATGGAATTGCGAAGCTGGGTCACCATCATTGCCGGAACCGAATAAACCGCGACCGCCTCGGTGGAAAGGAAGCCGGCGATGACAATATTGTCGGTCTGGAATATGACAGTCCAGGCGATAACGATCAGAAACGAATAAACGCC
>CP070766.1:2252552-2258406 GCA_020345705.1 Candidatus Zixiibacteriota bacterium | reverse complement strand
TCAATATGCATGAGAATGAACCCCCGGCCGGCAGTTCCCACGGCCCGACCGTGCACAACGATGCTTACTATGTTTCCGGCCCGCACGACACGCATCATCATGATCGATATCATCTCGAAACCTATGCGCATTCGTGCAACACCCCGGCGGTATCGCGGGTGACCGATTACCCGAGCACCTGGAGCGATCTGGCCAATTTCGACCAGCAGAACTGGTTCGATCTGGCGATTCCCACCGTGGGTTATGAAGGCGGGCCGATAGTCGTGCTGGTGGATTATGCGCTGGTTATCTCTCCATCGTGCTGGTGTACGGTCGGTGACGCCAATAATGATGCCGCCACTAACATACTTGACGTGACCTACATCATCAATTTCCTGTATAAGAACGGGCCGGCTCCTGCTCATGATTGTCTCGCCGACGCCAACTGCGATTGCGGTATTAATATTCTCGATGTTACCGAAATAATCAACTATCTTTATAAGAACGGTCCGGCGCCGTGCAGCTGTGAGCAATGGGTGATTAATTGCGGGCCGGTGAAATAATCGAAGCGGCAAGTACTTCGGCTGTGGAAGCCCGCCTTTGGCGGGCTTCTTTTATGTCAATCACCATCATCTGTGAATTTCAAAAACTCCTTGACAAATGGGTCAAAAATGGTTTTCTTTCATATCATCGGAGGTATTTGTGTAAAGGTCCCAATTACCTAACGCTGATTTTCGGCGATCAAATTGTGGTTCTTTATTGTTAGATCGAGAATAAGAACAACATATACACATCTCTGGATGAAACGAAACAACAGAAGAGTCGACAAATATCGATCCGTGTAATTTCCGCGCGGATCGGGGTCCGAAATTTCAACCCTGGAGGAATTATGAGGCAAATGCTACTGCTTTGTACGGTCGGCATAGTTTTGCTTTTCGCCTGGTCTCTGCCGGTGATCGGTGATACGCAGGGGACAGGTTCGAGCGATGTCGCGGAAGACATCGAGAAGCAGACACACCGAGCACGAAATCTGACAGCATTTTATGGAAGCGGCGATGTCGAGGTTCACCTTAATGGGGGTGATGATGTTGCATACATAGGCGACACTAACATTGTCGAAATCTGGATCAAGAATGATGCTGTGGTTAAGGCGCTCGGTCTGGGTTTCGAATTCTCCATCGGGCGAATCTACCAGTTCAATCCCAACCACGGGGGCGCGGGGAAGTATGTCAAAGAGCAAGGTGATGCTGTCGGTGCCATGGATTTGTTGTTTACTGAAACGCCCTATATAGACAATGTTACCTTGGACAGTATCTATTTTACAGGAGCAGCGATAATGGCCGGACTTCCAGTACATGCGTCGCATTCACTCTGCTATTCGATGGCGGTCTATATTCCTGCCGGCCAGGATCCGCTCACTGACGGCTTTTGTATAGATAACATCTTCATCCCGCCTTCCGGGAGCTGGACTTTCTATGACGATGCTGGGAGTTATGCTCCGACCTACCAGGGCAACACCAACTCGAGCCAGTCTGATCCGGATGCCCCGGCGGTCTGTTTTGATATTGTCAGACAATTCGGGGAGATGTGGTGGAAGGAACCCAACGGGATTTACATGCCGGATTTCGACCAGAACCAGAACAGCTGGTCGGCCTATTGCGGTCCGACGGCGGCCGCCAACTGCCTGTGGTGGTTTGATTCTCTGAATCCGCAGTGGGGGCTTGTGCCTGACGGATGGACGGCGCCTCAGTTCATCGATGCTCTGGCGGTCTTGATGAGCACCAATGTAGCACCGTCATCCGGTACGCATGTCGACAGCATGCAGAGCGGTATCCGACAGTGGCTCGCTCAGCGCAATTGTATGGAATACCTGATCGAAGCGACGTACTATGATCCAACTTATGAGTTCTGCCTTCAGCAGTTGCTGGACTGTCAGGACGTCATATTATTGATGGGCTTCTGGGTTGTGTCGCAGATAATCCCTGATACGCCTTCGCCCGGATGTTTTCAGATATCCTGGTATCGTGAAAACGGTCATTTTGTGACAATGGCCGGGGCCGATACGCTCGGCAGCAGAATAGGAATATCGGACCCCGACAAAGATGCCGCCGAGACTTCTCTACCGTGTCCACCCAGCCGCGTCCTTGGACCGAATCACGGTCATCCGACCGGGCATAATGACGGTGTCAGTGTCTCCCATGATGTCTATGAAATCTCAACGCTGGGCATTAGCCCGGGCGGATTGTGGGAGGTATTCAACTATGCCTATGTACCCAAGTTTACATCTGTTGAAAAATACGGCCCTGAAACCAACCCGCATCCGAACGAAAAGAGGCAGGATGTCACCATCTGGTGCGACGATCTTCCCGGGTGGGTCTATCCGGGTGCGATTGTAACGGAGGTCGAAGCGGCGGTAATCGTCTGTCCGAGACCGCCCGTGCGCGATACGGTCACCTGCGAACCGCAGGGCGGGAACAACCCGAGCCATCCGCCAACCTACTGGTACGAAATTAATCCGGGATTCGAGAGCCGATGCGATTTCCACGTCAAGGTTCTCGACAGTGTAGCCGGCCATTACAGCAACTGGCAGGTACCGACCGGCTGGTCGTACTCACTCCACAAGACCGGTGGCAACTGGTGGGTTTCCTGGTGGTCTCCGGGGTGCGCCAATCCGATCGACACCACTTTCCGGGTCGGTTTTGACAATTCCAGCCAGAGTGTCTGGAACAACTGGCGGACAACCGTCGACGGCAGCGATGATCCTTTCGCGCAGGTCATCGATTCGGCGGAGAATCACACTGCCGATGCGGACGGATACGGCCACCGGGTTCATGTGCCCTACTGGGAACCTCCTCCTGTAGAAGAGATCACTCTGGACGCGGTCGAAGGTCTGGATCCGAGCGGCAAGATCATCGCCGGGCGGAATGTCAAATTCATCATGCGGTGGACATATCGGGATAGCTATCCCGTCGTCAGTTTCTCCAACGGCTTTCGGGTATATTCGCCCGACGGCGCTACCTGGCAATCCATAGTCGGTGATACGATGAATATCGGCTGGCCGAGTGTATTTGACCTTGGTGTTTATGTCGGTTATAACAGCGCCAACGGGTCCGGTGCCGACACGGTTGGTTTTTATGGCGCCAAAATTATGGCGCCTGGCGCGGTGCCGCCCTTTGACAAGCAGGTCTGGTGGATCGAGACGAAGGTTGACGCTGCAGATGTAGGCAAGCACCTGTGTGTAGATTCATCGACATTCAATCCGCCGGCAGGCGATTGGCTGTGGAATACGGATTATGGACTCATATACCCCGACTGGGACGGCCCCCACTGCTTTGAAATCGTGAAAGAGGATTCGTTGTACTGGAAACCTCCGTATCCAAACTATGCTCCGCACGAGCCGGGCGGTATGCCCGACTTCGATCAGAAACAGGACAACTGGATGACGCTGAATGCCGGGGCCAACGGGATAATGGAATCCACTCCCGCCGGTGATGACGAACTTAATCAGGATGATAACCTGATCGCCCCGGGTCTCAACTGCCATCTCGAAACCGTTCCCGACGGTGATGATGACGTCGATTGGTCGTTCTCCGGCCCGGCGGCATTGGCCAACTGTTTCTGGTGGTTTGACTCGAAGTATGCCGACTCGACCGGCTATCCCGGCGACGGTCTGGATATCTTCCCGTTGGTGCAGGGTCAGTACGATCCCGGGGACAAAGAGATCGATCAGGAACAGACAATGTGGGATTATCCCTCGGGTCTCATAGACCTGCCGACGGCGCCGTGGAGGCCGGGTCATGTGCAGAGTTTCACACCCACCGTGACGAGGCTGGATGCGGTGCAGCTTCTGCTCGATGCCAATTTGCCGACACTGACCAACGTGGAAGTGTCGATATATGATGCCCTGCCGACCGGCCCGAGCGTAACCCCGCTGGGAACATCGACCCTGGGCCTGAGTCTGAATGATTCCACGTGGGTGCAATTCCATTTTACTCCGCCAATCAATCTGATTCCCGGCAACGTGTACTATATTACAGCCAGGAGTATTGACGTTCCCAATAACATACACTGGTGTTTTACCGCGAGTAATCCCTATCCCTACGGCATGGCCTGGTGGTGCTGGGGCGATTACATTCTTGAGGAGAAGCCTGATCACGACTTTGCCTTTAAGACCGAATATTACGGATTGGCGAGCGTTGACGATCATGCCGCCGAGAACGTACCCGAGCTGATCGAGGAACTGGCCAGAAGAATGGGAACGGCTATCAGGGGCAAGACTGATGTGAACGACATGCAGGATGCCATACAGATTTGGCTTGAGGAAAAGGGTCTTGACGATATGTTTACGGAAAGCACGTATTATGCTCCCGATTTCTATTTCATCGAGGAAGAGATTGAGCGCTCCCAGGATGTCATCCTTCAGCTTGGATTCTATGAATTTGCATTGACAAAAGTCGTAGACCAGGAGCAGCCGTTGTATGATGCATATATAGATGTCCCTCCGTGGCACCCCGGGCATGTGCAGAGTTTTACCCCGGCGGTTCCTATATTAGATGCGGTACAACTTTTGTTCAGATGCAACTATTTCGATCCCTCAACAGTCGAGGTTTCGATATATGACGTTATTCCGGTAGGCCCTGCTGCGACTCCACTGGGCACATCAATAATGCAGGTGTCAGGCCCCTGGGAACCACCACAATGGTATCAGTTCCATTTCGAACCGCCGCTCCACTTAATACCAGGCAATGTATATTACATTGAAGTTGTGGCGTACAATATGGACTATAATATCCACTGGTGTTTCACCTGGTACGATTCTTATCCTGGCGGCATCATGTATTACAATCCATTCCAGCCTCCTCCTGATTCTCTTGAACCGTATCCGGATCAGGATTTCGCCTTCAAGACGGAGTATTATGACTACGCCGAATGTTCCAGGGTGGGTCAACAGTATGTGACCTGTGCCGGTGTCAATTCGGACGAACTGTTGATTGCCTTCAGTGACCCGTACCGGGACGTGTATAATCCGGCTGCTGTTGACCACAACGACGCTCAGAACGTATCTCATGACATTTATACGGTTGCGGTAGATAACCCGTGCCCGCAGCTTGATTATCAGTGGTGGCTTCCGGACTTCCCGTCGGTAGCCGATATGACGCTGGTGGAGTACGCCGTTGTTATCTGCCCGACGGAGGAATGCGACTGCATACCGGGCGATGCCGACGGTGACGGCAAGCACCTGATTCTCGACGTCACTCACATAATCAACTACCTGTACAAGAATGGTCCTCCTCCCACGCCTTATGCATTATGCTCGGGTGACGCGGATTGTGATTGCAGTGTTCTTATTCTGGATGTTACGTATCTGATCAACTACCTGTACAAGAACGGCCCGCCGCCGTGCGATTGCCAGACATGGCTATCGCTTTGCGGTTCTCCTCTGAGGAAGTAGCATACGACAGCTTCAATTTCGTTTTCCAAGGCCCGCCGGACGGCGGGCCTTGTTGTTTCTGCCCCCTCTGGCGACACTATCCGATACAACCTTGAAGCAGTGGGATCCCGGGACGGCTCTATTATGCATACTGACAAAGACTTACAAAAATAAAACCAAATTAGTTAAGAAATGAGTTGACAAAATCTATTTTTTGTGTTTACTTATATTCAGATTGTATCTAAAAAAACATTCAGCGTGCATCTGTAATATCCGAGAATCAGATGTTTTTGGCTTTTTGAGGCCGTCGGGATCAATGCGATATTAATCAGTTTCTTTGTCAGATTATTAAGATTGCCTTTCAATAGACCTTAAACATTATGTAGGAGGAAGCAGCATGACCCAGAAACTCATGATTCTGTCGTGCTTGTTGCTTGCAATGCT
>CP070766.1:2248685-2252452 GCA_020345705.1 Candidatus Zixiibacteriota bacterium | reverse complement strand
ATCCCGTTTTCGCTCCCCGACTGGACGCTGAAGCCATCGAGAGCCTGATGCGAACCGAAATCGGGAGATCGTATTTTCTGATCGGTCACAGCTTCGCCAGCAACATCATTCCGGAGATAATCAAACTGGGCGATCCGAATTTGAAGGGAGTGGTTTTTGTTGACTGTACCTACCAGGGATTCGAAGAGATAATTAACGCCCGAATAAGTTACGCCGAAACGATGCTGGCTCTATCCGATGAAGCACTTGATGCTGAGGTCAGAAAGTGGTACACCGGCATGATTGCGACTCATCCGACCGATGAAGAGAGAGATTTCATACTCGCTTCACTCAAACACTGCAATTACAGGTGGCTTTTCGAGTCGGTGGCGGGATGCCGGGAGTACAACCGGAAGCATCCCCCGGATGAAACGCCTGTAAAAGACAATCTCCCGGTTTTCATCATGGAAGCCGAGTTCGGCGTCGGCGCCAACCTGAGGGCCTCATGGGTCAACCATTTCAAGAACGCCAGGTATTATTTTTTCGATAAGGCCTATCATTTCTTCTTCATCACCGAGCACGCCAAATTCAACCGCCTGCTTGAGGAATTTATAAGGGATAACGATCCGCCCGAAAAGGGGTAACTTAAGAAGCTAAAACCTGCTTCATCCGGCCGTGGATATGCCTGTTGCCGGCAAGGATGTACTTATCATAGATGGAGTATTTTCTTCCCTTGAAGTCGGTGACTTTTCCGCCGGCTTCCTGTACGATGACCGTACCAGCGGCGGTATCCCAGGGATGCAGCTTCAGCTCCCAGAAGCCGTCGAACCGTCCGCAGGCCAGGTAGCATAAATCGAGCGCGGCCGAACCGGCTCGCCTGACCCCCCGGGCCAATCTGGCAAAGCGGTTGAAGTATTTCAGGTTATTTTCCCGCGAGGAGCTGATGTCATAAGGAAAACCGGTCGCCAGAAGCGCTCTTTCGAGCCTGGTTTCAGTCGAAACTTGAATTCGTCGCCGATTCAGAAACGAACCGCCTTTATCGAAGGCGGAGAACATCTCGTCGCGCTCGGGGTCATAGACTGCCCCGGCGACCATTTCTCCGCAATATTCCAGCCCGATCGAAACGCAATAAAACGGAAAGGCGTGGGTATAATTGGTCGTGCCGTCGAGCGGATCGATGATCCATTTGAATTCGGAATCGTTATTGCGGGCGGCTCCTTCTTCGGCCAGGATGGAATGATGCGGGTATCTCTTGCCGATAGCACCGACGATGAATTTCTCCGAGGCCAGGTCCGCCTCGGTCACCAGATTGACGCGTCCTTTCAGAGCAATTCGGTGTCTCCGGCGGCTCATTTTCAAAAGCATTTGCCCGGCATCACAGGCCGTTTCACGGGCAAAACGCGTAAATTCCCTCAGGTGAGCGATTTTCAACATAGTATCACACCGCCGCCTTCAACTCCTCCTGCCGGAACTGCATCTGATATAGCTTGTAGTATATTCCTTTCCTGGCGAGAAGCTCCCGGTGTTTGCCCATCTCGCGCAGTCGGCCGTGATGCAGGACGATTATCTTATCTGCTTTCTCGATGGTCGAAAGACGATGTGCAATGATAATCGCCGTTCGATTCTCCAGGAGTTTTTCGAGAGCATGCTGGATCATTCTTTCGGTGGCTGTATCCACCGAACTGGTGGCCTCGTCGAGAATAAGAATGCTCGGATCAAAGGCCAGTGCCCGGGCAAAGGACAGAAGCTGTTTCTGACCGGTCGAAAGAGTTGCCCCCCTTTCCTTGACCTCGGTATGCAGTCCGCCCTCTCCCTTCATCACAAAATCATACAGATTTACTTTTTTCAAAGCCTCTATGAGTGTTTCATCGGAAATGCTCTTGTTGCCGAGCCTGATGTTGCCCGCATAGTCCCCGGAGAATATAAAAACATCCTGGAGCACCAATCCCAGGCGGCCTCTTAGGGTTTCCAGTGACATATCCCTCAACTCGACACCGTCAAGCTTTATCGAACCCTTTTGATAATCATAAAACCTGAATAAAAGCGAAACCAGCGACGTCTTCCCGGCACCGGTGGCGCCGACAATGGCAACCTTTTCGCCCGGTTTTACGGAGAAGCTGACGTCCTTGATAACGTTTTCACCTTTCTTGTAGGCAAACCAGACGTCGTTGAATTCGATTTTCCCTTCATCGTGCGACGGCCGGGAACCGTCATCTTTGGCGACAACATCCGGCTCGGTATCGAGCAGTTTGAATATTCGCTCCGATGACGCCATTGATGCCTGGAGGATGTTGTACTTCTCGGCCAGGTCGCGAATCGGGTGATAGAAGCGCTGCACCAGTTGAATGAAGGCCACGAGCTCACCGAAAGTCAATGCCGCCGACTTGATCTGAAAACCGCCATAGTACAGAAGTATTGCCAGGGAGACGGCGCTTATGATTTCAACGACCGGGAAAAAGGTCGCGTAATAATAGATCGATCTCAGGTGAGCATCCCGCAGGTCTTCATTTATCGAGGAAAAGTTTCTGAAAACCATCTTCTCTCGAGTGAAGAGCTGTATGACGGTCATTCCGGTTATGTGCTCCTGCACGAAAGCATTGAGTCTGGCCAGCCGCAGGCGGACATCGCGATAAATGGTTCGGACTTTCTTGCGGAATACAGCCGTGGCCAGAACGAGGATCGGCAGGACGACAAAGGTCAGCAGAGCCAGTTTCCAGCTGTAATACAGCAGGGCTATGACAATGCCGGTCAGGGTAATGACGTCTCCGAAAACGGCCACCAGGCCGGAAGAGAACATTTCGTCAAGCACGTTAATGTCATTAGTAACGCGGGTGACCAGCCGTCCGACCGGATTCTTGTCGAAGAAGCCGATGTGAAGCTTCTGAAGATGGCTGAACAACTGCATCCTGATGTCGTACTGCACTTTCTGGCCGACGTACATGGTGATGAGCATCTGAATATATTGAAGGACGAATCCGGCCAGCAGAATTCCGGCGAAGACAAGGGCAATCCTGCCCAGCCCGCTCACGTCACCGACCATGAGATACTTGTCGATACCAATCTGCACCATGACCGGAAGCAGAAGCTGGAGCACCGAGCTGCCGAGCAGGAGGCCGACCGAGATCGCGAGATACTTTCTGTACGGTCGGACGTACTTAAGCAAACGGCGCATCAGTCGAGCGTCGTACGCTTTCCCCAGGACTTCCTCTTCATGGTACTCGTTGGCTGCCATGGCTACATTCTCTTTAATTCTTCCTCGATAAGCTGAGTCCGGTACAGGCCTGCGTAACGGCCATCACGTGACATAAGTCGATCGTGATCCCCCGATTCGACAATCGCGCCGCCATCCAGATAGATAATCAGGTCGGCGTCCTTGACGGCCGAGACCCGGTGAGAAATAATTATCGAGGTTCGCTTGCTGATTTCCGACTTGAGACGAAGATTGATCAAATGTTCGGTCTCGGTGTCAACGGCGCTGGTGGCATCGTCAAGTATCAGGATCCTCGGGTCGGTGACAATCGCCCTGGCAATGGCGACGCGCTGCTTCTGCCCACCCGACAGAGTGATTCCCCGCTCGCCCAGAATCGTGTCATAACCGTCCGGAAACTCTCCGATTTCCCTGTCGATGACGGCGGCCTCGGCCGCCCGATTGGCGTGCTCCATGTCTTTCCGATCGGTCCCGAAGAGGATGTTACCTGAAATGGTCTCGGAAAATAGAAACGCCTCCTGCGGAACGAAGCCGATCTGGGACCGCAGTTCGGACAGTTCCCAATCGTTTATGTCAACGT
>CP070766.1:2242571-2248585 GCA_020345705.1 Candidatus Zixiibacteriota bacterium | reverse complement strand
GCTGTGCCGAATGTCCCGTCGCCTGTACCAAGCATAATCGAGACCGAGGAAACATTGTAATTTCCGATTGCCATGTCAATATACCTAACGCCGTTGAGATCAACAGCCGCAACTGAGCGATTATCGGCACCGTTATCGTAAGAGGAAGGAGATGCAAACGTACCATCTCCGTTACCCAGTAGAACCGTAATCTCGCTTGTTCCGTAATGCGTGATGAACAGGTCAACATCGCCATCATTGTCAGCGTCAGCCCCGCAGATGTCTAAAGGAGACGTGCCCGCGAGATAGCTTGAAACAGCACTCAGAGAACCGGTACCGTCGTTAAGCAAAACCGCAACTCTATTCCAAGATCTGACCGAAACGGCAAGATCAATATCCGAATCGCCATCAAAATCCGCTGCAAAAGGGTAGTGTGGATCCTCGCCCAGTTCATAGGCGGAATCGAGGACGAATGTGCCAAAAGCCTCATCGGCCTCGATTGTAAACGACCAGCTATACGGCTCGAATACGTGGAACGGATTCAGAGGTTGTATGCCATCTGACAGGACTGCCGTCACCATGTCCCCTTCATGAAAGGGAGCGTCTGGAGTGAACGTCGCCGTTCTCGACAGGCTATCATAACTGACTGAACCCTCTTGCAGGCCTGCCGAAGGGGTATGCACGATGAAAGTGGAATCATTCACACTGCTCATATCAACATCTCTGTCAAAAGCAACCGATACATCGAATGATATGGGAACATTCAACTCATTCTGCCCTGGAAAGGCGGATGCAACACCAACAACCGGATTAAGATTGAATAACACGGAGATATATGAAGTCGCAAGGTCGAGGTCCCCGTCTCTGTCAAAGTCCCCCGCACAGACCGACCATGGATTTCCACCCGCCTGGTACTCTACGTACGGGGCAAAAGTGCCATCTCCCTCATTCACCAGGACCGAAATTGTGGAATCAGGACCCGTGTACCCGGTGCCTGCTGTGATAAGGTCAAGCTTTCCGTCGCCATCAACGTCGGCGGCAATAATGGACCAAGGACTCCCGCCGGTTGGGTAAGACCGTTTTGGTGCAAATGTGCCATCTCCGTTATTGAGCAGAACGGAAACATCTTTCGAATCATGATTGCCGGTCACAATGTCGCAATCGCCGTCGGCGTCAATATCTGCTGAATAGATACCCAGGCACGATTCTCCGACGGAGTAGGTTGCCGGGGATGCGAATGTCCCGTCACCATTGTTCAAAAGAACCGAGACAACAGAAGAATTCCCGCAGGCGGCCGCCACATCGGCAAAGCCGTCGCCATCGAAATCAGCCGCAGAAACAAATACATATGGTCCTGCCACAGCATACTCAACGTGCGTTTCAAAGGTTGCGTCGCCCTTATTAATGAGCACCGAAACATCGGCAGTCTCGTTACCGGTGACGATGTCCATATCACCGTCATTGTCAAAATCCGCGGCGAAAACCGATGGCGCATACGTTTTCACCGGGAACTGAACCGGCATAGGGAATTTGCCACTGCCGTCATTCAAAACAACCGTAACACAAGACATTTCATCACCTGTAATAAGGTCTATGTAACCGTCACTATCCAGATCAGCGGCTATGATCATATGCGGGGCGTAACCCACATTGTAATACGATGGGTCTCCAAAGGTCCCATCCCCGTTATTCAAGAGAACCCAACCTCCCTGTGTTGCCAGATCGAGCGCGCCGTCACCATTCAGATCAGAGGCCACGATTGACGAATGGCCCGCCTCACTAAGGGTAGGCGCCGCAAAAGTTCCGGTGCCGCCCGGGGCGACGATTGTGAAAGACCAGGAAAAACCATCGGCTAAAGAGGCTCCTCCGGCGGAGCGTATATCAGTCGTTAGTACGACAGTCACAACTTCACCAATCGTGAAGGCTTGGAATGGCGTGAGAACCGCCGTTCTTGTCTCGCTATCATAGCTGATCGTCCCCGGGTGAAATCCCGTTGAACGCGCATTCACTACGAAGGAGGAAAGGTTGATCGTCCACGCTTCCATATTAACGTCGAATGTCACTGAAATACTGGCATCCGTGGGTACATTCAGATCATTCTGAGCCGGCGAAGTCGACACGACCTGCGGCGCCTGGGCGAAAGCCGCGCCGCCGACGATGATAACACATATTATTACAGCTGCTGTCGAAGCTTTGGATATGGCAAGCATATTTCCTCCCTTGGAGTTCGAAGACATTTCTACGGCTTCCAGGAAACCTGTCTCTATTTGTCAGTTTTGAGCAATTTGCCGTTTACACATAAGAATCAGGTCGGCTCCGATACAGAAATCGAGTGAGAAGCACAAGATTCGGTAAGCCGAACCGACTTTCTCCTATCTCAATTAATATCCCCTTCTGGAAGTTGTCAACACATAACTACTATCCAACACCGTTAATAAACTCCCCGATTTCAATTGGATGAATTCTCAATCTAAGGCAGGCAGAATTAGTCTTTTGGCTTCGAAATCGGTCTGAATTTGTGAGAGGTTTGGCTCCCTGGTGGCCGGGATATGCAATATATTTATATTGCGGCGGGGGCGTTGAATAGCTATCGTTTGACCAGTGTGAAAGATGAACGAAATCACCAAAATGCCGTTATAAGTTAATAGGATGGATAAATTTATCATAACCGGCGGAAAGAGACTTTCCGGAAGGATCGAGGTCGAAGGGTCGAAAAACGCCGCCCTGCCGATTATCGCCTCGTCCATATTATTCGCTAAGGGCGAAATCCTTCTCGAGAATGTCCCGCCCTTGCGGGATATTTACACCATCAAAAAAGTCCTGGAGTTCATCGGGGCCAATGTTCAATATAATCCGGACGAAATGACCATGTCGATGGACTGTTCCGGCATCAACAACAACATCGCACCGTATGACCTGATGCGCCAGATGCGGGCCTCGTTTCTCGTTCTGGGGCCGCTGTTGAGCCGTCTGGGAGAAGCCCGTGTGTCTCTCCCCGGAGGGTGCACACTCGGTGCAAGACCGGTCGATTATCATATCCTCGGTTTCCGCAATCTGGGGGCCGAAATAACCGAAGATGGCGGCTATGTTGTCGCCCGGGCCAAAAAGCTTCAGGGGGCCACCATCCACTTTGACCGCCCCTCGCACACCGGCACCGAAAATATCATGTTTGGAGCTATTTTTGCTGGAGGAACCACCCGAATCGTCAACGCCGCCTGCGACCCGGAAGTTGTCGATGTCGCCGACTTCCTTAACGCCGGCGGGGCCAAAATTCATGGCGCCGGGACATCGACCATCGAAATAGAGGGCGTGGAAAGCCTGGAGCCGGTTAATTTCAAAGTCTCCGGCGACCGACTGGTGGCGGGTACCTACATGTTCGGGGCGGCCATAACCGGCGGTTCGATTGAAGTAACCGGAATAAGTCCCTCAAACTTGACCATGGTTTCTCGTAAATTATATGAGATGGGATGCGAAGTTAAAGAAGAGGACAACAGCATTAGGATTAAGGGGCCTAAGAAATTAAAGCCGGTCAAAGTCGTCACTTTTCCCTTCCCGGGCTTTCCGACCGATCTGCAACCATGCATAATGGCCCTGGCAGCCGTGGCGGAGGGAACAAGCAGGATTAAAGAGACTGTTTTTGAAGATAGGTTCAATCATACTATGGAGCTTCGCCGACTGGGGGCTGATGTGAACGTGACGCTCAATGAAGCGGTCGTGAATGGGGTCAAAAGGCTCAAGGGGGCCTCGGTTATGGCCTCAGACATACGGGCCGGGGCCGGTCTGACACTGGCCTGCCTGGCCGCAGAAGGAACGAGCGAACTTCTGAGAGTCTACCACGTTGATAGAGGATACAACAGGCTGGAAGAAAGACTTTCATCATTAGGAGCTGATATCAAGAGAGTAGATTGATAATTGAGTTGAACTCAACATTTTGAATAGGATTATCGTCATGCGAAAAATACTCCCTTTGATAATATTTCTGATTGTTGTCTCTTCCGGCACCCTATATGCCCAGGAGACATACTTCGGCAAGAATAAAGTCCAGTACAAAAGCTTTGACTGGCAGTATATCCAGACAAGGCACTTCGACATTTATTTTGCCGATCAGATGTATGAATCGGCCAAATTTGCGTCAACCGTGCTGGAATCTTCTTATGTGGTCGTTTCGGATCAACTGAACTACCGGGTTCACAGGCGGATTCCTGTATTCATTTACAACTCCCCCAATGACTTCCAGCAGACCAACATCATCCCCTCGATTCTGTCCGAAGCGGTCGGCGGCTTCACGGAAGCCTTTAAGAATCGTATCGCGGTGCCCTTTACAGGCTCCACCGAGGATTTCAGGCACGTCCTGCATCATGAGTTAACTCACGCCGTCACCTATGATATGCTTTACGGCAACGTCTTCTCATCATTGATATCGCGGCAGCGGCTTTTCGATCTGCCGCTGTGGTTTGCCGAAGGGTACGCCGAATACAGTTCTCGGTATGGCTGGGATTATTTCGCGGATATGGTGGTACGTGATGCCACCATCAACAATTATCTTACGCCGCCTGAATACCTGGGTGGCTATCTCGCCTACAAAGAGGGCCAGGCCCTGGTCAATTACATCGTTGACAACTACGGCGAGGAAAAACTTGGCGAGATACTGGCCAAGGGGAAAATCCATCTGACTATGAACAAAGCCCTTAACGCCTCCTCGGGAATCACCCAGAAGGAGCTGTGGGAAGGCTTTTCCAAGGAAATGAAACGCCGCTACTGGCCCGAAATCGCCAAAAGAAAAGAGGCCGGTGAGATCGGCAAGGCGCTGACAAATCACGAGAAAGACGGTTCGGGATTTAACGGCAATCCCATCTTCTCGCCTAAAGGCGATCGGCTGGCCATCTTTTCCGACAGATCTGATTACATTGAGATTTACCTCATCTCGACCATTGACGGGCAAATCATTGAACGACTGGTGAAGGCCGAACGAAGCGGCGACCTGGAATCTCTCCATTCTTATCTGACCGGCATCACATTTTCGCCTGATGGTGAGAAAATCGCATTCGTGGTAAAATCGGACGGGAAAGACGCCTTATTCTTCCTGACGATTGAGAATAAGAAAATATATAAGAGGAAATACTTTGACTTCAACAGCATCCTGGATCCCACCTGGTCGCCCGACGGAAAGAAGATCGCCTTCGCCGCCCTGGACGGCCGCCTGCGCGATATCTTTGTCTATGACATCGAAAATGACAGCACCTATGAAATTGCCGCTAATACGTACGATGATGTCCATCCCTCGTGGTTCCCTGATTCGGAAAAGCTGGCTTTTTCCTCTGATCGCCCGCACCCGGACAACGATTTCATTCTAAATAATCCCGATTATACTCCCTCCGACTCCCTGGATTATTGGACACTGTACGGCAAGTTCGGATACGGCAATTACAGCCTCTTTGTCATGGACGTCGAGACAGCAAAAGTCACCCCCCTAAAATGCGGTCCGGGCCAGAATCGTGAACCGGATGTTTCGCCTGACGGAGAAAGAATATCCTTTGTTTCCAATAGAAACGGCATCGACAACCTCTACATTATGCACGTCGATTCGTCGACCGCATTCGCCGTGACGGATATCCTTACCGGTGTCAGTTCGCCCTCATGGTCACCTAACGGAAAACAGATTGCCTTTTCTTCATTTAATAAGGCCGGATTCGACGTCTTTCTGCTGAAAGACATCGTACCCGTCGGCAACAGTGGCGTTCTGGAACCGACTCATTACGTCAAAGGAAAATACAAAAAGAAGGATGAAGGCTGGCTGGCCGGTCGAGAGATCGTTGCGGCCGAGGAGGAAGCGGAACCAGAAATTCCGGTCGAAGAACCCGATTCCGTACAAACGGACAGCCTCGCCGTCGCCGCGGATTCAACGTCGGCCGAACAAAAACCTTCATCGGATACGACCCGTGTCGAAGACGGCGAATACATCTTTGTTTCCGAGGAGCCCGAATACGAGGATGACCCGTTATCCGGAATCTTCACCGAGGTTGAGTCTGACTCAT
>CP070766.1:2233451-2242471 GCA_020345705.1 Candidatus Zixiibacteriota bacterium | reverse complement strand
GGCCCGGTCGGGACAGGCGTCACGGCAACGGATGTTCGGCATATACGAGACCTGTTTCTAACTGAGCAGTTTCGGCAGGAAAACAAAGCCTTGGGGAAATGGACCTCGATGGACAAAACTCTTTCGCAAATCGAGGCGTTGTTCAACGAACCCAATAGTGACTCCTTGGGCGATCTCATGGACAAATTCTGGGCCAGCTGGTCGGACCTCGCGAACAACCCGGAGTCGATGGCGGCCAGGTCGGCACTTAAAGAACAGAGCAACCTCCTGGCGTCACGTTTTCACAGGATCTACAATCAGCTTCTGGATATCAAAGCTTCGGTTGACAGCGATGTCGATTTAACGGTCCAGCAGGTTAACAACCTGGCTCAGGAGCTGGCGTCTCTCAACATGCAGATTGCGCGTTCGGAACTTGGCGGAGAGAACGCCAATGACCTGAGGGACAAACGCGATCACCTGATTGACCAGCTCTCCGAACTCATCGATATCAATGTTGCCGAGCAGAAGAACGGCACCGCCACGGTTTACGTCGGCGCGCTGGCTATCGTGGAGGGGACGTCCTCATTCAAAATCGGAACGCACAAAATCCGTGTGGGAGCCGCTGCCGTCAGCGAGATTGTCTGGGAAGGCACGACCAAAACGCTAAAAGTATATGACGGACAGTTGCGAGGACTTCTGGATACGCGTGACACTGTTATCCCCAACTATATGCAGGCCCTGGACGATTTGGCGAAAGCGCTGATAACCAATATCAATAGTCTGCACCAGGCGGGATTTGGGCTGGATGGCTCAACCGGCTGGAATTTCTTTGGGACGCTGGATATGTCGGCCGCAGGAATCAAGGTGTCTGATGAAATCCAGAATGATATCAACAGAATCGCCGCCTCACAGTCGGGAGAGGTTGGTGATAACCGCAACGCTCTGGCTATCGCGGACTTGAGAAATGCCAAGCTGATGTCAAGGGGAACGGCCTCGTTGGCCGAATTCTATCAAGGAATGATAGGCGGCATCGGCGTGGAAACCAGCAAGGCCAGGGGACTGAAAGAAAATTACGAACTGCTGGTGGCGCAACTGGAAAATTCGAGACAGTCAGTTCAGGGCGTCTCGCTGGATGAAGAGATGACGCAGATGATAAAATTCCAGCACGCTTATGATGCCGCGGCCAGGGTGATAACGACCATGGACCAGGCGCTCGACACCGTTATCCATGGGATGGGTATAGTCGGCAGATAACTGAATAACAAATTTTACACAATCTGACCACGGAGGGCAAGTTGCTGATCTTAACAAGGAAGTTAGGTGAGTCGATCACCATCGGTGACGACATTAAGGTCACCGTACTGGGTGTCTTCGGCCGGCAAGTAAGAATCGGCATTGAAGCACCTTCAAAGGTGGTCGTGCACCGCGAGGAAATATATGTCAAGATCCAGAAAGAAAACCGAAAAGCCGCGAAATCGGTCAAGCAGGATCTGGCCAACGTGGTGAAAATATTGAAAAGCAAGATTACCGGGGATTCCGATAAGAAGAAAAAACCACCTGACATCAAATACAAAAAATCTGCCGGGAAACGGGGTAAAGACAACAGCAGACCGAGTCGCAGCAGACCGGAGTGAAATCGATGTTTTGGAGCAAAAAAAAGGAGAAAAGACCGATCAAGGATCCGGTGACAAAATATGGCGAGATGCTCAGAGACAAGAAAGGTCTGGGCTCGAAATCCCGCCAAAAACCGGGAATCATTGACAAGCTGTTCCGGAACGGTCACGACAGCGGTTTTGTCTTCTATGAAGATTAAAAGGATATGAGAGTTACCAACAAAATGATGTCCGACCAGGTCTTTTTCAACCTGAGTCGTTCACTCGATCGCTTCGCACAATTGCAGGCTATGATGTCGTCAGGGAGAAGAATATCCAAACCGTCGGATGATCCCATCGGGACTCAGAAGGACCTGAGATATCGCAATATTCTCTCCGAAATAGCGCAGTTCAAAAAGAACATCAGCAGCGCCGGAAACTTGCTGTCCAATTACGACACCATCCTCGGCAACATGAAGGATATTCTGTCGACGGCGAACGAGCTGGCCATCTCGCTTTCCAATGATACATTTGATGCAACCGCGCGCAGCGGAGCCGCCAATGAAGCTGAGTCGCTTTTTGAGCAGCTGCTTGCCCTGGCCAATTCGAAGATTGAAGGTCGTTACGTTTTCTCGGGATATCGAACTGACACCACTCCCTTCATGGCCAACTCCGCGGGGGTCGATTACCTTGGCGATGCCGGCCTCATCGCCGTTGAAATCGAGACAGCCACGAAAATGGGCATCAATCTCGTCGGCTCTGACGTGCTCCTGCGCTCAATGTCGGTCCTCGGCGAGGACGCCGACCTGATGGTAGGCGTCGATGCCAACACGCTTCTGGCTGATCTCAATTTGGGACAGGGAATCGATCTTGCGGCCGGAACCTTCACCGTAGCCGACAACAACCTGGGAATAAACGTTACCGTTGACATAAGCACCGCCACCACTCTCGGCGACGTCGTCAATCTTGTCAACAATCAGCTCGCCGCGGGAGGAATAACCAACCTGACACTCGATCTGGGTCTGGAGGGGAACAATCTTCGCTGGACGACCGTCGACAACGGCCTGATCTCGGCCAGTACTCCGCTGTCGAATGTAGACGCGGGCAACGGCGTTGATCTATCGGAAGGGAAGATCGTGATACATGACGTTACCGATACAATTCTTGTTGAAATTGACCTTTCATCTGCCACGAGTGTCGGCGACGTCATAAGCACGATAAATTCTACTCTGACCGCCAACGGCATCAACAATGTCACGGCCTCAATTAACGCTGCCGGGACAGGGATTGATATTACCGACACCAATGCCGTCCCGTTGGGACTGAGAGTTGACGATATTTCCGCCTCGAGCAGCACCGCTTCCGACCTTGGTATTGTGGGTGACATCAATCCGGTTCTATCCGGCCAGGCACTCAATCCGCTTCTTGACTTCTCCGTATCCGAAGCAGTGGTCGGACAGACGACTGCCGCGGATCTGGGATTGCTGGGTGATTTCTCCATGGCCTGGGTGGGTGATGCGCTGACTCCCATCGTCACCGTAGATACACCGCTGGCGCTTCTCAACAACGGTTTAGGCTTCGGTCTGGGCCAGATCAAGATCTCTCAGGGTCAGGGCTTCATTAACCTGGACCTGGGCAATTCGACCTACAGCACCGTCGGTGATTTGCTGGATGCCTTGAATGCAACCGGTTTTGATATTGTGGCCTCTATAAATGATGCCGGTACCGGCGTTCAGGTAGTCTCCACGTCGACCACCCAGTCTTTGAAAATAGAAGAGGTCGCATCCGGCAGAACGGCCCATGATCTGGGCATTTTCGGCTCGCCTGATATTCTAGGCTCGATGATGATTCTGGTGGACGCTCTCAGGAACAATGATCGGGAGGTCACAGGGCAGATAATCGGAAACCTTAACGATGCTATGCAGGAGCTTTTGAATCATCGGGCATCGGTCGGGGCGAAGGTGATCAGGCTGGAGACGACCGACTCGCGTCTGACCGCGCTGGATTTCAATTTTACGAAAATGCTGAGCGAAGTGGAGGACGCTGATCTGACAAAGCTTATTTCGGATCTGGCCTCACAGGAAAACAGCTATCAGGCGGCGCTGATAGCCTCGGCCAAAATAATGCAACCGACACTTTTGGACTTTTTGCAATAGAGAGAACTTTACAGAGGATGTATAGATGATAATCTCTACTACAAGATTCGGTACTCTGGAGATTCCGGACGACAAAATTATCACTATGGCGAAGCCGATCCTGGGCTTTGAGCAGTTAAAGCGGTACTGCCTTATCGAACGGGAGGATTGCGAACCTTTCTTATGGATGCAATCAGTCGAGGATCCGGCAGTCGCCTTTATCGTGATCAATCCGTTGTTCTTTCACCCCGGATATCGCATTGAGGTCATTCCCAAGGAAGTGGAGGAGTTGAGGATCAGTGATGTTAAATCTGTCGAAACTTATGCAATTGTCACGATTCCTCATGATCCCGGTGAGATGACGATTAACCTCCAGGGTCCCATTCTGATTAATGCTGAGACCAGACTTGCCAAGCAGTTGGTGTTGGTGAATTCGGAATACCGGGTTTGCCATCATATCCTTCGCGACACCCGGACATCTGCAGAGCCTGCCGTCGAAAGAGAATCGGCTGAACCCGCGCTGACTGTGTAACTTCCGATGGGCAGAAAGAAAAACAAAAGCCCGCGCCCGAAGACTGTCCGGAAGAAGGCGGCAGGCAAGAAAACCACACTCCGGGAACATCCTTCGGCTACTCCGCCCCAGAGCGCCTCAAAGGCTGACGAAGTCCTTACCAAGGCGCGACAGCTGTATTTCCGGAAGGATTTTGACAAAGCGATACCGCTTCTTCTGCGCCTTGATGAGACGGAGGATTTTAAAGATGATGTCGGAATTCGGGAACGGTGCCGATTGCTGGCCTTCAGTTATGCCAACAGCGGCCAATTCGCGACGGCGGAAGAGTGGGCCCGAAAAGGACTCGAACTCGACGGCCGCGACCGCGACTTCCATTTTGCCCTGGCCTATGTTATGGCCCATTACAAGGATTACCGCCGCTGCCTTGAGCACGCCCGTGATTTCATTATGCTGAACGAAGCGGATAATCGCACAAAGGAGAAAATCGAGTATCTCTCGGACGGACATCTCCACCTGCTTTATAACTATCTCGGCTTGGCATATCAGGCTGAAAACGAATATGGCCGGGCGGAAGAGGCCTTTCTGAAAGCCATTGGATTGAACAAAGCGTACAGTCATCCTTATCTGAACCTGGCCGCCCTGTATCAGCGACGGAGGGCTTTTGAGAAGGCCGAGAAGATAATCGACCGGGGATTGAAGGCCTGCTCACAGGTGCAGGAATTGATGATTCTGAAGAGATCGCTTGCCAATAAGGCAACCGTCTCGGCCTGTATGATCGTCAAAAATGAGGAAGAATTCCTGCCGAATTGCCTTGAATCGATTCGCAACTGGGTCGATGAAATTATCATCGTTGATACCGGCTCGACCGACCGAACGGTCGAAATCGCCCAATCGTATGGGGCCAAAGTCTATTTCCAGGAGTGGAGCAAAGATTTCTCAAAACATCGCAATTTCTCTCTTTCGAAAGCGACGTGTGACTGGATACTGGTGATAGACGCCGATGAGGAGTTCATCCAGGATGACCTTCCGGCTCTGCGTCAGGCCGTCAACCAGGAGAATTGCCGCCTGATATCAATCAACGTTTTCAACTCCGACAGGGCAACCCGTGAGTGCACCTCGTTTCTTCCCTCGATACGGCTGTTTCGGAAAGACGCCGGCTTTCACTACGAAGGCATCGTACATAATCAGCTGAAATTCGAGGAAAGCGAGCCGATTCTTCGGATCGGAGTCAGGATAAGGCATTATGGATACAATCTTCCCATGGAGCAAAAAATGGAGAAGGTTGCCCGCTCGCGGGAATTGCTCGAGAAACAGCTGGCCGAAACTCCCGGCGACCCCTTTGTTCACTTCAACTACGCCCAGCTTCTGCGAGGTATTACCGGTAAGCCTGATGACGACTTGTGCGGGCTTATTATCGAGCACGCCGAGAAAGCCGTTGAGCTGGCCGATCCGGACAACGTCGCAATGCTCCCGATTCACCTGCAGGGGCTTCATCAGCAAGCCACGACGTATATCCAGCAGGGTAAGTTCGAGAAGGCCGAATATGCCTGCCGTCAGGCTCTTGATATCAAGCCCGACTATCTTGACGCTATATATTCTCTTGCCGAAGCCTGCGGACGCATGCGGCGTTTCGAGGAGGCGGAGAAATACTTCAATGAATACCTGAAACTGCAAAGGCTGTATGATCCATCGGAAGAACAGCTGAACATAATCCTGATTTTCGGCTTCGCCCGACATCGGGCTTATTATTCTCTGGGTATATTAAGACAGCTTCAAAATGACCTCGCCGGCGCCGAAGAATACTTCTTGAGAGTCCTGGAGGAGATTGAATTGTATCAGGATACATTTCTGCGGCTGGCACATATTTACCTGGAGCGAAAAGACCCTGAAAAAGCGATAACTTTCATCGAAGAAGAGCTGGCCTCCAATCCGAACTCAGATCTGGCAAATCTGTATAAGGCTCGCTACTTTAGCCTTAAGATGGATGACGTCGAATCAGAGAAGTACCTGAACAAGGCCGTCGAATTCACAAAAGGACGCCCTGCCGTCTACGAAGCAGCCGCAACCTACTGGATTGAAAAGGGCCTGCCGCAAAACGCTCTGCCTTTGCTCAGAAAGCTGACCCAGTTGAAACCGGAATATCATTCGGGATTAAAGCTTCTCGCCAGGGCTTATTTCGAGACAAGTGAATTCTCGGATGCCCGGGAGTCTTATGAAGAATATCTTAGGGTCAGACCTGATGATGCCGAGACTCTCAACGATCTGGCAAACTGCCATTTTAAACTGGGCGACTACGAAACGGCCGACCGGGTCTATACCGAGGCTCTCGAAATCAACAACCAACTGGGGGCTTCATACAGGAATCTCGGCCTCACCAAACTCCGTCTTGGGAAGCTGGATGAGGCTCTGATCCTGCTCGAAAGCTACGCCGAACTGGCTCCTGAGGATTTGGAGATAAATCTTGCTATCGGGAATATTTACCGGCAGTCGGGCAGACATGCCGAGGCGATTCCTCATTATGAGAAGTTTCTCCGGGATGATCCTGACAATGCTGAAGGGTTGTTCAATATCTCGGAATGTTACTACCAGCTGGGCTATATTGAATCGGCCGCGATCGGTTATCGGCAGATTCTCAAGCTCAATCCCGATTTCCAGCCGGCGGCCAATCGCCTGAATGAAATTGAAACATCGAAGGCGACTGTTTAACTTATTGAAATTCAAGTAATTCGATTGGCCGAAGGGGGAGCTTCGGCTAATAAAGTTTTTGCCGATATTGCCGATTTAAATATCAAAAATAAGAGTCAAGAAAAAAACACTCTTAAAGCGAATCTCACAAGATAAAGGGGAGGTGCATATAGGGAAAAAACCTTTACTTCTCTGTAATTGAATAGGAAAAGTGACATTGGACGTGATTCTGCATCGGGATTGACCAACGTAGATTGGGTAAGGAAATCCCGAATAATGTTCAAGGAGGAAATGACGAATGTCACTTAGAATCAACAACAACATTGCTGCTATCGACGCCCATCGGAATCTGGTCAACACCACGATGAACCTTTCCAAGTCAATGGAAAAGTTGTCTTCAGGTTACCGGATTAACCGCGCCGCGGACAATCCGGCCGGCCTGGTTATTTCTGAGCAGTTCCGGGCGCAGATCGCAGGTCTGAATCAGGCGATTGCCAACTCGGAAGGATCTGTGAACATGATTCAGACGGCTGAGGGCGCTCTAAATGAGATCAACAATCTGCTGATTTCGATGAGAGAACTCGCCATTCACGCCGCCAACGAAGGCTTCAATGACACCGCTCAGCTCGAAGCCGACCAGGCGGAGATCAACAACGCCATCAAAACCATCGATCGTATCTCGTCCAACACCCAGTTCGGAACCAAGAAACTGCTTGACGGAAGCAAGGCTAATATCGCCACCATCACCAGTTCCAATACTTCCGGCATAACGGTCAAGGAAAGCTTCCTGACCAGTGGCGCCCATTCGATCACGGCCACCAAGACGGCCGACCCGACCGCCTCGCTGAACATCTCCTCCTACGGTGTTTCTATGGACAATACGGTCACCCCGTACAACCTGACTGAAGGCATTCACAACCTCGATGTTATCCAGGCTTCCGCCGGAGCTGCCAAGACCTCGGATTCCGTCGCTATCTTGGATGCCTGGGGCAACGGCCTCGAATTTGCCGCGGCCGCTACTTCGGCTCAGCTTACGTCGGCTGCTGCCATCGGTGGTGCCGCCACACCCGGCAACGTTGGGACCTACACCGTGAAGCTGAATTACCAGGAAAACGGTCAGGCTATCACCGGTTGGCAGACTCTCAGCGTCGACGTCACCGATACCATGACCACTGCCCAGCTGACCAGTGCGTGGAATAGCGTCATCAACAACAATACCTCGCTGGCCGGCAGGATTGAAGCGGTCATAGGCGGCGGCGGCACTCTGGACTTCAGAACCGTCAACGAAGGCGCCGGATACTCGGCCGCTATCGAGAGCTTCTCGACTGACGCCATCAATGCCTGGTTCACATTTGCTGACGGTAATGATCGCGGTGCTTCTGCAAGCGATATTCGCTTCGACATCGACGTTGCCAAAGCCGCCTCATCGATCTCGGCCACGACGACTATTACTGCCGGAATCTACACGTCGCTTGATGCTCTCATCACTCAGATGGAGACTGATCTCGCTGTCAGCTTCGGTACCGCCGGAGTAGGCGTGAACAATATCTCCGTTTCGAAAGTTGGCGACGACAAGATCAGATTTACCCTGATGGATGAAGGCTCCGATTACACCGTCCAGTTGCTGGCAACAGGCGATGACAGCTCCACCGGAACTGCCAGAAAAGCTCTCGGCATGGCCGTGGACAATGTTGCCATTCAGGGCGCCGATGCTTTGATCAGCTTTGACAACTATACTAATGCTATTTCCGCGGTTAATTACAACTTAACCCAGAATGTTGTCATTGCCAACAAGGCTGACGGAGTCGCCGGACGAGGCACCATCGGCGTCATCATTGCCACCGCTAACCAGGGTGTTAATCTCGGCAACATGCTGCTCGATGTCACCGCCGCCACGTTTGATGTCAGGCTGGATTCCGGCCCGTCCGCGGGAGTCACAGCTGGCGTCGATACCATCGTTTACAACGCCGATCGCACCGAATCGTTGAAGATCATGATTGCTCTGACCGCCAACGGCGGCAGCGAGTCGATCAATAACACTGACCGTTCACTGGTCTTCCAGATCGGTGCCAATGTCGGCCAGACGGCCAATATCGGTCTCCCGAGCATGGCTGCTTC
>CP070766.1:2229971-2233351 GCA_020345705.1 Candidatus Zixiibacteriota bacterium | reverse complement strand
TGGCGTTCTGAAGGGCTGCATCATCTTTCTGGCTGATCTTGTTCGAAATATAAACATTCCCATTGAACTGGAATTCATTTCGGCTTCCAGTTACTCAAACGGCCGGGTACCGGAGGACAAGGTTACTATGACAGGGGGACCGGATGTCTCCCTGACCGGGCGGCATCTGATCATCGTCGAAGGAGTTGTCGACTCGGGGCGGACGATCAGCACGATTATCGATCATCTTCGGGAGCAGGAACCGGCATCAATTGAGATTGTTACATTGTTGGATAAGCCCAAAGGTCGTCAGATGGAAGTCGTTATTAAGTACAAAGGATTTGATGCCGGCGAAGATTTCGTAATCGGTTTCGGACTGGACGAATCACAAAAATACCGCAATCTTCCCTTTGTCGGCAAGGTTATAGAGGAATAATGCCGCCAAGAATTCATAACCTTTTTTCCGATATTATTGTATATTACTGAAGGAGCCTGATAATAAATGAGTTCAGAAAAAAAAGACGACAGATTCGCCGATAGGCCCCCCAGGAAGTCGCGAAGAGGAGACAAAGAGGGTCCGGAGGGAAAAGAATCTTTCACCTGGAAGGGGCCGATTAAGTCCTTAGGCTTCTGGGTCGTTATAATCCTGGCTTTCATTTTCATATACAGTCTGTATTCATCATCCAGCAAAGACGTAGCCGAGATTTCCTACACGGAGTTCCTCCAGCAATTGGAAAGCGGCAACGTTGCCTCCGTGACTTTCATCGAGAAGACAATCGAAGGTCGTTTGAAGGCCGAAACCAATCTAACCACCGAAAAGGGATCCGGCCGCTACAGCAAGTTCAAGGCGATGATCCCGTTCGAGGACAACAACTTCAGTCTTGTCAACCGTATTGAAAAGGCCGATGTGGCCATAAAAGCCAAGACAGAAGGCCCGAATTATCTGTCGATTTTGATCTCCGTAGCACCCTGGTTCCTGCTGATTTTCATCTGGCTGTTCTTCTTAAGACAGATGCAGGGCGCGTCCGGTCCGCGGGGATTGTTCTCGTTCGGCAAGAGCCGCGCCAAGCTGCTGACTGACGAACGACCCAAAGTGACCTTTGACGACGTCGCCGGCGTTGAAGAAGCCAAGGTGGAATTGCACGAGGTTATTGAATTTCTTAAGGACCCCGGCAAGTTTCAGAAGCTGGGAGGCAAGATACCCAAAGGCGCTCTTCTTCTGGGGCCTCCCGGATCGGGTAAGACGCTTCTGGCGCGGGCTGTGGCGGGTGAAGCCGGCGTTCCCTTCTTTTCCATGTCCGGCTCGGACTTTGTCGAAATGTTTGTCGGTGTCGGGGCCAGCCGCGTCCGGGACCTCTTTGATCAGGGGAAAAAGCACGCTCCATGCATTATTTTCATCGATGAAATCGACGCCGTCGGTCGGCATCGTGGAGCCGGACTCGGCGGTGGGCATGACGAGCGCGAGCAAACCCTCAACCAGCTTCTGGTTGAAATGGATGGTTTTGAATCCAACGAAGGAGTGATTCTGATTGCCGCCACCAATCGCCCCGATATTCTTGATCCCGCCCTTCTGAGACCGGGACGATTTGATCGACAGATTGTCGTCGATTCACCCGATGTCCGCGGCCGGGAAGGCATTCTGAATGTCCACACCAAGAAAATCAAACTCGGCGCCAATGTAAAACTGAGCATTCTGGCACGGGGAACCCCTGGCCTGTCCGGAGCCGACCTGGCCAATCTGGTCAATGAAGCGGCCCTTCTGGCGGCCCGAAACAACCGCGACTCGGTCACCATGGTTGACTTTGAAGAAGCTAAAGACAAGGTCATGATGGGAGCTGAGAGGAAGTCTCTGGTCATTCCCGAAGACGAAAAGAAAATGGTTGCTTACCATGAAGCCGGCCACGCCCTGGTTTCGAAATACCTGCCCCATGCCGACCCGGTGCATAAGGTGACTATTATCCCCAGGGGACTTGCCCTTGGTGTCACCCATTACTTGCCGATAGATGAGCGGCATACTCATTCCAAGCAGCGTCTGGAAACGCGGCTCGTCTATGCCATGGCGGGGCGAGTGGCTGAGAAGATTGTCTTTGACCAACTGACGACGGGCGCCAAGGATGACTTGGAAAGGTCCACGGACATCGCCCAGAAAATGGTCTGCCAGTGGGGCATGTCGGACGTGCTCGGACCGGTCACTTTCGGACGACGAGAAGAGCAGATCTTCCTCGGCCGGGAGATCGCCCAACATCGAGATTATTCTGAAGACACCGCCCGTTTGATTGATGACGAGGTCAAAAAGATTCTCCAGACTGCCGAAGAAAGGGCCATGGGAATTCTCACCGAGCACCGCGACAAGCTGGACCTGCTGGCCCAGAAACTGCTCGAAAAGGAAGTCCTGTCCGGGCATGATATTGACATTTTGATCGGACGTGAAGGATCAGAGGATATACCTGCACCTGAGCCTGCCCCCGAAGTAGATGGATAAGGACAAAATAACAAAAGGTGTCAGACTCATCCTGGAGGGGATTGGCGAGGACCCCGACCGAGAAGGATTGCAGTGCACCCCTGAACGGATATATGAATTCTATCGGGATATTTTCGACGGCATCAAAGGCCGACCGGAAAAAGCCCTGAAATTATACACCGCCGCCAACAAGGATGAGTTAATAATCGTCCGCGACATCGCTTTTTATTCCATGTGCGAGCACCATCTTCTCCCCTTCTTCGGGAAAGTGCATATCGCCTATATCCCTCAAAAGAACAAGATTACCGGCTTCTCGCATCTTGTAAAAATCGTCGAAATGATATGTCACCGCCCGACGATCCAGGAAAGAATGACGACCGATATAGCTGAAACCGTGTACAAGGTACTGAATGCCAAGGGGACTCTGGTCATAATCGAGGCCGAGCACCTCTGCTTGACGATGACCGGTGTCAAAAAGCCGGGATCGAAAACGGTCACTTCGGCAGTCAGAGGACTTCTTCGCGGCGATGCCACCCGCGCCGAGGCCATGGCACTCATAAAGCACTGATAATCTCTATCCGGCCGAATCAATCATTGCCAATCGCTCATCTTATTTAGCGCGGGCCAATTATTGGCTTGCCGTAATAGATGCGGATTTCTATATTGCTTCAGGGTTGACAATCCGCAGGCGTAAATGATGCAGGAGACAATAATCTACAAACCGGAAAGAATGGCTTTAGCCCGCGATAGGTGGCTTGACTTCACCGATATTCAGGTCATGGCGGTCATAAACGTAACTCCAGATTCCTTCTCGGACGGCGGCCGGTTTCTGAATACAGGGGATGCCATAGACCACGCCCGTCAGGTGGTCGAAGAAGGCGCCGATATAATCGACGTCGGCGGTGAATCCTCGCGTCCGGGTTCGGAGCCGGTGAGTCGG
>CP070766.1:2222439-2229871 GCA_020345705.1 Candidatus Zixiibacteriota bacterium | reverse complement strand
CGAACAAGGCGGCGGATAGCGTCATTTCTCCTGAGCCGTCTGGGTCGATGTAACAGATAAGCCATATTTGCCTCTTACATCTATTTTCTAAAATGCTTTACGATTTCGTTTATGTCACCGGGAATACTGTGTTCCTCGGCTTCCAGCGTGACATCAATTCCATGGGAACGGATGATTTCGGACGTCGACGGCCCGATCGACACTATCGCCTTGCCTTCGGTAAGCGTCCTGATTTTCGATTCAGGAAGCAGACGGCACAGGCCTTCGCAGGTAGAACCGCTTGTGAACGTAATAACGTCCGGCGGATGCTCAAACAGTTTTTCTTTGAATCCGTCAGGCCATTGAGGATAAAATGTACGGTAGGCAGGAAGCGGCAGGACAGTGGCACCCGCCTCTTCAAGCACTCGCTCCACCCGGTTATCCCCGAGATTTCCCCGAACGCGAACAGCCCTGACGCCTGCAAGATCAAAAGCCTCTCTCAACTCCTCAGCCAGTGAAAGAGTTGTTGCTGTTTTCGGGATGAAATCGGGCCTTATGTTGAAAGCCTTCAACACCCGCGCCGTTCCATAACCGACCGCCGCGATTTTGCAGTCGCCGAGCTTGCGTATATCACCGAATCTGCCGATGAACTGTCGGAAAAAGTACCTGACTCCATTTTCACTCGTGAAAATGAGCCACTTCTTTTTGCCGATTATTTTCCCGAAGGAAGTCCATGCTCCGTCATCCTCTGCATTTTCGGTTCCTATTGTAGGATAAGGCAGAACTTCTGCGCCGAGTTCCCTTAAGGACCGGTACATATCCTGCGCTTGGTCGGGCGGGCGGGTAACCATTATTCTTAGGCCGATGAGGGGTTTGCTTTCGAACCATTTCATGTTCTCACGGAATTCAACGACCTCGCCGATTATGAAAATGGCCGGGGCCTTGATATTTTCGGCTTTGACTTTGTCCACCATGCTTTGAAGGGTAGAGGTGAACGTGCGCTGGGTCGGGAGAGTTCCTCGTTCGATCACGGCGCATGGTCGCTCAGGGGGCATTCCGTTCTCCAGCATTTTACCGATGATGTTTTCGATTTCGCCGACTGCCATGTAAATGACGATCGTGCCGTTTTCAACTCCGGCCACCCATTCCCAGGGGACTGTGGAGGTTTCTTTATCTCCGGCTTTGTGTCCCGTGACAAAGGTGACGAACGACGCCTTTTCCCGGTCGGTGCACGGTATGCCGCTGTAGGCCGCGGCCCCGATCCCGGCAGTGATGCCAGGGACGATTTCATAAGGAACACCGTTTTCTTTTAGAAATCTCGCTTCTTCTCCGCCCCGTCCGAATATCAACGGGTCACTGCCTTTCAGGCGGACGACGTTCTTTCCGTCCTTCGCCAGCTTGACCATCAGCCTGTTGATCTCTTCCTGGGGCAATGTATGTGCCCCGGCTTTTTTCCCGACATAATATTTCTCAACGGAGCGCGGAAGCGAGATAATCAACTCGCCCGGAACAAGGTTGTCATAGACGACGACGTCGCCGGCCTGGAGAATGTCGAGCCCTTTTTTTGTGATTAGCCCCGGATCCCCGGGGCCGGCCCCGACCAGATAGACTGTACCTTTCATCCTGTTATTAACCTTCGGCATCTATGATTTCCTTTGCTCCGTGCGCTAATAATTCGCTCACGACGGGATCAACCAGAGCTTCATCCGTCTGCTCCGGCGGGATACTTCCCTCGGCATATAAACGCCTGGTGCCGTTTTTGTCAAGCACTACTGCAATCAGGCGGATGCCGTCATCGTGAAAAATCGCCAATCCGCCGACAGCGGCCGAGCAGCCAGCATTGAGTCTGCGGAGAAGCAGCCGTTCAATACCCAGGCATCTATGAGATATCGGGTCGTCGATTGATGCAGCTATCTCACGTATCCTTTGGTCACCATGCCGAATCTGAACGGCCAGAGCCCCCTGCCCCGGGGCCGGCACGAATTTCTCAGGCGGCAGAATTTCGGTGATGTTGTAATCAAGACCGGCTCGTTTCAATCCGGCATGAGCCATCACCAGGGCATCGTACTGCCCGGTAACCACTTTCCTGAGCCGGGTTTCAATGTTTCCGCGAATATCCATGACTTTCAAATCCGGGCGAACATGGAGAATCTGCGCCCGGCGCCTAGGCGAACCAGTTCCGACGACCGACCCGGGTAGCGTGTCGGCAAGCAACATGTTGTCTCCCGATATCCAGACGTCCTCACAGGCTTCCCGTAGGGGAACCGCTCCGATTGTCAAGTCATCCGTCATATCGGAAGGGAGGTCTTTGGCGCTGTGAACGGCAATGTCGACTGTCCCTTCCAGAAGCTCCCTCTCAATCTGCGCTGTAAATACGCCGGTTCCGCCCATCTTTTCCAGCGAAGTAGTACTATCCCTGTCTCCAACCGTCCTGACAGTCACGACCGTGAAAGTCAACCCGGGATTCATTTGTTTCAGAAGCTCAATGACCTGATTGGTCTGAGAGGCGGCGAGCATGCTGCCCCTTGTACCGATTTTTATTGTATCGTCAGACATCAGTGCCGAACCATGGGAGATTGCGCTCAGGCATCGAGCATTTCATCCAGAAGCTTGCTGAGTTCCTGGTTGGTGCTGCTTCTCAGGAGTTCCTTCCAGTCGGATTCGAGAAATTTCGCAATCGCGGCCGATCTTTTCTCATGATCATCGGGCCAGCGCTTATGCACCCGCGCGCGAAAATCAGCAGCCAGACCGGCGATTTTTTCCCACCGGGCTTCGGAGAACAGGTTCTCCAGGATCAGCTTCAGGTGACCCGACAGAAACGGTGCTTTGCCGTCACTGGAGACAGATACCGATATACAGCCGCGTCTGACCACCGCCGGGAAAATAAAATCGCAGAGACCGGGATTATCCACGACGTTTATCGGCACGCCCGCCTTTTTGCAGTCAGCGTGGACTGTTTCATTGACCGCACCGTCATTGCTGGCCGAGATGACAATTCCGTATGATTGTGCTTCCGGCGATTGATAGGCTCTTTTTTCCAGTTTGACCAGTCCTTTGGCGGCGAAGTACTCGATTTTTTCGTGCGGTTCTACAGCCACAATAGTAACTTCGGTATCGTAATCAAGCAGGGCATTGACCTTACGCAGGGCAACTTTGCCGCCCCCAACAACCAGACAGCTGCGCTTCTTGAGAGACAGGCCGATCGGCATGTAAGCATGTGCCATTCCTGATTTACTCCTGTTCTTCCGGTTCGCCGTTTATTCTGATCTTCAACTGCACCAGTTTGTTGACCAGGTTCCTCGTCACCAGATTGACTGTCGTGCGCTGATCCTCAGGCAGTTCCTCCAACGCCGTTGCCATTACCTGCTTCCGGATATTTTCATAAGCGTCGTGCAGGCCGTTGTAGACCGGCTCGTAGCGCACATGATCAAACCAGTACACAAACTCGCCAAGCTTCCGCTCGATAATCTCTTCAACTCCGGGAATCGCCTGGAGACGTTTGTCCTGCTGGTTTTTGACAAACCGCTGAATATCTTCCAGATTAAGCACTTCAATATCAGGGCTGTAATCATTCTCGATTTCAACGTCTCGCGGTACAGCCATGTCCATAATGGTCAACTTCTTGTCCGGACGAGAGGCCATGAGGTCATCAAGCATCTTCCGTGTAAGAATTGGTGTGCTCGATCCGGTGCACGTTATGACCACATCAGAGTCGGCCAGCCGGGCGGGGAGATCATCCAATGAAAATCCTGACGCTTCATATTTTGCCGCGAATTCCCGCGCCGTTTCCGGCGAACGGTTGGCGAATGCGAACCGCCCATAGTCAAGCTTCTGAAGGCCGGATGCGGCCAGCGCGATCATCTGGTTAATCCCAATGAATAGAATTGACGGGTCATTGAGGGCATTCAGCCGACTTTTGAGCATTTCAACGGCGGCACTGCTGACCGAACAGGCGCCTTTGCCCATCTCGGTATCGGTGCGCGCAATTTTGCCGACCCGAAACGCCTGGTGAAAGAGACGGTGAATCACCTTGCCGGCCGCCCGGACGGCGCAGGCCGAGCTGTAGGCATCCTTCATCTGGCCAAGTATCTGGTTTTCGCCGATGACCATCGAATCGATTCCGGCTGCCACGCGAAACAGGTTGTCGGCGGCATGCTTGTTCTTCTTTGTATAAAAACGCTCCTCCAGCCCCGAGACGTTCGTACCCTTGAACCTCTGATAGAATTTCCTGACCAGATCAAAGGGATGGTGATCCCTTTTAAAGACGAAGTAAAATTCGACACGGTTGCAAGTCGACACGATCGTTGACTCGATCACTCCGGTCAGGTTACTGAAGGTGGCGTGGGCTTTGGCCATCTCGCTTCGGTTCAACTGGATAAGTTCCCGCTGTGAAATCGAGGCGGTTTTATGATTGATACCGCATACGGCTAAGTGCCAGTTACTTGTCGTCATCGGAGTCTATTGTTCCTTTCGCAGGTCATTACAGTGCGGCCGCCTGCGTGCCTCCGCCGACAATATGGACGTTATTGTATCCGGCGTGTTTGAGCATGACTGCCGCCTGGTAAGAGCGCGCTCCTCTCCGGCAAATAATCATTATCCTGTCGGCCTTCCCGAGTTTGTCCAGATTCTCCTTCAGTTCGTTCAACGGGATGTTAATATAACGTCTAATTTGACTCCCGTCAAACGGACTCCAGGGCGCTTCGGCGGCTTCAGCCTTTTCCCGGACGTCCAGCCAGACTATTTCACCATCTTCAAAATCTAACCCGGGGCTCACCATATCTATTCCCCATTGCCGGGCAAGGGCAATAGACGCCACATGATAAAGCGGATCAAGCGCCTCCGAATAGGGCGGTGCGTAGCCGTGTTCAAAATCAATAAGCTCTCGAATTGACGCTTCCTTTTGAAGAAATGACGAAAAAACGTCTATACGCCGACAGACGTCACCGGCGCCGACCGCCTGGAGGCCGAGGAGACGCCCGCTGTCGGAATCATAAACCATCTTTAGAGTAAAACTTTTGCTCTCCGGGTAGTAGTCCGGTTTGTCAACGAAAGAGGCCCAGACAGCCCCGGCGTTTATTCCCGCTTTTTCGGCTTCACGCTGAGATATACCGACGGCGCCAACGTTCACGTCGTACACTTTAACCAAAAAACTACCGGTTACTCCAGGAAACTCGGCATCTGCGCCGGCGATATTTTCGGCAATTATCCGCCCGTGCCTGTTGGCGATCGACCCCATCGGCATATAGAGCTTCTTCCCCGTGACCCGGCTGATTGACTCGACGCAATCGCCGCCTGCGAAAATATCCTGATCGGACGTCTGCATATGACCATCAACTGCAATGCCTCCCGTCTCGCCTATGACCAGCCCGCATTCTTCGGCAAGGGCGACATTCGGTCGGACGCCAAGGCATAAGAAGACATAATCAACAGCGATTGTTTCGCTTTTGTCGATTTTCACAACGGGTTTACCGGCTCCGTCCAGACCGATTCCATCGATACACACCCCGAGCATTATCTTCACGCCTTTGCCGGTCAACTCCCTTGTGACCAGGTCCGACATCTCTTCGTCAAGAACATAGGGGAGAAGCTGCAATTCCTTTTCAGCCAGGATCGTTTCTATACCCCACATGCCACCGACGGCCTCGGCCAATTCACAGCCGATAAATCCGCCCCCGACTATCAGGACCTTTCCGATTTCGCCTTTCTGGGCGGATTCGCGGAAGCAAATAGCATCATTCGGCCGAGTGAAATGTCGTATTCGGGAGCTGTCGGCTATGGGGAAAGGCGGTTTTTGCGGTTTTGCGCCGGTGGCCAGGACAAGCTTATCATAGCCGTGCTCGATAGATTCACCGGTTTCGCTCAGATACACCCTGACGAGTTTCTTCTTTCTATCGATGGCCGCGACTTCGGCGCCGGTGATAACCTCGAATCCCCGCGAATTTCTGAAAAATTTTCGGTCTCGCGGGACGCCGTACGATGTCAAGGTCAGCGCCTCGAAACTGCCGACGTCGCCCGAGGCATAGTAAGGCAGCCCGCAGGTGGCAAAAGATATATCATTGCTTTTTTCAAAGATGGTTATCCTGGCCTTCGGGAGTCGCCTGACCAGAGTCGCCGCGGTTTTAGGCCCGGCGGCGACACCGCCGACGATGACTATGTCTGATTTTTCGCCAATGTTCATTTGGAACCCGAAAAATTAGGGGTTGTCGGCAACAACCCCGTTATATTTTGTAGAGTAACCTGTTCTTTTTCCGCCCGATCACTCTCCGGATATCATGCTACTGCGAGGCGGTCTCAGCCGCCGCCGGTTGTTTGACCTCCTCTTCGATCTTAATCTCCCCCCTCACGGAAAGGGCAATCTTATAGAAAGCGGTAACAAGCAGAGCGCCTATCCCGTAAACGCCGAGACTGATGAAGAACTCCGTCCAGGTCGGCCAGTACTCGGTGACCCTGCCGAGCGGCGACGGAACAAAGCCGGTGACAACCATCCCCAGGCCCTTATCAATCCAGATCGAGGCAAACACCGTCACACAGGCCACCGCCAGAATGCTTTCCTTTCTTCTTGTTTTCGGATTAAGAAGCAATATCAGAGACACAACGGCGAGTATCATCGAGGTCCACATCCAGGGCACCAGGGTGGTTTTTCCGTCGAGGCCCAAGAAAAGATATTGAAAGTGATGAATATGCTCGGGAATATCGCTGTAAAGAACCGTAAAGAATTCCATCAGGACTAGAAATATATTGACGCACATGGCGTAAGTGACGATTTCGGCAAGCTTCTGGATCGACTGTTTGCCCGGATCGAATTTGGTGAATTTTCTTATCAGGAGAACCATGAGGATAAGCAGTGCCGGACCGGATGAGAAGGCCGATGCCAGAAATCGGGGGGCCAGCACGGCCGTCAACCAGAAGGACCTCGCCGCCAGACCGGAATAAAGAAAAGCCGTCACGGTGTGAATGCTGATCGCCCACGGGATCGAAATTATGATGATCGGTTTGATCCATTTCGGGGGCGCGATGCCCTTGCGTTCGGCGTCGAGCGTGATGCGGCTGATCAGGACATTCAATATCAAATAACCGCTGAGGACAAACAAATCCCAGAACATCAGCGAATTAGGTGACGGGTGTAGAATAATATTCATACCCCTGAATGGCTGGCCCATATCGACGAAAACAAACAGCATGCACATAATGACTGACGAGATGGCCAGAAACTCGCCCAGGATAGTAATCTTGCCAAAGGCTTTATAGTTATGCAAATAATAGGGAAGGACAACCATTACCGCCGAGGCCGCCACGCCGACAAGAAAGGTGAACTGGGCGATATAAAAGCCCCAGGTGACATCGCGGCTGAGTCCGGTCACGCCCAGACCGTAGCTGAGCTGTCTCAGGTAAAACAGGAAGCCGACGCCAATGACGATAAGCAGAAATGCAATCCAGCCCCAGTATTTTCTAT
>CP070766.1:2219503-2222339 GCA_020345705.1 Candidatus Zixiibacteriota bacterium | reverse complement strand
GTTGACAACGTAGGCGTTGTGGTGCTTGCCGTAATGAAACTCGAGCGTCCTGGCGCTGATATATGGCTCCAGGGCATCTTTGGCAAACGGTAATTCGGGTAATACTAACGGCATATCCATATTCCTTGTGTTTCTTGTGACGAATGGTGTTCCCTTTTAGTATTCTTAAGAGAATAGTCCTGGTTTAAAAAAGCAAGCAAAAACGTTTGTCTTTTTGAATCCCGTGAATAATCTTTATGCTGACGGCAGGAAAATCCGGTTTCAACACGATCAAGGCATATGCGTACTGTCAGTCGAATGGCTTAAAAAGGAGTAAAACATGCATGAACTTCGTATAGCGACCGAAATAATCGATATTGTTCAGGAAGAGATGACCCGGCGGCGCCTGAGCACGGTTACTGAAGTTCACCTTAACCTTGGTGCCCTGACCGGCGTCGATCCGGAGGCGCTGGCATTCGGTTTTGAGGCGGCCACTGCCGGTACCGCGATGAACGGGGCCGCTCTGAAGATAAATCTTATTCCGGTCGGCGGGAAATGTCAATTGTGCAAGAATGATTTCGAACTCAATGAGTACGTTTTTATATGTCCGATGTGCGGCTCGTCGGACCTGGATATAGAAAGGGGGGAGGAGCTGGATATAGACTATTTTCTTGGGGATTAACCGATATTGCATTGTGGCCGCGAGAGCCGTATTTTAGATCCGACGATTTTTAGCATATTCTGATCGCCTTGCCGGTGAGGTTATGGAGATGGCAGAGAAGGTTTCAATTGAAAAGAAAGTCCTCTCGAAAAACGATCAGATCGCCGCTGAAATAAGAGCCGGTCTGGAAAAACAGGGCATTGTCACGCTCAACCTGGTCAGCTCTCCGGGTTCGGGCAAGACTTCACTTCTGGAAAGAACACTGGGAGCCCTGAATGACAAGCTGAAAATGGCCCTTATTGCCGGTGACGTGCAGACTGTAAACGATGCCCGGCGTCTGACCCGGGCAGGCGGCAAAATAGTCCGACCCCTTGTCACCGGCGGCGCCTGTCACCTCGACGCTCAAATGGTAAAAAAGGTTCTTGAAAAAATCAACCTGGCCGGTACCGACGTTCTTTTGATTGAAAATGTCGGCAATCTGGTCTGCCCATCAAGTTACGACCTTGGCGAAGACCTGAAGGTTGTTCTCATCAGCACCACCGAAGGTGACGACAAGCCTCTCAAGTACCCGGCCATGTTTCGGCGTTCCTCGGCCATGATCCTCAATAAGATTGATTTGCTGGGCATGTCCAATTTCAATCCGGAACAGGTCAAGAAGAACGCGCTCAGCATCAATCCGCATTTGACTATATTCGAGACATCATGCACGAAGGGCACCGGCCTTGATGCCTGGTACAACTGGTTGCTGGAGTTGGTTAAGGCCAAAAAAGCAGGGAAGAGCTGAGGCTCCCGTCAAAATCTTCAACAAATCCTCGGCAACTGCTCGCCGCTCAACATATCGACAATACGCTCGGCGCCGATGACGCTCCTCATCGTGACTACGCCGTCTTTCTGATCGGTCACCCTGCCGATGACGCAGGCGTCGGCCCATGATTCTTTGTGCTGAAGGACATCCAGCGCTTTGTCTGCATCTTTCTCCGGGATGAAAGCAACAAATCGCCCTTCATTGGCGACGTAGATCGGTTCGAAGCCGAGTATCTCACACGCCCCCCGGATATCTTCCCGGACGGGGATGAGGCTTTCATCTATCTGAAGGTGCCTCCCCGACGCGGACGCAATCTCCACCAGGGTCGTCGCCAGTCCTCCGCGAGTCAAATCACGCAAACAATGTATTTCAACGCCGGCTTCCAGCAGGCGCAGCACCGTCCCCGCCAGAGGCGCACAGTCGCTTTCAATATTCGACTCAAATGAAAGGCCCTCGCGCTCGGCCATGACCGCCATCCCGTGCCGACCGATATCGCCGTTGATGATTATCTTGTCCCCCGGTCGTACATGGCCGGGATTGATTTCGTGCCGATGCTCAAGCAGGCCCACTCCCGATGTGTTCATAAACAGGCCGTGCCCGCGTCCTTTATCGACAACCTTGGTATCGCCAGTGACGATTCTGACGTCAGCCCGGTCGGCGGCTCGGCGCATCGACAGTGCAATCATCCAGAGCGTCTCTGTCGCCAGACCTTCCTCGATTATAAAACCGCAGCTCAAATACAGCGGCCTGGCGCCGGACATGGCCAGGTCATTGACGGTGCCGTTGACCGCCAGCGAACCGATGTCGCCGCCGGGGAAAAACAGCGGGTCAACGACGTATGAGTCGGTCGTGAACACCAGCTTGCCCCGGCCGATCTGAAGAACGGCGCTGTCATGTTTCGTTTCCAGCTCCGGGCTTTCGAAGGCGGTCGCAAAGATCTTGTCGATCAACTGGTGCATCAATCTGCCGCCCCCGCCGTGGGCGAGAAGAATGTACGGATAGTCAGAGATCGGTAACGGGCATTCGAGTTTTATGTCATCTGATGAACTCATCGTTCTTGATCCTCATTAATGGTCACCGCTACGCTTCTTTTCTTCTGTACCTGAAATATGCGGCGCAGGTGCCTTCTGACGATACCATGGTCGCGCCCAGCGGCCGTTCCGGCGTGCACCGGGTGCCGAAAGCCGGGCAATCCGAGGGCCTCTTGCGTCCCTGGAGAATCTGACCGCTTATGCATTCCGTGGATTCCTCAACCTCATGCCCGACCAGCCCGAATTGTTCTTCTGCGTCAAATTCGGAGTACGCCTCCCGCAGTCCGAGACCGCTGGCAGGTATCTCCCCGAATCCGCGCCACTTGCGGTTGACCGCCGTAAAGACTTCATTCATAATCC
>CP070766.1:2216097-2219403 GCA_020345705.1 Candidatus Zixiibacteriota bacterium | reverse complement strand
GACCCGGTTTTCGCGCAAGTATTCCTGGGTAAGCCGCTGGCCGATTGCGCTCTATATGGGAATTGCCACCGGTGTTGCCATACCCCTGGAAATGCGCAATCGCGTTAATATTCAGCTTTATGCATCAATGAGAGATATTGACCTGGGTAATTTCTTCGGGACCGGATTGTTCGATGTTATGTCGGGCTTCTCTCAGCTGATCATTTTTCTCGGAACGGTGGCGGCGCTGTTCTACTTCTTCTTCTCTAAAGAGCATACCGGAGTTTTCAAAGGTGTCGCCAGATTCGGGATATGGATCCTGATGATTGGCTTCGGAACCTCATTTGGCTATACTGTCATGGGTCGTATATCGCTGTTTGCTCAGAGAATTCAGTACTTGGGTGACTGGACCAAGGCTACCTGGGCCAGCTCCAGCGGCGGCTTTATGTTTTTCTGGTTTCTCACCTTTGCGATATTCCTGGCTATGGTTGTCTATGAGATCATGAAGTATGTAAAAGCCAAGAAAGCTGAAGCATAAGAAAACTCACAGGTTTATGTAAAAAGATCCCGCTATGGCGGGGTCTTTTTTTGGGGTGATACTGCCGATCATCAGTGCTTGTAATCAAATGCCGCTTGGGGTGTTGCAAATTTTATTTTTTTGCGATTTTGCAATCTTTTATGTCTCAAAAAATTATCGCATAAAATTCGGCTTTTTTTAATTTTTCCCTTGACAGGGTTGCTCGCGTATAATATTATTGACTATCGTTTGGCTGGGCCGAGTGTTCTACAATTGAATTTTAACTTCTACCCGAAAGCGAGGAGGGGATGGCGAGAACGGCAGGTTCCGCTGGCGACAAGTCAAAGACAACCAGAGGCAGAAAGAAAGGTAAGGGCAAGCTTTCCACCCCCGAAGCGCGTCGCGAGTATCAGCGCAGGTACTATCAGATGCACAAGGAGAAGGCCAAGGAATACCAAAGGCAGTACAATCTGACGCATAAAAAGAAAGCACGCGGGGGCAGAGGGAAGGCAAACTTCGTGTGTCCGAGAGAGGTGGTGCGGGCAACTTTCAATACCTCTGACATCATGCACGCGCCGGTCGAAAAGACGCTCAAGATACTTGAGAAAATAATAAGCGGCGAACGGCTCTTCACCATGTAAGAGAGCACCACCAAGGCATCCTTACGGCTCGGGGATTATTACTTCCCGGGCCCCTTTTTTTATTGCGTAAACCGTCAAAATTGTTATTATTGCGAGATTTAGGGAACAGGAAGGAGACGACGATGGTTTCAGCTAAGAAAGGTAAGAGCGGCAGATCAAAAACTGCACGAAAAGTAACTCCAAAGCCAGGGAAAAAGAGCATGACCAAGGTCGGGCATTCCAAGGTTGCGAAAGCCAAAACAGCCAAAATGACCAAAATCCCCAGGAAATCCAAGCTTTCGAAAAGTAAATCGCCCAAAAAGCAGCTCGAGAACCGGGCTTATTACTTCTTCGGCGGCGGCAAGGCCGACGGAAATGCCTCGATGCGTGACCTTCTGGGCGGTAAAGGGGCCGGCCTGGCCGAGATGAGCAGAATCGGCATTCCTGTTCCTCCGGGATTCACCATCACCACAGAAGTGTGTCGGATATTTTATGAAAATGACCTGACCATACCGAAAGACATTGATCGGGAGCTCGAAAAGCAGGTGGCCAGAATCGAGAAATTGGTCGGCTCCAAATTCGGCGACCCGGGAAATCCTCTTCTTGTCTCGGTCAGATCCGGAGCCAAGTTCTCGATGCCGGGTATGATGGATACCATCTTGAATCTGGGCTTGAATAAAGAGACGCTGGCGGGGCTGGCCGCTAAAACCGGCGATGACCGCTTTGCCTATGACAACTACCGCCGTTTTGTGCAGATGTTCGGCAGTGTTGTCCTCGGTATTGACAAGGAAAAATTCGAGGGGGTCATTGCCGCCAAAAAGAAGGACAGAAAGATAAAGCAGGATTCCTCACTTCAGGTTGAGGATCTTAACGATATCATAAAGAAGTTTAAGTCGATTATCCGGCGCAAGGCGGGTGAACCATTTCCGGATGACCCGTTTACGCAGTTGAGAATGGCCCGTGACGCCGTGTTTCGCTCATGGAACAACCCTCGCGCCATCAGCTATCGAAGGCTGAACAATATCCCCAGCGATCTGGGGACGGCGGTCAGCGTTCAGGTTATGGTTTACGGCAATATGGGTAATAATTCCGGCACCGGAGTGGGTTTCACGCGTAATCCGGCCAACGGTTTCAAAGAGTTTTACGGTGAATATTTGATCAATGCGCAGGGCGAGGATGTCGTTGCCGGGATCAGGACCCCCCAGCCCATCTCTCAGCTCGAAACGGAAATGCCGAACGTTTATAAACAGCTTAAGACATTGACCAATCGGCTTGAGAAGCATTACCGTGACGTTCAGGATTTCGAGTTCACTATTCAGGATGGCAAGCTTTATATGCTCCAGACCAGAACCGGCAAGCGCACGGTCCAGGCCGCCCTGAAAGTGGCCGTGGATATGGTCAGGGAAAAGCTGATAACAAAAGAGGAAGCGTTGATGCGAATCGATCCGGCCCAGCTGGATCATCTCCTTCACCCGCGGCTTGATCCCGGTGCCAAATATGACGTAATCGCCAAAGGCCTGCCGGCATCACCTGGAGCGGCATCGGGAACCGTTTATTTTACGTCCGACGATGTCGTAAAAGCCGCCAAAGCCGCCAAAGCTGCCAAAGGCGTCAAAGGCGGTAAAAGTACTATCCTGGTGCGCCAGGAGACCAATCCGGATGACATTGAAGGTATGTACGCCGCCGCCGGCATTCTAACATCGCGCGGTGGAATGACCTCCCACGCGGCCGTCGTCGCCCGTGGTATGGGTAAGTGCTGCGTGGCCGGATGTGAGGCTGCCCGCGTCAATCAGGGCAAGAAGCAGCTGCAGTTCGGTCGCCTGATCATAAGAGAGGGTGAGATCATCACCATTAACGGCTCGACCGGAGAGGTGATTATAGGCGACGTGCCGACGATCGAGCCGGAGCTTTCCGGAGAGTTCGCGGAATTTATGTCGTGGGCCGATGAAATCCGAAAGCTGAGAGTGCGTACCAATGCCGACAATCCTGAGGACGCCGCCCACGCAAGAAACTTTGGTGCCGAGGGAATCGGCCTTTGCCGAACCGAGCACATGTTTTTCGGTGATGACAGACTGCCCATAGTCCAGGAGATGATTCTGGCCGATTCGGGAGAAGAGCGTCAAGATGCTCTGGACAAACTCCTTCCCTTTCAGAAGAAAGATTTTAAGGGAATCTTCGGTGCGATGGAGG
>CP070766.1:2213227-2215997 GCA_020345705.1 Candidatus Zixiibacteriota bacterium | reverse complement strand
GTGGTCAACGATTTTTCCCGCACATTCCATCGCCCCACGACTGTCAACGCTAAGCAGGTACAAATCTCCTCCCAGTGAGGGGGGTGAAAGCGTGAGGAATAAGAAGGTGAGGAGACAATGACGCTTGTTCATTCAGGTCTCCTTGCGACGCCGACATAAGCCGCCCGGCACTCACTTATACAGGCGGCTTTAGCAGCATATCCATGCATTGGTTCGGGATTATTTATGCGCTCGCATCTGTGCCGCGAAGGCAAGCTGTGAATAGTACTAATACACCCACCGGCATCGGCTGCGTCAACTCTAAAAACCGGTCGACTGCCCCAAAGTATATCGAGACTCGGGAGTAGAGCCGTTTCTGTCAAAAGTGCCCTTCTGGCACGAAGTACAAAGGGCATAAAAACCCGTCCCTTTCGGCTCCCCCGCCACCACAAAACCAATATATAATTTTCCATCTACCATGTCAAGTTATTTTTTATCAATAACTTAGCCGTGTCTTTACGGGCCGCCGCAGCTTTTTGCCGGCGGATGAGTCGAATAGCATGTAAGGCGATTAAAGAGACTCTAACTTTATACCTTTTAGCCGGATACGCCGGCGATGAGCGCGTCGGTGAGATAAATAGTGAGTTTTTCTCGTTGCGTTAGAGCATCCGGGTTGGCATAATTGATGGAAATTGCATGTCAAATCAAAGGAGGAATTATGATCAGAAAAGTAGCGGCAATCCTGTCAGCATTTCTGTTGTTAGCCTCGGTAACGGCGGCCCAGAGCAGCGCCGGTTATTATCAGCGAAACAACTTCTTGATGGCGTCACCCGGGGCGTTCGAGGACGGCCTGCTCGGATTCGCCAACCCGGCCAATCTGGCCTGGCTCAAATCAGGGGAGGCCCGGTTTTTCTGGTCAAGCGACGGCGTCGATGCCGGGTCATTCGGAAACTGGGGGCTTTTTATGGGCGTGCCGCATCTGGGTTTCGGCGTCCAGCGCCAGGAATTCGGTGATTTCCACGTCACCGACTACCGCTTCTCCACCGCCTTTGGAGATCGCCGGAAGATGTTCGGTCTCGCCTACGGCTGGTCCGGCGGTAACACCGACGTCATTGAAAGGGAAAAGCTGGTTTCGGTGGGCGGACTTGTACGTATGTGCCGGTACTCATCCATCGGCCTGACCGGCAGTTTCGCGATCGGGAGCAAATGGTCCGAGGGTATTGCCGAAATCGGCGTTCGCCCGCTCGGCGACTCCAGGCTGACGTTATTCGCCGACGGGGCCATTGAGCGCGGGATGAAATTATCCGACGCTCCCTGGAGCGCCGGGGCGGCCGTTCAAATAATCCCCGGCATCAATCTGGTGGGTCGCTACTTCGAAAGCGAAGCGTTCACCATCGGACTGACCATCAATTTCGGATGTCGCGGCGTCGGAGCCCAGACGCACTATGATAGTGACCAGGATCTTTCATACTATACTTATCATGTCCGCGCGGGGGCCCTGCGCCCAAGCCTGTTTCCTACCATAATTCACAGGGATAAGAAATATGTGGCCATGAATCTGAAAGGAACAGTCGATTACCAGCGGTACGTTTTCTTTGACGAGAACAAAGTCCGTTTTATGGATATTCTCAATAACATCCGCGCCGCCGTCGATGATGAGCGTGTCAAAGCCATCGTCCTGAATCTCTCCGGCCTGCGCGTTTATACGGAGCATGCCTGGGAAATCCGCGAGGAGCTCAAAGCCGCGCAAAAAGCGGGCAAAAGAGTGATAATCTTCTTTGAAGGCCCTGGCATGACGGGCTATCACCTGGCCAGCGTCGCCAACAAGATCGTGATGGATCCCGAGGGTATGATCATGCTTCCGGGGTACCTCCTGGGCAGGACGTTTTTCAAAGGCTCCATAGAAAAACTCGGTCTGGCCTTTGATGAGTGGCGCTTCTTCAAGTACAAATCGGCATTCGAGGCGTTCAGCCGGGACAAGATGTCCGAGGCCGACCGCGAGCAGAGGCAAGCTTATGTCGATGACCGGTATGAGCTGGCAAGGGCTGAAGTGTGCGAATCCCGCGGGTTTTCGCACGAGGAGTTCGATAGGCTGATTGATGAGGAGAAGCTTTTCATGGCTGATGAAGCCCTCGAAATGAAACTGGTGGATACCCTCGGCCGCTGGACGGATAAGGATAAAATAATCGAGAATCTTTTGGGCAGGAAATTAGGCGGTATTTCTGCATCAAAGCTTTTCAAAAACGCCCTACCCCAGGAAAACTGGGGGCAGAACCCGAAAGTCGTCGTGGTGTACGGATTGGGCGTTTGTGCTATGGAGACCGGCATCAGAGCGCGATGGCTTGAAAAGACGTTCCTCAAACTAAAAAGAGACAAAATGGTCAAGGCGGTTGTTTTCCGGGTCGATTCGCCCGGCGGCGAAGCCCTCGCCAGCGATCTTGTCGCCGAGGCGTTGAAAAAGTGCGCCGAGGAAAAGCCGGTGATTATCAGCCAGGGGCAGGTGGCCGGTTCGGGAGGGTACTGGATTTCGATGTACGGTGATGAAATCATCGCGGGACCCAATACCGTCACCGGCTCGATCGGTGTCATCGGGGGCTGGGTCTATGATAAGGGCATCGGGGATAAACTCGGGATGACGTCCGATTTCGTCAAGCGGGGCAGCAGCGCCGATCTGGGATTCGGCGTCAGGCTGCCGTTTCTGAATATCACCGTCCCTGCGAGAAATCTCAACGAAGACGAATACGCCGAGATGGAAAAAACCATCAAGAAGTTCTATGACATATTCGTTGAG
>CP070766.1:2210208-2213127 GCA_020345705.1 Candidatus Zixiibacteriota bacterium | reverse complement strand
GAGGGGACCACCACGAGTTCCCGGCAACAGCAAACGCGTTCGTATATCTCGACTACTCCCTGGCAAATCGGGAGGCAGATGTGCGGCAGAGGGGGGCAGGGTGGCCAAGGGGGCCACGGCGGCCAGGGCGGCCACGGTGGCAAAGGAAATGGAAAGCAGCGCTTGACACTGCCCTTGACGCAAACCACCAGGGAGAGCCACTTTAACCACTCTTCCCGCGGTATGCGAGCCATTCGATATTTCTGCCACTCGGCTAGGGCATCGTCAATGCGGAAATGCAGTAAGCTTTCGGTGCGGAGCATCTCCAGATCACTGACGTCAGGCCCCAGGGCCAATAGTCCTTGCAGCTTTTTCCAGTCCGGCGCTACAGGGAGCTTTCCATCCTTCACTGATGCGAGCTTTTTCTCGGGAGCTCCAGACGGACCGACGAGGTACAATGCAATAGCGGGTGTTTCCTCGTCGGGCTTTCTGTCATGCAAGTCAACACTTACGTTGAACGTTCGTTTTTTCTCAACCATAATCGACCTCCATAGTTCTTTATTCACCTAACAAAAGACTTCGCGTCTATTTGTCGCACGGATATTTCATATACTCGTGTCGATGCCGGCGTGAAAATCGCCGTATATCCGTCAATCTGCATTCATTCGGTACTACCCCTCTGAATATCGAGGTCTGGCCGCAACCCCGCTGCAAAGCAATGTGCCTTTCAAGACAAGGCGAGAATCTGTTCAGCCACACCCTGCCGAGAGATTAAAGCTCCGGCTAAATAGAGCCCCGGTAGTAGATTTAAGATGTCAAATCAAAGATGAAATATCTGATGTCAAGAATACTGATAAGAGGGTACAATCTAACTAGCTCCCTGTCAAGCGAAAAGTGACAAAATAGGTAATATACCTCATATTTACTCCGGCTCGGGGGCGGGATAACCGCCCCTGAGCCGCGATAAACCAACAATTCCGATTGAGTTTAAGTATCAGTACGTCTCACTCGTCAGAATCTGAATATCACCCCCACATGCGTGTGAGTGAATTGAATCTCCGGATCAAATATCGCATGGTAGTCGATGCCCCATTCGAAATCTATGTTCGGACGGAACCGGTAATCCACACCGAAGCCAATATTGGCGCCGAATTCGCTGTCGCCGTTCTCCGGGATATAGAAGCCCGGCCCGCCGCCGATATAGAGATACCAGGGCGGGCTCAGCGGGCGCAGGTATCGGATGTTGGCTGAAAGATTTATCCAGTAATTGTCGTCAATGCCGCTGACTTTGGATTTGAAATCGTTATAGCCGAGCAGTGCCACTACCGACCAGTTCGGCAGGAAGTGGTAATCCAGGTCGAGAAGGATATTGAAGCCCGGGTCGAAGACATTGGCGAATTTGCCGGTCGGGACAGCCGCCCCACCGTGGATACTGACTGTGTATTTCAGGGGTCTGATTATGCTGGCAAGCGCGAAGCTCTTACCGTCTATAATGACCTCAAGTTCTGCTTTTGCGGCGACTTCATCCTGTGTAAGAAAGACATCTTTGGTATAGACGCCGTTTATCCCGTCGGTGAGTTTCACCTCCCGCCTGCTATCCGGATGAACGACGACAACCGCAACATTGTGCCCGGGCCCTAAGTAATTGCCGAATCTGTCTTTGGGGACAACCCTGACGTGGTACCGGCGACCGTCAGCGGTGGCCACAAGAGGCTTGGCGTCGACTACAGAGTAATCCGGGTCAATATTCACTTCGTTATAAAACGACTTGGTCCACTCACGCGTTGACGTCAGTCCTCCACCCACAGGGATGTTCGAAGCGATAAATTGAAAGGTATAGAAACCCTGTGTCTCTGTGTCGGCGAAGCTGTTAGCATAGAGCCCGTCACCGGCGGCGCCGTCGTCATGGGTGCCGTCATCATATAGGACAAGAGTCGTGTCACCCCGAGGCAGGATTTCCCTGCCGGTCTGCTGCCGCAGAATGTCGAGTTTTCGGGTAATGGCATCAAAGTCAGCTATCGAATCGACGGGCATCAGCTTATGAGGATCATAATCGAAAGCGTGCAGGGCATTCCCGACTCCTTCCAGAGGCTTGTCGCAATAGGCGACTATCTCCGGTGTGGGCGGCGGCAGAGGAATGACGGGCGTGGCGACAAGCTCGGCCCATACCCGGACCCGGTCCCCCGTTACATGATGCAGCTTATCAAATCCCGTTTTCAGCTCGAGTGATGATTCCACGAGAGATGTAGTCGAGTATTGAACAGTCTGCCCTACTTTAGATTTGACTTTCATCCCCCATTCACCGACCCAGTTGGATTCGGTTCGATTCATCTGACAGAAAACGTAACGTTTGTCCTTCACAAATCGAATCCCCGGGGTCATCGAGATTATGCTGTCGCCGTTTGGCCTGTAAATGATCAGGTCAAGGGCATTGTCGACGTTCGCCCAGTATGCCGTGAAGGCCACACTTCGGTCATAATCTGAGATAATAACCGGGGAGGTTTTTTCGGCTCCCGGTGCCAGTTCTTCGACAGGATCCGTTGCCGGCCCCCAGTTGACGGCGCTGGCAAGAGCCTCTATGAAGAATTTCTTCAGTTCCGTGGGATCGGTAGTCTGACGGTAATCCCCGCCGGTGCTGTCGGCCAGCCAGGCAAGAGTATCGGAGCAAATACCGCCGTTATGGCCAAGCCCCAGTGTATAGATGATGGAGTTGCTATTGGCCCAGGAGGTGTGCTCAGGCGATCCGGGTGTCCAGAGATCGTCAACACCAACTTCCGAATTGCCTTTGCCGTCGGTCATCAAAAGAATTACCTGTCGATTCTCGGTATGCCCATGAGTCTCAAGTTGTGTCAGCGCTTCGTGCAGCCCGTCACCGATGGAGGTCATATGCCAGCCTTGCATATCATCATCTATAAGATCAATCTGGTTTTTCATGGTGGT
>CP070766.1:2206056-2210108 GCA_020345705.1 Candidatus Zixiibacteriota bacterium | reverse complement strand
TCGCCCTCGACCGATTCGGGCGGTGCATATTTTCCGAATCCGGCAACCGGTTCGACCGGAGGGAAGTTGGCGCGATGTTTGGAAATATCCACATAAATAAGGCCCACTCCGGTGTACGAACGCATGGTAATAATCTCATCGTCATCGACATGACCGGCAAAAGTGCGCATCGCACTTTTTACAAGCTCCGCCACTCTGTCACGGCGGACCTTCAGTTTCGGGACATCTTTCAACTCAAGATTCACTGCCAGAGGTCTTCCGTCGACCATGTGCAGGTTGCCTGAGATATTGTCTTTGTTAAACGTCTCTCGAATGACACTCGTCATGTCAATCTCTTTTAGTACTTCAACAACCTGGCCCGTATCTTCGACCGCCAGCGCTTTCAGCCGGCCGGCCATTTTCTCGACCGATTCCAGGATTGAATCGAACGTGCGCGCCGCCGTCCCCGGAAGATTTTCATCTCGCCGCGCCAGCTGGCAGTAGCCGGATATGGCCGAAAGATCATTATTAAGCTCATTCAATTTTTCTGACGGCAACGCCGGCCCCGATGCGGCCAGGGCGGTTTCCCCTGTTAAAGCTTCGGTACGGGCAAGACCGATCCGAAGATTCATCAGCGCTGCCAGGAGCGACAGCAACCGATGCTGCTCCCTGTTCTCAGAGGCAGATTCCCCGAATCCAAAAACGCTCAGAATGAAATCGACACGACCATCGGCAATAATCGGATAATCCCCCCTGAAAGCGGGCGTGCGCCTGTCACCAAAGGCGGTCAGCAGTGCCTCACGATTTTCATCATCATATTGCAGCAGGCCTTCCGACACGCTCTTCGAATCGAATGACGCCGATTCGGCCCTAAGCGCGGCTGCCTTTCCGGCAGGACCTTCGCCCGGAGCAATCGAAACTTCGTTCAGAGAGGTGCTGCCGGTATTGGAGTAGGCAACCCGGAAGCGCTCGTTATCCCGTTTATAAAAGAGAAGCACCGTTCTCCGCGGCAGCGTTTCAGCCAGTCCGGACACGAACGCCGTCAGTCCCTTCTCGATTCCTGCTGTTTCAAGCTTTATATTGAGAACATCCGCGACCGCCCTTATGCCACGGCTCCGGGAAGAACCGACCGCTTTCACGGAGGCATAATCAATAACCATCCCGGCCACCGAGGCCACCGCCTCCAGCGCCTGGAGGTCTTCACCACTTACCGTGACGGTTCCATTGTTGTTTCGCAGGAGCAGAGCATTCCCGCTATTCCCGATCGGCAGCAGTAATGACGCCCGGGCAATGAACGGATGACCCGATTCGTCGGTTCCTTCCTGGTTCAAAATAACCGCTTTGCCCTGGGCAATAGCATTGACCAGGGCGGCCTTGAAATTGTCGGAAAAATCCGCCTTCGCCGCCGTGCCGCCGTGAAAAGCGAGCGCGCCACCGGCCAGACCGAGCAGCCAGGCCTCGTCGGCGTCAATCAAACCGACGCACTTAGCGGCAAACTCCGACGGAGACGGCGTCTCCCCCGCCACGGTAATTATCGGATACAGCTTTTTCTGGAAATCGGCCAGCCGGCGGCTTCTCTGTTCGGCTGACTGCTGGCTTTTGTGGAAATCGCGAGTCAGGCGGCTGACCTCAATCTTCTCCGACAGCCACTCGGCAATGGGCGATAAAATCGCAATGAATTCCGTCGAATAATGACGTTCCTCTCGCGCAAAAAACAGCAATGCACCCAGCTTGCTTCGTCCCGAAATTAACGGGACAACGAATATCGACCGGAATTTCGAAGCCACAATCTGCGCTTTACCTCCGAGGCTCCTGAAATCTGCCGAGATCATCGGCGACCCTTCCTCAATGGACTGGGTCACGATATTACGGCCGTACGGGTAATATTCGAGGAGGGCGTTTTCATCCCTTGACAGTCCGACGCTCGTGGCCAGGACGAATTCTCGCTGAGCCCGGTTCAGAAGAAACACCGCACCGGCCTCCTCGTCCAGACCGGTCAGCATGCTTTTCAAAACTCTGTCCAGCAGTTCCAGCGTCGGATAAGGATAACGGCTTTCCTGCTGTATGTTGTCGAGAAGGCGGAGTTTCTCAAGATGATTGGTAACTTCGATATCGCGATCACTCCAGTAGTTAAAATGCAGTATCAGGCCGACCACGAACAGAATCAATCCGGACACTATTGACAGAAATTCTGCAAGCGTGACAAAGAAATACACCTCGCGGAGAAACCAGTCGCCATAACCGGGATGGTGCTGAAGCAGATTTACAAGCGAACCGGCAAAAACCAGAACCAGCCCGACATACACAAATCCCCCGCCTTCCGAATCTTTGAGCCGGCCGATCTTCAGACGATAAATCACAAATATGGATACTGCCAGGACTATAAAGGGGTAGACCAATGAGAAGATTGTTTCCTGGCTCATGTTATTCCGCCCTCTCTCCGTGCAGTGTCCAGCTGTCTGCCGAGGTCACTCTTATTTTCTGAATTGTCCCGATAAGCTCTTCATGGCCGTCAAAGAGTATCGTCTTATTCCCTCCGGTTTTGCCTTTCAGAATATTATTGCTCCTTCTCGAAAAGCCGTCAACAAGAACCGATCTTATCTTACCAACCTCGGATTGATTCTTTTCAAACGCAACATCTTTCTGAAGATTGATCAGACCGACCAGGCGGGCGATTTTATCTTTTTCGGGGACGTCATCGTCGAACTTCGCCGCCGCCGTTCCCTCTCTGACGGAATACCGAAACATAAAGGCCGAATCGAACATGACGGCCCTGACGGCATCCAGGGTCATCCGGTATTCCTCATCCGTTTCCGAGGGAAACCCGACAATCAAATCGGTGGTCAGTGAAATATCGGGGACGGCCGCCCGCAGCCTTTCAGTCAGAGAGAAGTAATGGCTGAACGTATATACTCTTCCCATCATCTTCAGAATTCTATCCGAGCCGGACTGAAGAGGCAGGTGAACGTGAGGCATCATCTTCGGCTCACGCGCTATTGTCTCAATCAGCCGGTCCGACATATCCTTCGGGTGCGACGTCATGAAGCGGATTCTCCTGATATCCGTTTCCCGCGCAATCCGGTCAAGCAGATCCGGAAAATCGGCATCACCGTCTCGAAATGAATTGACGTTTTGCCCCAGAAACGTAATTTCAAGCACTCCGTCCCCGACGAGGGCATTAATCTGCGAGACTATCTTCGAGACGGGGTAAGACCGTTCCTCGCCCCGCACGTAAGGGACGACGCAGTAGGAGCAATAGTTGTTACAACCGCGCGAAATGGTGACAAAGGCCGAGTATTTATTGTCCCTGACCGGGACCAGCTCTTCGATATCCTCATATCCGAACTCGGTGTGAATGGCCGGGATATCCGACCCGTTCTCAACGTACCGGGGAAGGTCAAAAATGCGGTCGGTACCGAGGACAATATCAACGTACGGCGCGTCTCTGACAATCCTCTCACCAAGACGTTGAGCCATGCATCCGACGACGGCGATCTTCTTGCGGCTGTCTTCACGCTTCAGCCCCGCCAGCTCGGAGAGGCGGCCAAAAACACGGGTTTCCGCCTTTTCCCGGACAGAACAGGTGTTCAGTACAATCAGATCGGCGTCGTCTTCAGACTCTGCCGGCTGGTATCCGCGTCCGTTAAGATATGAGGCCAATAGTCCCGAATCGGCCAGATTCATCTGGCAGCCGAAAGTGATAATCTTATATTTCATAAAGCCCAAAATCTGTACTAGTCAAAACGCGTCAGGGCCGGTAAACAGCAATCCCGCTAAAGATAAGGATTAAATGAAAGCAGGCAAATCAAATATTTTCACCGAAGACCTAAATACAAAAGGCGGAACCCGCCCTGCTTGTCGGCCCAGATTCCGCGTTGTGTTTTCATTGGGGACTCGGCCAGCGAATTATTCGGCACAGCCCCAGAGCGGTTCCGGTCCCTCTCTATATAAGTAGTTTATCAGATGAGAAACATCCAACAGATTGATGGCACAGGAAGCATCAGGATCGGCCTGGTTCGGAACAACGGGATACTCCCCGCTTCTGTAAAGGTAGTCGATAACAAAAGTCGCAT
>CP070766.1:2198419-2205956 GCA_020345705.1 Candidatus Zixiibacteriota bacterium | reverse complement strand
TGGGTCAATGCCGGCCCGGGTCCGGATGCTTGGCTGGGAATCTATACACAGACTGTTGATGACGACCTTAAAGAGGCCTTCGATCTGGACCGCGACTATGGAGTTATAATCAAGATGGTTGTGCCGGGATCTCCCGCCGACGAGGCCGGCCTTCGCCAGAGCGATATCATTCTCAGATTTGACGGCCGCCGGTTGGCTGACTCAGACGAGCTGGTCAGATATGTGAGCCGCCGGGAGCCCGGCGACGAGGTTAAGATTGATATTGTCCGCAAAGGCCGGGAGAAGTCAATCACGGTTGCACTCGGGTCACGGGATGATGACCGGGACGCCGAAAGGTATATCCTGAAAAACCAGATTCCGGGGCTGAATCATTACTACAAGTCATTCCAGATGTATAAATCGTCGTTGTCCGATTCGTACATCGGGGTGACGCTTGAGAATCTTAATTCGCAGCTAGGCGAGTACTTCGGCGTCAAGGGCGGCAAGGGGGCTCTGATTACCGAGGTCACGGATGATTCACCGGCCGGCAAAGCGGGGCTGAAAGCGGGTGACGTGATTGTCGAGGTTGATGGTACGGAAGTTGACGAATTGTCGGACGTGCAAGAAGCCGTGCGCGAGAAGGAAGAGGGCGACAAAGTCAGCCTGAAAGTTCTCCGAAACAGAGAGCAGATGGAGTTCTCCTTTGAAGTTGAGGAGTCGCCCGACGATTTCTTCTGGCACGGCACCGTGCCCGATACTGACGAGGACTTCTTTGTCCTTCCTAGGATGAAGGGGTTGTTCAGGGGGACTTTTGATGAGGACCTGCCCGATGCCGTCGAAATGAAGGAGTGGATGAAGGAGCTTGAAGAAGAAATGGAGGAGCTTCGCGAGGAGCTCCGGGAGCTGCAAAAGAAGCTCAAATAAAAACAGGCTACAAAAAATACTGCTTGCTGTTCGGATGCTTTAGCATCAGCATCCAAGCGAGGACCTTTCAATCCCCCGGCGGACAAATGCCGGGGGCTTTTTTTATTTGCGTAAATCCTCCGGCAGGCTTATAATTTTTCAAAGCTTTCAAAGAGGGTTTTCCGATGGCTGAGTTAACAGTGGAGCAGTTTTATACGGAGCGAAAAGACTTTTTCGATTTGACCCTCCTGAACTCAGAGGAGGGTCTCAAAAAGAAAATCCTCAACGCCGAGGTTCATCGCCCGGGGCTGGCGCTGACCGGTTTTCTGGACCGTTTCCCGAGCCAGCGCACTCAGGTGCTTGGCGAAACCGAGATGTCCTTCATCAATCAGCTCGATCACGAGCGGCTTATGAAGACCTGCGAGAAAATATTCGGCAGTAACGTGCCCCTCCTGATTATAGCCAAGGGGATCACCCCGCCGATTGATTTTCTTTCTATTGCCGACCGATATAAAACGGCGGTGTTTTCATCTAGGCTGACCACCTCCGAACTGTCAACCAGATTATCGGCCATACTTGATATGATTTTTGCGCCCTCAATTACGGTGCATGGAACGCTGGTTGATGTTTACGGTGTGGGATTGCTTTATACCGGCAGGTCCGGCATCGGCAAATCGGAAATCGCCCTTGACCTGGTCGAGCGGGGCCATCGGCTGGTGGCCGATGATGTCATCAAAATCACCCGCAAGTCGCCTGACCTGATAGTCGGTACCGGTTCGGAGCTGCTCGGTCAGCACATGGAAATAAGAGGCATCGGCATCATAGACGTCGAGAAGCTGTTCGGCATACGAGCCATCAGGCTTCAAAAGAGAATCGAGGTCGAGGTGCATCTGACGCTGTGGAGTGATAATCTTGATTATGAGCGCTTGGGAATAGAGGAGCATCGTACAACCGTTCTCGGTGTCTCCATTCCGCAGGTCAATATTCCGATTTCGCCGGGCAAGAACATAACGGTGATTTCGGAGGTCATCGCCATGAACCATATGCTCAAGATTTACGGAGAAAATACCGCGGCCGAATTCTCCAAGCGTCTTTCCGAGCGCATCCATCGTCAGACAATGACCAAGGACTACCTCGAATCCGATTACGAATAAACCGGGGAATTGTGCCGGCCCGGCCCTGACAGCGAACACCATCCGGCGAAATGGAGCACAGTTTCGCGGGTTTAGTCCAACCCTCATCTTTTCAAACGAAGTGACCGAACGATCATATCAACACGTCTTCTATGGTAACTGTGAACGACGCATTAATATACCATTTTGTCCTTGACAAGATAGTCCGGTTTTGCCTTATTGGTGCAAGGCGGAGGATTGAGAGTCGCTGCTGACAGGCTTGGTCGCACTTTCCTCTCCGATCTTCATCAAAAGCATGTCGCGGCAGTCATACTGGCTCGCAGTCACCATGCCATTTTAACTTTTAAAATAAATCTTGGAGTGTGTTTGATCCTGTAATTCGATCGGGGGGGGAATCATGAGAAGGACGATGAGGAGAATTGTCTGGACGATCCTGGTTCTGGCCATTATTGCGCCGACCATCCATGCCAGCTGCCCATGTGTGGGGATCGAAATGGGCATTTACAGTGGGATGTTTGCCTGGGGCGCCGCCTGTTCGAGCGGACTGGGAAATGACGACTCGACGGATATTGCGTCTGGAAATCGCTTGCAAAATACCATTGGCGATATCCTGGATTATAGTTCTCATCTGAAGGGCTACTGTGAGCTCGTGCTGAAAGAAGTCTCCTCAGCGAAGGACTGGCACAGAGAAAAGTGGATAAAATGTGTTGTCGAGCCATTGGTAGCAGGCATTATGGCAGCGGTGCCGATATGCCTGAGAGCGGGCCCCTGGTGGCCTGTTGGCGTTGTAGTCGGAATAATAGTCGCTTTTGAGCGTGTTATGAAAGACTGTTTCTGATGTCTTTCTCAGCCGGGCGAAACGCGACAATGATAAGCAAGCCAAAGACTGGCGCAGAACTGACCAAATTGGCCAAGCTGAGACCGTAATGGTGGTACGAATCGAATAGTGTCTCGCGAATAAAGCCACGCTGTAGAAAGATCATGACATCCCCGGTGACAAAAATTGTCAGCGCAATCCATATTTAGGGGCCAGAGCCTCATAAAAATGGCCGATTTTTCCGTTTTCGGACCATTTTCTTCTTGACAAGTCCGATTTCATTAGCCATTTTTATATTGACAAGAAGGGAACTTGGCAAGGATCGGAGGCACCCAGGGAAATCAGCTTCAGCCTTGAACCCTCTGATATAATTGGCGAGCAAATATAACTGGGAAAGGTCTGTCGGTTCGACAGGTAAAGCTTTCTGGCTGGTTCAAGGTATTATAGAGCTTAGCGGTACTGAATCTGTTAAATGTCAAAAATACTGAACTGAAAAAAGAGGAGGAATCGAAGAAAACACGTATATCAGAAATAAATATCTGGGGAGACCTCGCACTGGGTAAATGTAAACATTGAAATTAAATATCAATGGAGTGGAGGCCATGAGGAAACTGATAACAATCTTCGTTCTTTTAGCATTCCTGATGGTAATGCTTTCGCCGGCCATTGTGGCCGCACCGCCGGGGACCGGCGGCAATTCGACCCAAGGTAGCGATCCCGGTGATCCGACATTCCCTGACGACCCTTGGGGGGGTACTCTCAAGGCTGCACCTCAGACACAACCGGACGACGATAAGACCAGCGGTCCGGGAGTTGATTCGGTTGAGAAGCTCTGGATCGTCGTCAAGGTGTGGAGTATCCGTTTCGTGATGGGAGTTCTTTAATCGGTTTTAAAAAAGGACGTTCGTTTATCAGGCCATGAAGTGTGCAACAACCAGAGAGTTGCTTTCGGCTGCAAAGCTCAACCGTGACAGGGAGTTCGCCAAGGCGCTGGCTTATCTGGAAGCAGTCGATTCTGCCCGGCTTCCTGTCGAGGAGAAATGGTTCTGTGATCTATTGCGGTGTGAAGCAAGACTGGGTCTTGGTGATTACGACGTCGGGAACATCCTGCAAGGGGCGATTCAGTATTATAAGAAGAGCAGCAACAACGAGCTTTTCGCAAAAGCGAAGTTCCTGTATGGTTGGTATCTCGTGTCGGTGGGAAGGCACTTTGAGGCTCACGAAGTCCTTCTGGAGTCATATCTGAATTATAAGCGATGCGATAATCTGGACGCGGTTCAGCGCGTATTAAATTACCTGGCGCTTGTTCAATTTCAGACCGGGGCCGTCGAAGATGCCCTGAAGAATCTCCAGAGATGCATTGATATTAACGTCGAGCTGGGCAATCCCGACAACGTCGCAACGCTTCAGAGGAACATGGCTGTTGTGCAGCTTAGAATCGGGACCTTTTATGACGCTCTCCAGCAGCTGAAACGTATCGAGGGTGATGTTGCCGGACAGAGCGAGAACAATCAATATCATTACTACCTGGTTCGCGGCATGCTGGCGGCGCTTCTGGGTGATGTCGCCCTGGCGCACGAGCTGATTGCCAGGACGGTCGAATTATCCTCTGAATTCAAGCGTGAGAAGGCTCATTATTTCGAGTACGTCGGCTGGATCCATATCCTCGACGGCAAATTCAGAGACGCCGAAAAGGCTCTCAAAGGCGGGATTGAGCTGTCGCTGAAGATTGCGCCCGAATCGGCCTTGGTATCACAGAGCAAGCGGCTGCTGGCTGATGCATATCTCGGGCAGGAAAAGCACGACCTGGCGGAAAAAGCGGCTCGAGAGGCTCTAAAGGTTGCCGGCAAGATTAACGAGCGGGCCGAGATTGCCGCCTGCTACCGGGTTTTTGCCCGCGTCGAGCAAAGCCGCGGCGATAAAGTCAAAGCCTGCGATTGGTTTGCCAAGGCCATGAGCATCTTTTCAGCCATCAATTCCCGTTACGAGCTGGCCCTGACGCGGTATCTGGCAGCCATGTCGGGCTTATATGATAATGGCGAGCGATTGGCGCTTCTATGTATGGCTCGCGAGTATTTCAAATCGGAGAACGTGGCCCGTTACCCGCGAAGGGTCGACCGCGAGCTCGCAGTTCTGCGCATACCAACCTCGCGTATCGAGTCCTCGGATAAGGACCGGCCGGTTTTTATTGCGGCCGACCGGGGGATGAAGAGCCTAGTCAAGCTTGCTGAAAATATCGCCAGGTCTGATCTGACCGTGTTTTTGACCGGGCCGACCGGTTCCGGAAAGGACCAGTTGGCCCGGTATATTCATTATTATTCCGGACGGGAGGGCAAGTTTGTCACGGTCAACTGCGCCGCTATTCCCGATAGTATGGTTGAGGCGGAGCTGTTCGGATACCGGAAAGGCGCGTTCACGGGGGCCGAGCACAGCCGCGCGGGGCTTTTTGAGGAAGCTGACGGCGGAACCTTTTATCTCAACGAGTTGGCCGACAGCAGTCGCGAGTTCCAGGCCAAGCTTCTTGAGGTCATCGAGACCAAAGCCATCCGCCCGCTTGGCGTCAATGTGACAAAGCGGATCGATATCAGAATAATCGCTTCCACCAATCACGATCTCAAACAGAGGCTGCGAGACGGGAGATTTCGACCGGATCTGTACCACCGTCTGCATGAAATACCCATCAACCTTCCGCCTCTGTCTGAGAGGTACGATGACATAGTTCATCTGGTCAGGCACTTTCTGGCCCAGTGCGGCTATGATTTTGACGCCAAACCGGATCGAACCGTTTTTGACCGGCTCTGCCACCTCCTGGCCGATCGGGGCTGGCCGGGTAACGTCCGTGAGCTCAAGGCCGAAGTCTGCCGGCTTTATTTGCTCGGCGATGGAAGTATCGGCGGCATGGTTGAGTGTCTGACGTCGGATAAGATGACCGAGCGGGAAGCGCTGATCAGAGTCCTCGAAGAAACCGAGTGGAATCGCAGTGCCGCTGCGCGCCATTTGGGTGTATCCGAAGGAACAATCCGCAACCGGATCAGAAAATACGGTCTCAAGCCGGGTCGCCGTTCGTAAGCTACGAGCCCGGCATTTCAAATCCTCGCAAATTACGAAGACAGCTTCTTTCTTAAGGCAATTCAGCCATCGGCCCGATTAAATGTATTCCATTGTCTCACAATATCTTATACGCTTTAAGGAGTCAGCCACAGCACTTTGGTACAGAAGTTGCTCCGTATAATAGTACAACCTCCATGCGGTTCCCAAGTTCCCACAAGGTGGTTGAAGTGTTGCTGCAATGCCGGGCCGGGAGCAGACATTAACTGACTCTTCCGGCCCGGTTGCCAAAAAGGGAGGTGCTCAGAGGGACGAAAAATTCCGGACTAAATAGCCTTTTGCAATAGGTTGTACAGGACGGCAGCTCATCTCCAGATTGACGCCGATCCCTGCCGATACCATAAAGCTGGTATCAAAATGGAGCGAAAATTACAGAAGCCCGCACATCTTTTTCGACACCGGGGTTTTGACGGGCTTCTCGCTCCATTTTTTATTAACAGCGCGGCCTTCAGTTGCCGCGAGGAATCATTGTTTTCCCCCTGCAAAAGAGTAGTCGCCTCAAACGACGATTGTTTTCGATTGAGCGGAAGATTCCGGGCAGAGGTCAGGCAGGAATGTGCCGGAGACCATAAAAAAGGGGCAATCTCCGCTCCCCCGGTTGCAAATTCCAAGAAGCGTGAGCAGAGATTACCACCTGTGATCCTCGCCATGTCCTCGACAATACTCAGAAACCCCGATGTATTGCGAAGCTCCAAAGGTTAAGACAAAAAATATCCCGTTTTGTTCCCCGAAAGAAGAACTTTTTTGACTTCATTTAAGGCAGGGCCGGCCCGGCCCGAGTTCTTTCGGTATATATCGCATTCTCTTGCACATTTTCATGGGTTTATGTATCTATATAAACGAGGGATGGTCTTCATGGGCTTAGGACCGGAGAAAGACAAGTAAAAAAGGGTGAACGCCTTCAGGGCCGAACTGAACTGGTTGCCAGCCGGCCCTGACGGTTCCGACAGCGTCTGACACCTTCGACTCGTTCCCCTGCAGCTATTTCAAACAGGAGGCGGTCGAATGACCAAAAAACCCATCATTTTGACATCTTTGCTCGGCATCTGTGTGATTTTTCTTAATTTATCCTGCTGCAAGGACTGCCCGGACTGCCCGACATATCCAGGGGAACCGGAGCCAGGTAGCTATTATGTTTTCATTTCGGACGGTAATCAGGATGGTCCCGGATATATCTGGATTGTCGATTCAAAGACTGACTCGTTAATAGATTCCATCTTGACGCCGGATCCCAGAATTACCGTCATGGATGCTTCCTGTGATGGTCAATATGTGGCGACATTCGCGCAGAGTCTGGGTCGAGTTCTAATCTATGACGTTGACATGATGGATACTATAACAAGCTTGTCTCCCTCCGGATTTCCCGCTTTCACTCCCGACGGTCTGCATCTGCTTGTGTTTAGCGCAGACCAGGTACATAAGTATAGGATATCCGACTGGTCACTCGTTGCGTCAGGCACGATGCCGTCGCCATTCATCCCGCGCGATTTGTTCAATAATTCGCCGTATCTGGTTAGTGAAAGCCCCGATGGCAAAGCATACTGTATTTATGATTACGAGCAGATGGCAACAGTCAAGTCAGATTCCATCGTTCGTG
>CP070766.1:2195264-2198319 GCA_020345705.1 Candidatus Zixiibacteriota bacterium | reverse complement strand
CAATTAGGCCGCTCAAAGCTAGCGGTGTACGAACATTTGCGCCGATCTCGAGGATTGCATCCATATTTTCCTCCTTAATCTTAGCATTTCATGTCCTGTTACGCCATTGCGGTGCTCTTGATCAGGAAGCAACCGCGCACCTAGATGTGGATGACATTAAATGACAACATCAATAGATAAATATATGATTAGTTGCAGGTGCGAGGTGCATTACCCCATTATTTATCGTATTATAGCATTTCTCATACCCTTTGTCAATATCTTTCGCTCTGCTTCGACGCTTTGAGTGAAGTCCACATCTGATAGTTTTGGAATCCTCTTGTGCCACCGGAAGGAGAGAATACCACAAGACTCCCAATCCTTAACTGTCCCCCTACCAATAACTTAGCTCAACACTGGATAAAAGTCGCAGGTTCTTGGAATCGTTTCGGGGGCTTTTCTATCTAATCAAATTAAACGCCGGAAATAACCAAAGAGAAGGACCAGATTTATGAAGCGAGTTTTTACCGAGTTTTCAATTAGACACCCGTGGGCGGTTACAATCGGGGTGCGCTGATTGCCGCCTTTTTCGCCGCCCGGCTACTCAAAATCAAAATCGACACCGACCCGGAAAATATGCTCGAGGCCGACGAGCCGGGCTGGTCGCAAAGGCGGTTCTATTTGAAACTGTCTACTGCTTCCTCGACGGTGTCGAAGACTTCGAAGACGGTAAACATCCTCGTCCTGTTAAGAAGCATGGCGACCTTCTCGGACGGCCTGGCCAGCCTCAAATCCCCACCCCGGTTGCGCAGGGTCGTGGCGCCGCAGATGCAGATACCGAGTCCCCGGGAATTCATCCACTCCACCTCCGAGAAGTCAATGACCACCTTTGTCTTATTCTGATCGGCGAACTCATATATCTGATTGACCAGAGTGGTATCCTCGGTGCCGCCCATGATCTTCCCTGAAAGCTCCAGGACTATAATATCGTTCACTTCGCGGAATGTATGTTTGTGCTTCACGGTCTGCTCCCCAAATTACAAAACGTTGTTGTCGTGCCGGTGGGTCGCCGTTCTAACTCACCTTCAGAAGCAACATGGTTATATCATCAGTTTGTGCGCTTTTTCCTCGAAAAGTGCTGAGCGTGGTTAAGATCTGCTCGCCCACCGAAGCGCCCTCGCCGCCAACGCACCCCTTGAGAAGCTCTTTGAGCCTTTCATCTCCGAACTGAACTCCCTCTTCATTGAACGCCTCGGTCACGCCGTCGGTGAAGATAATCAGTATATCATTCTTGTTAAGTTTGATTTCATGCACCGAATATACAATCTCGGGCACAACTCCGATAACGATGTCGGCCACGTCCAGCACTTCAATAGCGCCGTCATCCCGAACGACTATCGGCGGTTCATGCCCGGCATTAATATATCTGAAGCAATTGTCGGCGCTGTCGAAGAGACCGAACAGGCAGGTTATAAACTGCTCCGGACTGGTAAACTCGCAGATCAGGTGATTGAGGCTGCGGGCCAGTTCAGACAGGTGAATATCCTGCGATCCCAGCAGATGCGACCTCAGAACCGCCTGAGCATTGGCCATCAATAAAGCGGCCGGCATGCCCTTTCCGGAAACGTCCCCCAGCGACAGGAACACCTTTTCATCGTTCAGCCTGACGATATCAAAAAAGTCACCCCCGACCTCCTTGGCGGGAATATTGAAACCACAGGCCTCGCAAGTCTGAAGCTTGACGCCGCTTTTGGGCAAAAATCCCTTCTGAATCGATTGGGCCACCATCATCTCCTGCCGCATGGCTACCAGCTCCTGCTCCTGCTCTTTAAGGCGTGCGTTCTCGATCACCTTGGCCGTCTGCGAGCCGACAATGCCCAGAAAACGCTTGTCCTCTTCGGTAAATCCCTCCGAATCTTTCTTATTGAACAGAATCAGCGACCCGATCAGCCCGGTTCGCGAAAGCAGCGGCGCCGCCAGGATGGAGTTGATGCCCAATTTTGTCAAGTGCATCCATTTGAAACGGTCGTCGTTGTCGGGATCGTTGCTGGCGAACATGGTCTTATTTTTGATTATCCAGCCGGTCAGGCTCTCGTTGACATGAAACGGAATCTTCTCGGTGGACGTGGAAAATTCCCTGATGAAGGTCTTGAACTTGTCGGCTTCTTTGTCCCTCTCGTCAAGGAGAAAAACCGCCCCCTGGGAAGCCTGAATCTTTTTGAGACAATGGTCAACGATTGTCTGGGTAATTTTGTCAACCGACATCAGGGCATTGATGGCATTGGCGATCTGATTCAGCGCCACCAGCTCATCCAGAGCCTTTCGGAGCCGCTCCGACTCCGGGTTTAAATTATTTGGCATATCCGGCTTTCCTCTTTATATTAATCAAGAGGTATCGCGCGTTTTTACAAATAAAACCCATTAGGGTTTGTTTCGCAACAATCAAATTCAATGCGGAATTTCCATAAAAACCGCGACGGGACGCCACCAAGATGTTGACACCTGGCTCTACATTCGGTCACTACCGTATCGAGGAATCCATCGGCGCGGGCGCCATGGGCGTTGTCTATAAGGCCCTTGACACGCGATCCGATGAATATGTCGCCCTGAAGCTTGTTGACGACAAGCTGTCCCAGTCCGCCGAATACCGCGAGCGCCTGACCGGTGAGGCGGAAGCGGCGTCCATGATCGATTCCCCGTTCGTGGTTAAGGTTTGGGAGCATGCCGAGTGTGACGGATGCCCGTACATAGCCCTTGAGTATGTTCCCGGGAAAGACCTGCGGCAGGTCGTTGCCGAATACGATTTCAACCAGAAAATCGAGTTCATCAATCAGATCGGCCAGGGCCTGAAATCGGCTCACGACCGGGGCTTAATCCACCGCGATTTAAAACCGGAAAACATCAAGGTTAACGAAGAAGGCGACATCAAAATTCTCGATTTCGGCCTCGCCAAAATCGTGAGTACCGACACCGTGGACATACACGGTAACATCGAGGGAACCCTGCACTATCTTTCACCCGAGCAGCTCACCGGAGACCCGCTCACCTTTGCCTCCGACATATTCAGTTTCGGAGT
>CP070766.1:2179371-2195164 GCA_020345705.1 Candidatus Zixiibacteriota bacterium | reverse complement strand
TCAAGACGTTGATATACGTCGCCGACGGAAGACCGGTGGCGGCGTTGATAAGAGGAGACCGGGAGCTTAATCCGCTGAAGCTCCAGGGCCACCTGTCCGCCATCGAAATTGAAAGCGCTCCGGCATCGGTAGTTGAGGAGGTCACGCGGTGTCCGGTCGGGTTTGCTGGGCCTGTCGGGCTGAAGGGGGTGCCGTTGATAGTTGACAACGAAGTCGCCCGCATGAAGAACTCTATTGTCGGCGCCAACAAAAATGAGAAGCATACGATCAACGTGAACGTTGGCCGAGACTTCAAGCCGACTTCGACGGCCGATATCATCAACGCCGCCGAGGGCGAGCTGTGCCCGAACTGCGACGGACACCTGGTGGCCAGACGAGGGATTGAAGTCGGCAATACCTTTATGCTCGGGACGAAGTACTCAAAGTCAATGGGGGCTAAATTCCTCGATGCCGACGGCAAGGAAAAACCCTTCATCATGGGTTCATACGGGGTGGGCATAACGCGAACGCCGCAGGCGGCAGTGGAGAAGTATCATGACGACAAGGGAATCATCTGGCCCAAGAATATAGCCCCCTTCCAGGTTGAGATAATTCCGCTGAATTACGAAAGTGATGAGCATAAAAAGGCGGCGGAACAAATCTACACCGATTTGGTTAATAGAGGTGTTGACTGCTTGCTGGATGATAGACTGGAACGAGCGGGAGTCAAATTCTACGACGCCGACCTGATCGGTATTCCGGTAAGAGTGGTAATTGGCGACAAGTCCTTAAAGCAGGGCAAGTTGGAGCTCAAAACGAGAGGGACTGGTGAAACGATTCTGGCTAAAATCGAAGAGGCCGGCGAAAAAGTGGAAGAGTTGCTGGAGCGGGTAAACTGATACAAAGAAATTGCATGCGGGAAGAAATAGTATTATAATAACAGGTTAGGCCAATTTAGGGCCCCGCAAATGGCGGTGAAAGTCGTTATGATACGGAAAGAGAAAATAGCCGAGCTTATAAGTGAGCCGATCGAGCAGGAAGGATTCGACCTGGTTGAATTGAAGCTGTCTCATTATAAAAGCAGCAACCGTCTCCAGATATTCGTCGACTCGGACAACGGCGTCAAGCTTGATGATTGTGCTCGACTGACGAGGGTTATCGCGCCGGTGCTGGAAGCAGGAAATCTGTTCAAGCACGGCTACATTATTGAGGTCTCGTCGCCGGGACTTGATCGTCCTCTGGTCACGGCCAGGGAGTTTCGTCGTCGCATTGGAGAAACGGTGCGGATTTTCTTCAACGATAATGAGTCGGCTCCCGCCAGTGGTGAACTGATCAGTGCTGACGATAGATATATTGAGCTTCAAACTAAAGACGGTACCAGCAAGTATGATCTGGTTAACGTTAAAATGGGAAAAATAATATTCTGACGGAGATAAATTAAATGGCCTATCAGATTGTAGAGGCTTTGGCGTTGATTGCCCGGGAAAAGAATATCGACATGGACACCGTTGTGTCCAAGGTCGAAGAATCTCTTCTCGCGGCGGCCAAAAAGCGTTATCCCGAGGCCGAAAACATTGCCTTCAAAGTAAACCGGCAAACCGGAGAGATCGTCATGATCGCCGTCAAGAAAGTCGTCGAAAAGGTGACCGACGACATGACGGAAATAGCCCTTGAGGCCGCCAAAGAGCTTGACGATGAGGCCCAACTCGGCGATGAGATGGAGATGTATCTGGAGGTCGACGAGGAATTCGGCCGGAACGCCATTGCCACGGCCAAGCAAGTCCTGATTCAGAAAGTCCGTGAGGCGGAGCGCGACAAGATCTATGATGAGTATATCACACGCGTCGGCCAGCTGGTCTCGGGATCGGTCCAGCAGATTGACAAAGGCAACATCATCGTGAATCTGGGCAAGGCTGAGGCTATCCTTCCGATCAAGGAGCAGATTCCTCGTGAGAAGTACCGCCAGGGAGATAGAATCAGGGCGTACATTCTGGACGTTCAGAAGTCTCTGGCGGGGCCTCAGGTTATTCTGTCCCGTGTCAGTAATGAATTTCTGCGCTCTCTTTTTGCGCTGGAAGTGCCGGAGATCTTTGAGCGGGTCATCGAACTGAAGACCATTGCCCGCGAACCGGGAGAGCGAACCAAGATTGCGGTATACTCTGCCGATGAGCGCATTGACCCGGTCGGGGCCTGTGTCGGGATAAAGGGTGTCAGAGTTCAGTCAATCGTACGAGAGCTTAATAACGAGAGAATAGATATTATTCCCTATAGTTCTAATCCCGAGGTTTTTGTGACGCGGGCCCTGGCTCCAGCCAAGGTCGTGCAAATCGACGTCTTCGATGACGACCAGGCCATGACCGTTGCCGTCGAGGATGACAAGCTTTCTCTGGCCATCGGCAAGAACGGTCAGAACGCGCGCCTGGCATCAAAACTGACCGGCTGGAAAATCAACATAATGTCTGAGACCGATTACAATGAAATGAAGCGACGTGAAGCCGAAGAATTGGTGCCGGTCGGCAATCTTGAGGGCATCGGGGCCAAGACTGAGGAAAGGCTGGTTAGTGCGGACATTAGTACCATTCAGCAGCTGGCCAAATCCAATGTCGAGCAGCTGACCAAAATTGAGGGCATCGGGAAGAAGACGGCTGAATCCTTATTGGAAAAAGCCGCGGCTTTTACTGAGGAGCTCGAGGCTAAACGAAAAGAGGAAGAGGAACTTCGAAAAGAGGCCGAACAGGAAAAGGCTGAGGAGTCCGGGGAATCCGGCGCGGAGACTGCGGATGAATCACCGGATGAGATTGAGGACAGGACGGATGAAGCCGACTCCGGTACCGTCGTGGAGGAAGTCAAAGACAATTAAGGCCCGGAGGAGCATTTATGGCCAGTAAGAGATTGTACCAGGTAGCAAAAGAGTATCAGGTGTCATCACAGGCACTTCTGAAGATGCTGCGTGAGAGCGGATTTACTCCGAAGTCGCATATGTCCGTAGCCACTGAAGAAATGCTCCGTGCCGTTCAGAAGAAATTTGATGCCGAGAAAGCCGCCGTAAAAAAAGACATAGAGCAGAAGAAAAAGCCTAAAGCCGCCCCCCAAAAGGCGGCCGCCACGGCGCCGGCAGAAACCTTTGACAAGCGTCTGGCCAAGCTCTCCAGCACTCTGAAAAAGCATGACCGGGGCAGGAAGAAGAGATTCGATAAGAGAAAGAAGGGCAAAGATGCCCGTCGCGTCGACAGAAAGGCGGTCGTAAAAAGCTTCCGCGCCACGATGGCCTCCATGGGCACAGGAAAACGGACAAAAAAGTATAAAAAGCGATTCAGACCCGGTGAAAGAGAAAGTTTCGCCGAAGAAGGTTACATCGAAGTCAACGAGTTCATGACTGTTGCCGAGCTGGCCCAGGCTATGGAAATGAAACCGGCGGAACTCATCGCGACCTGCTTCAAGCTGGGTATGATGGCTTCCATCAACCAGCGCCTGGACATGGAGACGATCGAAACCCTGGCTCTTGAGTGCGGTTTCCACGTTAAGGAGAAAGAAGAAATAGGCGTCGAAGCCAGGGAATCCGAGCATGAGAGTGAGTTGGCCCGAAGAGCACCGGTCGTAACGGTCATGGGACATGTTGACCACGGCAAAACCTCGCTGCTGGATTACATCCGGGAGACGAACGTTGTCGCCAAGGAGGCCGGGGCCATTACCCAGCATATAGGAGCGTACGAAGTCCCCACCAAAGGCGGTAAAATAGTCTTTATCGATACCCCGGGACACGAGGCTTTTACCGCCATGAGAGCCCGGGGCGCACAGATAACCGATATTGTCGTCCTCGTTGTCGCCGCTGACGACGGCGTGATGCCCCAGACCATCGAAGCCATTGACCATGCCCGGGCGGCGGGAGTGCCGATTGTTGTCGTGATCAACAAAATTGACAAGCCCTCGGCCAATCCCGACAGGATCCGTCAGCAGCTGGCCAAAGAGAATCTCGTTCCCGAGGAGTGGGGCGGCAAGACGATTATGGTCGAGGTGTCGGCCAAATCCGGCCAGGGAATAGACACCCTGCTGGAGATGTTGCAGCTCCAGTCTGAGCTCCTTGATCTGAAGGCAGATCCGACCATCAGGGGACAGGGAATCGTCATCGAGGCCAATCTGGAGAAAGGTCGCGGTCCTGTCAGCACCGTCATAATTCAAAAAGGTACCGCCCAGACGGGCGATCCTATTGTTGCTGGAGCCTATTCCGGGCATGTGCGGGTAATGCTCAGCGATCGCGATCAGCTGCTGAAAGAAATCGGACCTTCGACGCCGGCTCGAATAACCGGCCTCAGCGGCGTGCCACAGGCGGGCGACAGCTTCATCGTCGTAAGTGACGATCAGGAGGCCAGAGAAATCGCTCTCAAGAGGGCTCAACTCAAAAGAGAGCATGAGATCCGCCGCGGCTACGGACGTCCCACCCTAGAGAAGATTTACGAGCAGATCAAGGAGGGGCAGGTCAGGGAGCTGCGGTTGGTTATTAAGGCCGATGTTGACGGATCGGCCGAAGTGATCCACGAAACCCTGGGCAAGATCACCAGTGAAGAAGTGCGTACTTCGGTCATACACAAGGGCGTTGGCGCCGTAAACGAGTCAGACGTTCTGCTGGCCGCAGCATCCGACGCGATCATCATCGGTTTCAACGTGACCCCTGACGGACGGGCTCGCGAGGCCGCCGCCCGGGAGAAAGTCGAAATAAAACTGTACAGCATCATATATGAAGTCGAAGATGACATCCGAAAAGCTCTGGAAGGCATGCTGACACCCGAGGTTTCAGAGGAGTTTGTGGGGGTGGCCGAGGTCCGGCAGATTTTCAGAGTCCCCAATATCGGGACGGTAGCCGGTTGCTTCGTAAAGGAAGGCACAATTCACAGGACCGATAAAGTCCATCTTGTCAGGGACGGCCGAATTGTATTCACCGGAGAGCTCAGTTCCCTGAAGCGCTTCAAGGATGACGTTCGTGAGGTCGCCACCGGATACGAATGCGGTATTGGTCTTGAGAATTATGGCGACATCAAGGTCGGCGATTCAATCGAAGTATTCAAGCTGGTCGAAACGGCCAGAAAGCTGAAATAGACGGGTGAAGGTTGATAGTCGGAACAGCAGTAATTGATCTGAATCTTTCCGGAGTAAATTCACTAAAGGAAAAACGAAGGATTTTAAAGCCGCTTTTGGCAAGGTTACAGAATAGATTCAACATCTCGCTGGCCGAGGTTGACCGCAACGACAATCTGAGAAGGGCACAGCTCGGGGTCGCCGTGGTCAGCAATGACAAGGTTTATGTCGATCAGGTGATTGCGAAGATCGTTCGCATCATCGACTCCGTGCCGGAGATCAACCTGATCGATTACCGCGTCGAGATTCTGTAGGACTGATATGAAACAGTACAGAAGGTCTGAACGGGTAAGAAGCCAGATGCTGCGCGACGTGCAGACGCTTTTGGAGCACGAGTTCGCAGCCAACCTCAACACCATGGTGACTTTCACCGACGTTAAGGTTTCAGAGGATTTGCGATACGCGACAATTTACTACTCGGTCCTGGGCGGCGACAAGGCTAAGAAAGAGGTGTCGGAATATCTCAGCAGGGCGAGATCGAGAATCCGGTCTCAAATAGGCCGTTTACTCAGTATCAGGCATACCCCCGAGATCAAATTCAAGTTTGATCCCACGATCGAAAAGGGTATCAGAATTCAGAAGTTGTTGGACGATATTTCCCGGAGTGATGGCGACGAAGATAGAAGCAACATTTAGCAGAATTTCAGAGTACATCAGGGATGCCGAGAGTATCCTCATTACGGGGCACGTTGATCCGGACGGAGACCTGATAGGCTCTCAACTGGCTCTGTGGCGTTATATTTCGAGCCTCAAGAAGAAGGTGGCTGTGATAAATGAAGGCCGTATTCCGGGCAAATACGACTTTCTTCCATGCATAGATCATTACACTGAAATCAGCGAGTATAAGGGAGACGGGAAATTCGATCTGGCCATAGTCGTGGAATGCCCCTCTCGGGGCAGATGCGGCCGAGTCGCCTCCCTGATCGGCCGCGAGACAAGAATAATTAATATCGATCATCATCTGGACAATGAGAAGTACGGTGAAATTGTATTTCACGACGGCGACGCATCGGCGGTGGGTGAGATGCTCGCCGAATATTTCTTGTCCGTCGAGTATAAAATCGATCGCGACCTGGCCACCCTCCTATACGTCGCTATTCTCACCGACACCGGACGCTTTCGGTTCAGCTCCACGACCCGGAGAACAATGGAAATCGCCGGGATGCTTATCGAGCTGGGGGCGGAACCGCGAAGAATAAGCGATTATATTTATTATTCCTTCAGCGAGCCATCGCTGAGGCTTGTCGGCCGGATTTTCTCCGGGATCGAGTTTTTCGCCGACGGCAAAATCTGCCTGATTTCCCTCGACCGGGAAACTCTCAAAGAAAATCAATCGGAATCGTCTGATACCGAGGGCATGGCCGAGTACACTCTTTTCGGCAGGGGCGTCAGAGTCGGCGGTCTCCTGCGGGAGATCGACTCCGCCCAGACCAAGGTTTCGCTGAGATCGCGTGACAGCATAAATGTGTCCACGCTGGCGCATAAGCACGGCGGCGGGGGGCATTACAACGCCTCCGGTTATATCATTGCTTTGCCCATGAAAGAGGCCCGAGAAAAACTTCTGGAGGACTTACAGGAGATTGTCAATGATTCAGTATGACGGGATTCTCCTGTGTAAGAAGCCCTTCGGGATATCCAGTCATGAGGTGATAAACCGTCTGAGGCAGATTATCGGCCAGAAAAAGATCGGCCATACCGGAACGCTCGATCCTCGGGCAACGGGATTACTTGTGATATGTCTGGGTCGGGCCACCAAAGTGGCTCAGTTTTTGGAAGATATGGATAAAGCATACGAAGTCGAGATTAAGCTGGGTGTTAGTTCTTCCACTTTCGACGCCGAGGGTGTTACCGACGATACTCAGGCAAGGCCCGTTCCGGAGTTGACCAAAAAGCAAGTTATTGAGACATTGTCCAAATTTAAGGGAAAAATCAAACAGAAGGTTCCGGCATATTCGGCAGCAAAAGTGAACGGCCGTCGGCTTTATAAATTGGCGCGGCTGGGCCACGAAGTGGAGACTCCGGAACGAGAAGTCGACATCAAAGACATTGCGCTGACGGAACTGGATCTCCCATTTATCCGATGCCTGGTGTCATGTTCAAAAGGTACGTATATCCGTTCCCTGGCCAACGATGTCGGTGAGAGGATTGGCTGCGGGGCGTACCTGTCCAAGCTCTCGCGCACCCGCGTGGGCAGCTTCGTCCTGACCGAGGCGTTGAGTCTTAATGAAATCCGGCACTATCGCGAAGCCGGCGTGCTGAAAAGACATATTAAGCCGATTGAATCGATCCTTCGGTTTCCATCGCTCAAAGTGACCGAAGACTTCAGCCGATGGATTGTCGCCGGACGATCCCCCCGGCTCAAAGACATCGCCAACGTCAGCGGGGATTTCGGGCCGGATGACCTGATCAGCCTTAAAGACCACACTGGAAGAATCATGGCGGTCGGGCGGGCGGTTGTCGGCTCCGGGGAATTAAGAGACGATGAGAACAAGAATTTCTTTACGTACGTAAGGGTGTTCAATTGAGCCTGGAAATCGTCAGAGGAATTAAAAACTTCTGCAATCGCAAAGACCCGGTGGTGGCCACCATCGGCACTTTCGACGGCGTGCACCTGGGGCATCAGGCGATACTGAAGAGGGTCGCCGCGGAGGCACTGACCGGGAACATGCAGCCGGTGGCGATAACCTTTGAACCGCATCCGAGGGTTCTTGTGACGCCGGACTCGCCCCCCCTGCTTCTGACCTGCCTCAACGAAAAGATCAGGCTGTTCTCGCAATTCTTTGACGGAACTTTACTGATATTGAAGTTCGATAAAAACCTGATGAACCTGACGGCCGAACAATTTGCGGAGAAGTATCTGGTGGAAAAGATCAATCTCGGCCGGTTAATTGTGGGATATGACCACGCTTTCGGCAAAGATCGTTCCGGCACCATTAATGACCTTATGGGCCTCAGCCGCAAGCACAATTTTGAACTGGAAATAGTCGATCCCGTCATCGTTGACGGACGACCGATCTCTTCGACCAGAGTCAGGCGTCTGCTTGTCGAGCACAAGCTGTCGCAGGCCCTCGATTTGCTGGGACACCCATATCCCTTGAGCGGAAAGGTCGTTAAGGGTATCATGCTCGGCAAGAAAATCGGTTTCCCGACGGCCAATATCGAATACAGCCGCAGAAAACTGTTACCCAGAGACGGTGTTTACTCCTGCCACGTTGAATTCGGCTCGCAGCGACGTGACGGCATGCTCTTTATCGGCCACAACAATTTCAATCCGGAAGGCGATAAGTCGGTTGAGGTCAATATCTTCGATTTCGATAGAGATATTTATGGTGAAGAGCTGTTTTGCTATCCCGAGGTCTTTATCCGCGAAAACAAAAAATACAAAGAAACTTCACAGTTGGTTGAGCAGTTAAAACATGACAAGAAAAGAGTGTTAATGTTGAAAAAATAGAGGAGTGGTTTTAATGGCCATAAGCAAAGAACAGAAACTAGAAATCATCGAGCGGTACCGGCTACATGACAAGGATACAGGCTCGCCCGAGGTACAGGTGGCAATCCTCACGGATGACATCAATGCCCTGACGGAGCACCTGAAGGCCCATCGCAAAGACTACCACAGCCGGCGCGGCCTGCTCAAGAAGGTCGGTCAGCGGAGAAGGCTGCTTGATTACCTAAAGGATCGTGATATCGAGAGTTATCGTCATTTGATCGGTAGACTCAATATCAGACGATAACTCAGGAGAAAGAAATGTCTACACATGTTGAATTAGAAATCGGCGGAAAAACACTTAGCCTCGAAACAGGCAAGGTTGCTCTGCAGGCAAACGGCGCTGTCGTCATCCGGCTGGGTGACACCGTTGTCCTGTCTGCCGTCTGTTGCAGTGACAAGCCTATCGAGGGCAAGGACTTTTTCCCGCTAACCATTGATTACAGAGAAAAGACATATGCCGCGGGCAAGATTCCCGGCGGCTTCTTCAAGCGTGAGGGCCGACCCAGCGAGAAGGAGATCCTCTCGATGCGCGTCGTCGACCGGCCGATTCGTCCGCTGTTTCCGGAGGGATTTCTCCACGAAGTCCAGTGCCATAACGTTGTCCTCTCGTCCGATCTCCAGAACGACGCGGACATCCTTGGGCTGACCGGGACATCGGCCGCCCTGGCCGTCTCCGACATTCCCTTTACGACTACCCTGGCCGGTGTCAGGGTCGGCCGTGTGGACGGCCGATTCATTATCAATCCGACTTTCAGTGAGCTCGATGAGTCCGACATCAATCTGGTCGTCGCCGGTTCCGCCGAATCGATCACCATGGTTGAAGGCGGCGGCAAAGAGATTCCTGAAGCTGATATGCTGGCGGCTCTGGCTTTCGGCCACGAGCACATCAAGATGATTGTCGAGAAGATCGAGGAACTTAAAGGGCTCGCAGGGAAGCCGAAGTTTGATTTCATCCCGGTGACGGTCGATGAGAATCTCAAGACAAAAGTCACGGAGATGACCGAAAGCCGGCTCGATGAATACAATCGTATCGCCGACAAGGACGAGCGGCGAAACAGGAAGAAAGCGCTTGAGGAAGAGGTACAGCAGGCTCTCGCCGAGGAGTTCCCCGAGTCCGAAGCTGCCATTGGCGGACTAATTCATGACGTCGACGCGGCCCTGATGAGGCGGATGATTGTCGAAGAGAATAAACGTATCGACGGCAGAGGGCCTGATGAGATAAGGCAGATTACATGTGAGGTCGGGGTGCTGCCCCGAACGCACGGCTCGGCTCTTTTCACTCGCGGTCAGACCCAGGCGCTGGTGACGCTGACGCTGGGCACCAAAATCGACGAGCAGAGAATAGATGACCTCGAAGGGGAATCGACAAAGAGCTACATGCTTCATTATAATTTCCCGTCGTTTTCGACCGGTGAAGTGCGCCCCATCCGGGGAGTCAGCCGCCGCGAGGTCGGTCACGGTGCTCTGGCCGAGAGGGCCCTCCAACCGGTGGTTCCAGTCGAAGGACGGTTCCCTTATACTATCAGAATCGTCTCAGACATTCTGGAGTCGAACGGGTCATCGTCGATGGCGTCCGTCTGCGGAGGTTCGCTGGCCTTGATGGACGGCGGTGTCCCGACAAAAGCGGCCGTCGCCGGTGTTGCCATGGGACTTATCAAAGAGGGTGAAAAGGTTGTCATCCTAAGCGATATCCTGGGCGATGAAGACCACTTCGGCGACATGGACTTTAAAGTCACCGGCACCGCTCAGGGCATCACCGCCTTTCAGATGGATATTAAAATCACCGGCATTGATCTTGAAATCATGAAGCAGGCGCTGGAAAGCGCCAGAACCGGCCGCTTGCATATCCTTGACAAGATGAACGCGGTGATTTCCCAGAGCCGGGAAAAGCTGTCGGAATATGCGCCGAGGATTATCACCCTCAAAATCAAGATCGACAGAATCGGTGACGTCATTGGTCCCGGCGGCAAAACCATACGCGCCATTGTCGAGGCCACCGGCGCCAAGATCGACATTGATGACGACGGAACAGTGCTAATCGCCTCAGTCGATGCCGCAGCCGGGGAAAAGGCAGCAGAGATGGTTAGTGCGATTGTCGAGGAACCTGAAATCGGCAAGGTCTATCAGGGGACCGTACGCCGCATTACCAACTTCGGAGCCTTTCTGGAAATCCTCCCCGGCACCGACGGTCTGCTGCACATCTCCGAAATCGATCACAGTCATGTCACCAGGGTGGAAGATTTCATGAAACTCGGCGACAGGGTGGAAGTCAAGGTCATTGCCATCGATCCTGAGGGCAAGATCAGGCTTTCCCGCAAGGTTCTGCTGAAAAGGAGTGGAGCCAGATCCTGACCCGGTCGATCTGCGACAGACATGGCACCAAAGCGAGATGTCAAGTTCAACGGCACGAAGCTCGCCAGCGGGCTTCGTGTTGTCACCGAGAAGATACCTTTTGCACGGTCGGTCGCAATCGGGATCTGGATTGACGTCGGGTCCCGCGACGAGATTAAAGAGGAAAACGGGATATCCCATTTCATAGAGCACATGCTCTTCAAGGGGACGCGAACACGATCACCGCAAAAAATCGCGGCGGCACTTGAGTCATTGGGTGGGTCGCTGAATGCTTTCACTTCCCGGGAGCAGACCTGTTTCCATGCCCTTGTGCTGGACGAGCACCTTGAGCAGGCCGTGGACGTGCTTTCCGATATTCTCATGAATTCCACCATCAGCACGGCCAATATCAAGCTGGAAAAGGGGGTCGTTATCGAGGAAATTCGCGAAGTCAATGAGACTCCATCCGATCGCATACATGAGTTGTTCTCGGACAGCTTCTGGAGAGGCCAACCGCTTGGCCAGCCAATCATGGGCACTGAGAAAAACGTCCGCTCCTTTGACCGGCGAAGGCTGCGCGCGCACATGAGAAAGCACTATTGCGCCGACCGAATCGTGGTTGCCGCGGCCGGTAATGTCTTCCATCGAAAACTGGTCGAACTGGTCAAAGAAAAATTCGATTTTCCCTCCCAAGGCGTCGAATCAAGAGCCAACCGGATCAAAAATCCCACCGGCTTCTCAGCCGAGCTTTTCCGGAATGGCTCCCGCCAGACTCACATCTGTCTTGGTTTCCCCGGTATCAGTTTTGCTGATCCGCTGAAGTATTCTCTCCTGGTGCTTCACTATTACTTGGGGGGAGGGATGTCCTCCGTCTTATTCCAGAAGATTCGCGAGGAAAAGGCCATGGCCTACACCGTTTACACGTTTTCCGACACTTATAGCGATTGCGGTGTCTTTGGAACGTACCTGGCAACGGACAGGAAACACTTTCATGATGCGATTGATACGATCCTGAAGGAATACTCGAAAGTCAAGAAATTCAGGCTCCCAAACTCCAAACTGGACCGGATTAAAGATCAGCTTAAGGGCAATCTGCTCCTCGCTCTTGAGTCAGTCTCCAGCAGGATGAATCGAATCGGCCGTCATGAAATTATGACCGGTCAATATCTCTCTGTGAAAGAGGCAATCGCCAGAATTGATGCCGTAACGGCTGACGATGTGATAGAAATCGCGCGACAGGTTTTTAACGCCGAGAATCTGACCGTGACGGCGCTCGGATCGGCATTCAAAAAGGATCTCAGCAAGCTCGACTGGTCGCTTCTCAAATCATGAGCAGAATCTACAATGGCTATCCTGGCCTTTCATGATACGGACACAAGATTTCACTTCGGTCTCAATAACTATCATCCGGCACGGCTTAAAAGGCTGCTGAGCAATCTCAAGGCCTCGGGATACCGTCCGGTCTCGCTTGACAACTATATCAGTCGGCCTGACGAAAAGACACTGGTGGGCCTGAGTTTCGATGACGGCTTTGAATCGTTTTATCGCTTCGCCCTGCCGCTGCTGGCAGAGCTGGAAATGACCGCCACCGTCTTTGTTCCTTTCGATTTTGTCGGAAGAACGGCCGGATGGGATTACACCTACTTCCTGAGGGCTGTCAGTCACATGAACCGCGAGCAAATCATCGAAGCCGCAAATTGCGGATTCGAGATTGGGTCCCATGGTTGCTGGCATATTGACTTGTCCGGCGCACCCGAAAGGCTGGTGAAAATCGAACTGGAGAGATCAAAAAAGGGGCTGGAGGATATGATCGGCAGACGGGTCAGGTTCCTCAGTTATCCGTTTGGCCGGTTCAATGGCACCGTGGAATGCCTGGCGCTGGAGACCGGGTATGATCGGGGATTTTCGCTTTCCTCTTTCAAAAAGAGCCGGCATCAATTCACGACGGCCCGTTTCGCTGTCTATTCAACCGATAACACCTATTCCGTTCTGAAGAAAGTCGAAGGCGGAACCCTCGGCCGGCTGGAGAAACTCAAAGGGGCCGTGATCAACTCATACGCCCGCGGAACGATACTTTTCAACAAACTCAGAAAAGCCCAGGCCGACATCTCCGGCTAATATATTGGGATGAGAAACCGAAAATCCTTGATATATATGGCGTATTTATATAGATTCGACTTTTTGATTGGGATTTTCAAATAGAGCGGTGACGTTATGCAAAGCCAGAAGACCAGTGTGTTAAAGTACAGCTTCAAAGAAATCGAATCCAGGTGGCAGAAAATCTGGGATGAGCAGCAGCTCCACCGGTCGCCGGAAAAGCCGACCAAAGAGAAATATTATATGCTGGTGATGTTTGCCTATCCTTCGGGCGACATCCACATGGGTCATTTTCGCAATTATATCCTTGGCGATGCCACCGCTCGATACCAGATGATGAAGGGCAAGGACGTTCTGCATCCGTTTGGCTGGGACTCCTTCGGCCTGCCGGCCGAGCGGGCGGCCATTCAGCGCGGACTTCGTCCGGCGGAATGGACATACCGAAATATTGAAGTTTCCCGGGAGACTTTGAAGAAAACCGGAATTTCTTACGACTGGTCGCGGGAAGTCATCTCCAGCAACCCCGATTATTATAAATGGACGCAGTGGATATTTGTCCAGCTATTCAACAAGGGCCTGGCCTACCGGAAAAAAGGCTGGGTCAACTGGTGCCCGGAAGACAAAACTGTCCTGGCCAACGAACAGGTGGTTGACGGCCGATGCGAGCGCTGCGACACCAGGGTAGAAAAAAAAGAGCTGACCCAGTGGTACTTCAAGATTACCGACTATGCCGACCGGTTGATTGACGACCTGGACACCTTGCCCGGCTGGCCGGAAAATGTCAAGACGATGCAGCGAGAGTGGATCGGACGGTCAACTGGCCTGGAGGTTGATTTCATCATCAAGGAAACGGGGGAGAAGCTCCCGATTTTCACGACCCGGCCGGATACTATTTACGGCGTCACCTTTATGGCCATTGCCCCGGAATCGCCGATTATCGATCGGCTGAATCTTGACGACGAGCATCGAAAGAAAGTCGAAGACTACAAGAAAGAAGTCTTGCTTCGGTCGGAGATAGAGCGCGCCGCGGTCGGCGAAAAGGACGGTGTTTTCACCGGGAAGTACGCCATTAATCCCTTCAACGGTGAAGAGGTTCAATTGTGGGTGGCCGATTATGTCCTGGCCGGATACGGAACCGGCGCCGTGATGGCCGTTCCGGCTCACGACAGCCGCGATTTTCTGTTCGCGAAAAAATACGATATCCCCATTAAGGTGGTTATTCATCCTGATGAGAAAACCACGCTCGACGTGGCGGATATGGAAGATGCTTACACCGACTACGGTGTCATGGTCAATTCAGGCCAGTTCGACGGCCTGGTCGGACACGATGCGGTCGAGAAGATAAACGACTACGCTGAATCGAAAGATATCGGGCGCCGCAAGGTCAATTACAAGCTCCGCGACTGGTTGATATCCCGACAGCGATACTGGGGAGCCCCGATTCCCATCATCCATTGCCCCAAATGCGGCCAGGTCCCGGTCCCGGAAAGAGACCTTCCGGTTTTGCTTCCCGAAGTGGAGAATTACATACCCAAATGCCGCTCGCCGCTGGCCGACGTTCCCGAGTATATGAACGTCAAGTGCCCGGGTTGCGGGGGAGAGGCTCAGCGTGACCCCGACACGATGGACACCTTTGTCTGCTCGTCGTGGTATTATTTGAGATATGCCGACCCCACTAACGACAGGGCTCCCTTCGATAAGGATAAACTCGACCCATGGATGCCGATTGACAAGTATATCGGGGGAATCACCCACGCCACCGGACATCTGATCTATTTCAGGTTCTTCCAGAAATTCCTGAAAGACATCGGCTGGGTCAAAGATGACGAACCAGCCTCCGAGCTTTTCAATCTGGGCATGGTTTGCGGCGAAAACGGCGAAGTGATGTCCAAATCCAGGGGGAACGTGGTTTCGCCGACTGAATTGATGAAAACCCGGGGCATCGACATGACTCGGCTGGGGATGTTTTTTACATCACCGGCAGAAAAAGAGGTCATCTGGTCAGAGGACGTCATGGTCGGCATCGAGAAGTTCATCAAAAACCGCTTTTTCCCGCTGGCGGCCAATTTCCGAGGCGCAAAGCTGGACTTAAAGTCTTACTTCAAATTGGGTGATTTGACTGATTTCGAAAAGAACATCTACATCAGGTTAAATCAGACTATCAAGCGCGTCACCGACGATATCGAGCGCCTTCAATTCAACACGGCGGTATCGGCCCTGATGGAACTTGAACATGAGTATAACTCCGAAAGCATTCAAAGCGATGCTTTAAATGATTATATAATCCTTAAGGTTATTCAGCTGATGGCGCCGATGGCACCGCATCTGGCCGACGAAATGTGGCACCTGGGCGGGCAGAGACAATCGGTTTTCAGGTCAGAATGGCCGGAATATGATACCGATGCGGTTCATTTTGATGCCGTGAAGATTGCCATACAGGTAAACGGGAGACTGCGCTCGGAGATAGAGATCGCCCGCGATTCATCCGAGGATGATGTCGTTGCGGCCGCCCTCGACGACGTCAAAATCCGAAGCTACACCGAGGGCAAAGAGATAATCAAGAAGATATATATTCCAAACCGGCTTCTTAATCTGGTTGTGGAGTAAATCCGGAGAAAGGCCTGAAACAGGCAGGAGCTGTAGAAAGGTGGCATAAGTTAACAGAATATATCTTTTGGGACACTACGCTCTGCCTCTATGTATTTTATATCCCATCCCCCCTTATAACCTTAAGCTGACGCTAATTCCCTTCAGATATCGTGC
>CP070766.1:2153089-2179271 GCA_020345705.1 Candidatus Zixiibacteriota bacterium | reverse complement strand
AGATTTCAAAAATCTGTTTTATCCCCGCCCGGTAGATGCTCTATGGGGAGTAGGCGAATCGACCAAAAAAGCTCTAGCGAAAATAGGCGTCAGGACCGTCGGCGATCTTGCCGGAAAGAAAGAAAAAGAACTGAGTGCTTATTTCGGCAAAAACGGTGAGGGATTATATGTCATCTCAAAAGGGTATGATAATACAGAAGTATTTTCTCATGAGAATCAACCACACGATAAATCGATGTCTCATGAAACGACCCTTGCCGCCGACCTGTCTGAAATTGAAAAAATATATTCCACACTCCTCTGGCTGTCTGATAAAGTTGCCCGAAGATTGAGAAAATATAATTATTGGGGGAGAACGGTGTCGGTCAAAGTCCGCTCTTCGGATTTCAGGACAATAACCAGGGATAAGACTCTTTCCTCGCCGACAGATCAATGCCGGGTGATATATGGAACGGCCAGGAAGTTGATTCCTCGAGATTACGGCCCCAGAATTAAAGTAAGGCTTTTGGGTGTCAGAGTCTCACATCTTGAGAGAAAGAATGAAGAGGTTCAGCTTTCTTTGCTGGACGATTTTTCAAAAAGGAAACTGGCGGAAACAAGTAAGGCGGTCGATAGTATTCGAAACCGTTTTGGAGAATCGGTTTTGGTTCTGGGAGGAACAAGGCTTTAAACTTATATTTCATCTCACCGCTAATTCTCTATCTCCTTGCCAAATACATCCGATTTTGGCTGTTGACTTAAGTGACCTTTTTGTTATCTTGCTGGCGGAGGAAATAAAACTATTTAAAACGAGTTGATAAAAATGAATGATGATATGTTAACAGCCAGTGCGGTCAAAGCGGACCCGGAGAAGTGGCCGTTTACCCCGCACGTCATTAGCCTTGAGACTTCCATTATCAGGGAGATTCTCAAAATTTCATCCAAACCGGGTGTTATCTCTCTGGCAGGGGGGTACCCTTCGCCGGAAATGTTTCCCCTTGAAGATTTGAAGCAATCCGCTATCGATGTTATCGACGAATTTCAGTCAGCCTCGGCCCAGTATTCATTTTCCATGGGTATTCCTGTGCTCAGGGAAGCGATCGCCGAAAGAGAAACGAAACTCGGCGCGCCGACTAAAACCGAAAACATCCTGATTACCTCTGGTTCTCAGCAGGGGATTGAGCTGTGCGCCCGCGCCTTTATCGATCCCGGTGAGTACATTATCACCGAGTATCCGACCTATGTCGGGGCCTTGCAGGCTTTCGATTTTTATCAGGCGCAGTATGCCATGGTTGATATGGATCAGGATGGGATGCTGGTCGACCAGGTCGAGGATGCCATCAAGAAGTATAAGCCGAAGCTTATTTATACCGTGTCAACCTTCCAGAATCCGACCGGCATCACCATGTCCGAAGAGCGGAAACGAGCGCTGGTGGAGATTGCAGTCAAATACGGTATTCCGATTGTTGATGACAATCCCTACGGAGAGCTGCGCTTTGCGGGCGAGCACGTGGCGACAATGAAGGACGTGGGCGGCGACGCCGTCATCTCACTGGGGACTTTTTCCAAGATTATCGCCCCCGGATTAAGGGTCGGCTGGATGAATTGCTCCGATAAGATAATCGCCCTTTTCGAGAAGGTCAAGCAATGCGCCGATCTGCACGCCAATACCTTCACACAGTACATGATCTATAACTACGTCAGATCGGGCAAGCTGGCGGCTCACATTCCCGAGATTATCGAGAATTACGGGGCCAAGCGAAACCTGATGCTCAAGGAGATGGACAAGCATTTCCCCGCCGGTCTCAGCTGGACGAAGCCGGAAGGTGGTCTCTTCCTGTGGATTGAGTTGCCCAAGAGCATGTCGGCCTCGGAACTGCTTCCCAAAGCAATTGAGGAGAAAGTTACGTATGTATATGGTCATCCGTTCTTCCCGGACGGCAAGGGCGACAATACCATGAGGCTGAATTTCTCGAACGCGTCGCATGAGCAGATTTCGCTGGCCATCGAGCGGCTGGGCAAAGTCTTGAAAGAGAACATGCCTTAATTTGTTGAACGGCACATTGAATACAAAGGCCCGCCGCAAAGCGGGCCTTTTTTCTTTACAATGAGTGCTAAAACGATATCTTGGGCCTAATGAAAAAAATGCAATTCTCCAAATATCACGGCCTCGGCAATGATTTTCTGGTTATTGATCTTATTTCCCGCGGTTCGCGGGGGATTGATTTCAACCGGCTGGCCGAAGAGATCTGCAATCGCAACACCGGCGTCGGCGCCGATGGAATTCTGGTTCTGACCGGAAGCAGAATCGCCGACTGCTGTATTGATCTGTTCAATTCAGACGGCAGCTGGGCTGAGAAGTCCGGCAACGGTCTCAGGATTGTCGCCGCATACTACTACTCACATTACAGCCGCAAGAAGGACATGGTTTTCGAGATCAATGAGGAGGCCGCTCCGGCCAGAATGATGAGGGGCGGCAGATCGGTCTTCTCGGTACAGGTCGCTCTCGGCAGACCGGAGTTCCGGACGAGGCTGGTTCCGATGAAATCAAAAGCCAAATATCACATCAACGCCCCGGTCGCGATCGAGGGGGTCGAATTTCCGGTAACAGTACTTTCAGTGGGGAATCCTCACACGGTCATGTTTGTCAACGATTTCAATTTCGACTGGAAGGAATTGGGCCGGATTATCGAATCCGACCGCCGTTTTCCTTATCGGACCAATGTTGAATTCGTGAAAATCGTCAATAAGTCGAAAGTCATCCTGAACGACTGGGAGCGAGGAGCCGGAGCGACTGGCTCATCGGGCACAGGCGCCGCGGCCTCGGTCGTGGCAGGCGCCGTGAACGGTCTTCTGAGTCGAACAGCCGAGGTCGTCTTTCCCCTGGGGTCGCTTCACATCAACTGGTCGGAATCCGACGACATCATCTATCTGACCGGTCCGGTGGAATTTGTCTGTCAGGGTGAATACCGCTTCGGTGACTGATTCGCTCTTTGACAGCCTGAGTTCGAAAGGGAATAAAAGACCTGAACCTGCGTTATGGTGTATCCACTGCAAAAGATAGCTGACGGAATTAATGATTACCGGAATCATCTGAGACTTTTCTCGAGGAACGTTCGGCTTTATCTGCTGGCCTCATTTCTGATTGGGTTGACCTTTGCCGGCTATATGCTTCTTCTGAATCTGTACCTTCGCGAGCAGGGATCTTCCGAGGCATTCATCGGGTCGATTCTTTCGGCAGGTGCGGTCGGCATGACCATCGCCGCCATTCCGGCGGCTTTTGTCCTGCGGCGGATAAAGCTGAAGAGAATTCTTCTGAGTACGACAGTCATTTACGGTCTGTCGATTATCTTCCTGACCTGGTTGCCTGTGGCGGGGTACCTGGCGATAATATCGTTCACCGCCGGGACGGCCGTGACATTCTATCGGGTCGCGGCGGCGCCCTTTTTCATGCGCAACTCCACCCCCAAAGAGCGAACGTATATCTTTTCCCTGAACTTCGGTGTAATGCTGCTGGCGAGTATGACCGGCTCGCTCGTCTTCGGGCGGATGGTAACGGTGCTGTCCGAGACGATCGGAAACATGATTGAAGCATATCGCTGGACCTTTGTGGTCAGCGTCGGGCTGGGACTGCTGGCGGCGATTCCCTTTTCGATGATCAAAGCGGCTAATCCTCGAGATGAAAACGAGAAAGGCGAGTTTTCACTGGCGCTGGTGAAAAGGCAGGGCCGGCTCTACGCCAGGTTATTCCTGCCATACTTCGTTGTCGGTACCGGCGCCGGGCTGATTATACCGTTTTTGAATCTGTATTTCAGAGATAGATTCGGGCAGCCCCCCGACAAAATCGGGCTGTTCTTTTTCGCCGTTCACGGGACGATGCTTCTCGGTATTTTGGCCGGTCCGGTTCTGGCCAGAAAGATGGGATTGGTGCGGACGCTGGTTTCGACGCAGTTGCTTTCCATACCTTTTATGGTGATTCTGGCTTACAGCTATTCACTGCCGGTCGCATTTGCAGCCTTCCTTATGAGAGGGGCGCTGATGAACCTGGGCCAGCCGATCGGGCGGAACTTCGGCATGGAGATGGTCGGCAAGTCCGAGCAGGCTCTGGTAAACGCGCTCCTGATGGTCGGTTGGACGTCCTCCTGGATGGTCTCGACTGCCGTCGGGGGAAGGCTGATTGAAGCGCACGGTTATACCCTGCCGTTGATGCTTGCGGTTGTGCTTTACATAGTCTCATCCGTTTTGTATTATGTCTTTTTCAGGAACTCGGAAAAGAAGACGAGTTCCGGATATATTGTGGAAATAGATGTCTGACATCAGTCAGGACCCGGCTGAGGGTGTAAAAGCTGTGGGTGGCTAAAGATGTTTAAGGATAAGTTCAAAGTCGACATCGCAGAAAAGACCGCCCAGGCTTTCAGGGATGTTTTTCCCGATCTGTTCATATCCCGGCCCGACCTTTACATTTTTGACCCGGATCGGCTGTCGGAACGGCTGGAAACCCCCAAGAATCCCGAAATGGGCAATTATGCCCTGCCGCTATTTGACATTGCCAAGATTCTGAAGGGAAACCCGGTAGAGATAAACAAGAGACTTGCGGAGACTCAAAACAGCCGGACTCTGCACCCTCACCTGGTTTTCACGGCCGTAGGCGGCTTCAACAACGCTCGAATCAAAACCGAAACGCTGGCCCGGGATACTCTCACGACTATTCTTGAAGATGAGCAGGATTTCGGCACCTCAACGGAAGGGCAGGGGAAGAATATCGTGATTGATTTCTCCTCTCCGAATATTGCCAAGCCGTTCGGGGTGGGGCATCTTCGGACGACCGCTATCGGTCATTCACTATACCGGATATTCGAAAAGCTGGGTTACAATTCGATCGGGATAAACCATCTCGGCGATTGGGGGACACAATTCGGCAAGATGATTGTGGCGTTCCGAAAATGGGGCAGTGATGATGACCTGAAAACCGATCCGATTTCGAAGCTGTACAATCTGTATGTACGGTTTCACCAGGAGGAGGAAAAAGACCCGAACCTTTCCGAGGAAGCCAGGGAAGCATTCAGAAAACTGGAACAGGGCGGGCATGATGAGGCAGAGTTGTGGAACAAGTTCAAAGAGTATTCGCTTAACGCCGTCAAGAAAACGTACGAGACTCTGGGTGTACATTTTGACCATTACACGGGCGAGTCTTTTTACAACGATAAGATAACACCGGTTATTGCAAGACTGAGGTCGTCCGGTTTGACCAAGTTCTCTCAGGACGCATTGATAGTAGATCTTGAAGAATACAATATTCCGGCGTGCATACTCAGCAAGGCGGACGGCGCTACTCTTTATGCGACAAGAGATATTGCCGGGGTGTTGTACCGCTGGGAGACATTTCAGTTTGAAAAGGCGCTCTATGTTGTCGCGGCATCGCAGAAGGACCATTTCAAACAGGTGTTTAAGGTCATTGAACTTCTCGAAGAGAGGGAGAAAATACCGGCCTCAAAGCGATGCTCGGGTCGCCTGGTGCACGTTGATTTCGGCTGGATAAAATTCCGGGACGAGATGATGTCAACCCGGAAGGGCACTATCATCTTTCTCGACGATGTCATCGAGAAGGCAACCGAGCTGGCCAGAAGCAAGATACTCGAAAAAAATCCGGATCTGAAAGAGATTGATAAAACGGCGCGTCAAATCGGAATCGGCGCCATCCTGTTCGCCGACATGTCCACGCGCAGGCAGAAGGATGTCAATTTCGACTGGGATGATGTCCTGAATTTCGAAGGAGAAACCGGACCGTACCTGCAGTACACTCACGCCAGGCTGGCATCGCTTTTGCGGCATTATGAAAAGAAGGTCTCGCCGGAAATTGATTTTTCCCTTCTTGACCACCCCGAAGAATACCGTGTCCTCGACCTTTTGTACAAATTCCCGGCGGCGGTCTGTCAGGCGGCGGAAACGTACGAGCCGTATGTTATCAGCACCTATCTGATTGAGCTGGCCTCGGCTTTTAACAAGGTGTATCAGCGGAAAGATGATTCGGGCAGAATCGACAAAATAATCTCGGACGATGCGGTGCTGTCGCAGGCTCGTATGGCTCTGGTAAACTGCGTTAAAATCGTCATCAAAGAAGGGCTCTACCTGCTCGGAATTGAGGCCCCCGATGAGATGTGAATAGACCGATATTATGCTCACGGAAGTTTTCGCCATCAAAGAAGTACCACGCGATTTTTCCTTTTGCGGCGACTACAAGATCACGCAGGCTGGCCTTGTACTGGGTGCTCTCGCCCGGGGCCGGGTTGTCCTGAACAACTGCAACACAGGTAAAGATACCGACAGAACCGTCGCCTTTCTGGAAAGAGTCGGATTGAATATTGAGCGAAGCGGCACAGAGGTAAGGATTGACGGAGACGGGCGACTGACGCTGCCCGAGGATGTTACTTTCGACTTCGACGGCGGCATCTTCCCCTTATCGCTGATAATCGGTTTGCTTGCCGGTCTGAATGAGTCGTGCTTCATAAAGTACTCCAGGACAATCAATCAGGACCATATCGATAACATCACCGGCAATCTTAACGGCATAGGTATCGACATATTGCACGAGGCTGACGAGCGACTGATCATTATACGGGCGGGTGCCGGTTATCCGGTGCATATAAGAATTTCGTCATCGCTGTCGCATCTGAAAAACTGCCTGCTGGCGTTCGGCATCAGTTCAGGGCGTTCTGTCGCCATCAGGGAAATGCGCCTGACGTCGAACCGGCTCGAAAGATGCATCGAGCGCTTCGGAGGAAGCCTTGCCATCGATCGGCCAAAACCGGTTCTGAAAGAGGACCCCGTCGATCCCAGAAGGAAAATCAGGACAATTGACGCTGACTACAGGCAGGAAATAATTCTTCCGTCTTCCGTTACTCTTCAGCAGGTAACACTGGACATCCCGTGCGATTCCGATACGGCCATTGCCCTGATGACGCTGGCCGTCCTTAAAAGGGGAGAAGTCACAATCCCGCGTGTGTCCTATGACCGCTCCGTCAGGGGATTCCTCAATTACCTGAAAGCATCCGGCGTTGAGTCGGTTGTCTTAAAAGGAAAAAATGAAGCCGGCATCCGGACCGCAACTATCACTCTTCAGGGCAAAGAGCTTAAGCTTCGCAAAACCTCGGGTGAGCAGGCCTCGACCCTGATCGACGACACCCCTTTCCTGGCTGTTCTGTCCGCCTTCAATCCCGGCATGTCCATCATTAGGGGTATTGAGGAGTTCTCAGAAAGCGGAATCGCGCCTTTCGAAGAAATCGCAGGCAAACTGCAAAGAATGGGCGTCAAGTGCGGAATTCTCAAGGATGGGCTGGTCGTGGAAGGTTCTCGGGAGATTGAAGGTGTCGATTTCGGATCGTTTGACAATCCTAAAATAGCTCTTGCGTTCTATGTTGCCGCGCTGGCTTGCCAGAGTCCGTCGACTTTCGATAATCTCGACATAGTGTCGGAGCATTATTCGGACTTTGTGCAAAGTACGCAGAATGTCTCAGCCGGGAGAACCTCGGCCGGCGGAGAACCGGGATAGTGCCTTCAGGAGTTTTCATTGCTATATATCAGCGACGATGCGGCTTGTGATTGTCGTATTGCGGAGCTTAAGGGAATTCCATTTCTTAAGAGGTAGATTGGTGCTTTCACATATATGGCCAGAATAAAACACATTACCGACGGTCCCATCTATTCCACCATCATACGGCTGGCCTGGCCAGTCGTAGCTGCAATGCTTCTGGAGTTTGCCCTGCATATCACCGACTACTTCTGGGTCGGCTTTCTGGGGACCCCGGAGCAGGATGCAATCACCACCTCAATGGTGGTGACCTGGACTATGTTTGGGTTGAGCGCTATAATCGTTACCGGCCTGACAGCCCTCGTTTCGCGGGCTGTCGGCGCGAAAGAAGAGTCGAAAGCCTCGTTTTATTCTAAACAGGGAATTATCGTGGCGGTCGGCCTTGCTCTGCTGCTTACGACCGCCGGACTGTGGTTGACGCCTTCCATTTTGAGATTCATGAAGGCAAGTCCGCAGGTGATCAGTTTGGGGATTCCATACCTGAGGATATTCTTCGGGGGGATATCTTTATTTTTTATTAACGAGGCCCTCGGTGCCGTGTTCAGAGCGTCCGGAGACACCAAGCTGCCCACGATTGCGTTTTCAGTTGGAACGGTTCTGAATATTTTCCTGGATCCGGCTTTTATATTCGGCTGGGGGCCATTTCCTGAAATGGGCGTGGCCGGTGCCGCGGTCGCGACGATCATTTCAGTATTTGCAACTTTTCTGGTTTTCCTCGGCCTGCTTCTAAGAGGCAAACTGGGGTTTTCTCTTGCGGGTTGGCATCGAACAAAACCACACCTGGACACGATACGAAAGATTTTCAGAATAGGCATGCCCATCTCGGCCCAGAACCTGGTATTCATAGCCGTCTACTGGTTCATAATTCAAATCGTTCACCACTATGGTGAAGTTGCCGGGGCGGCCATGGGTATCGGTAATCGGATGGAATCCCTTTCATTTCTGATTGCCTTCGGGTTTTCAGCGGCCACCGCCACCATGGTCGGGCAGAATCTCGGCGCCCGGAAACCCGAAAGGGCAGCCAGGTGCGCCTGGGGATCGATCAAAATAGTCACAGTCGAGACATTTGTAGTTTCGGTGATGTTTATCCTGTTGCCGAGGTTTATCGCCGGGATATTTTCATCAGATCCGGCCGTGATCGAGATCGCCGTTGATTATCTGGTAATTCTTGGGCTGTCCCAGGTCTTTATGGGCGTAGAAATTGTCCTGGAGGGGGCTTTCAGCGGCGCTGGCAACACTGTTCCACCCATGGCAGTTTCGATTCCGGGCTCAATCGCGAGGCTTCCGCTCGCGTATTTCTTCTGCTTCACGCTTGATATCGGCATCAACGGCGTCTGGTGGACGCTGACCATTACGTCGCTTTTTAAGGCCTTGATACTGATTTTCTGGTTCAGGAAGGGGAACTGGAAAAAGAAGAAACTGTGATTGTTTTAATGACTTGACACCGCCGGACAATCCGGTTTATTAGAAATTAACCATGCAAGTCGGAATCATAAAACTTATCCAGGAAAATGAGCATCCCGCCCCGCCCGGTCATCCTGAGAATCCCCGGCGGATGAAGGCCGCGGTTGACTATGTTTCCCGGTCAGACATTTCCGGTGACCTGGTCGATGTCGTCCCCGGTGAGGTTGATTCTTCTGCCATCGGCAGGATTCATGACGAGAGATATCTGAATCTTGTCGAGGCCGTTTCCAGCAGGGGCGGCGGCTACCTGGACGGCGATACCTATGCCTCCCCGGGAAGCTTCGAGGCGGCACGGGCGACGGCCTCAGCGGCCATTGCGGCCGTCGGTGAAATGATGGCCGGTAGATTCAAGCGGATGTTCCTCGCGGGCAGGCCGCCGGGACACCATGCTGAGAGCAATCGCGGCATGGGATTTTGCATCATCAACAACGCCGCGGTGGCGGCGGAAACCCTCATAGGCAATCACAATCTGAAGAGAGTCGCCGTCGTTGACTGGGACGTTCACCACGGCAATGCCACCCAGCATTCGTTCTATGAGCGTTCCGATGTGTACTATGTATCATTGCATCGATATCCGTTCTATCCCGGATCGGGCGCATCGGTCGAGCGGGGAAGCGGTGAGGGGGACGGTTATACGCTGAACATACCGCTGCCGGGAGGAACCGCCTACGAGAAGTATCTTGACGAATTCACAGAAAAAGTAGTTCCGGCCCTTGAGCAGTACCGGCCGGAGTTTATGATAATATCATGCGGATTTGATGCCCATCTTGATGACCCCCTGGGCGGCATGGGTATGACCGAGGACGCCTTCGGTGAGATGACGCGCATGCTCGCGGAACTTTCGGACAAGCATTCCGAGGGAAGAATCCTGTCGGTTTTTGAGGGTGGTTATGATCCCACCGCCAACAGTTTGTGCCTGTATCATCACTTAAAAGAGTTGCAGAAAGATTAATGGAAAGATTTGTCAGATTTGCGGCGGCGGAGGGAATCGAATGGGGGATTTTCGAAGAAGGGCGTATCCACAAGATAACTTCAAATCCGGTCCGTGATTTCGATTCGACCGGTGTTTTTTATGACCCATCCTCGGTGAAATTACTCGCTCCTGTTGAACCGAGCAAGATCGTCTGTATCGGCCTTAATTATAAAGAGCATGTAAAGGAATCTCAGTCCGCGGACAAGGCGCCGGACGAACCGGTGCTGTTTATGAAACCGCCCTCATCACTGATCGGACCCGGGGACAGGATTGTATACCCCGAAATGGCCGAGAGAGTCGATTATGAAGCCGAACTCGGGGTGATCATCGGACGTGAGTGCAAAAACGCCGCCGCCATCGAAGCCGAGGATTACATCTTCGGATTTACGTGCGTCAACGACGTGACCGCCCGTGACCTTCAAAAAAAGGACGGGCAGTGGACCAGGGGAAAAGGATTTGATACCTTCTGTCCGGTCGGTCCGTGGATTGTCGACAGGCTGAAATACGAAGACCTGCTGGTTGAATCTTATCTTAACGGGCAGCTGCGCCAATCGTCGAGAACGTCAATGCTCATCTTCCCGATCCCGGAGCTGATCAGTTTTATCTCAAAAGTGATGACCCTGTATCCGGGCGATCTGATTTCGACCGGGACGCCGGCCGGGGTCGGACCGATGCAGCCCGGGGACAGGATTGAGGTCAGAATCGAAGGGATTGGCTCGCTGGTCAACGATGTTATCTAAAATCGCCTATTATATCATCGTACTTCTGATATTAGTATCCGGCGACGCGGCCGCCTATGATACTCTGAAGGTCGAGGCTTCACTTGACACGCTTAAAAAGCAGATTCACGGTTCCGTCGAATATATCCTTCCGGCCGCTCCGGAAGTGACGACCTTTGAATTCCAGATGTTTCCGAGTGTGTACTCATCCGAGAGCTCGCCGTACCTGAAGGCCATGCCGGGGCTATTGAGGCGCTATAAAGAGACAAACACATGGGGGGAGATGATAATCGATTCGGTGCTTCTGGATCGAGAGAATGTCACCGTTGACGTCAGTACTGACTACACCAGGGGAATATTAACCGCTTCTTCCGGGAATCTGAACGGCAAAAACATAAAGATATTCTTCAAAACCGTCATTCCCGGTTCAGGGAACAGGCTGGTATGTTTTGGCAATGACTACACGCTTGATGGCTGGTTTCCGGTCCCGGCCATTCCGGAGAGCGACGGCAGATGGTACAGCCCGACTTATGGGCCTTTTGCCGAATTAGTCGGGGATTATTTTCATTATAAAATCAGTCTGATCGTCCCGGGCAATCTGAAAATAGCGGCGCCGGTGCCGCCGTCCGTAGTATCGGATCGTGACACGCTGACCGAATATGATTTCTCTTTCGGGCCGGCCCATGATTTTGCCGTGGCCTTATCGCCTGATTATCTGGTTGACACTTTCCTGGTCGGGGAGACGACGGTGCGGGTATTTTATCGCAATTTCGAACAGCCTGTTTTATCGCGCATCCGTGATGCGGTCGAGCGGACGTTTGCGTACATGGAAGCCAGCATAGGCGAATACCATTATGAGCATTTCACGCTGGCGCTGGTTAGCGCCTCTCACGCGGGAGGTATTGAGTTCCCCGGCCTGGTCGCATTGCATTCGCCGCGCGGCGGCATGCTGATGACCCGTCTCTATGAATCTCTGGTGACGCACGAGACGGTGCACCAGTGGTTCTATGGTATGATCGGCTCCGACCAGATTGAAAATCCATGGATGGATGAATCGATAGCCAGCTTCTTCACTCTGAAGATTATTGAACGGAACTGGGGAGAACGGGCCAACCTTATTGATTTGGCCGGTTTTGTAGCCAGCCAAAGAGATATGTTTCGGTCCGGGACCAGGGTTTCGCCGGGTGTGTGTCAGCTTAACATGCCGACCTATGCTTTTCCCGGCGACGATGAATACTTCGCCACGATATATACAAAAGGGGCACTGATCGTAGAGACTTTCGATAACCTCCTGGGGGATTCGCTATCGGACGTTTTCTGGCGGCATTACTTCGAGGAAAACCTGTTCGCGCGCCCCGGGCCCGGAGAATTTATCGGCCTGGCCGGTAGGGTCGGCGGAGAAAAAATCCAAAATGCTCTGAATGCCCTTATTAACGAGCCAGTCGAGCTGGATCTCGCGGTCAGTTCGCTGGAGAACAGGAAGATTGACTCCGTTACCTATGAGGCGGACGTGCTTCTTTGGAAGAAAGGCGCGCTGCCCGGTTCGGTCGATTATCGGCTGGTTCTTCACAATGGAGATACGCTGGAGTTTGTATGGCGCTCGCAGCATGATACCGAGAAGATGACATTCAGTCTTGCCGCTCCTGTATCAAAGGTGATTATCGACCCGAATAACAGATTCACGGTGGATGCGAATCTGTTGAATAACTCGCTGTCAGCCGATGGCGACAGCCGCCCGGCGCTGAGGGTTTCCTCCGGTATTATGTTCCTGATTGAATCATTTCTGAGCTTTATGGGTGGAATGTAGATGCGGCCGATATTCAACCAAATAAGCAGTCTGGTCGAAATTCGCCGCCTGTGGCTCTATCTCTATCTGTTCAAGGCCACGTTGTCAGCGCTTCTGGCTCTGCCGTTTTTTGTGACCTGCGATCTGGCCCTGTCGCGCTCGCTTTTCTCCAAATCCTTGCTCGGCGGCTGGGATGTATCGGTATTGACTGAACTGTACTCCCGACAAAGCGCGGCGCTTTCACCTCTGATAATGATTATAATCGCCGGCGCCGTAATGTTTGTCATTATGATGCAGTTTCTCAACGGTGGTTTATATTATATCCTGGTATCGAGGAAATTCACCCAGGCGGGCTGGAGGGATTTCTTTTCCGAGTGCGGCGCCCGTTTCGGAACCCACGTCAAAATTACTCTCCTGATGATGGTCGTATATTCCCTGCTCATACCGGCCGGGATGTTCTTTGTGAACGTTATTTCATTCGCGGGGGGGCATCTGGTCGGCACTCCGGCGTTGATTTTCAGTCTGTTCAAACTCGCAATCCTGCTTCTGATTCTTCTGGCGGCCTCGATATTTTCCGATTCGGTCAGGGCTGCCTCGACGGCATTCCCCGACAAAGGTTTCAGGGAGATACTCAAAATCGGCTCGGACTATTTCAAACCGCGCCTGCTCAAGCTTCTCAGGGTTTTTATCATAACATACATACCGTTCCTGTTGATCTGGTTGTTAGTCGAATGGCTGGCGCTTCAATCCGTCGGTGACCTGGGCGGCACCAGCGGTCTTTTCATAGAGTTTGTTCTGTTTCAAATCGCGGCGTTGTCCAGAACCGGGCAAAAACTCTGGTATCTCTTATTTCTCGGGCGTGACTTCCGCTCGGTAAATCCCGGCCGGTTTGTACCGGAACAGGTTGAGATGAGCCTTGAAAGCTGAAAATCACGACTCCGGCTGTAGTCAACTTGTAATCAGGATAGATAAAGGGGCCTTCGCAAGCGCTGGGGAGACATCTGAGAAAGGACAAAAGAAAATGCTGGCATGTTGATTATCTGCTGGAAAAAGGTAATATTGTGGATATTGTTTATTTTGCCGGTCGCCTTGATGAGTGTATAATTAATATGAGCCTTCTCAAAAGACTGAAAGGCGCCGGGCTGATTGACAGTTTCGGCTCATCCGATTGCCGCTGCAAGGGCCATCTGATACGGACAAGGGAGATGCCCGACTATGACTGAAAAGCTGTATAGTGATGACTCGTACCTTCTTGAGTTCGAATCGACGGTTGAGAAGGTGCAAAAGATAGAAGGCGGGTATGAAATCATTTTGCGGTCAAGCGCTTTTTATCCCGAGTCCGGCGGTCAGCCCTGTGACATGGGCTTGCTCGATGGACAGCAGGTGATAAGTGTCCACGAGAATGAAACAGATGAGGTAGTGCATCGACTCGAGGAATGGAACGCGCCCGTCGGCGACGCGGTTAAAGGTCTGGTTGACCGGGAGCGGAGACTTGACAACATGCGCAAACATACCGGACAGCATATACTTTCGGGGGCGTTTGTCAGGTCGGCCGGCGTCGAAACGGTCAGTGCTCATCTGGGTGAATTCGAGTCGACCATAGAGTTGTCGGTAGCCGACCTTGATGAAAGGGCACTTATCGATGCCGAGGATATGGCCAACGAGGCGGTGATGAAAAACCTGCCGGTGACAATCAGTTACTATGACCGTAATCAGCTCGATGCGCTTGCCATCAGGAAGATTCCCGATCTGGAAGGCAAGTATCGCATCATACAGATTGGTGATTTTGACTGTACCGCCTGCGGAGGAACGCATTGCCACCGGACCGGTGAGGTCGGCACGATAAAAATTACGGGAAAAGAGAAACTGCGCGGCCATCTGCGGGTCACCTTTCTCACCGGCCGCCAGGCTCTGATGGATTATCGCGGCAAGCATGATATCACTGCGGCCGTGTCAGCCAGATTAACCTGTCATTTTTCGGACCTTGATAAATCGATTGATAAGCTGATGGATCAGAATGCCGCCCTGCGAAAGGAAATCGGCGCTCTGAACAAAAAGCTGCTGCCGTACGAAGTCGAACAACTGGGCCGGGCGGCTGAATCGATCGGAGGGATCAAAATTATCTTCGGCAATCATAATGACAAGCATCCCAAAGATGTCAAAGAGCTGGCTGCGGCAGCAGCGGAGGCCTTCAAGTCGATATGCCTTTTTACGGCCGGCGACAGGCTGCTGATATCGGCCTCAAAAGGTGTCACGCCCGATGCCTCCCGGCTGGCGGCGCTTTTCATGGGAAAATTCGGCGGCAAGGGCGGCGGCAGTGCTGTCTTTGCACAGGTTGGCGGATTACCTTCGGAGAAAACGGGGGAAATGCTTGATTCCTTCGTTGAAATCGTCAGGAGTGAACTGGGCGGGTAGCTCATGCGAAGACAGTTGACATACGGCCTGATTGCTCTGGTACTTGCCTTACCGGCAGCCGGTGCATCGGAAGAACCGCCCCTCTACTATGATTCGGATACGTATGAGTTCATCAGGGGGCTCGATCGTGACACCGTCTTCCTGACTGGTTCGGCCGTTTTCCGGCACGGATCGGCAACATTGCTGGCCGATACGGCGATCTGGATCAAAGGCGAGCGGATTATTCTGGTCAGGGAGGTTTATGTCCAGGATTCGCTTTACCAGCTGTCGGCGGATAGAGTCGAGTACGACCTGAACAGCAAAAGTGCCGAGGCTTTCGGCGATACGGTGATTATCATCTCCGAGGCCGACTCGGTTCTGGCCACCGGCACCGGCGCATACTACAATCGTGATTCCTCGCTGTTCCGGATGTGGAACCGCCCGACGGTTGTTCTCAACTTCCAGGATACGGCTCGAATGACTCAGGTGGATGCCGACCGGATTGCTCTTGATGCCGACGGGAAAATCGGCTATGCCGATGGGAACGTTGTCATCGAGCACTCCGAAACCGTAAGCCAGTCTCAGCGCGGCATCATGTATCTTGACAGGGATATCCTGCTCCTTCTGGGAGAGCCGGTGGCCCGCCGCAGGGATTCGGAGATTAAGGGTGACACGCTGGTCCTTCACGGTGAGGATTCAGGCCTCAGGAAAATCCATGTTTTCGGAAACAGTGTCGGCAATTTCAAGGAACCCTCGGAAAAGGATTCCACCATTTATGACGTCTCCGAAATAAAAGCGTCTGAGGTCGAATTCAATTTTGGCGGCGGCGTCCTTGACAACATCGTCGCGTCCGACCAGGCGTACTCTTTCTATCAACCCGGTATCAAGGACAGTTCCGAGATTGTGAAGAATAACGTGTCCGGGGATACGATCAAGCTTTATACGGAGAACGAGCAACTCAACTCCGTGGTTGTTATCGGCGGTGCTCAGGGGGAGTACCTCACCGCTAAATACAAAACCGAGGACACTTCAACGGTTTTCACTGAGGATACGGTCAGCTACATGTCGGATCGAATAGACTTTACCATTGATGATTCGACCATCTCGCTTCTCGGGCAGGCCTCCGTGGAAAACAAATCGATTTCATTGACGGCCCACCGGATCAATTACAACACGTCTCGCGAGATCGTGACTGCCTATGACGATAGCGTCAGGGTCGATACTACTCTGACGTATTATCCGGTTATCCTCAATGACGGCACGGAAGAAATCATCGGATCGTATCTGGAGTATTCGGTGAAGACCGACAAAGGACTGATCAGAAAGTCCAAATCCGAATACCAGGATGCCTATTACAGAGGCCGAGACGTTTTCAGAGAAAAGAAAAACGTCTACTATGTCGATGGAGGGACGTATACCAGCTGTGACCAGAATACGCCGCATTATCATTTTTGGTCGAAGAATATGAAGATGATACAGGGCGACAAGATTATCGCCCGGCCGGTTGTTTTCCACGTTGAAAAACTCCCTTTAATGATCCTCCCATACTATGTTTTTCCAACCAAGCCAGGGCGGCACTCGGGATTTCTGTCTTTCCGTCTGGGCAATTTTGAGCGGGGTGAGAGGTACATTTCGAACGTGGGCTACTACTGGGCGGCCTCGGAGTACTGGGATGTTCTGGGAGCGATTGACTATTACGAACAATACGGTATTACGTACCGCGGGACGTACCGATACAACGTTAGATATAAGCTGTCCGGCTCGCTGACCGGCTCTTATACGAATGAATCGCGTTACGACCTCTACCGGGAGAGCAAGACAAAGCGCTGGCGGATTGTCTTCAACCATTCTCAGATAGTCACGCCGACGTTCAATATCAAGGCCAGCGGCACCTTCCTGTCGGATAAGTCTTATTACAGTGATTTTTCGACCGATTTGGAAGAACGATTAAACCGCAACCTGAAAAGCCAGCTTTCCCTGAGCAAAAGGCTGGGGCGGTCGTCATTGAACGCCCAGTTCGTTCATGAGGTCGCCCTCGATGCCGAGTCGCGCACCGACAGGCTCCCCTCGGCCAGCTTCTCACTGCCCTCGGGACCGATTTTCGGATCTCCGCCTAAAGATGATGTAACCGGCCAGGAATCGCGAAAATGGTATCACGGTCTTTACTCCAGCTATTCCGTCAGTCTCAATAATTACAGCCGGCGGTCAACGGACACCACCGGGCTGCGAAGCCGCAGGAAGTATTTGACTGTCAATCACAGCACCTCGTTATCGGCGCCGTTTTCGATTCTCAAATATTTGAAATTGAATCCCGCCCTTCGTTACCAGGAGACATGGTATAAGATATACGAGACTGATCAGAGTGCCGGTATCGATGCCTCGCAACTGTACCGCCGTTATGCCTACAGCGCCTCCGTGTCGGCATCGACGGATCTCTACGGAACGGTCAATCCGAACGTGCTCGGTCTCGAAGGCTTAAGGCACGTCGTGACGCCCCGGGTGTCGCTCTCCTGGGCGCCGGAGATTACCCGCCATAACGATGTCAGATCTTATACCGGTGTGGGCGGCGGCGGCTCAAAGAAGATGAGTCTTTCATTTTCGCTGAGTCAGCTCTTTCAGGCCGAAGTAAAATCGGGCGAGCAGTCGAGAAAGATCGACCTGTTCACGATCGGCAGTTCTTTTGGCTACGACTTTGAGGCCGAAGGGAGAAAATTCACCAACCTCTCAACGAGTCTCAACACGTCGCTTTTGAAGAACATAAGCATTTCGGCTTCGATGGTTCATGAATTGTACAAGCCCGGCACTGAAGAATTGCGCTGGTGGTCGCCATACTTGCAGAGCTTTACGATTTCCACTACTTTTCACACACAGGGCATTCTCAGCGAGCAGCGGCTTCCCGAGCAGCAGGAAACATTGCTGCCCGGCCCGGCCGGCGCCGAATCCAAGCAGAAATGGAGTCTGAGGGTCGCGCATCATTATTCGGAGTCCGGGCGCGGTGCAGCATTCCTGAAAAGACATACAATCAGTGTTAACGCGAAACTGAAAATGGCTTCCAGCCTGGATGTTACATATACCCAGAATTACGACTTCGTCAGGGATAGAACGGTCAGCCGCCGTGTAGAATTGGTCAAGAATCTTCATTGCTGGCAGGGCCAGTTCTATTGGGTCCCGGACGGATCGAACAAGGGATATTACTTCCGCATCAACGTCATTGCCATACCCGACATCAAGTTCGAGAAGTCCGAATCGGGCATCAGGGCGCCGTACCTGTAATATGATCGGTGCAGATAACCCGGAAACCCCCAGAAATATAGCCTTTTTTTGAGTGTTATCGAGTTTTTTTTGTTGACAAAAGCTTTACGGAAAGCATTTTTTGTTTCATAATAACAGTCACCCATTAACGTTCAAGTGAGAGGAAGATTGGCATGACCAAGGAAGAAATGATTGCCAAAATCGCGAAGGACGCTGGAATTAACAAGCGTCAGGCCAACGATGCGTTTAAGAGCTTTCTGGACAACGTCACCATCAACCTGAAGAAGGGGAAGAAAGTCAGCTTTGTCGGCTTCGGTACTTTCACGGTGAGCAAGAGAAAAGCCCGCATTGGGCGCAATCCTCAGACCGGCGAAAAGATCAATATCCCGGCCAGCAAGGTTCCTCATTTCCGTGCCGGTAAAGCTCTAAGAGACGCGGTCAGGAAGTAAACCCTTCAGTCCAAAAATCGGTTCAAGGCAGAGAGCAACTCTCTGCCTTTCTTATTTTTGTTGACCTCCACGGCCGGCCACCGTAATTTATTTATAAACGATTCGGCTTGATATAATGGCACGACGAAAAAGAAAAAACGAGACCAACGGCAGAAAGAAGAAAATTCTGGCGGTGCTTCTCATCCTGCTGGCGGTTATGCTTCTTACGTCTCTCGTGACCCACTCGCGTTGGGATGATGAGATGATTGCATCCCGGGATAATCCTTTCACGATTGAATACCGTAACCAGGTAGGCATGGTCGGTGCATATACCTGTCATATATTGTTCTCCCTGTTCGGCTGGGTGTCGATTTTCCTGCCGTTCTTCCTGGTTCTGCTGGCCCTGCGATATCTGGGGGCCGGTTGGAGATCAAAAGTCGCGCCCGCATTATGGTTTGCGTTTTCCACGTCAGTCCTGGTAACCATGATCTATGACGTGCATAAAATAAACGGCCTGGAGGCCATCTCCGGAGCCGCCGACGGGAATCTTTTCTTCTATCTCACAAAGTTCCTGGTGAAGATCATCGGCAAAGCCGGCTCGGTATTGTTGATGGGGGCTCTCATTATCGCCGGTCTGGTGGTCGTCGGGTACGCCTATCCGGAGTTGCGGTCCAGGCTGGGGCTGCCTTTGCGTCTGGATTTCGGACATGCCGCCGGTGCTCTTGGTCGGGGCCTTAAAAAACTCCCGGGCTTTTTCGTATCTCTTTTCACCAGGCGTTTGGGAAGACGCCACGGCGAACCGGAGTATGAACAGGCCTTTGAGACCTCCGAAACCGGAGCAACGGAGATTGAAGGTGCAAGGGAAGTTGAGGTCGGTGCAGCGGAGGACAGCTTTGACGAGGGCGACGGCCAAAAGAGGAGAAAACGTTCGTCGAAAAAGTTGAAGCTTAAGACTCCGACCGTTGAAGTCGGCCGGGAGACGAAAGACTTCGTCTTTCCCGGGCTTGATCTGCTGGACGAAAATCCTCAGAGCGGCCCGGCGGTCAATCCGGACGAACTCGCCTATACGGCCCGCGCCCTGAAAGATACGCTTGAGACATTCGGTGTTTCCATCGACGGGCAGATCGAGAAATTTCCCGGTCCGGTGATCACGCGCTTCGAATTCAAGCCTGCCGCAGGCGTTAAGGTTCATCAGATACTGAACCTGTCCGATGATCTTGCGCTAGCTCTGCAGGCCAAGCGGGTGCGTATTATAGCTCCGATTCCCGGCAAGGCGGCAGTGGGCGTCGAGATTCCCAATAGAAAGGCCCAGTTGGTTTATGCCCGGGAAATAATCGGTTCCGAGGCGTACGCCGATAAACGCTGGCGACTGCCTCTGGCTCTGGGCAAAACCATATCGGGCCGATCTTTTGTCACCGATCTTTCGCGCATGCCGCACCTGCTTATTGCCGGTGCGACCGGTTCGGGGAAATCGGTTTGTATCAACTGTCTGATTACATCGCTGATGTTCCGCCTGCATCCGCGCGAGTTGAAGTTCATTTTCATTGATCCCAAGATGCTGGAGCTTTCGGTATATGCCGGAATACCCCACCTGGGACGACCTGTTGTCACAAACGCCAAACGCGCGGAAAAAGTGCTGGCCGACGCCGTCGGCGAGATGGAAAATCGTTACCGGAAGCTGGCCGCCGAAGCCGTCAGGAACATGGACGACTACAACGCCCGGCAGAAGGATCCCGAGAATAGGATGCCATACATTATCATCATAGTTGATGAGTTGGCGGACATGATGATGGCCGCTGCGTCCTCGCGAATTGAGATGCTTGTTACCCGGCTGGCCCAGATGGCTCGCGCGGTAGGTATTCATCTTATCCTGGCGACGCAAAGGCCGTCGGTGGATGTCATCACGGGATTAATCAAGGCTAATTTCTCGGCCCGCATTGCCTTCCAGGTGGCCACCAAAATAGACTCACGTACCATTCTTGACGGCAATGGAGCTGAGAAGCTTCTGGGCCGCGGTGATATGCTGTTCCTTCAGCCCGGCCAGCCGGAAGCAATTCGGCTCCACGGGGCCCATATCTCCAGCGAGGAAACCCGGAAAATTGTCAAGTTTATTCTTGACCAGTTTCCCACGGAAGCCGCGCCCGGAGTGGAGGAAAAGAACGGCGACGATGACGAGAAGGGAGAAGTCGATCTAAACGATCCTCTGTTCATCGAAGCTGTCCAGACCGTTATCAGGCACAAGCAGGGTTCGGTGTCGCTTCTTCAGAGAAAACTCGGCATCGGTTATCAAAGGGCGGCAAGACTGATTGACAATCTTGAAAGCGCCGGGGTGGTGTCAACCTATGACGGAAGCAAGGCCCGCGAGGTTCTGGTTGACAGCTCTTTCCTGGAGAAGCTCATGGCCTCCAGGTCTTTATCCGACTTGAACTCTTGATATCCTGTTTCGTATAAGGGAAGATGAACAGACTTTGTGCTTTTCTATTGCTTATCGTTTTAGCCGTTTCGCTACGGGCGGCCGAAGATCCTTCTTCCGATAAATTCGAGAGTGTGAAGAAGCGGTATGCTTCGGCCAAAATGATTGATCTCGGCGTGGACATCATCGTCGTTTCGGACGTTTTCGACGACGTCGATACTTCCCAGGGGAGAATCCTGATCACTGACGACGGCCGCTACTTCGCGGGGCTCGAAAACGATATCTACCTTTTTGACGGCCGGTGTATCTGGGAATACTCGGCGGAGAACAACCAGGCTACAAAGAAATGCCTCAAGGAAAACCAGGGCTTCGAGAGCCGTCTGATATTCGTGAAAAATCTTGATCAACATTACGCAACATCAGTCGTCAAGGCCGATTCCGTTTATCATCTGAGCAGACTTGATGATTCCGATGACAGCCTGCCGGATTCCCTGACCGTCTACCTGGGCCGGAACGGTCTTTCATCGGTCGAATATTATGATTTGAACGGCGATCTCAATCGGGTCCGTGTTGTTTACGAGACCGTCATGGATTTCATTTCGGAAGAATTCTTCGAGATCAATTTGCCCGATTCGGTTGAAATCATAAGCCTTCCCTGAAATCCATGAAATTTTTCATAAAAAAACTTGGCTGCCCCAAGAACGACGTTGACGGTGATTATATAGCCGGCAAATTGATCGATCGGGGTCATCAGTTAGCGACGGATGACAGCTCGGCCGATGTCGTGATTGTCAACACGTGCGGTTTTATTCTTCCGGCCAAGGAGGAATCGATTGAGACCATTCTGTACTATGCAAATCACAAGAACGAAGGGGAAATAGGCAGGCTGTACGTGGCGGGTTGCCTGGCACAGAGATACGGCGACGAACTTGTCAAGGAACTGAAGGAAGTGGATGGTTTCTTTGGGCTGGGTCAGATCGAACAGCTTATCGATGCGGTGACGGAACCGGCTGCGGACGATGCCGTGGTCTCAAGAGTCTCCGCCGATCGGCTGACGTATCTTGCCGGCGACAGGCGTCACGTGGGCGACAAATTCCCCTATGACTACCTCAAGATCGCCGACGGCTGCGACCGTTTTTGCGCCTATTGCGCCATTCCGCACATCCGGGGCCGATACCGAAGCCGGCCGCTGGAGGACATCGTCAAGGAAGCCCGACTCCTGGCGTCGCGAGGGAAAAAAGAGATCATTCTTGTCTCTCAGGAGGGAACGGCATATGGCCGGGATTTCGACAACGGTACGGACATCATCAGGCTTCTCGGCGAATTGGAGAAGGTGGACGGCATCGAGTGGATTCGATTGATGTATCTCCACCCGGAATCAATGACGGATGGTTTGATTGAATACATGTCATTCTCGGGTAAGACTCTGGGCTATTTCGATGTTCCTCTTCAGCATATAAGCGATAAGATTCTGGTTGCTATGAATCGGCGTGTGACTCGTAAAGAAATTGAAAAGATTCTCTCAAAGATTCGTCTGGCTTCACCCGGCAATATTATCAGGACCACCTTTATTGCCGGCCTGCCGGGTGAAACTGAGGAAGAGTTCCTGGAACTGCGCGACTTTATTGAAGATTTCGAGTTCGACCGGCTCGGGGTTTTCGAATATTCGCCCGAGGAGGACACGAAAGCAATCAATTTTGACGACCAGGTTCCGGATAAAGTTGCCGCCGAGAGACAGGACGTTCTGATGAATCTTCAACAAGAGGTCGCTTTCAAAAAAAATATTGGCTTGATACACAAAGCTCGAAAGGTTATAATTGACGAGGTGAGGGCAGGTTCCCCGGCCATCGGCAGGACCGAAGGAGACTGCCCCGAGATTGACCAGCAGGTTTATGTTAAAGGCGGAAAACCTGCCGTCGGCGATATAGCAGATGTCGAGATTGTCATGGCCGACGGCTACGATCTTATTGGAGTCTTGAAAGGCTGAAGATGTTAATGCAATCCAACAAGTTAGGGCTTTTTCTATCCAAGCCCGTGGCGATTTTCTTCGTTCTCATTTACCTGTCACAGTCGGTGCTGATCATCTATCTTGTCAGAGAAAAATTCGACCTGGAAAAGCAGATCAACTTCCAGCGCAAACGGATTTCGGAACTCGAAGAAAAACTGCAGATACTTCAGGTTATTGAAGATTTTCAGATCGGCTTCACGGACGATGAGAAAAATGAGCTGGCCGAGGTGATTTCGCTGGAATGCAAGAAGTATGATTATGACCCGATGTTTCTGATGGCTTTGATACTGACCGAATCATCATTCAAGCGCGGGCAGATTTCTTCCAAGGGGGCCAGGGGATTAATGCAAATAAGGCCGTTTGTAGGCCGGAGTCTGGCGGACAAAATCGGGGTCGAATGGCGGGATTCGACGACATTATTTGAGCCCGGCTTGAATGTCCAGATGGGGTCGCTGCATCTTTTTGAGATGATTTTGGAATTCAAAGATATTCGCAAGGCGATTATATCATACAATCTCGGTGAGACCGCTCTGCGCAGCAGGGTCCGTCTTAACAAGCCTCTGCCGAAGTCTTTTCTGAACAAAGTTGTTGACAATTATAATATGCTCAAGGAGAAATACCAGATCTGATGGTTAGATTGAATCGTTCCGCGATCGGATTGTTGCTGCTATTTTTGGTTCTGGGTTGTGGGAAGCCGGCCCTCAGAATGGCCAATAATGCGCAAGATCAGTTTGCCCTGGCCAAGAGAGAGTTCGACAAGAAACACTGGCTGAAGGCCGTCGAAGGCTTCCAGCGCGTCATTTTCAATTTCCCCGGAGCCACGATAGTCGATACCGCACAGTATTACCTGGCGACGTCGTATTTTGAGAATAAGGATTATGAGTTGGCCGCGGTTGAGTATCAGCGGCTGATGTCAAAATACCCGATGTCTTCGTTTCTCGATGGAGCTCAGTATATGACCGGGGTGTGCTACCTTGAGAACACACCCGGACACTATGCCCTCGACCAGGAGGACATGAAAAGGGCCATACAGACTCTGCAAGATTTCATACTCGATAATCCCGATTCGCCGCTGGTCGAAGATGCCAAGAAAGCAATTCTGGACGGCCAGTCGAAGCTGGCCCGGAAGGAATATGAAAACGGGATGTTGTACTTCAAGGTTTATGACGTCAAGGCCGCCGAGATTTATTTCCAGTATGTCGTAGATAATTACACAAATACTAAATATGCCGCGCTTTCGCTGTTTAAACTGTCCGAACTGGAGTACAAAAAGGGAAAGTACCCGGAAGCCCTGGAGAAATTCAATAATTTCATCAAAGTGTATCCCGGCAGCGACCTTGTTCCGAAGGCAAATGAGTATATAGATAAAATTACCCGTCAGCTGGAAACAGTAAGCGCTTCTGATGAGTCGGACGAGTCCTGAAATCAGCGGGAATTGGGGCATAATGGGCGGCGTCTTCGACCCCATCCATTATGGTCACCTGGCTCTGGCAGAAGGTGCGCTTGAGGCCTTCGGCTTTGAAGGCGTGCTTTTTGTCGTCAGTTTCGATCCCCCGCACCGCGATCAAAAACCGGTGGTCTCGTTTGATGATCGCCTGGAGATGGTCGGAATCGCAGTCAAGGACAACGACAGGTTCATGGTCAGCGCCCTTGAAAAAGACCTTGAGCTTCCGGGATATACTCTGAACATAGTGACGCATCTTAAGAAAAAATCCCCCGGGGCCGTCTGGCACCTTATTCTTGGCGCCGATAACCTGGCCTGCTTCGATACCTGGTACAAACCGGATGAACTGGTCAAACATGTGAAAATTGTCGTCGGCGACCGTCCGGGGTACACACGGGAGAGCGAAAAGTCCAAGTGGCTCGGCCATGCGGACCGCTTCGGCATTCCTCGTCTCGATATTTCTTCCACCGCGATCAGAGAATCCGTCAGACGGAATAAGTCAGTTCGTTATCTTCTTCCTGAAAACGTCCGGCGATTTATCGTGGAAAAGGGTCTGTACCGATGAAAGGGAAAAGCCTTTTTCTCGTTGACGGTTCAGCCATCTTTTATCGCGCCCATTTTGCCTTCATTCGGAACCCATTGATTAACTCGAAGGGCGAGAATACATCGGCCACCTTCGGTTTTGTGAGCTCGCTTTTAAAGATTATCCGCGAGGAAAATCCCGATTACATCGGCGTCATTTTTGACACCAAAGCTCCGACCTTCCGCCATAAAATGTATCCCGAATATAAATCGACGCGCGCCAAGATGCCCGAAGAACTGGTGCTTCAAGTGCCCCGAATCAAGGAAGCGACCGAGGCCCTGAACTTGCCGTCATTGGAGCTTGAGGGATACGAAGCCGACGACATCATCGGGACGCTTGCGGCCGAGGCGGACGAGCGGGGGATGAATGTCTGGATTGTCTCCGGCGACAAAGACATGTTCCAGCTTGTCACCGATCGTATCAATGTTTACAATCCGCAGAAGGGCTCGCTTCCGCCGGTAAAACTTGATAAAAAGGGTGTGGAAGAAAAGTTCGGCGTCCCGCCGGAAAAGGTTGCAGACGCGCTGGCTCTCATGGGCGACGCCTCCGACAACGTCCCTGGAGTTCCCGGCATAGGTCCCAAGACCGCCCTTTCGCTTCTGGAGGAATTCGGAACCCTGGACAGCATTCTCAAATCGCATGACAAAATCAAAGCCAAGGGCGTGAGAAAAAAGATCGGCGAAAACATCGAGGGAGCTGAACTGTCTCGCAAACTGGTGACAATTGACAAATCGGCGCCGATCGAGCTCTCTCTTGAGCAGCTCAAAAGGGGAGAGGTGGATTTCGAGAAGGCCAAGAAATTCTTTCTCGAGATGGAATTTGTCAGGTTGCTCGATGAGTTGGCCAGGCAGTCGGGAGTGCTTGACCTCAAACTTGACGATTCTCCGAAGGCTGTAACGTCTGCGGAGCGCGGAGTCCGGTACACTTGTGTGGAGAGCATCGACCGGCTTGAAAAACTGATAGCTGAACTCCGTGGCAAGAAAGAAGTGGCCGTTGACACGGAAACAACTTCGCTCTATCCGTTGCAGGCCGACCTGGTCGGAGTCTCGCTCTGCGCGGAAGCAGGCAGGGCGTATTATATCCCTCTCGGGCACGACGACAAAAAACGAAATCTTCCGGGGGATGAAGCAATCGGGCTCCTGTCAACTCTG
>CP070766.1:2136657-2152989 GCA_020345705.1 Candidatus Zixiibacteriota bacterium | reverse complement strand
TCGCTTCGGCCTCTGGAATCGCCTCTTTAACCTTCGATGGAGCACTGTCAACCAGTGCCTTGGCTTCCTTCAGACCCAGGCTGGTCAACTCGCGCACGACTTTGATAACCTGAATCTTCTTATCGCCGGCAGCGTTCAATACCAGGTCAAACTCTGTCTTTTCTTCTACCTCGGCGGCTGCACCGCCGCCCGCCGGAGCCGCCGCGGCAATCGGTGCCATGGGAGTCACGCCAAACTTGTCCTGGATGGCTTTCGACAGGTCTGCCAGGTCCATTGCCGACAGGGAAGCAATCTTCTCGACTATCTCATCAATGACTGCCTTATCTGCCATTTCTTTTATCCTTTCCTTTATTCTTTTTTTCTCTTTTTTTATCCGCGCCGCGTCAGCCTGATCCGGCGAGCGGGCAAAACCCGCCGAGAAGCATGATCGGCCTTGCGGCAACCAAGCCCGATATCAATCACCTTTCGATTTTGCCATAGCATCAACTGTTGCCACCAATTCCTGCATAACTCCGTCAATTGAGGCCACCAGCGAACTCATCGGTGACTCGACGGCGGCGACAATCATGGCCAACAGTGTCTCTCGGGACGGAAGCTCGGCAAGACGGACAATATCGGAGCCTACATACAGCTCCTTGTCCAGCACGAATGCCTTAATAACCGGTTTCTCTTTGTCTTTATAGGAGTCATACAGTATCTTCGCCGGCACGGCCGGGTCGTCATATCCGAAGGCGATTGCCGTTGGCCCGGAAAGATATTCAATAATTTCAGACAAACCGGCATCCCTGGCCGCGATTTTAAGCAGGGTGTTTTTCCCGACAAGAAGCTTGACCGAATTCTCTCTCAGGTTTTTCCTTAAGCCGGTTATATCAGCCACATTCAACCCGGAATAGTCAGTGACAAAAACAGAGCTGGCTTCTTCCAGATACTTCTTATAGTTACTTACAGCGTCAATTTTTTCTGGTTTCGGCATATCAGCATCCTCTACTTCTTCAAATCAGCCAGAATAGCCTGATGGTCAAGTTTTATGCCGACACCCATGGTCGAGCAGATTGACAGGCCCTTCATATACGTTCCCTTGGCTGAGGCCGGTTTAGCCTTAACAAGGGTATCCACCAAAGTCATTACATTTTCCGAGATTTGATCGTCAGAAAAGGAAACCTTTCCCACCGGGACGGCGACATTGGCCTGACGGTCAACGCGATATTCAATTCGTCCGGCCTTAAGCTCCCTGACGGTTCGCTCAATATCCATAGTCACGGTGCCGGACTTGGGATTCGGCATCAGGCCGCGCGATCCAAGAATCTTCCCCAACCGGCCGACAACCTTCATCATATCCGGCGTTGCCACGGCCACATCGAAATCAAGCCAGCCCCCCTGAATCTTGTCGACGAACTCCTGGGAACCGACAAAGTCGGCACCGGCACTCTTTGCCTCTTCCTCCTTTTCACCCGCCGCGAATACCAGGACACGCACCTTCTTACCGGTCCCGTGCGGAAGGGCGACAGTTCCCCGAACCATCTGATCGGCGTGTTTCGGATTTACGCCTAGACGCGCGGCGATCTCGATTGTTTCGTCGAACTTGCAGTTGCTGTTGCCCTTGATGGTTTTGATCGCGTCCGCCAGCGGGTAAGCTTTGACGCGATCGATGTTTTCGCGATAATTGTGATACCTTTTCGAGTGTTTCATATCTCATATTCTCCCTGCAATCAAACGATTACTAAAGCAGGTGCAAGCGAATGAAGCTTTCAGCCTTCCACCTCAATACCCATTGATCGTGCGGTTCCGGCTACCATCGACATAGCCGTTTCAACGTTGGCGGCGTTCAGATCGACCATTTTGAGCTCGGCTATTTCCCGAATCTGCCTCATGGTCACTTTGCCCACCTTGGTCCGATTGGGCTCACCGGAAGCCTTTTGCAGACCGGCCGCTTTCTTCAAGAGAACCGGGGCGGGCGGAGTTTTTGTCTCAAAGGTAAATGACTTGTCGCTATATACCGTGATCACAACCGGAGTAGTAATACCGCCCAGGTTCTGAGTTTTGGCGTTAAACGCCTTGCAGAACTCCATAATGTTGACACCGTGCTGGCCCAAGGCAGGTCCAACCGGCGGCGCCGGGTTTGCATTGCCGGCGGGAATCTGAAGCTTAATCCTCGTATCTACTTTCTTAGCCAATTTTCTATCTCCAACAAACTACGATTTCTGTTTGACGGGTTCAATTTGCAGAAAATCAAGCTCGACCGGTGTCGGCCGCCCGAAAATTGAAACCATAACCTTAATCTTTTTCCGCTCCATATTGACTTCGCTTACAAAGCCCGAGAAATCGGCGAAAGGACCGTCAATAACCTTAACAGCGTCACCGGCCTTGTACGGAACATCCGTCACCTCGGCCGTGCGCGAACGATCCACCTGACCCATGATCCGTTCGACTTCATTCTGTTTAAGCGGATGCGGTCTGCCGCCGGCACCCACGAAATTAGTCACGCTGGGAGCGTTGACAACCAGATTCTGAGTAACCTGGTCAAGCTCCATCTCAACCAGAATATAGCTGGGCAGGAATTTCTTGGTAGTCGTTTTTCGCCTACCCTGCCTCATTTCCGTAACCTGCTCGGTCGGAATCAGAATCTGGCCGAATTTTCCCTCCAAACCGGAAGAGGTAATCACCGACTCCAGATATCTTTTGGCTTTTTGTTCATGGCCCGAATATGTGTGTACTGCGTACCAGTGTAACGCCATCCGATACTTACCTCATCCGAAGATTGATCTTGTCGCCAATGACAGCAGCCTGTCAACAATGCCGATAAACACGGAGACTATCAAAGTCACAACGACGGTAACAATTGTTGACCCGATAAGTTCCCGCCTGGTCGGCCAGGTCACCTTCTTGAGCTCGGCTCGAACTTCTTTCAAAAACTTTACAATCTTACCGAACATGTTATTTCCTGTATCTAATTCAAACAGGCCAGGAGGGACTCGAACCCCCAACATCCGGTTTTGGAGACCGGCGCTCTAACCATTGGAGCTACTGGCCTATTAATTCTTTACGGCTTTATCTCGTCTCCTTGTGCATCGTGTGCTTATTGCAGAAAGGGCAGTACTTCTTGAACTCGACCCTCTCAGGATGCTTGCGCTTATTCTTGGCGGTGTTGTAATTGCGTCTCTTGCATTCCCCACAAGCCAATATAATCTTATCACGAGGCATAATTGCTGTCTCTCAAAAAAGCCTGAAGTTATTCAATAATGTCCGCGATGACGCCGGCCCCGACGGTGCGACCACCCTCACGAATGGCGAAACGAAGCTCCTTCTCCATCGCAATCGGCGTGATCAGCTGCGCCTCAAGGGAGACATTATCACCCGGCATGACCATCTCTACTCCCTCCGGAAGCTGGACCTCTCCCGTCACATCAGTCGTCCGAAAATAAAACTGCGGACGATAACCGTTGAAAAACGGCGTGTGGCGACCACCCTCCTCCTTGCTCAATACATAAACCTCCGCCTTGAACTTCTTGTGCGGAGTGATCGAACCAGGCTTCGCAACTACCATCCCGCGCTCAATCTCATCCTTGTCAACGCCCCGCAAAAGCAAACCGACGTTGTCGCCGGCTTCGCCCGAATCCAATATCTTCCGGAACATCTCAACGCCCGTGCAAACCGTCTTGCGAGTCTCGCGAATACCGACCATCTCAACCTCGTCGCCAATCTTGATCATCCCGCGCTCTATCCGGCCCGTCCCGACCGTCCCGCGACCCGTGATCGAAAAAACGTCCTCAACAGGCATCAAAAACGGCTTGTCCTTGTCGCGCTCCGGCTGCGGAATATACGTGTCCAGAGCCTCAAAAAGCTCATAAACCGACTTCCACGACGGATCATCCTTCGAATCAGGATTCGCCGCCGAAGTCATCGCCTGCAAAGCCGAACCGCGTATAACCGGAATCTCATCACCCGGAAACTGATACTGTGTCAATAAATCCCGAACCTCTAACTCAACCAAATCCAGAAGCTCCGGATCATCAACCATGTCAACCTTGTTCATGTAAACGATGATATAAGGAACTCCAACCTGACGAGCCAACAATATGTGCTCTCGCGTCTGAGGCATCGGACCATCCGCCGCCGAGACAACCAATACCGCACCGTCCATCTGAGCCGCACCAGTGATCATGTTCTTTACATAATCAGCATGACCCGGACAGTCAACGTGTGCATAATGACGCCTCTCCGTCTCATACTCAACATGGGCCGTCGCGATCGTGATACCACGCTCACGCTCCTCCGGGGCGTTGTCAATCGAATCAAACGTCCGGATCGCCGACTGACCCCGCCGAGACAATATCATCGTCATCGCCGCCGTCAACGTCGTCTTGCCGTGATCAACGTGACCTATCGTCCCAACGTTAACGTGCGGCTTCGTCCTGACATACTTCTCCTTGGCCATCTCTGGAATCTTCCTCCATATATTTAGCTATACATCAAATTCGCAAACATTTTGTCCGAGACATCCTTCGGCAGCGGCGCGTATTTAGCGAATTGCATTGTATAAACACCCCGGCCCTGAGTCAGGTTTCTCAAAGCGGTGGCGTACCCAAACATTTCACCTAAAGGCACCGTTGCCGTAATAATCTGCATATTGTTTCGCGGCACCATTCCGTGTATTTTCCCTCGACGCTGGTTAAGGTCGCCGACAACACTGCCCATGTACGTTTCAGGGCAGACTACTTCCACATCCATCACCGGCTCAAGCACCACCGGCCGAGCCTTTTTGGCGGCATCCTCCAGGGCCAGAGAAGCGGCGATCTCATATGCCAGCTCGGTAGAATCGGCGTCATGATAAGAACCGCCCAGCACCGTGACCCGCATTCCGGTCAGAGGATATCCGGCAATCACACCGTTGGTCATCGACTGTTTGACACCTCGTTCGACGGCGGGAATGAATTCCCGGGGAATTGTATCTCTGGGGCTGCTGTTTTCAAACGCAAACGGTCTTCCATTCTCACTGGGCTCGACGCGCATACGCACGTGTCCGAATTGATTTTTCCCACCCATCTGGCGTTCGAATTTGCCCTCCGACTCCACCGGGACCGTAATCGTCTCTTTGTAGGCCACCTGCGGCTTGCCGACGTTGGCCTGCACGCGAAACTCCCGGATCATGCGATCGACCAGAATCTCCAGATGCAACTCGCCCATGCCTGAAATGATTGTCTGCCCCGTGTCCTCGTTCATCTTAACCTTGAAGGTGGGGTCCTCTTCTTCAAGCTTGAGGAGGGCCTCGTCGAGTTTATCCTGATCGGCTTTGGATTTCGGTTCAATCGCCACCGAGATTACCGGTTCCGGGAAGCCCATCACGTCCAATATGATGGGATGTTTGACGGAGCACAAGCTGTCTCCGGTAGTTGTCTTTCTGAATCCGATAATGGCGACGATATCGCCCGCTGAGGCCACTTTCACATCGGCTCGTTTGTTGGAATGCATCCGCAATATGCGGGCGATTCTTTCCTTAATTCCGGAATTGGGATTCAGAACGTAAGTACTGGGCTTAATCGGTCCGGAGTATATTCTTACATAGGTGAGTTTGCCGGCATGAGGATCGCTGGCTATCTTAAAGGCCATCGCGGCTACGGGCTCGTCGGGATCGGGACGCCTTTGAAGCTGCTTTTTGCCGTCAGGAGTGATTCCCGTCACCGGCGGCAGATCATCGGGAGCCGGAAGGAAATCGACAATAGCATCGAGCAACTTCTGGACGCCGCGATTTTTCAATGACGAGCCACCGATAACCGGAACGAATTTACATGCCAGCACCCCTTTACGAATTGCCCGGTTGATATCGGCAGGTTTTATTTCTTTATCATGCAGCACCTTATCAAGAAGATCGTCATCGAAATCGGAAACGGCGTCAAGCAGGTCTTCACGAGCCTCAGCCGCCTTATCCCGGAGATCATCGGGAATGACGTCGTCAACATCCTTGGCGCCGAGCGAGGCCTCATCATAAACCCGATAGGTCATATCGATAAGGTCAATCGTGCCCTTAAAGGCATCGCCCTGACCGTTAGGAATTTGTATGGGGAGGCATTTGACGATAAATTTTTCATTCAGCTGCTTGATGATCCGGTGATAGTCGGCACCAACCCTGTCCAGCTTGTTTATATAGGCGATTCTCGGGACCTTGTACTTGTCGGCCTGAAGCCAGACCGTCTCCGACTGAGGTTCGACGCCGCCCACGGCGCAGAAAAGCGCGACGGCTCCATCGAGAACTCTCAGCGACCGCTCAACCTCAATGGTGAAATCCACGTGCCCGGGGGTATCGATTATGTTGATTTCGCAATCTTTCCAGTAGCAAGTAGTCGCCGCGGAGGTTATAGTTATCCCCCTTTCCTTTTCCTGCGCCATCCAGTCCATGGTGGCGGCACCGTCATCGACCTCGCCTATACGGTGGGTCTTTCCGGTATAGAAAAGGACGCGCTCCGTGGTCGTCGTCTTACCGGCATCGATATGCGCCATGATGCCGATATTTCTTATTCGACTAATATCCTTCCGCCCGGACATAAAAAAAACCCTAACTGAAATCAACTTCCTCAGGCTGACAGATAAACAACCTTAACCACAAACCGGATCGACTCAGTAGGGGCTAACGGTTTTAACCGCTGTTAAGGTTACTTATCGTTTCTTAACCAAAGCCGTCAATTAACTTCCTAACCCTTTTTTAACCTTCCAATCGTTTGGGCTACCATCTAAAATGGGCGAACGCCTTGTTGGCCTCGGCCATCTTATGCGTATCTTCCTTCTTCTTAATTGAAGCACCCTCATTGTTGGCCGCAGCGGCAAACTCGGCGGCCAGCTTCTCAGCCAATGTGTGCTCGCCCCGGGACATCGCAAAAGAAATCAGCCATCTGAGGGCCAGGGCGACCCGCCTGTCCGATCTTACCTCGACCGGAACCTGGTATGTGGCACCGCCGACGCGACGAGACTTCACTTCCAGAACCGGCTTAACATTATTAACTGCTTTATGAAACATCTCGATTCCCGGCTGACCAGTTTTCTTCTCGACAATGTTAATCGCCGAATAGAGGATCCCTTCCGCCGTCGACCTTTTGCCCCGTTTCATCAGACAGCCGATAAACTGGGTGACCAACTTATCCCCATATTTGGTATCATGGGACATTTTTCGTTTTGCCGGTGTGCTTTTCCTAGGCATTCTTTAATCCACCCATCTTCTACTTAGTTGGCTTCTTCGCACCATACTTCGACCGGCTCTGAGTTCGGTCGGCCACACCGGAAGCGTCCATCGTGCCACGGATAATGTGGTACCGGACACCCGGAAGATCCTTGACACGTCCGCCGCGGATCAGCACGATCGAGTGTTCCTGAAGGTTGTGTCCTTCTCCCGGAATATAGGCCGTGACCTCCATCTGATTAGTCAGCCTGACACGAGCCACCTTACGTAACGCGGAGTTCGGCTTCTTGGGCGTAGATGTGTAAACCCTCGTACATACTCCCCTCTTCTGCGGACTACCCTTCAACGCCGGGGTGTTGGTTTTTGTTATCACCATCTTCCGGCTCCGCCGTATCAACTGACTAATTCTTGGCAATACTTTTCCTCCAAAATCCTCAAAACCACGTCAAAGAAAGATTCGTAATTTATTAAATAACTTGCATCTGTCAAGCGTTTTCTTGGAAAATGTTCGCCACCGATTCGCCTGAATCCTCGCCTTCACTTTCCTCGTCCTCCGATATTAATTCGATATTGTGATACTTCTTTACACCGGTTCCGGCAGGAATCAGGTGGCCGATGATCACATTCTCCTTTAATCCCCTTAATCTGTCTATTTTGCCGTTAATAGCCGCCTCGGTGAGCACCTTGGTGGTTTCCTGAAACGACGCCGCCGAGAAGAAGCTTTCGGTCGAAAGCGAGGCCTTCGTTATTCCCAATAGCAGCGGCTCAAAGGTCGCCGGCTCGCCGCCTTCGGCGATGACGCGATCGTTCTCCTGGGCAAACTTGTGCCGGTCAACCTGCTCGCCCTCGAGGAAGTTGGTGTCCCCCGGGTGCTCGACACGCACCTTCTGAAGCATCTGACGGACAATAACTTCAATGTGTTTATCGTTTATTTTGACGCCCTGCAAGCGGTAAACTTCCTGGATTTCGTTAACCAGATACTCCTGGACCTTATTGACACCCGAAACCTTAAGAATGTCATGCGGATCAATCGAACCCTCGCACAGGCTGTCACCGGCCATAACCCGGTCGGCGTCATGAACGTGAAGGTGCCGGCCGTGAGGAATCAGATATTCCTTGGTCTCACCCTCGTCACCCTGGACAAAAATCTGCTGCTGGCCTCTAATGATCTTGCCAAACTCGACGATTCCATCAACTTCCGAGATAACGGCCGGGTCATGCGGCTTCCGGGCCTCGAAAAGTTCGGCCACGCGTGGCAAACCCCCGGTAATGTCTCTGGTCTTGGAGATCTGCCTCGGAATCTTGACCAGGAACTCACCGGGAACAATTTGCTGGCCTTCATGGACCAGCAAATGAGCCCCGGTCGGAATTCGATAACTGCCCAGCTCTTTGCCTTTGGCGCCCTTGATTACTATGGTCGGGAAGAGTGTTTTCTCCCGTTCTTCCACGATGATCGGCTGAATCAGACCAGTCGTCTCGTCCAACTCCTCCCGGAGCGACACATCAGGAACAATATCTTTGAAGCGGATCTTTCCGCCATATTCGGAGACGATTGTCGTAGAATACGGATCCCATTCAAAGACACTATCGCCTTTGCTGACTGAAGCAGCGTCATCGGAGGCAAGAACTGACCCGTAAGGGACTTTCATGCGCGAACGGACGCGCTTCTTATCATCAATGATGTGGATCTCACCTTCACGGCCGGTGATAATCTTGACGCCTTCGGGACGGTTGATATGATGTATGTTGACATATTTGATCTTGCCGTTGTATTTCGCCTCGACTTTTGACTGCTCGGCGATTCGCGCCGCAGCACCACCGATATGGAAGGTCCGGAGAGTCAACTGAGTGCCCGGCTCACCGATGGACTGGGCGGCGATCACGCCGCCGGCTTCACCGATGTCGACCATCTTCATTGTTGCAAGATTGCGGCCGTAGCACTTGCAGCAGACGCCCCGCTTCGACTCGCAGGTCAGAACCGAACGAATGCCAACTGTATCAAGTCCGGTCTCCTCGATTTGCACGGCCTGTTCCTCACGGATTTCCTCGCCCGCCTGGACAATAATCTCATCCGTAATCGGATCAAACACATCATCCAGAGCGACCCGGCCCAGGATACGGTCACGCAACGATTCGATAACCTCTTCCCCCTCTTTCAAGGCGGAAATATCAATCCCGAGGATTGTGCCGCAGTCCTTCTCGGTCGTTATAACATCCTGCGCAACATCAACTAAACGCCGCGTGAGGTACCCGGCGTCGGCCGTTTTGAGCGCCGTGTCAGCCAAACCCTTGCGAGCCCCGTGAGTGGAGATGAAGTACTCCGTCACCGACAGACCCTCGCGGAAGTTGGAAATAATGGGCGACTCGATGATCTCGCCGACACCGCCGGTGATCTTTTTCTGAGGCTTGGCCATCAGACCGCGCATCCCGGCCAGCTGGCGAATCTGCTCTTTGGAACCGCGAGCACCGGAATCAGCCATCATGTAGATCGGATTAAAGCCCTGGCGGTCTCTGGCCAGATTGTCAAACATAACCTTGGAGACTTCCGAAGTCGTCTTCGTCCAGATATCGATTACCTGGTTATATCTTTCACCAAAGGTAATGACGCCCCTTTCATATCTCTTTTGAATCTTGCCGACCTCTTTCTGGGCCTCATCTATAAGCTTCAACTTCTCATCCGGAATCAGCATGTCGTCGATCGAAATCGTGACACCGGCCAGCGTCGCATACTCAAAGCCCAGTTTCTTGAGTTTGTCAAGAAACTCGACTGTCCGCGATGTCCCCGTCTTACGGTAGCAATCCAGTACGAGTTGTTCTAATTTCCCCTTGGAAACCACCTCGTTGAAGAAGGGCAGCTCACCGGGAATAATCTGGTTGAAAATCACGCGGCCAGGTGAAGTCTCCACAAGCCGGCCATCCATTCGTATCCTGATCCGGGCGTTCAGGCTGACATGCCCGGTGGCATAAGCGGCCAGAGCCTCGTCCGCCGAGTAGAAAGCGGTATTTTCACCCTCCGCGCCGGGTCGCAACTTGGTCAGATAGTAGCATCCGATGACCATATCCTGCGAAGGAACGGCAATCGGCCGACCGGACGACGGCAGCAGAAGGTTATTCGTCGAAAGCATCAGCAGCCTTGCCTCGAGTTGAGCCTCAAACGAAAGAGGAATATGGACGGCCATCTGGTCACCATCGAAGTCGGCGTTGAAGGCGGCACAGACGAGCGGGTGTAATCTGATGGCTTTGCCTTCGACCAGTACGGGATAGAATGCCTGAATTCCAAGCCTGTGCAAAGTGGGGGCGCGGTTCAGCAGAATCGGATGATCTTCAATGATTTCCTCCAGGATATCCCAGACCTCCGGTCGCTCACGCTCCACAAGTTTTTTGGCTGATTTGACAGTTTGAACGTATCCCTTTTCTTCCAGCTTCATAATAATGAAGGGCTTGAATAACTCCAGCGCCATATTCTTCGGCAAGCCGCACTGAAAGATCCTCAATTCAGGGCCGACGACGATTACCGATCGCCCGGAATAATCAACGCGCTTTCCAAGAAGGTTCTGACGAAATCTACCCTGTTTCCCCTTCAGGAGATCTGAAAGCGACCTCAACGGTCTTTTGGAATCGCCGCGGACCGAATGGGTACGGCGGCCGTTGTCAAAGAGAGTATCGACGGCTTCCTGCAACATCCTTTTTTCGTTTCTTAAAATGACATCAGGAGCCTTGATGTCGATCAGCTTCTTGAGTCGGTTATTGCGGTTTATAACTCGACGATAAAGGTCATTCAGGTCGGACGTGGCAAAACGTCCCCCCTCTAATGGAACCAGAGGACGAAGATCGGGCGGAATCACCGGTATCACGTTCATAATCATCCATTCGGGGCGATTATTCGACTGACGGAAGGCCTCGATGATTTTCAGGCGCTTCAAGGCATCTTTCTGCCTCTGCACCGACGTTTCGACTTTCACCTGAGCTCTAAGGCTGATGGCCAGTTCCTCAATATCTATCTTGGCCAGATGGTCTCGAATCGCATCGGCTCCCATCCCGGCCTTAAATTCCTTGCCGCTTTCCTCGAGCTCCAGGTACTCTTCTTCCGAGATAATGTCACGTTCCTGGTAAGAGGTATTACCCGGATCAATGATAATGTATGCTTCGTAGTAGATAATCTTTTCCAGCTCACGGACTGACAGGTCCAGCAGGTAGCCGATTCGCGAGGGAAGGGATTTGACGAACCAGATATGACTGACCGGCACCGCCAGTTCGATATGTCCCATTCTCTCTCTTCGGACCTTCGACTGGGTGACCTCAACTCCGCAGCGATCGCAGACGATGCCGCGAAATCGGATTCTTTTGTACTTGCCGCAATTACATTCCCAGTCCTTAACGGGGCCAAAAATCCTCTCGCAGAAAAGCCCGTCACGCTCAGGTTTGAAAGACCGGTAATTAATGGTCTCCGGCTTGGTTACCTCGCCAAAAGACCAGGACAAGACGGTTTCCGGTGAGGCCAGCTGGACCTGAATGGCAGAAAAATCCGACGGTTTCTTCTGCTGCGCTCTCGGGATGCTTGACGGTAAGTTAACCACTGCTTAACTCCTTTATATAATTGCCAGCCGAGGGCAAATATTAGCTGTTTTGTTAGCCAAAAGCATATCTATGAATCAACTCTCAATCAATTTGACATCCAGACCCAGGCCCTGGAGTTCCTTTACCAGCACGTTAAAGGACTCGGGAATTCCGGGCTCCGGAGGATTCTCACCTTTGACTATTGCCTCGTAAACCTTGCTTCTGCCGACGACGTCATCCGATTTGACGGTCAGAAGTTCCTGCAGAGTATAGGCGGCGCCGTACGCTTCCAGGGCCCAGACCTCCATTTCACCGAACCTCTGGCCTCCGAACTGCGCCTTACCCCCCAGCGGCTGTTGCGTTACGAGGCTGTACGGGCCGATTGAACGGGCGTGGATTTTGTCGTCAACGAGATGAGCCAGTTTCATCATATAGATGTACCCGACCGTCACCTCACTGTTGAAGGGATCTCCGGTATAGCCGTCATACAGCGGCACTTTGCCGGTTATCGGAAGCTCCGCCTTTTCAAGCATGCCCTTGATTTCATTGAGCTCGGCGCCGTCGAAAACGGGTGTCGCGATGCGAATGTTCAACCGCTCCGCCGCCCATCCCAAATGAGTCTCAAGCACCTGACCCACGTTCATACGGGAGGGAACCCCAAGAGGATTGAGGAGTATATCAACCGGCGTGCCGTCGGCCAGATAGGGCATGTCCTCAACAGGGACAATCTTTGACACAACACCTTTGTTGCCGTGCCTTCCGGCCATCTTGTCGCCAACGGCGAGCTTCCTGCGGATTGCCACTTTGACTTTGACCAACTGCCGCACTCCCGGTAGAAGCTCCGCTCCGCGAATCACCTTGTCAACTTCCACGGCCATCTCGTCATCTTTCCCGACCAGGAGATCCTCGGCTTCTTTCAGTATTGTTTCCACCTTTCGATTGGCCGAAGCGTTATTGCTGTAGCCATCAGAAGCGTATGCGGAGTCAAAATCGAACGTCGCCAGAAATTCTTCACTGTATTTGTGTCCGGCTCTGATCATAATGGTGTTGTCAATCTTTGAGCGAACGGAATTGCTGCTCAGGCCGTTAAGAACCTCACCGATTCTCTGATTCCGGCGGCTGACAATGCCCTGTTTGATCTTGCCATAACGTCGCTTTATCTGGGCAATTTCATTTTTCTCGGTCTTTTTGGCTTCTTCGGTCCTTTCCTTGCGCGCGAAGACCATCGTATCAATGACGATTCCTTTCATGCCGGGGGGTGCCTTAAGTGAGGCATCTTTGACGTCTCCCGCCTTTTCGCCGAAAATCGCCCGCAATAACCTTTCCTCGGGAGAGAGCTCGGTTTCGCCTTTGGGGGTTACTTTGCCGACAAGGATATCTCCCGCCTCTATTTCCGCCCCGACGCGGACAATACCTTTCTCGTCCAGGTTCAGTAGAGCCTCTTCGGAGACATTGGGGATCTCCCTGGTGATTTCTTCGGCGCCGCGTTTCGTGTCGCGGACCTGAAGCTCAAATTCCTCAATATGTACGGATGAAAACACATCGTCTTTGATCAACTTCTCCGACACGATGATAGCGTCCTCGAAATTGTAGCCCCGCCAGGGCATGAAGGCTACCAGAACGTTATATCCGAGCGCCAGTTCACCGCCGTCAACTCCCGGGCCGTCGGCAATAACATCGCCGACCTCAACGCGCTCGCCCGTTTTAACGGTGGGCTTGAAGTGAATGCAGGTGTCCTGGTTTGAACGACGGAATTTGACCAGGTTGTATTCGTCATCCTCATAATAGCCCAGCTCATCCGCTTTGGGCTTGGCATCCGGCGTAACCACAACCCTCTTGGAAGAAGCATGGGCAACAACGCCGGGTCGAGTGGCGGTAATGGCAGCGCCCGAGTCAATAGCCACTTTCTGCTCCATGCCGGTGCCGATGATGGGCGCCTGCTTGATTAATAGGGGCACCGCCTGCCGCTGCATGTTGGAGCCCATTAAAGCGCGGTTGGCGTCGTCATGCTCCAGAAAAGGAATAAGCGAAGCCGCCACCGACACCAGCTGCTTGGGCGAGACTTCCATAAAATCGATTTTGTCCGGTTTGACGACCGGATAGTCGGTGCGGCTGCGAGCCTTAATCTGCTGATTGGTCAGTTTACCGTTTGAATCAAGAGTTTCGTCGGCCTGGGCAATAACATAACGGTCTTCCTCGTCGGCGGTGAGGTAGACAATCTCATCCAGGACCTTGCCGTTTTTGACTTTTCTGTATGGCGTCTCCAGAAATCCGTACTTGTTGATTCGTGCGAAAGTAGCCATCGACGAAATCAGGCCGATGTTGGGACCTTCGGGTGTCTCGATCGGGCACATGCGTCCATAATGAGTGTGGTGTACATCTCGAACCTCGAAACCGGCTCTTTCGCGGGTGAGGCCTCCCGGCCCCAGCGCCGACAGTCGCCTCTTATGCGTCAACTCCGACAGAGGATTCGTCTGATCCATAAACTGCGACAGCTGCGATGAGCCGAAGAACGTATCTATCACCGCCGAGACGGTACGGGCGTTGATCAGAAGCTGGGGCGTTATCTGATCCGAATCCTTAAGCGAGAGTCGCTCCCTTATCGATTTGGCGACGCGAGACAAGCCGACCGAAAAGAGGTTGGAGAGAAGTTCACCGACCGTGCGGGCGCGCCTGTTGCCGAGATGGTCGATGTCGTCGACATCTCCTTCACCGTTACGAAGGCCGATAAGATATTCAATAATGCTGATGAAATCCTTGACGTCCAGAACGGATTTATCCATAGGAATATCGAGATTCAGGCGCTGGTTTATCATATACCGGCCGACCTCGCCCAGGTCATATCGCTTTGTATTGAAGAAAAGCTTTTCCAAAAGGGATTCCGCCATTTCCAGCGTCGGGGGCTCACCGGGTCTGAGCAACGAATAGATTTTCGACAGGGCTTCCTCACGGCTTTTGGCCGCGTCTTTTTTGATGGTATTAATGATGATCAAGGCATCGCGAGGGTGTTCTTTCTTTACAACCTTGAGTCTTTTGATTTTCAGGTCACGGACTTTTGCGAGCAATTTCTCGGTCAGCTCGTCGGCAACAGCAAGAATGACCTCGCCGGTTTCCTTATCAATCACCGACGCGGCGGCGAAAGTACCGACAAGGTCCTCGTCCTTTGTACTCCCCAGATTAAACGTCTGAGGCTTATAAAAGACGTTGATTAATTCTTCGTCAGTGGGATAGCCGATAGCGCGCAGAAGCGTTGTTACCGGCAACTTTCGCCTGGAATCGATGTGGACATGCATTACGTCGTTGACGTCGATAATGAACTCAAGCCAGCTGCCCCGGTAAGGGATAATCCGCGCCGAATAAAGCAATTTGCCGTTTGGATGTGTTTCCTCATCGAAGAAAACTCCCGGGGAACGATGAAGCTGACTGACAATGACTCGCTCGGCGCCATTGATGATAAATGTGCCCCACCTAGTTATTAGAGGAAGTTCACCCAGGTACACATCCTGTTCAATGATGTCCTTCACTTCCTTTTCCTCACCCTCCCCCTGCTTGGAGACCAGTCTTAAGGTTGCCCTGAAGGGGGCGGCGTGGCTCATATTCCTTTCACGACACTCATCGACGGAGTAGCGAGGCGTTCCCAGTGAGTATTTGACGAATTCCATAGAGTATTTTTCATTAACATCGGAAATGGGGAAGATCTCACTAAATATTTGCTGAAGTCCCTGATTCAATCTCTTCTCGGGATGGACCTCAGGCTGCAGGAAATCATGATAGGATCGCAGTAAGACCTCCAGCAAATTCGGCATTTCGGCCGCGTCCGGTATTGTCTGGTAGCTAAGCCTTTCCACGTTTTTGCGTGCCAAAATATCCTCCTCCTCCAAAAAAAATAAAGCCCCCGCAGATTCGATCAGATGCGACCGAAGGCAATTGAGACAATCTTATAGCCAGTTGAACTTCGCATCGGCGATTCTGCTTCTTTTACTACTTTAATCCCCGACAAAGCTTGCTTTGTCTGACGGGCCATCTTAACAGCCTCTTCGCCGGATAATCACCAATTTCGGGATCACCCAAAACGACGTAACAGATATTGGAACTAAAGGTTCCCAGCCCAGAAGAAAATTATTTAATCTCGACCTGAGCGCCGACCTCCTGAAGCTTTTCCATGGCCGCCTTCGCTTCGGCCTCTGGAATCGCCTCTTTAACCTTCGATGGAGCACTGTCAACCAGTGCCTTGGCTTCCTTCAGACCCAGGCTAGTCAACTCGCGCACGACTTTGATGACCTGAATCTTCTTATCGCCGGCAGCGTTCAATACCAGGTCAAACTCTGTCTTTTCTTCTACCTCGGCGGCTGCACCGCCGCCCGGCGGAGCCGCCGCGGCAATCGGCGCCATGGGAGTCTCGCCAAACTTCTCCTGGATGGCTTTCGACAGGTCTGCCAGGTCCATTGCCGACAGGGAAGCAATCTTCTCGACTATCTTATCAATGACTGCCTTATCTGCCATTTCTTTTATCCTTTCCTTTATTCTTTTTTTCTCTTTTTTTATCCGCGCCGCGTCAGCCTGATCCGGCGAGCGGGCAAAACCCGCCGAGAAGCATGATCGGCCTT
>CP070766.1:2126981-2136557 GCA_020345705.1 Candidatus Zixiibacteriota bacterium | reverse complement strand
CCGGCTTCGCCGTTTGCGGTAACATCGAGCGTCCTGCCGTCCACGGTAGGCCTGAGGCCCTGCGCCGCCGAATCAAGCGAAGATTCAAGCGTTGAATTGACAACCTGGAAATGACCCATGAAGGTCGTCGTCAGGTTGGCCGAGGTATTGTCGTCAATTGTCAGGATATAAGTGTATACTCCCACGACGGGTGAGGCACCGTCCAGAATCGAAATCTGTTCGGTGTAAACGTAATTGCGGCCGCCGTTGAAATCTTCCCAGTCGTAATGCTTGATCTCACTTCCGTCATGGGCCAGTGAATCTTTGTAAGCGACGGCGCCTCCGGGATAAAAGACCACAATGTAAATGGAATCTCCCTCGGCGAGGTCAACGGCCGTGCCGGCGGAATCGATAACCGCAAAAGGAATAGAGATTGTGTCACGAGCGCTCGAGTTATCGACTATAGCATAACCGAAAGCCCGGCTCAAAAGGAGCACCAGGACAATGGGTATGAATATGACAAGTCTTTTCATTTGATTCCCTCCTGTATTATTCTGCGGCGCCTCGTGTTCATCTTGTCTCCACCGCCGCTTGTCGTGTATTCACAGTAGGCGCTGAGATTCATAAGGTTGTCACTGCACCCGGAGAGAGTGCCTGGCGCCGTCCAATCATCATCGCTGACATCCTTGCTGTCGCCGCTGCTTCCAACATCGTACCTGAGACGCACAATCGCCCCGCCGGAAAGACCGGCGAAAGAAGTAATGTAAGTCTTATCTGCACTTAGTGAGCCGCTGATCGAAGAGCTGTACCATGCCGCCGTCAGATTGTCATCTATCGTTATCTCATCTGAGGTTGCCAGATGTGACGTTCCGCCGCAATCAGCTCCTTTTGTCCAGACGTTAACCCTGGCCTTTCCTCCGTTTCCGCTTGCCCTGGCTCCGACGAAGGCGGTGGTTAGATTTCCGGTACTGTCCGGTTGATTCTCAATTTCCCAGTTGGAGTAGTGGTCGTAGTCGTTAAAATTGAGATCGGCGCTGCCGAGAGTGGTGTATCCGATGGTGGGGTCGATTGTCACGGGATATTGGGCCCGGTTCAGGAAGTCCTGCGGAACCGTCAGCCTCAACTCGCAGGCGGCGGTGTCGATTCGTATCTCGCACCATACCGTATCGCCACGCCTATCGTACGCCCTGGGTCGATAAACATGAAAGGCTTTCCCTGCAAGATATTCCTCACAGGTCGTGTCGGTACCATTGATAACGATCCGGTTATCGCGCTTCGACTCATGATAGACGGCATAGGAGTAAACAGCGCTGTCAGGCATGTAGTAATCGATATGATCCGGTATCAGCGCCGTATCCTGGAAGTAAAACCTGAGGCCCTTGGTTTGAATAGGATAAACAAAGGTATTGGCCGTCGGTTTTTTCCGCACGACAATCTCCCATTCCAGGTTGCCGTCACCGCGCTTATAGAATGAAACAGATGAGGCCTCGCCCTGACTCCAGCTTATGGAGGGCGAACCGTTACGGAAGCGTTTTGTCGGTTCTGATATTTGTGCGGTACCGTCATTTCCCAGAGACACTTCAAAAGTGCACTCACCGCCCCAGGCGGAAAGCTCAAGGAACGGGCGGAAATCCCCCGAGACTGAGTCGCCGATCCGCGCCGTCAGGGATCGCCCTCGAGTGTTATGTGATGCTAGCGGCTCATCGAGTCGAATGACGGCCAGGCGCGATTCTTGACTGCTTTCAGCACCGCGACCGAGTGTCAGTAGCAGTAGAACGGCCAACAACAGACACGTCACAGGCATGTCATTCCGTTTTTTTCGGTTTTTCAAGAGCGCCCGAGTCACTTGGAAGGCTTTCGCTTTCGCCTGCGGCTCTTGGTTTTATCCGAGAGTTTTTCCTCGCGGATTTTATTTATCATCTCCCAGAATTTCTTTTCCGCCTTCCCGGTCACGGATAACTTGCTTTTCATTTCAATCACCTTCAACAGATCGCCCACTTTGGGCGAGGTTTCGGTTTTATCGATCGCCTTATAAATCTTATTTTTCAGCCTCTCGAGAATCTCAAGGTCATCAAGGGCTTTGTTTTCTTCCATACCATTCCCCCGGCATAATTAGTTACCGGTTTCGTAAACAAAGAAATCAACGTTGACCGGGCCGGGCGCGGACGGGTCCCGCACGATACGAAAACCGCCCTCGGATTCCTCCCCGACCAGATACGCATTGTACGGTGAACGCGGCCGGATAACGATGCGCGGGGCCTTAATCGCCGACGGCAGGCTGTTGCCTTTGTGATCGACCAGGTCGGCGAATTTAATGTCCTGCGCGCTGTTCCCGACTGATGAATACCCGAACATGAGCCGCCCGGAAGAATCGACATTTTCCACACCCAGATAATAAAACTCGACGTCGCTGGGCAGACCCCAGATGATCACATCGCGGATAACCCAGAGTCTCCGGCCTTTAAGATATGGCAATGATTGCATATGCTCTCCTGTCTATGAATGCGCGGGGCCGCTCAATCTGGCCGCCTTCGGCCTGAAATCCTTGAGAAGGCCGGTGTAGTCGTCGCGGTAGCTCTCTGCGAGAGAAAGCCACGCCGCGGCAGTCTGGCGGCCCAGAAGATTATACTTCAGGTCGCAGGCGGCCATCATCCGGCAAACCAGGGATACGGCCAGAAAAGTAGCTGCGGTCTGGAGAATCGGGTCGGCCCCGAACTGCCGATGGGGGTCAACCTGCCTCTCAACGATGGCATTGGCCTCAAGCACGGCTTCCGAAAGAATCGGATCATTGAGCTGGCTGCCTGACAGCCGATAGTCAATCAGAACGGTCTGATTAGCTTCAATCGTGCTGCCGGGCAAGCGCCGAACCATGCCTTCCCGGTAGTCCACACCATAGTCCGTATCTTCCTCGTACAATGAATAATAGTAATACCAGACCGAGACTGTGCTGCCCGATTCGATATCACTCCCGTCGAGACGCTTGACCGTACCGTTATCGCAGTCAACGCTGTAGTCTGTATTTTCCTTGTAAATCGCTCCCAGGGAGCTGTCGGAAGCAACCGTCATGGAATCGGGAACCAGATAGTTATTGGTCAATGACACGATTCCATCGGTGAGGACAATCTCCTCAAAGACCGGGGAATAATCCCGGATGGCCTTGACTCTCAGCGAGCTTTCCACCAGACCTCGCCCCGGCAAGCCGATCCATTCCTGCTCGACAAAAATGACCGGATAGTCTCTTCTCAGGCCGCCGCCGACGTCATCAAGACTGATATGCTTCTTAACCAGATCAATATTCGTATATGACATTCATCACTCCATAAGTACAACCGCCTCAACATCGGAAACGGCGGTAATTTGTGTTCCGACCGGTCCGGTGCTGAAGGGGGAAGAGACCACGGCTTTTACCCAGAACAGGCTGCTGTCCTCGACGTTGTATTTTTGCCAATCAGAAGGAATCGAAGTGTAATCATTCCAGAGTAAAAGTCCCTTGTCCAGCGAGTTGAAATCATATCCGCCTCCCGACGGCTCAAAACTTATCCATTCTTGTCCGTTGTAGTATTGCCAGCTGATATTACCGCCCGATCCCGCGGTTGAGAGGATGATCATCAGGTAATGAAACTTGTGCTGCATCCCCAGATAAAGTGCATCACCGGCCTCTTTGAAGATGACGGCTGAATCCGGATGATACACGTCTCCGGCGGCGCTGTTCTGGGCGGCCGTCGTAACGTCGCTGAAACCCGCGACGACAGAGTTGTAGCAGAGGGCCCGGTCAAAAGGCGCCTTTCGCCTGTCCAGAATCTCCGGTTCGCCGAATTGCCCGTCCCGTTTGCAACAATACAGAATCCTCCTCCGGCCGGCCGCGAAATCCGACAGGTAGATTATATAGGGATAGCTGGCCCGGTACATGAGCTGAGGAAATGAACCGCCACTGTCATCGATATCCACAATTCCGCCCCAGCTGTTGCCGTCGAACTCGCGGAATCGCACCTTGCCGTCATCGAAGACGACTCCTAAACAATTATCATCGGAAAACGCGGCATCGAAGTTGTGATCGTAGCCGCTGCCCGAGGCGATGTCGCTCTCATCATCCCAGAGAGCAACATTGACGTGCTTTCTGCGAAAGGACAGCTTCGTCCCCGCTTGAGCGTAGATGGCGTAGACGTACGAAGCTGAGGCCAGGACCTTGGAGTATGCTTCTGAAACCCCCGATGACAACTCATGGCCGTAACTCGATGGTCCGTTGCCCCAGGTTTCTCCCCAATCATCGGAGTGTTTGGCATTGACGTAGTATATGCCGGATGACAGCCTGCTCCATGAGACCCAGAGCCGGCTCGGCTGCTGGATTGTTATCGAAGGAAAGTAGTTGTCGTCTCCGTTATAAATGGTATATAAATTTCCCACCATCCAGTATCCCTGCCAGAATGTCAACTTGCGGCAGACCAGATCATTATTGGAACCCAGAGTATAAACCAGATAGATGTTGAAATCATCGTCCATAACGGCATCGAAGGGGTAGTCCGCGCAGTCGTTGACAAGGCTCTCAGGCTGGCTCCAGTCGGTATAGAGGTAGTCGGAGTACGACAGCTTGACATCAGAGGGTGAAGTCTGCATCAGGATCGCCAACCTGCCCGCATACTCGCCTGAAGTGACTTTAAACACCCTTTTCCCGGGACTGATACCGCTCCCGTATGCCGCTGAGCTGTTGCTGAGATGATTTTGCATGATTATCTCCACCCCTCCGGCCCGGCGTATGTGCCGGGCCGGATTAGAAGCGCTGGTTGGCGCTATTCAAACACAGTATCCAGGACCACCGATGCCTCTTTGATCACTTTGGCGTAAGCAACCGATTCGGAAATAACCGCCTCTTCGAAACGCTGTTCGATGATTTTGTCGTATTCCACCATCAGCGGTTGAGTGACTACTTCTTCGATGGCGAAGCGGGAATCCAGCCCGATGACCAGATCGGTCGCTACCTCATCGCATCGAACCAGCGTCGCGCCCAGCGGACTGAACAACTCGCCCCGGCCCTGAAATCGATATCCGGCCATGGGATCCTTGAACTCATCCAGGGTCAGGATTGTCTTCAGCTTGCTCACGTGACAGATGAGAGTGTTCATCTCAAAGGGATCGAATTCCGCCCAGAGAGTGATCAGATCATCATACGCCAGGGTGCCGGACACGGCGGCATTGACCGTGGAAGCCGGATTGGAGTTACCGTCGCCGTTCAGAATACAGTCAACGACAAGCGCAATCTTGTCGGTCTGGAGCTTGAACCCGATGTACCAGAGCAGAATGCGAAACTGCGCCGTCGTCCGATACCGAAGCGATTTGTAGCTTGCTTTCAGCCCCAGACCATATTCCGGTACGTTGATGGAATGGGTCTGCTCGGTAACGTGAAGCTGGGGAATCTCACTGCCTTCGCCGATCGGACGAAGAGAAAATCTGTCCGTTGTCGATGTATCGATGTGAAAAGGAGTGTACCGGTTGTTGTTTACAGTCGTGGAATTGGCGATGACACGAGTCAGTTCCGGACGCATCGACTGGCCTTTCTTGATTTCCCGCATGATGAATTCAGGCATCAATGTCGGGGCCTTCTGGTAAAACTGGTCCACCAGTGTCGGACTCTTGCCGCCGAGGCGTATCCCGGCCAGCGCCAGCTGGCGTTCAAAGGCGTCAAGAGGGCAATCGGGTGGGGTCGGATCGTATTCGGCGGCTTCCAGCAGTTCGCTGAGAGTCATTCCCCGGTTTTCCGCCTCAAGGTAAGCCTCCTTGTCAACGGTAATCTCAGATGCCCGGCTGAAGTCCACGGAGCCGTTGAGCTCACGTTCAGCCAGATCAGAACTCCGCCCGGCCGTGAAATCCGAATTTAAGAACGTATTAAAGTCCATCTTTTTCCCTCTCAGTTTAAAAGGATGGTGCAATCAGATGTGCCGTTGACGTCAAGGACCGTACCCCGGGCGACATTCCCGCCGGCCGGATCATAGCCGGTCAGCGCTGGTGCCTGCTTGACGGTCCCGCCGGCGCCGCCGATGAGCCTGTCACCGACAGCCGGATAGGTGGACGTTGTCGGAAGTGTGCAAATCCCGCCAATCTGTACTGTTGCCAACCGTTCACCGTTGTCGCTGTCGGTTAACGTCAGCGCAATCAACTTGCCCAGGACGGTCGTTCCATCACCGCACGGTCCGACTTCGTAATTGCCGGTCAGCGTCACGGCCTTGCCGATATCGACGTCTTTCAGGTCGTCGATACCGCCCGTCTGAGATATTTTGAACGTCGCCAGAATCGGCGAGATGGTCTCCAGATTTTGTTCTCTAATTGACATATTCACTCCTTGTCCTAAACAGCATTATCAGGCGGGTTTGAATCCCCACGGTGCCCGAGGGTGTTGAATCCCACGCTTAGATTTTATGATCCGTCCACCTGTCCTTGGAATAATCCCGGCTGGGGAAATTCACGTACTTGAAGCTGGACGGGAAATTGGCCCTGAAACGCGCGGCCGCCCTGGCGTACAGCTTAATCAGCTCAGGCGCCTCTATTCGGGAAATATCACCCGAGACTCTGGCCGCCATTTCCATATCATCGGCCTCGGACTTGCACGCCATGTTGGCTTTAAGCATACCGACGATCCGCCGTCGATATTCCTCCTTAATGAAGTCAAGTTCACCCTGCAGTCTGTCACGCGCTTCCATTATCGTTGACAGATCCCCAAGCACCTTCCGGAGAAGGTCGAAATCGATCAACTCGGTAGCTTCGCTTTCAAGAGCCTTGCCGACCGATTCTATGGTTTCTTTATCAATCGCAGCTGCTTTCACTTCTTATCTCCCATGTTCAACGAGGAAGTACTCTATCCGGGTTAACCGTGATTCAATACTGTTTCTGAATTGACAGAACTCATCTTTACTGATGGTGCCTTCGATGATGGTGACCTCGAGCCTGCCAAGCCTCTTGTCTATCTTTTCAACCAGGGCGCTTTCCGCCTTCTCGGCCAGTTGAATCTTGATGGAACCTATCGTTGTGAAATAGGCCGCTGCCATTCCCAGAAGAATCACGATAAAGTTCAGCAGAGACCGGCTGAGAGGTACGAATCGTCGTTGCCTGTTAGTGTTAATATTCATCCCGTATCTCCCACTATATGGTCTGAATTCACCCTGTAAAAGAGACGGCGCGAGACGCCATTGATAAGGGCCGGTCTTATCCGGAATTCTCCTTTGAAAAATCCCGAGAATACATATAGAAGAGCACCATCGACACAAACAACATTCGACACCGTACCCATTCCGCCCGGCTGACCGGGCTGTACCGTGCGAGAGTCCGCTATGTCGGCGAGAAATCTCCGTCCTTTTTCTAGAAGTTCGTCTGAAAAACGGCGTATCAAGAAGCTTTTCCTATCGTCCCCGCTACCGACGGTCAGCAAAATCGAATTGTCCTCGAAGTTGAACACCTCATATCGTGAGGACGAATCCTGCTCCGGACGCTGTTTCAGAAGAAGGCCAATCTCATCAGGTTCAGATGAATCTCCATAATAGTCAACAACCTCCGGATACACGAGCTCGATGGCACCTTCAACTCGATGGGCCGCGCATACTTCAAGCTCGATAACATCGCCCGGGAGCCAGTCTTCTTTGGACACAACCGGACTTGACACTGTCATCAGCGAGGTGCCATGCGCTGCAGTCAGTGAATACGTGAATCCCTCGCGCTCCTGCCGTTTTCCGGCCACCTTCAAAGGGATGACTCTCCGGTGAGTAAATAGATATCTATCCGGCGCATCGGCATCGAAAATTTCTGCCCCGTATCGTGAAGCCTTCTTTTGCACGGCTCCGACAAGCTCCGCTCCGAGGACCTCGTCCGTCGGAATAAGCACTGTCTTGTTTGCCTGAAAAAGGTCTTCGAGCAGATTGCGTCTCACTCTGCCCGGCCTGCCGGTCATAGGCTTACTCTCACAGCCAAGCACATCCGCCACTTTGATTTCAATCCTCCTGACCGTGGATTTCTCACCCTTGAGAAACTTCCCCAACTCGGACACCGACTGCCTTTCTTTCCCTCGAAGACCGATCAGGCGGCAATCCAGAGCATAGCTGCCCGCAGGCAGATCGATTGACTCCAGATAGCCCGTCACCCGTTTACATGTCAGTTCGTTTCCCTGATAGGAGTACGGCTTAAGGCCGATACCGGATTTCTCCAGACGGATGCGAAGGGCTTCGTAAGCCGGAGCCACAAAGTAGCTCTTCTGCACATCGAGGCAGCCCAAATCCCATAGCCGTTTGAATACCGGCTCGCACCGTTCCGGCTCGCCCTCGTCGCTCTCGCCTGTTTCCGACTTGAAGAAATAAAGCTCATCGGTAATAGACGTATCCTGAACGGATCCTCGGTACACAAGAGAAGTCTCCAATACCTTCAGTATCTGCCGATAATTGAAATGAGCTTCCCTTTCTTCTCCGTCTCCGACTTCATATTTCTCAAAAGGTCGGTGACGGCACTGGCGAATATCGGAACCGCATATCGAGCATTCCGGAAAGCCGAAAATAAAGCTTATTGAGCACTCTTTGTAGATTCCGCCATCGATATTGTTTCTCAGGTCTTCTGCTTTGTCTGCACTCTTAAGCCAGTAGAAAAAGACCTTCACCCAGTTTGAATCATCCCGAACCACTTTCTCGGCGTGGAAATTTCTGGCGATAGGAAGACTGTCCTTGCGATGCCCGATCAAAACCGGACTGTCAATCAAAAGCTCCGTCAGCCGGTGGTGTTCGTCAGACGGGAAACATCCCCCGAAGCTGTTTATCTGATCGGAGAGTATATACATCGCCCGCACGTAAACATCATCAGCAGAAACCGGCGAAGGCGGTTTGATGTTGCTGTTGATCCTTGCAACGAGTTCATCAGGGATTATCGATTCTTTTTCGGCCAGTGAGGCCGTTATTTTGCCGACGAGATTTTCCATTAATCCTCCGTTCAACAACCGGAAATGGCTCGGTTTTAACATCAAATTGACCCGGTTATTGTAAGCATTATTGTGCAAGCTACTTCACAATGGCAGCGTCCTCGGCCCGCGACCACCCCAAATACGGATATAAGTTGTATTCGCACAATAAGTTGCAAATAATTCGAAACATGGCTATGCGATGGCATATTCCTTGCTGAAACCTGATTCGGAACATCATTTTACTATTTAGAGGTGCGTGATGGTTGTCTACAGAGCAAAAAGAAAATCTGCCTTCAAATGGATTCTCGCTGCCATCATCTTCATTGGAGCGTTGTGCATCACGTTCAATGATGTTTACGGTGCGGCAGCGCTTTTCTGATGCCATACAAGTCATTTCGAAGACTGGCGAAAGTGCATATTGCACTTATTCTATAATAAATGACCACCGCGATGTCATTATGACACAGCCTGCACCCGTCCCGGCCGGGTGCAGGCTGTTTTAGATCTTGCTCAGTCTGGGCTTAATCAGCGGTGCATCGGGTTTGTAAAGCGGCCACAGCGCGAGAGCCAGCGCCATGACGCCATCGTACCGGTTGTTGTCATCCCATCTGGCCGCCCTGAGTTCGTCCTCCAGCGCCCATATTCGACCACCCTCATCATGCAGTTCCCAC
>CP070766.1:2104624-2126881 GCA_020345705.1 Candidatus Zixiibacteriota bacterium | reverse complement strand
CGATGACCTTGAAGCAAAGAGCGACCAGTCTGCAATTGCAGCTCAGGCAGGCACGCTCAAGTCATCTGGTGAGCAGGTCAAATGGCAGGTCATTTCCAGCGGCGGTACCAACGCTGGCAGTGCCAACTATCGTCTGAAAGGCACCGTAGGGCAGACGGCCGTCGGGATGGGGATGTCAGACTCATACCGGCTGCGCTCCGGATTCTGGCAGGATTTTGCCGCAGGCGGTGTGTGCGATTGCATTCCAGGCGATGCCGACGGTGATGGCAAGCACCTGATTCTCGATGTTACTCATATTATCAACTACCTGTACAAGGATGGTCCCGATCCGATACCCTATGCAACTTGTTCGGGCGACGCGGATTGTGACTGCAAGGTTCTTATCCTGGATGTGACATATCTGATAAACTACCTGTATAAGAACGGCCCGGCCCCTGGCAGCTGCGAGGATTGGGTCACGGAATGTGGTCCTCCAGCCAAATAATCCGCGGTTTTTGACTGGAAAGGCCCGCTTTTTTGGCGGGCCTTTTTTCTGTCCAGACGACTTTGACACTAACAGAAGATCATTCTCCTGGCACTCTTTATCATCATCCCGAAAACGGCAATTTATTCACCGCATCCGCCAGATGATCCGGGGCAAGATGTGCATAGATCATGGTCGTCTGGATGTCGGAATGCCCCATAAGCTTCTTGACTGTCGGCAGGTCGACACCCTGCATGACAAGGTGGCTGGCGAAGGTGTGACGGAGGGTGTGAAGCTTGGTTAATCCATCATTTATAACTCTTTGTCAAGTATAAAATTGCGGAAAAGCCAAAAAAATAAGCGGAGAGGCTGGGATTCGAACCCAGGGAACGCTCACACGTTCAACTGCTTAGCAGGCAGCTGCCTTCAGCCGCTCGGCCACCTCTCCGACTGATATTGCAGATAGTTAATATACGAGAATATAGCTTTATTTCAAGATTTTTCTTTTGAAGCCGCTTTTGACCTAAAAGGTTGACGTCTGGCCGGTGCGCGCCATAAGACAGCGGCGGTTCAATTCTGAAGCGCCGCGTATTGCCAGATGACACGCTCAATTATCAGAAGCAACTCTTCCGAGCGAACGGGCTTGGTGACGAATTCATCGGCCCCCAGACGGAACGATTCCCGAACCGAGTCGGCATCGTCGTAGCCGGTCATCATTATGACACTCAGGGCAGGAAAGAAATTTCTCGTCTGCTCGAGGAATTCGAGGCCGCTCATGCCGGGCATTCTGATGTCGCAGATAACCAGATCGGCCTTATTCGATCTCAGGTAGGCCAGTGTCTCATCGGCACCGGCGAAAGAGCTGACGCGATATCCGTGCGATTGCAGAATCTCCTCAAGCAGCGTCCGCTGCTCGAACTCGTCGTCAACAACCAGTATGTCGAAAGCTGTTTTCATCCGCTCGTCTTAAAGGCCGATCTGCTTTTCGAAGGTGGCGATCACTTCGTCAACGAAATTTTCCATCATAACCGGCTTGTACAGAAGCGAACTGGCGCCCTCAAGCCCGGCCTGCTTGACCAAACGTTCGGTGGCGTTGCCGGTTACGACGATGATCGGCAGATGCGGACGGAGCTGCTTGATCCTTCCGACCGCCTCAACGCCAGACATCTCCGGCATGATGAGGTCCATTGTGACCAGATCATAATCGGAATTTTCCACCTTTTCAACGGCTTCGGCGCCGTTTTCGGCCACGTCAACCTCGACAAAATGAGAGATTTCGCAGAACTCCCTGAAAACGTCTCTGACCCGCGGTTCATCATCAACGATCAGGACCTTAAAGGCCCTTCCCTTCCGCCGAGCCAGCTGTTCGATTTTCTCAGTGTCCATATCACTATCCGTTCTTATATGTGCTGCGGCAGCTACTGTCTGAAATCCGATTTTTTGTAACTGTCCACCTGGTTTTTTGTTTTCTTCAAATGCGAGACGGTTTCCAGCACCCGGCGGCTCAGGCCCAGGATTTCGTTGAGCGAGGACTCGATCTGATCCAGGCTCCGGCTGTCCTTCTGCGGGGCATAGGCCATCTTTTCTTCGTGGCGAAAAGCCCTCACGATGCTGTTGATTTCGCGAATAACCTCGACTGAACTGTTAATGAGCTTGGTGAACTCCGGCTCGAGAAACTTCAGATCGCGCATCTGGTCTCTCGACTTGGCTAGGTTGATGGCCAGATTAAGCGCAAGAATCTTGACCTCCTCAGCAAGGGCCTCGACCTGACCGAGCCAGTTTTCGCCGGACGTGTTTCCTGATATCTGCGACGCTTTGCTCATACTCCGACCATTTCACGGACCTTGGCTTTCATCGAATTGAGGTCCGATGACTTCAGAAGATACGCATCCGCCATCCAGGTATGAAAATCAGACTTGTACACCGCATAGGCAGTGTTAAGAATGACCGGCAGTTCCGGATGATCAGACTTGAGTCTTTTGAGGACTTCGAGGCCGCTTTCGCCTTCAAGTTCAATATCGAGAATGACCAGGTCGAATTCTTTCTCGCTCAGAATCTTTAAGGCTTCGCTTTCGTCTGCAACGGACTCCACGGAGTACCCCTCACGGGTAAGAAAATCCGTATACAGCTTCCTTATATGATCCTCGTCATCAATAATAAGGATGTCAGGCATTTTTGCCTCCGTTTCTGCAAGGTAATTCGACATATATCCCGGGCATATTGCCCGCAGAGCCTTCAATGCCGAAACTACCCCCATGATATCTTATCGTCTCTCCTGCGACAATTATTGACAGTTTCTGAGTCCCCGTGGAGCTGCCGAAAAACTGGTTCAGAGTTGTCGTGACCTTCTTTCGGGCCTGCTCGGCGCCTGTAAATCGAATTCGCATTAATGCTCTGCCGTCTTCAACATGAGTTGAGATCTCAACCGTGCACTCCCCCGTCATTTCCTCGACTGACAGAGCCATAAACTGGTACAGCGCATGTTGAAGTTGGTCCGAATTACCCCAGATGAGCATCTTCCGGTCGGAGTGATTCAGGACGGGCTGTTTCTGTGAGCGCCGCATCTTTGAGAGCAGAAGCTCGTGAGTTTTGCTCACGAGAAGTTTGAAATCCAGCTCCCGGCTCTCGGTGCGACTGGCCCGCGAGAAATCAAGCACCTGGTGAAGAACCGATTCGGCGCGTTTGGCCTCGGAGAGGATGATATTCAGATATTCGCTGTTATATTGACCGGCCTCGGCGGTCAGCATCAAATTGGCGAAGCCGCCGATGACCGTCAGAGGATTACGCAGTTCATGCGCGATGGACGAGGTCAACTCGCCGATGATCGACATTTTCTCGATCTGAATGATTTGCTCCTGCGATTCCGCGATCTGGCGATTTCTCTCTTCCAGCGTCGCGGCGTGTCTGACCAGGTCATCATGCAACCGGGAACGTTCAATTGCCACCGCCGTGTGATTCGCAAACGTCTGCAGCAACTGTACGTCGGCGTCGCCGATGGCTTTCCCGGTGATCTGGTTATCAGCGGCAATCAGACCGAGTCTCTTGCCCTTGCTGATGATGGGGGCAACGGCAAGATTCTCGGTGTGCAGCCGCCTCAGGATTTCCATGGACGGCTCGTCAAGATCGCGGGCACAGACATTGGCCCCGCGCGCATCATTAAGAACGCGATTGAAAATCGAAGGCTCGCTCAGAGATATGCGCCACCCGTCTATCAGTAACGAAAGCGGCGATGAGGCAGCATTCTGGCGTTCCAGATAATCGTTCAACAGCTCCGTCAGACTCTTTTGCTGGAGCGCCAGCTGCGACCAGATCTGACCCGCTTCTTCCGGACAACTCGGACCGACGGCGATCTTACCCTCAAGAATGCTTTCCGACTCGTTGACAAGGAACAGGAAGGCGCGGTTGAAGCCCAGCCCCTGGTTGGCGGTTACTCCGGTCAGGATGATACGAATAACCTTCTCCAGCTCGACCGCGGAAGACAGGGCATCGGAAACCTCCGCCATAATGGACAGCTCGCAGATGGCCCGTTCCAGGTCCGATTTGCGCCCATACGATTCAGACACGTCCTGGATAATTCCGAGAAGACCGTCAATCTCGCCCTCATCGTTGCGATACGGACTGCAGAAAAGACTGAGAACCGCGAAATGACCGTTTCTATTGGTGCACCGGTGCTCGTTCCGGCGGAACGTTCGACCCTTCAGGGCTGACCGATGAGCTTCGATGAGACCGCAACTGAGGACGGACTCAATATCCTGAAGCGATTGTCCACAGGCCTCGCCGACGGAATTGAAGCCGATGATCCGAGCCGCTTCAAAGTTCAAGTATTCGATATGGCCTTCCGTACCTGCGAAAAAGAACCCGAGCGATGATTCATCGAAAAGCGCGCTTATGCATTGCGTCCGGTCGCCGACCGACCGGGCTTCAGTCATACTACTCATGTTTCACTCCGAATGATGATTTTTCCAGGTCCAACATTGTGACCGTATCATCCTCTTCATAATATGACGTTGAAAACAGATTTTGTATTTCCAGCAATCTGCGATTTATTTTGGCTATCCTTGATGCTTCACCTCGGATAATTTTCAACTTCTCGATGATCTTCTCGTCGAATTCCTTATTGACATACAAAAGGTTTTCGACGTTGCCGGTGATCACTGACAGCGGATTGTTGATCTCGTGATTGATCGAGGCCGCGAGTTCCCTGACGGCTTTGAGCCTTTCGTCATCGATAAGCCTCTCCTGGGCCGCTTTTAGTTCTCTTTGAGCTTTCATTAAGGCGATGTTTGTCTTTTTCAAGGCGTGATGGTACCTCGACCGCTCAATAAAAGAGGTGATTTGATCGCCGATGATCGAGAGTAATTTGACGTCCTTATCCCGGAAGGCATTCCCGGAATCTCGTTTGAAAAGCAGAAGACCGATCGGATTGCCTTCGGCGACCAGAGGCACCATCAAAAGCGAGTCACGGGCTTCCTCCGCCCGATCGCGTCTGCAATCATGCTCCGGGAGAAGGACCGACTCCTGATGCGCCATCAGCCAATCGCAGAGATCGGGCACACCGATAAGCTCGCACAAGGATGACGGGCTGATCATTTCTCCGACGTCCGAGAGCAGCATCAATCTTCTCTCGTGTTTACGGATTAGATATAGGGCGGTGGCATCAAACGGGACCACTCCCTGGACCAGCTTGAGCATCTTGTTATAGGCCAACTGCTCGGGCGAGGCATTTCTGAACACAGCCGCCAGTTCGGCCATGAGACCGATCTTTGTCCAGAAGCGACTCACCGGTTCTTCGGACACAAACCCTTTACCTGCCAAAATTGATCCCCCGCGTCAGATCCTTGACTTCCTTCAGCAGATCCAGCGCGGTCTTATCTTCGAGTTGCCTGAACAGGATGATCTTCTCATCTGCGGGAATGCTCAAGGCCGGATCGTTCTTGTCATCATCGACAACCTGCCACCGGTCAGCGGCTTTTACCTCCTGCTTGATGTCTTTCAGCTCCGATAATCGTCCTTTCTTAAGATCGATTATTCGAAGCGTGCCGGTCAGAACGGCATAAACACGATACCGAAAGACCACTTCCGGAAAGATCGTCGACTTGCGGCGTTCCAAGTCGATTCTGTCGACCGATATGTCGACAAGAAACCGCCCCCCGCGCTGCCGGCCCCATGAGAGCAAGTTCTCGAAAGATACGAATCCCGAAGTGGCCGGAAGGTCCTCTCTCGCTATGGAGACTCGGTTCAGGCAGGATAAGTAATAATCCAGCTTGTCGCCCAGCCGGCATTCGGTCCAGGGGCACTGAGGTGTCTTCAGACTTACGATGATGCTGTTTTGGGCCCCGGAGTCACTGCTCAGAATAAAAATCCATAACAGGACCAGGACCGGTATCAGACTCTTTTTAATCATTCTAGTTACCCGGATTTGAGACCCGTCTGTAATAGACGTACTTGTTCAGGATGCCGCGAAGCATCTCATCGAATGATGCCACGTCCTCGCGAACCATCTCATACTCGGGGGCGCTCAGGTAATCCACTAGGCTTTCTCGGGTAATGAACTCCACACCGATCAGCCATTCGCCTTCGTCGGGTTCGGCTCTCTTGATAACCCCGATCACCCGGTCGAGGATTTCGACGTCCTGAAGGGTCATCTTCATGACAATCATTGTGTTTTCATCCAGGGGAGTATCACCGATCATAAGAACACCGCCGGCCGAAATGTTCAAAATCGACCCCCGGTAAGACGGTCCGTCACCCTGGCCCCAGAAGCCGCCGGATCGGTCCTTCAGGACCGAGTATTCGATCGGCTGTGAGATTTCCAGCCTGATATAACGGCGGCGGCGATCCTTAAGCAGCCTGAACGGCGGCCTAACGGAAACAATATCGTCGCCGGCGGCAATATCAGAGGTGACTTTGGAATCTGTTTCACGCATATAGACTATCTCCTGTCCTAAGCTTTACCGTATTTTCCTACCAGATATATGTCCAAGTTGTCTCTCGATTTATTGTCAAACTCGAAGAGCTTCTGCGGCAGATTGCGCACCAGGCTTTTGGGCAGCTTTTGCCGGTAGCATTCCCGAGTGATAAATTCCACGCCGATGTGGAAAAGACTGGCCATGGCGGGACGGCTGTGACGCACGCTTCCGACCATCAAATCCGGCAGATCGACACCTTCCAGACCCAGATTCAGTATCATGTAAAAATCCGCGGTAAGATTGACCGGTATTTCGACAAGCATGCCGCCGCCGCTGATGTTGACCGTTTTCGTCTCAATCCATTTCAGTTTATTGAGTCTGGTGGTGACGATGCTGATATCATCGAAGTAGGTCAGCCTGACTTCCTGGTGAATCTCGATCCTCTCGAATTTCCGGTTGGTCACGGGAAAGAGCTCCTCGGCAACGGCTATCCTCAGCTTGCCCTTGCTCGGTATGGCGATCTTTGAGTTGAAGATGACCGGCTCGCCCCGGTAATTGACTAGAACCTCAACCTCCTGATTGTGGATTAAGCTATCTATTAATCCCTCGGGGCCCGAGCGATCTATGACGATATTATCGCCGGTGATACTCAGCACCTTGCTCGTCAGCGATTTACCTGGAAACTGTTCCGTCCGCATCTCTATTTCCCGGCCGACAAGTTCCGAAAAATCAATGTCCTTGCTGTGGATTACAGTTCTATCTGAAGCCATCAGATTAATCCCTTCCGTCGCTCTTCAACCTGTTTATCAAGAACGAATCTTACCAATTTGTTCTGAGTGCCGACATTGAATTTCCTAACCTGGGACGGCAGTTTCTCGATCTCGTCCTGTGTGAAATGTTTGGACAACCTGTCCCGCCGGATAAATTCCACGCCGGCGAAGTTAGTATCATTGATATTGATTACCCGACAACAGAAAACTGCCAGCAGGCGCGGAATGCCCATAGTTTTACAGTTGTCCACGCGTACCAAAAGGATATCGTCCTTTTTTACATCATCCTCGACTTTCATCAGCATGCCGCCCGCGGAAATATTCCGCGAAAAGGAAATCTTCCAGCACGGCTTTTTGAGCTTTCGCCTGGAGGATGCCCCTTTGAACAGCGCATATTTCAGGTGGACCTTCAAATCGATTCGGACAAAATTCCGCCGCTGGACTCTTTCCAGCCCGCCCAGAACGTACAGCTTCACCAGACCGGTCGGGTCTTTCTGAATCGGACGGATTATTGCGGAGAATCCGTATATGGCATCCGGCTTGAAAAATCGGACATAGACTCGCGCTCCGGCTGTGAGGAGTTTACTGCCTTTTGCGAATTCGGGTTTGGAGGCGGTTATCACGTTCCCGTTGATATCTTCGACGCGAGTGACATATTCGCCCGTGTTACCTTCCTGTTCGATTATGATCTCTATCTTATCCCAAAGACTGAGAGCTGAATTGTTTTTGGATGTCGCCGTGTTTATCATCGGATGCATTATCCCGCTTTTACCTCAGCCAGATTGCTTCTTCCCTGTTCAATGGCCAGCTCCAGGATTTTCCTCGCCAGGGCGGTTCTGCTCTGATCTCCCTTATGCTTGTATATGAACTCCTGGCCGGTTCGGATTGTCGTATTGAAATACTCCTTGGCGCGCTGATGATCGCCGATTCGGCGGGAAAGTTCGGCAATCAGGTATGAGGCCTGTATCTGCTGATTTCCCTTGGCGATATTTCGACCGTCTTCAAAGGCCTTCACGTAATATTTGACGGCATAGTCCAGAGCTTCCCTTTCATTCAGCGGGACGCCGTTCCATTTCTCAGACAGCTGGTTCAGGAAATCGTAAAACGACCTGTAACCGTGAAATCCCGGCTGAGAGTCATCGCCCGTCGAACCAATGGCCAATTTCTTGTGCTCCTGAATAACCTGGCTCAGCACCTCAAGTTTGCCGTCGGCCAGTGACATCAGTTCGCCGAAAGACGCCAGCTCAAGATTGTACTTGTCTTTAATTGGATACAATGCTGACTGGATATCGACAGAGATGCTGTCATTCTCAAATTGAGAGGCGACGGCTCTTTCAACGCCTTTGATTCCGGATTCGATTCGCTGAACCGAGCTTTTCAGGTCGTCGAATTTTCGATCAATATCGCCCAGATAACCTCTCATAACCTGAAGATTGGGATTTTCGCTCTTGTCCATCTCCCGGAACAGCCAGCCGGCTCTCAGATAGAACCGGCCGAGGTCCAGATCGGTCTGTTTTTCAACCAGGGTCTCATCAATTATGGCAAGCAGTATTTTCAATATGGCGGTTTCGTTTGGAAAGCGGCCGGGATCAAGCTCGGCGCCGATAGCCTTGATCACCGAATCGGCCTTCGCCAGAAGTTCAAGATGTTTTTCTTTAATGCTCTTGAGCCGGTACGTTTTGAAGACGGCATCGCTCTTCCATTCTTTGAAGCTGTTGTTGAATTCCTTGGTATAGAAACAATTGGAGCAGGTCGCAACGAAAAACAGAAGAGGATTATATGCCTGGTAGCGAGGATTTTTCCACGTCCGGCCGGTCGGGCAGAAATCGGTATCGCGATCGGTTTCGGTGTAGGCCCCGACCTTAATCGTTTCAAATTCGTTTATCGTCTTGCAGATTGGACATTCTACCTTTGTCAGGAAAAATGGTGATTCGGAGATCATTATCGGCTCCTTCCTGTCCCCTGCGGATTAAGACTGCCTCGGGCCGTCGGAAATCCCGGAACGGCGACCCGGCCGGATCCGTTCGCTTCCCCGGACTTCTTGCCGGCCAGCATTTGTTTAGCCATGCGGATTATCTCCAGCCTGTTCTTATCTCTTAAGCTCCCTTCGGAGGGTACTCCGGGACTATCCTTGTGCACCCGCCAATCCATACTTTTAAGATCGACAAACTCGACGTCCGGTATCGCCTCATCATCCTGCACCGCCGCCGAGACGGGTATGCTGCCGCTTTCATCCTTCGGCTCCGCACAAGCCCTGGGAAACAAGTTCGCGGCGAAGAGCGAGCGGGCCAGCAAGAGCAGCAGCCCGGCCGTCAGGAAGCCGGCTATATTGAGGCCGATATCAATCAATTGATCGGTTGAAAATCCTATTTCCATTTCGCACCTCGTTATGCTTTCAGGTCAAGATGACCGGGCGGTTCCCGGTCGGCATCTTCGCCGTTCTGATCGCCTTTGCTCGAGCCGTCTTTCCTGGGGCCCTTCTTCTCCTGACCTGTTTGCTTTTCTCTCGTTATGACCAGAAGATCGCTTTTTTCAGATTCTTTGGTCCGTTCCGGGTCGGTTGTCTTCTTTTCCTTCAGGATGGATGCAGCCTGCCGTTGATCCATTTCGGAAGCGGCTTTCTGAATCTGTTTGAATTTCCGCACCAGTTCCGTTTTGGACAAAGTGTCGGCGATTTCCAATGACTGTACCATCGCATCTTCTCCTCAACAACCGACGGCGAAACGCTCCTTTATCATCCCTCTCAGCTTGAAAACGGCCTTGGTGTGAATCTGTGAGACACGTGATTCGGAAATTGACATGACCTCACCGATTTCCTTCAGCGTCAGTTCCTCGAAGTAGTAGAGGGCGATAACAAGTTTCTCCTGGTCGGTTAATTTATCTATGGCTGTTGCCAAAAAGGCTCTCAGCTCACCTTTCTCCAGTTCCCCCAGGGCCGACATTCGATTCGCTTCCGAGACGGTCTCAATGCGGGGGACCTGGTGATTGTCCTCTTCTTTATAAATCGTCTCATCCAGCGACAATAGAGACGAACACGAAACGTCTCCTATTGCAGCCAGCAGTTCGTCCACCGTATAGCCGAGTTTCCTAGCCAGTTCGGCGTTGGTAGGCATTCGACCATGGTCATTTTCCAGCGCTACCACCGCCCGTTCTATTTCCCGCGACCTTGCCCGGGTGGAGCGCGGTACCCAATCGAGCGCCCGCAGTTCATCCAGGATAGCACCGCGGATTCGCGGCACGGCATATGTCTCAAACTTCACGCCCCGGTCCGGGTCGAAATTCTTAAAGGCTTCGACCAGACCGATGACACCGGTGTTTATTAGATCGGACAGTTCGACCGAACGGGGAAAGCCGATAGCCATTCTCCCCGCCACGTTTCGCACCAGCGGCAAATATCTTTTCAGTAATCTGGCACGGGCATCGGCGCTCCCATTACGGAAGTATCGAAGCCATTCGAGGGCCGAATCGGTTTTCTTCCGGTCTGGCTGAACCTCTTCCTTAGCACGATAAACCGAAACTCGTCTTGTCTTGGCCTTTTTCTTACACTCCCGTGTTGCTTGAATCTTTTGTGTGCTAACCATATGTCCGCTATTTCCTTATTTCGGCTAATGCCGTTTTAGAATTTATACTTGATATATTCTTTAATTCTTTGCGTCTGTCGGCTGTTGGCCCCAAGCTTGTTAAAATTTTGCACAGTCTGTTCAACTGCCTGACCGCGGGTGAATCGGAGCTGATTTCCACAACCGGCTTCTGTTTCGCGACCGAATCCACAATGTGCCTGTCGTCAAGGAGATAGCCCCCATCAAGCGGCACCCGCCCCAAAAACCGCCCGGCCAGAAGAGTGAATTTTTGATATACATATTCATAGTCTGTCTCGCAGTCTACCCTGTTAATAAAAATGCATGCCGGAATCTCATTTTTCGACTTCATCAGAAATTTGAAGAGACCATAGCCATCGGCAATCGAGGTCAATTCCGGATTGATGACTATCAGATTCAAATCGGAGACCAGTGACGTCGGCCTGATTATGTCAAGATTGCCTGATGGAGTGTCCAGGATTATGAAGTGATACTCTCCGAACCAGCCCCGAATCTCTTCCAGCAACCGGGCCAGCCGGTTGCGGCTGAATTCCACGCCCGATCTGTCTGACGCCGGCGAGGCGATCAGATGGAGGTTTTCCTTGACATGTATGGTCGCCTCATAGGTCAGATTTTCGTTCCGGACGATGTCGGCCAGGGTCAACTCGGGAATAACGTTGGTCAGAACATGCTGGTCGCCGAAATTCCAATCGCAGTCGATGATAAGAGATTTTAATCCGCCGTAAGCCATGACCGCCGCCAAGTTGAAGGCCAGGACAGACTTTCCGACACCGCCCTTTCCTGAAATGACAGAGACGACCGTCGGCCGGTGATTCTCATTTTCATCCAGAAAGCCCAAACTTTTCAGTCTATTGTTCATCATAAACCGTATCCTCCATTCTCAGCAGGTTCCGTGCGATTCTCTCGGGATCCGGCGGCCTCAACGCCCCTTCTCCACCCGGACCGTCGGTGACAAAGGCCACCGGCAGATTCATGTTCTCGGCCATGGCAAGAATCCCTCCCCAGCGGTCGCTCTCATCAAGGTGACTGGCGACCAGGAAGCTGGGTCGGAAGCTTTTATAAGAGTCCATCAGGCCGACGAGATCATCGGCTCGACTGCAAACGGAAAAAACCAGGACGATTATATCCGGTTTGACCGCCTGAATTCTCTCCAGGAGTCTGCCCCTGCGATTCGTATCGCGACTGATCGGTGGTGTGTCGATAAGCTGAATGATACCGGGCTCCGTCTTTTCCTCGGCTTCTCTGTTCGATCCCACCGTCAGTTCCGGGAAATCGGAGTAATCCTCAGCCTCGCCATGTGCGGAAAGTTTCATATGATCCAGAGAGAGAAGTTTTGTTTTTTGCTTGAATCTGGTGCAAAGCTGTGCCGCGACCTTGGCCATGACCGACGTCTTTCCGGAGCCGCTCGGGCCGATAAAGGCCACCTTTGTACCCGGTTCGATTTGCACATTCTGAGCGGTAATAACCTGCAGCTCCGCCTTGAGGATTTCACAGGCCGCATCCTCCGCCTGCATCGATTCACCGAGGATTTCGGCGGTCTCTCTTGAGATGCGGTGCGCGATTTCCACAGGCACGTCGGCCTGAATCATATTCCGGAAAATGTCCTTGACACGATCATCCATGTCGGTAAGCAGTTCCGGAGAAATATGCGCGTTCAGCATCTGATTCAGGGTCCTTTCGATGTGCGCCGGATCATGCAGGTTGTCGTCACCAGCGGAGAAAGACGCCGATGACGCCTCCGAAACAAAGGGCTTCGCCTTCGAATGTGCTTTGCCGGGAGATGCCGTTTTCTTGCCGGGACGTTTCTTGACCGCCTTTTCATCAATGCAGGCGGTCACCTCGACTTTGTTTCCCGAAAGGGCCGCCTCCTGCTTGGAGCAGACACTCGTCTTCAGCACGACGGCGTCACCGCCCATCTCCTCACGGATGACCTTAAGCGCCGCAGCTATCGTGGGCGCCGCAAAAGACTTAATTATCATTTTCGAAACTCACCATCCCTGTCGAGACAACCTCGACATCATTGCTGATTTCATTGTATGACAAAACGACCAGTGCCGGATGCGCCGCGTCCGTTAGACGCTTCAGCACCAGACGAATATTAGGCGAGCACAGGCATATCGGGGAATGACCCTCGGTCTCCGATTTTTCTATCTGTTGACCGATTGCTCTGATAAGCTGTTCCGATTCGTTCGGCGGCGTCACCAGCATCAGACCCTGCTTGGTATTCTGCACCGCGTCGGTCAGCATCTGCTCAATGGCCGGATCGATGGTGAAGACATGTATCTTTCCGTTCTCGTCTTTGTACATATTGGTGATGCGGTTCTTGAGCGCCATGCGGACATACTCGGCCAGGACGTCGGACTCCTTGGTCGCCGAGTAATAGTCGGTGATGGTTTCCATAATGGTGACCATATCGCGGACCGGGATTCTCTCGGCCAACAGTGATTGCAGAACTTTCTGGATCACCGAAAGCGGGACGACGTTGGGCACGACGTCTTCCACCAGCGACGGGTGGTCTTCTCTGAGGGTATCGACCAGGTGCCTGACGTCCTGTCGAGTCAAAAGCTCGGCGGCGTTCGTCTTAATTATCTCGGTTAAGTGGGTCGCCAGCACGGCCGTCGGCTCGACAATGGTATATCCTCTTGCTTCGGCCATCTCCTTCAGATTGGGAATAATCCAGATGGCCGGAAGCCCGAAAGCGGGCTCTTCCGTCTTGAAACCGTCCAGCTGCTCGGTTGCATAACCGGGATTGATGGCCAGGACGTGATCGAGCATAAGTTCACACATACCGGCCTGCAGCCCTTTGACCTTGATTTGATACTGGTTCGGATTGAGCTGGACGTTGTCCCGAATCCTGATCGGCGGACCAATAATACCCAGTTCGATTGCTGTCTGCCGGCGGATTGCCGTGACCCTGTCAAGCAGGTCACCGCCCTGGTTGACGTCAACGAGGGGAATCAGACCATAACCGATCTCGACTTCGAGAGCATCGATTTTGAGAAGGTCCTCCGTTCTCTCCTGAGGCACGGCCTGTTCCTTCTCAATTTTCTTTTTCTCATCCTCGAGCTTTTTCTTCTTCATGCTCTCATTGGTGATGTACCCGACCGCCCCGACCATGAGTCCGAGGACGGTGAACGGCAGAGTGGGCATTCCCGGGACGATCCCGAAAAGCACCAGTAGCCCCGCGGCGATCATGATCGCCCGCGGCTGGCGCACCAGCTGGCTGGTCAGGTCTTTTCCCATGTTGGAAGTCGAGGCCGCCCTGGTCACAATTATACCGGCCGAGGTTGAAACGATCAGGGCCGGAATCTGAGTGACAAGGCCGTCACCGACGGAAAGGAGTGTGTACGTCCGCAGAGCTTCGGCAACCGTCTTGCCCTGCATCAGGGCCCCGATGACTATCCCCCCAATGATATTAATCATCGTGATCAATATCCCGGCGATGGCATCTCCCCGGACGAATTTGGAGGCACCGTCCATGGCGCCGTAAAAGTCAGCCTCTCTGGCAATTTCTTTGCGCCGTCGGCGGGCTTCATCCTCGTCAATCAAACCGGCGTTAAGATCGGCGTCGATCGCCATCTGCTTGCCCGGCATGGCATCGAGAGTAAATCTGGCCGCGACTTCTGAAATTCGAGCGGCGCCCTTGGTAATGACAACGAACTGGATAATGACCAGGATGACGAAGATGATGAACCCGACCACATAATTGCCCTTGACCACGAAGTAGCCAAACGAGTTAATCACCTCACCGGCATAACCGGTTCCCAGAATCAGTCTCGTCGATGCCACGTTCAGGGCCAGGCGGAGAAGAGTGACGATCAGAAGCATGCCCGGGAAAACCGATAGGTCAAGCGGTCGCCGGATGTACAACGTTGACAGCAATATGACCAGCGAGAAGGTTATGTTGAAGGCCAGGGCAAAATCGAGAAAGCCGGGCGGAACCGGAATAACCAGAACACTTATAATGGCCACCACGGCCACGGCCAGAATAATATCCGACCGCTGCAAAATATTGTCGAGAAATGTACCTTTCTCGAAATCCATCTTACACCGCCGCCTCCTGCTTCAACCGATAGACGTACGCTAGAACTTCGGCTACGGCGCGGTACAGCTTTGCCGGAACGTACGAACCGATATCGCACATATTGAACAGCGAACGCGCCAGCGGCCGGTTCTCGACGATGGGAACGCCGGCGCTGTGTGCTATTTCCCTGATTTTCTCAGCGATAAGTCTTTCGCCTTTGGCCACCACCATAGGCGCTTCCATCTCGGCCTGATCATATTTGAGAGCCACCGCGATATGAGTCGGGTTGGTGATGACAACGTCGGCTTTGGGTATCTCCTGCATCATCCTCTTGCGCGACATCTCCCTCTGTATCTGCCTGACACGGGCTTTCGTCTGGGGTGAGCCTTCGGTATCCTTCAACTCATCCCTGATTTCCTGCTTGCTCATCTTGATTGATTTTTCGAAATCGTACCGCTGATAGGCATAGTCAAAGAGAGCGATGAAAAGAATGGCGCCACCGATCTGGAGTGACGTCTTCAGCGCCATCTTACCCATGGCCCCGGCAAAAACAGGAACCGAAGTGTCCGAAAGCGTGAAGAACGTATCAACCTGCGATCTGATCGTGAGATACCCGACGATGCCGATGATGGTCAGCTTGGCCACGTCGCGGGCCAGCTGAAACAATGAACGGATTGAGAAAAGTCTTTTTATTCCGTTGGCGATGTTAAGCTTGTCGAGTTTCGGCTCAAGCGGCTTGGCCGTAAAGAGCATACCGACCTGAAGAACATTAATCCCGTATGCAATCATCACCAGAATGATGAGCAACGGTCCCATGAGGAGGAAAAACGTCAAGATGTTGGACGTAAAGAGCGCCATGATCGAATCGAAATCGGCGCTCATCCGGGGCGCTTCCATAAACATATGCGCCATGAATTGCTTCAGCTGTGTCAGCAAAAGAGGGCCGACGAAATAGATGGTCACGATCCCGAGGCAGAGGATGACGGCCGAATTCAGTTCCTGGGAACGGGCTACTTTGCCTTCCTCACGCGCCTTCTGTCTTCGGCGCGGAGTCGCCTTTTCGGTTCGTTCCTGATAATTTTCTTCCGCCATGGTCTTTCACTAAGTTGTCGCTATGCCGTACAAAATTCTGGCCACTTCCCCATCGAGGAAGTGAACCGTCTTCTCAATCATATATCTGAAAACGGGAAGCGCCGCGCCGAGAATCAGAAAGCCAATCCCGACTTTCAGGGGTATGCCGACGATGAAAATATTCATCTGCGGCACCGTCCGCGCCAGAACGCCGAGCGCCACCTCAGAAAGAAAGAGCGTTATTATAACCGGAGCGGCCATCTTTATCGCGATCGTGAATGCATAGGCCGTGAAGCGAATCAGCTGCTCGCTGGCCGGACCGGAAAATTCGAATATTCCGATCGGTACGATTTTGTAGCTGTCGGCAAAGGCCGATATGATGGCATGATGCCCGTCAATCGCCAGAAATATCAAAACCGCGATGATATACCAGAATTCACCGACGACGGAAGTGTTGGAATTGGTCTCGGGGTCCATGATGTTGGCGATGATCAATCCGATCTGGTAGCCGACGATGTTACCGCCCATCCTAATGGCAATAAACAGCATGGCGAAGAAGAGCCCGATGATCACACCTACAAGCATTTCTTTAGCGGCCAGCATGGCCAGAAGCCAGACTGAGTTGATCTCGGGAAGCTGAGTCCGGGAGACAACAGGAACGAGGACCAGAGCCAGAATAATCGCCAAACCCGCTCTGACAAGCGGGGGGATCGACTTGTGTCCGATCACCGGGGCCATGATAAAAAGACCGGCGGCTCGGAATGAAATGAGCAGGAAAGTCTGAAGCTTTGCGGTTCCGAATGTTATAAAGTCAAGCAATTCCAACTACCTACAGTACGGGTCATTCGTCATGACTTTAATCAAGCTTTATGCCGACCTGAAGGCGGGGACGATGAGAATGTAAGTGATTGCTTTACAATAAATTAAGGAGACAGGGGTCCTCGGCGGCGGAGAACGGAACGGCAGAAACGGAAAAAATTGCCGCCGCCGGTAGAAAATCTTTCGGAAACGGCCTCTTAGAGGGTCGGAATGATTCCATAAAGCCGCACCGTGAATTCAACGACAAGATTCATAATCCAGGGCAGAAATATCACCAGCGAAATCGCCACCACGGCGATTTTGGGGATAAATGTCAGGGTCATTTCATGAACCTGGGTGATGGCCTGGAGGATCGAGATTATCAGACCTATCACCAGTCCCGAGACGAGCATCGGCGCCGAGACCAGAAGCATCGTCAGGACAGCTTCTCTGCCGATTGTTACGACCATTTCAGGTGTCATTTATTATTTCTCCCCTAATAGAATGAGCCGACCAGCGATTTTACCAGGAGGTACCAGCCATCGACCAGGACAAAAAGCAATATCTTAAACGGAAGCGCCACGATGATAGGCGGTAGCATCATCATACCCATCGACATCAGCACCGAAGCGACGATCATATCAATTATCAGGAAGGGTACGAATATCAGGAAGGCAATCTGGAAACCCATTCTCAACTCCGAGATAACAAAGCCGGGAATAAGAATGTGCAAAGGAATATCGGCCGGGATTTCCGGCTGCTCCATGCCGGAAAGGTTAACGAACAGAGCCAGGTCCTTTTCCCGGGTCTGGGCCAGCATGAATTTCTTGAACGGCGCCATACCTTTCTCGAAGGCTTCCTCCTTCGAGAGCTCTTCATTCAGGTAAGGTTTCAGCCCGTCATTATAAGCCTGATTCGCAATCGGGCTTATGATGAAGAAGGTCAATATCAAAGCCAGTGAAATCAGAAGCTGGTTTGGCGGAAGCTGCTGCGTGCCGATGGCCTGACGCAAAAATCCCAGAACAACAACCAGCCTGATAAAAGATGTCAGCATTAGAATTATCGAGGGGGCCAGGGTCAGGACTGTAAGAAGCAGGACGATCTGTAAAGTTGCGGAAAGATCGCTCGGCTCGGACGCTTCGCCCAGCTCCACCGAGACTTTGGGAATCGCCTGAGCGTGGCCCACCGATGCAAAAATCACCGTGATTAACAGTACTAGTGAAGACAGAAAGATTATTCTTCGCATTTCAATCCTATGAACTTATCCAAATCCTATTTAACCCGGCTTCCAGCCGGGTCGGCAATCAGGCCGTCTGCGGCCGTTTTGGGTCACGTGCTACCTGAGCCTTAAGCTTTCCCATGTTCAGGCTCATCAGCTTCGATCTGGCGTCCTTCAGGACGCCCTTGAATCCGGGCGCAGATTTTTCATTGGAAAAATCGGCCATAATCCTGGCGGTTTCTTCCGGATTCAGCTCCGCCAGAGCGTTGATTCCCGACTCGCCCACGCCTATCAGAACCGCCCGGTCATGAAATCTGACCAGCGAGACCGTCTTCTTCTGGGCCACGTAAGCGGTTTCCAGAACCTCAATCAGATTGTCGCGGCGATTTCCGGAGAACTTCTGACCCATCATGCGGCGCAGAACGTACAGGAAACCATATATCCCGGCGACGACGATAACCAGAGCGCCCAGAAGTTTCGCGAGCGAAAAGACCACTGATTCCTCAAAGACAGCCTTCCCGGCTTGAGCGTCTGTCTCACCTTGATCTCCGGCAACCTTCGGTTCGGCCGGCGGATCGTTTCCTGTGGCAGAGACATTTCCGATCCTGGAAATGACGACTCCGCTGAAGACTAGCAGAAGAACCACAATCACGATCACAGTCTTGGTGTTCTTCCGATTCATCGCAATTTCTGCAGCCTTTCTTCAGGAGACACCAGTTGGGTGATGCGCAGACCGAAGTTCTCCTCGACGACAACCACCTCGCCTCTGGCGACGCGCTTCTGATTGACCAGAAGGTCCACCGGCTCACCCACCAGCTTGTCAAGTTCGATGATTGACCCGGGACCAAGCGCCAGGATTTCAGAAATGCACAGTTTTGTCCGGCCGAGCTCAATTGAAACCGGCAGGTCCACGTCCATGAGCAAGTCGATGTTCTGTGTTTGTTCTTGATCGCCGGTTACCGAGAGCTGCTGAAAATCGGCCTGCTTGACGGCCGGTCGATGTTGCGCTACCGGGTCTTCATCCGGAAGTTGCTCGCCGCCCGCGCTATCCAGCACCGAATCGACGTCCTCCTGACTTAACAGGTCAGACGGGCTCCCTTCAGCCGACTCTTCCGCCACGGTCATATCCGGTTTTTCAGGCACGTCGTCGGCGGGAGGCTCATCCGATAATTCTTCCCCCGCCTGTCCGGGCTCGGGGGCGGATTTCTCTTCCTCGGCGACCGGCTCCGGCGACTCATTTTCGCGGACAGCCGAATCATCGCCCGCCGCCTCATCCGGGACGTTTTCGTTCATCGGCATTTCAATTCCATTTTTTTCATCCATATGCCATTACTCCTTATAGATGACCGGGTGAACATCAGTTACCTGCCCGGCCTTTCTTTTCCCAAACAGACCCGGCCTGCACAGAAACTTTTTTCTACCGGCCACCAGCAGCTCAGCCGCTTCGTTTATCTGAGTGTCGGTGGCGATAACATCACCGACCTTCAGATTCAGGAAATCCTTCATCCTCAGTCGCGTTCTGGCCAGGATCAAATCCAGGTCAACCTTGATATCCTGAATATTCTCACGGTTCTGCTCGACGCCTTCCTCAATACTCCGTTTCTTGGTGGCGTCAATCCAGTTCTGGGCCGACAGCTTGGCCATGACCGGTTCCAGAGAAACATAGGGATAGCAGATTGTCACAAGACCGGTCGACTTGAACAGTTTTAGCTGAAACGAGACCACGATGACCGTTTCCCCGGTGGGAATAATCTGCATGAACTGAGGATTTGTCTCGAATGATTTTTCCTCGGTCGTGATGGGCGTGATGTTCTCCCACGACTTTTCCATGTCGCGGTAGAGTTTTCTGGTGATCTTCGTCAGGACCGCTCTTTCTATTCCGGTCAGCTCTCTTTCGATTTCAAGAGTCTTGTCGGCGCCACCGAAAATCCGGTCAATAAAGGCAAACACAAGGGTCGGATTGAAGTCAATAATGCAGAGACCGTCGAGAGGCTTGGCTGAAAAAGTGTAGGAGCAGGAGGGTGTCACCAGCGACATTATGTACTCCGAGTAATTGATCTGATCGACGGAAACCAGGTCCACATCAACCATCGTCCTCAGCATTGCCGAAAGCGTCTGGCTGGCATGACCGGCGAAGTTATCGTGCATGTTCTCAAGCGTCCTGACCTGGTCTTTGGAGACCCGGTTGGGATGCTTGAAGTCATATTTTACCACCGTATGACCGCTCTGCTCATCCGGCAGCGCGGCCGGTTCCCGCTCCGGACGCCCGGATGATACCGTCGTCAGAAGAGCATCAATTTCCCCCTGGGTCAATATCTTCGCCAAAGTTCACCTTCCTCCGTCTTATTGAAGGATAAAATCCGTGAAATAAACCGCCGCCAGGTCGTCAACCTGCAGCAGTTGTTCAACGCGTTTCTTGATCTGGTATCGGGTGATTTCTTTCTCCTTCGGGTCCGACAGTTGCTCTATGGTCTTTGAACCCAGAATCGTAATCAGAGCATCCTTGATCACCGGTTCACGCTTTTCGAAAAGCAGGACGGTCTCGCGTGACCCGATTTCGAATCCGATAGCGACCGAGAGAAATCTTGTGCCACCAGTGCCGGAAGGATTGACGATTATGTCTTCCATCATAAACATTTCCATCGGCTCATTGGAGCGCTTCTGCTTCTTGGCTGTTTTCTTTTCCGTCGCGGATTCGGCGGAAGTCTCCTCCGATGGATGCATCAATTTCGTTCCCACGAAATATCCTCCCGCCGCCATCACGACTGCGATCGCGACATAAATAAACAGCAACGATCGCTTCCTGGGCTTCCTGCTTTCGGCATCACCTTCGGCAATGGTGGCACCATCACTGTCCAATCTATCATTAACTGGCATGGTTACCTCCGTACAGCTTTATTTATCATTTCTTTCAATTTTGTATTCTATTTGGGAGGCCAGCCTTCTGAAGGCGGCCACCCTTCGGATGATCTCGTCCGGATCCTCCTTTACCATAATCTTCTTGCCGTCGGTAAGACTGATTATGGTATCGGGAGTCGACTCGACAAACTCAATCAGATCGTCGTTGATGACTATTTCGTCTCCGTTCAATTTAGTAACACGAATCATTTATCAATCACCCGTTATCTCTTCAGGTTGACCAGTTCATCAAGCATATTATCCGAAGTTGTAATAATTCTCGCGTTGGCCTGGAATCCCCTCTGGGCCGTGATCATGCTCGTGAATTCGGAGGCAATGTCCACCGACGACGCTTCCAGGGCTCCCGATGAAATATTACCTGAAATCGTTTCACCGGCGACACCTTCAATCGGGTCACCGGAGTTCGCTGACACCTGGTACAGCGACCGTCCGGCTTTCAGTAGTCCGGCCTGATTGTTGAAATCGGCCAAGATGATCTGAGCCAGCACCCGGCTGACACCGTTGGTGAAAATACCGAAGATGTTGCCGGCTTTGTCGATGGAAATCTTGTTAAGAATGCCCAGCCCATGGCCGTCCTGGTTGAGAATGGAGGCCGTGTGGGGCGAGGCAAAACCGCTCAGACCGTCGAACTGCCCCGATGTCCCGACGTCGAAAGCGATATTGGAAACGCTGGCGCCGTTGTTGGGATCGAACGTCAAGGCCGAGGCGCCGCCGACAAAATCGAACGAGAGCAGGGCACCGTCCGGACTGAACTCGACCGACCCGCTTCCTCCGCCGGTAATGATCTCATTGCCCGTGAAGGATGCCGACCAGGTCCACTGATTTTCCAGCACCGATTTGAGAAACTCGATGGTCAGCGAATGCTTGCCACCCTGAGAATCGTAAACGGTAATCGACATGGCGTGCGTCGTGTCAGCCGTGCTTATCAGGGCGTTACCGGCGCTGATGCCGTTAAGGCTGCTGATCTCGACACCGCCGCCGCCGAGACCTGAGATGCCCGTGACGATTCCGGTTGTATCGTCAATTACGAAATCGAGATTGACCGTCGGCTGGATATCGCCGTTGGTCGGGTCGAAGACGTCGGCGCAAACAAAAGTATGATCGGTGCCGTTGTTGGCGACCAGCGTGCCGCCGTCGGGGATGCCGAAAATGACACCGACGATATTGCCGCTGGTGGCGACGCCGTTGACGTCAAGCGTCACCGAGGAGGTGGATGAGACGATATTGTAATCCGTTCCGGCTCCCGCTCTTTCCCGGGTTATCTGAATTTCCCCGCCGACCAGTTCGGCGGTGACTCCGCTGATCTGGTTGGTGGCTGCCAGAAGATCGTTGATAGTGGAATTCACCGTAAGCCCGGAGACTACGTCAGCCTGGGTGCCGTTGTCCCGCGCCAGTGAAAAACCGGAAACGTCGGTCACGCCCAGGCTGCCCAGGGTCATATTGCCGGCCAGGACCGCCCCCGGATTACCGGTGCCGTCGTCGGCG
>CP070766.1:2097040-2104524 GCA_020345705.1 Candidatus Zixiibacteriota bacterium | reverse complement strand
GCCGCCAATGGCCACCGCGGCGGTATTCTGATAGTGGCTGACGGTGTCTTCTCCATGGAGGGTGACATAATCAGGCTTCCGGAAATGCTGGAAATTGCGGGGAGATTCGGCGCCAGAGTGATGATTGATGATGCCCACTCAGTCGGCGTGCTCGGCGAAGGCGGCCGTGGTACCGGTGAGCACTTCGGCACGATCGACGATATTGACATCACCATGGGGACTTTTTCGAAGTCCTTCGCATCGCTGGGTGGGTTTATTGTTGCCGACGAATCGGTCATCAATTATGTCAAACATTTCGCCCGGGAACTCATATTTTCGGCGTCAATGCCGCCGTCAAACGTGGCCTCGGTTCTCAAAGCGCTGGAGATTATCGAGAGCGAACCGGAGCGCCGCGACAACCTGTGGAAAAACGCTCGGAAAATGCACCGGGAGTTCCGAAGACTCGGCTTTGATATAGGCACAACCGAAACGCCGATTGTCCCCATTATGATAGGCGAAGACATGGACTGTTTTGCTTTCTGGAAAGAACTGCATGAAAACGGGGTGTTCTGTAATGCCATCATATCGCCCGCCGTTCCCCCCGGCAGCGCGTTGCTGCGAACCTCCTATACCGCGACCCACACCGACCGGCAGCTCGATCGGGTTCTCGAGATATTCGAAAGAATCGGGAAAAAGATCGGCATTATTTCCTGATGAAATTCAATATGCCTGATGCAATTGATGTCATTGAAGTTGACTCATCCAGACTGTTACACCGATTCATAACCCTGCCCTTTAAACTCTATAAAGACGATCCTAACTGGGTTCCGCCACTGGTTGCCGAGCGCAAGGAGTTTTTCGACAAGAAAAAAAATCCGTTCTACCGCGGGGCCAAAACCAGGCTCTTCCTCGCCATGAAGGGCAAGGAACCGGTCGGCCGAATCGCCACCTGCATCAACTATAATCACAACGAATTTCATGAGGAAAATATCGGTTTCTTCGGATTCTTTGAATCGATTGATGATTATGAGGTTGCTTCCAAGCTTCTAAAAGTGGCCATGATCACGCTGAAAAAAGAAGGCGTCGAGAAGATGCGCGGCCCCGCAAATTTCTCCACCAACCACGAGGTCGGCTTCCTGATTGACGGATTCGACCGCCCTCCGGTTGTGATGAGCACCTATAATAAACCTTACCTGCCCGGGCTCGCCGAACGATTCGGTCTCAAGAAAGTCATGGACTTGAACGCCTATCTGCTTACCGATGAAATTCCCATCCCCGAAAGGCATCTGAAAGTCGTCAAACGTACAAAGGAAAGAAACAAGATTAAAATACGATCCGTGAATCTCTCCAGTTTCGATGAGGAAATAAAGGTCATCAATAATATATACAACAAAGCCTGGTCGAGGAACTGGGGGTTCGTCCCGATGACGGAGGACGAATTCGTCCACATGGGAAAGAGCCTGAAACAAGTGGCCGACCCGGACCTGATTTTGATCGCCGAAGTCGATGGCGAACCGGCCGGATTTTCAATGGCTCTCCCCGACATCAACCAGGTCTTAATCGGTCTCAACGGCCATCTCTTCCCCACCGGCATTCTCAAGCTTCTCTGGAATACCAAGATTCGTAAAAAGATTGTCGGGATAAGAGTTATGACGATGGGAGTCATTCACGAATATCAGCGACGCGGCATCGACAACGTCTTCTACGTTGAGACTTATCAGAGAGCCGTAAAAAAGGGCTACAGATGGGGGGACCTTTCATGGATACTGGAGAATAATGAACTGATGTGCCGCGCGGCGGACAGTATGGGAGCCGTCCTTTACAAGAAGTTCCGCATGGTGGAGATGCCGATTTAATCATGAAGTCGAGCCTGACACTCATATTCTGTCTTTTGTCGGTTCTCCTCATATCATGCCGGCCGGGTCTGAGACCCGCCCTTTACATCATCGACGCTGAAAGCCGGCGTCAGCTGAACACGGAAGACAGCTACTATCTTGAAAACCGCGAGCTAATTGATAGGCCCGAAGGGCTGCCTCACAGGGCGGGGCAGGGAAATATCCTGATTAGCAATCAGACCATCATCAATCCCGAGCAGGCTGAAATCGAAACCGGTCTTATCCGGGCCGTCGGAGAAATCAAATACAGAATCTATGTCGCTCTTCCCGAAGAGATTTCCGGTGATTCACTGGATATAGCGAGCAAATCCATATGCCGCATCGTCGCCCTGTATCATCTGGCCGAGCGCCTCCGGCATTACACTTGCACGGAAGGCTTTCTGAAAATCGACTCGGTTAAATCATCCAGTTTCCACGCTTTGTTTTCCGGCAAATACTTCAACCCGGAGAACGATTCGCTTGTCTTTGAAGGCGATCTCAAGGTCAAACGAAAAAAGCGCTGATCCCTGGCTGGCCAGTGAATTCTCTCTCTTTCACCGGGCAGCGTTTGCAGAAGCAGAGAATCAAATCCACTCAACGTTCCAGAACCCGTCAACTATCTTCACAAAGACGGCCCCGCACCGCTATGCCTACTGGATCCGTATCTTCCTGATTCCGAAAGCCATAAACAATCAGGTGCTATCGGCGTCCGTAAGATGGCATGAAATATGAAAAGGGAGCGGCCTTGACTGGGCCCGACGAGGCGCATTTTTACCCTTGACGTACCTAACTGATCGTGTATATTAGAATTAGAAAGATTGTCAAGAAGATACATTTTCGATACTTATATTCGGCCCATAGCGGCATGGTCTGACGTGCAAAAATAACCCGCATCGCAAGGGAGAACCGCCATGAGAACCAGGTTATTAATCAGTGTTCTTGTCGTCATATGCGCGCTTTTCTGGTTTTGGCCGACCCCCACACTGGCCGGCCAAGCCGCACAGTCGTTAGTTGACCAGGAATATGAGTGCGGTGACGTTAACCAGGACGGCGGTTTAAACATTTTGGACGCCGCATTTATAATCAACTATTTGTACAAAAATGGTCCCGAACCCCAGGATACGCTTCTGGCCGACGTTGATAATTCGGGTGCCATCAATATATTAGACGTCGGGTACATTATAAGCTTCCTTTATAAGGGCGGTCCTGACCTGAATTGCTCCCAGGCTCCCTCGGGTATTCCTTATTATTTCGACCTGCGGAATGTCGACGGCAACAACTACGTCACTTCCGTGAAAAACCAGCAGGGCGGCACATGCTGGACCCACGGCGCCATGGCCGCCCTGGAAAGCAATCTGCTGATGACCGGCAACTGGGCGGCGGCCGGAGAGGCCGGCGAGCCCAATCTGGCGGAGTATCACCTTGACTGGTGGAACGGCTTCAACACCTTCAACAATGACGACCTTGACCCGCCGACTGGGAACGGCTTGACAGTCCACGAAGGCGGCGATTACCGTGTCACCGCGGCGTATCTGACGCGAGGCGAAGGTGCTGTCAGGGACGTTGACGGCCAATCCTTCGGCTCCCCGCCGGAGCGAAGACTTTCATCCTATCACTATTACTATCCGCGGGACATCGAATGGTATAAGGCCGGCGAGGACCTGAGCAATATCGATTCGATCAAGCTGAAAATTATGACTGAGGGCGCCCTCGCCACTGCCATGGGTTATTACCCCGAATTTCTTAATGGCTACATTCATTATCAGCCGGAGGAGTCTTACCTGCCACCCACACATGCCATTGCCATCGTCGGCTGGAACGACAGCGTCTACACACAGGCGCCGGACCTCGGCGCCTGGATCTGCAAAAACAGCTGGGGAACCGGCTGGGGATACGGCGGTTACTTCTACATCTCATACTATGACAAGTACTGCGCCAAGGATTCCGAAATGGGCGCTGTCTGTTTCAAGAACGTTGTTCGCCTGGAATATGACCGTATCCACTACCACGACTATCACGGCTGGCGGGACACCAGAACCGATGTCACCGAAGCTTTCAATGCCTTTCCGGCGACTCGCAACGAACGGCTCGAGGAGGTCAGTTTCTTCATCGCCGATGACCAGGTAAACTACAATGTAAAGGTTTATGGCCGCTTTGAGAGCGGCCAGTTGCTTGATGAACTTTCCTCAGTCTCAGGATACGTAGAGCATGTTGGTTTCCACACCGTTGATCTCGAAACTGCCGTCGATCTTGCCTACGGCGATGATTTCTATATCTACCTGTACTTATCCAAAGGCGGCCACCCGATCGACAGGACGGCAGATGTTCCGGTTCTGCTTGGCGCTCGGTACCGTACAATGGTCGAATCAACCGCCGAGCCCGGCCAGAGTTTTTACCGCAGCGGCGGTGTGTGGCATGATCTCTATAATGACGACGCTGCTTCCAATTTCTGCATCAAGGGCCTGGCCCATGAGACAAGTATGAAGGTCTGGCCCGAGGACGACCTCGAATCGGAAGGTCCTTCCGGAGGTCCCTTCGAACCGGTCGACAAAGTCTATTACTTCGCCCATAAGTACAACGACCCTATCAACTATGAGATAACGCTCCAGCCCGGCTGCGACTGGCTGTCCCTGTCAGGCGATGTTGCCGGTCTTCTTCAGCCGTTTGATACCGCCCAGGTGACCGTACAATTTAACGGCAATGCCGATACGCTGTGCGAAGGCAGGCATCTTTCGAACGTCTACTTTGCCAATCTGACCGACCACAGCGACGATACCACTCGTTCCGTCGAGCTGATTGTCGGAACTCCGGCTGTCCAGGAGGAGTGGATGCTTGACACCGATCCCGGGTGGACGTGCGAGGGCGACTGGGCCTACGGCCAGCCGACCGGCGGCGGCGGTTATGCGGGCTGGGGTGTTGATCCTACCGGCGGGCACACCGGGGACAACGTTTACGGTTACAACCTGGAGGGGAACTACGCCTTAGAGCTGCCCCCGACGCACCTGACCACGACCGTCCTGGACTGCTCCAAATTCCTGAAGACCAGCGTTAAGTTCTGGCGGTGGCTGTGTGCCGACGGTTGGGGAAGAGGGTCGGTCAGCGTCAGCAACGACGGCATCAACTGGATAACGCTCTGGCAGAACCACGATTGGATATGCGATACATCCTGGAACGAGATGGAGTTCGACATATCGCAGATTGCTGACCTTCAGCCGACCGTGTATCTGCGCTGGACAATGGAATGCAGTGACGCCATGCGCACCTTCGGCGGTTGGAATATAGACGACATCCAGCTAATCGCCATCTACGACTCGACTCAAACGAAATATTTGGTATATGATCATACCGATCGGCCGGTCGCGGAATCCGGCGACAATCAGTCATCAATAGAGAGGCGCAGCCCTTCCGCACAAATAGGTTTCCATCTATCGGAAGCGGCCGATGTCACGATTGAGATTACCGACACGAATGGTGAAATAGTCAGAGTCCTGTACGGCGACTGCTTTGAGCCGGGCGATCATTTCGTCAAGTGGGATGGCAGAGACTATAGTGATGACACCGCGGACCCCGGTTTCTATCACTACCGCCTGATTTCAAACGGCTTACCGGATGCAACAGGCACGATTCTGCTGAAATAAGCACCGGTAGTAAGCGATTATGGCGACCCGCGCTCCCGATGCCGTCGCCGAGAACATGGAGGTTAAGACATCAAGAACCGTCGCAACCTGCCACCAAGTGTCATAATAGCATGTTTGCTGACCATGCTGTCGATGTATCGAAGTGGTTCCTGTCAGGATAAGGCTTCTAAAATCCACCAGCTGCTGCAACTCAATCATGAATATGGACGATTCAACGGAGTCGCATTAGTGTCAGAGGACCGGAATATCATTCTCAAAAAAGGCTATGGGTTTGCTAATATGGAATGGAATATTCCGAACATACCCGAAACGAAGTTCAGACTCGGTTCGATCACCAAACAGTTCACGGCGATGCTGGTTATGCAACAAGTGCAGAGTGGAAAGATCAACCTGGAAGCCACGATATCCGATTATCTTCCTGCTTACAGGATAGACATTGGAAATTCGGTAACCATACACCAGTTGTTAACACACACATCGGGCATACCAAACTATACCAGCCTGCCGACGTTCAGGGAAATAAGTCGCAGGCCATGGACTGTCAGTGAGTTTGTGGCTGAGTGTTGTAGTGGTGACCTGGAGTTCCAACCGGGTTCGAAATTCCTATACAGCAATTCGGGATATTTCCTTCTGGGAGCGATTCTGGAGGAGGTCACCGGTAAAACATACGAGGAGCTTCTGCAGGGATACATCCTGCATCCTGTGGGCATGGAAAATTCTGGCCACGATCACCAGCAACTCGTCCTCAAGAACCGTGCCAGCGGCTACTATCCCACTGCGTTCGGCTATGATAACGCCGACTACTCTGATATGTCGGTGCCTTACGCGGCGGGAGCAATGTACTCTACCGCGGAAGATTTATATCTGTGGCACCAGGCACTCTGTTCTGAAGACCTTCTTTCTCAGGAGCATCGTGACATCATGTTTACGGCGCATCAAAGTGGCTATGCATACGGGTGGTGGCACGATAAACTGGCTTTTGGAAGTTCACATGATAGCGTCGAAGTTGTCTGGCATGCAGGTGGGATCAGGGGATTCTACAGCCTCATTACCAGGCAGTTGGATGGCAGGAATCTGGTTGTTCTCCTGAATAATACAGCGAAGTATGATGTATCTGAACTGCGAGACATTACGGTCGCTATTCTGGGCATTCTCCACGATAAACCTTATGATCTGCCTTCAATGAGCGGCCTCGAACTTCTGCGAAAGACGATACGGGAGGAAGGTGTCTCCGCCGCTGTGGATAAATACCGTAATTTGAAGGACGATACGCTGGCGGGCTTTGAATTTCGTGAATTCGAACTCAACTGGCTCGGATATCAGCTGCTGGATAGAGGCCTGATCGACGAGGCTGTTACGTTATTTGAGCTGATAGTCCAGGAATATCCTGATTCTTATAATGCTTACGACAGCCTCGGAGATGCGTTCAGGAGAAAGGGCGCGATTGACAGCGCCATCAGGAACTACCAAAAGTCGCTGCAGCTCAATCCTGATTACAAAGATGCTGAAGAGAAACTAAATGCGATCAGCCGACACGACCAAATGAGAAATACAGATCACTGAAGAACCGGATATACCGATCATCAGCTTGGCCTGCCACCCTTCCAAGAACAGTCACGGTATAGTCACACTATTTCCCCGTAACTAAAACCCCGGCACATCTCGCCCTTCGCCGAATTTCAGAATCCAGAACTGCGACAAAGCTACCCCATATTTCGTAAGCGCTTCTGAGAGATCCTTTTCGTGAGCATTAATGGCTTGCTCGGGGTGTTCCGCAAAAGTCCCATAATGAAGGCCAATACTCTGACGAGCGTTGAGAAGCTGGTGAGCCCGCACGGCGTCGTCGGGATTCATGTGTTGGTGCTTCATGAACCATCGCTTTTCATAATTGCCTACTGGCAAAGCAGCCAGCCTGATGCGCTTGAATTTATCATGTATGGCATCAAGAAAAGTACCGTATCCGGTGTCACCTGCAAAATAAACCTGGTCACCG
>CP070766.1:2080217-2096940 GCA_020345705.1 Candidatus Zixiibacteriota bacterium | reverse complement strand
TCAGGGAGCATAAAGACATTGACGTCGTTTTGCTGGACGTGAACTTACCGTCTATGTCCGGTCTGGAGCTGCTGAAACGAGTCAAGTTACATGAGCTTCGGCAGCCGATTATAATGATTTCCGGTTTTGTTTCGACCGAGAATGCGATGGAGGCAATGAGAGAGGGCGCGTTCGAGTATCTGACCAAGCCGTTTGAAGTGCAAAAGCTGATCGATACCGTCAATAAAGCATCTAGCTCCAGCAAAGCCAGGATAAAGCCTGTCAAAAGCGGATTGGAAGTCTCTCCGCCCGAGGTTGACGAGATCGTTGGTAAGTCGCCGGAGATCGTCGAGATTGCCAAGCTGGTCGGCCAGGTGGCTAAATCGGACGCGGCCATTCTTATCTTCGGTGAGTCGGGGACCGGTAAAGAACTCATCGCCCAGGCCATTCATCGCAACTCGCGGCGACGCAGCAAGCCCTTCCTGTCGGTGAACTGCGCCGCTCTGGCCGAGACTCTCCTGGAATCGGAGCTTTTCGGACACGAAAAAGGCGCTTTTACGGGAGCCTATTTCAAGCGCCTGGGGAAATTCGAGCAGGCCAATCAGGGGAGTATCTTCCTCGATGAAATCGGCGATATGTCGATGCTCACCCAGTCCAAGCTGCTCCGCGTTCTCCAGGAACAGAGATTCGAACGGGTCGGCGGGAGCGAAACCATCGAAGTGGATGTCCGGGTTATCGCGGCGACGAATAAATCACTCGTCCAATGCATGAAAGAAGGTTCCTTCCGGGTAGACCTGTTCTATCGGCTGAAGGTCGTCTCAATTTTCATTCCACCGCTTCGGGAAAGAAAGGATGATATCCCGCTTCTGGCCGATCATTTCATCAAACGCTTTTCCCAACAGCTTTCAAAAGATATCAAGGGATTGTCCCCCAAGGCCATTTCGATGCTCAACAGCTATTCCTGGCCGGGTAACGTCAGAGAGCTGGAAAACAACGTGCACACAGCCTGCGTGATGACCAAGTCCGATACGCTCCAGGCCGAGGATTTTCCGGTCTTTTCCGAGCTTGACTCCAAGGTCGAAATCGATCTGGATAACCTTCAGGATGATTACGCTGAGCTTTTCAGCAAGATCATCGATCCCGTTCTTCCCAAATTGATAAATAACTCACCGGGTAAGATCTATTACTTCCTGGAATCTGCGCTGGAGCGGGCGCTGATAGCAGCCTGTCTGAAGCACTTTGGCTCCAACCAGGTCAAAACCTCCGAAATACTTGGCATATCCCGTAATACTCTGCGGGACAGGATGGCCAAGTACAATATCTTCTAATTCAAAACCGCTTACTTAACTCGCGGATAAGGATCCTCCCCGGGTGTATCTTCTTTGTCAGAAATAATCTTTGAATAGCAGAAGAGCACCAGGGATAGAATCACTCCCCAAGATAAAATGAGAAATATCCAACCGCCGGTAGTCATATTTATTTACCCTTTTTGATATTCTCTCTTACCGCGCCTTCGCCATGCAATCAAGATGAGAACGGCCAAAAGCACCAGAACTCCCAGAAGGACAATTCGCATTCCTAATATATAAGGAATATTGGCACTGTCGATCTCTTTCATGGCTATTACGTCCCACCAGTCCGTCGCCAGGTAGTACCCCAGAATCAGTAGCAGTATAGTCGGTGTAATAAACTTGATGATAAATCTGAATATTCTCGGGACTCTTATCCTGGCTCCGGTGTGGAGTTCATCCCAGGCTTTATTGATTCCGAATATCCAGGCGAGCAGGATGACCTCTATGGTGGCGCTGATGACGATAATGAAGTTGCCTCCCCAGAAATCAAGATCATCGAGAACTCCGCGATGCAGAAACAATACCGCCGGAAAACACAGGACAAATGCAAAAATCGCAAAGATGCGGACCGATTTCTGGCGCGTCAGGTTGTATTCATCTTCCAGAAAGGCCACTGACGGCTGGACTATTGACACCGATGAGGTTATCCCCGCCAGAAACAGCATGAAAAACCAGAGGAAGCTGAATATGGCGCCGAGCGGGATTTGGGTGAATATCTGGGGCATGGTGACAAAGCCGAGGTCAAAGGCTCCGGAATTGGCGATTTCGACAATGTCCCCGGGGCCGAAAAAGATGAAAGCCGCCGGGATGACGATGGAGCCGCCGAGTATTACCTCGGCGAACTCATTTGTCGAACCGGCCGCCAGTCCCGAAAGGGCGACATCATCTTTTCTCCTCAGGTAACTCGAATATGTCAGAATCACGCCGATTCCCACCGACAGAGTGAAGAATATCTGGCCGGCGGCCGCCATCCAGACCTTGGCCGACTTCAGGGCTGAGAAGTCCGGATTCCAGAGGAATCCGAGGCCGTTGATGGAACTCCAGTCAGGGTGTAAGGGATCGGGCGCAAATAAGGTGATGACTCTCACGGCCAGGACAATTCCGAACAACAGCAACAGCGGCATCGCTATATTGCACAGTTTCTCGATTCCTCCACGGATGCCGAAGTAGGTCACGGTCATGTTCAACAGAAACGTGATCAGGAAGAAAATGATGGAAGGAACCGTGCCGGCAAACGTCCCGGTCGTGGCCGCTCCTTGGAAGTTGGTCAGAAAATCGACGAATCCCTGACTGCCGGATATGACCGACAGCTGGCCGGTGATTGAATAGTAGGCATACGCAAGACACCACGACTCAATATATACATAATACATGTATATCAGAAACGGCCCGAATATCCCGCCAATCCCGAGATACTTGATAAATCGATTCTTCCTCCAGAGCGCCTGGAAAATTCCGGGTGACGTGGAGTGCCCATGGCCGCCTCCGAAGCGACCCGCCGTCCATTCGGCCCAGACGAGCGGAATGCCGACCAGGACGAAAATAATCAGGTAGGGAATCATAAAAGCGCCGCCGCCGTTCTTGGCGGCCTGTACCGGAAAACGGAGGAAGTTTCCCAATCCCACCGCCGAGCCGGCTACGGCCAGCACGACGCCGATCTTCGTGCCCCAGCGCTGCCTTACATCTGACATATCATGAGTCTCCAAATTGTGGTCGAATTAATGTAATCAGTAAGTCCATGCATTTGAATCGTATTCGCTTTAATGACGGATTATAATTGGGTGCATCTTTTCTTGTCAAGTTAAAAGACTTCGGCAATATTGCTTTCCACAGCAGACATATGAATTTTTGTTGACACCATATTTGGTGAGGGATATTTTTCTACAAATTTGTCAACTAACCATGGAGGATTATGGTGAAAGGGAAAACCATATCAGCAGCAATTACCTTATTGATCGTTCTGTCGTTTACGGCGGCATACGGCGACCATTCAGCCGGTCTTGCATCCGGCAATCTCACAACCGCCGATGCCTGCGGTTTCGGGGCCGGCTATATCGGAGGCTTTGTCGGTTTTGCCGATGAGGCCACTTCGCTTTTCGGAACCGTCACCTACGGCTTTTCACAGTACACCGAAGGCAGAGTCAAGTTCGGTTTCTCCGATCTTGATGCCCCTGATACCGACCCGCAACTGCTGGTCGGCTTTGATTTCAAATATGAGTTTCTGGATTACTATGACACGATGCGCAACAATCCCCTGGATCTGGCGTTCGGCGGTTTCATTGAGTTTGTCAATTATGAGTATGCCTCTGTTCTGGAGTTGGGCGGCAATCTGCTGGCATCGATACCGTACAAATTCAAATCCGGACAAAGGCTGGTGCCGTACTCGCGGTTTAACATGCGGCTGGAGAAATACTCCAATGGCTACACTGATTCAGATTTTCAGGCCGGCCTCAATCTGGGGACCAAGTTTGAACTGACTCAGGACGTGCATCTGTACGGCGAAATTCAACTGGATGGAAACACCGGCCTTTTCGCCGGTTTGGAAGTCAGGGCTTTCTGACGGCACGTATGAATCGGAGGCGCATAATCTAAGCTTCGGTAGTAATTGCCGGAGCTTTTTATAATGAGTTATTTCGATGCCATAATTCTTGGGTTGATCCAGGGGCTGACCGAGTTCCTGCCCATTTCGTCATCGGGCCATCTGGTCTTGACGGAACATCTGCTGGGGGCCACGATGCCCGGTGTTATATTTGAGTTGGTGGTTCATTTCGGTACCTGGATGTCGGTTTTCATCTATTTTCGGAAGAAAGTCCTTCGCCTGATAAAATCAGTTCTCGTCTCGGGGCTTGAGGCTGAAAGAAAGCTGTTGCTTTATCTTGTCATAGGAACCGCCCCCCTGGTTATCGTGGCCGTGCCGCTAAAGGACTCCATTCTTAGTGCATTCGGATCGCCGTTGACGACCGCGGTTTTTCTTGTGGTAACCGGGATCATACTTCTTTTGACCGCCGTTGTACCGAGGGGAACCGGCAAAATCAGTCTACGCAATGCCGTCGTCATGGGTGCAGGGCAGGCGCTGGCCCTGTTTCCGGGCATTTCGCGGTCGGGGACATCGATTTCCGCCGGGCTCTTCGCCGGCGTAAAGCCGGTGGAAGCGGCCGAGTTTTCGTTTTTGCTTTTTCTCCCGGCCATAGGCGGCGCCATCATCTATAGAGCCCATGAATTCATCAATCTCAATCCCAGTTTGATCGGCCAATATATCGTAGGTGCCGTTATCTCCTTTATTGCCGGTATGGTGGCCGTGTATTTGTTGCTGAGTATTATCCGAAAAGGCAAATTTAAATATTTCGGTATCTATTGCGTAATCGTCGGTCTAATCGGTATAATCTATTTCAGCTGAACAGATGAAGAAGATCTTGATCATTAGGCTCGGGGCTATCGGTGATGTTATCCTGACGTCGCCGGCCGCCCTGAATATGAAACTGTCGTTTCCCGACTCAAAGGTGTTTTTCCTGACTCGAGAGTATGTCGCCGGGCTGATCGAGCGTTTTGCCGGAGTGGATGAAGTATTGCCGCTGCCGCAGAGGATCACTTTTCGGGAGCTCTTTCGAATGGCCGAGTATATCGAGCAGATCGGTTTTGACATGGCCGTTGACCTGCACGGCAATATCCGTTCCAAGTACCTGATGCGTCATATCGCGGCCGGGATCAAAGTCCAGTACGGCAAGCGTCGTTTTGAAAGACTGGCGGCAACTAGGCTGAGAAGGATAGACCATAATCCGCCCCATACAGTTGATCTGTACAACAGAGCCGTCGAGAAATGCGGAGCCAGAGCTTACGCCGGGCGTCCGGTCCTGCAACTGCCCAAGAAAAGCGAGCGAGCACTGGACTTCGGCAAAACCTTGCCGGTCATCGCGGTCGCGCCGGGGGCTTCCTATCCGACCAAGAGATGGTTCTCCGAGCGCTTCATTGCTTTGGTGAATGAAATATTTGAACGGATTCCCGCTAACGTCGTTTTAATCTTGACTGACGACGACAGGGAGTTGCTGAACATGCCGGGAGAATTGCCGGATGATAGACTGAAAACGCTGGTCAATGCCGATCTGTGCAGTTTGGCTGAGATTCTGGAGGAATCGGATCTGCTGATCTGCAACGATTCCGCGCTGGGCCACCTGGGATCGGCGGTCGGGACTCCGGTCGCAGCTCTTTTCGGGCCGACCCACCCGACGCTCGGTTTTGCCCCGAGGGGTATGGGGGACTCAATCGTGCAGGTCGATGAATACTGCCGTCCGTGTTCGTTGCACGGCAAAAGGGCCTGCTATCGGGACAGGCAATATTGCTTTGAAAGAATCTCCGTTGATGATATGCTGACCGTGATATCGGAGCGTCTGGAGAGTAATGCCAAGGGCAGGAAAGCGATATTTGTTGACCGCGACGGCACCCTGATTAAGGAAAAGAATTTCCTCGATAATCCTGATGAGGTGGAACCGGAATCCGGCTCAATAGAAGCTGTCAGAGCCGCCAATCGGGCCGGGTATCGAGTCATTGTTCTTTCCAACCAATCCGGAGTGGCTCGCGGCTATTTCCCCGAGCATCGGGTTCACCAGGTGAATGAACGCGTTCGGTCGATATTTGAGGCCGCCGGGGCCGGGATTGATGATATCCTGTACTGTCCGCATCATCCGGACGGCGAAATCGCCGAGTACGCCCGCGAGTGCGACTGTCGGAAACCTTCTCCGGGGATGGTTGAAAAGGCCTGCCAGAGGCATAATATTAATCCCTTTCGTTCTTTCTTCGTCGGTGATAGACTGTCCGACATTAATCTTGCTCACGTGACCGGCGGCAGAGCAATTCTGGTTCGGACCGGGTACGGGCACAGCGCCGAAGAAAACATCATAAGCGATAACAAAACGGGTCCGGAAAGAATTGTGGATAATCTTCTTGAAGCCGTAGAATATATAATTGATATGCAGAGTCAGATATGATTGTAAAAGCGGCTTATTCTGAAAAGCTCGAAAACAACAAAGCGCGCTGTCATCTGTGCCCGGCCGAGTGCCTTTTGACCGAGGGAAAGGTCGGCATATGCGGTTGCCGCTATAACAGAAACGGGAAGATGATGACCGATAATTTCGGCGAGCTCGTTTCCGCCGCGTACGATCCAATAGAGAAAAAACCCTTGTATCACTTCTACCCGGGTTCCATCATTTTTTCCACCGGGCCGAACGGCTGTAATTTCAGCTGCGACAATTGCCAGAACTGGGAAATTTCACAGGGGAAAGTCCCCACCAGGTTTGTTTCGCCGGAAGATTTGGTCGAAATCGCCGGAAGACACGATTCCATCGGCGTTGCCTACACGTACAGCGAACCGCTCGTATGGTATGAGTACATCATGCAGGCCGGAAAGCTGGTGAAAGAAGCCGGGCTGAGAAATGTCATCGTCAGCAACGGCTACATCAATCCCGAACCTCTCGCGGATATTCTGCCCATAATAGACGCCGCCAACATTGATCTCAAAGGTATGAAACCGAAGTTCTACAAGACTGTTTGCAAGGGTAAACTGGAGCCGGTTCTGGAAAACATCAGGGAATTTCACGAGGCCGGAGTATGGCTTGAAATTACCAATCTGGTTATAACCGATCTCAATGATTCCGATGATGACTTCAAGCGCCTTGTGGATTTTGTCGCCGCTATATCGCCTCGAATACCGCTGCATTTTTCGGCATATTACCCCACCCACAAGATGAGAAATCCCCCGACGCCGCTGGACCGGCTCTTGCGGGCATTTGACATCGCCTCGGAGAAATTGGACTACGTCTATCTCGGAAATGTCCGACTGCCCGGCAAGTCCGACACATTTTGCCCGAAATGCCGGGAAAGACTGGTTGGTCGAGACGGCTATAATATTGATGTGCTTGGCCTCGGTGGCGGCAAATGCACGCAGTGCGGCTTTGACACGGGGATTGCCCAATAGAAACCGCTCGGACCGCCGCATTCAGCCGAAATGCCTCACCGCCGATAAATAGAAAGATATGCCTAATTAGCTGCAAGAGGCTGGATTTTCGCCGCTTAGGAACTATATTAATATCGGCCGCGTTTTTTCTGATAGGTGGCGGCGATTGCAGAATAAGGAAGGACGTATTTTGAGTTCAAAGCTCTTACTGACGGCGGCACTTGTGCTGATGCTGCTTTGCCCGCTTCTGTCGGAAGGTCAGGTTTATTTCGGTAAGAACAAAGTCCAGTACACCAATTTCAGCTGGCAGGTAATGGAGACCGCGCATTTTCGGGTCTATTTTTACCTTGAAGAGGAAGAGCTGGCGGGAATCGCGGCCAGGATTGGCGAAGACGGCTACCGCACTCTGGCGTCCCGCTTCAAACATGAAGTTTACCGGAAAATACCGCTGATTATATACAGCTCGCCGAATTATTTCTCTCAGACTAACGTTATTCCGACCCTTCTTCCCGAATCGGTAGGAGGTTTCACCGAGTTTATGAAGGGCCGCGTGGTAGTGCCGTTCCATGGCTCGTATCACAGTTTTGCCCACGTCATCAGACACGAGCTGGTTCATGTCTTCACTCTTTCCAAGCTGGAATCGGTCATGTCCAAGCAGCGCCTTATGCGGATGGCCTCGCCGCCGCTGTGGTTTATTGAGGGCATTGCCGAATACTGGTCGACCGAGTGGGACAGCGAGGCCGACATGATTCTGAAGGACATGGTCCTTTCGGGCCGTCTGTATCCTATCTCGAGGATGTACGAACTATCCGGAACCTTTTTCATGTATAAACTGGGCCAGTCAGTGTGCGAATTCATTAATGACCATTACGGGTCCGACAAGCTGGTGTTGATATTCGAAAACTGGTGGAAGGCCGGAGATTTCGATGATGTCATCAAGATTACTCTGGGGGAATCGTTGAAGGACCTTTCGAAAAAGTGGGAGTACCATCTCAAGAAAGAGTACTTCCCGCAGATTGCCGACGGCGGACTGGCCAAGCAGGAATCAGAGCAGCTGACCAGAGACGGATACTCGCTTAAGGGCGTGCCTATTGTGCTGGAGGATGATGGAAAGAGCAGCGAGTGGATAGTCTTTAAGGCAAATAAACGAGGCTATACCGGCATTTATATGATGCCGCCGTCCGGAGAGAAGAAAAAACTTCGAACACTCCTGAAGGGTGAACGCTCCGCTGGCTTTGAATCGCTGCACCTTCTGCAGAGCGGCATAGACGCCAACAATGATGGCAAGGTCCTGTTTTCGTCCAAATCCAAAGAATCGGATGTGTTGTATCTGTACGACGTCAAGAGGGGCCGGGTGACAAACAAATATGAATTTCCCGGGCTGGCGGCAATAATCTCTCCGCGTTTTTCCCGTGACGCCCGAATGGCCGTATTCTCGGGTTCGGACCTGTCCGGGAGAACCGATATCTATATCGTAAACCTGATGACCGGTGATCTGAGCCGCGTCACCGACGATTTTTACTACGATACCGATCCGGTCTTTACCGCCGACCAGCAGTCAATAATTTTCGCCTCGGATCGCTGTTTCTACGGCAATGAAGGCGCCATTAACCTTTATAGAATATCCATCACCGGCGGCACCCCGGAGCCGATTACATCGGGCCACTGGCACGATATCTCGCCTGAGGTCGATAATGGCGGCGTCTATTTCTCTTCTGATAGAGACGGGGCATACAATATTTATCGCCTTAATGGCGACAGTACGATTGGCAAGATCACCTCACTGCTCACCGGAGCCTACGATCCCCGGCTGTCGCCCGATAACGAGAAGCTGATTTTCTCCGGTTATCAGGACTTCGGATTCCATATCTATCGAACTGAAGTCACCGATAGCGTCATCCTGGCCGCCAATGAGCCACCGCCGGGTAAGGTGATGTGGCGTCCCGGTCGGCTCAACGAAAAGTTCGTCAAGTCGTCGGTACGATATAAGACCGAGTATTCATTTGATATCGCACAGTCGGCGCTTGCCTTCGATCCGGTCTACGGGTCGCTGGGAGGCCTGCAGGTGGCTCTTTCCGACATGCTCGGTGATTACGCATTTTATTTCCTGCTCACTAACACGGCCGAGTCCAAGGACGAGCTTCTGTCAAGCTTTAACACCGCCGTCACTTATATCAACATGAAGAATCGTCTCAATTGGGGACTGGGTCTTTTCCACCTGTACGACGAATACTTCAATGATTACGACGGCTATTTCAACGAAAGACAGGTCGGTGGCCTTTTATACCTGAATTACCCGATGTCGAAGTTCAATCGGCTGGAGATGTCAACCTATCTGCGCTATTCGGATAAGGATCTCTGGCTGTTCCAGTTCCGCCGTCGGGGAGCGCTCATGACCAATTATATTTCCCTGGTTTCGGATAACTCCCTCTGGGATATTTCGGGGCCGATTGAGGGGCATCGGTACAATTTCACGCTTGGACTGACAACCCGGCTGGACAAACAGCGCCAGTACAATAGAATCGGATTGCTGGACGTTCGCCACTACCTGAGGCTGGGGAAGTTTTCGGCCTACGCGTCACGCTTGTTTGCCTACAGCTCAACCGGCATCGAGCCGCAACGCCTCTACTTCGGCGGAAGCTGGTCCTTCCGCGGTTATGACCGCCGCGGATTCTATGCCCGGAACATCCTCTTTGTTTCCAACGAGCTTCGCTTTCCTCTGATTGACAATCTCTCAATCGGATTTCCCTTCGGAAGTATAGGCTTCAGCGCTATCAGAGGGGCCCTCTTTTTTGACGCCGGCTATATAACCGACGATAGATTTCACCTTTTTGACGATGTTTTCTTTGACGAACTGCTGGGTTCATACGGCGCGGGTTTCAGGGTCGCCCTCGGAAGAATGATCGTTCTGCGCTTTGATTTCTCTCGCAGAACGGACTTCACCAAGACGGCTCCGGGGACCGATTTCGAATTCTTCTTTGGCTGGAACTTTTAATGAGACCAAGACTTAGTCTATACATTCTGACAATCGCATGTCTTATTCCGGGCGGATGTACAAAGAAATTCCGCCTGCCGGCCGACGAACAGACACCACCTCCCCGGTGGACATACTCCAGACAGGACGTCCGGTCGACCGCACGAATCGGCTCGGATTTCGGCGGTGAATTAAACCTGAAATGGGAAGATAAAATCTCCGAGAGTCCGGTCAGCCCCTTGAGTATCGGCGCGGGAAGGCTCATTTTCTGCGGAACAAAAAGGAGAATCTATTTCTACGATATCAAAAGCGGTGATTTTAAGGGGCGGGTCAACACGAAGGGCAACGTTCAAACCGGGGTCGTTGTCATTGACTCGGTGGCATATTTCGGGACAAGCCCCAAAACAGACGAGTTTTTCTGCCTTAATCTCCATAACCGGAAGGTCCTGTGGTCAAGGCCTTTAAAGGATGTTACCGGTGGGCCGATAATTATAGATGACCGCCTGTTTGTCGGGTCTTCGGCCGGTGAGTTGTATTGTCTGAACCGCTTATCGGGGGAAATTATCTGGCAGCGCTCGGCTAAAGCAAAGAGCCTGGCCGGGCCAAGCGGCGGCGGGGGAATAGTATATTTCCCCCTGGACAACGGGAATCTTATGGCGTTGAAAGCAGCGACAGGCGAGATGGTTTTTGAAGCGAAATTGGATCAGCCTCTTGCCGCCAAGACAGTCCTGGGAGACAATGTGTATGTGACCGGAATTGAGGGCGGCCTGTTCGCGGTTGACCGTCAAAGCGGCGAAACGGCCTGGAGCAAGGAGTTCGCCTACCCTGTCTGGACGTCCCCGGCGCTGGATGACGGAGTACTTTTCTTTGGTGATAACGGCGGACTTGTTCGGGCGCTGAATACTGACGACGGCTCGGTGTTGTGGGAATTTCAGAGCGAAGGAGTCGTCGTGTCATCACCAATTATCGTGGGTGATTTCGTCATCTTCGGCTCGCTCGACCGATTCCTGTACTGTTGTGATAAGAAGACCGGAACCCTGGTGTCCAGTCGGGAGTTTAAGCGCGGGATCAGTATTGCACCGGTAAGTGACGGTCAGGTGATCTGTGTCGCTTCTCAGGACGGTACCATACAGTGTTTTGGAGATTAGTATGAAAGAGCACACGTACGCCGAAAGCGATCTTAATACTAACCTTAATGAACTTGTGCATGAAGTGCTTCGGGAACTCTTCCTGGCTTCAAAGAAAACTTCCGTTTACTCGTGCGAGCATCCGCTTGCCGGGAAAGCTATCGGCCGGGCATTCGTCCTGATGGAGAGAGTTTTCAAATTCAAGAGATATTTCAACCTTCACATATCTGATGGCCATCTCTATGCCCTGAACATCCGGACCCGACCGTCAATTTTCGTCGACCAGATTATGGATTACATGCAGATTCTCGATCTCAACGATATCCTCTTTGAATCCGGGATCACCGTCAACCAGTTGAGCCTGTTCATCAGCCGCTTCGTCAAAAGGTTGCCGGCGACTGATTATTCGAATTTGATGACCAGTTATATTGAAGAGCACAAACTTGAGGCTATTCTGGTTAACAGCCGGATCGGCATGAGCTTCTTTGAAAACAGCCCGCGGCTGCGGGGAGACCTGGCCGGGGATTTTTCGGTCAGGGCCATTGTAAGCCAGATTATCGGTGAGGATTTCGAGAAATTGGCCTGCCTGCTCAACGACGAGAAGCTGGAGTTTAAGGAGTACTTCTCCAAATATAATCATGACTACTATCCTGAATTGATAACATTTTTAATCCCCGAGAAAATCGCGGCCGTCGACGCGGAGGACATCGTTCGGCTACTGCAAAATCGCGTCTCAGAGGTTGTGGGAACAGAGGGACAGACCTCCGTTGAATCTCTGCTGGAAAAATTCAAGGACCTGATTGCGGCTCTCAACTACCATTCTGAGAGAGAGGCCATAATCGACCGGATCACGGCAATGCTTGCCGAAATGGGCACGGACAGGGATGTTTACTCGCAGATGCTTCCCCAGACAAGTGCCATCAAAATAGAATCTTCGGAAAAGATTGATCAATTCCTTTATTCCACCTTCAATCAGGCCCTTCCCGGCTACGACCTGAATGACTTCAGAGATTTGTTCAGCAGGCTGCTGAGGACCGGACAGCAGGGCAAAGCCCGGTCGATAGTCAATATCCTGATGAATCATCTGGCCGGTCCGGATGTCGATCTGAGACAGAAGGCTCTGCTTCTTTTCAGAATGATGTTTTCCGTATATTCGAAAACAACCAGCGCTTTTCTGGTCGAATATCTTGTTTCGAAGGTCAGTGAATATTTGCTTGAAGAAAAAGAGACATTCGAATTTTCCGATTTGATTTGGGAACTGGCCCAGGTTACACTGGCCGAGAAAGACTATCACCACCTGTCCTCCATGTGCGACGTGCTTCTAAAGAAGCGCACTCTTGCCGCTGGCATCCGCAGCTATGATTCGGTGGCGGTTAAAAAGGCAATTGAGGAATTCAATCGTCGTGAAGTAATCGACCAGCTCGTTCAGGACCTGATCGGCGGCACGCACTCCGATGTCCAGTATATCAAGAACGTTCTGGTTACGATCGGTTCCGAGGAGGCGGCGCTGGCCCTGGCCGACATTATATCCCACAAGTCGCGCCAGGTCAGACAGTACGTGCTCAAGATTCTCTCTGAGATGGGCAAGGCCTCGCTGATCGTATTCTCGGAAGCTCTGAAGGACAACAAGTACTTCGACCGTGAGGCTAACAAACGGGAACTTCCGGACGAGAACTGGTACTTCGTGAGAAATTCGATTTTTGTCCTGGGCTCCTTAAAGGACGCTGAAGCTTGCCGGGCACTCCGGGTGCGGATAAATGATGATGACACCAGAGTGAGACGTTCCATTATTCAGGCCCTGGAAAAAATCGGCGGGGAACAGGCGGCCGACCTGCTCCTGGTGCTGGCGACCGATTCCGACCGCGAAATCAGGCAGGCGGCCATCATTGCCCTGGGATACATAGGCTCCCAGGATATCGTTCCGGAACTTATTGACCTGGTCGATCGGTTCCCTTCCGAAGTCGCCACGATAATAACTACCATGGGCATGCTCGGCGGCAACGAGGCCAGACAATTTCTGACCAACCTGCTGAAAGACAGGCCGCTTCAATCCAAACTTACTTCCAGCCGGTCATCACGAGATGACTTGAAGCTGGCCACCATCAAAGCGCTGGGAAGAATCGGTGACCGAGAATCACTGGAAGAAATTCAGAACTTTAATGATTCGCTTTCTGCATCTCAAAAAATTCTTTTCGGTGCTTCAAAACTCAACAAGGCTGCCGAAGATATATTGAATCGCCGCAAAAATTAGGCAGTCTCTTCTGTCAGAGTGACATAATAAGCGTCATAATGGCTGGCCATGTCTGCCATTATGGCGCCATGTTCTTCCCTGGTTGACTCTCCAAATCTCTATCCTATTGTACACCAACCGAATACATTTTTCGGCACGCCTGTTGATTAAACAATAAGCGAAAGCAAAGCAGAAAATAGAAGAAAATGAAGAGACAATAAGAGCGAAAAGGAGGTAATTAAGATGACACTCGTACGTTACAACCCGAACAGACTCATGGCCGGTGTTGCCAGAGATTTTGACGGCTTAATTGATTCATTTTTCAAAGCGCCGGTTTTCAGGAGCAACTGTGACTGCGATTTCATGCCCCGCGTCGACATCGTGGAAGACAAGGACAATATCCGCTTGCAGTTCGAGTTGCCGGGTATGGAAAAGGACGAGATCAAGGTTGTCGTTGAGGATGGTGTTCTGACCGTCAGCGGTGAGCGTAAGCAGGAGTCCGAGGAGAAGGAAAACAGTTTCATCAGAACCGAGCGCGTCTACGGAAGTTTCTCGCGTTCGTTCACCTTCCCTGAGGACGTCGACTCCGAGAAAGTCTCCGCCGACTACAAAAATGGTCTTCTGAACATCACTCTGGCCAAGACGGAAAAGGCCAGGCCGAAAGAGATCACGGTTAACATTAAGTGAGATTTGTCGGGCCGGATAACTGGCATCATACAAAGCGGGCGGGCGAACGGCTCGCCCGTTCTTGTGAAAGGCCATGAAAGAAAGGATGTGAACATAAATGAGTAAAATAATGGGTATCGACCTGGGCACCACCAACTCGGTGGTCGCCGTTGTCGACGGAAAAGATGCGGTCGTGATCACCAATTCCGAGGGTAGTCGCACGACGCCGTCGGTTGTCGCCGTTGATAAGAATGGCGAGCGGCTGGTAGGTCAGGTCGCCAAACGGCAGGCAGTCACTAATCCGTTTAACACCGTGTTTTCAATCAAGCGGTTTATGGGCCGTAAATTTGACGAGGTCAAAGAAGAAGTGAAAAACTTCCCCTACAAAGTCACCCGTGACGGCAAAGGTGACGCCGTTGTCGAGCTGAACGGCCAGACTCAGGTCCCGCCTGAGATTTCGGCAATGGTTCTGGCAAAAATGAAAAAGACCGCCGAAGATTACCTCGGTCAGAAAGTGACCGATGCCGTGATAACCGTGCCGGCGTATTTCAACGATCGTCAGCGCCAGGCCACCAAGGATGCCGGACGCATCGCCGGACTCAATGTGAAAAGAATCATTAATGAGCCGACCGCGGCCGCCCTGGCTTACGGTCTGGACAAGAATAAAACCGGTAAAATCGCCATCTATGACCTGGGCGGCGGGACTTTCGATATTTCGATTCTGGAATTGTCCGAGGGCGTTTTTGAAGTTCTTTCGACCAACGGTGATACTCATCTCGGCGGCGATGATTTTGACAAAAGAATAATCGACTGGCTGGTTGACGAGTTCAAAGAATCTGACAGTATTGATCTTTCAAAAGATTCGATGGCGCTCCAGAGACTGAAAGAAGCCGCTGAAAAAGCGAAGATCGAGCTCTCATCGACGATGGAAACCACTATCAATCTGCCTTTTGTCACGGCCGACAGCAACGGGCCCAGGCATTTGAATTTGACCCTGTCGCGTGCCAGGTATGAACAACTGGTGGATGATCTTCTGCAGAGAACGGTCGAGCCGTGCAAAAAGGATCTTGCCGACGCCAAATTGAGCTTCTCCGAGGTAGACGACATCGTGCTCGTCGGTGGTATGACCCGGATGCCGAAGGTCATCGGGCTTGTCAAGGAGCTATTCGGGCGGGAACCCAACCGGGGTGTCAATCCGGACGAAGTGGTGGCCATCGGTGCGGCTATTCAGGGCGGAGTATTGGCCGGTGACGTCAATGATGTTCTTCTTCTGGATGTAACTCCCCTCTCTCTTGGTATTGAGACTCTGGGCGGCGTATCGACCAGGTTGATTGAACGTAATACAACGATACCGACAAAGAAGTCACAGATTTTCTCGACGGCCGCGGACAGTCAGACCCAGGTGGATATCCATGTCCTCCAGGGTGAACGCGAAATGGCCATTGATAACAAGACTATCGGCAGATTTGTCCTTGACAGCATTCCGCCTGCGCCGCGGGGAATCCCGCAGATAGAAGTCACTTTTGATATCGACGCCAACGGCATACTCAACGTTACGGCGAAAGACATGGCAACCGGCAAGTTGCAGAATGTGAAAATCGAAGCCTCATCCGGATTGACAGAACAGGAAATCCAGAAAATGGTCAATGATGCAAAGGCTCATGAAGGCGAAGATCGAGACAAACGCAAGAAGATCGACGTCCGAAATACAGCCGACGCCACCATTTTCCAGACTGAAAAGAATCTGAAGGAGTTCGGCGACAGACTGGATGCCGGCGCCAAGGCGAAGATTGAAGCCGGCCTGGAACGGGTCAAGGCGGCATTGAAAGCAGATAATGTCGAAGAGATGCAGGCATCGGTTGATGCCTTGAACCAGACCTGGCAAACGGCGGCATCCACCATGTACCAAAGCTCGACCGCCGGGCAGAATGCCTCGACTGGCGGTACCACTGATGACGAAAAGCCGAAATCTGATGATAATGACAAGACGGTTGACGCCGACTTTGAGGTGGTCAAAGAATGACGGACGTGGGGTCGGCAGGCCCCGCTTCTGATTGACATCACTATCGATATCTTTTAAGCTGAAGGGGCTGAAGTTTCCCGGGGAAGGCAGATGACGGAAGAATATGTCTAAGGATTATTATAACACATTAGGCGTTCCGGAGAATGCTCCCAAGGACGAGATAAAGAAATCATTTCGCGCTCTGGCCAAGAAATATCATCCTGACAGGAACAAAGGGGATAAGGGGGCCGAATCCCGATTTAAGGAGATTTCCGAAGCATATGAAGTCCTGAGCGATGACAAAAAGCGCCAGCAATATGACATGATGCGTAAGTACGGCGCCTTCGGAGGAGCCGGTGGTTTTGACCCACGGACGGCGGGCACGGGCGGATTTGATTTCTCTCAGTTTGGCAAGACCTTCAGGGCTGAGGACCTGGGTGGATTTG
>CP070766.1:2064534-2080117 GCA_020345705.1 Candidatus Zixiibacteriota bacterium | reverse complement strand
GGCAGAGGGGGTCCGCCTTCTGGAGGAGTCAATTCGCCATAAGTGGCTGCCGGAAAAGGTGTTTTATGCGGAGGCGGCGCTGGGGGATAGGGCCCGGGCACTGGTGCGGAAGCTGGCCGATATGGGAGTTTCGACACAAGCCATATCCTCCAGGGAGGCCGAGCAAATTTCCGATACCCGGACCAGCCAGGGACTGACCGGATTGTTTAATATACCAGATCGTGAGGTCAGGGAGATTTTTATGGGACGCTACAGGCGATTTCTATTGCTTGACGGTGTTTCCGACCCCGGCAATGCCGGTGTCCTTGTGCGCTCAGCATGTGCTTTCGGTTTTGATTCGATCCTGATGCTTCACGATTGTGTGGTCCAGTTCAACCCCAAAGTGGTGCGCGCATCGGCGGGAGCCATTTTCCGATTACCCATTTATGCAGTATCTCTGGCAGATGCTGCAAACTTGAAAAAAAATCGGAAGCTTGTCTTCATGAGCGGTGACCTGGCCGGAAAGAGCACGTACCGCATCCCGGGACAGGTCAAAATAAAAAACGGATTCATTCTGGCTATCGGGTCGGAGGCCAATGGAGTATCGCCTGAAATCAGACGGCTATCCGACATCAAACTCAGAATCCGTCATGATAACGCGGTCGAGTCTCTTAACGCGGCCGTGGCCGGTTCCTTAATTATGAGAGACTTATATGAGAGTCTCAGGATAAGGAGGGTAAAAGGATGAAACTCAGATACATCCTGCTATTCTGCGCCCTGTTCATTTTGGCAACTTCCACAGTCATGCCCGTTGATCTCTATCAGCTGGAGAAGAACCGATTTGTCACGAAGGAAGAGAGTCTGGAATTGCCTCTGGATCCGGGGAGCAGGGTCATCATATCCTCTGCCGTGCATCTGTCGGGTGAGTTGAAGGTAACAACTGAAAAGGCCGAGGGCATTTTGTTTGAGTATAAGAAAATCCTGAAAGTCGGTTCGGAATCGGAAGCCGCCGACTACGCAGCACTGATTGATGTTGATATCATGAGGACATCTGACGGAGTCAAGCTTTTGCTTCAGGCGCCCAATCCGGCTCCCTGGGCAGGCACCGACGACGCTGGCATGATTGAAGCTGAACTGCATCTGCCCGGAGATTGCGACGTCGAGGTGTATGCCGACTATTTTGATGTAACGATGGTCGGTCCTTTCCGATCAGTCGAGAATCGCTCGGCTCTCGGGCGGCAGGAGATACAGAATGTGACGGAGAGGCTGGCCGTATCCGGCTCTGGTCGCGATATCAGGCTCAAAGATATTCGAGGTAATATCTCGGTAGGATCAAATAATGCCGATATCAGGATTGAAAACATGATATCGGAGACGAAGCCGGCACACATAAGCAATGAGAATGGTGACATTATCATGGAAGCCGTCCGGGGTGCCTTTACAATCGACGGCAGCTACGGGAAGATCAGGATAGACGGTGCCGAGCTCAAAGGAGGAATTAGCAGAATTACGGGTTCGCAATGCCCGATCAGACTGACGATCAGAGACATGACCGAATCCGCGTTAACGATTGCCGATGACTATGAAGATGTAGAGCTGTATGTCAACAAGGCGGTCTCGGCGGTCTTTTCGCTTCAGGTTGAATCGGGAGGAGAGGTGCATGTCACCAGAATTCCCGTAAGACCGATAACTGTGGCCAGTAATTATCTTGAGTTTGTCACCGGGAAAGGCGGCCCGGCAATCGATATCGACGTCGGGGGGGGCGGGAACATTAGAATCAAGGGGATTCGCTAATCAGATCGTGATGACTGCTATGAGAATTTTATTGAGATGGTTCGTATTTTTTTTATTTGCCGCATTGTGTTCAGACGTTTCGGGGGCAAATCGGGTGGAGATTCCCGGCGGCGTCTATTATCACAGGTTTACATCATCAGTATCGGGCATCGAAGCGGCCTGGATAAATCCCGCCGCACTGGGGTATGACAAAATGGTGGCGCTTCAGCTCACCGGCGAGCTTTATCAGGGCAACTTTGCCGACAACTGGGGCATAACCGCCGGCGGTGACGGGGTCGGTATCAGCTATCGTCATCTGGCCGACCTGCGTCAGGAAGATTATGACGAATACATATTCTCCGCGGGCGTGCAATCGTGGCACGGTATTTTTCTGGGCGGATCATATCGCTATGTCAAGAACGGCCCGGAGGAGCTCGACAAAAAGCATTTCTGGAGCCTGGGATTCCTGATCAAACAAAATCCGAGGTTTGCCCTGGCCGGGGTCTTTTATAACCTGAATCGGAGCCGGGTTGACGGTCGCCGCTCTGATATCGAGCAGATTTATTCCATCTCTCATACTGCCCACCGGGGTTTGCTGACTATCTCGGCCGAAGTATCGCTTTCAACCGCCCAGAGCTTGAAAGGTGCGGCATTCAGATATGGCGTTGATGTAAACCCTTTGAGAGGCGTGATAATCAACGTCAGCTTCGATAACCGGGATAATTACGAAGCCGGCTTTCGGATCAACCTCGCCCGCTACTTCCTCGGCGAGCAGACAAGGCTGTGCGGTGGCAATGTCCAACGCGGAACATCGATTTTTGGCGGAATTGCGGCCGGCCCCCAGGAATCAATTTTGCCGCGATCGAGAAGATGAAAGGTGACCGCCCAATTTCGAAAATTCGTTTGCAGGCCGGATGCTCGCCGTTTTAAGGCCGGATTCTTGAGAATTAATCGCAGAAGGCGAAACATTTTCTTTCGGACGCAGTAAGTATTTGGTGTGCAAATATTTCTGATAATATTTGCCATATGAAGGCAGTTTTGCTATTTTTGGAGAAAATGAAGGCTGGCGGAAATAAAATCTCAGTGCTGGCTGGTCTGGCGCTTCTTTTGGCAATTATCAATCCTCTCTCATTTGCGGGTGAAATCGTCGAGACCCGCCTTGACAACGGTCTGACCCTGCTTGCGCTAGAGGACCATTCCTCGCCCTTGGCCGTTGTCCGGGTTTTTTATCATGTCGGCATCAAGGACGAATGTCCGGGTATGACCGGCATTACCAGGATATGCTCCCGGATCCTCTCTGAAGGTACGCCGCAATTCAAGAAGGGCGAGCATTCCCGGATAATTCAGGCGGGCGGTGGTTGGAGCATGCACCTGACCGGGCTGGACGTTACCGATTTCTGGACCATGATTCCCTCAAACATGCTGGATACGGTTCTGTTTCTGGAGGCCGATCGGATGGAGAACGTCGAGATGACTATAGAAAAGCTCCTTCTGGCAAAGGACTTCATGCGTAAGGCGCGACTGCTGTATGTGGAGAGTTCGATTTACGGCCATATAAATGAAGAGTTCTATAACTTATCTTACCGGCTGCATCCGTACGGCAATCCGAGGTACGGCTGGCCGGCTGACATTGACAACATTAATCTTGACGATTTGAAAGAATATTATAGACTCTATTTTCAGCCGGCGAATGCCACCATTGTAATCCTGGGTGATTTCGATACGGAAAAGACGGTTGCCAAAGTAAAGGAGCTGTTCGGCAAAATAGCGGCCCCGCCTTTATTGGAAAGAAGGCGGATCGTCGAACCGGAGCCAGCAGGTGAAAGGCATTCATATCTCAAGGGTTTTGCCGGCATTCCTGCTTTCATAATAGGTTATCGTGTGCCCGAGATCGGTCACGGTGACATCCCGGCGCTCGAGGTTATCAGCAAGATCCTGACAGGCGGCGAATCATCAAGAATCCACAAAAGAATGGTGATCGATGAGAAATCGGCTCTGATTGTGGGAGGCGGATTGCAGAAAAGCGAGGACCCCGGCATGTTGTATTGCTTCTCCATCCTGAATTATGATTCGTACGTATCGGACGGGTTAAGTCAAATGGATGAGGAGATCGAGCTGTTGCGCAGTGAATATGTTTCCGATGCGGAACTGGAAATGGTTAAGAACCGGATTGAGGCCGATTTTTACCGGGAGATAAGTACGCTTGATGCGACGGCGAAAAGCATCGGCCTGAATTATATAATCGGCGGTGAGTGGCAATCGCCGGATAAGATAGTGCAGCAGGCGCGTACCGTTACTAAAGAGGATGTTATGAGGGCGGCGCAGGAGTACCTTGATCGATCCTTCAGGGTGGTTATCGTCCTTGAGCCGACAGGTCCCGAAAGAAGGGCATCAGAGGAGAGCTCGATGCAATGAGACTCGGGATTACCGTCACAATTTGTGCCCTTTCAATATGCACCATACCTGTTGTGGATGCCTTCGGCGGCGGGATTCTGCCGGAACATTCAAGTTTCACTCTCGCCAACGGTCTTCAGGTGATTCTTGTGGAAGATCATCGCTGGCCCATACTCGAGTACTCCATGCTTTTCAAAACCGGTTCGGCGGTCGATTCAGCGCGTATTTGCGGCCTGGCGGGTGTTACCATGGAGATGCTGAAAGAAGGGGCGGAGAAATTTCCGGGGGGCGCCCTGATCGAGGCCATTGATTCCGTCGGGGGTTTGATAACATTCGATACCAGACAATACGCCCTTTTTATCAAGGGCAGTTTTCTCGCGCGTGACGAAGAACTGGCACTTCAGCTTGTAGCCCAAATGGTGACCGCACCCAAATTCGATGAAGAGGGTCTAGACCGTCTGAAAAAGCGGTACGATTCCGTCATCATGCAAGTCAACTCCGTTGCCAGATACAGACTGATTCATAAACTTTACGGTTCGATTTACGGAGATGACGGCTATGGACTTCCGTCCTCGGGAACGCGGGCCGGAATCAGACGGATAGAGCTGGATGACGTCAGAAGTTTCTATGAGAGAAATGTCCGCCCCAACAACGCGGCCCTGGTTATTGCCGGCGATTTCAAGGCCGGTGACGTCAAGAAGCTCATAAAGAAGCTCTTCTCAAAATGGGAAAAGGGAACAGACTTTTCGCGACCGATTGCCAATCAGAGTATACCTGACTCTCTGCGAATCATAATTCTTGACAATCCCGAGGCGGCCAGCAGCGAATTCATGATCGGCCGGCCGGCTGTGCCTTCGCTATCCGAAGCCGTGCCCGCTTTTATTTTGCTGGATTACCTTCTCGGCGGAGCCGGTGAGATTTCACGTCTGTCCAGGTGCTTGATCCGCCAGCATGCGCTGGCGACTACAATCAGCTCCTCGATCGACTGGTCAACCGGGGACGGAATGCTCAGCATTTACGGAGGAGCTACAAATGAAATGACCGCCGAAGCCATCAGGCAGGTACTGGCGACCCTTCAGGATCTGCGAAATATCCGAGTCCCGGCCGGCGAACTGGGTGATGCCAAGAGTCATTTCCGAGGAGAGATGGCCGGCTATTTCCAGAATCCATCCAGAACGGTCAATATGCTTTCCCGGATAATAAGTCTGAATCTGAAACTTAACTTCCACGACCAACTTCTAAAGCAGTTTGATTCGGTCGATCCGGGTGTCATAAGAAAGACAGCGCAAAAGTTTCTTGATGAAAACCACCTGACGGTGGTAGTAATGGGACCCGAAGACATCCTGCGGCGTGGTTTGTCGGAGTTGGGTCAGGTTGAAGTGATCAGTACGGGACGAAATTGACCTTATCTGAAATTGAGAATATAAAACCCCGGCATGGCCGGGGTTTTTGTTATCTCTATTTTCATTCAGATAGAGTCGGGAGGCGTAGAAACATAGCCGACCTGATCCTGCTTCCAGCCTGTCCGCTGGAAGACGCGAATCATCGGTGTCTCCGGCGGGAGCTTGGCGGGGTCGTCCAGATCAGTATCATACGCCCAATCACGGATAGGCGGTGTATAATAGGTGTCGTTCCAGTCTCCATCCGCCTGCTGAGACTTCCACAGGTTCACCATCGAGCCCGACCAGGTAAACCTTACGTTTTCCCAGTTCTCCAGAAAACGAGGCAGGTTCTCAAGACCGCCGTTGTAGGTCGTAGAGGTGGTGTTGGTGTTGCCTGTCAAAATAGAGGCATTACAGATGGTCGGTGTCGCGACACGGCTGTCCTTGCCCAAAGTCGAGTTGGAGTCAGCCCAGGCATTGGACAGAAAGGTGACGGCGTCTCCCGCAATGGCGGCCGGTTGTTTGTTGACCGAGTTAAAATCTCCTTCTACATAAACGGGATTTTCACTGAAAATCGACAGGGGTCGACCGAGGTCGGCGCCATTGGTCAGGCGCAGGGCGTTGAATGTGCCGCCGCTGCCGTCGGAAGCATAGATTACGCCTCCGCCCGGATAATATCCACTCGACTTGAGCAGTGACATGTCAATCTCGGTGGCGTTGACGGTGGTTCCCTCACGGCCGTCATAGAAGGTTTTGTTGGTGACCGTTCCAGCCGGCAGAATCCCAGTTATATCCTGCCAGACGCCGCCGATCAGGGCGTACATGAGGCCGTCGATGACCTTAACGGTAGCCAGGTGCTCATAGGAGTCGGCGTTGCCGGCTCCCGGTTCGATAAGCTTATGAGGGTCACCGGAGTTGTTCAGCGGCAGGTTGAGCTCTCTCTGTCCAAAGGCGGCATCCTGGACACGGCCGCCCCATCTGGTGGAAGCCGAGTCATACCAGTACGAATCGGTTGATTCCAGAAAACTGTTGTCGGGATTTTTCATATTGCGGTAGTTGCCGTCGGTATCTTTGATATAAACGTTGCCGTCGCTGACGCCGCCGGCGCCTTTTCGCCCATGGAATAAATCGCCCGCGCAGGTCACGTAGCTATCCATGTTAAGGTTGGCCCCGGCCTGCAGCCAGAGGCTACCGTTTGAATGCACACGACCAATCAGGGTCATGTCCGGACCGGGAGCGAATTCCAAGTCATTGTCATAGAAGACGGCGAACTGGAAAATCGGGATGAGAGCTGCCTCAAATTGCTGTGTCAGTTTGACCTGACTTCCATCAATCAGGGATGTCCCGATAGCCTCAATCTCATACGTCTTGACCAGCCCGTGCAGACCGGCCAGAGTTCCCTTGGCAATAGTACGTTGAACGGCGGCGCCCTGATCACTGGTCACAAATGCCACCGTCGTCTTGCTGTTGAGGAATTCGCTTCCGCACGGGAGGATCGACGGCGGGCCGCCGGTCGAAACGTACTGAGCCTGAATCGTCGCCGAGGCTCTCTCAAGCCCGGCTTCGGCGGCGTAGAACGAGGCCATCTCGTTCATTTCATTGCCGGCAATGGTGATTTCATCATCGGCGATCTTCAGGGCCGCCACACCGATCATGGTAAGCATCAGCATTATCATAAGGGCGATGAACGTGGCCAGCCCTCTGTTGTTTGCGATTTTTCTATACCAAGTCATAGTTGACCTTTCTCTCAAATGATTTACCACAGCATTCTATATATCCAGATTTCTTACATTCACTTTTGATGCATAAACTCTGCGGCGATAGGGGTCCTGCGGAAAATCAGGGTCCGGAACGTCGGTTCGGCCGGTCAGCTCAATACTTACTTCGCGGACGTCGGCGGCAATGGCGGGTATGTCCACGACCATTCCGTTTTTCATAGTATACGTGAATTGCAGGTCTTCTATATTTTCGGCATAGACCTGGGGAGTGCGCCCGGGCAATTCGATCATCAGGTTAGGATGCAGAGTATCCGAATTATCGACGAAGTACTTTACTCTCTGCAATGCAAGGACGATGGCGCCTTTCGGGTAGCACATTGACAGGGGCATGGTGTTGTGCTGAATATGGGCCGCGTCCTCCTGGACGAGTGAGATCTGGAAGAATTCACCGCCGCCCGAATCGGGGTGGAAGATGTACACCCACTGCCCGTCATAAAAACAGGAAATGTCGTGCCCGTCACAGCGCAACTCGGCCGAGGGCATGGGCATGGTGTGCTCAATGGGGGCATCACAGCCGCCATCGGAATATGTTATGACAATCGTATCGGGATTGGTATCATATGCCTCGATACCGTCAAGTCCCAGCGGGAGCTCATGGCCGGCCATTCTTATTTGCCGGGTAAGCTCGTCGATGGCGGCCCGGGCATTTTGCTGCATATCGGTGACACCATTCTGAATTGTCCAGTTCTTATGCTGAGTCACATAGACTTTAAAGATTGACGTCAGCACCACGCCGGTCAGAAACATGGCGATCAGCACCTCGAGCAGCGAGACGCCTTTTAGATTCCTGAGTCTCTTATTGAAAATTCTCATGGCGGCACCTATATGCTGTCGGTTCTTACGTAAGCCGTTATGGCATTCTGGAGTATATCACCGCGGCGATTGCGCCACGAGGCGGTGATATCAATTCTTTTTAAATGACTGGCCTCTTTCGTGATCTGCCAGTGTCGCTCGATGTTGTTGACGGTATCCACTCCGCTGCTCATATTATAGTCGTTTCGCAAGTCTTCAAGCTTTTCCTGGAGGAGCTGTGTCGACGCCGTTGCCTTGTTCGACCAGTCGTTGCCCTCCAGCGCGATCATCGCCATATTGAGCAGGAGCAAGAGTGACAGTGTCAGAATTATGATTGACACCATCACTTCCATGACCGTGAAACCAGTATTCTTTGTTATTCTTATCATAGTGCGGGTCCTTTGCAAAGCTTTCCGCGGTTTTTCCCTGAAAAACTCCTGCCGAAATGAAATAAAAATCCGTTGGCCGGGATCGGACGGTTGCTTCATTTCGTCGTAAGCGCAACTTATTGTGGTTCAGTGCAATGAGCCTGGAGGGAAATTACCCGGCCCGATGTTTTCGATGTGGCGAGCGGCTTATCATCTGAGGCCGCCGAAAATCTTCACAAGAATTGTCCGATTATATTGGGACTGCCCCACACAAAGAGGACTTTGTACGAAGTATCCCGGATTGCAGATATAATCTGTCTCGAACGGCAGAGAGTATCGACCGGTCCGATCCGCCTAGGGAGGATTCCGTCAAAAGATGGTTGTATTTTCATTTCCATGGCATAGATTCCGGTATGTGGCGGTTGGACGACCGCCTTGACTAGTTTCTAAAGTGAGGATTGAAGTTATGCTTTTGGGTGCCCATATGTCGATCTCGGGCGGTGTGTACAATGCAGTGATTGCAGCGAAGAAAGCAACCTGCGATGCGATACAGATATTTACCAAACAATCCAACCAGTGGCGGGCAAAAGAGTTGACCGATGAGGAAATCGATAGATTTTTTAAAGAGCAGAAAGAGACCGGCGTCAAGGTTGCCTGTGCTCATGACAGTTATCTGATAAATCTCGGCTCGCCGGAGGATGCTCTTTATAAAAAGTCCATGGATTCGTTCAAGATTGAGCTGGAAAGGTGCGGAACGCTGAAAATCCAGCATCTGGTCATGCATCCCGGCTCGCACGTCGGATCGGGCGAGGAGGCCGGGTTGAGTCGGATCGCTGAAGCCATAAACCGTATCTTCGAGCAGCTTCCCGACAACAGAACCACCGTCTGCCTGGAGACAACCGCCGGCCAGGGCACAAACCTGGGCTACAGGTTTGAACAGCTGGCCCAAATTATAGAAATGGTGGAGGACAAGTCGCGAATGTCGGTCTGCCTTGACACCTGTCATATTTTCGCCGCCGGATACCCGCTCCGGGATCCGAAGGAATACCGTGCAACGATTCGCGAGTTCGACAGGATTATCGGTCTCAAGCGGCTTAAAGTAATCCACTTTAACGACAGCAAAAAGCCCTTCGGTTCGAAAAAGGACCGCCATGAGCATGTTGGGGACGGGGAACTTGGGCTGGAGCCGTTCAGAAATATTCTAAACGATCGGCGGCTCAATAGAGTGCCCAAGATTCTTGAGACGCCCAAAAGCGAGGATCTTCACGAAGATATCGAAAATCTCAAAATCCTGCGCTCTCTCATCGTGAAAAAGGAGGCGGGATCCTGACCGGCATCGCCAGTGGCCTCTAATATCTTCGGATTTAGGCTTGCGGTGAGCGGTCATCTGAGGTAAAATGATATTATGAGACTGGGGATAATCGGACTTCCACAGTCCGGGAAGACAACGTTATTCAACGCTGTTTCAGGCCTCGAGGAAACAGTCGGAGATTACTCTCAGGCGGTGCACCGGGCTGTGATTAAGGTCCCGGATGAAAGGCTCGACAACCTGGCCGGGCTGTTCGAACCCGAAAAAGTGACTCATGCGGAGATTGAGTTTCTCGACGCGGCCGCGTTTACGGGGAAGGGCAAGAGAGCCGGGGAAGAGCCGGATATAATGCATGACCTGAGAACGATGGATGCCGTCGTCATTGTTATTGATGATTTCAGTGTCAATGCCAAACCGGAGCACGACCTTCGGAATCTTATTGACGAGATGATACTGGCCGATCTGGTGCTGGTTGAAAGCAATCTCACGAAGCTGGAGCGTTCCATAAAGCTCACCGGCAAGAAGGAGCGCGCCGGAGAGCTGGAAGTTCTGAAGAAATGCCACGAAGCGCTGAATAATGAGAGATCGCTCTCGGTGCTGGATCTGACCGAGGATGAAAAGAGAGAAATCCGGGGGTATTCCTTTCTGACTCTGAAGCCACAGCTCATCGTGTTCAATGTAGCGGAGGACAAGCTTCCCCAGCGCGATGGAATTTACGAAAGCTATAAGAAATATTGCATTGAGGGATTCCGGGACATATCGGTCATTTGCGGCAAAATCGAGATGGAACTGGCGGCTCTGGAAGAGGATGAGAGAGGGGAATTTCTCCGGGAGTTAAATATCGATCGGCTGGCGGTGGACAAGTTCATTCAGAAATCCTACGGTCTGCTGGGATTGATTTCCTTTTTTACCGTCCTTGGTCCTGAGTGTCGGGCCTGGACAATAAAAGAGGGAACGACAGCGCACAAGGCGGCGGGCGTTGTGCACACTGATTTCGAGCGAGGATTTATCAAGGCCGAGGTCGCCGCTTACGATGATTATATGGAGCACAAGACGGTCCCGGCTCTGAAAGCCGCCGCCAGGCTGCACGTTGAGGGCAAGGGTTATGTCGTCCGGGACGGCGATGTGATTCTTTTCCGCTTTAATGTTTAGGCACCTTGCACGGTCGCCGATATGATGAGGTAAGGGGATGAGTCATGCAGAAGGTTAAAGATAAAGCCGAGATCGCCGGGAAGCCCAGGACCAGAGTGCTGCCGGTTTTACCGGTGAAGGCGATGGTTGTATTCCCGCACCTGGTTGTTCCGCTGATTGCCAGCGAACAGAATCAGGCCCGCGTGATAGACGAAGCTCTGATGCGGGGCAGTACTGTCGGAATCTTTCTGCAGACCGAGAAAAGCCAGGATGAGCCGCGGCCGAGCGAAATCTTCAAGGTCGGAACATCGGGGAATATTCTCAAGATGCTTCGTTTCCCGGACGGAACCATCAGGTTTCTGGTTCAGGGAATATCGCGAATCAGGATAAAGAAGTTTCTGTCAAATAAACCTTACCTGACGGCCGAGGTCGAAGAGATACCGGATGTTACCAGCGGCACCGTGGAGACCGAAGCACTTCAGCGCAACCTGCTGGAACAGCTCAGGAAGGTGGTTGACCTGTCACCGAATCTTTCCGAAGAGCTTTATGTTTCAGCCATTAACCAGGAGACGCCGTCAAGGCTGGCCGATTTGATTGCTTCCAATCTGAGCTTCGCCATCAATGAAAAGCAGGAGATAATCGAGGAGAACGACGTTCACAAAAGAATGGAAAAGCTCCTGACGATTATTAACAAGGAAATAGAGGTTCTTGAAATCTCGCACAAGATACAAAGCGAGGCGCAGTCCGAGCTGGGCAAGATGCAGCGTGAGTTCATCCTCCGCGAACAGCTCAAAGCCATCAGAAAAGAGCTGGGGGAGAAAGATGAACGGGCCGAAATCGAGGAGCTTGAAGACAAAATTATCAAGGCGAAAATGCCCGAAGTGGCGGGAACGGCGGCGCGAAAGGAGCTGGAACGTCTCTCGCGGATGAACCCGGCTTCGGCCGAATACACCGTCTCTCGAACCTATCTGGACTGGCTGGTGAATCTGCCGTGGGCGGTTTCGACTACGGACGTCCTGAATATCAGAAAAGCCAAAAAGATTCTTGATGAAGATCACTATGATCTTGACGAGGTGAAGGATCGCATCCTCGAGTATCTTGCGGTTCGCAAGCTCAAGAGCGACGTCAAGGGCCCGATACTCTGCTTTGTGGGTCCGCCGGGCGTGGGGAAGACATCTCTCGGGCGCTCCATCGCCCGCGCCATGGGGCGGAAGTTCGAGCGCATCTCGTTGGGAGGAATGCGGGACGAGGCGGAAATACGCGGGCATCGGCGGACATACATAGGCGCCCTACCGGGGAGAATAATCCAGAACATCAAACGGGTCGGCTCGAACAATCCGATCATCATGCTCGATGAAGTTGATAAGATCGGCGCCGATTTCCGCGGTGATCCGTCCAGCGCCCTTCTGGAGGTTCTTGATCCGGAGCAGAATGACTCATTCTCCGATCATTATCTTGAGGTGGCCTTTGATCTTTCGAAGGTGATGTTCATCACCACGGCTAACCTGCTTGATCCGATTCCGCCCGTTCTCCGTGACAGGATGGAAGTCATCAGAATTCCCGGGTACACCGACCTTGAGAAGCTCGAAATCGCCAAACGGCATCTTCTTCCGAAGCAATCCGACAACCACGGCATATCGACCGCGCGATTGAAGTTCAACGATACCGCGATCCTGGAACTGATAAACGGCTACACTCGTGAGTCCGGCTTGAGAAATCTCGAGCGCGAAATTGCTTCCATATGTCGTAAGGTCGCTCGTAAGATCGCAGCCGGCTCGAAGCGCAGGTTTGTCGTCCATAAGGATGACGTCCCCGGATTTCTCGGTCCACAGAAATTCACCCGGGAAACAGTCTCCCGAACCGGACGAATCGGCGTCGTTCCGGGGCTGGCCTGGACTTCAGTCGGGGGAGAGATTCTGTATATCGAAGCCACACTCATGAAGGGCAAGAAGGCGCTGACTCTCACCGGTCACCTGGGCGATATCATGAAAGAGTCAGCCATGGCGGCCCTTTCGTACGTACGGAGCAATTGTGATACACTCGGAATAAACTCTGAGATCTGTGAAGATCATGAGATTCATATACATATTCCCTCAGGAGCAACGCCCAAGGATGGGCCCTCCGCGGGCATTACGATGGCTACCGCTCTGGCGTCGATTCTTTCCAGGCGGCCGGTCAAGCCACTTATAGCGATGACCGGGGAAATAACTCTGCGCGGCGAGGTGCTGGCCATCGGCGGGCTCAAAGAGAAGCTGCTGGCGGCTTATCGGGCCGGTATCAAGACGGTGATTCTCCCCAGGGAAAACAAAAAGGATGTCATTAACATTCCCGGCGAGCTTAAGAAAGGTATACAGTTCAAATATGTCTCCGGCGTGGGCGAAGTACTCAAACTGGCCCTGGACAGGGAGCCCGACAAGAAGCCTGCAAAATCCCGAAAGAAGAAAAGCACGCGGAAGAAAAAAGCATGAAGCTCGTCACCGCAGAACAGATGCGCGCCGTTGACCAGGAAGCAATTGAGGTCAGAGGCATTCCCGGTCCGGAGCTGATGGAAAACGCCGGAAGAGGTATCGCCGAGAGAATCCGGGAAGGAATCCTGGCTGACAGCCTCGAGAAGAAATTCGTCGTCTTCTGCGGCAAAGGCAATAACGGCGGGGACGGTTTCGTCATCGGGCGGTATCTGCATCAGTACGGAGCGGAAGTTTCGATATTTTATCCCGCGCCGCCCGATAAGTTGTCGGATGATGCAACGCTGAATTACGATCGGGCCGGCCGACTTAACATTGAGATTCGGGGCATCGCATCCGCCTCGGAGCTGCCCGAGTCCATCAAGGCTGACTACATCATTGACGCCGTCTTCGGAACCGGCTTTACCGGTGCACCGAGAGGCCTTCTGGCCGACATCATCGAGTATATCAATGCTCAAAGGATTCCGGTTATTGCCGTGGACTGTCCATCGGGTCTCAATGTTGACACCGGTGTGCATGAGGGCAGCGTCGTCAGGGCCGGGTACACCTACAGCCTGGCTCTGCCCAAGATAGGTTTGTATCATTCCCCTGGCCGGGAGCTGTGCGGAACGGTCGAGGTAGTTCCCATCGGCATACCGGAAGGTGTTATCGAGTCATTCAACATCAGGGACAACCTGATTACTCCGGAACTGGTCGCCTCGCTTCTGCCCGTGAGAAAGCCGGACGGCCACAAGGGCGATTTCGGGAAGCTCTTCATTGTAGCCGGTTCAACCGGTCTGACCGGCGCGGCCACTATGGCGGCCAATGCCTCAGCCCGGTCGGGTCTGGGCTTGGTGACGGTGGGCTGTCCGCATTCGCTCAATCCGATCCTTGAGGCCAAACTGACGGAAGCCATGACGTACCCGCTGCCGGACGTGGCGGGGAAGGGCGTGCTGGCGCGGCGCGGCCTGGGTGAAGTGCGGAAAAAAATCGCTGAGAATAATGCGGTTATTATCGGGCCCGGTATCGGGCGTCATCGTGAAACGCAGGATTTGATTCAAAGGCTGGTCAAATCACTTGACAAACCGGCCATTATAGACGCCGACGGGCTGAATGTCTTTGAGAAAGACCGCACGGCCTTGGCTGAATGCCCGGTGAAGAAGATCCTTACGCCGCACCCCGGAGAGTTCGGAAGACTCATTGACGAAAGTCTCTCCTCTGATTTGTACGAGCGGTACAACCTGGTCAGAGATTATGCCGACAAATACAATTCGGTCATTGTCCTGAAAGCCTCGCCGACCATCGTTGTCGATACCGACGGCCAAATTTTCCTGAATCCCACCGGTAATGACGGTATGGCCACCGGCGGGACGGGCGACGTTCTGTCGGGGATGATAGGTTCCTTCCTGGCGCAGGGCTTAAGCGAGCGGGACAGCGCCATCTGTGGTGTCTATCTGCACGGTCTTTCCGGTGACATCGCCGCCGCCGAATACGGCCGCCGCTGTATGATTGCCGGGGATTTGATTGAGTATCTGCCGGAAGCCTTCCGGCTGGTTGAATCCTATATCGAATAATCAGCCTACAACGTAACATCATGTCGAGTCGTTCTCGTGTAATGTACTGTGAAACATGTTCATATTTCAGTGCGTATTTTGGATAATTGCCGTTCATTCCTCTAAATGGAGAAGAGGCGCCGATGAGAATTCTGATTATCGGAGGGAGAAGGTTCCTTGGCCGGCACCTGGTCGAGACGGCCACGGCGTTAGGGCACGAAATCACACTCTTCAATCGCGGGCAAACCAATCCTCATCTTTTCCCGGATATCGAAACGATAACAGGTGACCGAGACGGCGGTCTGGAGGCTCTGTTGAATCGGTCGTGGGACGCGGTGATAGACACGTGCGGGGATATGTCACGAATCGTGAAAGCCTCGGCCGAGTTTCTGGCCGATGCGGTTGACCGTTACGTTTTCATATCAAGCATACAGGTCTATGCCGACCTGTCGTCGGCGGGCAACAGCGAGACGTCACCGGTGGCAAAATTGGATGACGGCGCGGTCGAAGAGGACACCGAAGACACCTTCGGGGCACGCAAGGTGCTGTGCGAGAGGGTGGTCGAAAAGGCGTTTCCGGGACGGGCGCTGGTGGTGCGTCCGGGCCTTCTCGTCGGGCCGTATGATACATCGGATCGGTTCACGTATTGGCCGCACAGAATCAGGCGGGGCGGCAGGGTG
>CP070766.1:2045534-2064434 GCA_020345705.1 Candidatus Zixiibacteriota bacterium | reverse complement strand
TTCTGTTCGGTTACAGTCAAAACCTTAATGCCCATTCTATCAATCCTTCCTCGTGCGAAAAGCGATAACTTTCTTCATTTCAGCGTCCTTAAAAAGACCGCCAGCGCCTTTTAAGACCATGGAATATAATACCATGAGTCTTCACCATCAAACCTTTTTTGAGGATTCGGCAGAAGCTGTTCCAGAAGGAATTCACTGATTCGCGACGTCGAGGGAACCTTCGCGGTAGGCTCTCAGAAGAGTGGAAATATCCTCATAGGAGCAGACGGTTTTCAGGCGTCGCCGCAGTTCAGCGCCAGCGAGGAAACCCTTGGAATACCAGGATAGATGCTTGCGCATCATGAGTGCCCCTCCTTTGGGGCCGAACCGGTCACAGACCATACGGGCATGCTCGAGGGCCAATTCAATCTTTTCGTCTATCGTCATTTCGGGAACGAGATCGCCTTCTTCCAGATAGCTCCTGATCTGCCTGAAGACAAACGGGTTCTTCATGGCCGCCCGTCCTATCATAATGGCGTCACAGCCGGTCTGTTTGAACATCTCCTCGGCATCAAGCGGCGTTCTCACGTCGCCGTTGCCGATTACCGGAATTGAGATTTCACGTTTAAGATGGGCGATCTTCGACCAATCCGATTTGACGCCGTAACCCTGGGTGCGGCTTCGCGCATGAAGAGTAATGGCCGAAATTCCGGCTCTCTCGGCAATGAGACCGACCTCGATATAAATGTCGGATTTGGCTTCCCATCCGGTTCGAATTTTGATTGTGACCGGAACGGTGGCATTCTCGACCGCGGCCGCCATCAACTCCTCGGCCAGAGCGGTGTTTTTGAGAAGGGCGGCGCCCCCGTTTTTTCTGACCACTTTTTTGACCGGGCAGCCGAGGTTAAGATCAATGAGGTCGGGGCCGAACTCCAGAACCTTCCTGACGGCCCCGGCGATGTACTCCGGTCTTGAGCCAAACAATTGCACGCCAATGGGATGCTCGTCAGGGGAGGTGTCAATCATGCGAATCGTCTTTTCCTGTTTCATGGCGATGGCATCGGCCGAGACCATTTCCGTATAGCAGAGAGCGGCCCCGTATTTTCTTGCCAGCAACCTGAAGGGGCGGTTGGAAATACCGGCCAGAGGCGCCAGAAACAGGTTTCCCGTGATGGTCAAGTTTCCAATCCTCATGCCGACAATATAGTAGAGCGATTGGCTTATAGCAAGTTAGACAAGAAATTGCAGAATCTGTTGCCTTTTTGAGGGTTATCTTTATAAAGTAGTCAGTCAAAGTGAATTTGAAAGGAGTCCGGCATGCCGGAAATAGTAATCAAATACGAGGACAAAGTAATCGAACGCGTCGTGTCGGAAAAGAAGAGAATTTCCATCGGGCGGACAAGCGAGAACGATATTGTCCTTGAGAACCGAGGCGTTTCGCGTAGGCACGCGCAGATCGAGTTTAACGACAACGCGGCGGTTATAATTGACAACGAGTCGCTGAACGGCACTTTTGTCAATAACCGCAAGATCTCCGAAGAAATCCTGAGGGATGACGACGTCGTTACCATCGGAAAATACAATCTGGTCTATCATACCGAAGTCAGCCGTCAGCCGTCGGCCGCTCATCTGGACGGGACAATGGTGCTCAAGACCAAGAAACAGAAGGAGATGATACAGCGGGACCAGTACGAGAAAGAGCTCGTTAAGCAGATCGGCGGATCGCTGCTTCTGGGCGAGGACAATACCGATTTTTCGGAGTACCAGATTGACCACAACGTCACGACCATCGGCAGGGCGAAATTCGTTCATGTCCACGTAAAGGGCTTTATGCTGTCCGGAATCCAGGCCAAGATTGTCAAAGAGGAAGAGCAGTTCCTGATTGTCAATCTCGGGCGTAAGGGCAAAACCAAGGTCAACGGGGAACCGGTCAACAGGCTGGCCCTGAAAAACGGAGACATCATTCAGGTCGGTAAATCCGTATTTAGGTTTGTGGAAGGACGTTGACCGATGAAAGTTGCCTTAATATCGGATGTTCACGGCAATTTGGAGGCTCTGGAAAGCACCCTTCGCGATATTGAAAGACAGGGGGCCGAGAAGATTCATTTTCTGGGCGATGCCCTGGGCTACGGATGTAATCCCAACGAATGCGTCAGGCTCATTGACAAACACTGCGAAATAAAGTTGCTCGGCAATCATGATTATGCCGCGATGGGTTTGGAGTCAACCGAGCATTTTAATCAGCTTGCGCAGGCATCGATGGACTGGACCATGGCACAAATTAAGAACAAGACGGTTCGGATCATGGCTGATTTCGAATTAGAGGCTGTTTTTCTGGATTACTATCTGGTGCATTCTTCGCCCACCGACCCGGACAAATGGCGTTATATATTGAATCCGGAGCAGGCGGTGCACCACTTCGATAATTTCACGCAATCCGTCTGCTTTATCGGGCATTCCCACTACCCGACTTATTTTGAGCTTGACCCGGAGGGATGGATCGCGCAACGGATCAAGAACGTAATTGAATGCGTTGAAGACCGAAAATACATCATAAATATCGGATCAGTCGGGCAGCCGAGAGACAATGATCCGCGAGCCTGCTACGTCATTGTCAATACTGAAAAAAACGAGATTGAATATCGAAGAGTGGAATACGACGTAGAAAAGACTCAGGAGAAGATGCGTAAGGCAAAACTGCCTGATTTTCTTATAGAAAGATTAACAATCGGTGTGTGAAGGGATCGGCCATGTTGAGAAAATATTCATCATATGTGCTCTGCTTTTTAATTTCGTTATTTGTCGTCGCTTTATATATCAACGATTTTTCCCCGTTGGAGAAACTCGAATGGAAAATACAGGACTTCTTTTATTCATTTCGTGGGGATAACAACTTCTCAGCCGACATCGTCCTCGTCAACATCGATGAAAAGGCTCTGAAGGAATTCGGGGACTGGCCCTGGCGTCGAGACAACATCGCTGATCTTCTAGCGGCCGTGGGCAGCGGCGAACCGAAAACGATTCTTCTGGACATACTCTTCGACCCGGACATTACCGAGGACACGCTGGGCAACACCGAGATTCTTGCCGGCCAGATGTCCTGGATAAAGAATGTTATTCTTCCTTATGAATTAAGCCCGGCCGAATTTATGAGCCGGAAAATATCAAATCCCGATCACCTTAACAAGTATTCGGTGGAGGTGGGCAACGACCTGGGTATTCTGGACGAAAATTCGTCCCTACTGGCCTACAAGGTTTTTCTTCCGCCCGAAATAATGTGTGAATATGCCGGTGGCCTAGGATTCAAGTACAATGTCTTTGACAATGACAGGAAGATACGCTGGATGCCGCTGGTTATGAATTACGAAGGTTACTATTATCCGTCGGCGGTTTTGATCACGGCGGCGAATTACCTGCGTATTCCACCGTCCGGCATAACAATTCGCAGTGGCGAATATGTTCAACTGGGAAGTATTAGAATACCTGCCAACGACCGCAACGAGCTTTTCATAAATTATAATAAGCCCAATCGTTCTTTTGCCACGGTGTCGGCCACGGACATTCTTAGCGAGAAATACAAGCTCGAGAATTTTAAGAACAAACTTGTCATAATGTCTGTCTCTTCCGAATTCGTTACCGATTTTTACTACACGCCGGTATCAAGCGGCTTGAAATCGGCGGAGCTGACGGCCAACGCCATCGAAAATATCGTCCATTCGAATTTTATCACCCGATTTGATTCCTCCACCGGAAGAGACACGTTGATTCTCATCCTCCTCGGCGTTTTCTTTGCATTCTTACTTCCCAGGGTCTCATTGATGTACAGGATGATTATCCTGATCGGCACTCTCTTCTTGCTTGCCAATGCCAACGTTATTTTATTCAATTCGCTGAATGTCCTGACCAGGTCCCTGTATTTCGGACTGGAGCTGGTCCTGCTTTTGATAGCGAGTCCATTTCTGGATAATGTATTCTTATCGAAGCTGTCATCACTGCAAATAGGTTTCAAGACCGACTCCGAACCGGCTCGACTGCCGAAGGTGGAATTGCCCGAAAGAAGAGCTGAGGTGTCTGCGCATATTCCCGAACCGAGACTCGAGCGCAAACGGGCAACGGTAGCTTCCGAAAGGCCGCCCCGACAAACGGAAGCGACAGAGTCCGCCCCCACCCGGGCATCTGTCGGCATGCCCTCGGGTGCCATGCCCACTCAGGCTGAACTTCCGGCTATGGACGAGAAAAAACGGGAGGAGCAAATACCGGCTCGGCCGACGGAGCATGCCATCGAACATGCGCCGGCGCCTAATCTGGAGGAGCCTCAAGTGGAAACCGAGTCTCCGGCTGCTGAAGAAGGCGTTGACGTCAGAATTGGCTCCGACAGCGCACCGATAAGAAGCCTCGGGCGATACAAAGTCCTCGGCATCCTGGGGAAGGGCGCCATGGGTACTGTCTATAAAGGAACCGATCCGGCCATCAACAGGAATGTCGCTCTCAAGACTATTCGCTTTGACTTTGTCAATGATCCTGAGGAATTGGCCGAACTCAAAGAACGACTTTACCGGGAAGCGCAGGCGGCCGGAAAGCTGTCACATCCGAACATCGTAACCATCTATGACGTGGGGACCGAAAAGAAGCTTCAGTACATCGCCATGGAATATCTCGAGGGGGAAACTCTGGAAGATATGATCCGCCGCAAGGTGAAATTCAACCTCAGAATTATTGCCCAGATAATCACTCAGATATGTGCCGCCCTGGATTATGCACACAGCCATGGTATCGTCCACCGCGATATAAAGCCGGCCAATATCATGGTTCTCAAGGACTACCGCGTCAAGGTTATGGATTTCGGCATCGCCCGGGTCGATTCATCTTCGATGACCCGCACCGGGATCGCAATGGGAACACCCAATTACATATCTCCGGAGCAACTGCAGGGGAAGTCGGTCGATCGGCAGTCCGATATCTTCAGCCTTGGTGTCCTCATGTATGAGATGCTCCTGCACCGGCGCCCGTTCCGCGGTGAGAACCTGACGGCGCTTATTTACAATATTGTCAATCATGAACCGGAAGTGCCGTCCACGGTTGATAAGTCGATACCGCTGATCTTCGACAGGGTTATTGAGAAAGCGCTGAAAAAGGACGCCGCCCAGAGATATCAGAATGCTTCCGAGATTTCGATGGCACTGGCTGATTTTATAGATTCATTTGCCCCCAAACGAGCAGGCACGGTCTGAGAAAAAGCCGGCACTATTTTTCTTCGTCAGGCTTGATAATCTCTTCAGCCAGCGAAAGAGCCACGCCGGAAAGCATGACCTCAACACCCAGCTTGGTGAAGTCACTGGAAATCAGATTCCGGTCCAATCCGGCGTAAAGAGAACAGGACGCTCCTTTTTCCACGACAATCCCCGAAAGCCGGTCTTCCGACTCGGCGACAAAGGTAACCTCTCCCAGTTCTTCGGAGATGACGTATCCGGAGCAATTGTGAAGCTGGAGATGAGAATTCCCGGTGTAGACTACGACCAGCATACCCCTCGTGCGCCCCAGCAGTGTCTCCGGGTATATCTCAAGAATCAGAACGCGCTTGTCGGGCTTATTGGCTACTTTCAGTCGATAATGCTCTTTTTCGCTGGTGACCTTCTCCGGCTCCAGCACAGCCTCGATTTTCTTCAGGTCGTCATCGGTAAATCTAGCCATCTTTCTTTCCGTCCGAGTCTTTGCTTTTCTTTTCCGTCTCATTCATATTGGTTTTGATCTCGTCCTGGGTGTCTTTGACGGCTCTTTTGAATTCTCTGATGCCTTTCCCCAGACCCTGGGCTATGTCAGGAAGTCTCTTGGCACCGAACAGAAGAAGGATAACCAAAAATATCAGCGCCAGTTCCCATGGTCCCAAGCCGAACATATTTATATCTCCTTAAAAAGATTTACCTAAATATACCACCATCTAAAGTAGACTATCACCAGTAATACGGCCAGCACCGACATAAAGTTTATCTTGAACATCAGGCCCACGGTGAACGATATGGAATAGAGCTCCACGCGTGTCGTTTCGAAGCCAATCTTCAGAGACTTGGTGAAAAGAATCTTGGCCGCCCCGGGAGGCAGGAATGAGCCTATCAGCTCGCCGACAAAACCGCCAAGAATGGCGCCCAGAAGCAAAGCAACGATAATAAAAGTCAACTCACGCGTTTTCAATTGCCACCCTCGCTTTTACGGCTCTCCGAACCGATTCAAAAATTTTCAGGCCGCCGGACGAACCCAGAATATCTTCAACGGCTCTTTCCGGGTGCGGCATAATTCCCACCACGTTTCCGTCCCGGTTGGTGATTCCGGCGATATTGTACGCCGAACCATTGGGATTGCTCTGCCGCGTAATCTGACCGTCCTTATCACAGTATCGAAACAGAATTTGATTGTGCTTCATAAGCTCGTCAAGGTCACCCTGGAAATTATAGTAATTGCCGTCCTTATGCGCAATCGGGATTTTTATAATGTCGCCCTGCCCGCATTCCAGAGTGAAAGGATTGTCGGTCTTTTCGACCCTGATATAGACGAACTTGCACGAGAATCGAAGATGTTCATTTCTCATCAACGCTCCCGGCAGAAGGCCCGACTCAACCAGGACCTGGAAGCCGTTGCAGATGCCGATTACCAGACCGCCGTTTTCGGCAAAGCGAACAACCGATTTCATAATCGTCGAAAATCGCGCAATGGCTCCCGATCGCAGGTAATCGCCATAGGCGAAACCGCCCGGCAGAATAATGACGTCACAACCGTTCAGGGCGGCCGACTGATGCCAGAGGAAATCAACCTCTTCGCCGATAAGCCGGCAGGCGGCGTAGGCGTCATAGTCGCAGTTCGAACCGGGAAATGTGACGACGCCGAACTTCATCCCTCAAACTCCACGCGGTATTCCTCAATTACCGGATTAGCCAGCAGTTTTTCGCAGATTTCATCAACTTTGCTTTCCACCCGTCCGTCACCGGCGGTGACTTCGAGCTCGAAAAACCGTCCGGACCTGACGGAAGAAACCATATCATAGCCCATGTTGAGAATCGCCCGCTGGATGGTCATTCCCTGAGGATCGAGAACTCCTTCTTTTAAACGTACGTAGACGATCGCTTTTTTATTGCTCATTCGTTTCCCCCGATTTCCGATGGCTTCTCAGTTGACGTCTCCTGACCAAACCGACTCCCAAATAGAAAAACCGGTACATCTCCCTGACAAGGCCAATTATAATATATAGACCAAAGATAGGAAATAATAAAAGTCGCGGTTTGGCCAGAGCGGCCACGGCGGCAATAATAAGAAACAGCAGTTTTATTCGGTTTTTTCTCGTATTGAACCGGTCCGGCATGGCGTCGTACTCGATCTGCGACACCATCAGAGCGGAAAAAACAATTATCATTGAAACCAGATATCGACTGTATTCGAGGCTTCCCCAGAGATGATAGCTGAATATCACGTATGAAACGACCGCCAGCGCCGCGCCCGGGGCGGGAAGACCCAGGAACTCCTTTTTCTCTTCAGTCTGGGCCAGCAGGTTAAATCGCGCCAGGCGATAACTTGAGGCCATGATGTAAACGACGCCGATGACCCAGCCCCATTTCCCCAACGAATGCAGCTTGCCGACATACAGAATTACCGCCGGGGCGACGCCGAATGATAAAAAGTCCGCCAGCGAATCCAGCTCGACCCCGAAATTCGAAGTTGACCCGGAAAGGCGCGCGACCTTGCCGTCCAATCCGTCCAGGAATCCGGCCAGGATAATCAGCCAGCAGGCGGTGGTGATCTCGCCCTCAAACGCCGAGAGGATGGCGAGAAAGCCGCAGACGACATTCCCCATCGTGAATGTCCCCGGGAAAATACCTTTGAAGCTGGAAACCTGCATAAAAACGATTTTCTATTTCACTTCCTGATAATGCGGCCGATAAGCGACTCTCCGGCCTTGACTCTGTCTCCCCGTTTCACCAGAACCTCGATATTTTCCGGGAGAAACAACTCGGCCCTCGAACCGAAATGTATCAGCCCGAAAATCTCTCCGGCTTTGACATGCTGCTGAGGTTTCAGGTTGCACACTATTCGTCGCGCCAGAATACCGGCGATCTGCTTGAGAATTATCCGACTTGTGCCGAAGGCCAGGCCGATTTCGGTGTGCTCATTTTCCTCGGAGGCCTTGTCCTGGAAGGCCTTGAAGAATTTGCCGGGGACGTATTTGACATATTCCAGACGGCCGCTGGTCGGGATACGGTTCATGTGCGGGTCCAGAATAGATAGAAATATCGATACTTTCTTTCCCCTGCCGCCAATATAGTCGCTTTCGATATCCACGACCGAGAGGACGCGGCCGTCGGCCACCGACAGAATCAGATCCTCATCGGTCGGAATATTACGTATCGGATTCCGGTAGAAGTATATCAGGAACAGGGTCAGGATGCAGACGATGATGGAAATAACCAGAAGCGTCAGAGAATCGCGCGAGGCGGACCAGAGAACAAGAATCGCCGTCAGCACCAGTCCAATGCCGATAAATTTCAGGCCGTATGGTGAAATCATTTCCTGAATACCCGCCTGAAAATCTTGTCAACGTTTTTCAGATAATAATCCAGCTCAAAGCATTCTTCTATTTTGTCGGCCTTCAAGTGCTTGGTAATGTCCTTATCTTTTTTCACCAATTCCTTAAATCCCGTTTTGCCCCGGAGCGCCTGCATGGCGTTCCGCTGGATTATCAGATAAGCTCTATCCCGGCTTCCGATGGCATCAGTCAACCTCAGAAGCAGTCTCTGGGAGAAGACAATCCCCCCGTGGCGATATATATTTTCCAGCATCCGTTCTTTGTTGACAACAAGACGATTAAGGATATCGTTCAGAAGTTTGAGGCCATAATCGACCAGAATGGTGCTGTCGGGTATAATAACCCTTTCGGCGGAACTGTGCGCGATGTCGCGCTCATGCCACAAAGGCACATTTTCCATGGCGGTCAGCGAGTATCCTCGCAACAGGCGGCCGATGCCCGAGAGACGCTCGGCTGTGATCGGATTTTTCTTGTGCGGCATAGCCGAAGAACCCTTTTGCCCGCCGGCAAAACCTTCCATTATTTCGCCGATTTCGGTCCGCTGCAGATTCCGAATCTCCGTCCCGATTTTCTCCATGGAGGAAGCCAGAATCGCCAGCGCCGAGACATACTCGGCGTGCCTGTCTCTCTGAATAACCTGAGTGGAGACTTCATCAACTTTCAGGCCGAGAATTTCGCACACCCTGGCTTCGATTTTCGGATCAATATTGGCGAAATTGCCTACCGCGCCTGAAATCGCGCCGACCGAGGCCTTTTCGGCGGCGATGCGAAACCTCGCCCTCCCACGCTCCAACTCGGTAAACCAGACGGCGAACTTCAGTCCGAGCGTCGTTGGTTCGGCGGCGACGCCGTGGGTCCGTCCGATTATCGGGGTCATCTTATGTTTTAGAGCCAGTTTCCTGACTTTGCCCAATGCGGAGACAAGTTTTTTGTCGATAATTCCGGAGGCTTTTTTCATCTGGAGAGACAGGGCGGTATCAAGCATGTCCGACGACGTCATGCCGTAATGGATATATCTCGCGTCGGGGCCGACAAATTCCGCGACCGACGAGAGGAAGGCAATGACATCATGGTTGGTCACCGCCTCAATCTCGTCAATTCTCCTGATGTCAAAGTCGGCCTTCTTGAGAATGTTGCGGAGCGATTTCTGGGGGATCATCCCCGCTTCGGCCATCGCTTTGCACACGGCCAGTTCGACGTCAAGCCAGTGACGGAATTTCGACTCATCTGACCACAACTGCCCCATTTCGGGGAGAGTGTAACGCGGTATCATTACTTCTTGACCTTCTCCCAGTCTTCGAGGAATTTTTTCAGACCGACGTCGGTCAACGGATGCTTCATCAACTGCCCAATCACTTTAAACGGCACCGTGGCGACGTCCGCGCCCATCAAGGCGGCATCGACGACGTGCATCGGATTTCGAATCGACGCCACCAGAACTTTTGTATCAAAACCGTAATTTACATATATGGTGATTATCTGACCCACCAGGTCCATACCGGCCTGCGAAATATCGTCGAGCCGTCCGACAAACGGCGAGACAAAGGAAGCTCCTGCCTTGGCCACCAGCAGCGCCTGCGAGGGAGAAAAGCAGAGAGTTGCATTGGTCATGATGCCTTTCTCCGAGAGCGTCTTCAGGGCTACCAGGCCTGCTTTGGTCGAGGGAATCTTGACCGTTATGTTGCTTGCGATGGAGGCCAGATCCTGGGCCTCTTTGATCATTCCCTCGGCGTCGGTGGCGACGACTTCGGCCGAGACCGGACCATCCACGACTTTGCATATTTCCGTTAAGGCTTCTCGGAAAGGGAGTTCCTGGCGGGACAGAAGTGTCGGATTGGTGGTTACGCCATCGAGAACACCCATAGCAGCGGCTTGTTTGATTTCATCAAGTTTAGCAGTATCAATGAAAATCTCCATTAGAACACCTCATTTTTTAATATCCTGCGGCCACCAGATATAACCCTCGGGCCGGAGCGACCGTTTTGATTCTGGTATGGTCGCCGGATTTCAAAATATTGTCAAATATAGCTATTGTCAAGAAGTCCTTCTCCCGTCCGGCATCGACCATGCAGCCGACGAGCGATCTCACCATTGAATGGAGAAAGCGATTGGCCCTGATTTCGAATCGGAGCTGCGACTCTTCCTTACGCCACTCGGAAACAAGGATATCACATTCATTATTTTCTTTCTGAGAAGAAACGACACAAAAGGCCGAAAAGTCGTGCACGCCCCTGATATAATCGGCGATTTGATTCATTCGGTCGAGATTGAGGTCATAGACGCACTCCCAGCGCCGGTTGAAATAGAGCGCCGAGCGCTGAAGGCCGATTAAGTAACGATATTGCCGCCATTTGGCTGATTTCCGCGCGTGGAAATCATCGTCGACCTCAGAGGAATCTGTTATCAGAATGTTATTCGGCAGATAGAAGTTGACGGCGTCTTTGTATTTTTCCGGCGCCAGGTCGTGATCCACCCTGAAATTCGCCACTTGGCCCAGCGCATGGACGCCGGCATCGGTGCGGCCGGCGGCATAGAGGCTGACTTTCTGCCCCGTGACGTCATAGATGGCCTTCTCAATTTCCCACTGGACGGTAACGGCGTTTTTCTGTACCTGCCACCCGGAATACTCGGTTCCGTCATACTGTATATCAAGCCTGATGTTTCTATTTGGCAAGAGCTAAACTCCCGTCAGGATAAACAGAGTGACGATCACCGCCACCGAGGACAGCATGAAACACGAATCCGCCGTTTTCCATTCGAAACGGCCGTATGAACTTCTCTCCGCGCCGCTGATGTAGCCTCTCGATTCGATGGCAATGGCCAGGTCGTCGGCGCGGCGTATAGCTGACTGAAAGACCGGAATCAACAGAAATATCATCTTCCGCGCTCTTTTCCTGAGGCCGCCTGAAAAATCGACTCCCCTAACGATCTGGGCCTTTCTTATGGTGTCGAATTCCTCGGCCAGAACCGGGATAAACCTCATCGCAATGAACACGATAAGACCGATATCCGAGGCCGGGATGCCGATTCTCTTGAGCGGCTTGAGCCACCCGACCAGTGTTTCGGCCATATCCGCAGGCATCGTGGTCAGCGAGACAAAAAAGGCGACGCTTATGAAAACCAGAACCCGCAGAGAAAACGCGGCCGCCATATACAGCCCCCCTTCGGTAATCCTGAATCCGAGGACACTGGTTATAGCTGCCGACTGGCGGGCCGAGAATATCAGATGATATATCGCCGTAACCGCCACCAGAATCACAAAAGGCCTGCTGTTGCGCATAATCGTGGAAAATGAAATATCGGAACTCAGCAGAAGAAGGGTGATGCCGACAATCATCAGGAGATAAAACAGCGGCGAAGAGGTGAAAATCGACAGAAGCATGAGGAAAACCGCAAAGAGAATCTTTCCACGGGGATCCAGGCGATGCCCGAATGAATCCGATGGTCTGTATTGGCCAAGAATAAAACGCCCGGTCATATTTTACTGCCCTGCTTAAACTTCCAATCTAAGCCGTAGCCCGGCTTGTGTCAAATGATACTTAAAAGCAGAAGAGCCGCCCCGGAAGGGCGGCTCTGAGTGTCAGAAAAACAGAACGGTTTTATTTAAGAAGAACCATCTTTTTCGTTTGAGCCTCGACGCCCCTGGTCATTCGGTAGAAATAAATGCCGCTGGCCGCCGGCCGCCCGCTTTTATTGGTCCCATCCCACTGCGTCTCGTAAACGCCGGGGCTCTGAACTTCATCAACCAGGATTTTTACCTCCCGCCCCAGAAGATTAAAAATCCTGATGGTGGTTTTCGGTTGCGGCATATCTTGTGTGGAGCGCACGGTGTAGCGGATAGTCGTGGCCGGATTGAACGGATTGGGAAAGTTCTGCCCGAGTTCGAAGGATCCCGGCATGACCGGCCCGTTTACATCATCGGCCACTTCCGTCGACAGGCTGCCAAAGAATTGAAGCAGTCTGGCAAGAACTTCTTCTCTTTTGTTGTAGCGGCTGAAATTACTGGAGATGGCCTCGTATCCAAAATTGAAGAAAACGACTTTGTACTCCCCGGAGTAACTCACCCCGGTGTATTCCGGATAGACCGTAAATTTGAAGGCCGGTATGGCCCCGTTGACCGGCAGGATTTGCTGACCGTAACCATAAACTTGATTGGTGGAGCTTTCATAGCGGACTTTGAGGCCGTCGCCCACGGGCGAACCGTCAACGCCGGCATGCTCGAAGAAATAGCCGTCGCTTCCCTTTCGGGCGTGAAGATAATTTTCCAGAAAGGCTGAGTCCTGGTCATGAAGCTCCCCTGCCACCCATTGTCCGGTCAGAAACAGATTTCCGCCATTGTCCAGGTACTGCTTCATGGCGGCAATATCGGCAGGCTGCAGAAGGTCGGAGCAGGTATCCCCCGTAAACCAGAAGACCGTTTTATACTGGTTCAGCATAATCCCCGAGGGCGAGCCCAGCGCTGACTTTTGCCAGATATCGCAGGGCGTGAGCTGTCGGTATAGATCACCCGCATAAACGGCGTCATACGACCCGCCGCGGTCGTCATCGACAATCAATATCTGCGGCGCACCTACCTGCTGTTCAATCTCGAAAACAGCTTCAAACATCCCCCCGTCAGTCTCAATTTCGACGAAAAATGAATCATAGGTTGGGATAAGCGTATCGGGCAGACTGAAGGCCATCGGTTCGCCTATGTTGTCAGTAAGACCGCCGTTACCGGGCATATCGGACTTGAACACCGTTGAATTGCTGAACTGTATGTCCGGGTCATTTGTTGTCAAAGTTATCGTGGCGTTGGTCGCCGACATCCAGTAATTCCTGATGTCAAAATAGAATTCGACGCTCTCCCCGGCTTCCAGATCGCCGTTTCCATTGGCATCGACGAAGGCATAGTTATTCAGCTCGAAGTACGGCCGCGACCAGTCGATATCAAGATTAGCTGTCATCAGGGAACCCGGCTCGGAAATATTCCAGACCGAAACCTTCGTCGAAACCTGAGCATAGCTCCGGCTGCTCGGTTTTGACATGTCATCGAACGATCTTTTATCCTGAGTGCCCGGCCAGGGATCGCCGGCATCGCCATCGTTGTAATTATTGAGCTCCAGCTGGTAGAATCCGTCGGCCTGCTCGACGGCAACATGGTAATGATTGACATCAATATTGTTGAAGGTGGCATTATCATCGACATGATAAATCAGCAGGCCGCTGCCGGGCAGGAGACTGTCAAAGCCAACCGGCTGTCGGTTCTCGACAAGAAAATATTGGCTGGAATAGGCGCCGTCCTTCCAGAGACGGTAGGCCACCGGGTCATTCTCGACCGGCGGAAACTCAACGGACGTCATGTTTTCGTACACCTCGACCGGATCAAGAAACCCTACGTACATCTTGCACCACGCATCAAGGTGCGCCGGGATTCTGGCATCACCCTTGAAAACGCCGGTCCCCATCAGCGACCAGATGCCGATGCCGTCCGAGCTGGAAGGCTGATAATCGACGTCGTACAAATCCGGAAGCCCCAGGACATGACCGAACTCGTGGCAGAAGACGCCGATCGGGGTAATTTCGGCGGAGCCGCCCGGCCTGAGCCGTTCTTCGGGCTGGATGGTGTAGGAGTCGATATTAAGACCGTCGGCAATCGTCGCATACGGCCCCAGGTCCCATTTATGCGATATCATCATGTATTCACTGCCGGTCTGCTCCATTCCCGGTCCGGCATGGACAATCAAAAGCCCGTCGATCTCGCCGTCGGCTCCGGCCGGACTGCCGTATGTGTCGAAGGGCGAGAAATCGAGCCCGAGCGAATCGGCGACGCGAACGGCGTCAACGGCGAGCCCCTTGGAGTTATTGGGGAAAAAACTGCCGATGCCCCCTTCGCCGTTGACATAATATGAATAAAGACTGGGCATGCGGTACCAGCCGTGCACCTGACCCCGCACGAGAAACTTGCCGTATGAGTTTTCGAGATAGTACTCCGTCATCGAGCCGGTCGGATTTGACCGTCCGGTTGTGAAAAGAACGGAGTCGAATTCGGCTGCATTTGCAGCGACCCCGCCCTCGGTATAGGCATTGTCATCAAAATCAACCATCAGGACGAGGACGGTCACGGTATCGACGTCATCGGCGCCAGCCGTTAATTTAACGCTGGTCTTAATCATATCCGGTGCGTTAAGCCCCCGGGTGCGGGCATCCTTTATCATTGACACGTACCTGTCGAGCACACCGGCCTCTTCCATGGCCTGTCTGGCGTCGGGCGAAATCGTCACCGCCCGGGAAGATACGCAGAAAATCAAAGCCAGGACACTTGCTGCAACCGTGCTCTTAAGTCTATTGATTTTCTTCATACAAGCATCTTTCTCATCTCGGATTCAATCAGGGCAATCATCCGGTCGATTTCATTACCGCGGATCCTACTTAATGAGCAGCATCTTTTTTGTCTGGACAGCCGTCTCGGTCCTGAGCCTGTAGAAATATATTCCCGAGGCAACCTTATGGCCGGTTTGATCTCTTCCATCCCATACGATACGATAATTTCCCGGGTGCGCAAGGCCGTTGAAGAGAACCGCGACAAACTGACCAAGGCCGTTGAATACTCTCAACTCTACCGAACTCGTTCGCGCGACATCAAAAGATATTGTCGTCGCAGGATTGAACGGATTCGGATAATTTTGATACAGCGTAAAATCACGGGGCAGGGCATGATGGTGGTCCGAGATGCCGGTATGATTCAGGTACTTCTCGAGGGCGCGCGCCGCGGACAGCTGCAGATCGGCCAGGTTATCGGAGACGGCTATGGTCAGGGCAATTTCGACCGAATCATGCGGCTGTACGCTGAAGGGCCCGAAGGACAACACCGTCATATGATCGCTGCGCCAGGCGGTGTTAAGATCAATCCCACCCTGCGAGATTAAGGTGAATTTATCCTGGCTGTCGAGCGGAATTTTGTCCTCACCATTGTCCAGCGACTTCATACCGTTGAAACCGGTCAAAGGCATCAGGCCGATGATAACCGAGTCCCCGAGCTGATAGATCAGGTTGCTCTCGGGCAGAACGTTCAGACGATCCCCGGACGTACTCAGGTCAAAGTCGGTCATCAAACCGAAGTAGACGCCGTTGATGTACTCGTTAGAATTGTTAACAAGATAATACTGCATAATGACGTAACGATCATGATCACTCTGGTCACAGCTGGTGACGTTCTGGGCGACCGTGATCGGAATCGGTATATCGGAGTTGTTATCAGAAAACCGGCATCGGCTCTCCAGGCTGCCGTTATAGCCGGATTCTTCTATGATGGGTTCCGCCGACGGATTGAAATCGGGAGGAAAAGGACGCCCCAGGCTGTCGCGCACGGACGATGACAGCTGCAGGGAGTTGCGACCGACGATAATGCCCGCCTCGTAGAGAAAATTATCCGATCCCCGAAATGTAAGACCGGCGCCACCCGCGGGATATATCGAATTGGCCCCAAGGCCGTACTGCCCGAAATCCGTGACGGAAAACTCCAGGCTTTGAGTGGCGTGGGTGACGATGTTCCCGACGGGAGCGTAGCCCACGGACAGGTCGAAATCAAGAGTATCGATCTTGTCGCTGAACGGGAAATGAAGGTGCAGGGAAAACGGAACCGTCTGCCCGTGCACAAGTTCGTTGTCGAAATTTATGACATAGGGGCTGATATTCATCGAATAGACACTTTTCGATTCAAAGATAAAAGCGGCATGATCATTGATAATATTCACGCCCTCGACGGAACAATTCAGATATGCGGTAAGGGAATCCAGCTCTCCACCCGGGACTTCAAGCCTCACATAAAAGTCGAACGTCTCCCCCGGTTCAGCGATGCCATCGCCAGCAATAATCTGGTTGGCAATATATACGCTCGGCACCGGGGGCGCCGGCACCAGCGAAAGAGCCAGCTCGGCGTCGGGCAAGCCGTGCCCGTAATCGTTGTCTTCGCCGTTCGGGCCAAGATCGCGCGATGACTGAATTATCGCCGTTTTGATTTCTTCAACGGTTGCATCCGGATTATACTGCCTCAGCAAGGCGACCATTCCCGCGATCAGCGGGGCCGCCATTGAGGTCCCGCTCTTAAATATGTAGGTGCCACCTTTGGTCGAGGAAAAGATGGCCACGCCGGGCGCGACGACTTCCGGCTTTTTCTGGGTGGCATCGCAGCTTGACGGGCCGCGGCTGGAAAAATCCGCCACAATATTGGTGGCGTCGTCAATGGCGCCGACGGCAAAAGAATTCAGTGGAGAACCGGCACGGTTAGCCGGAATTCGAAGCGACTGGGGATTCGGCCCTTCGTTGCCGGCGGCAAAAATGGTCACGACTCCGGCCGCCTCGACGTTATCTATGGCCTGATAGAAAGTAGGATCACACGGTTCCATAACCGAGGTCGGGATTCCCCAACTGTTCAGAAGCACGTCAGGCATATCATCGATTGTGGACGGGTCGCCGTCGGGGTCTGCCGCCCATTCGAACCCGGCCAAAATGTCCGATATCGTCCTGCTGAGAGTCTGACCCTGGTCTATAACGGCGGCTGCTATCCATTCGGCCCCGGGCGCGACACCGAAACTGTCCGACTCGGCGGCGCCGACCATCAGCCCCATGGTGTGGGTGCCGTGGCCGGTCTTGTCAAAGGGCATGGTGTCAATAGATGACGGTGCAAACCATGAGGCCGCGTTGGACGCATGCCGGCCTCGCCAGCGCTCCTGCAGGGCGGGATGGGTGCCCTCGACGCCGGTGTCGAAGTTACAGACCAGCCGGCCCCTGCCATTCAGCCCGCGCCTCCAGAGGGCCGGTATATTCAGTGAAGTCAGATGACTTCGCACGTCGCCGGCCTTGACGGCCCGCGGAATCGTTTCGACAGGTTTGATAAACTCGACGGGCGCATCCTCGATTACGGACGCCACGCCCGGCAGGCTCATCAGTTCCGCAAGCATGGTGACGGGTATGCGAAAAGACACCGCCGGCGCAATCCAGTGCCGTTTGATCGGTGTCTCGGGACAAATGACGCGAAGGCTCTTAACGAGATTTTCCAAGGTGGCGGCATGTGCGGATTTGAGCGATTCGATCACAAGCCGATGCTTTTCTTTGAGGCTCATATCGGGCCGCATGGCCGCCCTGCGGGCCGTTTCCGTACCAGCCGAATTATCGGCAAAGACGACCACTGAGACCAGAGAATCGGGCCGCTCCGCGCCACTCATGAGTTTTTCCAGAGACGGCGAAAAAGAAGTCCCGCGGGCGAGAGAAACCGCCAGCAACAGGCACACGACACTCACGATGACGGCAGAAAATTTCCTCGAAAGTCCCGGCATCCGTCCTCCTTAAATAAAACCGAAACCTATTCGAGCAACCAATATGCCGCCCGGATTTGCGGGGAAATTACTATCTTGAGTATGCAGGCGGATGCGTACTCTCACCACGGCGTGGCGCATTATCCATTGTGAGACAACAACTTGCCTGCATCGGACGATCTGTGCGATTCCTGCCCACGGCTTGCAGTGCGTGTTGCCGCGAGATGCAGACGTATCACAGATTTTGCACTTGAGAAAATCTTTGCAGTACAATCTGAGTGTTGCTGATGCCGCCCGGCTTGATTATCTTCCATAAGATGAACAGACTTCCTGTATTATTGGGAAAATATCCGATTGCCGCTATCCTTGCCGTCGTGGCCGTCGTCAGGCTGGCTTTCCTTCTGAGCTATTACTCCGATCCGCAATGGGACCAGCTCCTGGTTGATTCCCTCTTTCACGACCGTTGGGCGGCCTCAATTGCCTCGGGAAATATCCTCGGCGGCGACGTCTTCTTCCGGGCGCCTTTTTATGTTTATGTCCTGGGAGGATTGTACGCCCTGGTCGGACACTCTCTACTGGCCGCCCGGTTGTTCGGGCACGTCGTCGGATTGGTTTCAGTGTATCTCACCTTCTGTCTGGCCGGAAGGCTCTTCTCCAGAAGAACGGCGTTGGCGGCCACGCTTATTCATGCTCTTTATCCAATCGCCGTCTATTTCGAAAGCGAGCTTCTCGTTGACAATTTTTTCACCATGCTGGTCGAGCTTTCGGTTCTGCTCCTTTTCGTGTCGAGTGAAAAGAACCGGCCTCAATGGTACTTCATCACCGGTCTGGTGCTCGGACTGGCCGCGATTACCAGGCCGGTCATTCTGGCGCTGGTGCCGTTATATATCATCTGGGTATTTGTCCTGAGAGGAAGCGGGAAAAGAAGCATATCGCGAGGTCTCATTCTGCTGGCCGGTTTGATACTGATGATAGCCCCGGTGACGCTCAGGAATACCCTGGTGGCCGATGATTTTGTGCTGGTCTCGTCATCGGGCGGAATAAACTTCTTTATAG
>CP070766.1:2038113-2045434 GCA_020345705.1 Candidatus Zixiibacteriota bacterium | reverse complement strand
CGGGCTCACTCGGACAGGGGTTGTCGGTTGCCGTCGGGGCGGCTCTGGCGGCCAAGATTGACGGCAAGAAGCATCATGTCTTTGCCATCACTTCAGACGGGGAGCATCAGGAAGGGTCCATCTGGGAAGCGGTCATGGAGGCCGGCAATTTCAAGTTGAACAACTTCATCAATATTCTTGACTGGAATCGGCTCCAGATCGACGGCTGGACCAAGGACGTGCAGTGCCTGGAACCGATTGTTGATAAGTACGAAGCATTCAATTGGGACGTAATTGAGGTCGATGCCCACGACGTCAAGGCTTTGACCGATGCATTCGACAAGGCCTATCAGTCGAAAGAGAAACCGACGCTGATTCTAGCCAATACGACCAAGGGCAAGGGAGTCAGCTTCATGGAAGACGTCGCCGGCTGGCACGGCAAACCGCCCAACCGGGAAGAGATGACCAAAGCCCTGAACGACCTTGGACTCTCTGACAATTTTAATCTGGAGAAGTTCTTTAAGATCGGCGCCGATCATCAGGTGATGGTGGAAAAGAAGCTCGATGAAAAGCTGCCCAAATTCTCGCGCGATTTTTGGTGGAACAAGCAGGATAACATGAAAGTCGATATGGACCCGACCAGGAAAGGTCTTGGCCGCGCTTTGAACGAATATGGCAGTGACGAGCGAGTGGTTTGTATCGGAGCCGACATTTCCGATTCGATCACAATCTCCCAATTCTATAAGGACCACCCGGAGAGGATGAATCGCTGGATTTCTGTTGGTGTTGCCGAGCAGGCCGGGACAACCGTCGCGGCCGGGCTGGCAAAGGAAGGCAAGCTTCCGGTTTTCGGCACCTATGGAGTGTTTTCCTCGGCCAGGAATCTCGACCAGCTCAGAGTCTCCGTCTGCTATTCCGATTTCAACGTGTTTATCGTCGGGGCTCACGGCGGAGTCTCGGTCGGTCCGGATGGCGCCACTCATCAGGAGCTGGAGGCATTGTTCCAGATGTGCGGTCTGCCCAATATGCGGGTGACGGTTCCGGTCGACTCGATCGAGACCAAGAAGATGACTCGAACGTTGCTTTTCGATGTCGTCGGGCCGAAATATATCCGCTTTGCCAGAGAAGCGACACCGATTGTAACTGATGAGAGCAGCCCCTTCAAGTTCGGGGTCGCCAACGTATTCAGGTTCCGCGGTGAAAAAGAGACGTTCAAAGACGCTTTTGAGATCAAGCTGGCGACGGAATATGAATCCGAAAATGAGGATCTGACCATTGTCTCGTGCGGTCCCGAGACCGCCGAGGCCATGCGCGCCGCCTGGATCCTGAAGACCGATTATAACATCGAGACCCGGATTCTTCATTTGCACACCCTCAAACCGATCGATTCGAACGCCATCGTGAAAGCCGCCAGAGAGACCGGGGCCATGGTAACGGCCGAGGAGCATCAGGTCGGCGGGCTGGGCAATCGGGTGGCGGCGGTTGTGATGAATGAGTTGGCCAATATCGGCAAAGTTGTGCCCTTTGGCATGGTCGGTGTCAAGGACCGTTTTGGCGAGTCGGGACTTCCCTGGCAGTTGATCAAGGAATTCGAGGTGGCCGGAGAGTACATCGCCGACAAGGCTCGCAAGATTCTCAAGTTGGGTTAATATTCGTTAATGTTATGATAGGTGCAGGAGTGAGGGATGAAATACGCTGAAAGAATGAAGCGTCTCGGTACCGAGACTGCTTTTGAGGTACTGGTGAGAGCTCGTGAACTGGAAGCGGAGGGAAAAGACGTCGTTCATCTGGAGATAGGTGAGCCCGATTTTGACACGCCGAAGTACATCTGCGACGCCGCAATCAAGGCCATCAGAGACGGCTATACGCACTACAATCCGGCCCCCGGTTATCCCGAGATTCGCAAAATAATCGCCGAGGAAATCAGCAAGACGCGCGGAATCAAAGTTAATCCCGAGCACGTTGTCATCACCCCGGGCGGCAAGCCGATTATGTTCTTCACGATCTTTGCTCTTGTTGACGAGGGTGATGAAGTCATATACCCCAATCCGGGTTTTCCGATTTACGGATCGCTTATCAATTATGTGAATGCCAAGGCGGTGCCGATCCCCCTTCGCGAGGAAAATGATTTCCGTTTTGACGTGAAGGAGTTGAAGTCGCTGGTTACTCCCAGGACGAAGCTGCTGATCATCAATTCTCCCCAGAATCCCACCGGCGGTGTCCTGACGCACGAGGACCTCCAAGAAATCGCCCGGATCGCCGTCGACAACGATCTCTGGGTTCTTGCTGATGAGATATACTCCCGAATCATCTACGAGGCCGATTTCGAATCGGTCACCCAGTTCCCGGGCATGCAGGAGCGGACGATTATTCTCGACGGCATGTCGAAGACTTACGCCATGACCGGCTGGCGTCTCGGCTACGGTATCATGAATGAGAAAATGGCTGCGGCGGTTGCGCGTCTTCAGACGAATGCGACTTCATGTACCTCGGCGTTTTCTCAGATGGCCATCGGGGCCGCCATTACCGGTCCACAGGATGATTCGTACGAGATGGTGGAGCAGTTCCGAAAGCGGCGGGACGTTATCGTCGAAGGCCTCAATAACATTGAGGGTGTCTCGTGCAAGAAGCCGCTGGGTGCTTTCTACGTGTTCCCGAATATCAAGCAGTTAAAGATAACGGCGAAGGATTTTGAGGAACTGCTGCTTGAAGAGTACGGTGTGGCTGCACTGGCCGGGACCTCGTTCGGGAGTTTTGGAGAAGGCTACCTCCGATTCTCATACGCAAACTCAGTTGAAAATATTAAAAAAGCACTATCGCGGGTCGATGAAGCGGCGGCAGAAATACTGAGGAAAGCCTAAGTTTTCAAAAAAACAGTTCGATTTTTATACGGGACAGAGTGTCAGAAAAAAAGTGAGGAAAAAGTATAAAAATCGGGTTGTTTTTTTGTTGACAACATTTTTGCCGAAATCTAGCTTTGTTTAGCCGTATATATAGGCAGGGAAGCGGTTTATCTGATTTGCGGGCTGTTAAATGCCGGAGCGGAATATGGAACATAAGCTCCGTGATTATATAAGATGACGATAAACAGCTAAAATCGAAAATTTGGCCAACATTGCACAAGGAGGTGAGAGGAAGAGAGCAATTCCTTAATTTATTTTTTTCCAGAAAACACAAATCTCAACTTTAAAGGAGGTTATGGACATTGGTTAGGAAGCTCATTTTTACAGTGATCGCATTTGGTCTGGCAGTTGGCTTCATCCTGCCGCAGTTGGTGGTGGCGGGAACGACCGGGAAGATCTCCGGCACGGTCACGAACGAGGAGACCGGTGAGCCCCTTCCTGGAGTAGCAGTGTCAATTGTCGGGACTAAAATGGGCGCCTTGACCGACGAAAATGGAGAGTACTTCATCCTGAACGTGCCGGTGGGCACGTACACATTGAAGGCCTCTCTCATCGGTTTCGCACCCGTTGAGGTTGTCAACCTCAGCGCTTCGATCGACCTGACGACATACAATGATTTTGCACTCTCCAAGAAGGCCTTGGAGCTGGGCAAGACCATCGTCGTTACGGCCGAGCGTCCTCTGGTAATCAAGGATAAGACGGCTTCCATCAAGCTCGTCGAGGCTGAAGAGATTCAGAACATGCCGACCCGCGGTTACCAGGATATCGTCGGTTTACAGGCGGGTGTTGTTCGTTTCAGGGACAATCCCAACATCAGAAATCGTGGCGACAGGGAAAACTCCAATACCGTTCAGCTGAACATCCGCGGCGGTCGCTCCTCCGAGGTAGCGTACTTCGTCGATGGATTTTCTCAGCAGGACCCGCTTTCGGGTATCTCAACCACCAACATTAACAATAACGCGCTCAATGAGGTTGAAATCACCACCGGTGGTTTCAGTGCTGAGTACGGCTGGGTGTCTTCCGGTATCGTTAACGCCACAACGAAAGAGGGGACGGAGGATTTTTCAGGTGCGTTAGAGACTGTTACAGACAATATCGTATCTGATAATTATGACTACAATCTCTATGCCGCCAATATTGGCGGACCGCTCCCCGGTCTTGAAGGCTCCACGTTCTTCCTATCCGGCGAGAGACGCTGGCAGGGTGATCGTCAGCCGTCCGCCGTGGTCGACGAACCGCTTCCCAACAACGACCTCGGTGGTTGGAGCGGCCAGGGTAAGCTTGCCTTGCGGCTCAATGACAATATGAACTTCAAGGTTGGCGGGCTGTATACCATCGACAACTGGCAGGAGTATCGGCAGGCCTACTACTTCGCTATCGACCATACGCCGAGATATGAGGATCAGAACGGCTCGATTTACGGTAAGTGGACGCACACTCTTTCCCCGAAGACGTTCTACTCGGCGGCGGTTAGTTACTTCTTTACCGAGAGAAAGCGCGGGGATGGCGTCCATTTCGACGACATCGAGGCCTATCACCGGTTCGATTCGCTGGGCCAGTCCCTGGGTAATGCCACGCAGGACAAGACGGGGCTCTTCTGGTCGTTCGATGACATTGACAGCGTCACGGCCGATATTGACGAAGGGCATTATTGGGATGACTATCTCCAGAGAAGGTCGAGTTATATCGGCTTCGATTTTGACATAACCAGTCAGGTTACTCCGCGGCACATGGTCAAAGTCGGTGTTGATTTCCAGAGACACGTTTTGAGGTACTACCGTCATCTGTTTCCGACCAATCCAGGGGCGTGGGATGATATTGACCACTATGGTTATGATCATCTTGTTGAGGAGTTTAATGATGGCGACGTTCCCACAGATACTAACGGAACCGTCGGATGGCAGAATGATGCTAGAACGCCGATAACCTTTGCCTTCTATGCTCAGGACAAGTTCGAATGGAGCGACCTGGTTATCAACGCCGGATTGCGCTTCGACTATTTCGACACCCGGGCTAAGCGGGTCATAGATATAGAGCGCCCGTTCGATCCCGATGGCGGGACAGATCTGGTTCTGGATGAGGATACCGACCTTGAGGACAGCAAGGCCGAGACACGGCTTTCGCCGAGAATCGGCGTGGCCTTCCCGGTTTCCGACCGGACGGTTGTACATGTCAGCTATGGCCTGTTCTTCCAGCGCCCCGATCTCAACAACCTGTACGTCGGTTATGATTATATAGAATACAAAGTGAACGCGGGCGGTTATTATTATCCTTTCGGCAATCCGAATTTACAACCGGAGAAAACGACGGCCTACGAGTTCGGTTTCGCCCATCAGATGGGTGAGAACACGTCGTTTGACGTGACGGCGTTTTACAAGGACGTCTCCAACCTGACTCAGGTGGTTACGATTCCTGCATATCCGAAGTCCTACAGCCTTTTCTTAAATGACGACTTCGGCACGATTAAGGGTCTGGATTTCACCCTGACGATGAGACGCGTCAAGAATATGATGCTTAATCTCAATTACACGCTCAGCTGGGCCAACGGGACCGGTTCCTTCGCCAACACCCAGCGTAATATTGCCTGGACATCCTCTGAAATCCCGGTACAGTCGGCGCCGCTTGACTTCGACCAGCGCCATAAATTCACCGGTATCGTGGATATTCGTGCCGGCAGGGGTGAGGGCCCGATCCTGGGCGACATCTATCCGCTGGAGAATGCCGGAATCAACTTCATTTTCAATCTCTCCTCCGGCACTCCCTATTCGCCGGTTAAGCTTGATGCTGATCCTGCAACTCTCTACGCTGTTGCGTACACGCCGTCTGCTCCGCGGAACTCACGGTATTCCGACTGGAAATTCAGAATCGATCTGAAGGCCAACAAGACCTTGTATCTCGGCCGTGCCAGTCTTGATCTTTACGTTTGGGTGTTAAATCTGCTTGATCGAGATAACACTGTTGCCGTTTTTGAGTCTTCCGGCGATGGTGAGGCGACCAACTGGGTTTCCACTGAAGCGGGCGAAGATTTCCTTGAAGCCAGGGATACGGTTCATGATGCCACGGGTCTTACAGGCCAGCAAAAGTATGAATTAAAGCAGGCTGACCCGGCCAACTTCGATATCCCGCGACAGATCCGATTCGGTGTTAGGTTGAGCTTTTAAGCGAGGGAGGTAACATATAATGAAGATGAAACATGGGATGTTCGTTTTGACGGTATTGATGTCCGTCTATTCGCTCGCGCTGGCTTTGCCTCCAGGAATGACGGCTAAACCGGCGGCGACGGCGGGTCTCGATACCGAAACGATGATTGACGTTAACAACCTGCAAATGTTCGTCACCAACCAGGGCGGATATGCTGAAGACTGGGGTCTTTTGCTGGAAACCCAGCAAAATGACGGCCTGTACTTTCCGGCCGGGACCGATAAAACCGTCCTGTTCTCCGCCGGTATCTGGGTCGGCGGTCTTGTCGGCGGGCAGATCAGGCTTGCGGTCGGTGCTTTTGATACTCCCGAGTACTTTCAGGGACCGGCTGACGCCAATGGCGTCGCACAGCCGGACCGTGAACGGTATAAGGTGTACAAGATCCGCAAAGACAGCACGATTTGGCTGGATCCCAACAAGACCGGGATCGAAACCAATGATGGTACACCGTATACACGACTGGATTCGGCCAGGCATTTCGATGATTATTCGCTTTGGGTTGACTCGGCTGCTGTCGATGGAGCTCCTCTGGACGCCCTCGGCAATCCTCTTCTGATTGGTGACCAGATGCTGTGGACCGTCTTCAACGACGGTGGTGAGCACACCTATGATGCTTACAGCGGCGGCACCGATTCGCTTGGTGTCGAGATGCAGGCGACGTTCTGGGGCTACGATTTGCCCGGCGCATTGGGTAACACCATCTTTGCCAAGTGGATTATCATACACAAGGGCGCTGATCAGATCGACTCGGCCTTCGTGTCGTTATGGGCCGACCCGGACCTGGGCGGGGCCTCCGACGACTTTGTCGCCTGTGATACTCAACTTTCGCTCGGGTATTGCTATAACGCTACCAACAACGACAATGTCTATGGCTCCACGCCGCCGGCAATCGGATTTGACTTCCTGCAGGGGCCGATTGTGCGCCGCGGTGATCCGATATATCCGGATGAGATTTTTGATACGGCAATGGTTATTTTGAACACGGGTGACACCATTCCCGAAGCCATCAAGCTGGGAATGTCGTCGTTTAACAAGTACATCAACGGGACCGATCCTGATGTGCCGGCGCAGGGATATGGGTACATGAGAGGATTTAACGCCGTCGAGGACTGTCCGACCTGTCCGTATATTGACCCGTTTACCGGCCAGCCGACGAAGTACTTTGGGGCCGGTGATCCGGTTTCTCCCGGTGAAGAAGACTGGATTGACACCAATCCTGCCGACCGGCGCTACATGCT
>CP070766.1:2010253-2038013 GCA_020345705.1 Candidatus Zixiibacteriota bacterium | reverse complement strand
GCCCTGCTCGAAAAGCTCATCGACCGTGTCGAGTTTGCCGACGACGAAGCTGGTCTTGACCTCGACGCCGAGTTTTTTGAGATAATCGACTTCGGCGGCCACGATTGCCTTTGGTAAACGGAACTCCGGGATGCCATAGACCAATACACCGCCCGCTTTGTGGAGGGCTTCATGGATGATGACTTTGTGTCCCAGTTTGGCCAGGTCGGCGGCAACCGTCAGGCCGGCCGGGCCGGAACCGACGACGGCGACTTTCTTGCCGGTCGGGGGAGGAGGCTCCGGAATTTCGATTTCGCCCTGGGCGCGCTCGTAGTCGGCGACGACTCTCTCGAGATAGCCGACTGCGACCGGCCGGTACTTTTTGGTCAGGACGCAGACCTTTTCGCACTGATCTTCCTGGGGGCAGACACGCCCGCAGATGGCCGGAAGGGCGTTGGTTTCTTTGATCTTCTTGGCGGCGGCGACGTAGTCACCATCAAGAACCAGCTTGATGAATCCGGGAATGTCGACCTCTACCGGACAGCCGCCGATGCAGACCGGTTTTTTGCAGTCGAGGCATCGGGAGGCCTCTATCTGAGCCAGCTCCGGGGTGAGACCGTACGGGACTTCCTCGAAATTTTTGACTCTGTCTTCGGGCTTCTGCTCCGGCATTTTCTGTCGGGGGATAGCCAGTCGCTCTTTTTTCGGCAAAGGCTGTTTCTTATTTTCATCAGTCATAATATTTCGACCGTTCCTAATTTTTCAGGCTCTTCACTTTTTCAGCGAGACGGCATTTCTCATTTTCGAGGAATTTATCGTACGCTTTTTTCTCATACTTGACGTACATCTTCATCCGCTTGGTCATTTCGTCGAAATCGACTTCATGGCCGTCGAAATCGGGACCGTCAACACAGGCGAATCTGGTTTTTCCGCCGACCGTCACGCGGCAGGAGCCGCACATGCCGGTACCGTCGACCATTATCGGATTCAAGCTTACGAAAGTTTTAATCTTCGGCCCGCGCGTCGTGTTGACGACCGCTTTCATCATCGGTACCGGCCCAACGGCTATGACCATGTCAATCTTAACGCCGTCGTCGATCAGTTTCTGAAGCACCGTCGTCACGAATCCGTGGGTGCCGTACGCGCCATCGTCGGTCGAGATAAGAAGCTCATTGGATGCCTCGGACAGTTCTTTTTCGAAAATCAGAAGGTCTTTGGTGCGGGCGCCGATAATGGTGGTCACTTTGTTGCCCGCTTCTTTCAATGTTTGTGCGATCGGATAAATGGGCGGAATTCCGACACCGCCGCCGATACAGACGCAGTGGCCGAATTTCTCGACGTGGGACGGTATGCCCAGAGGACCAACCACGTCGGCGAAGCAGTCACCGGTTTTCATGCGGTTCATGTCCGCCGAGGTTTTCCCGACCTCCTGAATCACGACCGTAAGAATCCCATTTTTCTTATCCAGACCGCCAATTGACATCGGCACCCGCTCGCCCATTTCATCCTTGCGAAGGATGACAAACTGTCCGGCCCTGGCTTTACGGACCAGGTGCGGGGCCTCAATCCTGAACTGGTGGACCTTGTCGCAAAGCTCTATTTTGTCAAGAATCTTGTACAACTGGCCTCCCGGTGAATTTATGATTTTTGCTCCTTGCTTTCTTTCTCGACTATTTCTTTTATATTTTTGGTTATAACCAATTCTTCAATGGTAGGTATAACAAGCACCTTAACGCGTGAGTTCCGTGACGAGATATCGGTTTCTTTGCCAATGGCTGCCGCATTATTATCGGCATTAGTCCTGGCGTCCAGCACCACGATTTTGTTCAAAGTCATATTAAATGACCCTAACAACATGTGAAAAAAATAACAAACAAATGTTCCAAATATATGAGAAAGTCTTAATCTGGCAAGCTCTTTTTTTCCCGTATTAGGGCGCTAAGGGGTCCTATTTGACTTGACCGTATAAGGTTCCATGAGTATCATCTTATCAGGAGAAAGCATTGGATCGTATGCCGGCGGCTTCGACCGGATGGTCATATTTGGGCCTTTCGGGTCGCCAGCCTCACTGCATGGAGTTCTGATTATTAAACAGGAGAGGTCAGCTTGAGCATAAAGATTTTGGTCGTCGGTGGGACCGGTATGCTGGGAAAGCCGGTAGCGGATCGTATGGCTAATGACGGTTACAAAGTGCGCGTGATGACTCATTCGCCGGAGAAAGCAAAAATAATGTTCGGTTCCGAAATCGAGCTGGCCGCCGGTGACGTCACCAAACCGGGCGGTTTGATCGAGGCGGTGCGGGGATGCGACGGTGTGTATATCAGCCTGAGCGCCAAAATGAATCCCGACAATTATGAGCTAATTGAGCGCCGGGGGACGGCCGATGTCGCCAGAGCGGCTGCCGAAGAGGGGATAAAGCACATCGCCATGATCTCGGGACTGAACGTCGGCACCGCCGATCCCAATATTCCGATGTACCGCGCCAAAATCGGAGCTGAGAAGGCGCTCATTGATTCCGGTATCCCGTACACGATCTTCAGATGCAGCTGGTTTTTCGAATCCTTGCCGCTTTTTGTTGTCGGCAAGCGGGCAATGGTCTTCGGCAGACAGCGGCACACGCAGTCCTGGCTGGCGGCTTCGGATTATGCCGCGATGGTATCGAAAGCCTTTTCAATTAACGGAGCCCGGAACAAGATATTTCATATCCGGGGAATCGAAAAGTTCAGTATCCCGGAAGCACTGAAGAAATTCTGTCAGATAGTCTTTCCGAAGGTAAAGATCAGGCATGTCCCGATATGGATGCTGTCCACTATCGGCAGCGTGACGAGAAACAAGAATATGAAAGGTCTGGCTCAGTTTCTCAGGTTTTTCGAGAAAAATCCCGAATCCGATGTCAACGGGGAAGCCGAGAGAATACTGGGCCCCGCGCTGACGACTCTTCGGGACTGGGCCGAGGAATATAAGAAACGAGTATCCGGGGAGAGCCGGACGGAAAGCGACTGATTCCACCACATCGGCTCTTTCCGGGCTGAGTGATATAGCAATGGCATTTAACCAGATTGGAAAATTACTGATACTTTTCGGTGCTCTGGTCGTTCTGATCGGCGCCGTTATGCTCTTCTTCGATAAGATTCCCCTGCTGGGAAAACTCCCGGGCGATATCCATATTAAAAAAGGCAATGTCGTCTTCTATTTCCCGATTGTCACCAGCATCGTCCTTTCAATTCTGCTGACGATCATTGTTAATTTATTCGGGCGGGGGAGATAGACGGGGGGTTATTTCCCTATCGATATTAATAGACACAGTCGGGTTCGGGGCCGTTTTTGTAAAGGTAGCTAACGATATAGCTAGCGTCGAGGATGTTGATTCAGGGCCGGTTGTCAACGTCAGCCGACGCCATCGGCTTCGGCTCCGGGCCGGATTTATACAGGAAGGTGATGATATACATGACATCCAAGATATTCACGACGCCGCTGCTGTCGGTATCGCCACAGACGAACTGGGCCGGATTCGTCTCGACGGTAATAATCTCGGAGTGGAGGCCGATGACGTCATTTTCCAACGGGATGACCAGGTAATCGAAGCTCCCAAGGGTGTCTATGTCATTGTCTATGAAAAGACTGTCGGAGACACCTGGATTGGACATAGAACCAGTCGGATCATCAATTCTGAAGAACGACCCCTCCGAAAGAGCCTCCCGGCGGTATATCCTGTAGGTCAGGCCGGACTGGTATTCCCAGCTTATTTCGACAGCCGTGTCATTCAACGGGATGCCGTTGAGACCGGCAGGAGGCATCGGCCAGCTTGAAGCGGCCAGCTGGATGTTTTCCTGCTGAAAGGAATTGTTGGGTATCAGCTTGGAGAGAACCGCCGTCTCGCCGTTGGCCACGTTGAAAAAGTGGTAGTCATAGGGATTTCCCGGCGCCTCGGTGAGATAGTTCTGGAAATCATCAAACCAGTTGCCGTTATCATAGCCGGCCCCAACCGAGCTCTCGATTCGAATCTCCTCGTCGGTATCATCAAGATAGCCCACGAAATAGATTTCGTTGTCGCCGGGGACGCTCATATCGGAATTGGCAACGGTGCCAAATATGCTTCCCTGAGCCAGGAGCGAGTGAGCGGGCATTATCGCGGCCAGTCCCGTGAGGATGACCAGCTCAAGAAGGGTATGATTCGTTTTGCTGACAGACATGATCCTAAGCCATCGACAGGTAAACAGGATGTAACCTCTAAATATCTCTTTCGTTAAATTATACGTATTCACGTCTGAGTCAAGCGGCTTTGTCCGTTTATTCAATGGGTGACCGGCCTACATTAATCTTATCGGCTGATTGAGCGCGGATTCACCTGTTTGAAAGGGGGGAATCGGGACGTCCGGAGAGGGTGGATGTCGTTGTCTGCCTAAGATTTTTCTTGACACAATCGATAAATATATATATGCTTATAGTTTGCAAAGATTGCGTATTGTTGTGAGAACCATAGAGTGAATGGGCGATTAGCTCAGTTGGTTAGAGTGCTTGCTTGACATGCAAGAGGTCACTGGTTCGATTCCAGTATCGCCCACCATAAGATACTGGCGGGATATAAGCGGGGGATTCTCGGCTTATACCCGCTTATAGTTATGGGCAATGAGTGAAGTGAAGATAAAATTTCCCGACGGGTCCGAAAAGGCCTTCCCTAAAGGGGTAACCGGGCTGGAGGTCGCCAGGGCGATTTCACCGCGTCTGGCCAAAGAGGCTCTGGCGGTCAAGATTAACGGCAACCTCCGTGATCTCTCCGCACAGATCGACGAGGACGCCCCCATAGAGATAGTCACCTTCGATACACCGGAGGGGAAGCAGGTTTTCTGGCATTCTTCGGCGCACGTCATGGCTCAGGCGGTCACGGAGATTTTCCCCGGAGTCAAGCTGGCCATCGGCCCGCCGATTGAGGAAGGCTTCTACTATGATTTTGACATCGAGAAGCCCTTCTCGCCCGAGGATGTAGAGAAAATAGAGAAGCGAGTGGGTGAAATCATAAAGGAAAAGGCTGTTTTTGAGCGCGTCGACCTCAGCCGGGCCGAAGCTCTGAATAAATACAAGGAAAACGGCGAATCGTACAAGGTCGAGATGCTTGAGGAGGACATCCTGGATGAGCGTGTATCGGTTTATCGGCACGCCTCTTTTGAGGATCTCTGCCGCGGTCCGCATATCCCCAACACCGGGATGATAAAGGCTTTCAAGCTGACGTCGTCATCGGGTGCGTACTGGCGGGGCGACGAGAAGAACAAGATGCTTCAGCGGATTTACGGCGTCTCGTTTCCCAAGAAGAGCCTGCTCGACGATTTCCTCGAGAGGATGGAGGAGGCCAAAAGACGCGATCATCGGATGCTCGGCAAGCAGCTTGAACTTTTCCATATAACCAATGACGTCGGGGCCGGTCTGGTGCTGTGGATGCCCAAAGGGGCGATTATCCGCAACGAGATCGAAGACTACTGGCGCGAGGAGCATTTCAAAAACGATTACCAGATCGTTTTCTCCCCGCATATTGCCAATCTTGATCTGTGGCATCGATCGGGACACACCGATTATTACGCCGAGGATATGTACCAGCCGATGCAGATCGACGAGGCGAAATATCAGATCAAGCCGATGAACTGCCCGTTTCACATCATGATGTATAAATCGCGGCGGTGGAGCTACCGTGATTTACCGCAGCGATGGGCGGAGCTGGGCACCGTTTACCGTTACGAGATGCCCGGAGTGCTTCACGGCCTGATGCGGGTCCGCGGCTTCACGCAGGATGACGCCCACCACTTCGTGGCTCCCGACCAGATGGAAGACGAGTTGGTCTGGCTGATTAAGTTTTGCCTGCGCATTCTTGATCCCTTTCGGTTCAAGGAGTATGTCATACGTCTCTCAACCCGGCCCGAAGACTCCATTGGCGAACCGGGTGACTGGGTAAAAGCGGAAGACGGACTTCGCCGCGCGCTGGGAATTTTGAATTTGGATTACTCCCTGGACGAGGGGGAGGGCGCTTTTTATGGCCCCAAGATTGATATCGATATCAAGGATGCCCTCGGGCGAAGCTGGCAATGTTCGACGATTCAGTTTGATTTCTCGCTGCCGGAGCGGTTTGACCTGACCTATGCCGACAGGGACGGCACACTCAAGCGGCCGTTTATGATTCACCGGGCGCTGCTGGGCTCGATTGAGCGGTTTTTCGGAGTCCTGATTGAGCATTACGCGGGCCGTTTTCCGCTCTGGCTGGCGCCGGTTCAGGTGAAGGTGCTGCCGATCACGGATGAACTCAACGAATACGGCGGTGAGATACTGGCCACCCTGAAAGGTAAAAATGTCCGCGCCGAGCTTGATTCTCGTTCTGAAAAAATAGGGCATAAGATTCGCGAAGCGGAGTTGCAGAAAATCCCATATATGCTTATAATTGGCGCGAAGGAGAGGGAGAACCAGACTGTCTCGGTAAGGGTTCATGGCCAGGGCGACGTGGGCACTTTCGAGCCGGCAAGGCTGTTTGATATTTTGAGACGTGAAATAGAAACAAAAGCAATAGAGTCAGAGTTACATAAGGGAGGATAACATAAAGAAGAAAACGGTTCGCGTAAACGAGAGGATTAACGCATCGCCGGTCAGGCTGGTTGGAGAAAATGGTGAGCAGGTGGGTATTATCCCGACAAACGAGGCATTGCAACGAGCCCGCGACGCCAACCTTGATCTCGTTGAGGTTTCGGCGGGAAGTCGTCCCCCGGTCTGCCGGATAATGGACTACGGCAAGTATAAATACGAACAGTCTAAGAAAGCCAAACAGGCCAAGAAAAAACAACACATGGTACAGATGAGGGCGATGCGGTATCGGCCCAAGACGGATGAGCACGATTATCGATTTAAAACCAGACATGTGCGCGAATTCTTAATGCAGGGCAGTAAGGTCAAGGTTTTTGTGATGTTTACGGGACGCGAAATGGCGCGAACGGAATTGGGCCGCAAAATTCTTGATAGAGTTGTCAGCGACCTTGAAGATATCAGCACTGTTGCCCAGCCGCCAAAGCAGGAGGGCAGACGCCTGACGATGGTTTTGAATCCGATATCTCAAGCCAAGAAGCCAAAACAGAAGAGGACAGAAGATGCCAAAGATAAAGACGAGCCGGTCGGCAGCGAAGCGGTTCAAGAAAACAGCGACCGGTAAATTGAAAAGAAAAAAGGCGTACCATTCGCATATTCTGACTAAGAAATCGCCCAAGCGAAAGAGGAATCTCCGCAAATCGGACCTGGTGAGCGCCGTTGACAGTCCCCGTATCAAGAAGATGATTCCTTATTGATTTTTTAAAGTCAAAGTCTGAGACAGGAGTTTAGAAGATGCCACGCGCAAAGAACAATGTTGCCGCTCATAGACGACACAAGAAAATTCTAAAAAAGGCCCGCGGAAATTACAACGCCCGCTCACGGTTATACCGGACGGCCCTGGAGACGGTCCATAAGGGTTTGGCCTACGCCTACCGCGATCGAAGGAACAAGAAACGCGAGTTCCGCCGCTTATGGATCACGCGCATCTCGGCGGCGGCCAAGATGCACGGGCTGAATTATTCGTCATTTGTCAACGGTCTCAAGAGAGCCGGCGTCGGCCTTGACCGCAAGGCCCTGGCGGATATTGCGGCCCGTGATGACGCCACTTTCGGCCGGCTCGCCGAAATGGCCAAGGCCAATTAGCTCCGGTGCAGAGTATGGCCGGAGTAAGTGAAATAGAGACACTCAGGGCCGAAGCACTGGAGGCCGTCAGAGCGGCCGCTTCCAAGACAGACCTGGAAAATATCAGTGTCAGGTATATCGGTCGTAAAGGGATTATTACGTCTATTTTGAAGCGTCTGAAAGAGCTGCCCCTGGACCAGCGAAAGACGGTCGGCGCGGCCGCCAACAGGCTCAAGGCCGAACTGGAAGGGGAAATCAAAGCCGCGGGCGACAAGTTCAAAATTTCCAGAATAGAAGCCTCGATTGACCCGACTCTGCCCGGAATCGCCCGGCGGATCGGCGCCGTTCATCCCATTATACAGGCTATGGACCAGATGTGCCGCTCATTTCAGAGGATGGGTTTTACGCTCGTCCCCGGTCCCGATATAGAAACCGATTATTACAACTTCGAAGCACTTAACTTTCCGCCGGATCATCCGGCGCGAGACATGCAGGACACCTTCTACATCGAAGGGGATAACCTGGTGCTCAGGACGCATACGACGCCGGTGCAGGCGCGCATGTTGGAGAGCTGCAAGCCGCCGATGAAGGTGATTACGGCCGGGAAGTGCTATCGCAATGAAGAGATTTCAACCCGCGCCTACTGCGTGTTTCACCAGGTGGACGGCTTCCTGGTCGACGTGGGCGTCACAATGGCCGACCTTAAGGCGGTCCTGGTCGCCTTCTGCCGCGATTTCTTCGGCGAGGGGCTGAAACTTCGTCTCCGACCCAGCTACTTTCCGTTCACCGAACCCTCGGCCGAGGTTGACATATCCTGTTTTCTGTGCCGGGGCAAGGGATGCCAGCTCTGCAAGTACACCGGGTGGCTGGAGATTCTCGGGTCCGGCATGATTGACCCGAACGTGCTGGAGATGGCCGGTCATGACCCCGAGAAATATACCGGTTATGCCTTCGGTATCGGGGTCGAGCGCATCGCCATGCTCAAGCACGGCATTAATGACATCAGGCTCTTTTATGAAAACGACATCCGCTTTATAAGGCAGTTCAGGTAATGCAGGTTCCCTATAGCTGGTTAAAAGAATTGGTCGATGTTCCGTGGCCGTCTGAGGAACTGGCCCAGAGACTGACTCTGGCCGGGGCCGAGGCAGAGACGGAGCCTCTCTTTGACGGTGAATTTGACAATATCTGCGTGGGACAGATTGTCGCACTTGACGAAATCAAGGGGTCAGATCATCTGAAGACGGCGCTGGTCAACACCGGCAGCGAAAAACTGCAGGTTGTCTGCGGTGCGCCTAACGCGGCCAAGGGGCAGAAAGTAATTTTCGCCGAAATAGGTGCCACGCTTGCCGGCGGCACGGAGATAAAAAAGGTCAAGCTCCGTGGTGTCGAATCATACGGCATGATTTGCTCGGAAGCGGAACTGGGATTGAGTGACGACCACAGTGGTATCATGGTGCTTGATGGCGATGCGTCCGTGGGGCAGCCGGCCATCGAGTATCTGCAATTGAATGATCCGATTATCAAACTTGACCTGACACCCAACCGGGCCGATCTGATGTCGGCCATAGGCGTCGCCCGGGAAGCGGCTTGCCTTTCCGGCAAGAAAGTCGAAAGGCCGGTTTTCGAAATTGCCGAGGCGCCTGAAAAAGCCTCCGATTGGGTGAAGGTTTCCATCGATGATCCGGACGCCTGCCCGCGATATGCCGCCCGAATAATCAAGGGAGTCAAAATCGGACCGTCCCCGTGGTGGATAAAGCGGAAGCTGTTGTTGTGCGGAATTCGTCCGATTTCGAATATCGTCGTTGTCACCAACTTGGTGATGATGGAATACGGGCATCCCCTTCACGCTTTTGACTATGATTTATTCAAGCGTAAGGAAATCCTGGTTCGGCGGGCTCGCGAGGGAGAGTTCTTTACGACTCTCGACGGCAAGAAACATGAGTTGACGCCTGACGTTTTGCTCATCACCGACGGTGAGGAGGGCGTGGCCGCCGCCGGTGTCATGGGCGGATTGGAATCCGAAGTCTCGGCTGATACGGTCAATATCCTTCTGGAATCAGCCTATTTCGATTCCATAACGATTCGCAAGAGCCGCATTAAGCTCGGCATGGTTTCGGAATCATCGGCCCGTTTTGAGAAGGGAGCCGATCCCAATATTGTCCCGGAGGCGGTGAATTGGGCGGCCTATCTCATGCAGAAATACGCCGGGGGAGAGGTTCTGTCGGGGATCGTCGATTGCTATCCGAAGAAAATCACACCGGTTCGGATCGATCTTCGTCCGGAGCGCGTCAATTCTCTGCTGGGGACAAATATTTCAAGGGAGCGGATCGTTAATATATTGCAGGGACTTGAGTTCGAAGTGGAAGATAAAGGAGTGCTTAAGGTAACGGTGCCGACTTTTGCGGTTGATGTGATCAGGGAAGTGGACCTGATTGAGGAGATTGTGCGAGTCGAGGGTTATGATTCAATCCCGTCGGTTGACCGCAATATGGGGCCTCTGTTTACTCCGGAACAAAGGGATGCCCAATTTCGAACTGAGATACGAAGCGTGATGACTGCGGCCGGATTTGATGAAGTATTGGGTTCCGGCTTTGCCGAGACGCGGCTTCTGTCGGTTCTGATGAAGGACCGGCCCCAGTTGAAAATTCTGAATCCGATCGCCGAAGACCTCTCAGTTGTGCAAAACAACCTTCTCTATTCTCTTTTGAAGGCAGTTGCGCATAATATTTCCCACCGGAATATAAGCCTCAGGTTATTCGAGATCGGAAAGGCTTTTCAACCGGGAGACCCGCCGACGGAACGAGAGCAAATCGGACTGGCCCTTTCCGGAGCCTCCGAGAGCCAATGGTATCTTAAGAGGAAAGAGCCATCCTTCTATGATCTGAAGGGTGCTATTGATTCTTTTCTCGAAGGTTGCCATGTGGAACCGGCCGAATTCGCCGCAGAGCCACAATGGCCGTTTCTGGATGGCTTCTCATTCTCAGTTAAAATCTCGGGCAAGAATGTGGGTCACGCCGGGCAGATAGTCGAGGATGTGACCCGCCCGTTCGATATCAAACAGCCGGTGCTTGCGGCCGTCCTTGATTTCGAAAAGGTTCTCAATTCGCAGCGACTCGTCGAGACATATAGAGCCCTGCCCCGTTTCCCGCGGCCCCGCGAGACCTGGCGGTTGTTGTCGACGATTCGATACCGGTCGGTGATATTCTGTCCGAGATTCGCAATGCCGCCGGGGATTTACTGGAAACGGTAGAGCTTTTTGATTTGTATCGGGGAGAGCAGATAGCGGCAGGAAAGAAGTCGCTGGCATTCTCGATGACGTATCGCTCTTACAAGCGGAGTCTTGAGAGTGAGGAAGTTATTGAAATACAGGATAAAATTGCAAGCCATCTAAAGGAACGCTTTAAGGCGGAGATCAGAGAAGGCTGAACAAATGGATACACTGGGTAAGCTTGAAGAAAAGATTGCCAAAGCGGTCTCGCTTATTGAAAAGCTGTCCAAGGAGAACAATGCTCTGTCTGCTGAGAACGAGCGGTTGAAGACGCGGCTGGCTGATGTTGAGTCCAAGTTTGGCGCGATTGAAGCCGACGATATGGAAAGAACAGACAGGATTAAGACCAAACTAAACGGGATTCTTGAGAAGCTTGAGACGCTTGAGCAAATCTAGTTTTTTATGTTCTTGACAAAGAGGTTTGAGATTGTTAGGTTTGACTCTCGAACATGGGTTAACATAAATCATCTTAATGATATAAGAGGATAAATTCAGACCAGAGGATAATAATTCTTTTACGATGCCTGACTTATCTGATAAAGAGCAAGTGGTGAAAGTGGTCATTTTTGGCGAAGAGTATGCTATTCGCGGGACTACCGACACCGAATTCATCATGCGGGTAGGGGAAGCCGTGGATAAGAAAATGCGTGAAATTGCTCTTAGGTCGAAAAATAGATCACCCAAAAAGATCGCCGTTCTGGCGGCTCTTAACTTCGCAGGCGAGCTGCTGGATCTTGAGGATAAAAGCGAGATTGATCTTAGCCAAGCGGAAGACAAGGCTAAAGGACTTCTAAGTTTGCTTGACAGCGCCTTGCCTGATTCCGAGAATAACTGAATTATTACCCTCTCGTTTTCCGTTTCCATCTTCTTTATCATTATTGTTTCGAATAGATGGCCTCGATTTTTCGAGGCGAGGAGGACAGATGAATGGAACTGTTTTGATAGTCCTGGTCGCAGTCCTGGCGGCAATCGTCGGTTTCGGATTTGCCTGGATAATCCTGCGTCGCATCGGCGACAAGAAGGTTGTCGGCGCCGAAGAGACGGCCAAAAAATTGATAGCCGAGGCTGAAAAAGAGGCTGAAATAAAGAAGAAAGAGGCTCTGCTCGAAGCCAAAGAAGAGTGGTACAGGGTCAAATCCAATTTCGAGCGAGAGTTGCAGGGCCGCAGAAACGAGGTCCAGAAAGTCGAAAGAAGACTGGCTGATAAGGAAGCGGCCGTTGACCGCAAACTGGAATCGCTTCAGAAACGGGAGAAGGACATTCAGCACCGAGAAAGAACCCAGAGCGGTCGCGAAAAGGGCATTACTTTGAGAGAGCAGGAACTGGAAAAGGCCCTACATGTCCAGAATGAAAAGCTCGAGCGAATCGCTCAGATGACCACTGAAGAGGCCAAGCGGGAGCTCAAAGAAAATCTGGTCGGGGAAGCCAAGCTGGAAGCGGCGGCCATGATAAAAGAGATAAAAGATCAGGCCGAACAGGATGCCGACAAGGAGGCCAAGGAGGTCATTATCTCGGCCATCTACCGCTGTGCCGCCGATCACGCGGTTGAGTCAACGGTCTCGGTTGTGAATCTTCCCAACGAAGAAATGAAGGGCCGCATAATCGGACGTGAAGGAAGAAATATACGTTCCTTTGAGACCGCCACCGGTATCGATGTAATCGTTGATGATACCCCTGAAGCGGTCATTCTTTCCGGTTATGACCCGATCCGCCGGGAAATAGCCAGAATGTCGCTCGAAAAGCTGATTGCCGACGGCCGCATTCACCCGACTCGCATTGAAGAAGTCGTCGCCAAGACTGAAAAAGAGATGGAGATGATTGTCCGCGAGATCGGCGAACAGACCTGCTTTGACGTCGGTGTCCAGGGATTGCATCTGGACATCATCAAGCTTTTGGGCAAGCTTAATTATCGCAGTTCGTACGGGCAGAACGTCCTTCAGCATTCCAAAGAGGTCGCCATACTGGCGGGATTGATGGCGGCGGAGTTGGATCTTGATCCGAACGTGGCCAAAAGGTCCGGTCTGCTTCATGACATCGGCAAGGCCATTGATCGTGAAACCGAGGGGACTCATACGGAAATCGGTGCCAATTTTCTGAGGCGATTCAATGAAGATACCATCGTCGTGAATGCCGTTCATTCACACCACGGTGATGTCACCCAGGAGAGCCCCTATCCGGTCCTGGTCCAGGCGGCCGACGCCATCTCGGGGGCACGGCCGGGCGCCCGGCGTGAGCCTCTCGAGGCCTATATCAAGCGACTCGAGAAGCTCGAGGAGCTGGCGGATTCGTTCCGAGGAGTGTCAAAGGCCTTTGCCATTCAGGCCGGGCGTGAGGTCCGCGTTATTGTCGAATGCGAAATGATAGACGACCTGGCGGCATCTATTTTGGCCGGTGATATCGCCAAAAAGATAGAACAGGAAATGGAATACCCGGGACAGATAAAAGTGACGGTTATCAGGGAGTCGCGGGCAACCGAATACGCCAAATAGGAAGTGATGAAATCTCATATTAAGGTCATTTTCTTTGCCGACGTGGTCGGCAAGCCGGGCAGATTTGTGCTGTCTCAAATGTGCCGGTCGCTTATCGAGAAATTCGGCGCTGACTACGCCATCGCCAATATCGAGAATGCCGCCGGAGGTTTCGGTATTACGCCCGAGATGGCCAGGAAAATCTTCAGTTACGGGATTAATTGTCAGACCTCGGGCAATCATATCTGGGACAGGATGGACATTCTCAAGTATCTTGATGAAGAACCGCGGCTGATAAGACCGGCCAACTATCCTCCGGGATGTCCCGGCTCAGGTCAACTGATAGATGAGATTGACGGCGTCAAACTGGGGATTCTCAATCTCATGGGCCGGGTATATATGAATAATATCGATTGCCCCTTCCGGGTCGCCGACCGCAAGCTCAAAGAAATCCGCGAAGTCACTGATATCGTCATTATCGATTTTCATGCCGAAGCAACCTCGGAAAAGCAGGCGCTGGCCTATTATCTTGATGGAAGAGTTTCGGCTATTGTCGGAACTCATACTCACGTTCAGACCGCCGACGAGGCCGTTTCCGAGCGCGGGACGGCGTACGTGACGGACATCGGCATGACCGGTGCACATGATTCAATCATCGGGATGGCCAAAGGGCCGTCGCTGGACAGGTTTCTTACCGGTATGCCCAGACGATTCACCAGCGCCAAAGATGATGTCAAGATCAGCGGGGTCGTGCTCACGATAAGTACAGAAGACGGTGCCGCCGAGAAAATAGAGAGATTCATAATAGACTATGGCGGCGAAGAGGATTCGGAAGAGTGAGGCGGGCATGGAGGCTGTTATAATAGACGGCAAAAAAGTCGCTGATGAAATCAGGGCGGAGCTGACAGTCAGAATCGCCGCTCTCAAAGAGAGATCCGTCACGCCCGGTCTGGCGGCCGTTCTCGTCGGGGATGATCCGGCTTCGCAGATCTATGTCCGCAGCAAAGCGAGAGCGTGCGAGAAAATCGGAGTCCACTCAGAAGTGATCCGCAAACCGGCCGACATCACTCAGGACGAACTGATGAGCATTGTCCGAGAGCTGAATGGCCGCGATGACACAGACGGGATTCTGGTGCAGCTGCCCCTTCCGGATCATATCGACGAAATGACCGTGACACTTCTGATTGATCCGGCTAAAGACGTCGACGGCTTCCATCCGTACAACGTCGGCATGATGCTTCTCGGACACCCGACCCTTCTATCCTGTACACCGCACGGCATCATCGAACTAATGAGAAGCTATAATATCGATCCAGCCGGGAAAGAAGTCGTGATTCTGGGCCGCTCTAACATCGTCGGCAAGCCGCTGGGGGTGATGCTTCTTCAAAAGGCTGAAATGGCCAATGCCACCGTTACATTCTGCCACTCGAGGACGACAGATTTGAAATCTGTCTGCCGGCGGGCCGATATTCTCGTCGCCGCTATCGGTCAACCCGAATTCGTCACGGCCGACATGGTCAAGGACGGAGTGGTCATTATCGACGTCGGTCAAAATCGAATCGAGGACGAGACGGCCCAGAAGGGATACCGGCTGGTGGGGGATGTCGACTTCGAGGCCTGCCGTAAGAAGGCTTCGTACATAACTCCGGTGCCCGGCGGGGTCGGCAAGATGACCATCGCCATGCTTCTTTCCAACACGGTTCTGTCGGCTGAAAGACGGGCTGGACATCTCAGGTAACATAATCACTGCACACCTTTGCGTATTTGTCGCAGAAGCTTTCATAGGGGGATATGTCTGCCAGGTGAGAGACTCATTTTCCCGATTTCCCCGTCGTATAATGTCATTTTATACTTGATTGAGATTCCTTTAATTACTTGGGAAACAACATCTTCTGGTCGCTGTCTTTTTGATTGTCACTTTCCTGAAATTACTCGAGAAAATGAAGAGACTCGCCGATGGGGGGCATCCGCTTTGCTCTTTTTTTGAACACCTAACAGCCGGAATATGAATTGCAAGAATACAACACTCTTTGGCCTGATTTTCATTCTCTTTTTCCTTTCAACACAAATCCATGCATTTGAGATCGTCTATGGTCTTCCGGATTCTCTTGATGAGTTGAGATTCTGGGACACCAGCGGCGATTACGTCGGGCTATCGGCCGAGACCACCTGTCCTCCCGTCCCGCTGATTACGGTTACCCCCGAGGATCCCGTTGTGGAAAGGCTTACGCCTTACACCATTGATATCGAATTGCCGAGTGTCGGCATACCTAAACTTGGCGGTTTTGTTTTCAGTTTCCCTCCGGGCTTCGACCTTGGGCAGATCTCCGAAATCGAATACTCGGACGATTACGAGGGGGAGGATCTGGAGATCAGGCGGGCCTATGTCTATGATAACTTCATTGCCATATTCTTCCAGTGGAGTCTCTCGCCTCCACCCGGCACAATCGTGGCCCTCGAGATACATCGCATCGGGAATCCGAGCGCATCCGGAACGTATCGAATCGCCGGGCTGATTTTCAACAAATGGTTCCGTGTCGCGGCAGGGCCGTCGTTTTCGAACAGCTTTGATATTATACATGATGAACCGGTTACTCTGGAAGTAGTCCCGGACGAGCCGCTGACTCTTCAGGCCGGGGAGGTTCAGGTTTTTGAGGCCGTTGCCCTGGATCGTCTGGGAAACAGAATCTTCGGTTTGGATATAGAGTGGTCTTTATCTCCTGGCTCCGATGATATCGGTATTGTCTCGAGCGGCCATTTCCTGGCCACCGCCGTCGGGGAAGGCAGGGTCGTTGCCTCGTACGCCGATCTGTCGGCAGAATCGGGCCTGATAGCAGTCGTCCCCGGAGATATGGATCACTTTGAGATAGTCGAATATCCGCCGGCCGTGCCGGCGGGCGAGGAATTTCCTTCGCCGGTCACAGTTGCGGCTTACGATTTGTTCGGCAATATAAAAAGCGACTACCTGGGTGACGTTTATTTCACCTCGTCGGACCCGCTGGCCGAGCTTCATTTTGACGAATCCAATAAGTACCATTTTGTGGAGATTGATTCGGGTGTTCACTCTTTCGAAGGAAGCGCCTTTAAACTGGTATCGGCCGGTCTTCAGACACTGAGCGTAACTGACGGTGTGCATCTCGGTAAGAGCGGGAAGATTAACGTCATTGACGGACAGTTGAAAATAAAAATCCTCTCGGCCGATATTGAGACACTGAACCCGCCGTATGTGAATCATGGTCAATCGTTCTCGGTTGCCATTGGAATCGCCAATCTTTCTTCTGATGAAGAAATCGAGAATGTCTCAGTGTTCATCCAATCCGAGGACGGTTCAGAGACCTTCGCCGAGGCGCATGATATTGTCGTCGCCGCTTCGTCCACCAAAGAAGTCCTCCTTGATCTTACGGCTCCTGATTACTCGATCACAGCTTTTGTCTATAAGGCGGTCCTGTCGGCTCCCGGGATTACGATTCTGCCGCCCGAGGATAACATCGTTGCCGTTACCGTGCAGTCTCCTGCCGAAATAGAGCTGGCCTACAATCTGCACGGCGCTTACGGGAATTACGTGGACTATGACCAGCCGTTCACGGTTGAGGTAACTCTGACCAACCTGGGCGAGGCCTTGGCCGACTCAGGCGAGATTTCGCTGCTGACCAGCGGCGTCGATTTCGGCATCCCTGATTCGTCGGCGGTAAGGCTGGCCGTCGGCGGCTCGGCTGAATTCAATCTGACGGCACCGTCAACATCACTGTCTACCGATTTAATTTTGAAAATCACGGGGGCACCGTCCGATAAAAATACCGGGCAACCGGCCCTGGTGGCGACCGAATCCGTCTTCATCCCGATCATAGTGGAACCGAGCTTCGCCGAACTGGTGGTGGATGCGACGGTGGAGCAGGCGCCCCTCGTTGTTCAGGGGACGCTGAGAGAATTATTCCAACTGACGTTTCACAATGAAACGGAAAATCCGGTCAACGTGATAGGCCTGAAATCAATATCGATTCGTATCGCCGGAAGCAATGGCAGCACTATCTCCCCGGAGTTGATTTTAATACCGGGGGAGTCCGGATTTTTTACCGAGGATGGCGATCTGATCGCGAGCGGTCTGATATTGGACACCAGACTCAAAGTGGAGTTTGATGATTTTCAACTGGAGGCAGGGGCTAAAAGAACGATTGTCTTTAAGGCAAAGTTCAATGATGTAATCTCGGTCAATAGTTTCAACGTCAGTATAGACAGCCGTGATATACGGGCGGTTTTCATATCCGGCCCCCGAGAAAATCAATCAGTTCCCGTCAGGGGCGAGTACCAGGATATTTTCAGAGTCGGGGCTAATTTTATTGTGATCGTGCCCGATATGCAGAGCTCTGTCGCGACCAGGAACAATCCGTTTGATCCCACGCAAGGACCAGCCGAGATTGCCTATTTTCTCGAAGAAGACACTGATGTTCGGATGACCATTTACACTCTTGTCGGCGAGAAAGTGTACGAACAGACATTCCCGGCCGGTTCCAACGGCGGATCGGCAGGTCAAAATTATGTCAGCTGGAATGCGCGTAACGATGATGGGGGTCAGGTGCTTAACGGCGTTTACGTCGTTTATCTCAGACCCGGCAACGGTGATGAACCGGCCACACTGAAACTGGCGGTGATGAAATGAGATTCGCGGTTACGACAGCCATATCACTGTGCTTGATTATGTCGGTCATGCACGGCCCGTCGTTTGCCGGTGACGCCGGCCAGGAATCGCCATTCTCTATCGGTTCGGGCGTGCGGGCCCTGTCGATGGGCGGAGGCTTGGTCGCTATGGCCGACGACGCTTCGAAATTTTACTGTAATCAGGCCGGTCTGGCTCTTCTCGAGCGCAAATAAGTCAGTTTTATGTACACGACTCTTTTCGAGGGCACCAAATTCGGCGTTCTCAACTTCGTCTATCCTCATCACAAGCTGGGCGGTTTCGGCGTGTCGCTCATGACTCTCGGAACCGGCGACATCGAAGGACGCGAGGATTGGGTGCAAACCGGGGAGTTCTCATACCACGTCACTCAGGTCATGCTGGGTTATGGTATCATGGTTCCCGGAAACAACTATGTTGGTTCATCGTTCAAGTTCGTGGATCAGTCGTTCGACAAGAATTCATCACGCGGTTTCGGTTTCGATCTCTCCTTTTACAGGCCGCTTCACAGGAATATTGCCTGCGGAATAATATTCCAGGATATCGTGCCGCCCACTCTGAAACCGGGTGCCGAAGAAGAAACCTGGCCGTTTACTTTTATGACGGGAGTCGGACTTAAAGACCTGATTTTGACCCGGGATGTTTCCTGCAATGCCAGCCTGTCGATAGAAAAGCCTGAAAAAAGATCGGTCAAGACGCATTTCGGCGCCGAGGCTCTGTTCAGCCGAGCGGTTGCGCTTCGGGCCGGGTTCGATCGGGGCTTTGAGAACTTCGCAATGGGCATCGGCTACAGCAAAAGCGGACTGAAACTCGATTTCTCTTATCGGCTTATGGATGAAATAGACAATTCTCTCAGAGTCGGGATTTCATGGACCTTTGGAAAATCCGTCTCGGAAAGTCGTCAGGAAGAGTCGCAAATGGCGGAAGAGCGCAAAGGCTACCTGATTTTTGACGATCGTGAAAGGCAGTTCGAATTCTACAGGGATCTGGGTGATTATTATCAGAGGGAGAATGAATTAGATTCGGCCTTTATATACTATCACAGAGCCCTGGCTTACCGGGAGAATGACCCGGATGTGCTGGAAGAGATTGATAACGTGACTGAGGCGATGCAGACGGTCAGAGAACAGGAGGAAATGAGGGATATTCAGGCGAGACTTAACGCGGCCATCCTGGATGAGTACTACAACCGGGCCGAGAAGCTCTATGATGAGAAAGACTATTCCCAATCGCTGGCGCTGGTAAGGCTGGGACTGGACATTGATCCCAGGGCGGCGAGGCTTCAGGTTCTCGAGAACCGGATTACTCAGGGTATCAGAGGCAGAATCGTGGAGTTGCTTAATGAAGCCACCCTGGCGGAAAGCGAGGGTCGCTGGGAGGATGCCATCACGACCTATGACAGGATACTCGAGCTTTCACCCACCCAGGCCGATGCCCGGGAATTAAAGGGGCGGCTGGGCGACACCCTTAAAGTCGCCCGTCTTGTCCGGGATGGAACCGAGTCGTTCCATAAAGGGAATCTGTCAGCGGCCGAGGAAGACTTCAAGGAAGTGCTCACGTCGGTGCCCAATAATATCGTGGCCCAGGAGTATCTGAGGCAGATAAAATCCATCCGGGAGCAGCCGACCGGCCGTGAAGAGCTTGAAAGAGACGAGCAGATGTGGAAGGTCTATCTTGAAGGGCTTGAGTTCTATCAAGAAGGGAAATACGACAGTGCCATTGCGCGCTGGGAAGAGGTGTTGCGGTTCTATCCCGATAATCAGCAGACGATAGAGAATATAAGACAGGCCCGGCTGAGACTTAAGCCCGAAGAGTAGCCCGCCGTCATCTCCGCCGCATTAATTTTAGTTGAATTAACGTCCTTCGCGAGTTAGCTTTTTTACATGTTCAGAAGACCTGTCCGGGAAATAAACGCCGAATACCAGGCGGAAGAAAAATCGGTACCCTCGATTCAGAATATGGTCAGGGAGACCTGCATCAATGCCGGTCTGTCCCGAAAAGACGTCAGCGCCGTTATTCTTGCCATTGAGGAGGGCGTGACCAATATTATCCGCCACGCCTATCTCTATGAGAAAGGTGTCGTCAGAATCCGTATCGTGGTCTTCAAGAAAAGGATTGTCTTTTCCCTGATTGACAACGGTCGCGCCTTTCAGCCGGAAAGCAGCGGTAGGCTTGACCTGAAGAAGCTGGTGGAATCGGGTCGCAAAGGGGGGCTGGGTTTCTACATGATAAGCAAGATCATGGATTCGGTCGAATATCTGTCGACACCCGGATTCAACGAGCTTCGGATGACCAAGCTTATTTCCCGCCAGCCGGAGAAAGCCAGGCTGTTCATGGGGCGGATGTTCACCCTGAGGGTGAAGTTTTCGGTCTATACCTTTCTTATCATGCTGGTCATCATCGCCGGAGCCTATTTGTTCATCGACAGTAGAACGACCGCCAATATACGTCTGCACCTGCATGATACCGTCCGTTCGCTGGGCAAAACGATTGCCGATCAGGCCGGGGGCTACATCCTCAACAGGCGTTCCGACGTTGAGTTCGATGAGCTTGTCAGGAGTTACATCCGGGCCAATCCGGAGTTGACCATGATTATTTTAACCGACACGGCCGATTTTATCATGGCTGACACCCGGGACATTCGGAATCTTCATAAGATATATGAACCTCCACTGGCAATAAGCTTCGAAGATCTGACAAAACCGATAGAGTACAGAAGCGAAGACAAGGAATTAAACTACCTGGTCAATTCCGTAAAGAGTGGCGATCGGATAATCGGGCGGGTGCACATATCGTATTCCGGAGAAAGGTTGACGCAACAGATTAATGCCGAAAGGAGACGGATTGTCCTGCTCACCATCATCGGGCTGGCGATCGGCATCGGGGGTATCTACCTCCTTTCGAATTATTTCGTCAGTCCCATTGTCAGAATTGTCGAACGAGTGCGCAAATTCAGCTCCGGGGACATTGAGACCGAGCTTCCGTTGGAAGGGGTCGAAGAGTATTTCGAGATTTCCAAGGCCCTCAATGAGATGATGAGTCGTCTTCGAAGAGACCGTGAGAACATTGTCGAACGCGAAAGAGTGGCCAAGGAAATCGAAGTAGCCGGGCAGATTCAGAAGACCCTTCTGCCTGAGAAATTGCCTGAAATACCGGGACTCAAACTTGATGCCTTCTACCGGGCGGCGTCCAGAATAAGCGGGGACCTTTACGATGTGTTCAGCATTGACGACAAGAACTTCTGCCTGCTGGTTGCGGACGTTTCCGGAAAGGGCATTCCGGCCTCACTTATCATGTCGGTCCTTCGGACTGTCATCCGTATTCAGGCCCGGGGGAAGACGTCGTCTCACAGCATCCTGGTCGCGGTTGATGATTACATTCGGGATGACATCCCTTCAGGAATTTTTATTACTATTTTCCTCGGAATTTATAATATTGCAACACGGAAAATCAATTTTGTCTCCGCCGGCCACAATCCCCTTATTTATCTGGGCAAAGGCCAACAGGAAGCGGCTCTGATTAATCCGCCCGGAATTCCGCTCGGCCTGCCGTTGGCGGAGGATAAGTCTTTCCGTGACAAGCTCCGCCAGCAATTTCTTCATATCAATGAGGGAGACAAGCTGTTCATTTACTCGGACGGGGTCACTGAGGCCATGAACAGAGCTTCCGAGAAATATGGAATGGAGCGGTTGCTGAATATCTTCAACGAGCAGGTCACAAACGGCCAGTATTGGGAACCCGGGGAGATCTCGGAACTGGTTCTGTCTGACATTGACAGTCATTGCGGTCTGGCTACCCAAACCGATGATATTACTTTCATAACCATCTGCTCCGGGAGTAACGCTTCGGACGCTGCCGCGGGGCTGGAATCGCGTCGCATCGGGTGACGCGAAAAAGGCAGAAAACCGCTTAAAAAGAGCTTGCCTAAAGGTTTTTGATTTTTCATTTTGAATCAAGCGATTTGCTGGTGAGAAAATAGTAATGGAAAATATAAAGATTTCAGTTTCCGAACGCGGGCATGATGAGGACATCTCAATTGTCAGAGTTGACGGTGTTATCGATACACTGACGGCGACCCAGCTTGAGGACGTACTGGATAAGCTAATCAAGAGGGGACGCTATCGCCTCATTCTTGACCTGGCCGGCGTCGATTATATTTCCTCGGCGGGCTGGGGAATATTTATCTCCAGGATAAAGGAAATAAGGGAAAACGGAGGCGACGTCAAGCTGGCCAACATGGTCCCCAACGTCATGGAGATATACGAACTGCTGGAGTTTGACAATATCCTTAAGGCCTATGAAAATGTTAATGCCGCCAGGTCTGGTTTCGGAGGTTCATCACCGGTGCCCGATCTAAAAAAAAAAGCTCCGGTAGCCGTCGTTCGGACAACGGTTGAAGAATTGCCCGCCGTTTCGCAGTCTGTCGGTTCGAGTAATCCGGCCGCACGATCAAATCCCGAGCCCGGGGATAATCACAACTCACGTGAGGAAAAGGTAATTCTCAAGGCTATTCGTGATGATCCTTTTTACACGATTTCGGAACTCAAGCTTGTCATCGAGGAATCTTTACTTGGCTCTAAGATGGGTTGGTGGGGTGTTTTCAGGATTCTCCGGAGCAAAAAGCTTCTTTCCCGCCGCTCTCGTTTTCGCTACGCGCGCCAGTATCGCAGGCAGCCGCAATATTTTAATTGACACTCATCCCTCAAAATGCTAAGATGAATATGTAGGCAATGGCATAAGCTAATGTTAGAGATAATCTTAATTATTGTACTGGCTGTTCTGGTCGTAATCCTGCTGGCCTTGATCATGCGCCGGAAGCATCTGGACAAGGGGAGATTCCTTCTGGCCAACACGGCCGTGGATGACCTGCTCTCGTCGGTCATGAACAATATTGCCAGCGGCAGAATCCAGGATGTTGCCGGAAGTGTCTCCGACATTCTAAAAAAACACCTCGGTTGCGACCGGATTATTTTTCTGAAGTACTACCGATCTAATCTCGAGCTCAATTATATCAGCGGTCTGAAGCGCCTGGATCGCAACTCAGTGCGGGTGAAACTGAATCCCACTCTACAGAAAAAATTAAGATCGTTCAGGGAGGTCGCGCCGATTTCAGGACTGAAGGGAATCCTCTCGGACAATTACATCAAGAAATTAAGAAGCCATGACCTGCGATATTTCTTTCCGGTTTTCCTTCGCGACATGCTCTACGGCGTGTACCTGATTAGCACCGAGCTGGCACCGGACAATCCCACGCTCAATCTGCTGGCGACGACCCTCGCCTTTAACCTTTCGACCGCTTATCACATTGGCCTTCAGGAACAGAGAATCAGCAAATTCGAAGACAAGCTTCGGGGTCTGGCAGACGCCAACAAAACTCAAGCCAGGGCGGCGGGAACGGCATCGGAACTGCTGAAATATCTAAAAATCCGAAAGTGTGAACACTTGATCCCTGAACTGCTGAAAATGCTCCGTAAAGACGGCCGTTTCTCAAAATTGGGATTCTACGTCCAATCGGATTCGCCGGATACTCAACTCATGGCGGTCAGCTGGAATATTCCCAAGGGCGCGGATAAGATCCTTCGCGAGAACTATGGCTCAATAGTGAGCAAAATCAAAGAAAATGACCCTCTTGACCTGAAAGACGCCGAAAAGTCTGACAAATCGCTGGCCGACAGACTTAAAGAAGTCCGGACAAGCAATGTCGATTATATGATGTCGATTCCCTGGGCCAACAAAAGAAAGGCCGTGCTGGCCTGGAGTGGTAAGGAAAACTCGGGCGAGATGGCTAGGCGCATCAGGCGATTCGGTGATGAAGCCTTACCTCTTATTGAAAACATCAGCCGCCTTGAAAAGGCGGAGGAGCTGTCTTATACCGACAGCCTGACGGGAATGTATAACCTCAGGTATTTCAAGAAGAGGATAAATGAGGAATTTCAAAGGGCAAAAAGATATGAGCGAAACTTGACCCTCCTGATTTTCGACATCGACGATTTGAAATATGTCAATGACAAATACGGGCACCTTGCCGGTGATGCTCTCCTGAAGGCATTCGGGCGAACCCTGACCGAGTCGGTCCGCACCAACGATGTTATATCGCGCTATGGGGGCGATGAGTTCTGCCTGATCATGCCTGAAACAGGCCATGAAGACGCCCAGACATTCATGGAAAGGATTAAGGAGAGAATAGCCTCCGGAAAGTGCAAAATCGAATGGGGGGGGAAGAGTCTGGATTATACCGTATCCATCGGGGGCGCCATCTATCCATTGGATGCCGCCGTTATTGACGGCCTGATTCATGCTGCCGATATGGCCTTGCTGAGGGCCAAGGAGGAAGGGAGAAATTGCGCCAAGCTTTATCAGCCGGAATATGACCGGACGACGTGAGTTTTGTCGAGTATTCGGCTGACCTTTTTGCGAACTCAGGCGTATCAAACGTAGTAGTGTTACCTAAACGAAATATTTGTCAGGCCGATTTTATATTATAGATTCGCCACGGAGGGCAAAGGAGACCTTAATACACGGAGTCAGTGAAAAAATGTTTAGAGATATTATTGTCGGCTTACTGGTGCTTTTTCTGTTTTCCATGCTTCCGGCGCCGGATACGCTGGCCGAGGCGTATCGCATAGGCCCGGAAGACGTTCTCAGTGTGAAGTTCTGGCAGGACAACTCCCTCGATGCTACCGTCAAAGTGACGCAGGACGGCAAGATTTCCCTGGATATTATCGGCGAGGTCGAGGCTGTCGGGCTGACGACGTCCGAGCTTGAGAGAGAGATCGTCAGGCAGATGTCGCGGTACAACAAGGCCATCTCTCAGGCGGTAGTCAGGGTAGTCGAGTACGGCTCGCAAAAAGTCTATATTTCCGGCCAGGTGCTCAATCCGGGTAAATACACATTCGAACAAATACCGGATCTCTGGACACTGATAAACGAGGCCGGAGGGGTGTCCGAATCCGGTGATCTGACCAGGGTCGTTATCATACGCGGCGGGGAACAGGCCGGAGAGGTCGAAGTCGTGAACGTGGCCAGGATGGTGGCTGAAGGCAGAATAAGCGAACTGCCGAAGGTTCGCGCAGGTGAAACCATTGAGCTGTCCCGGACCCCGGCCGGTCTGCCGGCGCGGACTATCGGAGAGCAGCCGGAGGCGAAGAATATTTTTTACGTCACGGGAGCCGTCCGAAATCCGGGGGCAATGACGCTTGACCTGAATACCGATATACTTGATGCCATCGCGCTTGTCGGAGGACCGACGGATAATGCCGACATGAAGAATGTGAAAATTGTCTCAAAAGACGGCTACGGGACGCAGCTGGTCAAGCTGGATTTGACCAGATACGGAACGGCTGGAATCCCCGGCCGATATATCCTTCGGCCCGAAGACAATGTTATCGTACCGGTGAAATCGGGGGGGCTTCTGGGGATGGGTTCGCTGGCCGACCTGCTGACGCTGCTCGGGGGCGTATCGACAGCGGTTTTGATTTATACTTCCCTCTCGAGCGACGGAAGATGATATCATGTTTGACTGACCGCAATCATGCGAGAAAACGGGGATGCCAGCAGGCTTAGGGTTTGTGATAGTCATGATTTTTTGGCAACATTAGATAAAGCGGGAGTGACGTTATGGAATCATTTTGCCTTAACAGCCGGATCGTTGAAAACGAAAAGGAATTTCTCATCCAAACGGCAAATGATGTCAAAGAAGGTGTAATACGGGCAACGCTGTTTGTCGACGGCGAGCTGCTCGACGCAAGCGTTCTTCCGCATTCGGAAGATATTACAGAAGACGAAATCCTAAACCTGGTCAAGACGGCCCACGGGGATAAAAAATCCGAGCTTGAATACCTGTTGAAGAGCTATAAAGAGATAATCGAAAAGGGGCGATCGGAGGAGATGTATCATCTCGGGACAGCTCTTTTCTGCAAGCGGATGTACCCTGAAGCACGCGAGCTGTTCCGCTGTGCCATAAAACTCAAGCACGATTACCATGAGGCTCATTTCTATCTTTCTCAGACGGAACTGGCCATGAACAACATAGAGGAGGCCGTTAAAGCCGCCGGGAAATCGGTTGAGCTTAAACCGGAATATGCCGATTATCGCAACAATCTGGGGGAGGCCTATCTGGAATCGGAATCCTGCAAGCGGGCCGTCATCGAATTTGAGGAAGCCATCAAGAAAAATGTCTATTACGCCGACGCCTATTTCAACCTGGCTCTGGCCTATATCGTCAACGCCGTCAAGAAAGAGGATTTCGGGATGTACTCCGATTTGACCGCCAGGTGCATGGATCTTCTGGAGAAGGCGGTGCTGATTAATCCCGACTATCACAGTACCACGTACAATGAGGCCTTCTCGGCTTTGTCAAGCGGTGATCTTACAAGAGCCTACAAGCTCTTCCGAAGCGTCAGAGTCGAGAAGAACGAAAGGCAGCGCCAGGAGAAAGCGGCTTATTTCCATCGTTTTCTGATCTACACCGATTGGCTTTCGGAGCATAATATCGCCGATCGGATCGCCCTTCTCGAAAGAAGGCTCAACAAAAATCCGGACTATGCTGACCTTTATTTTGAACTGGGCAACTGTTATTTGCATCAGGCGAAATTCGGCTGGCAGAAGGGAATGGAATACTTGAAGAAGGCTCTGAGCATAAACAACAAGCTCAGGAAGGCGCAGCGGGCCCTGGAGCTTTCCGAGGAGCATTATCTGAAACTGACTGATGCCATTTCGGACATTTCCGAGAAAGAAGTCTGATAGGAGTTATTTTTGCCCCGAAGGAAAAAGGATCTTTCGGTCATCGATTTTTTCGATATTGAATCCCCGGAGAGCAATGAGTTTCGCCGGGTGCTTCATAATCTTAACGGCGCCCCGATCGGAGGTGGAGAGCGGCGGGCGGTACTGGTTACGTCGGCCATGCTTTCCGAGGGCAAGTCACTGATCTGCTCGTTTCTGGCGATGACCTCCGCCAGGTTCAAGAACAGAAAGACGCTTCTGATCGATTTCGACCTTCGGCGTCCGATGATACACAAGCTGTTCTCGGTGAATCTTCAGAATGGCGTCTCCGACATCCTGACCGAGGGCATCGCTTCCAGAAATGTCATAAAGCAGACGGCCCTGGAAAATCTCGATCTGCTCACGGCCGGGAAGGTGATGAGCAACCCCTCGGAGCTTCTCAGCAGCACCGCCATTCACAGAATAATTGAAGAGATGAAGTTCTATTACGAGTTGATCCTGGTTGACTCGCCGCCGCTTCTGCCGGTTCTGGACCCGATGATTTTGCTGGAGGAAATGGACGGCGTCCTGATTGTCGTCAAAGCCGGGGAGACTCAGAGGGATATTGTCGTGCGCGCCCGCGATATCCTGGCTGCGCAAAAGGACAAGGTCGTCGGAGTCGTCGTCAACAATCTCAAACAATCGCTCCCGTATCACTACAACTATGGTTATTACGGCTACCATCATAAACCGACCAAGCAATGACCCGTTATCCGGCCCTTGATTCGGCCAATCATCATCACGGCTGATTATGAAAAATATACTAACCGTTGATCTGGAAGATTGGTTCGTGGTTGAGAACCTGAAGGAGGACATCTCGTTTCAGGAGTGGCGGGAGCTGCCTTCAAGAGTCACCGATAACACGCACAGGCTTCTGGAACTCTTTGAGCACAGCGGTGTTCGGGCGACCTTTTTTGTCCTCGGCTGGAT
>CP070766.1:2003875-2010153 GCA_020345705.1 Candidatus Zixiibacteriota bacterium | reverse complement strand
GATGTCCAATATGAGCCAGGTAAAAAGAGTCGCCGGGAATGATTTTGATGATTTTGTTGTCATTGCGCTCAACGCCTATCCGGCCTTCAGAGCTGAAACGAAGGAAGACCGGGACAGGATCAAGAAGCGCTTGATGAAGATTGAAAGAGAAGACCCCGTGCTGAGCAACTATGGTTTGTACCGGTCCGGCAAGCTTCAGGGCGTGATGAGGCTGTTCGATTTCACGATGACGATGTTCACGACCAAGCTTCTGGCGGGCGGGGTCGGTCTGGTGGCGGTGGATCTTGTCCACAAAAAAGAAAAGATATGCAAGGAAATGATCGACTATTTCTTGAAGCATTATAAGAAGAAGGGAGCCTGCCTGACGGCCCTGTATCCCTTCCGCCCCGACTTTTACAGGAAAATGGGATTTGGCTACGGAACGAAGCTGAACCAGTATACGGTAAGGCCCGCCGACTTTCCCCCCGGTGGTTCAAAGGCCAATGTTCATTTCCTGGAGAAAAAAGACCGGAAGGCAATGGTCGACTGCTACAACAGATTTGCCGCAAGAACTCACGGCATGATGCGCAAGTGCAAGTATGAACTCAATATGCTCGAAAGAGACCATGCCAGGTTCGTCGGTTACAAAAAAGGCGGCAGGATTCAGGGATACATTGCCTTTAACTTCAAGTCGGCCAAAAAGGATAATTTCATATTGAACGATATGCATATCCTTGAATTCATCTATGAGAACCGCGAAGCTTTGATGGAGCTTGCGACATTTCTGCACAGTCAGGCCGACCAGGTAAACCATATCATATACATCACCCAGGATGACCTTTTCCACTTTTTTCCAACCGATCCCCGAAATCATACCGATAATCTAATGCCACCCGTGGGGCATGAGTCCAATACGCAGGGTCTCGGAATAATGTACCGCGTGATCGACACGAAAGGACTATTCAGAAAGCTGAAGCGGCACGATTTCGGCGGCCAATCTTGTCGGCTGAAGCTATCGATCAAGGACGATTTCTTTAAAGAAAATGCGGGCGGCTGTATCATCGATTTCGCGGAGGGAACGCCGCATCTGCGAAAAACGGGCGGTCACGACATTGAAATTGAGCTCGATATTGCTGATTTCTCCTCGCTGATTATGGGCGCCGTGGATTTCAGAACCCTCTACAAATACGGACTGGCGGAGATATCCAACGCCGGATACCTGAACACGGTAAACAAGATTTTCCTTGTCGATCAAAGACCTGTCTGCACCACCCACTTTTAGGACTTCCGGGAAATTCCGGCATGAGGGCTTGCGCGATAGTCCGATTTGGATTATTTTGACATTAAGAGGGGGCTGGGATTACGTATTTACTGGCGGAGCAAGGAGATTGAATGGCCACTCTCAGTTTCAACGAAAAAGACTATCACGTCGACACGGAGGGTTTCCTGTGCGAGTTCGGCCAGTGGGATGAGGATTTTGTCCAGGGCATGGCGCCGGGAGTGGAAATCACCTCCGGATTGACTGACGACCATTGGAACGTGATCTATTTCATACACGATAGCCTCAAGAATCACGGCAGATGCCCCCTAGTGTACGAAACATGCAGGGAACTGGGGCTCAGCATTGACGGACTCAAAAAGCTTTTTCCGGCCGGGTATCTCAGGGGTGCCTGTAAACTGGCCGGTATTACCTATAAAGAAGGTTACGTGGGACACACCTGGCTTTTGAAACCGGCCCAGGAGATTGATCCGGTCGCCGTGAATAAGACCTATCCCGTAAATGTCCGCGGATTTCTTGTGGATGCGGGCGACTGGGACGAGCATTTCGCCGTTTACAAGGCTTGTGAAATGAACATGCCTGGGCCGCTCACCGATGACCACTGGCAGGTTATTTATTTCCTGCGGGACGCATACAAGAAAAATCAGCGGGTTCCCAACGTCTATGAAACATGCGAAGCGATCGGGATTGATATAAAACGGCTCGAAAAACTTTTTCCCGACGGGTATCATCGAGGTGCGGTCAAAATAGCCGGCCTGATGGTAAGATAAAGAGACTCCCGTGAAACCTATCTATCTTGACTATAACGCCACTACACCCGTAGACCCCAGGGTCGGCGAGGCCATGCTCCCCTACATCAATGAGCATTTCGGAAATCCGTCAAGCAGTCATATCATCGGCGTCACCGGAAAAAAGGGAGTTGACAGGTCCCGAAAACAGGTGGCCGAGATGCTGCAATGTTCGATCGATGAGATCGTCTTTACCAGCGGCGGAACGGAATCCAACAACTATGCCATAAGAGGTGTCGCCCGCGCCTATAAAGACCGGGGCCGACATATCATCACCTCATCGATAGAGCATCCCGCCGTAACAGAAGTCTGCCGTTTTCTGGAAGGCGAAGGATTCGACGTGACGTACCTGCCCGTCGATAAGTACGGCCTTCTGGACCCGGACCGGGTGGAGGACGCGCTGACGCCGGGGACAATCCTTATTACGATAATGCACGCCAACAACGAGGTGGGAACGATCGAGCCGATCGCGGAGATTGCCGAAATAGCGCACCGACACGGCATTCTTGTTCATTCGGACTGCGCCCAGTCGATCGGTAAGGTCCCCGTGCGTGTCGACGAATTGCGCGTCGATCTGCTTTCGGTGGCCGGCCACAAACTATACGCTCCGAAAGGAATCGGGGCGCTCTACATCAGAACGGGAGTAAGACTGGAAAAACTGATGTACGGCGCGGACCATGAAATGAATCGACGGGCCGGAACTGAAAATGTGATAGAAATCGTGGGACTTGGTGAGGCCTGCGAACTCGTCAGCCGCAACCTCCCGCAGTATCATGAGCACATGCTGAAAACGCGTGACCGCCTGGAAAAAGCCTTGACCGAAAGATTTCCCGCCGCCGTCATTAACGGGCATCCGGAAATGCGGCTGCCCAATACATTGAGCATAAGCTTCCCCAACCTTGAAGCCAACACCATTCTGGATGAGCTGAGCGGCGTTGCCGCCTCAGCCGGCGCCGCCTGCCATAGTGATCGGGTCGATGTCTCAGCCGTTCTGGAAGCCATGAAGGTGCCCCTGGAGAAGGCTATGGGAACAATTCGTTTCTCCACCGGGCGCTTCACTAAGGCTGATGATATCGACCGGGCCATTGATGAAATCTCACGGGTTATTAGAAAACTACAACCTTCCACACCGGGTGCCGCTACAGTTTCGGGGGCTGATATGTCAGAGATAAAACTCACCCGATACACTCACGGACTTGGCTGTGCCTGCAAACTGCGGCCCCAGCTATTGGAAGATATTTTGAAGAAAATGCCCGCCCCGGCTGACGCGAATATCATCGTTGGAACCGACACTTCCGATGACGCCGCCGTCTACCGCGTAAACGAAACTACGGCTATCGTTCAAACGGTGGATTTCTTCACGCCGGTGGTTGATGACCCGTTTCAGTTTGGCGCCGTGGCTGCGGCCAACTCTCTAAGCGACATCTATGCCATGGGCGGTAAACCTTTGTTTGCACTTAATATTGTCGGGTTCCCGAGCAACCGTCTGCCCATGAGTGTGCTGGAAGAGATCCTCAAAGGTGCCCAGTCGGTTGCACAAGAAGCTGGAATTTCGATCATCGGCGGACATACGGTTGATGACACCGAACCGAAGTACGGCCTGGCCGTCACGGGAGTGATAGACCCAAACAAGATCATCACCAACCGCAACGCCCGGCCGGGCGACGTTCTGATACTGACCAAGCCGATAGGGACCGGTATTCTCTCCACCGCTCTCAAGCGCCGCCTGCTCGACGAAGAACAAACGAATCTGCTCTTTGGCACGATGGTGATGCTGAACAAAACAGCCGCGGAGGCGATGCAGTCGGCCGGCGCCAGCGCCTGCACCGACATAACCGGTTTCGGCCTGCTGGGACATCTTCTGGAGATGATGAACGGTTCCGGTACATCGGCTGTCATAGAAGCCGGCAAAGTGCCTCTCCTGTCGGATGCGCTGAATTTGGCCGTATCCGGAGTGGTCCCGGGAGGAACCAATGATAATATGAACTACACCGCCCCGTTTGTGCGGTACGACGAGAAAGTCTCCTCCGTCAAACGCCTCCTGCTTAACGACGCCCAGACATCGGGCGGCCTGCTGATCTCGGCGGCACCCGATTGTGCGGACGCCATGCTTATGATGCTGAAAAAAGACGATGTCACTTCCGCAGCCGTGATTGGCACTGTCAGGCCGGAGGGTGACAAAAGAATTATGGTAACCGGGTAGCCTTCCCTAATCCAATTGTCGTCCCAAATCTGAAAGCTCCACGTTCTCTGTTCTCAAACCGTAATTCTGACCAAAAAAAGGCCGCCCCGTCAGGGCGGCCGGCAGCATTTGCGTGCTCAACTCACTTTTTCTTTCCCTTCCCTTTACCCTTTTTTTGCTGCTTGTCGCTGGACGCTTGCTGGGATGCCTTTTTCTTTGCCTGACCCTTGTTCTTTTTGACTTCGGCATTAATGGCGGCGAAATTGCTGCCCTTCTCCCGCATCCTGATAACCTCATCAGGTGAACAGCCATAATGCTCGGAGATGAATTTCAAATTGACCAGATTGACGACATCGGAATCGGCAAGCTGTATTTTTCCCCACTCGGCCTTTTTCCTCTTTTTATAATGCCCGAAGGCATTCCCGTAAGGTGGGCCGGGGGAACTTTTTACCGGGACATAGAATACTTCGGCCGTCAAGCCGTATTGGGCGCTGATTGCCATCCAGGATTTCCCGCCCAGGCGAAGCTTGATTATCGCCTCCGGCTTCACACCGGCGCGGCCGGCGATAAAGAAAACCACCGGCAGCTCATCGTCGGGAATCTTCCGCTCCCGAACAACTATGATTTCCTTTTCGGGGACATTGTAGTGCTCGCCGATAGCCAGGTGGAATGTCTTCAGACAACCGTCCTCGACGGAAACTCCCACATTGACCTCGGCTCGGCCCTGATCAGCCGCCGGCCACAGAAACACGAGAAAGACCAGCGATAAAAACGTTAATCCACGCATTCTCGACCTCCATGCCAAATATGAAATCAACCGTTATTGGCTTCTTGATACCCACCTGAGGGCGTTTAATCAAGTACTATCGGCAGGTCAGAAGGCGAAATTGACGGTTTTCCCGAAAAAACGGGGATTGGCTGAACTGAACGGAATCGGCCGAGCGGGGCAAAAAAGAACCTGGCGGCATCCACAGAGCCGCCAGGCCGGTAAAGCTGTTGGGATTTACTCAACGTCTCCCAACAAAAACCTGGTTGGGAGCCGCTAAGTAGCAGCCACCTCACATATGTCTATTTTCAAATTAGACCACCTCCTTTCCTGTGTACTTATATTTACGACAAAACAGGCCTTAGGATCAAGCAAAAAAATCGTTTTTTTGCGCTATATCGGAGCAGACAGCCAATCCGCCCTTCCGAGGTCGACAAAGCCGGCTCTAATCGTCATCCCGGCCAGACTCGAAATCAGTCTCGGCCGTGCGGACAAGACAGCTATAGCCGCCATCGAACGCTATTAGACCCATGAACAGGGAATCCGGATGCCTGAAGGAAAATGTATGATCGCCGAGTCCGTCGATCTCTAGAATCCAGGCCATCCGGTTGGACAGCACGTTTTCTTTTTTCACGACACGATACTCGGCCTTATGCTCGATTCCGCCGTTAATAACCAGCGTGAAAGTCCCGTCTTCGTTGAAAACATGGTATCGATGTCTCTCCTCGACCTCATCCGCCCAGGTACATCTCTCATTTCCGTTCGGAAAATGGCATGACTTTACCCAGCGCCAGCTTCCAATTAGATTCACCCGTAACTCGTCGCCGACATCAGGGCTGATATGGCTCCGCTCAGTACCGGGCGGCGACCCCACGCAGGATAATGCTGAAAAGATACACAGGTATGTCAGACCTATGCAGAATCTTCTGAAATACCGCATGATGATGTTCCTCCGGTTTGTCTCAATAATCGAATACAAGGGTCTCTGACCGTCATTCATAAAATCCAACATTTACCGACCGTTATGAGAACATGCAAGCGGTGTGCCAATATGGACAACCCTATGTATTACAGGAGATTATCAAAACTCTGACGTCATCCGGTCGCGGGGATAACAACTTTATTGTGCATTGCATACAAAACCCGGCCTCAATATAGTGCTCGATCGAGTAAAAATCACAGCCACAGCTCAGCTGGAAATCCTTATATTTCAGCTGAGGAACACAATATGGCACTCTGGAAGCTTCCGCCCAAAGCCAAGATATATGAAGCGCTCAGCGCCAT
>CP070766.1:1999828-2003775 GCA_020345705.1 Candidatus Zixiibacteriota bacterium | reverse complement strand
GGAGACTTTTTTTATGGTATCATTTGGCAACCGATCTTTCGATACCCGGGAATCATGCGGACATCGGCCGCGAGCGAAATCTCACCGGACAGTCCGATAGTCGATTAGCGAAAATGATTCTGAGCCAGTAACGTCGCTTTACTCTTTGACCAGCAGGACGTTGACGGCCTTGACGACGACCTTGACGCTGTCGCCTTCCTTGATGCCGAGGTCTTCCAGCGATTCCGTTGTCATGACGGAGTTCATGACAGAGTCGGCCGGAATCTCAAGCTTGACCTGGCACATGACATCACCTTTCTTTACTGCCGTGACTTTGCCTTTTAATTGGTTCCGGGCGCCGTATTTCATAAAAATCCTCCCTGATTCAGTTGAATAAAAGCCTCTATTCGGCCTTGTGTTGTCTATGCTTCCCAGGTCAGGTTTTCAAGCGCCAGCCGCAAATGCCCCGCCGTTTTATACCGGCGGCTGATCAGATTGCGCTTGTTGCCCAGGACAACGCTCTTGACCTCTTTATCCAGCCGATGATACTCCCGGGCCCCGCCGAGTATTTCGTAAAGAAGCGAAATTATCAGATAGACATCGTTCTGGATCTTCTCTCTGGTGGCGCGTCCGAGGTCAAGAAAATCAAGAAGATATACTTCGAAGCCGAGTCCTCTTTTCTTAACCATGACATTATCGGAATGGATGTCGCCATGGTACTCTCCCAAAAAATGAATCTGCTCGACGCCTTTGGCGAGAGCATAAATGAGGTGAAGAGCCTCAAAGACGGGCAGTCTTTTGGCCCGCCGGCGCTCCAGAAAGCTTGAGAGCATTTCCCCGTCGGCCAGGTCGGATACAAGAAATTCGATGTCCCGCCCCCGGATTCTGGTTCGGTCGCGGTGATGATATTGAATTATGATCGGGCAGGAGCGCAGTTTGTGAAGTTTGCGGGCGTATCGGCGCAGTGGGGCCTCGCGGGGGGTGTCCCGCAGGTAGAACAGTTTGGCGGCGCGGATAATGCCGGTATGCTGTTCGATGACCTTATAGACCTCGCCTTCCCAGCCGCTTCCGAGAAGCTCGACCACCTTATAATTCGAGCCCAGAGTTCTCCCCGACGCCAGATTGAATGACTGGTCTATCATTTTATTTTCTCCGAATGGCGGTTTATGCCTTGCGGCATTCCTGATCCTAAAAAGTACTTCCGCCGATTCGGATTGTCAACCCGTAAGTAAGGTGCAATTGCAACTTAATGTAGGGTAGGAAGGTTTATATCTGGCCCTCGGCAACCAGGCGGCTGAAATGCTCAAATGACCTGTCATAACTGCGTTCGGCATCGGCCGGGAAACAGCAGGCCGGCAGTTCTCGACTCCTGAGGTGGTAGGTTATACAATCGCAGCAGGTGCCTTTTCTGGGGCAGGATTCGTAAGTGCAGTTGCATGAGTTGAGATTCCTGTCTTTATTGCATTCCATAAACCTCTCCTTTCTTCTTATTGACCGGCACAGTTATGTCGACAAGGCATCTCCCGTTCTCCAAAATCCGGGCTAAGTATTTTCGGAAAAATATGGCGGTTTTTTCAGAATGCAAATGAATATGGGGATTGGTTTCGGTTAGCGCCAATGAGAATACTCCGAAGGGAAAGGTGATAAAGAGAATCAATCTTGCTCGAATCACGGTGGGCCGTTGACATCAGCATCGGTGAAGGCTATATTCAGTCGTGCAAGGCCAGTGAACCGGCCCTGGCGGCGGCGGATTGATTCGCATTATCCGAATTTCGCGGCCTGTTCGCCACCCGGAGCAGCAACACTATGAACACAAAATCAAAACCGTCCATATTGCTTCTGTACCCGTCTTACTTCTATCATCCAAGTCGGTTGGAACGGGACGAACTGAAATCCGCCCTTTTTCTGCTGGGGTCTTATCTGGCGAAGGATTATCCCGTCGAATACGCCGATCTTGAGATCAGCATCGGGCGTCCAGCGAGCGGTGTTCAGGTAAAACGGTACGCACGAAAAGTCAGAGAATTCCTGGAAAAACGCCAGTTCGATATCCTTGCTCTTTCCTGCTGGACGAGCCTTTCATATCAGGCCACCATGATCACCGCGAAAATCGCCCGCGAGCTGTATCCGGATTGTCTTATCGTCGTAGGGGGATATCATCCGACAGCTGTGCCGGAGGACTTCGTCTCGGACGACAATCTCTTTGACTACGTTATTCGAAGGGAGGGGGAACTGGCCCTCATGGATATCGTGGAAGGTTTTGCCGTTTCCGGCCGACCACCCGAGACAAAGGTTGTTGTCGGACCGACTCTTTATCCGGACAAATTTGTCAGCGTGCACTGGGATCTCGTTGACCGGTTCATCGAAACGAATTTCCCCGACGGCATCGGAACGCTCTGCCTTTATCTCTCGCGAGGATGTCCCTTCGCCTGTACATTCTGTATGGAGTCGCTAAAGGATAGAAGCTGGCGGCCGTACACACCGGAGCGGGCAATCGAAGAAATCCGCACCGCCATCGAACACTATCGCATTCAGGCCATTGCCATCGGCGATGCCTGTTTCGGAGTGCGCCCGAAATGGCGAAAGAAATTCCTTCGGCGGCTGATTGACCTCAACCCGTCGCAGTGGATTCTGATCGAAACCAGACCGGAATATCTCGATGAAGAGGACGTTGAGGTTTTCGGCCGGCTTAAGACCGAGATTCAGATCGGCCTTGAAAGCTGCTCGCCTCAAATGCTACGGATTATGAACAAGACGAAGCAGCCCGAGAAATTCCTGGACGATTTTCGCCGGGTCAGTCATCTTCTCTCCGACCATGGCGTCATTCACGGCGCCAATCTCATTTTCAATCACCCGGGTGAAACGCAGAAGACACTGGAAGAAACCTTTGCTTTTATCGACGAGGAGTCGCAAAGATCGAATTCATCTCTGATATGGGCCACCCATGGCTACCTTCACTTTCCGGGAAGTGCACTGGACCGGAACCAAGCGCACTATGAGCAGGAATACGGCGCGAAGTTTCTGAGTCCGGGCTGGTGGAGGGAGGATGATAATCCCTTCATCGGCGGCAGAAATGTGATCCCCTCGCGGGATTTGAGCGGAGAACGAGTCGAGCTCTGGCAACGGATGTTCCAGGAGCGTGACGAACAGCTTAAGAGTTGCCTGACTCCCCAGGCCTTTCAGTTGGCGGCAAATACGTACTTTCCCTCATGGCGTAACGATCCCCGCTATACCGGCTTCTAAGCCCGGGAATACTTCGTGCGATTAGCTGATCAATCAGAGATGGTCGATAAACGTTTTCCGGCGGTGTACGCCCGGTCAAGGTAGCCTGGCCTTGACTTGATTGCATCCTTTTCCATCAAATCGGCGAAGAACAGCATGTCGATAATCTCAATGCCGAGCGAACCGAGAAAGCGCCGGTAAAATTCAACCAGCACCTCAGATTCATAGGACGCCTCCTTCTCACCCAGGGTAGTGAGGATAAGAGCCTTCTTGCCGGAGATCATGTCTCTGTTAACCTGATGGTGGAAGAAGTAAAGGCGATCGACAAAGGTTTTCATCAAGCCGGTCACCTCACACCAGTAAATAGGCGAAGCGAAGACGATCACGTCGGTAGCGATTAATGATTTTCGAAGGTTGGTCATATCATCTTCGAAGTGGCAGGATTTCTCCTTCAGGCACTGGCAGCATCCGATACAGTCGGAGATGTTCAGGTCTCGCAGTCTGACTTCGATCACTTGCAGGCCTGAAGATTCCATCCCATCACTGAGTTTTGAGAGCAACGTATCGGTATTCCCGCCCTCCCGCGTGGCTCCGTTTATGATAAGGACTTTCTTAGACATATCGCTTTTGCATTATCGTTCAAGCGTAATATACGTCTGGCTATCGGCCCTGTTGCAAATCTAAACCCCGAAATTATGGAAACTGAATTAGTAAGGCAGGTGGCTGCAACAGGCGAAAGGATTCCTAAT
>CP070766.1:1996903-1999728 GCA_020345705.1 Candidatus Zixiibacteriota bacterium | reverse complement strand
TGAAAGGCCCGTTGTAGTAGAGAAGCGGGCCCGTATCGCAACCGAGGCCACACAGAGTTATTTTGACAAGCATAAGCCGGAGAAGGCAAAAATCTGGGTCTTTTTCACGGATAAAGGCGTTTTTGACGACAGAGATTTCCGAGACGCCGCCAAGAAAATTGCCCTTAATGAACATGCCCTGAAAAGACGGGCTAAAGTGGGCAAAGATAGGCCGGTATTTGCCGATCTTCCGGTTCGGCAGGAATACGTTGATCAGATTATAAAGCGCGGCGCACAAGTGAGACGGCTTTCAAGGTGGCTCAATGCCGCCAGCTTTGAAATGGAACTCCGCCTTATCGGCGAAATCGCCCGCCTGCCTTTCGTATATAAAATTCAGCCGGTAGCAGGCTTCAAATCGCCAATCGATGTAGAGTCTCCTCCACAGACGCGACCTCCCAAATTCTCGCCCACAGAAGCGGACGCCCTGGACTACGGCAGTTCCTGGACACAGGTGAGTATGATAAACGTTCCAGCCATGCATTCTCTGGGTCACACGGGTGAGGGCGTCATTGTCGCCATGCTGGATACCGGCTACAGAAAATCTCACGACGCTTTTGCCCGGGCCTCAGATGACGGCAGAGTCCTGGATGAATACGACTTCATTTTCAATGACGGTGAAACTCAGAACGAGATAGACGATGATCCTGCCCAGCACAATCACGGGACCTACTGCTGGTCGACACTCGGTGGCTATGCGCCGGGGAACGTCATAGGGCCGGCCTATGGTGCATCGTTCCTGCTGGCCAAGACAGAAGACGTCCGCAGCGAAACACAAATCGAAGAGGACAACTGGGTCGCCGCCCTGGAGTGGGCTGACTCGCTGGGAGCCGATGTTATATCCACTTCTCTCAGCTATTCGGATTGGTACACTTATGAGGATTTCGACGGCAATACGGCCGTTACGACATTGGCGGCGAATACCGCCGCAGGACTCGGCATCGTCGTCTGTAATTCAATTGGGAATTCCGGCCCGGGCGCCGGAACGCTGGGGGCACCGTCCGATGCCTTTGATATTCTGGCCTGTGGCGCCGTGGATCGATACGAAGTCATCGCCTACTTTTCATCGCACGGACCGACCTACGACGGGCGCACCAAACCTGAGGTCTGCGCTATGGGCGTCAGCACCGCGTGTGCTGACGGCGGCAGCGATGTGTATTTTACCACCAAGAGCGGCACCTCGCTATCGACGCCGCTTGTAGGTGGAGCGGCGGCGCTGCTCCTTTCGGCGAATCCGACGCTGAATTCCTTCCAGGTTCGCAAAGCCCTTATGGAAACCGCCGACAGAGCTTCCAATCCCGGCAATACGTACGGTTGGGGCATCATTGACGTTTTGCAGGCCTATAACTGGGGCGCAAATTTCACCGCCGATACGACGCTCGGGATCGAAAGCCTGACGGTTAATTTCTCCGACAGTTCGACGCCGCCCGCCACCTCATGGACCTGGTCTTTCGGCGACGGAGATTCATCATTCATCCGGAATCCGATGCACACGTACTCATCGCCGGGAAGCTACGACGTCGCTCTGGTAATTGAGTCAGCCGAGGTGACTTTAACCAGATCAAAGGAAGGCTTTATCACCGTCATCGCCGACACCCTCTCGTTTGTGACAGTCTCCGGATTTGCCGGCGATACCGTGGCGATGTCCGTCAATCTCAGCAATTCACAGTCCTTAAATAACTTCATTATCCCGACTTCCTATGCAAACAGTTGGGACCTGACCCTTGACAGGGTCACGCTGGGTGCCCGATCCAAGAATTTTGACCTCATCTCGGAAATTTACAGAAATGACGCCGCGCACGAACTCGTTTTTGAGATGACGGCCGACACCAGCAGCGGCATGCCTTTTCTCGCACCGGGCTCGGGAGAAATCGCGCGGCTTTTCTTCGTGATCGATTCGTCAGCCGGCATCGGTGAGTCCGCGACGATAACTGCGCCGCAAATTTCAGGTTATGATCCGGAGCTGGCCAATGCCAGGGTTGGTTATGCTCCCATTATCGTGCCCGGCAGCGTCACAGTCCAGACCGACATGCGCGGTGACGCAGACAACTCGGGTGAAATTAATATTGTCGACGTCTCATATATAATCAACTACTTGTACAAGGACGGCCCCACCCCGATCACTCTCAAGGCCGGTGATGCCGACTCAAGTCAGTCTATCAATCTTCTTGATGTGACATATTTGATTAATTACCTGTACAAGAACGGTCCTCCACCCGAAGAAAAGTAAGAATCATAAAGAAAAGCCCCGCGCCGGCGGGGCTTTTTGCTTTTGTGCGTGTCCTGCGTTCTAAATCAGGAACTTGCCGTCCCTGTAAAATACTTTCCCATCAGCCTCAATTTCTCCACCATTTTTGAGATCGCAAACCATATCCCAGTGAATACCGGAACGATTCTTGCCGCCCGTTTCAGGAAAGGCCGCGCCCAGAGCCAGATGGCAGGTGCCGCCGATCTTTTCATCAAAGAGCGTGTTGCGCGTGAATTTCTTTATTTCATAATTAGTTCCGATAGCGAACTCTCCCAGGCGGCGCGAACCTTCATCTGTGTCAATCATGGCCAGAAGGAAATCTTCATTTTTACCGGCGGTTGCCTTGACGACCTGCCCGTCCTTAAAGGTCAGCTCCACTCCGTCGGCTTCCCGCCCCGCCATGAAGGCCGGGAAAGTGTACCTAATCCTGCCGTTGACGGAGTCTTCTAATGGAGTCGTGAAGATCTCGCCGTCGGGGAAGTTCTCCCTGCCGCTGCAGTTCTTCCACTTGCGGTCCTTGACGCGCAGACTGAGATCGGTG
>CP070766.1:1993701-1996803 GCA_020345705.1 Candidatus Zixiibacteriota bacterium | reverse complement strand
GTACTGGTAATAGCGTTTATCGGCGTCGGCATACTCTACTGGCTCATAAATCGATTCCGGCGATGGTGGCTCTATGTTACGCTTGTCTCCATACCGCTGGCGGTGTTGCTTATTGTGATCCTTCCTGTTATCGTGGCGCCGATGTTCAACAAGTTTGAGCCGATGAAAGACCGGAATCTGGCTCGCGAAATGACAGCCCTGGCCTCAAAGGCGGGAATAGAGGACCCCGATATTTTCGAGGTCAATGCATCGAAACAGTCAAAGAAGCTCAACGCCTACTATACGGGGATGTTCGGAACACGCCGGATAGTGCTGTATGATAATATCATCGAGGCATTTTCGGCTGAAGAGTTGAAGTTTGTCGTGGGACATGAGATAGGGCATTATAAAATGTGGCATATATGGAAAGGGCTAATTATTGCTGTTGTTTTCGTTTTAGCCGCGACTTTTCTTATGAGCCGGTTCCTTCCCAGGCTGATCTTGCTTGGCAGCAGGCGGTTCGGATTCAGCCGGCTGGGTGATATAGGCAGCCTGCCGTTAATTATGCTGTTCGCGGTCGTTTTCACATTTATAACTCAGCCGATTCCCAATGCCGTCAGTCGGTATTATGAATATAATTCCGACGAATACGGATTTGAACTATCGGGTGTTACGATTGAGGATGCGGCCAGGACATTTGACAAGCTTTCAGTGTACAATTTGAGTGATCCGGACCCGCCGGCCATCATAGAATTCTGGTTTTATGACCACCCGGCGCTGAGCAAAAGAGTAGAGAATATAAAGAGACTATACAGCCAAAACGGTTCAGGTTCGTAATTAGACAGATAGCAATAACTGTAATGCCATTTCGATATTATAAGGAGTTTGTATGCGCGAGATAAAAACTGATGCAATTATCGACGCGGTCAGGCAGATCGCAATGGAGGCCGCGACCGATCTGGGCGAAGACGTCCTGGCCGCGATTGAAAATGCCAAAAAGGTGGAGGAATCACCGGTCGGCATAGACATCCTGAATCAGATTAAGGAAAACGCCAGGATTGCCGCGACAGAGAAAGCACCCATGTGCCAGGATACCGGTTTTGCCGTTTTGTTCGTCGAGCTGGGTCAGGATGTGCGGATTGTCGGGGGAGATTTTTGCGAGGCTCTCAACGAAGGGATAAGGCGCGGCTACAAGGACGGTTACCTTCGCAAGTCGGTCCTGGGCGATCCGATTGAACGCAAGAACACCGGGGACAATACTCCGGCCATAATTCACACCGAAATCGTACCGGGCGACAAGCTGAAAGTGACTATTGCTCCCAAAGGCGGCGGTTCGGAGAACATGTCGGAAGTGAAGATGCTCAAGCCGTCGGATGGAATCGAGGGGGTCAAGGAATTTGTCGTTGACAAAGTCCTCCGAAGCGGCGGCAATCCCTGTCCGCCGGTTGTTATCGGCGTCGGGATCGGCGGGACTTTTGAGAAGTGCGCTTGGCTGGCCAAGAAAGCCCTTCTTCGCAAGCTCGGCCAGCGGCATCCGAATAAGTTCTACGCCGATCTGGAAGTGGAGCTTCTCGAGGAGATAAACAAGCTCGGCATCGGGCCGCAGGGTCTCGGCGGCAGGACGACGGCGCTGGATGTGCACGTCGAGGTTTTCCCGTGCCATATCGCCAGTCTGCCGGCGGCGGTCAACACGCAGTGCCATGCCGCGCGTCATAAAGAAATAGTCCTGTAACCGAGAATATTTAGATTGGAGATAGAGTCATGGCTGAAAAGAAAAGAATTACCGCGCCGCTGACCGATGAAGTCGTCCAGGATTTGAAAATCGGCGATAACGTTCTCATTTCCGGGACGATTTACACCGCCCGCGACGCGGCGCACAAGAGGCTCGTTGAGCTTGTTGACAAAGGCGAACAGCTTCCCTTCGACGTCAAGGGGCAGATTATATATTTTGTCGGGCCTACTCCGGCCAAGCCGGGAGAAGTGATCGGTTCGGCCGGGCCGACGACGTCCTACCGAATGAACATCTACACGCCCCGACTGATTGCCGTTGGTCAGAAGGGGATGATCGGCAAGGGCGAGATGGGCCCGGAAGTGGTCGCGGCTATGAAAAAGCACAAGGCGGTTTACCTGTCCGCCGTTGGCGGCGCCGGAGCGCTTATTTCGAGGGCGATCACGGCCTCCGAAATCGTCGCCTATGAAGACTTGGGTGCCGAAGCCATCCGCAAGCTGACCGTGAAGGATTTCCCGGTGATTGTCGCGCTGGACTGCCACGGCGGCAATCTGTACAGTGAAGGCATCGCCAAGTATGGAGTCAAATAGTCTTTCGACCGAATATTGCACCGCGCCGTCGGGAAGATGTTCCCGACCGCGCGAACATTTCATTTTTCTGCATAAAGCATCGGCAAAACGTTTTTTTTTGTAGACAATATGTAATTTTTTCATATATTCATTTTAAGAAGTCAAATGTACACATGGAAGCCTGGGTGCTTTCACGCCAAAATCGTGTTTACCGTCCCTGGGCGCCCTCACCGCTTCACTGAAACAGGGGTATAGATGTATCACAATAGTAGCGGAGGACACTTACCATGTTACCCGCGTCACGACTTAGCTCGGTGACATCAACCGGGGAAGCCTTACTCCTCGCTGCTGTTATCATCTGCGCATGGGCGCTTCCGGCGTCTGCAGAGACCATGTCTCTGGACTACTATTTCGAATGTCCGGAGATACAAACCATCACAGTAGACGGCAAAGCATATGACCGGGTTGTCATGCCTAACGCTCCCAGCGGCGGCGACGTCGGCAAACCGGCCCTGCCCGCGGCGGGGGCGAGGGTATTACTTCCTTACGGCTCCGAAGTTGCCGGCGTTGATATCGTGCCCTCAGAGAGGGTTCTGGTCGGGTCCGGCTTCGATATCCAGCCGGTGGCCCAGCCGGTTCTATTATCGGCTGATCAATCCGCAAAGAGCCCTCCGATTATGGATGAGGCCATTTACAACTCCGGCAGTCCTTTTCCATCGAAGCGCTTCGAGCAAACCGGCATCTACGGTTTTCGAGGCTATCAGATTCTGATTCTCAGACTTCAGCCGACGGAATATATTCCATCCACCGGTGAGCTTTATTACT
>CP070766.1:1989839-1993601 GCA_020345705.1 Candidatus Zixiibacteriota bacterium | reverse complement strand
TGAGTGGATCAACCCATATTCCAAGCTCTAGATGAAAACCGGGCAAATCAACAAAGGGAATCGCCGCCTCATAAGGCACACCGTGGCGGCCAATCATCTGGGAAAGTATAAAAATCGAGTGTACCACGCCGACCAGGACCGCAGTAATCGAGATCCAGGATGACAGCTTTTCCTTCCAGCGCGTGAAGAATATAATCACCAGGAACGCAAACAGCGGATACAGCGGTATTAAAAAGGCCTTTTCCAGCATATCACCACTTCATAATGTTAATCCGGTCGACGTCGATGCCTTTCCAGTTTCGATACAGGAGCAGCACGATCGCCAGTCCGACGACCGCCTCGGCGGCGGCAATGACAACGACGAAAATCGCAAAGACCTGACCGGTCAGATTCTCGGCAATACCGGGAACCTGGATATATTTATTGAAAGTAACCAGATTTATATTCGCGGCATTAAACATAAGCTCAAGCGACATCAAAATGCCTATCGCATTCCGGCGCGTCAGAACACCGAAGATACCGATCGCAAACAGAACCGCCGCCAGGGCCAGATATTGCATCATCTCAGGAGCCCTCCCTCCTTGCCAGGACCACGGCTCCGATCAACGCCGCCAGAAGCACGATCGAAACCACCTCAAACGGCAGAACATAATCGGTCATCAGAAGCTTGCCGAGAGTAAAGATGTTTTCCGCCGGGAGCGCAACGTCGGCTATCCTCCACACGGTGTAGGGAATCGACAGAAAAGCGGTCCCCAGAAAACCGAAGCATATAAGCAGTGCCACCGTGACCTGTTCATTGGTCTGGACGATTCTCTTAGATGTCAGCTGAGAAGTGAGCATTATCGCGAAAATAATCAGAATCGCGACTGCACCGACATATATCAGCACCTGCACCGCCGCCAGAAACTCAGCGTGCAGGAGAATATAAATTCCGGCCACGCTGAACAGAGTCAGGATTAGAAACAGCGCCGAATGGAATATATTTTTAAGCGTCACAACCATTAGAGCCGACAGAATCAACACGAACGATATCAGATAAAACAGCGGATTGGAGGAGACATCACCAATCAATTGCTGAAAGCTCTGGCCAATCTGAGAGAATACACCGGCGATCATTTATCATCCTCCCCCGACTTATCCTCTGGTCTTTCCTCCGCCTTTTTCTCGGCACCGGACGGGGCGTCGGCCTCGTCTTTCGGCTTCGGTTGCTCGGCCTCCTTCGGATTCACTTCGGCTTTGGCAGGTTGCGGCTTTTCATCATTGTTTGCCGCCGGAGCCGCGGCCGGTTTCGGTGACGGTTTGGCGCCAGGTTTGGCCGCCGGCTTTTTGCGAACCGGCTTCTCGTAAGGAACATCACGGCCCATTTCCTGAAGTTTATCCCTGTGCCAGATGAGACCTTCCTTATCCAGCGTGGAAAATTCGTATTTGGGGGCCATTTTGATGGCGGCAAAATTGAACGATTCCTGGCATAGCCCGCAAAAACAGCAAATAGTGTTATCTACTGTGAAATCCTTGAGAATCCGCTTGCCCTTTTCATTCTTCTCGAATTCGATATTGATCGCCGCCGAAGGACAGGCCCGCATGCACAGCATGCAGACGGTGCAGTTGAGCTCGCCGGTCTCTTTGTCGGACAGGAGAACGACAATCCCCCGCGACCGTCCCGGCATCTCCCAGCGCTGGGTCGGATACTGGAGAGTGACGGCATGGCGACCGAGATGCTTCCCGGTCGTGAAAAGCCCGATCACCAGGTTTTTTATCGCGTCAATCAACTTTCTCACCAGTTAAACCATCCCGAATATTTCATCCACCCGGCCAGAATCAGGTTTGCGAACGACACCGGCAGGAGAAACTTCCATGAAAACTCCATCAACTGATCGACCCGAAGGCGCGGGTAAGTCCAGCGGAACCACATCAGCACAAAGACGAGGGCAAAAGTCTTGACCAGGAACCAGACCCACGATGGCAGCAACGGTCCCTGCCATCCCCCGAAAAACAACGTGGCACCTATCGCCGAGACGGTGAACATGTTCACAAACTCCGCCAGGAAGAACATGGCGAATTTCATCCCGGAGTACTCGACATTGAAACCAGCCACCAGTTCCTGTTCCGCTTCCGGAAGGTCGAACGGCGTCCGGTTGGTCTCGGCCGTCGCGGCAATGATATAGGTAAAAAAGGCTATCGGGCCGAACGGCAGTCGGAAAAAATACCACTTATAAATCTTGGCCTGCGATTGGACTATATCAACCATCGAAAGCGAACCGGCGAAGACAATCACCGCCAGTACCGAGACCACCATCGGGACCTCGTAGCTGACAACCTGCGCCGCCGACCGCATGCCGCCGAGAAGGGCATATTTATTGTTGGAGCCCCAACCGGCCATCAAAAGCGAGATGATAGTGAACGTTGTAATGGCAATTATGAAAAGAATCCCAATATTGAGATCCGAGACAATCAGCCCATCTCCAAATGGAATCGTGACATAGACCATAAAGGCGGCAACAAATGCAATAACCGGCGCCCAGAAAAAGACCGGCCGATCGACGGTCGAAGGAGTGATGTCTTCCTTCTGCAGAAGCTTGACGGCGTCCGCGATGGTCTGCCTCCAACCGTGCCATCCGGTCCGCATCGGCCCGAATCTCTGCTGGATGTGCGCCGAGACTTTTCTCTCCCACCAGACAAGAAACAGGGCAATGACCGCCAGAACGCCGAAAATCATCACCGCCGCAGAAGCCAGGGCAATAATATCCACCAGAACCTGGGGCAGCCCGGTCGATTGCAGAAGTTCATACAGGTATTTAAAAATGCCGGTTATTTCCATTACCTGTCAACCTCCGGCATAATTATATCAAGAGAGGCCATAATCGCGACAACGTCGGCAATCTTGTGCCCTTTAACAAGCTCCGGCATCACCTGAAGCTGGTTGTATGATCCGCCGCGAAGTTTGACCCTCAGGGGCTTCTTCTCGCCGATAGACTGTATATAAGCACCCATTTCCCCGCGCGAATTCTCAATGCGACTGTAAACCTCACCTGCCGGCGGTTTGAAATTAATCGAGACTTTTGCCCGCACCTCGCCATCGGGAATCCGGTCGATCGCCTGCCTGACGATTTTGGCCGATTCGCGCATTTCCTGGATACGAACCATATACCGGTCGTAGCAGTCACCATTGTGGAATGCCGGGATGTTAAAGTCAAAACGATCGTAAATCGAATACGGGTCATCCTTGCGAAGGTCAAACCTCACACCCGAAGCCCTGAGTGACGGCCCGGACACGCCATAGGCAACCGCCATCTCAGGCGTCAGAATCCCGACATCCTTATTCCGCGCCACGAAAATCGGATTCTCGGTGAGTACCCTTTCGTAGTCGTCAACCTTGGCGTCGAATTTGCCCAGAAACTCCCTGCATTTCGGTATGAATTCTCTGGGGATGTCGCCGGCGACTCCCCCGACCCTGATATAATTGAAGGTCAATCTCTGTCCGCAGGTCATCTCGAACAGGTCGAGAATATCTTCACGTTCACGGAAACCGTACAGGAAGGGGGTGATTGCTCCCAGGTCGAGCGACGTCGTCCCGAACCATATCAGGTGACTTGCGATTCGGTTGAGCTCGAGCATAATGACGCGCAGATACTCGGCCCGTTCCGGTACCTCGATATTACCGGCAAGCTTTTCAGCCGCCAGCGCAAAAACCATGTTGCACGACATGGAGGTGCAATACTCGAAGCGATCGAGGACCGGAATGCACTGGGCGTAAGTTCGGTT
>CP070766.1:1983651-1989739 GCA_020345705.1 Candidatus Zixiibacteriota bacterium | reverse complement strand
TTTCAGGCTGTATTGGTCGCCTGAGGCTATGGTTGTACATGATTATGAGATGGCTATCACGCAGCTTAAGTACATAGCCGACCCGGGTGAAACGAAGAAACTCAAAAAAGCTGAAACTCCCGATGATCAGCTTGCGGCTTGGAACGAATTCTGGCGGTCCCGCGATCCATCGCCCGGCACGGTTCTAAACGAATTGAAGGACAATTATTACCGGAGAATTGAATATGCCAACCGCCATTTCGGTGTCTTAAAGAAAGAGGGGTGGCGAACGGATCGCGGAATGATTTTCATTCAGTATGGCACACCCGATCAGGTCGAGGATTATCCTTTTGAGTTGAGCACCAAGGCATACCAGATCTGGGACTATTATCAGCTTCGAGAACCGAGGAAATTCGTGTTCGTAGATGAATGGGGTGACGGCGATTTCAGGCTGCAGTACCCCTATGACGGAAGGTTGCGTTGACAAACATAATAGATGATGTGAGATTAATATGAACAATCTGAAGATTTCGATTTTCCCCATCGCGTTTTTTGCAATCTTCATCGCCGGCTTCAGCCTCACGATACAAGCGGAGATGTTAAATGTTCAATCGGGCATATCACTTTACCCCGACCCCAGGTTAGAGGGAAACACTTACATTGAATTTCCTTTTGCGGTGCCGCGCAATCAGTTCAGCTTCCTTGCGGAAGAAGACAGTGCGGGGCCCGGCTTGCTTGCGGCCATTTACGCTGAATTGATATTGTACGATACTCTTGATAATCCTGTAGATTCGTCACGTACCTATTTTCTTACCAGAGCACGGGATTCATCCGAAGCCGGGCAAAAGGATATCAGGCTTTTTAACAGGCTTTCGCTGATGGTTCCCCCGGGGATCTATTCGGCCAGACTGACCGTGCTTGACGCCATCGGCAAGAACGAGGGCTCGTTTTTATACGACCGGATTGTGGTGGATTCGGTGATCGATGACCGCCTTAATCTCAGCAGCCTTGAATTTGCCTACAACATATCGGTCGTGGAAGATTCATCGGAGGAGGCGGGCGGAAGATTGGTGAAGAATGGGCGGGAGATAATTCCCAACCCGATGGGCATCTATTCGGAGGCAGACTCGAACATCTTCATCTATGCCGAATTGTATAATCTTGAATTTGAGGGCAACACCAGCGATAGTCTCAATCTGAACTACCGAATCCTGAACTCTGATAACGTTGTCTATCATGATTACGGCGATCTCGTGATCAGCAAACCCGGGTCATCATCGGTCGTTTGCAACGTGCTTGATATCAGCGATCTCAAACCCGGTCGTTACGAATTGAGTCTGATAGCCACCGAGTTCAGCACCGGAATGTCTGACTCGGCCTCGGGCAGATTTATTCTCTTTCCAAGTAGCGGTGAGCTGGCCGATGTTGTCACCTACACCAAGAAGCACCCCATGGATACGGCCAGTCTACAAACCCGGATGAATCTCGTTCACTATATTCTGGCTCCTCAGCAGCTGGCCATGCTGGAAAGCCTGAACGATACCGGCAAGGTCAGGTTCATTGACCAATTCTTTGCGGACCATGATCCCGATCTGGAAACCGAGGAAAACGAATACCTTGACGACATCTTCAGGCGTTATATCTACGCCAATGAAAATTTCTCGAATCTGCCCGGCGCCAACGACGGGTGGAAAACGGATCGCGGCCGCGTCTTATTGCAGTACGGTGTGTGGGATGAACGGGAAGACATTCCCGCCCCCAGCTACGGTCGGCCTTATGAAGTGTGGTCGTATTACTCCCTCCAGGGGGGCGTGGTATTCGTCTTTCAGGACATCGACGGTTACGGCGACAGCCGGCTGGTGCATTCCGACGCCCGGGGGGAGATTTATAACAGCGATTGGGAAAACCTTGTCAAAGACATAGAACCGACAATGCTGAAATAATTCCGGCGGCCCGAAGCACTAAAAAAGCCCGACCTTTTACGGCCGGGCTTTTTTATTCTGAATTACCAATCCTATTTCTTTGAGTGCTCGGATGATTTACCGGCGCCGGGGATTCTTATCGTCCGCTTAACCGGCACCGTAAATCGCGTCATTGCATCATCGCTCAACTCCACGGTCAGCGATTTCTCGAACTCTTCTGAAACGTACTCATCCAGGATTTCGATAGTACCCTTCTCGGATTTCCCGGCCTTAACCTTCTTCGGCAGCTTGAGCTTAAACATATTAGCTGGCATATCAAGAAGCTTGATGGCCAAATCCTGGCTGGAAACGTTGAATATTTCGAACTCCAGCTTTTTTCTTTCCTTCTCCCCAAACTGCGAAACATCAAACTTGTAAGGTTTTATGATGATGGGATATGTTGAGTCGGGATTCATTATGATTTCTGAACTGATCTTTACATACTTCTTATCAGCTCCCTCATTGGTGGTGATTGAGGGGCGCTTGGTCTGATTGCCACGATATGATCTGGTGTTGAATATCACCTCAAGTCCGGTGCTGTCACCGACAGCAAGCTCCTTTTTGTCAAGCGGAGCCTTTGTGCATCCTCACCCAGGCCGGACGTTTACTACTTTCAAAGAATCCGTGCCGGTGGAGTACAGCCAGAAAACGTGAGAAATAACCGAATGCTGCGGAACATAGCCAAAGTCAAAGTCAGGCTCAGGTATTGAAAGCTTCGGCTGGGCCCACGATACACTAAACACTAAGACCGGAAACATCAATAAAACCGAAAAAAGCAATACTTTCTTCATCTATCTCCTCCAAATAGCAAATAGCCGCCTTTTTTCGATATCGTCAAAAGGCAGGAAACTATAATTACATAAATCTACCAAAATCATCTCATCTGTCAAGGGGATTATTTATCAGTCTTCTGCCCGCCTGGAGGCGATTTAAAAATCCGTCTCCTGACCGGGATCGAATACAGTTCTTTCTCGTAATCTTCATTTATGAACTCGAATGTCATCGACTTCTCAAATTCCGATTCAACTCCCCTGTCATTCAAAATCACCTTCCCGACAGCAGTATCCAGGGGAGCAACGTAAACCGGAAAATCAATCGTGAAGTACTCCTCGTCATAATAACGCAAATCAAGGGGAACATGTTCATCAGTTCTGTTGACGATTTGAATCGCGAACTCTCTGAATACCTTATCGCCAAACTGCGAAGCGTTGACGGTATGGGGGCTGACAAAAATCTTCTTTTGCCCCTCAACTTCAATAACGGGGAATGCAAACACGTTAAAGCGGATCGTGTGGTTCTTGCTGTCATTGTAAACGTGCGGGCGCCATTGACTCTTGCCGGCGTTGCCGCCGGAACTGAAAACAAGTTCAACAATCATGCTGTCGCCGGGCGGAATGAATTTCCTTTCCATCGGCAGTCGTAAGCAATCACAGTAGGTGTTAACATCGGTAATTCGAACCGTGTCGTCACCCTCCGCCCTGAAGACGATCTTCCTGAAGAAATTTGAGTATTGCGGAACGCGCCCGAATTTGACATCGCTAACGTCAAGAGTTAATTTTGAGGCCGCTCCCGCAGACACGGCGGTGATCAACATTAGGATGACCCACGCTTTTAAGGCACTAATCATTAACAATCCTCGATGCTTCAAATCAATTATAAAGCCCAAAAAATAAATTGTTCCGCCAAAAGGCAACTGTTTTATCGTTATCTACGCATAACATGTTGATTTTTATAAGGGTTATGACTATTTTGAGGTGACAAATGTGCGGAGTTTACGCAAAAAAACGGAACCTGGATAAGTCTTGAGGGAGATGAGATGGACCCAAAATCATTTCTTGATCAGAATAAACAAAAGAGGCTTGACGAGCTTTTCACATTTTTGAAGTTCCCGTCGGTCTCGGCAAAAAGCGAGCATAAAAAAGACGTCCTGGCCTGCGCCGAATGGTTGAAGGGTCACCTGAGCGAGATGGGCATTGAATCAAAGATAATGCCGACGGGCGGTCATCCGGTCGTATTCGGCAGCAAAATCGGCTCATCCGAGAAGCTAACGCTGCTTTATTACGGCCATTATGACGTCCAGCCGCCCGAACCTCTTGAGCTGTGGAAAACAGCCCCGTTTGAACCGATTGTTGACGGCGAATATATCCTAGCCAGGGGCGCGACGGACGACAAGGGACAGCTTTTCACCCATCTGAAGGCTCTGGAGGCATATCTTGCCACCGGAACCGAACTTCCGGTGAATATCAAACTTCTCATTGAGGGTGAAGAGGAGTCGGGGGCAGAAAACCTGGCCAATTTCGTGAAGAATAATACCGAGCTTCTCAAAGCTGATATCGTCGTCGTCTCCGACAGCTCCCAGTTCGGGAAAGACCAGCCGGCGGTTACCTTCGGTTTGCGGGGAGTCGCCTTTGTCGAGGTCAAAGTAACCGGCCCCAATCGAGACCTTCATTCCGGCGGATTCGGCGGGGCCGTCCCCAATCCGGTAAACGAGCTGGCTAAGATAATCGGTGCGATGCATGACAGCGACGGGCGTGTTTTGATTGACGGCTTCTATGACAACGTCCAGCCGATGACAGACTGGGAAAAGAGACAATTCGCCCAGCTTCCCTTTGATGAATCTGAGTTGTTGCAAAGTGTCGGATGCAAGGGATTTCATGGCGAGAAGGGTTATACCGTATATGAGCAAGTATGGTCGCGTCCGACTCTGGACATTAACGGCATAACCGGTGGTTACCAGGGCGAAGGCGGCAAAACCATTATTCCGTCATGGGCGTCGTGCAAGATAACCATGCGGCTGGTTCCGGACCAGGAACCGGGCGAGATATGCGACAAGTTTGAAAAATATGTAAGAAAAATTTGTCCGGACTATGTTGATTTTGAGATCACAAAACACGGGGGGGCGGGGGCGGTTGTCGTTCCCACCGAGGGACCCTGGCTAGAGGCGGCGGGAAGGGCCATAAAGGCCGGATTTGGGATTGAGCCGGTTTACAAGAAGGAAGGCGGTTCTATCCCGGTTGTAGGAACCTTCAAGAGCGTTCTGGGTCTGGACACATTGCTTCTGGGGTGGGGACAAAACGGCGATAACGCACATTCTCCTAATGAGCGCTTTTCCCTGATTGACTTCGAGCGCGGCTGCTATTCGGCGCTGGCGCTGATTGATGAACTGGCCAAGGTGGAGGCTGGCTGATGGATCTAGGTATCAAAGGCAAGAAAGCGCTGGTCACGGGAGCTTCCACCGGTCTCGGTTTCGCCGCCGCCCTGGCGCTGGCTCAGGAAGGCGCAGTGGTCGCAATGAATTCGCGTTCCGCGGAAAACCTCAAAGGGGCAGCTGAGAAAATAAAAGAAGCTACCGACAGGGTTCCGGCGACTATCGAAGGTGACCTTTCGACGCCGGGCGCGGCAGAGACGATCGCCGGCGAGGCTGCTTCGAAAATCGGCGGAATCGACATTCTGGTCTCGAATGCAGGCGGCCCTCCAGCCGGCATTTTCACCGATCTCAGCAAAGATGACTGGAAGGACTCAACCGAATTGACGCTTCTGTCGGCGATAAATCTGACTCGCGCGGTTATTTCCGGTATGACCGAAAAGAAGTGGGGGAGAATCATCTATATCACTTCCATCGCCGTCAAACAGCCGCTTGACAATCTGATCATCTCGAACTGCCTCCGGGCCGGATTGACAGGTTTCGCGAAATCAATCTCGAACGAACTGGGCGCCTCCGGAACAACCGTCAATACGGTGTGCCCCGGATATACCGATACGGAGAGGCTGAAGCAACTCGCAAGCTTTAGAGCTGAGGCAGCCGGTGTGAAAATCGAGGATATTTACGCTGAATGGATAGCGCAGATCCCGGTGGGCAGAGTCGGCCGCCCGGAAGAGCTGGCCGGCCTTATTGCTTTCCTGTCCTCAGAGAGAGCCGCTTATATAACCGGTACCGCTATCCCCGTTGACGGGGGCCACTATAAAGGATTGCTTTAGATATTTGTCCTATCTTAGTTATATACAGCTGGTTATTCCTCCAGACATGCTGATTCGTAAGGCGTTGAAGAAATCGGGACGGCTGAATTGAATACCCGCGAGAAAATGTCGCGTCTCTTTTTGTATTCGGCAATCCTGCTTCACCAGGTTCTGACGGCGGTTGCCTTTCC
>CP070766.1:1980188-1983551 GCA_020345705.1 Candidatus Zixiibacteriota bacterium | reverse complement strand
GCGGCTTATAACGTCAGCGGTGAATACGCCATGGCCAAGCTGATGACGGCCAAGGGGCTCGCCGACGAAAAGCGGCTGGTGCTCGAGATACTCAAATCAATCAGACGTGCCGGGGCGGACATAATCATCTCGTACCATGCCCCGGACGTCGCCGGCTGGCTGGCTTAAACATTTGGAATTTATTCTGCGATATGAAATCACCAGATAGATACGAAGAGCTGTCTGCCGGAATCAGCGAATTTTGTACCGAGAGAGATTGGGAGAAGTACCACACGCCGAAGAACCTCAGTATGGCGTTAGCCGTTGAGGCGGCGGAGCTGATGGAAATTTTCCAGTGGCTGACGCCGGAGGAATCGGACAAGGCCAACCTCTCCCCGGCCCGCAAAGAGCGCGTCAAAGAGGAAATCGCCGATATTTTTATCTATACCATCCGTATGGCGCAGGTGCTTGACATCGACCTCTTCGAAACTGCAACTGAGAAATTAGAGAAGAACGCCGCGAAGTACCCCCTCCGGTGAAGTCAGGGGCGGTGAATGAGACTGTCACGAAGTTTTGCCTGAATCAGTAATTGTCTGAGGCCTTCTTCGAGTTCGGACATATTCTCGACTTCCGAATAAAACAGCGGGGAAGCATCAATATCAAGCGCCTGATTGTGGCGCAGAACCTCACCGCATACCCCCGGCGGTGAATAACCCGACGCAAAGAATCCGAAGAACAAGGCAAAGGCGATTATGCCGATCAAAAACCTCAGCCAGGCTTTCGCCCGGCTGAGATGATTATTTACAGTTCGTGACACCGTCATGCGGATACCTGCACTCGATCTAAATGGCTTTCGGGAAAAGGATGATAAACGCCAGCCAGGCCACAAACAGCGTCAGTATCAGATTGAACGACTGGCCGATCACATATAGAATCATTGGCTTGCCGCCTTCCATGCGGCTGGCCAGATCCCTGAAATTCGACTCCAGGCCTATGGCGGTGAAAGCCAGACAGAAAAACCACCCCCGCAAGACTTTCGTGACTGGATTGATAAAGGTCGATTCAACCAGTTTGAAATCACCGTGCATTACCGGAACGACAATGAATGAAAAAACCAGTGAGGCAGCGACAAAACCGACGACGAATTTCGGGAACCGGTACCATATTTCCATGGCATTGGGCTTGACATCGGGGTCGCGCTCGACTCTGGTGACCCAGTAGAGAGCGATGAAAAAGGCCACCAGGCCGATGAGAACATTCTGGATCATCTTGACCACCGCCGCCACTGTCTCGGCGTCGGCACCGAGCATCGACCCGGCCGCAACCACGGCACCGGTGGAATCGATGGTTCCGCCCATCCAGGCCGCCCCAAGAATATTATTCATCCCGATAAAACCGATTATCAGAGGCATGAAAAACATCATCAAAACGGTAAAAATAAGCGTCATCCCGACCGCCAGAGTCAGGTCTTCTTTCTTGGCGCACGAGGCCGCGGCCGCGGCGATTGCGGCGGACACCCCGCAAACCGACGTCGCCGAGGCAATGATTATCACCAGCGATTTGTTTTTCATCTTGAGTATCCGGACGCCATAGTTGTACATGAAGATGATAACCACCGGGGTCACGATCCAGGCCACCATGAGACCCGGCGCCCCAAGTGACAGAATCTTCTTAAAGAGAATCTCGGCTCCAAGCAGAACCAGGCCGATCTTTATGAAAAGCTCCGTTCTGGCGCCGGCCCTGAGCCAGCCGGGCGCGCCGATGGTATTTGATATCAGCAATCCCACCAGCAGAGCCCAGAGAGCATAGCTGAGCCCCCAATACTTGACGTTCATTTGATTAGCAATCCAGTACGAGAGCGTCGCAAGAATGAACACACCGATGAAACCAAGAAGGTACTTCCCGACATTGGCGGTCCTCATAAAGCCGACGGCGATGGCCGTAAGCACTCCGAGACCCAGCATGAGCATAACAAGCGACAATATGATGTTGCCGGAAGCCACCCCGTCTTTTACGATAGTAAAAGCGTCCAGAGGATTACCGGTCCACTTGCCGACTTTGGGCACGCTCGGCACCAATCGCAGCAGTGAGGCGCCAATTATTATGAAACCCAGCCAGACCGCCCACCAGTCCTCCTCTCTCCACAAAGCCCTCACGCCTTTTTCCATTTACCCCTCCTTGTTAACTCACTTCGTAGCATACTTTCCATAAGACGCTGTGTCTGTGTCGGATCAATCCTGCCGCGGCAATCGAATCTCAAGGTTTGACATCTTATCCAATGCAGCCAGAGCATCTTCAATATCTTCTCTTCCGACGTCCGTACCCTCGGGACCCGGAGACCCGGCCACCACCACGCATCCACTGTCCGAATCACACTCCACGGAGAACTCCAGTTCCCGTGTTCGGGGTGAGCGCACGAGGTAGGCCATGATAAGAGCTTTCAGGTGAGCGTCCCTGATAACCTTCAGTGCCCCGGCATCAAGCCTGAACTCTGGGCGCCGGACAACGTTGGCGATCATTCCGACCATGGCATCCAGATTAAGATTGGCCCTGTTTAATACCATATCGTAGTTGGTGCAAAGGTTATAATCGACGCCATACAGGAACCTGGCCCACATTATCCTCTGCTCATCGATATGATCGATGCGCTCTCTGGCTTCGGCGTCCGTGCAGCCGGATTCCTCCATCAGGAATTTCACCCTGTGTTCCAGCGGGGCATCGACTCTTACTTTAAGCACCCGCGGGACCTCGGTCAAAAGGAAATGACCCTGATGACCGTGATAGACAACGTCTCCGGAAATAACGAAATCCATGAGGGCCGCCTTGAAAATAAGGAGATAGTATTGTATATGGGCGGCATGCGGATCCCAAGAATAGGGCGGCTTTGTTTCCATGATACTCCGGGCCGCCGTGAGGAATTCGTCGATCCCGTACTGCCGAGCATGCTCGATGATCTCTTCCCGTGAGATTTCCTGACAGTGCAGCTCCTGCGAGAGCTTTTGCGCCAGCTTAGACGTGGCGCTCAGCGAACCTCTCGTGACAGTTATAACCGGCATTGTGACCTCCTGTGGCACGCGTCAACATAACTGACACGCCAATCATGTTTCTGCGTGCAGGCCTTTCCTTTCACGCTGAATCCGACCGGGCAGGCCGAAACCTTCAACATTGCGCCTGTCAGATTAAACAGCCTCAATAACCATCGCGCCGGGAGCGGAGGCGCTGCTATCGACAGCTCAGTTCCGGTTGTCATTCTGGAATATCAGTCTATATGCCAACGCAAATATCATTCATAATCTGGCCGTTCGCCCGATACTGCGCGCATAAACCAGCGCCAGGGTGCGGTATATCATATGGGCGAATTTCGAATACGGCATATACCACAGG
>CP070766.1:1977513-1980088 GCA_020345705.1 Candidatus Zixiibacteriota bacterium | reverse complement strand
TCATTTTTGATTCAGAAACCCGGATAAATATATTAACTGATGATCAGTCGTTTCGATGTTCAGACTATCAACAATATACTTGACGACGTCAAAACCGTATTTCGCTATAAAGTAATTGACATTCAGCGACCGGTCCTGAAAATTCCTGTTGGGATAAAGCGTTGACGCCAGTCTGTAAACCTGGCCGCGAACGGCCTGCATTTTCTTTTTGTGAGAGGAGAATGTCTTCTTCTCGAAATTTTTCAGGGCAAAATCAATTTTCCCGTACGTCTGCCCGGCCATCTGTTCCAGGCCGGGATCATACTCCTTGATGGCTTCGGCGAATTTCTTGTAGCTTGTCTCGAGATTCTCTCTGAAGCCGCTTATCTGCTTCTCGACGTCCTCCGGGAACGACCGCTCGGCAAACCTGTTGATCAGCTGTTCCACGTCGCCGGTCAAATCGGCGAGGCTGATGTTGTACTTCTCGATGAGTTCTTCATATCTTTTCTCAATAACCGTCGCCGAGGTGCGAGGATAATAGTACGGCTGAACCAGGCCGAAAAGCTCGAACAGCTTTCCAATCTGGCAGAAATAGGCGATTTCTGATGGTCCTCCGGTCTGAGCCACGACCGGAAAAGCGTATGACTGCCAGAGCGGGCGGGTCAACACGTCGGGTGAGAACTTATCGGGACAGGTATCAATCAGATCGAGCATGGCCGGCAGGCCGAGTTTCTTATCGCCCACGATATAAGCATCATCCTGAAAATGAATGGGAGTTCGACCCGGCTCGTGATAAAAAAGATGCGCCGCCGATTCCTTTTTCTCGGCCTGGACATGATACTCATTGGTCTTGAGATTCCGGGAGCTCTCATCAAGAAGCTCTTTGATTCTATAAAAATTTTCTATTATCTGTCTGAAAAAACCTTTCGAGCGGGTCTTTATTTCTTTGTTGTGCGGGCTGAAGAAGATCAGGCCGATGTCGGGCAGGACATCAGCCATGTGCCGCGCAAACGCCTCAACGAGGCATTTATCTGGCGCAAAGGCACCAAGCAGCCGCTGCATGAGCTCCTCGGAAAAATCCGTTCCCCCGAATACTCTTTCAGCGCCCTTTTTCAGGTCGTTGTAAGCGGACTTGTCGCTGAGACATATATCCGCCACCGGGACCGGCTGTTCCTTGCGGGCCGCATAACTGATTTTCTCCAGTTCACCGTCCCGGGTGACGCCAAAAGTATGATTGATTTCATCGAAGTCATGATCGTCACAGGCAATCCAGAAAATCGGAACCACGGACCGCCCGATTTCTTTTTCCAGCAGGGCGGCCCTTTTAACGATGTCAACCGCCTTATAAATCGTCAGAAGTGGTCCCCCCAGAAGCCCCGGCTGCTGGCCGCTGAAGATGCACAACGTCCCCAGTTTGCGAAGCTTATCAATCGCTTTGAACGTCTGCGGCTTGGCATGAAAATCGGTATTCTGCTTCTCGAGGATGCGGCAGACCGTCTCACGGTCTATCCCGGGCTCATCGATATTCGGCGCCACGTCGGAAGGCCTATCTGAGAAAAAGTAATTCTTCAGCCGCGGGCTCTTTCCCAAGAAATCAAGATACAAGCTGCTTAAATGAAATTTCGGTTCAGGCTTTATGGTCCGCTCAAGCATCCCCGATCTCGTCCTCCTGCGGCCGGATGGTTTCTCTTCCCAGCAAAAATGCCACGATATCGTCAATATAGGTATAAACAATCGGCACGACAACAAGAGTCAGCAAAGTCGAACTGATTAAACCGCCGATGACGGCGCGCGCCATAGGCGCCCTGAATTCCGCTCCCGGACCGATACCCAGTGCCAGCGGGAGCATTCCGAAGATCATAGCGAAGGTGGTCATCAGAATCGGCCGCAGTCTGATCGGACCGGCGATCAAGATAGCTTCGGTCCTCGGCGCTCCCCGCCGCCTGTTTTGCTTGATGAAGTCAACCAGAAGAATGGCGTTCTTGGTGACCAGGCCCATAAGCAGAATAATACCGATAAGAGATACGATTGAGATTGAGTTCCTGAACAGAAGTAGCGCCGCAATCGCGCCGACCAGCGACATCGGCAGCGAGAACATGATTGAGAACGGGTCAAAGAATGATTCAAACTGCGATGCCAGCAACAGATAGATGAATATCACCGCCAGGATCAGGGCGGTAAATATATGCCCGAACGACTCTGCCATAATCTCGCCCTCACCCGAGACACCGATGTGATATCCCGGAGGCAAATCGATTTTCTGTGCCTGGTTCATAATCTGGCCGACGACCGTCCCCATATATGCATCGGATGCGACGTTGCTGTTGACTTTTACTTCACGCAGACGGTCGTAACGATTGTACTTGCCTATGGCGGATGTCTTCTCAATTTTCCCGACGTGCGAGAGAGGCACCAGGAAATTTCTTTTCCCGGGGATGTCTTTATCGCTGGACACAAGCAATCGACCGACATCATCCGTGGTGGACCGCGCACTCTCTTTCAGCCTTACCCTCACGTCGTACTCATTGTCGCCCTCTCTGTACCGGGTGACAACTTCACCGTCGACAAATGACCGGATGGTGGAGGCTATGCTGTA
>CP070766.1:1971103-1977413 GCA_020345705.1 Candidatus Zixiibacteriota bacterium | reverse complement strand
TTATGACACGAGCGATTTCGCCGTTGACTTCGATTTCGAGTTCTGATCGGAATATCTATTCCAGCTTCTGATAGATTTCCCCGAGAATCGCATCCCTGAGCATGTCGTCTGTGGCCGGCCTTGGAAGGGTGTTGACAAGATCGCCTGAGACCTCCCGCAGCTTTCCGGCTTCCTCCCCATCCAGATCAGCCTGGCTCATAATCAGAAGAGTTCTGGAGGGAACCGGATTTATGTCATCCGGTCCGGTGCGGTCGAGCGGAAAGCCGGTGATTTTTTTATACCACCAGAAATAAACCATTCTATAGAAGGGAATAGGGAGCAGGCCGCGGTTTTCTTTTACTTTTGTGATCCACCTGTTGATGGTGAGGTGTGGATTGACGGCAATAACCTCGTCAATCCGCATTTCTTCCTCGGAGGCATAGATGGCCGCATCGGCGCCCAGCTCGAAGCCGACGGCGAACAGCGGGCGGGGGATAAGCTCGCGATACTTCAGGTGGACAATCAGCTGGTTTAAATCATCCGCTTCGTAAATCCCCCCGGAATGATAACGGCCTCCCGAGAAGCCGCTCGCTCTCTGGTCATAAAGGACCACGGCCAGCCCGGAATCGAGCAGGGGATTAAGATAGGCCGAAAGTGAGGTTCGGTTGCTGTCGGAGCTGTGAATGAGGACCGCCGTTCCCCTGATCGAATCATAAAGCGCTGTGTCGGGATGGAAATACAGTGCGGCCAGCCTGATATTGTCATCGGTTGTCATGTCAAAGGTGTCGGGCTGAAAGCCCAGGTCGTTAAAGAAGGCGGCGTCGTTTTCGAGAGTATATTCGGGGTCGTCGAATTTCCCGCCATCGGGGCGCTCCACGGCTTTTCTTACCGAGATGAGGGGATAAACAATATAGAAGGCCACAAAAAGGACTATGAGAACGAGGACGGTGGTGGTCGTAACGATTTCCCGGGTTTTTTTGCTCATCAATTTTGCCATGATTTTTGCTCTTTCCTCTTAATTCCTGCCAACAGAGGGTCATCTGCAGGATAAGATTATACACCAAATATGCATAAGGCAATGGAATTTTTGGATAATCTTTGATGGTTCGGGGGGCTGCCCCCGTCCGTTTTCCCCGTCAAAGCCATACTTCGCACAAGGCTCACTATTAACGGAAAATAGCCGGGGAAGGATTATTTGACTGTCTTTCTCGTTTGTCATTTTGGGTATTTTTTTGCCGATTCTGTGACCGGGATTTCCTATCTAATAGATTGTTGCCTTTAAATATAGGGCGGACGCGGGGAACGCCGCATTTGGTCAGCGATTTGCTGAGAAATATTTGAAAAAAATGGCCATTTTCCTATTGACACGAGGCTGCTTTGTAATTATATTACCCATTGGATGATAGGTGTAATGTCCGCAAGAAACCTTGTTTGTTAACTAGGTGAACGAGATTGGTCTTCTATTTACTCTAGAAGCACACGGTCCAATAACGAAAAAGTATCTTTAAGTTGGCGCGGGGGGGGCCGCTTGAAGGAAGCGACTGCGCGTTAGCTTTTGAAGACTTGGCGACTGGAAAAGAGAGGAAAAAAAGCCGATAGGTGATACTAGGGATCATCCCGGCTACTCCTTACACCGGAAGTATTAAGCTTGAAGGATGGCTCATAGACCAGGATAGCTAAAGGGAAGGTCGACACGTACTGCATTAAACCAAGGAGGAAGGAATGTCCTTAAGCTTCTCTTTATTGCGGCAAGTCTCTCTGGTTTTTCTGGCTTGCGGGTTGCTTATGCTTGCGGCATTTCCCGCAGCCGCGGAAGTTGGCGATATGTCTGACACAAACGCGCCATACTATACTTTGACTGTCCGAGTGGGCGATACCACCGGTTTGCCCGGACAGCAAAATTCGGTCATTTCGGTCTATATGCAGAATTTCGCAGATACCGTAGCCGGTTTTGAGCTTTGGCTCATGCTGCAGAATCCTGAGATCGTGAAATTCCAAACCGATTCAGCCACCTTTTACGACACCACTTACTGGCGCTGTCTGGACGGCGAGTTTCCCAGCTGTCTGGATTCCATGGAAATCACCGATTCGGTTCTGATATTCGGTTATGAAGCGATTCAGCCGGATACATATTACGTGAACATTTATGATCTGGTGGTAGGCAATCATGACACGGTCGGGACGCTTGTCGGCCAGGGTGACTGGCAGTTCGTCCGTTCCAAGGCGACCAGCATAATCGGAAACGATCTCAAGATCGGGGCGTATGCCAACGATATCAGGCCGCCGTATACGCAGGGCATAGGTTTCCCGCAATTCGGGGACCTTCCTCTGATCAGACTTCTGGCGGATATTGAGAATATTCCGGACGATATGGAAGATCGCACGAGCAAGATATGGATAATAGCCGACAATCTTGACAACTTCAGTTTTTCCAATGAGCACGGCGACGGGATCGGCGTAATAACGGATACCGTCCTTGACACCTCCTGGTTTGAGTGCGACATCTGGGATCCCTGGGTCGAGGAGACCTGCTATTACTGGATAGAGGTGGGCGAAGGACCGATTGATTCGGTGGATTCTTTCTGGTGCTGCGACACGATAACGATCGGCTACCTGGACACGTCAAAAGTCAAAGTATCGCATGGCTCTATAACGGTTCTTTATCCGCCGGATTTCATCTGCGGCAACATAGATTGCGACGAGGGCGATAATATCAATATTCTGGACGTTTCGTACCTGGTAAACTATTTGTACAAGAATGGTCCGGAACCGTGCGTTATGGAGGCGGCGGACGTTGATTGCAGTGAGTCGCTGAATATCCTGGATGCCAGTTACATAGTGAATTATTTGTATAAAAACGGACCTGAGCCGAGCTGTCCGCCGGACTGTCTTAGATGAGTTGAATTAACGAGAAACGAAGAGATTTATAATAGAAGGATAACAGAACACGACGAATTTTGTGAGAAAAGAAAGGAGGTGAAACTTTAGAGAGGTAACTTAGTTTATGTACGCGCGCTCAAAAGAAAGAGAGTATTTTTTTACTTCCGATTCTTTCTTGCCGAAATTGAGGTTTTCGGTCGGCCTGGTGGCTCTCGCCGAAGAAAACGAGGTTAATTTCGGATCTGAGGGGGAAATGACTCGAGAGAGTCAAGATTAAGAATATGATGTACTTTAACAAAACAAAACAGGAGTATATGATGAAACGAGTTTTGTTTTCATTCGTATTCGCATTGCTTCTTTCTTTTGGGCTGTCAAATGCGATGAACGTGGTCCCTTACGTTGATCCGGCCGTTATGTGGGATGATGGCGGAACGCCGACCATTATTTCCAACACCAACTTCGCCATTGAGATTCAGATGGACAACACGGAGGCATTTGGTAGGGGCACGGTCAGTATGCCGCTGACGTTCTACGGCACCGGAGATTGCACAGCCTGGTCGTTGGTTGATATGGGCGGCGAAATCGTTCCGAACATCGTTATGATGAACGGTTTCCAGTATAATCCATATCCCAACCCGTGGTTCGGCATTCTGGATTCGGTCTTCCTGTTCGACTGGGACGGCTCTGTAGCAGACACCATGAACTTCACGGGCAGTGGTGTTGGCGGTATTCCCGCCGGTTCACCGCTGGAAACCCGTCTGGCGTTCTGGTTCAGCGTTCCGGATCCGGATACAACCGTGGCAGGCGCGATTTGCGTCGATTCCTGCTCGATCCCGAATGTGACGCCTCCGGGCAAGTTCGACTGGTTGTGGGATAGCCCGTATCCGAGCTTTGGTGGCCCGCACTGCTATCCGGTGAAGACACCCCCAAACTTCCCTCCGGAGTTCGTTGACTGCCCGACAGTGGACAAGACCGTCCAGTGGGATGATCAGTTGCAGTTTGACATTGAGGTGGAAGACACCGAGTCAGACGATCTGACTGATAAGTCCGTGACTCCGGCTGCCGCGCCGGACGGCACCTATGATTTTGTCATCACAGATGCCACGACGACTCCGACCGGCGGCGGTATGACGCAGTTCACCTTCAATCCGACCTGCGATGACGTTGGTTCCCACACGTTCACGGTTGGTGTGACCGATGCTCTGCACGCTTTGCCGACCGGCAAGGAGTGCACCTTCACGGTCACCGTGCAAAACCACGATCCGGTTATCGGGGGCAACTGCGGTCAGAGCTTTACGGTCGGCACCGGCGCCTCCAAGGATGCCTTCTTCAATGCTACCGACCAAAACGTCGGTGACACCCAGGATTGGTCGGTGAGTCCAGATCCGTATCCTGGCTTCGGTGGTACAATCAGTATCGATAATACTGGCAAGCTGACCGTCTCACCGGTTGCCGGTGATGAGCTGTTATCGCCAATCAACCTGGTGGTACGTGTGACTGACTGTGCTGGTGGCTATGACGAGTGTGACGTCGAGTTTATTATCATCAGCGCGGTTCCGTTCGGTATCGTGATTGAGAAGGATGAAGGCGACGGTATCTACGAAGGTAAGGGTGTTCTCCAGGGTCATCACGGCATTCTTGACGTAACCAAGACGGCCGGGACCGAGGAGATGCACGGCTTTGACTTCCTTATCGGATACGACGCTTCCGTTCTGGCCTTCGTGACTGCGATCGACTCGGTTGGTCCGCAGTACGGCTGGGAGTATTTCACGTTCCGGTATGACTGGAACGGCAACTGCGGTATGGGTTGCCCGACCGGTCTGCTTCGTGTCGTCGGGATAGCGAACCAGAACGACGGTATTCCGTTCACTGGTGAGGTTTTGATCCCGGACGGCTCAGTCCTCTTCCAGCTCGACTTCCTCATTTCCAACAACCGCCTGTACGAATGCATGTATGTCCCGGTCTATTTCTACTGGATGGATTGCGGCGACAACACCATCGCTATGCGTGCCAGGGATGCCGATCCGTATGACATCCAGACCGCGGTCTCGGAGCACGTCTACTGGTGGGACGGCCATGAGGAAATGCCTCCGTTCCCGTATATCGAGATCACCGATCCGGACTACGGATTCCCGACCATGTTCGGTGTTCAGGGCGATCCCGTTGCGGGGACGATCCGCTTCGTCGGAGGCGGTTTTGATCCGATCACGCAGGAGCCGAAGCCGGTACCGATACCTTTCATCGACTTCTACGATGGCGGCTTTGACATCATCTGTTCAGAGGAAATCGACCTTCGTGGCGATATGAACCTGAACGGAGTTGCCAATGAAATCGCGGACGCGGTGGTCTATACCAACTACTTCATTTACAATTTGGCGGCCTTCGAGATTAATATCGAGGGTCAGATCGCCGCTAGTGAGATCAACGGTGACGGCATCGTTCTGACGGTAGCCGACCTGGTCTATCTCATTCGCATAGTCATTGGTGATGCTCTTCCGCTGCCCAAGGTAGCACCGGATCTGGAAGCCAAGGTTATTGCTGACGGCCACGTTGTGAGCACCGACGCCGAACTCGGCGCCGCCCACTTCGTCTTTGCCGGCGACGTTGAGGTCTCCCTCGCTGAAGGCGCAGCCGGTATGGATATTGGCAGTCACTTTGACGGCACCAACACCAATGTCCTGATCTATAACATTTATGATCAGGGTCGGACGGCCAGCGGCAACGTCCTTTATGCCAACGGCAACCTTATTTCGGTTGAGGCGGCTGACTACAATGGTAACGCTTACAAGACGACCATTCTGCCGGCCGATTATGGCGTAAAGAACTACCCGAACCCGTTCAACGCGGTAGCTACCATCAAGATGTATCTGCCCGAGCAGGCCATCTGGAGCCTCGGCATTTATAATGTCGCGGGCCAGAGGGTTGCCAGCTTCGGCGGCACTGATCTTGGTGAAGTAACTCTGCAGTGGAATGCTGGAGATCAGGCTTCAGGTATCTACTTCTATAAGTTCGAGACTGAGAAGTTCTCGGCCACAAAGAAGATGGTACTTCTGAAGTAAGGTCAAACTTTCTTCGCGGGGAGGATGGTATCCTCCCCGTGGGGATAAAAAAGGAGGAGATTAACTAACTGAAGAACTGATAACGAGAAGAAGATAAGTGATTGGTGAAAACGGGATTAAGTAGATGGCCCTTAAAACCTGCATATGTATCCTAACAAGGAGGGATTGGGGCTTTTTTATTTTGGCAAGGATTGCCGAAATCGATACCTGCATCTGTTTGCACCATAATAGCAAAATCAGCGATAAGATTTCAAAGCTACACACCTTACATACTTTTTACCGCCTATACTATTACCAGAGGATGTATAATTGCCCGTCGTTAATTGAGTAAAAAGATTTTTAGCATCGGCTAAGCTATTGATTTTCAAGGTAGTATGGATACTGCCTGAGTG
>CP070766.1:1967821-1971003 GCA_020345705.1 Candidatus Zixiibacteriota bacterium | reverse complement strand
GGCCGTTGAGGCACTCGAAAAAACGGCTACCCGGGAGGAAATGATCCAGGAACGGCTGCTCACGGCGGACTCACTGGTCAGTTATGGCCGGATAGACCGGGCCCTGACCATAATCGGGAGTCTCGAGGAACTGGCTCCTGATGATGACCGGGTAAAGCAGGCCCTGAAAAAGGCACGCTTCGAATCATGGAAAGACATTGCCACCCTTGCTTTTGAAAGAAGGGCTTTCCAGAAGGCGACTGACGCCCTCGATAGCGCCCTGCTACTTTTCCCCGAACACAAATGGTGTCTTGACTTGAAGGATCGTATCGGGCAGGAACTCCGGGCGACCCGGACCACCTCAGCACCGACCGCTGAAATAAAACGTGAGCCGCTCAGTCCGGAATTGTTAAAAGAGGTCGAAGCAGCATACAATTCCGCTCAGGGCCTGTTTGCGAAAGGCAAACTTGCCCAGGCGATCGCAAGCTGGGAAAAAGTAGAACGGCTGGCGCCGGATTTTCAATCGGTCCGGAAGTATCTGATCAAAGCTTACAAGTTCGTTGGCGTCGAGCTGTACGGCCAGAATCAACTCAAAGAAGCCGTCGCTACCTGGAAAAAAGCAGCCCTGCTTGACCCCGGTAATGAAGAAATCGAAGATTACATAAAACGCACAGAAAACGAAATGAGAAAGCTGGAAGAACTGTCCTATGACGGAAGATAAGAAGACCGACATCGTCGAGGGCTGGCCTCAGGCCCGTCAGTTCAGGAAATCGATACGTATTGAGTTTTCGCTGTATGTTTCGGCGGTCATCATCGTCCTGATGTTGTCCACCGGTTACATCATCATCAATCAATACATCGACACCGTGACGCACAGCGTTTCCGAGAAACTCCTGGTCCAAGCCCGATCATACTCCGGGCCGGCCGGAAAGCTGATTATATCGACCAATGGGCCGGATGCGCTCCTGCTGAACAACATCTGCAAGAAACTCGCTGCCGCCGACCCTGACCTTTACTGGGCCGGCATCACCGACAATAACGGAATATTTTTGGCCCATACCGATATCAGGCAGGTCGTTTCCGGAGCAAGCCTGGCCTCCGTATTGACACAGAAAGAAGAACACATTCTGCGAGATGGCGAAGCCTTCGCGCTAAATGCCGACACGATTCTCATAACGGTTCCGATCCGGGAAAATGCCGTCACCGTGGGCCAACTGACGGCGGCATCGTCGGATAGACAGATCAGAGATGCCCGGAATAAGTCGATTATTACGGTGGTATCAATCACGGTTTTGATGATCCTCCTGGGCATTCCGGCCACAATGGTGGTTCTTCACCGGAGGCTTAGGCCAATAGCCGTCATGACTGACAGTCTCAGAAAGATCAAGTATGACGACATATCACTTGAGATTCCATTCCAAAGCAAGAATGAGTTTGGTTATCTTGCGGAGACTCTGAGAGTTATGGGCAGAAAAATCAGCTCGGCCCAGAAGGATATCATCGAAAAAGAGAGGATTGCCCGGGAACTGGAGATAGCCCGTGAAATCCAGGCCAATATCCTGCCTCGAGAGTACCCCCGGGCACCCAACTTCGAGTTTTTCGGCGCCTACCGCAGCGCCAGAGAAGTCGGGGGTGACTATTATGATTTCATTGAATTCGACGATGAACATCTGGCTTTTTTGGTGGCTGACGTCTCCGGTAAATCGCTCCCGGGTATGCTGGTCATGCTTTTGACTCGGGATATAGTCAAACGATTGTCACGGACCGTTCGCCGGCCTTCCGACTTGCTCAGTGACGTCAACCGGGAGCTGCTGAAAAATATCAAAAAGGGGATGTTTGTGACGATGTTTTTCGGTCTGTTGAACAAGAAGACGGGGCAGTTCACATTTGCCTCGGCGGGTCACAATCCCCTCATCAGAATTAACGCGGTCGACTGCCAGACTGAGACGAGAAAGACCCGGGGCTATCCACTGGGTATGGTTCCCCCAGAGCAGTTTGACGGCAGAATCGAGAATGGACATATTATATTGCGCGACAATGACATGCTTGTCCAGTTCACTGACGGGATTAACGAAGCCACCAATTCGGACAAAGAGGAGTATGGCATGGAGCGCTTTGTTTTCACTCTGGAGTCAAACGGGCATCTTCGCCCCCGAGAGATAACCGGGCAAATAATGGAGAATCACAAATTATTCGTAGGTAAGGCCCCTCAAATTGACGACATCACGCTTTTGGTCATGAAATGGAAAGCGGAAACATCCGATAAAGAAATTAGCAACTTGAAGCACGCGACAAATGTTATCTAAGACCGAAGAAAAATATAGAATTGAAGTCCCCTCCGGATTATCCGGGGGAAACGCCGAGGCGTTCTATGACCGGCTCAAAAGCCTTCTGAAAGATCACCCGCCGGTGGTGATATTAGACTGTTCAAGCCTCAGGCAGGTTTCTTCGCGCCACATCAACATATTGTGGGAGGCGCGGCTGATGGCTCAGGAATCGAAAGTTCGAGTTGGCTTGGCGTCGGTCTCTTCAAACCTCGCCAGAGTCCTGAAAGTCCTGGACCTGTATGACCTTTTCCTGACGGATACTCCCGAAGTCAACCCGGAGGCAACGCCCGAAGTCCAGCTGCATCTTCAATACGACGAAAACGCCCTCCAGCTCAAGCTCAAAGCTCAAACATCCGCCGTAAAGCGAGCCCTGGCGGAATTTCACAGATACTTAAAGAAGATAAACCTCCCTGAAGCCTATGCTTTTGAGTTGGAAACGGTTTTCTATGAGGTTGCGACCAATATCTGCACGCACGCTCAAGTGGCCGATGATGAGGTCATCACTTTTGTGGCCGAACCCCTGCCCGGCAAGATCACAATGCACTTCATCGATCCGGGACTGCCTTTTGACCCGACTACAATAGCCGATGAATTCGATCCCGACCTGGCCAGAGGAAAGCGACAGAAACGAGGTTACGGATTGACAATGATTAACCGAATGATAGACGATCTGAAATACGAAAGGCGGGACGACCATCATAATGTGTTAACCCTGGAAAAGAGCTGGGGCATGTAATGGATTCGTGCGAAATGGCCAAAAGGGCGCTAAGCGACGAATGTATCATCATAGATCCTGGTCGGCAGTTAGACAACAGTAACGCTCACATTATGGTCGATGTCATTGGCGAAGCCCAATCGAAAGGCTACAAATACATT
>CP070766.1:1964747-1967721 GCA_020345705.1 Candidatus Zixiibacteriota bacterium | reverse complement strand
GGAGAAACCGCCCGACCTCATTTAAGTCTTTGTCGGATTTGATCCTTCTTCCAGCGACAAAGCCGGCCTCGTGGTGGTTCGGGGTAACTACCGAGGCTTTCTTATAATTGAAAAAATGGGTCTCCTTCGGATCAACGCCGATGAATATTCCTTTTTCGCGGCATATCGGGATGATTCTGTTCAGTAGTGACGCCGTTATAACGCCTTTGCCATAGTCGGAGATAATCACGCCGTCGATTTTGTCGATCAGCGAGGCGAATCTCCCCGTGATCGTTTTCTCAATCTCCGCCGAAATCTCGTCAGCATCCTCACGGTCGGCCCGGACCACCTGCTGGGAGTGGGCGATTATCCGCGTTTTTATGGTCGTCCGGCGGGATTTGTCGTTTATGAGATATTCTCTCGAAATCCCCTTGTCCTTAAGAAGCTGCGAGAGCTTGATAGAGGCCTCATCCTCGCCGACGGTGCCGAACAGGTACGGCTCGTTACCCAGGGCGGCTATGTTATTGGCGACATTGGCCGCCCCGCCCAGGCTGAGCTGCTCGCTGTCGATCTCGACCACCGGAACCGGGGCCTCGGGTGATATCCGGTTGACGTTTCCGTGGAGATATTCATCAAGCATTATATCGCCCAGGATTAATATCCTTGCTTTTCCGATATTAGCCGTTATTTTATCAATCCTGTCAATCTTTATTGGCATGTGCCGAAACTCAAATGGAGTTTGTTAAAATTCGGCCCAATATATGAAAAGTTTTCGCGTCATACAAGTTTAATTGAGGAGTAAGGAAGATCATGAGACAACAAAGAATAAATATTGAGCTCGGTGAGAAGGAGGCCGAGGGAACTTATGCCAACATGGTCATGATCGGCCATTCGCCGACAGAGATAATACTGGATTTCGTCAGAATGATGCCCGGCGCACCCAAGGCGAAAGTCCAGTCCCGAATAATCATGACCCCGGCCCACGCCAAGCTTCTTCATAAGACACTGGGAGAAAATCTCACCAAGTTCGAAAAGCAATTCGGCGAAATTAAGATGCATGGCGGACCGGAGGCGCTTCACGGCAAGAATATCGGGTTTGAGTCCTCTTCGGACGGTGAGGAAAAAAAGAATGACTAAAGGTTATTTTGCTTTCGTTCTGCATACCCATTTACCGTATGTGCTGGCGCACGGTCGCTGGCCGCACGGCATGGACTGGCTTTCTGAAGCCGCCGCGGAGACTTACATGCCGCTCATTCGCGTGATGAACGAGATGATCGGCGAGGGTGTCAAACCCAAGCTGACCATTGATATTTCGCCGGTTTTATGCGAACAACTCTCAGATCAGTCTTTCAAGGAAGAATTCGTCACCTATCTCGATCAGAAAGTCAAGGCCGCCCAGCATGACGCGGAGGAGTTTTACAAGTACAACCAGCAGAACATGCTGGAAAACGCGCAGATGTGGGAGAGGTTCTACGGGGAAACCCTGACCCGATTCAACGCCATCGGCCGAGACATCATCGGCGAGCTTCGCAAACTTCAGGATGCCGGGTATCTTGAAATCATGACCTGCGGCGCCACGCACGGGTATTATCCGCTGTTGTCCCGAGATGAATCGATTCAGGCGCAGACCAAGCTGGCCGTGAAAAATTACCGCAAACATTTCGGGCGCGATCCGCGGGGGATATGGCTTCCGGAATGCGCCTATCGCCCCAGATACAAATGGGCCCCGCCGGTGCCGATTGACGGTTCAAGCGACGCCTATGACCGCAAGGGCGCCGATGAGTTTCTTTCGGAAAACGGCATTGATTTCTTCGTCGTTGACAGCGCTTTGCTGAAGGGCGGCAAGTCAATCGGTGTCTATATCGACAGGTTCGAAGCGCTCAGAAGACTCTGGGGGCAATTCGAGGCGCAATACAAACCGCGTGAGGAAGACAAGGACAAGACGCCGCGCGAAGTATATCTGATCAGCTCGGCCGCCGAGGGCAAAAAACCGACTGCGATTTTCGCGCGCGACCCGGAGACGGGCCTTCTTGTCTGGTCCGGCGAGCACGGTTACCCCGGCGACGGGCACTATCTTGACTTTCATAAGAAGCGTTTCCCGGGCGGTTTGCGCTACTGGGCGGTGACGTCGGCCGAATCCGACCTGGCCGATAAGGTGGAGTATAATTTCGGCGGCGCCCTGTCACGGATACCCGAGAATTCCGACCACTTCGCAGGCAAAGTGCATGACACATTGACCGGATATTACGAAGCGGCGGAGAGTGCAGGAATACTCGCGGCGCCGTATGACGCCGAGCTGTTCGGCCACTGGTGGTTTGAGGGGCCGCCGTTTTTGAAAGAGGTCATTACGAAGGTCTCGGCCAATCCCGAGATTGAATTGACGTTTCTGGCTGAGCATTACGACCGGGCCCAACCGACGGAGATTATTTCTATCCCGGAAGGAAGCTGGGGAGAGGGGGGACATCATTATATCTGGCTCAACGAGGAAAACGAATGGACCTGGAAGCACATTTACGAATCGGAAAAGAAATTGTGCGAGCTGGCGCGGTACTGGGACGCCAACAAGGATTCGATTGATTCGGGATTGACTGATATCATAAAGCAGGCGGCGCGTGAGCTGATGCTTATGTGCGCATCGGACTGGCAGTTTCTCATCTCAACCTGGGCGGCGCGCGACTACGCCGAACTTCGTGTGTCCGAGCATCATGCCGACTTCAAAAGGCTGGCTGAAATGGCCGACCGACTGATCGGTGGCAGGGACATTTCGGCAGGCGACTGGGAGTTTTTCGGCGACTGCACCCAGCGTGATGCGCTCTTTCCCGAAATCGAACTGGAATGGTTTGCCCGGGTGGAGTATCCGATATAAAAATCAAAGGGGTCACATCGTGACCCCTTCTTAGTCTTCTTGAATTTCGTTCTTCAACAGATCGGTTCCGGTCCGTTCTTGTACAGGTAATTTATTATATGTGTGACATCGAGGATATTCAAAGCCCCG
>CP070766.1:1961237-1964647 GCA_020345705.1 Candidatus Zixiibacteriota bacterium | reverse complement strand
GGGGGGACGGACGCATCACGGCATTCAGTCGGCCAAACAGGCGGCTTTCTCGGCACAAATGTCAAAGATGCAACTGGAGGAATCACTCACTACTGCCGCCGACATCGCCCTGCAGAATATCAACCTGGCCTATGAGACCTTTGTCACCTCGCAGAAAGAATATGAAATCGCCAAGAACAAGTATCGACTTGGCCAGAATAAACAAAAAGAAGGGTACCTCACCGTTAATCGCCTCCTGGAGATGGAGGCGGAGCTGACGGCCACCGAACAGCTGTATCGCGCATCGATGATCAGCTACCAGACGGCGTTGACAGAGTACCTTTATGCCATCGGTTCAGACAGAATATACGGAGAACTATGAGATGAAGACTTTTAGTGTTGTACGTATAATAATGCTTGCACTGCTCATCGCATCATGCGGGAGTAATAAACTTCCTCCCGGCGGTTCGGGACTAGTTGAGTCGACCGAAGTCATTATTTCGGCCGAATCAAGCGGCCAGCTGAAGGTTTTACATTTCAGAGAGGGCGACCTGATTGAAATCGATGATACAATCGGCGTAATTGACACAATCACTGTCATGCTTGGTCTTCGCCAGACCGAGGCGGCAAAAAATGCGGCCCAAACCCAGCTTGAGATGGCCGCCCTGAATAAAGAACAGGCGGCATACAACTTCGACCTGGCGGAAAAGGAGTTCAAACGGATTTCATCGCTGATAAAATCGGGCTCGGCTAACAGGCAACAGTACGACAAAGCAGAAAACACCTTCAACCAGGCTTCCCTGGCCCGGAAGCAGGCCGCGGCCGCCTTGAACGCGGCTGAGGCCGGCCTGGCCAGAATCGAAGCTGAAGTGGCTCTCCTGCGTAAACGTTTTGACGACTGTTTCCCGACCTCGCCCTTATCGGGGCGCATCACGAATGAGTACGTTGACGTGGGCGAGCTGGTCGCCGCCGGTAAGCCGCTGATAAAGATTGCCCGGTTCGATACCGTTTGGGTGAAGGTTTACCTTCCGCCCTCCGACCTGACCCGAATCAAGCTGGGTGATCTAGCCGAAATCGATCCCGAGGACGGCAGAGAAACACCGCTTGAAGGCTACATCGGCTGGATATCATCGCAGGCGGAGTTCACACCCAAAAACGTCCAGACCAAAGAGGCGCGCGCCGATCTGGTTTATGCCGTCAAGATCATCATCCCCAATCCCCAGGAACAGCTTAAAATAGGCATGCCGGTCTCAGTTACCATACCATGAAAGCTATCGAAGTTGATAATATGTGCAAGCGCTACGGCGACGTGAAGGCGGTCGCTGATTTCTCCTTTCACGTCGAGAAAGGGGAATTGCTGGCCCTGGTGGGACCGGACGGCGCAGGGAAAACGTCAATCTTCCGCGCCCTCTGCAACCTTATCGATTACGATTCGGGTGAGATTAGAATTCTCGGATATGACCAGCGGACTCAGTTTGAGATCGTCAAGCCTCTCCTGGGTTACATGCCGCAGACTTTTTCGCTTTACCCCGACCTTTCGGTCGAAGAAAATCTGTCCTTTTATGCCGGCCTTTTCGGAATAACGCGCGATCAGTTGGAGAAACGAAAGGCGCGGCTTTATGAATTTTCCGGTCTCGGTCCTTTTGCCGGACGCCGGGCTTTGCAGCTTTCCGGCGGTATGAAGCAAAAACTGGCGCTGAGCTGTAATCTGGTGCATGAACCCGAAGTTCTGATTCTGGATGAACCGACGACCGGTGTTGATCCTCTGTCACGCCGCCAGTTCTGGAACATTCTGAAATCTCTCAAAGAAGGCGGGGCGGCGATTGTTGTCTCAACTCCATATATGGATGAAGTTGCTCTGGCCGACCGCGCCATATTTATTTATGACGGTAAGAAGCTGACTGAGGGCACCCCCAAGGAGCTTCTTCGGCAATTCGGAGCCAACGTATACCGCGCTGACATCTTCCCGACTTCCGAGCGCATGAACGACTTGAGCAAAATCGATGGGATCACTGCGCGGCGGTTCGGCTCATCAATCCATCTGTACACCGATCGCAAACATCCGATTGAGAGTCTCGGAGAGGCTCTGGTCGGCGTCGGAATAAAGCAAGATATGCTCGAACGCATTGATCCGGAACTTGAGGACGTTTTTATTCAGCTGATGGGGCAATGACGATGGAATACGCCGTCACCATCGACAACCTGACCAAGAAATTCGGCAACTTCACGGCCGTGAACGGAATCAGTCTGACGGTCGAGACCGGCCAGATTTTCGGATTTCTGGGAGCCAATGGCGCCGGTAAGACGACCGCCATCAGGATGCTCTGCGGGCTTTTACTGCCGACCTCCGGCGGAGGCACCGTCTCCGGTCTTGACATCTACAAAGAAAGCGAAAAGATAAAGCAGACTATCGGATATATGTCTCAGAAATTTTCGCTATACGGCGATCTCACCGGGAGGGAAAACCTGTGGTTTTACGGATCGGTCTACAGGATTCCCAGGACCGAACTCAAGGCAAGAATCGATGAACTCGCTGAATATCTTGAACTGTCCGACTTCATTGATCGCCCGTGTGCATCCCTGCCGCTGGGGTGGCGGCAGCGCTTGGCATTGGCTTCGGCTCTTCTGCATCGTCCGAAAATTCTTTTCCTGGACGAACCGACCGGCGGTGTCGATCCGGTATTCCGGCGGCGCTTCTGGGAAATACTCTATAGCCTCGCCGACGAGGGCACCACTCTCTTTGTGACGACGCATTACATGGATGAGGCTGAATTCTGCAGAAGGGTCTCAATCATGCACCGCGGCCGCATAATAGAAATCGGAACACCGGATGACCTGACCCGGAAGTACAACCAGTCCAGCCTTCAGGAGCTGTTCATCAAACTCATTTCGGAAAGCGACGCTGATGCGTAAAGTGCGTTACATAGCCGTTAAAGAGTTGCGCCATATCCTGCGTGATCTACGCTCGCTGATGATTGCCATCTTCATGCCGATTCTGATGACGCTCTTGTATGGTTACGCCATTAATCTTGATATAAAGAACATTAAGCTGGCGATTATTGATTTTGACAAAACGACCGAGTCCAGAGAGCTCGCCTCGAAGTTCCACAACTCCGGCTATTTTTTGCCTCCCGATGCTTCGGCCGATATAACGGACCCGGAGAAGGTGCTTAAAACAAGCAAGGCCAGCGCAGTTCTTACTATCAGGTCCGGTTTTTCCCGGGCCCTGACGGTGCTGGGCGATTTTGAGGTAGGCCTTCTCGTTGACGGCGCCGACGCGAACACCGCTTCCGCAGCGGCGAGCTATTCCAATATAATTCTGAAGCAGCACCTCATGCGCAGGATGCCGGAGGGATTTGAGATTCCGGGAGTGGCCATTGCGCAGCAGGTGCTTTACAATCCGGATATGAAGTCATCTCACTTCTTTGTCC
>CP070766.1:1954027-1961137 GCA_020345705.1 Candidatus Zixiibacteriota bacterium | reverse complement strand
TCCATATTCGTCAGGACTTTTCTCGACATCGGACCGTGCGATACCTGCTTCAGCTTCAACAAATCTATGGAGCCGCGGATATGCGTGATTGGCGATTTCAGCTCACGAAGCAGACCCTCTCGATCGAATACGGTCCTTTCCTGCCCGGCAGCTGTCTCCTTGAATTTGGCCAACGCCCGGCCTAGTTTGTACATCCCGATGGCCCCAGCGACCTTCGCCGCCATCTGCCGGCAGAAAAGTATCGTCGCCGAGTCATACGAGAAGCGATCCCATTGCCGCATCTCGCCAAGCGTGACAAATCCCTGCGTGAAACCGCTGACGACTATCGGCACTATCAGAGCCGATCGCATACCCTCGAAAACGAGCGCCCGGCACTCGTTCTTGTCCATCGAAGACTGCGGATCATCCTGGTTTATGAGAAGCAGACGGTTTTCCTGCATGACCATCTGGTGCCAGGGCGTCATCTCGCGTGATATAAGCGTCTCCTCGGCGCTCACGGTGTCAAGGGGCCGAATCGTCTTCAGCGCCCGCGTGAAAAACTTATTTCTGCCGTCGCTGAGCAGGCCGATCCGGACCATGGTGGTGCCGACGTTCTCCATAATTACATCCGCCGCCGAATTGAGAATCGAGTCGACATCGGCCTCGCTTTCAACCAGGGAATCAAAGGCCGACAGTGAACCGAGATAGCGGTCTCTTTCATAAATGGTGTCGCGGGCAATTTCGGACTCGATGGCCGGCGCCAGGGCTGTGGCCATCGCCTCGACCCGAACCAGATCGCGGTTTTTGAAATGCCCGGCCATGGCGTGACCGAGTGTCAGGATACCGATTATCCGCCCGTGATTCTTGATCGGCACGGCGATCAGACTGCTCTGCCCGCAGCTCAGGAAAAGAGAATCTATCCTGGGATCAGTCGTGGCTGATACATCACTTATAATAAGGCTCCGTTCGTCGAACGCCACTTTGCCGACGTGCGTATCCTCTACCTGCATTTTGCCGCCGTCCGCGAGCAGCACCCGCCGGTTTATTCCAGCGGTATAGGTTTTCATGCTTTTCCCGGTTCCGTCGGACACGGCCAGCGACATGTAGTCGCAGCCGACCGCATGTTTGAACACCTGATGAAGATCGTGCAGGTTCTCCCTTATGTCCGCTCGCCGGGAGACCAGACCTTTGATCCGCTCCACGTAATCGCGGTTCCCCTCATGGAATTGATGCTTCCGCTCAAGCAGATAACTATTCAGGCGGATGCTGAGCAGTCGGGCGATCCCGTCCAGCGCCATCTTTTCAAAATTGCTCAGGCCCTCCCGCTTGTCATCCCAGAAAAACAGAGCCGCCCGCGCCTGCCCTTTGACCTTCACGACAAAATGATGGCTCGCGTTCAATACTTTGGCGGCAACGTCCGGATCAATCGGATCGTCGCCAATCTTAATCTTTTCATTATCAAGTTTCTCCGAAAGGGCCGGACTTATGTTGTGCCGATGAACACAAACCAGACTCCGCGATCCGCCGCTCCATCTGAAAAGAGCCGAGGATTCATACCCGAACGCATTACAGATAAGCTCTGGTACCGTCGCGAAAAGCCGCGTGACATTTCCAGCCTCAAGGATTTCCTTTTCAACTCTTTGAATTGCGGGGCCGATTTCATTGTCGGTCGAGGCGGATATGTTCTGACGCTTTCTGGCGGGAAGCCAGATGGAAACACCTGCAATCATCAGAGCGATCCCGGCGACTATGCCGATGGCTTCGGCCAGCTCGCGGTAGATCGGCTCGGAAAGGAACGGTATTTGACCGAAAAGTCCTTGATTGCCCACCAGCCTTATGAGCGACACCAGAAACAGGACCGAAATTCCGGAAACGGCGTACTTATAGCTTTCCCGATTATCGGCAAAGGTTTTGTCCCGAATGCGCATCAGCAGGGCAAGAATAAGCACAAAAATAAAGGCAAAGAAAAAATCAAGAATAAACTGCGACATGTCAATTCCTCACAGATTGTTGGCGCCAGACGGCCTAAATGCTTTCTTATTAATAGTTTTCGGCGGCCCGGCCCTTTACCTTAACGCTTCCCCCGACAAGCCGACAATGTCCCACAGGTATGGATATCACCCCATATATTTCCGGAACATCGACCTCTCCGGCCAGAAATGCGAAGATGGTATCATGTTGCGCCGCAACAGATTGCCGGGGCCGGCGGCCTTTGGCATCGCTGTTGCAGGTTTGTCGGCAAACGAAATCGAAACCCGTTAACGCTCGCTCTACGCGGGGGAGGGAAAATGCGAAGATTAATTTCCGTTCTGACATTTTTTGCGGCTGCCGCTACGGTTATCCTGTTATGGGCCGGTTGCTCCGAAACGCCGACGGATAATTCCGCTATCGCCGACACCACGCCGGATATTTCCAGCTACTTTCCGCTCAATCCCGGCAGCAGTCTTCAGTATATGGAGACCAGCAACGTCTTCGGCCAGACATCCTACTACCGCTGCACGATCGGTGAGGGAGTCAACGTGGGCGGCTACACGGTTTATGAGTGGACCAGGCAAAACGTCCATTATCCGTTGTCGGTCGACACGGGATATTTGTTCTCCGAAAACGACGGTCTCTACTATTTCGAGAGTTCGAACACGATTCCGGAGAAACTTCTGGAATCCCCGCTGGAGGTCGGAAATTCGTGGCTCAGATTCGACCCCTCACAGAATCTGCTTGATGCGGATGATATTATAGCCATTACCACGGAGAGCAATAACATCAAACCGGCCGACGACGCCCAGGACAGTTTGCCGTCCGGCGGACAGATCACGAAGACATATCCGACCATCGGCTCGAATTATTTTGAGATCTCCGCAATTGAGGATATTGACCTGGATAACGGCAATACATTCGAGGATTGCCTCAAGGTCGAGAATCAGATCAACGATGCATCAAATTATTACTGGTATGCCCGCGGCGTAGGGCTGGTGCGATACGTCGTCGGTGTCGACCCGGATAATTATCCAAACGGTGAGCTCGTCGGCGAGATCGTGATGACCAGATAGAAAATCCCCAACAACAGCTGTGCTGAAAAGCCGGGCGATGACCTTCCGCCCGGCTTTTGATTTGGCCGGTTTTCCGAAGGCCGCCGACGCGATCCGGCCGGATGTTAACCCAGCACCTTTTTATAGTTCTTGAAATGAAGCTTGGCGATCTTGTCCAGCGCCTCGCGGCCGTATTTCTGCGCGATGGCGGCTGCGGCTTTATCGACGATGCTTCCCGCCCCTTTGGGAAGCTCGGTATCATACAGTTTCGACAGCTTGTTCATGTACCTGATAAAACCGGCTCGTGCCAGGATTGACGCCGCCGCCACCTGGATTACCGCCTCGGCGCGGACTTCCTGGCGAAGCTCAATAGATTTACCCTTTTTCATCAAGGCATTTTCGATAAAATCGGTCCGTCCGAATTTGTCCGAGACGGCCAGGTCGATGGCGTTGTTCTCGGCGATATTTTCGATGACCCGGCTGTGGCCCCAGGCCAGAAGCTTGTTGAGGTTTCTTATGCGGCTGTAAAGCTGATTGTATTTCTCAGGCCCGATAATGACGATAGAGTGAATGAAATTGGCTGATATTAGGCGATCAAGCTCAAGAATTCGATTGTCGGAGATTTTCTTGGAGTCTCTGACGCCATGATCTTTCAGCCTCCGCGCGGCGGCATTATCGGTCAAGACTCCTGCGATGACGAGGGGACCGAAGAAATCACCTTTGCCGGATTCGTCAATCCCGAGAATCCTGCTGTGGCTTTGAATATTAATTGGCCCGCTCGATATATTCGCCCGTCCGGGTATCAATCTTGATTTTGTCTCCCTCTTTGACAAAGAGCGGTACCTTGATCTCATAGCCGGTCTCTACTTTCGCCGGTTTCAGGACGTTAGTGACAGTGTCACCCTTTATAGCTGGCAGCGCCTCGATAACCGTCAGGATAACCGACGCCGGCAGGTCCAGTGAAATCGGCTTCCCTTCGAAGAACAGAACGTTGTATTCCTGATTTTCGATAAGATACCACCGGCTGTCGCCCAGCGCCTCCTCGCCAATCGGAATCTGGTCAAAGGTAGTCGAATCCATAAAGAAGTACTCATTGCCCTGGTTGTAGAGAAATTGCATCCTGCGATCTTCAAGATCAGGCTCCTCAAACGACTCGGTTGTCAGGAAAGATTTCTCAATCACCTGGCCTGTCAGAAGATGTTTCATTTTTGCTTTGACGTGCGGGCGTCCCCGCCCCATCTTCACGTGCATGAAGTCAACTATGAAGTAGGGATTGCCCTCATACATCAGTTTCAGGCCCTTCCTGAAATTACTCGGGGAAATCATTATACCTCCATCAATTTTCAGCGAGAATATAGAAAATCCTGAGGAAAAGGCAACGCTTTTATGAGGCAAAAAGCGAGTGCTCGAGCCCTTCGGGTGTGGGCCTGGCGGGCCTTGACATCGGAAGCAAGACTCTGAAGGTCGTTCCCTCTCCGACCATCGACTGAAAATCTATATTCCCCTCATGTCGGAGAATTATCTTCCGCGCCAGGGCCAGACCCAGGCCGGAGCCGGACGGGCTGCCGGAAAAGAAAGGAGTAAAAATCTTGTCTTTGTAATCTTCGGGTATGCCGGAGCCGTTGTCGATAATCCTGATCTCGAAAAGATTCTCTTTGAGCTCAGTCTCCAGTCGGACCGTCTCCCCCGACTCCCCCAGAGCTTTGCAGGCGTTGTCAACGATATTCCCCAGGGCCTGTTTTAATAGGAGAGCATCTCCCGGGATCCGGACCGAAGATTCATTTAAAAATGCCATCTCAAATCGCACATGGCCGTACTTTTCCCGGAATGATGTGACAATTTCATCGAGCAGTTCTGCCGGTCGGAATTCTCTGAATTCGATTTCCAAAGGCTTGGCGAAATCGAGAAATCTGGCCACCAGCGCTTCGGCTTGCTCGGATTCTGTCAGGAGGCGGTCGGCATTCTGCCGCGCAATCTCGTCGTCGCCGGCTCTCCTGTGAACGAGTCTGGCAAAGCCGACGATCGCCCCGACCGAATTCCTCAGCTGGTGAGCCAGGCCGCCCGACATTTCTCCGAGCAGAGCCATTCTTTTCTTGAGTTCCAGTTCTTCCTGAAGAGCGATGAACTCGGTCTCATCATTTAGTATTATCGAGTTGCCGATAGAATTCCCCTGGCTGTCTGTCAGGCTGGATATTGACACTCCCAGTATGATGTCTCTCCCCTCCGGCCCCGTTATCTGAATCCTCCGGTTTTCCACCGGCCGGTCACACGTCAGGAAGCTTGCTACCGTCTCTCCAAGCTCCGGATAATCGCGGAAGAGTTCTTCGTATTCCACGTCTCTCAGATCGTCATCCCTGAGTCCCAGAATCTGTGAGGCCGCCCGATTCACCGTCGACAGCCTGTTTTTCGAATCGAGAGTGATTATTCCGGCGTTGATCGATTTCAAAATATAGTTATTGTAAACTTCAAGGTCGTCGGCTCTACGGCTGACAATCTCATTGAGCCGCATAAGCTCTTGTTCTTTATTTTTCAGGTCAGCGATGATTTTCTCATAGACCTGGACGAGTTGAGAAACCTCATCCGAATCGGAGCCCTCTAAAAGACCGGACTTTTCGGCCTTCTCTTTGAGGTGTTTGAAAGGTGACGTGATGTACCTGGCAAGTTTCAGCGATGCATAAATAATCACCAGCAGGCCCATAAGACCGGTGAAAAGCAGAATGCGACCGGCGTTTTCCAGGGAACTCAAGAGAGGACTGTATCTGGCAACTCCAATCACGTACTTCGAGCCGGCATACTCGACAGGGAATAATATTGCATTTAACTGGTCACCGCTTCGATGCCTGTAAATCGGCTCGTTCTGCAGCAGTGGGATCAGATCATCGGCGCGAAGAGTTGCATCAATTTCAAGGAACTCAGGTTGAACCGATTGCCCGCCACTTGATGTATCAATCCTTTCCGATTCCAGGAGGACAATCTCTAGCGTCTCAAGGTCATAATCGCCCCGCATATCGTCAAGAAGAGACTCGGTCAGAACTTCCCGGCCCCCTTTCTGGATGTAGCTGGCGCTTGTCACGGCCGCCTCATACAGTCCGTCCCTGACATCCGCCTCTACGGCCCGTTTCACGCGAAAGAGAGTGTAGTGCGACCCGAAATTAAGAATCACCAGAACCAGGACGATCAGCGTCAGGCCCAGGTGAATTTCGAACTGAAACTCTTTAGGTCGTTTTGCCATAGACTCACTGAAATTATCGACAGTTTCCGCCGTTGATTGAGAACTCCGGCGCCCGGCTGAGGTCGGTCAGATTTTGAGGTAATTACTGATATAATATGCAATCACGCTGTCCCCGTAGACAATGGCCGCAAAGGCTCCCAGAGCCAGGAATGGGCCGAAGGGGACTACCCGTGACACCCGCAGCTTTTTTGAAAAGAGCATAATTACCAGTGAGATCATAAGGCCTATGACGGCCGCCGCGAAAAAGATGAAAACCACCTTCTGCCAGCCGAGGAAAGCCCCCAGCATGGCCGCCATCTTGATATCCCCCCCACCCATGCTTTCCTTCTTGAAAAGCCAGTCGCCGCCAAGGGCGATCAGATAGAGCACGCCGCCTCCGACGGCCAGACCAATCAGAGATGAGACAATTCCAATCCCCCCGGGAAGCAGCGAGACTCCAAGACCGACTGCCATTCCGGGCATGGTCAGAAGGTCGGGTATGATCTGGAAGTCGAGGTCGATAAAGAATATCGTTATTAGTACCGACGACAGAAAACAGAAAACGATGAATTCCATCGAAGGGCCGAAATTGTGCAACAGAAAAGCATAAATCAACCCATTCAGAAGTTCGACCAGCGGGTACCTGAAGGATATCCCGGCCTTACAATTCCGGCACTTTCCTTTCAGAATGATATAGCTGACGACGGGAATATTATCGTAGAATTTTATCTTCTCTTTGCACGAGGGGCAAAATGATCGGTTAAATCCGAAACTGAGCTTTCTCGGAATCCGGTAGATCAGGACATTCAGAAAAGAACCGATTACCAGCCCAACGCAGAAAATCCAGATATATGCGGAAATACCTTCCATTGTCATTTATATCGGTATTTCCCG
>CP070766.1:1950688-1953927 GCA_020345705.1 Candidatus Zixiibacteriota bacterium | reverse complement strand
GGACCTGGGACGAATCGACCAGAACGCCACATTATCGGTTAAGGATGCTTCTTACAGTGCCACGACCCTTCCCGAACCAGATCAGTCGTTCGGGCGCGATGCCAGAATCGACTCCCGGGATATCATAATCGACAACATGATGGCTAGATTCCCGTCCTCCGATTTTTCCATGAAGGGCAAGCTGGCTGACGCATTCCCTTACTTCATTCCCGGATATGAAGAGAAGGCCAGGAAACCGTATCTAACCTTTGAACTGAAATCACAGCGCTTTGATGTTGATAAACTGTTTCCCGAAGCGGTACCGGGCGAGGGGGCGAATCTGGCTGAACTACCCCCCGATTCGCTGCCGCCAATCCTTCTGCCTGATATTGACGGCAAGGGGACAGGCGAGATCGACACCCTGATATATTCAAGGGTAGAGTTCACCGGCATCACCAGTGACGTCACTATCAAGGATAAAGTCATTTACATAAGTAATGCCAAGGGCAATGTTTACAGCGGCAAGATAACCGGAGAGACCCAGGTCGATTTGAATGATTTCCAGAACCCCAAATACAGCGGCAAATACGATGCGGCCGAGATAGAAGCCGATGACTTTCTGACACGATTCACCAAGTTTGGAGGGCATCTGTTCGGAAAAGTGAATTTAAGCGGCGACTTCTCAGCGTCCGGGTGGGAACCGGACCAGCTCATGAACTCGCTTTCCATGAACGGCAAGGCGCTTTTCAACCAGGCCAGACTGGTCAATTTCGAGCCAATTCTCGAGATGGCCCAGACGCTCAATTTCAAGACGTTCAAAGAAGAAACGATAAAAGACTTAGCCAGCGCTTTCTACGTCGCCGACGGTCGGGTCGGCTTTGACACTCTCAAATTTCTTTCAGGCTTCGGCGACTGGGACATCACCGGCTCAGTCGGATTCGACGGCTCGCTCAATTACGGCGGCGAGGTCCTGCTTTCGGAAAAAGTGACCAATGACCTTTTGAATCAATCGGGCCTGGTTTCCGGCCTGGCTCAGATGCTCAAGGACGACAAATCGGGCCGCGTCAAAGTGCCCTTCAAATTGAGCGGTACCTATCTAAAGCCCAAGATCGCCGCCGATTTTTCCGTCCAGGAGAAGGTTCAGGAAGAACTCAAGGACGAGCTGAAGGACAAAGCGGCTGACGCCCTGAAGAAACTTTTCAAAAAGAAGTAAGTTTAATCAATCCTCTTTTTCAGCCGATACGTATTAATATCTATTATGATTACCAAAACTATAACTGAGGATATCAGAGCGATATATCGCAACGACCCGGCGGCCAGGAATATGGAATTCCTGCTTTACCCCGGCTTCCATGCCATATTGGTGCATCGCCTGATACATCCTCTTTACAAACTGGGTCTTCCGTTTATTCCCAGATTGATATCTCAGGTTTCGCGTATTCTGACGGGCGTTGAGATTCATCCGGGAGCCCAGATCGGACAGGGATTCTTCATCGACCACGGCGCCGGAATCGTAATCGGGGAAACCTCGGAGATCGGCGACAACTGCGTCATGTTCCATAACGTCACCCTGGGCGGCACCGGCAAACATGCCGGCAAACGTCATCCGACCATCGGTGACAACGTCCTCATGGGCACCGGCGCTATTCTTCTGGGACCGCTCCGCATCGGCGACAACGTCAAGATCGGCGCCAATACATTCTTATATATGGTCGATATCCCCGACAACTGCACCGTTGTCGGCACACCCGGCCATATTACCCGCATGAACGGCCAGTCGGTCAGCATCAAGCCCAAACCGACCCGCATCCCGGTCGAAGAGATGATATAGTGGACATCGCCGCTGATGCAACGAGCGGCAATATGATAGGCAATGCAGTGAAGCCGATCTGCTTGCATCAGAGTACCGCCATCCCGGTCCGGGCTGCAAGCGGATGGAACGCAGAAACGGTGCGCAGGCTCGAATCTTTTTGATTGACAAAAAGTTATAAAGGGGTATCTTTTTCGGTTAGGTTTTTTCGGAGGGTAGCAGAAGAGGTTAAGATGCGCTGGACGCAGACATATATACCGACATTAAGAGAAAATCCGGCCGAGGCGGAACTTATCTCTCACCAGCTTCTGGTTCGGGCCGGTTTGATCCGCAAACTGGCCGCCGGGATTTATATCTATCTGCCGCTGATGCAGCGGGTTATCGAGAAATTCTCAACGATTGTCCGTGAGGAAATGAACCGGGCCGGGGCCATTGAGATAACCATGCCGGTTCTTCACCCGGCGGAAATCTGGCAGGAATCAGGAAGATATAATACCGCCGGCAAGGAGCAGATGCGCCTCAAAGACCGCCACCTGCATGAGATGGTCCTCGGCGGCACACACGAGGAAATAGTCACTTACCTGCTCAGAGGCGAACTGAAAAGCTATAAGCAGCTGCCGATAAATCTCTATCAGATTCAGGTCAAGTTCCGGGATGAAATCCGCCCGCGTTTCGGCCTGATGCGGGGCCGGGAATTCATCATGAAGGACGCCTATACATTTGACGCCGATGAGGAATCATTTGAGGTGTCGTACGGGAAAATGGTAGATGCCTACTTCGCCATCTTTAATAGGGCCGGGCTGGAAACCAAAAAGGTCGAGTCCGATGCCAGCGCCATGGGAGGCAAAGCGGCCCACGAGTTCATGGTGATCGTTGACACCGACGGCGGCGAGGATACCATCATGTTTTGCGATAAGTGCGACTATGCCGCCAACATTGAGAAAGCATCCTTCCGGCATGCCGGCAGTACTCCGGTCGATGAAGAACTGCTTGAAGCAAAAGATGTCGATACCCCGGGTGCCTCGACCATAGAAGAAGTCACAGCCTGTCTGAAAGTCAGGGCCGATCAGCTGGTCAAGACGTTGATATACGTCGCCGACGGAAGACCGGTGGCGGCGTTGATAAGAGGAGACCGGGAGCTTAATCCGCTGAAACTCCAGGGCCACCTGTCCGCCATCGAAATTGAAAGCGCTCCGGCATCGGTGGTTGAGGAGGTCACGCGGTGTCCGGTCGGGTTTGCCGGGCCTGTCGGGCTGAAGGGGGTGCCGTTGATCGTTGACAACGAAGTCGCCCGCATGAAGAACTTTATTGTCGGCGCCAACAAAAATGAGAAGCATACGATCAACGTGAACGTCGGCCGAGACTTCAAGCCGACTTCGACGGCCGATATCATCAACGCCGCCGAGGGCGAGCTGTGCCCGAACTGCGACGGACACCTGGTGGCCAGACG
>CP070766.1:1944377-1950588 GCA_020345705.1 Candidatus Zixiibacteriota bacterium | reverse complement strand
GAATCATTATCCTTGCGCTCATCGGTTAAGGGCGGTTATCTTGATGACGAATAAGAAAGTGAGGTCTCTTTTATGAATGCCGATTCTACAGCCCAACTCTTATGTGTCCGGGTCAGCAATAACTGGCTGGGGATAGACGTGAAGAATATCATCGAAATCACCAAACCGACCGCCGGGATCACTACCGAATTGGAAAAAGGGGCCATTGACGGCGGATTATCATTTCGTGATAAGAAGATTCCCGTTGTCTTTCTGGCGGAAATGGTCTTTGGCCAGCCGGCCAAATTTGACGGCTCGATGAGGATCCTGATTTCCGAGGCCGGCAGCAAAATGGCGGCTTTGATTGTCGATTCGGTGGAGGAGATAATAATGATTGCTCCCGAGAGTATTCGAGGGAAAGAACAGCCCGCCGATGAAGCGATCGCCGGTGTCCTTGAGACCGAGGAAAGAAAAATATATCTCGTGTCGGTGGAAAAAGTCTATCAACTGGCCCACGTCGGCTGAGATTTCTGTGCCCTGAAATCATCCGGACGGCTAATCCCGGCCGCGGCAGGAAACGCCCCGGCTTTTTTCGTACACATTCATAATCAGATTAAGTATATTCAACCTTTGTATTGTTTGGGATTCTTGTCTGCATTATGGACCAGAAGGCAACGCTGAACATCATATATACCAATATTGGCCGGGGTCATCCATATTATCTTGACGGTGTCGTCGATTCTCTGCAAACGGATTATACCGATCGAATCGAGCTTAAAATCACCGATGTATTCGCGGTGTCGGGCGGATTGGCCCTGATGCTCTGGAAGGCGGTCCGGTTCATGTACCGAGCCGGCAGTCAGGGGGGATTTATCGGCAGGTTCTATGAGTCTCTTCGGCGGAGCCGCAGCGCCGGCGGTCTGGGCATCGTGGAAAGGAATCTGGCCGGGGGTCTTCGCCACTTTGTAAAACATAACCGCCACCCGACTTTGGTGGCGCATCCAATACTGGTTCCGATGATATCCGACCTGGTTCCAGTTTACTACCAGCACGGGGAGATTGCCGTGCCCGGTGAGGCGGTGGTCAGCGGAGCTCGAAAGGTTTTTCTGCCGCTTGAAGAATGCCGCGACAGATTTACCGGGGAGAAACATATCGAAGGTGTACCTGTCGTCTCAGGGCTTTGCATTGAAAGCGGGATCGCGGAACGCGCGCAAGAATACTTCGACGCGAGAGTAGCCCGCATCGAATCCGACATGCCGCTGACCGGGGCGTTCTTTTCGTCGGGGGCGGAGCCGAGAGAGCATGTTAACAGGATTATTATGGCCGTACGATCGCTGGTCGAATCGGGGCATAAGGCAATAATTTTCTGCAAAGAAGGGGGGCGTCTGATGCGCAAACTGAGAGCTTATCCGGGCCCGTCAATTTTCATGCGTGCTTTCGATCAGGCGGAATTTGAGCATAATCTCGACACACTTAAAATGGTCGCCGTCGTTTTTCGGAATCGCCGTGAAGAAAATGATCTGACGACCAGGTGTTTCCGATATTTCGATTACTTCGCGGCGCCGTCTCATGAGCGAACCAACTGGGCCGTCGGCCTGGGCCTTCCGATGTTCGTCCTGCATCCGATCATCGGCACCTTTTCGCCGTTAAATCATGAATTCTTAACACGTCACGGTGTCGCCATTGATATTAATATTGATAAGAAAGCCTACGATTTCGCCTCGCTGCTTCGCAGACTCAGAAACGAAGACAGGCTTCTGACCATGGCCCGAAACGGATATGGCAGGTACGGAACCGATGGTTTCATAACTGTAGCGGACGCGATTGTGAATGATTTGACGGGTTGACATCCATCATGCTGGCATACTTCAGAAGGTTCGACTATCGTCTCTGGATTCTGGCCATGGCCTGGATTGCCTCGGCCGTCGGTTTCTCATTATCAATTCCGTTTATTTCTCTGTACTTCCATTCGGAACTGGACATGTCAATGACCGCCATCGGCCTCTATTTCGGTTTTGCGGCGGTAATCCGCGCCATTTTTCAGGCCGTCGGCGGAGAACTTGCGGACAGGCTGGGCCGATATCATCTGATGGTCTTCGCCCAGCTGTTTCGCTCCTTCGTCTTCTGGGTGATTGCATTCGCGATTTACAGTCATTGGGGATTCTACGCGATTGGAGGCCTGCTGATTTTCAATTCCATCTTCGGTGCCCTGTTTCAACCGGCGGCCAACGCCACCGTCGCCGACGTGGTCGGCATTGAGCAGAGAACAGACGGCTATTCCATCGTACGTGTGGCGGGCAATTTTGGCTGGGCGTTGGGACCGGCCATGGGCGGTTTTCTGGCGGATAAATCATTTGCCATCCTGTTCATTTTCTCCGGAGCGATGACATTGGTCTCGAGCATAATCATCGGCGTCTTTTTGAGAGGCGTCAGGAAAATCCGTCACAACGATGAGAAATTCAGAATCAGGGAAATGCTTATGGTGAAAGGACATGAACTCATTCTGAAATACGCCGCCCTGCTGTTTATTCTTTATCTGGTGGTCTCACAGTTTCTCATGCCGTTCTCATTGTATTCGGTGGATTTCATGGGAATCAGCAAGAAGGAGCTGGGTCTCTTGTTCGCCTTAAACGGCCTGCTGGTCACGTTCTTCCAGATTCCCACAACGCGTTTGCTCAGGGGCGTCAGGCTCACGATACAAATGTCAATCGGCGCCGTCATATATGCGGCGGGTTTCCTGTGGGTCGGACTGTCATCGACGTTTCTGGCCTTTGCCCTGGCCATGGCGGTAATAACAACGGGCGAGAACGTTGTCTCGCCGCCGGCGCTGGCAATCACGGCCAATCTGGCTCCGAAAGGCCGGGTCGGCAGGTATATGGGCATCTATGGTTTCGCCGTCACGGGCGGATGGTCGCTGGGGCCGTTGCTGGGCGGGGTCTTGCTTGACTGGGCCAAACCCGATTTCGTTTATGCCTGGTCGGTTGTGGCGGCACTGGCGATCATATCGTCGGTGGGCTTTGGCTATCTGACAAGACAGGTGCCGCCGGATTTGAATCTCAAGATGAACAATCAGTAGATGACGACGAATTTCCCGATCTGGTTGCCCTCATCCGATTCAACCGTGTAGTAATAAATCCCCGAGGTAATCGCCATATCGTTTCTTGAGACCATGTCCCATGTGTCATGCATGCTGCCCGGTTCGCCCTCTCCGAAATTATGCTCCACCTCGTCTATAAGGTCGCCGTCGATGCTGAAAATGCGAATGGTGCACCTGTTCGGCAGGTTGGTGAAATGCAGGGCTTGAGTTCGTTCCGGTATCATATCCGGCTGTTCCCAACCTTCGTAAAACCGGCGATAGTTCTGATCAATCCGATAAGGATTGGGATAGACAATCACATTAAGGCCTTCATCTTTAACCTTATGGCTTGAGTTCTGGGCAAACTCGCGGACAGCCGTCTCGGCGGGATTGGCTTCAAGCGGAGGCAAACCGGCGCCGGGAATGCCCTGGTCAAAGGCGGAAACCGACACATAGTAAGGAATCGAGGAGATAAGATTTCTGAGGACATATCGATACTCGAAATATTTCAGTCGACCCTCCCTGGTAACCTCATCGGGATAGAACATTCGAGCCGTGTCGAGATTTAACGTGGAAGGATACGGCGCCTCGGGATAGACTCGGTGGATTTTGGTGGTATCCGTGTAGTCGGACTGATTCCAATCGTGCCGCGTGAAGAAGTAAAACTCCCAGGCGCCGCTTCGCGAGTTATAAAACGCGAAGAGGTTTTCCGCATCGTAGTACGGCGCAGGGTCGAAATCATCCCCGTACATATTGTGCAGGAGTCTCAATTCGTACGGGGGATTTTTCACCACCCAGGATCTCAGATCCAGGTCATACTCATAGCGATCGTAATTCTCCTTATCGTACGAAGTAACTAGGGTAAAGTCGTTAGGCTGGCCGGAGCGGGAGATGTAGACCCGGTAACCCTCAAAATCGATTTTCTGGCTGAACTGGTCGGGGGAGGTCTCGGATTTATAGCCGTTCCACCGAATCGTGATCTCGCCGTGGTTAAACTCATCCAAGCGGGGATATGTTTCTATCTGCGGGCTGACCGGAGGCGCCGCTCCCCTCATATCAGGCACACCGTCACCGGCATAGTAAAGTGTATCACCCCAGACGCATGAAAAGACCGTATCGAATATGGTATCGGCGGGACTGCTAATAATCGTGTCGATCCTGGAGATTTTCGGATTCATGCAAAAGATGTGGTATTTGCCTTTGAATCCGTCGCCGTCGGTATCGACACCCGGATTGTCGTATACCCAGTAAGCCCAGAGCGTGTTCAATTGGAGGTCTCTGAAATCACGCCACCGCGGCGGTTCATTCCCCATGAGACCGTCGGTGTAAAAATTCTGGCCGCCGATAATGGCAACCGTCAGAGGGAGGATGTCACCGGCCTTCATATTGAAAGGTCCGAAGGACAGCAGGTAGTGGACGTCGCCTCCGAAGGTTATCTGCATGGCATTATCCGGGGGAGGCAACCAGCCTTCGGTCGAGCGGTCATAGTAAGTCTCTTCCTGGTTATAGTCGAATTCCTTCGAGGCCATCATGTAGTACTTGTCGCCGTCGGTAATCGGACTGCCCAACCGACCGCCGTAGAACTCACGCACCCCGCCCGGCTGGTTTCTTCGCGGCCCCCAGTCGCTCTCGGAGTCCCAGCCGGGAATCCACCAGTTGAAGCTGAAATCGATTTCATCCGAGGGCGCCCGCAGGACCTTGACGCCAATGACCGAGGTGGGCGAGAACAGGCCGGCATAGGCTCCGCTATATGGATCGGGATCACCGTCGTTGTCGGCCGTCCAGACAACATCGAGAGTATCAATCAGCCCTGAAATATATTGTGAGCGCATCGTCTTCTTGAAGCCGCAGATATCATCGTAACCTCGAAAAGTGCTGTTGTCTCTACCGATGTCATTATCCATCATCAGCCCGATATATACGTTTCTCAGTTCTCTGAGCTCGATATTTCCGATCTGATAATCAACGATTATGAAATCCTCGGCGTAGTCATATCCCCAGGCGTAGCTTTTCTGTATGACCTCCACCTTGAGAGGGCGGTGAGTCCTTCCGGTGAAGTAGTCATATCCGGTTATCGCCACATCGTCAATGGTATCCGAATAAATGGCGACAAAATCCTGCTGTGAGACGGCGCTGTCGTATTCCGAGGCATAGCGGTCGATGGTGGACCAGTACTTGATGTCTCCCTCGGGGTAGGGAAGAGGCCAGAATTCCCGCACTCCGTAAGGGGTACCGCTGGCGGCTGAGACCAGGGTGTCCCGGCCGACGATGGCTCCGACCCACAAGGCGGCTTCATGCAGATAGTCAACGGCGAACCCTTTGGGGTAGGCCATTGAGGGTGCGGGCAGGCCGGTCAACGGGTCTTTAATCATGCCATCTCCCGATAGACCGAGAATACCCACGTTCGTGACCGCCATGGCCATTTTGCCGATGTTATGGACGGCGATGGTCGTGTACGGCGGGTCATCGATGTTATAAAAGCGGGACTGAGTATCGGATTCGTAGAGGCTCCTTCCCCAGCACCAGGTGCCGGCGAGGAGCAGGACAGCTATTGATATCGTGCGGTTTATTTTCATCGGTCTACCTGTGTTGCTTACATAATTATCACAATTTTGCCGATTTGACGGCCCCGGTCTGACTCGACGGAGTAGTAGTAAATCCCTGAGACAACCGCCTGAGTATTGCGGGTTATCAAATCCCATCTTTCGTGCGAACTCTGCGGATGTCCCTCCGGGACATCATGCTCGATCTTGCGCACCAGGTCTCCGTCAAGCGAAAAAATCCTTATGGTACACCTGTGAGGCAGATTTGTGAAATGAATGGCCCGCGTCCGGTCGTCGGTAAGACCCTCCTGTTTGACCAGGCGACCGTCACTGTCGACATAATCGCGACCTTCAAATCCGTAGTCTTTATACTTACCGTTGATACGATAAGGATTGGGGTAGACGACGACGTCCAGCCCCTTGTTCTCGACAATATCAGCCGCATTCTGAGGGTATTCGGCGATAAAGTTTCTCTGAGGCGGGACTTCAAGCGCTCCCAGGCCGCTCCTGGGGGAACCATGATCGAAAGCGGTTACGGCCACATAGTGCAGTTGTGAGGGGAGCAAGTTCCTTAACGTATATTCATACTCGTAATATTTAAAAAACAATCCGT
>CP070766.1:1939360-1944277 GCA_020345705.1 Candidatus Zixiibacteriota bacterium | reverse complement strand
GATAATTATGCCTGGGTCTGGAAAGCCGGCTTCGATGACAGACGCCGAATCGCCGATCTGCGGGCGGTCTTTTTTTCTAGAAAGGGCAAAACCTGGGAAAGATTCGAGGAAATACACCGGGAACGGGCTTATCCCAACAGCACGATAAGAAGGCTCCTGAGGGAAACCGGGTTTGACGTGCCGGGCTTTTACAGATGTTTCAGATTCACAAAACCTGACTCAAGAACCGCCAGATTCGCGGCGGTGGCGAGAAAGAAAAAAGAAATCTAGAATTCCCCGTAGACCGTATCGATCTCCGCCTCCGGCATCCGCAGAAAAGTGGAGAAGTCAACTTTCTCGACGTACCCTTCGGCCATATACTTCAAGAGCTGTTTGAACTCTTTCAGCGGGATATAACCCATCCGGGCGCCTTTCAACTCCCCGGCGCTGCTGAAGAAATAGTGCGCCGGATAACCTTCGACTTTTAATGCCTCAACCAGCTCCATTGCCGTTACTTCCTCGCCTATGAATTTGACCGTCTCAATACTGTCCGGCATGACCGAAATGCTGGTGAAGTGTTTGTTCATGTATTTGATAATCTCCGGCCGGGAAAAAACACTGCGCATCATACTCGCACAAATCTTACTTCTGTCAGAGTGGAAATAAAGATATATCGGATTCGTGCCGAATGGGAATACCGGCAGAGCGGAACGGCCGTCTAGCCAGGCGACGGTGTCCTTGATGTCCGAAGGCGTCTTATAAGTTTCACCACAACTGAGGAAAATAGTGGAAAATAATGTGGCCAGGATTATGGGAAGGGTTTTGCTCATCATTGAAACGAAAACGGCCGACCGGCCGGTTACTTGCACGAGGCTCAGCTGAAGCCGGGCGACGGCTTGCAGTCTCCGCATGCCGAAGCAGCTTTCAGAGCATTCGATGCAAAGGTTGAAAACAATTTCAGGGTCTTATCCGAGCCGCACTTCGGGCACTTGATCGCTGCCTCTGATGAGGACACCAGCTCTTCGAACTTTTCGTTGCATTCCTGACAATTAAATTCGTACAACGGCATTTTATTTCACTCCCGAAAGCGCGACAGCCGCACCGGCTGTCATACCAAACAGCATCGCCACCGTGGTATTACACATCAGTGGTCACGTAACGCCGACATGGGCATATATATAGCTTGCCGTTACGCCCGCCAATCCACCTAATATAATCCCTGCGGCCAATTTCACAAGCGGCTTTTTACCCGATTTCATCCAGTATCCCCCTGAGCTTATCTTCCACCTCCGCGGCAAGGTCGCCGAGGCCGGAATCGGGAAGCATCTTGGCTATCATCGACGGCCGGACCAAAGTCACCGAGGTCTTATCACCTTCCGAGCGAATGACGATCTTGCACGGCATAAACATGGCCACGTTGACATCGCTGTCAATAGCCTTATGCGCAAGTCCGGCGTTGCAGATTTCGAAAATCTTCAAAGGCATGATCTCAAGACCCTTTTCCGAAAGAGTCTTCTGTACATCGTGGACCGCCAGCACTCGAAATCCCCTTTCCGGGGAGAGCTTCTCGACCAAGCGTGAAACCTCATCAAATGCCTTATCCGTCTCGACCGTATATGCTAGGTTTTTCACAGCCTAACCCTCAACAATCTCGTAACTTGAATTTACTATGGCGATACCTTTGAGCGACAAACTCACCGCGCAATATTTTTCTTCAGAGAGGTTGATCGCCTGTTCAATTCTTGACTTATCCAGGTCCTTCCCTTTGAAAATATATTTGACCTCGATTTTATTGAACGGCTTGGGAAACTCGTCCGGCTGATAAGCCTTGACCTCGATTTCCAGCCCGGTCAGCTTCTGACCCATCTTTTCCAGAATCTTCACAACATCGACCCCGGTGCATCCGGCCAATCCGAAAAAGACCAGTTCGGTCGGTTTGTAACCCTTCTCACTGCCGCCGGCCTTTTTTGACCCGTCGGTGGAGATCGGTAATCCAAATGACGAAACCCCGTCAAATTTGATGCCCCCAACCCACTTCACTTTCGCTTCAACCATTATTAGCAACCTCGCTTCAAAATCCTTCAGCAACTCCCCAATTATATTATTCGGCTTAAAGCTCTGCAAGCTGCATTTTTAATTGCCCGGGTGTGCTCGCGGGAATCCGGCAGGTGGAGTTCTTACAGACATAGGCCAGCGTGCGCCCGTTTGACCTCCGCCCTTCCAAAAGCGAAATCGGCTCATCGCCCTTTCTGGAAACGACGACTACCCTGTGAGGCAGATAGCGGTCATAAATTACTCTGAGAAAATCGCTTCGGCCATTCTCTCCGACTATGACCACCTCGATTTTATCCGACAAAAGATAATCCAGCGCGACCACCGCCGAGATCGTACCGTGGGGCATGTCCGAGACATTGCCCGATATGGAGGCGATGAATTTCTCGCCATCCCGGCGGAGTTGCTTTTCGCCGGCGATATCAGCCAGCTTCAGAAGCGATTGTATCAGGATCGAACCGGGCGCCGGCAAGGCCCCGTCCGAAATGTCCCGGGGTCTCATGAAGTGATCCGTCTGATCGGCCGGAGAAAGATACAGGTTGCCGATATCGTCGGAGAACATTTCCGCCGCGTCGGAGGCCAGCCGCGAGGCAAGTTTGATCCACTCATAATCGTGAACGATTTCATAAAGATCGATCAGGCCGTGAATCAGGTAGGCGTAATCTTCAAGAAACAGCCCTTCCGAAACCTTTCCCTCTCTGTATGAGTGAATCAACCGCCCGTCTGTAAGAAGACTGTCCCTGATGAACACCGCCGTTTTCAGCGCCGCTTCACGATACCGCGTATCACCGGTGCTCTGATATCCCTTCGCCAGGCCCGAAATCGCAAGCCCGTTCCAAGAGGTCAGTATCTTGTCATCGGTAAAAGGGCGCGCCCTTTTTGAACGTTCGGCAAAGAGAATCCTTTTCGATTCTTCAATCAATCTGTCAAATTCCTTTTCACCTGATTCATACCGCTCCCTGAACCTGTCCGACGAACTATCCAGATTGGGAATATTGGTGCCGTGTTCAAAATTGCCCTGTGCGGAAATGTTGTAGTATCTGCAAAAGATATCTGATTTTTTCCCGAGGAGACGGTCAATTTCAGCCCTCGTCCAGACATAGAATTTGCCTTCCTCACCTTCGCTGTCGGCATCGAGGGACGAGTAAAAACCGCCGTTCTCATGCCCCATCTCGCGAATAATGAAATCGAGAGTTTCTCTGACGATTCTCCGATCGAACTCGTTTTTCGTAATCTGGTAGGCCTCGCTGTAAGTCACGGCCAGCATGGCGTTGTCATAGAGCATTTTCTCGAAATGCGGTACCAGCCAGCGACCATCGGTGGCATACCTGTGAAATCCCCCGCCAAGCTGGTCGTAGATGCCTCCGCGTGCCATGGCCTGAAGCGTGTGCTCCACCGCTTCAAGCAGTTCCTGCTTCCCGGTTGAGGCGTTAACTTTCAGCATGAACGACAGATCAGTGGCGTGAGGAAATTTCGGCGCGCCGCCGAACCCGCCGTTGACGGCATCATAGCTGTAAAGCAATCCCCTGGCCGCCTTATCCACAACGGACCTGTCCGGTCTTGCACCATCGTTCTGCGCGCCGTAGGCGGAAAGCAGGTTATCTACGAAGGCATTTGAATATTCATCAATTTTCGAACGCTGGGTTTTATAAGCCTCGGCAATCTGAGTTATGAGCGACCTGAATCCCGGCCGGCCGTAGCCATCCTCGGGCGGGAAATATGTCCCGGCGTAAAACGGCTTGAGATCGGGAGTCAAAAAGACCGACATCGGCCAGCCGCCCGAGCCGGTCATGGCCATAGTCGCCGCCATATAGATCTGGTCAAGATCGGGCCGCTGCTCCCGGTCAACCTTGATAGAGACAAAATGCTCGTTGAGTATCTCTGCAATTTCCGCATTTTCAAAGGACTCTTTTTCCATGACATGACACCAGTGACAGGCGGCGTAGCCGATGGAGAGAAATATTGGCTTGTCTTCCCGTTCGGCCTTTTCCAGCGCCTCACCCGACCAGGGATACCAGTCCACCGGATTGTGAGCGTGCTGGAGAAGATAAGGCGAACTCTCATTTATGAGCCTATTTGTGAATCCTTTTTCTTCGGTACGTTTGGAAATGGTTTTCATTCCTGAATCCCCTTTTTCCGCTTCTGCAGCACAGCCGCTCAGCTGAAGATCAAGAAGCAGTAACAGAACGGGCGCAACGTTATAGTGGACTTTCATAGTCCTCTATAAAAACAGCCCTTTCCCGGGAAAGTTCCCGGCCCGCGTTTCAATCAGTTGATACTCAACAGACCGGAAAGAATTAGAGAAGTCCGGAGAGAAAAGAACGGCACCGTCCGGTCATCATCCGCGACGTGGCCGAAATCAGACACATCTTCCAAACCTGCCCGGAGATCATAGAAGATAAGCCTTTTGAAAAATCCGGCCAACCGGATGTCCGCTTTGAGCGTCTTTTCAACGACGCCGGTCGGGAACGGCTCACTGTAATCACCTTCGACGTCGTCCCAGGGTGACGTCCACTCATTATCGTATCGGCCTTCACCCTTTCTTTGGTACACCAGATTCAACGACATCCTGTGGCTGAATTCATACCATTTGGCAAATGACAGCGACAACCGGTCGCCATCGGGCCCAAAGCCGTGGCCGATTAACGCGCCCCTGTTTTCATACCTGGTTCTTGCCATTTGTTGATTGTACGTCCTGTTAGCAATCCTCAGGTACTCCGCCTCCACGACGCACAGGCCAAGAAAGTCCAGCGAATAAATACCCGCCAGAATGCCGATCTCGTTCGGTTCATTATCGCCGGGGGTGTCATCGTCAATCTGGTAGTCATCTATCAGAAGCTGACCATACAGCTTGTGGCGGTTATTTAAATAGTAAGTTATGTCAAG
>CP070766.1:1933534-1939260 GCA_020345705.1 Candidatus Zixiibacteriota bacterium | reverse complement strand
CCGTACCAGGAAAACCAGTCCTGCACATCGCGGCATTGATTGGTGTTGAAAACCAGCACGTCGGGCTTGGGGACCCCTTCGATTCCCTCATAAGCCCGAGAAAGAGGCGTCTCTTTCTTGATGAAAGCACCTATATCGCTTGTCAGATAGGAACAGATATCCGGCGAATAGCCAACGGCATTAGCGACCGGTATGTAATTGTTCGCCATTCGGGTGGCTCCCAGCATGGCGCCATGATTCTCCGGGTAATAGACGAGAAATCCCAGACTCAGCAAGAGTTCGGCGGGCCCAACACTCGTGCACCAAGCAATCTTCTGCGACCCCTCGCGGGCGGCACCGTCCAGCTCATAGAAGTAGTCGGCCATTAATTTTCTCATCTGGCCGGTCGCCTGGATTTTCTTGATGGCAGCTTTCGCTTCTCCTTCACTCATCATTCTCTCCCGATAAAGCTATAACCTTTATTCGAAATATGTACCACCTGATTGAGAAACAGACACGACAGTGTAATACGCCTTCACAAAAACAGCCACAGGCGGCACCCCTAGACATTCATAATTCTTGCACCTTCCGTCCCGATAAAACCCTCACGGCAAAACCGTGAACTCATAAACGCGGCCGAATGCTTCGACTGGACCGCCAGAGCTTCAGGCAATGAAGCCCGGCATGACTCCTGGATACAATCCATTATTGCTTTTCGAGCCGCCTCGGTGGCCGGATTGCCGGCAGCCGGCAGACCGATATCAGTCGGTATCCCACTAAGTGCCTCGGCTCTTACATTTCTCCTCGAGATAGCTTCCTGATCACCAGCCGCCGCAATTTTCCAGGTCATCTGCAAAGAGTCCTCCGTAGGTCCCGCAAAATCAATCAACCAGCCAACGGCCTCTTCAGCACTAACCGGCTCTCCGCTCAGCAACAGATTCAGAAGTTTCGGCCAATCCTCTGCACGCGCCTTCCTGAACGGCCAGTGACATCCTTCCATGCCCGGAACGACAGGGAGTGTTACTTCCGGCATGCCCAGCGCAGCACCTTCCGTGGAGACAAGATAGTGGCAATGCATGAGCAGTTCCAGAAATCCCCCCAGACAGCGCTTGCCATTTATATGGCCGACTGAGACTCTGAACTCGTCATGCAATCGCCTGGCCGTCTGCGACCAGCGGCCTGAAATCTCCAGACCTTTCTCCTCTTGAGTCAGCGCGGGGAAAAACTCGCTTGTATCGGCGCCTACCATCTGTGTGGAGAGATGAAAATCTCCGGTAACAATTACGCGGTCTATGCTCTCGGCCAGGAGCCAATCGATTGCCCGGTTCAATTCGGTGTCTACGTCACCGCTGTAGCTTTCCCGACCGATCGTAATGACCCCCACGCTTCCGTCATGTTCGGCATTGACATAGAGCTGCTGCCATTCCTGCCCTTCGATCAAGGCGAACACGTCCGGATACCAGCCGGAATCAGCCGCCTCCGGGTGCAACCGGTGATAGGATTCAACCGCTCTGACCGCTGCATCCGGCCCCACATCGCGAACAAAAGCAAGGACCCCCCGACGGAATTGGGCGCAGAGTTCGCCAATAATGTTTAAATGAGAGAGGTGTGACCTTTTCTCATGCAGCATCAGGCTGGTCATCTGAATCACCGGACCTAGGACCCAACTTCGGAAGGTCTCTTCCTCATCGTTATCCATAGTCCAGTCAACGAGCGGTCGGAAATGATCCGGAGGATACCAGTTTTGTCCGCTTTCCTTCCGTTCATCCAGCTCGGGAGTCGGAACAAACAATGCTCCGTACTTCTTGCCGAGATGATGCAGGCATGACCAGGTGAGGAAATTAGCCCCTTTCGCACCGATAGCATCATGAGCCCGGAACGGGTTCGGCCCCATCAATTTCCGGATAAACTTGTCTATCTTCCAGAAAGGCATATTGGAGGCTCGGTGATATCGTAATCCGGCCAGTGTCAGGCCGCAGAAAAGCACGTCCAGGACAAAAGACCAGTGATCGGTAACAGGTATCGGAACCAGGCCCAGAGACCAGAAGAGCTTGGTAACCGGAGAAACTTCTGTCTCCACGATTTCCCAGATCTTGTTGATCTGATGAGGAAAGGCTGGATGGGCAATACCGACGCCAAGCTCAGCACTCGGGAATCCTGAGGTGACTGAGCGAATTTGAATCTCCGGGAAGGCTCGCCGGAAGACCTCGTAGTGGGCTTTCTTAATATCAAGGATTTCCGGTATTGCCTCCAGAAGAAAACGCGGCCGATATCCTTCTATCTCGGGAGGGAGGTTCTGACCGTCGTAGTATAATCTGGTGATCTTTGCCATAACTTCATCGGCGCGCTTGCGCCCGAATGAGTTTACAAGCCCCTGATACTGGCCGCCGATACCGTCCGGGGCCCCGGGCAGATCCAGGCCTATTATAGGAACACCAAACGGCAGCAGTCTGGAGCCAAGCTGCATTGTCTTGCCCGCGCCGACTATCCCATTGGCACCGGAGATAACCACCGCTCCGCGGTTGCCGGATTCCCCGAAAATCTGATCAACCAATTCCGCCGCGGTCACGGGCAATCGGCCTCGCTGAAAGATTTCATGGACTGTGCCCAGCCCCAGCGTCTCAAGAGTCGGTTGCCTTAATGATTTCATCTCTGGTCACCTCTTTCCGCCACTTTGAAGATGGCTGCAATGCCGATGTCGCCGGCGGCACAGCCGAAGATCAGCACGTAGCCGCCGCCCAGAGAAACCGCCTCTTCCAGAGCCTCGATTATCACCCTGGTCAGGGTTGACCCCTGGGGATGTCCCCAGACCAGCGGACAGCCGGTTGTGTTCATGTTTCGCCAGTCGTATCCAAACACTTTGGCGAAAATGACGTCGTTCACTGCAAACGGATTGTGGTTCTTGACCACGACCATATCTGCCATCGTCAAGCCGGTTCTGGCCAATAGCTTTTGCACAGCCAGAGTCGGAGCCTCGGGCATGAGACTCGGAAGGGTTCTTACTTCGGCTTTGGCCACGATTTGAATGTCAATCTCGGGCCGGGGGCTGAGTTCAACTGCTTTGGCTTTATCGGCGATGAGCAATGTGGCCATGCCGTCGGAGGCATGAGTCTGAGTCCCGGGCGTAACGCAGGAATCGAGCTCGCGCATCGCCCTTAAACCACCCATTGTCACCTGACGGACGCCGACATCGGAGTCAATCCTCCCGAGAAAACGACCTTGAATGTTTAGCACATCAAGCGGGACCAGAATACGGTCGAGGAATCCAGAGGCCTTTGCCCCGAAGTATTGCTCGTAGCGATGGAAAGCCAATTCGTCCACCTCTCTGCGGTCGCATTTGTGTTTCCGTGCCGCCTTGCCGGCGCACGCAATCATGGCCTTGCCGGTAGCCGGATCAAATCCGAAATTATCCCATACGTCACTTAGCGGTACCGTCCTTTGATAGGCTCGACGCTCGGGAAAAACGCCGACCGGTGAGTCACTGGTGCGGTCAAACGTCAGAACGCCGACAACGCTGTTGGAACCGCTCTGGACCTCGGCAGCCGCCGATATGACAGCCTGCAGCCCGGTTGCGCACGCCTGCTCCATATGGTAACCGGGAATCCTGCGGCCCATGCAGCTCGCCACCAGAGGAGCCGTCCAGAATTTCCAGTGCCACGGAATGGTTGATCCGATAATCAGATACTCCAGCACACTGGTGGGAACCTTCCTGATTCCCATAATTCTGTTCATCGCCTCACCGGCGAACTGGCCAATATTCACTTCCGCCAGCGCGGACATTTGCCACGCCGGGAAGAAACTGCTGCCCCAGGTGCCGTAGGGTATTCTGGCTTCAGCGAACATCGGGGCCACTTCTTTCATTAGCGTCTCCTCCGATTTTCATCAATATTATTGCCGTACATTCCGATCCGCCACGGTCATTATAAGACGTTATCCTGCAAAGGCAGGCGCTGTTCTTTGACATCCCCGGACACTTGCCGGACTGAGGTCGGCAGATTGACAGCTACAAGCCACTTTATCTTTAACAATTCTGATGGCTTTATCAAATGTCCAAAATCCATCACTACAGCCGGTACCTTCTGAAGATCTCGGCTTTTCCCAGACCATATAGATTAACGAAAATCACCCACAATTGCAAGCAGTTTTAGGCCGGCCGACTCACCCATGCCGGTGCCGTGAATTTCAGCGAAACAGACCGGTCCAACCGCGAATCGAGCAACAGCGCGAAAGACAATCACCCCTTCATCGGAACGCAGGCTGACATTAATCTACGGATTTGTTAATCGATGTTTTTTCTGCTCCAGTCGCCGGTCCGCCCGCCACGTTTCTCGATCAGCTGAATTAATTCGATGGTGATGGTCTTATCGACAGCCTTGCCCATATCATAAATCGTCAGAGCGGCAACTGACACGGCCGTGAGAGCCTCCATTTCGACACCGGTCTTGTAATGAGTGTGTGCTTCGGCTGTGATCTCTATTAGCGGAGGATTTTCTCTGAGCTTTAAATCAACGGCGACCGATGTCAGAGGGATTGTGTGACATAGCGGAATAATATCCGCGGTTCTCTTGGCAGCCTGAATACCTGCTATTCTGGCTGCGGCCAGAGCGTCACCTTTGCTGAGGGTGTTTTTCTGAAGTTCCAGGAGGAGTTCCCGTGAGACGCGCACCCTTGCCACTGCAACGGCAAATCTCTCAGAATCCGGCTTATTGCCGACATCTACCATTCGAGCTTCTCCCTTTTGGCCGATATGGGTGAGTTTCTTTTTCTTCATCTACTGACTTGCCTCATAGCCGGATTGGAGCAGGAAGCGGACACCTCGCTTACGAGCAGGTAACCTGTGCCGCTTCTCTCCGTGTGAAATCACGGATCCGGTGTTCCTCCGGTTAATAATTCCAGGGCATGCTCCAAGGCCGATTCGATAACTTCTAAATTTTCTCGTGCTCCTGCCGGGCTTCCGGGCAGATTGACGATGAGACTGTTTCCGACACAGCCGGCTACGGCTCTTGACAAAATGGCGTTGGGGGTTTTTTCAAAAGAGGCTCGCCGCATCGCCTCCTCCATCCCCGGGATACGCCGCTCAATAACCTCCAGAGTCGCTTCCGGAGTAACGTCCGTGGGGGCAACACCGGTTCCTCCCGAGACCAGTATCAGATTGATTCCATCCTCCCTAACCCATTTCCGAAGCACCGATGTGATGGACTTCCGGTCGTCCGGAACGACATCGACAAAGGTCACGTTGTAACCCAATTTTTTTAGACGCTCCCCCAATCCGGGACCGGTTTTATCCGGACGCTCCCCTCTGTGCGACCGGTCGCTGGCAATCAGAATCGCTGCACTGAACCGGTATTCTGCTGGCTCTTTTTCTCTAATCATCAAGTCATTCACCTGGGGTGTGACTTCTTCCTCGTGAAAATCATCACCGTCTCATCACTTTCGTCTTCAAAGCAGACGGTACAACCATCTTCACCAAGTTCTTTTACGGGAATCGTCCTGACTTCATAGCCCAGCATGCGATAGTTCTCAATCGCTTCCTCCAGGCGAGCGCCTGAAGCTGTAAACCGTTGAACCCACCCTTCGGCTTGCAGCTTGTCACCAGAGTTGGCTTCCATCAGAAAGACTCACCCCTCCTGCCGTACGGCAACAAATTTACCACCCTCATCTGGCGCAGTCAAGATGCTAAAATAAATCGTCAAGGTCATCATCGCCTCCACCCGTGGTAGGCAGCTCCCCGTATTTCTGAAGATGTT
>CP070766.1:1924694-1933434 GCA_020345705.1 Candidatus Zixiibacteriota bacterium | reverse complement strand
TGCGTCGGAAACGGAGATTCGAGAGCAGGCCGTCAAAGAAGGGATGCTGACGCTGAGGATGGCCGCCGTGGACAAGATGAAACAAGGTCTCATTTCTCTGGACGAGGTTTTCGCCGTCACCTCCGGCTAGGTTACGCCCCGCGTTTTTTTTGCAGACTCCGAATTCATTATTATCCAAAGAGTTACCTCGCACACAGGCGAATTTAATCTTCAAGATTGTGCCTCTTCTTCCGATAATGATTATGATGACCCTTTTGGCAGCGTACCCCTAAGTTTCGGGAGAAAATATGATAGGATTACGTCAGCTTCTCGAAGAAATGGTTAAAATGAATGCCTCGGATTTACATCTTACGGTCGGCGCTCCGCCGGTTGTCCGAGTCGATGGCCGACTGGCAAAAATGGACTATGATATCCTGACTCCGGACGACACGAAAAAGCTGGCCTACTCAATAATGAATGAGAAGCAGCGACTCAAATTCGAAACGAACTCGGAACTGGATCTGTCGTTTGGAATCGAGCAAATGAGTCGATTCAGATGTAATGTTTTCATGCAGAGGGGCAATGTCGCGGTTGCTCTGCGGCAAATACCGTACAAGATAAGGACTTTCGAAGAGCTCAGCCTGCCGAAAGTGGTGGCGGAGCTGGCCAAGCTGCCGCGGGGACTGGTGCTGGTGACGGGACCGACCGGTTCGGGGAAATCGACGACGCTGGCGGCCGTCATAGATAAGGTTAATAAAGAAAGGCAGTGTCATATAATCACCGTGGAAGATCCCATCGAGTATCTGCATCGTCATCAGAGCTCGATTATCAACCAGCGCGAAGTTTACAGCGACACACAATCATTTGCATCGGCGCTGAAGTACGCCCTGCGTGAGGATCCCGACGTCGTCCTGGTCGGTGAGATGCGTGATCTGGAAACGATTGAGGCGGCGCTTAATATTGCCGAGACGGGTCACCTCGCTTTCGCCACCCTGCACACCAACTCGACCTCGGAATCAATCAACCGGATTATCGACGTGTTTCCCACGAACCAGCAGGAACAGGTCAGGGTTTCTCTGTCATTCAGTTTGCAGGCGGTGATATCACAGTGTCTCATCCCGAGAATCGGAGGCGGCCGCGCCCTGGCTCTTGAAATTATGGTGTGCACTCCGGCAATCAGAGCACTGGTTAGAGATGATAAGGTTCATCAGATATACAGCATGATTCAGTCCGGACAGAAGTACGGGATGAAGACTATGAATCAATCGCTGGCCGAGCTATACAACACCGGCAAGATAACGATCGGCGACGCGATGGGCTTCAGTTCCAATATCCAGGAGCTGAATGAGATGTTATCGAAGTCAAAATCGCCGGCCATGGTTTAACACGGTCGAGAAAGGGATAGATCATGCCCGTCTTTGAATACAAAGGGAAGACAATGGCCGGGGCACCCGTGCAGGGTGAGCTGTCGGCCAAGGGTAGAGGAGAGCTGGAACGAGTTCTCCGTCGAAACAGGATACTGGTAACCAGTATTCGCAAGAAGCCGACTGAACTGAAGCTAAAAATCGGTACCGGTGTCAAGAAGGTCGATATATCCAGATTTACACGCCAGTTCGCAACCATGATCGGGGCGGGACTTCCGATGGTGCAGTGTCTGGACATCCTGTCCACCCAGATGGAAAACAAGGAACTGCGCCGAATCGTCACCGAGGTCAAGCAGTCGGTCGAGGGCGGCTCAACTCTGTCCGAGGCCCTGGCCCGACACGGCAAGGTCTTTGACCACCTGTACGTGAATATGGTCGAAGCCGGTGAGATGGGCGGCGCGCTTGACACTATTCTGGTCAGGCTGGCCGTTTATCGTGAGAAAGCCGACGCCCTGGTACGCAAGGTCAAAGGGGCCATGGTTTATCCGTCGGTCATCTGTGTTGTTGCCACCGGTGTCACGATCGCCATGCTGACCTTTATCGTTCCGGTTTTTGCCAAGATGTTCGGGAATCTGGGCGCGGAACTGCCGAAACCGACCCAGATTATTCTGGCCATAAGCAACTTCCTGAAAAGCAACATGCTCTATCTGTTCTTCGGCTTGATCGGGGCCGTGACCGCTTTCATCTACTGGGTAAAAACGCCCAACGGCCGGGCAACCTTTGACGCGCTCCTTTTGAAAGCACCTGTCTTCGGTAATCTGGTGAGAAAATCATCGGTAGCCAGATTTACCCGTACCCTCGGGACGCTGCTGTCATCCGGTGTTTCCATTTTGGACGCTCTTGATATCACGGCAAAAACGGCAGGGAATACAGTCATCGCGAATGCTATCAGGAAATCGGTGCTGTCCATAGCCGAGGGTGATACGATCACCGGGCCGCTGAGAGAGTCCGGTGTCTTTCCACCCATGGTTACTCAGATGATAGCGGTCGGAGAAAAGACCGGCGGTCTTGACGACATGCTGCAGAAAATCGCCGATTTTTATGACGAAGAAGTCGATGACGCCGTCAGCGCCTTAACCTCGATCATTGAACCGGTCATCATTGTCCTGATGGGTATAGTGATCGGCGGAATTCTGGTGGCTATGTATTTGCCGATGTTCGACATTATCGGCAAAATATAAAGCGTCAAGTTATACGAAGGGCGCCTTCGGCGCCCTTTTATTTTTGGTATGCAGAGCGGAGACATATCCATAAAAGCCGGCTGGTTTCTATCGCTCAGGCTCACCACTTATGTGCTGATCTCCGGTATTGTTATATACTGGATGCGCTATCCGGATCTTCTGAGTTTCCCCTTTTTCGCATATTCACTTCTGACGTTGATGCTGCCGACCCTCTTCTTGATCAAGAGATGGTTCGATATCAGGCTTCTTCTCAAGACAATTCCGATTATTCAGATAATCTTCGAAATTATAGTTGAAGTTGGAATAATATATATCACGGGCAACATAAGCTCGGCGTTCGCCGGGCTGTTCATACTGACAATAATATCGGCGGCGTTGGCGACGAGCCTGGCGGGGACGCTGACTATCGCTTCGCTGGTATCGATATCGTACTCGTTCGTGGTCTGGTTCGGCCTGGCGCTGGCCGGTGAACCAGGTTCATCTTCCAGGGCCCTGGAGACAATCTTCTCCTCGGAAGACGCGGCCTTCTATAATATCTTTCTTCATATTCTCACCTTTTTCCTGGTGGCGTTTATTTCCGGGTATCTGGTTGAGCGGCTCAAGGTTCGAGACCGGGAATTAGCCGATACATCGCAGGCTCTAAGGCAGGCCAAGCTGGAGACCGACGACATTCTGAAACATCTCAATTCCGGGCTTTTCACGATTGACAGAGAGGGGCGAATAATTTTCTTCAACAGAGCCGCCGAGGAAATCCTCGGCTACCCCGAAGCCGAGGCCAAGGGACAGGATTTCCGGGACATTTTCAGCGATCGGATGCCGTTACTGGCTGAAAACCTCCTGAAGGTCCTGACGACCCGAAAGGGACTCCCCCGAAGCGAACTTCAGATCGCAAACGATCAGGGCCGGACGATTCCGATCGGCATCTCGACCTCATTATTGCTCGATGCCCAGAGACGTATCAGGGGAGTTATTGCCATATTCCAGGATCTTTCTGAGACAAAAAAGCTCGAGGAGAAAATACGCGCCGCCGATAAGATGGCGGTGGTGGGCGAGTTGTCGGCGGCCATCGCCCACGAGATAAGGAATCCGCTGGCAGCCATTTCCGGATCGGTTGAGGTACTACAGGGGGAACTGTCGCTTGAAGGTGAGAATGAGCGACTTATGGGCCTGATTGTGCGCGAATCCAACCGGCTGAATAACATACTGTCGGATTTCCTGCTGTATGCTCGCGGGCAGAGGTCGGCCTTCACAAGAGTCGAGTTGTGCCACCTGGTCGGTGAGGTGATCGACGTGATCAAGCATGACCCGTCCTGTGAAGCCAATATCCGTCTTGCAGTTACGGCGAATGATTCCTGTGTTTACGTCTATGGAGACGAGGACCAAATCAAGCAGATATTCATCAATCTCATCATCAATGCCTGCGAAGCATTTGAGAACGGCCCTGGCGAAGTAATGATTGAAATCGAAAAAGCCGACTCCGGTGGTGTCGTAGTCGGAATCAGCGATAACGGACCAGGCATCGAGGAGAGTATCAGGTCTCGGATATTTGACCCGTTTTATTCAACCAAGAAATCGGGCACTGGCCTGGGTCTGGCTATCGTTCAGCGCCTGGCAGGGAATCTTGATATAGACCTGTCGTTTACGACCAGGCCCGGCACAGGCACCACATTTATTCTCAAATTCAGCCAGGTCCCCGCTTCTGCGCAGGTTGAAAACCGGTCTGATACTGTTTGTGCGGCAAGCTCTTAGGAGCAGGACCCGCACCATTCCAAGATTCCGGCTTGCTTTTCTCTCCGCTTTGTATAAATTGGTGACATTTAAAACCCAGAATACAGGAAAAGAGGTATGATCAACAGGAGTCTTTTTGTTTTTGTCATCGCAATTGTTAGTCTGGCGGTCTTAATCAGCGGGTGTAAAGTCTCAACTCTGACGAGGGATGACATAGTCGCCAGTGATTTCCCGGTTGCGCTCATAGATTCGACAGGGGCGGTTATGGCATCGGCGCTCTATTACAGGCTGGCCGTCAGCGATCTTGTTGAGGAGGGGGGAATTCTTGATTCCAGCACATATTTTGACACTCTTAATGCCATTATTCTTGATTCGATAATTTCGATGGAGGCTAAGGAAGTAAATCTTCGTGATGATCCGCCTGTTTACCGGACCTATCTTTTCAGATATCAGAATTTTTACATCGATTATATATTTCAGCATCTGATTCTGGATTCGATCGATAGTGATTCTTTGTCTATTGACAGCTTTTACCGGGCTCATCCGGAGCTGTTTGCTTATAAGGAACAGGTGAATGCCAGCCATATCGTTATCTCGGCCGAAGGCCTGAAGTACGGCCACGATTCTGTTCAGTATAAGGCATACACCGATGAGCAGCTCGACTCCATCGCCCGGCAGAAGATATATAACCTCAGGGCGCAAATCGACTCCGGAGTCGATTTCGGCTATCTTGCCAATGAGTACTCCGTCCACCGCGAATCCGGCAAGAAAGACGGCCGGCTCGGCTATTTTTTCAGGAACACGTATAACAAGGAATTTGAAGACCAGGCCTTCTCGCTTCCTGAAGGCTCTGTTTCACAGCCTTTCAAATCGCCCGACGGGTGGCATATTATAAAAATTGACGATCATGTTGATTCCGGGTTGGCGGTGCTGACGCCGCAATTGTACGAGAATGCCAAAGAAGTGTATATCAAATCAGTAGCCGGCCCCCGGAGCAGGGATTTCATGGATTCCATAATGGGAGTCGCCCAAATTGTGTATAACGATTCGGCCCTGAGCGCGAATATCCATGAGGCCCCCGAGACGCTGTGGGCGGCAACAGTCAATGATATCGACACGATCACTTTTTTCAGATTTCCGGACTACCTGCATCAGTTCAAGCTCAGCAAAAATATTGATACGGTTACGCTGGACGTGATGCATGAGACGCTCGATTTCATGTCCTCCAGACTGGTTCTCATACAGGCGGCAGATGAACTGGGATTCGGCAGTGATTCTGCGGTGGTGGCAACCCGGGAAGCGCTGTATCATAAATATGCCATAGAAGTGGTCAAAAAACGAGGCCGCGATCCTGATTTCGTTCCCTCGGACAGCCTGATTGAGGATTACTATCAGAAGCATATTGACAGGTATGTTATTCAGAAGCCCGTTCGGGTCCAGCATATAATAGTCGACGATTCCGTTTTCGGCGAGTTTCTGCGGGACCAAGCCCTCTCCGGGGTGGATTTTCTTGACCTGGCCAAAGAGTACTATCCGGGGGCGGAGGAAATTCGGACCGCCGCTGCCGACCTGGGATGGATCGGCCCGGGCGAGATGCCGGAGAGGTTTTACGAGCATGCCCTGGCGACGCCGGTCAAAGGCATCTCCCATCCGGTCAAGACCGAGTGGGGCTATCATATCATCAAGGTGCTGGATAGACAATACAATAAGACGGTACAGCAGGCGCGGCCATCAATTATCGATGCTGTCAAGCGCGAGCATCAGTACTCATTCCATCTCCAATGGAAGCGTGACATGGTGAGTCGGTATCGGATAGACTATAACCTGGATAGAATAAAACGGCTCGAACTGGCTTCGAAGCAGCGCCGATAATGCCGGTCGACATATCCGCAGTGGAAAATAAAGCTTCAAAGCAGCTGCCTCTCAAAGGCGAAATCTTTCGCAAGCTGACGCATATTTTTGCCATTGTGATTCCGGGAGGTTACTATGTTCTGGAGCTGTCCAAGAGTCAAGCCCTGGCCATAATGATCCCGGTTACCCTGCTTATGATAGTCATCGATGTCGGCCGGCTGCGCGGCTGGGCAATATGGCGTTTTTTCAGACGGATTGCCTCGCCGATGATTCGTCAGACAGAGACCCACGGTGATTTCACCGGTGCCACCTATATACTGACGGCGGCCTGTCTGACCATCGCCCTGTTTTCCAAGCCGATAGCGGTGGCTTCCCTGGCCTTCATCATTGTCGGCGATCCGGCCGCGGCCCTGGTCGGGATGAGATTCGGCAGACACAGGTTCAAAAGCAAATCCTTTGAGGGTTCGTTTGCGTTTCTTGTCGCCTGTGTGCTGGTAGCCCTGGCGGCGCCCTCATTGGAGCTGACGGTCGGCCTGGCCGGCGCCGTTGTCGCCACCGTCACCGAAGCCGTCTCGTTCAGGGTCGATGACAACACAACTGTGCCGCTGGTCTGCGGATTGGTGATGACGCTGCTTATGATAATATCAAACGGCGGATAAAGCCGGTTAACTGATACGTTAATAGGTACATGGCAGGTATGAAAATGATAGACTTACGATCCGACACCGTCACCCGGCCATCTCCCCAGATGAGAAAGGCTATTGCCGAGGCCGAGGTGGGCGATGATGTTTTTCGTGATGATCCGACCGTTATCCGGCTCGAGGAAAAGGTCGCGGAACTGTTTGGGACGGAGGCCTCCGTATATGTGCCGTCCGGCACCATGGGCAATCAGGTCGCATTAAAAACCCTGTCCGAGCCGGGATGGGAAATCCTTTGTGAGCGGGACTGCCATATTGTCAATTACGAGGTGGCCGGTCCGGCGATACATTCATCGCTCCTGATCAATATGATCGACACCGAACACGGCGTGTTTACCGCAGAGGACGTTGAAAGTCATGTCCGGGAGCCGAACATTCACAATCCGCTGACGAAGATAGTCACCATCGAAAATACTCACAACCGTCACGGCGGAACCATCTTTCCACTGAATGAGATTCTGAGGATCAGAAAGGTCGCGAGCAAACACAATCTTCTGATGCATCTTGACGGCGCCCGGATATGGAATGCTCACATTGCCACCGGGGCGCCTCTGGCCGATTGGGTCGCCCCTTTTGATTCGGTCTCGGTATGTCTCTCCAAGGGATTGGGGGCGCCGGTCGGGTCGATGATTCTCGGAACGAAGGATTTCATCGAAAAGGCCCGACGCACAAGAAAGCTCTTTGGCGGCGGCATGAGGCAGGTCGGCATTCTCGCCGCGGCCGGACTCTATGCCGTTGAACACAACATTGACCGGCTTGCCGAGGATCATGACAGCGCCCGCATCCTGGCAGAAGGACTGGGTGGGATTGACGGTTTTGACATCGATCCGGATCGTGTGCAGACAAACATTGTTATCTTTGACATTTCGAAGACAGGTAAGACGTCAACCGAAATAGTTGGGATTTTCAAACGGCACGGCGTGCTGGGGGTACCCTTTGGTCCGACGCGGGTACGATTTGTGACGCATCTCGACGTAACGGCCGAGGACTGCAGAAAAGCGGTGGAGATTATCTCGGGATTGAATTTCGATCGTCCTTGAGATTCCTTTGACATATTAATGAAACCGGCCGCGGCAGCGTCACGTAACTAATCTCAATAATGGGTACAGGTAAATCTTCCAACATCACACACTCGAACGGTGCCCCGTCTCGATTGGGCCCGGCGAGCGGCCGCGAGCGCATTCAGTCGGTTGATGTCCTTCGGGGATTCTCGCTCCTGGGCATTCTTGTCATCAATATCTACTTTTTTGCGTTGCCAAGCGGAGTGTATTTCGATCCCACTATCGCCGGCGGTTTTGCAGGAGTTAATCTCCTTACCTGGCAGACGAGCCATCTTTTTTTTCTGCAGAAGATGATGGCCATTTTTTCGATGCTTTTCGGCGCCGGACTGATACTGATGCACGACCGGGCAGAGTCGGCGGGGCAGCCTTTCGGAGGGATTCATTATCGGCGAATCGTGTGGCTTATAATATTCGGCCTGGCCCACGGCTTTCTTTTCTGGTACGGCGATATTCTTTTCACGTACGCGTTATGCGGGCTTCTTCTTTATCTTTTCCGGAGACGATCACCGAGGACACTGATCATTTGGGCCGTTGTCTTTCTGTCTCTCGGCATTCTGATTCAGGTGGGATCGGGCATGCAGTTTGAAAGACTGAGGTCTGCAGCTCTGGATATCGAATCGGCGCAAGCCACGGGCGGGGAGATCACGCCCCAGCAAAGCATCGTGGTGCAGGTGTGGGAGGAGACCAAATCATATTTCGTTCCAACGCCAGACGAGCTGACGCAAGAGGTCGAGGCTTATAGGGGGAATTTCTCTGAGGTTATGGCTTACCGAACGCCCAAAACCTTTATGATGCAGACGCAGGCGTTGTTTTTTATG
>CP070766.1:1920882-1924594 GCA_020345705.1 Candidatus Zixiibacteriota bacterium | reverse complement strand
GTCTGCCTCATCAGGAAAACAGACATTGTACTGGAAGTAGTGGATATGGTCGTTCGGATAAACCTCTCCCGTGGAGGGATCATACCAGCCCTCCATCGACGGCGGGTCATAGCCGGTTACGCCGAAATCCCATACTTCACGCCACCAGAGCTGCTCGCCGGGCATGCTGTAGCCGGCAGGATTCTGATCGGCCGGGATATCTCTGTGGATGCTTAATATGAACCACAGCACCTGGCCAACCATATCGTGCTTCCAGGAGCCCCAGAAGTGGATGTCCTCGACCGGGCCGGTCTGCGAGCACCGCCAGTCTTCGGCCAGCACCACCGGATAGGTGGCGTTGACATCCCAGCCGGCCTCATCCGGCAGCTGCGGGAAATGCATCTTATGCGGATCGCCCGGCTGCCAGTCGCAGGCCTCACAATTTCCGGAGTTGGTTTCGCCGTTTACATACCACCACAGATAACCAACGTCCGGAGCAAATCGCTCGTACCACTCATACCAGGTACCATCGCCAGCAAGGTAGAACCATTGGTCGCACGTGTCTATCTGTGAGTTATCGTCGAATATCAAACTGGGATATATGCCTGCTCCAGCGCCAGTGTATTCAATGCCGATGAAGAATGGACCGGTGACACAACACGGCGTAGGGAAAGCCACCGTCCCCTGGGAGGGGTATTGAAACGAAGCCTCGTCGGCACTCGTTGAAAAGCGGCACAGCTCTGGACCCGGGCCGTCACACTTGAGTCCGCTTGGCGCCAAATCATAGACGATAATATCCAGCGGAACCGGATACGTCTCTTCACCAACATCATAAAGAGGGAAAGTAAGTGATTGGATTTCAAACGGATAAGTCGGCACGCCGGCGCAGAGAACCGCCGGGTCGAAGTATTGAATGCTTTGACAGCCGCTCCAGTGATAGGGGATCCAGGTCTCGTTGCCATTGAAGCGTGTCATCTGACACGCATCTTTTGGAGCCTCGGGTGGTTGCACAGCTTCTTCAACCACTGAGGCCGGCAGCCTCTGAAGCTTGTCATCAGTGCTGGCGAAGATCACCAGCGCAAACGCAAGAAGAAGCCCCAGAGACAGCGCCATGAGTTTTTTGGTCATGCTGCTTCCTCCAATGAAATGTTTAAGGTTATTGTGTTAAGTAACATCTTGCCTTCCAGAAGATATCGAGCGCCAGGCTTTCGCCTGACTGACTTCCGAGAAGAAATATCATCGTTCTCAAAACGATAATTCTCAGCGCAACCGCGAGACATCACGGTCGCGTGGCGATATGAATTATCAGTTATCACTCTTTTTTTCAGACAGCACACCTCCCGAGCAGACCCGCGCCGGTGCTCCTAACTCTAATTATAGTTATCCGCGCAAAAAGTTGGTATAAGGCACTCATTTATCATGTTTGCCTCAGCTAGTTTTTTTGAACAAAAAGAAACTGGTCACACACAGCGTCCACCCCCCAACTGCCCGACACAACAAAAGGTATCTAATTCGCAGACGATTTTAGGAACGCTTGGAGTTACCCTCTCCAGCTTCTATTTCAATACCAATTAAACATTTAGGGCAGATTTTGTCAACTATTATTTTGCTCTCAAGCCTGATTTTCTTTATGTCAGGGCCGTTCCAGAACAGAGTACGTGCCGGTCTGGCTGAGGATTCTCGACAGGGCGGCATCATTGCCGTAAACGGCACAGGTGTGCAAACTCTTGCGCCTGACCAAACCAAAGACAAATCCGGCGCTGAAGCAATCTCCACAACCGGTTGCATCGCCACGAATTACAATCCTCCGAGGGGGAATGTGCTGAAACCCGATCCGCCCGCTCCGATATTGACACAGATAGCATCCTCTCCGACCGTCGGTGACAATAAAGACTCTCCTGGGTAAATCTGCCCCTGCTTGCATAAGAAGACTCTCAAGAGATTCGACGGCGAAGCGAGGGCTTATATTATCGTTTCTGTCAGCCTTTTCCTCTCCGGTCAATAACGCCAGCTCCGACCGATTCAGCTGAACATAATCACAAGCCCGCGCGACTTTCGTCCAGCCTTGCGGCACTCGCAGAAACCGCACGCCGTCTTTCCTTTTGCCGAGGGTCAGTGAATGGATATCGACATAAATCTGACCTGGGAATTCCCGTCTTAACTTCTGAAGTGACCTGATATGGATGTCCCTGCCCGATATGTAATTCAGCAATATGATGTCACAGTTAAGCAGTGGCCGCACGTCGTCGTACACCAGACGCCGGACGCCGCCTTTCAGAATCTCACGCTTATTTTCCGAGTCGCTGTACGTCAGGAAGCAGTGGTTGTTCTTTTCGGGAACCTTTTTAACAAAATCCGTCACGACCCCCGTCAATGGTCTCAGAATAGACATAATTCTCTTATGGCAATCCTGCCCGACGTTGCATACGGGGACGATATCGGCTTTCCGGCCGATCAGAGACGAAAGCGCAACGATATTATAGAGAATCCCGCCCCACCCCTCCTTGTGCCTGCCGTCGGGCAGATTGATGCTGTCACGGTTGATGGTACCTATTATGCCGATTCGCATAAGCTACTGCTCGAGACAAAGGCGGGCCGCACTGAAAACCTCATCGATGGTAATATCCTTCATACATCTCATGAAGGCTTCCCCTTTTTTATGACAGACATTCTTGATGCATGAGATGCAATCAAGATTGTCCCTTATGATTACCGTCTTCTTATCCGAGACGGGCGAAGTCTCCGCCGGCTTGTCGGCGCCTGACAGCACGACCAGCGGGATATCCACGGCCGCCGCCAGATGAGCCAGCCCCGAATCATTGCCGATGAAAAGCTTCGCCATCGAAAGCACCGCAGCGGCCGTTTCGATATCGGTCTGGCCGCAGATGTTAACGATGTCAGCTTCCTCACCGGCTATTTCACCGCCGGCGCGCCTTTCGGCGGCGCTCCCGAGAAGGACGGTTTTCAATCCCAATTCCGTCAAAATCCTCCGGGCCAGAACGGCATAGTTTTCACTGCCCCATCTCCGCGATGGCGCCACCGCCCGGGCAGCGATGGCGACAAAGGCCTCCTCCGGAACAATTCTGTTATCACCCAACAGTTCAACGGCCGATCCCAGCGCCGGGTTAATCACCGATATTTCCGGCCGGTCCGGTTTCAGTTCACCGCCCGCGACTTCCTCCAGCAGATGGCGATACCGCTCCGATCGATGAAACCGAGAAACGTCTTTATGTTCTCGTCTCTGGTTCAGAAGCAGAGCTCTGCCGTCGGTGTTGTAGCCAAAGCGATTTTTCACGCCAGCCAGATAGAAAATCAGGGCCGATGAAAACGACGGCGTCAGAAGCACCCCCGTTTCGAATCCCTCTCTCTTGAGAAGGTCGGACTGATAGCTGATGGCCTTCATGCCGTGCAGATAGCGGCTCTCCACTAATAAAAGCAGGGCGTCAGGGATATTGCGATAGATCGGCCTCGCCCACTCCGGGATAAGAATAGAAATGTCATCATTCGGCCTGCCTGAGGCAAAGGCCGCCACCGCCGGTTGGGCCATCAATGAATCACCCAGGTGGTTCGGTGTTCTGATAATAATCTTGCTCATATCAAATTCTCAACCTTCAGTCCAGCTTCCATCGGCGATGTGTCCACATCCACTGTTCCGGGTGCCTGCGCACCACTGCTTCCAGCTTTGACGTGTACGCCTGTGTCATCTCTATGATATCTTTCTCCTTGTCACCGC
>CP070766.1:1912599-1920782 GCA_020345705.1 Candidatus Zixiibacteriota bacterium | reverse complement strand
CTGTCAACGCAGGTCGCGATTCTCCGCGTGCTTGAAACCGGTGAAATCAGGGCGGTAGGAGCATCCAAAACGTCTTATGTCGATGTTCGAATCATCTCGGCCACCAACAAGAAACTGAAAGAAGAAATCGAAAAGGGCAGCTTCAGGCAGGACCTTTTCTATCGCCTGAACACATTTACTATAGACTTGCCGCCACTGCGGCACCGCCCCGAGGACATCCCCCTGCTCGTCCATCACTGTCTGCAAAGGCTTAAGATAAAACTGGGAATTGACCGCCTTTCGGTAACCCCTGCGGCGCTTGAAGCCTTGATAAAATACCCCTGGCCCGGGAACGTCAGGCAGCTCGAAAACGAAATCGAGCGGGCCGCCGTCGTCAGTGAGGCCAATGGGATTATCGACTTGCCCGATTTGTCTCCGGAGCTTCGCGGCTCGGTGACAGCCGAATCGGATTTCACCGGATACCGCGGTCAGCTCCGTGAAATCACGGAAAAAGTCGAGCGCGAAGTCATTGCCGCGACGCTTTCCGAAAACAAGGGCAACATCCTGAAGACATCCAAAATTCTCGGATTAACGCGCAAGGGATTAAAGGACAAGATGGCGCGCTACGGCATCGACGCCGAACAGCTGAAATTCTGAAATTATCTCGATTTTTCTCTTCCCAGTAGCCTATATCAGGCAGCCGGGTCTATCGCCGTCGTGTGGACAATAGTACATACGATGCGGCCGTACCTCAATCCCGCCGGTACACGATAATATTCGGAATTGAGGCGTGAGCGAACTCCTTACTGGAGCTGTGGTACACGGTATAGGGATAACTCCCCATTTCCTCAGTATCAACTGTCAATGTCCTTTTCCGCGTATTCGGACTCTCCGGTGTTAGGCTGACAGTCGCGATGCCCTTGAAAATGTCTTCATCCGGGAAAACCAGGGTTACTACCGAAGACTGGGTGATGTTCTTGAACGTCACAGTGTCCTCCTTAGCGGCAACTACCTGACCCGGCGCAACTGCTACCGTATTGCCGTCATTAAATATAACGACGACATGGTTCTGACCATTTGACATGGCATGCTTCTCCTTCTGTTAAGTAATCTTGACCCCTTCTGGGTTTTGACTGCCAATAAATCTTGCAGTGCTGATCTATATGTAAATACGGCTAACGATCAGAAGTTATTGTGTCTTTACCGGCGTCCCCGTTGCCCTGAATCATATCTTGAAATCGTGGATCAGCCAGCAGGTCCTTGAGCGCCGGGGAATGTTCAATATATGATCTCGGGTAACCGTATTTCAAGGCTCGTCCGAACAGCTCGATCGCGGAGTCGCGCTCACCCAGAACTTCATAAACAATACCGGCCTGCGCCATAATATATACGTTGTCCGGCATCAGAGACAGGGCCTGCTCCGTCATCAAAAGAGCTTTTTCCCGCCTGGCCGTCATCGCGTAACATTCGCCCAGATTGGCAAGGGCGTCCACGTCACGGGGATTGATCTCCCTGACCTTCTCGGCCAACTCAATAGCCCGGTTATAGATTTCCGGAGCCTTAGTTCGCTTTTCCGGCATCCAATAATACGCGGAAGCCAGGTTCATCCAGACGTTGTAATCGTGGTCATCGAGCTTCAGTGCCTTTTCGTACATAGCGGCGGCATCAGCGTATTGCTGTCTCACATAGTGAAGACTGCCCAAGTTGGAATAAGCGCCGTAGTTTGGCTCAATCTCGAGCGAACGATCCCACATTTCGCGTGCCTCATCCCATTGCCCGAACTGGAAGTAAAGTGCGCCCAGATCATTCCAGCCGACATAACGTACGGGACCATACTCCACCACCTTGTCCAGAAGCTCAAGGGCTTCCTCCTGCCGCCCTTGATATATGTAGAACATGCTCAGGTCAAAATAGCCTCCCCAATAATCCGGTTTCAGTTCAATTACCTTCCGGTAGGTGGCTTCGGCTAATTCGGCTTTATTCATCTCCTCATAGGCCCTGGCTAGTCCCCGATAGGCATCGTTATTGAATGAATCCAACGCCAGAGCCCGCTTAAATTCCGCGACCGCCTCTTCATGCCGACCTGTACCCCTGTAAATCATCCCCAGGGTCACGTAGCCCGGCACCACCTGGTCGTCCAGCTCCATTGCCCGTCGGCACATCGCTGTGGCCTGCTCGACCCAGTCAGACTCTTTCGTGATACGATATTTGCACCAGTATGCCTCTCCCAGTCCGGCGTAGGCCAGAGCGAAGGACGAATCGCTTCCCAGAGAACTCCGAAAAAGCTCAATAGCGGTATTGAGGTTCCCGGCTTCCCGAAACTCCTTAAGATACCCCCGACCGTTGAGATAAAGCTCGTAGGCGCGAGGAACCTCGGTTCCGCCCGCCTCCACCAGGCGGCGACCTTCGGGCCTCAGTTGCACCTCGAGCATCCGGGCCAGCTCGATAACAATAGAATCCTGCAGGGCGGATACGTCCGCCGGATAGGCATCTATCACCATTGAACGTAATTGACGCCCGTCTTTTGCGTCAACAAGGTTCATGGTCATCCGCAACTTTTCCCTCATGTGTTGGACGCTGCCCGTTATGGCGAGTGTAATCCCGAAAGCCTTCCTCGCCTGCCTGGCACTGCCGACGTTAAGTTCGCGTACCTCACTGGCCGGGATGACCCAGAATGAATCCTGAAACTGCTCCAACTGGGTGACTTTGCTGGTTAGTGTCTCCAGAAGCCCGTCGCAAAATGCCTGATTTGCCGTCACCTCGCCGACGTTCGCGAAGGGCAGGATTGCCAGGTGCTTCCGTGAAGGAACAGTTTCAGCGCCGAACATTCTGAAAAGCGATTGCCGGCTCGACGGAATGATCAGCACCAGCAATACAGCCAGCGCAACAATCGCCAGCGGGGCCATAACGGGAAGATACGCCCGCCGCCGGGCCGCGGCCGTTAACACCTCCGTCGAAAGAACCGAAGAACCCGACGCAACGTCACGCCTGAGGCGCTTGAGGTCGGTCAGAATATCATCAATGTGATGATAGCGCATCTCATGACTCTTCTCAAGCGCCTTGTCAATGATTTTCTGAAGATCGTCAGGCACGTCGGCCTTGTATCTGGCCACAGGCTCAGGCGTGTCCTGCAGGATGGCATTAAGGGTCGCGGGCGCACTGTCCTTCATAAAGGGGTGACGGCCGGTCACCATTTCATATAGAACAATCCCCAGAGAAAAGATATCACTGCGGCTGTCCGCCGGCTCGCCGCTCACTTGCTCCGGCGACATGTAGCCAACCGTACCCAGAGCCGTGTTCGGCCGGGTCAGTCCGCTGACTCCCTCGATTCGGGCCAACCCGAAGTCAAGTATCTTGACTTCGCCCCTCTTGTCTGTCAGGATGTTGGCCGGCTTGACGTCCCGATGGATGATTCCCGAATCATGGGCTTCTCTCAGACCCTCGCAAACCTGAATGGCAATGTCCAGCACGCGGGACATCGCCGGCGGTTTGTCCTGAATAATGCTTCGGAGTGATCGCCCTTCGACCAGTTCCATGGCAAAGAACGGTCGGCCCATGTATTCTGAGACCTCATGGATCGTGATAATGTTGGGATGGCTGAGAGCGGCTGCGGCCTGTGCCTCGCGCGTGAATCGCCGCCTGAAATCCTCCCGGGAGGCATACACGGGCAGAAGAAATTTCAGCGCCACATTACGCTTCAAAGCGGCATCTTCGGCCAGGTAAACCTCACCCATCCCCCCGAACCCAATCCTCTCAATTATCCTGTATTGGGCTACGGCCGTTCCCTTGGGAAGGATAACCCCGCTGACGGTCCTGTCGTTGTCTGGCTCTTCAGATGTCATGGCTTCGCCCCTTCAGGATAACGGGCCGTTCATCCTGTGTTTTGAGCTTCTCCCAGCATCTCCTTGAAACGCGGATGATCCCGCAGCGGAACCCAGAGCGGGTCTAGCCTTAAATAGGACATGGTCACAAACCCCGGAATTGATAATAGAAATTCAAGCTGCTCCACGGCGGCATCATATTCTCCGAAAATGACAAATGTCTCTGTAAGATTTACGACCAAAAACAGCGCATCGAAGGCATCTTTTGTCGTCGGCAGTAATTTCACCGCTTCTTTGCCGTGTTTGATGGCTTCATCTTTCTGCCGGAGGCCGGCATAAGCCAGTCCGAGGTAGCTGTGAAAACGCGCCTGCCCGCCGAGCTGATGCCTCTTCTTCTCGAGTATCAGCCTGGCCGAATCGGCGTATGCCGCTTCCAGGTCATTCCGGTTCATTAATCGATTCATCTGAGCACGATGCAAATAATAGGCCGCCGTATCGGGCCCGGGGGCACTCCTGTCAAGCACCTGCTGATAATCTGTCTCAACGATGCGGGCCAGCCACCAGTAATACTTGGACTTGAACAGGTCAGTCAAGCCGGAAGCCTCAGCCAGGATGGCCCGAGCTTCGGTTATGTTTCCTTCTTTCAAAATCCTCAACCATGCCCTGTATATGTATGGTAACGGCCAGTCCGGAGCAAGCAGGAGAGTTCTGTCAAGATACTTGTCGGCATCCTCATACCGGCGCATAAGACCGTATGTCAGTGCCACATCAAAGGCCCGTAGATACGAAAGCGGGTCAAGTTCCAGAGCTCGCGCGAAATTCTGCGCAGCTTCCAGAAGATTGCCCTGCCTTCTCTGTACACCGGCAATAGCACTGTACAGATATCTGTTATTGGGTTGATACTCCCGCACAAAGGCAAACTCTCTCAAAGCATTCTCATAATCCATCTTGCAATAGTGGCAATAACCCATCGCCAGATGCCCCTCGACCAGGTTTGGCTCAAGCCGGAGCGCCTGTTCGGCGGCGTTCCTGGCCTTAAGAAACCTCGCGTCCGACCGGTCATAATACTCCGAGTACATACTTCCGTGTCCCCGCGAGAGCATCGCATGCGCCGCGGCAAAATCCGGATCCAGCTCAATCGCACCTTCGTAGAGTCCAATCGCAATCTGAATGTCCTCTTTTTCCCAGCTCCGGTTGAGATACTCGTTGCCGCGAAGGTACAGATCATAAGCATCCAGGTTATCGGTCGGCCTGGAGATCGTCATCCTTCTGTCGTCGTCACTTACGGCGACATTCAGTGCCCTGGTCACATTGGCCGCGATCTCAGTTTGCAGTACAAAAACTTTGTCAAGGACTCTCTCATATGAATCCGTCCACAAGTGGGTATCGTCGTCCGCCCGAACAAGTTTGGCATTGATGAGGACCCGGTTTTCATCGGAGGATCGATCCCACTGAATGGTCCCGGTCAGGAGGTATGAAGCACCAAGTTCGGATCCGATCTCACGCACCCCTTTCCGGCTGTTCTTGTATTGCATGGAACTGGTTCGGGATATCACCCCCAGCTCGCTGAACCTGGCCAGATGCGTGGTAATGGCATCGGTCATGCCGTCGGAGAAATACTCATCGTCCGGAGGCCCCAGATTCTCGAACGGCAAAACGGCCACGACTTTCTTCGTGACCGGTTTTTCATCGGTCGGACGCAACAAGATCTGCCAGACAACCAGTACCGCCGCGATCAAACCGAGAAGAACCATTAGATAAGATAATGGCAGAATCCTGCGGGAGGCTTTTCCGGCCGGCCCAACGTCATCCAATACAGGATGCCGAAGCCCTTTCAGCCGTTCCAGAACTTCCCCTGCCGACTGGAATCGATCATCCGGCTCTTTCTCAAGCAACCGCGAAACGATATCTCCGAGCTCGGGCTGAAGATCTTCCCGAAGCTCACAAACCGGAACCGGAGTTTCGTTGACAATTGCATAGCTGACCGCCGCTTCATATTCACCCGTGAAAGGCGGTCTTCCGGTAATCATCTGATATAACACTACCCCGAAGGAAAACAGATCAGACCTGTGGTCTACCTGCCTGCTTCGGGTCTGCTCCGGAGACATATAGCTGATTGTCCCGCAGGTTGTGCTTCTGTCGTAGGCTGCTTTATCGCCGCGAGCGGCGGCCAGGCCGAAATCCAGAATCTTAATCTGCCCTCTGCTGTCAAGCAGTATGTTGGACGGTTTTATGTCCCGGTGCACGATGCCGGACTCATGGGCTTCTTTCAAACCTTCACAGATATCAATGGCCGGGTTCAGAATTTCCTCCTGCGATAATCGACGGCTCTCGATATAATCATCAAGCGAAGGTCCCTCGCAGTATTCCATCGCAATAAAGGTCCGGCCCCGGTGTTCGGAGACTTCATATATGTGAACGACGTTGGGATGCTTCAGTGAGGCGGCCAGTTGAGCTTCGCGCTTAAACCGTGTTTTGAATTCTCTGTCGGCGGCATATCGGTTCGACAGAAACTTCAGGACAACCTCCCGATTCAATTTATTGTCTCTGGCCAGATAAACATCAGCCATGCCGCCGGAGCCGACTTTTCTGATAATAGTATAGTGCGATATGTCCGTTCCACCGTCAAAAGGCTCATCAGAGCCTGCGCTGGTGTCTTCGTGTTTATTCATAACTTCTGCAATTTTGGCCCGGTAATCATATCGGCCGTTTCGAACCAATAGAACGACAATAATATATGTCGGTTTGACAACCTTAGCAACGACAAAAGAAGTCTTGTCTAACACCGGCGAAAACCCATCCGCAGTCATATTCCCGGGAGTGCAACGATATTCTTATGGTTAGCCATTCCCGCTTCTGGATACCTCATATCCATCAGTCCGAATTTCCGCCGGTTGGAAAAATCACGTAAGGCAACAATGCTGAATCAGTTACAGGCATTGCCCGCCCCGTGCTGGTTTCGGCATAGAGCTTGCGCCCACTTTATATGAAATGTAAATGACCGATAACGCAGATTCTTTAGCAGGAGATGAAAATGACCGGAACATTCTTCATAACGGGTGCAACAGGGAATATCGGCGGCAAACTTGTCGCTCGAATCCTGAAGGCTGATAAATCGCCCCGGCTGATCCTGCTTGTCAGAGCCGACTCATCCGCCGGGGCGCAGCAGAGACTCAGTCGGGTTTTGCGGACGTTATCACCCGACTTGGACCTGTCCGCCGCGAAAGAGAAGATCACGTTAGTCTGCGGTGATATTACACGACCGAGAATGGGCCTCACGGAAACAGATTGGACCCGGCTGGCTTCGGAAGTAACCCATGTTGTTCATTCAGCAGCCGCTACCAAGTTTTTCCTCCCCGTCGAGACAGCCCGGGAGGTTAATCTGGAAGGAACCCGAAATGTAATGGATTTCGCCTTTCAGGCTGCGAACAAAGGTAAACTTGAACGCATCGCCCACATCAGCACCGCTTACGTCTGTGGTAATGAAGATGGAATGATTTATGAAGACGACACTCTTCCCGCCCGGACATTCACGAACAACTATGAATCCTCCAAATGGCAGGCCGAATGCCTTGTCCGCCGCATCATGCCCGAACTGCCGGTAATGATTTTCAGGCCCAGCATTGTTGCCGGTGATTCCCTGACCGGACGAATATTATCATTCAACGGCCTTTATACACCACTGAAATTTATCCATCGCGGCGCGGTCGATGTACTGCCCGGCATTCCGGATGCACTGCTGGATGTCGTTCCGCTCGATTACGCGTCGGACGCCATCCATTACATCTTTGCCGGCTCAGATGACGGTCTCGGGAAAACGTTTCATATTGTCGCCGGCAAAGATAAGTCAGCGCGAGTGGATGCCATCGTCGCCCGTGCTGTCAGGTATTTCAGGGAATCGTCCCCGGCGCGGACGATTCCGCCCATCAGATTTGTACGACCCTGTAATAATGGTGAGGCGAACCAATCGGCCGGCATGAAGGCCGGTCGAATTTCGAGTATTCTGAGACAATTCGAGCCATATTTAACCGCGAAGAAGATATTCGACGACGTCAACACGGCCCATGCCCTGCAAGGCTCCGGGATTTCCGCGCCCGGTTTGTTCAGCTATTTTAGGACCATCCTTGCCTACTCTCTCGAGACCGACTGGGGCCGTCAAATCAAGGACGCCGCATGAACAAGTTTGACGGAGATTAAAATGAAAGTCAAAGCCATCATAAATCCCGGGTCGAAACGCGCCGGCAAAAGACAGATCGAGCGAATCCTGCGTGTGAAATTCCCAGAGGAGCATCTTAGCATAGAAAGGACAATGGGACCGGGCCACGCAACGGAAATCGCCCGACGAGCCGTCCGGGAGGCTTTCGATACGATTGTTGTGGTCGG
>CP070766.1:1909555-1912499 GCA_020345705.1 Candidatus Zixiibacteriota bacterium | reverse complement strand
GTTCGCAGGTCGGTCGAATCGGTTCACGGACACTGGGAGTGGAGACGTTTGAAATCGATCCGGTTTACGGTGACAAGTTCGACCCGCTGGGAACCAGGTTGACGCTCGGATTTTATACGCATCCGAATCTTTACATTTATGGTCGATCGGCGATATCAGGAGAAGCCGGCCAGGGGGTCGGATTCGAGTACCGCCTGAAACGGTTTCTTTTGATGGAAGGCAAGGCCGACGAGGGCGACCTTTATAAATTATTTTTAAACTTCTACTGGGATTACTAATTTGAGCAAGGCTTCGTACATCCTGCTGGCGGCTATTGTCCTGGGCATATTTTCGCTCGGTAATGCTCAGTACACCGAGGAACAGAATGTCCGGCGGTGGCTCAGAAAAAAACCGATCATTGATTCAATCTCAATCGAGGGCAACAGCTTCTTCACGGACGCCCGGATAAAGACCAGCTTGTTTTCGAGAAGAAGCAGCATCATCCTCGCCCTCAAGGCGGACAGACGGCGGCGTGTTCAGCGCGAGACGGTAATGCGCGATACATCGGAAGCGAAGTTTCTTTATTTGTCATCCGGTTTCCTGGGCGTGCGCCTAAAGGAGGAATTCGTCCCTCTTCCTCCGGATTCAAACGCCCTGGTCAGCATCACGATTGATGAAGGACGACGCTTTTTCCACAGCCATGTTGATCTGACCGGCGATTATGACCGCCAATTCGACCGATACCTGTTCAAGATTAAGGATCGCTTTAAGGAAGGCAGACCGGTTGACCTGTTCAAACTGCGGCAGGCCGGCTACGACATAAAATCGGTCCTGGCCAATCATGGATATCCGTATGCCCGGACAACCTTCCGCATTGATACCACGGTCGAAAGTGATCGAGCAGGGGTCACGTTCATTATTGAATCTGATTCCCTGGTTCATTTTGGAGACATCAACATCGTCGGAGCCGACAGATTCGATACTTCTCTGGTGAGAAGGGAGTTGACTTTTGAACCGGGCGACATTTATCGACGAAAGGACATTATCGATTCTCAGGAACGTTTGCTGCATACCGGCTATTACTTGACGCTACGACTTCACAGTGCCGTCTCCGATACCAGTCAATCGGCTCAGAGACTAAACCCCGGTTTTTCCCTGACTCTGAAGGAGAAAAGAGCGCACTATGTGTCGCTGAAAACGGGTGCGGCCCAGGATTCAATAAAGGACTTGACCTGGTCCTTGTCCGGTTCGTGGGGCAAACGAAATTTCCTCAAATCCAGGCTGCTTGAGATTTCCGCACGTTCCCTCTTCGTAATATTCACTGAATGGCGGTTGAAGGAGCACAGTTATCGTGTTCGCATTACGGAGCCGTGGTTTATCGGTATCAGGATGCCGCTCACGCTGACCGGGCAAATTGAGCCGGGCGTCCGGTCTCTGGTGCAGCCATATCGCAAACAGACCTGGTATGTTTCAGCCAATACTGTTTTGAATAGAGGGGAGAGATTCAGAATCATCACCGGATTTCAGTATGAACAGGTCAATATCTACGGTGTCAGCAAGGAAGCCGAAGAGCAGATCCGCGAGGAAAAAGGGATTTCCATCAGACGAAAGCTGTACATAAATGCCGTGCGGGATTCCCGGGAAAACGTCTTCATCCCATCTCAGGGCTCGCTTACCTCATTCCGCATCGAATACATCGGCGGATTCCTGGGGGGAGACGACTCGTTCTATCTTTTGGAAGGAAGCTGGTCGAGGTACCAAAGAGTCTGGCCGGGGTGGATCTCCGCCAGCCGACTCAGGGGTGGTATGGTCCAGGAGACCGGCACGTCAACCTCCGTGCCGACCGACGACCGTTTCTATATTGGCGGCGCCAACACGATCAGAGGTTTTGCCGAAAACAGCATGGGGCCAAAATCGGAACTGGGCAATCCCACCGGCTCCGATATTATCATTATCGTCAACCAGGAATTCCGGTTTCCCATATTCGGCAAACTGTGGGGATCAATCTTCGCCGATTTCGGCAACGGCTACCGATACCGGGCGGACATCAAATGGAACAACCTGGCCGTGTCGTACGGAATCGGCCTGCAATTCATTTCACCAGCCGGGCCGATTCGCCTCGACTACGCCCGGCGTATCAGAACCAAAGGCATTGAACCGGATGATAAGTTCCACTTCACGATCCTTTACGCTTTCTAATATCGCTTTCGTATTTAAGTACTGGCAATATCGCTTGCGGGTATTGACAAATTGGTAATGTTGACTATAATTATACATTTTTGTGGGAATTGACATTAGATTGAGGTTCAGAAGTTGAAACAGGTTTATCTTGATAATAACAGCACCACCCCCCTCGACGAACGCGTTCTGGAGGCTATGCTTCCGTTTCTCAAGGGGAGGTACGGCAACGCCAGTTCCGTACATGGCTTCGGGCGGGAGGCCAAGACGGCGATTGAGGAAGCTCGGGAGAAAGTGGCCGCGATTCTCAATGCCGAGCCGTCGGAGATTTATTTCACTTCCGGCGGAACCGAATCGGACAACATGGCCGTAATCGGATCGGCCTTCTATCAGCAGAAAAAGAGAAAACATGTTATCGTTTCCGCAATCGAGCACCACGCCGTTCTGGAAACGGCCAAATATCTTGAGAAAAACGGCTTCAAAGCCGACTACGTCGGTGTTGATAATCTGGGTATCGTTTCTGTTGATGATCTCAAAGAGAAGGTCACCGACGACACTTCCGTTGTATCCATCATGCATTCGAATAATGAAGTCGGCACGATCCAGGATATCCCGAAACTGGCGGAGATTGCCAGGGAAAAAGATGCCGTTTTCCACACCGACGCCGTCCAGTCGGCCGGAAAGATCAAGGTTGACGTTGAGAAGCTGGGTGTCGATATGCTCTCGATGACGGCCCACAAGATGTACGGCCCGAAGGGAACCGGAATTATATACATTCGCAAGACCC
>CP070766.1:1906594-1909455 GCA_020345705.1 Candidatus Zixiibacteriota bacterium | reverse complement strand
AGCCCGGTTTGGTAATGTCGCTTTTTGTGATATTGAATTTATCGTCAGAGGGCCAGCCCCCCTCACCCCAGGTGGCACCCATATCCTGTGAGATGCAGTAATAAACGTCGTTTTCCATATACCTGCCGGTACATTCCGATTCGCCATCACCTGAAATCTCAGGCAGTTTGGCAATCCAGACGAGAGCCACCTTCGGGCTGACTCGGGACGCCGTGACGACATGCCCAAAAACATCAACGGTGTCGACCATTACCGGCGGATACTGCCAGGAACCGAGTGAATAGCCGCCGATAAACCTGAAATAGGCAATACCGGAGAGGCCCGCCTCGTTTCCCTGTCTGGCGAAGAGGTGAATCACTGTATCGCTATCCCAGACCTGAAATTCATGACTCGGCCAGACATACTCGGGCGCGCCCGGATAGGCCAGATCGGGATAGGCATACGTGCTGTCAGGTATTCTATACTGCCCGGGACTAAAGAAGCAGGTGGCTGAAGAGTAGTCCCACCAGATGGTTGAGGAAAAACCGCTGCCCTCGTCATGGTGGTTGCTGATAACGGCCCGGCTCTCCGTGTCTACATCGAGGCTTGCGTATGCCGAATAGTCGATACCGTAGCCGGAGCGCTGGTGGATATCGCATCCGCCACTCGTGCCGGCGTAGACGAGTTCGCCATATTCGGCATCCCACACTTCATAAGCTGTGCCGCAATCACCGTAGCGCATGAAATTTGTCTGCTTGGTCCAGACAAAATGAACCGTCTGGTTCCCCCGCCAGTCAACCTGGCGGTTCATACGCCCGATACTTTGCTGGTCATAGGTGGTCTGACCGATAATAAGCCCCGGTGATTGAGAGCGAGACCGGCTGTATTCCGGGCTCGGGTTCTCACCGGATACTGCGCGCTCCGTGCTGACGAGTCTCGTCCTCGGGCCGGAGCTGACTTTAACCCTGTTGATATTCCTTTTCTCGCCTGTTGCATCATTGGCCAGCGAACCGGTCGATAATAAGAGTACAGCAACCGCGATGAACACAGGAGATAGTATCAGCTTCCCTGACATAGTTCCTCCTTTCCCTCCATAGTTTTTTACTCTGAGTCTGTATCAAAGCATTTCTTGCTCTGACATATTTCCCAAGAGCTTCGATGATGTGAAACCGATTGGCTAAAAGGCGAAAAAACCTTCGGAGTTTCGACCTTACCTCATAATATATATACTACTGTCTTTTTTGTCAAGGTAATATCAGTCAACCGGATGACCGTTAGACGCTATGGTGTAAAGAAAGCGGACAATCGCGGCTCCGCCGGCCGGGCAATCTACCGAGCTTAATTTGTAGGACATCTGCCGGTCTCTTTATCGAATAGATGGAGTTTATCGGTGCGGATGGTGAAGGAGAGCGTGTCGCCCTGGCTGAATTGCCCCGGCGCGGCCAGGAGAATCAGCTCGTTTTTCAAGTAGTCAACTGCGATTACGGCCCGGTCGCCGAGATACTCGCTTCTCTTGACCACACCGGTATATTCGCCGTCTTCGGTGATAATGATATCCTCCGGGCGGATGCCGACAGTCACAGCGCGGGATCTATAATCGGAAGGGACAAAAACCGATGATATCTTAAACGGCCGTATGAGGTTATCCTCCACCCAGCCGCCAACTAGATTAATTTTCGGCGTTCCGATAAACGAGGCTACGAAAATATCAGCCGGCCGATTATAGACGTCGTCCACCGTCCCAATCTGCCTGATTCGGCCTGACTCCATAACCACCAGCCGGTCAGCCATGGTTAAAGCCTCAGTCTGATCATGAGTGACATGAACAGTCGTTGTCCCAAGTTTTTTTTGAATCTCAACCAGCTCCCGGCGCATCCGGGTGCGAAGGTCGGCATCGAGATTGGAGAGTGGCTCATCCAGAAGATACAAATCCGGCTGACGGATTATCGCTCGCCCCAGCGCCACCCGTTGCCGCTGACCGCCGGAAAGTGCCGCCGGGTGGGAGTCCAGCTTATCCGACAGTCCCAGAAGGGTCGCCGTGCTGAGAACCCTCTCCCTGATTTCCTTGCGGGGGATGCCGCCTATCCTGAGCGGAAAGGCGAGGTTCTTTTCCACCGTCATGTGAGGATAAAGAGCATAATTCTGAAATACTAAGGCCACATTTCTCTTTCGCGGCGAAAGCCTGTCAACCCGCCGGTTACCGATCCAGATCTCCCCGCAATCAGCTTCTTCCAGTCCGGCAATCAGACGCAGGAGCGTCGATTTCCCGCATCCGGACGGTCCCAGAACGACAACTAGTTCGCCATCTGCTGTTTCAAGATAGATGTTATGCAGAACTTCGTTGCCGTCAAACGACTTATCGACGCCGATGATATTCAAACGCGGCATAGTGCCAATATACCTTCTTTACTCAGGGGTAACAGTCCCATTTTCAATTCTGAATTTTCGAGCCTTTGCCGTCAAAGTCTCGGGCACATCCGATGCAGTGGTCAGGAATATCTGCCCGAAGCGACCGAACTGTTCAATCAGCATCTCCCGGCGGTCCCGGTCAAGCTCGGCGAATATCTCGTCCAGAAGAAGAATCGGGGCTACCTTCCGGATGTCCTTGAGATAATCAAACACGGCCAGCTTGAGCGAAATCGCGGCTGTGCGGATTTCCCCCTGAGAGCCATGAGAGTGCGCCGGAAAATCTCTGATGGAAAATTCGACGTCATCCCGGTGCGGCCCTACCAGCGCCGTTTGCATGATTCTTTCGCGCTCCCGATATCCGGCCAGCTTACCTGTGAAGTTAGCCGCTATCGCGTCAGCGTCAACGGCATCGTCATTGACGGCAACCGACGGCGTATAAACAAGACCAAGGCTCTGGCCCCCGGAAATTTTCT
>CP070766.1:1899861-1906494 GCA_020345705.1 Candidatus Zixiibacteriota bacterium | reverse complement strand
GCTGCCCCGTATCCGGCATATCACTTGGTTTTATATCTGTCAGGCGCGTCAAAGACGTCGATGACGTTCACCCTCGACAGGAAGCTGGCCCCGTGCACCGTCCCTTCGGGAATGTAGTACCAATCTCCCTTTCGATAGATTTTCGTTTCATCGCCGATGGTCAGTGACATCTCACCCTCAATCACCATCCCCCATTGGGCGCAATGTGAGTGCGGCGGGACTGTCCCCACCGGCTGGATATCAAAGAAAACAACCTGAGTGTCTCCGCCCTGCAAAAGCCAGCCTCGAACACCTTCAAGGTTGATATCAATCTCCGGCAGATTGCGTAACATATCGGGATAGGCGGTGCCGTCCCATTGCTTAATTAAGTCCTTCATTTTTCTTCCTATGATTTATAGGCGATTTTAGCAAATTTGGCGTCATGCCCGCGGCGCATGATTGCCCGCGCGTCCAGGTCGCACCGGATGCACTTGTGATAGATTACGTCCCCGATCAGGTCGGCCTTGTCGTCCCGATCTTCATCGGAAAGGAAGTATGCCTCCATGGTGTCGTACGGGCGTGATGTTCCATCGCTTTCATACTTGATGGTCAGGTTATGGCCCGAGTCGAGCACTTTGTGGGCGTTCTCGGTCCAATTGAAATCTTCCATTCCGAGGTCAGGATTGATTCGAAGGTGCGCCGTCAGTGAGATCTGCGGCAGGCCTGAAGCCTTGAGATCCTCCGAGCATTGTATAAAGGTCTCGGCACTGGCGGCGTTGCCAATATTGATTTCATAAAGCGGCGTGGTTCCGTCGTCCCGAAGGTATTCTTTTACGATGTTCATCAGCATCCGGAACATAATTGCATTTTGTGTGGATAGAAGCATCGAAATCTTGAAACTCATCTCCGGAATCTCGCGTGCGTAGTAACATGCCGCTACGATCGTTGACCAGCTCGGATTCAAAAAGAAATTTGCGCCGGTCTCAAGAGCGGCCCGTGTTATCGTGTCGAGGTAGACCAGGTGGTTGTTGTCGCCGACCTCGACGCCGCCCAGGTTGCCAAACGCGGTGCCCATATTCTTGAGGATTATCTGGCTGAGGTCGTCGCCCAGGTCGCGGCGGTCGAATTTCTCACCCGTGATCTTCTCGATTTTGGCAAACCGCTCCTCAGGCAAAGGCGTGCCGAGCAAATTGGTCGAGCAGAATTTGCTGGCTCCCAGAATATTCTCCGCCATCGCCAATGTCGCCAGGAGGTCGCCGCTGTAGATATAATGGTCCGTCAGGCCGACAACCGATATCATTTCGGTCGGAAAGAGGACATCTTTGTTTTTGGCGACCCGGCTCATGCAGTTATGGGTCACTCTTGCCCCCTGAAATCCGGACACCTGTGTCGTGCAGACGCCTTTTTTGGTGACTTTGATTCCTTCTTTTTCGACGAAATCCTCGACTTTGGGAAACTCGCCGGCATACTGCTCGGCCTGCTCAAGCATCTGCCCGTAACCCTTGTCACCGGCCATTTTCTTGCGGGTTTCATACTTTCGCACCTCGGCAATCCTGTCACAAATTGCCCTGGCTCCGCCGTAGGCGTCGATTAAGGCGTCGATTGCCTTCAAGTCTCTGTCGGTCAAGAGCTTAAAATGCATTATTACTTCTCCTGGTAAACGGAATATCTTTATCCTTTCGAAGCAGGCCGCTCGCGCTTGGAAACCTGCCATTCCCGGCACAACTCAGCGTGAAGATAAGGCAAACGCAGAGGCATTTCAAGCGGTTTTTGGGAAGGGTCGTCTTATATGTCCTTATGTGGGCATGATGGTGAGAGATGAATAGTTCTCCCCCTCAAAAAGTGGAATAATTGTCCGATATCCTTATAATAACCGGTGCGGAAAATGATGTTTGGCGGGCCAATTGTCGGGAGGATAGGGCATAAAAACAGTCAAAATTTCCTTGACTTGATGGCGTATCTGAATATATAATAGCGCCGTTGAGAAACGAAGACAATTCAAGGTCAGAATGCGCAAGAGGATAGCTGAAATTATCGGCATACGAATTATTATTTAGCCCGTCCCATGTGCCGGGTATGCCGGGGCATGGGTGATGGCCCTCCCTGGCCTTGAAGGCGGCTGGAGAATTCAGACCACGGGAGAGCTTCCGTGGTTTTTTGTATTAGTGATGTTTGCGAGGTTAGGAATGTTCCAAAAGGTTGATCACGCTGCCGACTACATCGGGCAGGAACATCGGATGCTCGAATTCTGGAAAGACAAGCAGATATTCGAAAAGCTGGTAAAGCAGAACGAGGGTAATCCCCGGTGGTCTTTTCTTGACGGCCCGATTACGGCGAACAATCCGATGGGTGTGCACCACGCCTGGGGGCGGACCTACAAGGATTGTTTCCAGCGCTACTATGCCATGAAAGGTTATCAGCAGCGTTATCAGAACGGCTTTGACTGCCAGGGCCTGTGGATTGAGGTGGAGGTAGAAAAAGAACTCGATTTCAAAACCAAACGTGATATCGAATCATACGGGCTCGAGAATTTCGTAACCAAATGCAAGGAACGCGCCAGCAAATACGCCCGGATACAGACGGATGAATCCATCCGGCTCGGTTACTGGATGGACTGGAATGATTCCTACTACACGATGACCGATGAAAACAACTACACCATCTGGACCTTCCTGAAAAAATGTCACCAGCGCGGATTCATATATAAAGGCGCCGACAGCATGCCATGGTGCCCCCGGTGCGGAACCGGAATCAGCCAGCATGAAATGCATGAGGGGTACAAAGAGGTCAAGGATTTGTCGGTGTTCTTACGGCTCCCCATTCGCGGACGGGACAGGGAATATCTGCTGGTATGGACAACCACGCCTTGGACGCTGTCGGCGAACGTCGCCTGCGCCGTTCACAACGACATACTTTACTCGGTCGTCAGGCAGGGAGACGGCACGTACTACATTGCCTCGGCCCTGGTCGATATAATGAAGGAGAAAGGGCCGTTCGAGGTCGTTCGCGAGATTCCAGGCCGGGAGATGATTGGATGGAAATATGTGGGGCCGTTTGATGAGTTCCCGGCGCAAAGCGATGTCAGGGATGAACACCGCGTTGTCGGCTGGGAGTTGGTTTCGGACGACGAGGGAACCGGCATCGTGCACATCGCTCCCGGATGCGGCAAAGAAGATTTTGATCTATCGGGTATTGAGGAATTGCAGGTTCTGGCCCCGATTGATGAAAACGGCGTTTTTATCGACGGCTATGGTTTTCTCACCGGACTGCCGGCCTCCGAGATCGCCGAGGACGTCCTCAAGAGCCTTCGCGAAAAGGAATACTACTATAAAAAAGAGGATTACCTGCACAACTATCCGCACTGCTGGCGGTGCGGCACGGCCCTTTTATTCCGGAACGTTAGTGAATGGTTCATTAACATGTCCTGGCGCAATGAGATCAAAGAAGTCGCCAGGCAAATCCAGTGGATACCCGACTGGGGTCTGGCACGGGAACTTGACTGGCTCGACAACATGCGGGACTGGATGATCTCCAAAAAGCGTTTCTGGGGACTGGCCCTTCCGATTTATGAATGTGAGTGCGGCTGGTTCGACGTTATCGGCTCCAAACAGGAATTGAAAGAGCGGGCCATCGAAGGCTGGGATGAATTCGACGGGCATTCACCGCACCGGCCGTGGGTCGATGGCGTCAAGATCAAATGCGAAAAGTGCGGCAAAACCGTCCCGCGCATCAAAGACGTCGGCAATCCCTGGCTAGACGCCGGTATCGTCCCGTATTCAACCGTCAGGTACAACACCGACCGGGAGTACTGGAAGGAGTGGATTCCGGCTGATCTGGTGCTTGAATGTCTGCCGGGGCAGTTCCGCAACTGGTTCTATGCCTTGCTGGCGATGTCAACGATGATGGAGAATGTCCCGCCGTTCAAGACGCTTTTCGGCCATGCCCTGGTCCGGGACGAAAAAGGCGAGGAGATGCACAAGTCGACCGGCAACGCCATCTGGTTTACGGAAGCCGCCGAGAAAATGGGCGTCGATGTCATGCGCTGGGCTTTCTGTAGGCAGACCCCGACCGCGAATTTGAATTTCGGCTATACCCTCGGTAAGCAGATTGAACGGACGGTTTTCAACACATGGTGGAACGTCTACGCCTTCTTCTGCAACTATGCAAGGCTTGACAGGTTCGATCCGGGCACGGAGCCGGTTCCGATTTCGCAGCGGACCGACATGGACAGATGGATTCTCTCCAATTTGAATCTGCTGGTGGAACTTGTTGACCGAGAAATGCCCAATTACAATATGGTGGCTGTGATGCGGGCCGCCGAGGAATTCATCGAGCGGTTGTCGAACTGGTATGTTCGTCGCAATCGGAGACGGTTCTGGCGGACGCAGTCGGATGAAGATATCGACAAGCTGGCCGCCTATCAGACGTTGTACGAAGTCCTGACCAAGCTCTGCCGCGTCATGGCGCCGGTGGTGCCGTTCGTTACGGAAGCGATGTATCTGAATCTGGTGCGGTCGCATGACGCGTCAAGTCCCGAAAGCGTCCACATGTGCACGTTCCCCGAAGCCGATGAAAGCATAATCGACCGTCAGCTTTCCGAAGATATGGATGCCGCCGCCGACCTGGTCTCGCGGGTGCTGGGTCTGCGAAAAGAGCGGCAGGTCAGGGTCCGCCAACCGCTGGCCTCGGTCACCGTCGGTTGCCGCGATAAATCGACAGCCGATGCTTTCCGAAGATTCGAAAATCACATCCTTGATGAACTGAACGTGAAAGAGCTGGTGCTTGTTGATGATCTTTCGGACATGATAAGTTATTCGGTCAAACCGAACTTCTCGGTCACGGGGCCGAAATTCGGCAAGGCCGTACCCGAAATCGGAAAAGCTCTCTCATCGATGGATGCCGCTCAGGTAGCCCGGCGAGTCAAAGCCGGCCTCGACGTGGCCGTAACAGTGGACGGCAGGAACTACGACCTCGCCGCCGAAGACATTATCGTCGAGACCGTATGCCCGGAGCATATTGCTCTTTACGAAAGTACCGATTACACGACCGCGCTTGACACCAGCCTGACCGATGAACTGATGGCCGAGGGAATGGTTCGCGATCTGGTACGTCATATTCAGACTCTTCGCAAGGACCGCGGCTTCGAGCTGGATGACCGGATCAACCTGCACTACTCGACCGAGAGTGACACGCTGTCCGGCGCCATCGACAACTGGCTGGATTACGTCAAATCCGAGACGCTGGCCCTTGACGCCAGCAGCGCCATCTCCGGCGACCCGGATAAGGTTATCGAAATCACGGGCCACAAGGTCGCTTTGAAGCTGGACAAAGTTCCGTAGGTCAAATCTCTCCGAGATTTGACGGTCAAGCTGTGCCGCCCGTCACAGTACAGCAAAGTGATTAATGATTTTGATGTTTAGCCGTCTGTCTGCAAAAAAGCGCGCATTTACTATCGCAGCCGCGTCCGCTTTGACCTGTATCGGTCTTGTTATTCTTGGAATTCAATGGAGTTCGTGGGATTATGATATGATGACGGGTCTCGACTACCGCAAGAACTCCCAGGTCATCATGCGCCATGACCCCATGAACCTGCAGGAGTACCTAAGCGGGATCAGAAAAATGCTTGCCAACAGCGGCGTCAACATCATAGAGGATCACAGAACCGGAAATTACACCTGGGAGATTGTCGGTCGGTCGGGCAAGTGCTGGTTGACGTCGTCGTATCTGGACAAGATTACCGTGGTTGATGAGCTTGCAGAGCCGGCGGATGCCTCAAAAGCGCTTCAGAGACAATTTGTGGTTTACAGCGTCAGCGGCGAGACCGGATCAAGGGCCTTCCTGTCAATCGTGGTTTTGTGCATGATGATCATCGTCACCCTGTCCTTGAAAGAGAAATATCTGCCCCGGATATTTGCAGATGTGGAGCCGGGCAGGCGAGAGGAGCAAGATGACGACTCCTTCCGCCCCAGGCCGCGGCGAGCCTGGCTGAACTCTGCCATATTTCCAAGATATGCCATTCTGATATTCGGGATTGCGCTGATCTTACGGTTTCTATTTCTGGTTGCGATGCTTTCCCAGATTGGTGCCGAACATATTATCGACCAGTACCCCGATCCGATAAAATATGTCACGGCGGCTGATTATCTTTTCGGGCAAAGCGAGGCCGGGCAGAGTGAACTGTACATAGTCGGAGCCGGCTATCCGTTTTTCCTGGCAGTGTTCACGACGGTTTTCGGCCATATCTACTGGCCGATTCTTGTCATCCAGATTATACTGAGCTGTCTGTCGTGCGTTATCACATTCATGATTACTGAGCTGTTGACCGGTAATCGGATTATTGCGGTTATGGCGGGCGTGCTTTCGGCTGTATCGCTGACATCGATTTCACTCGCCAACGCCGTCCTGACCGAAACACTGTTTTTCTTTCTGCTTGCTCTGTCACTGTATCTGCTCTTCAGGGGTCTCAGGGAAAATCGGTGGCTGACGATTACCTCGGCCGGTATTTTCGGCGGTCTGACGGTTCTGGTCAGATCGGCCGGCATGTTTCTCCCCCTGCTGTTTGTCGCTTTCGCTCTCATTTTTCCGCTGGCGGGGTCTGCCATTCGCAGAAATCAGTTGATTGCAAAATCCGTCGTTTGCGCGCTGATCATAATG
>CP070766.1:1893164-1899761 GCA_020345705.1 Candidatus Zixiibacteriota bacterium | reverse complement strand
GTTCACGTCGCAAACGACCTTGCCTTCCTGGCAGTGCAGGGTGAAGGCATGCAGGTTGTTGATGTAAGTCATCCCGATTCGCCTGTTCTTATCTCTCAATTCTCATGCAAATCTTCGACAAGAATTTTCGTCTGTGACACGATGGCCTATCTTAATGCCGACAGCCTCAGGATCATAAACGTCGCCGACCCCGAAGACCCCGTACTCATGGCCAGTCATGACTACTATGCATACGATTATTTTGTGCAGGATCATTTCATTTACACTGCCGGCATATATTATGGGTTCAGGATATTTGACGCCACCGCCCCGGAAAGCATTTATGTCACGGGCGAGGCAGCCGCCACCGGCAGCGTCCGCTACGGTTTTGTGGCCGACACCCTGGCATATCTGTCCTGCTGGAACTCAGGTTTAAATATCGTTGACATAAGTGATCCCGCCGCTCCGGAAGTTATCGGCAACTATTATGATCCCGATCTGGACGCCGAAAAGATCGCGGTTGATGATGCAGTTGCATATCTGGTTCACGACAGCGGTCTTCTGATAATAGACGTCTCCGACCCGACCAATCCCCAACCCATGAGCGAATATATAACGCCAAGTTACTGTCGTGCCGTGGCGGTAAGGGGCGATTTTGCGTTTCTTGCATACTACAGGTATCTGTGTGTTTTAGATATCACTGATCCTTCACACCCGGACTCGGTCCCCTGTCTCGAATTTGATACGTACCCGGATGTAATCAAGCTTGAGGACACTCTCGCCTATGCCTTCGGAACGCTGCACATGAATATCGTGAATATCGCGGATCCGACCAACCCGTCCGTTGTCAGTCATTATAGAACAGCCAGTACGGTGAGGGATGTTTGCATCAAGGGTAACATGGTTTACGTTGCCGGAGGCTCGACGGACCTTGAAATGATTGACGTCAGCGATCCGACTGTCCCTCAACAGGTATTCAGGTATAGAAGCGGCGACATTTTTATACAGGCAATGGACATCCGTGACACCACCTTGTTTATCGCCGGCGTTCCCGGAGTGGCGCTTATCAACATTGCCGATCCGGAGTCGCCCTGGATAAGGGGGGTATACGACACTCCCGGCACGCCCCGCGATATTTATGTATTGGATAGTACAATATATGTCATGGACTATGGTTCGTTTATGATCCTCAGGGAAACATCATGGATAGGTCAGCCGGATCTGGCCTTTGATTCACTCGACATAACTTTCTTCAGTCCTGATTCCGTGCTCTTTTACTATCGAATCAAAAACGTCGGGGCACAGCCCGCAAATCTCGAAGGCCCGACCGATGTCAGTATCGACAACGTTAATATCATGGCGTACGTTTCCACCGACACCATATACATCAACGGGAATGACATGATCGCCGGTTTCTACACTGTCCGTGAATCACCCGCCGGAGTTCTCGTCCCCGGTGACACCATCAGCGGCATCGTTCCGGTCCAGATTAACGTTGACACGTCCTCATTCAAGTATCTCACGCTTAAGATTGACGCGACCGATGTGGTCGAGGAAATGGATGAAGATAATAACACGGCCGCAGCACCATTGACCTGGATCTGCTATCCGGATCTTCCCGATCCCGTCTTTGCCGTCGAATCATGCGGAGAAATATACTACTGGGATGAGGGTTATGGTTACCACTATGATTTTAGTGTCCCGAACCGGGATGAATTTCCCGACGAACTGTTCAAACCGGCCCCGAATCTTCCCCCCTGCGGCACCAACCCAAATTCTTCGCGAAGCTGGGTAAACATAAGAGATAAGTATGGGTCGAATGTGTACGGCTTCTGCATCCTTGATGAATCCCAAGACCTGAACGATGTCTGGTTCGGTCGCCCTTACTACATGTCAATACCTGATTCGGTGTATCTGACTATCTGGGACCGCGCCTGTGACATCGTGTACAGCTCCAACCTGGTTGCTACCGGTGGCGTCAGTTTCGAACCGTTCGTGCGATACACGGATGGCGACGTCGACACGACCCTGTACGAACCGACCGAAATATGCGTCGAACTAACCATCAGAGACGCCGATACCATTATTGTCGACGGCGGACGCTGGGCCGACGACCAGCTGTGTTTCGACGCGCTGGGGACAGGTCACTACCTGATAATCGGGCGGGCACAAAATTCCTGCGGCACACAATCATTCTACCTTTATGCCGACATATATATGCCGATCGTGCAGCCGACCAGCGAGTGGATCAATGTGCATTGCGATAATCCGATGCTCAACTATGTTCCGCTTCGGCCGGGAGACACGATCGAGGCGTACGACGCCGACGGTATCCTCTGTGGGAGAGACACCGTGCGGACTGATGGTTCCTTCGGCTTCATGCCGATTTACCGCGACGATGAGTCGAGCGACATCGTCGACGAAGGCGCCGAACCGGGCGATACCATTACCTTCAAAGTCAACGGTATCGATGTCAAAACCGATCCCATCGTCTGGACCGAAAACGGCGACAGCTTCGAATTATGCCATCTGTTTGCTGAGGAGTGTCTGACATACAACCTCCCGGCGGGCTGGAATCTTATTTCATGGAACGTTGACTACACCGACGAGGCCACGGCTTTCATATCCGATTTCTCCGGCTGTGTCTCGAAGGTGCTCGGTTTCGATCAGGGCGGTCTGACCTATGACCCCAATCTCATCGAATTCTCAACGCTGGAACAGGTGGATTATCATTACGGTTACTGGCTCAGGCTCAGCTGTGACGCAGCTTTTGAAATATGCGGCTATCCCGTGAAACACGATGATGGCATCGCTGTCTACTCGGGCTGGAACCTGGCCGGTTACTGGCCTGATGATTCCCTGCCGGTCGAGGACGGGCTGTCATCGATTTACGGCTGTCTTGACGCGGTTCTGGGATACGATAATGGCGGCCTGACCTGGGTCCCCGATAATCCCGATTTCAATTCCCTCGATTATCTAAAACCGGGTTTTGGCTACTGGATCAGGTCAGACTGCGATACCATGCTAGCTTACGGTGGCTTCGCACCCGAGGCTCCGTTCTATGCGGCCAAATCCGGGGTGAAGCCGGTCGTTTATCCATCGCGCACATGGATGCCGGTGTACGGTGCAAATATTATGATAGACGAAGCCGAACCCGACGAGGGCAGCAAAGTTGAAGCTTTTACCGAGGACGGTACTCTTTGCGGAGCAGGCAGATATTCGAACGGCGTTTTGAAATTCACGCCGGTCTACGGCCGTGATGCTCAGGATCGTTTAACTGCGGGTTATCCCGAAGAGGGCGACGCCGTCGCCATCTATGTAAACGGTCAGAGGACATACCCGGCGATCCCGTGGTATGCCGACCATGAACCCGTCGCCATCAGCAACCGGCTCAGCTACGAATCGGATTTGATTCCGAGGGAATTCTCACTGCACCAGAATTATCCCAATCCGTTCAATCCCAACACCGTCATTGACTTCGCCCTGCCACGTGCGGCCGACGTCAAAATCGATATCTACAACATCCTGGGAAAGAAAGTCACGTCGCTTCTGAACGGACAACTGGAGGCTGGTCATCATTCGATCATCTGGAACGGGCTCGATTCAAAAGGAAAAGAGACCGCCTCGGGAGTCTATTTCTGCAGTATGAAAGCGGGTGAATTTGCGGCGACGAGAAAGATGCTCCTGCTCAAATAGCACCCGCAAAGTCTACACACAGCTCATAGGGCCGGGCCGTCCCGGCCCCGCAATGGTCTGCTGACGGGGAAATTCCGGAATATGGACCGATTTTGACTATTCATCCCGGGAAAATCGACGGCGTCTGTAAGCGCTTTTTCGTAACGAAACTCTGGAAAAGAGACAACGTAATATATAAGAAAGACATCGAATTCTTAGGTTGGGAATTTATACCCGCAAATAGCTTTGGCAAATGAAGACGGGAGGCAAGTTGTGAGGAGGTTATGCAACAAAAACGTACGGGCCGGACGGCCCGAATCGGGGGCATCAACAAAAGTCATCAGTTTGGCGGCATCTCTATTCATTATCGGGACGACCCTCACTCATGCCGAATTGGCCACCCGGGCTGAGGCGGACCAGGTCTGTCAGAATGGGCTGACAAAAATGGTCTATCAGAAGGGATCCTGGGCCGGATCAGCGGCTCCCGAGGTAACCGGTATCACCGAGATCAAATCCGGGGACACACTTCTGGCCCGGATATATAATATCTCTCCCAGAGGCTTCATTGTCGTCCCCTCTCTCAAGGAAATGGTGCCGGTAAAGGCGTACTCTGATGAGTCAAACCTGTATGAGGATAACGAGGGAGGATTCTTCTTATTACTTAAAGATGTCCTCTCATCACGAGTCAGTCTCTATACCGAAGTCTACGGCGATCTGAACGCAATCCAACCGGACGCAGGCGAGGCGGTTTTCGGGAGGGGGCAGAAGAATCAGTGGGAGAAGTTGAGTCTGCCGTCGGATGAGTATTTGTCCCTTCTGGACAAAGGTGAAACCCGACTCATCGGCGAGAACGGACCGCTCCTGACATCAAAATGGCATCAACACGAACCCTATTACAACGCCTGTCCCATGGGTGACGGCGACCGCTGTGTTGTCGGCTGTACCAATACTGCTATCGCTCAAATAATGAACTACTGGCAATGGCCGGATTCAGGGCTTGGCTCCAGCTCTTATTCGTGGATGGGCGACGCATCCTGTGGGGGCTGGGTGAGCGGCGGAATGCTTTCGGCCGACTACTCCGATCCCTATGACTGGGATCATATACTTGACAGTTGCCTTGACTGCACGCCCCAGGACTCGGCGGCGCTGGCCGAATTGAGCTATGAAGTGGGCGCGGCCAACGAAACGTTGTACGGCGCCTGCGGCTCCGGTGCGTGGACAACCATGGCAATAAAGACTCTTCCGAAACACTTCAAATACAATCCCGGGCTGGAGCAGCAAAAGCGAGTCAATCATGATCTGGAGGGATGGTTTAACCTGATAAAAGACCAGATTGACGGCGGGCTTCCGATCCTGTACGAGATTTACCGGCATTCGATTGTGTGCGACGGCTGGCGGGAGCAAACTGAAGGGCAGTACGAATATCACATGAATTACGGCTGGCGGAAATCGTACGCTCAATACACGGCCTGGTATGTCTTTGACAGCCTCTTCTGTTTCTGGGTCGAGCCCGACAGTCTCTGCCCCAGCGACTGGGACAAGATGATTGTTAACATCTTCCCTCAAACTGAGCCGATCATCAGGTCACTCGGGATGACCCTCGATGACTCGCCGGGGGATGGCGACGGACACGCCGAAACAGGCGAATCAGTGAAATTGTCGGTCAGGATCAAAAATCACGGGGCGGCGGCAACCGGAATAAGCGGCACCATGAGCACCGACGACGCCTTTGTCTCCGTAACATCCCCGGCCTCGAGCTATGAAGACAACATTTCCTGGGGAGACGAAGCCAGTTCCCTGACTCAGTACGAACTCTCGGTAGATCCTTCCTGTCCCGATCCTCACATCGCCGTGCTCCAAATGCAGTACTCTTCAAATGAATCATATTCAAGCACCGACACGTTGCTTCTTTACATAGGGAACACACAGGGATTCAGTGATGACACGGAAGGCGGCCCCGGATACTGGGCCCACCGACCGGTCATACCGTCTTATGTCGATGACTGGCACATGAATGATTTCCGAAGCTACAGCGGTACCACCAGCTGGAAAGCGGGCGACCCCGGTGAGAAGCCATATCGCTCAATGGCCGATGGCGGGCTGATTACTCCGCCGCTTTTGCTTCCCTTTAACGCCGCCCTCAGTTTCTGGCAGTGGCTGGACATGGAGAAGTACGGAGATTGGGCTTATGACGGAGGCGTTGTCATGATATCATCCGGTGACGGCGACTGGTCTCAGATTACACCCGTCGGCGGGTACACCGACAGTCTGGCATCGAATTGCAATTCGGCCCCGTTCCCGGAAGGCACGAAGTGTTTTTCCGGGGCTCATGATTGGCACCAGGTCGTCTTCGACCTTTCAGCGTACACCGGTGTGGTGCAGCTCATGCTTCGCGCCTTTACCGATGCCAATATCGGGACGGAAGGCTGGCATGTTGACGACGTCGTTGTCGGCGGCGTGCTGTGCGGTGACGCCGACGGAAGCGGCAGTGTCAACCTGCTCGACGTGACATTCATAATCAACTACCTCTACAAGAGCGGGCCGGCGCCCGATCCCGAAGAAGCGGCGGACGCCGACGGGAGCGGCAGTATCAACCTGCTGGACGTAACGCACCTGATAAACTACCTGTATAAAAGCGGCCCGTTACCGGTCTGCTGACGCATTATCGAAAGCGGCCTGAAGGGCCTGGCGGCGCAAAAGGCCGGCATATCCGCCAATTTGTGGTGATTTAGCGAAAATTCCTTTCAAGAATCGCGGCCAAGGTTCCGATAAAACAAGAAGGATAATTGTCCTGTTTCATACCCAAGTCTTTGGAGCAAGGTGATGACGCAACAGCGGGATTCATTAAGAAGAAAAGCGGCGGACTCCCTCGTGGCATTTGACCTGCAGACAAATCAGCCGATCGGCCAGGTGATCAATATGTCAAACCGCGGCATGAAGCTG
>CP070766.1:1888598-1893064 GCA_020345705.1 Candidatus Zixiibacteriota bacterium | reverse complement strand
CCATCAGCCGTGACCAGTCCCGCTGTTTGGCCGGGTGATAAGCGATATAACCGTCAGGCAGTTCGTAGTCGAAAAGCGATAAATCCATGGCATCAGCACCCAATATATAAATCGCGATAAGATGGATAAATATTGAGATTTGTCAAGCCCGTGTAATCAGTTAGCTGATAATCTTGCCCCCGAAAAAAAGGCCGGACTTCTCCGGCCTTGTGTTGGAAACCAAGCATATTTATCCTAGGCCAGCAATTTTCATAAAAGTTTCGGCTTTCATGTATTCTTCAAGAAGTTTCGCCTTCAGGTTCTCGATGTAGGAGTCATCCACATTGAAGAATTCAACCGTGGCAGGGTCAATCTTACATCTGCCGGCTTCTTCTTCCGGAGACAGGCTGCTGGCGTGAGATACATAATCCGCCAGATTGATCAGGTGAGCGTAATCCTCGCTGGCGTTTTCCAACCCGGGTGAGTGGTGATATCCAATCGTATCGGCCAGTTTCTCCGGCAGTTTCCAGGTAATCGCCAACTGACGGCCGAGCTGGGCGTGATTGAAGCCCATAACGGCGATTTCAGCCTCCATTTCCGAGATCTCGGAGTTTTGATCAAGATAATCTCTGACCTGCTGATGGTCCTTGGGCATGAAGCAGCAGATAATCATTTCACCAATGTCGTGAATCAGACCGGAGGAAAAACCGGGATCGGGATTGAAAACCTTACCACCCTGATGATCTCTGGCAATAACCCGCGCAGCGAAAGCGGTCAGAAGGGAGTGGCGCCAGAAAGCCTCGTGATATTCCTTGCTTTCTTTGTTGGACTTGAACATGCTCAGCACCGAAGCCGACAGGACAAGATTCTTGACGGCTTCCAGACCGATAATCATGACGGCGTGATTAACCGAATCGATTTCCCGGGACAAGCCATAGAATGCCGAATTGGTAAGTTTTAAAACCTTCACCGACATGGCGGGATCCTCGGAAAGAATACTGGCCACGTCGGCTACAGAAGTCTCCGGATCATTTATAACCTTCTGAATTTGTTCAAAGACTATGGGTGGTGTGGGCAGATTTCTGATGTTGCCGATAATCTGCTTCAGTCTGTTTTCCAACGATGCTACGGCTGATGTCGTCGTCATTTGTCACCTCGCGCCTGCTGCAATTATCAATATCATTGCTTCGACCTTACTGTTGCCAAATCTGCCCCCCCTTTTTGTGCCACAACGTGTCTCGTCCGAATAATCCGGCTTCGGCCTGACTGCTCCTTACTAACCTTTTCCATCCACGAATTGGGGCGCCGGGTGGTTGCTGTCACGAAGGTACTGCAATATTTTATGGCTGTTTTTCAGATCCTTAAGCTCGGATTTCAAGCGGTCGTGACGACTGCGCAAGTATTCCTCATTGTCCCTCACGAGAACGATGCCCTTTTTGACCATGGTGATGATGCTATTGACAAGCTTTTTAACCTCCGGAGCGGCAGAAGCGATATGAAACAGCTTGGGATTTTTGTCCTTCATCGCCGCGATTTTTTCCTCAGACTGCTGGATTCTCTGATGGCACCGTTCGATTTCGGTGAAAAGGTCAATCAGCTTTTCATCCTTTTCGTATTTGACCATATCTTTCTGCTTGTCAAGCAGAATATAGAGCGATTGATAGAATGAGTACTCCTCCTTAAGAACGAAGATCAGCTCTCGCTCAAGCTGCGTTATTTGATTGAATTCCATGCTTCTATGCCTTGCTAAATTGACAGTGAAAGGTCTTTCAGGTCTTGCTCCTCACTCAAGCCTCTGCCTGGCCGATCGACCTTATTGCCGTGACCTTCAGCCAACTGCATCCACCCTTCGCGGAGATTACTCAGAATAACTACTGAATCCTCGATCGCGGACAGGTTCCGCATGGTCTGGGCGATGTTTAGCTGCTCTATAATAAAAGCATACAACTGTGACAGTTTCTGCGCGATGTCGCCGCCTTTTTCCTCATCAAGTGTGGTATAAAGATGAACGATGAATTTCTTAGCTTTTTCCAGCGCCTCATATCCTTGCGGTATCTTGTTTTTTTGATAATGCTTGATCGCCTTGTTCAAATCGGATATTGCCCCGTCATAGACTTTGACGACCAGGTCCGCCGATGATTTCCCGAGTGTATCGACCGTTTGATAACTTTTCAGCTTGTCTTTCATTATTCCCTTTTCAGAATCATGTTGAAATTGTTGGTGATATTTTTAAGCTGCGCTTCGAGGTATGAGCCTTCCGCCTGATACTCAGCCAGAGCATTTTCCATCGCCAGAAACTGGTTATAAAGACTCTCCCGTCTCACCTGCAGCCTCTTGTCATAGTTATCAATCTGCTTATTTATGGCCTCAATCTGGTTGTTTAAGGCTGAAGTCCTCCGTGCTATTGAACCGTCCACCGTTTTGGTGATATTTTCCAGAGTCCTGTATATTTTTGTGCTCAGCCCCAGGGCGACGGAGATGGTCCCCTCGGCGGCTCCCCCGCTGAGCTGGTTGGCTGATAAGGTGATTTTGAGCTTCAAGCCTTCAGTCGTGCGGTTGCCCTCTTCTCCGGAGAGAACTTGTCCTTTGCCGGTAGCTTTCTCGCCGTTGATTGTCCCGGCCACATCCTGACCGCTGTGGATTGATCCGGAGGAAAGGCCCAACAGCGAATAAGCATTATTGGCAACGGCCGTCACCATCTGGACGCGCGAGCCGGAACCGTAAGTCCCGCTGGTGATTCTGACATATCCTCCTTCGGACGTCTGGATCCATTCAACCGACACGTCCATGCCTTTGAGCCTGGAATCGCTGTCGATGCGAGTCTGGATTTCGTTGGCCAGATCATCACCCGAGCTGTAGGTGCGTTCGGACAGCACTATATCATCGGACACACGTCCATCGACATTAAGCTTTATGACATTGTTGGAACCATCCAGTGTGATGGGTGAGACCGCCGGATCATTGATGATCGCTCCCTGGAAATATCCCCTGGTGGCCACCTGGGTGATATCAACTTCGTAATCATCGCCGGGGATGACTTTCTCCGAAGCGGATATGAATTCGATGAAGGGACTTGACGATACGGCCGAGTCCGTAAAGAGCTTGATAAAACCGCTAAGGTCATTTTGAATCGTGTCGATCAGGCGAGCCGAGTTTACGAGACTGAGTTTGCCGTCGGCTTTGCTTCGCACGCCGATAGCGGAAAGGCTGTTGATCTCACTTTTCAGTTCGCTAACCGCCAGCGTGGCGGACGTTCGCAGACTGGCCTGCATCACCTGAAGAGGATACTCGGCAAAAAGAACGCCCGATTCCCTGGTGTCCTGATTGTACGTGAACTGGTCATCGATAAAGTCCATGACGTCGTTGTATTTGCTGATCAGGTCATTGACCATCTGCTTGATGGCGTCGGTGTCGATGTCCGTGCTTACTGCCACCGATTGTCCGGCCGGGCTGACATTCTTCACATTTATGGTCAATCCCGGAATGACTTCTTCAAACTCATTTGTTTCCGAGTTGATAATTATCGGCGATCCGCCCCCAATGCCGTCGCTGCCGATCGCAACCTGCGCGTCGGAGGCCGCCTGCAGGAGCGGGGCAAAAGTGGTCACCTGGAAAGTATCTCCGCCAACCATATCTCCCGCCGAAAACGACAGCTTAAGCCCGTAGGCGCCGGCGCCTATCAACTCCACTTCGGTGTCGGCCTGCGTCACGAGAACCGAACCTGAATTGGTGCCGTCGGTCCAGTTCAAGGTTATTATGTCGGTACCGACGATCTGAGTGCCTTCACCCGCAACCGTAAACGAGTAAATCTTGTTTTCATTGCCGGTATAAGAAGCGGTTGAGCCCAGCGATACGGCCGAGGTCGCCTCCGTGGAGAAAGACAGTTTCTCGGGATTGTCGAAGGAACTGCCGGTGAAGTCCAGGGATTCCCCGCCGGTTAAGCCGACCTCAAGATTTATTTGATTCGCAGCACCGGTTTTTTCAGCCGTCAACAGGAGACGATGAGGTTTTGACGACGTTCCGTCATTGATGATTGAAGCTCTGATGCCGACGTCGGCCTCGTTGATGGCGTCTTTCAGGCCAATCAGGCTGTTATTGCCTTCGTCCACGTTGATAGTGGTCAGCCCGGCCTGCCCGACTGAGAGTTTTATGCTGCCCGTCCCGAGAACATTGGTGGTAGCACTATCGACTCCGCGGGAGGCCAACTGATGATTTCGCGCCAGCGAAAGCACTCTGAGATTATATGAGCCGGACGTGACGCGTCCGGAAGCGCTGGCGGTCAGAATCGTCTCATCGGAAATATCTATACTGGCCTTATCAAACGATGATTCTCTCTTCAGCAGACTCACCTGTGTTTGCAGTGCGATGAATTTGGCCAGGACCGCCTTATAGGCGGCGACCTGCTGGGTTTTCAGTTCCTTGTCCTGCTCCAGAAAGCTGACAGGGATTCGTTCATACGAGATTATTGTATCTACTATTGAGGTGAT
>CP070766.1:1885918-1888498 GCA_020345705.1 Candidatus Zixiibacteriota bacterium | reverse complement strand
GGGCTTATGGCCCGGTGTCGGAGCCGGTGTCATCGGCTTTTTCCTCTGGTCAAACTTCAACCCGTTCGGACCGGCTCCCTTTCCCCTGCTTATCTCTCAATTGATCGGCATTTCCATTTCGGCCAGCGTTGGTGCGTCGGTGGGCAGAATTATTACTGCCGGGAGATCAGGCTCGCAGAGAATTTTGATCCTATCCCTGTGCGGTCTGGTGAGCGGCCTTGGCTACCATGTGATTGTCGACGTCGTAGACGCCCTCCTGTATCAGCCGTTCTGGCCCCGGCTTATAGGCGGGCTGGTGTTTTCATTGATTACTATCGTTTCAAATAGTATAATATTCCCGTTGCTTTACCCGGCCTTGGACTTTTTGCGCGAACGAGAGAAGAAAGCGGTCGAATGAAGAAAATCCCACACCTGATAATTTGTTTGTTCATATCGGTAATCTTTGCCATACCATCCGCCCGAAGCCAGACGGAGACGCCATCCAGTCCCGACGACACCACTCAGGCGATTCCCGAAATTCCGGATTCCGCCGCGATTTATGCCGTCGATGTGCCGGAAGACACGATCGTTGAGCCGACGTCATATTACAGCTTCACGGACTCGATGGTGGTTTATTTTCTGAACAAGCGGCTTAACCTCGGCCGGGAAGCGATCCGCTCTTTTCAGCACGACGCGGCCGATTTCGTTCGTTCTCAGGCTTCCGACTTCATTATGCACTACCAGAATGTGCCACTGAGAACAACGATTGCGCCGTACAGTCTGCCGGGGGACAGGACCAACGTGGTTTTCAACAATCGCACCTTGTCACCGCTGGATCATCTGCCCGAGCCCGATAACCTGATTGACTTCAGTGATATTCCCACCACGGCGGTGGACGATGCTTATGGCATTGCCGGACCGCTGGGGATGGCTTTCGGCGGCTCCAATGATCTGTACTCGGTTGTGCTCATCCCCAACGCCCCCGAGACTGCGTTTGCCGAATCACGAATGGTCGTTGACAAAGGGTGGAACGGATATGCATACACCAGGGGAAATCTCAGCACTATTGACGGTGGCGGACGCTCCATACGGCTCGCCGCGGGTTACCGGAAAACTGACGGTCATTCTCGAAACAGCGCCGATGACTCCTATCATCAGTGGGGAGAGGTCATTTACCCGCTCAACAGCAAAGTCAGAGTGAATCTCAGCGGACGTCTATATCGCCGCCAGGGCGAATTCCCATTCAGACCGATGGCAAGTGAGTTTTACCTGGACCGTTTCCGCCGTGACCGCGATCTGACCGCGGCCTTGCAGATTGCTCATTCCTCTCGTCACAGCAGCAGCCTCGAATTCAGGCATCAGCGTTCCGAGACCAGAACCGACCGAACAGGCGTGTTGAATTTCCGGGCGCTGGATGTTTATGACAATGCGCTGACGTTTTCGTATGAGGGAAGCTTCAACCCGTTTGCCGTGAAGACAAGTCTATCGGTTGGCGAGGAGAAGTACAAAGACGCCGGTTTTACCGACAAGCGCTGGCAAAGAATACTTAATCTTCTGTTTCTGACCGGTGATACGGCGCAGGCTTTTGTTTCAATTATCAGGCTTGAAAAGACAGGTCCTTTTGAGCTTGCCCCGTCAGCAGCTTTAATATACTCACACGACGTCGGCGGAAATTTCTACTTGTCCGGCTCCCTCGGATATAACACGAAACTGCCTCGCCAGTATGAACTCTTTCTTGTGTCGCGGGCCAGGAGAATTTTATCTGAGTCCGGCCCGGATTATATGGAGGCAGGCAATTCCGACCTGCATCGCGAAAGACAGCTGGTCGGCAGCCTGACGCTGGGATTGGGGAAAATCGAAAATGATTTCATGATTTCCTTCACGGGCGGGAAAATCTTCGACGGCATCGATTGGGCGAGGCTGGACACAACGGTTTACAGCCTTGGCGAATTCAGCACGATTAATCATGACCTAGAGTTTGCTTCCGTCTCAGCAAAGCAGAGGCTGTCCTGGAAAGATTTTGTATGGTGGTCGGGCGGAGCCGCTTACAATCATTTGAAGACAGATGATAACGAAAATCTGCCCTACGCGCCGGAATTTCGCGCCTTCTCCAACCTCGAGCTGCATGTTTATGTGGAAAAACTTGGCCTTCACCTGTACGGATACGGCCAGGGGAATTACACCGACGAGTACTCCGGATATGCCGAACAAGGGCTCGGCGACCAGATCACCTTTGACGTCAAGTTGTCATTCAGGATCAAAAAGTTTCGTTTTTACTATATTTCCCGGAATGCACTTCATACTTATTTCGAGAACCGCGAGAAATACAGGATTAATGGACGGTTCAATTATTACGGGATAAGCTGGGAATTTCTGAATTGACAGGAAAAGCCCGGCATCACTGCCGGGCTTTTGTCATCAGAATCCTATTGATGAAGCTCAGGGATCCTATTCCCTTTATATGAACAACGGTGCCAGAACCAGCGACACCATCGCCATAAGCTTAATCAAAATGTTCATTGAAGGCCCCGAGGTGTCTTTAAACGGATCACCCACGGTGTCTCCGACGACGGCGGCCTTATGCGGATCGGAACCCTTGCC
>CP070766.1:1882629-1885818 GCA_020345705.1 Candidatus Zixiibacteriota bacterium | reverse complement strand
CGCGCCGAGTACGAGGCACTGAAAAACTTATAGTTCACGCGAGCCGTGATCGATGTAATATAGTGCGGAGAGAAAACCAGCCTCTTATTATGCAGCGTATGATCCGGCGATCTGTTGACGGCCGTTGTGATCGTGTTTCGGTACGACAGCGATACCACTCTGTCCGGAAACGCGATTTCAACGAAGTCTTCATGACCCGTGATCCGGGTCCGTTCCAGATTAACCGGTTTCCAAACTCCCGCGCTCGGTGTCCAGATGACCAGGTCCCTGACGCAGGTATGAAAATACGTTATCCCTCCCGAAAACGAGACGTACCGGAACTCGGCGTTGACCTCGAATCCGGCCTCGGAGTGCTCCGATTTTTCCGGCCTGAGCCCCGGGTTGCCTTTGGCCCGCGTGTCACCTTTCCAGAAGAGCGCGTTTATCGACGGCAAACGGAGCGACCGGCCATAGTTCGCGCGCAGGGTGTACGAGAGACAATCACCCTTTGAAACGACCACGCCGATTTTCGGTGAGACGTATTCCATGCTATTCGCCGTGACGGTATCCTCCCACGACGTTGAGTCTTTAAAAGTTGCCGCATAATCATACCGAAGCGCGGCATCAAACGAAACATCGTCAGCAATCAGAAGCGGAGAAAGATCGATCCGATACTCATCAGTCAGATACAAACCGAAGTCGTCACGCACCGTTTTGCCCATGGAAAACTGCGGACGAACGGCATCGGAGTGACGCAGAATATCCCGACGGAATTCCATTCCGAAACCAAGCCGATTCCCGGCCGGAACCAAATGCCGCTGGGAATGCCTTATTGTAAACACGTCATTGGTGTATCTGCCGTCGAACCTGACATATGATTCACGATCAACAAAATGCTGGTCGAAGCGCGAGAAACCCAGTTCCAGGCTGAAGTCATGATCGACCGATCGGGCGTACTCAAGACTGGTGTTAAACAGCCTTCGCCTGTCGCTCGACGAAGCGAAGGGATTCTGATTCGGCGCTTTGCCGGGAAGACCCTGCGCGGCGCTGTAATACTGGCCGGTGAAGTACAGCTTGAGCTTGCGGTTAAATCTATACGATCCCGAAGCGAAGTAGTTGTAGGCATCGGCGGCGTTATTTATCCGGGTCCCGGTGATGACCGTGTCTCGCACGGCGCTCGGTTCGTTGCGGTAGGCGAAATCATAGTCTCCCACCGACTGGCGTATGCTGTACGAGAGCTTGCTGGCGAATCCATCAACCGGGATAACGTCTATCAGAGACAGACTGTACAATTCGGTTTTCCACCTGCCCCAGGCTCTCTCAGCCTCCGTCGAAAAATGGGCCGCCGGTCCTTTCCGATGAGTAACGATATTGATCGCCCCGGCCAGCGCATCCGGGCCGAATTTGGCCGAGGCTCCGCCCCTGTAAATCTCAACCTGTTCCACCATTTCAATCGGGATAGTTTTCAGATCGGCAACGCCGCTTCCGGATGGATTTATCCTCTGGCCATCGACAAGAACAAGCACGTGCTCCGGTAGGCTGCCCCTGATTCGAACCTGTGATTCTCCCGTCCCTGATTCCCGGATGTACACTCCCGAAAGCGTTTCGAGAATCTCAGGGATATCACGCGCCCGGGACTGCTCTATCTGCTCTCTGGTAAGAACCTCAATCCGGTCACTGTGAAGCTGCATCGGTTTTTCTCTCACGGTGATTCTGCCCAGGTAGTACATCTTCCGGGAAAGGCGGATATCCACCTGCCCGGCGACGTCACTGACGACATCAATTTTGTCCCCGGTGGAAATTTCATATCCGGGGGCGGAGACGGTTACGGAATATTCCCCCGGAGGCAGGTTGTCGAAGCTGAACCGTCCGGAATTATCGGTCAGAGCGACGTAGCCCGTGTTGACAAGCGTGACCCGGGCTCCGGCCACCGGCGTTCCCTCGTCGGCGTCAAACACGTGCCCTTTCAGCTTTACATTTGACTGCGCCAGAAGAACCGGGGACAATAACATCAAGATGAGTATGACCGGAAGCGGCGTTCGGATCGGATTTGCCCTTGATTTTGCTCGGAATCCTGCTGGGTTGCCCGGAACTCCCGTCGCGCTCGAGACAACGCCGCCAGGATCAGAAAATAAGAATCGCCACATGGCTCCTCCGCATGCTGCCAGTGGCGCGGTCGGTATCGGTACCGGTCAGCCCGCGCTGACGGCAACACGACAGATATTTACGATGCGGCAGGCCTCCTGGCTCCGGTCTCAGACCCCCCAAGGACGCCTTCCCTGCCCTGTGGCAAGTGGCCAACCGCCCTGAGAGTAACCGTTACAGTAGCGGGGCTGCGACGGATTTTCACCGTCTTTCCTATTCTCCGTCCACCGCGGACGGCACCGCATCTTTTGTAACCGATATATACAAGCCGGCTTAAGCCTTGTCAACCGTAAAATAATCACCGGTTGACATTCGGCCGGTTTGTAGATTTATTGTCAATAATCGTGAAAGCCATAAACTCAGGAGTTAAGCCGTGCTTGACGAAGTAAAAAATCTATGGCCCGAGCTGGACTGGATCAATGACAGCAAACTTCGGCAACAGACCGCCGAGGTCTGGGCCCTGGCCCTCAGGCTGAGCAGTCTCACCATCGACGATTTGCATGAGATTCCGTTCACGCTCAAAGCCAAGGACTGTCGCGTCACTTTCATGGAGCACAAGCGGGCCGTTGTTCATATGTCATATGAATGCGCCAAAATTATGCTCCATTTCTTCGGCTCCAACCTTCCCTTCGATATCGACACCGTCGTTTCAGGAGCGATTCTGGCCGACGTCGGGAAACTGCTCGAGTATGACAAGGTTGACGACAAGGCGGTCGTCAGCGACTACGGCCGGCACGTCCGGCACCCGTTCTCCGGAGTCGGGCTGGCCATGCAGTGCGGCATCCCGGACAAAGTTTTGCACGTTATAGCCGCTCATGCCGGTGAAGGTGACATGGTCAAGCGCACGACCGAGGCGTACATCGTGCACCACACCGACTTCAAGAGCTTCCTACCATTTATGAACAAATAGGCGAGGTTGACAATCATGGGAAGACACGGATCAGGAAAAGGGAAAAGGGGACAAGGTCAAGGCGAACAAGAATCCTCCCGCACGGGCGACATGGGCAAACGACAGGCTAATCGGGAGGCTTCCGGATCCTCAAGCGGCTCGAGAATCTGGGTCAT
>CP070766.1:1871033-1882529 GCA_020345705.1 Candidatus Zixiibacteriota bacterium | reverse complement strand
TAATGAACTTTTCAATGTACACACGAAAAATAGCGCCTCCGCGACCTGCCTGTCCGCCGATTTCGACGACCCCACCGGATATGGAAGGATCATCAGACAGCCCGGCTCCGACATTCTGTTGGAGATTATCGAGGAGAAGGATGCCGACTCCATGACTAGACAGATAAGTGAAATCAATACCGGCACCTTCTGCTTCAGCGCCAACGACCTGTTTTCCGCGCTCCACAAGGTCGGCAACGACAACGTGCAGAAAGAATATTATCTGACCGATACTGTCAAGATTCTGCGAAACTCAGGCATGCCCTGCGCCGTCGTGAAAACTGCCGACCCGGTTGAAGTCAGAGGCATAAACTCGCTGGCGCAGTTGAAGGCTCTCGAAAAAGAAATAAAGAGTTAGACGAAATCCTCCCCGGAACTGTATTATATATGGATGGCATTTGCTTAAACGCCGATAGAATATATGGGCAGAATTTTATTGACATTATTTTCAAAAGCTGATAGCTTTTGTCTGTAGCCTGCCGGTGGCGGGGGAGTTTTTTATGAAAAATGTATTTCTCATTATGATTTTATTGGTTTTTATCCTCGGGGCCTCGGCCTGGGGTCAGTCGGCCGATAAAGCCGAAATCCAATCGGTCCGGCAGGATATGTTTGGCCTGAAACCGGCTAACAAACCGTTTTCTTTAATAGATCTTTCCCGGGTTAAATGGTCGCATTCCTATTCGGTTGCATTCTTTTCCGGCGGCGGGAGTTCCGGCTCCATTGGGCTCTACTCCGGCTCCATATTCTATGAATTAACGCATTCGCTGTCGCTGACTCTGAATCTCAACATCCTTCATAATCCTGAATCGTTTGTAAGCAGCAGCGCCCATTCTGATGCCTCTTTCTTCCCTGCCGTGAATCTGGACTATCACCCGTCGGATAACTTCAGAATGTCGGTCAATTTTATATCTTATCCCGGAGTCAATTATAACCCGTACTATCCATATAGCCTTTATGACTGGAGGCGTTTGCACAGATAGCTGAACTCCACCCACCAAACACATCGACAAATAGATGCTTCGAAAGAAAACCACCAGAAAGAACTCAATAAGAAGACGGTCACCTCAGCCGAAGAAGAATTCCCGTCTTCTCGAGATGGCCATTGTTACAATCCTGGCCCTGGTAATAATATATGGGGCAAGTTTTGCCATCAGGATAACTCACGGGCTGTCGAGAACCGTGGACTCCCCGGATCATGTGATTCGGCTGCAAATCCTGAACGGCTGCGGCGTCGACGGCGCCGCGTCTCGAGTGTCGGCAAGGCTGGCGCAGGTGGTTAAATTACCCCTTGAAGTGAACGTGGTTGACGTGGGAGACTTCGATTCTTACCGTGTCAAAAGCAGTTTTTTGATTTCACGGACAAAGGACTTGACGCCGGCCCGGATTCTGGCCGAACAGATTGGTTGTGAGCCGGACGGCATTATTTTCGAGTCATTTGAGAATAATTACCGTAGTATAACCGTAACGCTTGTTCTGGGCGAGGACTTCGAAAAGATATTTCATGAATCTTTGGAATAAGGAGATATAAGAAAGGAACTTGAAACAAACACCACTGGCCATCGCGCGAACTGTTGGAAAACTCGCTCTCTCCAAAAAAGGTTTCGACGTAAAAATTCTCAAACTTAAAGGCATCACCAGTATTTGCGACTATTTTGTCATTATCAGTGGTGAGGTCGATATACATGTCAGGGCAATTGCCGACGCCATCGACGAAGGCCTTTTGGAAAGAGATGTCAGACCCTGGCATCGAGAGGGCGTTCAAGGAGGAAAATGGATTTTGCTGGACTATGTCGACGTGGTGGTTCATATCTTTCAAAAATCCGTCAGAGAGTTCTATGCACTGGAGAAACTTTGGGGGGATGCTCCAGTCGAAGAAATGAAGTAGCTCCCCCGAATCAGCCGCCTGAAATAAAATAAATTGAAATAGAGAGAGTAAACTGAAATGAGCAAGATTGATGTTGATATCACCGACAGCGAAAAGCTGAAAGCTAAAACGATTGCTGAGCTTCTCGAAATCGCTGAAGAACTGGACATTCCGGGTGTCTCGGGTTTGAGGAAACCCGAGCTTATTTACAAGGTTATGGAAGCGGCCTCGGCCCACCAGGAGGGGATGATCTTTGCTGAAGGAGTTCTGGAGATACTCAACGAGGGTTACGGATTTCTGCGTTCGCCGGACTACAACTATCTCCCGGGACCGGACGATATCTATGTCTCACCCTCGCAGATTAAAAGGTTCGATTTGCGCACCGGCGACACTCTGTCCGGACAGGTCCGCCCGCCGAAAGACAACGAGAGGTACTTCGCCCTCCTGAAAATCGAGGCGATAAACTTCGAAAATCCGGAAGTTGCCAAAAACAAAACCCTTTTTGACAACTTAACCCCATTGTATCCTAACGAGCCGTTCAAGCTTGAAGTCAATCCGGACGACATGACGACCAGGATAATGGACCTGATGACACCGATCGGCCAGGGCCAGCGCGCTCTCATCACCTCCCCGCCCAAAGCGGGCAAAACCATAATCCTCCAGAAAATCGCGAATTCGATTACGACCAATCATCCCGAAGTCAAACTGATAGTCCTCCTGATCGACGAGCGCCCGGAAGAGGTCACTGATATGCGGCGGTCCGTACGAGGTGAAGTTATCTCTTCCACCTTTGACGAACCCGCCGATCGGCACGTCGCCGTAGCCAACATGGTTCTCGAAAAGGCCAAACGCCTGGTGGAACACAAGCATAACGTCGTGATTTTGCTTGACAGCATTACGCGGCTGGCCCGGGCCCACAATGCCGTCGTCCCCCACTCGGGCAAAATCCTTTCCGGAGGTGTTGACAGCAATGCGCTCCATAAGCCGAAACGATTTTTCGGCGCAGCTCGAAACATCGAAGAAGGCGGTTCGCTGACCATCATCGGAACAGCCCTCATTGAAACCGGTTCCAGAATGGACGAAGTCATTTTTGAGGAATTCAAAGGGACCGGCAATCTGGAAATGGTTCTTGACAGGCGTCTTTCTGACCGGCGTATCTTCCCGGCCATGGATCTCAATCGCAGTTCAACGCGAAAAGAAGAGCTCCTGCTGTTGGCCGACGTGCTGGCCAAGGTGTGGATATTGCGCAAATTCCTGGCCGAAATGAACCCGATTGAGGCGATGGAATTTCTCATCGACCGGATGAAAAAGACCAAGAACAACGAGAAGTTTCTCAGTTCGATGAAAGATTAATCCGGGCCGTGCCCTAACCTGGTCCTCAACCGCAGGACCGGGGATTAAATTAAAAGGGGCTTAGCCCATCCAAGGAAATCCGGACGGTCAATCCTAAAAAATCCCGATCTCGCGTGAGAGCCGCCAAAGCTCGTTTTTTGAAATCGCAACAGATCGACTATTTTATTGAAATTTCGTTCTTGACATACTGCATCAACCCACCGCAGTCAACGACTTTCTGAAGGAAGGCAGGAAACGGTTCAAAGTCGCACTCCCCGTTCGGCAGTGCTATCTTTCCGAGCCGTAAGTCGATCTCAATTTCATCACCGTCATGGACTCTGTCAACCAGGTCGGCGACGACGGCCGGAAGAGCCTCATTTATCGCCTTCCGGTAAAAATTGCGGCCGTAACTCCGCGCCACTACGCACAACACACCGGCAGCCAGGAGCGCATCAACGGCCTGACCGCAATCGGCTCCGCCGCCGAAATTCTCTCCGGCGACGACAATTCCGGGGTCATCGGGTTTACCGGGTACAGTCACATCCAGGTCCTCAAACAGGTGCCCGACCGCCCCGGCCGATTCAACTTCGGAATGATATTTATCGGGATAAATAATGTTGGCTCTGATATTGTCACCGAGCAGAATGACTTTGCCTTTAATCATAGCGAATACGCAAACACAAACGGTAAACCATTAATCGCGGACGTTGAAAGATTTCACAGTTAACTCTCTTCTCAAAGGATTGCTTCTAATATAGCGTCGGATTTCATTTAGATCAATATCATTCCGAACGACGCGCTCATAGAGGGGGCGTGTATGGAATTAAGAAAGGTTTTCTTCCGAATGTTTGATATGTCCCTGAATTCCCCAAGGCCCTACTTCACGTACCCGGTCGGGTCGGTGATAACCCCCTTTAGAGCCGAGGCCGCCGCGGTAGCGGGAGACGCAATATAGACCTCAGCTTCGGCGGTGTTTGCACCTCGCCCGAAATTCCAGTTGGTCGTGGTGAGGCACCTTTCACCGCCGGCTACAGCACCCTGATGTGCGCCCAGGCAGGGTCCGCAGCCCGGACTGAGCACCAGCGCCCCGGCTTCCACAAAAGCCCGTATCAGACCCTTCTTCAAAGCCTCGAGATACACGGCGCGAGAACCGGGAAAAATCAGCAGGCGCACTTCACGGTGAATCTTCTTGTCTTTGATGACGTCAGCGGCGATTCTAAGATCGTCGAAACGCCCGCTCGTGCAAGACCCGATCACGACCTGATTGACCGGAAGCCCGGCTACCTGTGAGACGGCTTCGATATTGTCGAAGCTGTCGGGACAGGCGATCTGAGGAGATAAATGCTCGATATTGAATGCATAGGTTTCGTCATAAAAAGCATCCTTGTCGGCAAGAGCGGGTCGGTAAGGCATCTTGGTCCTGCCGGCCAGATATCTTCGTGTGATCGAATCAAACGAACACACCGCGGCTTTGGCGCCAAGCTCGAGCGCCATATTGGCTATCGTAAACCTTTCGGATATCGTCATCTGCGAAATCACGGAACCGTAAAACTCTATCGCCTTATATACGGCGCCACGGGAAGTAAGCTTCCTGGCGATAAAAAGTATAACGTCTTTGGCGTAGACTCCTCTGGGCAGTCTCCCGTTGACGACAATCTTTATCGTGGGCGGGATTTTCATCCAGATCTTTCCGGTTGCCCATAAAGCCGCCATCTCGGCCTCATCAACACCGGTGGCAAAGGCCCCGAGGCATCCGTATGAGGTGACATAACCGTCGATCCCGACCGCCAACTGCCCCGGAAGAATCTGCCCTCTTTCGACCACGACCTGATGGCAGGCGCCTTCGGAGATATCAAAGAAGTACTTTATATTCTGCCTCTTGACGAATTCACGGATGTGCATGTGAGCCTCGGCCAGGACCGGTGAATCGGCCGGGACATGATGATCCAGAACAATAACAATGCGGTTGGGATTCCAGACGAAATTGAGACCGATTTCCTGAAACTTTTTGATAGTCTGATCGGCGCTGTCCTGAAGGACACACAGGTCGGGTTCAACGTTGACTATCTGACCCACTTCCGCTTTTTGCAGCCCGGCCCGCTCAGCCAGAATCTTCTGGGAGATGGTCTGCTGACCGTAATGAAACCTCCTCCCGTTCATTCTGCTCGGGCCGCCGCCCAGATTCAGCTCAAGCTGCTCAAGCTTGAGAAAGGCCGGCTTTTCCATCAGATTATATTTGCGGCGCCAGTTATAGAAGGCGGCCTTAGATATCCCGAGTTCAAGGCCGCAGCGGTAATCATCACCAAAGCGCTCCCATAGTTCGCGAATCTCATGTTTGGAGAACTTGGGAAAGGAGTACTTGGCGATATTCTTCTTCCGCCGCCAATAGGCGACCAGCTGGGGCGTAACATTGCCGAGCCTTTCGGCAATCTTTTCGTCCGTCTTGTAAAGCTTCTGAAGCTGAATCAGCTCCGCTTTGGTCGGGATTTTCCTTCGGGGCATAGGCTGTCAAATCCTTCTTTCAGCTTCTTGAATATCAGGTCAAGGGGGAAAGAAACAACTTCGGTATCGCCGATGACAGGCATGAAATTAGTATCTTCGGCCCATCGTGGAACGATGTGCATATGCAGGTGACCCGGCACTCCCGCACCCGATCCTTTTCCCATATTCATTCCGATATTGAACGAATCGGGTCTGAAAGCTTTCCTTGTCGCGTCAACCGTCAGCCGAACGGTATCAAAAAACCCAAAGGCTTCCTCTTGCGACATCTTACTGAGGGTGCCGATATGTCGGTTGGGAACAACCATCGTATGACCGGAGTTGTACGGAAACCTGTTAAGGATGACAAATGCTTTCTTGCCGCGAAAGACAATTAGATTGTCATTGTCGTTGCGCTTTTTCAATCGGTTGCAAAAAATACAACCCTTTTCCTTTGTGCCGAGAATATATTCAAATCGCCACGGCGCCCAGATGAGTTTTCTGCCCATAGACAATTAATATATATAATATCCCCGAGATTTCAATCGGTTTCTGGATTCGTCCCGGGCCGGGTACGTTACGGTGTATATTGCAGGAATCCCGGATCGGACTTGCGGCGCGACCATTGATAAAAAGGCTCCCGAGGAACGGGAGCCGGGATTCATGAAAAAGACTTATCGAGATTACTTCTCTTTTTTCTTTTTCTTTTTCGGTTTTTTCTTCTCTTTTTTCTGTGGAACCTTACCTGGCATAAGCCTTTACCTCCTGATGTCATAATATAAAAAATCCATCTAAAAAGAAAGACAAAATGCGGCTATCGAATTTTCCGATGAAATCTCAACTGACGGCGGGAAGGTCTTTCAAATCGATATTGTATTGCTTAATCTTCAGACGGAGTGTCGATTCGGGGATGTTCAGGAAAGCCGCGGCGTGCTTTTTGACACCGCTCTGCTCACGCAGGGCCTTGATAATGAATCGCTTCTCATATTCGGCAAGATAGTCATAAAGCGAGAAGTCGCTGTGAAGAGTAATGTCGGTGTTGATCTCAGGTTTGCCCGAATCGCCCTCCTGACCATGCTCAATGATCTTGGCCGAGAGCAGATCCACGTCTAATAAGGACTTATCTCCTGCCAATAGCACCAGCTTCTTGACCTCATTCTCAAGCTCACGAACATTGCCCGGCCAATCGAACGACACCAGTCTGCTCATGGCCTCGCGCGTAAATCCTATCTTGCCGCCGGCAAAATGACGAATCAGCAGAGGTATATCCTCTCTTCTTTCTCGAAGAGGCGGTATGCTGAAGCAGAGAGCGGTAAGTCGATAATACAGATCCTGCCGAAATCGGCCCGCCCCCATCTCCACTTTGAGGTCTTTGTTGGTGGCCGATATGATCCTGACATCAACCTTTATCGGCTTGGTCTCGCCCAGCCGGACAATCTCCTTTTCCTCCAGAATGCGAAGGACTTTTGCCTGAATGGATAGAGGCATGTCGGCAATCTCATCAAGGAAAAATGTCCCGCCATCGGCCTCCTCAAATAAACCGACTTTATCCCTGTCAGCACCCGTAAAAGCGCCTCTTTTGTGACCGAAAAGCTCGGATTCCAGCAGCGTTTCCGGGAGTGCCGCACAATTGACCGAAATGAATCTCTTGTCCTTGCGGCTGGAATTGTAATGAATCGTCTTGGCGAGCAAATCCTTGCCCGAGCCGGTCTCACCCTCGATGGAAATGGAGATATTGGAATTAACAACCTGCTGGACCCGGGCCAGCATCTCAAGCATCTGCTTGCTTTGAGTTATGATATTCGGAAAAGCCGATTTCTCAAGAAGCTGCGCCTTGAGGCGCTTATTGTCTTCCTCAAGAAGAAACTTATCATACTCAGTCATCTTCAGCGAGATGAGGTCGGCAAAGCCGACCGCAAAATTCAGCTCTTTCTGGCCGAAAGGTTTGAAATTACCATTTGTTGTGATCCTATCAAGATAAACGTAACCTGTGATTTCTTTTCCCAAGACCAGCGGAACAACTATAACACTCGAAATAACATCGCCGTTGCTGGAACTCAGAAGATCATTTATGAACGGATCGCGGCGGCTGTCCAGAATCAATGTCGGCTTATCGCTGTTGAATTCTTCACCCAAAAGTTCTTCAAACTGCTGGAGAAACTTCCTTCGCTGAAGGGGCGTCATATCCTCACTGGAAACGGTCTCGTGCTGGCCCTGACCGACACTGTATATTATGACCCGATGGGCATCGGTCTTGCCACCCAGGATTTTAACAAACTCCTGGATCGGGCCTGATTTCAAGTTGGAATACTCTTTATCCGTGAAGTAATCGCCGAAAATCTTGAATTCGTTTTCGGCAGAAACGGAGATCGCCACTGCCTGCTTCGAAAGCTCCTGCTTGAATAGCCTGATACTGCGGACCTTGGCCTTCTCGGAAACCTTGTCGAATATTCTCTCTGCTTCCAGCAGGCTCTTAAAGCCGACCGAAATCCGGGCGTGCTGGCAGCAATAAACACCTTGCCTGAAACGAGCCTCAGCCGACCAGTAGTAAAGCCTTAATTTATTGAAAATCCGGAAGGCCTCATCAAAAGCCTTATCGAACTTCCCGTGGCCGACATTCTTGCAGCGGCTGTAAATGTCGCCTAGGATCATCAGCGACCGGGCGATATCATGGGGATCACCAATGCTGGTCAGAACCTCCATCCCTTTCTGAACATAATCTATGGAGGCATCGAACTTGTCTCTGGCGGCAAAGATCTCGGCAATTACAATGTGGCTCAATCCGATTTCGTTTTTCTCACCCAACTTATTGGCAATGTCAAGCGACTTCTGGGCAAGTCTCAGAGCCTCGTCCAGATTATCGAGCTGCAGTTCAACCTGCGCCATTCTCCTGGTTATCTGACACGTCAGGTCTGATTCTACCGCCAGTTCTCGACCCAGCTCATAACCTTTGCCTAAGAGCTTCTTCGCTTGGACGATGTCTCCCTGCTCCAGCGCCAGCTCGCCGGCATACTCCAGATAAATCGCTCGTTCCCTGAGCAGATTATCCTCCTCAATTATCACTGATGCGGACCGCAGTTCCCGGGTGCAGGCCGTGAAATTCCGCAGCCGCAGAGAAAGAAGGCCCAGCGAGAGATGATTTCTCGCCAAGGAAAGCCTTAACCCAAGCTCATTGGCCAGCTTTAATGTTGACTTGAGATGCTCCTCCGCAGACTGCCAGTCACCGGTGCGGATTTCGATTCTGCCGAGGTTGCCGGTCTCTTCGACCATTCGAATATTATCACCCTTGGATAGCTGGATGGCCTCATTGATATATTCCTTAGCCTTGGCATAATCGCAGCGAATATAGGCCAACCGGGCCATACCATTCAGGCATCCGGCCATCCCGGAATCATCCTTAACACGTCTGTAAAAAGCCAGAGCATCAACGGCGTATCTCTCGGCAGACTTGAGATCACCACTGCTCAGGTAGCTTCGGTACAGAGTCAGATAAAGATTGCCGACCCAACGGTGCAGCGCAGAGGATGCGAGCAGCTTGCTGGCCTCAAGCCCCGTCTCGATTGCTTCTTGATATTTCCCCGAGAAATAAAAATCGGCCGCCTGGAGAGCCTTGTACAGCCCCAACTCATAATCTACCGGCTTGTAACCGGAGGCAGCCAAGGCCTGCAACTGCTCTCGAGCGATATCAGGCTTTCTTTGGCGGTATAGCTGGTCAATTTCTTTCAGCCTGCTATCAAAATCAGTGTTTTGACGTGAGGTTAGGCTCATTTTAATCTTCTTTGCTACTTGGCTATGGCACTAACAAAAAATCATTCTCCTGATTTTGCTACAACTGCTGCGGCTTCCTGAGACTGAAGTTCAATCTTCTCAAACTGCCAGAACGAGAAACTGACGATCTTCAGCAAGCTCATCACGTCCGATGAGCCGGTGTTGCCTCCTCCGCTAGGACTGGAGTCGCAACGCAGCGGCAATCCGGTTGATGATAAACTATCACGGCTCGAACCGCCGGTACCATCTCCATCGCCGCCGCCGTCTCCATCCCAGGGATCACCGTCAACGCCAACCCCTGAGAAAACCGCCGGAGCATTGAAGCAAAAGACAACCAGGATGGCCGCAAACAGGATTGCCAACATCTTGGTCACTCTCATTGGATTTGCCTCCTACTTATTTATGCTTCCGATAAAGAGAAGCGGTCATTAATAAAACATATTTACATAACTAAAAGTTCTTGACGTCGCAATTATTGCTACTCCTATCTTATGAAATAACAAGCGGTTTGTCAAGCAAAAATTGCGCCGGCGCAGGATTTGCGCTGAGCGTCTTAACGGATGAATTTCTTTGCAAGCCACGACTTATTGACAAAAATAGCCCTGGAAGGGCAAAGCTCGTGGCAACACCAGCAACTTATACACAGTTCCCGGCTCAGCACGGGAATCTTATCGCCGTCGATCCTGATGGCTCCATTCGGGCAGGAATCGACGCAGGTGGCGCATTTGGTGCACAGATGCCTGTCAACACCGGGCCTGACCCAGATATAAGGTGTGAGAAGCCTGTATACGAAGCCCGGAACCATTTCGATCTTACGGTTGGAAGTAAGCTGAAATCCGGGTACCCTGGCTTCTTTCAACGGCTTACCAACAACCTCAATCATCTCCCGCCAGCCGATTCCCAGACCGGCCTCCGAGGCAATCCGGGTCGTCGGGACATTTCTCGGCTCCAGGCCTATAATCTCAGCCGCGACGGTATCAGTCGCCACCGGATCACGGGAGGCGAGAAGAAGGTTTGTCCATCGGGGCGTGCCCGATGACGGCCCGTCTCCTTCCATGGAAAGAACCGCGTCCATAACGGTCAATTCGGGCGTCCGGATGGAGAGGATATCGACAATAACTTCGGCGAAATCGTTCGGTTTCGGGAATTCCTTGTGATAGTTCCCTTTCCGAAATCCCGGAACGAGACCGAAAATGTTTTTCACCGCCCCGGTCATGAGAGTCAAAACATGGGTTTTGAGCTTCGGCAAGCTGATAATCAGGTCAGCCTCAACCGCCGCCCGGGCGATAAAATAGGACCGGCCGTTGCAGCGGAACTTCTCGATTCCGACCGCCTCGAAATTGACCAGCTTCAAATCTTCACGTCTGGCCATGGCACTCATGCCGGTGTTGTCCCAGACGCGCTTCATGTTCCGCTTGGCCCCGCCCGGGGAATCGCCAACAACGACATCTGCGCCTATTTTGCGGACTTCACGAGCCACCGCCGCGACGAGCGCCGGATGAGTCGTTATCGCCCTCTGCGGCTCTTTGGCTGAAATAAGATTGGGTTTCAGAAGCACCTTCATGCCCGGCCTCACGAACTTGTCGAGCCCGCCGAGCAGCGTGAGGCTCTCCTGTACTTTTTGAGTCAGGATGTCGATGTCGTAACTGTTGCAGCCTACGATAGCGACTCTGGAGCGCAATTCTTCATCCATCACAGATATATACGGCTCTGACGGTCAATTTGGGATAAAGAACTGCACCACAACAGCAGTGGCAAACAATTTTTTTTGCCTTTGCCCGTTATGTACGCAATGCCGCCCCCGCGCCGGGACTGCTCTCCCCCCGCCACGTGACGCGAGCCTATTTACCGAGGCCTGATTGATTCTTGATCGTCTCAAGGAACGTCCGCACTGCACGGCTATAACCGGGGCAACACGACCCATCGAATGGCCCAAGACTCCCCGAACGATGCCGGATTCGACGCAGTCAGCCGCGCTTAGACAAGTCCCCTCTCGAGAGGGGATTTAGGGGTGT
>CP070766.1:1867113-1870933 GCA_020345705.1 Candidatus Zixiibacteriota bacterium | reverse complement strand
GAGAGGCTTGACCTACAATTCTGAATAAAGGAGAGCACGATGTCGTTTGGGTTTAGTACAAAGAGATTTACTGACAGCGTGAATACGCATATCACGGATGATGCAGTCAAGGACGAGCTTATCACGCTCTGCGGCGAGTACGAGAGCAAGAAAACGCCGGTCCAGAAAGCGGCGCACATAAAATCGCTGATGGATATTCTTGATAAGAAGGTTATCGCCAAGACCCGCAAGGTTCTCATGGCCGATTGCCACTGCCTGGGCGCGACCGTGCTTCAAAAGGCAGTTACGATGAAGAAGGAGTCAAAGAATCTGGATGAGTTTCTGGAGAAATTCGATCATACGATGAAGAGAGAGGGCAATGTCATTCACGTCATGTACAGCAAATGCTACTGCCCCAGTGTCAACAAAACGAAAAAGAAATTTTCAGATACATATTGCCAGTGCTCGTGCGGGTTCAACAAGAAGCTTTTCGAGACCGCCCTGAACAAAAAGGTCGAAGTGACGTTGAGAAATTCCATTCTCCAGGGCGCGGATCAGTGTGATATTGAGATTCGTATTCTTTAGATGGGGGCAACCTGCGCGTCTATCAGCCGTAAAAGAGAATTATGGGAGACATCTGGAGCCGCCCCGCCGGGGCATCAACCAACAACGCACTTGATTACTGGGAGTATTTCGGCCAGAGATTAGTGGAGCTTGCCGATATAGGTCAAGGCGCCGACGTGCTCGACGTCGGTGCGGGTCAGGGATCATCATTTTTCCCCGAAGCTAAAAAGGTGGGGCCGGGCGGAAAAGTCGTCGGCATCGAATTGTGCCGCCACTGTATGGGTATCACTTTCGGCAAAATAAAGAATCAAAAGCTTGATAATGCGTGGATTCTGAATATGGACGCCGGATATATGGGCTTCGGCAATGACACTTTTGATTTCGCTCTGTGCGGATTTGTCGGCTGGTATTATTGTTTTGACTTCACCGCTGGCAGGTTCACAGATGAGGATATAAGGGCCCGGGAGATAGCCCGTGTGTTGAAAAAAGGGGGCAAGGTCGGGATAAGCAGCTGGGCGCGGCAGGATGATATTGAGTGGTTGGACGGAATGATCCGCAGGTACCTGAATATGGATGAGCCGGCCGAGGGAGAACTCCCGGGAAACGATCAGCTGGTTTACAGCAAAGAAAGCAAAGAAGGACTTGAGAAAATCCTATCCGCAGCCGGTTTTCGCGGCATCGAAATACTGGAAGAAACGGAAACATTTTTCTCGAAGAACAAAGAGACCTGGTGGGAACAGATGAGGCGTGTCGGCTGGCACGATCACTTCGAAAAGATAAAAAGCAAGGATAAGGGAAGTTTTGAGAAGCTGAAAGTAGAAGTCTTCGAAGGGCTTGAGCATTTCAGGGAGGAAGACGGCATTCGCTTTTCAAAATCGGTGCTTTTCGCTTTTGGCACGAAATAGGCCCCGGATGTCAAGTCTCCGGCGGTTTTGGCGCTGTTGAATATTGTCGTCAGGATGAGGTTTCCGGCGGCTTTTTTTTATGCAGGTCCGGCGATACGTTAAGGGACTTGACGAACGCTTCTTTTGGCATTTAATTATGAGGATTAAACGCTTACGATAAGTTCAATGGAAAGGTGCATATGAGGAAATCAACCGTTCTTGCGCTGCTTATGATAGTCTCAATAATTGCCCTCAGCATTACAGCCTGCTCGAAACAGGACCGGATCGGCCTGGTCAAGACTTTTGAAGCCGCTTATAACAATCATGACGTCGAAGATGCTCTGGCACTACTGGCCGAGGGGACTGTGCTTGAAAAGGACATCAGAAAATTCAACGGACTGGACAAGATCCGGGCTCTCGCCCGGTACGATTCGGTCATGAACGCCCGCTGGACATTTGCCGACCTTCAGCAAAAGGGTGATTCGGTCGTTTTCAGGGCGGTCGAGCGCTCCGAATGGTTTCGGTTGATCGGCGTCGACGAGTATCGCTACGATACATGTATAATGACTTTCGAGGGTGAACGGATTAAGTCAATCAGGCTTGTATCGTCGCCAATCACGGCAAGAATTCTGGGGATGGGATTGCAGTCCGTTGCCGACTGGGCCTCGGATGAACGTCTGGTCCAGCTTAACGATTTGCTCTCGAGCGGATTTACTCAGGAAAGCGCACAGGGCTGGCTGGATATTTTGAGTGCCTGGCGCGAGGAGACAAAGAAGTAAATACAGATATGACCCTAAACGGAGAAGCCCCGCGTTAACGCAGTCGGAAGAGGCGATGGGCGGGGTGCTGACCCGTTACTTAGAAATTCAGGGCGACGACGTTTTCACCGAGGCCTTTGAGCCGGCCTCGCCGGGCAAGGATTTCAAAGCTTATATGATTAACCGATGGACGCGAAGGCAGTAAACGGCTTTGCTCGACACGAAACTGATTTTCGATTCCGACGTAGTTAGATATTGAATATCCACAGGAGGAAATTCAATGAGAAATTCTATCGTGCTGCTGCTGGCCATATTAGTCCTGTGTTTAGACCTGACACAGGCGGCGTCCGTTGGGGTGACATACAATGATTACGGCATAAGTTTCGGGAATTCCAGGCGGCACGCCGGGCTACGAATTAATGCCGTGGACAAATACGTCGAGCGGGTGGATGGGGTCAATCTGACCTTATGGGTCCCTAAAGACAATCCCGTTTTCATCATGAACGGGCTTGCCGTCGGCCTGGTGGCCCCGGCCGCTCGCAGGATCAACGGAATTGCCGTTGGCGGTGTGGCTGTCGCCGGTGACCGGGTGGATGGTCTGGCTGTCGGCGGAATCGGAGTCGGTGTTGATAAGTTGAATGGCGTTGGCATCGGTGGAATCGGATTGGGTGCTGATGATATATCCGGAATCGCGGCCGGACTTATCGGCGTCGGGGCCGACAAAATGGACGGCATCATGGTCGGTGGGCTCGGTGTCGGGGGCGATAAACTGACCGGGCTGGCAATAGGCGGTCTGGGAGTCGGTGCAGATAACATAAGGGGGGCAGCCTTTGGAGGGCTAGGTGTAGGCGGCGACGATTTGCGGGGCCTGATGGTTGGTGGTCTCGGTGTTGGCGGCGACAGAATTGAAGGGCTGGCTATCGGCGGTCTGGGTGTTGGCGGTGACAGGATTGATGGGCTGGCCGTAGGCGGCCTGGGAGTCGGAGCTGATGAGATCAAGGGCGTGGCAATCGGCGGGCTCGGAGCCGGCGGCAATTATATCGAATGGTTCACCATCGGCGGCCTGGGAGTAGGTGGAGATTATATCAACGGCGTTACAATTGCCGGTCTGGGGATAAAAGGAGACGAGCTCAGGGGCCTGAAAATAGCCGGGTACTGCCATGCGCGGGACGAGCTGGTGGGCGTTTCGATAGCCGTGGTGAATTTTGCAGAGAATTTGCACGGTCTTCAGTTCGGTCTGATAAATATCGCCATGAACAATCGCGCACCGTACAAGGTGTTGCCGCTTTTGAATTATCACAAATAACGAAAACGGGAAAACTGGTTTGCCAATTATAAATGCCTCGAGATCAGGAGGATGGAGAAAATGGAGCAACACATAAAAATTCTGGGAATCCTGTTCATCATTTCCGGTGTTCTCTCAATAATGTTTGGAATGATGATTGTCGCCATCTTTTTTGGAAGCGGCCTTATCTGCGGGGACGAACGACTGATGGCGACGCTGGCCATAATCGGCACATTTGTCGCGTCTTTTTCGTTTGTCACCGGAATCCCCGAGATAATCGGGGGCTGGGGTCTTCTCAACAAGAAAAGCAGGTCACGCATAATGATAATTATCATGTCGATTATTAATCT
>CP070766.1:1863904-1867013 GCA_020345705.1 Candidatus Zixiibacteriota bacterium | reverse complement strand
TGATCCTCGGGCCCGATAGACCATGGATTAATACGGTTTGTTCGTCCCTGGTACGCCTCGATGTTTGGTCGGGCGTGAAACAGAATTCACATCTTGTCATGGACTATCGCACCTTGGTCCGCATCCGATTCTTCTATTCCCAACGTCTCCTTGATCCTTTGCCGGTATCCTGGAGAAGTGGGACATCTGTCGTTTTCCCAATTGAACACACTTTTCTCGCTGACTCCCAACAACTTAGCCAAATCGACCTGCTTAAGCCCCATCTCCAACCTTCTTCTTCTGATTTTCTCGCCAAAACTCCTTGCCTGATAACGGGATACGGAGTATAGAATGATAGAATCTGACTTTTTGTAAATCAGAGATGCACGGTTGTCCCTGCGGGTATTTCGGGGACAGCGGCCATGAATGTAATTGCTCCTCGGGCTCGATCCAGCGTTATATGTCGCGCATTTCGGGCCCGCTTCTCGACCGTATTGACATTCACATTACCGTTCCCTCCGTCAAATTCAAGGAGCTTTCTTCGGACGCATCCGGCGAAAAATCAGAAGTCATCCGAAAGCGTATAAATACCACGCGCCAGCGGCAGCTGGAACGGTTCGAGAAAGAGAAGAACATATTCTGCAACGCCCATATGCAGTCGCGAGACATTCGCAAGTACTGTCCGATTGACGAGAAATCCAAATCGCTTCTGAATCTCGCCATTACCAAGCAGGGTCTTTCGGCGCGGGCTTATGATCGAATTCTAAAGGTGGCGCGGACCATTGCCGACATGGAAAACACCGAAAACATCGAGCCGACGCATATCGCCGAGGCCATCCATTACCGTTCCCTCGACCGCAACCTCTGGCTCTGAGTTAAAGCTATGGGAGATGCAGTGAATCTCCTGGATCCGGCCTCTCCACCGAGCCGAATATCGTCATCCCTTGGATGATATGAATTCCGACCTTCTGATGGAATGGTCTAACGCAAAAGATTGTTCGCAATGACCAGGCGTTGAATCTCGTTGGTTCCTTCATAGATTTCCGTTACACGCTGGTCGCGATACAGTTTCTCGATAATTGAAAATTCACCGATGTAGCCGTAACCGGAGTGAATCTGCATGGCGCGGTCAACGCAGAACCTGGCGACTTCAGACGCAAACATCTTGGCCTGCGCCGCTTCGGTCGTATAATGTTCGCCGGTATCCTGCACGTGAGCCGCTTTATAAGTCATCATGCGGGCAGCTTCGGTCCGAGTGGCCATGTCGGCAATCATCCACTGGATTGCCTGGAGTTTAGCAATCGGGGCACCAAAGGCCACACGGCTCTTCGAGAATTTGATGGATTCATCCAGTGCCCTCTGTGCGATGCCGACGGCTTGTGCCGCGACACCGATACGAGCACCGTCGAGGGTGTTCATCGCGATTTTGAAGCCCCGGCCTGTCAAGCCCAACTGGTTTTCCAGAGGAACCCTGACGTCCTTAAGCGTAATAAGACCGGTGGTGGCGGCGCGCATACCCATCTTGTGCTTGAGGGTGCGGCGGTCCCAGCCGGGAGTGGCGGTCTCCACAATGATACTTGAGACCCTCGTGCGAGTTTCTTTCTCATCGGCAATTTTGCAGAACAGGACCGCCAGATGCGAGACATCACCGTGCATGATGAAGATTTTCTCTCCGTTGATGACAAAATGGTCGCCCTCGATGACCGCCGTCGTCTGCTGATTGGAAGCATCGGAGCCGGCGCTGCGTTCGGTCAACACAAACGAGACGATATATTCACCTGAAGCACACTTCGGGACGTACTTTTTCTTCTGTTCCTCACTGCCGAAAGTGTAAATCGGATAAGTGGCCAGCTGGGGAATAGCGCACATCAGGCCGATCGGCGGATCGTAGTAGGTCAACTGTTCAATCATGGTGATATATTCAAGGTTGGAATACCCGCCCCCACCGTACTCCTTGGGCATAGCAAAACCGACAAGACCGGCATCAGCCAGTTTCTGATACATCTCATGCGGAAACTGCTCCTCGCGGCGGTCATACTCCAGCGCTACCGGGACGACTTCCTTTTCGGCAAACTCCTTGATAAGATCGCGAATCGGTTGCTGTTTTTTGTCAATATTATAGACCATATCTCCTCCTGAAGCCGAGTCTCATGTTCTTTCCGTCCGGCAGGCTGTTGTATTGCCGAGGCCTGTCCCCACTCAACATAACAGCGGATAGTTAAAGTGTACGACTACTCCCCCGGGAAACCGGTTTTCGCGTCAAACCTCAAATGGCCGCCACCGCCGAGTCTGAAGTCACTTCTTATTACTCTACGGAACATTATGTTAAAAAACGGGCACGAATCTTGGCGCGGCATTCTTTCTCATTAAAATTCCCACTCTCTCTTCTGCGCCAAACCACTCAAAAGCTCCTTGTGAGATGTTTCTGCGACGATTAACATTTTCTTGAATGTTCGTCCCGATCCGCCTTCATTGCTGCTACCAGTCGTTCCGGTGTCACCGGGAGTTCCTCAATTCGAACGCCGGTGGCATCATAAATGGCGTTAAGAATGGCCGGGATAACCGGCATGATTGCTCCCTCGCCGACCTCCTTCGCTCCGTAGGGGCCGTGGGGCTCGTTCGATTCAACGATCATCGCATCCAGATGCGGCATATCCAGCGCCGTGGGAATTTTGTATTCGGCCAGATTGGCGTTTACAATCCGGCCTTTTTTATCGTAAATAATCTGTTCCATCAGTGCCTCGCCCATACCCATCATCATCGAACCCTGCATCTGACCTTCGACCTGAGTGATGTTGATGGCAAAGCCGCAGTCATGGGCGCCGGTGATATTTTCCACCGTGATCTCTCCGGTTTCGACGTCAATTGAGACTTCTGCGACCTGAGCCGAGCATCCGAACGCCGGAGAGGTACCGACCGTGGCCCCTTTGAACGACCCGCCCAGAGGCGGCGGGCGGTACTTGCCTGTACCTACGATGGCACCACGCTCAAGAAATGCAATGCGGCTCGCCTCTCCGAATGTGAGCTGCGGCCCGTCAGGCATATCCGAAAAGCCCTTATGCTCCCTGAGGTATTCTTTCCGTAATTCCGAAAAATCGAATTCCCCGGCAAGGCTTATAACATGCCCGTT
>CP070766.1:1856815-1863804 GCA_020345705.1 Candidatus Zixiibacteriota bacterium | reverse complement strand
GAGGCTCGGTATGGAAACAGAATGCTGATGACGATGCAGTCCGCGTTGTGTTTCGGAACTCACATTTTCATTGTCATCTGTTTTGCCCTTCTGGGCAAACCACAGTTGTCGCTGATATTCATCGGCACTTTCATGAACCTTTACCTGCTGGGCGTGTTGTATCTGCGAAACAGGCATTATCGAAGCCTGAAAAGCGATGTTCCGCTTGAGAAGCAGGTTTCGGTTCAAAGCGTAAGGGACTAGAAGATGAAGACAACGTTAACCAAGAGAATGACGTTCTGTGCGGGGCACCGGCTTTTTAATCCGGGCTTCAGCGATGAAAAGAACCGGGAGGTTTTCGGTGACTGCGCCAATCCCGGGGGGCATGGTCATAACTATGTGCTGGAAGTAACCGTTTCCGGTGAGATCGACAAAGATACGGGGATGATTATAAACCTCAAGGAGATGAAGAAAATAATCGAGAACGAAATCATCTCCAAAGTCGATCACAGAAACTTGAATATAGACGTGGACTTTATGAAGGGAGTCATTCCCACGACGGAAAATTTTGCTCAAAAAATCTGGGCAATACTGGACAAGAGTTTTGAGGGGAAGCTCCTTAATAAGGTCGTATTATGGGAATCAGAGAACAACAGAATTGAATTTAGCCGATAGTATGGGGGTTAATTGTGAAAGATGTACAAAACTCTCGCGATGAAAGAAACATCTACATCGACAAGGTCGGAATAAAAAATCTTAAACTGCCGCTTGTGGTCAGAGATCGCAACCGGATGAACCAGGCCACGGTGGCCGACGTCAATTTTTACGTTGACCTGCCGCACCATTTCAAGGGTACCCACATGAGCCGCTTTGTGGAGATATTGAATGAATATCGTGATTCCTTTGATATTTCCCGGCTGGGGGAAATACTCAAGGCAACCCGCAAAAAGCTCAATGCCCTGAAGGCGCACCTGGAGCTGACGTTTCCCTATTTCATAGAAAAGGAATCTCCCGTCAGCAAATCGCCTGGTTTGATGGATTACCTTTGCACCATATCCGCCGCCGGCAACGGCGACGAAAAGATGGATATGGTTTTGACCATTAGAGTCCCGGTGACAACGCTGTGTCCCTGTTCGAAGGAGATTTCGAAATACGGCGCGCACAGCCAGCGTTCAATCGTCACTCTTTCCGTTCGGACCAACCGGTTCGTCTGGCTGGAAGAGCTAATTCGCCTGGTCGAAGAATCTGCGTCGTGTGAGATTTATTCTCTTCTGAAACGCGAAGATGAGAAATATGTCACCGAAACCGCCTATGAAAATCCCCGGTTTGTCGAGGATGTTGTCCGGGACGTCACGGAAAGGATTGCGCGAGACGAACGTATCGACTGGTTTACTATCGAATCCGAAAATATTGAATCAATTCACAACCACGATGCGTATGCATACATAGAACGAAATTTGAAGGCGGAACGCGAGAAAACGGTCAGAGAAGCCAGGACAAAGTCTCAGGTTAAGGAACTCATTAGCCAGAATTAAGGCCTTCGGGCCGGAGGTGTCCCGTGTAAGGCACAGAAGCATTTCTGTGGGACACCTCTTTTTTTTGTATTCAAGACTTTCAGGTGCATGTCCGGCACTCGCAGGGCCGCGGGCAATAAATCATAAAAGCAATGAGAAGCAGAAATGAGCGGAGACTTGTAATAGAGCCGGCTGCCTATCGGGCCGGAGTCAGGATCTCATCCAGAATGTCTTTTCCGCTTGACTGGCCCGACAGATTAAGATCAAGAATGACAACGTCGAATTTCTCTTTCCCGACCCGATAAGACCCGTACATTTCCAGCGCTTCCTCGCTGGACGATGCCATCTCGACTTCATAGCCAAGCTTTCGCAGGACAATAGCGGCGCTGTCTCTGACGATCCGTTCATCATCAACCATAAGAATCTTGCCTTTGAAGCTCTGTGAATTTGCCCGATTGCACACAAAGCAAGTCACCGCATTTAAAGGCCGGCAATTCCTGCGTCCGACCTATTTATGTCAGTTCGAAGCATGAGTTGAGACATGTTCGAGGGTCGGGGCGACTTCTCGGGAAGACCGTTCGGGCGCACATAAGAATCCAGCCCCCGGCTGCCCGCAGGGGGCTGGATAGTCAAACTCCGTTAATTCCATCCGGAGTCCGGTCTTTCAACGCTGACTCAGGAGGCGTTGAGAATCTTCTCGGCTTCTTCCTTGTCAACGTCGGTCACATAAGTGATACCGCTGATCTCGGCGACGTCACGAGTCAAGGCACAGATGTCATCACGTGTAATATGCTCGAGGGCAAACTTACGGCTTCCAGCCATAAGCTGGCGGAGGCCCTGCGCCAGGCGCTCATAGTAGGTGTAAAGTCCAAGGGCACCGGTCGGGACCTTCTCGAATTCATCATTGCCCAGTTCGACGCGAAGTTCATGTGCCGTGACGAAGATCTCGTCTTTGGTCGTTCCAAAACGCTCAACGTACACCGGAACCTGGTGTGCATCGATGGTCCGACCGATTGTCTTACCGACCATAGCAGCCGCGATCGGTCCGCGCGCCATGCCGACCAGCTTGACAAACGGAGCACCCAGTGACAGACCTTTATAAATCTGATCTTCGAATGTAAATCCACCGGCTGCGGTCAGCGCCGGGACATATTCGCCCTTGTCAGCCAGCTTCTTTGCATACTCATACATTAGAGAGTGCAGTTCAACCGGAGGAATACCCCATTCATTCATCATTCGCCACGGGCTCATTCCGGTTCCGCCGCCGGCCCCGTCCACGGTCAGCAGATCGATTTTGTATTTGGAGGCGAATTTGATTGCCCGGGCGAGGTCAGCCGGACGATAGGCACCCGTCTTGAGGAAGACATATTTGGCACCGGCCTTGCGAAGTTCCTCGACTCGGGTGCCAAATGACTCCTCAGTGACCATCCCGACCCGTGAATGGCGTTCGAATTCCTGGAAGGCGCCGCTCTGGAAGGCCTTGATAACGTCCGGATTGGTCGGGTTGGGAAGAACCACGTAGCCGCGGTTATAAAGCATCTGCGCCTTTTCAAGGTTTCTGATCTTTACTTCACCGCCGATGTTTTTGGCGCCCTGTCCCCATTTCAGCTCGACGATTTCAACCCCGAGTTTGTCAATGGCGTACTCCTGCGTACCGAGGCGAGTGTCTTCGATATTGGCCTGGACAATAATAGCACCGTAGCCGTCGCGCTGGTTGTCTTTAAAGAGATTGATGCGGCGCTTCAGATCGACCGTGTCAACGACGCGGCCGTCCTTGATGACCGCCTCAGGGTCCATACCGACAACGTTCTCACCGATAGTCAATCCGGTGCCGGCCAGAGCGGTGCCGATCGCCAGACCTTCCCAGTTATTCTTGGCGATGTCGGTCGAACCGATCCCGGGAATGATCCAGGGATAACGGAATTTGATGCCCCTGTCGTGGCCGAAGGCAACCTCAAGATTGACATTGGGGAAAACCGCCTTGTCGCTGTCGGCCTCGATCCCGTGGGCGCCCACCGCTGTCCCCAGGATATTAAAGTGAGAATAATCGACGGGATACACCTTCTCCGCCGCCGTTGTAATGACACCGAACGGCTGGGGATAGATTACTTCATGTCCGCGGTAGGCGGATTTGCCGATTTCGCACATCCCGATGCATCCGTCCACACAGGTAACGCACATGCCGGAAGCGGGAACGACTGATTCCTCGGTTCTGTTTTTGGTGAGAGTCGCCGCCGAGGAGTTTACTCTGGAAAACGTCATTTTATGTATTCCTCCTTATCACTATCAATCTTTCTTTATTTCGCACGCGACACACGGGTCCATATAACACATCATGTCATGAAATCTATCTTTCTCAATGCAGGGTGGCGTCAGATTGGCGCAACCGCCGCAGATGGCTTTCTCCGGTTGAGTATAGGTGCATCGAAGCTGACAGGCGGGGCAGACATATATGCAGCCGCCGCACTGGCGGCAGACTTCGGATTTTATATCGAACGGCGTTCCGATCGCCCGCTTCTCCCCACGACCCTGAAAGCCGATCGCCTTGGCCATCATCTGCTCCTCGCACATGCGCACACACAGGCCGCACAGAATACAGTCTTCATGTTCCTGCTTGAAGCGCTGCTGGCGAATCTGGTGGGCCGACGCCAGGTCCTGGATAACCTTCGATTGCGGGCAGGAAGCCAGCAGAAGCTCCAGAACCACTCTCCGAGCCCTCAGAATCCGCTCCGAGGCTGTCCGCACCTTCAATCCTTCGTCGGCAGGATAGGTGCACGAACTCACCAATTTTTTCCTGGGCTCCTCACCAATCTCGACCACGCACAGCCTGCACGCGCCGTATGGCGAAAGCCCCTCCATGCGGCACAAAGTCGGGATGGGGAAACCCAGAAATCTGGAGGCCTCAAGGAGCGTTGTCCCTTTCTCCACCGATACATCCAAACCGTTTATATTAAGCGTTATCATTTTGTGGTATCTCCACTTATAACCCAATAACTTATCTCACATCTACAGCATCGTACTTACAAACACTCACACAAGCGCCGCAGCGAATGCACTTTTCGGCATCAATAACATGAAGCTCTTTCTTCTCACCGGTTATGGCCTTCTCCGGGCACATCGACAGACAGGCAAGGCATCCGGTGCAGTCCTCATTTATGGAATATGTAATGAGTTCCTTGCATACACCGGCAGGACATCTCAGGTTTTCGATATGCTCGATGTACTCATCTCGAAAGTATCGCAGCGTTGACAAGACCGGATTCGACGCCGTCTGCCCCAGCCCACACATCGTCGTATCCTTGACGACAAGAGCCAGTTCTTCAAGCAGATCGATATCACTCGTTTTGCCCTTCCCGTCACAGATATCTACCAATATCTCATGCATCCGCTGGGTTCCCTTGCGGCAGGTGAAGCATTTCCCACATGACTCGTCCTTCAAGAAGGCCGTGAAGTATTTAGCAACATCGACCATGCATGTACCTTCATCCATAACAATCATACCTCCCGAACCCATAATAGAACCGGCCTTCGCGAGGCTGTCATAGTCAATCGTCAGGTCAAACATGCTGGCGGGGATACAACCGCCCGAGGGACCTCCGGTCTGCACGGCTTTGACGGCTTTTTTGTCGGATGGACCGCCGCCGATATCTTCAATGATTTCTCTTATGGTGATGCCCATAGGTATTTCAACCAGCCCGGTGTTTCTTATCTTACCGACAAGGCTGAATATTTTGGTTCCGGAGTTGCCGTCGGTGCCGATTCTGGCGTACTCTTCGGCACCGCTGGAAATGATGAGCGGGACATTGGCCCAGGTCTCAACGTTGTTAATCGCCGTCGGCATGCCGTTGACACCCTTCTGGACCGGGTACGGCGGGCGCTGTCGCGGCTCACCCATCTTGCCCTCGATGGATCTCATCAAAGCCGTTTCCTCACCACAGACAAAAGCCCCAGCTCCCCTGACAAGCGCGATATTGAAGGACAGTCCAGTCCCGAGAATATTATCGCCCAGAAGTCCGAGATCGCTGGCCTGTCTCAGGGCAATAATCAGGTGCTTGATGGCCAGAGGGTACTCGTTCCTGACATAAAAAATACCGTCCGTTGCTCCGGTCGCATACGCGCCGATGATCATACCCTCGATAATGCTATGAGGATTGCCTTCCAGAACACTGCGGTCCATATAGGCTCCGGGGTCGCCTTCATCAGCATTGCAGACCAGGTATTTTTTGTTCCCATTCGGCTGACCGGCAAGGAACTCCCACTTCAGCCCGGTGGGGAAACCGGCGCCGCCGCGGCCGCGGAGGCCGGATTTTTTCACCTCGTCGACAACCCATTCCGGTTTGCCCTCAAAAAGGACCTTAATCAGGGCCGAATAACCTCCGCTTTCAATATAGTTAAAAACTCGTATCGGGTCCACGCGCTCGTTACGCGATAGAATAGACCGGTTCTGACTCTTATAGAACGGTATATCGCTTTGCTTCTCAATTCTCTTTTTGCTCTCAGGAATTTCGAACAGCAGATCCTCAAGAACGCGTCGTTCAGCCGTTGCATTAACGATCCGAGCCATGTCATCCATGTTCACATTGGGGTAGAATATTCCATCAGGTTTAATAAGTACCGACGGCTCCATCTCGCAAAACCCGTGACAGCCGGTAACCCGAAGACGCACTCTATCAGTCAGGCCTTTATCCAAGATCTCTCGTTTGGTGATGCGAATTAAATCATTGGCTCCACTGGCCTGTCCGCAAGTGCCGGCAGGGATTACAATAGTGGGAACATTCGGGTCCTTATCAGCAACCAACCGTTGCTGCAAAGCATTAAATTCGTAAATAGAACTGAGTTTTTGCATAGATATTTCCCATATTCTTTATATCAAGAATTTAGTCACGTCCACCACGCGATTCCCATCTAAAGATTCACACCGTCCAGGTCCAGCATGTGGTTCTTGCAGCCGCGTCGCGAGCATATCTGTACCATTCCTCCGCTCCGAACGATCATAGGTACCATCGGCGCCCCGCACTCCACGCAGCTGTATGCACCAGCCAGTTCAGCATGGCAGTGCGGGCAGAAGAAGTGAACTATCGTATCGTCCGGGATGTCGTATTTGGCCTTGACATTGTAGCTCCCGTACAACCTTGAAAGTCTGATCCAGCCATGTTTGTCAGCAAATGATGCCGTCAGACGGATAGATGGCTGTTCATCAACCAGATGTGTCGTGTCGGTAAGACTATGGTTGCAGTGAGGGCAGTTCACTTCAAGGGCAAAAACACGCCTGTCGCCGTTAATCTTCGCCTGTTTGACTCCCCGACGAGCATCGGTCAGGATGCGTTTAACCTTGGCCGTATTCACCTTTGAATAATAATGCCCATCGACAACGACAATCGGTCCGAGGGCGCAGGCGCCCAGACAGTTAACCGTCTCCAGCGTAAATTCGTTATCGGAGGTCGTGTTGCCGGCACCGACTCCCAGCTGTCTCTCAAACTCCTCTACGATCATCGG
>CP070766.1:1851906-1856715 GCA_020345705.1 Candidatus Zixiibacteriota bacterium | reverse complement strand
GTGGAGCCGGACCTGGTCGACCGTATCGACAGTGTCATCCAGAGCCTGCCGGCCTCCTGCTTTAAAGGGCCGACCGAGCAGCACAAGAAAGCCTTGTCGAACAAGCTGGCGGCGGTCAAAAAATCTATGGCAGCCGGTAGTCTTGAGGGTGCGATTAGTAAACTGACCAATGACATCCGGGCCAAAACCGATGGTTTCGTCGACGGCAAACCTCAGGACGACTGGATAATAGATGAGGATGCCCAGGTTGAATTGTGTGAACTGATTGACGAATTGATCGATTATCTCGAATCCGGCGCCCACGCGGGAACAGAGAGTGATCCGGCGGCCTCGGCCGAGAACGGCGGATCCGAAGGCCAGGCAAATTTGCCGGCGGAGTTCAGCCTGTCGCAGAATAGACCCAACCCATTCAATCCCGTGACGCGGATACCGTTTGCGCTGCCTCAAGCCTCTCATGTCAGACTGGAGATTTTCAATATTATGGGCCAGAAAGTGGCCACTCTCGTCGACGGCCCACTTGAGGCCGGCGAACATGTGTATACTTTTGACGGCAGCACTGTTGCCAGCGGCGTCTACCTCTACCGTATTCAGGCTGATAACCTTGTTGAAACGAGGAGAATGTTATTGCTCAAGTAGTCCTGTAGGGCAAGACCCGCAGCCGCCTAAGGGCGGCGCAGCGGTCTAGCCCGGGTGCCGCATTGCTTCCTGTGGGTTCGCGATATAAACGCAACTCGACCCGTTTATCATCTCGCGCTCGCGTAATCGCTCTCGCCGTTCCCCCCCAAATCCCAGCAAAACCATCCTTAATTCCGACTGATTCCCCTCTATTTTCCGTGCTGCCGATTCACCGCACCCGGCAGGCTCTTCAGGCAGGTCGGCGGGATCTCATACCCGGTTCGAATGTTCGTACAGGCTTCGCCCGCACACACTCGTCCGACTCAGAAGCCGACCCGCTGTATTGCCTGACTACTGGCAGATTGGATCCGGGACATTCTTGTAGAGATAATTTACCAAATGCGTCACATCGAGAATGTTAATACCCCCGCTCCCGTCAATATCGCCGCAGACTGCATACGGGCCGCTCTGGTTCAGAAGAATTGAGACGTCGTTGGAGTGATAATTGGCTACGGCCAGATCGAAATCTGCGTCACCGTCGAAGTCGGCCGCGAAAACTGTGACCGGAGTGTCCCCCGTCCCATAATTGCCCGCCGAGGCAAAAGTCCCGTCACCGGTGATATTCAGCAGGATCACAACATCGTTGGTACCTACATCGGTTACGGCCAGGTCTTGATCCCCGTCGCCGTCAAGGTCAGCCGCGAAAATCGACTGAGGCTGGGTCACCGCCGTGTAGCTGTCCGCCAGAGCAAAGATTCCGCTGCCATCGTTGATCAGAATCGAGATGTCGTTAGAAGTGTCATTCCCTACCGCCAGGTCATAATCGCCATCTCCGTCGAAGTCAGCCGAGAAAACGATGAAAGGTGTCTCCCCGGCCAGGTAATTGACAGCCGGGGCAAATGTCCCGTCGCCATTGTTTTTGAGGATCGAAACATTATCAGAAATGTAGTTCGGCACGGCCAGATCCTTGTCGCCGTCGCCGTCAAAATCTTCTGCGAAGACTGCGTACGGCCCGGCATCGGTATCGTACATGACCGCCTGGGCAAAGGTCCCGTTACCATGGTTTTTCAGAATCGCAACGCGACCATGATTGCTGACCGCCACGGCCAGGTCGTTATCGCTGTCGCCGTCAAGGTCGGTCGCGAAAACCGAGGTGGGCGCACTCCCCACGTCGTAGTCGACTTCGGCGGCAAACGTCCCGTCCCCGTTATTGAGGTATACCGAGACATAGTCGTAGGAAAAACTCGCCGTGGCCAGGTCGTAATCGTTGTCCCCGTCAAGGTCAGCCGAAAAAATCGAGAAAGGCGCGTCCCCGGTACCGTAACTGATCGCCGGAGCAAAGGTCCCGTCGCCGTTGTTGAGCAGAATAGAAACGTCGCCGGAACTCCAGTTCGCCGTGGCTAAATCGAAATCACCGTCGCCGTCAAAGTCAGCCGAGAATATCGAGTAGGGTTCGACCCCGACCGCATAATTAACCGCGGCGTCGAAGAGCGGATCGAGCGCCTGAGCAGTTGCTGCCAGAAGCAGAATGCCTGAAGCAAGGATTAGTTTTGGAGCTAATTGGTTCACTTTTGCACCTCCCGGGTAATTGGGATTGAATGTAGTACATGAGTTGCGGCTGAACGCCGAGTTGTCTGTATAAACAATGTACTTCCTATCCTCTTTTCTGTCAAGAGCTTTCTTCAGCAGGTCCTGACTGGGGATACGCCGAGGAACACAGAAAATGCCCGCCGGTAGGCGGGCTTTTACAATATCGGATAGTGATATCTAATATGCTATTCTTCGCGGGAGCGCTTGATCTCCTCGATGACCTTCTCAGTTATCTCGCGGGGGACTTCCTCGTAGTGCGAAAACGTCCGCGAATAGACCCCCTGGCCGGAGGTCATTGAACGCAGGTCAACCGAGTAGTCATACATCTCGGCCTGGGGCACCGTCGCCCGGATGCGGGTATAGCGCCCCTCCGGGTCCATGCCGGCGATTTTGCCTCGGCGCGAGGAGAGATCGCCCATCACGTCGCCGGTGAAATCCTCGGGGACGAGAACCTCGACTTTGCTGATCGGCTCGAGCAAGACCGGTTTGCATTGCATATAGCCGTCCCTGAAGGCCAGGGTCGCCGCCATTTTGAAGGCCATATCGGACGAGTCAACGGCGTGATAGGAGCCGTAGAAAACGGCCGCCTTGAAATCGACCACCGGCGAACCGGACAGGCCGCCGTCCTGCATCGCCTCCATAATCCCCTTCTCAACCGAGGGGATATATTTGCTCGGAATAACGCCGCCCTTGATCTGGTCGAGGAATTCAAATCCCGCCCCGCGCGCATTCGGCTCCAGCCGGAGGTGAACGTCGCCATACTGCCCGCGACCGCCGGTCTGTTTTTTGTATCTATGCTGTATTTCGGCTTTCGCGGTAATCGTCTCACGATACGGAATTCTCGGCCTGAACAGGTCGCCCTCAATGCCGTATTTCTTCTTGAGTCGTTCCATGATAATCTCGGTATGGGTCGAGCCCTGCGTGAACAGAACCGTCTGTCTCAGCGCCGGATCAATGACAATGTCAAATGTCGGGTCTTCATCGCGGAGCCTCTGCAGGCCGGTCGAGAGCTTCTCTTCATCCCCCTTGGCGCGAGGCTTGATCCCGACGTCCATAACCGGCTCCGGAAAGTCAACCTTCGGCATCACCAGCACATTGTTCTTGGCGGCCAGGGTATCGCCGCCCTTGGTCGATTTCAGCTTGACCAGCGCCGCAATATCGCCGGCGTTAATCGATTCTATTTCTTGGCGCTCTTTTCCAGTCACCGAATAGATCTGGCCGATTCTTTCAGCCGAGCGCTGGGTGTGATTGTAAAGCTCCACCCCCTGGGCCATTTTCCCGGAGATGACCTTGAAAAACGACAGATCGCCGATATGTGCTTCAGACAGTGATTTGAACACAAATGCCACCGGGGGACCTGAAGCCAAAATCTCGATCGCCATCACCTCTTCCTTGCCGCCTTTCAGCATGTTCACGGGCGAGAGCTCATCGGGTGAAGGGATAAAATCGGCGACAAAATCAAGAAGCGTCTGAGTGCCCGAATTTCTGTCGGCCGAGCCGAAAAGAACCGGGAAGACGGCCCGGTTAAGGATAGCCTTTTTCAAACCCTCAGTCAACTCCTCCTGAGACAATTCCCCCTTGTCGAAAAATTTCTCAAGAAGGGCGTCGTCCGACTCGGCCACGGCCTCAACCATCTTCGCCTTCGCCTCTTCCGCGGCGTCTTTTAACTCGGCGGGGATATCTCCCACGGTGGGCTTGCCTTTGTCATCAAAAGTAATTGCCTTCATCCTGAAAAGGTCGATTACCCCTTTATAACTGACCCCTTCGCCGATCGGGATCTGGATCGGAACTACCTTGAGACCGTAGCGCTGCTGCAGCTGAGTGACAACCTCGGCCGTCTTGACATGCTCCTTCTCAATCTTGTTGACGAAGAAAAACCTGGGGAGATTGAATTTTTCCACATATTTATATTGAATCTCAGTTCCGACTTCGATTCCGGCGTTGGCGTTCAAGACGATAACCGCAGATTCGGAAACATATAGACCGGAGATAAGCTCGCCGATAAAATCGGGGTGGCCGGGAAGGTCGAGGACATTGACCTTGACGTTCTTCCAGGGACAGACCAGAACCGACAGCCCGATGGAGCTGTTTCGGCTGATCTCTTCCTCCGTGAAGTCGGACAGTGACGTCCCGTCGTCCACTTTTCCGAGCCTGTTGGTGATACCGGACGAAAAGGCGATGGCGTCGGCCAGACTGGTTTTTCCGCAACCTCGTTGTCCAATCAATGCGATATTTCTGATTCGGTCAGTATCAAATACCTTCACCGGAATTTCCTCCTCTGCAATAGAACACGTTTTTACGAGCCCGTAATTATAATCCTGCATGTCTGCTTTGTCAAATCGTTTATACGTTTTTTTGAAGCCATTCGGAGCTCTGCCGCTTTGATTTCAATGGTGGAAATCAGGACGCCGGTGACCTCGCCTTTTCTCCCACGGCGGAATGTCTCAGCGGTCACAGCCCGCCTCATTTGGCGTTGTAAGAGCGATGTGAAGGCTTCCTGCGGGAGTGGGTATTGTGAATTACTTCACAATATTGGTTTTGACGGCGAAGGAACAGGGACAGCTTCCGGGCGTCGTTTACCGGATTTGGGGATTCACTTATAGC
>CP070766.1:1846198-1851806 GCA_020345705.1 Candidatus Zixiibacteriota bacterium | reverse complement strand
CCATAAGCGACCCGGCCAATACGATTATATTCGCCGACATCAACGGTGACGGCTGGCTGGATATGATTATCGCCTACAACAACCAGACGGGCGGGCAGGGATTCTATTATGCGTACTACAATGATGGAACCGGTGTGCTTGAGACCAGTCCGGGCTGGCGGTCGGGGGACGGGGGATTCGGTTCGGCAGTATCGGTGTACGATCATGACAACGACGGTGATGATGATCTGGCCGCGGGCAGATGGTGGGACCAGCCGAGAATCTACGAAAATCTAGGCGACAGTTTTACTTCCGCCCCGGTCTGGCGCGCCGATGAGGCGACCGTAGTCGAGGAAATTGCCTGGATAGACGTAGATGGAGACGGTCTTGAGGCAAGAAGTGATACGTTCTTCGTCACCGGCGACCGGAAGCTGTTTTATACGTCACATCACCCCCTCCAATCGATCGACTCGGTCAGGGCCGATGACGTCACCCTTGGTGACGCCGACTATTGCTTTGACCTGGTTTCCGGCTGGGTCTCGCTGGGGACGGAGCCTTCGGAGAGCATCATTGTATATTACCAGTACTCTTTCAAGAACGACCTGACTATCTCAAACTGGGATACGTACAATATGGCCTACGGAAATTCCGCCAAACCCCTTGTCGAATTCTACGCCGATGTCACCTTCGGTCAAGCGCCGCTGACGGTGCATTTCAGCGACAGCTCGGCCGGCGCCTCCGACTGGCTGTGGCGCTTCGGCGACGGCGGCGACGCCGCCGTCCGGGAACCGGTTTACACCTTCAACAGCGGCGGGGCTTTCGACGTCTACCTGGAAAACACGCTCCCTGACGGCAAGCACAACCGCACAATAAAGAAAATGATGATTGTCCTGGCTGATACGGTTTATTTCCCGGAGATCGTATCCTCGCCGGGCGATACCGTCAAGGTTCCGCTCTACCTGAAAAACAGTCACCCGCTGCATTATCTTCTATTGCCTATTCTCTATGATGGGCCGGTGCAGCTGCAGTTCCTCGACTTTGATACCGACTCCTGCCGGACCGATTACTTCGATCGGGTCAACGACGTGGCTTATTACCCCGCCGGACACCAGATCGTGTTCTCATTTCTGCCGACATATATCAACTACAATCCTCCCCTTGAGCCGGGCTATGGACGATTGATAAATCTTTATTTTCTTCACCAGTCGGGAAGTGGCACAACTATCCTCGACACCACCACCCTTTCCACGAAATCATTGTACTATGATGCTTCCTACGTCAATTATCAGCCGACCATCCGGAACGGTTATGTCGCAAGCAGCCAGGTGATGAGAGGTGACGCTAACGGTGACCTGGTCATCAGTCTGCTCGATGCCACCTTTCTGATCGACTACCTTTATAAAAACGGCCCCGTTCCCGATCCTTACGCGGGCGATGCCGACTCGAGCAGAAATATCAATATTCTGGATGTTGCCTACCTGATAAACTACCTGTATAAGAACGGCCCGCCGCCGCTTGATTAGACCTATCCCGGATAGGGATAAAAGAGCGCCGAGAAATCCTGAAAGAAATGGGCTATTATGGCCGGCCAGAGACTGCCCGTCTTTATGAAAAGCAGTCCGAACATCAACCCGTAAATGGAAATGAGAATGAAGCCTCCGATTCCCTGGTAAGTATGCCCTGTCCCGAAGGCTAAAGATGCAATCAGGAGCGGCAAAACCCATCCCCGGCTTCGAGTGAAGATTTTCAGCCGAGTCAAAAGGTAACCCCTGAAAGCAGTTTCCTCGCAGACACCCGCCGTCAGTGACAGAATCACCCAGAGCACCCTCTCCGTGGACGTCTTAGGTAATATGAGTCCGAGCTCACCGGGAATCCTTAGCCCCACCCAGCCGAGCACAACCGAAACTCCCGCCAGAACCAGATTCGATACCAGCAGAAATGCAACCGCCCAGAGAAGGTCAATGCCCCTGATTTTCCTGAAGCCAATTCCTTTGAGGCCGGTTTTCTCGCGGATTGTCGTCAGGTAAACAAGCAGAAAAAGAAGCCACTGTGTTACGATTGTCGGTACATATATCAGCAAAATCGGAGAGGCTGAAAGCTGCTTTAAAGTTTCCGAGGGATCGCCGACAAATCCGATCGACAGCGCCGGCCAGATAATCAGCAGAAAAACGAGAGTAACATAAGACAGCTTGCTTCTCTGGAACGTCTCCGGCTGAGCATCGGGCTGACCCTCGGGCGAATCAGGGTCAACCGGATAAGCCGGGAATCTTTCGAAGTCGTTCGTGTTCAGTTCCGGCTCCGTTAGACGTCCTGGCTCTTTTTGCCTTTGGCCAGGCTACCGATAATCAGAGCCACACCCACGATAATGATAAAGACTGGCCAGAGGTCTTCAAGCCCGGGGAAGACATCGAGGTTTATCAGCAGGAATAACAGCCCGACACCAATCAGGATTGTGCCGCCCACCAGATGACCTGACCGATCCCCGTATTTTTTTTCAACCTGGTTGTTCATCATGCTCCTATTCGATATGTCATAGTACAAAAAACAAAACAAAAAGCCCGGACGATTGACTTTAATGTTATTTATGATAAATTTAGCAAAAAGTTTAGTATATGAAAGAAGATTTTGGCATTTAAAAATATGAGCGGAGACTTATTAAATCTTCAGACAGGCTTAATCTACGGGCCGATAAATTCGCGCCGGCTGGGTTCGTCGCTGGGGATTAACCTCTTGCCGACGACATATAAGGCTTGTCCATTTAACTGCGCTTATTGCCAGTACGGCTTCACTTCGGCCAAAGGCTACACTACCCAATCGGACGGCTCCGATATGCCTGATATTGAAAGCGTCACCGCCACCCTCGACGAAGCCCTTGAAGAATACCCCTCAGTCGCATACATCACTTTTTCCGGCAACGGAGAGCCGACGCTTCATCCGGAATTCGGGCGCACCGTCGACGAAGTCAAGAAATCCAGAGACAAGCTGGCGCCGGAGGCGAAAGTGGCCATCCTGTGTAATTCTTCGCTGGTTTTCAAAGATGAAGTGCGAGAAGCCCTGGCCCGCCTTGATGTTCGGATTATGAAGCTCGACGCCGGCGATGAAGGCACTTTCAGGAGGTTCAGCCGCCCGCACAAGAACGTCAAATTCGAGGCCGTTGTTGCCGGGCTCAAAAGGCTCGATGATATCATTATCCAGGCTCTTTTCGCCGGAGGCGAGGCGGGCAATTATAACGACTTTTCTATCGAGAAATGGATCGAGAAGATCGGCGAAATCAGGCCCAATGAATGCCATATATATTCCATCGACCGCCCCTCCGCCGACGGCAAGCTGACCCTGATAGACAGGGCCGGTCTGCTGAAGATAAAAGAGAAAGCTGAAAAGCAGGTCGGTGTGACGGTCAAAGTCTATTAGATTGAGCATCTCTTCTTGCGATTGACATCAGATGGATTTGGAGGACAAAGAGTCAGGCGATGTGAACTTCTACTCCTCAAAGCCGCAGAATTTCTGCTGATTCGGATATTGTAGACTCTTTTCATATTGATCTTTCCTTTCGGGCAAAAAAGGGGGAGCGGTGTCCCGAAGGAAGATCATCTATCAGAACTGGATTGTCGATATCGGCTTTGCGCCGGGTCGGACCGCCTTTATCCTGTTCGAAGACAACCCATCAGAACCCAACCGGGAGATCATTGCGGCCGTCAGAGAAGCCATCGAAGAGCTGTCGCCACTTGAAAAGGAATTCGTGGAGAGATTTTACTTCCACGGGCAATCCTATCTGAAAATCGCCGACGAACTGGGCAAAAGGCCGCGCCGTATCGAGGGCATTCACAGGCGAGCCATAAGCAAGCTGAAAAAGTCTCTGGCCGAATTCGTCAGGGAAAAATTCGACGTGGAAACGACGGTCGATACCGACTGCATCATCTGCAATTCTACCTTTCGAAAGGAAATCGATGCCATGATAGATGCCAAAAAAGACGAGGAGACCTGGAAAAACATAATCGGGGCTCTGAAGAAGCGCTACGGCATAAAGATAAAATCGCCGCAGGTGCTGATTGGGCACGAGAAATATCATTTAACATGAGGTGAAAGATGCAAGATGAAAAGCGGGCCAAAGTCAGAGGCGAGCACTGCCTTAACGTGTTTATTTCGTATGATCTCAAGCAGCAGCTCAAAAACCTTGCCCAGAAATATGACCGCACCATGGCCGACATAATCCGGGCGGTCCTGAAGATCGGCATCCCGATGATGGAGGGAATTTCACAGGCCGAGGAAACGATGGTAAAGGAGTACGTTCAGCTTTTCCGTAAGTTCAGGAAAATCAAGAACTTAAAGGAAATCTGAGACCCCCGTACCGGAGCCATTTTTAGCTTGAAATGGGAAATTGTTATTCGTATAATCCCCATTTAAGGAAAAGATCATGTTTGAGAATCAACGGACAATCCAAAGCGAAATATCACTTGAGGGGATGGGACTGCACACCGGTAATGTCACGAAGATCACATTTAAACCGGCTCCGCCCGACAGCGGTGTGAAATTCATCCGAACCGACCTTCCGGGAAAGCCGGCGGTGGTGGCCGATATCGATCACGTCGTGGATATCTCCCGCGGCACTACTCTGGCCGACGGCGAGGCCAAGGTCTATACGGTCGAGCATCTGCTGGCCGCACTTTCGGGTCTGCAAATCGACAATCTCGACATCGAGCTGACGTCCAACGAGATCCCGGTTGGAGACGGATCAGCCCAGCCCTTTGTGGAGAAGCTGCTTGACGCCGGCATCAAGACCCAGGATGCCTCGCGGCAATATCTTGAAATCGACACGCCGCTGTCATACTCCGAACCGGATCGAGCGGTTGACATCGTCGTGACTCCCTCAGACACCTTTCGGATAACCTTTCTCATTGACTACAAGAATCCTGCCCTGGGGACGCAGTACACGACGCTGATTGATCTGGAGAGCGAGTTTGTCGATGAATTCGCCCCGGCCAGGACGTTTTGTTTTCTTTCCGAGGTTGAGATGCTGCGCGACCAGGGTCTTATCAAAGGCGGCGGCCTTCACAACGCGGTCGTCATCTATGATTCCGACAAAGGACAGGTCGAGGTCGACAGAATCCGCCGGGTGCTTGACCTGAAGGAGGAAGCCTTTGTCGGAAAGACCGGCATCATAAACGACGTGCCACTGCGCTTTTACAACGAGCCGGTCAGACACAAGGCGCTTGATTTGATAGGCGATCTGTTTCTTATCGGCGTTCCCATCAAGGGGCACATCCTGGCGGCCCGCTCCGGGCACAAGGCCAACGTCGCCCTGGTGAAAAAACTTCGCGATCTGTACAGGAAAAAGAAACTGGCCAGCAAATACCAGAAGGCCAAGGCAGGGCCGTTTCTGGATATCAGCGGTATCATGAAGATTATGCCCCATCGGTATCCTTTTCTGCTGGTTGACAGAATTCTCGAACTGGAGCCGGAAAAGAGAGTCGTGGCAATCAAAAACGTCACCATCAATGAGCCGTTTTTCCAGGGTCATTTTCCTTCCCGTCCCGTCATGCCGGGCGTCCTGATCATCGAATCCATGGCGCAAACGGCGGCGGTCCTGGTGGTGGAAACCATGGGCAGCGCTGCGGAAGGCAAGCTGGTT
>CP070766.1:1841527-1846098 GCA_020345705.1 Candidatus Zixiibacteriota bacterium | reverse complement strand
GCTTATGCCGGGCAGACGGCTGCCGTGGAAGTCGCGACCGCGTTTGTCGGCAGCGGGGCGCCCATCAAAATCAAGGGAAAAAGCGAAAAAGGCAAAAACCTCAGGAAAATCAGCGACAAGATCAGAAACAACAAGTTCATCGGCGAACTCGAAATCCCCGAGGACATCGAGATTGGCGACCAGATTTATTTCGAGGTCGAGCTTCCCGACAACGGCCTCAGCGGCGAGTCCAACCGCATCCCGGTGCGGCCGGCCGTTCAGGTCAGCGGCATGAAATGGAGCGCCAAGGAAGCCCGGCGCGGCGACGTCCTGACGCTTTCGGCGGATATCAAGGGCCTTTTCAGCGGCACCGAGGTGGAGCTGAACATCTACGAGTTCGACCGCGACAAAATCCACGACAAAATCGCCTCCTTCCCGGCCGTCGTTCAGGATGAAAAGCTGGAAGCGAAATGGGAGTATGAGTACCACGATAACACCAAAGGGATTCCTACGGATGAAGAAATGAAGAAATACAATCGCAGCTACAACCCCCCGGAGTATTTCTTCACCATCAAAGTCGGCGACACCGAATACGGCAAGGACCGGGAATCAGGCATCCTCAAATTCAGGGACTGGTTTGATATATATCTCAAGGATGAGGAGGGCAACCCCATGCCTGATGAGCAGTATGTTCTGGATATGCCGGACGGTTCGCAGAGGAAGGGCAAGCTGGACGGCAAAGGCTACGCCCGCGAGGAGAAGGTCCCGCCGGGAGTCATTTACGTTGAATTCCCGAATGTGGAATATATCTCGGATAGAGAGAGTGATAGTGTATAACGCGAATTCCAAAAGCGATTTTTAAGAAACGTGGCTGCTGAAGAATTAGAACAACCAAAAGGGCCTCCTAAGCAAAATAGAGGGCCATCGCAATCCGGGCAGACATATCTTCCGACTTCGAAAAACCCGGTACAATGGGTGACAGTTGAGGAACCTTACCCAGCCGTTGCTCCTAAACACCATGTTCTACAGGCCGACTGCAAGGTCCAGTGTATCCAAAAAGATAAAGTGTTTGAGCTGCACACCGTTGGCCTTGGACCATGTGTTGCCTTGGGTATAGGCGGCCAGACTGAGGCGGGTAGTATAATTGCGTTGGCCCATGTCGATTCGGGAACATCCTGGAGTTGGCTGGATCAAAAGTTAGCACAAGTCCCTAAAGAAAGCATAACAGGGATATGGGTTGCTGGCGGGTTTGACGGTGACCTGACACTTAAGAGAGTAATGGCCTGGGTGCCATTGGCCGGGTTCAAGATTACTCCTGAAAAGTACCACGCGAAGCAGGTTGTTAACGCGAAGATTGTTCAAGAAAGCGGACAAATCAAGTTTGGCGCATGGAAGAATGGCACCTGTAATTGCGGTGAACTGAAGGAGAACAAAGGTCAGAGTTTAAAAATGCCAAATGGACACGACCCGAAGGCGGAGACATGTAAGTATCATTGTCCCTTTAAGTTATGCATGTACGGCGCGTTCGAAAAAGAGAAATCAGTGGAGGAGGAAAAGAAATACGAGAAAGACCTAAAGGACAAGTTTAGAGGAACTGCACTAGGTGAATGGGAATTTCTGATGAAGAGGCCTTTGACAACACGAAAACATAAAAACCAATGGATCAAAGACGTAGAAAGACATGTGCAAGAATGGGGATATCCGTACGTCCTCCAAGCTGATAAAATCAGGGAGCTCGCAGAAAAAAAAGCAGAAGAGCGGCAACCCGGAGGGGTACCAGAACCTGATTACAATTCGGCAAAGTATATACAATGGAGAGAAGTCTGGGTCAAAAAGGGTCAAAGTGCAGACGTGGAAGCAAGAAAAGCGCTGCTTGCCGTTGAAGCGAATCACCACCTGTGCGCGGAGGCACAGGAACTTTCTTTGATGGAAGCCAAACTGGGCAAAACGACACAAGAAAGGTAGCCCGCCCGCCTTGCCGAAGATCCAGAGTTTTACGAAAGGCGTCTTAGAGCCATTAATTTGAATTTATGGCAAACTCGTATGTGATTAACTAGCAGGTATAATAACCAATGTCTGAATTTGAAATGAAAGAAGCCGGTAGCCCACCGCTTGCGGTGGGTCTCTTATTCCAATGAAGTTGAATTGTATGAAAACTTATACGCGATTTATTAATGTTTCCGTCAGGTCACACCTTCGCTTGCGCTCGGGCAAGACCTGCCGGAACGTGAAACGTGATACAAAATATGGCAGGACAAACGCCCGATGATGAAATTGCCGCCGCCGAAACCGAACCTGCGGCCGAGGAGACAGCCTTTATCCTTGAACAGGATAAGCGGCTGTCGGAGTCGCTTATCTGGCATCTGCAGGAAAACTTCTTCGACAAACAGGGGATAAATTCCTGGCGCGATGGCATCGTCCCGCATTATATCACCAGCAACGCCTTCATCGCCGATGCCTATGCAAGAGTGGTCTTCGGCTTTCTCCGCGACTGCACCCCGCCGGACAGGAGCCGGCCGGTTTATATCGTCGAGCTGGGTTGCGGCCACGGGCGGTTCGCCTTCCACTTTCTCAAGAAATTCAAAGACCTGCACTCACGCTCGCCGCTCAAAGAAACCCCGTTCAAATACATCATGAGCGACACCAGCGAACGGAATATAGAATTCTGGCGCACGCATGAAAAGTTTCAGCCCTATCTGGAGGAGGGCCTTCTCGATTTCGCCCGCTTCGATCCGGCCCGCGGACAGGAACTGAAGCTCATGCACGGCGGGGAGACCCTTTCGGCGGAGAGTATCGCCCACCCGATGGTTTTCATCTCCAATTATTTTTTCGACGGCATCCCCCACGACGCTTTCCACATAAAGGACGGCAAGCTGCATGAGAGCCTGGTGACGGTTTCCTCGCCGCAGGAGGAGCCCGACCCGTCCGACCCGGAGATAATCGGCCGCATGAAGCTCTCCTATGAGCACCGGCCGGCGGAAGTCGACTATTACGACGACCCGGAGTGGAATAATATTTTGCGCCGCTACACCGACCGCCTGGCCGAGACCGCCTTTCTCTTTCCGGCCGGGGCGCTGGAATGTATCGCCAACCTGAGGCGTCTTGCCGGGGGGGGGATGCTTCTTATCTCGGCCGACCAGGGCGCCTCGCGCGAGGATGAACTTCAGGGATGCGAGGAGGTGGGACTGGCCGTGCACGGCAGTTTTTCCTTCCGGGTCAACTACCATGCCCTCGGCGAGTACGCTTCGGCCGCGGGCGGCGCGGCGCTTCTGCCCCGCCACCGCGCCAACAGCCTGGTCGTCTCGGCGTTTCTTTTCGGCGACCACCCCGGCGGCTTTGTCGAGACCCGCCGCGCCTATGAAGGCAGCGTCGAGTCGTTCGGCCCGGATGATTTTTTCGTCCTCAAAAATGCCATCCGCGATAACCTCGGCAATTACAGCCTCGAGCAGCTTCTGGCCTTTGTCAGACTGAGTTGTTTCGATGCCGCGATCCTGATGAACTGTTTCCCGGCTATGCTGCCTCTTCTGAACGATGCCTCTGAAATCCAGAAACGGGAAACGTACAACCTGATTCACAAGGTCTGGGAGACGTACTACTCGTTCGGCGAGAGCACCGACGTTCCGTTTCACCTGGCCGGGCTTCTCTGCCAGATGCGGTATTACCGGGAAGCTCTCGAGTTTTTCGATCTCTCCGTCAAAGAGTACGGTTATTCGCCGGGGACATACTTCAATATGGCCCTCTGCCACGTCGGTCTTCGCGAGATGGACCGGGCGCTGGAATGTGTCCACAAGGCTCTGGAGATGGAGCCGGACTTCGATCCGGCCCGGGGCCTGCGCGTCCAGCTCGAATCCGCGACCGATTAGAAGGGCCGTCAGGTATACCGACCCCGAACATTATCTGTCCCGCCGCAAAAGCCTTCTTGACAAAATCCGTCCTGATTCGTAATATCTGTTTTGCTTCCGAAGCAACGCGTGATAAGACAACATGGAACACAAATTCTCCAAGTCTACAGACAGCGAACACGAGATAAAGCTTGACTCGACCCTGATTTATGCCGCTTGGCGGGGCGGTTCGGCGTATTCGGGACAGACGGCATCGCTGGAGGTGCTGACCTCGTTCGTCGGCAACGGCGCGCAGATAAAGCTTACCGGCAAGAGCGAAGGGGGCAAGAAGCTGGGGAAAATCACGGACAAGATCAAAAACAATAAATATGTCGGTGAATTTGAAATTTCCGAGAAAATCAAGATTGGTGATGAAGTTTATTTCAAGGTGGAACTATCCGGAAACGGCCTCAGCGGTGAATCCAACCGCATCCCGGTCGTGCCGCCGCCGCACGTGAGCAATATGAAATGGAGCGCCCAGGAGGCCAGACGGGGCGATGTCCTGACTTTAGCGGCCGACGTTCAGAACGTCCGAAACGGCACCGAGGTCGGAATCACCATCTATGAGTACGACCGCGACGGCATTCACGACAAGATCACGACGCTCCCGGCCGTCGTTCAGGATGAAAAGATGCAAGTCAACTGGGAATATGAATATCATGAGGATACCGACGAGATTCCCACCGAGGAGGAGCTTCAGCGGTACGGCCG
>CP070766.1:1835445-1841427 GCA_020345705.1 Candidatus Zixiibacteriota bacterium | reverse complement strand
GAGGACATTCTTCTTCCCCTGATAATCTGATAATTTGACTCTCCCCCCAAGATGCGACGGCAGGGAAAAATCGGGCGCGCGATTGCCGGCTTTTAGTTCTTTTTTGAACAATGCCATACCCAACAAGCCCCTGACCTTTATTACTCTTTCAATTCAGAGAACTTATCCGACGGCGCTCCGCAAATCGGACAGATCTCCGGAGGACTGTTACCGTCATGGGTATAACCGCAGACTTCACAAATCCATTTCACTTTTTTATCCCTGATGCGTCAGTCTTCCATAGCTCCGGCGCTGTCGGCAATAAACCAGTGGTAATTCCCGGCCAGTGCTTCCCGTTCGGCCATCAGGATTTCATAGTGGCCGTTCTCCTCGTCGGAAAGCTGCTCAAGTATGTCTTTGAAATCGGTTTCGTCTGTTGATGCCGCCGCTTCCTTGTAGAACTTGGCCGCCGCGATTTCGGCCTTTATGGCCAGGTTGATGTATTCGACCTCCGATTTGAATTTCTTCAAACCGCCCTTGACAAAAGCCTCTTCAAGCGGACTGACGCCCTCGGCGGGCAGTGCCCCCAGCTCACCGCCGACGTGCTTGCGGTACAGATCAATCAGCCCAGCCCGGTGGCGAGCCTCATCGTCTCGCAAGCTTTCCAGCCTTCGCTTGGCGTCAGAGTTGTTTACTTCCCTGGCCAGAAGGTCATAAAAGGTAAAACCGTCAATCTCACTCTTGATGGCGCTTTTCAGAAGTGAGGCTTTGTCGGCATATTTATTTTCGCCCATCGAGATTTCCTCAGCATTTCGGATTCAAACCGCTAACCCGATATGAATGTTGGTGTCAGGTTTTATTTCCCTTTTTTCAGTTTCTCCAGCTCTTTTCTGAGCTTTTTCAGACGGTTTTCCTCTTTAACGCGGGCGTTTCGATCAAACAATGTCCCGAAGTGGTCTTTCTCCAATTTCAGTTCAAGCTCTTTTATTTCTTTCTCCAGCTTCTTTATTCTCTCCGGCATCTTGACCTCCTTTGCTTTCGATAAACTCAATAGCTTTATGTATACGTTTAAGGGTTTCGTCCTTGCCTATCGCCTCAAGAATGTCAAACAGCCCCGGCCCTTCAGAGACACCCGAAACCGCCAGGCGCACCGGATGAATCAACTTCCCCCTTTTCACACCCAGCTTTTCCGCGACCTCGTCAAGAGCGCCCTCAATTCCTTCTTTCTTGAAATCGTCCATCTGCTCGAATCTTTTCACCAGATCGATCAAAAATTGCCGGCCTTCACCGTTGAACCGTTTGTCCGCCGCTTTGGGGTCATAGCCGAAATCGGAATGGAAGAAGTAATCGCTCTTAGCCACGAAATCGGTCATTCGCCGGCACCGCACCTTGAGCATGTTCACGATTTTCATCAGATAATCCCACCGCGTCTCCAGCCAGTATTTGGTCGTGTATCCGGCCGCAACAAGCATCGGTGCCACCATAGCCGCGATTTCATGATCCGGTTTTTTCATGATGTATTCCTGATTGAGAGCCAGGAGCTTTTCTTCATTGAAAATTGGATTTGCCTTGTTGACATTTTCCAGAAGAAAGATTTTGACAAGCTCGTCGCGCGGCAGATATTCCCGGTCATCCTTGGGCGACCAGCCGAGAAGGCACAGGAAATTGAACAGCGCCTCCGGCAGTATTCCTTCGCCGCCGTACTCGGCGACGTCCTTATCACCCAGCCGCTTCGAGACTTTTTTCTTGTCCGGTCTGAGTATCAAAGGAACGTGGGCAAATTCCGGTATGTCAAGCCCGAGGGCGCGATAAATGTGAACCTGCTTGAAGGTATTGCTGATATGGTCATTGCCCCGGATGACGTGAGTGATGCCCATCTCGTGATCGTCAATGACCACGGCCATGTTGTAAACAGCGCTTCCATCCGCACGGCAAATAACAAAATCCTCGATTTCCGTATTTTGCTTCGTGATTGTCCCGAAAACCAGATCCCCGTAACTCGTTTCGCCTTCCGGGATAGCCAGCCTGACGGCGAAAGGCATTTTCTTTTCCAGCCTTTCTGCGATCTGGTCGTCAGGGAGATGACGACATTTCTTGCTGTACTGAAGCGGCGCTTTTTCAGCCATCGCCTTCTTGCGGGCTTCCTCCAGCTCTTCGCGCGTGCAGAAGCATCTATAAGCATGACCCCCGGCCAGAAGCTTTTCTATGTACGGCTTGTACCGATCCATTCTTTTTGATTGGTAAATCGGCTCTTCGTCCCAGTCAAGACCCAGCCATTTCATAGCCGCGAAAATCGGTTCGATAAGCTCCGGTTTCGACCGTTCAATATCGGTGTCCTCTATTCGAACGACAAACTGACCGTCGTTGTGCCGCGCGAACAGCCAGTTGAATACGGCGGTCCGGGCGGTGCCGACATGAAGATAACCGGTCGGTGAAGGCGCAATCCTGACTCTTACCTCGTGTGTCATCATAATCAGCTGAAGTAATGTAAGTTAGCGTGTTTTGTTAAAGCTCTTCTTTATCTTGATTTTCGTCCTGTGGGGGCTGGGTAATCTCCGGGGGCATCGGTTCCACCGCGGGCGGCGGCGGGGGCGGCTGAGGCCTGGGAGCCTGAGGCTGAACCGGCTGTGGCGCCGCGTAGGAAACCGGCTGAAGCTTAACCTCATTCAGTTCCACTTCGATTCCACCCAGAACTTTCGCCGTAATGTTGTAGATAAAGGCAATTATAACATAAAGAATCGTGTTAAAAATGGCGGCCCCGAATGAAATCATGAACGGATATAGTATCATCAGGAATCCAATCGGAGGCATATCTTCCGGAAGCGGCGGCATGCCCGCCAGGCCAGCCATTCGCTCGGCGAAGCTGATCATCAAGCCCATGAAGAGCGCAATCCCGATACCGACAATGAAGCCCGCAATCAAGTTGACCACAAATGAAATCTTAATCAGGGACCAGTATCCTATCGTTCTTAATTCAAACTTCATTGTTTTCCTCCTTCTCTTTCAGGCCGATAGTGCACACTCTTCACCGGAAGGGTCTGTACCCCGGCCGCGGGTCAGAGCTTTTTCACAATAAAGCGGGCATCAACCGCCTTTGAATCACCCTTTTTCGGGCACGCTATAAATGGATTTATGTCCACCTCCGAGATAACATCAAAATCCGATACCAGTTGCGAAAGCCTTAACAGTGATTCTTTCAATGTTGGCATGTCCACCGGCTCGGTTCCCCTGAATCCGGTCAGCAGTGGATAAGATTTCAGATTCTTTATCATCTCGTCGGCGTCGTTATCGTTCAGGGGGTTGATCCCGAAGGAGACATCCTTCAATATCTCGACATATATACCGCCCAACCCGAACATCAACAGCGGTCCGAACGAGGGATCGGTGGTCATGCCGATGACGGTTTCGATGCCGCCCGAGACCATCTCCTGCACAAAGACCGAGAACTTCTCTCGACCTCTGGCCGTGCCCCTTTTAGACGCCGTGATCTTCTTCTTGAGCGATGCAAACGCGGTCTTTACCTCCCTGGGTGTCCGGAGATCAACCTTGACTCCCCCAATTTCCGTCTTGTGCAGAATTACGGGTGTGTTGACCTTCAGGACAACCGGAAAGCCGATCCGCTCTGCGGCCGAGACGGCGTCTTTCTCAGAGGAAACGATCTCATTTTTTGTTACCGGAATCCCGTAAGCGGCGAGAACGTCAAGAGCTTTTTCACCGATAATAGCGCCTTCACTCGTCTCCAGGGCACCCTCCAGAATTTTCTGGGCAGCGGCGCGATTGACGCTAAAGCTCCTGAATTTGCCCAAAGGTCTCTCGAGCCATTGCCGATAAGAGTCAATCAGATAAAGCGTCTTCGCAATCGCCTCGGGGAACTGGTAAACCGGTATTCTGTTTTGTTTGAGGAAGTTGACCGCGTCCGAGCCTTCCTCGGTGCCCATAAAGCAGGCCAGCACCATCTTGTCGGTATCTTTGACCCCTTCCAGAATGGAGCTGGCCACCTCCAATTGGTCTATCGTCACCGGGGGAACGAAGATGGTCATGATGGAATCGTAATTTTTGTCTTCCTTGACGACCTTGAGTGCGGCCTTGAACTTTTTTCCCCCTGCACCGGCCACGAGATCGAGAGGATTGTTGACAGTTCCCTGTCCTGACAGAGCTCTTTTCAGTTGTCTTTTTGTTTCACCGGTGTACGGTGCGACTTCCATTCCCATACCGACCAGCGCATCGGTTGCCAGAAGCGCCGGGCCCCCGGCGTTGGAGACGATTGCGACCCGTTTACCCCTGGGAATGGGCTGATTCGCCAGGGCTGAAGCCACGTCGAACAGTTCTTCCACCGACGACACTCGCATCACTCCGCACTGATCAAAAAGAGCATCGACTCCGACATCCAGCTCGGCCAGGGCGCCGGTGTGCGATGAGGCGGCCTTTGCTCCCTGCGATGTTCGCCCTGCTTTAACCGCCACGATCGGCTTCGTGCGTGTTATTTCTCGAGCGATTTTAGTGAAATTCCGCGGATTACCGAAGTTCTCAAGGTATAGAAGAATTACCTCCGTTCGAGGGTCGTCTTTCCAGAAATCCAGAATATTGTTGGCCGAGATGTCGGCCTTGTTACCGATGGATGCCACCATGGAAAAACCAAGTCCGAGCTGGTGGGCGTGGTTCATGATCGCCTCACCGAGCGCACCCGATTGAGAGATAAATCCCACCCGCCCCGGCAGCGCCCCGGTCTTGCCGAATGTGCAGTTAAGGCTGATATCCGGGTCGGTGTTGACGACGCCGAAGCAATTCGGCCCGATCATGCGCATCCGATACCGGCGGCAAATCTCAATCAGCCGGTCCTCCAGTTCGATGCCCCGGCCGCCGACTTCCTTGAAGCCCGCCGAGATCACGACAATCCCGCGAACACCCTTCTGGCCGCACTTCTCCGCCACGTCAGGGACGCCGTCCCGCGGAATCGCGATGATTGCAAGGTCAACAGCATCAGGAACGTCCAGAATTGTCGAGTAGCACTTAATCGAGTGAATCACACCATACTTGGGATTGACCGGAAATACCTTCCCGTTAAATTCGTTAATGATGACGTTATGAAGGATTTCGCGGCCAATCGTCCCTTTGCGGGGCGAGGCTCCGATCATTGCCACAGATTTGGGCCTGAAAATATATTCTATTCCATCCATTGGCAAACCCACCAACTATTGAGCCGGTCCGACTCAGTGTATAATTGACCAGGAATCCACCATGCCAAGGACCCCGTTTGAGTTCAAGGAAACCATCAGTTCTCATAAATGTCAAGAATATTCTGGTGGTCGAACTGTCGGCATTGGATCAAGTATAACCTCATCTTCAGTGAAGATCGGCGAAAGAAAAACAGAATATATCTTGCCTTATTTGGGCCGGCGCAGGTTTTGCGCCGGCCAAAGCCGGTCGCTGAGCATCCGAGAGTGAGCCGGTAGCGGAAAATCTACGGCGGATCAAAAATTCTCCTTGCTTTTCCTGCGGAATTATGTGTATTGAAGATAGCAAATTAAGATCCCTCCCAAGATGGTGTCGCCGGATTCGCGGGGCGCCTTCTTTTTTCAGCTCAATTTAAGCGGCCGAGGCCGATTTCGGACGGGACGTCAGACCACGTAAACTGTTATCTTTTAAATCGTTTTAGCTATTTTTTTATTGACATGATTTGTTGTTGTATTATATTATCGTGTCCTGCGTTTTACCTCACATGCTGATATTATTCAGCATTGGTCGGGCAGTGTGTGCATGTTGGCGGTGGGTAGTTTGATGATTCGTGACTGCAATGTTGTTTGATCCTGCTTCAACATTCTAGTACGGCGCAAATACCCCTAAAAAAAGAGTTTTGATTTTAAACTAGCCCATTGATGAAACTGGGATGACTAGGTTATTGAAGGAGGTGGTGAGGAGGAATATAAGGCACAACAAGAATGAAAGCTTTGCATGCAAGCATTTGCTTGTCTTGTTTTCGATGTAACGATTCTTATTCTCTTC
>CP070766.1:1830836-1835345 GCA_020345705.1 Candidatus Zixiibacteriota bacterium | reverse complement strand
GTCTTGCCTTTGCGCATCAGCTTTTTGATTATACCGGTCAGAATCCCGACGACAATGCGACCGATGACCAGTATGGCTATCGCGCCGATGATTTTGGTGCCGTACAAGGCGCCCCATTCCCAGATTTTTCCTCCCAAATCTTCCACAGCATTCTCCTTCCTTAGATTGACTCCGATTAGATTTTCAGATGTTTGCCAATTTTGTCTGATTTTGAGTATTGATACGATTTAACCGATGGCAAACTTAAAGAAAAATTCATTACTTTACAATGATACGCTGGAAGTTCGTGGGCGGCAATGACTTATACATCCCGCACGGTCTTGTAAACGTCGAAAGGAGTTGACAGATTGCGAATGCGTCGTATATTATTTGTTGTTATGGCTTACGCGGTTAATAGATTCGGCTCTTTCGAGAGACAACATCTTTCTGCCGTCTCCATCTTATCTCGCTATGTACCGAAGAGCTCATCCGGTCTTCAGGATGAGTAAACCGCCGGCTTTTATCAGCCGAATCGTATAAACTTCAAGACAATTTTAGAAGAAAATTGTGAGGAAAATATGGCAATAGTACTTGATGGATCAGGCCTGACCATTGAAAAGCTGGTCAAGATCGCCCGGGACGGTGAGAAAGTCGAACTGCATCCCGGTGCAGTCCAGAGAATAAATGAATGCCGCGCCATGCTTGAGAAAAAAATCGAAGCCAGAGAAATCATGTACGGCGTCAATACCGGAATCGGCGAGTTCTCTGAAGTTGTTCTCGACGATACGCAGATTGAGCAGTTCCAGAGGTATCTCATCTACAATCATTCCGCCGGTATCGGCGACCCGGCGCCGATAGAGTACGTCCGCGGTGCGATGGCATCGCGCGTCAACGTCCTTGCGCACGGTAATTCCGGGGTGCGCCTGGAGATACCGCAGACGAGGGTGGCTATGCTTAACAAGGGCGTCACGCCTTTTGTCTGTCAGAAGGGTTCCGTTGGAGCCTGCGGCGATCTAGCGCCGATGTCCCAAATTGCTCTATTGCTTCTCGGCGAAGGGCAGGCGTACTATAAAGGCGAACTACTCGACGGGAAAGAGGCCCTCGACAGGGCCGGGATTCCGGTCCCGGGTCTGAAGGCGCGTGACGGGCTGGGCGCCATAAACGGCTCGAATCTTCTTACGGCCATGAGCGCCATTTTCCTGTACGATGCCTACCGATGGCTCAGGCAGGCCCAAATCGCCGCTGCCATGTCGCTGGAGGCGCTCAAAGCCAACATGAAGCCGTACACCCCCAAGCTTCACGAGGTGCGCGGTTTTGCCGGAGCCGTAAAATGCGCCAGGGCTATCAGCAAGATGATCGAGGGCGGCGACCTGGCTGAGGGTAAGGTCAAGTGCAAGGTGCAGGATGCTTATTCCATGCGCTCGACGCCGCAGGTGATCGGGGCGGCGCTCGATGCACTCGATTATGCCCGCTCACAGGTTGAAATAGAACTGAACGGCGTCGGGGACAACCCGGTTTTCTTCCCGGATGAGAACCTTCACCTCTCCGGCGCCAATTTTCAGGGATCGCCGGTCTCACTTCCGATGGATATGGCCGGGGCGGCCGTGACGATGGTCTCGGTCATATCGGAAAGGCGCATGAACCGTCTCAATAATCCGGCTCTCTCGGTCGGCCTGCCGCCGTTCCTGACCAGGGGCGCGGGGATGTTTTCGGGGATGATGCTCAGTCAGTACACCGCCGACATGCAGATTGTCGAACAGAGGATTCTTTCCATGCCGGCCTCGATTCAGTCGATTCCGGCCGCGGCCGACCAGGAGGATTTCGTGTCGATGGGCATGAACACGGCCATAAAGAATTTTCAGATACTGGATAATGCGTATGGTATTCTGGGCATTGAGCTAATGGCGGCGGCGCAGGCGCTCGATTTCCGCGATTACAAATTCGGCAAGGGCACCACGAAGGCCAAAGAAGTCATTCGCAAATACGTTGATTTTCTTGACATCGACAGGCCGCTTTATCCCGACCATACGCGTATGAAAGAGTTGGTCAAATCCTGCGAGATTCTCCACGAGGTGGAAGAAGCGATCGGCCCACTGGAGTAGGGCCGTGCAAGATAGAAACCGGTCATTCAATCCCGATGTTTTTAGAGTTCGGGCAGGGGTTTTCTCTGCCTGATTTTCTGCTGCTCGGGGACACCCCGATAATCGCCGGAAAATGAAACCCTGAGTCCTCCTTGCCGTCTAACATATACAAACCCCAGGAGGAAAGGAGAGGCCATGAAAGCGCTGTCCGGAGCTTTAGCATTTACCCTCATTTTTGCCTTACCGGTATTTGCCGATTATGTTGAGACACGGGACCTGACAATCCCGGCCGAGGATATCAGAGAACTGATGATTGACTGCGGGGCCGGTTATCTGGAGATCGAGGGGGTCGAGAATCTGAAAAATATCGAAGTCGAGGCGGAGATCGTCATCGGAGGCTTGAGCCGGAGAAAGGCGCAGGACTTCATTGAAGACTACATGGTCCTGTCTCTGGAGGGAAAGAGAGGCAGAGCCAGATTGGACAGTTTCTTTGAGCATTCAAAGAGGTTCCTGGGTTCTTTGTTCGGCCATAAGTCTGCGCAGATAAATCTCAGAGTCAGAACACCGGTTGATATCGGGCTTGATATCGACGACGGTTCCGGCGACATAAGTATTGAGAATATTAGCGGCGGCGTTGACGTGGAAGACGGGTCGGGCGAGATGGAACTTTCCCGTATCATCGGTGATGTCACGATCGAGGACGGCAGCGGCGAGATCGATGCCTTTTCGTTTGAGGGCAATGTTTCGATAGACGACGGCAGCGGCGATATCTTCTTGGAAGACATCGTCGGTGACGCGGAAATTGACGACGGCTCCGGGGATATAGTGATCAAGAAAGTTGACGGAAGCATCGTGGTTGATGATGGTTCCGGTGATATAAAAATAAGGTACGTCAAGAAGGACGTTGACATTATCGATTCCGGTTCGGGGGACGTTGATATCGCCTATGTCGACGGCAGGGTGAGACGATGACATCCTCCATTCACAGGTCATAACATCAAAAGGCCGCCGCTCCCTGACAAACCCCTTCTTCGGCGGCCTTTGTACTTTTATGGGTCGGGATCCGCTTCGCCGTGGGCGATGGGAAACCCGACATATCCGTTTTTACACGTTTGAATGAAATAGATTGTTCTTCTGAATAGCTTAAGGAGAGTATACATGGAAAGCAGATTCAACTGGTTCGCGCGCAAATTCAAATTTGATTTGCCACCGGAAATCTTTCCGATGGTCGTGGAGCGGCTTCGCGGGACTCCGGTACGGTTGGAGGAAATGACCAAATCACTTCCCCAGGGTATCCTGACTCGCCGGCCGAAGGAGACCTGGACGATTCTTGAGAACGTCGGCCATCTCTGGGATCTTGAGCCGCTCTGGGACGGTAGGATTGATGATTTTCTCGAAGGAAAAGAACGGCTTCGGGCGGCTGATTCGATAAATAAGAAGACCGATGACGCCAATCATAATGCGGCGTCTCTTGACACGTTGCTCGGGTCGTTCCGAACGGCCAGGGAAGCGATGGTGGCGCGGTTTGATGCGATGGAAGAAAATCAGGTTTCTCTGACGGCGCTTCATCCGCGTCTTGATCAGCCGATGCGAATGATCGACCTGGCCATATTCATCGCCGAGCACGATGACCACCACCTGGCGCGGATAACCGATTTGGCACGAAAATTCGCTGGGTAGTCTGAGTAGTCTCAAGGCCGGTTCTTATGCGATCGCTTTGACCAGCAGAACCGCGCCTCCGATAATCAGCAATGGGAGCAGCAGGGGGATGGCGATTCCGATCAGGGCCGCCATGATGCCGAGAAAGGCACCCAGGATACCGGCCACGACGCTGATGACCGCCCCGAAGATGCCCACAATCGCGCCGCCGACCCCTCCAAAAATGCCGATCAGCAGGCCGAATCCGCCAATCAGAATTACAACAAGGGCCAAAAGCGACAGTGAGACAAAAATAACCTTTCCCAAAGACCTTCCTTCCGGTTCAATCGAGGAGCGAAACGTTTCAAACGCTCTCGTTGGCTAATATACGGTTTCAGGCCGGCGGCGGTTTCACCGCGTCACCTCTGTTTCTCTCAGAAAGCGGGCCGACTCCTCGGGAGCGACGGTATTTATATAAATGCCCGAACCAATCTCGAACCCGGCGGGAGTCGCAATCTTCGGTATTATCACCATATACCAGTGCAGATGACGCGTGTCATGATCGCCGACCGGAGCCGATCTCAGAACGTAGTTGTAGTCCGGGTTGTTGAGACCATAATAAAGCTTCGCCAGTACCTCGCGCAGAAGCCAGGCCAGCTCGACAATCTCTTCACTGTCGTCAATTGACATAAAGCTTGCCGTATGGCGTTTCGGATAGATGCGGCATTCGAACGGCGATCGGGAGGCAAAAGGGCAGAAGGCGGCGAAGTTGTCCGACTCGGTGATTATCCGCTCTCCCTGGTGAATCTCC
>CP070766.1:1825905-1830736 GCA_020345705.1 Candidatus Zixiibacteriota bacterium | reverse complement strand
TGGGTCGATGATCCCTATATTCAGAGCACCGCTGACAAGGTCGCCGGTGACGAGAAGAACTGTTACTGGATTGCCCGCAAGCTGTTTAATTTCCTGATCGAAAATATGGAATTTGAGCGGGTCGGCGGGTGGAACGTCGCCCCCACCGTTCTCAAGCGCGGCACCGGTTCCTGCTCGGAGTACAGCTTCGTCTATATTGCACTGTGCCGGGCGGCCGGGCTTCCGGCACGATACGCCGGATCAGTCGTTATTCGGGGTGACGATGCCTCGAGTGACGAGGTTTTTCATCGCTGGGTCGAAGTGTATTTTCCGAATTACGGCTGGATCCCCATCGACCCGTCCGGCGGAGACTATAAATATCCGGCCCAGCAGGCCTCGGCTATCGGGTATTTGAATAACAGGTTTCTGATAACAACCATCGGCGGCGGCGGTTCGGAATATCTGGAATGGGGATACAATTCGAATGAAATCTGGCAGGCAGAGGGGCCCTGCAAGGTTTATTCCGAACATATCGGTGAATGGTCACCGATTATCGAAGAGTAAAGCGGTTCATCTGACAGTGCTGTCGGCGTGCCTTTTGGTGTCGATGATGTCCTTATCGATATAAGGATTAACCGACCTGGCCAGTCCGAAATAGCGGTCTGACTCCGCCAGTAGGTTTTCGTCCCGGCTGGTCAGATAGCGGATATAATACGATTTGGCCTTGTCGAAGTAGGTGGAAAAATCATTCGGATAAAGGCCTATGAGCTTGTCATGGATGCCGAAACCTCTTTCGTAAGCACCGATAGTCATATAATAGCTTGAGAGAAGCCCCAGAGCCGCCTTGCTCGTAGGGTGAGCCGAGAGGAACCGCGGCAAATAGTAGAAGACGCTGTCCATGTGTTCAAATCTGCTGTAGAAATTCATGGCCTTTTCGTAATTCGTCAGTTTATACGGAACCTCTCGGCGGTCCAGGGCGGCGTCATTGAGCCTGATAATGCTTATCTCAATATCCCTTATCCAGTACCTTGACAGAAAAAACGAGCTGTCAAGCCCCGGGGAATCCTTGATGGCTTCGTTCCAGTTGGTCACGTCGATTGCCAGATGTGTGACGGGAAAGCGATGAAACAGATCGGGCTCGTTTCTGACGAGACCGAACATGTAGATAAAAGACCTCAGTCGATTGTCGATCGTTAAGGCCGATGCATACGGTCCGATAATGACGGCCTCGCCGCCGGCAACCTGGGCCAGGTCTTCGCCGGTCTGGCGAAGGCAGTCGGATCTTCCGTCAAACCATCTGTAAATCCAGCTCGACTGCATGATGACGCACAGCACCAGAAGAACACCGACAACAATACGTTTCCCAAATACAATCGCAATATACCGGTCACGGAAAAGATATACGGCAAGCCACACGATGCCGCCCCCAACCAACCCGTACCAGGTGTAATCATAGCTCGGTTTGAGTTCGGGAATCAAACCGGCAGCGAGAAGAATTATCTGTGTCATGAAATACCAGCAGACTATGAAAAGCAGAAGTGCTCTCCAAAACCCGGTTCGCACGACCTGCTCGCGCTTCGTTAGTTCCGTCAAAGCTATGGCAATAATGCCCGAAAGCGGCAGCAGGAGAAAAACCTGGTACCTGAGGGGACGATAATTGAACATCATCAGAAGCAGAAGACCTGCAAGAAACCAAGACAGGTTAAAAAGCAACAATTTGTTCTCCTTTATTAGCCTCCGGCTCCTTGCCGAAAGAATCAGGCCGGACAGGCTCAGGAACAACATGACCAGGAGGAATGGTGAAAAGAAGAACAGCTTCGATTGTCCTCCAAACGTGAACATCTTCTCGGCTAGCTTCACCGGCGACGTGAGCGATACGGGCGTTCCGTACATGCCTACTGTTTGTTCTTTCACATAGCTGATAACCATACCGACCTGGCCGCCGTAATAGAGCAAAGATATTATGACCAGAGATACGGCCAGTGATATGACAACAAACGCTCCGCGCCGGAAGAACTTTTGCCTGTCATCCGCCAGTATTATGGCAAGTACCGGGACAAGCATAACGACACCGAACATTTTGCCGGAAAGAACACAAAGCGCCGTCAACAGTCCACTGAGGATCAGCATCCAGCGTTGCCGGTAATACTTGACGAAGAGAAAACTCGTCAGCCCGCACAAGAATATCAGGCCGTTCTCCAGAAACGGATATCGACCGTAAACGATTAGCATCATGTTCGAGAGTAGGAGGACTGACAAAATAAGACGCGCCGCCGAAGACAACCTCTGATGGGCAAATATGAACAGGACAATCCCGGCCAGGCTCAGTATGACCGCCGACAGATTGGCGGTGATGCGGGAGACGCCTCCGAGCAGAAAAGTTATATAGCTGAATCCGGACATGAGTGAGTATTTGAAGACGATCCAGCGGTCATATTCGAATATATCCCAGCTCCCGAAGAGAATCTTATTTCTGGCGAAGTACGTTATGTTATAGGGGTCGGTCAGCAGGGCCTGCCCCTGCCCGGTAAAAAAAAGAGGCGGGTCTATTCCGAGCCATATGAACCTGACCGCCAGACCCAGGATGATCACAAGGAATCCCAACCCGACCATGACTTTGTTCGAATATTCGTTTTTTATGCCAGACACCTACAACCCGCCCGCCTGTTCTTTGGCGCTTTCAATATCCTTTTCAATATATGGATTCAATGATATGGCCGCCTTAAAAAAACGTTCCGCTTCGGCCAGCATCTTTCTGTTCTGTGTTTTAAGGTACATGAGATAACATGTCATGCCTTCTTCAAAATACAGCGCGTAATCACACGGATAGAGTGAATTCAGTTTTTCGTACACTTCAAAGCCTTCGGCGAAATTGCCCCGGGCAAAGTAGTGGCTGGACAGCATCCTCAAGCCGCTTTTATTCTCCGGATATCGTTTCAGAAATTTCGCAAGGTAGTGGGCAGCGCTGTCTTTGTGTTCCGGGGACTTCCGGGAATCGGCCGCAATCTCAAAAGCCGAGGGCGTATAGTTGACCCCGGTCCGCGCCACGGCTTCCTCGGACAGCCTGAAAATGCTCACCCCCACCTCTCTGAGCAAATATCGCGTGCATTTATGAGAGTGCCTGAGCATCGGGTAATCCTGCAGCGCGGCTTCCCAGTTGCTGACGTCAACGGCCAGGTGGGTGATCGGCAGGTTGCTGAGGATATCAGCCTTGCCCCTCATGTAGCCGAACATATAGGGCAAAGACTTCAAGCGGTTGTCGGCCGTCAACGCCTGAGCGTAAGGTCCTGCAACCACGGCCTCGGTGCCCAGAATCTGCGCCAGGTCAACATTAGCCTCGCTCAGGCAGTAAGTCTTCTTGCCGTACCACCTGACCGCCCAGAGCGATTGATTACCGAGATACAGGATTATTAGAAACACTATTAGCAGGTGTCTGTAAGTCAGCGCCTTCAGGAGAAAGGCGCGCGACGTGACGATAATCCATGTGAGTATGACTGATGGAATCAACATGTACCACACCAGATTGGCCAGGCGATAGGATTCATATCCGAGCATGACTATGATCGTGGAGATCTGGGTGGTGCCGTACCAGCAAATCAAAAACACGACTGCAGGACGGATGATTCTTATTCGGCGGGCGGCTTCAAGGGCAACGCCCCAGCCAAGGACGGCCGCGATAATACCTACCATCGGCAGGATCAGAAAGAGCTGATATCTCAGAGGACGATAATTGAATATCATAAGACACACCGCGCCGGAGATTAGCCAGCCGATATTGAACAAGAGCGTTTTGTCGGCTCTCAGCCGTTCCTTTTGATCTCTGGATAGTCCCAGTCCGAAGAGAGATGCCAGCAACATGAGAAGCAGAAACGGCGAGAAGTAGAAAAGTCTGGAATCGCCGCCTAATGTCAGCAGTTTTACCGGCAAGTCAAGCGGCCAGACCAGGGCCGAGGGAATACCGTACACACCCGCTGTCTGCTCGGTCAGGTATCCAAATACGACTGTGAAGTCGCCTCCATAGAAAATCCAGGCAAATAGAATAATTGAAAACAGGAAAAAAATCAGCGTCAGGGCGGATTGCCTTAGAAATCTTTCTCGATCTCTGGCCAGGATGATCAGGACAACCGGAGCGACCATGGCCACACCGAAGATTTTTCCGGATAGTGTGCACAGCGCCAGGAGCAGTCCGATCAGAACCGGCCCCCATCCGGATGCATGATGTCTGAGCGTTACCAACAGCAGGGCGGCGCATAAGAGTATCAGGCCATTTTCGGCAAAAGGATACCTGCCGTAAACGATAAGACTCATATTAGCCAGCAACAAGATGGATGCGATCAGCAGACCGCGCGAGCCATATCTTCTCATTGCCACGAGAAAAAGGAAAGCTCCACCCAGGTTCAAGGCAACCGCCGAGAGATTGGCCGTTATGCGCGACACCCCGGCCAGGGCGAAAAACAGAAAACTCGAAATTGATGCCAGAGTATATTTGTAAATAATCGGGAGCTTATAGTCAAAGATATTCCAACTGCCAAACAGTGCTTTGTTCCTGGCGAAATAGGTGATACTATAAGGGTCGGTCAGCAGGTCTTGGCCTGTCCCTGAGAAAAACGAAGGCGGGTCCGCCTCCAACCAGACAAACCTGACAGCCAGCGCCAAGCCGCAGATGAAAAAACCTATGAGATGCTCGATTTTTGGCCTGAATAGACTCATAATCAGTCTGCTCCTCCCCGCTCTATTTTTTTTGTATCAGACTGATGTATTTACAGACTAAGTCTCCTCAACAGACGACGCTTCAGGATACCAGATAGCACAGCCAGGCTGCGGCGAAAGCGCCGTAGTTGCCGATGGCGTA
>CP070766.1:1812489-1825805 GCA_020345705.1 Candidatus Zixiibacteriota bacterium | reverse complement strand
CCGAAATGACGATAGACGAAAAGATTGAATTGGCCCTCGAGCATGCCCGTATGGTCTGTGACCGGTTCGGCCCCAAAGGAGGGGCACTCATGATGCGCAAGCATCTATCTTGGTATTCCAAGGGTTTCCTCGGCGGCGCTGAACTGCGGCGACGCCTGAAAACTGTCTGCTCCTATGAGGATATTTCCTCTCTTCTGAGAGCCTACCGCGAAGGTTCCCTCGACGTCGCGAATCAGTGAATTCCTTCTGTAACAGCTTCCGCCGAATCCTCAAAAAAGGTTTGATGGTGAAAACTTATGGTATTATATTCCATGGTCTTAAAAGGCGCTCGCGGTCTTGTTAAGGACGCTGAAATGAAGAAAATTATCGCTTTTCGCACGAGGAAGGATTGATAGAATGGGCATTAAGGTTTTGACTGTAACCGAACAGAAAGACGGCAAAATATCCAATGTCAGTTTCGAGCTGGTGACGGCGGCTCATAAAGTGGGCGGTGAGGTTATGACGGCCTGCCTGGGCGAGTCGGCTGACTCCATCGCCGGTGACCTTGCATCAAGGGGCGCCGGTAAAGTGCTGGCCGTCTCAAACCCGGCTCTGAAGTATTTCAATGACGATGTTTACGCCAACATCATCACGGAGCTCATCAAGAAATATCAGCCGCAGCTGGTGATTGGACCGGCCACTTTTTACGGTAAAGCTCTTTTCGGAAGGCTGGCCGCCATGAATGACGGCGCTATGGCTTCTGACGTGACAGACCTGTCTCTGGAAGACGGCAAACTCACCGTCACCCGACCCACCTATGGAGGCAATGTCATATTTGACTTGGTCAATCAAGCGGAGGGCAAAATCTTTTTTGTCACCCTCAGGCCCAAGGTGCTCGATGAGTCATCAGGCGGTGACGGCGAAGTCGTCTCTGAATCGGTGGATGCATCATTGATGGAGGCAAAGGCTGCGGTCAGGGAGATGGTTACTTCATCCGGGCAGTCGGTAAATCTTAACGAAGCCGACGTTATTGTTTCGGCCGGGAGAGGCATCCGCGGACCTGAAAACATTGCTCTGATCCAGAAACTGGCCGATTCGCTGGGTGCGGCGCTCGGCGCGTCGCGTGCCATCGTTGATGCCGGCTGGATTGAATACCTGCACCAGGTCGGTCAGACCGGGAAAACGGTTAATCCCAAGCTGTACTTCGCGGTGGGAATCTCAGGGGCCATTCAGCACCTGGTCGGGATGCAGACCTCAAAGACCATTGTGGCCGTCAATCGTGATAAGGATGCACCGATTTTCAACATCGCCTCATACGGAATTGTCGGTGATCTGTTCGAGATAGTTCCCGCGCTGACGGCGAAGTTCGAGGCAAACAAGTAACGCGAAGTCATAAATAAAAAGCCGCCGAACTCGGCGGCTTTCTTCTTTGTTTGTCTATCTTTTGGGCGGAGGCGCGGCCCCGATATAATCGAGTGATCTCTGGAGAAGCAGGGTATCATAGCCGAAATTGTGCATCCCCATGCTGCCGTCATTGCGCATGAAGAAATAGTTGTAAAGCGCCCCGAGCGAATCGGCGCCGCCGACCGGGATTATAGCGCTCGTATCCAGATCACCGGAATCGTCCAGCCAGCCAAGCTTGATGAGCCTCGACTTGAGGTTGTCGATCAGGCTGGCCACGATGGCCTGTCTGTCAGTCATGTACGTCGCATCGACATCACCGGCGTGGCAGGCATCCTGGTTGCATGCGTCGGCAAGCAGGTCTCCTTCGCTGACGATACTGAGGCTGTGGCCGCCGAGGGTGAATCCTTGCGCGTATTTCTGATGGCAGGTCACGCATCCGGCGGTATCCTTATGGCTGTGCACCAGATCATCGACCGGCAAAGAGAACTCGTATCCGCCGACCCCGGCAAGCAGGTCGGCATCACCCATTGAATGCTCCGCTACCACCCGCCAAGTCGGATCTATAACACCTAACAGGGTATAATCGCCGGCTTTGAAGTCCAGCCGGTGACAGTGGGCGCAAATGTTGGATGTGTCGGCGGAGTAATCAAATGAAGCCCCGTCCGCCAGAGTTACCGCCGTTGTATCGCGCACAGAAAAATCCCAGGTCGTGTGGGGAGCATGGCAGGTGATACACCCGATCTCGCTCAGGAAATTATCATTGCTCGCGGTCTCACCCAGGGAGCGCAGGAGGCCTTCTTCGGAGTGGCAGGAAGTCCCGCACGCGGATGCCTCGTCAGAGCCGATTCGGAGACTGTAGGGATCGGTCATGGCGTGGCCGGAATTCTCCCACTGGCGGCGGGCTATATCCATCGTGTTGTTTACGTCCGAATGACAAAAATCGACGCAGGTGCTGTCCCGGATAGTATCGATTATGGTGGTGGTGTCGTAGAATTCGTTTGTGACAAGTTTATCGCAGCCGGGAATAATGCCCAAAACTGTAATCCCCGCTACAAGGGCAATAAGTAAGAATGACGTCAATCTTCTCAAGATCCGAATCCCCAAAGCCAACCTGCAAATATCACAAGTAAATGAGCGAAGGTGCTTTTGTCAAATGTTTTCACAATATGCGACCTAATTGCGTCTCTTGTTTAAGGCCGTTTTTGGCATGGAACTTGATGGTTTATGATTTGTTATAAAATATTGATTGGATATTATTTGGCCGTTTCTGCTTGACTTAAGGGGATTTTTGGCTATTTTGCAGGCTTTGGAGGTGGCGCTTAGAGAATATTGATAAAGAAATAAAAGAGTAATTTCTTGCACAATATTGATTATGTAGGTACATTCGATAGCCGCGCTTTATGATAGTGACGGCTATTTTTTTAGGAGCAAAACGTGAGGAAAATAATTATTTGGATGGTTTTACTGTTGATTCCGATAGCGGTCTCCGCCATAATCACGGATTCATTTGATGACCCCTACGGCGGTAAAGGGCTGTCCGACAATTTCATTATCGATATCATCACACACAAGGGGGCCGTCTGGATGGCTACCGGGCGGGGTGTTTCGTACCAGTATTTCGGAGACTTGCAGTGGAACAAATACGACACCACCAACGGCATGCCTGACCAGGATATTTCGGCCATCTATTCTGATTCCGTTAACGGTGTTCTCTGGGTGGGCCTCAATTACTACAGCGAAAACGATGCCTATGCCGATGGCCTGGCCTTTACAACAAATGAGGGATTCACGTGGGACAAGGTGGTTCCGGAAGGAACGTCGGGAGTCGGCAAAACGGTTTTCGATATCACCGGCTATGACAACACGCTATTCGCGGCTGCGTTCTACGGCGGGCTGGTCGGCAGCTTTGACGGCGGCCAAAACTGGAAACATATTTACTTCTCCAGAGAAGACTCCATTGATTATGTCGATGGTCAGTTCCTGAGCCTGCGCAATCGGTACTTCTCGGCCGTCCTGGATACTTTCCATCAGGACTCGGTTGTTCTCTGGACCGGCACCGCCGATGGGATTGTTGAATACATTTATGCCCCCCCTTATACGAAGCTCTTTTCCAATTACATATTTGACATTGCCTCGGTTGACAGTTTCGTCTATATCTGCGGCGATTCCTCTTTGACTCGTCTTAAATTCGATACCGCCGCCAGCGGCAGTCTGGAAGAAAATTACCACTCGGCCTTCGTTGATGACGGTCTGCCCGGTATGGCCGTGACCACAGCCTGCGGCCTCGGAGGACGGCTTTTTGTCGGGACGCTCGACTCTGTTGGCGGCGTCGGGATGGGAATGGCGATTTCGGACGATAATGGCCTGAGTTTTCATACGGGTCACACCGGACTTGATGATATGATTGGCGAAAACAGGTACCCGGTCGAGTTCGCCTCGGTTACGCATAACCTGTTTGTGGCCGGTCTGGAGGGCGGTCTTTATATGTCCTCCGACAGCGGCGCGGTCTGGCAGAAACTGTATCTCGACCCGCTCGACACCACGCTGGCTAATCCCCGCAATGTCGCCAACGCCCTGGCCGCCGATTCACATAATCTCTGGGTCGGCACCGATTCAGGCCTGGTGGTGCTGTTTCTGGACAGCGCGGGGATGGTGGATTCGTCGAGTAATTTCACTTTTGTCGATAATGACACCGCCGGTGCCCGGAGTGTCAGCATCGGAATTCAGAAATTCGCCGACACTCTTGGGAATGTCGATTCCACGATCATCTGGACGGTGAACTATCCTCTTGATACGCTCGTCGGGGAATACTCGGTCTATTACACAAATGATTATGGCGCAACTTGGTTCACGCGTCAGGGAGACCTGACCGGGATCCATTACTACGACATCGGCTTTCTGGACGAGATTATATATTTGCTGCGTGAAGACGGATTCAGGTATTCCAACAATCGGACTTCCTGGCTTCCTTATGATGGCAGCCAGATTCGCGACAGTGTCGACTGGTCGAAGAACCTTGACGCCAAACCGCTCAACTGCGTTCTGAACGTGAACGATACATTATATTTCGGGTCCCGGCGCGGGCTGGCGATTTCTCCGGCAGGGACTATAAACTGGCATCTGGTGATCGCCAACACCGACGCAACCATGTACGATCTCGCGCTCAATTACAGGGCTCCGTATCTTACCGGAGATTTCGTCAACGCTCTGGGTATTCAGTACCTGCCGGACAACCAGAGCCGGATTTGGGCCTCGACGCGAAAAACATTTGATCCCGAAGTGGATGGTGTGACCTCGTCCACGCTGGACGGTCAGGACTGGGAGCATCGACTTGATTCCGTACGCTGCTGGAATTTTGCATTCTACGGCCCACAAGTGTTTGCGGCCACGTCGGAAGGTCTTTTCCACTCTGCCGATACCGGCCGGAACTGGGACAGGCGGACCATCAGCGGCGTTCAGGTTACCTCGGATCCCCCGGTTGATTACGGCCTTGACCCGGCGACCGAAGTCCAGGCGGTGAGGGTTGTTGGTGAGTATTTGTGGGTCGGCACCGCTGACGGCGCCGCCAGAATAAACCTTAATCAAATTTACGGCGAGGAGAACTGGGATATTTACCGTGTCTATGATTCATCTTTCGAGCTCTACGCTTACCCGACGCCATTCTCGCACGCCGAAGACAGCAGACTATTGTTTCACTATTATGTTCCTGAAGATGCCTATGTTACCATAGAAGTCTATGATTTTGCCATGGATCTTGTCCGGACCGTCGTCAACGGTGAGTTCCGAGTCCGGGGTATTTACAACACGGACCAGTGGGACGGCTTTAACGGCCGTGGATATCCCGTTGCGGTCGGAATGTACTACTTTAAGCTTACCCTCTCGTCGGGTAAGGAACACTGGGGTAAATTGGTTATTATACCATAGGATGTCATATGAATAAGAAAACAGCCGTTTTATTTGCGATACTCGTCCTGATTGGCTTCAATTCCGGAGCCACATCTGAAGACGGTGGCTATGCCGGGGCCTTCTTAAAGATGACCGTCGATGCCAAACCGGCCGGTATGGGCGGGGCTTATGTTGCCGTCTCCAACGAAGGCGCCGGCCAGCTTCACAATCCGGCCGGCGTTCAGACGCTTACGAAAACCGTCCTAAATAGCTCGTACCGGGCCATGAAGCTGGGGCGCAAAATGGGCTTTGTTTCGCTTCTTTTCCCGACCCGCCTGGAATCGGCGCTTGGTATCAGCTGGCTGTACGCAGGCTACGGTGAGGTCGAAAGGCGCGATGGCAGCGGCTATACCACCGGCGGCACCATTTCATCGAACGAGCATGTTTTTGCCATATCGTTTGCCAAGCGGTTTATTCCGTTTCTCGGGCTGGGTACCAAGCTCAACTATTATCACAAGAATGTCGGTGACGTGAAAGCCAACTCGATTGGAGTCAATGTCGGGGCCGTGCTGTTCGTTGATTCTCTATACAGATATGGTTCGATGGAAGGCAAATTCATCACCGACATCAACGCCGGTCTGGTTGTCAACAATATCGCTGCTCAGTACCCCTGGGAGACACAGAGCGAAGGACTGTCCGCCACCAAGACCGATGATTTCCCGGTTGTTGTCGGCCTGGGTGTGTCCTGCCGGGCCCTCGAAAGAAAGCTGTTGGTGGCCGTGGATGCCGAGAAAAATGCAAAACAGAGCGCACTGGTGCGATTCGGCGGCGAGTATATCCTTCGTGACAACTTTCTTCTACGGGCCGGATTGAATGACGGCACAATCTCGGCCGGGGCGGGATTCAAATTTGATCTGGAGAAGCTGCTCTTATCGGTAGATTATGCCTTTTCCGGCGACAGGGCCGGGGCCGGAGAGGATCATATTTTCAGCTTTGAGCTGAGATTCTGAGAGCTGCCCCATGAAGAGTATTATTTTCCTGTTCGTAATCGTGTTGGTTCTATTGACCGGTTTACCCGCCGAGAGCACCGTTGGGCTCAAGATGCTGTCGGCTGAGGCCGGCGCCCGCGCCGTCGGAATGGGCGGCGCCTTTTCGGCAGTCCCGGGCGATCCATATTCGGCCGCCTATAATCCCGCGGCCACGTGGGGAGTCGAGGGCATTTCCGGCTCATTCGGCTACAATACCTACTGGGAAAACACAAGAATCGAAACCGGCTACATTTCCTTTTTCAAAAGGGCCGCCGTCATTACGGCCGGTGTTCAGTTCGCCGCGGTCGATGACATGGAAGGTCGGACCGCCTTTACCGAGGATTTTTATCCCTTCAGCGCTCATGATATCTCCTTTAAGCTCGGCGCCTCGTTTGAGCTTGACAAGAATTATTACCTCGGCTTTTCGCTGGGCTGGATTATGGAAAAAATCGATCAGTACGACGGCTCGGCGGTCAATTTCGACATGGGCCTTTTGGTCCAGCCGCGCGAAAACCTCAATATCGGCTTTGCCGTCGTAAACTTCGGAGGAACCGTCAAACTGCTGAGCGAGTCGGTCGATCTGCCGACCACCTACCGGGGAGGTGTATCGTACGCATATCGTCAATTCAACACCGCCGCCGATCTGGCAATGCTTGACGGTGACATTTACGTCCATTTCGGAGAAGAATTCACGTTGAAAGACATGCTTTTTATCCGGGCCGGATACAGGTTTGGATATGATACCAAGGACTTTTCGGCGGGACTGGGATTTTCGAAACGAAATTTCAGGATAGACTATGCCTTTCTGCCGTTTGGCGGCGGTCTGTCCGATTCTCACCTTTTCAATCTAACGTTTGATTTCTAGAAAGGAGAAGCTGGCGAAGATGGCTAAATACAGAATTGCCTGGATGCCGGGTGATGGTGTCGGTGTTGACGTGATGGAGGCGGCCAAAATCGTCCTCGACGAACTGGCGCTTGACGCCGAATATGTCCGTGCCGACATCGGCTGGGAATTTTGGTGTAAAGAAGGCAATCCTCTGCCGGATAGAACCAAGGATATTTTGAAAGATACCGACTGCGCCCTTTTCGGGGCGATTACATCCAAACCCAAAGAGGAAGCCGAAGCCGAACTGATTCCGGAACTGAAAGGGAAGGGGCTGACTTATGCTTCTCCCATTGTTCGTCTTCGCCAGGAACTGAACCTGCGCACCAATATGCGGCCGTGCAAGGCATATCCCGGTAATCCGCTGAACTATAAAGACGGCATTGACATCGTCGTTTTCCGTGAAAATACCGAAGACCTCTACGCCGGTGTTGAATTTTTCCCCATCCCCGATGAGGTTCGGGAGGCCGTCAAGAAACATAATCCCAAGATGAAGAAATTCGATCACCATCCTTCGGCAGAGATGGCCGTCTCACTTCGGATTAATACCAGGACCGGCTGTCGTGATATCATTACTGACGCCTTCGAATATGCCAAGAAGACCGGGCGAAAGTCGGTCACGGTCGTCGAGAAGCCGAATGTAATTCGCGAGACCTCAGGGCTGATGATTCGCACGGCCCGTGAAATAGCGAAAAGTTACCCGGGCATCCAGCTCTGGGAGACGAATATCGACGCCATGTGCATGTGGCTGATCAAGAACCCGCTCGATTATTCGGTACTGGTGACGTCCAACATGTTCGGCGATATAATATCGGATTTGTGCGCTCAACTTGTCGGCGGACTGGGATTCGCCTCGTCGGGAAATATCGGCGACAATTATGCCGTCTTTGAACCGACTCACGGTTCGGCGCCAAAGTATGCCGGTAAGTACAAGGTCAACCCGATGGCGATGCTTCTCACGACCCGGATGATGCTTGAATGGCTAGGTGAAACGGAAAAATCCACGGCGCTTGAGAAATCGCTCGCCGCGGTAATCGCCGAAGGCAAGGCGCGGACCTATGACGTGGGCGGCTCCTCGAGCACCCTGGACGTCGCCAGGGCAGTCGCCTCCAGGCTATAAATCTTCCCGTACGGCAGGTATTTCCGAGACCTGCCGTTTCGCCTAAGGTCAGCGGGCGTGATCGTGCGATCTGTTGCATCCAAGGCGGGGGGATTCTACAGATAGCTCAGCCACCGTTTTGTACGATTGTCCGCTTTGTATTCGTTGTACCGTTTGCATAGGGGATATAGAAGAATGAGCACTATAATCCAAACGATATAAACGACTAAAAGGTTGTAACCATAATCGGCCGGTGATGCCGTCATAAAGGATCTTGCCGTAAGAATATAATCGGTCCAGTTTCGACCGGCGTAGATCAGTCCGAATATTCCCAACACGTGAATAACATAGATGTGAATAACATAAAAGAAGAACGGTACCCGCCCGATCGTAACCAGATAGCCTGAAGTTCTATTCCTTATATCTTCAACCAGAGCCAAGAAAATCAGCGAAGGGCCTATCGTCATTAGAAGAAACAAGAGCGATACCGGGTACTTCACAGTGTTCATGAACGACATTACGGAAAAAACGAAAGACTTTTGCGGTCCCCAAGGTCTGGGATCGCCATATACATTATACGCGCGGAGGACAAGAAACAGCAGAACCGCACCAAAACCCATCCACAACAGCCACCTTTTTCTTTTTTCTGCGCTATATCCTTTTCGGTAGAGTGTACCGAATACGTAGCCCAGAGCCATCACACCGATCCAGGGAATAAGGGGATAGTGCAGGTCGACGGCAAAATCGGGGCCAAGAAAGACAAAGTTCTTCTGATGCAAAGAATACCAGACAAAGTCCATTGCCGCGGTTCCCTGTGCGCTAATAGAGTCAAGCAGATTGTGACCGATCACTATGATAATTCCGACGGCAAAAATCAGCTTCTTGTTTAAAAACACTAAAGCTGACAGAAATATCATACTCATTCCAATCGCCCAGATGACTTGAAGAATAATCGTGCTGTACGTGATATCGAACGTCCAGCCGAACCGCACGACGATCAACTCTATCAGGACCAGCCACATGCCCCTGGTAAATAAGAACCAGGAGACCTCTTTGGTGCTTTCTCGGCGTGTTCTGTAAAGAAAAGCCGACGTGCCCGCGAGAAATATAAAAACAGGGGCGCAAAAATGAGTGATCCACCTGGTGAAAAACAATAACGGTGTTGTCGTAGCCAGGTCTGTCGGTTTCGCGAAAAGGCTGCCGTAGCCAAAATACATTCGTACGTGGTCAAGCGCCATTAGAATCATGACCACGCCCCTGAGAAGATCAATCGATTCAATTCTGTATTTCCTGGACTCTTCCATTTGAAACCACCCTCCAAGGCTCGAAGCCGTCATCGATTATACTGATGCAAAGCGCGGGCCGGAACCTGAAGGAAGCCCGAGCACGTTTAGCCGTTGTCCTGTCTTTAGATCAGGAAGTCAGGTCGAATTGCCCTGTAGCCTCGACATGATTCTCCCAGCTTCTCTCATAAACCCGCTCACCGCTTCTCAGGGGGTCTTTTTCGCACGCGTTACCAATCACGCGTAAATCTACCGCACTGAAGCGTACCAAAATTAGAACACGATTTATTGCATTATGCTTTGTGTATAGTCAAGATCATGGCGCCCAGCGTCTTGTACGCATACTCTTCTGGATCCACGCAATCCTCGCATGCCCTGTGTCTTCAACCCCAACGCACGAGATATTCGCACCCTATCTGGTCATCGAAACGGCACTTGCCACAACTGCCGCATATGAACGGCATAGTAATACCTCATTAATTGCGTGAAGCTCGCCCGGATCGGTCAAACACCCGTCTGGAGTCATTGTGTTCTATCTATAGCCCAGCCTGCGACAGACGGGCGTGAACCGAATCTTTCCGAGATATCCGGAATACCTTTCTAAGACTAACCGAATCTAGCCCTAAATCCTGACATTGTCAACCCTATTTTGTTGATTTACGTACTAGCAGAGGCGGATTAGATTCCGGGAAGACACATGCTGGCGAAAAGATAGTTTACTGCCACTCTAAATGATGTCCGGCAGCATAGCCGAGGCTATTTTGAATTTGCGTTTCACATCTGAATTACATACTCTGTCCATGGCTGACACTGAAATATTAACGTGACTTGAGCAAAATGGCTTCGGTTTATGGATGAATTAGTTTACCTGCGCGACCTGGTCGTGATTCTGGGCTTCGGAGCTATTATTGTGGCGGTATTCCAAAGGTTCCGTTTGCCCTCTATCGCCGGTTTCATTCTATCCGGGATAATCGTCGGGCCGGAGAGTCTCGGTCTGATTAACGACGTCCATCAGGTTGAGGTCCTGGCCGAGATCGGCGTGGCCTTGCTTCTTTTCGGAATCGGGCTGGAGCTTTCGCTGGACAAGCTCCGCCGCCTCTGGAAACTCATTCTGGCCGGGGGTATTCTTCAGGTTGGTCTGAGTATTCTGGTTGCTTTTGCGATCTCGAAGTTCTATGCCGTGCCGGACAGATCGGCTCTCTTCATTGGCTTTCTGGTCGCGTTGTCGAGCACCGCCATCGTTCTCAGGGGATTGCAGCAGCGGGGCGAGGTTGATGCACCCCACGGACGTCTGACCCTGGGGATACTCGTTTTTCAGGATTTCAGCGTTGTGCCCATGATGCTGGCAATACCCATATTGAGCGGAACGGATATTCATGGCGGGCAACTGCTAGGCACGCTGCTGGAATCGCTCGTGATCGTCGCCGGTGTTCTCCTTGCCGCGCGTCTGATCGTACCCCGAGTGCTGGACTACGTCGCGAGGACTCGCCAGAGACAGCTATTTATCTTGACCATCTTTCTCATTTGCATCGGGACGGCCTGGCTGATAACCAGTTCTGGGGCATCTCTGGCTATCGGCGCCTTCCTTGCCGGACTGGTCGTCGCCGGGGGTGAGTATCGGCATCAAGCTCTGGCCGACCTGATACCGTTCAGGGAGATATTTACCAGCCTCTTTTTCATATCGGTAGGGATGTTGCTTGCTCCCCGCATAATCATCGAGAATATCGTTCCCATTTTGGTCATCGTTGCCGCACTCGTAGCCGGGAAATCCGCGGTAGTCTTCGTCAGCGCTTTGGCATTGCGCATGTCCTTGAGAGTCAGCCTCCTGGCCGCACTCGCGCTGGCACAGGTGGGAGAATTTTCATTAGTCCTTCTCTTCGCGGCTCAGGGGACTGATTTGATAGATATATCGTTCGCCGGTATTTTCATATCCGGTGCTATTCTGACCATGTTCCTGACTCCTTTCGCCATGTCTCTCGGCCCTCACGTGGCCGCAGGGGTCGGCAAGTTGCGCGGGCTCACGCGCTTGCTCGAAGTGGCAACCGCCGAAGAAGCGGCAGATGTCGTCCGGAACCTGCGCAACCACGTCATCATAGGTGGATATGGTTTCGCGGGCCGACAGCTGGTGCAAGCTCTTAAAGAATGCCAAATCCCTTTCGTGATTGCTGACCTGAACGTTGAGAATGTCAGAAAAGCGTCCCGGGAGGCGGGCAATGCCTATTTCGGCGATATTACCAGCGATGAAGTCCTCAGCAGATTGGGGGCCGAGCAAGCCGGGGAACTGGTGATACTCATTAATGACTCGGGAGCGGTGGAACACGCCGTCAGAGCGGCTCGACGACTGGCTCCGGATTTGTCAATAATAGTCCGTACCAATTATCTGCTCGACGTTGAGCCGCTTCTTGCGGCCGGGGCCGACGATGTCATCCCCGCCGAGCGGGAAGCCGCCGCTGAAGTCACTTCCCGCGTGCTAAATAAACATCGGGTCGCTTCTCAGTCGATTGGCGCTCATTGCGCGCAGATTCGAAGTCAGAGGAAAGAGGAAAACGAGCAATTCTGAATTCCCAGGCTCAATACTCAAGGTCGTGGCCTGATATCGATTAGGTCGCTGACTGCCTGCAAGCCGAGACCCATCTCCGACGCTTGTCCTCGCTTTTTGCATCTTCTTGTACTGCAACAAAAAAGCTGAGAAACATGAGAAAAATATTGACAAAAATGTAAAAAATTATGAACATATCCGCAATCCTGGCGTCTAAACTTTAGAACGAGACGGAAAGGAGTATCAAAAATAGCCTGATCGGTAAAACGTTCGATAGTTAGAAAATGCGGTCTAACTTTCTGGTGGGTTGCGAAAGATAAGGAGGACTTTGCCATGTTTACGCAGCCTTTGAAACGTCCGGTCAGGATCTGCGGTGCTGCCGCTCCCGTTCTTTTTTTATTCCTGGCAGTTTCTTTCCTTGCCGGCTGCGGCGAGGAGAAATCAACTGAACCCATCAATCCGAATCCGTCCGGGGCTCTCATAAGCGCCTCTGACTGCAAGAACACTGCAGTGGCAAAGCCGATCAGTCTGGCTCAGTCTGATCAGGATTGTATGGAATATCTGTACGAGAATGATAATACGCTTTTTCTTACGCACGTGAACGCCGGGTTCAACTGCTGTACAGATCCTGCGGCAAATATCGTTATTGAGGGCAACGTCATCACGATTACAGAGAGCGAATCGGGTGAATACTGTGATTGTCTGTGCCTGGTTGACCTCGAACTCAAGATTACCGATCTGCCGCCCGGAGAATATACCATTAAGGTCGTTGAAATGTATCTGGAAGACGGCGACCAGTTGCTGGAATTCACAGTTGATCTTGGCGAGTCGGCTTCCGGAAGCTTCTGTGTCGAAAGAGACCACTATCCCTGGGGTGTCGTCGGGCTGTCGCCGGTCGGAGGTCTTATCGATTACAGCAGCTGTAAGATGTTCGGGATTGACGGGGCTGACTTTGACGTTGCAGATGATGTGAGTTGCCTGGAATATCATTATGACGGTGAGAGTCTCCTTCAATTGAGGCATATAAACGGGCGGTTTAACTGTTGCCCTGAGGAGTTGCTGGCCGACATCAGTGTCGACGAGAATCTTATCATGATCAGGGAATCGGAGCGGCTTGATGAGGGTTGCTTTTGCCTGTGCTTCTATGATCTGGATTATGAGATTGAAAATTTGCCGCCCGGAGAGTACACGATAACAGTGATTGAACCGCATCTGG
>CP070766.1:1807559-1812389 GCA_020345705.1 Candidatus Zixiibacteriota bacterium | reverse complement strand
TCGTTACCTTCCTCATGACAAGTCAGCCAGATGATGATAACGTTGCGAAACGTTCTACTTTGGATCGCTCCAAAAGTAAGCGTAAGTTCCTGAGTTGCCTGATAGACATCTTTTTGACTTAATGTAATTCTACAAAAAAAAGTGATACTTGTCAAGCAATTATATTCCCAGCCTCCTTATGTCGACCTTTCGCGTCTTGCTGCCGTCCATCCGGACTGCTGCCCATCTTTGGTCCATTTCCGGTGAGGATTTACAGCTTCTCCATCGATTATGCAACCTTCATGTCCGGGCGTTTGGATTCAGCCACGAACTCGTCTGGAGACCGATAACTCAGGGCACTGTGTGGTTGACTATGGTTGTATTCATGGCGCCACGATTCATTCTTCTCCTGAGCATCAGGCAGCGACACGAACCAGTGTTCGTTCAGGCACTTTTCACGAAAGCGGGAGTTGAAGGGCTCAATCGGGGTTTTGTCAACGGGTCTCCCGGGTCGGCTGAAGTCAGGTCAACATGATACACGAAATTAGTGGTGTCAAGAATTGACAATTGTACGGGCAGGCCTCGCGCCTGCTCTGTCCGATTCAGGCCGGGCGACCGCCGGGGTCGCTATAAATCAGATCTCCGTAAGATATGTGACTGTCTCAATCGACCCACGTTAGATTCCTCGGTGGGCCGATACCGCAAGGAGTGCCGAACATCGCATACGGATATCCGGCACTCCACGATATGTTGTTGTCCGGGCCGGGCGGCAGATAATAACGGATACGAAATGTCTGATAAAAACCGGCGATCGTCCATCTGGTGGTCATCTTATCGGGATAAATAGTCCCGTGTTCGTGGTCGATTGCCGCCGAATCAGACGCGGTTCCGTCGACAAGCAGATCGATCAGAATCGGTTCCGCGTTCGTGTGGGCGCAGAAGATGAAATTCCCGATCGAGTCATAATAGAGATTCTCGATCAAAACGGAGACAGTATCCCCCGATGTCTCATAGCTGAAACCGATTCCGGCGGTATCGGGATAAACCTGCCCGGTTTCAGCGAAGGATGACAAACTTGACCACACGGCGAGCATCAGCGCGAGAGATAACCGCAAAATACACCCCCGCCGCCAGATTGTCGCCGATATGTTCCGAGTACTCTCCAACCGACATTCTCTCTCTGGAAATTTCCTGTACCATCTGCCCCAGTATGTTGTAAACGATTACATCATACAGATCATTTCGATCCACCGACCAGGCCAGTTTAAGGCCCGCATTGGTCGCAGGATTGGGGTGAGCCTGAAGCCGAAAGGCTACGGGCCTTGTATCCAGGTCACCCCCCTGGGAGGGCCAATGCCGGTTCCTAGACTGAAGTAGGCAGTGTCGGAAACAACTTCAACCGAGGTGTCGCTGAGAACCGATACGGCGCGGATGCGGAAAACCGCCCAATCGCCGAGGTTTTCCAGTAAGACCGAGCTCTCGACGGTGTCAATCGCCCCCGAACTGCCGGTCACCGAGTCCGCCACTCCGTTGATAGTGTACGACCAGATGTAGTGGTCAACCGGGTTGCCCCAGTCGGGCGAGGCCCAGGTTGCCCTCAGCTGACCGTCATTGTCGTGAAATTGAGCGGATGCCACGGAAGCCAGCGCAAAAATCAGCAAGAAATAGCAGAGCAATCGCATAACTCCTCCTTCCGGTTTATAAGCCCGTTGAGTCTTCTATTCAAGCAAGTAATTGGCGCAGTAATAAATTATTCGAAAAGTATACAAAATTTGTCCGAAAAAGCAAGGGGAAAAACGGCGCGAAGCCTTATCAGAAGCGGCTTTGCGGCTTTTGCCGATCTGAGATCAAACGCTTCCAATGGGATTCAGACAAGAGCATTTGTTCCGCCCCTTTGCCTGTGATACGCATGTCAGAGAACTAAGATTTGAATCGAGGAGGTCAGGCGCTCTTCTTTTTGGATTTGGGGATGATTTCGGGGTCGCCTTTTCCTTTTATGACGTCAGCTGTGACGATTATTTCCTCGACGTCGTCTTTTGACGGGGTCTCGAACATCAAGTCCAGCATGGCTTTCTCAAAGATGGAGCGAAGCGCCCGCGCCCCGGTTTTTTTCTTCTCGGCGATAGCGACCGCTTCCCAGAGCGCCTCGTTCTCAAATGACAGTTTGATCCCCTCCATCTCAAAAAGCCGGGTGTACTGCTTGGTGATGGCGTTTTTCGGCTCGGTCAGAATCGAGAAGAGGGCGTTCTTGTCAAGCGGTTTGAGCGGTGCAACCACCGGCAGACGACCGATCATCTCCGGAATCAGCCCGTACTGGAGAAGGTCCTCCGGCTCGACATGATTGAGAATATCGGGTGAACTCTCGCTTATGTCGAGATTTTCGGCGTCGAATCCGACCTGCTTCTTGCCTACTCTTCGGGCTACGATTTTATCAAGTCCTTCAAAGGCTCCACCGCAGATGAAAAGAATATTCGAGGTGTCGATCGGGACAAACGACTGCTCCGGGTGTTTCCGGCCGCCTTTGGGCGGAATATTGGAAACGGTCCCCTCGAGTATTTTCAAAAGCCCCTGCTGAACGCCTTCACCGGAGACATCGCGGGTAATCGAGGGATTGCCCTCGGTGCGAGAAATTTTATCCAGTTCGTCAATGTAGATGATACCGCGCTCGGTGCGGGCCTGGTTGTAGTTCGAGGCGTGGTACAGCCTGACCAGGATGTTTTCGACGTCCTCGCCGACATAGCCGGCTTCGGTCAGAACGGTGGCATCGGCGATGCTGAACGGCACCTTCAGGAATTTCGCCAGGGTCCGCGCGATCAGTGTCTTTCCCGTGCCGGTCGGACCAATCAGGAGAATATTGGATTTCTCAAGTTCGACGGAATCGTCCTTCTTTTTGTCCCTGAGGGTGTTGATACGTTTGTAGTGGTTATAAACCGCGACGGCGACAATCCTCTTGGCCTCCTCCTGGCCGATGACGTACTGGTCAAGGAAAGCCTTTATATTAGTCGGCTTGGGAGGTTCAAGGGTCGGTTCTTCCTCATCGAAGACGGGCGAGGTTATCAGGATGTCATGGCACAGGGTGACGCAGTCGTTGCATATGAATGCCTCATACCCGGCAAAGAGACGCTTGACCTTCGAGGCCGGTTTGCCGCAAAAGTTGCATCGATGAGCGGAACCGACGGTACCGTTGTTGTTGGTTGTTTTCCCTTTATTCTTTTCAGTCAATTATACCGCCCCGCCGCTATTTTTTCTCTTTGCGCTTGAACTCATAGATTTTGTCAATCAGCCCGTACTCTACGGCATCATCAGCCGACATAAAGAAATTGCGGTCGGTGTCTTTTTCAATCTTGCCCATCGGCTGGCCGGTGTGCTTGACAAGAAGCTCATTGAGACGTTTTTTGGTGTTAACGAACTCCTTGGTCATGATTTCTATGTCGGATATCTGCCCCTGCGCGCCGGCCATCGGCTGATGAATCATGATTCTTGAGTTGGGAAGCGCCGCCCGCTTACCTTTTGTGCCGGCTGCAAGCAGGAACGAACCCATGGATGCCGCCAGCCCCATACAGGTGGTGGCAATATCGGGCTTGATGAACTGCATCGTATCATAAATCGCCAGCCCGGCCGTGACGGAACCGCCCGGCGAGTTGATGTAAATATAGATGTCCTTCTCCGGGTCTTCGGCTTCCAGGAAGAGCAGCTGCGCGATGACCAGATTGGCGATATGATCTTCGATCGGCGAACCCATGAAAATGATGCGATCCTTCAGAAGACGCGAATAAATATCATACGCGCGCTCCCCGCGTCCCGTCTGCTCCACAACCATTGGTATTAAAGTCATTTATCATTTACCTCCGTGGTTTCCTCTTCCTTTTTATTGTTCTTATCGGCCGATTCGTCCTCGTCGCCTGCCGTTATTGTGGCCTCAGGCACCGTCGGCACACGTTTTACTTTTGACGAAAGGAAATCTACCACTTTTTCTTCAAGAATGGAATCACGAATTTCATCAAATTTCCCGGTTTGAGATAGAACCTGCTTGGCTTTGTCCGGCTCCATCTGGTAACGACTGGCGAATTCTTTAATCCAGGCCTCGGTATCGGAGGGCAGGACTTCGATATTCTCAATCTCGGCCAGCCGGCCGATCAACCAGTTCCTGCGTATGGCGTCCGCTGCGGCAGGCCGGTATTGCTCTCTGACTTCCTTTTCGTCAAAAGGCTGATTTTTCTCTTTCATGTCATTGATGACGGAGTCAATATATTTGTTTATCATCGACTCCGGAATTGGAATCTGATTCTTTCGGACAATCTGCCGGACTATCTCCTGCTTCTCCCATTGTTTCTGATCAAGTTCTTTTTGCTTCTTGAGGTCCTCGCGGATTTTCAGCCGAAGCTCCAGCATCGTCTCGACCTTACCCTGGGCTTTGGCGAAGGCATCATTTTCGGACGGCAGAATCCGCTCTTTAACTTCCCTGACCTTGCACAGATAGGTGATTGATTTACCCGCCAGCCTCTCATTCGAGAAATCCTGCGGGTAATCGACCTTCACCTCCCGCTCCTCGCCGGCCTTTATCCCCTTGAGCGTTTCTTTGAATTGGCTGACCGTGACATGGCTGGAGAGGTCAAGCTCAATGTCTTCGAATTTGTCGGCATCAAGCACTTTATCCGGGTCGTCGGTCTTGAATAGGTCAACCTGAAGGACGTCCTCCTCGGTGGCAGGCCGATCGACAACCCTTATCTCAGCCGCCTTTCTCCGCAGGTGCTCGACCACAGTGTCAACCTCGGCGTCGCGAACTTCGACCTTCTCATCGGGAAGCTCAAGATTATCATAATCCACTTTTTCAATTTCCGGCATCACTTC
>CP070766.1:1796698-1807459 GCA_020345705.1 Candidatus Zixiibacteriota bacterium | reverse complement strand
GATTAGAGGATTGTCCAGGTTGGCTTTGAATTGCCATAGGAGGTCGGGGTCGGGCTCATGCCAGTCCAGAAATGATTTGAAAAACTCCGTCTGCCAGCCGCGATTTGGCTCCAGGCCGCTGACCGAGCGGGTAATATGTGTTTCCACAAGGCGGGCGACCCCTTCCAGAATTATCAGGATAATCAGAAGGGCGAGCAGTGCGAACAGGATTTTCTTGCCCATATGGCAAATTTACTTACTCACGGGGGCAAAACAAACCATAAATAGAAGTTTCCCCGGGGGGACGAATTTCGTATTTTATAGATATGATTGAGATATCTCCAGAACTGCAAAAGGTATTGAAATCGGCGCGGAAGGTGGCGGTCCTGACCGGGGCGGGAATTTCGGCTGAATCGGGCGTACCGACTTTCAGAGGGGAAGAGGGCCTCTGGTCGAAATTTCGTGCGGAAGAGCTGGCTACCGTCGACGCCTTCATGAGAAATCCTGAGCTTGTGTGGGAGTGGTATATGCATCGCCGGCAACTAATGAGCACGGTAAAGCCGAATCCGGCTCATGCGGCGCTGGTGGAGATGGAAAAGCTATATGATGACTTTACGCTGATAACTCAAAATATAGATGGCCTTCACAGGCAGGCCGGCTCCAAGAACATTCTTGAGCTCCACGGCAATATCTCGCTGAACAAATGCTTTGCTTGCGGGAGGCCTTTCACCGAGGATATTGATCTTGAGTCAAACCAGCTTCCGGCCTGCGAGTGCGGCGGCAAAATCCGACCCGACGTTGTCTGGTTCGGGGAACTGCTTCCCCCGGATGCTCTCAACAGAGCTTTTGATGCCTCGGCCAGGGCGGAGCTTTTTCTGTCGGTAGGGACGTCGGCGGTGGTTCACCCGGCAGCCTCGATTCCGCTGACGGCCAAGAGTAATGGGGCTTTCCTGGTCGAGGTTAATCTCGAGCCGACGCCGATCACGGAGTTCACCGACTGGGCCTTTCACGGCAAGGCCGGTGAGATTATGCCAGCCATTGTGGAGAGCCTGAAGAAATGAGAAAAGTCTCTCCCGACGATATCTTCAAGCTCGGGCAAAAGCTGCACAGGACTCTTGATTGCTGCCGAATTTGCCCCAACGATTGCGCGGTGAACAGGTTCGAGGGGGAGCTTGGAAATTGCCGGAGCACTGCCGACCTGAGGGTCGCCAGTTATAATCTCCACTTTGGTGAAGAACCCCCGCTCTCCGGGGGTGGCGGTTCCGGGACGATCTTTCTGTCGAACTGCTCGTTGTCATGTAGGTATTGCCAGAATTATCCGATCTCACAGATGGGGACGGGAAGCGTCGTTTCGATTGATGAATGCTGCGATATGATGCTTGAGCTTCAGCAAAGAGGGGCTGAGAACATAAATTTCGTTACCCCGGATCATATGCTTCCAATGATCTTGATGGCCCTTGGTCGCGCGAAGGACGCAAGTCTGGATCTGCCGATTGTGTACAACTGCTCGGGGTTCCAAAAGCTTGAAATTTTAAGGCTTCTTGACGGTATAATAGACGTGTACCTGGTGGACATGCGATATGACGACACCGAAATGGCGAAGAATTACTCCGGCTGCGAAGGTTACGTCGATGTCAGCCGGGCGGCTGTCGCCGAGATGCACGCCCAGGTCGGTGATCTGGTGATTGATGACCGGGGGCTGGCCCGGAGGGGGATTTTTGTGCGGCATCTGGTGTTGCCGGGGAATCTCTCCGGATCGGCGGGAATATTCAGATTTTTGGCGGACAAAGTGTCAAAAGATGTATATATATCGTTGATGAGTCAGTACTTTCCGGCATATAAGGCAACCGAGGACAAGACCATCAGCCGGAGAGTCACGGTTAAGGAATTTCAGCGCGCTGTTGACGCTTTCCATGACGCAGGTTTGAAGAACGGATTTATTCAGTATATGAGTTATGAGTCGGCTCACTAAAATAATTTCATTGTCGTTGCTGCTCGCCCTGTCGCTGGGCTGTGTTTACTACAACACGTTCTACCATGCTCGCAAGTACTTCAAGCAGGCCGAGTCGAGAAGAAAGGAAGCGGGCCGCAATGTCAAAAAGGTCGGAGCCGGCGACTACAAGAAAGCGATTGAGAAGTCCGATAAGGTCATTGAAAAACATCCCAACTCCAAATGGTATGATGATGCCCTGTACGTTAACGGGGTCTCGCATTTCTATACTGAGAGTTACACCAAAGCGGAGAAGAGGTTTCGTGAGTTGATCGCCAACTTCCCCGATTCGAAATATTACAAGGACGCCAGACTTTATCTGGCCAAGACAAAACTGAAGCTGGACGAGGAAGCCTCGGCGATGGAGCTGTTTGAGCTGCTTTTCCTGGAAAGCAAAGAGAAAGAAATCAAGGGGCAGGCGGCGCTTGCACTGGGCGAATATTATTTCGAAGAGAAGAAGTATGACGAGGCCGAGCCGTACTTCGCCTCCCTGGTTGATTCGCTTGGTAACGATGAAGAAGAAATTATCGCTCAGATTTACATCGCTGACGGGTATTTCAATCGCTTCCGTTACAAGAAGGCGCTCGATAATTACATGGAGACATTTGATTATGCATTATCCACTGATGATAAGTATCGGGTGAACTTCAGGATTGGAGAATGTCACTATTTGATGAATGACATCGAGACCGGTATGGAATATTTTGACAAACTGGCGGAGGATGAGATTTATTTTGATTCTCTGGCGCAGGTGAGATTGATGATAGGACTGGGGTATGAGTGGGATGGCGATGTCGGATTGGCGGAGGGTGTTTATGAGCAGATCACGATAGAACACCCTCGCCACCCGGCGGCCGCCCAGGCCAACTATTTCCTGGGTTTGATAAGCCAGTACGAGTACGAGGATTACAAAAAAGCTAAAGCATATTACGATGCCGCCAAAGGTGGCGGCTCAGCGAGTGATATTTACCAGGACGCGCTTCAGCGTTCCTCCGATATCGGCAAACTTGAGCAGTACCTAGATCGCAGGGAACTTGATACCACGGCCACGGAAGATGAAATCGACCGGGCCGCCGAGACTCAATATCTGCTCGCGGAATTGTATTTAACCCAGCTCGGCAAACCGGATTCAGCCCTGCAGGAATTCGAATATATCATTGACAAGTTTCCCGAATCGTATCTTGCCCCGAAAGCCATAATTGCCGTCGCCATGATGCAAAGAGATTACTATTCGGACACGCTGGCATATGACTCAACCCTGCGGCGGGTTCTGAAGGACTATCCGAAATCCGACTACCTCCCGGAAGCCATCGGCCTGCTCGGGCTGGCCGGAACCATTGCCGATTCCGGTTACGCCGAGGCGTACTACCGAAAAGCCGAGAATTTCCTCCTGAAAGAAGAGAATGTAGACTCTGCCAGATATTATTATGCCTTTGTTGCGGACAGCTTCCCGAGAGCGGAGATTAACAACCAGGCCAAGTACACCCTCTTGTGGTTAACTGAGACTTATGACAGTCCTGAGGATTCGTCGCTGTACTTCTCCTACGCGTACTTCGCCGATTCATTCCCCAGAACTGAATTCGGCAGGGCGGCCAGCAAGAAACTGGCGGCGAAGCCGAAATTTGCCCGTTCCGATGACGAAGAAAGCCCCGACAGTCTCTTGGCCATGGCGGATTCAACCGGTGACGTAACGGATACGACAGAACAGAGATATTTGACGCCCGAGGAGCGGTACTTCATAAACGAGGATGGTAACAGCATATGGGAGGTCGGCCAGCCACCGGAGCGCTTTGATCGGGAATTCAGGTATCCCCCGGCGGCTTATTCATATGAGTTTGAAGGATTTCTCTATTTCCAGGTGAGAATCGACGCTTTCGGGGACGTTGCTGATTATAAGCTGATGAATCCGACGCAATCCGAAGAACTGAACGAAGAGGCTATCGAGGTGGTTCTCTCGGCGCATTTTCCGACGTTTTGGATACCGCCCGAGCTGATTGACACCTGGTTCGTTTACAAGTATGAAATCAAGCTACCCTCGAGCCTGAGATGAGCAGGATAGTAGTCGAGAATCTAAATATAATCAAGAAAACCGATTTGGGCAGGGACAACTATGTGATCGATCTGGCTCCCTTTTCCAAGGCCGGTGCCGTCAAGCCGGGTCGGTTTATTCATGTGAAGATCCCCAGAACTGACGTCTTTTTCCGACGGGCTTTTTCGGTTTACGATATCAATCCGGGCGAGAAGTCGATCAGTATCATATTCAAAGTGTTGGGGAGGGGAACGGCACTTCTGGCCGGGCTCAGGAACGGTGACAGTCTGAGTGTTCTGGGGCCGTTGGGCAATGGCTTCAATCTTCCCTCCACACGGGAAACGGCGATACTGGCGGCGGGCGGAATCGGAATGCCGCCCATCTATCTGCTCGCCAAAAAGCTGCTCGAGAAAAGATTCGACAAGACAAAACTACTCTTTTTCTATGGCGGTGCTTCGGGCGCGGATCTGGTGGACATAAGGAGAATCAAAAAACTCGGGCTTAAATTGCTGCCCGCGACCGAGGATGGCACGCTGGGCTTCAAGGGTGTCGTGACCGATGCCATTCGCGATAAAATCGCAACCGCCGATGGTAAGTTTCGCATCTACGCCTGCGGTCCCGAGGGGATGCTGAAAGCTGTGGATAGGCTTGCGGGGGAATTGCGGATGCCCGGGCAGTTGTCACTTGAAGCGCCCATGCCGTGCGGGCTCGGTGTCTGCCTTGGGTGCATTCGTCCGCTGGCGGCCGGCGGATATACCAGAGTCTGCCGGGAGGGACCGGTATATAATATCGGGGAGGTGCTGTTATGACGCCAGACCTGTCGGTGGAAATTGCCGGGGTAAAGTTCAAGAATCCGATCCTGACGGCTTCAGGGACGTGCGGTTACGGTGAAGAACTGGCCGACCTGTTCAGTCTTTCTCATCTTGGCGGGATTGTCACGAAGTCGATCACCGTTGAACCGAGAGAGGGGCACCCGCCGCCGCGTACTGCGGAAGCCGACTCCGGAATGCTCAATGCCATCGGGCTGGCCAACGTCGGGGTCGACCGGTTTATCGACGAGAAACTCCGTTTTCTCGAGAAGCATGATACGGTGGTCGTCGTTAACGTTGCCGGCGCTAGGCTGCAGGACTATATCGACGTTTGTGCTCGTTTGGATGATTGCCCCCGGGCCGACATGGTCGAGCTCAATTTTTCCTGCCCCAATGTTGACTGGGGTATGGAGATTGCCAAAAGCCCGACGCGGGCCGAGCAGGCAGTCAGGGAAATCAATAAGGTTTTCTCGCGGCCGGTTATTGCCAAGTTGTCTCCCAACGTTTCCGATATTTCCGAGATAGCCCGGGCCTGTGAGGCCGGAGGGGCCGCCGCCGTGTCGCTGATAAACACTCTGGTGGGAATGGCGGTGGATATTGATACACGGCGCCCGCGATTGACCAATAATACCGGGGGGCTTTCCGGACCGGCGATTAAGCCGGTGGCGCTGGCGATGATTCATCAGGTGTACGGCTCGGTGAAAACTCCGGTGATCGGCATCGGCGGCGTTATGACCTGGCGTGATGCGGTTGAGTTCTTCCTGTGCGGTGCCTCAGCTGTGCAGATCGGGACGGCTCTCTTTGTTGAGTCGGATGCGCCTGTCAAAATCACGGCCGGGTTGAAAAAATACCTTTCCCGAAATAAAATTAGGAATATTAGTGAACTTGTCGGCAAGCTAAGGAAGTACTGATGAGTGCAACCAGTGATATAAGAGAAATCGTTGAAAAGAATAACTCGATGCTTTGCATCGGCCTTGACCTTGACCAAAAAAGACTGCCGACTGATTATGCTTCGACGGTCAGAGGCTGGTACGATTTTGCGGTGGCAATTATAGAGGCGACCAAGGATATTGTCGCCGCGTATAAGCCGAATTTGGCGTTTTTCGAAGAACGGGGTGCCGAGGGTTTCTCGCTTCTGGAGAAAATTATTGAGAAAATCCCTGACGAGATAGTCGTGATCGCGGACGGTAAGCGGGGGGATATCGGGAACACCGCCGGGCACTATGCCACCGCCGCCTTCGACCGGCTTAGGGCCGACTGGGTGACCATTAATCCTTATATGGGCTATGATTCCATCAGACCGTTTCTGGATCATAAAGGAAAGGGCGCCTTTATCCTTTGCTTGACGTCAAATCCGGGAAGCCGCGATTTCCAGCTTCTTCATGTGCTCAACAAGCCGGTGTATATGTACGTTGCCGAAAAGGTCGCGTACTGGAACAAAGAGCAGAATCTGGGATTGGTAGTCGGCGCCACGCACGCGGAGCAGCTGGCCGAAATCAGAAAAGTCGCGCGTGATATGCCGATTCTGATTCCGGGAGTCGGCGCCCAGGGAGGCAACCTTGAGAAGGCCGCGATCTGCGGCACGGACGATTTCAAGCATCCCGCGCTGATCAATGTATCCCGGACGGTCATTTATGCTTCGCAGGGGAATGACTTCGCGGAAGCGGCGAGAGCCGAGGTTGAAAAACTCAATGCCGTCATTAATGAGCTTCGAAGCAAGGACAGCAAAGACTGATAAATAAAGGCGGCGAGCATCACCGATTTCACACGGACCGGCCCAGCCGCGCAATTGCGGCGCGTCTGAATCGGTCGATAGGGAGAAGCCATGAAAAAAGTATTTCTCATTCTTTTTCTGGTTTTGGCGGCCACGTCATCTTCAGCTTTAACCGGATTGTCGATTGGGCTGAAAGGCGGGATTGCTACGAATCTCAATCTGCCGGACTTTCAGTACCCGATTGAGGAACTCAACAAGATGAATCTTATCGGCGGGCAGGTCAAGATTTCGAGCGTACCACTTATCGATGTCATAGGTACGGCGGAGTACGTGTGGAGAACGAAAAAAACAAACTTGCCGTTTATTGAAGACTACCGGGTTCATGATTTCGTACTGACGGCCTCGATCGTCTACCCCTATGAAATGCGGGTAATAACTCCATACGCCGGTATCGGCATCAGTCAGCATTTCCTTGGCTTCGACGCTTCTCTTCCGGGTGTTCCCTTGCCGGCGTCCTTTGAAGTTCCGGGCGATGAGCACAGTTTCGGATATCATCTCCTGGTCGGTGTTAATTTGTCATTTCCAGTGTTTCCGATCAGCCTCAATGGTGAATTCCGGGCGTTCTGGTTTGATACCGCCAAGGAAAGGTCGCGATATAATACCCTGACAGCCGGCTTCTATTACTCCTTTATGTAAGAGAGGAAAAACGAAAAAGCTTGCTCAGGCGGCCCCGTGGCCGCCCTTTCTATATGTCCTGAGATGCTATCAGCGCGGCCGGGGGCCTGTCGAGCGGGAAACTAAGAAAAGAGCGTCAATCTGCCGATAATAATGGGAAAGCAGAGGAGGTTTTATGAAAAAGCTGCTTTCTGTATTTATTGTTCTAATGTTTGCCGCTCCCTCATTTGCCCTGACGGGAATCTCCTTCGGCATTAAGGGCGGAATGGTGACCAATTTTGAGCAACCTGGTTTCACTGTCCCGGGCGAAGATGGCGAAAGTATGCCGCTGGGGGGACTGCAGGCGAAGATATCGACGATACCGTTTATCGATGTCATCGTATCCGGCGAATATGCCTGGAAGAATGAGACTTACGACGTTTTCGGTTATGGCTTTGAAGTCAACCGGCGCGACCTGCTCTTCTCGGCCTCGGCCGTCTATCCGGTCAAATTCAAGGTGGTTTCGCCGTACATGGGCGGTGGTGTGGCCACTCACTCGCTCGGATATGATTTCACCGAGCCGGAGGGCTGGGCGCTGTCAACTTACGACGTCGTTGTTCCGGAAGATGTGACCAGGCTTGGCTACCATCTGATGGGCGGCGCCGATTTTCAGATTCCTGCTTTCCCACTGACTCTCAACGCCGAAATCCGAATGAATTGGATTGACGCCCCCGGCGGGACGGCCAAGTACAACAGCTTCACGGCCGGTCTGCTTTTCGGTCTTCCATAGTTGTCAAGAGAATCGACTTTATGAATACCGGCCTCCGAGCCGGTATTTTTTTCAAATGTGATTGATTTTAAGTGGGTGCGGATTTATCATCTCCTGTGGCGAGTCTTTTCAAAAGGAGGCGTCATGGCCCGTTCCTACAGCAATTCCAAGATCGGGACATTCCGGACGTGCCCGAGGCAGTACAAATTCCAGTATGTTGAAAAGGCGGCGGTCGAGAAACCGGTGAGTGTGGAGGCTTTCCTGGGAGATGCCGTCCATCGGACGTTAGAGAGGCTTTACAGGCTCAAATTGAACGGGCGGGTGCAGACGGCTGACGAGATGCTTAAATCCTACCATGAATACTGGGAGGGGCCTGACAAGGATAAAAGAAAGGTGACCCGGGAAAATCTGGCCGTCGAAGACTACATAAATACCGGCTCTGACGCTCTGAAGCGGCATTACGAAAAATATCATCCTTTTGACGACGGGGTTACTATGGCCCTGGAGAAGAACATCAGATTTCCCCTGGATCCCGCCGGCCACTTTACCCTGGTCGGGGTCGTCGACAGAATATCCCGCCGGGACGACGGCGTGGTAGAGATAATCGACTACAAGACTTCGTCGGTCATGCCGACCCAGAGATCCCTGGCCGATAACAACCAGATGGGCCTTTATCAGATGGGCGTGAAGTATCTGTGGCCGGATTTCGAGAGAATCGAGTTGAAACAGATTTTCCTGCGGCAGGGGATGGAACTCAAAGCCGTTATGGATGAGGAAAAGCTGGAAGAGATACGGTATAGAACATATCAAGCAGTTCTCGAGATCGAACGAGCTGTCGGCGACGACAATTTCCCGCCAAAGGAGTCGGCGATTTGCGACTGGTGCATATATTACGAACTCTGTCCGGCAAAAAGGCATCGGCTTGCCCTCGATGAAGAAATCGAGGTGGCGTTCGACGCTGACCAGGGAAAGGATCTGGCCGAGCAGTATTTGCAGCTCAGTGAGAGCAGAAAGAAAATCGACTCGGAGCTAAAGGCTCTAAAAGAAGATTTGGTGAGGTATTGCGCGGAATTTGACGTGACGAACGTTGCCGCCACCGAGGGCAGCGTGACGGTTTCCGCCACGGAATCAGAATCATTCCCGACCAAGAGTGACAATGAAAAGGAATACCTGGCGATTTCGCTTCTGGCCCGGGAGGGGGGGCTTGAGGAGTGTTTCAAGCTTGACCCGCGAGTGCTTTACAAGGAGTTTTTTGCTCGGAAACGGCTCCCGGAGGATCTGGAGGCCAGACTGAAGAAATATCTGATAAAGAAGCGTCAGTCGATAGTCCGCACTTACTTCAAGGGACAAAATAAAAGGCCCGACGAGTGATTGTCGGGCCTCGATTTTCCTTGACTTATCTGAATTATTCGTCTTTTTCTTTGGCCTCTTCCTTGGGCTTCTCCTTGGCCGGCTTCTCCTGTAAGATCGAGACGAAGGCCGGAATAATACCTTCTGTGGGTGGTTTCACAAACTGGAGGTTATTGCTGGGAGGAGTCGTGGTGGTGTCGACTTTCAGAGATTTAATCTTCTTGTTATCCAGAGATGTAATGAAAAGCTTGGCGATTAGTCCCTTACCGGGCGGAACGGGCGGGACAGATACGCCGACGTCATTAATCAGTCCGATGGTAACACACTGAGTGCTGGTGTCAACGCGAACGTGTTTAACCCTGAAATCCTGAACGACAGTGCCCTCAAAACTCCAGGAACTGACAACGACGCGATTTTTTCCATCCGAAAACGTCAGGGGAACCGAAAGAGCCATGATTGAGTCGTCATTAAACATAGAGACATCAACAGCCCAAGTCTTACCGTCCTCGGTCGGATAGGAGACGGCGTAAAGGGTATCAACCTCGCCGTACTTGTCATCCTGTGCCAAAAGATTTCCGGACATCAGCAGCAGGATTGCGATTGCTGAAATAAGCAGTTTTTTCCTACTCATCTTTCCTCCATATAAGTCCGTCCATGTTTATAGTATTTATTTATTATCATCGGTCATAGCATCAATATTTTTACCATCCGGGGGGGGGAATAGTTCCGAACGTAATTGGTTGAGAAGCGAATCGGCCTTTGCCCGATTTTTGAGTTTTTCGCGGTAAATAGAAGCGGCATTTATTATGGCCTTGCGGCCAACCTCGGTGGTTGGAAATCTCTCATAGAGATTTTCCAGATATTTCGCGGCCTGATCCCATTTTTCCCTGCGTCTGGACACTTCAGCAAGGTAGGAAATCGCGGAAGCCTCCATATTTGATCCGGCGTATCGGTTGGCCATGGCGTAGTAGAACTCTTCCGCTTTGCTGAACCAGGTATCGGTCAATTCCTTGTTGCCCTGCTTCTTGTAATGATCGGCGATCGTCAGATGGGCGTCAAAGGCGGCTTCGGTGGCCGAATAATTGTCTATCAACCACTTAAACTCGTTTTCCGCTCGATTCCAATTGCCGATTTTTTCGAAAGACAGGGCAATATATTTTTGGGGAGTGGGATTATTCTGGAAGAAATAAGGGAAGTCCCTGTTTATCAACGACATTTCATTGCGGCACAGGTTGTAGTCCTTCTTTTCGAAGTATGCGATACCCTTTCGCAAATGGATTGCAGGTAGAATTGTGGTGTCTTCCACCCTGGCTAAGAGGTTGTCGTACAGTCTGATAGCTTCGTCGTGATCTCTTTTGCCGTCAAGCGTGACTCCCGCGATCATCATGGCGGCTTCCACATCAGTCTGACCTGTGGAGTCTTTCAGAAGGCTGAGATTCTCTATTGCCTTGTCCCATCTTTCCTGTT
>CP070766.1:1791804-1796598 GCA_020345705.1 Candidatus Zixiibacteriota bacterium | reverse complement strand
TTCTTGAGAAACAGCAGGCCCTTGGCAAACTTGACAATGGTTGTGCTCACGTATTCTTTCATTCCTCCCGGAAGGAAAAACAGATACCTGCTCACAAGACGGCCTGATCCCTCCGGCTTCATGACTATAACTACCGCCAGAATCAACCCGATCACGGCCACCGCCACCGAAAGAATGATGCCCAGCCTGAGGCGGTCATCAACCGGAAGAGGCATCAAGAAGAGAATGACGGCCAGAATTAGAAGCAGAGCGAGCAGGTCGAAAACCATCCGTTCGACAAAAATCGTCGCCAGTGAGGCCGATTTCGTGACCCTCTTCTCGTGGTATGCCAGCGCATAGGCACGGACGAATTCCCCCAGCCTCAAAGGCAGGACGTTGTTGGCCATAAAGCCGATACACGTCGCCGATAGAAGCTTCTTATACTTGAGCGTCACGATCGGTTTGAGCATGTATTTCCATCTCTCCGCCCTCTGGAACATGGCAAACATCACCAGTATGATGTTCGGTATCAGCCACAGGTAATTGGCCCCTTTCAGCGCGGCACCGAGCTCATCAATATCGACCTTGCGAAACACGATGAAGAGGAAAACCACGGAAACCATTATGCCGAACAGAAACGACCAGGTTTTGCTTCGAAACATCACCTCTTAACCTCGCTCCGCGACCTGTTCCAGTAAACTCAGAAACTCATCGGCGGCCGTATCCCAGTCGAACTTCTTAACCCATTCCAATCCGCCCTTCTCAAGGCGGGCCCGCTTCTCCTCATCGGTCAGAACCTGCACCAGCCGTTCGGTAAGTTCGTCCGTCCTGCCGTACTCATATAAGAAACCGGTCCGGTCGTGTGCGACGGAGTCTCGAAGTCCGGGAGAGTTGGCCGCAATGACGGCCGTACCGCAGGCATTGGCCTCGATATTGGTCAGGCCCCAGCCTTCCTTGGAAGAAGGATAAACGGCCACGTGGCTGCGCCGGAGTATCTCGACTTTTTTCTCCTGGCTGACAAAACCGGGAAAATCAATCCTGTCTCGTATCTTCAGCTTGCCGGCCAGTGACTTCAGCGCCGGCAGGTAATCGCCTGAGCCGACGATTTTCAGGTCTGCCTCGGGCAGCGTCTCCAGCACCTTCTTAAAAGCGATTATCAGGTGCTGGATAGTCTTATATTTCTTGATCCGGCCCAGATACAGAACCGTCGGGTGGTCGAATTTCCTCACTGCGGCATCGAAATTGTACGTATCGGTGTCTATTCCGCAGTGAATAACGGAAATATCCGATCTCGGTATCCCGCGGCCGGCGATGTCATCGGCCGTCGATTCGGATATGACATTAAACATCCGACCCCTGTAAATCGGCACCAGCGGCTTTTCGGAGAAGTATATATACAGCCCGAGCAGGAAATTGATTTCCTTGAAAACGGTCGTCGAGAAAAGATGTGGTACCACGACCAGCGTCGGGAGCTTGAGATACAGCGGCGTATAAAACGGTATCTTATTTATGTCTTCGATAAGGACGTCGAAATTGTTCTGCTTGACAAGCTTTCTCAAGGCGAACGGCGCAATCCAGTTGAAATTGTATCGGCTGCCGCGCCGGATAATCCTGAGCCCTTCAATCTCTTCCTCCGGTAAAGAGTCGGCGTACCCGGAACAAAACAGGGTGATTTCATGGCCTCGCCCGGCGATTCGCCGCAGCAATTCCTCGAGGTGAACCTCGGCGCCGCCGGCCATCGGATTGGTGAGATCCTGCCAGTTCAGGGCGAGTATTCTCATCAATTGATTCCTTCAAGGGTGTCTCGGGTGGGTTCGATTTGCTCGATCTGTCTTAACAGCTCCACCGACTCGTAGTCTTCCGGATGGCGGGTCACCCAAACCGTTACGATTTCCCTTAACCTTTTGTATTGCTTCATGCGATAATACGTCGTCGCCAGCGCGCGAAAAGCGTCTACGTAATCAGGATACATCTGATGAGTCAATTCCAGGGCTTCAATCGCATCGTCATTCCTTCCGGCCGCCCGCGCCGCGATTCCCCAGTTGAAATAAAGCCTGGCCTTGTCTTCAACGGGTGAATTCTCGATAAGGGTTCTCATGGTGTCCATCCGACCGGCCTGAGCCAGAAGCTGAGTGGCATAGCCATAAGTATCAAACGAGTTGGGCAGAATCTCCAGACCCATTTTCACGTACTCCAGAGCGCCCTCATAATCTTGTGCCTTCCGCAATGAATCGGCCAGAAGCAGAAAGCCCTGGGCATAGTTGTTTGTCAGTCTCGTGCTGGTCTCGTCCTTATATATATCCGGGTCACTGACTCCCCGATAGGCGAATGCCTCCGCATACAGCTCCCGGGTTCGCTCGAAGTTGATCTCATGTTCTTTCTTTTCCGGCGACAGGTAATGCACCATCCCCTCGATAACCAGGTGGTCCTCCATTGACCTGCCTCCAAAGCGGCGGTTCTCCTCCGGAACCGTGACGGCGAAGTGAATAGGGTCTTTCCACCTGTTTGCGGTTATTATGTTGTCGACCAGCTGGTCCTGAATACGGTGCACGCCACCCTCTTCGTCTCTGTACGGCCTCAATTTGAGAATTTGCTCGTCACTCAGCTTTAAGGGAATCCCGAGTTCATCGCGCACCTGCCTGATATACCAGTCAGTGTTGCCGAGGGAGAGATTGACGACTTTAACGTCTTTTCTCACCCCGTAAACTTCCTGAATGCACCAGATGGGGAAAGTGTCGTTGTCGCCGTTGGTGATGAAGATGGCATTCTCACGACAGGATTTATGATAGTTTTCGGCGTAGTCATAGGGCATATAGTTTTTTGATTGGTCGTTATAGAAGTAGTTGACCGACAGCGGGACTACCGGCAGAAACACCAGAAGAGTCGAGGCCCCGAAGGCGAGGTTGCGAACGCCGCGGCTGAAACCGCTGACGGTGTCCCGTATCAGGTCGATAAAACCGGCTATTCCCAGACCGATCGCCAGCCCGAAAAAGACAAAGGCCGGTGTAAAAAAGTAATCACGGTCTCTGACCTCAATGTAATCGGCTCCTGTCACCGGATGCTGCCTGGTGCCGTCGGCAAAATTCATATATAAAACGATACCTACCGAGCAAACCAGAACAATGACCCAGAAAGGAAGGCCGATGTCCGGCTTTCTACGGATTGCTTCCCATATACCGAACAGCCCGAGAATAAGCATGATGAAAAATCGCGGGCCGGCGAATCCGTACTGCTGTTTGAAGAAGCGCCAGAAACCCATCCGCTCGAAATCGCCGAACTGATTGGCCCACTCGGCCCGCCTTTCGAACATCCGCTCCGTCATCGATTGGGTGCCGTACTGCTTGCGTTCCAGGTAGCCGACGACTGCCGCAAATGAACGATCGGGATCATTCTCATCGATCGTCGGATTGTGCGCCGATCGGATCGGAATAAAAGCATGAATCGAGTATCCGACCACCGCCAGGAGTATGATGGCGACGGCCGTTTTCCAGCTTCCATCTCTGGCAAGAAGACCGAGAATTATGATTGCGGCCGTTCCTATTCCCAGCCCCCAGACAAACGGCCAGAAGCCCAGGATCACCATGGAAATGGCGCCAAAAGCAATCAGAATCAGCCAGTTGACATACCTCCACATGGTCAGGGCCAGAACTCCTGTTAACATGAGACTACTTATCAGAAATGCCGCATATCCTCTAATAGATAACACGCTGACCAGTACCAACAGCACCGGGGCCAGAGAGTAAATCCCGATCATAAGCCGCGACTTGTCGCTCTCCGCCCGCTCCTTTTCACTGAAATATCTGACCAGCGAATAGAGTCCCCATACTGCCAGCCCGGCTAATCCGATCCATCCGACAGGCGCCGAGCCAAGGCTTCTGAATCCTTCCGACAACTCACTACCGGTAAGATTCCGCGCCGCCGCGTCAGCGATCACGAAATAAAGCGGGTAAAGCGAAACCAGAAACAGCACCAGGGTGGCCGTCACCGGCCGGTCAAGCCTGTTTATCAAAACCGAGTGGAACAGCATAATTATAAAAACGATAAGCAGCGGGATATAGAACGGTATCTCGCCCGGCCTGGATGAAAACTGGAAAATGAAATACAGCTCGGCCAGGAAAAAGAAAGAGAGTGTCCCCCACTGACTCCCGCCGGATTCTTTCTTCAACAGGAAACAAAGCGCCACCACCGGGACGATAGCGAAAAGCGTCAGATGCATCCCTACTCCGAGCATGGCCAGAAAAGCCACCAGAAGCATAAATCTGCTGCCGCGGGGTGTTTCCCGGTCATCAAGATATTTCAATCCCAGCCAGTACATTATCAGCATGGTCATGATGGTCGGTGCATAAACCTCGGCCTCGACCGAGTTACTCCACATGCTGTTACCGAAGGCCATGAAAAGCGCCCCCGTGAAACCCCCGATATAGGCAACAATCCGATTCTGAACGTGCTTTTCGGTGTCAAACCAGAACCTGATCAGCCTGACCGTGACCAGATACCCGAAGCATGCCGCCACTGCCGAGGTAATGACCGAGAAAAGATTAATCCTGACAGCAATATCGGCGGCGATCGGCAGAACCGAAAAAACTCGCCCGATAATGATATATAACGGTGAGCCGGGTGGATGCGGAATGCCCAGGATATAAGAGCAGGCAACGAATTCCCCGCAATCCCAGAATGAAAAGGTCGGCGCCTTTGTGAGATAGTAAACAACAAAGGTGGCCAGGAATACGAAGCCGGCAATGGCGGCATTTACTCTGTCAAAAGCTGCTTTATCATTCATTCAATGTCGCCGAATTCAACCTTCTTCTCAATTAC
>CP070766.1:1789147-1791704 GCA_020345705.1 Candidatus Zixiibacteriota bacterium | reverse complement strand
TTTTCAGAATACTATGCCGATACATGCCCCGTACCGTAATCAACGACAGCGGATAGCCGAGTTTGTCTCTCATCCGGTACTCCAGGCCCCGCTTGGTGCCGATGAACCGGAAATCGGCGATGCCGCCAGGCTCGATTCTCGCTCTTAACGTGTCGGCTATGGCCAGCGCCGGATACAGATGTCCTCCGGTCCCGCCGCCGGCAAAGAGTACAGTCAATTTTTTCATCGGACCACCACCCCCTCCCGCCGGGAGAGGTTAAGCAGAATGGCGACCGAGGTGACGGAGACAAGCAACGCTGAGCCGCCGTACGATACGAAGGGAAGCGGTATTCCGGTGGTCGGCAGGAGTGATGTCACGACGCCGATATTTATCAGAACAGCGACGAAGATCGAGGCGGTGACGCCGATCGCCAAAAGGTAACCGAGCTGATCGGGTTGATACAGTGCAATCTTTATCCCGCGATAAATAATAACGAAGTAGAGCAGCATGATTCCGAGCAGCCCGACCAGACCGAGTTCCTCGCCGATTGAGGCGAAGACAAAATCGGTATGGGGATAAGGCAGAAAGAACAGCTTTTGTCGGCCGTTGCCCAACCCGGAACCGAATACGCCGCCCGCTCCCAAAGCCAGAACGGCCTGCTTGACCTGATAACTACCTGATACGGGATTCTCAACGGACGACAGGTAATCCACGACCCGCGCCTTCTTGTACCCCAGAACAAAAATCATAAAGGAGACTACCCCCGCCAGGGGGAAAAGCAAAGCGGTCAGGTGAAACAGTCTCACACCGGCGAGAAAGAATATAATCATCACCGTGAGACCAATCGTCAGGGCCGACCCCAATCCGGGTTCAAGGATGATAAGCACCAAGGCCGTTCCGATCAGGGGTGCGTAGGGTAAGAGGAATTGCTTCAGGTCTTCTATATCCCTGTTTGCCCTGGAAAGAGAGAAGGCCAGGTAGATAATGACGACCAGCTTGAATAATTCCGACGGCTGCACGGTCATGGGTCCGATAAAGAGCCAGCGGTGTGATCCGTTCCTGGCCGGCATAAAGAAGACCAGTACCAGCATTGCCACTATCACGAAAATGAGAGGTACGGAATAAACGGAATATTTCTTCAGATCGACCTTTGTCACGAAAAGTCCGAAAAAGGCGGCCAGCGCCAGCCAAAGAAGCTGCCGTTTCAAAAAGAATGTGTGCGACCCGAATCTACTCTCCGCCATAACCGACGACGCCGAATAAATCATTACCATTCCAATGGCGACAAGACCAATGGTGCTGTAGAGCAGTTTCCTATCCATGGCTCAACTTGTTTCGATTCCCTTCGCAATCCGATTGTCGTTCTTTAAGGCACGAACAGCTTCCTTGAAGTTCTTCCCCCGTTGTTCGAAGTTGTCGTACATATCGAAGCTGGCGCAGGCCGGTGACAACAAGACTATCTCGCCGGGCGAGGCCTCCTCAAAGGCCTTCTTGACCGCCTCTTCCATGCTATCTGCGAACTGAACCGGGAAGGCCTTCCCGAGAGCATTGAACATCTTCTCTCGGGCCTCCCCGATCAATATTATTTCTTTGATCCTGTTTTTTCCGCAACGCGCGATCGGCTCAAAATCGCTGCCCTTGTCGCGCCCGCCGGCAATCAGATGCAACGGCGATTCAAAGGCGCGCAGGGCATGACACACGGAATCAACATTGGTCGCCTTGGAATCGTTAACGAATCTTATGCCGGCAACCTTGCCGACGTCTTCCAGACGATGCTCGACACCCGGAAATTCCCGCAGGGCTTCGCCGACTTGTTTGGGGTCAATTTCGAGATGAAGCGCCGCCAGCGAGGCGGCGGCGGCGTTCTGGAGATTATGCAGTCCCGGGATTCTGATCTGCTCGGTGTCAATCAGAGGAATCTCTTTCTCCCTCACGATGCCGACCAGTGACTTTCCCCTCTTGAAGACCCCGGTCGGCATTAAACGTGAGGTGGAGAAATAGACTTTTTGAGCCCCCGTTTCTATGCTATTTTTGTCTATTACGGAATCGTCAGCGTTTAGAATAAGAAAGTCGGAGGATTTCTGATTCTCCGTTATTCGGTATTTCGCCTGTTTATATCCTTCGAAATCGTCATAGCGATCAAGATGATCGGGAGTGATGTTCAGTATCATAGCCATGTGCGGTTCGAAGTCTTCTATTAACTCCAGCTGGAAGCTGGAAACCTCCAGGACCACATAGCCGCGTTCGCTGATACCGAGCACTTTGTCTGAAAAGGGAACACCGATATTGCCGCAGACCACGTTCTCGATGCCCGCCTTATCAAGTATGGCGCCGACAAGAGTGGTCGTGGTGGTTTTACCGTTCGAGCCGGTAACGGCTATGATACGGCCCCGGCAGAACCACGAGGCGACCTCGATTTCGGAGAAGATCGGTATGCCGGCCTCGCTCAGCTTTCTGATAATTTCCAGCGTCCGAGGCACGCCGGGCGATAATATGACAAAATCCGATTTCAGCAGGCGGTCAGTGTGACCGCCGGTTTCGAAATCAATGTTGTACATCTTCAATTCATCAGTCTCG
>CP070766.1:1784064-1789047 GCA_020345705.1 Candidatus Zixiibacteriota bacterium | reverse complement strand
CAGGATTATCGGAACGCGCTGATTTACTACATGAAAAGGATCGCTCAGGGTGCTGACGAAAGATTCTGGTCCATCTACTACAACGCCGCCATGTCGGCTCTGTATATGGCTGATAAAGGCGGACAGGCCATGATGGAGGATGATGACCTCGGATTGGATGAGGATGACGAGCCCGTTGAAATCGAAGAGGTCGATCCGCTTGAGGGCGTTGACCTGGCCCGGCTGGCCGTCGAATACCTGGAGATGGTGACAGGTGAGTTCTGGGAGAAGGTGATGTCCAACGAGAATAACATGAGGACGGCCATCAAGGCCCTGAACATGCTCGGTTCGACCTATCTCTATCAGCTTGGTGAGTGCACCAAGGGGGTTCAGGGCCTCGAGCGCGTGCTTGAAATTGATCCGGAGAACTGTGATGCCCGGAAATCGCTCGGCTACGCATACTTCGGCGGAATCTGCCCCAACAATTATGATAAGGCCCTGCGATATTTGATGGAAGCGCGAACGTGCAAGGTCAAAGAGGTCGGCGATCAGTGCAAGGACGTGGATCTGCTGCTCTGGATCGCGCAGACATATCACTTCCGTGCCGTTGATAGACGGGAAGCCAAGCAGAAAGAAGGGGCGAAGCAGGATTTCAAGGCTGCTCATGATACATATCTGGAAGTTCTGAAATGTGATCCCGGAAATAAATCGGCAATTGATGGACGCGATCAGGTTAAATTTGAGTTTTAATCGTGCGTATAATTGATGTTATCAGGAGATAATATGGCCGAAAAGAAAGACAGCGGGGCGAAAAAGGAGAACCAGTTCGACCCTGATAAGAGATTCAAATACGTCGGCTTTGAAGTTCACCCGGGAAAAATCAAGGATCTTTTCAAGTCCGAGGCTGAGAGAGAAAGATGGGTGAACAGGGTTCGCGAGAAAAGGAAAGCCGGAGCTAAAGTCCGCGATAAGGCGAGCTTTGACGTGCCGCGCGTGGCCGGCTATGAGAAGATTATTCTCAGTGTAACTTCGGTGCTGTTACTGGTCTCTCTGTTTCTGCCGTGGTTTTCGGGTTATCATGAGTACGAGGTTGAAACGGCGGCAGTCGAGCAACCGGCGGCGGTTCTTGTTGACTCGCTCGAGGACGAGGCTCCGATTGATTCCGCTGCGTTTGCCGAGGCGGACACACTGGCCGTCGGGCTGGAAACCGGTGAAATAACGGACTCGATGTCGGCCATGGCCGCGACCGAGGACGCGCTCGAGACTGAGACGACCGAACTGGAGAAGGACGAAAGCGGCTTTGCGTCTATTACTTCAGCCAAAAAGCGGAAAGAGATACGCAAAGAGCATCAGACAGCATCAGCTATTGCTTCTCTGGGGACGGCCGGGATGGTTCTTTCGTCCGGCGCCGTCCTGAAGATAACGGGGATTTTGTTCATAATCTATATGCTTTTCTGTGTCTTTGGAGCGCTTTACACGTTATACAACCTTTATTTGATCAAGGGCGATCCTGACACCCGGGCTCTGAAGCTTAAAAAAGCCTTAAAATACAACTGGATTCCGATCGGCATATGGATTTTCAGCTTGATTGTGTCCTTTGTCGGTGCGTCGTATTCCTTCGACACCAGTGACCTGGTGAAACAGATCGGCAGCTCTTATGGTATCGGCACGTTTCTTGGGCTTCTGGGTTACGGCTTTTATATTTCGCTGTTCTGCTTTATTATGAACGCCGTTAAGGCGGTGGAGATTTGACCTTAGGAAAGTAATTATTAACTAGTTTTGGAGGATTTATAAACGTGAAACAGTCACTATTCGTAACGCTGAACGCCTTAATCGCATTCATCATCGGTTATGTCGTTTGGGGGATCATTTTGAAGGCTCAACCCCCCGGGACGATCGCGCATTCGGTTTACCAGGGTGGTCCGCTGGTTGTGGTTCTGATGGCGATTCTCCTGATGCTTATTGCCTTTGTTGTCGAGAGATTCTACTCTCTTTACCGAGTAGCCAAGGGCAAAAGCTCCGTCCAGGTCTTCTTCAAGAAGCTGATTACTCAGCTTCAGACGGATGATTTTGACGGCGCTCTGGCCGCCTGCGATAAGCAGCGTGGAACAACAGCCAATGTTCTGCGGGCCGGTATCGAGAGATTCCGTATGGTTAAAGATGACTCCGCGCTCGATCCCGAGAAGAAGATCACCCTGACGCAGGGTGCTATCGATGAGGCCAATGCTCTTGAGGGACCGCTTCTGGAAAGGAACCTGATCGCCCTTTCGACGATTGCCTCGATAGCGACCATGGTCGGTCTCCTGGGAACCACGATCGGTATGATTCGTGCTTTTGCCGCCACCGGTAATATTGAAGGTGGTGTCATCGACGCCCAGCAGCTGGCCGTCGGAATCTCCGAGGCTCTGGTAAATACGGCCGGCGGGCTTGTTTCGGGTATTCTGGGAATCTTCTTCTATAACTTCTTCGTTAATAAGGTAGACGCCTTTAACTATACGACCGATGAAGCAACATTTGAGATAATTCAGCTGTTTAAGGACAAGGTAGGCAAGTAGCTCATGGCCATTAAGAAAAAAAGACGCGTAGGTATCGTAATTGATATGACCCCCATGGTCGATATCACCATCCTGCTGCTGATTTTCTACATGAGTACGACAAGCTTTAAGCCGCCTGAGGCCAAGGCTGTCACCCTGCCCCAATCTCACTCTCAGATTGAGTTGCCGGATAAAGACATCATCAACATTACCGTTACCAAACATGATTCCATCTTTGTCGACTTTCTGCAGAAGGAACAGGTTGTGATTGACGGTTCAGAAGTGACGACGACCGTTCGAAAGTATGCCGAGGCAGATATATACAACGTCACTTCGCTGATTAACAGGGCCCGTGCTGTAAATCTCAGAGCTCTTATTGTGATTAAAGCCGATCGTGATGCCAGTTTCGGTGTGATGGATGAGATTATGAAATCGATGAGAGAGAGCGAACTGACCCGATTTTTGATTATCACTGACAATGAGGCCGAACTGAAGGCGCAGGAAGGAGCGGGAGAGTGATGAGCTGTATGGAAAGGGGTGATTTAAATGTCAGGTGCTGACGTATCGCAGCCCCAAAAACAGGGAAAGGGCAAGGGGGGACGTCGGAAAAAACGGCGCATGAGCATCAGAATCGATATGACCCCGATGGTTGATATCGTTATGTTGCTCCTGATCTTCTATATGGTCACGACCGTATTCTCGATGCCTCAGGCAATGGAGATCAACCTGCCCCCGTCGGAAGAGACGGAAACGGTTCCGGTTAAGGAATCCCGCCTTCTGACCATCAGGATTGATGGCGACAACAGATTCTTCTGGAATATTGGAGATCCCGCCAAGAACCTTCCACAGCTCCTTCCGTCACTCAGGCCAGCGGCCGATACCGGCGGGTATGGAGTTGATTCGGACTCATTAAGAATGCTTCTGAAGAACCTCAATTACGACATTCCTAAACTGAATACACTTATTCTGATTCGAGAAAATGCCAGATATAGCTCGATGGTTGATATTCTGGATGAAATTGACCTCCTGGAAAGATCGTGGAACGCGGAAAAGGCCAATCAGCTGGGCAAAAAGGTCGATGAGTTGACAAAGGATGAGAAGTTTTCCTACCGTTATGCAATGGGCGAGTGGGAGGACCGTGACGACCGGATTGTTGCTGCTGCTCTTGGCTCAAGCGTGGGAGGAGGTGAGTAACATGGCCAGACCGTTTAACGCCATGTATGGTGGCTACGGTGCTTATGAGCTCAAATCAAAGTACCAGCGGAATATGATCACCGGCACGCTGTTTGCCGCGCTGCTTGTGGCGATTGTTGTCGGCGGTGCCTATCTCTACACGGTTCTGACTGCGGAAGATACGATCTATATGCAGCCGACGGTTATCAAGACTATCGCCGATCTGGGTCCGCCACCGACTATTTCCAAGCCTAAACCGAGGGTTGATATTACACCCACCGCCAAGGCTGCCCCCAAGGTTGGTATACCCAAGCCGGTGGCCGATGATGAGGTCGTCGAAGACGACGTCGTTATTGCATCACGTGAGGAGCTGGCAGAAATCGTGGCTCCCGATGTGACGTCGCCGATCGACCAGGACGGAGGTAATATTATCGTTGATATTCCCGACGAGGAGTATCTTCCCGAACCCGACGAATTCGTTCCCGTTGAAATTCCCGCGGAAATGATTTATGAGGAGGTTCCCGATTATCCAAGGCTGGCCAGGCAGGCCGGTATGGAGGCTGTCGTTTGGGTTAAGGCTCTTGTCGACAAAGGCGGCAATGTTAAGAAGGCGATGGTCCTGAAATCCTCAGGTTCGCGGGCCGGATTCGATGAAGCCGCGGTTGCCGCTGCTTATAAGTGCAAGTTCAAACCGGCCATTCAGAATGGCCGACCAGTAGCCGTCTGGGTCTCCTATTCTGTTGAGTTTACGCTGACCGAAGCGAACTAAAAAGATGATCATGCTGCTTTATATGGGGCGCCTCATGTGAGCGGGGCGCCTTTTTCCTTGGTAGCTTTATTATTGAACGATAGGCCGACACAAACGTCATTCCAGTAGAGCTCGGTCTCATTCGAACCCCTCTTTTTAAAGCATAGCGATTTCGACCGAATGGAAACCGCCTCAGAACTCTTTGCCACTCAGGGAGGAGGTGTGCATAATGTCAGAGCTTTCAAAAGTCATATACGGCGGATACGGCGCCTATGAACTCAAATCAAAGTACCAGCGCGGCCTGCTCATAGGGACTTTCACCGCCTTGTCGATGGTCCTGATGTTTCTGGCCGCGGCATATATCCGGTCGGCGCTGGGGCCGGAGACGGTGCGAATCGACGCTAACACGCCGGTCATTATCGAATCGATCATGGAACTGCCGGTGCAAAGATCGCTTAAGATGGAAAAGCCGAAAAGGGCCGGGGTCGGAGCCAAAGCTCCTCCTGTCGTCGGAACGATGCCGGTGATGGTGGAAGATGATGAATTCAT
>CP070766.1:1781072-1783964 GCA_020345705.1 Candidatus Zixiibacteriota bacterium | reverse complement strand
CCGCATGAATGCCGTCCTTATTTTATATTTGGCCTCTGCCGTCGGCGGCAAATTGGCTGCCGACGACGACGCCCTGGAGGTCGGATTTTTCGGTTTCGATGGGCTGCCTGAGAAAATCGCTTTTGCCTCGCACCGTCAAGCACTTGCGGATTACAGGGAGCGATATCTGAAATGAGGCCGGGCATGAACATTTTTTGTTGACCGGAGTCTAATAAGTAAAGAACGTTACCAAGCAGGCTATTTGGAGAGAAGAAATGCTTCGTAAGATAAGCGCATATGCAATCGTGATTCTCTTGCTGGCGGCGAGTCCGCACGCTCTGGATAGATACAAGAAATATTCCCGCCCCACGGCAGGAGATTATCTTCTGAAGATCTCTTTCGCCGAGAAGAAGATCATCATGACAACGTATGGTGATGACTCCACAGAGACGCTGGTGTTCGACCGAAACGACGTAAGCCGCACGACGAACGAGGTCTCCATAAAAGGCGCGCCCATCTTTACCAGAGAAGGCTTCACGATCCTGGGCGAGAAATATCCGGGTGATGTTATTGATAAAGTCAGTATCGAGGCGGAAAACAAAGAAACCAAGATATATTTCGTCAAGAAAGGCGAGGAATCGGAAAGCAGATTTCGCAGCCGCAAAAATAATCGCATTGCCATCCTGGATGATATCATCGTCACGGCTGATCAATTCGTCAGAGGTTCCGTCGCCGGCTTCTGGTCTGACGTAATCATCGAAGGTGAAGTAAACGAGGACGTCGTTTCCATTTTCGGTAATATAACGATCGGCGACAGGGCCTTTGTCAGGGGTGACGTTGTTGCCGTCAACGGAAGTATTGACGTGGCCAACGGGGCGACTGTTTACGGAGACGTTCTTTCAACCGGCCCCGGGAAAAAACGTGGTTTCGACCGATGGCGGCGCTGGCAGCGCGGCGAAAAGGGTTTCTCCCCTATCATGAAGTTTTACTATAACCGGGTGGATGGGGCGGCGCCGTACCTTGGCGTGAAATTCGTTGATGAAGACTCCCTGTTGCCGGAAGTTAATATTCATGCCGGATACGGCTTCTCCTCCGAACGGTGGAGATACCATATCGGCTTTGAGCAAACTTTTCTAAAATCATATCCGGTTACCGTAGGCGGCGCCCTGTACAGAGAGCTCGGCTCGGATGATGACCGGCTGATTTCGGAGACGGATAACACCCTTTTTGCCCTGATTGCCACCGAGGATTACCGGGATTACTACGAATCGGACGGAGGTTACGGCTTCGCCAGGTTCACGCCCTACACAGCCCTGAGTTTTGAATTGCGAATACTGACCGAAAAATACAAGTGGCTGGACGCCCACCGCGATATGTGGTCGCTGTTCGGAGGCACCAAACGATTTGCCGAGAATTTCTGCAGTGTCCCGTATGACCGGCGCACTATCGGTATAGATGAAATCGACGCCGGAGAGATCACATCAGTTCTGTTCGACGTCAACCTCGATACCGGCAACAAAGACGAACGTTTTAAGAAATCCTTCTGGAAGGGTCAGGCCACGGTCGAATGGGCGCCCGACAACTGGAATGACGATTCCGACTTCACACGGTACTTCACCAGAATCGGAAGGTATCAGACTGTGAGCAATTTTACCGGTTTGTTCTTCGGCGTCACTTACGGCTCATCCGACGGTCGTTTGCCGATGCACCGCCAATTCTTCCTGGGCGGCTTGCGAACCCTCCACGGCTACCGGCATAAGGAATACATGGGCTCAGAGTTCTGGCTGACCGATGCCGAGTACCGGATTGGCTTTCCCAAAACCGACCTGACCGGCTGGATTTTCTATAACGGCGGCCGGATTGCGGAAAAAACAGGCGGGCTTGGATCGGCTGAAGTGAAGCAGTCACTCGGAATCGGGCTCTCGTTTGATGACAACCTCAGAGTTGACCTGGCCAAGCGTCTTGACAGGTCCGATTCATCGTTCAAGATTCATGTGACCCTCGGATTTAACTTCTAGGCCGGCTCATATAAATCCTGCGGCAGCCCCGGCCCGGCGCATATTCAAATAATTCCTGTATCCCGGTGTGGGAATTCCCCCATACTCGTTTCTTGCCGACATCACCGAGTTTCCCGGCCGGGCACCGTTTCTTAAAGTCGTCCCCCGAAATGCCGATAAGTGAATGGAATAAGAATATTTCGCGGATGGGCAGTTATGAAAAAGAGTGACGATAATACGCTCGATTGTCCCGCCAACCTTATCTTTGATGACACCAAGGATGAACTTGACGCGGACACTGAAAAAATAAAGATTTCCGACACCAGCGACGTTCTTGCCGAAATGGAAGCCGCCCTTGACGGGATTGCCGATGACAACCCGCGGATTGAATCGGATGCCGGCGCCGGCACCAAGGCTTCCGATGACCTGAAAGCGGTTCTGCAGGTTTCCCTCGCCATCAACTCGTCATTGGTGCTGGAGGATATCCTTCAGATCGTAATGAAAAAGGCCATTGAGCTTCTCTCGGCTGAGCGAGGCTTTATCATGCTCCTGGACGAACGAGGCGAGCTTCAATTCAAGACCGCTTACAATCTCTGCAAGGATTTCATGGAGGATGAAGACTTCAAAATCTCCAACTCGATTGCGGATGAAGTGGCGACTACCGGCCGCTCGGTTTACACCTCGGATGCGCTTTCGGATGAACGCTATGCCAACCAGCAGTCGGTGGTGGAACTACACCTGCGCTCGATCATGTGCGTCCCGTTGAAGATCAAGAGCAGGGTCATCGGCGTTGTTTACCTGGATAATTCATCCCAGGCCAAGCTTTTTCTTAAGTCGGATCTGTACCTGTTTGAGATGCTGACGCAGCAGGCAGCCCACGCCATTCATAACGCCACTCTGTACTATCAACTGCTGG
>CP070766.1:1777724-1780972 GCA_020345705.1 Candidatus Zixiibacteriota bacterium | reverse complement strand
CTTTTGCGCCGTGACTCGATTCGTTCGGGGTCGACCACGACCGAGTCAATCGATTCTTCTTTCTTTTCGTCTTCTTTCGCTTCTTCCTTTTCAGCAAAAAGGCTGTCGAATGATGACTCAAAAAACTCAGCCGGCTTCGGCACCAGATCGATTTTGCACGCGTCATAGCTGTTATTGATGGTCGAGGTAAAATAGACTATTTTGCCGTCATTGGAGAAACGCGGACGGATGTTATCTCTGGCGAATTTTGAAATATTGTGCATTTCATCGTCAATACTAACCATAAAGATGTCCGTTTCATAGGTGGGACCGTTCATGGCAAAGGTAAGCCACCGGGAATCGGGCGACCAGTCGTAATCAACCGTTGCCGCAACCGGGAAGTCCGAGAAAAGTCCTTCCACCCAGACCGTTTCATCGCCGGTTTTCAGGTCGATCCTGACGATTCTGTCGTTCGCGCGAAAGCAGGCCAGATACTTGCCGTCGGGAGACACAATCGGCTTCACATCGTCTTCGGGCGAATTGGTCAGGCGGGTCTCCTCGGAAGTGGTGACGTCAGCCGAATAAATCTCGTAATTACCGTGGCGATCGGAATTGTAGTATATCGTTTTGGAATCGGCGCCCCAGACCGGAAAGGCCTCTCGAGCCGGGGTATAGGTAATTCTTTTGCCTTCTTTCGGGTCACTCGCAGGCAGAACGAAAATCTCACCGTGCACCACCGCCGCGATTTTCTTTTCATCGGGCGACAGGGAGAACCAGTCGACGCTGCCGTCAAAGGTCTTTTTGGCCGTGCGGTTTATCTTCTCATCGGAATTGATTTCAATGGAGACTTTCCGAGGTTCAGCCCGGGTCGGGTCCATAATCCAGATTTCAAAGCCCTGCTCGAACACCAGCACCGTTCCCTGAGGATTCGAGTTGAGCCATTGGACGCCGTCATCGGTAAAATTCGTCAGGCGCACCGGCTCACCTCCGGCGACGGGCATTTTCCATATCTGCGCCCACTCGTCACGGTTGGATACAAAGTAAATCTCACCTGATTCGCGATTGAGGATGGGCCACAGGTCGTAACCGGGATGCGCCGTCAGCCGAGTGGAAGCGAACGGTTTCTGAGTCCGATCCTGAATATAAACGTCGGTATTTCGCCCACCGCGAAGGTCCCGCCGCCACCAGCGATAAGACCCGGAGCCATTATTGTAAATCAGATATCTGCCGTCCGCGGAAATCCGGCCGGCCGATTCATCTTCATAAGGATATCCGGTCAGCTTAATGGGCATACCGCCCTCCACTGAGATCTTGAACAGGTCTCCCCAGCCATCGCGGTAAGAATAAATCAAGACGCTGTCACTTCCGGGAAACCAGCCTGTGCCATAGTCAGTGGAGGAACTGAACGTCAGTCGCCCGGGCTCACCGCCTTCGACCGGGACCACATAAACATCATAGTTGTTGTAGCGACGCGACGAAAAGAGAATCGACTTCCCGTCGGGTGAGAAGTGAGGACGCACATCCTCGGCTTCATGGACGGTAAGACGGCGGGCCTGGCCGCCTGAAGAGGGCACCGTCCATATATCGCCCAGATAGGTGACGGCAATCATCCCGCCATCTGGCGACAGAGCCGGGTAGCGGGCGTACAGAACATCGCCGGCCAACGCTGAGCCGGCAAGACAAAAGATAAACAGAACTGATATTAAAGCTAAAGCTGATTTTCGAGTCATGGCAAGGTCTCCATTAGTCGAGGGCTTAAAGATAAACGCAGCATTTGGTCTCAAAGATAACGCCATCGGAGGATAATCTCAAGGACAAACTGGCGCCCACAGAATGAAATAAACGGCAGTTCGTGCCGAAAAGGCACACAGGCGCGTTTTACTGTGGTCTTCTTAGTGGAAATCCCACTCGATAAAACCTTCGGGAACGTCGGTCATGGCATTGACGACCAGCTCAACCAGCCCGCCATATAGAAATCTGACGCGCTCCCAGGCATCATAGTATGTTAGAAGGTCCCTGATCTGTCCCTTGCAGTTGGAGCAGGGGGCGCAAACATACTTGTTGACGCCGGGGTCAAGTTCCTCTTTAGTAAAGGCATTCAGTATTTGCGCGAACTTCTTGCGTCCCGAGACCTGGAATCTCCAGTTGGGGAAGTTGTTGGACTGCATAATGGCAAAGCCGCTGCCGCCGCCACAGCAATAGTTGTTGACGCCGTGCGGTGTCATTTCGCGGAATTGCGGGCAAATTTTCCTTATGACGCGCCTTTGCGGCTCGATGATGCCCATTGAACGGGTGATGTTGCAGGGATCATGCAAGGTGACGGGGAAGCTGTTTCTTTTCGGATCAATCTTTATTTTGTCGTTCGTAACGATGTCTTCCAGAAGTACCAGCGATGATTCGCGCGGGATATTCACTTCATCGAGCCAAACACGATCGCCTACGGCCATGGCGGCTTTGTGAGCATGACCGCATTCGGCAATGACGACCTTTTTGACGCCAAGTTTTTTTGCAATTTGGGCGTGCTTCAGAGTAACCCTGGCCAGCTGAACGTCTTCATAGAAAAGACCGTAGTTAACCGAATCATAGCCGACCATCTCGCTGGAAAGGGTCCAACTCAGTCCGGCCAGCTCGAAGATAATGGCGAAAGCCTCGATATTTTCAGGCCAGGAGAGAAACTCACCGGCGTTATGAACCAGAAGAATATCGGCTCCTGATTTGTCAAAAGGCATCTTGATATTCATGCCGGTGCGATCGGTTATGTCTTCTTCCATGAATTCAAAGAGGTCCATCAGTGCAATTGGCGTGATGCCGGTGGAGGAACCGGTTTTCAGCTGTTTGACCGTACCCTCGGTGTGAAGTTCGGCGGCGGCGATTCCGAGCTCCTGGCTGAAGAGCTTGCGAATCTCACGCGCGATAAGGCCGTTGTCGACACCCATCGGACAGGTCTGAGCACAACGGCGGCAAAGCGTGCACCGGTACGACAGTTGGGCGAGGCGGGCAACCGTTTCCCAGTTGAGGTCAATATCCGCGCCGGTGAACTTCGCCGTCAGCTTGCCGCCGGGAGCGATGTATTTCTTGATGATGCGCCGCAGAATATCAGATCGGAAAAGCGGTCGATATATTTCGGCGCGGCCGCTCATCTCAAAAATGGGACAAGCTTCCGAACAGGTGTTACACTTGACACAATTGTCGAGAGAAAGCATCAACGGCTTCAAGAACATCCAGTTATTATTATCCGAAAGAAGCTTCCGGAGACCCTCGAGAAATTT
>CP070766.1:1771772-1777624 GCA_020345705.1 Candidatus Zixiibacteriota bacterium | reverse complement strand
GCCATGGCTTTCAAATCCCGTCTCGAGCTTTCTGAAAAGGAAGCCTTTCAGGTCGTTGCGAGATGAAATCCTCGTCAAAATCCGGCGGCTCCATGACGCCGCTGATGCGACAGTACAACAAAATCAAAGCGCAGTACCCAGACAAGATTCTCTTTTTTAGGATGGGTGATTTCTACGAGATGTTCGGCGGCGACGCTATTAAAGCAGCGCCCATTTTGAACATCGCGCTGACCTCGCGCGGCCATTTAAACGGGGAGAGAATCCCCCTCGCCGGAGTTCCGCATCACAGCGCCGATAAATACCTGGCCCGGCTTCTGGCGGCCGGTGAAAAAGTCGTCATCGTCGAGCAGACCGAAGACCCGCGCCAGGCCAGGGGAGTCGTCAAGCGCGAGGTGATCGAGATATTGACGCCCGGGACGGCGACCGTCGAGGGCGTTGTCGAGGACACCAGTCATCTTTATCTGGCGTCTCTTCATCCGGATGATTCCAATAAAGCCGGACTTTCGTACATTGATTTGCTGACGGGCAGGTTTTATCTGGATGAGGGAAATACCGATGCCATTCTGGAAAAGGTGATGGTTCTATCGCCTCAGGAGATTTTGTATCCCCAAAAGATGGATAAGCATCCGTTAATTGACACTCTGCAGAAGGACGGCACCAAGCGGCTTACCGGCTATGAAGAATGGAATTTCGACCACAAATCGGCCGATCGTGAGTTGTGCGAGTTCTTCGGAGTGAGCACTCTGGACGGTTTCGGTATCGACCGCCGGAAACGGGGTCTGGCAGCGGCCGGGGCCATCTATAGATATCTCAGAGAAAACAACCGCACCAAGCTTGATCACGTGACGCGGATCACCGTTGCCGAGTCCGACCGGTTCATGATTCTTGACTACAACACCATCAGGAACCTCGAGCTGGTGCGCAATCTCTCCGAGGGAACGGAGAAGGACTCGCTCTTTCATACCGTCAACCGGACGTCGACGGCCGGTGGAGCCAGAAGATTGAAGGAAAATCTGCTGAGACCGTACAAGAGCCTGAAGCCGATTCTCTACCGGCGGCAGGCGGTCAAAGAGATGTACCAATCTCGCGATGCGGCTCTGGAGCTGCCGAATATCTTAAAGAGGCTTCCGGATATGGCGCGTCTGGCAGGCCGTCTGGGGATGAGGAAAATCAACCCCCGCCAGCTGGCGTCGGTAAGAGACGGTCTCGCTGCCGGGCACGAGATTCTGGGGAAAATAAAGGACTTTCATGCCGACCTTTTTAAAGGCATTGTCACGGCTTACCCCGATTCAAAGGATTTGATCGAGCTCATATCGGGCGCTCTTGCCGATGAGCCGCCGCTGGTCGCTAACAGAGGGGGAATCTTCGCCAAAGGTTTTTCCCGGGAGCTCGATGAACTTAAAGACTCTATCCGGGGAGCGAAAAAATATATCGCTTCTCTTCAGGCCAAGGAACGGCAGAGAACCGGGATTTCGTCGCTGAAGGTGGGTTACAACAAAATCTTCGGCTACTACGTTGAGGTCACCAAATCCCATCTCGATAAAGTCCCCTCGGATTATATCAGAAAGCAGACTCTGGTCAATGCCGAACGATATGTAACGGAAGAGCTGAAGCAGAAGGAAGAACTGATTGTTGCCGCCGAGGAGAAAATTTCCAATCTTGAAGAAAGGCTTTTTGGTGAGCTGGTCGATCGCGTGGCCGGGTCGCTTGAGAATATTCTCTTAATCGCGGACTTTCTGTCCGAAATCGATCTGGTGGTTGCCCTCGGCAGACTGGCGGCTGAGCGATCGTACTGCTGTCCCGAACTTGATGAAAGCACAGAGATCGAAATCATCGGCGGGCGACATCCCGTTATCGAGAGCCTTCTGCCGCCGGGCAGTTTTATCGCCAACGACCTGACGCTGTCGGTTGATGGAAAAAGAATTATGATTCTGACCGGGCCGAACATGTCGGGCAAATCGACCTATCTTCGCCAGGTCGGTCTGATTGTCATCCTTGCCCAGATCGGCTCATTTGTGCCGGCAGAGTCGGCCCGGATCGGCCTGGCCGATCGAGTTTTTACTCGGGTCGGCGCCATCGACTATCTGGCCCGGGGGCAGTCGACTTTTCTGGTTGAGATGATTGAAACTACGAATATTCTCCATAATGCGACCGAGCGGTCGCTGATTCTGCTCGATGAGGTCGGACGAGGGACGTCGACCTTCGACGGTCTGTCCATTGCCTGGTCGGTGGCGGAATACATAAACGAGAATATCAAAGCCCGGACGATCTTCGCCACGCACTACCATGAACTGACCGGCATGGGAGCCATCTACGAGAGAATCTTCAACTGCCAGGTGTCGGTCAGGCGATGGGAAGACCAGATAATCTTTTTGCACAAGATTATCCCGGGGGGCTGTGATGATTCGTACGGCATTGAGGTCGCCCGGCTGGCGGGAGTACCGCGCAAGGCAATAAATCGGTCGAATGAACTCCTTCGCCTTCTGGAATCGGGGAAGTTTTCCCAGTCAAAGCTCGCTGACGGGATACACAAGACGGTCAACCAGAGATCATTGTTCGACAGTGTTCCATCGCCGGTGGAAGACGAGCTGAAGAAAATTGACCTGAACAGTGTGACGCCTCTCGAAGCGTTACGTATATTGAATAAATTGAAAGAGATGACAGAAAATGAATGACCAATCGGGTGCCGGGAAAAGAATCATTCGCCCCCTTCCGGAGAGGCTTATCAACAAAATCGCCGCTGGCGAAGTAATCGAGCGTCCGGCGGCAGTTCTGAAAGAGCTGGTGGAGAATTCGTTCGATGCCGGGGCGACGCGTATCGAAGTGATTGTTGAAAAGTCCGGCACCAAACTGATTTCGGTCGTTGATGACGGGTGTGGAATTGATTCCAGTCAGGTCGAGGTGGCCTTCTCCCGCCATGCGACAAGTAAGATAGCCGATTTTGATGACCTGGAGAGCCTGCGAAGTTATGGTTTCAGGGGTGAAGCGCTACCCTCAATAGGTTCGGTCTCCAGAACCCGCATGATTACCCGCACGCCGGAATCCGAGGTCGGCACGGAGATTATCATTGAGGGCGGCGTGGTGCAGAACGTCAAACCGGCGGCCGCGCCGGTCGGCACGAAAGTGGAGGTGGCTGATCTTTTTTACAATACACCCGCGAGGCGTAAATTCCTGAAAGGGGAGACGACAGAAGCGCGCCATCTTACCCGATATGCCATCGGCCTTGCATTGAGCCGTCCCAAGGTCGGTTTCAGCTACAGTCTTAACGGGCGCAGAATGTTTTCTCTCGACAACAGTCAACCGGACCTGAAATCAAGGGTGCGTTCTCTTCTTCTGCCTGGAAATGACGCCCGGCTGTTCGAAGTAGTCTCGGATTCGGATATAATGAGCATCCGTGGCTTTCTGACTTCTCCCGACAAACTCCGGCAGAATCAGTACGGGCTGTTCGTCTTCATAAATGATCGCTATATAAAATCGCAGACGATGGTGCATGCCATCACGGCCGGTTACGGTGAGCTCCTGCCGCGGGGGAATTACCCGCTCGGGGTGGTCTTTCTCGATATCGATCCGGTCAAAGTCGATGTCAATGTTCACCCCACCAAGGCGGAGGTACGGCTCTCGCAGGAACGCCAGGTGCATGACATCTTGTACCATGCCGTGAAACGCGCCCTCAGAGAAACTCCGGGTGTTTCATCACCGTCACTGGATGTGAAAGGTGTCGTCTCACCCGAAAGACTGACCGCATCGGAGGCAATCCGGCGCGCCGGTGCTTTTGATCCTGAGAAACCTTCGGTTTCCTCCCAGGCGGTCATTAAGGAGCTGTATGGGCATAGTGATATTGCACCACCGGCAGAGGCGGAAGGGGACCGGTCGGATGCGGCCGCCTCGATTTCGGTGCCTGCAGATGAATCAGAAAAAGCCGCGGGGGAAATCGACCTTGATCGAGTGATCTTTCTCGGGCGGCTGGCGGACCTGTATTTGATCTTCAAATGCGATAATATGCTGATGATCGTTGATCAGCATACGGCTCATGAACGAGTCCTGTACGAAGATACTCTCAAATCCATCGAGACCGGAGCCGCCACTTCACAGAACCTGCTGTTCCCGGCGAATATTGAGCTGGCCCCCGATCGCTTTCTGCTTTACGAGGATTCATCGGAGGTCTTAAAAGCCGCCGGTTTTGTGGCGGAGCCTTTCGGGGCGGCAACCGTTCTTCTTTCGGCCGTGCCGTCGGCCGTTTCCAAAAAATCGCCGGAAAAAGTTTTTCTTGAAGTCCTGGAGGATATCGACAGCCTCCGCAAGGCCGGCCGGGACCTGATGAAGGCGGTAGCCCAGTCAATCGCCTGCCGTTCGGCCATTATGGCCGGAGACAGGTTAACTGAGCAAGAGGCGCTGGCTCTTTTGAGGCAGCTTCTGGCTACGGAGAATCGCAACTGCTGTCCCCACGGCCGCCCCACCATCCTGAGCATCAGCAAGAATGAGCTTGATGGAAAATTCGGGCGGAAATAAGCCGACAATTCCCGTACTCACTGGCCCCACCGGTGCAGGGAAAACCTCGGTTGCTTTGAAGCTGCTGAAGAAATATCCCGGCCTCCATGTCCTTTCTGCCGATTCCCGTCAGATATACAAGCATCTTAGCATCGGCACGGATAAGCCCTCGGCTGAATTTCTGGAGAAATACAACTTTCATCTGGTCGATATTGTCGAGCCCGGTGAGAGATACACCGCCTTTGACTTTGTTTCCGATTCGGAAAAACTGTTAAAGGAGCTTCTTCAGGCCGGGCAACTGCCGCTTATCTGTGGCGGAACCGGACTTTATGTTAAATCTCTCGTCGAGGGAATCGTTGAGATACCGGAGGACGACTTTTCCATTCGGGACCGCCTGGAAGAGGAAGCCGTCGATAAAGGTCCCGCATATCTTTATGAAAAACTCCGGAAGATTGACCCGCTTGAGGCGAAAAAGACCCACCCGAACAATATCAAAAGGATCATCCGAGCATTGGAGATTTATCATTTGACCGGGAAAGCCAAGTCGGAGATAATTGCCTCCGCCGCCGGGGGAGACACGAAATACGATTTTGATGTTTCCTGCCTGATGCCGCCGCGCGACGAACTCTATGCCGATATCAATAAACGAGTTGATCTGATGGTAAAATCCGGGCTGTTGGCGGAGGTTGAAGGGCTTTATGAACTCGGTCTCAAGGACAAGGTGAAAGAAATCAACATCATCGGTTATAATGAGCTTTTCAAGTATTTTGACGGCGAAATCTCACTTGAATCGGCTATAAATCTGATCCAGCAGAACACACGCCGGTTCGCCAAAAGGCAGATTACCTGGTTTAAGGGGATGAGTAAAATCAGGTATTTTAGCTCCGGTGCGGATGTTTTTGATTACTTCTGCGGTTTTTGGGGTGGCCCATAAAAATAATCTCTTGACAGCCTTTCCCTCATTTTCATATATATATCAATAAGTTAGCAGGACGAAACGTAAAGTTAAGTATAAAAAAGGACGATAAATAGTGGCGAGGAATCGCCATTTTAAATATAGGATTTGTCCAATGAAATTGGCTACATTGACAACAGGGATTTTGCTTGTTCTGGGGGCTTTCTTAGTATCGTGCACCAATCCACAATTGGGCGCCGGCGGCGAAGAAAAGGAAAGAGTACCGGAGACTTCGCCGGCCGAACAGACCGAGACCGAGAAGGTGGAAACCGATACTTTTGAGGGCGAAATAACCCTTGAAAGAGTCTCCGAGATGCCGATCGAGATCTCCGATTCGCTAAGCGAATCGGCAGACATGTCGATTGCCGTGGACGATTACGTCTGGCAGGAATTGACAGTTGCACACGAT
>CP070766.1:1757699-1771672 GCA_020345705.1 Candidatus Zixiibacteriota bacterium | reverse complement strand
CCGCTTTTCAGCAGAGTCTGCAGAGAATAAGAAAAACGGGCGATGTTTGCTTTCACAATCAGATCCCCGAAGATCGGCAGGTTCAGGAACCTGACGTCGAAGAAGTGCCGTCCGGAAGGAGTCGAATAGATTTTGCGCAACAGGAGAACGCCGACAATTAATGCCGCTAGAATAACAATCCAGTAATCCACGATGAACTGGTGGAGCCAGATCAGGATTCTCGTTGGCCAGGGGAGGGAAGCTCCCATCTTGGAATAAAACGCTACGAATCTGGGTATCACTAGTGTAACCAGGATTGTAAAAGCGGCGGCAATGGCCGAGATGACAATGATTGGATATCTGACCGATGACTTTATCTGGCGTTTTAACTGCATATCCTTTTCGAGCATTTCGCCCAGCGAGTCAAGCATGTCGTCCAGTCGTCCGGAATGCTCGCCCGCAGCGACCGTCGCGGTATAGACGGAGGGAAAGATGCTCGGGAAGTCGGCCATGCAATCGGCCAGGGGACGGCCGGCGTTTATTCCGTCTTTGATTCTCAAGATGGCCTTGTTGAAATAACTGCCCTCTTTCCCGACTTTCGTTACAGATAATGCCCGCAGGATCGGTATCCCGGCCCGATAAAGTGTGGCCAGGTTATGCGTAAATATGATCAGGTCCTCATAGACCGGGCTCTTCATGAATCTGAATAATCCGGACTTCTGAGGGGATTTTTTCAACTTGATTTCGGTCGGAATCAGCTGCTGTTCAGACAGGACGGCGGCCACCCTCTCCGGGCTCTCGGCCCTCATGAGCCCCGATTTTTTTTCTCCGTCAGAGGTGCGGGCAGTATATAAGAATGTCTCAGGCATTTATCAATTCCTGACGCCGGCTTGGAACGGCCACGGCCTCGGAGATAGAGATTACGCGGAGCAATTCCTCGAGGCAAACCTCGCCTTTCCTGACGTTTTCAAGTCCGGCTTCAAAGAGCGGTTTATATTCGCGGGTCAGGGCGTAATTTCTTATCTGATGGTCACCGGCGTTGTTGAGTATCATCTCCGCCATAGTATCATCGACCGTGACCTGCTCGAAGATGCCGGTTTGCCCCACGTAGCCGGTCATGCGACACCTTGTGCAACCGGCTCCGCGCATGAATTGTATTTCTTCTCCCGAATCAAGCAGGTTGGCCAGTCTGAGGTGCATTTCCTGGGGCCGGTATTTCTCCAGGCAATGAGGGCAATTGGTTCTGACGAGTCTTTGCGCCAGAATTCCCTTGAGCGCCGAGGCGACCAGATATTTTTCTATACCCATATCAATCAGGCGGACTATGCCGCTGGGGGCGTCATTAGTGTGCATGGTTGACAGGACCAGATGTCCCGTCAGGGCCGAACGGATGGCCATAATTGCCGTTTCACTGTCTCTTATTTCACCGATCATTATGATATCAGGGTTCTGACGGAGAATGGAACGCAGAGAGGAGGCAAAGGTAAGGCCGGCCTTTTCGTTTGTCTGAACCTGATTTATCAGCGGGAGTGAATACTCGACCGGGTCTTCTATGGTGATGATGTTTTTCTCCACCGAGTTGATTGTGCGAAGAACGGAATAGAGGGTGGTCGTTTTTCCACTCGACGTCGGACCAGTACATAAGATAAGACCTTCCTTAATCTGGATTAGTTTTTTCCATGATTCCAGCATGCCGCCCGAGAAACCGAGTTCATCCAGGCTCATGCTGATGACTCGTCTGTCGAGGATTCTGATGACCACTTTCTCGCCATGGATCGTGGGGAGAGTCGAGACTCGCAGATCGATATCGGCGTCATCGACCGTCACGAGCAGGCGGCCGTCCTGCGGCAGCCTTTTTTCCGACACATCCATGTTGGCGGCCACCTTTATCCGCGAGACGATCTCGGATTGGAGTTTCTTCGGCGGCGAGGCTTCTTCCTTCATGACGCCGTTAACCCGGTATCTGACCCGAACCTGTCCTTCATCCGGCTCAATGTGAACGTCGGAGGCTTTGGCTTTTACCGCCTGAGAAATGAGCAGATTGACGAGTTTGACGACCGGAGCCTCATCTTCCTGAATGGAAAGGCCTCTGGGCTCTCTGCCGCCCCGTGATTCGACCTGGGAACCGGAGTAAGTTCCGATGACACCACTCAAGGAATCGGCGACCGAATAGTACTGGTCAATGGCGGCATTGATTTTGGAGCGGGAGGTTATGACTCTCTTGATATCGCACTTGGTAAGATACTTCAATTCTTCGATGGCAATGATGTTAAGCGGGTCGGCCATGGCGACGGTGAGGACGTTACCTATTCTGAAGACCGGAATCAGGCAGTATCGCCTGGCGACCTCGACCGGGATGAGGCCGACAACGAGCGGGTCGATTACAATTGATTCCAGAGAAATCTTGGGTATTTCTAGCCGCTCCGACATGGTCTGGATGAGTTGGTCTTCAGTAATCAGCCCGTTCTCTACCAGTATCTGACCCACTTTATGGCCGGAGGTGTCTTGTTTTTTCAGCGCCTCCGCCAGCTGTTCGCGTGAGATCAGCCCCTTTTCGATGAGGATATCGCCGATTTTCTTTCTTGCCATAACTATTTCAAATAAATGCGGATTTTTCTATATTATTCGGAACGATAAAGGGTTAGCTTTACTCAACCGACCTTTTAAATGAGAAAAACGAGCTTCATTGTGAGCCGCAGAATGGTTCAAATCTCTCCGGGGGGGCGATAAGCGGAATGACGCCAATGACATCTGACCGGCCGACGTCCGTGGCCCTCCTTTGTCCGGCTGTGGTCTTTCTGATCACTTTCCTTTGTTGTCTCGCAACTCAAGCCGGGAATGCCTCGGAGAAAATCCCAATTGATTCCATTTCTATCGAGAACAACAATATCTTTGATCTCGATTCAGCCCAGTACAACCACTGGATTTTCAGACTTGTCAACAAGCTGCATATGAAAACCAGGAAGTATGTAATATCAAGAGAACTGCTGCAAAAGAGAGGGGACATTTTCTCACGACAGCTGGCCGATGAGACCGAGAGAAATCTTCGCGGCCTGGCCTTTCTCTGGAATGCCAGGGTGGATCTTGTCCAATCTCCCGAGGGGGCGAATATCATGAAAGTCACCACCTCGGATACCTGGACGCTTTTGGGCGGATTGTCGATCAGCCGCCTTGCCGACCGGATGCAGTACCATGTGAGACTGGAGGAGCTCAACCTGTTCGGGGCCGGTCAGTTCGTCTCTTTTCACTACTATTTCCGGGAAGATGATGATGATTACGCGAAGCTGACATTCCTGGAAAGGCGTCTTCTTAACACTCATCTGTTTCTTGAGCTATTCTACGACAGCAGCCCGGAAGTGGGGGTCAGAGGATTGTCAGCGGGGAAACCGTTTCGAACTCTTGACTCGAAAGTGAGCTACCGGGGGACCATTTCACGCTTGGACAGCAGGAATGATTATTATTCAGACGGAGAAATCATCGCCGATGAAAGAATGCTTGGAACGCTGATGAATTTTCGCGGAGCGTATCGCTTCGGGACGTATCTGAATAAAGTGACACTGGGGGCGGAGTTTGTCTATCGGGATATTGAGGTTAGGGACAAAAGGCTGCTGGATCTGCGCCATCAGATCAGGTTTTCATCCGACAGCCTATATTATGTCATAGCGCCGGAATTCAGGATACAGAATTTCGAATATAGCAAGACTACCCGCATAAACAGCTTTGAACGAATTGAAGATATCACTTTTGAAAAGAGCGGCTCAGTCAGATTCGGCTGGGCGCGTGAGGGCCGTGAAAACAGCTCGCTGTTCAAGGACATTCTCATCACGCTCAATTACGGCACTCATTGGAGGTCGAACATCCTGTTTCTGTATTTGCAGAGAAGATACTGGTTTAAGGCGGATCGGGACTTTAGAAAAACCGCTTATATCTCGATAAGATACTATAACAATGGGATTTCTTGGCTGACGCCTGTGCTCAACGCGGTTTACGCTGAAGATTTTCGGCCGGATACTCTGGCCACCCTTTATCTGGGCGAGAACAACGGCTTGAGAGGTTATCCCAAGAATTATTCCACCGGCGAGAGGCGGTTTATAATAAATATTGAGAATCGAATATTCCCCGGGATTGAATTTTTCTCAGCTAACCTGGGCGCGGTGCAGTTTGTGGACTTCGGAAGAAGCTGGCTGCGGGGGACAGGCCTTGAGCTTGACGACCTTCTCTGGTCTGTCGGTGTTGGCCTTCGACTTGGTCTGGAGAAGTTTTCAAACGCCCGGACAATGAGATTTGACCTCGCCTATGCCGGAAAAATAAAGGAATGGCGGTTATCGTTCAGCCTTGGTCAATACGTAGAATAATGAAGATAAGTTATTTGGCAGGTTACGATTACGCTTGACAAAATCGTCAAATGATGTACCTTATCTATTGAGGGGACTGAGTACCCATTACTGCTGTTGGAGTCAAACCGTTTGATGAATTGAGGGTATCGCCGTGCCGAAAGCAATACGATTTTTCATTTTGACTTTGTGCCTGACGACATTGATAGACTCCCGGGCTCCTGCAAAGGACTCCAGAGAAGCTTACAGAGAATTCAGCTCTGTTCAGCTGATAGAGCAGGCTTACAGCGCGGGCAGAATCTCCAGCGCCGACCGGATTATCTACAGCCTTCAGTCGATTTATGCTCCCCTGGATCTGCCTGACGAATTCAAATCCGAGGCCATCGGCGCTGTTCGCAGCGCTACTCCTCTTATAAATCTGGCTCTTGATAACTGGGACATTCTGTCGCCGGAGCAGCAGGCTGTCGCCGCCTACTACCTGGGGCGGCCTTCGCTTGAGCTGACATATTTTTCGCCTGAAGGGCATTTCGCGATTCATTATGACACGTCCGGCGATCATGCAGTGCCGCCCGAAGACCTGAACGACGATGACGTCCCGGATTTTGTGGAAAGGGCAGGGCTGTACGCCGACAGCAGTTACCGGCATTATCATATTAATCTGGGTTATATTCCTCCGCCGTCCGACGGCGATGACTATTATGACATCTACATGATGAACCTGGGACACTATTACGGCTTGACGGTAAGAGAAGATCCCGGTGACTCAGCCTGGAACGACTATTCTTCTCACGTTGAATGCCATTGCACCTTTGACTTCGCTCAACCCAACGAGGACCCCGAAGGCACGGTCATTGGAGCGCTGAAAGTCACATGTGCGCACGAGTATTTCCATGCGACCCAGTTGGCCTACGGATATGTAAGCTGGCCGAATTTGTGGTGGACTGAGGGGAATGCGGTCTTTTTTGAGGACGAGGTTTTTGAAGTCGTCAACGACCATTACGTTTACCTGCCTGATTTCTTTAATTACCCGGATACTTTTCTGATTGACACCGGTTATTTTACGGGGATATATCACAATTACAGCACTTTTGTCTGGACCACTTTTCTTGCTGAGAAATACGGTATCGATATCATAAAGCATGTCTGGGAGTACGTCAGATACAACGCTCCCCTGCCCTCGATTGATTCGGCGCTGGGGGCCCACGGTGAGACCATGAAGTCCATTTTCCCGGAATTCACCGTTTGGAATTATTTCACCGATGACCGGGCGGATACGATCTATTACGATGATGGTGTCGATTATCCACTAGTCATTACCGATCAGGTTGTTGCGGATTTTCCATCCGCCGTGCTGACGCCTGTCAATCCACCGGACGGGTTCGCCAGCAATTACATCGTTGCCTATCCGGGAACGTCGGAAAATGGGATATTTCTGATCAAGTTTGACGGCGCCAATATCGTCGAATGGGGATTGTCTTACATACTTTTCCTTGATGATTATCCGATCGTGCATGCGGCCTGTCCTATGGGCATGTTTGGAATGGCCACCTGCGGCATATATGACCTTCCGGGTTATGATTCAATAATCTTCATACCGTCGGTGGTTTCACAGTGGTTCGATGATAATCCGTATCAGATTGACTCTGAAATCCATCCCTTTGGAGACGCCGACGGTTCGGGTGAGGTCAATATCTTGGATGTCTCGTATCTGGTCGGCTATTTATACAGGGAGGGTCACCCGCCCAGGTACGCTTACCTTTCCGGTGACGCGGACTGCAGCGGCAACATAAATCTTCTTGACGTTACCTATATTGTCAATTACCTGTACAGAGACGGCCCGGAACCATGTCTGTACCGTCCGTGAACCGGTCCACCCGAATTTGGTAATATTGCACGATTGCTAGCGCGTGATCCGCGGGTTCATGTATTAGTGGGAAATATTTTCCGCTTTTTTTATTTGATGCCGATATGTTGTACCTATATTGGATTATTACCTATTATATAGTGTAATAGGCGGAATTAACTGATTATTTGTTGGTTGATACCGTATCGTGGTGAAAAAAATATTCACAGCTTTATTTTTTACTTGACTACGTTTGTTGAAAGTGTTATACATTTATGGTAGAAGCATATTCATCCGAGACTGCTAAAGATACATTTCGGAGGTTACAGGGAAGTTATTCATACCGTAAGAGGGGGAAGTATGGACACGAGTGGCGTTGAGCCAAAATTCCTGACCTGCGTGGATTGCGGGGAGGAATTCGTTTTTACCGTTAATGCTCAAGCCTACTTTGCGGAAAAAGGGTACACGGAAGACCCAAAGCGTTGCAAGCATTGTTACATGAAGCACAAGCGGGACAAGCGCAGTATTGCGTTGGAGCCCGCCCGTGAGCAGGCCGGCACGATTCGGGCAGAGTAGCAGAAGGCATAAAGACCCCCTCCCGATAACGGGGAAGGGGTCTTTATTCAGCGGCAACAATTCGCGTGGAACCTGGGAGCAGATGCTCGTCGGTTGTTTTACACTGATTGCTCATTTGACTAAAGTCATTTTTCTGGATTCCCTTTCGTGGTCAGTGCGTACTTCGTACAGATAGAGACCCGAAGGAACCACGTTGCCGTCATCATCGAGGGCGTTCCAGATGACTTCGACCGCCCCCGCAGGGTATACTCCATCCAGAAGCCGGGTCACTTCACGACCAAGCAAATCATAGACAGTTATCGTGGTGTGACCGGCGACAGGGAGATTTACATTTATCCGGGTAGCCGGATTGAAGGGGTTGGGGTAATTCTGACCCAGCACCAACCGGCCGGGCAAAAGATCACTCTCATCGTCATTTACGTCACTGACAAATGAAACCTGGAAATCGGCCGTCATGGAGGCACCGGAGGTGGAGATGTTGCTGATCGCCACGTACGTGTTGTCGTCGTCGTACGAGTTGGAGTTCGGGGTCGACAGCGGTGAGAAGCTCGCATTGGAGCTGATGCCCGGGAACGGATCGCCGTTATCCCCGGAAGAGGCTAATTGCTCCAACTGATAAAGCCCATCGGCCTGTTCCAGGGCGACGGCATAGTTGCCGCTTGAGGTATGGCCGGGATACCATTCATTGTCGTTGGGATATGTCAGGGCCAGTTGAGTCTCATCGATATGCCATATCAGAAGACCGTCATAGGGCAGATAGCTGTCGTAACCGGTTCGCTGTCTGTTTTCGACGAGGAAATATTCACTGCCGATACCGCCGCTGGACCATAACCTGTAAATATTGCCACCGTTTTCCACGTTATTGATTGTGACGTTGCTGGCGTTTGAAGAAACATTGACCGCCGATGCAAATTCCAGCTCGATTCGAGCCCAGGCATCCGGTTCGGCCGGGCAGCCACCCAGGCCGGAGGGCCCGTTCCAGCTGCCGTAACCCATGATTGACCACTTGCCGACACCGCGAGATGTGTAGTCGGTATCATACAGATCGGGGAGACCGAAAATATGTCCGAACTCGTGGCAGAAGACGCCGCACGTCATATCGCCCGGCGAGTACCAGTATTCCGGCTGGATGCTGTAGTCGCATATATAAACGCCGTCTTTGAGCCGAGGCGGCCAGACATTCCATTTGTGCGACCAGATGTCGCTGTCGCTGTGAGTGTACTCGGCCCCCGGACCGGAATGGACAAGAATTATGCCGTCAACGTAGCCGTCCAGGTCGTTGTCATATTGTGAAAAATCAACCGCTGCGTCAATCATGTCGACGACGTCCTCGCACAGTTTCTGGGAATTGTTCGGGTAACTGCCGGTGCCGTTACTGTCATTGCAGTAATAGGCGTACGTCTGAGGGGCCGTAATCCAGCCGATAGACGAGGGCAGATGCAGTGTGATAATGTCGAGCTGGCCGTATGAAACCGTGCTGTAATAATGACGCAGGGTATTCGTCAGATTCTCAAAAAGCAAAGTGTCGAAGTCCTCAGCCGCAACCGAGCTGGCCTTATCGGTGAACTCAATCAAAATCGCCAGCGTTCGAAACGTCCCGGTTACCGAAGACTTTTCGGTACGGGCCGTTTTGGAGGGAGCTCCGATACCCTGATCGAGCAGATCCTGTCGGTTCTCCAGGTAATAGGGCAGAGAGTTACCGCCGGCCAGATGGTCGTCGAGGGTCTCGAGGTTGGGCGGCATGGCCATGGCTCCGGTAAACAAACTCACCATCACATATATGGTCAGCCTGCGTACGGCCCTGATAAGAAATCTTCTGTTCGTGGTTATTTCAATCACCGTCATATCCTCCCGATATTAGAATTTCAATCCGGTGGACAGCGCCAGGTGCAGTCCCTTGGTGGCGTTGAAAGCGAGGGTGCTGTTGTTGGAAAGGGCGATATCCATATAGAACACCGGCAGTTCGAATCCGAATCCGAGCGAAAAGACGGCTCTCTTGCCGCCTCCCAGGGCAAGGCCGGCGCGCACCGGCGTGCGCCGGAAAGGCCGGTACTCACCACCGGCGGCGATTCTCGGCTTGGTGGATGACCCGGCCGCCAGCCTGAATCCCTGGATATAATCGACCGCCCAGAGAATTTTGCCGTCGGTCTTCGCCACGCCGGTTCTCATGACTACCGGCAGACGGGAACCGAATCCGGGTATGTCTATGGAATAGTCATCCGTGACGATAATAGAATCGTTGTCCATGTCTTCGAGACTGATGGCGTCAAATTCGAAATGATAGCCGTGCTCCTCGGTGCAGGTGTTCCAGCTGATGTGGCTGAGGAGATTGCTGAATGTAAGCCCGGCCGTGTAACTGTCGGACAGCTTGAGAGCGGCGCCGACGTCGATGCCATAGCCGTTGCCGCCTTCCGCGGTGTGCGCAATCATAGTGCCGTCGCCCTGAAAACCTGTTATAAGGGTTACGACTCCGCCGTGCAGCTCGGTTACCTTCTCGTAGGCGAGTCCTTTGATATATTTAACCGTTCCGCCGACGGCCAGCTGCCGCGTTCCGAACTTGTAGACGGGTCGTCCGTAGGACAGGCCGACCGATATATAGGCAATCGCCTCACTGTACATTCCGCCAAGAGAGAAGGAATCGTTAATCTGGTTGCCCATGAGAAAGAGCTCCAGGGCATCCTTGCCGAGATTCACTTCCGTGGCGGCGTTGCCGTTGATGGAGATGACGAGAGAATTGAGCGAGGCGGACAAAGCCCCGGCCTCCGCCTCGGCCGATATTTTCAAACCCTCGCTGGGTATTTTGCCAAGGATGACCGATTTGTCTTCTTCAGTCAGAACGGCGCCGGTGTATTTATTGTAATCGCTCAGGGTGAAGCTGTTATTGGCAATCTCAGCACCGGCGCTGGCGATCTCGACACCGTACTCCTTATAGCCGGACAAGCCTATGTTGGCCGGATTGTATAGCGGTGCATAGACTCCTTTCGCCAGACCGATATAGGCTCCGCCCATGGCCACGGCCCGTGCCGACGACAGGCCGGCCGCATTTGCCGAAAGCGCGACCAGGCCGATAATTATCAAGTATATAAAGATCTTTGCTTTCATATTTCCCCCAGTACAATAGTCTGGTTAGTCTTCCTCAAATCTGTATTCGATTTCGATAAAGCCCTGAACGGTGAGATAATCCGAACCGGACACTTTTACCGCTTGGCCCTGAGAATCGAGAATCGTGATTAGCTGACTGGAATATATCTGCTCGTTTTCAAGAACCTGAAGATCGGCGCTGTCGAGAACGAATGTAACCTGCGATTCCGTTGCTTCCGCGACACTGCCATCGAGGCCGATCACGCCCTGGTCGACCTGAATCGAACTGATAACCACCTGAGCGTCCTGCGCGTTGAGCCGGGATGGATCGGAATCGACATATATATCAGCCACCACGCCGAGCGGAAGATGATTAATGATGGTCGAGACGAACCGGGCCTGGACGACATGTTCCGTGACCATATCTATGTCATCCTGGTCGATGTCCTCCGAGACCGTATCCCCGGCGAAAGTCGACTGCATGATGACCAGCTCAAGCGGGGCCGTGATGGTTATCTGCGGAATGACGTAATCATCTATCGTAACGGTTCCGATGCTACCGTCGCCGAAGATCGCATTCCCGTATACGGTGACTTCATCGGGCACGGGATTAAGAAAATCGGCCAGATCGGAATTGACGAAAGTCGCTACGCTCGGGTCGGAAACGGTTCCCGGAGGCACCGGTCCGGACAGACCGAGCAGCTGGCCGCCATCGCCTTCAACATTCAGGTCAAGAAAGCCGGGAAGACCCACGGCATTTTCTATCTCCAGCAAAAGTGTAGCACTGACCAGCTGGACCGAATCAAATCCCTTCGGCAGGTCGAGATCTACACTGATGCTGTCAAAATCAGCTTCGGTCGAATCGACGATACCGGTCAATGATGCAAAATGCAGCGTGGATATGGAAGCCGTTATTTTAAGACTGTCTTCCTCATCTATTACCACCATATTGGGAGACGTCGAATCTATAAAGGCAAAGATGTCGATGCTGACCTCCTGGGGCGTGGTCTGATCGGCGGGTTCGAAAATGTACCCGTTCATATCGACAGTTAAGGTTTCAGATGAGTTCGGTTGAAGAGTGGTGATCCGCGTAAAGGGACTGCCGCCATACATAAAATCCGGCAGTGTTAGATTAAGATCGACGGGCAGGTTAGTCCCGTTGTCAAGAGTCAGTGACACGTTACCTGTGTCAATCTCGGCTGAGATGACGGTATGCGAAATCGGCAGTTCAGCCGTCTCCGAGAAACTTTTGCTGATCTGCGGAACTTCGGCCTCGGCGGCCGATACAGTCAAGCCGTCTCCGAAACCGACAGTGGAGCTGAGAGACTTATCCGAAAGTGACAACATTGAGGCCCCGGGAGTATGGCAGTGTATCTGGAGCCTGATATGGTTAGATATCGTTTTCCCGCCCAGCCCGACGGCGATTGAATCCGTGACTCCGGCGGGAATTCCCGGCGGCGGGAACTGAACTGTTGAAATCGGAGCTAAGAACACCAAATCGATGATCTCGACTATAATGGTGTCAAGATCGAGATCAAAATTGTTGGCAATCTTCACGTAGATTGCACCTGACTCGATATCGACCCAGCTAAACCCGTCAATCGGGGGCATATCGTTAAGAATGTCGAACGAGCACGGAGGTATGGTGTCAAGGCTGAGGGTGACATAGTCGTCCAGGTTGACAACAGCAGGGGTGGGATCATCCGGCGTGATGGTCACCTGGCCGATAGTGTTGAGAATTGTCCGGGTGTTTTCGTCAGTTGAAAGGTCTTTGGATATGCTGATGGTGTCAAGCGTTTTCGTGAACGAGAAAACCACCTCACCGGTCGAGTCGATCGTCAGACCGGGTTGATCGATCTTCCTGATGATTTCAGGCATTAGATAGGTCCGGTTAACGGCCGGAATGGTGAAATCGGATGTCCAGGTCGGCATTTCCGGCTTCTCAATGGAGCATTGAACGAGCGTCAGGAAAGCGACGACAACGACGAATCCCAGCACAATCTTCAAACCGTATTTCATCAGAAACGACTGGGCGAGGCCGGCCTTCTTTTCCCTTCTTCTGACTATAGGGCGCTTCTTTTCTTCCATTTCCATATTTCCCCCTTGGGTAGAGGTTACTCTTTTTTTGAGATATTGAGCAAAGGGGGTGCCGTTCTCTGTCGGCCATGTAATCGTCCAATTGACAACAGGATATGGCTGACGTTATGGCTCAGGGCCCATACCGGAACTATTGGATATCTCCAATACTCTGTGGAGGCGAAATGGCATTTGACATTGAATGCCGGGCTGATTAACATAGGGCCATGGGGATGGCCAAATACGACAGGTTGCTATATATTCTTAATCTCTTGCGAAGCCGCAGAAATCTGAATGCCAGCATGATTGCCACAGAGTGCGGCGTCACCGAGCGGACAATCTATCGGGATATCGTGAGTCTGTCGGAGGCCAATATTCCCATCTATTATGACAACGGCTACAAATACGCCAGCGGCAATTTCCTGCCCCCGCTCAATTTTGATATTGATGAGTACATCACGCTTAAGACCGCCCTGGAATCATCGCCGCTCTATAAGAGCGGACGTAGCCGAAGATTGATTAAGTCCATAAAATCCAAGATCGAAGCCTGTCTTTCTCCGATGGTGAAGAAGAAAAAAATGTTCGCGACCGGCACGACCAGTATCGACATAAAATCAACCTTGTCCGACGGCTACTCGGAGCGGTTTTATGCCGCTGTGGAGGACGGCATCAGGCATCATCGGATTCTGAGATTGAAGTACAATTCGATTCAGAGCGGGATCATGGAACGGGACGTGGAACCGTACTTTCTGATCTTCATCGAAAAAGCGTTCTATTTCGTGGGGTACTGCTACTTGAGAAAGAGTCTCAGGACATTCCGGATTGACCGCATTATGGACGTTTCGTTGACGGACCGAACATTCGTTCCCCGGGACGGCATTGATCCGGCCAGATATTTCGAAAACAGCTGGGGCGTATTCAGCGGCGAGCCGATTGAGGTCGAGGTTATTTTCACCGGCAAGGCGGCCCGAATCGTCAATATGAGCAAGCATCACGCCAGCGAAAAAATCACTCCTCTCGAAGACGGGGTCGTCAGGTATGAAGTGAAAGTCAGCGGCATTGAAGAGATCTGCCGGTGGCTTCTGGGCTTCGGCGGCGAGGTCACGGTCGTCAAGCCGCTCAGCCTGGTGGCGGAGATTGAAAGAAGAGCCCGGAAAATTCTGGAAAATTACAGATAGAATCTCCTGGCGGATTCAGAATCATATTTTCTCTCAGAATTGCATCTCACAAATTTCAAAATCTTAACTCTTGCTGACAGCCACTGTCAGGGGGCTTTTTTAGATTACGGCCGGTAATTTCGAGGCGGTGTAATATGACAAAAGCAGAAAGGCTGTTATTTATCGTTAACCTGTTCCGGGTCAGGAAGGCGATTTCCCTGGATGAACTCGCGCAGGAATGCGAGGTCTCCACAAGGACAATCTACCGTGATCTGATTTCGCTGTCCGATCTGAACATTCCGGTCTATTTTGACAGGGGATATCGCCTGTCAAGAGATATCTCGCTTCCGGCGCTGAATTTCACGGTTGAGGAGGAGGAGATTGTCGGTTTCTGCCTGCAAAATTCGCCGCTTTGCAGGTCGCAGCACTTCAGAAATATATTAAGAAACATTGAATTGAAAATCCTCTCGGCAGTGCCTGACAAAACGCGTGGCTGCCTGTGCCGGCATATTGTCTGCCCGGAGTCTCCGACGACTCCGCTGTCTGGCGAAGTTGATTCGTTGATCGGTCAATTTATGCAGGCTTTGCTTCACAAAAACGAGCTCTGTCTTATGCTGAAGCCTGAGAATAAAGTTTTCGAAGGGCTTTATCCGGTATCACTGGAGATAAGAGCGCGCAGCTGGCAGTTTTGCATGACCGACACCGAGCGCACGCGGACCCTCAGCGTTCCCGTCGATCGGATCATCAGCCTGCGCATCGTTGGATCGAAGACAGATTAATCGAAAAAGGCGGCGGCTTCTCCGGCCCGATTCCGCCAATTTTTAGTTGACAAAATACCCGGTGACGTTTTCTTAGGCCGTTATGAAAAGCTTGGGCGCTAGAGACGTCGCCTATGCCGGAATTATAGCTGCCCTTTATGCTGTGTTG
>CP070766.1:1752010-1757599 GCA_020345705.1 Candidatus Zixiibacteriota bacterium | reverse complement strand
GCCGCAGACAAAGTATCTCTCCAGGCCTCGCAGGGGGAGATGGGCGGCGGAGCCTTGCCGGAAGTGCCTCTTCCTTCGGTGGCCCTGGTTTTTCGAAGCAAGCTTCGGCCCGAAAAGATCGCGGCGCTGTTCCGAAACTCGCACCCGCCGGTTATCGGCCGCATCGCCGACGATCGGTTCATGATAGACCTGAAAGCAATTGACGAACAGGATTACAATATCCTTGTGAGCATCATCAGGAAACTAATTCCCCAGATATAAAAATGTTCGTTATCGGCACTGCGGGACATATTGATCACGGCAAGTCAGCCATTATTACCCGTCTGACAGGTATTGACCCCGATCGATTGCCGGAAGAAAAAACTCGCGGCATGACAATCGACATCGGTTTTGCCCATTACGATGCACCCGGCGGAACCCGTATCGGCATTATTGATGTCCCCGGGCATGAGAGATTCGTTAGGAATATGATTGCCGGGGCCGGAGGTATTGACGCCGTGATGCTGGTTGTTGCCGCCGATGACGGCTGGATGCCCCAGAGCCAGGAGCATCTGCAAATTACAAAACTGCTGGGGGTAAGTGACGGTATCGTGGTAATATCGAAGATAGACCTGGTCGAGGAAAGCTGGGTCGATCTTGTCGAAGATGATATCAAAGAAAAGATAAGAGGATCATTTCTTGAAAACGCCCCTTTTGTCAGATTGTCATCAGTAACGGGGGAAGGCTTCAACCGGCTTAAGGAAGAGATGATTAGCTTGGCCGGTAGAATCACGGAAAGAGAGAATATCGGTAAACCGCGGCTGTACATCGATCGCTCATTTGTACTTTCCGGAATGGGCGGGGTTGTTGCCGGCACCCTGCGCGGCGGCACGCTGCGCGTCGGTCAGGATGTGGCCGTCTTTCCCAACCGGCGCAGTGGAAAGGTTCGGATCATACAATCGCATAATCGGCAGATTGAAAGCGCTTCTCCCGGCCAGAGAACTTCAATAAGCCTTACCGGAATTGACAAGGAGCATCTCGGCCGGGGCGGTGTCATTACAATACCGGGACTTCTCCGCGATTATCCCGATGATAATATTCTGGCCTTATCGGTCACGGTGCTTCCGGAGTCGCGCGTGGCCCTTAAAGACCGTCGGAAACTGTTGATGATTCTCGGGACGACGGAGGTGGAGGGCGAAATCAGATTGTACGGCTCAGATGTCATCGGGCCGGGCGAAAATGGTATTGTCTTTTTCCGGCCGAAAAGCCAGCTTTTCTGCTTTATTAATGACAGATTCATTCTCCGTCTGCCGACGCCGCAGGTGACGGTGGGAGGCGGTGCTGTCCTCGATTTGTTGACCGCGATTCCCAGGAAAAAAGATCACGCGAAATACGCTTATCTAAAAGAGCGGACAAGCCTGACTCCTGAAAAGCTGGTAATCACGCGTCTGAGCAAATCCCTGTTCGCCGACCCGAATGCTGATTTCCAATGGTGCAATTACTCGCAGGATCTCATAAGCAGTACATTTGACGAACTGGCGAAAAAGTCACTGGTGGAGCGATATGGCCCGCGATACTACCGTCCTTCCGACGTTGCGCCGATTACGCAGCAGATAGAGTCGGCCTTGAAAAGCTATTTTGAGTCCAATCCCCACGTTGACGGCGTCGGCGCCGACCTGATTGCCTCTTGGGTCGGACAATCAGTATCCGGCGTTGAACCGATGCTTCAACTTATGTGCGAACGGAAACAGCTGGTCAAGAAGAGAAACCGTTTCGATCTCTCGGGGCGTGCCGTTACAGTGACGGGGGAAGTCAAAAAGGTTTCCGAAATAATCATGAAGAAATTGTTGGAAGGGGGACTATCACCGCCCGGCCTTACGGAAATTGTGGGCGATGACAAGCTCGGTCGCGAGGCCCTTGCCTATCTGGTTGCCGCCGGGAGGATAGTAAAAGTCGGTGGAGACCTGGCCTTTCATGAAGAGGTTTGGAAGCAGGCCTTACAGGTGATCCGCGAGATGTTCGATGAGGGTGACCCGCTGACCGTCTCAGGTCTGCGGGAGAAACTCGGCAGCAGCCGGAAGTATGTGGTGCCGCTCCTGGAGGAAACCGACCGGCGCAAAATAACCGTCCGCCAGGGTGATATCCGCGTGAGAGGTGACAATCTTGAGAAAAAATAGACTCTTCTTTAACGGCAGGCTATATACCCAGGCCGGCGAATCCATCGTGGCCGACTCCATGGCTGTCTCGGGAAAGAGAATCGTGGCGGTGGGCAGAAACCTTCGGTATGATCCGGATTTCAGGTCTTATCAAAAGATAGACCTCAAGGGCCGGGCCGTCATCCCCGGTTTTGTTGATTCGCACACCCATATTTATTTCCTGGCCATGTCTCTTGGAAATGTTAAACTCGATGGGCTGACATCGGTTGAGGACGTCCTGTCTGCCATAGGACAGCACAGCCGAAAACTGGGCAAGGATGAATGGGTCGTCGGCGACGGCTTTTCCCCTGACCGATGGAAAAAATATGTTCATCCTGACAGGTTCATGCTGGACCGCGTCACGGGCGGTCGCCCGGCGGCGCTATATTCGAAGGACCAGCACGTCATGTGGGTCAATTCAAAGGCGCTTGAGTTGGCCGGAATAACCGCGTCATCACCCGATCCTGCGGGCGGCAGGATCGAGCGCCTTGAGGGTAACGAACCGTCCGGAATCCTGAAAGCAGTTGTGGCCTACACGCCGGTAGAACGACTGGTCAAAGATCCGCCCGACAGGAAGAAAAAGAGAGTATATCGTGACGCTCTCCAATTGGCGTACTCAAAAGGTGTGATCGGTGTTCATTCCTTCGACGGTCCGGAAGCGTTTCCTTTTTTTGACAGGCTTTCGCGAGAGGGGAAATTGGGTCTGCGCATAAATTACTATCATAGAGCCGAGGAGCTTTCTATGCTCGAGCAGGCCGGACTCGGTTTCGGTTACGGCAATGACTTTTTCCGCCTCTCGGGTGTCAAGATATTTTCGGACGGGTCTCTAGGCAGCCAGTCTGCCTTGTGTTTCAACAGGTACAAAGGCTCGAACGATAACTACGGCGTTGAGACGAATACCGTCAGGCAGATATCGGCATATGTGAAGCGGGCCGCCAGGCTCAATCTGCCGTGTGCGATACATGCCATCGGCGATAAGGCCATATCGAACGTCATCGGCTGCTATGAAACGGCGCCGCGCCCTAAGGGTCCGGCACGGCACCGCATTGAGCATCTTCAGATGATTCGTCGCTCCGATATCGCCCGTGTCAAGAGGCTCGGGATCGTCGCCTCCATGCAGCCGTCGCACTGTCCGTCGGATATCGGATTAATCGAGAAATACTGGGGAAGCCGTGGTCGCAATTGCTTTATTTTCAATACGCTGCTGGCAAAGGGGATCCCGCTGACATTCGGTTCCGATGCCCCTATCGAGCCGCTCGATCCGATCGCCGGCATCGACGCCGCCGTCAATCGAAAGGCGCCTAAGACGCGAAAATCCTTCTATCCCAAAGAGAGAATCTCCGTCGAGCAGGCGATTTTTGGCTTCACGGCAGGGCCGGCATACGCCGCAGGGCAGGAACACGAGCTCGGATACCTTCTCCCGGGATACTTCGCCGATTTTGTCGTCCTTTCCGATGATATCTATAAAATCGCCGGATCGAAGATAAAGAACGTTTCTGTCCTTGCTACATTTTTTGACGGCCGGCCGGTTTTTGTCAGCGGCGACTGCGATTTCCTGTCTTAGAGCAACCGCCGCAAACTTCAGAACCGAATCAGAAACTTTTAATTGACACTTCCTTTGAAAAGATTTTAACTTATCCTCGATAAGTTTATCTAAAGAGACGGCGACCCGGGCCTATTATAAATGTGGCCTGACGGGGGGATCTGACGTATAATTTGGTGAGAATGATTTCCCGGTCCTTTCGCGCCGGCATCACCGGGAATTAGAGATTGGAAGGTAAACAGGTATGAGTTTCAGATTATTTGCGGTTGCTCTGGCATTGTTGCTGACGGTTGTTCCCGCGGCCCTGACGGACACCACCGCGGTTGATTCATCTCGTGAGGCAGAGGAAGAAGAAGCGGCTGAACCAAGTCTGGTTCTCATCCTGACGATAGACGGCGCTATCGGAACCGTTACAGCCGACATGGTCATTGATGCCGTTGAGCAGGCCGAAGAGGAATTCGCTGATCTGCTCGTCATCCAGATGGATACGCCGGGGGGATTCACCGGCTCGCTGTGGCCCATCACCAAGGCTATCATGAATTCCACTGTCCCGGTGGTGGTTTACATTGCGCCGCCCGGCGCCAAAGCGGCCTCGGCGGGGGTGTATATCACCTACGCCGCCCACGTGGCGGTCATGGCGCCAAGTACCAATATCGGCGCCGCTCATGTTGTCGGCGCCGGCGGGGAGCAGATTGACTCGGTGCTATCCGAAAAGGTTATGAATGACGCCGTCGCATCGCTGAGGGCCATGGCAGACCGTCACGGCCGAAATGGCGATTGGGCCGAAGAAGCCGCCCGCAAATCGGTCTCCATAACCAACACCGAAGCCTTGGAAAAAAATGTCATTAATTTCATCGCCGAGGATCTTGATGATCTTTTCAAGAAGATCGAAGGTTGTGAGGTTAACACCGTACTGGGCAAGAAGGTCATCGAGTTGAATAACCCGGTCACAGAGACAATCAAGAAAACTCTGATACAGTCCATTCTGGATATAATTTCATCGCCCAACATCGTTTTCATGCTCCTGTCGATTGGCGGGCTGGGCATTGTTCTGGAGCTTTACAATCCCGGAGCGATATTGCCGGGGGTGGTCGGCGGCATCTGTCTGATACTGGCCTTTTACGGTATGCGGACGTTGCCCATTAATTATGCCGGGGTGCTTTTGATTTTGTTTGCAATCATTCTATTTCTACTGGAGATAAAAATCGTGAGTCACGGATTATTGACGATTGGTGGAGTAGTCTCGATAATTATCGGCGGTATGATGCTTATCGATACCGCTGACCCGGAGCTCAAAATTTCCAAGACGGTCATCTACTCGGTGGCGATCGTTCTCGGTGCGTTTGTCCTTCTGGCCTTTACTCTGGCCTACAAGGCCCGGGTTTCCAAACCGACCACGGGAAAGGAAGGTCTGGTCGGCGAGAAGGCCGTGGTCAGGACGAAAATCGCCGGGACCGGCTATGTCTACCTGGCCGGAGAGCTCTGGGAAGCCAGCGCCGACGAAGTTATCGAAGAAGGCGAAGAAGTGATCGTGGTCGAAGTCGACAGCCTGAAAATGAAAGTCAAAAGGATAACATAAATCAGGGAGGAAAGCTATGCCCCTTGCAGGATTGGGTATAATTATCTTTCTCGGAATCATTATTCTGTCGAATGCGATAAGAATTCTAAGGGAGTACGAGAGAGGTGTCATATTTAGACTCGGGCGGCTTATTGGCGCCAAGGGCCCCGGTATTATTCTGCTTATCCCGATTGTTGATCGGATGCTGCGCGTCGATCTAAGGACCATCACCTTCGACGTCCCCCCGCAGGACGTCATCACCATGGACAACGTTTCGGTTAAGGTGAATGCCGTCGTGTACTTCAGGGTAATGG
>CP070766.1:1746962-1751910 GCA_020345705.1 Candidatus Zixiibacteriota bacterium | reverse complement strand
GCTGAAGATGCGGAGGGCGTTAAAGCCCAGGGCCAGCATTACCCCGGTGGCATTCTCATCACGATATATGTCGGGATTGTCGAGGCCGTCATAATTGAAGACTTCTTTGTAGAGCCGATAGCCCTCTTCAGCATCGATATTTCTTTCATTCCTGGCTGAATCAAGCCGGTACAGGACCCCGGTTGATACCGCCAGGTCTCGGAGCTTCAAAGGCGATTCCGCATAAGGCTCGGATGAGAAGTATATCGGGTCACGCCACCTGTTTTCAAGCACGACCTCGTCAACCATCATATCCTGTAATTTCCAGACACGGCCCTCGTACGGCATCGGAATCAGAAACGTCTTTCGTTTTCGAGGGCGGTCCAGGAACGGTTTTTCCGGCCGCCTGATCGTCCTGCCCTGATACTCATAGTTGTTCCAGAGAATCTGGTCATCGGTCAGTGAAATGGGCACGTCATAGAAATTCTTCATCTGATATACATACCAGTCGGTGTTAAACAAAGACAGATTGACGACTCTTATGTCCTTACGCGTGCCGTACACTTCCTGAACGCACCAGAGCGGGAAGGTATCATTATCCCCGGAGGTAAACAGGATGGCATCCTTCTCACATGAATTCAGCATATTTTCCGAGTAGATCTTGGGATAGTAATTCTCGGACCTGTCATTCTCGTAGTAGTTGCTTGAAAGAGCCGAAAGCGGCAGGAGGGCCAGAATTGATACCAGGGCCATGGCCGGTTTGTGAAATCCGGATTTGGCCGTCTTTCTCCTTACCACCTCCATCAAAGCGGCCACACCGAGTCCCAGGGCCAGACCGAAGTAGGCAAATCCGGGTGTGAAGAAATAATCCCGGTTTCTGACCTCGAGATAAGCATCGCCGGTCTGAGTGTTGAATTTTATACCGTCGGCGAAATTCATATAAAGGACCAGCCCCACGGTCCCCAAGAGAAGTAATATCAGAAACGGCAGGCCGATTTGAACCTTTCTCATGACCGCGAAATAAACGCCGTACATCCCCAGCAGAAACACAATCAGGAAGATCGGCGTCAGGCCAAACTGCCGCTCGAAGTAGCTCCAGAATCCCATATGGGCATGCCGCCCGAACTGATGCTCCCATGTGCCCCGCCTTTTGAATGATCTCTCGACCATCAATTGACTTCCATACTGCTTCCGGTCAAGGTAATTGACAAAGGCCTGATTCTTTTTCGAATCCAAAAACGCCCACGGGGCAAGGCTGAAATCGCGAGAGGGATTATTTTCATCTATCCTCGGATTGTGTGCTGATCTGATCGGAATGAAAAGATGAAAGGAGTAACCGGTAACGGCCAGAAGCATTACTGCCATGCCTGTTTTCCATTCGAGATTTTTCCATACGGAGGCGATAATGAGCAGTAGAATAACACCGCCAATCAAACCGTAAATCATCTGATAAAACCCGACCATTATCATCGAGAAGGCCCCGATCCCGATCAAAATCGGCCAGTTGATATATTTGTAGGTGAGATAAGCGGTCAAAAGGACGAACAGGACCGATGCGAATATGAACGCCTGGTAACCGATGTCGGTATTGGAAAAGACTATCATCGCCAGCAGCTCGGCCACAAAAAAGCAGCAAAGCACGACCCATGCTTTAACCGGGGCATCCTTTTTCAGAATAAGAAAAATCGCGGCCACCGGCATAATCAGAAACGTCGTAAGATGAACGCCGACACCCAGCATCGCCAGATAGCAGATCAGAACGACAATTCTGGATGCCTTGGGGGTGCCTCGATTATCATGAAAGATCAGCGTCAGCCATAAAATCATGGTCATAATCATCAGCGACAATCCATACACCTCCGCTTCCACGGCATTGGCCCAGTAGGTCGATGAAAACGCCATCAACAGCGATCCGGCCAGTCCCCCGGCGTAGGCAATGACCCTTTTCCATCCGGCGAACTCACTGTCCTGATACCAGATTTTTATGAGCCGAACCAGAACCAGGTAGCCAAACAAAACCGCCCCCGATGACGAAACTACCGATAACATGTTGATTCTAAAGCAGATATCTGAGGCAATCGGCAGCACCGAGAAGATACGGCCGATCACCACAAAAACCGGAAAGCCGGGCGGGTGGGGAATGCCAAGGATATATGCGCAGGCTATGAATTCGCCGCAATCCCAGTAGGACAGGGTCGGAGCTACCGTCAATCGATAAACGACAAAAGAGAATAGAAAAACAAATGCTGCGATAAGAGCATTAGTTCTGTCAAAGCCGCCTTTTATGGGCGCATCTATTTTGGTTTCCAAAATGGCCTCCTAAAGCTAACCGGAACTCTATCCGATATAATCGTTGACCAGCAGAGCTGGTGATGTAGGCACAAATATAATTAGAAATGCATAATTCACAATAAAAATTATACTCATCACCGGCCTTGCGGTTTAAGAGAAAAACGAGGAGGACACATGTTTGTCTGGTGCGCAATTCTGTTCTTTCTGGGCATAGCTGCCTTCATGGATTCCATCTTTAACTATGGCGAGATATTTCGTCAGATTAACTCGGTGCTTTTCATGCTTGTTTCCCTGGCGCTTCTTATCCGCACCACGGTTAAGATGAAAGCGGGTAAATTCGAGGAGTATGAAAACAGGGTTAAGAATCTCGAGAGAGAACTCAGGGCCATAAAGGACACCAAGGAAAAAGAACCGGTCGAGTATTAATAGAATCAAATAGTCGGCTGAACCATATCCAACTGTTGAAGCGTCTCCCTTATCTCACCGATAAAGGGGTACGAGTCATATTTTTCCAGCAGTTCCTTGTATATCTGCCCCGCCTGCTCTCTTCCAGCCGGGTCCTGCCTGAGAATGTCTCCCTTCAGCTTGAGCGCATAGGGATAGAAGTAGTCGTCCCTGTGATTCTCTTCCATCCGGCTGATTGTCTGCAAAGCACTGACGGTGTCGCCCAGACCGGAATAGAATCCGGCCAGTTTATATGTTGACAGCCCTATCAGCGGCGACTGGCGGCGCTCGATAATCGTCTCAAGTCTTGACCGCACCGAATCGGGCATCAGCCTGGCCCCAAAATAGAGCGCCTCGGCGTACAAAGAAAGCGGTTCGGCATAGACTTCCTTCGATTCCCGGATGATCAAGCTGTTTATGAGAGCGTCATTCACGTAGAATCCGCGTGGGAAATCGGTCATCAGCTTTCTGAAAGCCAGGTCGGCATCATCGAAATTCTTTCTGTAAAAATCAATCATGCCCAGGTTGTAGGCGACAATCTCCCGCGATTGGTCGGAGTGGCTCCACTTGTCCAGCTTTCTGTACACCGTCTCGGCCGAGTCCAGTTTTCCCCGCACCAGATGCAACCCGGCAATCTCAGTCCAAGCCGCATTGTGAGCGGGCGAAATGTTGTACGAGTTCACCACCGAGTCATAATAAACCCGGGCCGAATCGAAATCGTTCAGGCCGTAACGATATATCCTCCCCATCTCCAGCAGGGCCAGTGCCTTGTCACGCGCCTGAGGATAATTGTTGTAGATGAAATCATAAACGGCAACGGCATCATGGTATCTGCCCGTTCGATAAAGCGCCTCACCATAGAAAAACTTGTATTCCGATATGAGTTCTTTTCTGAAATCTTTTGCGTCAACGTACTCGGACATCCGGATGACCTGGTCAAAGAGCTTTCGCTCCCAACATTTCGTCAGGTATCTGAAAAGCTCAAGCCCCTTGCTGTCGGTCAATGAGTCAACCCTGATACTTATCTCAAAAGCATCCTCAAAACGGCCGTCTTTTGTGTAGGTCTCCTGAAGGACCTTCAGGGCGTAAACATCATCGGGCAGAGAATCGAGCACGTCGTGCAAGGCTCTGACGACCTCTGCAGCCGCCCCCGGGTGACGAACCAGAGACGCCAGCTTTCTGTCCGCTGGAGCAATCGCCGTCGTATCGGTCCGAATGGCCGTCAAGTACTCCTGTACGGCGGCGTAATAGTCGCCCTTTATTTCAAAAAGAGCGGCTCGCTCAAGCGCAAACAATGACTCATTCCCGAATTGTCGACGGCCATGCTCGATCAGATTCAAGGCTTTCTCGCCATAGCCATAGTCAACCAGCCGGGCAATGACGGCCCGGTAGATGCTCTGGTTGCCCGGGAATCGTTCGAATATGCCTTCGATATGACCGTCGATCGTGGAATCGATCCCCGATTTGAGATAAACATCCAGCAGTCGCTCATGGTAGAAGTAATCGAAAGCATACTTCTCCAGTTGCCTTTTGAGGAGCAATTCCGCCTTCGGAAAGGCCTTCAACTCGATGTAGCAGTTGAGCAACAGCTTGACAATCTCACGATTGTCGGGATTCTGTGCGTACATATCCTCAAGAAGACCGGCGGCGCTGATAAAGGCGCCCCTCCTGATCAGGTCGCGAACCAGCGTAAAATCAGTCGGCCAGGACGATTGATTTCTATCCAGTATGAGACCCGGGTCCTTTTTATCTGAGTCGCCTGAGGCATAGACCGGCCCCGCAACGATGATAAGGAAAATAATAACCGAAAGGGCCAGATTCTTATTCATTTTCATTGACTGTCGGAGGTGCATATTGCTCAATCTTTTCGAGGAGAGCTTTAAAATAAGCTTTAATGTGCTGTTCGTACTCCTCGGGGTAATTCTCATCCAGGAACCGCCTTAGTCGGTCATCGATATCAAGGCTGCCCTGAAGGTGATTGCCGGTTAAGGCCGGGGGCGATGAACGCAGGATATCCTTTCCGACGGCGGCCTTTCTCTGCTCGGTGAAGTCCTTCCTCTGCAGTGACTTGGTGGCATCCAGCATACGCGAATATATCTTAAGCTGACGATCGATGGTCGCCTGGCCCACCTCGCCGTCACTTAGCTCATCGACAACCTTTTGCATATCATCCGATATGGCATCAAGTCTCCCCAGTATTTCCCGACTGTTGCCGAATTCCTTTTGAAGCTCT
>CP070766.1:1743845-1746862 GCA_020345705.1 Candidatus Zixiibacteriota bacterium | reverse complement strand
CCCGAAACCAAGGCGACTGAGGAGGCTCAATAAGATAGCACATACTTCTAAAGGCTCTTTTGTATGTAAGCCGGGATAACATCTATTTTTGTATCCCGGCTTTTTTTGGCCGGAAGGTAGTGTGAATGGCAGCGAACTATTGTCGCTGTAATACCTAAAGCGGGAGAAGAAAACTGCGAACCGACACTGAGTTTGATTCTGGCGTTTTGATATGAATCAGGTTATAATGTCATCCATGAAAGAGATGCCGAACTGGGATAAACATTTGGACTCGCTTGAGCGTACCGGTAACAACAGGCAGGCGCGGCTCCTGGCGACACTCTCGGCGGCGATAGCCCGGTGTGACAATAAGTTGACCGGCCAAGTCCTCAGTTTTCTAAAAAGACTGGAGATAAGCCGAGAGGCGGTCTATGAGACTATTCTTCAAAGCTATCTGTTTTTGGGATTTCCGCGGATGATTGAGGCCGCCCTCGCTTTCAGCGAAGTTTTTGGCGAAACTAACAGGGGAAGGGAAATCGAAAAGATCTCCGTGGCTGAGGCCGACAAGTGGTTCAGGGACGGCATGAAGCTGTGCCGCCGCGTTTATGGCCGGCACTTCGAGAGCCTGAAGGTGAAATTCACTTCAATATTGCCGGAGATATTTCGTTGGATGGTCATTGAAGGTTACGGCAAGGTTCTCACCAGACCGGGACTGACCCAGGTTGAGCGGGAGCTGGCCGAAGTGGCGGCGCTGATCGTTGACAGGCAGGAGCGGCAGCTGATGTCGCATGTCTGGGGAAGCTTGAACGTCGGAGCAGAAATAGCCCTGGTCAGGCAGATCAACGCGGATATCAGGCCGATCGCCGGTGAAGAAGCGTTCAATCTTGCCGAAGACATTATCCATCGAATCCAGGTAAAGTATGAGGCGGCGGAATAAAATAATTGTCTGCGTTGTTGCCGTGGTTGCGGTCCTGCTGGTCGCATTGTACCTGTCGATTTTTCATTTCGGCCTGATTGAATACGCCGCGAATAGGGAACTCAGGAATCGGATTGGCGCCGATTTTCCCTTACGGGTACACATCGGCGATATCGGCGGCGATTATTTCTCCAGACTGGTTCTTCATGACATAAACGTCATTTATTACGACAGCCTTGAGACATACACGATGGCCTCGATCCCGCAACTTGTAGTGGAATATTCATGGCGGCGATTGTGGCGGGGTGAGCTGATCTTTGAACGAGTGGTGATCGACTCGGCGGTACTGATGATAAAGAAATCGCAAGAGAACAAATGGTTAATTCCCAAGCCCCTGAAAGAATCCGAGCAGAAAGCTCAGATTCTGGACTTTGAGGCCGGCGAGGTTTTTCTGAACAACATCAGGCTGAGTATTCTGACCCCGGAAGATAGCCTGATCTTTCGAAACATTGTCCTCAAGGCCGGCATTGAGGGCAGGGATAAAACATATTCGGCATTGATTGAGGCTCTCAATTTCCAGTCTTCCGATTCCCGGTTCAACCTGGTTTCCGCGGGCGGCAAAGTCACGACTACCGGCAACCGGCTCGTCTTTCAGGATTTGAACGTCGTCACGGACTCTTCTAATGTTATGCTCAACGGCCAGTTTGTCATTGGAGATACGCTGGCAGGCTACCTGGAGCTGGATGCCGCGAAACTCAATCTGGCGGAAGGCTCGGCATTTCTCGGCCCCAGGTTAAGGGGTAATGTTTCCATGAGAGGTACCATGGAGTACGAAGACAATCGCCTTAGCGGCAATGTGGACATCTCCGGAACCTTTATGGATCGTCTTCTTGATTCTCTGCGCACGTCCTTTGTCATCTCCGGTAATCTGCTGAACTTCGACAGCCTGGACGGATTCGTTTTCAACGGCTGTCGGTTTGAAGGAAAGGGTGACATAGACCTGTCGGCATCACCCGAGGAGTATCATCTGGTGGGCGCTCTTGGGAATTTCAATCTGAACAACCTGGTGTTCGATTCCTACGAGACGAACCTGAGCGGCAAAATGAACCTGAGCGGGCGGGGATTCACCACCAACATGCTCCGCCTGGACATTGTCGCCGATCTGGATGAATCCTGGTTTGATGAATATCACGGCCACAAGATATGGGCGATATGACCATTATCAGCGACAGCATTTACTTTCATGACCGGTTTGCTATAAAATATCACGATAATACTTTTGTCGCATCGGGTTATATAGACTATGCCGGACAGGTGCAGATTGACGGTCAGGCTGTATTCAAAGATCTGTCCGCGTTTAACGGCCAGATTTTCATTGAAAGGATGGGCGGAAGGGGCAACGGTACCTTCAAGGCAGCAGGCAACCTCCTCAATCCCGACATTATCGGGCAATTCGAATCCGACTCGGTGTGGTTTTACGACATCCTCTCGCGCCAGGCAACCGCGAATTTCGATATAAAGCACTTCCTGTATGACAGGGAAGGCAGCGCGGATGCCCGGCTTCTTGACGGCATGCTCTATGATGTCCCCTATGATACAATTCTCCTCCTGATGACCGTCGATTCCCAGTTTGTATTAATCGACAGCGGCTTCGTGAGTAATGAATACGCCAATATGACCGGTTTCGGAGTTCTCGACTATCTGTCCTATCCTCAGCACTTAACCGTCGATGGTTTTCAGATTGACGTCATGGGCCTGCACCTTTCGAACAGCAGCCCGGTGACCGTTGATATTGATTCCGCCGGTTATGACTTCACAAACTGCCGGCTTGAACGGCCAATCGGTTCTGTCGAGGGCAACGGACGGATCGATTATGACGAAACGATGGACTTCCAAGTGAAAGTGGACCGAATTGATATCGTGCCATGGATGAGACTGTACTCCGACGAATACGAGTTAAGTGGGCTGCTGTCCGGAAGGGCACAGATTCTGGGCAATTTCGAATCGCCTATCATAGAATTCGACGGCCGGGTGGACTCGCTGCAGTATCAGAAACTGGTTCTCGGAGACCTTTTGGCGAAGTTCCGCTACTCTGACGTTAGAGTCGGGATAGATTCCGTCT
>CP070766.1:1735722-1743745 GCA_020345705.1 Candidatus Zixiibacteriota bacterium | reverse complement strand
GGCTCATATTGGACATCCTCGATTAATCAGCTTTCATTATCTATTATCCTACGCCGTCATCCTCCGAATGTTACACGGGCGGCGGCCAGGTCCGTGATTGAGCATGACACAGCATGTTCGGGTCTGCTGTCCGCGAAAGTCCGCAAGTCGAATTTATCGCTTTTCCGGAGGTCTGTCATTAGAAATCCGACACGAACGTCGGCCGCCTGCAGACAGGATGTTATTGTAAAAGGGGCGCTTTTCGCGCCCCTTTTACACCAAATTATGGCGGGTGCAATTACATCTTGACTGCTTCAATTTGAAGCTCAATCTTCACTTCGTGCCCGACCACCAGTCCGCCCGTCTCGATGGTTTTGCTCCAGGTCATGCCGAAATCTCTTCTGTCCACTTTGGCATATCCTTCAAAACCTATTCTTTCCTTGCCGCCGGGCCCAACCGTTTTACCGAGGAAATCGATCGATACGGCAATCTCCTTGGTCGTTCCATGCATCGTCAAATTGCCGTGCATGACATATCCGTCCTCGGTCTTCTCGATTTTGGTGCTTGTGAAGGTCATTTCAGGATATTTTTCGACGTCAAAGAAATCGGCGCTTCTGAGATGATCGTCTCGTTTCTGATTGTCGGTATCAATACCGGCCACTTTTATGGCGACCTGCACCGATGATTTCGTCATGTCGTTTTCATCAAACGTCAGGTCCATGGAGAAATCACTGAAATGCCCTTTGACATTGGCGATGACCAGGTGCCTGACCGAGAATCCCAGATACGAGTGCGCCGCATCCAGCGTGTATTTGTCGGCCCCATATGAGGAACCGGTAATGAGCAAGGCCGCCGCGATTACAAGTAAACTGATTTTGAATTTCATACATACCTCCATAGATTTTCCGGTAAATCCTTCCAACGATTGTCAAACTTGATACGGATGGAGTGAGATTTCGATTGACCGAACGGGAGCTTTACGGGGAATATGAAGCTGACGCGATTATTCTTCGGGCTTTATGATGAAATTGATGTTTTCCACGTAATCGCCGCCCTCGACGGTCTTAACCTGGAAGGAAATTGAGGGCGGATCTGATACGTATCCGTAGGTGGCCAGCTGTTCAGGGTCCGGGAAGGCCCTGTACATCCCGGGCACGAGACCGAGGTAGAAATACTCGCCGTCGTTGAAGGTGCTGATTACGACCTCTTTGCCGTTGATTTCGTTGATGATCGTGACCTTGATGCCGCCGATGCCGATTCTATCTCCGACCAGCTGCCGCTGAACGATTCCGGTTACTTCACTGGCGGTGACAACCGGGACATTTATTCCGGTCACGGTGTTGGGGTTTACCGAAACCATAAAGTTGTCGTGGGCCGGTCTGAGGAGGGGATTGTCCAGGCTGTAAGTGTCTATCCTGACGACATATCGGTCGTACGGCCTGAGGCCGTCGTAGTAATACAGCCGCTCTTTGCCGCTTCTTATCCCGCGGGCGCCGCCGATATTGGCCTTGAGTTCCGGCAGAAGCTTTTCACCATCATCATAAACTCCGTTGTAGTTGGCGTCCAGGAAGGGCCAGATCACGGCAGTCCCCAGTCCCAGTCCGTTTCTTCGTTCGAACCTGAAGGAGCCGGTTTTCTGGTCGAAGCGAATTGAACCCTTCTGCGTTTGCGTTACGATGGTCTGCCGCTCTGCGATAGTCGCCCGTGAGGTAAGGTTGGCAAAGCCGGTGAAGATGTTGAAGCTAATCATGAGCATATCCGATTTGGTCACCGTGTTGCGTTCAAAGCTGAACGCAAGCTGACCGATTTTGAAGACTCTTTTCTGCAAATACACGCCGATTTTCGAAATACGGCCGATGTTGTGCTCATAGTTGACTCGGAACTGAGGACGCAGCCACCTGAGAAATGAAGTGGAGGCGAACAGCTGACTGGATATTTTCCGGTCCCGTCTCGTCATGAACTCGGATATCTTATAGCTTCCGATGTAGTTCAGATGGACACAAAACAGGGGCAGTTTGAAGCCATAGTTCATATTGGTAATCGTGTAGAGGGGGTATTTGTCGATCGTCAGTCGATAGCGCAGACTCAGATATTTTCGCCCGATTTTGAGGGGAGAGGATGCCGATAGGGAAATGCCCTCAACCTGATTCATCTTGTTCCAGAACGGATTCTCAAAGAATTTCTTGTAACTGCCGCTCAGGTTTATGACTGACGGGCGGCTGTAATTGAAATCGAATTCGGCGGCATAATCAGGAGCGTAGGAAACACCGAGAAGAAGACTGCCGAACGGATGCACCGTCGCTTCGGCGGCCAGAGAGGGTTTCTCGCCATCGACGGCGTCTATGGGATAGTCCGAGTTAAGCCCGAACGTCAGGCTGCTCAAGAGGCCGTAGTAGCCGCCGGCCTGGGCGTATCTTTTCCGGCCCAGGTGATTCGTTACCGCTCCTGCGGCCACGGTGTACTCGAAGCTGTTCTTGGGAACCAGATTATGGGGAGCCCGGACGAATTTCTCTTCGGTTCTGATTTCTCCATTCGGGCCGTACATCTTAAGAAGAATTCTTGAAGCCCCGTAATTGATATCGACCAGGAATTCATAGTCACCGTTCTCGTCGGTATAGGCAAAATCGATCAACCGGTTGTTGACATACAGCTCGACCTCCCAGCCGTCTCCGGCATATCCCGACACGGTAATCGTTTCGAAACGCTTTCGCTGCACCGGAGGCCGGTTGGTTAAAAGGCCCCCTTCGAGGCGCCGCATCAGCGGACCGACGGTGTTTATTTCGCCCAGCTCAATCTGGGTGATATAATCGTTGTCCAGGAAGGCATAGCGCCATCTGTATCTGATTTCATCATCCCGAAAACCGCTTCCGCTGTTGGCGGAACCGTTGACCGATATGTCGCCGCCCAGGATCATGCCGCCGAGCCCCAGCCCGAGGTACTGTCCTTTTTTCTCGAGCGGATTTAAGGTAAGCGTCCAGTCGGCAACTCCCGCCTTCAGATTCTCCTTTTCATGGGGGATCTCCTGGACGTCCTTCGACGACGCTTCTTCGGCCAGCAGCTTTTCGTGGGCGACTTTTCGTTTCAGCTTCTGATAGGCCGGGAAGTCTCTGTCGAGAGGGAGATATATGCTGAGCTCGGAGAAGTTGAAGTGCATCTTCAGCCTGAAAATCGTCTCATAAAGATCGATTCTCAGGAACAGGTCGGTCGGGGTCAGGATGTAATCGCCCGCTTCCAGAGTGACGGTTTTGCCGAAGCATTCGGCCTTCGACTTCGCGACGTCGATTTCGAATTTGTCGCCGGCGGTCATGTACCGACCGGAAAACCTGCCGTTTGCCGGATCGCTCTTGATGTCTATATCGAGATGACCGAATATTTCCGCAACGGGCAGGAAAATGTCCCGGCTGTCGAACAGGGCGAAGATATCGCGGTCAATTAGCCGGGGAACCTCGAACCTGACGATAATTTCCTCGTACGGAAGTTCTTCGGTCGATTGGGCATAGACCTGTGTTGAACACAGGACTAAAGCAATCGCAGTAAATATGGCAGTTGAGAACTTCATTGAGCGTTCCGCACTCGTATTGGCGTTCGCCTTCCAGGGCTTTGCCGTTCAAAAAATGACCGCCTACTCGACCAGGGCCGAGTATTCGATGCTGTTGCCGGCGATAAGATCTTCGGCGGCGATGTCCGTTCTGCCCTCGGTGGCGATTGCTACCTCAACCTTATAAGGTTTCTGCAGATTCTCTCCGGCCACCGGCAGCACTATCCGGCGTTTCAGATCACGATAAACAGCCAGGTCAACCTGGCCCTTTGAAATTATTTTTCCCTTCGCGTCAACCAGTCGACATTGGAGCAGTCCGATATATGAGACATTGCCGCGATTGACCATATCGATCAGTATACTGACCGCCGAATCGACCAGTTTTGTTTCGGTGCTGACAACTTCCAGCTTTGAGATCAGATTCCCGGTCCGATATTTGAGTGCAATTGCAGTTTGCATGATCATGTTGAGCCTGGTCGTAATCTTTTCCTGGTCGGAAGCCGCCGGGATCGACGTCTCGCCCTCCTGGGATCTAATGACGACTCTCGCCCAGTATTCACCGTCGGGCAAGTCCCTGGGCGGCCGCGCCACAAATCTGACAACCTGGCTGGAATTGGGCGCAAGCACCATCTTTCTCGGAAAAGCCTTAATCCAGTCCACGGCCGAGCGCGGATCGGTGATGGCCGAATCCTGCAGACTGATTTTCACGTCGCCGAGACTGTCCGAAAGCGGCACACCGAAACTGAAGTGGATCGTCACCTCTTTGGGTTTGTCCGTCGGATTTTGAACCGTCAGACGCCCCGTCCGTTTGGTTTCGGTCAGAATCACCGAAGTCGGCGCCACGAGGACGCCGGCCGACAGATCAGATATTGACAGAAGAAAAACGCTCAAGGCAAATAATATTCCCCGCCATCCAATTGTTTTTGTCTGACGGGGATATTCTATTTTACTATCCATAGCAAGCCTCATCCTATGACTTGATTCTCTAAATTAGCGCGATGTCCTTAACCTACACGTCAACTCTCTAAGAATGAAGTCTCCCTTAATATAAAAGTCAATTCATATCCTTTCCTAGTTGCCGGTATAGGCAACTGTCAGGATGATATCCGCCGCGTAAGCATCGGCCCGCTGATCGACTGTGGGATAAACCGTTCCGCCAAGGAATATCTGCAGGATATTGTCGGTCGCACCGATACTGGTATCCGTCAAATTGTGCGGGTCCTGGTCGACGATGGCTCCTGCACCGTGCACGGCCGGCGTTCCGGCCGCCGTCGTGTCGATGTCGGCATCCGTGCCGCTGAAGGCAATCACCAGGCGGTCTTCATTGGTCGAATTCCAGAGGTAGTCGGGGAGCTGGAAGTGCATCGAAATCTCCTTGCCTCCGGCGCCAGTTATCTGGAAAACCCCGGCGTCCGCGACCAGTGTTTTGTCGGCCGTTTTGGGGACGCCCTGCAGAACGTCACCGAAAACAAGATCATGCGTCGCGCTTACGGCCAGAACCGCCAGGATCGTGGCCGTCGCCGAACCGGTTGCAATATCCTGGGCCTTGACAAAGGATGATGTGCCGATGATCACCGCGACGAAGATGCATAACAGCAAACGTGCAATAGTATTTGTGCCTTGTCTAAAACTCATCTGGCTGCCTCCGTTCGTTATAAGAGGAATACAACTCCATTGTCTCATCAGCTTCCGGTGTAGGCGACCGTCAGGATAATGTCCGCAGTGTAGGCGTCAGCTCGCTGGTCAACAGTCGGATATACCGTTCCCCCGAGATAGATCTGGAGGATATTGTCGGTGGCGCCGATATTGGTGTCCGGAAGATTATGAGGGTCCTGATCCACAATGGCGCCTGCTCCGTGTGCCGCCGGCGTTCCGGCTGCCGTTGTGTCGATGTCGGCGCCGGTGCTGCTGAAGGCGATCACGAGGCGGTCCTCATTGGTGGAATTCCAGAGGTAATCAGGCAACTGCATATATAGCGTAACTTCTTTTCCGCCCGCACCGGATACCTGGAAAACTCCGGCATCGGCAACGAGGGTCTTGTCGGCCGTTTTCGGAACGCCCTGAAGGACATCGCCAAAAACCAGATCATGTGTCGCCGTTACCGCTAACACCGCCAGAACGGTGGCTGTCGCTTGACCAACGGCTACGTCCTGCGCGGAAGCCGTTGAGGGGCCGACGATGACTGCGAGAAGCGCCGTCGCCACAATTAGCCCTGTTAAGGATTTCATCCTTGAATTTCGCTGCATAGCCTTCTCCTTTTTTAAGAAAATGTGAATTATTATTGCCGCGTCTCATCACTATCGTTTCATATAGGAATAATCGTCATTACCACTGATTACTTAAGGGAGTGGGCCGAGAAATTTTTGCAAAATGCGCTACTTTTTTGGCGACTATGGTGAAATCCCAAGAGTGTAGGCGAAATGACGCTAATTCGTTGATAATTAACGGCTTATCGGATATTTTGTCAAGCCGGCCCGTTTGCCGCCGGAAAACAGGAGATCAGATCAAGATTACAAATTTGGACGCAGGACATTTAATTGATTATCTTTGCAGGGGTGGTCGGATGCCGGGGTAAGGCAAATCAGAAGAATAAATCGAGGGAGATCGGAGGATGCAAAAGATTCTTTCTTACTTAATCATACCGGTATCTCTTGTTTTTTTGATCGGTAATTCTCAGCCTGACGCCGGCCAAATTCCCGGGGATATCCGCTCCCCGGATCAGAAAATTCAGGTCGACTGGATTTACAACATTGATACAACGTTCTTCTGGGCCAAGAATGCCGACACGATGATCAGCATCTGGCGGGATACGCTATCCGATTCATCAAATGAATTTATTCACCCGGGCATATCATTTAATCCCCGCAAATTCGGAGCCAATGCCGGAGATACTGTTGCAGGTTACGACTCCACTTCGGGTGGTACTGCCGTGGTTATAGCCAAATCAGGTTCACCTAAGAAATTTCTGATCGGTGGATTTACTCCATATCCATTTGGAAACGGCACCTATGAAGACATTTATCTCAGATGGTCCGATAATTTCCAGGACTGGACAATACCGTACGCCATCGACAGCCTGACCGGGCACAAAATATATGTCAACGACCCGATTATACGGGCCAAAGATATTCATCCTGATGCCTTTCACCTGGCTGATCCTGATTATGCGGTCGACAGGAAGGGGCAAACGTGGATGCTCTTTACAGTGGTAATCGATTCCGCCTATACTCCCGGCGACCGGCAGAAGATAATGGCGGTGAGAGCGTTGAATGATATCAGCTGGCGGCCGCAGGATACGTTGACAATCGCCGAGGTTCAGTCCGCCAATGCGGTCAGACAATTTATCTCACCGTCGCTCGTCGTTGACACCATCTATCGGATTTACTGCATTTATAAGAATCCGGACTCGATACCGTTTCGCAGTCTGGCCTATTTCTGGGCGGACTCGATGGAAGGCACCTGGCATGGGCCGGTGATATGCTCATTATACAATAATAATGTGTGGGGATACGGGGGTGATGCCACACCCTGGCACATAAAGGTCAGGCATTTCGGGTACAGATATCTTTCGATGATAACGCCGTTCACCAACGAGCCCTTTGACTACGTGAACCGCGGGTGCTTGTGGATGGCTTTGAGCGATGACGGGGAAAACTTCACGGTCGCCGGACGGCCGGTGATCAGCCCGAGAGATTTCAAATCCGATAGATTCGACGGGGTAAGAATATACAGGTCGGATTTTATACCGGAGTGGACAACCGAAGGAATCGCCCTCAACATTTTATATTCCTGCCACGGGACGACAGACCACTGGTACACGGCATACACAAAATTGCACTTTAACCGGCGCGCTTATCAGAAGCTTAAATTCGAGTCGGTTAATCACTCGGCTTCCAAAGCATCAAGCAAGAAGGTACGATTGGATCGCTACGGCGAATATTCTCGCATTGTCTGGTCGGATACGATCCATGCCCCCATAATGTGGCGCGACTCATGTACTTCTACCGATACGGTCATGCAGCATGATACGATTTCAGCCTGGTTTGAACCGGAACAATGGATGAATCATCTGGATTCATTTGTCATATTCTTCAGGATGCCTAACGCTTCAACACCGGACAGCGCCGCCATCAACAGCCTCTACATAATGGCCCCTAAAGCTAGGGACAACATCGAGGATTCACTGATCTGGAGATGCGATCTGGATACGTGCAATACGAGCCGCAAGTTCACCCGGCTAAGCATCCCCATCGATCTGGATATTGACCCGGATCTACCGTACAGTTTTCATATCACGACGTCCCTGCGATCTCAGAGAAAAGGCGTGGTCTATTGCCGCTCGATGTACCTGATAGCCTCCGAGAAATAGCCCCCTTCCGGACCTGCACCCGGCCCGGCGCCGGCGGCTAACCAGACCCCCGGCGCCGATGTTCTTTTCTGTCTGCCTCACGAATAGAAAACAAGGACCCATAACTCCAGAGTTATCCGAAAAGCCAAAACAACAGC
>CP070766.1:1731657-1735622 GCA_020345705.1 Candidatus Zixiibacteriota bacterium | reverse complement strand
TTCAATCTGACCGAAGGCCGCACCCATATGGGCCCGGTCTGGCCGATGCTGTTTATTATTATTGCCTGCGGGGCCATCTCCGGATTTCATGCGCTCGTGGCCGGAGGAACGTCTTCAAAGCAGCTGGCCAGGGAAACCGACGCCAGGAAAGTGGGCTACGGCGCGATGATTCTGGAATCGGTCCTGGCCATTCTGGTTATCCTGGCTATCGGTTCTTCATTGAAAACCGCCGATTATATGGCAATAACCTGGCCGGTTGAGGGAACGGGGAATCCAATCCTGGCCTTTTCTCTTTCAGTCGGATACCTGATGCACGGGACCTTTGGGATATCGACCGCGATCGGGTCGATAGTTGGCATTCTGATGGTGGAGGGATTCGTGGTAACGACTCTTGATTCGGCAGTCAGGCTAAACCGCTACATTTTTGAGGAGTTCTGGCGAAGGATTTTCAAAGAGGTGCCGGGTCTGTTCAGGAAGTACTGGTTCAATTCCGGCCTGGCCGTCATTTGCATGTTTGCCCTAGCCGTCAGCAACGGGTATAGACTAATCTGGCCGGTGTTCGGGGCCAGCAACCAGCTTCTGGCGGCGCTGACGCTGATCGCCATCACGGTCTGGCTTAACCTGGCCGGAAAGAAAAGCTGGTTTACTCTGGTGCCGGCCGTTATTATGGTCATCACAACTATGGCGGCGCTGATTTATTACCTGTTTGCCAAATATATCCCGGCATCGAATATCGTCCTGATAATTACCGATCTGATTCTGCTGGTGCTGTCGGTTGGTGTAGTGTTTCAGTCATTTAAGAAGACTGTTTTTGCCCCCCACATGGCAAAGCCGCCGGCAGTTTCCTCATAATCTCTTAAGCCACAATAAATAATGCCGATTTTCTGCCGATAAAGCATAAGAATGCTATAAGTGCGCCAATTATTTGCTATGAAAGTATTTCAGGATAAGGGAAAGACCATCCTTCCACGGGTTGATTCGATTTTCCTCGTCTCCCGGCTGCTTATTTTTCTGGGGACGGTATGGCTGATTCTACATGCCGAATTGACGGCGAAAGAGTTTCTTCCCATCGCAATCCTGTCGTCCACGTACGTAATAACCCTGGCCATCTTCTGGCATCTTTTCCGGGTCGGCAAACATAATCTCAAGAAGGCTTATCTGGCGATCATAATCTTCGAGCTGGTCTTCATTTCGACCATAATAAACTTCACGGGAGGCTACGAATCGGATTTCTATCTGCTGTATTACCTCATGGTCGGATTTTCGGCCTATCTTCTGACGATGCCGGCCACCCTGTTTCTGGCCGGATTGACGACCGCGATTTACATTGTCCTTATTATCGGCGCCATTAATATGAGAGATCTCATAGATGTCACCATGAGGGTAGGCATCATGTGGTCCCTGCCGCTGGCCATCTCGTTTGTATCCGACTACGTACGGCGCTCCGAACGCCGTCTGCTCAAGCTGTTTGATACTCTTAATCAGCGAACCTCCGAACTTGAGAAATCGCAGGCGCATCTGGAAATGATCTATGAGAACTCGCGAATTCTGGGCGGGATTCTGGACCTGGATGGAGTTATGGAGGGGGTTATGAAAATAATGGGCAAGATACTGGCATATCCGGCCAGCGCTCTGATCCTGATCGGACCGGGCGGAAGCTTCATCTACAGGGGCAGAAATATCGGGGGGCAGAACAACCTCCATCTTAAGGCGGTCGATGAGAAAAAGTGCAGTCTCATAAAGCGGGTTGCCCAGCAGTCCGAGCCGGTGGTGGTCATGGATATCGTCGGTCGAAATGACTATGTCCCGATAAGGCTGAACACAAGATCGGTCATGTTCATTCCCATGATCGCGCACGGCGAAACCACCGGTCTTCTTCTGGCAGAGTCTCCCCAGACCGGCGCTTTCACCGAAAGGGATTCGAAGATACTCTCGGTAGTCGCGCGCTCGACGGCGATGGCCCTGGACAACGCCCATATGCACAGAAGAATGGAAGAGTTGACAATCACGGACGAGTTGACGGGGATATATAATTATCGCTATTTTGCTCAGAAGCTGAAAGAGGAACAGCGTCGTGCCACGAGATACAATATGCCTCTTTCACTGATTATGCTGGATATTGACTGGTTCAAGAAGTTTAACGATACTTACGGACACGAGGTGGGGAACATTGTGCTGAAGGGTATAACATCCGTTGTGAAAAGATGCATCAGAGACGTAGATATATTCGCCCGCTACGGCGGCGAGGAGTTTGTGATAATCCTGCCGCAGACACCGCGTGAAGAAGTTGCCAAGATCGGCGAAAGAATCCGTGAGCAGATCGAGGCGGCCACGTTCGGCGGCGGGACTGATATTCCGGAGTTGCGAGTGACGGTTTCGGTCGGTGTCACCTCCTTCCCGGAGAATGGTAAACCGAACGAAGAGCTGCTGTCGCTGGTCGACCAGGCACTGTATCGGGCCAAGGGCTCGGGCAAGAATTCGGTTTGTGTTATTTGACATGATTGATCGTATCGGACAATTGTTTATAACGGGATTTGACGGCCAGTTGCCGTCCAAAGAGTTCCTGAATTTCATTGCGACTGATAATATCGGCGGCGTTATCCTGTTCGAGGGGAGCTGCACTCCTCATCACCGGGCCGAGGAGACCGTAAGAAAAGTCATCCTGTCAACCGGAGAAATACCCTTTATAGCGGTGGATCAGGAAGGCGGCCGTGTGTGTCGCTTCAAGGGCGCCCCGGCTGAGTATTCTTCGCCTGCGGATTTTGGTCGAGAAAATCGTCTGGAGCTTTTTGAAGAACATTTCAGCCGCGCCGTATATTATGTTCGCTCCTTAGGCGTGAATCTGCTTCTGGGTCCGGTAGCGGATTTAAGGCTGAATAAAAATAATAAGTGTCTTGAGGGACGCACTTTTGGCGACAACCCGGCCCGAGTGATACCGTTTATCGAGCGGGCGGTGAAGATCGCCGGGAGGGCCGGTCTGCTGACATGTCTCAAGCACTTCCCGGGCCTTGGGGCGGCGGTCGAGGATCCTCACCTGAAACTGGCCCGGGCCGATTATGACTTGCAGGTTTTCCTTAACCGGGAGTCACTCACTTTCAAGGCCGGAATCGATGCCGCTGCCGACATGGTTATGACGACACATATGATCCTGCCGAAGATTGACGATAAGCCGGCGACCGTGTCAGAGATGATTCTGAATCTTCTTTTAAGGGAGAAACTCAACTTCGACGGCATTACGATTACCGACGATCTTCTGATGAAGGGTATTGATGATCTGGGCAGTTATGGTGAGCGGGCGATGAAAGCATTTGCGGCCGGTCATGACATTCTTCTCTTTGGCCCTAATTTCCACGCGGCCAGAGAGGCGGTTGCGTATTTCAAGAACGCTTATGAGAAGGGCCTAATTGACAATGAGCGGCTGAATGTTTCGCTGGACAGAATTTCGGGCATAAAATCAAAGCTGGCTACGTCGGTTATCATATAGGAATATGTTACAGAAGCTTCTCACGAGGAAAAGTCTGGTCGTGATCGGGCTCAACTCCGGTACATCCGCCGACGGGCTCGATTTGACGGCGGTCAGGATAGCGCCCTCAAGACCGAGATTCGGCGGCAGACTTCTGGCCGGCAAAACGGTCCCTTACCCCAGGGCGATTCAAACCCGGCTGACCGATGCCATAAACGACCGAATAGACTCCATAGATGAACTCGTCCGGCTCGACAGAAAGCTCGGGCGCTTTTTCGGCGAACAGGCGAGACAATTCGCAGAATTCATGCGTGCAAAAGGAATCAAACCCCTCCTGATTGCATCACACGGTCAGACGGTTCGTCATCTTCCAGGAAAAGTCATTATCGGGAAGAAGAAAGAAAGCGGGACATTGCAATTAGGCCATCCCGAATCAGTAGCGCACCGGACCGGTCTGGTGACTGTCGCCGATTTCCGGCAGGCGGATGTCGCCTCCGGGGGT
>CP070766.1:1728470-1731557 GCA_020345705.1 Candidatus Zixiibacteriota bacterium | reverse complement strand
CGACCGAGGTCATCGTCGGTCGGTAGCTGAAAAAATACCAGAAAGTAAGAACCGCCGCGAAGCCGAGCGCCAGCATCAGAAAGTGCCGGGCGAATTTCCTGAGATCGGGACGGTAGCTGTGGTAGTACGCGTAGAGGGCGTAGCAGACAAACGGGAAAAGATAGATCAGCCCGATTATCTTCCCGAAGAAAACCGCCGCACCCAGCAAAATGCCCGAAATTAAAAAGGCGTAGGCCCGGGTACTGTACATCAAAATCGCAAAAGCCAGAACGCCGAAGAAATTCATGCTGTTTTCCAGAAACGAAAGCCGCCCGAAAAACATCTGGTTGTAATCCAGCGATATGAATATCAGGAAGAACAGGCCGGCCAAGTTTCCGGCTGCTTTCCTGACGGCGAAATAAAACAGGATAATCGTGGGAAACGAAAAGATCAGTCCCACCAGATTGGCCTGCAAATACCCGACACCGGCGAGCTGGAAGATCACATAAGACACCAGCGTCGTAGCCGACTTGAGAAAAAATATAAGCCTGAAGTCATGAAGCGGATTGAACGTCCCCCACATGACGAGATTCCGGGCAAACGAGATGTACTGCGGCGGATCGGTATAAATCCCCTGGCTCGTCGACAGGCCGATCGGCGGGTCGGCGGACAGATGATTCAGCCTGAGAATCAGTGACGTTGCGGCCAGGACAATAAAGGCTAACGTCTCCAGTTTCACCGGCAGTTCGAATCGTTTTTCAGTCGCCAAAGAATTCCCTTATCTTCAATGAGATATAGTCTATTTCTTCGCTTCCAAGCTCAGGATATATCGGTAGTGATAATATTCTTTCGGCCAACCGCTCCGTCACCGGGAATTGCCCCGGCGCAAATCCGGCACCGAGAAAACCGGCCTGCTTGTGAACTGGAATCGGGTAATGAATGAGAGTTGGTATGCCGTTTTCAGACAAAAAATCCTGGAGCTTCCGGCGGCCGTCAACCTCGACTACAAACTGATGATAAACATCAAAATTGCTCTCATTCTGCGCGGGCACAGTCAGCGGCAGGCCGTCAAGTTTCAGGCGGTACCGGACCGCAACACGATTGCGCTCTTGGTTCCAGCTATCGAGATATTTCAATTTAACGTCGAGAACCGCGCCCTGGATGCCGTCCATCCGGGCGTTGCACCCCATAAGCTCATGATGATACTTCTTCGCAGAACCGTGGTCGCGGAGTTTCTTGATTGTTTCCACCAGGGATTCATCGGAGGTTACAATCGCTCCCCCTTCCCCGTAAGCTCCGAGATTCTTGGCCGGATAGAACGAAAATCCGGCCGCCAGCCCGAAAGAGCCGGCGCGCATGTTTTTGAACGTCGCCCCGTGCGCCTGAGCGGCGTCTTCAATCACGATCAGGTTATGTTTTTTCGCAATTGCTCCCAGCGTTTCCATATCGACCATGGAACCATAAAGGTGCACCGGCATTATGATTTTCGTCCGCGGCGTTATCGCATTTTCGATTAGATTCAAATCGATATTACGGGTCTCCGGATCGATATCAACCAGGACAGGCGTTGCGCCGGTGTCTGCGACCGCCGCCACTGTCGCGATAAACGTGTTGGCGGCGGTGATGACCTCGTCTCCCCGTCCGACGCCGAGCGCACGCAAGGTAAGATAGAGCGCCGAAGTCCCCGAATTGACCGCCACCGCGTATTTGCATCCGCAGTAGCGGGCGAAGTTTTCCTCGAATCGCGAGACGGCCGGGCCGAGAATGAAGCTGGACGAGTTGATTACACCGGCGATGGCGCCATCGATTTCGTTTTTTATCGAATCATACTGTGCTTTCAGGTCAATAAATCTAATCTTCATAATCTCCTGCCGAGCCTGTTGTTCGGGCAATGATAACAAACGCGACTCTTTTAGTCAAGGCTGCCACATTTTGTCATTCAAGCCATCCACATAGATTTAATGCAGTCGGTCTTTGTCGGGTGTTCTGAGGACTTCGCGTGATATGCGAAATGCGGGTGGGCGGCAACTGTAGCCGGACTGAAAAACTTGACTTCGAACGCGCGATTTTATAACATTAATTGATTTCACTGTCGGAGATTTACTTGAATTCGCCTAAATCTGTTACACACATGATAAATGTAATAAGATTATGTCTCTAAGATTCAGATGCAAATCTTGCGACCGGGACATTCTCGTTAAGTTCCTCAAGCCGGGTGAACCGGCGATGTGCAGACACTGCGGAACCATCAACTTTGTCCCGGATTCAGCCAGGGAGACGGATGAGGAGCCGGTGTATCAAAAGCCATGGTTTGTTCCGGAACCTGAGATTCCGGTCAAGAAAAGCTTCCTCGGCCCGCGGTCATTGGGAGACATAATCAGCGAAATCTTTAGCATATACAAAAAAGACTTCGGCGCGATTTTGGGAATCAGTGCTCTGATACAGATGCCCTACTTCGTGCTTTTGATGCTTGCGATGGTTTTGGACCAGTCGCTTGCAGGCAATGTAATAGCCACGTATTTCGGTCTGTTCTTTACAGCGCTGCTCGTATTAATAGTCACGTTTGTCGGTTATCCCTTTATGGAAGGTGCGCTGTTTTTCGGTGTCGGCGAGCGGTATCTGGGGGGTAAGATGGATGCTCTGCAATGTTATCAGATATCTCTGAAAAGACTGGGGTCGCTGATTGGTTCGGCTGTTCTGATCACGCTTGCCTGCGCGGCGCTGACACTGACCATCATCGGCATTCCGATTGTCATTTACCTTTCAATTGGCTGGCAGTTTTACGTTCAGACGGTCATGCTGGAGAAGCTGCGGCCGACGAAGGCGTTGGCAAGAAGTCTTAACCTCGTGAAAGGCCACTGGTGGCGAGTCCTTGGCATTATGTTAGTGCCGTGCATAATAATAATCGCTGTCGAGTTCATCCTGTCCCTCATCTCTATCTACGCCTATTTCACAGGACTTTTAATCCTGTATCCGGCCATGATTTTCGCCCGTACTTCGATATACTTCGATCTGCGCGTTCGAAGGGAAGGCTATAATCCTGAAATGCTCAAGCAGGAGATGCAGGAACTGACCGGCGAATATGTTTTGCCGGCTCCAGACGGCCGG
>CP070766.1:1723982-1728370 GCA_020345705.1 Candidatus Zixiibacteriota bacterium | reverse complement strand
TGTGGAACGACAGATAGCACGTTCGGCAGGCCAACTCAATCACCCGTTCGGCGTCAGGAGTTATCGCCATCAATTCCACAGATGGCTCAGCAATAAGGTCTGTCATATCTTTTCCCCGAATGAACTTGGTCTCTTCCATAATAAATAACTGAGTTTATAGAAAAATGGTGTCACTTTTTTATCCGCCAGCGTCATAATCTCACCAAAAGAGGGCAAAATACCCCCCGAAAATCTTATAACTACTTATCCTCCAACAAATTAGCCTTCTCCGTCCGAAAGTGGGTCTTCGTGGCCGGCTCTTCAGACGAAACGGTTTGCAGACTAAAATAAATTACGAACCATGTCAACTAAAAAACCAAAGAAATTCTAAAATACTCACAATATCTTGTGTCCCAATGCCTTGACACGCGGCTATATTGTGCTATAGAGACCTGCGAAAAATAATGGCAATCTTACTCCAATTCTCTTTCATCGCGATCACGAAAATCAAGCCGATTGTCCCTCAGCTGGAGACATCGTCCGACACATTGAAGCGCCCTCGGCGGCCGGGCGTTGTCCTGATGTCGTAAGATTATTGCTCCCCCCCGTCCTGACGAGTCGTCCTTAATGCCGTCGAGGCAACGTCAAGAATCTACGATCTGTGCTGCGGCTTTTGTCCTACCTCGCGGGTACAGGTAATTCGTTGGGCAAAAATGCCTTGACATAACCATATAATTTGTGAATTTTCGTACTAAGATATGATTTCCCGGGATAATATTCCGGGGAAACATTAGAGGCGAAATGTAGTTAGTACATATATATAATCGGAGGCTTCAGGCTAATGAAACTGACTGATTATGAATCAGCCGGCGTGTCGGTATTGGAACCGAAGGGAAAGATAATGGGGGGGCCGGATGCAACTTTACTGCACGAAAAGCTCCATGAGCTGATAGAGCAGGACAAGAAGAAAGTCATCATAGACCTGGCCAAGGTCGAATGGATGAATTCAACAGGTCTGGGCATTCTGATCTCCGGCCTGACCACCCTGCGTAACAGCGGGGGCGAGTTGAAACTGGCCAATGTCACCGAAAAGATACAGTCGCTCCTGGCCATTACGAAGCTGATAACGGTTTTCGAGGCGTTTGATTCGGTCGAGGATGCAGTCAAATCATTCTAGCGGCATACCGATGGGCACTAAGCCTTTGAATGCGGGTAGGTTGCATCCAACCTGCCCTTTTTACTTAAAGCGGAATAAATGAAAATGGAAAAACCAATCATAACCGAGAACAGCATAAGCATTCCTTCATCACAGGAATATCTTGTGGATGTGGACAGTTTTGTCGAGATGAAACTATCGGCATTCGGGGTGGAAAAGTCGACCATTGCCGATATCGCCATCTCTGTCACTGAGATAGTCATAAACGGTATCGTCCACGGGAACAAGTCAATGCTGGAGAAACTGGTGACAATTGAAATCGGCAAACAGGATTCAGCAGTCGAGATTGTTATTACCGATCAGGGCACCGGTTTCGACCCTGATTCGATTGAAAGTCCGATTGACGAAGAGAATCTCATGAAGGAAGTTGGGCGTGGTGTTTTTATCACCAGGTCCCTCATGGACAGTGTCGAGATTGACTCGAGTCCCGGCGAAGGGACCCGGGTGACACTGCGAAAACAAATCTAACAGGAATTAGGTCTAATAGGGCGATGAATTTTCTGCAGGCGATCATAACGGCGCTCTACTTCATTTTCGGCGGAATACTGCTCTTTTTGGCATATAGTATCATCCGCGATAATATATCCGCCCGGCTGAATCGGATTACCGGGCTGATGCTGTCCTTTGCGGCGCTGGGTCCGATCTTTTTGGCCTTCGGGGCGATCGTCAAGCCGATGGCTTCCGCCGAAGCACCTTTCGAAGAATCTGTCCTTTATAACCTTCTTTATATCTGGGAATTATTTTTCCCGGCCTTTCTGCTCTTTTCGCTTGTGTTTCCATTCGATCGCATCCCACAGATGCGAAGGCCCAAATGGAGATTTCTCCTGTTTGTGCCACAGGCTTTTCATCTGCTGCTGGTAATCGCGCTCAGTAATCCCGAAAAGATGCTGGGGCTTCTTGATGTCGAATCGACCGAAGGTTTTATGTCGCTGGTTGTCGAACCGCTGACATATTTGCTCAAGTGGGTGGTTCTGGGATTCACTCTTATCTTGAGTTCCGAGAAGACTCTGTTCTCAATTGTCAACCTGATCTATGTTTCTCTCGGCATCTACTTCGTACTCAAAGGCAGAGCTTTATTGGCCAGCGAACGGCTCAAAAAGCAGTCAACCGCGATTATATGGGGAATCTCTCTGGCGGTCGGCTTTTACACTGTTGCCTTTCTGGTTCCGGATATTTTCGCATATGAAGTGTCCGGCACTTTAAGAACGGCAGTCCTCATCCCGGCCCTCTTCATCGGCGGCGGTTCAATCACATGGTCGATTGTAAAACATCAGTTCCTGGACGTCACGGTTCTCGTCCGACAGTCACTGGTTTACACTATTTCTTCGGGGATTCTGGTGGGCGTTTACATTCTCTTCGTCGGGCAGATAAATCGTATGATTTCCTCGATCTTCGGGGAGGCGACAGCTATTGTCAATATTGCATTTATTGTGGTGGCCCTGATTCTCTTTCAGCCGATTAACATACGTCTCGATAATCTGATCAAAAGGTTTTTTATAAGAAGCGGCACCGACTATCGCGTCGTCATGGAGGAGATTTCCCGTCGCCTTATCTCGGTCCCGGACCTGGACCAGCTAAGAAACATGATCGAGAAGACATTAATATCAAGCATCCTCGTGGAAAGGATCTATTTCGTCCTCTTCGATGACAAGCTTGATGAGTATGTCCTTCTACCGTCGGAGGATTTCCCCCGGCGAGTCATTATTGATCGAAGCGATCTTTTTCTGGGCGGCGTCGGCCAGCTGGAGAAACCGACAACCAAAGACAGTCTCACGCTTTATCGTTATGACAGCGATCTTTATACTGAGATGGAGAATCGTCGGATCGAGCTGATCCTTCCGCTCAAAGACGCGGACCATTTGCTCGGATTCCTGGCTCTGACCAGCAAGGTCTCAGGATACCGCTATAATGCCGAAGATATCACGGTGTTGGGGGTCATTGCCAACCAGCTGGTAACGGTCTTGACAAACGCCCGGCTGTATCTTGACTCCCTGGAAAAGCAGCGCCTGAGCGAAGAGATGAATATGGCCCGGCAGATTCAGCTCGACCTGCTGCCCAAATCCCCGCCTGCGGATGAATCCTATAAGATCTTCGCCTACTCGCAGCCCTGCCGCACGATTGGCGGTGACTTTTATGATTTCATTCTCAAGGATGACGGCAGTTTCGGCGTCGTCATCGCCGATGCATCCGGCAAGGGCCTCCCGGCGGCCCTGCTCGTAGCGCAGATTCAGGCAATGCTTCGATCCGAAATCGGTAATGCCAATGAAATCTCAAAGATACTGGGTAACATAAATAAGTACGTTGCCAAATTTACTTCCTCGGAGAAATTCGCCACCCTCTTTTACGGCGAATATGATCCCAACACCCAGGAATTCAGATATTCCAACGCCGGGCACAATTATCCGATGCTGGTTCGCGCCGACGGCAGCCACGAGTTTCTCTCGCAGGGAGGACTTCTGATCGGCGCCTTCGACGGGGTGGCCTATCAGGACGGTGTTGTTCAACTGAACAAAGATGACCTGCTTTTTCTCTATACTGACGGCCTGTCCGAGGCCATGAATGAAAATGACGAGGAATACGGCGAACGGCGTATAATAAATTATGTAGTTGGGAAAAGACATCTTGACCCGGAGCAGATTGGAGAAGGCATTCTGGACGACAAAAAATCATTTGAGCAGACCGATCCGCCCATGGACGACACGACGCTTGTGATTATGAAGGTCATGAAAGGAGATGAGAGTGGCCAAATTTATCCCGGATGAGGCATTTCTTTTTAAACGGAAAACGGATTTTCTCGGATTCAAATTCTGCCCCCGGTGCGGAACCGGGCTGGAGAGGCAGGCCATCGACCACAAACCGCGCCTGGTGTGCCCGAACGACTCATGTGACTTCATTTACTATCACAATCCGATACCTGCCGCGGGAGCCCTGGTGATTCAGGACAATAAAATCCTCATGGTTAAAAGGGCGGTGACGCCCAGAATAGGCTGGTGGTGTCTGCCGGCGGGATTCATGGAATGGTCGGAACATCCGTCTGAGACGGCCATCCGTGAGATTCGTGAAGAAACCGGCCTCGACATACAGCTTGAATCGTTGTTCGAAGTTTATTCGGGAACTGACGATCCCCGCATGAATGCCGTCCTTATTTTATATTTGGCCTCTGCCGTCGGCGGCAAATTGGCTGCCGACGACG
>CP070766.1:1718108-1723882 GCA_020345705.1 Candidatus Zixiibacteriota bacterium | reverse complement strand
GGGTCAGGTCAGTTAAACCTGTCAATCCCGCCAGAGGCGCAAGATCGATGATCTGATTGTTCCAGAGATCGACAAATTGCAGATTCGTCAGACCAGCCAGCCCCTGAATACCGGTTATGTTATTAGATTCAAGAATGATTTTTGTCAGCTGGCTTAATTGGGAAAGGGCTCCGATGTCGGCGATCTGGTTTCGACTCATTGCGAGAGTTTGAAGGGCACTCATTCCGGCAAGCGGTTCGATATCGGCAATATAGTTGTCCGACAGATCCAACACCTGAAGGTTGACCAGGCCCGCCAGCGGCCAGATGTCATAGACATTGCAGTGCGTAATTGCCACTCTGTCAAGGTCTGTAAGTCCCGACAGCGGACGTACGCTGGTGAATTCGCTGGACGACAGGTATAGAAATCTCAGATTTGTCAGATATTCAAGTCCGCTCAAATCGGCTATGCCACCGATGTCCCAATTGACATCAAAATACAGGCTTTCGATTGCCAGAAGCTCTGTGGAATAGATATCACCGCTCGGTTTGTTCAATTCGTCGCGAACGGCCGCCTCCAGAAGGGTGTCGGCAAACTGCACGGTTATGTCATTTATCAACGGGCCGATATCAACCAGGCATTTCTCGGTGACAAATTCTTCCTGCAATTGACTACCCGGAAAGGTCCCCAGCTTCTGTATATATATCGGCTCGATGATAAGTTCGGTCGTGGCCTGTCTGCCCAGAGCCGTGAAGTGAACCTGGGACAGATTAGCATTCCCGGCGGTATCGACAATAACCTGCTGGGGGACGACATCACCCGACCCGGTAACCTCCATGTAGCAGTACGACATCGGAAATGAGTCGATTACCTCGGAATAGAGGACGATCTGCCCGGACAGAGCCACCAAATCGGGGTGCAGGCGGGTGCTGTCCAGTCTCAGCATTGAATTGTCGAAATAGACACGAAATGTAATCGCCACCACGCTGTCGACCTTGAACAGCCTTGTATCCACCGACAACGGGTGATAGACTTCAGCCGCAACCAATCGCGGTGCGAATTTCATGAGCGGCACCTGCGGATAGAGAATAATCACAATCGGTTGAGCGGAAGTCTGGTCTTTCGTTACGTCGGCGATTGTTTCTCCGCTGTAAACAATCACATCTCTGTCATCGTAGGCTCTGGCGATGAAGCGCCTGCTCTTGCCGATCGGCACCTCGACTTCACCCATCAGGACACCGCCTATCTGCATGAGAATGCCGAGAATCGGTTTTTCGATATCGGGGCCGGTCACCGTCAGGGTGAAATACTTGAGTTGCAGGGCCTCGTCGGTCGAGGACAGTCGGGCGCTGATTTGCACCCTGGCCGAAGGAGCATCATTGACAATCTTTTCCGAACAACCGCTCAGAATGAGCGCCAGAATGCCGATAAGGAAGATCCGGACGGGTAGCTTTGCGTTATTATAGACGTGCATTGCTCCCGACCTCCTTAAAACGCCGCCGACAGACCGGAAGTGATCTGGAAGCCGCTTAGATCTATATCCCCGCCGTTGGCCGAACCGATGGAGTATCTGGCGCCGACGTTGAAGTCGAGCTGGCGGCCGATTTTCGTACCGACGATACCGCCGAATCCGAAGATTGAGGCGCCGTCAACGTTTCTGTCTTCTTCCTCGAAGCCTCCAATTAGACGCGCTTCCAGCATCGGCGCTATGCGCCACTTTTCGGCAAACTTGTACGACAGGATGCCGTTGATTGAGAATTCGTTGCCGTACATTTTGAGCCGGCTACTTATGGCGCCGGTGGTCGCTTCGTATCGTGTGTGCCGGTCGCGAAGCAGAAAGCGCAGATTGCCGCTCAGGTCATAGGCCGGTTTGGCAAGTACCGCTCCCAGCCGGAAGTCGACCTGCGGGCTTTGCTTGAAAATCTTGTCGCCGCCGAGCTTGTCGCCCAGGTAGTATGTGTACATGACGCTGCTAACGATCATTGCCTCGCCCAGTGTGAAATCCGCGTTGCCATTAACGCCGATGAAATCACCGGGGTCGTAGTCCTCCGCATCTTCATAAGGCGTATAACTGCCGTTGAATTGGTACATGGCTCCGGCTCCGCAACGCACCGAACCGATCATCGTCGCCCAGCCGAAGAGAGCGTTAAATCCGAATCCTTCGCCGAAGCTCCTCATCGGGAACGAAAGATAATTCTTCGACAGTTGCTCGATAATCGCCATCTCCTCGTCATGGTTCAGTTCCTTTTTTCCGAGGGGAAGATTCACCCCGCCGCTCAGGAGAAACCTGTCGTCGGAAAAGGAGCGGCTGAGCATTATCCTGAAATCGCTCAAGCCCGATAAACTCGAGTCCGAGTCGAGCATCGACAGATTGTTCATTGAATTGGCAACGTAGAACCGGGCTTCGAAGTTGTCGCTGAGGGGGATAAAACCGCTCAGCGGAACGGTCAGCTGATTGATCTCGAGACTGCTCGTGTCGTCCTCGATTTTCCAGTGGCTGTAGACCAGATGCACGTCGCCTCCGACCGGCTGGCCGTAGATGATCTGGGCCTGAGATGAACCGGCCATAAGCGCCGCGGCCAGGCAAATTGTAATGCAAAGACTGAGCTTAGTACGCATCGAGATCCCCCCTCACGTAGATGATTATATAAACGTCGGTCACCGGAGGACGGATCGGCGGGTGGTAGTCACGGCCCGGTATAAAGTCGGAATTGTACAGTGTTTCGCCCTGAATCCTGTCGAGGCCGGTGTATTCCTCTTCGCTTTTGCTCTCGGAAGTGACTGACAGTTCGAACGTCTCAAACGATTCCCCCTCGGCGCCTTCCCCGCCGGGCGCCATCGACGGATGCTGCAGTTTGGCGCTGGGCAGCCCGAATGATTTATCTTCTTTTGCAGCCTGCTGATACTCCTGGCGGGCGGCGTCAACCATTCCCATACTCTGATAGTTCAGACCGCGGGAGTACGCCATAAAGGCCAGAAAAGACTCCGTGGGCACTTCTTCGATGGCATCGCGTTCCTCAAGCGTCAGCTCGATTCCCAGGCTGTCCAGAACGCTGAAGACGAAGTCTTTTTGCAGTTTGAAAAAATTGTCCAGCTCACCTTCGGTCGGTTTGGTGAGGTCAGTCGAACTATCGGTAGTGTTGACAATGGCACCGTTCAGCCTAATGGTGTTGTCACCGGAACTCAAAACGGTGCCGGTGATAATCTGACGGCTGCCCACCAGACGCCCCATCCGTGGTGCAAAATTCGGGTCGGCGTATTCCGATGCGCCCAGTTTCAGTTCGCTCATGATCGCGTCCATCTTCTGCCGATCGACCACGCGCAGGTCGGATACCTTGGCCAGGTCGATGGCGGTGAACTCCGCCAGGCCTTTGCTTATCGGGGCGATGTCTTCGGGCAGCTGCGAGCCGTCAAAATCGACCACGGCGATACTGTTCTGCGGGATGGTATCGACGTCAATGGCGGCTTCATTTTCGATCGCGGTGAGTGCGTCGCTCTCAAGCTTCTTGGCGATGAGCCTGTCCAGCCGAGACCTTATCATCTTCCCGGTCTTGCCTTCCGTCTTGAGATTCAGCGAGGCCGAGTACGAGGCAATTGCTTTGTCGTACTGCCTTCTCTGTTCGAAAATCAGACCGAAATAGAGATTGGTGCGGGCATCCGGCTGAATGTTATTCGCCTGTTTGAGGGCATCCTCGGCCTTGATCAGATCGCCCTTGTTGTAGAATGCAATTCCGAGCTCCCGCCAGGCCTTGTAGCTGGTCGGATTTACCTGTATCTCCATATACAATATGTCTATCGCCTGGTCATACCGGCCCGCTTCGACGTGTTTCCGACCCTGTACGTAATAGCTTTGGGAGCACCCGGCCGCCAGCAGCAGGAACAAAATAACAGCCCTTTTTAACATATTTGACTCTCCCATGTCTCGATGATTGAATCATCCAACCAACGGCCGGTAGATTTCCATCTTTCTTTTCGCCTCAGTGAATCCGGCGTCCTTCTCGTATGCCAGTTTGAAGTACTCGTAGGCCTTGGCGTAATCGTACTTGTCCATATAATCCAGGCCCTTCGAATACAGCTTGGCGGCATCCATCGATTCCGGTCCGCTTTCCTCGAGGGCGGTTTTCGTCTCATCGGTCAGCATGATATCAAGATGTTCGGCCAGTTCCTTGACGAGCTCTTTTTCCAGCACGATGTAGTCAGGCTTGCCCTCCTTCTCGACCGAGGCTATTATTTCGGAGGTCTCCACCTTGATGACTCGCACGATCATCCGTGTGCTTTTCGACTCGAGCTGGGTTATGCTGCCGAAAATCATGAGCTGCGCGCCGAGCATTTTTCCGACGCGGGCGGCCGTAGCTTTATCAACCTTGCCCGATTCCTGGAGTTCGAGCTCTTTTAAGATGTAGTCGATCTTATCGCGTTCGACAACCTTGAGGGAGCTGATCTTCGAAAAATCGTGCTCGAAGAAGTCCGCCAGACCCTTGGCCAGATATCCCAGCTCTTCCTGGTATTTGCCGACGGAGTAATTGTCGAATTCCATTATCGCGACTGTCTGGATGTCCGGCTCGTCTTCATCGGGACAGACAAGCATTTCCTTGGCCTTGGTGATTTTGTACCATTGATCCCGGAGCTCAGTTGGCCAGATGTCTCTGGGATAGTTGATGATACACGGCCCGATGTCGGAAATCTTTTCAAGGAAACCGAAGGATTTCCGCTTGAACTCCTCACCCTTGGCATAGGTGATGATACTCTTGACCTCGTAGATGGCGATTGAATCCCGGGGCGTCAGATTCTCCTGCTTGAGAAGCGCGTTGGTTATCTCAAGCCCCTTGTCGAATTCCAGGCTGCTGTAGAGATCAATCGCCTCGGCCAATTTGCCGACGACGTCGACCGCTTCTTGAGCGGATGCCGTCCCGCCCGCCGGCCCGAATACCGCCAGCGACAGGCAGAAAACGCACAAAATGCCCGGAAGTTTGAGGTTGGTTTTCATAATCACTCCTTGGATTGAAGGTATGTTTCCTTTTATACAAATATCTATGCTACACCAGCGAACTAATTCTTCCTGGTATCGAACATGACAGTCCGCGAAACGCCCTTCTTAACGACGACCGTATCGGTATGGGACGCCGCCCCCTCGTCCGACTCCAACTCAATGCGTATTATATGCTTACCCTCTACAAGAGTGAAGGTGTAGGGCGTCTTTTCCTCGCTGAGTCGGCCGTCAATATAGATATCACCCCTGGGCGGCCAGGACCCCACCTTGACTACCCCGCTGTCAGGGGGGGCAGGCTTTGGACGGGAATCGACCGGCTTTGGAAACTCGAATGCATATTCTCGCCGCTGAACTTCATCAGGCGTAATTCTGATGGAATCGTCAATATCCCTGTTAATCGCACGGCTGTTTCGAATGAAAATAGAATGCATCCCCGTATCGGCGGTCAGCGATTTGGTGCTGATACTCTTCCCCACCAATTCACCGTCAAAGTAAACATCCCCGGAGGGATTTATCACCAGTTCCAGTGCGCCTCGGGGTGATCCAACTATCTCTTCCGACGTCGGCGCATGGTAGGGCAGCGAGTCAACCGCTTCCGAGGCAACGGACGTCGTGTCGGCTTCGCCGGTCGCCACCGGCACGGGCTCCGAAGGAAGCAGTATATAGATCAAAACTGCCGCAATGATAACTACCACGGCGGCGGCGATTCCGATCGGGAACGCCTTTGATTTTCTGACCGGTTCTTTGTAAGCTTCGACTCGAGCGGTCTCGCCTGTGACGACTGCTTTTTGTTCCTTTATCAAAG
>CP070766.1:1705262-1718008 GCA_020345705.1 Candidatus Zixiibacteriota bacterium | reverse complement strand
CTTGAAATCTTCAAGGGTGACAAAAGCCATCCGGTTGCCGCGTTTGTCGTTCATCAGTTTTATGACCGAAATAATCCCGCCCAGCCGGACTTCCCGGCCGTCCTTGACATCGGCAAGAGATTGCGTATCAGCGGTCCCGAAGGCGGTCAGTTCCGAGCGGAATCTGTCCAGCGGATGCCCTGAAACGTAAAATCCGAGCATTTGCTTTTCATTTGAGAGCTTTTTGGATATTGACCAGTCGGGCTCATCAGACAGTTCAGGCACCTTTCTTTTCACTTCCGCACCTTGCGATGAAAACAGATCGCTTGAGCCGGCGTGGGCCTGCACCTTTTGCCCGAATTCCAGCATCTGCTCCACGGCGGCAGTCTTCTGCGCCCGATTACCGGGGAAAGAATCCAGGGCCCCGGCGGCGATTAACGACTCGACACTGCGGCGATTCAGGTTCTTAAGATTGGTGCGGCTGACGAAGTCCGCAAAATCCTCAAACGGGCCGCCTTCTTCGCGCGCCTCCACGATGCCTTCGACGGCACCCTCACCGACGTTCTTGACGGCCAGAAGACCGAACCTGATTTTTTTGTCTTTGACACCGAACCCTTTCTCCGATTGATTAACGTCCGGCGGCAGAACGGTTATGTTCATCTTGCGGCATTCCTCCATCAGCACGTAAATGCGATCGGAGGAATCCATTTCCGAGGTCATGTTGGCGGCCATGAATTCCAGCGGATAATAGGTCTTGAGAAAGGCGCTTTGATAAGCGATAAAGGCGTAACCGGTTGAATGGGCCTTATTGAAACCGTAGCGGGCAAAGGTTTCGATTTGCTCAAAAACCGATTGGGCGATTTTGTCATTAATCTTCTGCCTGGCGCACCCGGCCAGGAATTCTTTCTTCTGTTCGGCCATCAGTTCGGCCACTTTCTTCCCCATTGCCTTGCGAAGGATATCGGCTTTGCCCATCGTGTAGCCAGCCAGAGAGTTTGCGATTTGCAAGACTTGCTCCTGGAAGACTATGACTCCGTACGTGTCTTTAAGGATTTTCTCCAGCTTGGGATGCTCGAATGACACCACCTGCCTGCCGTTCTTTCTGTCGATATAGGTATCAATCATGCCCGAATCAAGCGGACCCGGCCGGTAGAGAGCGTTCATGACGGTCAGGTCGGTAAGATTCTCGGGTTTCAATTTGCGCAAGTAATCTCTCATGCCGCTCGATTCAAACTGGAAGATACCGACGGTGTCGCCGCGGGAGAAAAGTTTATAAACTTTCTTATCATTCAGGTCAACATTATCGATGTCAATCTTCTTGTCGTGATTTTCTTCAATCATCCTGAGGCAATCCTGTACCACCGTAAGCGTTCGCAGCCCCAGGAAATCCATCTTGAGAAGGCCGATCTCCTCGACCATTTTCATATCGTACTGGGTCGTAATTTCATCCTTGGAACTCTGGAACAGCGGGACATAATCCGTCAATGCCGTCGGCGCAATGACGACCCCGGCCGCGTGAGTGGAAGCGTGCCTGGCAAGACCTTCCAGGGTTTTCGAAAGATCGATAAGCTTTTTCATCTGATTATCCTTCTCGTACTTTTCCTTCAGTTCGGGGGTCTGAACCAGGGCTTGTTCCAGAGTCATGTTGACCGCGAATGGAATCATCTTGGCGATTTTGTCGACATCGGAGTAAGGCATCCCCAGCACGCGCCCGACATCGCGCACGACACCGCGAGCCGCCATGGTACCGAATGTAATTATCTGGCAGACGTTTTCCTTCTTGTACTTGCGAACGACATAGTCGATAATTTTGTCGCGGCCGCGATCGGCGAAATCAATGTCGATATCCGGCATCGAAATTCGCTCAGGATTCAAAAATCGTTCAAAGAGAAGCGAATACCCGATGGGGTCGATATTCGTTATTCCCAGGCTGTATGACACCAGCGAGCCCGCCGCCGAACCTCGCCCCGGGCCGACCGGAACATCCACCATACGCGCATAATCGATGAAATCCTTGACAATAAGAAAGTACCCGGCATAACCCATCTGCTTGATAACGGACAGCTCGTAGTCAAGGCGCTTGCGTATTTCATCGGTGATTTTTTTGTACCGCTTGTTCAATCCTTCCTCGGCCAGATGCCGCAGGTACCTGTCGGCATCCTCATGGGGAGCCGGAATGGGAAAATGCGGCAGATGGAATCTCCCCATCTCAATCTCAAGATTGCACTTTTCGGCAATCTTGATGGTATTCTCTATCGCTTCGGGATAATCCTCAAAAAGTCTGGTCATTTCCTCCGGCGACTTGAAATAGATCTGGTCGGTTTCGTAGCGCATGCGGTCGGTGTCGGAGACAAATTTGCCGGTCTGAATGCACAAGAGCGCATCGTGTGCCTCCCAGTCTTCACGGCGCAGGTAATGACAGTCGTTGGTGGCGACAATCGGAATTCCGGTCTGACGGTGAATCGTATAAACCATCGGAATCAGCAGTTCTTCCTTTTCCAGGCCGTGATTCTGCATCTCCAGAAAGAAATTCCCCTCGCCGAAAACATCCTGAAGCTCAAGCGCCGTCTGGGCGGCCAGGTCCGCATCACCGTGGAGCAGATGCCAGTTGACCTCACCCTTCATGCAGGATGAAAGGGCGACGAGCCCCTCAGAATGCTCCCGTAACAGCTCTTTATCGATACGCGGGCGGTGGTAGAATCCCTCAAGATAACCCGCTGTTGACAGTTTTATCAAGTTCTTGTACCCCGTACGGTTTCTGGCCAGGATAATTATATGAAAGCCGCCGTCGGGATATTTGTTGGAGGGCTTTTTGTCGAAACGTGAACCGGGTGCGACGTACGCCTCGGTTCCGATAATAGGCTTTATTCCGGCTTTGGTGGCCGTCCTGTAAAACTCGGCGGCCCCGAACATATTGCCGTGATCGGTCACCGCCAGAGCCGGCATTTTATAGTACTTGGCCAGCTCGATCAGCTCATCAAGCTTGCAGGCCCCGTCCAGCAGTGAATACTGACTGTGCGTATGTAGATGAACAAAATTCGCAAACTTCATCGCTCAAGCACTTCGCAATCCTCAATTACGATTAGAAGAACAATTCATTTTAACAAAATTTCAAACGCGAAAAAAGTCAAAAATCCGGGTCGTCGTGCATTCTATATTGACCCGGTGAGCCCGTCGCGGATAAATGTCACCCCCAGATAAAGAAGAAACAGGGCGCATACCGCCACCAGAATCTTATAGCCCGTTCCGACAATGAGTTTGCGGCCTTTCCAGATCAGAAAACTCACAAAGCTGTACCAGACAAGGTCAGAGAGAATGTGCCCGACATAGAAAACCGGCGGGCCGATGACACCGTGCTCGAGTGACTTGAGAAGAAACGCCGAACCCGTTGTGGCCCACCAGACAAACCAGAAGGGATTCGACAGAGAGGCGATGATCCCTTCCAGGGCCAGCCGACCCGATTTCTTGGCCTTCGATTCGCCCAAGGAAGTTTCGATTTTGGATTTCAGGAGTTCATGAAGCATCCCGATTCCCATGAAGATAAGCATGCCGCCGCCGACAACACCGATTCCGCTTCTGACGGCCTTATTTTCAGCCAGCGCCGCCAATCCCAGAGAAAGCAAAATCACCACGACCAGCTCGGCAACAGCATGACCGCCGGTGATTATCGGCCCGGTCTGCATCCCCTTCCGGGGCGTTTCGGCGACGTCAACGGCAAGAAGCGGCCCCGGCATCATGGCCCCGGAAAAACCGACAATGAACGAAGTCAGAAAAAGTGTCCAGAGATCCAAAGTTGGCCTTTCCCCAATCTACCGCTCCAGAATATCATAGTCGGGATTGAAACTGACTGATTTGACTTTCAGTCCGCCCGCAGGACGGTAGCTAAAACTGTTCTTGCCCCTTTTAAGATAGTAATATTGAAGGTCAATCGAATTATCAGTCATAATTATCATCACCGGATACGGCGTCACGAAATCTTCACCAATCTCACTGACATCAATCGATATTTCAGCCGAGCCATCGTCCTTTTTATGGGCTTTGCTTTTTATTTTCGGGACCCGCCATCCGTAAAGCCACTGGTCGAAGAACTGCCCGGCTCTATCGCCAAGGTACTGCGAGGCGACACCCACGAAATCTTCGGTCGTGACCGGGCGGCCCGAATACTTCCGCGCAAAATGCGAAAGCAATCTGACAAACTCACGCGGCTTGTTCTGAACCTCCTCCAGCTCAAATCGAAGCATGTGGAGCAGATACGCCGCCTTGCAATAAATTATGGCCTCATAATCACCGGGAGACAATTCCGACCGCAGTCGCTGACCGAGTATAATGGCCCCGGCCCGGAAGCCCTCGGATTTCTCGCCTCTCAGTTTGCCGCTCCTGGTGATTTTCTTCTTCCAGTCTTTCAGTACCTGTCTGAAAACATCATTCTGTTTCTTCTCAGCCTGAATATACATCATCGCCGAATACTCCGCCAGCCCCTCGGACAACCAGACGTCACGATAAGTGGCGGGACTGACCAGATGCCCCCACCACTGGTGAGCCACCTCATGGGCGCGAAACTTGTCGTCAACGCCCTTTTCCCCGCGCCCGAAGGTGCTCTCGGACATATGCACCACCCCCGGTGAACCCTGCCCGAATCCGACCGACATGGCCGCGACGTCCAGCCTCCTGAACGGATAGGGAGCGATATTGTCAGAATAAAACGCAAACGAGCCAGCAATGTCGTCAGTGACTTCACCGGGATCGCGACGTCCGAAAATGGGTGAACCATGAAGCTTCGACAGCGAATAAACTGTAATGGGAATGCCGCTGTTTTCAACGGTAACCGAGTCAAAAAGACCGTAATTGAAGCTGACATAAGCTATCGGCCTGGGTGACTGATATTCAAGCACGCGACGCCCTTCAATTACGGTATCGCTGACCATATCACCGACCGAGATGAAATCATAGTCTCTGTCGATTGCGTATCTCATATGATATTCAGAAAGTTGACGGCGGCCCGGCCCCGGGTACCAGAAGATAAGATTCTCATGCACCACCCCGTAGTTCATGTAATGGCGAAAGAGATTGGTGCGGTAAAAAACCTCGACTTCGATCGTGTCACCGGCGTGGAAGTATTCCGAGAATTCCACCATCAACTCGGGTCGGTCCTTATCTTTGATAAACTGTGTGACGTCGCCCCGGACAGAATCAATCCTGTATTCCGGCGGCAGGACAAAGGAGGCATATCGGGTGCTGTCCGAGCCGACGTTAAGAAGCATCCGGCATATGATGCTCGACTTGGAGTACGTTGAGATGTCAACATCGATATCATACCTGAATAAGTCGAATTCCGGCGTGAACTCTCTTCCGCGCCGATACAGGCTGTCCCCGGCGGCAGAGACGACCTGCGGCCGCTTGAAGTTGGAAGCATGCTTAAAAACCGAAACCTGCTCGCGCTCGTAAGGGTCGTAAACGTAGACGGTATGGTTATACATGACTTTTATAACGTCCACCCAGATGAAGTCGGTCTGGCCCTCCATCCCCTCTTTGTAAAGGTGAAAGGGCAGGTTGTACTTGAACATCCTGTCAGGCAGGCTGCGGCTGAGGTTGAATGATACTTTTATTTTGTATGATGGATTTTCCGCCTGACCAGCTGTATCCAGGGGATCAAAGACGCGCGAATTCCACGGAAAGGCCATATAAACCTGATCGAAGGCGACATGGATGCTGTCACTCTTATAGAATCTGCGCACCTGCTGAGACTCGGTTTCATTGGGGGGACGATAGACAAATTCCCCCGAACCGACAAAAAAGGCGGCCGTGGGCCGGTCTCTGAAATGCCCGGTGAAATACAGCTCTCCCGCGCCGAATGTAAGGGTTGCCGATGGAAGCTGAATCTCCATGCTTTCAATCTTAATAAGCCTGGAATTGTTCATGGAATAATTTTCGAGAGAATCGAGCATAACCTCAAATTGCCCTGCCCAAACCACGCAGACAGACGCCAAGGTAAGTACGGATGTTCTGACGATTGACGCTATCATATAGATAAAACGTAGTAAGAGATAATGGCAAGAGTGATCTTTGAGAAAAGGCAGGCCGCCGGGCCTGCCTTTTTCAGATTTACTCGCCTTTAAATTCCGCTTTGCGCTTTTCAAGGAAGGCGGCCATTCCCTCCTTGGCGTCCTTGGTATCAAAAATCGTTCCGAAACTTGTCTTTTCAAAATCACAGCCGGCGCAGAGATTAATATCCAGGCCACGATTGATGCATTCTTTCGCCACCGAGACAGCCACCGGCGCCTTCGATGCAATCGTCTTAGCCAACTCCATAGCCCGGTTCATAAGCTCATCGACGGGATAAACCTCGTCCACCAGACCGATTCGGTGAGCTTCGGCGGCGTCAATCATATTGCCGCTGAAAATCATCTCCTTGGCTTTGCCTCTCCCGACCAGCCTCGACAGCCGCTGGGTCCCGCCGTAGCCGGGGATAAGCCCCAAATTCACTTCCGGCTGACCGAATTTCGCCTTTTCGGAGGCCAGACGGATGTCGCAGGCCATGGCCAGTTCACATCCGCCGCCCAGAGCAAATCCATTAACGGCGGCGATCACCGGACGCGGGAAGTTTTCAATTGTCTTCATCAAATACAGTCCCAGCATCGAGGTCTTTACTCCCGCCCGAACGTTGCACGCGGCCAGCTCGCCAATGTCGGCCCCGGCCACGAAAGCCTTACCGGCGCCCGTGATGATAACGCAGCGAATCGAATCGTCGGCCCAGGAGGCCCTGAAGAAGTCTTGCAGTTCCGCGATAACCTCGGCATTGAGAGCGTTGAGGACCTTCTCACGATTAATGGTAATTACAACGATGCCGTTTTCTTTCTTGACACGAATATTCTTGTATTCCATCACACCTACTCCGTTGGTTACTTGTTATAATCGTAAAAGCCCCGGCCTGATTTCTTCCCCAGATAACCGGCGTTGACCATCCGCCTCAAAAGCGGCGGCGCCGCATAATGGCTGTCCCGGAACTGGTCAAACATGATATCCGCGATAAAGAGCGTCGTATCCAGGCCAATAAAATCGGCAAGAGTCAAGGGGCCCATCGGATGACCGCAGCCCAGCTTCATGGCATTATCGATGTCGTCGCGAGTGGCCAGCCCGCGCTCATACTGGCGGATGCTGTCCAGAAGATAAGGTATCAACAGAACATTGACGATGAAACCCGGGCTGTCTTTGGCCATCACCACTGTTTTTCCCAGCGATTCGGCGAATTCCCGGGCGGCAGCGACTGTTTCATCCGATGAGTCGATTGTCCTAACAATCTCAACGAGCCTCATCACCGGGACCGGGTTAAAGAAGTGCAGGCCGACAAATTTGTCACGCCGGCCGGTCACGGAAGCGAGATCACCGATCGAAAGAGACGACGTATTGGATGCGAAAATAACCTCAGGTTTGCAGATTTTGTCAAGCTCGGCAAATATCTCCTTCTTGGTGGTCATATCCTCGGTGGCGGCTTCAATGACCAAGTCACAGTCCGCCAGGTCCGCAAAATCGGTGCTCCCGGTGATGTTGCCGAGAATCTTCTCCCTGGTCGGGCTGTCCAGCTTTCCCTTCTCGATCGCCCGATCCAGCAGACGTGTGATTCTGTGCAGCCCTTTCTGAAAAAGCTCCTCGCTCACTTCGTTCCCTATCACCCGGTAATCCGCATGGGCGGCTACCTGGGCGATACCCGAGCCCATCTGGCCGCAGCCGATGATTCCTACTTTTTTGATCATATTAGACTCCAATATATGAATTTTGACAATCCTGCTTGTGTCATACGAATAGTAAGTATAATGAATCTCCCTTCGAAAATCAACCGGTTGGTCGATGCGCTTTTTCTCCAGCAGGTGAAGCGTGGGTCGGATGAGCCCCGGCACTGCGACTCGTTTCTCAACCGCCCCAAATAGCGGACATGTAGCACTATGTTCCAAAAAAACGCTTGTCATCCGGCCACAATGATATATATTATATGAGATCGGTAAAGGCCACCTCATTTACTTGCCCGTTACCGCAGAATAGACAGATACGACCGCATTTTGCATATTTCGGTCCTGCCGAATAAAGGCAATGAAACTTGAGCATGAAAGAATCGTCCTAATAGAATGTAGAAGCCAACAGGCGGATAAATACATATATAATCGTCACAACGGGAGGCATCCACATGTTTGACTGCACTAAGGTCAAGAGTCCCCTCACCGAAATTACTTCCCTCATCGCCTTATTTGCATGTGCTCTGCTGTTCCTGTCGGCAATTCCGGCCGGAGGAACATCTCAACCGACTGTCCTGCAACCGCTTCTGGTACAGGACAGGTCCCCGGCGGAGGGGGCCCTGGAAGTGAACTTGGAGCCGGCGGCCTATATGGCGCTGAAGTCAGCCGCGCCGTCGACCCTGATCAAGTTTCCTATTTCACGGAGTGAGCATCTCACTCTCGAGCTGGAACGGCTCAATATAATCACACCTGAAGCCGAGTTCTATCGGGGGACCGCCAGCGGAAATATCGAGATGGATCCCCCTGACGTCGTGGTTTTCCATGGCTCGATCGCTGATCAGCCGCATTCTCATGCTTACCTGGCTTTCACCGCGCGAGGTTCGGGCAACGGCTACGTGACTACGACTGAAGGCGAAACATATTACATGGCTCGACCGCCGACCGCAGTCAGCGACGGCGAAGAAACCGGCATAATCATCCATAAGGCCACGACAATGGCCGGCTTTCCCGAATTTGAGGAGTTCTGCCGCGCCATCATGCCGGAAGAGGGCCTTCCCGAAATGATGAACCTGAGAATGTTTTCGGATACGATCGCCGGTCCGCGCGTTTCTGAGGTGGCTTTCGAATGCGATCAGAGATACTGCCAGATTTTTGATGATTTGACGGAAGCGCAGGACTACGTCGTGCAGATTCTGGGAGCCGTCAGTTCCATTTATATCCGTGACGTCGATATGAAACTGATGATTTCTTTCTTGCGCCTGTGGCCCGACGGCGGCGAACCGTTCGGGGCTGAAGACATCTATCAATTCCGCGACTGGTGGCGAAGCCACGAGAACGTCGCCGGTTTCAACCTCGTGCATATGCTCAGCGGCCGGAGAGATCTTGGCTACGGAGGTATCGGGTTCGTCGGCGGTACCTGCGGCGCGGCATCTTTCGCTATAACCGGCTATATCAACGGGAGCTTCCCCCGTCCGCTCCCAATGTCTGCCGCCACCACCTGGGATGTTAACTGCGTCGCCCATGAAATAGGACATAATTTTTATGCCCAGCATACGCATAGCGATTACTTCTGGCCGCACATCGATGACTGCGGCTACGGCATGTGGGCTCACAGCACACTGATGAGTTATTGTCACGTCCAGCCCGGGACGGGTAGCAATGTCGACCTGCGTTTCCATCGTCTAAACCAGGAGATTATGGAGTACTGGGGAATTGTCGACGGAGACTGCTACTGGTATGACTGCAATAACAACGGCGCCAAAGACGTCTACGATATAATGCACGGCCTCAGCCAGGATGTTAACTCGAACGGCATTCCAGACGAATGTGAAGATTGCAACAACAATGGTATCCTCGACGATATAGATATCGCCGGGGGTATGCCGGACTTCAACGACAACGGTATCCCCGACGGCTGTGAAGATGACTGCAACGGCAACTCGTTCCCCGATGAAATCGAGACTTACTATGGCATATCGCCCGATGAAAACGGCAACTGCGTTCCCGATGAATGTGAACCCGATTGCAACACCAATGGCACACCCGACTTCCTGGAAGTGGCCTCAGGAGCCCTGGACGACTGGGACAATAATACCATCCCGGACATTTGCCAGGACTGCAACTCCAACGGTGTGAGCGACTTAATTGACCTGGGTCGCGAGTACAACATGTACGTTTGCAACGCTGAAGGTTTTATTCGAGAGTATCATGGATTCAGCGGCCGGCCCATCCAGAATCTCGGGACCGGCGCTCTCTTATCTTCGATGGACTGCGTTTTCGGCCCCGACCGACAGCTTTACGTGGCCGACCTCGGCCTGAACGGCATCGTCCGGCTCAATGTCGACTCGAATACGACCAGCACGTTTGTGTCTTCCGGCAGCGGCGGACTGGATATGCCCATGTTTCTCATCTTCGGTTCGGATGACAATCTGTATGTCAGCAGCTGGAACAACAGCTGTGTCCTGCGCTATGACGGCTCCACCGGGGCTTTTATCGACACCTTTGTTACGCCCGGCTCCGGAGGGATTATGTATCCCATGGGTCTGATATTCGGCCCCAACGGCAATCTCTTTGTCGCCAACGGTGACAATTCAATCCTCGAGTTTTCGAGTGCTGACGGCTCATTTGTGGGGATTTTTGTTGATCAAAGCAGCAGCAATCTCAGCGGCCCCCGTGGAATGGCCTTTGCGCCCGACGGCAAGCTTCTTGTGAGCAGTTACAGTGACCATGCCATCAGGCAATATAACGGAACGACCGGCGAGTACCTGGGCACGTTCAATGACGAATATGCTCCACTGAATCCCTGGGGCCTCAGGTTTGGACCCAACGGCAATGTCTTTGTCTCACAGACACAGAATCCCATCTGGATCCGCGAGTACATATATCCCAAGGGGATAAATACCCGGCGCTTCGTCCGCAACGATGCCGGTCTGACGACGCCCAACGGCCTGGCATTCCGTCCCAAAGCGCCGACTGACGCCGACGGCAATTATATCCTTGATGTATGTGATGTCTGCGTTGATTCCGACGGCGACGGCTTCGGAGATCCCGGCAATCCGGCCAACACTTGCTTTACCGACAACTGTCCCTCAACCTATAATCCTGATCAGAAAGATGTCGATTATGACGGCATCGGCGACGATTGCGATGACTGTCCCCGCGATCCCTATAATGACGTTGACGGTGATGGATTATGCGGCGATGAAGACAATTGCCCGACATTGGTTAATCCCGAGCAGGATGACCTTGATGAAGACGGCGTCGGCGATCTCTGCGACAACTGCACAGAGACACCCAATCCCAGGCAGGTGGATAACGACTATGATTTCATCGGAAACGACTGCGATAACTGCCTCAACGTAAAGAATCCGTCGCAGGTCGACACCGACACGGACGGTCTTGGGGATGATTGCGACAACTGCCCTACGGTAATCAACGTTTATCAGTTCGACAGCGATGTTGACGGCGTCGGCGACTCCTGTGACAACTGTATTACCGTTCTGAATCCCGAACAGGAGGATTATGACGCCGATTCGGTCGGTGACAGCTGTGACAACTGCATATACGTGTACAATCCCGGTCAAGAGGATATCAACGAAAACGGGACCGGCGACGTCTGTGAGTACATCTGCGGCGACGCCAGCAGCGACGAGGCCATTAATATCGTTGATGTAACATTCATAATCAACTACCTGTACAAGTTCGGTCCGGCGCCCGATCCGGAACAGGCGGCGGATGCCGACGGAAGCGGCACCATCAACCTGCTGGATGTTACTCATCTGATAAATTACCTGTATAAGGAAGGCCCCGATCCGATTTGCGAATAGGGAGGGGCAGCGGTAATTGGCAAGGATGTGTAACCGCTCAGTTGCATCGGTTCCGGTGCGACTGAGCGACAGGTTTTGAAAGGTATTTGATTTATGAAACGGTCTGTTATTTTGCTGACGGCGTTGATCTCAATCGCGCTGTTCACACAAGCGGGGGCAATAGATTATTCGCGAGTCGTCTTTCACGATATTCCCGATGACTTGATAGAAAAACAGCTCGGCAAGATGCCGCCGTCCCGGCTGACCAGGTTGGATAGCCTCAATCTTGCTTCATACCGCTTTACCGGAGATACTCTAAAGGTCATGGTAATTCTGGTGAAATGGTATGATCGCCAGCCGATGTATCCCGGCGCCATGTTTGACTCCGCTTTTCTCTCCAGGGATGTTTATCCTGGAGGTTCAATCGCCGATTATTACGATGAAGTCTCGTACGGACAGGTAACCGTGGTCGGTGATGTAATAGATTGGCGATACTACGGATTCTACACCGGATGGGTCGATTTTGAAAGCATTCTGAATGAGCTTGACGGCACGGTGGACTTCTCTCAATACGATGGTGACCAAGACGGCAACGTTGATGCCGCAGTTTTTGTCCGCGCCGGCAATGGGCAGGAGGACTCCGGTGACCCCAATGATATCTGGTCGTACGCCATAACTTTTGCCCCCGGTGACGGGCTGGGGCCGTATGACGGCGTTCTGGTTCCGGCCCTGTGCACGGTTCCGGAGACGATGCCGCTTCGCGACCCCGACAATCCCACGGTTTTCCTCCCCGGCCAGAAGACCTTTAACCGCATCTCCGTGGCGGCCCACGAACTGGCCCATGACATGGGCCTGCCCGATCTTTATGATTATGACAATAAACTGGACGTGGCAACCTATACGACTCCGAACGACAATAACGATCACCCTTTCGTCGATTGGTGTCTTATGGGTTACGGAGGCTACGGCATAATGGCGCTGGGGAAAATCGTTCCAACCCACTTGAGCGGCTGGTGCAAGAAAGAAATCGGCTGGATCACGCCCATCGCCCTGGAAGAAACCGAATATCAGGATCTCGTCATCAACAACATCGAAACGACCAACGACAGTTCCCTGTATAAGATTCCGATAGATCCGGCCGAGGAGGAGTACTTTCTGCTGGAGTATCGAAACCCGCGCTCGACCGGCAGATTCGATAAGATCGATTCGGATTTCAGCGTTTACCTGTGGCCCG
>CP070766.1:1700747-1705162 GCA_020345705.1 Candidatus Zixiibacteriota bacterium | reverse complement strand
CCTATTGACGAAATCGGTAATCCCGTCTTTGCCGGGCGGCTCGGTGGCCGAGCGATTCTGGCCGATGACATTCAGCGCGAAAACCCGGCTGTCCGGACTCGATTTGACCACGATCGTCAGGCCGTTCTCCAGCACTTCTTTCAGATAGTCGGCGCGACGTTCGCCCTCAGTCGAGACCGGACCGACTTCCGGTAATTCGAAACCCTCTCTGGCCGTCAAATCATATTCGGGGAATTCCGTCTTGCCGTAGTATTCAATAACCTCCTCCGAGCTCGGCCCCGACGGTTGATAAATTGGTTCATCCTCATAGGACTGGGGATAGACGACGGTTGCCACGCAGGCCGGCTTCCGAAGGTAATTGTCGCAGGCCGTCCGAATATCCTCATTCCTGACCGAGTCGATATTATCCTGGAACCTTGCAAAAAAGTCCCAGCCGGTGATGGCCATAAGCGGCGCAATGGTAAAGCCATAGTGATGAAGTTTTTCAGCCATATAAATCTCATGGCAGCGTCGGGTGACTTTGTAACCGTTCAGAAGATCGGCAGACGGCAAACTGTCGGCAAGTGATTGAAGAACACCGTCAGTGAGGGCGATGATGGAATCAGTCAGATTTGCCTTCCGGGTGATTATATCAATATTCAGTCTGGAAAACTCCTCCTTGGTATCAAGGTAAGCGCTGACATTGGTCACCAGCGGATCCGGCCCGGTTTTCAGGGCCTTAGCCAGAGGCGAGTTCTCGCGATCGGAAAGATAATCTTCCAACAGCGCAAAGGCAAAATAGCCCGGCTTCATGAAGTGCGGCGCCTCAATTGAGTACTTAATATATGTTGACTTGGCCGCCGCCGCAGTCTTTATGGCCTGCTTGCTCTCAACGGGCGTGTACGGTATATCGGGAGCCGGCGGAAGTTCCACTCTCTGAAACTGCCCGAAGATTGACCTGACCATATTTGTCATCTGCCCGGAATCAAAATCCCCCAGGATGAGGGCAATCATGTTATTGGGCGCGTAGAACCGCTTGTAGTAATCTATGATTGCTTCCCTGGGAATATTGGCAATAGTAGACTCATACCCTATAACCGGGCGGGAGTACGAGGTCCCTGTCATGGCGTTCTGCTCGAAGAATGCCTCCGCCGGGGCACCTTCGGCATCATAGTTCATTTTGATTTCCTCGGTCACAATGCCCCGTTCCTTGGCAAACAGCTCTTCGGGGAATATGGAATTAAAGAGCATGTCGGCCTGGGTGGCCATACCGTATTCGATGAATTCTCTCGGCATTGAGACAAGATAGGCCGTGAATTCTTTCGTGGTGAAGGCGTTAATGTACCCGCCAAGCCGTTCGATGCCGTGATCCAACTGCTGCTGAGTCAGATTCGCGGTCCCGTTGAACAAGAGATGCTCAAGAAAATGGGTGGCGCCGTTGTTGAACCGGTCCTCATATTTACTGCCGGCCTTGACAAAAATCAGGCTTGTTACCATGGGCGAGGCATGGTTTTCCTTGAGAATAACCTGCATCCCGTTGCCCAGGGTTATCCGGGTCACGCCGGCCAACTGGTCTCTTGAGACTCTGGAACAGCCCAAAAAACCGGTGGACATAATTATTGCGGCCAGCGTCATTGAGACCATCAATCGAAAATTTCCCTTTTTCATCATCATGTTCTCCAAAAATAGATTCACTGTACAGAAATTAAACAGTCTTATTTCGGGGAGGATGCTTAAAGTGATCCTGTAACCCCAATTCCATCAAACCGTTAAGCTACCTTTTATGCCGCGAGGTGTCAAGGGCAAAGCCCAAAATTGAATTGACAATCGTTCGAATTAAGATATATTGGGAAACGCTATTATGGACTGCAAAAGCAAAGACACAATCGGCACCGCCGCGAAAAGCCTGGTTGTTATGACCGGCGTCCTGGCGGTAACCCTTTTCGGAGTGATTTTTGTCACTGTCAGTCCGTCTGCACGCGGCTGTGAAGACTGTCCGCGGGCTATCCTGCAGATTTCGCTGCCCGGCGGTGAAGGCTCAATGGAAAAGAGCGAACCGACTGAAACGGGCAAATCGATTTTTCTGACCATCCCCGCCGTCGTCGGCGGCCAGAGCCTTGATAGCAGGCGCCCCGATTCGAAAATTATCGAATATAAGGTCCCGCATAAGAGCGACTTCAGCCGATTCGATCACCTGACCACGGCGGCTTCCATATCTTCTAAAAAAGCCATGGAGTTTACTCTGGTGGGCGCCAAGCCTTCCGGAACGAGCTGACCACTCCCTGCGGCCAAGAAATCCCGGCAATTCATCGTAAACAAATTAGCAATTTCATAATAGAGGAATGTTGTATGAAGAGTCAAACATGGCGTTTAGTCATCACCGGAGCAATGGTGGTCCTGGCCTTTGTCGGCTTCTGGAATACATTAAGACTCTGGACATTAGCCGAGGATGACAGAGAGAAAATGGAGGAGCGACAGCCCGGTTCGGTAAACGAACTGGAGCGCAAGGCGATGCGTCTCGGCCTTGACCTTCAGGGCGGAATACATGTCGTCCTTCGGGTAATGATGGAAAAAATAGATAAAGTGGCTCGCCAGGATGCCGTCGATAGAGCAATTCAGGTAATTCGAAATCGGGTCGACTTTACCGGCGTGACCGAACCGGTCATCCAGAGGCAGGGCGACGACAAGATAATCGTTGACCTGCCCGGCTATACCGATGCCGAACGGGCCGAGGATATAATCGGGCAAACGGCGCAGTTGGAATTCAAGCTTCTTGAGTCGTATGATAATGCTCAGATTATTCTGACCAAGATTGATTCAGTTGTTGCCGAGTTCCGCGAAGCCGAACTGCTGGCGGAGGAAGAAACCGAGAAAGAACCTGAAGCGACAGAGGCAGAACCGGAATCAGGCGAAATGACCCCCCTCGACACTTCCGCCGATGATACCGGCGAGGTTGATCTCCTGGCCGAACTGCTGGGGGAAGATACCGGCGGTATCCTCGATGAAGGGTTGTTCGAGGACGAGGACAAACCGTTTACACAGTACCTGGAAGTGGGGCTTGTCAATTCGAGGACCAATACCCCCTGGCCCGGTTTTGCGGTCGGTATCAAAGACCGGGCAAGGGTCGAAAAGATGCTCGAAAGACCTGAAGTCCAGAGGATGATTCCTGAGGAAATCCAATTCGCCTGGTCGACCCGCTCCGAAATCGGGACGACCCGCGAAATATATTACCTCTATGTCCTGAAAAGGAAAGTGCAATTCCTGGGTAAATATCTCGAAGGCATCAAAGTCGGGCGCGGGCAATTTCAGGAAAAAACGGTCGATTTTAAACTTTCCGGGCGCGCCTCGGCGGCCTTTGCCCGCCTGACCGGGGCCAACATTGACAAGCCGCTGGCAATCGTCATTGACGATAAGGTCGAATCATCGCCGATGATTAACTCCAAAATCCGTAAGGACGGGCAAATTACCATGGGCAGCAGCGCGAGCCTCGAAGATGCCAAGAACCTCTCTATTGTTCTGAAGGCGGGTGCTCTTCCGGCTCCGGTTGAGATCATTGAGAAAAATGTAGTCGGCCCGACCCTCGGTTCCGACTCCATCAGAAAGGGCATGATGTCGGCCATCGCCGGATTGCTTATCGTTCTGCTGTTTATCGGTGTCTACTACCGGCTCTCAGGCGCGATTGCCGATATCGCTGTTCTCTTCAATATCTTCTTCCTGCTGGCGATTATGGCCGGTCTCAAGGCAACTCTGACGATGCCCGGAATTGCGGGAATTATCCTGACCATAGGTATCTCCCTTGATGCCAACATCCTGATTTTCGAGAGAATCCGTGAAGAGCTTCGAACGGGTAAAACGGTGCGGGCGTCCATAGACGCGGGTTACAGTAGAGCCCTGCTCACCATTATTGACAGTCACGTGACGACGCTGATTACGGCCGGAGCCCTTTTCCTTTTCGGCTCAGGACCGATCAAAGGATTTGCCGTCACGCTCTTCTGGGGTGTGACAATATCACTCTATACGGCCGTTGTTGTTACCAAAACAATTTTTGATATTCGCAAGGGCTACCGGTCACTCAGCATTTAAGGAGATAGCAAATGTTCAGGATAATTAGAGAAACGAACATAAATTTTATCGGGAATCGGAGAAAGGCGTTCTTACTTTCAGCGCTGCTGATCCTTCTCGGCCTTTTCGCCTTTGTGATGATTCTGCTGGATAAAGCTAATATGGGGATTGACTTCGCCGGAGGCACAATGCTTCAAGGAAATTTCGATAGCCCGATCAATATCGCTGACCTGCGCGACGCCGTCACCGTCCAGGGGTTTCCCGAGGCTTCAATCCAAGAGCTGCAACGGTATAACGTCCCCAACTCTTATATGATAAGGGTAAAGGAAACTTCGGCCGGAGAGGAAAAAGCGGTCGATAAGCTGATGAGCATT
>CP070766.1:1694820-1700647 GCA_020345705.1 Candidatus Zixiibacteriota bacterium | reverse complement strand
GTAGGTCGAAACCCCTGCGGTTTCGACTCTTCCCATTTATTCACCAAATGTTCCTTCTATCTCTACCTTGCCCCAGTCGCGATCATAATACCCATCTTTCAAATAATTATGTATCGACGAATGTTGCCATTCAAACGGGCTTGATGCCAGTCCATGTTTGACCGGATTGATGTGAATATAATCAATATGCCGATTCATATCCTCCTCATCTCGAATAATATGATCCCAAAACCGGTATTGCCACACGCGGCCGTGTAGCTGTCCGACAGCTTTCCGATAAGACGTCGAAAAGGACAGCTTGATTTTTTTCATAATCATAGATACGTCGTCCTTTTCTGATCGGACCAGCAGATGACAATGGTCCGGCAATACGGCCCAGGCGACGATCTTGAGTGATGAATCCTTTTGGGTTCTCTCTATGGGGGCCCATAAGAGATCGAAGTGTGTAATCAGGATCGGCATTCTTTCATGAGTTACATGGGTGAGGAAAATCGTATCGTTTTCCCGGAAGTATCTTCTGATTTCGGTCATGTTTTGATTCTCAAGCGTTATTGCTATCTCGGATGTGTCGAAACCGCAGGGGTTTCGACCTACTTGTTCTTCCTATGCCCACCAGGTCGCGGGGTGATGGTGCGAGATGCGGTGACCCGGAGATGGACGATTTATACCCTGCCTAATATATACAGAGCAATCTATAAATTGGCAAGATAAAAATGGAGGCAGGAAAGGGTCCTGACCCCGCGCACGCAAAATCGATACAAGACCGACGTTGTTTCGGGTAAGGCGGCGGTTAATGAAGGAGCATTACAGAACCTCAATTATGCGTTACCTGCGAAAACATATCAAAGCCGACCGGCCATTCTTCGCCACCGTAACCGCCCGCCCAAATCCCCTCTGCGCAAAATCGCTACCGGATCGGTACAGCGCGGAATTAAAAATATAGGAAACGAACCCATTTCGCCGTATCCGCCTGAGAGCCATCATGATACGGGGAATTTTCCCCGGTGACATGAATTGTCACCGAGCGAACACCCTTCGTTACACTCAGGATCTTCGACATGGTTCGCCCCTACACATGCCGGCGACTAGGGGCATATTTTCAATATAATTTCTTCTTTTCTTGAGGCCCGGGTTTTTATATCTTTGCGGCCATCATGAAGCCGTCGAAGAAACAAATGAAGGCCCTCGCCGAAACCAATTTTGACCTTTTCCATCCGGCCATGCCGGCTGTAATGGAAGTCTCAACTCGCCTCCCGGAAATCGAAACACTGCCCGAAACCCGCCCCCCACTGCCGGATTTGCCCCGGCTTTACGTCATGTTTGACAGTCTTAATGCGCGATATTTTCAGGGCAAACTGCCCCCGACCGAAATTTCATATTCAACCCGGATGCTCATTGCCGGCTCTTTCAGCCCCAATACGAATGAAATCAAAATCGGGCGGAAATATCATGAGATATTTCCCGATGAGCTTGAGGATACCCTCAAGCACGAGATGATTCATATTATAAATCGCAACCATGACCGGCGTTTCAAGGCCATCGCCGGGAAGATCGGTGCTTCGGTCAGAGCCAGAACCCATCCGGCCCTTCAGGGCAACTGCAAGTATCTTTATGTCTGCCTTGGTTGCGGCAGGGAATACCCCCGGCGAAAGCGGCTCCGCATGGCCTCCTGCGGCGTTTGCACAAAGGGCAAGAGTTTTGATCCCCGTTTCAAATTAAAGCTTCTGAAATCATCCAAAAAACGCTGAAATTTCGGGAACCATTTCCTGCAATAATGATTCTTAAGCGTAAGGCTTACAATTAATTGACAGGGCGGCTAAAAAGGTCGGGAAATATCCCGAAAAAGAAGCGTGAAAAGACAGTTTGGCCGAAATTACTTGACAGCCAAAGATTTTTTGATATAATGTAGGGCTCTTTGAGATATGAATTTGACTAAACCGGAATTTTCCGAGGGGAATGATGAAAACATATATTCCAAAGGTTGACGAGGTACAGAAGCAGAAGAAATGGCATCTGATCGACCTCGAGGGTCTGACTCTCGGGCGGGCGGCGGTAGAAGTAGCGAATATTCTCCGGGGTAAGAACAAGCCGATTTTTACACCTCATATGGACACGGGCGATTATATCATAGCCATCAATGCGTCGCATCTGACTGTCAGCGGTAACAAGGAAGAAGACAAGAAATATTATCGGTACACCGGTTACCCGGGCGGCCTGAGGTCGACCAGTTTTAAAAAGATGATGAAGACCGACGCCCCCCGAGTGTTTGTCCAGGCAGTCAAAGGGATGCTTCCCAAGAGCAGGCTGGGTCGAAAGATGATTAAGAAATTGCACGTTTATGCGGATGATAAGCATCCCCACGAGGCGCAGAAGCCTGAACCATTGAATATTGTTGAATCTTGATAGAGAAAGTAAATGAGCGAAGCAGTTTTCTCCACTACTGGAAGAAGGAAAGTATCCGTCGCCAGAATCGTGATGAAAGTTGGCGGCGGTATTCTTACAATTAACGACAAATCTCCCAAAGAGTACTTAAAGCGAGACGTCCTGGTTGACATCATCAACCAGCCCATGACAGAGACCGACACGCTCGGCAAGCTGGACATTACGTGCCGGGTGACGGGCGGCGGGCTGTCCGGACAGGCCGGGGCGATTCGCCTGGCTATTTCCAGGGCTCTGGCCGCTCTTGACCCTGATCTGAGACCAGTTTTACGCAGGCGGGGCTACTTGACGAGGGATCCGAGAGTTGTTGAACGGAAGAAGTACGGTCAGCCAAAGGCTCGCAAGCGCTATCAGTATTCTAAGAGATAACGGCAATTCGGCTCAGGCCGAAAATAAGCACACTCCGTTTTGGAGTCGGCGGTCCTGTTCATGGCCCGGCTCGGGCGGCGGGGTGGAAGTACAACCAGTCCAAGAAAGGCATTTGAATGGTTAAACCGGAAATCAAAGAACTATTGGAAGCCGGGGTGCATTTCGGTCACCAGACCAGAAGATGGAACCCCAAAATGAAGCCGTTCATTTTTACCGAACGCAACGGCATCTACATCATTGACCTGAATAAAACGCTTCAGGCCATCGAACGGGCCTGCCTGAAGGCCAAAGAGATTATTGCCCGCGGCCAGTCGGTGCTCTTTGTCGGCACCAAGAAGCAGGCCAAGGAAGTTATCAGGAACGAAGCCCAGCGCTGCGGTCAGTTTTTTGTCACCGAGCGATGGCTGGGTGGCATGCTCACCAATTTCAGCACCATCAAGTCATCCATCAAGAAGCTGAAAGACCTGGAGCGGAAGAAAGAAGAAGGGGAGCTGGACAAGTTCACCAAAAAAGAACGGGCTGATTTTGACCGCACCGTGCAGAAACTGGAAAAGGTTCTTGGCGGTATCAAAAATATGAATTACCTGCCGGGTTTGCTCTTCGTTGTGGATGCCAAGAAAGAGAAGATCGCCGTGGCTGAAGCGGCTAATCTGGGAATACCCATTATCGCCGTCATTGATACCAATGCCGATCCGGACCCGATTGATTTCCCCATTGCGGCCAACGACGACGCCATCAAGTCCATCAGAATAATCACCAGGACTATCGTTGATGCTGTTGTCGAATCTCAGCAATCGGTATCCGAGAAAGAAATAATGGAAACCGTGGAAGCGGAGACATCGGAGAAGCTATCAGCCTACGTTTCTGATACTGATAAGGAACAAATTTAAGAGAGGTTTGGCCTTATGGACATAACGGCTCAGATGGTAAAAGAGCTTCGTGATAAAACCGGCGCCGGGATGATGGACTGCAAGAAGGCCCTGACCGAGACCGGCGGCAACTTTGAAAAAGCAGTTAATTTTCTTCGGGAAAAAGGCATCGCCAAGGCGGCCAGCAAAGCCGGGCGTTCGACAAAGGAAGGCATCATCGCATCCTATATTCACGCCGGCAGCAAGCTGGGTGTCCTGGTTGAAATAAATTGCGAAACGGATTTTGTCGCCAGAACCGACGATTTCAAGGCATTCGCCAAGGATATTGCCATGCAGGTGGCGGCTTCCAATCCAATTGCCGTTACTCGGGAAGAAGTAAATCAGGAAGCCGTAGACAGGGAAAAGGAAATCTACAGGCAGCAGGCTCTTAATGAGGGCAAGCCGGAGAAGATCCTGGATAAGATTGTGTCAGGTAAGCTGGAGAAGTTTTACTCCGAAGTCTGCTTGACGGAACAGCCGTTCGTCAAGGACGGCGACAAGGTGATTAAAGACGTTGTCAACGACGCCATCGCCAAGCTTGGAGAGAATATCTCAATTAAGCGATTCGTTCGCTATCAGCTGGGTGATTAAATATGGATTCCGACCCGCAACCGAGATATCGCCGGATTCTTCTTAAACTCTCCGGTGAAGTGCTTGCCGGGTCAGTCTCCTTTGGAATCGACTCCGACTCCATTGACTCCGTTTGCCGTCAGATCAAGGAGGTCTCCGATCTCGGGCTTGAAATCGCCATTGTCATCGGAGGCGGGAATATCTTTCGCGGGCTGAGCGCCCCGGAGATCGGGATGGATCGCGTCCGGGCCGACGCTATGGGTATGCTGGCGACTGTGATCAACTCTCTGGCTCTCCAGGATCATCTTGAGAATCTGGGCGTTCACACCAGGGTTATGTCGGCGGTAAGGATTGATTCTTTCGTCGAGCCGTATATCCGTCGCCGGGCGGTGCGCCATCTTGAAAAAGGGCGCGTCGTCATCCTCGCCGCCGGGACAGGCAATCCCTACTTTAGCACCGATACAGCGGCGGCGCTAAGGGCTTCGGAAGTTGATGCCGATGTTGTTTTAAAGGCGACCAAGGTCGACGGGGTCTATTCGGACGATCCCTTAGAGAACCCTAATGCCGAGTTTTACCCCTACCTGAGCTATATGGATGTTGTGCAGAGGGACCTGAAATTCATGGATCTGACGGCGATTACGTTATGCCGGGACAGCGATATCCCTATTATTGTGTTTGACATGTATAAATCCGACAATCTCAAAAAGGCTGTCATGGGTGAGCGGGTGGGAACATTGATCTCGCGCAGCGACAAACAATAATGCTTCAGATAACGTGACAGGAGAAATCCAATGGTTGACAAAATAATTTCTGAGACCGGCGAAAGGATGAAGAAAAGCCATCAATCTATCCAGCGGGAGTTTGCCTCTCTGAGAACAGGAAAAGCTTCGGCATCTCTCCTCGATAACGTCAAGGTAGACTATCATGGTACCATCATGCCTTTAAACCAGCTGGCCTCTGTCTCCGCACCGGAGCCGAGGCTGCTCGTCGTTCAGGCATGGGATAAGAGTATAGTCGGCGAAATTGCCAAGGGCATACAAAAGGCGGATTTGGGTCTCAATCCTATGGTGGAAGGAAATATCATCCGGCTGGCGATTCCGGCCCTGACCGAGGAAAGGCGGAAGGAACTCGTCAAGCATTGCCGAAGGGTTGCAGAAGAGGGTAAAGTGGCGATCAGAAATATCCGGCGCGAGGCAAATGATGCTATTAAGAAAGCCGAGAAGGACAAGGAAATCTCCGAAGACGAGCAGAAAAAAGGGCTGGATAAGATTCAGGAACTGACAGACACGTACACTGAGATGATCGATGATTTGATGGAGACAAAAGAAGAAGAAATCATGGAAGTCTGATCCACAAAAGCAGCCTTGAATTTCGGCCGGCCGGGGACACCTCGGCCGGCGTTTTTTTGTTCGGGCAGAAGCCGTGGGGCGGCGCCTTCAGGGTCTGAAAAGCCGCCTCCGAAATACCGCTTTCCCCCGCCAAAAGAATTGACAATTGTGAAATATTGAATATATTGGATGTCTATTTCTATAGTGTACTGT
>CP070766.1:1687850-1694720 GCA_020345705.1 Candidatus Zixiibacteriota bacterium | reverse complement strand
CCCCGGACACTTGCGACAATTTTATGTACAACTGGGCCGTTCCGGAGTGGATCGAATGGTACGATTTCTGGGCAGATCCCCCTCCCGGTTATCCGTGGTTCTGGGTCGAGGGTGAAACCAACTACGCCGATGTTACCGTTCATCTGAACGGCGGCGATGACGTCGCTTATGTCGGTGACACCAATATTGTCGAATTCTGGGTCAGGAACGCCGCTGTCGTGCCGACTCTACAGTTGGGCTTCAAGTATTTGATAGGCAGGGACTTCGAGTTTGTTTCGGGTTATGGAACCATTGGGATGTATACCAGAGAGCACGGTGATGCCATCGGCGCCTTTGATCTGCCGGCCGAAGATCCGACCGGAATTGACAATCTGAGTCCGGACAGTATCCGCTTCGGGGGCACGGTAATTATGTCAAGCGGTCTTCCGGTCCACACGACAAATACGCTCTGTTACAGTATGGCCGTCTATATTCCGCCCGGCCAGGAATCCCTGCTCGATGGATTCTGCATCGACAACATATCATGGGGTGGTTGGTTTTTCAATGATGGCAGCAATTTCTATCCCCCCTCATATCAGGGTGTGCGCAATACAAGTACCGATACAGCAGACGCCCCGGCCGTTTGTTTTGACATCGAAGTGCCTCAGGTGCCTGACGTCGGCGTTTCACAGATAAGAAGCCCCGTCAGCGGTCCGGCTGAACCAGTGATTCCGGAAGTGATAGTCAAGAACTACGGTACAATCGACGCCAGCGATATTCCGGTACACATGTATATCTATAAGACTCTTGATGCATTCTTCAGCGAGGATTTTGAAGGCAGTTTTGAGCCGGACGGCTGGACGCAGATTCAATATGGCGGGGCTACCGGCCTTTGGAAACAGGAGGAATATGGCACAGACATTTATGAGCCCGGCGGCACCGGATCATATTATGCGGAAGCAGATTCCGACGAAGACGCCGAGGACATTTTTGACGTGGGCTTGTTCACGCCCCCTCTTAATCTGAGCGGCTATGATACGGTTGCCCTTATATTCGAAAAGCGATTCGAACAATTTGTAGATGGTCAGGTTGCACAGGTTAATGTCTATTCCGGGGGTACCAGCCCATCCAATCTCGAGGCAAACCTGGCGACATACACCGTCGATGATGACGATCCGGTACATGAAGTGATGTACCTTTACCCATTCTACTTTGCCGATCCGAGTAATGTGTATATTGAATTCTATTATTCCACGGGTGGCGAAGTTTATTGCTGGAAGTTCTGCATCGATGACGTCCTGCTGGGCGTCCCCACGGGATCTATTCTGGAATACGATGAAACCGTGGTCGTTACTGATCTGTACGTGACAGACTCCGCGATAGTCCAGTTCCCGGAGTGGACCCCGGCTGATCTTGGAGCTGTGAAAGGTGGTCCGGGCGACTATGCCAACTACACTGTCATCGCCTGCACCGAGCTGAGTACTGACGAAAATGAGGCAAACGATTGCGCCTCTCAGGGCATAACTCTCGAGTTTCCCTCCCCCTGGCCAAACCACAAGATGCATTTCCCGCAGCTTCCCGATGAAGCCGGCTGGGACGTGAAGGCCAGTTTCACGCCGACCATGGAGGTGCAATTCATTGCGGATGATTGGATGTGCATGCAAACCGGTTGGGTTCAGGATATCCATCTCTGGGGCTCGTGGAAGGACGATAATCCGGGGGCAGTTCTTCTCTATAATCTGAGGATCTATTCCGACGTTCCCGACCCGGATGGTCCCGGCCCGCTCTACAGTAAGCCGGGTCAGCTTCTGGCCGATCTGGGCTTTACAACAAACAACATTGTCATAACGCCCATCGACCCGCCTACGCCCGAGGGCTGGTATGATCCCTACATGCAGGAAATCCTGCCGGACAACCATCAGCGTTATTATCAGTATGATTTCTATCTTGATTCATCGCAGTGGTTCTTCCAGGATTCCGGGACTATTTACTGGCTGGGTGTCTATGCGGTACTCATTTCGGGCGAATGGGGTTGGAAATCGTCACTGGATCACTGGAACGACAATGCCGTTATGGAAATTCAGGTCTCGGGTGACTGGATCGAGCTCTTTGAGCCCCCGGGGGGAGGCCCCCTCGACATGGCCTTCGTCATCACCGGTGAGGCGGTGGAAGGATGTGACTGCATGCCGGGCGATGCCGACGGAGACGGCAAACACTTGATTCTCGATGTAACCCATCTGATAAACTACCTGTACAAAAACGGGCCTCCACCCACACCTTACGAGACATGCTCGGGTGACGCGGATAATGATTGCGGGGTTCTCATTCTGGATGTGACGCATCTGATAAACTACCTGTATAAGAACGGCCCGGCGCCAGTTAGCTGCGGGCAGTGGCTGATGAACTGCGGGCCCCCGCAGAAATAGTCTTGTCATATTTTGCTAATGCCCGTTCCGAGGGGCAGCCATCCGAGCTGCCCCTCGCTTGAAGTGAGAATCATATTTCGCTGAAAAATGCGGCGGCAAAAACACGAGCGATGATATCGCTGTGAGGAGGTAGCCGGGGGGAGATATAAACATCAACAGTCCATTAGAATATTCACCTTTCTTATAGTTCCCACATTGCTGCCGGGTGTCGGTACGGATTCTGCACCAAAGACATGAAGCCTTGTGGTGTCACTGTCAAGGCTACCACCGCCAAGCAAGACCAGGTCTCTTTGGAGCAGGCCACCCCTGCCGCACCCCGGCAGCAACCTGAACGGGTCCGGGTACCTTCATTCGATTTCAGGGAAGGCGACCAATAAGGGCAGTTCCGGCAACTATAACGTCAACTCCGGTTTCCGGCAGGACTTCGGTTTCACATCGAGCGGCCCTGCCCCGCTATTTTGTATCATAAATCGCCGCGGAGGCCGGATGAATTTGGCTCTACTGTTCTTTGGCGGCATAACACTGAAAATGTGATTCAATATTTTGAACAAAAAAGGAACTTCGCCGTATGGCAGGCTGAGGCAATTCAACATCAAAATTGCGAGGTTCCGGATGACTCGGGACGAACTTAAAAAGGCCTGCCTTGAGCTGACCAACACGATGCCTGTCGTGTACATAGCCACTGCCGGCAGCGACGGAATGCCGTTTATCCGGGCGGTGGAAAACCTTAGAGACCGGGAGCGCTTTTCAGGGCTGGTGGAGATTTTCGAGCCGATACTCGATGAGTTCGTTACTTATTTCTCCACTAACACTTCCTCGGTCAAGGTCAGCCACATCAAGGAAAACAGCGCCGTCTCGATTTACTATTGCGATCCTGCAAAGCACCGCGGCCTGATGCTGGGAGGGCGGATGGAAATTGTTACCGATAGCGAACTGAAGCACGCCTTCTGGCTGGATGGCTGGGAAATGTACTACCCCAAGGGCAAAGATGACCCCGACTATACGATACTCCGCTTCAACCCGGAATTCGCCCGCGGCTGGTGGGAAAACAGACTGTACGAATTCAGCCTGTAGACTGCTTAACGCCGAAGCCGGCAGTAGGAGAGACCCTTGACTTCCGGTGGGTGGAGGAATATACTCCATTAAAGAAGCTGCCCCGTCGGGCGGAGATGAAAGCGCGGGGCAGGCATGGCTGGAATTCGACGTGGGACCACTTGCAGATAATCTTACCGGGCTGACTCAAAGGCCGGATATTACCCAAAAGGGCTTTCTGACTTGCTGTACTGGTACAGCATCCGTCCTGCCCATGTGCTGGTTTTCAGGGGGATGATAAGGGCCATTGCGCATCAAGCGGAAGCCATGAAGGGCTGAAGATATAGGGCACTTGCGTATAGATAGAAGGAATAGCACTATGGCCGGAGAAAAGCCGGGCGAAACAATAATCAAGATCGGCATAAGCGCCTGCCTCCTGGGGCAGAAAGTACGGCATGACGGCGGCCATAAGCACGACCGTTTCATAACCGATATACTTGGGCGGTTCGTGCGGTTTGTGCCGGTGTGTCCGGAAGTCGAGGTCGGCATGAGCACTGCGCGCGAGGCGGTACGGCTGGAGGGTGATGTCAGCGCGCCACGGATGGTCGGTGTCAAGTCGAGGGATGACTGGACGGGCAGGATGAACACCTATTGCGCAAAGCGCATGAAGCGGCTCGAAAAAGCCAACCTGAGTGGATACATCCTTAAAAAAGACTCCCCCAGCTGCGGCATGTGGAGAGTCCGTCTCTATTCAAAGGGAGTCGCATCAAAGATCGGACGCGGATTGTATGCCGATTCACTCATCGAGAGTTTTCCGCTTCTTCAGGTTGAAGAGGAAGGCCGGCTTAATGACCCGAGACTTCGCGAGAACTTCATCGTGCGCGTCTTTGCTTATTATCGTTTGAATAATCTCTTCACCGGCAGATTCAGCCGCCGGGCCGTGGTCGAGTTTCATACAGCCAGCAAATACCTTCTTCTGGCGCACAGTCCGAAACATTATAAGCAGCTCGGCCAATTGGTTGCGGCAATTGATAAGTACAAGCCGTCCGATTTTTGGGATAAGTACAGCACCCTTTACGTGCAGGCTCTGTCTGTCAAAACAACGGTCAGGAAGAACTTTAACGTCATGCATCATATACTCGGTTTTTTGCGCAAACATCTGACCGACGGCGACAAGAAATGTATCCTCGATCTGATCGAGGATTACCGACGCGAGCTGGTACCGCTGATTGTGCCGGTCACGCTAATCAGGCATCATATATACAAGTACAACATAGACTACATAATGGACCAGCTATATCTCAGCCCGGACCCCAAGGAGCTCATGCTCCGCAACCATGTGTAGTCTATTTGGCCGCGAATAAGCGTTATTATGAGAATAGAAGGTTCTACCGCCTCCCCCAAAAATATGCGTTCCACCCCTTGACAGAAGGGGGATGGCGCTGTAAGTTTTTTGCAGAGTTCGACATCGGGATTGACAGCCTCCATTTAAAGACAAAAGAGAAGTAAGAGACATCAGATTATTCGCACGAAGAGTCTCGAGGGTCCTGGCATATAGCGGCTTTATATGCCTGCTTCTTCTGCTGGTCGTCGCAGTCACATTGTTTGTGGGGCGAATGGATGAAACGGCAGAGGCTCAGGGGACGGTCTGTCCGGCCGGCTATGTGAATATCGCCCCGGAGATCGGCGGAATCGTGAAGGCCATCTATGTGAGCGAGGGCGACGATGTCAAGGCCGGTGATACCGTACTCCTCCTGGCCTCCGGCGATCTGGAGTTCGACGTTGAACGAACACGCCAGACTCTGATAGAGGCCCGTGCGAGACTTCTGGAAATCGAGGAGGAATACCACAATCTGAAAACCAGCGAATCCTACGAGACCGGTATTTTGCTGGCGGACCTGGTCGGGGCGAAACGAAGTATGGAAATCGCCGAGGCCGACTACGAGCGGGCCACGAAGCTCTTTGAAAAAGAGCTGATCAGCGAGCAGGCTAAAGAAAGGGCCGAACTGGAATTTGAACTGAGGAAATCTAATTACCGTGTCCTCAGGGAGCGGCAGGCGATGCTGGAAGACAGGTACTTGCGGCGAATCGAGGAAAGAAAACGCAGTGTCGAGCTGGCCCGGCAGGCCTATGAGCTTGCAGAGCAGAAACTGGCCAGAGCGGTGGTGATATCGCCCATTGCCGGTACGGTGCTGACCGCCCACGCCGAGGACCTGCTCGGGACGAAAGCTGTCGAAGGAGCGGTGCTTGTTCAGATCGGTGATTGCTCAAATGTGGAATTTGTCGCCATGGTCGGCGAAAACGATATTCCTAAAGTCAGAGTGGGACAGGAGGCGAAAATTTTCATTAATGCTTATCCTCACCGGCAGTACAAAGTATTTACGGGCAGAGTCAAGGACGTCTCCTCAGTTCCTGACCCCACGAAGTCAGGCGTTGCTTTTGAATGCAGGATAGGCATCGATGAGCCCTGGGTCAAGCTTTCAACAACCCGGCAATACCTTAAACCGGGGTTGTCGGGCAAGGCGAAAATCGTTATTGAGCCAAACGTGAGATTGTCCAGGAAAATCCTGGAAGGGATTTCGAAATAATATGAATGACGGCGGCCGGGTATGTAGCGCCCGGCGAATAACCTCTTGATATCATGAAGTCGTCAAAATCAAAAATTACCAGGGCCAAAGCCGCACGAATTCTGAGATATCTCAGGCCGTATCTGCTTTTAGAATTTGCCATTGCCCTTATAATGGTGCTGACGGTGGCGCTGGGGCTGATCGATCCCCTGGTGCTCAAGATTGTCATCGACGACGTTCTGGTCGACCGCAACACCGCCCTTCTGGATATCCTGGTGGCGGCCCTGATAGGTCTTTTCCTGCTGAGAGTCGTCTTAAACGTTCTGACGAATTATCTTTTTCAGTTCGTCGGCCAGCGGATTCTCTTTGACATAAGGTTCCAGCTCTTCGAGCATCTGGAAAAGCTGCACCTGGATTTTTTCCACCACACCAAGACCGGTGAAATCATGAGCCGTGTTAACAATGACGTGGAAAAACTTCAGGGCGTTGTGACCTCAACTTTTATTGCTATAATCACAGATTTCGTCACCGTGGTTGCCGTGCTGGCCGTGATTTTTTATCTGGATTGGAAACTGACTCTGCTCGCGCTGACACTTTTTCCGTTCCTTTTTATCAGCCAACTGCACATGGGCCGTAAGGTTAAGCAGAAAAGCCGGGAAACCAGGGAAAAATCGGCGGAGATTCTCAGCTTTTTCCAAGAGACAATCTCCGGCATTAAGCTGGTTCAGTCATTCGTCAAGGAAAAATTCGAAGCCAGACGGCTAATCAGGAAGAGCAGAGAACTGATCAACCTGAGAATAAGGCTGGGCGTGCTCGGCGGTCTGACGGCGTCTTTGGCCGGATTTATGGCTGCCATGGGACCGATG
>CP070766.1:1685119-1687750 GCA_020345705.1 Candidatus Zixiibacteriota bacterium | reverse complement strand
GTGCTTATTCAGCGGGTTGGTGTCTTTCTTGGTTTCCAGCATCTCGAAGGCGCGGATCAGCCGCGGACGGGTCGCCTTCGGTTGAATGACATCGTCCAGATAGCCCCGCCCGGCGGCAATAAACGGGTTGGCAAATTTATCGCGATAATCTTCGGTCATTTTGGCAAGTTCCGCCTCGGGGTCCTTTGAATCGGCGATATCCTTCTTGAAGATAATTTCGACCGCGCCCTTCGGCCCCATCACGGCAATCTCGGCCGTCGGCCAGGCGTAATTCATATCCCCGCGGACGTGCTTGGAGCTCATAACGTCATAAGCCCCGCCGTACGCCTTACGGGTGATAACCGTCACCTTCGGCACCGTCGCTTCACAGTACGCATAAAGCAATTTCGCGCCGTTCTTGATAATACCGCCGTGCTCCTGGTCGGTTCCGGGCAGGAATCCGGGCACGTCCTCAAAGGTCAGGAGAGGAATATTGAAAGCATCGCAAAACCGAATAAACCGCGCCGCCTTATTCGACGAGGCAATATCGAGACATCCCGCCAGCGCCGCCGGCTGGTTGGCGATGATGCCGATCGACCGCCCGCCCAGCCGTGCAAAACCGACGACTATATTAGTTGCATGGTCGGCATGAACTTCAAGAAATTCCCGGTTATCGACGACGTGATGAATCACGTCTTTGATGTCGTACGACCTGATCGGATTGTCGGGGACAATCGTATCAAGCTCCTCGTCCATCCGGTCGACGGGATCATCCGTTTCGACACGCGGCGGGTCTTCCAGATTGTTTTGCGGCATATAGCTCAGGAGCTTTCTTAAACAGGTAATGACATCGGCTTCGTTCTCGCAGGCAAAGTGCGCCACTCCCGATTTCGTGGCATGCACCATGGCCCCGCCCAGCTCCTCGGATGTGACCTGCTCGTGAGTCACGGTCTTGACGACGTTCGGTCCGGTGACGAACATGTACGACGTCTTCTTGACCATCAGAATGAAATCGGTAATGGCCGGACTGTACACGGCGCCGCCCGCGCAGGGGCCGAGAATGACCGATATCTGGGGCACGACACCGGATGCGAGAGTATTGCGCAGAAAGATATCGGCGTAGCCTCCCAGCGAGACAACGCCCTCCTGTATGCGAGCCCCGCCGGAATCGTTCAGACCGATGACCGGCGCCCCGGTTTTCATGGCCATGTCCATTATCTTGCAGATCTTCTCGGCATGCGCTCCCGATAGCGAACCGCCGAAGACGGTGAAATCCTGGGAGAAGACGAACACTTTCCGCCCGTCGATGGTGCCGCAGCCGGTGACGACGCCGTCGCCGAGAATTTTCTTCTTGGCCAGCCCGAAGTCGTAGCTTCGGTGTGTGACGAACATGTCGAACTCCTCAAACGAGTTCTTGTCAAGAAGCAGCTCCAGCCGCTCTCTTGCGGTCAGTTTGCCTTTTGAGTGCTGGGCGTCGATTTTCTCTTTGCCGCCGCCGAGTTGCGCCAGGCGGCGCATTTCCTCGAGCTTTCTCAGTTTTTCTTCAAGTTCCATAAAGCTAATTAACCTGCCGCTATACAGACCCCCCGGATTATCCCGCGATTGAATTTTACTCAATCTTTTTGACGATGACTTTTTTGTCCTCCTCAGTCAATCGCCCGATTTTTATATCTATATCATGATCAAAAACTATCGCGCCGTTGCACTTCAGAAGCCGCTTAATGAGCTCGCGTTTTATCGCCATCGTCTCGAGCGGGTTGAGATCAACCGCCGCAATGTACGGTATCTTCACATGATGCGACGACGGTAAAATATCGGCATAGTAAACCACGGTCGTGCCGTTTGCGGTTGCTTCGATAGCCTGGTGCCCGGGAGTGTGTCCGCCCGTCCGAACCACCCTGATACCGGGCAGAATGTCGGCGTCGCCGTCGATGAGTTCAAGCTGATCGGTCTTTTCAAGAGCGCTCATTCTTTCGGGAATATACACCGCCGCCGTGCGCTCGTTGGGATTCATGCAATCGTTCCATTCGATCTTCTGAACAAAGTACCTGGCGTTCCGGAAGCGGGGCATGTACTTACCGCCAACATTTTTGACGGCCCCGCCGGCATGGTCGGTGTGAAGGTGACTCAAGAAAACCACATGAATATCATCGGAGCCGAGCCCGATCCGTTTCAGGCCGGTTTCGATATTGGTATCCCCGGTGGCCGAATATATCTTCTTTTCCTGCATCGACAGGCAATCACCCAGACCGGTATCGAACAGGATATTTATATTCCCTGCTTTCAGAACGAATAAATTGGCTTCCATACTGATAAGGTTATCTTCATCCACCGGCACCAGAGTGCTCCAGATCTTCTTTGGAACCAATCCAAACATCGACCCTCCGTCGACCCTGAACTTTTGCTCGACAAAGGATACTATTTCAAAATCTCCAAATCTCATTTTTTTCCGTCGAATATCTCGCGACTCCCGGTTTTCCAATATAACCGGATCAGGTTCATACGATACCGGACAATATCTTATATAATCTTCTCCTCTTTCTTTCTCTTCCCGACGGCTTCACGAAGGTACGTAATCGCCTCTTCCGTCGTCGCGCCCGGCGTGAACAGCTTGTTCACCCCCATTTTTTCCAGCGACACGACGTCCTCATC
>CP070766.1:1680414-1685019 GCA_020345705.1 Candidatus Zixiibacteriota bacterium | reverse complement strand
TGTTCGATCTCGGCTTTGAAGTACTGCTGGACTCTTGGTGAGGCGATTTCATAGCATCGCCGAAGTTTCTCGGATGAGAGTTTGTCTGAATAGTACCTGTCCGGCTTTTTGGCGTTCATCGTGATTCCCGTCAATGACGAAGCTTCAGTCGTCCATAAGATAGTCAGAATTGAGCACAATGCCAGAGAATTGCGGTCTATCGGTCCTATCGGGAACCGTTATCATCTCTCGGGATTTTCGCGGGTTAGAGAGCTGTCTCTGACCCAATATAAGCCTGAATTCTGCCGGTTGACGGTCTTAAGATTTCGACCAGAGACCGACCATGTTGCCTTCGCTGTCGGCAAACAACCCGAAATATCCGTGTTCAGGGGAAATCTGGGTTTTCTCTTTGATCTGTTTCCCGCCGCTCGCCTCGATTTTCTTCATAATCACTGGAATATCCTCAACTTCAATATAAAGCATAATGCCGGCTTCGCTGGAGACCCTGGCGTCTTTGCTGAAACCGCCGCCGGTTCCGGCAGGAGTCTCAAAAACAGCGTAGTCCATTTCCGGTATCATCTGGCTTTTCCAGCCGAAGATATCGCCATAGAATTTGACGGCCTTGTTCAGGTCGCTGCAGGGAATCTCAAAGTGACAAATTCCGTTCATGTCTGATCCTTTCCAACTAGATGTTAAAAAGCATATCTCTATTTAGTCTTGTTACGAAATTCGCAACGGCCGCGTTGGGAAGCGCAATGTCTGTCTCACGCTGGATTGGTTTCTACCCATCGCACACACGAATATCAGGAAGTCGACAGCGTCTGTCAATCACATAAAGGGATGAGTATGGATACTGTTTGTCAGATATCCAGATTTCTAACGTACTGGGCGTTCTCCTGGATGAACTCGCGCCGTGGTTCGACGGAGTCGCCCATGAGAACGGAAAACAGCCGGTCGGCCTCCTTGGCGTCCTCAAGCGTAACCCGAAGCAGCGTTCTCGTTTCGGGATCCATCGTCGTCCGCCAGAGCTGTTCGGCATTCATCTCACCGAGACCTTTGTATCTCTGTACGGAAATGCCGTCTTTACCGAACTGAGCCATAATCCGGTCACGTTCTTCATCGGAGTAAGCGTATTGTTCCTTTTTGCCCTTGTAAATTCGATAAAGGGGCGGGTTGGCGATATAGATATATTCTTTTTCGATCAGCTCTTTCATGTAACGGAAGAAGAAGGTCAGGATCAGGGTGCGGATATGAGCCCCGTCAATGTCGGCGTCGGTCATGATTATGATTTTGTGATATCTCAGGGAATTGATTTCGAACTCCTCGGAGCCGATACCGGTGCCGAGGGCGGTAATTACAGTTCGGATTTCATCGTTGGAGAGGATGCGATCCAGCCTGGCTTTTTCGACGTTCAGAATCTTTCCCTTGAGCGGCAGGATGGCCTGAAACCTTCGGTCACGGCCCTGCTTGGCCGAGCCGCCGGCCGAGTCACCCTCGACAATATACAGCTCGCAAGATTCGGGATCATTCAGGGAACAGTCAGCCAGTTTTCCGGGCAGGGCGGCATGATCAAGCGCCGTCTTGCGCCGGGTAAGTTCCTTGGCCTTGCGGGCCGCCTCCCGCGACCGGGCGGCGGAAATAACCTTCTCGGCGATTTTTTTGGCGGTCGGCGGGTTTTCCTCGAAATACTCGGCTAAATACTCGTTGGTGATGGTTTCCACTATTCTGCGAACGTCGGAGTTGCCCAGCTTGGTTTTGGTCTGGCCCTCGAATTGCGGGTTAGGCACTTTGACCGAGATAATGGCCGTGAGCCCCTCACGCGAATCATCACCCAATATGCCAATTCCGTTTTTGCCGTTCTTGCCGTTTTTCAGAAGATTATTCTTGGAGATGTAATTGTTGATGGTCCTGGTGAGGGCGGTTCGAAATCCGGTCAGGTGAGTGCCGCCTTCAATGGTGTTTATATTGTTGACGTACGAAAAAAGCGTCTCAACGTAGCTGTCGTTATAATGGATGGCTATTTCGACGTCGACCCCTTCTTTTTCCTTATGAATATAAACCGGCTTTCTATAGATGACGTTTTTGCTTTCGTTCAGGTATTCGACAAATGATGACAGACCGCCTTTGTATTGGAACTCTTCTCTTTTATCCTTGCGATAATCGATGAGGGTGATTTTGAGTCCGCTGTTGAGGAAGGCCAGTTCCCTCAGGCGTGAGGCAAGGATGTCGAACTTGTATTGCACCTTCTGGAATATTTCCCCGTCGGCAAGGAATGACGTTTTCGTGCCGGATTGTTTCCTCTTGCCGATCTTCCGGACCCTGGAGGTAGCCTTACCGCGGGCATATTCCTGGCAGTAAACCTCGCCGTCGCGGCAGATTTCAACCGAGCACCATTCGGAGAGCGCATTGACGACGGAGACACCGACACCATGCAAGCCCCCGGAGACCTTGTAGGTCGAATGGTCGAATTTGCCCCCGGCATGAAGCATGGTCATGACGACTTCCAGGGCAGATTTCTTCTGAGTCGGGTGCATATCCACCGGGATACCGCGGCCGTTATCGGTGACGGTGATGGAGTCGTTCTTGTTTATCTCGACTTTGATGGCCGTGCAGAAGCCGCCCATGGCTTCGTCGATTGAATTGTCAACCACCTCGTAGACCAGATGATGCAGTCCGCGCTGTGCGACGTCGCCGATGTACATGGCCGGGCGCCGCCTGACAGCCTCAAGGCCTTTCAGAACCTGGATGGTCTTGGCATCGTACTGAGCTTTTTGCTTGGGTTCCTTTTCTATCGTCATCGAATCACTCTTCATCTAGATTGCTGTCCTTTCCAGTCACGAAATAAAATGAATCCTCTTGACAGCTCGGCCGCCGGGAAGCGCATGGATTTTCTCGAGAATATCGTCCACGGTCAGCGAAAGCTGCTGCCGCCAGACCGGGTCAGGCACGGAGACGAGGAGAGTGTCATCCGAGAAACGAACGGCCCTGGAGACGCCGGCGTTTTTTTCGCCGACGATTTCCGGCCATCTGGCGACGGCTCTCCAACCGCCGAGCTGATGAGCCAATCCGAAGCCGGCCAACAACTTGTCCACAAGCGAGCCGAGTTTGACGGCATCTTTCCCGGTAGCGGCATTACGAATCCTATTCATAACACAGTAATATAACTTTTTTAAAACACTATGGCAAGGGAAAAGTTCCCGGTTATCTTTATGTGATATAATAAATTACGGGAATTTTTTGGCTGCTTTTCGATCCCGTTTACCAGGTTTTTTCAAGCGGTTTGAGCTGCTTTTTGTGGGGAAATTTCGGGTTGGGAATAAAGAAATCGGGGCCCTCGCGCCGCATCAGCCGAACCGTCATGTCCTGGCAGGCCTGGCAGCGGCGAATGAGATTCCGATGCTCCTTTTTGATGAGGCGGCGTCTTCGATGCTCCGGCGCATAAACCGGATGATCGATTATTTGATAACCGGCTAAAGGATCGCTCTCGTCGATGAACTTGACACCAGCGATAATTTTTCTGGTGTCATGATCATAGACCGTCGCACCGGGACATTCGATGAAAACCTTATCCTTATCGAGCGACTCGGTCTCGCCGAAAGGCGTTACGGACACGTCGTAGTGTTCAGATATCGGTTCGCGGTGCAGGTTATCCTGTTTCCGGTTGCTTTTGTGCTTTTTTGATCCGGTTTTTCCAGCCATACACACTATCCCTTGACGATGAGGACGATCGAAAAGAACGCCACCGTAACCGGCAGAATGTAAACGAAGGAGTACGGCAAGAAATAGGTGGCGACAAAGGTCACCGCCATCGCGGGGACAACGACGTAACGGACAATGTCAAATGACATTTTAAAGGCCTTGGAGAGAAGCAGCCCGACAATACTGAGAAGCAGCAATCCGGCGGCGATCAGGCCGGGTGTGCCGAAACGGTCCTGGATAAAGACCTTGGCGGTGGTAAAAGCGTTGCCGGCGTCAGGCAGATGAGTCGCGGCTTGTTGCATGATATCGTTCATAAGGCGATCCGGTCTTAGTAGTCCTCGAGGGGTTCAATGGTCAGAGATGACTCGCCGACACTCTGCAAGCCCTTCATTCTCTGAGTGAGGAAATTCTGCGAGGTTATCCAGTTGTGCGAGATTGAAAGCACCTTGTCATAGTCGATGTCGGAGATCCAGTCGAGAATGAGACTGTCGATGTTTTTGTCGTTCACGACGACATCGTCCATGGTGAGCGTAAATCTGACCTGCATTAGGCTCGTCCTTTCAACTTGTCCTTTTCTTCACTCGCTCAGAAGATTTTGCAATCGGAGTGCCGCAGCGTGGCCGAAATGCAGATCGTGGGCTATCACGTTGTAAGACAATAACTTGGGTTTCGGAAATGTTCAATTGGTGAACAGAACAAGCGGCCGGGGCCGTCTCAGAATGGAGACAAATGTGGGCTCAAGCCCACACAGGATGGGATAAGTTAAACCCCGGCCTTGACTTAAGGCCGGGGTGTCAGGGGTCGTATTGCGGATTCTCTCAGATCGCCTGCGAAGTAATAAGCGGTGCGTCCTGCACCTTTACCTTGCTTCAACCGGTTCGGCAGGGGAGTGCGGAAGGCTGGACGGAATACAGGTGTATTGTCCGA
>CP070766.1:1677043-1680314 GCA_020345705.1 Candidatus Zixiibacteriota bacterium | reverse complement strand
AGCAAGCCCAGATCGCCAATGAAATAAAAGGGCATCGCAATCATAAACAAGAAAGGAAAGCCCGAAGGACGGACACCGGACAGGTAGGGGAATTCACCGTCAAGAAGTTTTTCAATCCAGTCGCGCAGGGCGGGGAAGCGACCGACGGCGATAGTTGCCGGGTCGAACCGGAACATCAGAATCGTCAGACCAATAGCCCCGGCCGCGGCGAGCCCGAAATAGAGAATCCGCCGGGTCTTATTGCTTAAATGATGTGCATAACTGGCGGATGCCGCCAGAGCTAAACACGCGCAGAAGATTATATACGCCGGGACAGCAATACCCGGATTCAGGGAGAAATCCGGCGCGTATTTGAGCACAAACAAAGCGTTTATTGAGATGTATATAAACAGTAGAATGAGTTGGCAAAGAGAGAGGCCGGTTTCTGGCGATTTTAGTATTTTGCGGATGTTCATATATGGATTATAAGCAATTATGGCCGGCTTTATCAAGTCACTGCGAAAAGTATGAAATGCGCGGCAAGGGGTGTGGTGATGGTGATATGCTTTCTTTGGGATTTAAGAAGCGATATAGTTTGATTGATAAGGCTTTTGCTTTTGGTTATATTTAGGAATTGAGGTTGCTTTGAGGAATACGATGAAAACGGCGGTTATTACACTAATAATATTTCTCGCGGGCTTCTCCCTGGTTTCAGCCGACAAGTTTCACGGCTGGCACTCATTTACTTCCACCTCGCAGGCGAGGTACGTTGACTATTTTAATGACACTCTTCATGTTTTGACCTCGGGGGGCTGGTTGAAAATCGATCCTGTCTCCGGCGGCATGGAGAAGGCCACGAATGTCGATGGGCTCGGAACCAATGATCTTTATTATATATTGAAAGATGGCAGCGACGTTGTCTGGCTGGCGGCGCTGGGTCGTCTGCTTCGACAAACCGGGGGTCAGCTCAAGCCGTACATGTTCTTTGACCGCGACAATAATTTGATGACCCTCTATACGATTGCCGATGATGGCGATATGCTCTGGGTCGGGACGTCTCGCGGCCTGACCCTATTTTCGAAATATATCGATGACGGCCAGATTGAGGATTTCTATTTCCGCTTCGGCGATCTGAGCGCGGAGCCCGCTGTTTATGATATTGTCATTGACGGCGACACCATCTGGATTGCGACATCGGGCGGTCTGGCGTTTGCTGACAAGTCCGATCCTGACCTGCTGAAATCCTTTGCAAACTGGAATTCTCTTAAGCCATCACGTTTGGCCGGTTCCGCGGCCGACACAGTGAGAGCCCTGGCCCTGTTCAATGACAATATATATCTCGGCACGACGGGCGACGTTTTCCGCCTGGAAATGACGCCCGGCGATACAGCCCTGATCGATATTCCGACCCGGGTGAATATCAAGGTAAAACACATGCTTGTGGCGGGCGACTCGCTGATGATTTACTCGCAGGGAGGTTTTTTCGTTTACAATGAATCCCTACCCCCCGATTGGAATTACACTCCGACAATCCCGACCGTTTCTTTCTCGTGTGGCCGGTTGGTGAATAACGTGCACTGGCTGGGCACGTCCGATAAAGGGGCTTTCTACGGGTCTGATACGCTCTTTTACAAATATGATGACGGCGGTCTGCCGGGCAATCAGCTGACGGGGCTTTCATCGGATGACGAAGGAAATATCGCTGGCGGTTTCTGGAAGGACGGGGTCGGCCTGTCTGACGGTACTGATTGGAACGATTTGCATTTTGACCGGATTAGAGACGGGGTGCGGGCGGTGCTGCATGACAATCAGGGAAATATCTGGATCGGCACCTGGGGCGAAGGCCTGAGTCTTCTAATAGAGGACACGATCATTACGTTCAAGGAAGAAAACTCGACTCTGCACGGAGTGAATGACCTGCCGTCGTACGTTGTCGTCAACAGCCTGGCAAAGACTTCGCATTATATGTTCGCCCTCAACTTCGCGGCTCGGGACGGAAGCCCGGTGCGGGTGGTGGATATGAATGACATTACCAGGTGGGGCTCTTTCGGGCCTGAGCAGGGTCTTACGAACAATTTGCCGCACTCTCTCGGCTGTTATGGCGACGTTCTTATTGTCGGCACCGACGACCAGGGTCTGTTTTATTATTACTTCGGACCCGATCCTTTTGACACGTCCGATGACTCGCTGGTCGTGCTTCGGGAAGACAACAGCTGGCTCAGCTCGGATAATGTCAGAACAATCGAGTTCGACAACGACGGCGTCTTCTGGGTCGGCACGAAATTCGGTCTATCCAGGTATGACTCGGGAATTGACAGGTTCGTAAACGTCACTCTGCCGATCGGTTTCGGCCCGGATGTCAGTCATCTGGCGTTTGACAAAAGGGGAAATGTCTGGATGGGTTCGCATAACGGACTGGTCCGGTTCAATGTCGCCGCCTCCACCATGGATCTCTTCACTACTCTGAACTCCGGTCTGTCGGGTAATGTGGTTGAAGCGCTGCTGGTCAACCTGGTAACAAGTGATCTCTGGGTGGGCACGCGGGAAGGTGTTTCGGTACTCCATTCAAGTATCGGCTCGCCGACCTCCCGCGCCGAAGATGTCATTGCGTTTCCCAATCCGTTTGTCATCCGAACGGGGAACGAGCTTTTGTCTTTTAACTATGACGGCAAAGCCGCCGTCAGGATCTATACGGTCAACGGTGAGCTGATTAGGGAGACGGACATTAATATCCCCTGGGACGGGAAGAATCAGATGCATGAGGACGCCGCGCCCGGTGTCTATCTGTTCTTGGTGACGGCCGAGGACGGCTCCGTCGGTCGAGGCAAGATCTTATTAATTAGATAATGATGCCACTTAAAATCTATGCGGCACATGACCTGCCGAAAACTGAGTGGTCGAAATTAACCGGCAATTCGATATTCTCATCGCCGGAGTTTGCCGTTCTGTGGCGTACCATTGGAGGACGGGAGATTTTCCTCGCACGTGAAGAGTCGGGTGCGATTAAGGCCGGAATGGCCGGCGTGGTTTTTGGCGGGAGGTTCATCCGCCGGTTTCAGTCAATGCCGGACGGGACCTTCGGCGGACCGTACTTCAGGGACCCGGACGATGCGGCTGAAAAAAGTGGGTTCATGACGCTGATACACGGCTGGCTTAAGTCGCAGAGAATTATCAGCGCCGACATACATCGTCCGTGCTCGAAAATCGAAACGAATATCTTCGAGCGCCGGGAGACGACGACGCAGACCGTTTCGCTCGATGGAGGGGTGTACGAACCGCCAAACAGTAAGGT
>CP070766.1:1671508-1676943 GCA_020345705.1 Candidatus Zixiibacteriota bacterium | reverse complement strand
CTCCATACCGAAACGCGGGATTGCCGGCCAGTGGTCGGCATCGCATTCCAGCGCCGCGGCCGCCGTATCACACATGGGGGTGTACGAAGTGGTCAGGTTACGCGGAAGATCCCAGTTTCGTCCGTTATTGTCGGACACTGAAAGATAAAGCTCACCGTTGGCCGCTCCGCTCCATCCGCCGCCCTGCCAGCGCAGCAAGGCGCAGTCGTCGTGAACACCATGGAACAGATCGAGGAACTGGACAAAAACGACGTAGAACTTGCCGTCACAGTATGAAAGCATCGGCTTGACGCAGCTCATCTGGTTCCACGCGCCGCCGGTACAGGTGCTGTCATTAAACTCTTCTCTCGTAATATCCCAGTTCCGGTCGGTCACCACGCGAACCTCATCGCTGGCCTCGTCCCAGTGGAAAATACGAGAGCCGAAATAGAGCGTCCATACGCCGAGAGCGGTACCATTAGGGTCCGGTTGGGCCTCACGAGCATTCCAGATGACATGCAGAACGTCCGACGGGTCTATAAGGGGTGAGATGTCACCCGTCGTGAGCCAGCCGCCGACAGAGGAATCGTACTTGGTGACGTTAACTTTGTTGCCCCAGCTTCCGGGGGCACCCATGTTGTTGGACTCCATATAGAATATATCACAGGTCCGCTGGACACTGCCGAGTCCGTCGTCAAGGTTACCGTTTCTGGCGTTTGATTCAGGATCGCCGGGATAGGCCCCGGGAGGCGCCGACCACACAATATCGACTTTTCCGCTGGTTCTTGAGGCCGCTACGCTGTTGGAGATATTGGTTATCGTATCAACGATCATCGGGGGATATTCCCAGTAACCGACCGTATCCGAACCGACGCGACGGAAATAAATCATCTTGGCCGGATCACCAATATGGGCGGCAGCATCAGCGTAGCTCTGGTGGGTAATCAAATGAGTGATAGTATCACCATCCAGAACCTGATATTCATGCTGAGGCCAGGTCAGACGCCAGTCACCGGGGGTAATCTCAGACTCCGAAAACGCCATCTTCGCGACCGAATCCGGAATGGACCTGGCGTAGGGGCCGTAGAAGCACGATGCCGAGAGGTTGTCGTAGAAGACTGTCGTCATGTAGGCTTCGCCGGTGCCGGTGGGATCATAATGATTGCCAATATTGGCCTTGTTCTCAGTGTCAATATCAAGAGAAACGTAGCCGGAACGGGCTCCATCCCCATGGACGTCACATCCGCCGCCGGTCCCGACAAAGACGAGCTGGGCATCATCAGGTTCCCAAACCTCATATCCGGTTACACGGGTGGCGGCATAATCAGTTATCGATTTCGTCCAGATGAAATGAACCATCTGGTTGTCCCGCCATTCCACCTGGCGGTTCATACGTACATTGCTCTGAATGTCATAAGTGCTCGTGCCGATCGTTATACCGGGCGATAGGGAAGCCTTCTCGTCGAATCCAAGGCTGGCCGGGGCATTGGTTGCATCAGCACCGAAAGGCACTCCCTCGGCACCGGCCATCTTGAGGACAGTTCTCTTATCCTTGTAGATGCGGTACTTCCAGACGTTTGGTTTACTCTTGGCGGCGTAGACACTGGCCGCCAGAAAGGCGACAATAAGCAAGGAGAGTACTATTATCGCCAGTAGTCGTTTGGTCATTATCTCTTCTCCTTTCGAAGACCTTTCCATTAAATTCCCAACTTACCTCATTGACTGGGTCAAATAACCCATGATAGATTGAGCCTATGGCTCAGCTTTCCACACCTCCCTGCCCGACCCATTTATAGAGAGGCCATAGAAAGCAGTAGTTAAGTAGGTAAACCCAAAAAAGAAAATCGGTCTGTCGGCATCCCTCCTCTCTCAGCAACAGGTTTGTTTTATAAGCTGTATTTCTACACTCAGATTCCTGCAATATTAAAAGGAAGTGATATCACCCTCAACCCAAAATATTCAATTTTTAAAACCCGGAAAGCTGGAGCTATCTACAACCCAAATATATGTTTATCTCAACTTTTTGTCAAGGTCATTTAAGTGATTTCAATCCGAAAACTGAGCCAGATTCCTGCTCTTATTTGGATTTGGCATCGAAAAAAGCGCTTAATCCGGTTAGTCTGAGTCCCGGTCTGCGATTGCCCGGACTGGTTGCAGGATCGTGATTTTCCGGCTGAGTATCAAAGTTTTATCTTGAATTTCGGCCCATTGTCTCTTAGCTTCGAGCAATGGACTATCACCTTAAGCCAAAGTTGCCGTTTCACTTCCGTCTCTCGGAGACGCAAATCCTTATCGCCATGTCAATCGTAGTCGGCCTGGGCACAGGATTGGGCGCGATGGCGTTTATGAAGCTGATTGACTATTTCCGGCACGTTTTTTTCGGCTATTCCGAACAGGTTTTAACCGCCGTTGTCGGCTCATTCAACTACTGGATCCCCCTGATACCGATGGCCGGTGGGCTTATTGTGGGGCCGATTGTTTATAAGTTCGCCACCGAAGCCAAGGGTCATGGCGTCCCTGAGGTTATGCTCGCGGTGGCACGTAAGGGCGGCATTATAAGGGTCAGAGTAGCTCTGGCGAAGGCGGTCGCCTCGGCCATTTGTATCGGCTCTGGAGGCTCGGCGGGAAGGGAAGGGCCTATTGTGCAGATCGGCTCGGCCATCGGTTCCGCCATCGGTCAGCTGTTTAAGATGTCGCAGGGGCGAGTCAAGATTCTCGTCGGCTGCGGGGCGGCCGCCGGGATTTCGGCCGTCTTTAACGCCCCGATAGCGGGGGTTATTTTTTCCCTGGAGGTGATCCTCGGCGATTTCGCCATTAAGACGTTTTCTCCGGTTCTCCTGTCATCTGTCATCGCCTCGGTTGTCACACGCTCGGTTTTCGGTGATCATCCGGCGTTTTCGGTGCCGGATTACAGTCTTGTCTCCGCCTGGGAAATCCCCCTGTATATGATACTGGGAGGGGTGTGCGGTTCGGTGGCGGTTCTTTTCACCGCCACTCTGCATAAGACCGAAGAGCTTTTCGACAGGATAAAAATGCAACCGATGCTTAAACCGGCACTGGGGGGATTGATTCTGGGGATCATTGGCGTTTTTTATCCCCAAGTATTTTCTGACGGCTACGACACGATCAAGCTCACGCTTTATGGCAATATGCTGGTCCTGCTGACTCTGATGCTCATCTTTCTCAAGATTGCGGCGACCAGTCTGACTCTCGGCTCCGGCAACTCCGGAGGTATATTTGCGCCGTCGCTGTTCATCGGTGCCGTGACCGGAGGAACCTTCGGATACGTCATTCATTATCTCCTGCCGGAAATCACGGCTACCGAGGGTGCCTATGCCCTGGTCGGAATGGCGGCCTTGGTGGCCGGGACAACACACGCTCCCATTACGGCAATCCTGATCATTTTTGAAATGACCAGCGATTACCGTATCATTCTTCCCCTGATGGTCGCCGTCGTCTTCTCGACCCTGGTAGCCAGGCATATCTACGAACCGTCGATCTATACCATCAAGCTCATCAAGCGGGGCATATTCATCAAAGGGGGAAAGGATACTACCGTTCTGAAATCCTACAGAGTATCCGAGGTCATGGACCGGGAGTTTGAAACGATCCCGGCCGATATGCCGATGGCCAGGATTCTGGAAAAAATCGAGGCCTCAAGAGGGATGACGTTCATCGTGACCGACCGAACCGGCAAGTTTATCGGTATCTTATCATTTCAGGATCTTCTGAGCATACTTACTCAGGAATCACTCAACTATCTGATTATTGCGAAAGATATCGCCACCACCGATTATGTCGCGGTTTATCCCGATGATGATCTCGAAACGGCTTCCAAACGGCTGGCTGTAAAGGATTCCAAGCTGCTCCCGGTCGTAAACAAAGAGGACCCGAGTATTATACTGGGCGTCTTGCGCCGTGAGGACCTGGTCCGGTATTATAACAGAAAGCTGATTGAGAGCTTCAAATAGACTTCTGTATCGCAATTATAGAACTTCTGCACCTGTTTCATCTGAATTCAGGCGCGGTCATCCCTTTTGCTCCAATCACCCAAACAGCCCGACGGACATGAATATTGAATTTTCTTAATGATCATTGATGACCAAAGCCGCGAAATGGATTTAAGACCCCAACACTCCCCATATGTCGTAGTGATGACGCGCGATTTTACCATATATGGAATAATTATGGGATATTCGTATGAAAACGGGCCCAAAGTTGCAGATTTTCCTTGACTAATCGTGATATGTTAGCATATTTAAACGATTACAGGAGTTATTCAGTCAAAGGATTGGCTATCGGGAAAATATTGCTTGACATCATAGAACGACATCAAATGCCCGGTTTAGCCGGGATTTCTTCAACAACTTCAAAGGAGGTGGGTGCATGAAACTTACCATCGAGAAACTTGAGGAGAAGATCGCCCCCGCAGGAATGAGCCTGGGTGGACAATAAGCTCCTTTGAAAGTTGACGACGGGGCAGGCCTAATGGCCTGCCCTCCTTTTTTGTGCCAGAAGCTGGCTGAGCTTTTTCACCTCGCCTGCCATGGAGGCGATCTTTCCGTCCGACAAAAAGCTTTGTCTCAGCTTTGCGTCATCTATATCTTCGGCAATTGTCTTCAGTGTATTTATGGCCTTTCGGTAATATTGATAGCTGCTTTCATATTTCTTGGCGGCGGCGCCGATTTTGCCGAGTTGAGCAGACACTTCGGCAAGCTCCGGCAATAGAGAGCATTGTCCGGCCAGTTGATAGCCGGTTTCGAAGGCGGTCCTGGCCGATTCGATAGCTCCCGTTGCCGTGTGATGATTTCCCAGCAAAATGAAGAATGACGTGTTTTCGATATCGGGATTCGATTTCGAAAATGTGCCGGAAATGTCGTGCAAAACCCTGCTACTCCGTTCATGTTTTCCGGCCGCCACCAGCACCTGAGCGAGCGTCAGCAAGCCGACATTGATGGCCCTGGCGGCACTGATTTCTTCGGCAGCGGCGATGGCATTCTCTATCAAATCGACGTTCCCTTCGATTTTCCCTCGCAGCAAGTGGCATTGGATGATTGTTTTCCTGTCGGAGTTTTTTTCGGCCTGCTGAAGCATCTCGTTTATTAACCTATCGGCATCCTCCAGACTGTTCAGCCGGAAGCACAAGTCGGCCAGCCCGAGGGCAGCAATGGCAAAATTATACCTGTCATTAATCTCTTTGAGAATCTTCAGCGCCCCCCGGTAGTTCTTGATTGCCTGCCCGTAGTAACCCATCCTTTTTTGCACGGATGCCAGGTTTGACATAAAACTCGCCGTATGGGGCCTGTCATCGAGCTCCTCCGAAAGAGCCATCCCTTCTCTGATGAGTCCGACCGATTCCTTTAGTCGTCCCGCGTAAAGCATGACCAGGGTGAGATTATCCAGATTTATGAGCAGTTCTTTCTTAAGCCCGATCTTACGGTTCAGGGCGATTGACT
>CP070766.1:1665812-1671408 GCA_020345705.1 Candidatus Zixiibacteriota bacterium | reverse complement strand
CACCGGCATCACCGATTATCTGGTCCTGCACGGTCCCATTTTCTGTGACATCAATAATGATCGCGAACTGGAATACTTCCTGACCATATTCGACATATCTACTTCCTCGGTAATGGCCTGGGATATAGGCGGCACGCCATTGGTGGATGATTCCCTCGGATTTTTGACGTCTCTTCCCGACCCGGGCTGGATATACAATCCTGTTTTTGCCGATATGAACGGCGATTCCGAAACTGACATTGTTTCACGTTTCGTTCCGGATCTTTTTCATTCCAGTACATTCGGGGGCATTATCGCCTGGGATAAATTCGGGGGGATTCTTCCCGGCTGGCCGCTTCTGACCGGGGCCGGCTATGGCTTTTTTACAGGGCACAACCGGCCCGCTAAAAGATTTTATCCGGTTGTGGGCGATATAAATCAGGACGGTTTTACGGATCTGATGTGCATTTCGGGGCAAAATGAATTGATGTTCACGACCTTCCCCGATGTCCCGATTGATTATGATGCTCTGAAGGTACCGTACTACCGATATGACCGCAGCCTCAGCAATATTGCACCATCACTGGCGGTCTGCACCGACAGCGATGCCGACGGCTACGGTGATCCGGGTCACCCGGAGAATGAATGTCCCGATGACAACTGCCCGGATGTTTTTAATCCCGACAACTTCGACTTTGACAACGACGGTCTGGGCAATGCCTGCGACGATTGCACCGACCCGGACGGCGACGGTTTCGGCTATCCCGGTCTGCCCGCCTCGACCTGTCCCGACGACAATTGCCCCTGGGTTTACAATCCGGATCAAACCGATACTGACGGCGACGGTTTCGGCGATGCATGCGACAACTGCGTGGATGACTACAATCCCGAACAGGTTGACGTGGACGGCGACGGTGTCGGCGACGTCTGTGACGCCTGCATTGACAGCGACTTCGACGGCTACGGCGACCCCGGCTATCCGGAGAATGAATGCCCTGAGGACAACTGCCCCGAGGAGTCCAACTCCGATCAGGCGGATGCTGATGAAGACGGCATCGGCGACGCTTGCGACAACTGCCCGGCGATTTATAATCCCGAGCAGGCCGACGCCGACGATGACGGCATTGGTGATGAATGCGACGAGTGTACCGATACCGACGGTGACGGTTTCGGCAATCCGGGCTTTGCAGCCAACACTTGTGCTCCGGATAACTGCCCCGATGACGCCAATGAGGACCAGCTCGACACCGATGAAGACGGCATCGGTGACGTCTGCGACAATTGCGACGAGGAACCTAATTCCGACCAAGCTGACGTCGATGAAGATGGAGATGGAGACGTATGCGATAATTGTCCTGAAGAAGCCAATTCCAGCCAGAAAGACACTGATGATGACGGCGTCGGAAACGTATGCGACAATTGCCCCTTTGATTATAATCCCGGACAGGAGGATGAGAACAGCAATAATATCGGGGACATCTGTGAGTATGTCTGCGGAGACGCCAATTCAGACCTCAATGTGAATCTCTTAGATGTTACATTTTTGGTGAATTTCCTTTATAAGGGCGGCCCGTTTCCCGAACCCTTTCAAGCGGGCGACATGAATGGCAGCGGCCAGCTGAATATCCTGGACATTGCCTATTTGATTGATTACCTTTATAAAGATGGGCCGGAGCCTGTTTGCGGAGCCTGACCCAACACAATTCCGGGCAAACAAGTAGATGGCAGGAGCCCATGTGCTCCTGCCATTTTATTTTGCAGTAGATCTCAGATAGTCCCCGGTGTATCTTCTCCGGATGTCAGATGACTTTAAAGCAGGGCAGGCCGGAATCCGTCAAGCTTAAGGAAAATAAAAGGGCAAAAAAAATAAATGCCGAAGGGGGGATTTGAACCCCCACGCCCGTTAAGACACTGCGCCCTGAACACAGCGTGTCTACCAATTCCACCACTTCGGCATTTTCCGACTAAAGAATATAATCCGATTTTCTTGAATGGCAACTATTTTTTGAAACCACCTGAATCAATCAACAAATAGCCGGACCAGTAGGTTCCGGGCAGCCGGATTTCATCTTTGTCGAAAAAGCCCAGGTGAAACTTATACTTCCCTGCTTTCAGTTCGATATCCCTCTCAAAAAATCGGTACTCTCCTGCAATCCATTGACTTGTTGCAGGATCGGGCGCAAAGCCCAGGTTCTTGAATCGCTTCCGGCGATCACCCGGATCCAATAATGCCGTATCCTCCGGGTAGGCATGGATAAATATCCTGTAGTCCTTCAGCACGCGCTTTTCGGCAAGAAAAATGACTCGCAGGCGATGCAGGCCCGACGCATCGGCCGCCACCTGAAAATCTGCCAAGGCAAGCTTCCGATCAAATTCACATAACGAAGCCAGGTCGACCGAGTCCTCAACCATGCTCGCCACGTCGTCCAGAAACGGTTTCAGGGAATCTCTATATGCCCCCTGCAAAAATCCGGCGCATAGTCTTAGGTGGTTATATTCTTTCAGGGCCGCCGCAAGATCAGCCGGCCGCTCTTTTGTCCCGAAAATGTCAACCACAGATTCATCCGGAAGCTGCACTTCATAGATTCCTCGAGCGTGCCGACCGGTGAAATACTTCGATTGGATAGTCGTCGCGAACGGGAACTCGAGTCGAAGTTTAATATTTCGGCCGGGGAAGTACAACGGATACATATCATAATAGGCCACATCCCGGGTGTCATCGCCGGGCAAATAGAAATAATCAACTTCGTTAAAGCAGTTCCTCTTGAGCAAAAAGGCAACCCGGGCGGGATCCTCAAGCTTACCCAGGTAGCGCAGGAAGGTAATCCTCTGGTGATATCTTGCGGCAGTATGGGCCGTCGCGCCGTTAGGACAGACAAACATGAAGTAAGGAAGATACACTGCTTCGAGATAACGATTCGTGAGGAAGACTTTACCCCGGCAGTCGATGGATTCGAAGACGGCAATATCGTTCGCCGGGACGCGGCTGTTGACAGCGATCTTGTACATGCTATGGCCGGTAATGGTCGCATGATTACCGGCAAGGTAAAAGATGGAAACGGCCGTGACCAGAAGTAAAACACCTCTCCAGCGGGTAAAGCGACGATTGATGATACCGTAGAGAAGCACAAAACAGTACCCCGATGGAACGCCCAGAAAAACCGGTAGCAACTCTCGCAATTTTCTAGTCTGGATGGATATTTCATTGAGATTCAGGCCCCTTTCTATCAGCAATAAGGCGACCATACTGAGAAGAAGTACGCCAAAATTGCTGTTTATCTTGTGGCGGAAACGAGCTCCCAGGTATATCAGGGCCGCCAGCAAGACAAGGCTAATCAGACTGAATTCAAAAAAGGGTACATTGGCATTCAGATAAACGGGATTGAACCACTTGTTCTGCATCGAATCTGCGCCGTAACGCAAAATGCTCAAGAGCAGGGGCAGCCAGTATATGGTCGAAAGCAAACCAACCCCGGAGAGTAACACGGTCTTATGTTTAATTGATGGAGTTTTCAAGTACGTCTTTTCCCCGACGACGAGCCGAACCAATGCTCGAACGACGATTGACATCAGCCCGATTAGAAACCAGTAGTAGTAAGTCAGGAATATTAGCGCCCCGAGAAATGCGCCCAGGAAGTACCACTTAAATCCTTTGCTTTTTTTGCACTTTATATCTTCGACAAAATACAGCCACCATGGTATGAAAAAAGCCGCCGTGATATGCTCATAGTAAACATAATCCAGATGAATATCGCGGAAAAAGACTGTCAGGAAGGCCACGGCAAAGGCGATTCTCTTGGGGGCAATTTTGCTCCAGACTAAAAATAGCGCGGGCGGATAGAGCGCGTAGATGACGAAGTAACCAAGCTTGATAGTCTTATAACCCTCGACTCCAAAAAGCCAGGCAAGCTTGCCGGACAGGAATAACCATAACGGCGGATAGAACGACGGCAAGCCTTTGAAGTACCAGTCCTGGAAAATCGACGAGAACTCTCTGAACTTGGTTACCAGAGCAAGCCTGTTACCATTATCTCCCCAATGGCCGTTAAGGCCGTAGTCGGTTCCTTTGTAAAGAAGGGCATAGAAAATCACGAAGTAGAAAGACAGCGTTAATATCCAGCTCCACAGCTTTGCGTTTCTGCGCAGAGTGGAATAATATATAATGATGCCCATAAATAGAGAAAGAATGATCCATATCCTGAGCTGAATCCAGTCGTTCAGCTTTGCTTGAGATTCATAATTATAATGGCCGCCGCCTGAAAATGCGAAGTACAGGCCGATCACGACAAATATGAAGGTATAGATGAGAGCTATAAGATTTCTTCTTGCCGCCGGGTTCTTATCGGTCAACTATCCTCCCCCGAGTTGTTTGGCAACCAAGATCGCAATTTGGGACCGGTCTGTCAAGAACAGGACGCGCATCAAAACCTTTTTCCGCTGATGCCAACATTGACGCCCTGCAACAGCCCGGCCGGTCCGTCCCCGAATATAATCCGAGACGGGCCGGAATAGCCTGTGAGAGCGCAAAAAAAGGCCGCCCGAAGGCGGCCTTGTCAAGAGGATGCAATATTCGCGCTAATTCAGGTATGCTCTAAGCGAGCGGCTGCGAGAGGCGTGTCTCAAGCGCCGGATGGCTTTTTCCTTAATCTGTCGGACTCTTTCTCTGGTCAGCGAAAAACGAGCGCCGATTTCCTCCAGCGTCAGAGCCTTTTCGTGATTGAGACCGAAATACAGGCTAATGACCTCCGCTTCCCGCGGCGTCAGCGTGTCGAGAGCCTTCTCGATCTCGGCTTTGAGCGACAGGTCCAGCAGTTCCTCATCCGGGGCCGGCTGGAATTCATCTTCAAGAATGTCAATCAGGGAGTTGTCCTCGGACACCGAAAAAGGTGCGTCAAGCGACAGATGCGAATTGGAAATCTTCAACGTGTCGGAGACCTCACCGGCTGACAGATCAAGCTCCCGGGCGATCTCGTCGGGGGACGGCACCCGGCCCAAGCCCTGTTCGAGCGAGCTGGAGACCTTGCCGATTTTATGCAGCGTTCCGACCCGGTTCAGCGGCAGCCGGACGATACGGCTCTGCTCGGCCAGCGCCTGCAGAATTGCCTGCCGAATCCACCAGACCGCGTAGCTGATGAATTTGAAGCCGCGGGTTTCGTCAAATCGCTTGGCCGCTTTGATCAACCCGATGTTGCCCTCGTTGATCAAATCCGCCAGCGACAAACCCTGATTCTGATACTGTTTGGCCACAGAGACGACAAACCTGAGATTGGCTTTGGTCAGGTTTTCCAGGGCTTTCATGCTACCCTGCTTGATTTGCTTAGCCAACCTCACTTCCTCTGCAGCATTAATAAGTGGGGTTTCTCCGATCTCTCGGAGATACAGATCCAAGGATCTGTCTTCGTCGCGATACTTCAATGATTGCTTAGCCACAGTAACTCAACAATCCTCCTATAAAAAGAGTACCACTCTACCAAAGTACCCTCACACTAAGGCCGGACGGCCTTGTACTCTATAGACCCTCTGGGATCGACCAGCAAAAATGGAACTGCTTTGCTTTCACCTTCCAGATTTTCAGCGACCAGCTGCAGGTCGACCAGGTTTTTTACTTCAACATTGT
>CP070766.1:1658675-1665712 GCA_020345705.1 Candidatus Zixiibacteriota bacterium | reverse complement strand
GTCTGACCGCCCGGCTGACCTACCAGGGTAATTACTCGCATTACCTCAGAAGTAAGTTACGTCACCTTGATGCAGATGAATTAAACACGTACGTTACCGGGATGCTGCCGGGCGGCCGAAAAAAATATGAGCTGATTGATTACAGCATCGAAAATCTCGATAATATTGACGTCCCGCTCGAAGTTGTTGTAAGGGTAATTGCGAAAAAGCGGGCGGACGAACTGAACAATGTCCTGTACCTTGATCCCTACTTGTTTGAGATTCTCGACCTGTACGAATCTCTTAATCTGCCCGGTCGTACCGTGCCGGTTGACCTTAGATATCCCTCGTTCAAAGAGCACCGGCTCAGGATCACATGGGACAGTTCATTCTCGTTTGATTCCGTTGCCGTCCCGCCGGATGACAGTGCCGATTTCGATTTTGTTGAAATGAGTTGTCGTTTTCAACTGGAGGAAGGCGCCGTCTCCGCGCAATTCAGCCGCGAGCGACGGGGATATCTTCTTCCGGTCGATGATCTGGAAGCTCTGGAAAATTACAGGATGAAAGTCAAAAAAGTCACGTCTCGATACATAAAATTCTATGGAGCCGGCCGCCCGGGCAATTGAAAGGCGGGCGGTTACTTCTTCCAGAATGACGGGCGCAGGGCCAGCAGGATAGTAAAGATTTCCAGTCGCCCCAGGAGCATGCAGATAACCAGAATCCACTTGCCGGGAACGGGAATCCAGGCATAAGTCTGAGTAGAGCCGATGCCGCCGAGGCCCGGACCGATGTTACCCAGCGTTGCTGCCGCCGTTGCGAAGGCGGTTTCCAGGTCAGGAACAAACAGCGTCATCAAAAGCGATGCCGCCACGAATATCACTACAAACAACATGAAGAAAGCCGCAATGTTTATCACCCGTTGCTCGTCCATACTGATGCCGCCGACTTTGAGGGGCGCTACCAGGTGAGGACGGACCATCTTTTTCAGCTCCCGCCAGCCGATCTTGAAGACGACCAGAATCCTTATCATCTTCATGCCGCCGCCGGTCGATCCGGCGCAGCCTCCCCAGAACATTAAGAACAGTAGACCGAATCTGCAGAAATTGGGCCAGAGATCAAAATCGGCTGTGCCGTAGCCGGTGGTCGTTATTATTGCGACAGCTTGAAAAGTCGCTCTTCTCAGGGCGCCATAAGGCGTAGAAACCTTGGCCCCCTCCGCGTCCACATGGTCTTCAAATTCCTCAAGAAGCCGCGGTTCGTATTGGTAATGGCTTACCGCCTGGTGAGCCGGCTTGATTCCAGCCAGATAAAGTATTCCGGCGAACAGCACAATGGTGACGACAATGGTACCGACATAAAAGTGAAATTCCCTGTTAGAGCGAACGTCAGTAAGGCTTCCCCGCAGGACATGATAGTGGATAAGAAAATTAACGCCTGCGAAAAACATGAAAATGATAATGACCCAATCGATGAAATTGCTGTTATAGTATCCGATCGAAGCGTTTTTGGTTGAAAAACCTCCGGTCGCCATGGTCCCAAAAGTGTGGCAGAGAGCATCGAACCAGTCCATCCCTCCAAACAGCAGCAGAACGGCCTCGATAAGCGACAGCAAGGCATATACGCCCCACAGTACGGCGGCCGTCTGATGGAGCCGGGGCTGAATGCGCTCGGCCGTGGGACCGGGCACCTCGCCGCGGAACATATGATACCCGGAAACACCCATGGCCGGGAAGATGGCTATGGCGAGAGTGATAATGCCCATACCGCCCAACCAGTGGGTGAGGCTTCGCCAGAAAAGAAGCCCCTTCGGCACCACCTCGATATCGGTTAATATCGTAGCCCCGGTTGTGGTAAAACCGCTGCAAGTCTCAAAATACGCGTTTGTGAAACAGAGGATGAGTTTCTCGACCGTAAAACTGTCGCACAGTGATATGAAGTAAACAAACAGCGGAATTGCTCCCCAGAACGCCAGCGACACCCATCCCAGTGAAACGACCGCAAAGCCCTCTTTGATGCCCTCCAGTTCCTTGTCGGAGCGAAAAAGCCTGGTGAGCAGGAAACCGCACGATGCCGAGAGAATGACGGCAATTATGAAGCCGAGTTTTTCGGCATCAGAGATGACCTCGGCGAATTTCCCCGGGAAGTTGTAGTAGAAGGAAATGGCAAACGGGATAAGCATAATCCCGGCCATGATAATCATCAGTCTGCCGGTGATGTAGAAGACGGTTCGTTTATTCATAAGGGAATCCGGTTTAGCGGGATTTGAAGAGTTTGCGGACCCTGGGCACGTTTATCGTGTAAGTGATCATGATCATTTCATCCCCCGGCTCGATGACGGTGTTGCCGTCCGGGATGATCATTTCGTCGCCACGCAAGACAGTGCCGATAATTGATCCCTTTTGGATTTTGCTTCTCACGTGCTGCAGCGGGCGCCCCGTAATGGGGCTGTTTTCGGCGGCGGTGATGCGGATGGCCTCGATATCCAGATCCCGGATGCGGGCGATGCGGCCGATCTGGCCGCGGTTAATTGCCTCCAGAATCTCACGGGCAATGGCCAGACGCGGGTAAATCAGATGATCGATTCCGATTGAGGCAAAAAGCTTGTCATGGCGAATTTCAGCCGAGACGACAATAACTTCGCGAGCCCCCTCGGCCTTGGCCAGAAGCCCCGACATGACATTATAATCGGTTTCCTTGGCGGCGCCGATGAAGAATTTGGCGTTCCCCACATAGACCTCATTCAGAATGGCCGAATCGGTGCAGTCGCCGTGGACGATTTCAACATTGTTCAGCGTATTGGCCGCAAGGCTGGCATGCTCCGCATCAGGATCCACCAGCGTCACCTTGTCGACGAACTTCCGCAGTTCATCCGCAAGAAGTACCGCCGTCAGACTGTCGCCGCTGATAATAACGTTGTCAACGTCTTTCCGGGTCTTATTGAACATGCTGAGGTAGGCGTCGATGGACGATCTGGCAAATATCCCGAAAACGTCATCGCCCGGGCGAACAACATAGTCGCCGTCGGGGATAAACGCCTTTCCGTCGCGAATGGCAGCAATAAAAAGCATTGGATGTTCGCGCGCCGCTTGGCGGACATCTTTTATCGCCTTGTTGGCTACCGGCATGTCCTCTGTGACCTGGTAGCCGCGCATGAGGACGTTGCCTTCCTGGAAATTGGTGGCATCGGAAGCTCCGGGAGTCTCGACGAACTGCGTTATGGCGTCAACCACGACGCTTTCGGGGTCTATGACCAGGGTAACACCCATCTGGCCGATGTCAATGCTGGAATCGCCACCCCGGAATTCATTGCTTCGGATTCGGGCGATGCGCGTGGGGACCTTGTACTGCATTGCGACGGAGCACACCAGAATGTTCAGCTCATCGTTGGGGCTGACGGCGATTATCATTTCGGCGCCATTTATGCCGGCCGCTTCCAGAAGCCTCGGCGAACTGCCGCTTCCGCACAGGATTTTGATATCCAATCGCTCTCCGAGGTCACGGCAAGTTTCCGGATTTTTCTCAATCAGGGAAATATCGTGGCTCTCCCGATGCAGATGCTCGGCTAGGCTGAATCCGACGACTCCACCGCCTACGATTATAATTCTCATACCCTTAAAACCTTTACTTCCCTCAGCCCTGATGCTCAGGCCAATTCCATAGATATTGCCCTGTCCGGCAGATGTCAACAAGTTTTGAAAATACGATTTGCCGCCGTCAAAACTGAAAATTTAAGTTGCCAAACCTCCGGATTCTCGATACTTAAGGACTGAAAACCGCTTTCAAATGGCCATGAAAAAACAACTGATTCCTGCTTTGATATTCGTCTTCTTCGTCGGACTCTATGTCGGCATTTCCCAGCTCAATGATAATGATTATCTGTTCCTGCCCATCTGGGACGTCGAGCATTATTTGTCTATTTCTGAAGTCGGTTACCAGGTTTATCCCTGCACGCCCGGCGTTGATGGCCGCTTCGGTGATATATGCGGCAATTCAGGGTGGTATCCGATGTGGCCCCTGGTCGTGAGAGCCGTCCGAACCGCGACGGGGATCTCGTCTAGAAGTGCCTTCATCGGCCTGACATTCCTGTTCTCTTTTCTTGGGTTTCTGATCCTTTTTAACGTCGTTGAGAGAGAGCACGGCCTCGGATCGGCCGCCCTAGCGCTTCTGGCGCTGGCGATGGGGCCGAGCTCGTTTTATCTTATGACCGGTTTTCCGTATGCTTTTTTCCTGTTCATATTTGGCCTGTATTTGCTTCTTTTATACTCCTCAGCGGGTATCAAACGCGATATCCTGCTTTTTGTGCTGGCCGTTGCCATATCGCTGACTTACCCGACCGGCGTTTTCGTTGCTGTCGTGCCGCTGGTCTGGTGCTTTGGCAGGATGAAAGAAGCTGGCGTCTCTCTAAAGACAGTCAGATATTGGCTTAATTTGGCCAAATATTTGACTCCATTTGTGCTGGGGCCGCTTCTATTGTGGATATATTTTTATGTGAAATTCGACGATTTCTTCCTGCAGCTCCATTTTCAGGAGAAATATGATCGCACCTGGGCGTTTCCGCTCTGGATAATGCTGAAAAGCCTCGCCAAAGAACCGATTCTCAGCCCCGAAAATCTGTCGATTCTATGGTCCGGCCTGATTTTCCTGGTTTTCATTCCATACCGGCTCAGAAAGGAGTTCTGGATTCTGGGTATGGTGCTGTACCTTTTTTCCCTGACGACAGGAACGACGATGTCAATCTACCGGCATTATTTGATAATCTTCCCGGCGTACATGATAATCGGCGCGTCACGGCGCCCGCTCTTGCTGAAAATCGGCTATGTCGGGCTCGGACTGCTGATTGCCCTGGTAGTTCTTTTCCCGAAATTTCTGGCGTACAGATTGATATAATCCCTTATTGGTGTGTATTAGAGTTGATATGAAGGGGATATAAGTTTATTTTTGACTAATTCGCTTTTGATAATCTCTTCCGCAGGAGAGGTAGCTCTATGATTAAGAAAATTCTCTTTTTTGTACTGATAGCCTTCGTCACGGTTTCATCCGTATTCGGCTCCCCAAGTAATAGGAAAGTCGTCAGGGTGGGTTACTTTGAGGCTGGTTCATACTTCATTCATAAGGTAATGCTGGGAGAGATCAAAGGCTTTCTCGCGAAAATGAAAGGTGACGATGTTGACATCATCTTTGAGCCGTACGGATACAAGTCGGCCGAATGGAACCGGGACAAGTGCCGGGCGATGGCCGGTGATCTTGCCAGAGCAAAAGAGCTTGACCTTGTAATCGCGGCCGGGCCGTGGGTCGTTGGCGACTTGCTTGAGGCCGGGTTTGACAGGGCGATAGTCGGCATCTATCAGTTCGACGCGGAGACTATGGGATTGGTGGACGGTCTGGGCCGGCCGATTGCCCCCAATCTGACCGTCAATTATCGACCCCGCAAGATAGAGTCTGATATGCAAAAGCTTCTGAGCCTGTTCCCCGAGAAAAGGATCGGCCTGCTCTATTTTGCTTCCGGTGATGAGGCGGCCACGGTCAAGAAAAAAGCGTATGAAATAGCCCGGAAACATCAGGCCTCAATCTATACGGCCGAGAAATTCAGCAATAAAGGGATATATACCTTTTTCGGTTCCTTTGAAAATATCAGAAGGGCGGTCGATGTCTTATATATCACGCCTCTCTGGGGCATGGAGCTTGACCAGATGCGGCAGTTCTTTATCGAAACCCAGCATCAGCGTGTTCCGACTTTCACATCCGAAGGATATCTTATTCTGGAAAAAGGAGCCACCGCCTCAAATTGTCTTCATCCCTATCGCGCTCGGGCGAAATTTACCGCCTATAAAATACTTGAGATTATAAACGGCGCCTCACCCTCGTCACTTCCCACGGTTTTTGAAGATATCCCCGGACTTTGCCTCAATCTTGAATCCGCTAAACGGCTGAATGTCACCTTCGCGAGGAGATATCTCGACGATGCCTGGACGATTGCCTCACCGCCGGCTGAAATTGACCCTCGCTACACCCTGGCGGATGCTATCGGCCAGGCCGAAAGGGAAAGCGCCGGCGTTCTCCTGGTGCAGGAACGATACCAGCGCGCCGTCACCGAAGCACAGAGAGCATTTTCGTCTTATCTTCCACACATCAATCTTGGTCTGTCGGCGGCTGCCGCCGACAATGAGCGTGAGGCCTCAGTTTACAATGAGAGCTTGAACAGGAAATTCGCCGCCGACCTCGTACTGGATCAGAAGCTGCTCTCGTTCCCCGCCATAAAGGCCATTCAGACGGCAAAGAAAAATAGAGCCATCGAGAGCGTGAACTTGAAAAAAGCGACGAGAGACTTGGTGCACGCGGTTGTCGTGGCTTATCTGTCTGTCCTGGAAAAGGAAGATGGGGTGGTAGCCCTTGAGGGCCACGTTGACAATCTTCGAAAGTACTTTGAGCTGGCCATTGCGGGCTACCGCATCGGGCTGGCTGACACGCTGGATGTTCAGCTCCTCGAACACAAGCTGATAGTTGCCAGGATTGAATTGAGTCAAGCTCAAGGCGAGCTCAAGATTGCCCGTATCATACTGAACGTTCTTCTGAATCGGCCCGGAGACGATGCCGTAATTCTTGACCGTGAGGCATTCTCCGAGGAGATAATGGTCCTCATGGCACAGAAATTTCAGGAGTATACCACCGACGAAAACCGGCAAAGGAAATTCGAGCAGTACCTGCTGGAAGTCGGCATGAATAATTCAATCGATCTTGAGGTCGCCGCACTTAAAATAGGGATTCAAAGGGATTTGCTATCGGCTCACAGAAAAAGATTCTTTCCGGAAATAAGCCTCCGGGCAAAGTACTCTTACAGCAGGGAATTCGAGCCTGGGTTCAGCGAGCGTGATGATTCGTGGACAATCGGCGGATTCCTCAACCTTCCCATACTGTCGGGCTCGGAATGGAAGTACAACGGAAAAATTCTTAAAGCCGAGCTCAGTGAACTTCAGTATAAAAAGGACAGCATTCGCTTTCACACATTTCAGGACATCACGTCGCAATCGGATCGATTTGCCGCCCTGATTAATATTCTT
>CP070766.1:1654852-1658575 GCA_020345705.1 Candidatus Zixiibacteriota bacterium | reverse complement strand
GGTTATATGATCATGGCTCTGGGATTGTATGGTGTCGATACCTATCATCATCACCATTCGCCCGGTTTCTACGCCGGGACTTTTCACCTCATGACCTATGCTTTCTTCAAAGCCCTGCTCTTTCTCGGCGCGGGCTCGGTGATCCATGCCGTTCACAGCAATGACATACGGGATATGGGCGGGCTTTCCAAAAAAATGAAAATCACGACGATTACGTTCTTTATAGCGTCGCTGTCGATATCCGGCATTTTCCCGCTTTCCGGCTTCTGGTCAAAAGATGAAATCGTGGCGGCCACAGCCGGGCATCCGGTCTTCATGGTGCTGACGCTGGTGATAGCTTTCATGACCGCCTTCTATATGTTCCGCCTGTGCTTCATGACCTTCACCGGTCAGCCGCGTAATCAGGATAGGTTCGATCATGCCCACGAATCTCCGAAAAGCATGACTATCCCGCTGATGGTGCTCGCTTTTCTTTCGATCTTTGCCGGGTGGGTCGGTCTGCCGTGGTTGCGTCACGGTTTTTCGACCTTTGTCTTTCACGCCGAAGCTTATCATGCACATGCCAATTATCTGCTTATGGTCATCTCGACGGTTGTGGCTGTGTCGGGGATCGGCCTGGCCTATCTTATGTATTATAAAAAGGCCATTTCGCCGGAAGCGGTGGTGGCGCGATTCAAGCCCCTTCATACCGTCCTCTATAACAAGTATTACTTTGATGAAATATACGATGCCATAATCATCCGCCCGGTCATGGGTTTCGCGCAGGCGATGTGGTGGTTTGATGCCAATATCATAGATGGCCTGGTTAATCTGACAGGCTGGTTTACCGTCAAGTGGGCCGACGCCAAGCAGCTCTTTGATCAATACGTCGTTGACGGGGCCGTCAACGGCATAGGCTATACCTGCTTGGCCGGGGCTTGGCTGTTGAAGTATGTACAAAGCGGCTCACTGCAGTTTTATACCCTGGTCGTGATTGCCTCGGCAACCGGCCTGGTTTTCTATAGAGTCAACCCGATCATATTTTACATCTATCTGGCGGGCGTTCTTCTCATGGCATTACTCAGGCTGGCGGTCAGGATGAATCGAAACGGTCGGGTAAAAACCGGAACTGAATATAGAAGCTTAGGAGGATAAGACAATACCATGGATTTCCCGATATTGAGTTATCTGATATTCATACCGCTGATCGGATTTATAGCGGTGATGTTTCTCCCCAAGGAGAAACTCGGTCTGATCAGATGGACTTCGGCCTTCTTCTCCTTCATCCCGATGATTCTGTCGTTTTATCTGACCTATCATTACTATTACAACTTTTCCGGAACCGCCGGGATGTTCTACACCGAAGGCCCGTTCAGCTGGATCGCACCGGTTCATGTGAATTATTTCCTCGGCGTCGATGGAATCTCGGTGCCGATGCTTTTCCTGACGGGACTGCTTTCGTTTCTGTCGATTATTGCGTCGTTCAACATCGTCAACCGGGTGAAGGAGTATTTTTCATTCTTCCTTCTCCTTGAAGCAGGCATGCTGGGCGTTTTTTGCGCCCTTGACTTTTTCCTCTTTTATGTTTTCTGGGAAGTCATGCTGGTTCCGATGTATTTCCTGATCGGTGTCTGGGGCGGGCCGAGGAAAGAATATGCGGCCATCAAGTTCTTTTTATACACGTTGTTCGGTTCCCTCTTTATGCTGGTGGCGATTTTGATTCTCTATTTCTCAAGCGACCCACACACGCTGAATATGCTGGAGCTTATTGAAACGGTGCCGAGCTTCCTTCCGCATTCGCTGCAGATACTGGCTTTTGTCTTTTTCTTCATCGCATTTGCCATCAAAGTTCCGGTCTGGCCGTTCCACACATGGTTACCCGATGCGCACGTGGAAGCCCCGACGGCTGTCTCGGTCATCCTTGCCGGGGTGCTGCTTAAGATGGGGACGTACGGTATGCTGAGGGTTTCATGGCCGATGTTCCCCGAGGCGACCAGATTCTTCGCCATCCCCATTGCCCTGCTGGGCCTGATTGCGATTATATACGGAGCGCTGGTGTCGATGGCCCAGAAAGACCTCAAGAAGCTGGTGGCTTATTCATCGGTATCGCATATGGGTTACTGCATGCTGGCGCTGGGAGCCTGGACGTCGGTGACTGCCATAACCGGCTGTATGTTCCAGATGTTTAGCCACGGTCTTATCACCGGGGCGCTGTTTCTTATGGTCGGGGTACTTTATGACAGGGCGCATACGCGCGAGATCGCGGCTTTTGGCGGCCTCGGCGTCAAGATTCCGATTTTTACCGGTTTGATGGTTCTGTTCTCGATGGCCTCGCTGGGTCTGCCGGGGATGTCCGGATTTGTCTCGGAATTCATGGTTTTTATCGGTGCCTTCACGGCTTCAGCACCTAATCTGACGATTATCACCGGCATCGCTGTGCTGGGTGTTGTCCTGACCGCGGGGTACATGCTCAGGATGGTTCAGAGAATATTTTTGGGTGAGTTCAACCGTGAAAAGTGGGGTGGGCTGACCGAGATGAACGTCCGGGAAATTCTGATGGTGGCGCCGCTGGCAGCTCTGACGGTTATCATCGGTGTTTATCCGGCACCTCTGACAAATATTATGAAAGCAACTCTCGAGAACCTAGTTAACCTGATGGCACGATAGGAAGTGCAATGATGCCGGAATACAACCTGAGAATATTGATACCGGAAATCTTCCTTTTCCTCTGGGCGCTGTTCTTATTCGCTTTCGACCTGGGCACGAGGAGGAAAAACCCGAAGCTTATCGGTTACCTGGGTATGTTCGGCGTGGCCGTGACGGCAGTTTTGCTGTACCTCTTCCACGGGGGTATTTCCTTCAACAATATGTTTCAGTCGGACCAGCTGGCGACCTTCTTCAAAGTAATCTTTCTGGGTTCGGCTTTTATGGCCATCGGGTCATCGTTTGATATTGCCTCCCAAAAAATCCGCAACCACCGCGGCGAGTATTACGGCCTGGTTTTATTTTCGACGGTCGGGATGATGTTCCTGGCCTCGTCAAGCGAACTGATTTCGCTTTATGTCGGGCTGGAGCTGACAACGATACCCCTGTACGTTCTGGCAGCGTATTACAAGGATGACAGGATTTCGGTCGAAGCGGGTCTGAAATACCTTATCGTGGGGGCCTTTTCATCGGCGATTCTGCTGTATGGTCTCTCGATGCTCTATGGACTGACCGGTACGACAGACATTGTCCAGATGAAAATAAATCTCTCGCTTATCTTTCTTTCGGCCGGGAAAATCGGCCCCGGCTTGATACTGGCGATGGTAAGGGTCATAGCCGGAAGCGGATACACGCGGGCTGTGGTCCCGTTCCACTTGTGGGCGCCCGCCGTTTACCAGGGCGCCCCGACGCCGATTAACGCCTTTTTGTCGGTCGGTTCAAAGGCGGCAGGGGTCGCGGCCTTTTTGCGCATCTTTGTCAACGGACTATACGGCTTTGCCGACGAAGTGATGCGACCCCTCGACTGGGGCATTATTATCGCGGTGCTGGCGGCAGCCGCCATGATACTGGGCAACATCACCGCCCTGCGCCAGAACAATATCAAGCGGATGCTGGCTTATTCCTCGATTGCCCAAATTGGATATGTTATGATCGGCATGATTGCCGTTTCCGACCTTGGCGTGGCCTCGGTCGGCTATTACATGTTCATCTATCTTTTTGCCAATATGGGCGCCTTTGCCGTGGCGACTGTTTTCAACG
>CP070766.1:1651832-1654752 GCA_020345705.1 Candidatus Zixiibacteriota bacterium | reverse complement strand
GTTCGACCGAGATAATTGCCGAAATGGTCACCGCCGACAGAAGCATATAGCCGACTATTATCTGAATCAAGACCGCCTCCAGCGGCGAAATCCCGGCCAGAATCATTCCGGTCATGGCCCCCGGCAGAGCGACAATCCCGACCGTCTTGAGAAAATTCAGGATTGAAATCATGGCCGCCTTGACGGCCTCACGGTAGAAGCTGCGCGACGATTCATGCCAGTTCTTCCCGAGCGCCAGCGCCGTTTCGACAGCCAGCCGATTTGCTTTCAGATCGGACCCGATGCGGTTGAAGGCAATCGAGCACGCGTTCATCGAATTGGCGATAATCATCCCGCTGAGTGGAATGATATACCGCGCCTCGGGCGTGATTATCTTCAGGGCCAGCATCAAACCCAGCGTAACCAGCGAACCCGCCGACAGAGATACTAGGGCAATGCCGAACCCGTTTTTGAAGTACTCGGCCCTCTGACCCGAGGTGTACGCCGCGACTACCAGCATTATCGCCACAGCCAGCACCACCAGCCAGAATGATTCGGTGTTGAAAATAAATTCAAGAACGTATCCGACCGCCACGAGCTGTACGAAGGCGCGAAGGGTCCCAAAGCCGATCTCCTTCTCGACCGGAATCGTCTTTACTTTGGCCAGAATAAACGCCAGAACCGCCAGCGCGACCGCCATCAATACTTGAAAATAGCCCGTCTCAATCATGCCAGTTCCCTGTTGATGTATTTCCGTCCCGCTTCAGTCGACGGACTGGTAAGGATTTCATTTGCACTTCCGGATTCTATCAGTTTTCCCTCGACAAGAAGCAGCGCCCGGCCGCCCAGCCGGAGCGCCTGCTCGGGATTGTGAGTGACTATAATAACCGTCAGGCAGAGGCCTTGCGCAAGTGACAGAATCAATTCCTCGATTCTTCTGGAAGAAGTGGGGTCAAGCGCCGAGGTCGGCTCATCGAGAAGCAGCACCTCCGGCTCCTGCACCAGCGACCGGGCGACCGCCACCCGCTGTTTCTCGCCAACCGAGAGAGCATCGGCGTCTTTATTTACGAATTCGGGTTTCAGACCGACACGATCCAGTAGATTCTCGGCGTCAAGTTTCTGATTCCCGGCGCAGCAATAGTTGAGGTTGTCGCGGACGGTGCCGGGAAAAAGATATGGTGTCTGAAAAAGCATGGATATCTTCTTCCGAAGCTCGGTCGGGTCGTACGATTGGAGTAATCGATCATAAAAGAGGGCCTCCCCCCCGGTCGCCTCATCCAGCCGGTTTAGAAGTCTCAGAAACGAGGACTTTCCCGCCCCCGACGGCCCCACTATGTTATGTATGAGACCTTTGTTAAATCGGTATGAAACAGAATCGACCGTTTTGAAAATCGTACCATCTCTGGCTATTTCGCGCGAGAGGTCTCGCGTCTCGATTATAATGGTATCGTTACAGGGAGACATAAGAGCCTATTTCTCGTCGCCAAAATAGAGATGCCGATTGATCAGCTTCACATACTCCGACCAGCCGGAGCCGCCCGTTTTCTCTCGTATTCGCCAGATCGCGCCCATCTTGGAGTCGATCTCGTCGGCATAATAGAGAATAAAAGCTTCTGGTATCTGCGGCACCACCGGTGATGCGAATTCAACTTGCCCGTGGTGGGAAAGAATCAAATGGCGGAGTTTCATCAGGAGATTGGAAGGAAACGATTCTATTCCGGCCGCTCGCTGGGCAATCATGCTGTCGGCCTGGCTGATATGACCGATCAGGCGCCCCTCATCGGAATAGTCAATATATGATGTTATGCTGTACTGAAACATCTTTCCCATGTCGTGAAAAAGCCCCCCGAATATCAGCAAAGCCCGATCGAGGAAATCATACCGCCGGGCCATGTCCAGGCATATTTCGGTGACATTCACCGAATGCTCCGCCAGACCCCCGACGTAAGCATGGTGCCAGAGCTTGCCGGCGCTGGCCTTCAAATACGAGTCAAGAAAGACCTTATCATCGAAGAACACCTTAATCAGCTTTTCGACAAAGCCATTTTCTACCTTACCGATCAGACCCTTAATCTGGCTTTCAAGTTCATCCCGGGAGAATTTCGAATGAGGCAGCATGTCGGCAAGATCATACTCGTCCTCTTTGGCCCGTCGAATTCGTTGGACTTTCAGTTGGGGCTTATCTCGGTATAGTCCCACCGTTCCTTTGACCTTGACAACGTCACCTTCGGCCAGCTCCTCAATACCGGCCGCTTCCGGCTCCCACCAGACCCCGTTGATACGGCCGGAAGTATCCCCGAACTCAAACGAGATATAAGTGTTCCCGTTGTACTCCTTGACCTCTTTTTTCCTGATCGTCAGAAAGGCGGTTACGGCATCATATATGACAAAATCTTTAATCATGGCTTTAAACTGCCCGGCTCGGACTAAGATAATCAGGATTGCGTCTGAGGCAAGCCAATTTTTCTTTGTTCAACGCCGGGGATAGACATATATTGCTGCCGGTCATGAAGATATTAAACCGTTATATCCTCTGGGAACACGTCCCCCCCTTTCTCTTCTCGGTGCTCATTATAACCTTTCTGCTGATCCTGGAGACCATTCCCAAGATTGTGGATATGGTGGTGGGGAAGGAAATTTCGACGCTGGTGGTTCTGGAGTTAATCTTTTTGAATCTGGCCTGGATGATTGCCCTTTCGGTCCCGATGGCGGTGTTGGTCGCAACTTTACTGACATTTGGTCGGATGACATCCGATTTTGAAATAATCGCCATCAAAACCTCCGGCATTAACCTGCTCAGAATTCTGGTCCCGCTTCTGATTGCGGCTGGGGCGCTGACATACGGGATGATCCAGTTCCACGACAAGATTCTTCCCGAACTTAATCAAAAAGCCCGTGTCCTTACGGGCGACATACGAGCCATGCGGCCCACGCTGACGTT
>CP070766.1:1642446-1651732 GCA_020345705.1 Candidatus Zixiibacteriota bacterium | reverse complement strand
GCCGCAAACCCGGCAATCAGGCCGACCAGAGAGACACTTATATAAGCAGCAGTCATTTCGCTCCTGCTTATCAGACCGCGCTGGAGAAATCCAAGCTTTTTGTTTATGAGGTCCGTTTGATAGTCATATATCTGATTTATGAAATATGCCCCGACGGCAACCAGAGACACGGCAATTAGTGACATCAGCGCCCTGGCATCAAACCGGGCCTGCCCATAGGAGAATTTGCAGGCGATAAGATAAATTGACCAGACCGGCAGGAGAAGCATCGGGCGGGCGGCGAAAATGAAATCGGCCAGTCTCACCTTTGCCCCCATTTATCGGTAAACGAAAAATTTGAGAAAGAGAAATAAGACCGGCGATGCAAACAACAGTGAATCGAAACGATCCAGAACGCCGCCGTGGCCTGGTATGATTGATGATGAGTCTTTGATACCGACAGCCCGTTTCCAGCACGATTCCACCAAATCGCCGAATTGGCCGACGATCGAGACGAGAATCCCCGGAACAAGAAGAAGAGCGATGTCTATTTCCGACAACCGCCACAACTTCAGGATGACGGCGACTATAATCCCACCGATAACACCGCCGACAAATCCGGCCATCGTCTTGTTCGGCGAGACGGTCGGGGCGAATTTGCGCTTGCCGATGGCTTTGCCGACAAACATGGCCAGCGTGTCCGAAAGCCAGAGCGTGCCTAACAGGAACAGGAGCCAGTCGCCTCCTCTGTCCGTCGACAGTTGCCGGATGAAGTAAACAAACGGATACAACAGCCCCAGATAGGCCGTCCCCCAGACAAGCCAGGCCTGCCGCTTGTACAGATCAGCCGGAGAGACATTCTTGATGGCGGACACAATCCCGATGAGAATCAGATAGCCGACGAATGCCATCATTCCTGATTCAGCCGAGACCAGAGTCGAAGAAGCCACAATCCCCATGGTAAAAATCAGCGTCAGCCAGAACTCGACCGAAACCGGTCTTACACCGCTGTTGACCTGAAACTCGATACTGCCGATGGCGGCGAAGAGCATAATCATGCCGAACAGCCACCAGCCGCCGAGGTACGAAATCAGAATAATGAGAGGCCCGAAAATGACTGCGATGACGATTCGAATGATCAGGTTTCGGCTCAAGACGATCTATATCCTTCCAAAGCGGCGCTCGCGCTTCTGATACTCGATTACCGCCTCAAACAGCTCCTTGCGCCCGAAATCAGGCCAGAGCACATCGGTTACATACAGTTCCGTGTAGCTTGTCTGCCATATCAGGAAATTAGATATCCTCATCTCGCCGGAAGTTCTGATCAGGAGGTCGGGGTCCGGGAGTGCGGCGGTATAGAGATAGTCCGAGAACAGCGTTTCATTTATGTCGTTCGGTTGGATGTGACCGGCGCGGATGCCGAGGGCAATTGATCTGATGGCATCTACAATCTCCGTCCGGCCGCCGTAGTTGAGGGCCAGGTTCAGAATGAGGCCGTCGTTCTCCCTAGTCTTTTCTGCGGCCAGGGCCAGCACTTTGCGCCGGGCAATGGACAGCTCATCGACCCTTCCGGTCGTAATCAGGCGGACGTTATTTCTGTTGAGTTCGTCGATTTCCCGCCGAGTGGTTCTGGTCAGAAGGCGCATCAGAGCCGCCACTTCTTCCCGGGGTCGTTTCCAGTTTTCGACCGAGACAGTGTACAACGTCAAGATCTTTATGCCGACCTCGGCCGAAGCGCGGACGACCTTTCTGACCGCCTCAACTCCGGCTTCGTGCCCCGCCGTCCTCGGGAGATTGCGCCTTCTTGCCCACCGACCGTTGCCGTCCATTATGATGGCAATATGTTCAGGGAGCCGGCGCAGATCGATTCTCTTTTTGAGAGCATCGATTTTATCCGTCATAGCGGCAATTATAGACTTGTAAGAGGGGCAGGGCAAGGAAATTATGATTACTCTATCAGATAATCATAAAATTCCACAATATACCGAGTGTAGCGCCGACCCAGAAAAGCCGTCTGGACGGCGAATTTCTCAAAGCGCTCGGGCAGTAAGATTTTGCCGAGCCGCTTGAAATAATATGTATTTGACAGCCGCTTGTATCCACCGACGTTGCGGCTGTGCAGAAAAAGCGCCTGCGGGTAAAAATCATCACGATTTATATTGAAAAATCCATTGGGCAGACTATCGCGGCCGGCCCCTTCAAGCTCAAACCCGATCGCCAGCCTGCCGGCCCCGGTATCGTTCGGAAAAAAGTAGTAAGAGTAATCCGTCTTCCAAGGCTCCCGAAACAGGAAGCTGTCCGGCAGAGGGACCTCTCCCGCGGCGACAGAATCCAGACTATCGACGGAATGAAGTCTGCCGCCCTTGTAATAAACAGCGTAGGAACCAGTATCGATTTTCTTCAGTACGCCCCGATAATCGGTGGTGCGAAGAATTGTCCTGGCTTTAAAGGAGAAGTCGGCTTCGGTATTGAAAAGATAGTTCCGAGCGAAAACGTAAGCGACGTTTTCCACATAAAATCGCAGGGTGGCGTCATCATCTTCGGCAAAAGAGACACGCGGCAACGCTGGCATCAATATCAAGGCCAGCAGTATAGCCGTCACACAGATTCTATTCTTCATCGGCACCATACCTTTCGAGAAAGCCTTTGCGAAATTGCTCAAATTCATTGTTCTCAATTGAAGAACGTATATTCCTCATCAATTTTTGAAAGAAATACGTCGAATGATACGTCGCCAGAACCAGCGCCGTAATCTCCCTCTGATTATACAGATGCCGGACATACGCCCGGCTGTACCTTCGGCAGACCCGGCAGTCGCAGTCCGGATCGAGGGGGCGGTCGTCATCGGCGCAGTCGGCGTTGCGAAAGACAAGCGGGCCGTCCGAAGTAAAGACCATACCGGTGCGGGCGTTACGAGTGGGAAGTACGCAGTCAAACATATCGACGCCGTATGACACAGCCATAAGGATATCCTCAGGATAGCCGACGCCCATCAGATATCGGGGCTTATCATGGGGCAGAAACTCTATCGTGTATGCCAAAGTTTCCTCCATTTCTTCCTTGGGCTCGCCGACTGCCAGCCCACCTATGGCGTAGCCGGGAAAACCAAGCGAGACTATCCGGTCGGCCGATTCCTTTCTCAATTCCTGATAAACCGAACCCTGCACTATACCGAACAGTGCGGCTCCGGAATTTCCCTCCTCCAAAGCCTTCCTGAAATAGGCCAATCCCCTTTTCGCCCAGTCAAAGGTGCGTCTGACGCCGTCTGCGGCAAGGCCTTTCTCAGCCGGATAAGGAACGCACTGATCGAACGACATAATTATGTCGCCGCCGAGATCAAGCTGAATTCGTATTACTTTCTCCGGGTCAAAGTGGTGCGTCGAACCGTCATGATGTGATTTGAATGTAACGCCTCCGTCATCGACATGCGACAGGTCCTGCATGGAGAAAATCTGGAATCCGCCGGAATCAGTCAGGGTCGGCTTCCTCCAGCCGGTGAATTCGGCCAGACCACCCATCTGCCTGATGAGTTTTTCGCCGGGCCGGAGATAAAGATGGTAAGTATTTCCCAGGACGATTTCGGCCCCGCAGCCCTCCAAATCCTCTGCGGTCATGGCCTTCACGGCTCCTGAGGTGCCGACCGGCATAAAGGCCGGCGTCTGAAACGATCCGTGCGGAGTAGCGGCATCTCCCCACCGCGCCCCACGGTCGATGCCGGAAAGATTGAACGAAAACGCGTCCGAAGCCATTTTCCCTATTTTTCTTTCTTCGCCGCCGCCTCGCCGTAACGGGCGAGAAGCTTCACCAGACCACCGCGATATTCACGCGCCACCGGGCAGTAAACGAGCGGCTTCAATTTGTCGATATCCGGTCGACCGTTCACATCAAGCAGATCATTGTTGATATGTACCGCCACTATTTCAGCGATGAACATTTCATGCGAGCCGAGAAGATGCGACCGCCTGACTTTGCACTCGAGGTTTATCGGGCACTCCTTGATAAGCGGTGCTGATGTGACCTTCCCCGGAATGGGGGTCAAATTCATCTCTTTGAATTTGTCATAGTCCCGGCCGGAGCGATTACCGCAAAAATCGGTGGCTTTGAGGTTGTCTTCCGACGTCAGGTTGACCACAAATTCACCGGATTTTTTTATGATCCGATGCGAGTAGCGCTTGGGGGTCACCGATATCGAGAGCATCGGCGGCTCCGAATTGACGATTCCAATCCAGCTTATGGTAATGATATTGGGAACGAATCCTTCGGCCTGGCAGGAGACCATTGTAGCCGGCAAAGGCATAAGCATCGACTGCGGTTTCAATTGCACCTTATCCATAATTTATCCTTCCTCAAAAAAGCATCTCCAGCGCTTTTTCCAGCGTGGCGACATTCACTATTTCTATACCGTCGCTTTTTATACTGTCCAGGTTTTGATCCGGCACGACAATTCTTTCAAATCCCAGCTTGGCGGCCTCGGCGATTCGCCTGTCAATCATACCGACGGCCCGCACCTCACCGGACAGACCAACCTCGCCGACAATCACTGTCCTTGCGCCGACGGAATCATTCCGAAGCGACGAGACAATGGCGGCCAGCACGGCCAGGTCGGTGGCCGGTTCACTCAGTCTCAATCCCCCGGCAACGGAGACGAAGACATCATTGCTTCCCATGGGAACCCCGATTCTTTTTTCCAGAATGGCCAGGAGAAGAGCCAGCCGCTTGTTGTCGATTCCGCCGGCAACCCTCTGGGGCGTGCCGTAAGAGGCCGAAGATACGAGCGCCTGGATTTCGACCAGAATCGGACGGTTGCCCTCGCATGAGGCGGTCACGACCGTTCCCGAGCGGCTGATACCTTCATACTCGGACAGGAACAGCTTCGACGGATTTTCGACGCCGCGCAGACCGGCCGCCGTCATCTCGAACACGCCCATCTCAAAGGATGAGCCGTAACGGTTTTTGACTGTCCGCAATATCCTGTACAGGTGGCGGCTGTCGCCCTCGAAGTAGACCACGGCATCGACCATGTGCTCCAGCACCTTGGGCCCGGCCACCAGGCCTTCTTTGGTGACATGGCCTACCAGGAAGAGCGCATAATCGTTTTTCTTGGCCGATTCGATCAATCGCCCGGCGGACTCACGAATCTGTCCGATGGTTCCCGGCGGCGAATCAAAAACGCCGCTGGAAACGGTCTGAACCGAATCAACAATGACAATATTGAACTGATGCTCTTCAGCCGCCGCCAGTATCTGCTCCAGATCGGTAAGATTAATGACGGCAATATTCGTTCCTGAAAGCGACAGACGTTCGGAACGCAGTTTTATCTGCCCGGGGGATTCCTCGCCGGTGACATAAAGCACCTTCAGGCCGTGGTTCGAGTATGCATCAGCCGCCTGCAATATCAGCGTCGATTTGCCGATTCCCGGTTCCCCGGCAACAAGAACGGCACTCCCGGGCAGGAGGCGGCCGCCGAGGACGCGGTCGAACTCGCCCTCGCCGGAGACATACCCGGAAAGGAGGGTCCCGTCAATTTCGCTCAGGCCCCGGGGCCTTTCGGCGGCGAGCCTTTTTGATTTACGGGCCGGCGTGACAATACGCTCTTCGGCCAGTGTGTTCCACTCACCGCATTCTTTGCACTGTCCCTGCCACTTGGGATGCATCGCCCCGCACTGAGTGCAGACAAATGCCGTCTTGGTTTTCCTGTTCATAGGCGCCCCCTCAAAGCTTAATCGGACCGGTCGCACGACCTGTAATAAACTGATCGACGACTGCATTACCGGAGTTTTTCACCTGCTCCGGCGTGCCGTCGAACTCGATTTTGCCGTCGTGCAGCATGACAATCCGGTCGCCTATCTTGTAGGCCGACGTCATATCATGAGTCACCGCAATCGACGTAACGTGCAGTCTGTCATTGAGCTCTATTATCAGGTCGTTTATCATATCGGCCGTTATCGGGTCAAGCCCGGTGGTCGGTTCATCGTACAGGAGAATCTCCGGATCGGTCGCAATTGCCCGCGCCAGTCCAACCCGTTTGCGCATTCCTCCTGAAAGATCGGAAGGGTACAGATCGGCCGTCCCCGAAAGTCCGACCATCTCGAGTTTCTGCCGAACGATGTCTTCTATCTCGGCTTCGGTGTTCTTGCGGTCCTCGTGCAAAGCCAACCCGACGTTTTCGCCGACCGTGAGCGAGTCCAGCAGGGCGGCCGATTGGAAAAGCATTCCGATGTTTTTCCTGACTTCGACCAGTTCCCTGTACTGCAGATGAAAGATTTCTTTTCCGTCAATATACACCGCGCCCGAATCAGGACGAATCAGAGCGTTCAGATGCTTCACCAGCACCGACTTGCCGCAGCCGGAACGCCCGATAACCACCAGCGATTCATTCTTTTTCATTTCGACCGTAACACCCCTGAGGACGCCTTTTTCGCCAAAGGACTTAACGATATTGTCTATCTTTATGTATGCATCCATGGCCGTTACACACTGAAAAGAATGGTGGCTATAACATAGTCGGAGATTAGGATCATAACCGCGGAGATAACGACCGCCTGAGTTGTCGATTTACCAACCCCGCGCGCGCCTCCCTCAGCAAAAAAACCCTCGTGGCAGCCGACGATGCCGATGATGGCACCGAAGACGCCCGATTTGAGCAAACCGGCGAACATGTCGGAAAGCTTGAAGGATGCCTTCACGCCCAGCAGAAATGTCTCGTAGGAAATATCTACGAAGAGAATCGAAATCAAGAGCGCGCCACTGATGGCAACGAAGTTGGCAAAGATGGTCAGGAGAGGAAGCATGGCGACGGCTGCAATAAACCGCGGCGTTACCAAATAACGCACCGGGCTTATACCCATAGATTCGAGAGCATCTATCTGTTCGGTCACGCGCATGGTCCCCAGCTCGGCGGCGATTCCGGCCCCGACTCGCCCGGCGACAATTAAGGCCGTCAATACCGGGGCCAGCTCGATGACGACCGCCTTGCCGACGGCCGTACCCAGGTAGCGAAGCGGCGCCCCGATGAATTTGAACTGATAAGCCGCCTGCCATGCCGAGACGGCGCCGACGAAGGTCGATGTTATGACTATCAAGGCAACCGACTTATTTCCGATGAAGAAGCACTGGTCGGCGATCAGCCCGAGCGATCTCGGGATAGATTTGAAATGATAGATTGACTTGAAGAGGAGGAGAAAGACGCTGCCCAAGCGCGATATAAAACTTATCGCCCGCCTTCCCAGTAATGGTACACCGCTATTCATCCTTTAAAAAGGCATGTCCTCTTCCCGCTCCGGCGGCCCGACGTACTGCGGAGCAAGGCTCTCGAATCGAACGTAGTCTTTGACAAAGGCCAACTGGACTGTTCCGGTGGGGCCGTTGCGCTGTTTGGCAACGATTATTTCCGCTTTTCCTTCGACTTCGAGCCGTTTGGGATCGTCCTTGTCCAGATGCGAGTGATAAAATTCCGGTCGATAGACAAACATCACCACGTCGGCATCCTGCTCAATGGCGCCCGATTCGCGCAGGTCCGAAAGCTGCGGCCGCTTTTCACCGCCGCGCATCTCCACCATGCGCGAAAGCTGACTGCATGCGACCACGGGGATACTTAGTTCCTTGGCCAGGCTCTTAAGTGACCTTGAGATCAACGCCATTTCCTGCTGACGGTTTTCGGGCCGGCCGGTGCTGTGCATCATCTGAATATAATCAACCACAATGAGTCCGACGTTATGCTGCGCCTTAAGCCTTCGGGCTTTGGCTCGCATCTCCAAGGTCGAGAGGGTCGCCGAATCATCGATATAAATATCCGCCTCGCGCAATGGGTCACCCGCGATGCTCAGTCGCTGCCATTCGGAATCTCTCAGCCGGTTAGTCCGAAGCAGGTGCTGGCTGATTCTCGCCCTTCCGCACAAAAGCCGCAGCGCCAGCTGCTCTTTTGACATTTCAATAGAAAACACTCCGACCGGGATTTTCTTTTCTATCGCAACGTGCTCGGCGATATTCAGCACAAGGGCCGTCTTTCCCATCGAGGGCCGCCCGGCGATAACGACAAAATCACCGTTATGAAGCCCGGCGGTGATTTCATCAAGTTTTTCAAAGCCGGTTTCGATACCAACCAGACCGCCCCTGGTTTCCTGGAAATCTTCGATCTGTTCAAAAGTATGCGGGATCAGCTCCGAGAGGGGTGCAAAGCCCTTTCTCAGGCGGCTCTCCGAGATGGCGAAAATATTTTGCTCGGCACGATCAAGAATCTCGGAAACCTCATATTCCAGGTTATAGCAACTCTTGACAATATCATTGGAAGTATCGATCAGATTCCTCAAGACCGCTTTTTCAAGGACAATATTCGCGTACGAGACAGCGTTGGCCGTCGTGGCGACACCGTCAACAAGCTCGACCAAGTACAATCGACCTCCGACGCCATCCAGCCCGTCCATTTTGTTGAGTTCCTCGGCGACAGTGGTTATGTCGCAAGGTTCGTTTTTCTCATAGAGGCTCAGCATGGCCCTGTATATAATGCGGTGCTTGGGAACGTAAAAATACGCGTCGGTGTCAAGGTACTCAATGATTGAGCTGAACACGTCCGGCTCTTTCAGAATTGACCCGAGCACCGACTGCTCGGCATCAATTGACTTGGGAGGTTCGAGCTGAGTAACTTTTTGATCTATGTTACTTCTTGTCGCCATCGTTGTTGTCCATAATTAATTCATCGTATTTCGACCGCAGCAAAATGACGTCGTCCCAGCAGTCTTTCTTGTATCCGGGGAAACGCAGCAGGGCCGCGGGATGATACGTAACCAGAAAGGGTGTGCCGTTGAAATCGTGCCACTTTCCACGGAGCTTGCCGAGCGGCGTCGAAGTCTCAAGAAGCGCCTGCGCCGATACGCGCCCCAGAGCGCAAATGACTTTCGGCTTGATCTGGTAAATCTGCTCCAGCAGATGGGGCATGCAGGTTTTCATCTCATCGGGTTGGGGGTCCCGATTGTCGGGAGGACGGCACTTTAGAATATTGGCGATATAAACCTCTTCCCTTTTGAAACCGATAGCCGCCAGAATCTTGTCAAGAAGCTTCCCGGCCCGTCCAACAAACGGTTCGCCCTGCAGGTCCTCTTCGCGGCCGGGCGCCTCGCCGATGAACATCACCCCTGCATCACGATTACCCACGCCGTAAACGAAGTTGGTCCGTGTCGCCCCGAGAGAGCAATTCCGGCAGTTGCAGATAGCTTTCTCATGACTCGCAAGCGATTTGAAATGAGATGCGCGTTTCTTCTTGCGACCCGAAAGGACCAGTTCCTTTTTCTTTTTCTCAACGCCCTTGCGG
>CP070766.1:1639118-1642346 GCA_020345705.1 Candidatus Zixiibacteriota bacterium | reverse complement strand
GTCAACAGAACTACCGATTTGGCGTACACTTCACCAGCGTAGTTGCCTACAGTAAGGACACGGGAAGGTACGGCATCCGATCTATGCTCAAAGCCGTGCTTGCGTAATTAGCTCAATAGGGAAGAACCCGAAGTCCGCCTGGGGTGAACGAGCGGTTCTGCCCCTTCAAATCCCGCCTTCTCATAGAAATTTCGAGTCGTATCCACCCCCTTCGTACATCTTTGGGCGTGACATATTACTGCTTAAGTCTCTGAGAATAAAATAGTTAGGCTGAAATGCTCATCCCGCTGTAAGAAAACCGGCCGATGTGGAACAAGGTATTAGAGATAGTTTTTGTCTTCAGGGCGGCTTATGTCCTCGCCCGGGAGGGCGGTGTGTCGAGCGATATCAGAATGATATTCAAAGCAAACAGATTTGAAGGAGGGTATAAGATGAAAAGTCTGTTGACTTTTATTGGCTTAATCGCGCTGCTTGCGATACCACACCTTGCAGCGGGTGAAAATCTTTATGACGGTTGCGAAAGCGTCGCTTACGACGCCAACGGCAATAGGTATCTTGCCACCAGCGGCTATAACGGCTCACTCGTGGAAATAGACAGCAATGGCATCGAGTCTGTCTATATGGACGGTTTTGGCATGACCTACAGCAACTGCGTCTGCGGCGACACAGTCTATGTTACCACGGGAACCGGTCTGGTCGGCATTGACATGACCAACGATTCGGTTTTCTTGGAACTCGAGTTTCCGGTTATCCAGTCGGCCGACGGCGTCACAACCGACACCGCCGGCAACGTTTACGTGGTTGATACCGGCGGCAGGATATACAAGGTGTATGTCAGCGATAGCAGCTATACGACATTTGTGTATTCCGGGCTGGCTCCTTGGACACAGGATGCGATTTTCGACAAAGCGCACAATCGTCTGCTTGTTGCAGGCTTCTCGGCGGGGGCGCCCGTCCAGGCAATTGACCTTGAAGACTCCTCGGTCTCAAACGTCGTCGTTACGCCGTACGGTTTCTATGACGGGATAACCATGGACGATAAGGGGAACACCTATCTGTCCTATGCTACCGCGGATCAGGTAATTGTGTATGACGGTACGTTCACCAACCCGCCGACGCTGTTTTCTTCGGGTCATAGCTGGCCGGCCGGTACAGACTACAATCCCAATGATGAAATCCTGGCCGTGGCGAATTTCGAGGGCAACCGGGTTGATTTCGTACACCTCTATCTGGATATTAGCACCGACGTAACCTGGGGGCAGGTGCCTTTGCAGGTTGAATTCACCGGTTCGTCTCGTATTCCCGTTGACAGCTGGACGTGGTACTTCGGAGACGGGGAAACAGCCCTAATTCAGTCACCGACCCACACTTACCAAACTCCTGGTGCATTCGATGTAACCCTTGAGACGGTGTCCGGCGAAGAGACTCATTCTTATACCAGCCGAAATCTCATTTATGCTCTCGCCGACACGATCGCAGCCGTGGATACCGACGGCGACCCGGGAGAAGCGGTAGAAGTTGACATATATGTTGCCAATACGATTCCGCTGAATGCGATGTATATCCCGATTACGTATCAGGGCGCCCTGGAGCTCACGCTGGATTCGTTCAAGACCGAAGGCTGCCGCACGGCCCATTTTGACGAGCTTTCCCGGACGTACTTCAACGAGGAAAACTGCCAGGCATATTTCAAGATCTCCAATAATCCCGAAGGTTCGACACCCGGGCTGGATCCGGGTCAGGGTACGATTCTGAAGCTTTATCTCACAATTCCGCCGACAGCAACACCGGGCAACACTTCGGCAATTGAACTGGTCAGTTTTTCGACCAAGGTGCTGAGATTTTATTCTCAGGATTTCTATTATGCGCCGATAGACGCGGCTGGAGAGGTTTCCCTGAGCGGGCTTTGCGGCGACGCCGACGGAAGCGAGGCACTTAATATTCTGGATGTAACATATCTGGTAAACTATCTGTACAAGAATGGCCCGGCACCGGAGCCGGAGAACATAGGCGACGCCGACGGCAGCGGCACAATCAATATTCTCGATGTCACGCATATTGTAAATTACCTGTACAAAGAGGGACCGGAACCTGTTTGTTAAATAACAGCTTTTGCATGCTGGGTCCCGTCCGTGGGGGCGGGCGGAACCTTCACAGTTAGAACATGTATCACTTGACGCGCTTGGAGAAGCGGACCCAGGCGAGAGAGAAGATTGAGAGCCCGAAAATAAGCATGGCCAGAATTTCCGGATAGAGGACTTCGTACGAAGCGCCTTTCATTATTATCGCCCTGACGATTTTCATAAAATAGCGGAGAGGATTGAGATAGGTGATATACTGCACCGCCTGCGGCATATTGGATATCGGAATGAAAAAGCCCGACGTCAGGATGGCGAAGATGACAAAAAACCAGCTGAAGAACATGGCCTGTTGTTGCGTTTTGGTGATCGTCGAGATGAACATTCCAAGTCCCAGAGTGGTGAAAAGATAAACGAAGGAAAGCAGGTAAAGCAGGCCCCATGATCCGACAAAGGGAATGTTAAACCAGAGAATACCGAACAGAAGGGCCAGCGACATCTCGAGGAAGGCGAGAAGGGCAAACGGGATGGTCTTACCCAGAATCAGGGCGGGGGTTGATATTGGAGTCACCATAAGCTGCTCAAAGGTGCCGATCTCACGCTCGCGGACGATGGCCATCGATGTAAGCATTATCGCAATCATGGTTACCAGGGTGGCCACAATACCGGGAACCATAAAGTTGACCGACTTCGCCTCGGGATTATAGAGTACTTTCTGGCGAATCTTCACCGGCGCCGAAAACCCGGTTATCCTTTCGTTGAAGCGGCTGGACATGACATTTGCGTAACCAAGCGTGACGGCGGCCGAGTTGGCATTGGTGCCGTCAACAATAAAGCCGACGTCGGTTCGCGTCATTTTCTCAAGTTTATCGGAGAATCCCTGCGGAATTATCATGACAGCTTTGAATCCGTTTTCCCTGAAGCCCCGGTCGGCATCCAGCAAGCAGTATTCGGAAGGAACGGTGAGAAAGTAATCGCCGGCCGTGAGCGAGCGGACATATTCGCGTGATAGTTCGCTTCGATCGAAATCGTAAACGGCCGTTTTAATGTCATCGACGTCCGTGCTGATGGCATAACCAAGAACCAGGAGTTGTACTATCGGTATGAGGAATATCAGGCGAAGCATCATCCGGTCTCGGATAACCTGCAG
>CP070766.1:1631175-1639018 GCA_020345705.1 Candidatus Zixiibacteriota bacterium | reverse complement strand
GTCGACCGGTGAAAATAAATTCTGCTACGGACTGCCCCAGTATGTTATAGATATCGAATTGCACGTCACATCTTTTTGCCAGGGTGTAATGTATGGTCGTGACCGGATTGAACGGGTTGGGGTGGTTCTGTTGAAGCGAAAACGCCAGGGGTAGCGGCTCCGAATTGTCATCAACGCCCAGAACACAGGACGGTACATAGGTCTCCCATACTGCCGTGTATCCATCCTTGACAACTCCGATAGAGTAGCCGATATCATCGTCAAGCTCGGTGGCTATGCCATAGCATCCGGATTCGTCTGATATTCCCCTTTCGAGAACGGTTCCCCCAAGGCAGAGGGTAATCGCCGCACCGGGCACTGCTTGATTATTGCTGGTGACGGCAATATTGTGATATCCGTCGAGCACCTCGACTGCTATTTCGAGTTTCTCGGGCGGAGTCAGATGTATTTTGAGGGCCGGGTCGCCAAAATAATTCTGCCCGTAGATCAGGTCTCGATAGTACGGACAGTCAACCCATGAATAGTACATCGCCCGGGCCGGGCTGCCCTCGGCCGCGCCATAGAGGCGGTCGGTAAAGGATTTCTGCAGCAAATAGCTGGAATAAACCCACCCCCAGCGGGAATAGGCGACCATTCCGACGGCGCCGGCGTCTTTACTTGAAACCAGTGTTTCGACCAGAGACCAATTGCCGCTCTGTCCGTCGGTTGTGTCGAGGTCATAGGCACCGTTGTTGCAGGCGAGAGAGTAGTACAGCGCGCTTTTATTGTTTTTGTCCAGCTCAAGCAAGCTTCCGTGACCTCCCGCTTGGGGAGTGGTGAGTATGAGCGAGGCCGGCCAGTCTCCATAATTGGCCGATTTGACGATAAAACCGTCGGTTCGCCCGTGCGCGATGATATGAACAAAACCAAATCCTTCGGATAGCCTGTCAACGCCGGCGTCTCCACCGGGATTTGTCGGATTCGGATCGCCGCCGGTCGGCATTTCCACACCCAGGGTGGTATCAACTTCCACCGATGCAGGTAGCTCTTCGGCAATGACCGTGTGCTGTCCTTCCGCCGGATAGTCCCGCATCTGATCCGAGGAAAAAAACATCGCCCGGGACAGATAAGCATAATCACCGTCGCCCGGGTCGGTCATGTATCGTATCAATTTCGAAATGTAGTTCTGCACCGCTTCGGGCGTTCTCACCGGAAGCCTGCCGATTATAAGCTCCGGATTGAGGCCGGGTGAATCGTCCGAAGGCTCGCCCCAGATACCGTCGCGGTCAGCGTCCCAGTCCCCGTCCAGGTCGGCATAGTACAGGTCCGACGGCATGAGATAATAAGGATCATCAGGCGGGCTGTCAGTGTCGTAGAAATAGACGTATCTGGCCGGCACCGTGACATCATCGCCTCCAAGCAAAGCATAGCGGCCGCCGGCGTCATGAAATTCTGCCAAATAATGGCGAATCTTTTCGGCGTCGTCGGCGCCGGGGTAGTACTGATGGATAGAGTCCAAAAGCGCAATTGAAGCAATCATACCCAGTCCGATTCTGAAATTCGCCAATTCCTCAAAGGCCGGGACCAGGGTCTCATTAGTGATTATGACATATTTGACGCCAAGGGGAACTCCAACGCCGCCGGTGCTCTTGCCCGCGAGCGGATATTCGCTGCGTGCCGACAGGGCGCCCATTTCCTCGATCATGCCCGATGCGTCGTGCACACCAACGATGCGGCCTGAAGAGACTATCGAGACTCTCCTGTTAAGAACCAGAAGGTTGCCATCGGTCAGGGTAACCGGAAGAATCGTGACGGCGGCAATCGTCTTTCCGTCGCGCTCGAAATGCGTAATGTCATAGACGGCGGATTTGAGGTGGGATAGCTGCCTTTGCGGTGACTCAATATGCTTTTCAAAAGCACTCGTGACGCGATCGTCGAATACCAAGTATTCGGGGGGGATACTCCCCAGCGTATCCTGATCCTCAGCGTTGACGCAGCAGTCCGGCAGCGCCAGGGGATGTTCGGATTCGATGTACAGCGTCTGAACCGGAAGGGAGAAATTTTCATTGATTGTCAGATGTGGCAGCTCCGCATAGCCGATATGATAATCCTGCTCCCTGATCACGACAGATTCCGGTGAGAACTCCCAAAGCAATTGTTCGGTGCCCCAGAGATCGCCTGTACAGACAAGCACGGTTGCAGCAAGAACAATGACACCGCTCTTTTTCAATTCCGCCTCCTGTTTCAGAATGAAGCTGTTTTCGATTGACGCAAGAGAGTTGCCCTGAAAGGCTGCGTGACAAAGAAAATCCGCGAATGTAACGTCTTGATTGTTAACGTCTTATGCGGGGGACGATAATGCCACGGGAGCACCGGTGATTCGGGGGCGGCAAAATGTAGTTGCCGCCCTATAGGATGGGGGAGAAAGTTGAAGTTTTTTTGAAGGTAGTCGTAATTAAGTTTGAGGCGAAAGCAGAAGTACCTTGATAGGTTACAAAATTTTGTTTAATTGATGAATGTTATCTGTTGGAAGATGGCAGATTACAGACCTCAAAAAGTGAATTTTTTCTCTTGACATTTTTCCCAAAAAGTGAATAATAGGGTAAGATCTGGTTCATAGTGGAGTAAAGTGGAGGAAGCCTCGTGGTCGCTTTCTATGGCCGGTACATTGTTCTGATGGATGAGAAAGGAAGAATCTCTCTTCCGGCCAAACTTCGCCCGATACTTCAAAAACCAAAAAAGTCATCCGACGGTTTCATGTTGACCAAAGGCCTGGACGGATGCCTTGCGCTTTACCCCGAGGAGCAGTGGGCCCGCATTCAAGAGCGGCTCAATATGCTCGATTTTACCCGAAAGGATTTCAGATTCTTCAGTCGGCAGTTGTACCCGGTAGCTTCACCAGTAAATCTCGACCGGCAGGGGAGAATGCTCATTCCCGCGCACCTGCAGAAAGAGGCGGGCCTGAAGAGGGAAATCCTTGTAATGGGAATCAACGGCTGGATCGAACTGTGGAATCCGGAGAAGTATGAGCAGTACTTGACGGAGTACGGCAAGAGTTATGAAGATGTAGCAGAGCGGCTCTTTGACGTCAACCGCCAACAGAAAGAGTAACTTGTTTCATAAACCGGTCCTGGTTGAACAATCGGCCCGGTTTCTGATTACTCGCCTCGATGGTGTCTATGTTGACATGACCTGCGGAGGCGGCGGTCATCTGGAGCATTTTACGAGGCTTCTTGCAAGGGCGGCGTTGTTGGTCGGCATTGACCGCGATCCGGAGGCAGTTTATGTCGCGCGCGAAACCCTCGGGCAAGCGCCGCAAAAGATTGAGATAGTAAACAGCTCTTTCGATCGGATTGATGAGATAATGAGAGGTCTTGGCATCGCGACAGCCGACGGTTTCCTTTTCGATCTGGGTCTTTCGTCCCGCCAGATTGACTCGCCCGAGCGGGGATTCTCGTTTATGCATGATGGCCCGCTTGACATGCGTATGGACCGGAAAAGCGATCTCACGGCCGAGAAAGTCGTCAACGATTATTCCGAGAAAGAACTTGCCGCCATCTTCACCGAATACGGTGAGGAGAGGAGAGCCAGACAGGCCGCCCGTGCCGTTTGTGTCCGCCGCAAGGATGCACGGATTACGACCACCGGGATGCTGACCGCGACGGTGGCCCCGGTGCTCTCTCCCCGATATCGAAATGCATCCCTGGCCAGGTTGTTTCAGGCTCTGAGGATCGAGGTCAATGGTGAACTTGATCAGTTAAGGGAAGCGCTGCCTCGGGTTCTGGAACGCCTCGCCGTCGGGGGGCGCGCGGTGGTGATATCCTATCATTCTCTCGAAGATAGAATCGTCAAAAGATTTCTTAGTGCCGAAGCCAGAGGATGCACCTGTCCCAAAGATATACCCGTTTGCGTGTGCGGCGGGAAACCGACCGTCAGAGTGTTGACCAAAAGAGTGGTTAAGCCTTCACCGGATGAGGTGAAGGAGAACGTTCGAGCCAGGTCCGCCCGGCTGCGAGCGGCCGAAAAGATTGCGTGATGAAAATATCCGTCCAAAGGTACCGTGCCACCGGCAGCTTGAAGAACTCATTGAGGAAAAGACTTGTCTCGTCACGATCAATCATTCCGGCGCTGTCGATTGCGACGCTGATCATGCTGGCCTGCCTTCACATCTGGCAAAGAGTTCATGTGATGAACCTCGTCAGTGAGGTCACGGTGCTTGAGAGTGAAAACAAAAGCCTGACCGATCTGGTCAGGAAAGCCGACATGGAAATCACCGAGCTTTCATGTTTGTCAAGAATAGAGCCGATTGCCACCAAAGAGCTTGGCCTTTCAAAAACCGGCTCGGAGAACATCTTCACCCTGACCATGGATGAAGATGAAACAGAACCGGAAGGCCTTGATGAGGTTGTATCCTCGCTGAAAAAGATAGCAGACAATTTCCCGGTTCTCAACGAGAGCCGGGCGGCAACCAGAGACATTTTCGAATCGGATGATGAGTAAAACACGCGTCTCCAAAAGCAGGGTAAGACTGGTTTTTTTATGTGTTCTGGGCGCCCTTTTGTGGGCTGCCGTGATTGTGAGGCTGGCCGATATTCAGATTGTCCACGGATCGGAATACGGGCGGATGGCTCAGAAACAATCCACCGGAAAAATCGAGGTCAAGGCCGACCGGGGACTGATATACGATCGAAAGGGACGGCAACTGGCCATCAATGTTCTCAGAAACGAGCTCTGCGGATATCCTTCGGGCAAGCAGGAAATCAAATATGCGTACGGCTATCTTGACCGCCTTTACGGAAGAACAAATGGCAAGTCCCGCCGGCTTCATCCGTTAAAACCGGAACGGTTTCGGTGGATCGACCGCAATCTTCCCGACAACCTGGCGCTGAGAATAGCGAACGATTCGGTACCAGGGTTGTATATACGGAAGGGGATGAAAAGGGATTACCCCTTTGGCGGCGTTGGCAGACAGCTTCTCGGTTGCACCGACATAGACGGTAAAGGCATCTCCGGTCTTGAGTTCAGCTACGATTCGCTGCTGGCCGGCAGTCCGGGATTCATTGATTACATTCGGGACGCCCACAGAAATACTTACCGCATCAGAGAGATACCTCTGGTCAAACCGTTGGCGGGAAATTCGGTTGTTCTCACGGTGGACTGGTATTTTCAGGAAATCGTCGAGGATGAGCTGAGAGCAGCCGTCGAGGAATACAATGCTCTTGAGGGAACATCGGTATTCGTCGATTGTCACTCCGGCGAGATTCTGGCGGCGGCCGACTATGTCGCCGGTGGGAAAACCGACGCGATTAAGCTTCGAACGGTGAGCAACACGATTGAGCCGGGGTCGGTATTCAAGATTATCACGGCGGCGACGCTTCTGGATGAGGAAGCAGTCGATCTCGAGGAAGAGATTTATTGTGAAAAAGGCAGCTGGAAGTGCGGCCGCAGATTGCTGCGAGATGACAAAAAGCATGACACGCTAACGTTCCGGGAGACATTTGAGTTGTCGAGCAACATCGGAATAGCCAAACTCGCCCAGCGCATCGGCGGCGAAAAGCTTGTCAAGGCGGCGCGCCGTTTCGGATTCGGGCAGAAGACGATGGTCGGTCTGCCCGGCGAACAGTCGGGCATGATTGCCGAGCCGGGTGTATGGTCGGATTATAACATTGCCGCGCTTTCGATAGGCCATGCCATTTCAGTCACGCCGCTTCAGCTGGTCTTGGCCGTAGCCGCGGTCGCCAATGGCGGCAAGCTGTACCGTCCCCTGCTCATCAAGGGAATGGTCAATTCCGAGGGCAAACTGGTCAGGAAATACACGTCCGAGAAACTCGGTAAAGTGATGCGAGAAGACGATGCCGAACTGCTCCGCTCCTTCATGCAGGGAGTGGTTGAAAAAGGGACGGCCATGCCGGCCAGGTCCGAGATTGTCTCGATAGCAGGCAAGACCGGGACGGCAGAGGTTCCGGACCTTGAGCGGGGCGGTTATCTCAAAAATAAGTTTGTGGCTTCATTCCTCGGATTTTTCCCTGTGGAAGATCCGCGAATCGCCGGTATTGTCGTGTTGCATCAGCCGGAGCCCGTGCACTATGGCGGCCATACCGCCGGACCGGCCTTCAGGAACATGGCCGAGAGATATTCGATAGCGAATTCAGACCTGATGAGACCGGACACGAGGCTTATCGCCGGTGATCACGGTCTGAAGATGAAAGAAGTCCCGGATTTCGTGGGCCGGGATGTTTCTCTAGCGGCCAGGATTGCGGAAAAGAAAGGTATGCATCTGGTAGCGGATTCCTCGGAAGGCGTCGTCGTCTGGCAATATCCGCCCGAAGGGCGAAGGGTCCCCGGAAGCGAGAAAGTGGCCGTGCTTGTGGACACGGAGAGTGATCAGACGGTCACCATGCTAAATCTGGTAGGGATGAAGCTTCGGACGGCCGCGGCAGTGCTGGATTACCAGGGCCTGGAATTCAAAGTGGTCGGATGCGGTGTCGTCAAGAAGCAGTCTCCGTCAGCCGGAGCCATGCTGAATCGTAATGCCGCCTGCCGCCTGGTTTGCGGCAGTGCATGAGATGTAGAAATTTATGAAGCTTGAAGAACTGATAAAGCCGTTAGCCGACGCCCGACTGAAAGGCGGCGGTGATATCGATATATGTGGAATCGAGTATGATTCCAGGAGAATAAAATCCGGAATGCTCTTTGCGGCCGTCAAAGGATACAAGATGGACGGCAACAGATTCATACCGCAGGCAATCGAGAACGGTGCCGCGGCCGTCCTGACGGAAGAAAAAGCCGGACTCGCCGTTCCGGTTGTCATCGTCCCCGATTTAAGAAAGGCGATGGCTGATATTGCCGCTCATTTCTACGGTTATCCGGGGAAGAAATTGAAGGTGGTCGGCGTCACCGGAACAAACGGCAAAAGCACCTCGGTCTATTTGATAAAGATGATTCTGGAAACGGCCGGAGAAAAAACGGGCATGGTCAACTCGCTTGTGTACGACACCGGCGCTGAGAGGTACAAGGCGGAAAGGACGACACCCGATTCAGTTGATCTGCAGCGACTTCTGTCGGAAATGTATGATGCCAACTGCACCAGCGGTGTTATCGAAGTGTCCTCGCACGCCCTGGTTTTGCATCGGGTCGATAATATCGATTTCCGGGTTGGCCTGTACACCAGTTTCAGCCGCGATCACCTTGATTTCCATAAAACAATGGATGAGTACCTCGAGGCCAAGAAACTCTTCCTGAACAAGCTCGAGGGCGACGCCAACGCGGCCGTAATCAACATGGACGTAAGAGAGTTTGCCGGTTTTGTGCCCGATGTCAGATGCCGGCTGGTGACCTATTCGGCCGAAGGCCGCAAGGCCGACGTTGGCATTAAGAACGCCGGATTGTATCCCGACCAGTCGGAATTCGTGTTGACGACGTATGAGGGCGAACGCGAAGTAAGAATCAGCCTGCCGGGGAGATACAATCTCTCGAACGCCGTCGGCTCAGCGGCGGCCGGAGTCGCACTGGGAATTGATCTGGATCATATTGCTCAGGGACTTGAAGCGGCGCAGGCCGTTCCCGGCCGCTTCCAGCCAATAAACATGGGCCAACCGTTTCTGGTGGTGATTGATTACGCGCACACCCCCGATGCCGTTGAAAGACTATGTCTCTCCGCGCGCGAAATCACCAAAGGAAAACTGATAATACTCTTCGGCTGCGGCGGTGACCGGGATCGAGGCAAGCGTCCGTTAATGGGACGGGCGGCATCGGTCCATTCGGATTACGCCGTTATCACGTCCGACAATCCGCGCACGGAGGACCCTCGAAAAATCATTGAGGACATAATACCGGGGATGGCAAACAACAACTACGTCGTGAT
>CP070766.1:1626122-1631075 GCA_020345705.1 Candidatus Zixiibacteriota bacterium | reverse complement strand
GTCAAGATGCTAAAATAAATCGTCAAGGTCATCATCGCCTCCACCCGTGGTAGGCAGCTCCCCGTATTTCTGAAGATGTTTCTGGATCAGCTCGCTTTCGCGCTTCGTATACATGGGATCCTCTTCCCAGATGAACCATTCAGCCTCCCCGGGATTTTCCAGACACTCCCTGAGATCCCGCCCCATATTCGGGGTTCCCGTGATACGAACCGCTTTTTTCTCCGCATTAAGCAGTTGAAAAACGCCCTCAACTTCAGGGACAGAATCCACAGCGTCTTCATTCAACGGCTGCCACCGTTCCGGCGGCAGGACAATCGGCGTAATTCTCTGTCTGAGATAGCATTGTAAGCAGCGTTGGGCTTCCGATTTCGCTTCCCGTTCCGACAGAGTCTTCTGGATAAGGCTGAATCCTGTTTTTCTTTCCGCAGGATCCATGGTTTGCGGTACGTGTCTGGGTTTCTGAAACTGATCGCTTGAAACATCCACTTCCGGCATGTCCTGCTCGGTAGAGACGGAATCGAAGTCAGCAAGTCCTTCCCCTCCGAGATATTTATCAATCACGTCTGCCACGCGCCTTCCGTCCGCCACAGCCTCCACAACTGATGATGGCCCCCGAATAAGATCCCCTGCGGCAAAAATGCCCTGCGGGCCAAAAGAAAACTGCTCGTCCACTTTCAATGTATTTCCCGGACCTTTCGGCAGGCCGGCAATATGAGACAGAGGCTTGAGGTCACCCTGCTGCCCGATGGCCAGAATAACCGAATCAGCCGAAATATGTTTGCTCTCGTTTTCATCGTATTGCGGATTGAACCGGCCCTGTTCATCAAATACCCCGGTACATCTTTTAAGTTCGATACCCGATATCCGTCGCCCCTCTGATACAAATCGCTTTGGCCCCCAGCAAGGATGGATTTCCACACCTTCTTCCTCTGCCTGAGTGATTTCCCAGCTATGAGCCGGCATCTCATCCCGTGATTCCAGGCATACCATGTGTACGGTGCTTGCCCCAAGGCGCACTGCGGTCATGGCGGCGTCGATAGCCACATTACCACCACCGATGACCACTACCTGACCGTCCAATTGGGGCTCCCGAGATTGTTTGGCCGATTTTAAAAATTGGAGTCCCGCATATAATCCGTCAAGATCAGAATCCTCCAACGGCAGAACCTTACTCAGCGAAACTCCAGTTGCGATAAGGATAGCATCGAAGGCTTTGGATTTAAGCTCATCAATCGTCTGTTCGCTGTCGAATCGGTGACTCATGTGAAAGCTGACCCCCAATGACCGCAGAATGTTTATATCCCGATCCAGGACCTCCGGCGGAAGACGGTAGTCCGGAATGCCGTATCGCAGCATCCCTCCCGGTTCGCTCTCCCCGTCAAACAGGCTTATGTGGTGACCCAGAATGTTTAGATAATATGCAGCCGTAATCCCGGCGGGACCGGCGCCGATAACGGCGACGTTCCTTCCGGTGTTCGGATGTCTTTGAACCGGCGGCGAATCCGTGTCAGAAACGGTGTCAGCCAGATATCGTTTCAGGTCACAGATGGCCGTGGGCTGATCGATTTCTCCCCGGCGACAGGCATCCTCGCAGGGACGAAAACAAACATAACCTAGGATACCGGGGAGCGGCACCCGAGAGCGAACTATATCCAGCGCCTCGCGATAGCGTCCGGCCGCGACTGATCGCACATAGCCGGGAATATCGATGCCGGCCGGGCAATTCGCTTCGCACGGAAGCGGCGAGTCGCGACGAACAGCCGAAACACCTTCTCTATCACGCAGGGCGCCGGTGGGACAAACCTCTACGCACGCCCCGCAAAACCGGCACTGTGCATCTTTCAGCCCGCCACGAGCGAGTGTGCCGACCCGGGCCCGGTCATTCATCCAAACAGCACCCAGAACATCATGACCATGAAGCTTTGTGCAGATCCGAACGCACCGCAGACAACCGATACATAGATTGTAATCCCGTTCAAAGAGCGGGTCATCCTCTGCACGAGCACGTTTCCGGGGAATGTACTTGGGTGTATCCCCGGGAACGCCGATATACGAACTGACCTTCTCCAGCTCGCACCGACCCAGGAGAACACAGCACCGTTCCTCGACGGGAACATTCGACGAGCAGTCAGTCAGGCTGCATCCCGCTTTCTGGGCGCAGGTCAGGCAGGCATGGGGATGGTCGGCAAGCAGTTTGCTCAACGACTGCTCGCGTCGCCGGACTACTTCCTTTGTGTCCGTGCGGACAATCAGGCCGCTTTCCGCCGGAGTATTACAGGAGTTAACCGGTTCAGGCTGTCCTTCGACCTCGACCAAGCACAGATTACACTGAGCTTCAGTCCCGGCACTCATGCCCGGCTTTTCTCCGGCAATCGTGGTCTCGACCTGATAAACCGCATCTGCCCATATTACATCACCGACGAAAGACAGATCAGGGTGATAACACATGCGCGGGATATAAATACCTGCCGCGTCGGCGGCGGCTAGAATGGTGCTTCCAGACGGGCAGTCGACCGGTTTTCCGTCAATCGTGAAGGTAATCTCGGCCATGGCTCTTATTTTGAAATTTATAGTCCATTGCTTTAGCTATCTCCCCTGAGGCACGGGCATACTCGGATGACGTGTCTGATTACCAGGAATGAGTAACCGCGCCGGGAGCGCAAGCTTCAACGCACGGCAGAGGCGGCCTGTCGGAAACCGGCTTGCACGGGGCGCAATCATATTTGAGTTTCTTGCGATGCTCCTCCTTGATCGCCGCCACATCGTCATCATAATCGTCGACGATAATTTCAAATAAGCCCAGGGGGCAAGCGTCAACACAGCCGTGATCAGTGCACTCGATGCAAAGGTCGGTGTCGATGGTGATAAAGAACTCACCGCTGCCGTCCAGATATCCGTAATTGGCTTTCACTTTGCCACCTTCTTTCGCTGCTTTTCTACCAGGGCTCTGGCAAAGAGCGCCGCGCCGATCGCTCCGGCGATCTGAGTATCGTATTCGGATTTCATCGACGTGAGTTTCAATTCCCTCTCCAGCCTGGTAACCACGCCTTTGTTTTTAGCAATACCGCCCGTTATGGCGAAGTCTTTCTCCATCCCGATACGATCCAGAAGAGAGACAACCCGGTGAGCCATGGCGGAGCAATATGCCGCCAGCACCCGTTTTTTCGACCAGCCTTCTCGCAGAAGAGATGATGCTTCGGACTTGGCAAACACCACACAGGTTGACGACACGGGAGGCGGTTCCTCTTCGACGTCCAGCGATAAATCGCCGACTTCCTCGATAGAAACAGCCAGCAAATCTGCAAAGACCTCCATCCCCCGACCGGTACCGGCCGCACACTTGTCATTCATCAGTAAATTGGTGACCTTGCCCCTTTCGTCGCAGTGGATGGCCTTGCAGTCTTGTCCGCCCATATCCAGAATTGTCCGGACGGTCGGGCCATACATGAGATTGCCTCCCCGGGCATGGCAGGCAATTTCGGTAATTGCACGGTCCGCAAACGGAACGTTGACGCGGCCATAACCGGTTCCCACAGTATAATGAATATCGTCCAACGCTAACCCGGTATTCTCAAGAGCCCAATTCATGGCTTTTCGTGCGCTATCTGGACTATCGGAACCGGTCCGCATATTTGAATAGGCATAAAGCTTGCCGTCGATCATGACAACTGCCTGGGAACTGACGGATCCGACATCGACCCCGGCGGAGATTATCTCACCATCCCTGGGGTCCACAGTCTCGTCGTGCCAGTTGTACTCTTTCCAGCGCCAGAATTCTGCCGTATTTTCAGACATTATTGACTCCTTTCACGAGCATAAATTGCAGCACCCAGCGCCCCGACATACTCCGGGTTTTCCGGGACAATTACTTTTGTTTCAAGCCCACGGCTCAAGGAGTCGACGAAGCCGGGATTATGGGAAACTCCGCCGATCAGAGCAACATCTTCTCTGATTCCCACCCGTCTAACCATAGAGACAATACGGCTGGCAATGGCATCGTGGACGGCCCGGGCAATATCCTGCTTGGGGGTTTTGGCATGAACCAGCGAAACCACTTCGCTTTCGGCAAACACCGCGCATTGGGCATTCATCGGGATAGTCTTGTTCGACTGGAGAGACAATTGACCGAATTCCTCGAGAGAAACCTCCAGCGCGCGTGACATGGCCTCAGCAAAGGCGCCGGCTCCAGCGGCACACTTTTCGTTGACGGCAGAATCGATCACACGGCCGTCAGCCTCTACCCTGATACCTCTGCCCTCCTCGGCGCCCACATCAATTACAGTGCGCACGTCTTTCAGAAGATAAAGAGTTCCTTTCGCTGCGGCGCTGATATCAGTAACATGAGAGTTGATGTTTGGGGCCATTTTTCTGCCGGCACCGGTGGAGGTTAGGTGATCGATGGACGATATCTCTATACCGGATTCTTTGGCCGCCTGTTCAAGACATTGAGATGCCGAAGCCGCAGGCTCGAAGCCGGTGGCAACGATCGCCTTCCCCTGGAGGACTCCATCTTTCAGGATGACGGCCTTAATGAATTTAGCACCCATGTCAATTCCGGCTGTTATCATTACACCTCCTCTATTTACAATATGCGTGCTGGCCAAGAATTCGCCAGATTACGGTTCAAATTATGCCATCGTGACAGGCTCATCCGTTATTTCCACCCCCAGCGTTTCCATGAAGGAATCAATTCTTTCCGCCACTCGTTTTTCATCGAATTCCCGCTCGTCACCCATGTTGCCCTCGAAAGTCATTACCGGAATCCCGGTTTTGGCAATGCCTAATCGATTTTCCATGATTCCGCAGGAAAGTCCCTCGCACCCGCGATTCAGATGAAGCATGACACCATCCAATTGCCATTGTCTGACAATTTGACGCATCATCTCGGTCTTTAGGTTTGGATCATAGAAATGCTGCCATTCGGGTTTGTAAAGATTCCAGTCGGCCAGAATC
>CP070766.1:1623143-1626022 GCA_020345705.1 Candidatus Zixiibacteriota bacterium | reverse complement strand
TCCATTGACGTTCGCGGAGATATAAATCTCAACGGGGTGGCTAACGAAATCGCCGATGCAGTGATGTTCACCAATTATTTTGTTTATAATCTAACCGCTTTTGGCGACCATGTCGAGGGTTCCATTGCCGCGTCTGATGTCAACGCAGATGGTATTCCTCTGACAGTGGCTGACCTGGTGTATATGGTGCGGATTATCACGGCTGACGCAATGCCTTATGAAAAGCTGAGCCCAGGCGCTTCCGAGGCGGCGGTGCATCTGTCGGTCAACCATTCAGCGGCGGCAGTGTCGGTCAATTCCCCAGAAGACATCGGCGGCGGGTATTTTGTTTTCGAACATTCCGGCTATGAGATCGGCGAGCCACACTTGATTAACGGTGCTTCGGATATGACACTGAAATACAGCGATGAGAATGACCTTCTGAAAGTCCTCGTTTACTCCATGGAAGACGACATCAGGATTAAGGCCGGATCCGAGAATATTTTTGTCATCCCGATTGAAGGCAGGGGTGCCATTGAGCTGAGCGAGGTTCAGCTGTCGGATTATCACGGCAATCTGCTGACGGTCGACAAGAGTGACCGGGCGGTTCTGCCTCGGCACTTCGCTTTGCACCAGAACTACCCCAACCCGTTCAATGCGGTGACGCAGATTATCTACGAACTACCGCAGGCGTCACATGTGAAAATCGAAATCCGAAATATCATGGGGCAGAGAGTCGCAACGCTGATTGATAAGGTTGAAGATGCCGGTGTCCACAGGGTGCAATGGGACGGCCTTGATCAATCGGGCAGCGAAGCCGCCAGCGGAATATACATCTATCGCCTTGAGGTGGATGATTTCGTTGCATCGAAGAAAATGACCCTGCTGAAATAGCAGAAATCTTATGGCAACTTCGGAGGGGACGGCTTTTGGCGAGCCGTCCCCTCCTTTCTACTGTGGTCGCAGGAGAAGAGAATATCCTCAGAATTTATGTCATATTCTGGCGAGTCCCATAAACACCGCGTGAAGACTCACGGCCATTGTAATAAACAACGCCCTGGCGTTATGGGCCTTTATCCCGGCAAATCGATATTCAATGAAATTATCCTCGCACCGCCCGAGGCAGTCGCCGCACAGGGTGCATGAGATGCCCGGCCGACGCCGTTTTATATCGGTCATGTTCAGGGCATCGTAGCGGCAGGCCGGTCGACAGACGCCGCAGTCCGTGCAACCGTCCTTTATGCGAATTCGAAACGGCGAGACTTTTCCAAGCCAGGATGCCATCACACCGATCGGGCAATAGACAGTGCAGTGCGTCATAACGCCGGTTCTCCGTGACCAGAAAACCATCAGCCCCACACCCAATAGCCCGAAACCGGCTCCGGCGATCGTCGCAAGCGCAGCCGAGACCCCTGCGACATTTAGCCCGACGGCGGTACTAATGACCAGTGCCAGAATGGAAAACTGTGCCGGTCCTCGCCATTTGGGCATTTTCTTCGGCTTGGGTCTTGCCCGCGAAGCGATATCATCCCAGGCGCCGATGTAGCACAGGTGACTGCACCACGCCGGACCGACGAGAAGCAGGGCGCCTCCGAAAAGAAAGAGCATGATCGAGCTCTCCCACCTGAAAAGCGGCCCGGCGATTATCATTGCCGGAACCGGAAGGTGCAGTATGCCGGTCATCAGGAGCTTCTCGACTCCGGCCAACCCGACGATCAACTGCAAGAAAAACACGACCGAAAACAGCATCCATATCGATCGCCGGACGCGTGCGGATTTTTGTCGGTCAAGCATCTTTTCCGTGATCCATCCGGCATAGACGGACAAAAGCAGTATCTCTATCCACCCTCCACCGGGGAAAAATCTTTCGAATATCAAAAGCGGTAGGCCCACCTTTAACTGCACTATCGTTAATATCAGGCCTGTCAGAAAAAACGCCGAAACCGACGGGATGGCCGTACCCACCGATTGACTGTACGTTACCCTAGCCTTCCGGCTCACTAACACAAATGACGAGCCTGCGGTTAATAAAATAACACCGGCCATTATGGCAAACATCCTCAGCCATGATTGACCGTTCCCCATTCGGAAATGAACAATAGTCCAGGTTGTCTCGGCCCAGATTAAAGCGCCTGTGATAAGCAAACCAGCGGTCGCATACAGCACCCAGCGTCTGCGGTAAAACAATATTGACGGCGCCGCCAGGGCAGCCGCGACCAGACCATGATTGCCTGCCCGCAGGAAGTGTGCACCCAAGAGCAGTGCCGAAAGAATCACCGGTGTAACACGAAGCAGGCCCAATTGTATCCTCCCCGCTATCCCCGAATCATGGTCAGGAGCATTTTAAACCGCTTAACTGCACGAACGGCATGCGGAACGTCGGCCGGCATAATGACCGTCTCGCCAGCTTTCGGTACTACCGTTTTTCCGCCGATGGTAAGTTCCGCCTCGCCGTCAAGCACCTGCACCATAGCATCATAAGGAGTCGTGTGCTCGCTTAACTCCTGACCGGCATCGAACGAAAACAACGTGATGGTTCCGACTTCGGACTTAAGAACGGTGCGGCTGACGATTGATTCATCCGCGTATTCCAGCAGATTATCCAGCCGATACACGACGGCCGGGTCAAGAGTAACTGCTTTGCCTTTTTGTGAAGTCATAACATCTCCAATCTCAGCTTGCTATCCGCGAGCAAAATAGGTAATAACACATTCTTGATTGCGCTCTTCCGACCAAGCCTTAAAGCCTCTGGCTCTAGCCTGGTCAATGAGCGGGGCCGGAACAAAAGGAGCGATTAACTCGAAGATCTGTCCGTCCGCCAGAGCATCCAGACGCTTCACTACATCGCCCATCGGATTTCGCCCGTCGTCAAGGATGGGTCGAACGTCGAGTGAACCGAC
>CP070766.1:1608324-1623043 GCA_020345705.1 Candidatus Zixiibacteriota bacterium | reverse complement strand
GCCGATGCTCGGCGAACTCGACGGAAAAACCGTGATAGGGCGATTTGTGCAGCCCGGCGATGAATCCTTCGACCACCATCCGGGCCTTGAGCTCCATCCCCTTGAGCTTCCCGACAATCTCCGGATCAAGATATTTTCTGTACGCCGCTGTCGCCATATCTTATCTCTTATACGCCTGTCAGGTCAACCGGATGATATACCATCCGCAAGACCTGATACAACTTTTGGAGACATACCTTTCAATATTGCTCTTCTGTTTTTTCAGGTTTTACTCACGCCGGTCAGTCTAACCCGACGGCTCCCAGCGTACTGTCAAGTTTTGCACTCCCCAACGGCAGGGGTGTGACCTGACAGGTAAGATCCACCTATCCCTTCTTTTTCAAATTCGCCAGTATCATTACGTCCATAATAAGAAGCCAGACCAGAAGTATCGGCCCGAAGACCCACATCAGAATATTCGCCGGCGTACAGAAACCGGAGCCCGACATGCCCAGAACGTGCAGAACAATCAGCAGCATCAAAACCCAGATGAAAAACCTCTTCGTCCCGGGCGAGTACGTCGTGAATATGAAGACCAGCCCGACCGCGAAAAACAGAAGCGCGTGGGTCGCCAGATGCTCCATCGCCCATTCGAGATTTTCTTTGAGTTTTTCCCAGAACGTCAGCGCGTACTCTTCCTCGACAAAATCCTCGAATTCCTCGATGTCCTCCGGCTCGATCGGCTCCTGACGTCCGGAGTCCGCCCAATCCGGCGGCGTGACCGCATCCTCATCAGTCATGATCGTTTCCATGTCGGCCTGGAAATCGTACTCGTCGTACGGTTCCATAGTCTCGCCATACTGACCGAAATCACCCAGCATCCCCGCTTCCATAAGAGCTATCAGCGCCATCCAGATGATGACCATGATGATCAGGATCCCGAACAGCACGATAAACAGCTTCCCGTGAGCCGGAAGCTTCGTCAGATTGAAATCATCAAGCATCCTTCCCTCCTGCTCGCTTAATATATCCGCAGGCCGGCTTCCTTTCCGGCCTGCATAAATTATCCATGTTCAATGAAAGATTAATCTCTGACCTTGACGGTATCAAGAAGTTTTTTGACGATCGTGTTGGTATCAACGCCATCAGCCTCAGCGTTGAACGAGGTTACAATTCGATGCCGCAGAACCGGCGGGGCGGCGGATTTCACGTCGTCCCATTTCGGAACCGTTCTGCCGTCAAGAATCGCCTTGGCCTTGGCGGCCAGAATCATATATTGTGAGGCCCTCGGCCCGGCGCCCCATGAAACCCATTTGTCTATGAAATCAAATCCGCCGTCATTTTCAGGTCTCGTGCTCCGAGCGATATCGACCGCATACTGGATCACCGAGTCGGGCGGCGGGACCCGCCTGACAAGCCCCTGCAACTCGATTATGTCCTTGGCGCTTAATATCTTATCAAGCCTGTACTCCGGCACGGCGGTGGTCGTTTTGACAATCGTATGCTCCTCGGTCTCCGATGGATAATCGACATTGACGTGAAACATAAACCGATCAAGCTGAGCCTCGGGAAGAGGATAGGTCCCCTCCTGTTCGATCGGATTCTGAGTCGCGAGGACAAAAAACGGCTCATCGAGCGTAAATGTCTGCCCGGCTGAGGTAACCTCGTGCTCCTGCATGGCCTGAAGAAGCGCAGCCTGCGTTTTTGGCGGAGTCCGGTTAATCTCGTCTGCCAAGATGACATTCGCAAACACCGGACCCTTGAGAAACTTGAACTCCCGCTTGCCGCTGGCGCGGTCTTCCTCGATTATTTCCGTCCCGGTAATATCCGACGGCATCAGATCGGGCGTAAACTGGATACGGCTGAACTTCAGATCTAAGATATTGGCTAACGTAGAGATAAGCAACGTCTTGGCCAACCCCGGCACGCCCACCAGCAGGCAATGACCGGCCGATAAGAGGGCAATCAGAAGCTGTTCGATAACAGTGTCCTGGCCGATGATTACTTTCGCAATCTCGGACCTGATCTTATCGTAGGCGTCTTTAAGTTGTTCAACCGCTTGAAGATCGTCTCTATTTTCGGTCATTTTCTCTCCTTTAATTCACCCTCGGCAACTATCTCAGACATTATATATAAATAATTATACTCCCGCAAGAGGGGAAAGTGCGGCGGCGAGTTTGCCGTTTTTCTAAGTTCAAAAAAGAGGGGAGGTTGTGGAAAAGCGGCTCAATTATGGCTTCACAAATGCCAATTAACCGTATGCTATGAAATAACTTAACCGCCTTTCCACAAAATCCGGGAGTTATCCACACGACCCGGGCTGTTCGATGGCTTACTTGTTGGCCTCCTCTTTCACGCCCATCTTGTCCCTGGCCGACAGAATATCTTTCTTTTCCTCGGGCGGCAGAAAACCAAGATTCGTCTTGCCTTCTTTCATGTGACAGGCGCCGCAGAAAATCGCTCCCTGCTCAACGACCAGCGACTTGGTCTTAATATCGCCTTCTACGTCTGATTTCGCCTGAAGCTCAATCTTTTCGGTGGCGACCAGATTGCCGACCACTCTCCCGGCGATGGCGGCCGACTGTGATTCGACATCGGCCTCAACCAGGCCGCTGCTGCCGACCGTCACGGTGTCCGAACAGATTACCTTACCCTTGACAGTACCATCGACCCGTACCGGACCCTTGACTTCCAGGGTACCATTAAAGACGGTGTCCTTGCCGATAATTGTGTTCATTATACCACCTTCGTTTTTACTCATTGGATCCCTCATTTGCGCTGATATATTTTAATGGATTAACCGGTTTATTATTCTCTCTAATTTCATAGTGCAGATGCGGGGCGGTCGATTTCCCGGTGTTGCCTGAAAGAGCAATGCGGCCGCCGACCAGAACGTCCTTACCTTCCTCAACGAGCAGCTCATTATTGTGGCCATACAGCGTCGAGAGGCTGCTGTCATGCTCGATAATAATCGTCTGACCGTAAACCGAATCCTCACCCGCAAAAATCACCTTCCCTGCCGCCGTCGCCAGCACCGAGGTTCCGACTTCCGCCGCGATATCGACACCCGGATGATAATCAGTGGTGTCATCGCTGAAACCGCGGGTCATGTATCCCTGAAGCGGAAGTCCCGCCGGAACATTGACCCCGGCGCTGATCGGCCGATTAAGCATCGCCGGCCTGGCATTTTCAAGGCCCGCGAACAGGATCGAATCGGGCGGCAATTCCGGCATCCGCACTTCCACTCCGGCCAGCGTCGAAATCCGATTGACGATTTCGCGGCTCTCTTTCATCTTTTCTTCCAGAAGACCCACTTTATACTTATACCTCTTAAGTTCCTCATTTTCCTGCTCCAGCCGGTTGGCCTGCGTCGCCCGGACCACAATCTTGCCGTAGAAGGAAAAGAAGAGCAATAAGCCCACAAAAACGACGACAATCAGGGCGATCAGGGTCTTGAAAAGCCAGGACCGCATCTTGATCCCGAACGGGTTTTCCACGCCGTCGGGAACGATCATCAAATTATAGTACTTGGCCATCGTGTCGTGACTAGTTTATCTTGCGGAACAGCTCCAAAATCCGTTCCAGGTCTTCCTCACCATAGTATTCGACCTCAATCCGGCCACGCTTGAGGCCGGGAGTGATTTTTACCGAGGTTCCCAGAAGCTGTTTCAGGTAATTTTCCGCCTCGACGACGGCCGGAAGCTTCTTCCGTGGAATTAATTTCCTCCGGCGAACACGTCTGGCGGAGTCCTCGGCCGCCCTGACGCTCATGTTCTCCGAAACAATTCTCTCGGCCAGACGAACCCGGGAGAGATCGTCGTCAACGGCCAGAATCGCCCGGGCATGTCCCTCGGACAGCTTCCCCGAACGTATCAGCTCCTTGACCTTTTCCGGCAGCGTCAACAATCTCAGTATATTCGCGACCGCGGCGCGGCTCTTGCCGACCTTCACCGCTAACTGGTTCTGCGTCAGTCCGCCGTCGTCCATCAGCTTCCTGAAGGCCCCGGCTGCCTCAAGCGGATTCAGGTCTTCACGCTGGAGGTTTTCCACCAGCGCTATCTGAAGCATCTCGGCGTCTTCCGTCTCTTCAAGGGTGACGGCCGGAATAGTCTCCAGCCCGGCGATGAGGGCCGCCCGATAGCGGCGCTCGCCGGCAATAAGGATAAAACCGTCCTGCGCCTTCTTGACCAGAACCGGTTGAAGCACACCCTGACTTTTGAATGACTCGGCCAGCTCCTGCAGACCGGCGTCATCGAATTGCTGACGCGGCTGCATCGGATTCGGAGCGATCTTGTTCAGCGGTATGTTCCGGTAACTTCCACCCCGGATCGTGCTTTCCTGTTGCGTCGGGATTAATGCCTCCAGTCCCCGCCCGAGCACTGTCTTGCTGCTCATCGGCTCAACACCTCCTTTGTCAACGCCATGTAGTTTTCGGCGCCGCTTGATAGAATGTCATAAAGTATGATCGGTTTGCCGAAGCTCGGCGCTTCCGATAGCCTGACATTCCGGTTGATAACGGTTTCATAGACGCGGCTGTTAAAAAATTTCCTCGCCTCCTCTGCCACCTGGCGCGAGAGATTCAGACGCCGGTCATACATCGTAAGTAACACTCCTTCGATCTCGAGCGAGGAGTTGAGATTCTCCTGCACCAGCTTGATTGTATGAAGCAGCTGCCCCAGCCCCTCCAGTGCATAGTACTCGCACTGAATCGGAATCAGCACCGAATCGGCCGCCGTCAGGGCGTTGACGGTGAGCAGGCCGAGTGACGGCGGGCAGTCGGCGATAATGTAATCATATAAGTCTATTATAGGTGCAACGGCACGCGACAGTATTTTCTCGCGCGACATCATGCTGACCATCTCTACCTCGGCCCCAACGAGCGAGATCGACGACGGCGCCACGTTCAAAAACGATAATTCCGTCGGTATTATGACATCAAGGAGTGGTTTGCGGCCAATGAAGACATCATAGATTGACATTTCCAGGTCGCCCTTGTTGAGACCGACCCCGGACGTCGAGTTGGCCTGAGGGTCAACGTCGATCAGAAGCGTTTTCTGCTCGGCCACCGCCAGGCAGGAGGCCAGATTGATGGCCGTCGTCGTCTTGCCGACACCGCCCTTCTGATTGGCAACAGCTATAATCCTTGCCACGTGTGCTTTACCTCTGAAATATGCTCATATTCCTTGTTCCGGGAAGAGATTACGATGTTTAAAACTTTTTGGCAAGAAAAAACTTCAGCCGCTCTTTGAGAATGCAGTGATGCTTCGAAGTTGTTCGGGATCATCCAGATAGTAGTCGAAAGCGTCCGCTTCAAGACCACTTCCAAGATCAAGCCCGGCTTTTTCCAGACTGCCGAAATAAATAAACCTCCCTGACGGCTTCAGCAGATCAAGGGCGCAAGACAATAGCTTCCGATCCGGCCTGACCAGCTTCAAGAAGCCATAATCGAATGATGACAGTTCCATGCCGCGGACCGCTTCCGAGAAGTCCAGATCGAGAACCTCTCCCTTCAGATCGAACAATCGGAGCATTCGGTGAAGAAAGGCCGCCTTCTTTTTCGTCCTCTCGAAAAGGATGCCCTCGGCGCCCGGGAAGGCCAGCATAAGCACGACCGAGGGAAATCCGGCTCCCGGACCTATATCGAAGAGCTTCCCGGACAGGGGAGGCAGAAAATGAAACGGAATCAGGCAGTCGGCGGCGATCCGGAGCAGGTCCTCGTAAGATGTTTCACGTGAAACAAGGTTGATTTTCTGATTGTGTTCAAGAACGCAGCGCAGATATGACCCGATTCTGTCCTGGTGACCGTGTTTGGATATGATATCCCTGGAGGCAAAAAAGGGCGGTTTCTGGGACGGTCCGGATTTCAATTATTTCTTCTTCTGCTGCGGATTCTTCGATTGCGTTCGATACTTCATCAGATGAATCGACAGCGCCGCGATATCGCCCGATGTCACGCCCTCGATTCGGCTCGCCTGGCCGAGCGATGACGGCCGGAACCTGCCGAATTTCTCGCCGGCTTCATTGCGCAGGCCGGACAGGCCTTCAAATGAGAAATCCGGCGGGATAAGCTCGCTTTCCATCCTGCGGAACTTCTCGACCTCGCGTTCTTGCTTTTTTATGTACCCCTCGTACTTAATGATAATCGAAGCTCTTTCAATGACTTCGGAATTAAGCTCCGGTGGGCGGCCGTCGCCTTTAAGAAACGGCTCGACATCCTTATATACCACTCCCGGAACCTTCAGAAGATCGGCCAGTGAGATACTCTCCCGCCGCACAAAGTGTCTCGACAGCCCATCAAGCGTGGCAACCGGAACAATTGTCTTTTTCAGCCGTCCGATTTCCTTCCGGGTCTCGTCCTGAAGAACCTTGAATTCCTCGAACTCATCATCCGAAACCAGGCCGTACTTGCGGGCGTAGCCGATAAGCCTATCCCGGGCATTATCTTCCCGCAGTCGCAGGCGATACTCGGCTCTGGATGTAAACATGCGATAAGGCTCTGTTGTAGAATGAGTTATGAGGTCATCAATCATGACCCCGATATACGCCTCAGCCCGATCAAGAACAAAGGGCGGCTCCTTGTCGATTTTCAGGACGGCATTTATCCCGGCCGTAACTCCCTGTCCGCCGGCTTCTTCATAGCCGGAGGTGCCGTTTATCTGACCGGCAAAGAAAAGCCCACGAATTCGTTTCGTTTCCAGAGTCGCCCGGATCTGATGTGCCGGACAATAGTCATATTCAATGGCATATCCCGGCTTGGTGATAACTGCTCCCTCAAGACCGATGACTGTCCGTATCGCCTCCCGCTGAACGTCTTCCGGCAACGACGTCGAAAAGCCGTTGGGGTAAATTTCATCGGTGCCGTTGCCTTCCGGCTCAAGAAATATCTGATGCCGGGGCTTGTCGCTGAAACGGTGGATTTTGTCTTCAATTGAGGGGCAGTATCTGGGGCCGATCGACCTGATTTGCCCTGAGAACATCGGCGAGCGCATCAGATTTCTTGTGATAATTTCCTTAGTCCTTGCCGTCGTGTAGGTTAGGTGACAGGGAACCTGCCGCATCGGCCTGATAGCTGTCGTGTGGGAAAAGAACGGAACTGGCTCCATCCCGGGCTGGATCTGGCATTTCGCACAATCGACCGTCGTTCCGTCGATTCGGGGTGGCGTTCCGGTCTTAAGACGCCCCACCTCAAAACCGAGAGAGACCAGCGATTCGGCGAGTTTGTAAGCCGCCTTCTCACCTCGCCGCCCGGCTTTTGTTTTTTTCTCACCGACATGAATCAATCCGCCCAGAAATGTCCCGGTGCACAGAATCACAACCCTTGAAAAAAGCCTCCGACCATCCTCGGTCTCAATGCCCGCGACATGACCACGATCGGTGATCAGCGCTCCTGCGACTCCCTCGATGATGGTCACATTCCTGTCGGAGACCACAAAATCCGAGACAAAAGAGGCGTAAGCGACGCGGTCCGCCTGCGCCCGCGTCGACCAGACCGCCGGACCGTGTGAGAGATTGAGCTTGCGAAACTGAATTCCGGTGGCGTCGATAGCCTTTGCCATCAATCCGCCGAGGGCATCTATCTCCTTGACAATATGAGACTTACCCAGCCCGCCGATGGCCGGATTGCAGGACATCAGGGCCAGTTTTTCCCGGTCCATCGTCACCAGCCCCACCGTCTTGTTCATCCGTGAGGCCGCCAGCGCCGCCTCGACCCCGGCATGTCCGCCGCCGACGACGATTATGTCAAAATCCGGGTGCTTCACGTGAAACATTCCTTTTTGCTATTTCCCGACACAGAACCGAGAGAAAATTCTATCCAGTATCTCTTCATTATAAATCCTCCCGGTAATCTCGTCAATTTCATTTATGCCCTGGCGCATCTCAAAAGCCGCCAGTTCCGGCGAGATTGCCCGTTCGATTCCTTTCCTGACTCGTTTCAGGCTCCTCAGGAAATTCTCCAGCTTCCTTTTATGTCTTCCCGAGGTCACCACAATTCCGTCAGTCAGATCCGGCATACTATCCCTTATACGGCCGACCAGCGCCCTCCTGAGCGCCCCCATCCCCGCCTTCGTCTTGCACGAAATGGGCACCGCCGTGCCCCCCCGTCTTGAGAAAGACGTCTTTCCGCCTTTTTTCTTATCGAGATCTTTCAGTTTATCTATCTTGTTTAGTATCATCAGAATACTGTGACCTGACCCGTATTCGTCCAGATCCGCCGTAAGCTCCTTTCGCCATGATTTGCGCGATATATCCGCAATCCAGACAACACGATCGGACTCTTTCAGGATTTTGAGTGCCGACGCCATCCCGGCCTTCTCAATCGGCCCGGCCCCGCTCCGGAGACCGGCCGTGTCCGTAATCGACACCGCCACCCCGTCCAGGTCGATCCATTCCGTCAGATAATCCCGGGTCGTTCCCGGCGTTGGCGTCACTAGCGCTCGATTCTGATTGAGAAGAACATTGAAAAGGGAAGACTTCCCGGCGTTCGGACGGCCGGTGATGGCTATCCGATAACCTTCTTTGATTATTCTGCCGGCCTTATATGAACCGACCAGCTCGCCTGCGTCCGCGATCATGTCGTCAATCATCGCCACGAGTCGGTTCCGCTCGGCTGTCTCCAGCGCCTCATCCGGAAAATCAATCGAAGCCTCAATCTCCGCTATTAGTTCGACAGCCCTGGTCCGCAGTTTTTCTATCCGCTCGGAGAGCAAACCCAGAAGATTTTTCCTGGCGGCGCTGTATGAATATTCGGTCTTTGACGCCACCAGTTCCGCGACGGCTTCGGCCCTGGCCAGGTCGATCCGCCCGGCCAGAAACGCCCGTCTTGTAAACTCGCCCGGCTCGGCCGGGCGGACGTTGAACCTGAATATCTCCTCGAGAATCCTCTGAAGCACGAACCGTCCGCCATGACAGAATATCTCGGCCTGTTTTTGCCCCGTATATGATTTCCCCTCGGGCATCTCGGCCATCGTCACCTCGTCGATAACACCGCTATTTACATCGACGATATGACCATAATACAGGTGAAACATCCGCCCCGCCGAGACATCACTCTCCGCCGGTCTGAAAATCCTCTCGATGACTGAATGAGCGCCGGGGCCGGAAATACGAATCGCGCCGAGCCCGCCCTCACCGGGCGGGGTGATTATGGCCGCGATCGTGTCACGGCTTGGATCCCCCTGACTTTTTCTTTTCATAGGTCAGTTTTTTCCTCGCCTTGACAGGTTCCGCTTCACCCTCCGCCGGCGCGGGCTGAGAGCGCTTGAAGACTATCTGTTCGACAAACGAGAAAAGCGAAAAGCAGGTCCAGTAAAGAACCAGTCCGGCCGAGGCCTTGTAGAAAAAGAAACCCAGCATCAAAGGAAATATATATATCAGCGCCTTGTTCTTCGGATCGGTCATGGTCATTTTCTGCTGCACAAACATTAGTACCACCATCAGGATCACAAGCAAGATATACGGGTCGGTCATTGACAGCGCCCCGCGCGAAAGATCGTCCCACCACAGAATAAACGGCGCCTGCCTCAGAAGAATCGTCGAACGAAACACCGCAAACAGCGCAAAGAAAAGCGGCAGCTGTGGCAAGTAGGGCAAACACCCCGACATCGGGTTAATTCCGGCCTCCTTGTAAAGCTTCATCATCTCGCGATTTAACGCCTGCGGGTTGTTCTTATGCTTCTCTTTCAGTTCTTGCATTTTCGGCTGAAGCGCCTTCATGGCGCTCATCGACTTGACCGTCTTCTTGGAAAGCGGCCAGGTAATCAGCTTAATGATCAGTGAAAAGAGGATAATGACAAACCCGTAATTGGGGATGATGCTGTACATCCGAGGCAGAAGCCATATTATCGGAATGGCGAAAATCTTGATTATCCATCCGACAAACGGCGTCGTCCCGATATCAATCAGATCGACGACACTTTCGTTGAATGCTTTCAGTTTCTCATAATCCATCGGCCCAACATAAACCGAAAAACTGTCCGCCATCGGCTCATTGTATGGGGGTTCCATCAGTAGCCCGATCGCCAGCTCCCGGGTCTGGACGCTCTCATCGCCGACTGCGATCCGGTTTTTGACGCCGGAGGACCTCGCGCCGATACTGGTTCGGGAACGGGGGACCATTATCGAGGCGAAATATTTCGACCGGGTGGCAATCCAGTTGGTTGTGCCGTCATCGGTTCGGCTGAACCGGTCATCCTGGTACTTGTCGAACTTAACCCGCTCGCCGACCTGCAAAGCCATGGCCCACATGGAATTATAATCATCCTGAAGGTTCAGCTCGGTCGGGCCGAGCTTATTGTTCCACTCAAGGGCATATTTCCGCTCAAAACCGAACGAGGTCGGGTCGCTGACTTCTAAGATCAGATCATAATCATACCGGTCGGCGTAGAAACGATACCTTTTGACAATCTGAGCGCCCGCTTCATTCTGATAAGTATATGTCAGCTGGATACTTCCACTGCTGATGGGGTGCCTCCCGCGAGACAGCGACGACGAATACACAAACCTGTTGGCATTGACCGTCCCCCCGTTGAATTTGAGTTCCGGGGTGGCGATTTGATTGTCCGGAAGCATCTCAATCAGACCGTTATCATTATATTCGTAAACTTTCAGCTTGATGGGGACCGGAGCGCCGCCATAGTTGGACAGGGCCACCTCGAAAACATTGGTCTCGATAAGTATCTTATCCTCAAGCACTTGCGGAAGCGTATCGAGAGAGGTCGGCTCGCCGATCTCGGTCGGCTGGGCGGCCGCCTGCTGCTGGGTGACCTGAGCCGGCTGTTCAGCCTGAGGCTGGGGGGGAGGCTGCTGCTGTTCCTGGCGGACCTGCTCGGTTGGGGCCGGACGCTCGGCCGGCTTGATAAAACCGAGCTTGGTCATAATCGGAATCCAGAAAATGACCAGAATACCTAATGCAACTACAAGCAGGATTACCTTCTTATCCAAAACTTCTCTCCGTTAGCTTACCTGTCGGTATTTCATCCGGCACCGGGTCGTACCCGCCCTCATGCCAGGGGTGGCAGCGGAAAAGCCGCCTGATGGCCATGATCAAGCCGCGAAACGCTCCATGTTTTTTGACCGCCTCCTCGGCGTAGTGCGAACAGGTCGGGTAAAACCGGCACTGGTTGCCGATCAAAGGCGACAGGGTGTACCTGTATATATGTATAATGAGAATCAGCGGATAGCTGAATATTGATATCTTTCGATTATCCATCTGGCCTTATGGAATTATATAATCTTTCAAGCTCCCCCGCAAGTGTTTGATGATCGACCTCGGCCGCGGCTCCTCTGAATCTGACCGCGAAACCGCCCTCGATTTTCTTCTCGCTTTGAAGCTTTCTGAAATCCTCGCGCATCCAGCGCTTTATCCTGTTTCGCTCGGCCGCCTTGCCGGCTCCGGCGGATATTAAAAAAGCCACGCTGAAATCTTCGTTTTCCTCGGTCAGGCCGCTGTCATAGAAAAGCTCGATGTGTCCGGCCGAATATCTCCTCCCGGAGCCAAGCAGAGTTTTGATTATCTTTCTGCTTTTCAGGCTGTGGCGTGGCAAGCTACTTACTCTTATTGACAGAGACCGCCAGTCGGTGTCTTCGTTTTTTCCGCCGCCGGGCCAGTATTCGTCGGCCCGCGCGGGTGGAGCTTCGCTTTCTGAACCCGTGGTCCCGCACTCGCTTCGTGTTCGATGGCTGAAACGTTCTTTTCATTTTATCCGTTCCTTATCCGATATTCTGCTTACGGCTGTTCTACGTTATTCGTTCCCGTATTATTCGTTTCTATCGTTTTTTATGCTACTTAGTTTTTCGTTTCCGCATCCCGCCATTTTGCGGTCTGCGATTCTATGTTTTTCTCTATTCCGGCTTTCTTATGCTCTTTCTCTGTTAGGCCTTTTAGAGTTCTTTCTCTATTCTGGCTTTTTGAGTTCTATCTCAATTCCGGCTATCTTGTGCTCTTTCTCTATTCTGGCCTTTTATGTTCTTTATCTATACTGCATCTTGCTTTTCTTATTCAGTTCTGCCTCTTATAAAGACCACTAATATACCCAAAAAGTTCCCCCCGTCAAGCCGAAAAGCACCTATTATCTCGCCCCCAAAATATCTACTAGCGAACCAACCACGAGTGGGGCAGGTCGCTTGCTGGGAAGAGAATTATAACACAAGGTCAATCCAAGATATGACAGAGCATTTGGAGGACAGACAGGATCGCTTTGAGCTTACCCTGCGCCAGCTGTACGCCTCGTAGACGAATAACAGCCTCATTCCCTCTGTGGTGGGGTGCCCAGGACTTTCCAGAACATCGGGTGGATGGATACATGTGTCGTATTACAGATAGTCTGCGCTGCAATAGTAGATGCACCTAAAGATGCCCATTGGAACCTCTCATAAGTTTCTGTCTTAATGGGTAGCCCGCCCGCTTGCGGTGGATTTCTTCCCGTTACATCTCAACTCCGTCAATATCGATTTCAACTCCGTCCAAACCGTAATACCACCGATAGTCAAAGCAGGCCAGGACCCGGAGCGAAGCGGAGCAGTCCTGCCTATTCTGAATTAACCCCAAAATCCCCACCCAATCACCCCCCCAATCCGAGCACATCCTTCCTGGAAGTAACCCATTTCTATGCCCGGCGCTCGCAGCCGGGCAGAATCCGACGTGGCCGCTCTCTCCACCACCCGAATTATCCCCAATTATCCCGAAAAAAATTAGTTGCGCAATTATTTTTGGATTCCGTACACTCGTAAAAAGTCGAAACGCTGTTTGAGGAGGAGGTCAAATAAAGAGTCGTCAATTCCATCTTATCGTGGCATTTAGGCTGTTCAAAGCTACCATGTTGCCGGGATGTTTTTAACCTCGTGATTATTTCTGAGGGGCGAAAAATACCTTATCCGGATTTCCTGGAGCCGGCAAGGTAGTCAAACCGGCATGTGGGGCGGGAGCATTTGAGCCCGGACGGTATTTCGCCACGACGACTCCTTCTAACGGCGAGCGATTTTGTCGGCATTACTGATGGATGAGATTGATGGAATAAGGCTGCAGTTTTAAAAGTTTAAAGACTTGAATGTAAATCAAAATACTAAAACCAACCTTAAAAAGAGAGGGGGAATTTCAGATTACAAGTATTGTTTGGGTAGTCATCACATCGTGGAGAGATAATCTTTACTTTAAGTGATATTGCAAGGAGGCACATATGAAATCATTGGTAACTGCTTTAATCGTCTTTGGTTTGTTATTCGGCTTTTCCGCGGCGGTGTTGGGCAGTGAGACACGGGTGGAGACAATGGGAATGGGGACGTTTTATGCCTATAACGTCCCGCTGCAAAGCTTCAATTCCATCATCAAGGATGAATACAATATCGGTATGTACCCGGCCAGCATCAACAGCTTCTCCAATTACTTTTTCGCCGAAATTTCCAGAATGAACGATGCTGTTCCTTCCGGCTACGGTTATCCGGGTACATTCTATAAAGCAGGCGCGATATTCAAGCTGGGTCCCACGGAAAAGCCGTGGTATCTGGGCGCTCATTTCTCATCCATGCGTTATTTCCACAGTCTTTACGGATTCGGCAACTATTACTGGGATGGTGGGGCTACCCACAAACTGAACCTCTATTACGGCCGCAAACTGGGCGACACCCCCTTCGGCTTTACTTTCGGGTACTACGGTTCCGGCAATAAGAACGAGGACACCACCACCGCAAACAAATACGAGAATTCCCTGACCCGCTATGAATTTGGCACCGGGCTGTCCTTCCTGGAAGAAAAACTTGATCTGGCCGTTCAGTATGCTATGACCAGCTGGAAGGATGATGCCTATTACGCCGCTCCGGATAAGGTGGTTGAGGACACGAAGCCATCCGGCAACATGGATCTCATTTTGCGCGCACGATACTGGATGGATCCGATGGGCAAATACACCCTGGTGCCACACTTCGCGTTTATGATGCTCAACGAGGGTATGGAGGATTACGCCTGGAACGCCGCTAACGCCGCCTGGGAACTGGTGTATGAAGAGAAACTCAAGAATACCGTCTTTGACCTGGGCATTGGTGTCAACTACGATGCTTCCGAAAATGTTCTGGTGGCGACGGATGTCGGCTTTGCCATGGTGAACTACAAGTCTGAAACCGATTATTCCGACCCAGCCGTTGATGATGAAGAGGACAAGGACAACTTCAGGGGCCTGCCCTACTTCCGGATGGGCATCGACGCCTATGTCCTCAAATGGCTCGATTTCCGGGCCGGGGTGGTTTCGGCCAGTGTCAATTATAATCTCAAAGAGCAGAATGACACCGTTGACAGAACGTACTCCTGGACGACCACCGAAACTTTCCTCGGGGCCGGACTGCACTGGGGAAGTCTCATGATTGATTTAAGTCTTGATCCTGAATTCATCCTCGAAGGACCTAATTTCCTGAGCGGTCAAGACACTGATGATGCCTACGATGGTCTGGCGGCCAAGGCATCACTGACATATTGGTTCGAATAAGCCGTTGTCAGAACGGTTTTGATATAAGATAGTCGAGACTCAAACGATTGGGCAGGACCCATGGCGAAACGCAGTGGTCCTGCCCGATCCAAATTTCAAAGACTGCCGGCCAATATCAAAATCAATACCCAATCACCACTATTCCCGACCACGCCCCATTTATGAACGACAAAATCGAAGCTATGAATATGCCGATTAGAAAAACACAACCCGATACCGGCCCGCCGACGCCCGCCAGCCCCGCATATCGAAAATCCACAAGAATC
>CP070766.1:1605451-1608224 GCA_020345705.1 Candidatus Zixiibacteriota bacterium | reverse complement strand
GTCTTAGATATCTTAATGGAGTCTCTGGGCGAATTCGAGGACTTTCTGGTGAATAAATTCACCAATGCCGGCAAGGCTATCGAGTATATCGGCGAGAACGTTGTCGACCTCGTCCTGACCGATCTTGTGATGGGCAAGTATTCCGGCGTCCAGATCCTGGAAACGACTCTGAAAAACCATCCCGAGGCAATTGTCATACTGATGACCGGTTATCCGACTGTCAAGACGGCCATCTCGGTCCTCAAGAAGGGGGGCTATGATTATCTGATCAAGCCGTTCAAGCTGGAAGACCTTAAATCGACAATCCGTCGCGGACTGGAGCATCAACGAATTCGCCGGGAGAACTTGGAGTTGCGCAGCCAGCTGGAATTGATGAAAATAAGCGAGGCTCTTGCCGGGGGAGGGAAATTATACCCGTTGCTCACTCGAATAGTCGAATCGGCGGTCAGAGAGATTGAGGCCGAGGCAGCGTCGCTGGTGGTTCTCGATCGAAAGGCCGAGAAGTACCGACTGAGATGTTTGTCGGGTTCGGAGCCTGGCAAAAGCGTCGAAGAGTTTCTCCGCGCCGAGGGATTAAAAGGGGCACTTTCCCTCGACAGGGACAAGGCGCACACGATCAAGGAGGAAATCAAAATTGAGGGTAAGCCGTATAAACGTTCCTATGTGATTTATCCTCTGATTTCCAAAGGTCAAAACATCGGTTTCCTGAATCTTGTCAGCACCAATCGCTTCAGCTATATCTCGCCCGGGCAGGAGCATCTGGTATCGCTCCTGGCATCGATGGCGGCCTCGGCCGTGGAAAGCACGTACATGGATAAGAACCTGCGAAAATCCTACCTGCTCACCATAAAAGCTCTCGCCAACGCCGTTGAGGCCCGCGATGTATATACGGCCGGCCATACAAACCGCGTCTATCGTCTGGCCAAAAGCACCGCGCGCAAGATGGGCTGGGAGAATGACCAGATGATGGAATTGAGAAACGGGTGTATCCTGCATGATATCGGCAAGATCGGGGTTCCCGATGCCATCCTGAATAAGCCCGGGAAGCTGACCGAACGCGAGCGGAAAATAATGCAGGAGCATCCCGAGACGGGAGCCAGGATTCTGCATCGAATTCCATTCCTGAAGCCGGTGACTCCTTATGTCCTGTCTCACCACGAAAGGTATGACGGCACCGGTTATCCGCACGGCCTGGCCGGGGAAAACATTCCCATCGAGGGTCGCCTGCTGGCCGTGGTCGATACCTTTGATGCCATTATGACCGACCGGCCGTACCGACCGAGTGCCGATGCTCAAAAGGCCCTTGAGGAGCTTATTCGATTTAAGTGTAAACAGTTTGATCCCGCCGTGGTGGACGCCTTCATGGAAGCCTACCACGAGGGCTCTCTTAATTGCCGCGCCATCTATGGAAGGTCAAGCCTTAAAGGCGAGACTAAGCCAGTGCAAACGGCACCGGTATAAAGCTGATAATAAATATGATTATTGAGATCAGCCCCAGAGCGCGGGCCGGTCGTGTCGGCTTGATGGTCTCATCGAGCGTCGGCGGATGACTAATCCCGAACAGAAAAACGAGAGCGCCAAAAAACCACCATCCCGGCCACCAGAAGCCGAGCGCAATCATGATCGCGAGAAATACTTTACTGACACGATGCTGTCTCCGGCCGAAAAGGCCATAGATGATATGGCCGCCGTCAAGCTGCCCCAGAGGCAGGAGATTAAGCATCGTTACCAGGAGCCCGACCCAGCCGGCAAAGGCCGCCGGAGAGAGCAAGAAGGTGGACCCATCCGGCAGGGGGCCGACAATCAGCCAGGAAAGAAACCGTATCAGCAGAGAATCGCCCAGGGCGAATCCGGCCGCGGCTTCCACCGGAATGATTTCCGAGTTATACAGGCCGATAGAAAGGGCAATGACTGAAATCACGAAACCGGCGATCGGACCGGCCGACCCGATTTCAATCAGATCGCGTCGATTGGTGATGGGCGAGCGCGACCTGATGATGGCTCCGAAGGTCCCCGCAATATTGGGCGCCGGTACAAAATAGGGCAAAGACATAAGGACACCGCGACGTTTTCCGGCCAGATAGTGTCCGAACTCGTGGAACAGAAGGATAGATATCAGGGCCACCGTAAATTCCACCCGCTCGCCAAGAATACCGGGCCGGCCCAGGTATTCAAGGATGGAAGCCGGCCTCAATAGAACGTCGATGTCGTTTATCCAGAAGACCGGAGCAATAAACATCGTCACCAGGGTGGCGGCAAAGAGGATGATGTTGAGCCGGGGAATCTTCCGGGACGGCTTCTCCCAGACGCCGATCAGGAGCCCTTCCGGGTCCTCTCTGACGGCCGCGGCGAAGCCGGAGGACTCCAACCGCCGCTTCATTTTGCCGACGGCTTCCTCTTTGTTCTGGTACGGCCTGGCTCGGAAGAAAAGTCGTTCGTTGTGGCTGTAGATGGCGGTGATTTCAAACAGGTCGGCCATCTGGTAGTATAGTGTTCGCGATAGGACGTCCTGATTTTTCAATTCCTACTCCATGGTCGGCAAGGGGAACGGGTTAACAGCTCTCTTCTACCAGAACATCATTAAACGTAAATAGTTCGCCGATGTCAAACCTAATATATTCGCCGCTCACCGCTCTTTATACGTGAGTTCGGCCTGTCCGGAGGTGTCGGCGCAAGAGCCAAAAAAAAGAAGCAAGGTCGACAAGACCTTGCTTCTACGAAGCGTTGCTCGACGCTTCCAATTCTAAATACGGCTAGAAAACCCAGCCTTCTT
>CP070766.1:1602627-1605351 GCA_020345705.1 Candidatus Zixiibacteriota bacterium | reverse complement strand
GGCCAGGATGATATCTTTGGCAAACAGACGGATACTCTCGTGGTGACCGCCCGGCAGAGCTATAACGGTATCTCCCGAACGGGCAATATCGATAGCGTGTTGAATAGTCCCGAACGGATTCGCCAGTGAGCCATCGCCGCTGGTATCATCGCCGTCCGTCGCGACGTACCAGCAGTTGCCGAACGCGCACCCTGGATGATCTTCAAAGTACAACCCGATGTCGGAGCGGGTGCCATCAGGATCAAGAATACCTGGATCGCCCGCGTCTATGCAGGGCGATACGGAGCAGACATTGTAATCGGACAAAGCCAGCACCGGGTCAGTATCGATATTTCCCTCGCCTTCCCATCCATCCTGGACGCAGCAATATCTTACGGTCGATAAGTCGGGACTAGAAACAATGCCATCACCAAAATTACCCCAGATAATCGTATTGGTTGCTTCCAATGAGCATCTGTATTTCATCCAGAGTCCATTTCCCGAGTTACCGCTGATCACTGAGCTCCTGACGCGCACATCGGAGCTCGTCCATGAATAAATCCCGGCATTCACGTTGTTCGTTAGAACGCAATCGGTGACTGAGGGATGCGAGACCTCACAATTAATGCCGCTCAAATTACCGGTGATAACACTGCTCTTGATCTGCGGCCCGGACCAGCGACAGTTGATCCCTGGGCGCAATCCGGTGTAGTAATGACCATCGCCGCCTTTGAGGGTAAAACCTTCAATCCCCGCCAGAGTGTCGCAGTCTTCAAAATTGACGATCGCCTTGGATGAATCGCCGCGGAGGACAGTACTATATATATCTTCACGGTTACCCGTATAAATGAAATTAGAGGCCAAGTGCACGCCTTTAAGAAAAATGTCGATGCTTTCCACGTAGCTTCCGTTATGGACTAATACCGTATCGCCATAGAGGGCGCGATCAACAGCATATTGTATTGTTCCAAAGGGATTCGATGAAGAGCCGTCTCCCGTCTCGTCGCTGCCGTCGCCGGATACGTGCCATACATTCCCGGCAAAGCATTCCGGATGTTCGGGGAAGTACAGGCCTATGTCGGAGCGGGTGCCGTCCGGATCAAGGACATCGGGATCTCCGGCATCAAGGCACGGTGATTGTATGCAAACCTCAAAATTGTAATCCAAAAACAACGGATTCTCGTCAATGTTTCCTTCGCCGGCCCAACCTCCCTGAATATCACAGTAGCTAACCTCAGGGGCACCATCAATAGTGAGGTCAAGTTGGGTCTCCCGGTTATTGCTCCAGATTATGGTGTTTTTTATTTCGGGGGTCGTCTCCGGGCAAAACACCGCTGCACCGCCGCCATAGGCCGAATTGCCATATATGACACACCCTTCAATCGTTGGTCTGGAGCTATCCACGCTATAGATTCCCCCACCCCACCGGTCGCCATCGTTTTCAAAAATAGCGCAACCGCTGATTTCAGGCGCGGATGTCCCCTCGCAACCGATCGCCCCTCCGCCGCTGGGATCACCTGACCATTCGTCGCAATACACCTCATTCTTATGAAGATAGTTGCCGCGTATTTCGGGAGAAGAACTGTCGGCGCACCATACGCCCCCCCCCAGTCTCGAGTAATTTTCTCGAATAGTGTTGTCGCCGATGAAGGGCGAGGAACCGGACAGACAGCATATCCCGCCGCCACCACCGAAAAAGCCGAAGAACATAATCCCACCGGCGAGGTTCCGGATTATCGAATTGTCGATTATGGCCGGGCTGGAATTGATGCAGCAGATACCGCCGCCATAACAGTATTCAAAGTCGACCCAGTCCCTAGCCTCATTGAATCTTATGATATTGCAGCGAATAGTGGGACTGGAGTTTGTGCACAGAATCCCACCGCCGCGTTTCGACATGCCGTTTTGTACCGTGAAACCGACCAGCGCCGCCGTGCTATCCTCGCCGTTTTCAAAGGTGACAACCGTCGCTGTCGAGTCGCCGTCTATTATCGTTGATGAAATGTGGGCCGTATCGCCGGTCGCCAGAAAAAGTGAGGCGAGAACGATATTCTTTCCGCTGAAATTGACATTCTCGAGGTACGTGCCGGGTTGCACCAGCACCGTATCACCGTGGGCGGCGGAATCGATGCCAGCCTGTATTGTCTCAAGATCATCGGGAATATGAATAGTCGCCGCAAGAGCAAGATTTTGGCCATACAATAAAGCAATCAGGAGTCCAAGGATTTTCAAGTTGACTTTTAGATCTTGCCTGGATGTGCAATTGCCTTTCATAACTAATCTCCTCTCTACTCAGATCTGCATCATGTCGGGCATACCGGTTCGGGTCCCTCTTTGTACAGGTAGTTTATCAGATGTGTCGCATCGACAAGGTTGACCGACCCGTTGCCGTCGGCGTCGGCTGATTCGTCCGGATCGGGTTCGGGCCCTTCCTTATAGAGATAATTTATGATAAAAGTTAGATCGACAAGATTGATGACTCTACTGCCGTCGGCGTCACCGCAGACATAGTCACAGGCGTCGCCGACATTATTGCTGTCAGCATCGCTTTGATCCGGGTTGGAGTGATACGGGCAATTGTCGCAGGCATCGCCGATCTCATCACCGTCACTGTCCGCCAGTGTCGGATCGTATTGCTCGGGGCAATTATCGCAGCCGACAAGAAATCCATCAACATCGGAATCACCGAGCAGGTAAACGTGAGCGCGGCCGGCGTCATTTCCCTCTTCACCGTTAAGGTACGCT
>CP070766.1:1597872-1602527 GCA_020345705.1 Candidatus Zixiibacteriota bacterium | reverse complement strand
TGAAGGTCAATCTCTGTCCGCAGGTCATCTCGAACAGGTCGAGAATATCTTCACGTTCACGGAAACCGTACAGGAAGGGGGTGATTGCTCCCAGGTCGAGCGACGTCGTTCCGAACCATATCAGGTGACTGGCGATTCGGTTGAGTTCGAGCATGATGACGCGCAGATACTCTGCCCTTTCCGGCACCTCGATATTCCCGGCAAGCTTTTCAGCCGCCAGCGCAAAAACCATGTTGCACGACATGGAGGTGCAATACTCGAAGCGATCGAGGACCGGAATGCACTGGGCGTAAGTTCGGTTTTCGCAAATTTTCTCGAGCGCCCGGTGAAGATAACCGATGACCGGCTCGGCCCTGACGATAACCTCCCCGTCCATGGTCAGAATGAACCGGCAGACACCGTGTGTGGAGGGGTGATGCGGCCCCATGTTCACCTGAAATTCTTCCGTGCGAAGCTCGCCCATCATTTCACCTCAGGCATCCTCTTAAAATCAGGAGCATCCCAGTTCTTGCGCATCGGGTTCCCCTGGTCCCAGTCATCCGGCAGAAGAAATCGTTTCAGGTTGTTATGATTTCTGATATTTATGCCAAAGAGCTCCCAGATTTCCCTTTCATGCCAGTTGGCCCCCGGCCAGATTTCCTGGACCGAGTCGATCTTCGGATTCTCGTAATCAAGAATGAATTTGAAATCGAAACGGAGGCGCTTAGCCACCGAAGCCACATTGTAGACAACTTCAAATCTTTCGCCGGTGTCTACGGCGCCGATGTTGCACAGATAATCTATTGCAAGCGTCACATCATCCCTGATCTGACGGCAGAATTCAACGAGAAATTCCGGCTTGATGAGAAAAAATGGCTCGGCCCTTCCGGTATCGAGAAGCTGGAGCTTGTCCTGAAACTTGTCCTGGAGATATTTGATGAGCTCGTCGCGATTCATGTTGCTCTGGTCCTAACTCCAGTCTTCCATTTTCAGCTTCTTGACCTTTTTCTGAAGAGTTAAGCAGCCCTCAAGCAACGATTCCGGCCGCGGCGGGCAGCCGGGAATGTAAACGTCAACCGGTACAATATGATCGATTCCCTTTTCGACGGCATAGCTGTCATAGTAGAACGGCCCGCCGCCGACGGTGCAGCCGCCCATGGCGATAACATATCTTGGCTCGGCCATCTGGTCGTAGAGAAGCCTCAGCCTGGGGGTCATCTTTTTGGTGATGGTTCCGGCCGCGATAATCAGGTCCGACTGCCGTGGCGAGGCGCGGAAAATCATGCCCAGGCGGTCGAAATCATAACGCGAAGCGCCGGTCGCCATCAGCTCAATGGCGCAGCAGGCCGTCCCGAACAGCAAATACCACAGGGAACTGGCCTGCGACTGGCTGAAAACGTAATTCAAAGAGGTCGTCACCAGCCCGCCGCCGGGGAATTTCTCAAGATAGACCGGAAGCTTTTTGATTAGACCCACTTCAACACTCCCCTTTTCCACGCATAAAAGAGCCCGAAAATCAGAATGACGATGAAGATAATCATCTCAATAAGGGCGTATAGCCCCAGCCTCCCAAATGCCACCGCCCACGGAAACAGGAAGACCGCCTCGACGTCGAAGACGACAAAAATCAAGGCAAAGATGTAGAACCGATTATTAAACTTAATCCACGAATCTCCGATCGGTTTTTCGGCACATTCGTAATTCTGGTTTTTGGCCTTGTACGGATTGGCCGGCCTGATAAGCCTGGAGAAGAAGAAGGTGAACAGCACCAACCCGATCCCGGCGAAGAGAAAAATGAGAACCGCCAGATATTGTTCCATTTTGCGTTACTCCTGTCGAACCATCAGGCCATACGCACTTTGTGATATTAATCACAAAATAGTTTTCCTAAAAAACACCTTTTTATTTATTTGTCAAGGGGTTTGTCAAAATAAATCCCGCCCCGAATTATAAACTCGACTCAACTTGTTGCCGGAAGCATTCTTGCCCGGTAATATCTCCCAGAAAAATGTCGGCCTTAATACGTCAGTGCCGCATATAACATCATTGGCACAAACCGCAATTTCCAAAACATAGATTATATAAACTATTACATTAAAGCTGTGCGTCAGGTTGACCGGGGATTCGATAGTAATTTCGCAAAGCTGCACATAGATCCGATTCGCGATGGTAATGTCGCCGCACGTCTGATACCTGTCTGCATGAAACTTTGTCTGGTGCCCTCACGCTGCGGACTTCATTTTCGCTGCCGCCAATCCGGACAGAGAAAGATAGATTATCAACATGACCAATGCCGCCACCGCCGCAAAATAAAAGATAAACACCACCCCGTACTTACCTGCAAGAATTCCCGCTGTTATGCCCGCCGCAACCTCGCCGATAGAGCAGGTCAGGTTAAAGGCCGATAGATAAGTGGCTCGCCTGGCCGACTCGAACTGCCGGTTAAGGTGAGTGGAGATGGCCGGGCGGACAAGCTCCTTGAGGGCAAAATACACCACAATCCCGGCCAGAGCCGGATAGATCGCCGTACTTGCCGCTACGAACAGAGCAACGCCTACCAGGGCAAAGCAGATAGACAAATAAAGCGTCAGGCGCTCGTATAGCCGTTCGCTGAACCTGGCGACAGCGATTACCAGGATCAGTCCGGCGGCTGTGAAAATGCCGAAGTACGACGCCGGGACGCCCTTAATCTCCGAGAACAATACTTGCCAGAATTGATCGGCCGGTTCATAAACGAAATTCGAAAAAAGCCCCACCGCAAAAAGAGCCAGCACCGCGCCGTTTCTGAAGACGGTTCCCGCAACCGACCTGGCCTTCTCTTTCGCCTTTTCCGCACCGGATTCCTCCCTGACTGATTCCCTCAAGAACAGGGCCGCCGCCAGGCCGACGGCGGCGATGAAAATTACCGGGGCAAAAAGTGACGGCAGGAACCTTCCAGCAAGATATCCGCCCGCAATCATGCCGATCAAAAGGGCTGAGGTTTTAACCATGGTTCGGTTGGCAAACAGCCTCGGCAGAGATTTCTCCCTCTCATCTTTGTCGAGAGAGTCAACGGCCAGCGCTTCCAGCGCGCCGGAGATAAAGGTCTCGGAAATACCGAACACGATTTCGGCGACCACGAAGCCGGTGAAGCTTCTGAATGCGAAGAAAATAGCCCCGGCGACAGTCAGCAGGAAGAAACCGGCCACAGTGGAGAGTCTTCTTCCGAACCGATCGGCGAAAATCCCGGTCGGCACTTCAAAGATGATTATGGTTGCTTCGAAGATTGCCGCCAGCAGGGCGACCTGGAACAGCGAGACATCAAAATTGCGAAAATAAACAACATAAACGGGCAGGATTATCCCACCCGTCAATGACAGTATCGCCTCGAGGACGTAGAAAAGCCTGACGTTTCTCCCGGTCAAATCAGACAACCGCTATAGCGTCAATCTCAACTCTTACGTCTTTTGGCAGTCGGCTGACTTCGATCGCCACGCGGGCCGGCAGATCGGACGTGAAGAAGCGGGCATAAACCTCATTGACGGCGGCAAAATCATCCATATTGGCCAGATAAACCGTGGTCTTAATTACGTTTCGCATCTCCGCCCCGGCTGCCGCCAGAACCGCCTTGAGGTTTTTGAGCACCTGCTCGGCCTGCTCGGCGGAAGTTTCACCGACTATCTCGCCGGTTTTCGGATCATTAGCAATCTGCCCGGAGCAGAATATCATACTCACACATGTCGATTTGACCGCCTGCGAATAGGGTCCGACAGCGGCGGGCGCGTCGGCGGTCCTGATTATTTCTTTCATGGTATCTCCCTGTATCTTGCTCAAGCTGGTTTTGCGACATTTTTAAGGCTTTAAACTGCCATAGTCAACCGTATTTTTCGGCCGGGCGCCTGATTTTGAAGCCTGCTTCGCCGCCGACATTTATCCTTACTCCTTGAGACCTGATAAGTTAAGAAAATTCTCCAGGCTCCGATAATTAAATCAGGTATGAATAACGACTTTCTCTTAGACGAGTTTCAACAGACCGAAGTCAAGACTAAAAGGAAAACGGCTTCTCCTGCTCCGCACCGGAGACAAAAGCCGCTGTGGCGTGAGTACGTCGAAGTTATTCTGATTTCGCTGGTGGCGGCGATTCTGCTGCGGCTCTTCGTTGTTTCGGCGTATAGAGTTGATTCGGCATCGATGGAAGACGCTATGCTCGAGGGAGACTACATATTTGTCAACAAGCTGGCCTATAAATTCGGCGATCCCGAAATCGGCGACATCCTCATTTTCAAATACCCGCTTAATCCCACCAAAGATTATATTAAGAGGGTGATTGCTTTGCCGGGACAGACTGTTGAGATTGTTGACAAGATCGTGTATGTGGACAACCAACTGGCGGAGATATTCCCTTCGGTCAAAAGCACCGACCCCAAAATCCTGGCCGCCCAGCTTTCTTCGCGGGATAATTTCGGCCCCATCCAGGTTCCCGCCGATCAGTACTTCGTCCTCGGAGACAACCGCGACTCAAGCCAGGACAGTCGCTTCTGGGGATTTGTCCCGCGCGGTCATATCAAGGGCAAAGCGCTGTTCGTTTACTGGTCATGGGAGCCGGACCCGGATATGCCGAAGTGGAAATTCCCCTATATTACATCTCTGATTGAATACGGCTTCTACTTCCTGACCAGCTTCCCTTCGCAGACACG
>CP070766.1:1593715-1597772 GCA_020345705.1 Candidatus Zixiibacteriota bacterium | reverse complement strand
CCGGTTGCATCAGCACCCGGAGCTTTCCTTCAAGGAATTTCAAACAACCCGGCTCATAAAAAGCGAGCTCAAGCGTCATCGCATTAAGGTCGCGCCGGTAAAGATTGATACCGGTGCGGTCGGCATAATAAACGGCGATACAGCCCCGGCAGTCGCGCTCCGGACCGACATTGACGCGCTTCCGATCACCGAGGCCACCGGTTTGCCTTTCAGGTCGGTAAATGACGGTGTCATGCACGCCTGCGGGCATGACATTCATATGGCCACCGTCATGGGGACAGCCGTTATTCTCAGCAAGCTCAGGCGCCAACTGCCGGTATGTATCAAGGTTATCTTTCAACCGGCCGAGGAATCACCGCCAGGCGGTGCGGAACGGATGATCAAAGAAGGCGTTCTGGATGATCCTGACGTGAGGATGATTTTCGGTCTCCACGTTGACCCGACCCTGCGGGCGGGGAAAATCAGTCTGAGGGATGGCCCGACCATGGCTTCCGTGACGGATTTTGACATCACCATTCTGGGCCGTGGCGGTCACGCGGCGGTTCCGCATCGATCAGTCGATGCTATTGCCGTGGCGGCTGAAATTATCGAATCAATGCAGAAAATCGTTTCCCGGGAGACCAATCCTTTAAAGCCGGCGCTTGTCACCTTCGGTACTGTCCGCGGCGGGACAATTCGCAACGTGATAGCGGATAAGGTTCATCTCAGCGGGACGGCCCGCACACTTGACCCAAGGAATCTCAAACTTCTTCCTCGTTTGATGAAGCGCACCGTCGAAGGGGTCTGTCGCGCTCGCGGGGCGGATTTCAGGCTCGATATTCTCTCGGGATATCCTGTTCTCAACAATCATGAAAAGGCCAACAAAATTCTGCGCGGCTGTTTCACGGAGCTTTTTGGCGGCCGTCTCATTGAAGAGACCCCCCAGACCATGGGTGGTGAAGATTTCTCGTTCTATCTGAATAAGGTACCGGGAGCGATGTTTCGTCTTGGGGTAAAAAACGAAAAAATTAAGGCCAACAAACCCTGGCATTCTCCCGAATTTATAGCGGATGAAAGAAGTATCTACTATGGTACTGCATTGTTGACATATGCCGTCCTCAAATTTGCCGAGAGTGTGTAAATGCATCTAATGATCCGCACTTCGTTATTTATTCTGCTTCTGATTATGCCGTTGTCTGCGGCCGCCAACAGTCTTATACCTGACTTGGTTTTAAATTATTCGGATTTCTCATTTGTTTCGGCAATCGCCGTGGGTTACAAGTATGTCTATTTCGGAACGACACATGGAATCATAAGGTATGACATTAATCGCGAAGAATGGGGGGATCCCCTGCCGGGCATTGACGGCCGAAGTGATTATCAGATTCTTGAAATGAAAGCCTCGTTTGATGATGAAAATGTGTGGGTAAGAAGTGAGTCCGGCGTTTATGAATACAGTGAGACTCTCCGGAGCTGGTCACTCATCGGCGACATGCCTGAAGACAATCCGAGTGTAAGGCATCTTGCTCCCGACGCCTTCTATTTTGCACCCTGGGGTTACGATTATATGCCAGATGGAATACTTGTAGATGACTATGGACGAAGATTCCCTTTAACAGACATTGTCGACGACAGCTGGGCCAATCTCTGGATAGGCACCTGGGGGCTGGGAGCGGCGTGGGCCGACGAGGACGGTCGGCGGATAGAACTGCTGACATACGGAATGCTGCAAAAGGACCTGAGCGCCATATATCTCGACGGCAGCGTGCTGTGGATGGGCGGTAAAACGGGCGAATCCTCCCGGAACGGACTGACTCTTTTCGACTGGGGTAGTAATCAGTTTGAATATATTGAGTCCGTATTGGATCTGAGGTACATCGCTGAAAATGTCAATGATATTCATTCCAACGGTTCAGATGCATTTGTGGCTACCGATGACGGTGTCTGGGTAATTGATAAAAGCGACAAGAAAATCCGCGAGCGTCTGTCCCGAAGGTCCGGTCTTCCGGACAATCATGTGCTGACGGTTCTTACGGATGGTGAGTTGCTGATTGCGGGCACCGAGTACGGTCTGGGTATTCTTAACATATATTCCGATTCAGCCGAACAGGTGGCCCGACTGCTTCTTCCTTCAGAGACAATACTCTGCCTGGAGAAAGCAGGTGATGACCTGTGGATTGGCACCACCCGGGGCGCGTACCGGTTTGACCTTAAGGCAGGCGCGCTGGGTCGTCTTACAGCGCCAGAGATAACCCAATTTGGAAAGATTCTCGACCTTGAGTATGCCGATGACAGGATGTGGGTTGCCACGGAGTATGAGCTGGCTTCCATAGACCTGGCCACGGCTGAAGTAGAGTTGTATCCGGAGGTCGTCAATTTCGGCGGCGTGAACGCCGTGGCCGTGAAAGACACGATTGTCGCCGCCGCCACCGGCGCCGGATTACTGCTGATTCATACGGGGGATCAGAAGTATCACCGGCTTTTCACGGTTGACGACGGTCTGATTTCCAACAACATAAATGACTTGGTCTTCGGTGAGAGCTATCTCTGGCTCGGGACCGGTGAAGGACTGAGCAGATTCTGGTATACCAGCCCCTCCCTTTAATCTTGCTCTTCAATGTTTAAATTGTGGTTGAACAAAGGAGATTTATTGCTTATTTTTGGTTGTTGGCCAGATTGGGTTGGTGAGGCGGATTTTTAAATGACAGTGAAATCCCTTGATAAATATGTCTGCGTAATCGCATCGATTCTATTTTTATCGGTCGTTTCCGGAACCGTCGATGCGGCCGAACAGGATTTCTTTGATATATACAGCCTTGAGGTTGAAGGGGAAATTTTTGACTTCCTGGCCGACGACTTCGACGGCGACGGTCTTAATGATATCGCTGTCATATATTCTCCCGCGAGTGACCTGGACTCGCGCTATGTCGGGCTGTATCTGCAAGAAGTTCAGGCCGGTTTCAGGGCGAACGCCGATTACCTGGGCATGTTGCCACAGACCGCCGCTCAAATCGGCGCCGCCGACCTGGATGGTGACGGCATGGCCGAGATCATTCTTGTCGATTCCGACGGAGTGAGCATGATGGATCTGGTGGCAAGCTCCGGTCTGTCGACGCCCGTCCGGATTGTCCGGCAGAAGACAATATTTTCGTTCCCTCTGTTCGGTGGGATTGTCTCCGATCCGTTTCTGCATGATATCAATGGTATTCCGGGGCCGGAGATAATTATTCCGACACCCAGAGGATACGTCATTTTTGAACGCGGCGACGACGGTGTTTATCAGATTCTGAATCAGCTGTCGGCGCCTATCATCTGCCGTAATTCCGACCGCGATCTCAAGAGCTTTTCGCGTCAAAGAAAGGTCAATCTCAATGTAAGCCTTGCTACCATTCGGGTACACGACGGCAACCTGGATGGCCGCAATGACCTGTACTTTCTCTGGGACAGGAGACTGTGCTGTTACTTCCAGGACAGCACCGGCAATTTCTCCGAGGCCCCGGACGTTCAGCTTGACTTTTACCCGGCCAACGCCGACGGATTCATACAAAGCCGGCTGATTGATCTGAACGGTGATAGGAGACCCGACGCAACCGTTTCGTACACCTCGGGCGGGATCACGAGTGCCGAGACAAAAATAAGGTTCTATATAGCGGATGCGGGCGGTCGGATCGGGTCACAATTCCGCAAGGAGATTACACTGTCCGATTCGCACTGCAATTTATTCATCGATGATTTCAATGCCGATGGCAGTCCTGAATTGGCCGTGCCGGCTATCGAACTCGGGGCTCTGGCCGCGACGAAAATGTTTCTGATGAAGAACTCCGATATTCACCTTCTGGTTTACCCGTTTGAAAATGGCGTGCCTGACGACGAACCGACACAGAGGATGAAATACGGCTTTCGGTTCAATTTTGATGATCCGCAGCCCGCCAGCGAGGTCGCCGTTGACTGGTCGGCGGACTATACCGGTGATGGTCTTTATGACCTGGTGTTCTCCGACGGCAAAGGCAAGCTCCAATTCTTCTGGGGGAATTCCGATGAATACCTCTCTAAAAAATCGGATCTGGAGATTCCCCTG
>CP070766.1:1585067-1593615 GCA_020345705.1 Candidatus Zixiibacteriota bacterium | reverse complement strand
TCTGGCGGTAGTTATAGTCATGAAGCCGGAGGGATCAGGCCGTCTTGTGAGCAGGTATCTGTTTTTCCTTCCGGGAGGAATGAAAGAATACGTGAGCACAACCATTGTCAAGTTTGCCAAGGGCCTGCTGTTTCTCAAGAATTGGCGGCAGACGACGTGGGTTTCCGCGCACACGATGTTTTTGTGGCTGGCGATGGGTATTTCCAACATTTTTGTGTTTTATGCTTTCGGCTTCCATTTACCGATTTACGCCTCATACGTCCTGCTGGTCGTAGTTTCAATCCTCATTCTGATACCGTCATCGCCGGGCTTTATTGGGGTCTATCATTACGGCGTTCTTCTGACACTGCAGGTTTTCGGAGTCGAAGAGCATGACGCGAGAGCATGCGCTATTGTTCTTCATGCGGCGCAGTTCATCCCGATAACTTTGATGGGTTTTTACTATACCTATAAAGAAGGGTTATCTCTGAAACAGCTCGAGAAGGGGGCGCTGGAAGAAGATGCAAACTCCGGCGGATGAGAAGATACTTGCGGTCATTCCGGCATTCAATGAGGAAGGAAAAGTCGGACGGGTCGTGGAAAAGATCAGACAGACCGGCGCGGTCGATGGGATCGTCGCGGTTGACGACTGTTCCTCCGACACGACTTCGCAGGAAGCTGCATCATCAGGGGCCGCCGTCATCAGACATGAGAAAAATATGGGCGTTGGCGCGGCCATCCGGACGGGAATAAACTACGGCATCCAGAATGATTTTCAAATCTGTGTGATCCTTTCCGGCGACGATCAGCATGAGCCGCAGGAAATAGAGAGGGTTGTGGCGCCCATTCGGGAGGGGCGATGCGATTTTGTCCAGGGTTCCCGTCGGCTTAAAGGGGGAAACGTCGTTAACGATCGCCCGTTCCGAAAGGTGGCGACACAATCGTTTTCGCTCTTTTTCTCCCTTGTGGCGCGGAAGCGGATCACCGATGCGACCAACGGATTTCGGGCATTCAGGCTGACTCTTTTTGATGATCCTGAAATTGAAATAGATCAGGATTGGCTTGACAGGTATGAATTGGAGCCATATATATTGTTCAAAGCTGTTAAGAGCAAGAAAGTGAGAGTGATAGAGGTCCCGATAACGATCTACTATCACGGGAATCGAAAAGCTTTTACCAAGATGAAGCCGTTCAGGGACTGGTGGCGGATAGCGAAGCCATTGATTTACCTGGCGCTGAGACTCAGGAAATAGCCATGATACAGATTGACTTCACAGGCACGACGGTGCTGGTCACGGGCGGGGCCGGATTTGTGGGCTCCAACTGTGTGGAGAGGATAGTCAGGGCCGGGGGGAAAGTAATCGTCCTGGATGATCTGTTTACCGGGGCTTTAGAAAACATCAGCGAAGGTGTCCCGTACGAGTTCGTCCAGGGTTCCGTTACCGACTATGAATTGGTGCGAAATCTGATGACAAGAGTCGATTACGTCGCCCACCTGGCGGCACGGAATATTATAATCTCGACAAAGAATCCCTTTGAAGATTTCCAAACCAACATCGGCGGCACGCTGAACATACTTATGGCCGCCCGCGAAGTTAAGCCGAAGCGAATAGTCTATACATCGTCAGCATCGATTTACGGAAACCCGAAGATAATTCCAATCAGTGAAGATGAGAGTCCGCTGACCTTTTCGCCGTATTCGGTTTCCAAGCTAGCCGGTGAAAATTACTGTTATGCGTTCTATGAAACGTACTTCGTAGCGGTGACGGTGGTGCGTTATTCGAACATATACGGACCGAGGCAGAACCCGGACAATCCATACTGCGGCGTTGTCTCGAAGTTCATAATGACCGCCGAGGCGGGAGGTTCCATTCAGGTTCATGGTGATGGACACCAGACCAGGGATTTCACTTACGTTGATGATGCCGTCGATGGAACCCTAACAGCGCTTCTGTCTCCCCGCGCCGACGGTATGAGCTTCAACCTGGGGACGGGAAGCGAGACCAGCATCATCGATATGGTGAACATCCTCTCGGAGCTTCTCGGGAAAAAAATAGCCTGTGAACACATCGATCGCCGCGATATAGATAATATTCGAAGACGAGTGCTGAATATCGAGAGGGCCCGGACGCGCCTGCGCTGGCAGCCCCGGGTGACGCTGCGGGAAGGGCTGCGGCGCACGATCGAGTGGTATCGTTCCGTGAAGAAAAGATCGGTATGATTTTCAATAAGTAGATGCTTTCGCCGTCAAGATTTCGTCAGATCGTATCCGCCCTTTTTGTTCTCAATATAGCTCTGCGTCTTATCTTTATAATCGGCACCGAGCAGGTTCCCGTCATGTGGGATGCCCGCCTGTACTCATCGGCCGGGCTGGGTCTGATACACTATGCCGGGCACCCTGACCGGTTTGGCCATCCGGAGGACCATGCCGCGGCCGACTCGGCTTTTTATCGTTCCCAGTTCGAACACACCATGGCCGAATTTATAGAAGGCGAACAAATCAGATGGTTGTACTATGACAAGCCGACCGTGGCCGAGGCCCAGGAGTATATATTCCTGTCAGGCCCGGTGTACCCGATGTACCTGGCAGGGGTATTTCTGTTTGACGTCGGCGGCGATTTCACGCTTGTCCGGCTGCTTAATATTCTTCTGGACAGCCTGTGCCTGCTGCTGGTGATGCTGATTGCGAAAGAGCTTTTCGACCGACGCGCCGCCATCCTGGTGGGAGTGATTTATCTTTTTTATCTTCCGTTTGTGCTTTATACCGGGCTCGTCTCGCCCGATTTGCCGACGTCGCTGTTCATGCTTCTGGCATATTATCTGGTGTTGATGTGGTACAAAAGAGAAAAGAGAAGTTTCATCTATTTGAGCGGGCTAATGCTGGGCCTTCTGGTCCTGACAAAGCCGACGGCGGTTCTGCTGTGGTTGCCGTTCGCGGCGGCATTTCTATATGACAATCGAAAAACGCCGCAACAGGCGATGGCAGTGATGGCCAAGGCGTTAATTCCATTTCTCCTTGTGGTGCTGCCCTGGCTCATTTTGACCAGCCTGTATTTCGGCAAATTTTCAATCCGCGATCCCCAGTACTCCGAGGCCAACATACGGTCGAGTTCATCAATCAAGTATGAGGGATACGATCTCGATTATGTTGACCAGGATTTCTGGTTAAAATCGGTTCCTTATATCATAAAGGAAGACCCGTTGGGTTATGCAGGATTGCTGGTGAAGAAATTTATCAGGCTCTGGTCACAGCCCTATAACGATTTTGACCGCTCTTTCATTCTCACCAAATCATCGGGACGCCTGCTGCATCTTGTTCTGATCATCACCGGACTTTTTGGAGTGTTACTTTTTGCCGTTAATGATAAAAGAGGATTGGTCCTTCTTTTGTTTATCCCGGTGTACTATACCGTATTGCATTTGATTTTTCATTCTCTGGGGCGGTACAACTTCAACGCCATGCCGATAGTCATTATTGCCTCGGCGGCTGTCATCATCAAGACAGCCGACTTCATCGGTCAGGCGATAAAATCATCCGGCCCGTTCAGAGCCGTTGCGCCCTTCGTCCTGACCGGGGTGGGGGGAGCATTTGTCCTGTCTTTCCCGGAGAGACATTTTGTGGTACTTTTCGGCGGCACCTTTGGGACGACATTTCTTCTGGTTATAAAGATTCTGGTGCTGACCGCAGTGATGTATTATATAGTCAGGTCAATCTTACGACGCGCGGGAAGGAAAGCCGCCGTCAGAATCGCCGGATTCCCGGCCGTGCTTTTTCTGCTGATTCTGATTTCCCGGGGCTCGGCGGCGCCGACATGGGTGGAATGGAAGTGCCGTCTTCAAAATCCCGGACAATCCGCCGGAGTTGTCCTATACGTGCCGGGAAATTTCCGGCTGCAGCCCGGGGAGTTGGTTCGAATCGTCATTGACATGGTCACCGGCGAGAATATGGCCGTTCCGTTTAATCTCACTGTTAATGGCCGTCGAGATGTTTTTCAAGTCGATCAGCCGCCGGTCAGCGGTTTTTACTACAAAAAGGGAACGTACGATATATATGAAGAAATGCTGGAAATCAACAGGGGCCGGATGCGGGCCTGGCGTTTCATACCGTTTGATCCGGTGATGTTTAATGATCTTCTGGATCGGTTCGGATTCATTGATATTAATTTCAGCGTTGCCGATTCACTGTCCGCCGCGGGCGGATTTATTGACCTTTTTGGCAATTTTAAGATATCCGGCGCCGGTACGGTATTGATACCCGACCTTACTCATTCATCAATAGAAAGGTTCGTGGAGAAGGGAGATCCCCGGATCTGGACCGAATATAAGATTTCTTCGGATTCGGTAATCTCTTATTATATCGACGACGTCAGGCGCAAGGTCGTCCGCACGGATGATTTATCGCAATCGCCCGGAAGGCAGTCCGGGCGCTATCGAATTTTTATAGAAGTGAAGAGATTTGATGAAACGAGATATTACTTCTAAATTCAATCTCGCTGAGCGAGCACGTGCCTTTTGAATTGTCTCGGGTGAATGCCGATATGAAATTTAATCACATACTGCTGATTCTATTGGTTCTCTGCGTTATTGTCCGCCTGGCCTTTGTCTTTGGCTCGGAGCAGATACCGGTGATGTGGGATGCGCGTATCTTTGTCTCAGCCGCCATCGGTCTGATCAATTATCTCGATGAGGGCGGGGAGTTCGGCCACCCCGAACCGGACTCCAGGGAGAATGTCATATCGCTTAGAAAGCAAACCGACGAATACATGAAACGCTACATATCCGGGGAACAGGTCGACTGGCTATATTACCCGCCGTTCACCATGCGCGAATGCCAGGAGAACCTCTTCTGGTCCGGGCCGCTGGTAACGGCCGGCCTGGCGGCAGTCTTTTTCCTGAGCCCGGTCAGTGATTTCATCGTCGTCAGGACTATCAACGCCCTGCTGGGCGGGCTCTGCCTGCTTCTCCTCGTGCTGATCGCCAGGTCTCTTTTCGGCAGAGCGACGTCGGTACTGGCCGGTATCATGTACATTTTCTATCTTCCATTTATCATCCTGACCGGTATGATTTCAGCCGAACCGCTCACCTCTTTATTGACTCTTCTGAGCTTTTACATAATTGTCCGTTGGTACAGTGATAAGAAAAACAAATATCTTCACCTGTGGGGGATAAGCCTGGGGCTTTTGACCTTCGTAAAATCTACCGCTATTTTGCTGTTTGTTCCATTCCTGGTCGGTCTGCTGTACGATTGCCGCCGGGAGTTCCAGGGGTTTCTCCTTTCCGCCGCCAAAACGGTCATCCCGCTTGCTCTGGTCACACTGCCGTGGGTAGTCGTAACGAGTCTTTATTATGGGCAGGTGGCCGCCCGCGATCCGATACATTCCAGTGCTAACATCAGGGTGGCTTCGTCGATTAAGTACAGCGGCTATAATCTTGACAGGGCTGACGAGGATTTCTGGACGAGTCCGATTCTTCATACCATACGGGAAAATCCGTTGGATTACGCCAGGCTGCTGGGCCGGAAGGTGAACCGGCTGTGGTCACAACCATACAACGATTACGCGCAATCGTTTATAACGGGTGAGAGGACCGCCCGATTCTATCATTTGTTCATCATATTCACGGCCCTGTTCGGCGTTTTTAGTTTCGCGGGCAATTCGCGAAGGGGATTGATTTATCTTTTTCTGATACCGCTGTACTATGCCATTGTCCACGCCGTTTTTCTGTCTCTGTCGCGATATAATCTTAACGCGATGCCGTTAATGATGATTGCTTCATCGGCGGCGATCGTAAAAGTTGCCGGCTATGCCCGAGAGAAGCTTTCAGAAAGACATGCCATCCGTTCCGTTTCGGGCTGGCTGCCGTTTTTAGGCGGATGGGCATTCATCATTTTTGTGTCCGAGAGAACATCAGTTGCCGTCTTTGGCGCCAAGGCCGGAGTGATTCTGCTGGTGGCTCTTAAAATCTTAATATTGGCCGCCCTGGCTTTTTATCTGTTCAGAATCCCGGCTGGCCGCGTGACCCGAAGAGCGGCCCTGACGATATGTCTCGCTCCGGCTCTGGTCGTTGTTCTGGCGCTTACTGTCCGGGCTTATTCGCCGGTGTACTGGGCGGAGTGGAAGTGTCGACTGGACGGCCCCATGAAGGCCGCCGGGAACAGAATTTATTTTCCTCCGGGCTTTCGCGCTGAGCCCGATGACGAGATTAAAGTCGCCATCGATCTGGTCACCGACCGCGAGGCAAGGCCTTTCAGTGTTCTTCTCAATGATGAACTGGGATTGTTTGACAAGGGCGAATTTCCGATGAGTCATTATTTTTATCGAAAGAAATCTTATCAGGTGTTTCAACACTACTATGACTTAAGCCGGGAGGAGATGCGCGTCTGGTCAATACTGCTGATTAATCCGGAAAAGTTCAACCAGCTTCTGGATGAATGGGGCTATCTTGAGATAACCGTCAGCCCCAACGATTCCATGTTACCCGCGGATGATTATGTCGAGCTCTTCGGCGATTACCCTACGACCGGCGGAAATGAAGCGCTGATCCCGAGCTTTACTCATTCCTCGACCGACAGATTCGTGGAAAAGCGTGATCCGCGCATGTGGATGAGATATAAAATATCTTCTGATTCAGTATTTTCTTATTATATTCAGAATTTGCGGCAGGGGCAGTCGCGTTTTGATGACCTGTCGCCGTCGCTCGGACGTCAAAGAGGAAGGTATCGCATTTATGTTGTTGTTAAACGGGTTGATGAGACAATGCTCTACTTTTAGGGGTCGGCAGCTATGAATATCGGAGTCATCGGTTGTGGTTACTGGGGACCCAATATGGTCCGTAATTTCAACAGTTACGAAGGGGTCAGGGTGCTGGGCGTATCGGATTTGCGCGATGAGCGGCTGGCGCTTATAGCGAGACTTTACCCCAATGTTAAGATTCTGTCAAAAGATTGTAATGATATTTTGCACAGTCCTGAGATCGACGCCGTCGTAGTCGCGACGCCGGTCTCGACACATTTTTCTCTGGGGATGGAGGCCCTGGCAAACGGCAAGCATATTCTGATGGAAAAGCCAATGACGGCGACAACCGATCAGGCCGAGACATTAATCGAAACCGCGGAGCAGAAGAATCTGACTTTGATGGTTGATCACACGTTCATCTACACCGGTGCGGTAAGGAAAATCAAAGAAATTATCGAAAGCGGCGACCTGGGCGAGCTTTATTACTTCGACTCGGTTCGTGTGAATCTCGGCTTGTTCCAGAGCGACGTTAACGTTATCTGGGACCTGGCTCCGCACGACGTGTCGATCATGGACTACCTTCTTGACCGAAAACCCCGAACGGTTTCCGCAACCGGCATCGCCCATTTCGATACCGGTATCGAGAACCTGGCCTATATCTCGGTCGGGTATGAGGCCAGCCTGATGGGTCATATCCACGTCAATTGGCTGGCGCCGGTTAAGGTCCGGAAGACGCTGATCTGCGGATCGCAGAAGATGATCGTCTATGACGACGTCGAGCCGTCCGAGAAAGTCAAAGTGTACAACAAGGGTGTCGAGTATGTCAAAAAGAGGGAAGAGGCATATGACCTTTTGGTGCAGTACCGGACCGGCGACATGCTGGCCCCCAGGATTGAACTGACCGAGGCCCTGAGCCTGGTGGCAAAGGAGTTTGTATCTTCCATTTCCGAGAAACGCAAACCTCTGACGGACGGACAGGCTGGTTACCGAGTGGTGCGGATTCTTGAAAATGCGAATGAATCGCTCAGGCAGGGGGGAAGGGTCACAGAATTGTGAGCAACATTAAGATTATCGGCGACGTTCGAATATACGACAACGTCGCGATCGGGGACGGGAGTGTTATTCACGGGCCGGCAGTTATAGGTCAGCCGCCGCGCGACAAGAAGGAAGGTGAGCTACCGCTGTCCATCGGCCGGGGCGCCATAATCAGACCGTTCACCACAATTTATGCCGGGAGCAAAATCGGGGATTTGTTTCGGACCGGGCAGGGGGTGTCAATCAGAGAAAACAATGCAATCGGGAACAACGTCTCGGTCGGGACCAACGCCGTTCTGGAGTTCGAAAACAAGATAGGCAATAACTGTCGGATACATTCCGGCTGTTTTCTGGAGATGGTTACGGTTGGCGAATATGTCTTCATCGGCCCGAACACCGTTTTTACCGATGACCCGCACCCGATGAACTGCCCCAAATACAAGGAATGCGGAGGCGGTGCCACAATAGAAGACTATGTCAGGATCGGCGCCAACTGTACCTTTCTGCCGGCCGTGCGAATCGGGCGCGGCGCCCTGATCGGGGCCGGTTCGGTGGTCGCCGATGACATTCCCGAAATGATGGTGGCGGCGGGCAGTCCTGCCAAGGTTATCAAGAGCGTCGAAGAGCTGACCTGCAGGATTGACGCCTTCGAACGGCCCTATGTCTGGTGGCCTTATACTGATCTTGAGTCCGATAAGTAATGTCAAAACCTGATATACTCGTCAGTCTGTTTGTATTCAACGAGGGTGAAAAGCTCAAGAGAGTCGTTGCTTCCTTTCCCGAAAAGCGGGATTATGATT
>CP070766.1:1580194-1584967 GCA_020345705.1 Candidatus Zixiibacteriota bacterium | reverse complement strand
GATGACGAACGGTAGATGATAAAAAAGCTCCTCATACCGGCGATAATACTTGTCGCTCTCACGACAGTGTTATACTTCAGTCATGTTCTGCCGGGTCTGGCCACGGCGCGGGCCGGATCTGACGAGGCATCGAACGACCCGGGTACGGACAGGTATATAGAGAATTATGCCTTCGGGCTCGGTGAAAAACTTGAATTCGATATCGGCTACGGTTTTATAAATGCCGGCCACGCGACCCTGGAAGTCACCGAGCTTATCGAGTATAAGGATCGGCCCTGTTATCTGGTGACTTCGACGGCCAATTCGAACAGGTTTTTCTCTTCATTCTACCGCGTCGAGGACAAAGTGGAATCGATCATCGACGCCGCGGGGATCTTCAGTTGGTACTTCGAAAAGAATCTTCGCGAGGGGAGTTACCGCGGAAACAAATCCTATTCATTCGATCAGGCCGGGCACAGGGTATTTTATGAAAACGATACACTGGAGGTCGCCCATTTCGTCCAGGACGCTCTTTCCTGTCTGTATTTCGCACGAACGCAGAATCTGGAAATAGGAAAATCGATCTTCATAGATAATTTTACGGACGGCAAGCATTATCCGCTGGAAGTCAAAGTCGTGGGGAAAGAGACTGTGAAGGTGGAAGCCGGGAAATTCGATTGCATCGTTGTTGAACCACTCCTGCTAAGCGCGGGTGTCTTCAAACATGAAGGGCGGCTAAAAGTCTGGCTGACCGATGATCGTCTGAAACTCCCGGTGCTGATGAAGTCACGGGTCCTGGTAGGATCAATAACGGCTGAGTTGACCGATTATCAACTGGGCGAAGTTCTTGAATTCTGATAAGATGATATGAGCAAATTTCCGTTGGCGGACTTAAGTAAGGTCAGGACGATTTCTCTTCACAAGCGAAAAAGCAAGGCTGCGGTGCCTTCTTTCGGCAAGGCGTGCAACGCCGGGGATGCGCGGCGCTTTCTTGATACATTGCCCGGATTTCTCAAGGCGGCAGATTTCAATCTGTTCCTGAAGCGCGTCGCGGCCGCCCGGCGGCGGGGGCTGCCGTTTCACGTCCTGATGGGCGCCCACGTCATAAAAGTCGGCCTCTCCCCTGTTATCATTGATTTGATGAAGTGCGGAATCATCACCGGGATATCCCTGAATTCTGCCGGATTGATACATGACCTTGAACTTGCCTTCACCGGAGAGACTTCCGAAGACGTTCAGGCCGGCCTTGATGACGGCACCTTTGGCATGGCAGCCGAAACCGGCGGGCTATTTGCCGAGGTGGTGCAACTGGCGAAGAAAGATTCGTCGGGATTCGGCGAGGCGGCGGGAGTCTTTATCAATAAAAGCAAAGCCAAATTCAGAAAATATTCCCTTTTCAGCTCAGCGCAAAAGTACAGACTGCCCGCGACGGTACATCTTGTTGTCGGAGCCGATATCGTCCACCAGCAGAACAGCTTCACGGCCGGGCCGGCCGCCGAGGCCTCGTACCGGGACTTCAAGATCCTGGCGCGGATTCTCATGGATGCCGACAAGGGCGGCGCCGTTGCCAACGTCGGCTCGTCCGTAATCTTACCGGAGGTATTTCTCAAAGCTTTGACCGTGGCACGGAATCTCAAGAAGCAGAAGTGCCGTCTGACGACCGCCAACTTCGATATGATAAGCCACTACCGTCCGCTGATGAACGTGGTCACGAGGCCGACAGCAAAGGGCGGTCGCGGTTTCAACTTTATCGGACATCATGAAATTATGATTCCCCTTCTGGCCTGGGGACTTAAGTCATATATTGGTGAAATTAAATAAGCGATTGGAGTCTTGACATGATAAGATTAGTCGAATGCGTCCCAAACTTTTCAGAAGGAAGACGGAAGGAAGTTATTGACGCCATTATAAATGAGATTACTTCGGCTCCGACGGTTGTATTGCTTGACAGGGAGATGGACGCTGACCATAATCGAGCCGTAGTCACTTTTGTCTGTCAACCCGAACATGCCGTTGAAGCCTGCTTCCGGGGATACAAGAAGGCTGCTCAACTGATCGACATGCAGAATCATCAGGGAGAGCATCCCAGGATGGGCGCAACCGATGTATGCCCTTTCATCCCCATTTCGGATTTCAGCGAGGCCGAAGCCAAAGAGCTGGCTCATCAGCTCGGCAAAAGAGTCGGTGACGAGTTGGAGATACCGGTTTACCTGTATGAATCAGCGGCGACAAGACCCGGTCGCGAGAATCTGGCCGACGTCAGAAAAGGGGAATATGAAGGTATCCGCGATACGCTTGAGACGGATCCCGACCGCAAGCCCGACTACGGTCCGGCCAGGATGAACCTGAAGGCCGGGGCCACGGCTATCGGCGTCAGATTTCCGCTGGTCGCATTCAACGTCTATCTAAGCACCAATCGAGTCTCCATCGCGAAGAAGATAGCTAACGCCGTTCGCTTTGCACGTGGCGGTTACAGATTTGTCAAGGCCATGGGATTTTCCATCGCGGAGCGCAACCTGACGCAGGTGTCCATGAATCTGGTCAGATACACGAAAACCCCGATTTTCAGAGTCTTTGAAAGCATAAAGTCGGAAGCGACCCGGTACGGCGTCAGCGTTCTCTCATCGGAGATCATCGGGCTGGTGCCTCAGCAGGCGCTGATTGACGTGGCAGACTTCTACCTTCAACTGGAAAACTTCTCCGCCGGGCAGGTGCTGGAGGAGAAGCTGAGAAGAATGGGTGGCTCATCTGCTTCGTCAACCGACGACTTCTATAATGAGGTCGCGGCCAAGACGCCGACACCGGGCGGGGGATCGGTGGCGGCCGCCGCAGGAACGATGGGCGCTGCCCTGAGTTCGATGGTTTGCCGCCTGACCATAGGCAAGAAGAAATACAAAGACGTTGCCGAAGAATTAAAGGGCGTCCTGGAAGACTCGGAACGTCTTCGGGACGAACTGAAAGAAATGATTGCCAAGGACGGTGCCGCTTTCGACCGGCTTGTGGCCGCACGGAAGATGGCGAAGGATACCGAGGCCGAGATTGCCAAAAGGAACGAGGCCATTCTCGAGGCCACCAGAGGGGCCGCTCGGACGCCGCTGGATACTGCCGGCCTTGCCCTGCGGGTAATGGATGTATCCAGGGCCGTGGCCGAAAAGGGAAATGTGAATTCGGTATCGGACGCCGGGGTGGCCGCTCTTATGGCCAAAGCCGCCATTGATGGCGCCATCTATAATGTCAAGATAAACATCAGTGGATTTGAAGACACGGCATTTGTAGATGAGATGCAGACCAAAACAAAGGAGATACAGGAGAAAAGCGACAGGCTGGCCGATGAGATAAAAAATATCGTTGAAAGCAAACTCTAAATGGCCCCGGTGATTGATCTTCATATTCATACCTCACATTCGGACGGGTTGAAATCTCCGGCGGAAGTCCTGAGCATGGTCAGACGGTCAAAACTTGTCGCGTTCTCGATCTGCGACCACGACAGCTACGAGGCGTACCTGGAGATAAGAAAACTTTTAAAGAAAAACGACCCCGAACTCGTCCCTGGAGTAGAACTTTCAGCAGGCAGTGACGGTGAGGATATTCATATTCTGGGATATTGCTTTGATCCTGACTCAGATATCCTCGGAGAAGCCGTCGAACGTTTCAGGGAAGGACGGAACCGGCGCGGCGAGATAATGTTAAAAAGGTTAAAGATGCTTGGGATTGATATTACAATGGACCTTGTGCGGGAAATCGCCGGAGGTTCTGCCATCGGACGACCCCATGTCGCCGACGCCTTGGTCAGAGTCAAGGCCGTGGAGAAATTCGAAGATGCCTTTAGTCACTATATAGGCCTTCGCGGGCCGGCTTATGTTCCCAAGGAAAACCTGACACCCGGGGAAGCCATAGAGCTGATTCACCGCGCTAACGGATTGGCTGTTCTGGCTCACCCGGGAATTGCCGCGGCCGATAAGTACATTAACGAGTTTATCGGCTATGGCATGGACGGAATAGAGGTATATCATCCCCGCCATACTCAGGCTCAGCGCGAGCACTACATGGAGATCGCGAAGGAAAGGCATCTTCTGTCAACGGGCGGTTCCGATTATCACGGGCGAGAAGGTCGCTACGGTATGATTGGTTCCCAGCCGGTGCCGGTCCGGCTATTGACCGAATTGAAAGAAAAATCGAATTTAGAGAATAGAGGTTCAAGTTGAAAAAGGCAATTACTCTGGGTATATTGCTGATGCTCCTCGCGATTTTTTTACCGGTATCTTCGGAGCCGTTATCCGAGCAGCGTCAGCAGGAATTACTGGACATGTATGCCTATATGCGTGGTGAAGGGCCGCTACCCGAATCGCTTGAGGGTGCCCTTCCGGCCCGGTGCGGAACGGAGATAGCCTTTCAGCTTTTCATCAACCGCGACAACTTCACGGGTGAGTACGCCGCCAGGGCCGCCGCCGTTCAAGACCGGCCCGCCGGTCTGTCCGAAGAGTACGTCTCTCCGGCAGGCCTGTTCAGGATTCATTACTCAATATCGACAAGTGATTCGGTGTTTATGCCGAACCTAGATACTCTGGGCGGCGGCGACGGGCTTCCGGACTATGTCAATAAAATCGGCGAAATCGCCGACTCGGTGTGGCAATTCGAGGTCGACCACCTGGGCTACCCCGCCCCACCCTCCGATGGAACCGGCGGCGGTGACCCGCTGATGGATATTTATGTTATTTCCCTAGGCAGTTCCTACTATGGGTACACCGAGCCTCTTATACCGCCCATATCCGACCAGAGCACAGCATCGTTCAT
>CP070766.1:1576152-1580094 GCA_020345705.1 Candidatus Zixiibacteriota bacterium | reverse complement strand
ACTCTGCGAAGCGGGTGGCATCGTCGATGAGATTTCCGAATCCGAATTCGAGTCGGTGTACGAGGGAGAAGGCAGAAACGAAACGGCCACTCCGCTTAAGGAGATATTCCCGCTGGCCGACAATCTGGCCCTCTTTGCCATAACGGTGGGTGAAACGGTCAGCAGCGAAATCGAAGCTTTGTTTGAGGAAGGCGATTTCGCGCTGGCGGCCATGCTGGATACGGTAGCCTCCGAGGCGACTGAAATCGCCGGCATCATAGCCGAACGGCGGTACCTGGAGTTTCTGGTCAGCGAGCGCAGGAATTTCGGTGAAAGCACCGTCCTGAGATACAGCCCCGGCTATTGCGGCTGGCACGTCAGCGGACAGAAAAGGCTGTTTGAATTCTTGAGGCCCGAAGAGGTCGGGATCATTCTGACCGAAAGCTACCTGATGCAGCCGCTTAAATCAATTTCGGGCTTAATGGTCGTGGGCCGCAGAGAAATTCACGACTTTGAAATGTCATACCCCTTTTGCGAGAATTGCCGAACGCAGGAGTGCCGGTTGCGAATCGGGACAATAATGAAAAGATAACGTTGAATCCGTGCGAGGAGATAAAGCTTGGATTTACTAAAGGATATTTCGAATAATCTTCAGCGGGGAGATGACGAGAAGGTCGCCGCGCTGACCGGGCAGGCCATTGCCGCAAAAGTGCCGCCGAAACAGATTCTTGACGACGGTCTGATTGCCGGTATGACGGTGGTCGGAATGAAATTCAAAGCGCACGATATATTTCTGCCCGATGTGCTCCTGGCGGCAAAGGCGATGTATGCCGGGCTCAACCTTCTCAAGCCGCTTTTGGTGAAAGAAGATATTCCCGCCGTGGGCAAAGTCGTGCTCGGTTCCGTGGAGGGGGATCTGCATGACATCGGAAAAAACCTGGTCGGAATCATGCTGAAAGGGGCCGGCTTTGAGATCATTGATCTGGGCAATGACGTGCCGCCCGAAAGATTCGTGGATGCGGCCGTTAAGGAAAATGCCTCGGTAATCGGGATGTCGGCTCTTTTGACGACAACCATGTCCAATATGAAAAAGGTGGTCGATATGGTCAATGAGAGAGGACTGACCGATAAGATAAAGACGATTGTCGGGGGAGCGCCGGTGACGAGCGAGTATGCCGGAGAGATCGGCGCCGATGCCTACGCCTTTGACGGTATCAGCGCGGTGGACAGGATCAAACAGCTTTTGGGATTGAGCTGAGATGAAGGACTTTCTGGAGCGGATAAAAGCCGGGGAGATTCTGGTGGCCGACGGCGCTATGGGGACGATGCTGTATGAAAGAGGCATCAATATCCACCAGTGTCCGGAACGGGTAAACCTATCCGGGCCGGAGATCCTGGAGGAAATCGCCCGACTGTATTTCGAGGCCGGAGCCGACATAATCCAGACCAACACCTTCGGAGCGTCACCGCTAAAACTGGCCAAGTATTCGTACGATGACCGAACGGAAGAAATCGTTCGCAACGCCGTCAGGGCGGTGCGAAATGTCGTGGGAGAGAACATCTATGTCTCTGGTTCCTGCGGCCCGTGCGGGAGGATATTGAAGCCGTACGGAGATACCGAACCCGACGAGGTTTACGAAAGCTTCGTCAGGCAAATGAAAGCGTTCGCCGAGGCGGCGGTTGATATCGTCTGCATCGAAACCATGACGGACATCGGTGAGGCCACTCTGGCCGTGAAGGCGGCCAAAACGGTTCTGCCGTCAACACCGGTCATGGCTACGATGACGTTTGATGCAACGCCGCGCGGACTTTACACTATAATGGGCGTGGACGTAAAAACGGCTGCGGCCCGTCTCGAACAGGCCGGCGCGGACGTGGTCGGCTCCAACTGCGGCAACGGCATCGAAAAGATGGTTGAAATCGCCCAGGGATTCAGATTGTGCAGTAATCTCCCGATAATCATCCAGTCCAACGCCGGGCTTCCGGTTATGGCCAAGGGCAGGGCGGTCTACCGGGAAACGCCGGAATTCATGGCGGAGAAGGCCAAAGGGCTGATTTCATCGGGCGTTTCGGTCATTGGTGGATGCTGCGGCACGACTCCGGCCCATATTGCTGCCATAAGGGAAGTGGTCGATTTTCATCCGGGGCGATAAGCGCAATTTCTGATATCCGGGCGGCCATCATAAGTTGACAATCGCTTCAAAAGAATATTCATTAGGCTGCAAGTAGAGACCGGGTCGTATAACATTTGACCAGGAGATACCCGGCGGCGAGCCGTGAGGAGCAGAATTTGAAAGTTGACAGCATAGCCATTCTTGACTGCGGGGCGCAGTACACGAAAGTCATCGACCGCAGAGTTCGCGAGCTCTCGGTCAAATCAGAAGTCTTTCCGCTCAATGTCCCCGCTGAAGATCTCAAGGAGTACGACGGCATAATTCTCTCGGGCGGGCCTCTCAGCGTCTGGGAAGGAGCTCTCGAATACGATAAAGGCATCTTTGATCTTGGCGTTCCGATTCTGGGAATCTGTTATGGCATGGGGCTTATCAATCTGCACTTCGGGGGTGTGGTCTCGCCCGGGGTCAAAAGTGAATACGGAGAAACCGACATAGACGTCAATTCGGACTGCCTGCTGTTTGACGGACTCGAGAAAAACCAGCGGGTTTTGATGAGCCACGGTGATTCGGTGGAAGTGCTGGCCGAGGGATTTGAAGTCTGCGCCACGACCGGCCATGTCTGCGCGGCGATGCACAGCAGACAGCGCAAGCTGTACGGCGTGCAGTTTCATCCGGAGGTTGACCTGACCGTTAACGGAGCCGCGATGCTTCGCAATTTCCTGTATAAAATCTGCGGTCTGACGGGCAATTACGCGTTGGAAGATCGAATCGATACCGCCATAAAGAAGATAAAAGACCAGGTCGGTGGAGGCAAAGTCCTGGTCCTCGTGAGCGGTGGCGTCGATTCGGCGGTCAGCGCGGCGCTGCTTCTCAAGGCGCTTGAACCCGGAAGCATTCACGCGATACATGTTGACCACGGACTGATGCGCAAGAACGAAAGCGATATTATTTGCGAGCAACTGAAACACCTGGGATTGAGGCATCTTATCCGGGAAAATGCCGGGGACAAATTCTTCAATTCGATTGTGACCGTGAACGACAAGAAAATCGGCCCGCTGACAGCTCTTGTTGACCCCGAAGAAAAAAGAAATTTGATTGGTGAGGTTTTTGTCAAAGTCATCCAGGACGTCTCCGAGAGGCTCAATCTGAATCCGGAGGAGGCTTTCTGGGCCCAGGGGACTTTGAGGCCCGATCTTATCGAAAGCGGCAATCCGGATGTCAGCACCACGGCGCATAAAATCAAGACCCATCACAACGACGTCGAGATGATCCGTCTTGCGCGGGCTGAGGGCAAAGTCGTCGAGACTAACTGGGACTGGCACAAGGATGAAGTGCGCCAGGTGGCCCGGAAGCTCGGAATCACTGAAAGAATCGCTTCCCGCCAGCCGTTTCCGGGACCGGGGCTGGCGATAAGAACAATCTGCTATGACGGCAAAGGCAGTGTTGACAGAACGGTCATAGAACGATTTGAGACCGTTATGGCCGAGATCAGTGACGGATACAAGGGCGACGTTCTGCCTATCAGGTCTGTCGGGGTTCAAGGGGATCATCGCAGCTACCGGCATCTGTCGTTAATCTGGGGCAGGGGTCTCGAGCTCGACTGGCAGAGTGTCTATAAGATAGGCAATACGCTTCCCAATGAGGTGGATGGAATCAACCGGGTGGCATACATTCTTAACAGAAAACAGATTGACTCAAGAATCAATTGCTGTGAAATGTACATAAACGATGAAACCATCGGCCTTCTTCGCGAGCTCGACTATGTCGTCACGGCCCGCCTCAACAAACCGCCCATGAGCCAGGTGCTGGCGGTACTTCTGCCGGTCGGCGAGACCAAAAAATATTCGGT
>CP070766.1:1573138-1576052 GCA_020345705.1 Candidatus Zixiibacteriota bacterium | reverse complement strand
CGAAATGTAAGTGAGCAAGGAGAATTATTTCGCACAAGCGGCGCCCGCTGCCGAGCGGCTCGAGCTAACCTGAGGGCAACTCCAAATACTTAACTGCCTAGAAGATCGGGCTAATCGACTATTGCCGAATTGATTGTAAACAATTAAGTTGTGTGCCTGATGGTGGTATCAGATATATATATTTCGAATTAATTGGGTTCTGGTCGGTTCGATACGGATAGCCGACATATCGGCGATCACTGCCACATTTGGGAGTTATGAGTTATAACATTACGTTCAAGGTCTGGTGTCGGCCCATTGTTCCCCGGGGAAATGTGTAGCACTGAGGAGTAATTCCCCACAACACAGCAGAATTAATTGCCCTTTTGGGCGTTCTTGAGCTTCTGGCGAAGCGTCTTACGATCGATACCCAGAATTTCCGCCGCCCTCGTTTTGTTCCCGCCGACGCCGGCCAGGACATTTTGAATATGCTCGGTCTCAATTTCCGTCAGGGTGCGGTTCAATCCGTTCTCGGCAGACACGGCGAACCGCATAAGTGACGGCAGATCGGGAACGTCGAGAGTCTTTTCCTCGGTCATGATTACAAGCCGCTGCATCAGATTCTCAAGTTCGCGGACATTTCCAGGCCAGGAGTAGCTCCTCAGAGCCCGCAGTGCTTTGTCCGTGAAATTTGGCGTCTGCTTGCCGGCCTCTCTGGCGAACTTCGAAGCGAAGTGACGCACCAGAAGCAAGATGTCATCACCCCGTTCCCGCAGGGGTGGGACGGCGATGGTGATGACACTGAGCCGGAAGTAGAAGTCTTCGCGAAAAGCGCCTTTTCCAACCAGGGCATGAAGGTCCTTGTTGGTTGCCGTCAGGATACGCACGTTCACCTTCCGGCTTTTGGAGGCACCGACCATAAATACCTCCTTGTCCTGCAAAACGCGCAGCAGTTTTACCTGGAGAGATGACCGCATTTCACTGACTTCGTCGAGGAAGATGGTCCCGCCATCGGCCGTCTGAAAAAAACCGGCCCGGGATTCGGAAGCGCCGGTAAAGGCCCCCTTGACATGGCCGAACAGTTCGCTTTCAAACAGCTCTTCGGGAATCCCACCACAGTTGACGGGAACGAATGGGGCCGACACACGCGGGCTGCCGTAATGAATGGCGCGCGCGACAAGCTCTTTCCCAGTTCCGCTTTCACCGGTGATCAGGACTGTCGCCGAGGTCGTGGCCGCCTTGGTGATGGCTTTAAAGACCTCCCTCATCCCCGCCGACTCACCGAGCAATCCGGCCGGTCCGGTCATTTTCTGTGGCGGTTCGGATTCAGCCGCGCGCCGCGCATGCAATTTTTCGACGGATCGCTTGACAGCCTCAACTAGCTCCTCATCGGTAAACGGCTTGGAGAGATATTCTTCGGCGCCGGTTTTAATGGCCTCCACAGCCCCCTCGACCGTAGCGTAGCCGGTAATCATCATTATTTCCGTATCCCTCATGTTTTCCCGGACGTGTCGGACCAGGTCGAGACCGCTTACTTTGGGCATCTTCAGGTCTGTTATCACCAGATCAACCGAGGTTGCCTCGAGAAACTTGATGGCTTCAACGACGCTGCCGGCAGTAAATACCAGGTAGCCCTGAGCCGAGAGGTTCCTCTGGAGTATTTCCAGCGTATCCGGCGCGTCATCGACAATCAGTATCGAGGTTTTATTTTCCTTCATTTATGAGTCTCCCTGCTGTTTGACCTTCATCATCAGATGTCAAAGGCAAAAGAACGGTAAAACGCGATCCCTGCCCGACTTTACTTCCGGCGGTAATTGTCCCGCCATGCGACTTGACTATTCCGTGCACAACCGAAAGCCCCAGGCCCGTTCCCTCATCGACATCTTTAGTAGTGAAGAAAGGAACAAAAATCTTTTCGAGTAATTCTTTGTCCATGCCGATGCCTGTATCCTGCACTACCATCTTGACTTCACGGCTGTCGGCGGTTGTTTGGATGAAAATACGGCCGCCGTCAGGCATGGCCTGAATAGCATTAACGACAAGGTTTACCAAAACCTGAGTTATCTGTCCGGGGTCAGCGGCGATCTCGGGAAGGTCCGGCGCCAATTCTTTCTTCAGTTCAATTCCAGCTTTCGCACACCTTGACTCGAGAAAATACAGAGCGTCCTCGATAACACAATTCAGGTCGACCAGCGCTTTCCGGGGCGGCGCCTGACGGGCAAACAGCATCAGTTTCCGGACGACTTCGCGGGCATGAAGCGAGGCAGCCTCGATTCTCTCGAGGTCGTGAGTCACCTGGTTTCGTTTCGGAAGAGCCTTTCGCGCCAGCTGGGCAAAGCCGAGGATATTTCCAAGAGGCTCATTCAATTCATGCGCCACTCCGGCGGCCAGCTGACCGATAGTGGCCAGCCTGTCGGCATGCCGGAGCTGCTCCTGGAGCCTCTCTTTTTCTTCCTCAGTCTGTCGTCGGTCAATGATGAGGGCCACTTCCCGGGCCACCGCGTCGATAAGGTTTCGCTCCTCCTTAAGAAACGGTCCTTCATCGAGGCCGGGCATTTCCTTTAAATAAGCAACTTCAACAGTGCCGCGAATTTTGCCACCTGTGATAACGTCGGCGGACAGCTTTTGAATGTCATTTTTGAATCTCGGTGTGGTGTACGGGTGGCCATCCAGAACTATCCTGGCCACGGCTATCTCGGGATACAGCCAACCGGGAGGAAGAAGCTCAACCGCCCTCTGAAGGATGCTATCCAGCGATATTCCCGGTAAAGCGGCCACTTTGGCAATGCCGTACAGACATTCCAGCTCCTTGAATCTTTCCCGTAACGCCACCTGCGCCCGGCGATGAGACGAAGCCATTCCGAGTATCCGTGCAATTTCCTCATACGATGCTACAATATCGGGAGTGAAGCAGTTGCTGCGCGAGCTCCTGAGT
>CP070766.1:1568308-1573038 GCA_020345705.1 Candidatus Zixiibacteriota bacterium | reverse complement strand
TGTTCGGTTTTCTGGCCCTGATGCCGTTCAACTACCGGCCCCTTCGATACACTCTTTTCCTGTTTTTGCCGATGTCCGCCATCTGTGCCTTTGCGATTAATCTGCTCTATGAAAAGAAGTCTGCCCTGACACTCCAAAATAAACTGATTTCTTTGCCGGTGACGTTTCTGCTGTGCTTATACGTTGTGATGCAGGTTTTCATGCTCTTTGGACAGTCCGCGCAAAGATATTTGCCCGGCTCCCAGGCAGTTGTCTTCAGTGCTATAATGGCCGGGGTCGTTACATTCTTGATATACATCCGGTTTAATAAGAGGAAACGGAGTGTAAGCCGGATTCTCCTGGCGATAGTGCTGGTTCCTCTTATCGCGGGGGTTGTCATCCGCCAGGGGTGGTTGCTTTACGAGGGCCTGGTTCTGCCGGGGAAATACCTGAAAACACTTAACCGAGAAGTTAGTCAGCTAATTGACAGGGAAAGCGTCATGACCGGACCGTTCGCCCCCGCCTTTTCAATTGACAACAATCTTAAGAGCTTCATTTACCTTTTCGGCCTCGCCGACAAGGAAAAAGAGCTGTTAGAGGAGTATCCGATAACTCACGTGATCACTGATCGAAGCAACTGGGACGTGGCGATTAAAGACTACCCGTCGTTGTCTTCGGCACTGCTCTTGCGCTGGATGCGCCTGCGTGACGGAGTCGTGGAGCTCTATCGACTGCCCGACGCGACAGTCCCCACGACCGACTATGAACGCGCAGCCGCGGCAATAACCGAGAGGCAGTCCGACTCCGCGGTTGCATACAGTGAGAGATTTATCCGGCAGTATCCTGATAACCTGAGCGGACAATTCGGGCTCTTGATCACGCGATACTCCAAAGGTGATGCCGACGAGCTGGTGCAGGCTCTGCAGGGTCTCGTGGCGGAGCACCCGAAGGATTATCGGGTGCATCTATTCTGCAGAGATTTCTATCGTCTTCTGAAAAGAAAAACGGGTGATAACAATTATGAGGCTCTGGCCGTGCATCATTTGGAGCAGGCCAGACGGATAAATCCATCTCTGGAAAAATGACAGATCCAGACCATATCGCCAATGCGGCCGTCAATGCGCATCAAGAGAAATTCGGACGAGGCTTCCTGTTTCTCTATCTCATTATCACCTTGCTATTTCTGATTCGCTTCCTTCCGCTCCTCAAGATGGATGCCAGGCTCTGGGGTTTCAATCATCTGTTATTCCTGCCGCCTGTCGTTACGGCTGTCTATGCCGCCCTGGCCGTGGTTGCTCTGGCATTGCCATTCTTTTCTTTTTCCGCCGGGGTGGGGGATTTCATCGTTCGCCGGTTTTCGGCCGTATTTTTCGAATCAGGCAGAAAATACTTCCATTGGGCGGTACTTGCATCGGCGGCGGCAACTCTCTTTGTGATTTTTCCCGCGCCAACACACTTTCTCGGAGACGGATACAGCTGGCTGGCCAATCTTTCTTCTCCGACCGGCACCATCTTCAAGTGGAGCGAGTGGGGCACCACTCTCCTGCTGTCAAACGTGCAGGCGCTTCTTGGTCCGAAAAACGTTGAGACCGCTCGCTCGGCATTTCAAGTTATCTCCGTACTCTCGGGCGTTATATCGATTTGGGTTTTCCTCCTGATATCGAGATTGGTGTCCGAGGACCCGACGAAGAAAATTCTTGTCTTTCTCGGTATGTTCATGTCCGGGGGCCTTCTACTTTTTTTCGGCTATGTCGAGAATTATCCGCTGATCTGGGTCTCTTTCACCGGTTACATTTATTTCGGTCTTCGTTACTTGAACAAACGATCGGGACTTCTTCTTGCAGCGGCTTTTCTGGTAGCCGGATTTATCATACACCTTCAGATGGTTATAGCCATACCGGCGTTTCTTTACCTGCTATTGCACAGTCGCGCGGGATTGGAGTTATATCGGCACCGCCCAAAGACTGTATGGGCAATTTTATCAACCATCGCCTTATTCGGCATAATTGTCTTTACCTACAAGTACACAACAGACCTGTACTTCGAAAGCATTTTCCTCCCCCTTCTCAAAGGCGGCCAGTCCGGAGTGTCGTACGCCATGTTCAGCCTGCCCCATATTATCGACATAATCAATGAACTGCTTCTTCTCTCGCCTCTGATACTGCTGTTTCTGTTGCCATCGGCAGGGAGGCTTAAAATCCTCTTCAAGCAGCCGGATACCGCCTTTCTCGCGTTAATCAGTATTACCGGTTTTGCTTTTCTCTTTGTGATTGACGGTACGCTGGGAATGGCCCGGGATTGGGACCTATTCTCAATATGCGCCTTCGCACCCACGCTGGTCTTCATAATGCTTTTCAACGAGAATTATCGTCGAGCCCTGAACCGTGTGTTTCTGCCCATGCTAATCCTGTGGATCACCGCACCGGTTGCCTTTCTCGTGACTAATCTGCAGACGGAACCATCACTCGAATATCACAAGTACTGTCTGAACCTCGACAAAAAAGGATCTTTCTCGAGTCTGGTAACACTGCGCGATTACTATCGAAACCTGAACGATAACGGCAAGGTTGATTCCTTAAATCAACTCATCGGCTTGAAATTCCCGAATGAAACCGGCATTTTCAAGGCCCTTGATGCCGTTGGAAAAAACGACCTTAAGACCGCCCGCAAAATTCTGAATGCCGTTACGCCCAATAAGTTCTCGTCAGATTATCACAATCTCCTCGGCTCCATATATCTTCGAGAAGGGAACTATGAAAAGGCCGTGGACGAGCTGGAGGATGCCGTCCAGCTTCAGAAATACAATCCGAACCTGCTCAGCAATCTTGCCCTGGCCTACGCCAACCACAATCAGCTTAACCGCTCCTACGAGGCTTTGAAAAGAGGATACAAGCTTGATCGAAGGCACGCGGGAATAGTCAGGGGGCTGGCCGATTATCATCTGCTTTGCAGCCGTTTTGATTCGGCGCTGTATTATGCGGAAAGACTGGTGTCGGCGGACTCGACGAGAATAGTCGGCTATTTCATGCTCGCCAGAATACACATAAAGAAGGCCGATATGCAGCCGGCCAAAAAATATATCGGCCTTTACCTCAAATATGGCAAGTCAGATCCAATGTATGGCCGAAGGTCGACGATGCTGCTGAAGCTGCTGGAATCTCAGCAGAAGAAGGAATCCGGGACAAAATAAAAACCTCCGCCGACAAGGTCAGCAGAGGCTTTACTTCAAGCGTGTTGGTTGTCAGTATTAATACATACCGCCCATTCCGCCCGGCATTCCGCCCGGAGGCATACCGGCCGGAGCCTTCTCCTCTTCCGGCTTATCGCTGATAATTGCCTGTGTAGTCAGAAGCAAGCCGCTGATGGAAGCGGCATTTTCAAGAGCTATTCGGGCAACCTTGGTCGGGTCGGTAATACCGGCCTTGATAAGGTCTTCATACTGACCGTCCTCAGCGTTGTAACCGAAAGCTTCGTTTTCCTTCTTTACCTTATCAACCACGATTGAGCCTTCAGCTCCGGCATTATTCGCGATCTGCCGAATCGGCTCTTCCAGCGATCGACGAACGATGTTGACGCCAATCATCTCGTCTTCGGTCATTTTTATACCGTCGAGGCTGCTCATGACGCGCAGAAATACCACGCCGCCGCCCGGAACAATGCCTTCCTCGACCGCGGCACGGGTAGCATTAAGGGCATCTTCCACGCGGGCCTTCTTTTCTTTCATCTCGGTCTCGGTAGCCGCGCCGACGTTGATTACGGCAACACCGCCGGCCAGCTTGGCCAGCCGCTCCTGGAGTTTTTCGCGGTCGTAATCGGAGGTGGTGTCTTCAATCTGTTTTCTGATCTGACCGATCCGGGCCTTGATGTCTTCCGACTCCCCACCGCCTTCGACTATGGTCGTGTTGTCCTTGTCGATGCTGATTTTCTTGGCGGTGCCGAGATCGGAAACGACCGTATTCTCGAGTTTGAAACCGAGTTCCTCGGAAATGACCTTCCCTCCGGTCAGAATGGAAATATCCTCCAACATGGCCTTGCGGCGGTCGCCGAAACCCGGGGCCTTAACAGCCGCGACCTTGATAGTACCGCGAAGCTTGTTGACGACGAGAGTCGCCAGCGCCTCACCCTCGATGTCCTCGGAAATAATCATCAGCGGCTTGCCCATCTGGGCGACCTTCTCAAGAATGGGCAGAAGGTCTTTCATGGTCGCGATCTTCTTGTCATGAATCAGTATCAGCGGATCCTCAAGAACAGCTTCCATATTGTCGGCGTCGGTAACGAAATACGGTGAGACATAACCGCGGTCAAACTGCATTCCCTCTACGATCTCGAGAGTCGTCTCAGCGGTTTTGGACTCCTCGACGGTAATGACGCCGTCTTTACCGACTTTCTCCATAGCCTCGGCGATTTTGTCGCCGATGCTCTTGTCGTTGTTGGCGGAGATGGTACCCACCTGGCTGATTTCGAGCTTCCCCGTAACCGGCTTGGACATATTTTTGATTTCTTCAACCAGAGTGCCGACGGCCCGGTCTATCCCGCGCTTGATAGCCATCGGGTTGATCCCGGCCGTGACCGCCTTGACGCCCTCGCGATAAATCGCCTGGGCCAGCACGGTCGCGGTGGTGGTGCCGTCACCGGCCACGTCGGACGTCTTGGAAGCAACTTCCTTGACCATCTGGGCGCCCATGTTTTCAAAGTGATCTTCCAGCTCAATCTCCTTGGCCACGCTGACACCGTCTTTGGTGACGGTCGGG
>CP070766.1:1563857-1568208 GCA_020345705.1 Candidatus Zixiibacteriota bacterium | reverse complement strand
GGCCGACATAATCGGCTCCGGCGCGCGGATAGTCGAATCGGCCTGCGGGCCGTGCATCGGCATGGGCCAGGCGCCATCCACCGAGGCGGTTTCAGTCAGGTCATTCAACCGGAACTTCCTGGGGCGATCGGGGACGAAAAGCGCTAAAGTCTATCTGGCCAGTCCCGAGACATGCGTGGCGGCGGCCCTTATGGGTCTGATGACCGATCCCAGAGAACTGGGCCGTTACCCTAAGGTTGTCCTTCCAAAATCGATCAGGATCGATGACTCGGGAATCATATCGCCGTCGAAAACACCGGCACGGGTGAAGATCATTCGCGGGCCGAATATCGCGGAACTGCCGCTGAACAAGCCCTTGGCAGAGGCAATCAGCGGTGAGGTTCTTTTGAAAGTAGGCGACAACATTACGACCGATCACATCATGCCGGCCGGCGCCAAGGTTCTTCCACTTCGGTCCAATATTCCCAAGATATCAGAGTTTGTGTACGCCGTAGTTGACCCGGAGTTTTCCGCCCGCGCCAAGACCAAAGGCGGCGGTTTTATCGTCGGCGGAGGCAATTACGGTCAGGGTTCCTCGCGTGAACATGCCGCCCTGGCGCCGATGTATCTGGGAATCAAAATGGTCATGGTCAAGTCATTCGCCCGCATCCACCTGGCCAACCTGATCAATTTCGGGATTATCCCGGCGTCCTTCGCCAATCCCGCCGATTATGACAAGATCAATCAGGGTGATATGTTTGAGATTGTCGACATCAGAAAGAGTGTCGAGAGTCTGGACAAAATCGAAGTCTTGAATAAGACCAATGGCGTTACCTACACCTTCAAAATCAGCCTGACTCCGAGGCAGAGAGAAATCATTCTGGCCGGCGGCCTCCTGAACTATACCAAGGCCGGAGGCAAGTGAGATGGACGAGGGTACGGTTTCAAGCGAGCCGAAGAAAACGCCGTTCTATGAATATCATATCAAGGCCGGAGCCAGGATGGTTTCGTTCGCCGGTTATCTGATGCCTGTCCAGTACACCGGTATCACCGATGAGCACATGGCGGTCAGAAAGAACGTTGGGATGTTTGACATCTCGCATATGGGTGAATTCGACATATCGGGATCCGGGGCTCTTGAGTTTATCCAGCGGATGACGGTCAACGATGCCTCAAAGCTCAGCGTCGGTGAGATTCAATATACTTGCATGTGTTATGATGACGGCGGCATTGTCGATGATTTCCTGGTGTACCGCCTTGAAGACCGGTACATGCTGGTAGTCAATGCTTCCAACATAGCCAAGGACTTCGAGTGGCTGCGTTCGCACCTGAACGGCACGGCCGCCCTTGAAAATCGCTCGGACTATTACGGCCTGCTGGCAATACAGGGGCCGAAGGCTCAGAAAGTGCTGGAAGATATCTCAGACTATGATTTTGAGACTATCCCGTACTATCACTCCGCGGTTGTGAAAATCGGTGAGCATGAGATACTTCTCTCGCGGACGGGCTATACTGGTGAGGACGGTTTCGAGATATACATCCCGCGAGACAAAGCCGACGTTATCTGGAAGGCCGCCATTGACGCCGGCAGGAAGTATGAAATGAAGCTGATCGGGCTGGGGGCCCGAGATTCGCTCCGGCTTGAGATGAAAATGGCCCTTTACGGAAACGATATCGATAAGACGACCACGCCCATCGAGGCCGGACTGGCCTGGATTGTGGACCTGGAGAAGGGCGATTTCATCGGGAGAGACCCAATAGCCAAGCAGAAAAGCGAAAAGCCGTCCAGGCGGCTTGTCTGTCTGGAATTAGAGGGTAAGGCACTCCCGCGGCACGGGTACGACCTGGTATCCGGCGGTGAGGTTGTCGGGAAGGTGACCTCGGGCACATTTTCACCGGCTCTGCAGAAGCCCATCGCCCTGGGGTATCTGCCCCGGCAGCTGACGAAAATCGGAAACACAGTCGAGGTAAAAGTCAGGGATAAGCTCTTCCCGGCTGTAGTCGTCAAACCACCTTTCTATAAGGAAGCGACACACAGATAAATATGCACGTTGATTTATTTCTGGTTCCCGGACCGGTCAATGAAGAAAGGCTGAACGGCAAGACCCTGGTGCTTGTGGACGTCCTCAGGGCGTCAACGACCGTATGCCGGTCTCTAACGTCAGGAGCCAAAGCCGTTATCCCGGTTGAAAGGCTGGATGAAGCGGCTGAACTTCGCGCCAAACTGGGACCGCAGGATACTATTCTTGGCGGCGAGCGCAGAGGCATCAAAATCGACAACTTCGATCTCGGCAATTCTCCTTTCGAATACACGGAAGAAAGGGTCGGCAGTAAAACCGTTATTCTGACAACGTCTAATGGTACTCGGGGGTACACGAAGGCGAATCCGACCAATTTGATTATAACCTGCGGGCTGGTCAACGTCTCCAGAGTCGCCCGGAAAGTCGCCGAGACCGGAAAGGACCTGGCCATACTGTGCGCCGGCGAAGAGGGGGATTTCTCCATTGAGGATACCCTTTGCGGCGGTATGCTTATTCACAAATTAAAAGAGGTCGAAAAGATCGAGCTGAAGCTTAATGATGCCGCCTCGCTGGCGCTTTTGCTGTACCGCTCCAACAGCGACACCTTGAAACGGACCATTGCCAACGGCGAGCATGGGCGGTACCTGGCTGAAATTGGGTTTGCATCGGACGTCGAAGCCGCTTCGGACGTTGATTCCATCCCGGTTTTGCCGATTCTGAAAGACAGGAGAATCGTCCTCGAGGAAAGTTAATCTCAACCGGAACGGTTTCAATTTGTAGAACCTGGATATGAATAAGATTGTAACATTACTGATTGTTCTGACAATTGTCGCGACGTGCGATCGGGGAAGCGCGCAGACAAGCAGTGAGAACGGAGTCGAATTTGAGCTCATTGTTCGTCAAAAGCCGGCCGCGGTTGATAAGTTTTTCGAGATCACCCGTGATACCGTCGAAGTCATCGTCGGTAAATCCCTGCACACGTTTCTGGTCAACATGAGCCTGGACATTCACATTGAATCGATAGATACGCTGTTTGTCACCTTCACCTCGCATCTTACCACCGTCGGGAGAGCCCCGTATAACTTCGCCGAACGCTACCGGATAGAGATGAATCTTCCCGCCCGCGTGGAAAATATCCCGGGCAAGGACGGATCATTTTATCAGCTCCTGATAAGCCCGCGCCGCTTGGTTTCGGTTGACACCACCGTTTGCACTTATGACCCGTACGCCGAGGGGCAGTTCCGATTTGATCCGACTGCGAATTTCGATCTGCATTATGTCCAGGGATCGCTCGGAGATTTCCAGTGGAACAATGTGAAGAATTACCTTGAAGCGGATTTTGCGCTGTTCAAGAACGCCTTCAATATCACGGCCCCCGGGAAAATCAGTTTTTACCTCTGTCCCTGTCCGGTGATGACGGTCAGATGGGACAAACGGTTCGGTTACAGCATCGACCCGGCGCGATTCAACATTTTCGCCATACATACGCATGAATTCACGTCGGTCGATGCCCTCCTGCCCAACATGCTCTGGCTTCTTCGCTTGAGAGGCTATGCTCCGCCGTTTCTCGTTGAAGGACTGGCCGGTTATTTTGATTTTGTACCGTACAAGATAAAAAAGCTCAAAGACAAGGGGAGCATTCCCAGAATAAGCGACCTGGCTACGACGGCGGGTTACTTCCGGGCCGATCCGGTTGAGGCGGAAATCACCGCCGCGGCCTTTGTGAAATATCTGGCCGACAGTTACGGCCTCACAAAGATTCTCGACCTGTATGACCGCTCGGATGATCTGACGCTTTTGAAGAACATCGAAAGCATCTACGAAAAGCCGCTCGATTCGCTCGAAACGGAGTGGGCCAATTATATCGACACCATTTCTCTTTCGCGAATGCTGTTCGACCGCTACGCGGGGCGGGCCAATGCCCTTTTCCAGAGCAATCTGCAGATCGAATATCTCCAGCAGATGACCGAGTACGATAAGACGAATTATGATTCGGTGGACACCTGGCAAAAACTATCAATGGTGTACTACCAGTACGGTCAGTACTACGATGCCATCGATGGATACAAACTTCTTGCCGCGATAGACCCGGCCAAACCGCTCTACCAACAGGTGCTGGGGAATCTTTATCTGATAACCGGCAGCTATGACTCCGCCTGGAGCGCCTTTGACGCGGCGGCGGCACTGGATACGACCTTTGCCACGGCCAGGCTCCTTCAGGCCAGGATACTGACCATAAGGGGCGATACGGCCGCGGCCATCGAACTGGCCGAGGAGGCGTACGGCTCGGAGCAGACGATGGCCGGCAAGATTGAATTTCTGCTTTTTCTGGGCGAGATGTATCAGACCGG
>CP070766.1:1553687-1563757 GCA_020345705.1 Candidatus Zixiibacteriota bacterium | reverse complement strand
TGCACCTCCCAGTGTCGAAAAGCTCTGCAGTAAACCGAAGGGAACCGGCTGATTTTCGTGTTACACCCTATAAAGAGAATGCCGCCACTCAAATCACCGCGGCTTCCGGTATCGACTATTCAATAATAATATAATGGACAATCGATTTTATGCAACCGTTTTTGTGCAGTCGGCCCCGTTCTCCGGGGAGCAGTAAATACGAGGTTTGCCTGCCTCAGGGCTAACATTGATTAACGTATTCCAGAAAAAAGAGCCGCCCTGCGGCGGCTCATGTATCCGTAAAACCCGAAACGGGATAATGTCTCAGCGATTGTGACTACTTTTTGGCAGCGGATTTTTCCTTCTTTCCTTTTTTGCCCTTTTCTTTTTCGACCTTGGGTCTCTTGGTCAGGAGTTCGACAACCGACATCACGGCGCTGTCACCGCGACGATAACCGACCTTGATTACCCTCGTAAAACCGGAATCACGTTTATCGAATTGCGGCACGATCTCATCAAACAGTTTCTTGAGCACTTTCCTGTCTCTGATTGTCCGGGCCACCTTACGGCGGGCGGCAACCGTATCGTTCTTGGCGGTGCTTATCAAGCGGTCAACGACTTTTCTGAGTTCCTTGGCCTTGGTATCGGTGGTTTCTATCATCCGTTTGTCCAGAAGAGAGGTCGCCATGTTGGCAAGCATCGCTTCCCGGTGGGATTTTGTCCTGCTCAGTTTCTTGATCTTTACCTGATGTCGCATCTTGTTCCCCTAAGATTTCTTCTCCAAGTATTTGGATATATCCATGCCGAAAGAAAGGTTGAGCTCATCCAGAATGGTATTCAGTTCATTCAACGACTTCCGTCCGAAGTTGCGATACTTGAGCATTTCCGATTCGGTCTTCGAGACAAGATCCGAGAGGGTCTGGATGTTGGCGGCCCTGAGGCAGTTCGAAGAACGGACGGACAGCTCCAGTTCATCGACTCTGGTCTGAAGGAGCTGACGAATCCGGGTTGTCTCCTCGTCCTCTTCTTCCTCTTGTTCAATCTCAATCTCTTCGTCGATTTGAATGAACGGCTGCAGATGATCCTTCAGTATCTTGGCCCCGAACGAAAGAGCATCCTCCGAAGTAATGGAGCCGTCAGTCGTAATTTCCAGAATCAGACGGTCGTAATCGGTTCGCTGGCCGACACGGGTGTTTTCAACCTCGTAATTGACTTTGATTACCGGCGAGAAAAGAGAATCGACATAGATCGTATTGGCCGGAGCATCGGCACGCTTGTTCTGCTCCGCCAGGACGTAGCTTCGTCCGGAGTCGATGTCAATCTCCATCTCAAACTCACGGTCTTCGACCAGTTCAGCAATATGCTGGTCAGGATTAAGAATCTCAACTTCGGGATCGACGTCAAACATCCCGGCCGTGATTTTCCCTTTCTTGCTCACTTTTAGCTGCAGAGTCTTCATTTCGTCGGCATGAAGCTTGACTCTGATCTTCTTCACATTGAGAACTACGTTGGTGACGTCTTCGTACACATCCTTAAGGGATGTGAACTCGTGCAGAGCCTCACCTATCCTTAGTGAGACGACCGCCGCTCCCTGAATCGACGATAACAAGACCCGGCGCAGAGAATTACCGAGAGTGTTACCGAAACCTCTTTCCAGGGGTTCAATAATAAACCTTGAATAATTCTCCGTCGCGGACGACTGATCCGAGACAATCTCTTTCGGCATCTGCAGTGGTTTCCACTTCATAAAATGAAGCCTCCCAATAAGGCTGATAAGTTTCTACTTCGAATAAAGTTCAACGATTAACTGCTCATTGGCAGAGATTGGAATATTCTGACGTTCCGGAATTTCCAAAAGCTCGCCCTCAAGGGCTGCCTTATTCAGTCGCAGCCATGCAATTTCGTCGGTTTGCGCAAATTCCTTTAACGAAGAATGAATTATGTCGAGATTCTTGGAATTATCCCGCACCTTGATAACGTCGTTCGGCATCATCTGGTATGAGGGGATATCAACGATGCGGCCGTTTACGAGAAAATGACGGTGGCGAACAAGCTGCCGGGCCGCCTTACGCGAGGGGGCAAAACCCAGGCGATAGACCAGGTTATCCAGCCGGCACTCCAGCAGTTGGAGCAGAATCTCGCCGGTAATACCCTTCCTTTTTTCCGCTCTCGCGAAATAGTTGCGAAATTGCCTTTCCAGGATTCCGTATATTCTCCGAACCTTTTGCTTCTCACGAAGCTGCTTGCCGTAATCGGAGATCTTATAGCGCATTCTCTGGCCGTGCTGCCCGGGAGCGTACGTCCGTCTTTCATAAGAGCATTTATCGGTCATGCACCGGTGCCCCTTCAGAAAGAGCTTTTCCCCTTCCCGACGGCACAGCTTGCAGTTTGCCTCACGATATCGAGCCATTTTTCTCCTATCTCAACTTGCTAAACATGTAGTCAAGCCCGAAAGTTCACACCCGCCGCCTTTTCGGAGGACGACATCCGTTATGCGGGATAGGCGTAACATCCTTCAGGGCCGTTATTTCCAGCCCGGAGGCCGACAGCGACCGGATAGCCGCTTCGCGCCCGGAGCCTGGGCCTTTGACCCACACCTCGACTTTCCTGACACCGAGGTCCATGGCCTCAGTAGCGCTGGCTTTTGCCGCCAACTGGGCCGCGAACGGCGTCGATTTCTTGGAGCCTTTGAAGCCGACCGTTCCGGCTGAGGCCCACGATATCGTCCGACCCTGGGTGTCAGTTATAGTCACGACTGTATTATTAAAGGTTGCCTTTATATGGGCGACCCCGACCGAATCAATCTTCCCCAGTCTCTTTTTGGCCTTTACTTTTCTTTTCTGTTCTGCCACGACATTACCTCATCAGTGTTACTTGGGTGAAGGAGCTCTCTTCCTGCCGGCGACGGTCTTGCGTGGACCTTTTCGCGTCCGGGCATTTGTCTTGGTCCGCTGACCCCGGACCGGCAGTCCCCGACGATGCCGCAGACCCCGATAGCTGCCAATATCTATCAGCCTTTTGATGTTCATGGCAACTTCACTGCGCAAGTGACCCTCTACGTTGAAGTCGTTTTCAATCACTTCACGAAGTTTGGAGACCTCTTCTTCGGTCAGTTTGTGAATCCGGGTATCGGGATTAATACCCGTCTTATCGAGGATTTTCTTAGACGATGACCGACCGATCCCATAAATATAAGTCAATCCGACTTCTACTCTTTTATCCTTCGGTAAGTCGACTCCGGCGATTCGCGCCAAAACAACCTCCTAATACCTGAAATATTTAGCCCTGTCTTTGCTTATGACTGGGGTTCCTGCTGCATATGACCCTAAGAACACCCTTACGTCGAATAATCTTACAGTGCTCGCATCTTTTCTTAATCGATGAGCGGACTTTCATAATACATCACCTTTCAGGCAACCCTTAGGTCATTTATATCTATAAATGATCCTGCCGCGACTCAGGTCATAAGGCGACAGCTCCAGCGTCACCCTGTCTCCCGGCAGAATCTTAATAAAATGCATGCGCATCTTGCCTGAAATATGGGCAAGAACAACATGGCCGTTATCCAGCTCGACCTTAAACATTGCGTTCGGCAGCGGCTCCAGTACCTTGCCTTCCACCTGTATGGTCTCTTCCTTAGCCATCAACCCTATCTTAAAGTCAAAATGTCGGGGCCGTTCTCGGTAACGGCGACCGAATGCTCAAAGTGCGCCGAGTCCGAGCCGTCGGCTGTCATAATTGTCCATCCGTCCGGTTTCTGCACGACCTTATAGTCGCCGGAGTTCACCATCGGCTCAATCGCCAGTACCATGCCCTTTTTCAGGATCGGCCCGGCATCTGCCGGACCAAAATGCGGCACCTGCGGATCTTCGTGCAGTTTCTTTCCTATTCCATGGCCGACCATATCCCTGACAACCGAAAAACCGGCCTCTTCGACGCAGCTCTGAATTGCCGCGGAGACCCGGCCGAGTTTATTGCCGTCCTTAACCTGAGCAATACCGGTTTCTAAAGAACGCCTGGTGACCTCCAGAAGTTTCTTCTTTTCTTCAGATATTTCACCCACCGGAAACGTCGCCGCGGCATCACCGTAGAAGCCGTCGACAATCGCGCCCAGATCGACCGAGACAATCTGACCCTCGACGAGAACCCGGCTGCCCGGGATTCCATGCACCACTTCGCTGTCGATTGACACGCACACCGACGCCGGAAACCCGCGGTAGCCCTTGAAGGCCGGTTTGGCTCCCCGGGAGAGAATGTACTCCTCGGCCACTCTGTCAATCTCAGCCGTTGTTATTCCCGGCTTTATTTTGTCCTCAATCAATTCTATCGTCTCTGCCACAATCCGGCCCGCTCTGCGCATAATCTCGATCTGAGCATCTGTCTTTATGTGAATCACCCTCAATCAGACTCTCGAATAACCGTCAAAAGTTTCTGAAAAATAGAATCAATGGTCCCTTCCGCCTCGACTCTGGCAAGGAACGATTCTCTTTCGTAAAAATCTATGATCGGTTCGGTCTGCTTTTTATAGACATCCAGCCTGTTTCTGACAACTTCTTCCTCGTCGTCCGGGCGCCGCAGAAGCTTTGTTCCGTCATTGTCGCATACACCTTCCTGCTTCGGCATCCGGGCCGGGTAGTTGTAACCGGCGTTGCATGTCGAGCAGTAAAAGCGACCCGAAAGCCTCTTGATCACCTCATCGTCCGAGACGTCAAGCAGGATGGCCTTGTCTATGGTCTTACTGTTCTTGACCAGCATCATCTTCAAAGCCTCGGCCTGGGGCAGCGTCCTGGGGAAACCGTCAAGAATGAATCCGCCGTCGAGCTCTCCGGCCTTAAGCTTGTCTTCAATCATTCCGACTATCAGTCCGTCAGGAACAAGATCCCCGGCATCCATATAGGCTTTTGCCTTTTTTCCCAGCGCCGTTTCATTTTTGACCGCCTCTCGAAGCAGGTCGCCGGTTGAAAGGTGCAGAATGCCGACCTCTTTACAGACTTGCTTCGCCTGTGTGCCTTTGCCTGATCCCGGCGGCCCCAGAAAGATAAAATTCATCAGTACGATCTCCCCCGTATTTTGCCCTTCTTCATAAAGCCTTCATAGTGTCTCATCAGGAGGTGAGATTCAATCTGTTGCAGCGTGTCAAGAGCCACCCCGACCACAATCAGCAGTCCGGTGCCGCCGAAGAAGTAGCTTACGCCGGCTCTTGAAATCAACAGCCACGGCAGGATGGCGATCGATGCAAAGAAGATGGCGCCCGGCAGAGTGATGCGCGTCAGGATTCGCTCTATATGCTCGGCGGTTTTCTTACCGGGGCGTATCCCGGGAACAAAGCCGCCGTTTTTTCTCATATTGTCTGCAATGTCAACCGGGTTAAAAACGATGGCCGTGTAGAAATAGGCGAAAAATACTATTATCAAGCCATAGATAACCGAGTAGCTGAATCCTCCGGGGGACAGCCAGTCGGTGACAATGTTGGAGATCCAGTCGGCATTCGGAAACAGCTGCTGCAGCGTGGCCGGCAGGAACATAATCGACTGCGCGAAGATGATCGGAATTACCCCGGCCGAGTTGACCGACAACGGCAGATGGGTCGTCGCCCCGCCGTATACTTTTCGGCCGATAATCCTCTTGGGGTACTGAACCGGAACTTTTCGTTGCCCGCGGGTTACCAGAATGACGGCCGCGATAACAAACAACATCAGGGCCACCAAGACGACCTCAAGAAAGAAACTCCGCGTGCCCGCAAACAGGTACTGAACCTCTTCAATCACCGCGTCGGGGAAACGGGCGACGATACCTATGAAAATAATCAGCGAAATCCCGTTGCCGATACCTCGTTCGGTAATCTGTTCACCGAGCCACATGATGAAAATCGTCCCACACGTGAAAGTCAGCATGGTGATGGGAACGAACTGCGCGTATGGCATATGCACGACGCTTCCGGCCGGGCCTTCCAAGGAACTCAGGAACTGGGCCGTCCCAAAGGCCTGCAGGGCCGAAATCAAAACCGTCAGGTACCGGGTGTACTGGGTGATCTTCCGGCGGCCCTCCTCGCCTTCCTTCTGCAGCCTCTGGAGATAGGGAACGACCGCACCCAACAGCTGCAACATAATCGATGCCGAAATGTACGGCATGATTCCGAGCGCGAAGATGGTCGCCTTCCGAAAAGCTCCGCCGGCGAACAGATCGAGCAAACCGAAAATCGTATCACCCGCCAGTAGCTGTTGAAGCATCGATCCATCGACGCCGGGAGTCGGAATGTGACCGCCGATACGGTAGACAACAAAGATCGCCAAGGTAAACAGGATGCGTTTTCGGAGCTCCTCTACCTTGAAAATCGATTGAAAAGTGCCAAACACTATATCACCTCTATGTTTCCACCAGCTGCTTTTATCTTCTCCGCGGCCGACTTGGAAAAAGCCGACGCTCTCACGAGCAAAGCAGTCTCAATTTTGCCCGTGCCGAGAATCTTGACCGGCAGACGGGTCGTCTTGATTATCCCCAGTTCCTTCAAGGTTTCCGGCGTGACTTCGCCGGACCGGCACTTGCTCAGCGCCGTCAGATTGACCTCCTGATACTCCTGCCTGAATTTATTCGTGAAACCGCGCTTGGGGATTCTTCTCTGGATTGGCATTTGTCCGCCTTCCATCCAGGCCGGGATGTTGCCGCCGGACCTTGATTTCTGACCCTTCTGGCCCCTGCCGCAGGTCTTTCCCCGACCGCTGCCCGGTCCGCGGCCGACACGCCGACGATTCTTGCGAGAACCGCGAGACGGGCTTAACTGTGACATTTCCAACGGTGCCATCTACTCTTCCACCTTTTCCCATTCAACCAGGTGTCGGACCGCATCGATCATACCTCGAATCTGAGGGGTATCGTTGTGGATGACGGTTCGATGCAATTTCCCAAGACCGAGCGCCTTGACGGTTCTTTTCTGTCTTTTGTTGCGATCGATGGCGCTTCGCACCTGTGTAATTTTCAATTTAGCCATAAGCAACCTCGCGTTCCCGGTACATTAACCTTCCCGACGGTACTTTTCCTGCTCCTCACGAGTCCGCAGCGCAAGCAAACCATTCATGGTTGCCTTGACCACGTTGTGTGGATTCCGGCTGCCCAGAGCCTTGGTCAGGATATTTTGTATTCCGGCCGATTCCATCACGGCGCGGACGGCTCCTCCGGCAATGACACCTGTTCCCGGCGAGGCCGGTTTCAGAACGACCGTGGTCGCCCCGAACCTGCCGAGGATATAATGCGGAATAGTCCCATCAGCCGTAACAGCCACTTTCACCATGGCCTTGCGGGCCGCCTCGGTGGCCTTTCTTATGGCCTCGGCAACCTCGGCCGCCTTGCCGGTGCCGACCCCGACCCGGCCGTTTTTCTGGCCAACCGCCACCAGTGCGGTGAAACTAAACCGCCGGCCGCCCTTTACCACTTTCGCCACGCGGTTGATGTTGATTACTTTTTCCTCATAATCGAGGCTGTCCATTTCTAATTTAGCCAATCGTAACCTCGTATATTATCTAAAACTCCAGTCCCGCCTTGCGAGCCGCTTCCGCCAGAGCCTTAACACGGCCATGATACAAATTGCCGCCTCTGTCGAAGGCTACAGTTTTGAATCCCTTGGCCAAAGCTTTTTTGGCGATTTCGTCGCCCACGATAGCGGCCTTTTCTGTCTTAGTCTTGCCGGTCATCTTGGACGCCATCTCTTTTCCAAGCGATGTCACCATGGCCAGCGTGATCATTTTCTCGTCGTCAATCAGCTGAACATAAACATTTGTCAATGACTTGTTGACAGCCAACCGGGGCCTGTCCCCCGTGCCGAAGACTTTCCCTCTTACCCGGGCCTGTCTTTTCATGCGTCTTTTATATTTGTCTGTTCTGGCCATACTACCCAACCTTTACTTGCCTGCAGCCTTACCGGCCTTGCGTCGCACGACCTCGCCAAAGTACCTGATACCCTTGCCCTTATAAGGTTCGGGGGGGCGGAAGGAACGTATTTTGGCGGCCGTTTGTCCGACGAGCTGCTTATCGATTCCGGTAACAACGATCTTGTTTTCCCGGTGCAAAACCTCAATCGCCACTCCCTCGGGAGGCCTGAAAACGACAGGATGTGAGTATCCGAGATTCAGCTCCAGAACCTTGCCCTTCATCTCAGCCCGATAACCGATTCCGACCATTTCAAGCTCTCTGGCAAAACCCTCGGATACTCCCGTGACCATATTTTGAATCAAGGCTCTCGTCAGGCCGTGGAGTGAGCGGTGGAATCTCTGTTCGGAGGATCTGGATACAACGACCGCGTCGTCCTCAACCCTTACGTTTATCTCACTGCGCAACGGCTGTGAAAGCGTCCCTTTGGGACCGGCGACGGATATACCCGTCTCATCTATATCAACCTTTATCCCCTTGGGGATTTTTACCGGCAATTTTCCAACTTTAGACATAACGGGAGCTCCTGTTACCAGACAGCGCACAGGGCTTCTCCGCCGCACTGCTTTTTCAAAGCATCGACATCAGTCATTATGCCCTGTGAAGTCGACATGATTGTCAGGCCGACCTGGCTTCTCACAATTCGTTTGACGTCATCAAAATTGTAATATTTTCTCAGGCCGGGACGTGAGATTCGCTTTAGTCCTTTGATGATCGGCTCGTCCTCGCGACTATACTTCAAATATATTCGCAATATCCCCTGCCGCCGGTCCGGAAGCTCAATTGTATCTTTAATGAAGTCCTCTTCCTTCAGAATCCGGGCGATTTCGCGCTTGATATTCGAATTAGGAACATCCACCGCCCTTTTTCGAGCTTTCGACGCATTCCTGATTCTCGTCAGCATATCCGATATCGGATCGGTCATAGACATTGAATTCTCCCACTTATCCTTGCATTACCAGCTGGCCTTTACCACGCCGGGAATCTCCCCGGCCAACGCCATTTCCCTGAAACAGATTCGGCAGAGTCCGAATCTTCTCATATATGCCCTGGGTCGGCCGCATCGCTGGCAGCGATGGTAATTACGGACTTTAAATTTCGACTCCCGCTTTTGCTTCTCAACCAAACACTTCTTTGCCACGCTCTCTCCTATTTCCTGAAGGGCATACCCAACTCGGTCAGCAGCTGCCGACACTCGTCATCAGTCTTGGCCGAAGTTGTTATGGATATATTCATACCCCGAATCTTATCAATTTTGTCATAATCTATCTCGGGGAAAATAAGCTGCTCGCGTATTCCGATATTAAAATTTCCCCGGCCGTCAAATGATTTTGCCGAGATCCCGCGAAAGTCCCTGATCCTGGGTATGGCAACGTTCATAAGACGATCCAGAAATTCGTACATCCTCTCACGCCGGAGCGTTACCGAGACACCGATCCGGGCACCCTGACGGAGTTTGAAGTTGGATATCGACTTCCTGGCCCGTGTGAGCAGCGGCTTCTGGCCGGAGATCCGTGTCAGATCATCCGTGGCCGATTCCAGAGCCTTTGCGTTTGCAACCGCTTCGCCCACCCCGATATTGATGGTTATCTTCATGAGCTTCGGGACCTGCATGACAGAAGAGTAATTATTCTCCTTCATCAGCTTCGGGACTACCTTTTCTTTATATAGAACCTTGAGTCTAGCCATATATCACACCCGCTATATTGATTCGCCACACCTGCGGCAAAGGCGGATTTTTCTCGAACTGCCATCGGATTCGATCAGCACTTTGTATCCGACCTTTGTCGGCGCCGAGCAGCCTTTGCAGAACAGCGCCACGTTGGATCGGTGGATAGGCGCTTCTTTCTTTACAATACCGCCTTTGGGATTCTGCCGCGTCGGTCTCGTGTGACGAGAGATCATGTTTATGCCCTCGACAATCAGTCTGTTGGTGCCGGGGAAGACATGAAGGACCTTACCGGTCTTGTGCTTGCCCTCTTCCCGACTGCGGTATTTTCCTCGTCTTATGATAACTATGTCGCCTTTTCGTACGTTCATGTGCGCAACCTCTACAAAACTTCAGGCGCCAGTGAAATAATTTTCATAAAATGCTTCTCTCTCAGCTCCCGTGCAACCGGGCCGAAAATACGGGTACCCCGGGGCTCTTTCTGGTCGCTTATAATCAC
>CP070766.1:1547481-1553587 GCA_020345705.1 Candidatus Zixiibacteriota bacterium | reverse complement strand
GTGCTTACCCCGGCAGATGATAAATATCATATCGATAAATGGGGATTTAAGGTGCCGTTTGTGTGCGGATGCCGTAACCTGGGTGAAGCCCTGCGCAGAATCAGCGAAGGTGCGGCCATGATTCGTACCAAGGGCGAGGCCGGTACTGGTGAAGTCTCCGAGGCGGTCAAGCACCTTCGGGAGATTAACTCTGCCATTAAACGGCTGACTCTGATGAGCGCTGAAGAACTGAATGGAGCCGCTAAGGAGATGTCGGCGCCGCTCACGGTCGTCAAAACGGTCGCTAAACTCGGCAAGCTTCCCGTCCCGAATTTCGCCGCCGGCGGTGTGGCAACACCGGCCGATGCTGCCCTGGTTATGAAGCTGGGAGCCGAGGCGGTTTTTGTCGGAAGCGGAATATTCAAATCCGCCAGCCCTGAAAAAATGGGGCGGGCCATCGTTACCGCCGTAGCGGGATTTAATGAACCGAAAATCGTCGCTGAGTGCAGCCGTGGCCTGGGCCAGGCGATGAAAGGTGTTTCCGCCGCCGACATCCCGGAGGAAGACCTCCTTCAGGTCAGGTAGCATCAACCGTCCGTCCAGCATTGATTATTATGTCTCGGGGTAGAACTATCGGCGTTCTGGCGCTTCAAGGAGATTTCGAACGGCACCTGTTTCGTCTGTCCGCCTTGGGAATGGCAGGCCGAGAAGTCCGCCGGAAAGAAGATTTGACAGGGCTTGACGGTCTGATTATTCCCGGCGGTGAGTCCACGACGATGAGCGAATTGATCGACCGCTTCAAATTGCGCGATAATCTGGAAAAATTCTGCTCTGTTAAGCCCGTCTGGGGAACGTGTGCCGGGATGATTCTCCTTGCCGGGAAGGTTGATGACGAGCGGGTACGGCCGCTTAAGGTCATCGACGTCTCGGTTATCAGGAACGGATACGGCCGCCAGATAAATTCCTTCTTTGCCGAGATTCAGGCCAGCTTGAACGGAGATCGGATAGCTCTCAAAGCCTCCTTTATACGGGCACCGGTAGTTTCCGGTTACGGTCCGGAAGTTCAAGTCCTGGCAACTTATCGCGACTCCCCGGTTCTCCTGGCGCAGGGGAACTGCCTCATCAGCTCCTTTCATACCGAGCTACATGACGACCTGTCGCTGACCCGGTATTTTCTGGAAGAATTTGTCACCGGTGTCAGGCAATCGCGTTAGCGTATAAATTGTTAGGGAAAGGAGACAAAAACCGAATGGCGGAAGCAGAGACAAAATGAGAATTGGCCTCAAGAAAATTATCATCGCCGAACACTACGGTTTTTGCATGGGTGTCAAGCGGGCTATCTCCATCGCCAGGGATACGATGGGGACGGATGACAGGGTGACCATCCTGAAAGAAATCGTCCACAATGACGCCGTTGTCGAAGAATTCCAGAAGGCCGGCGTCGGACAGTCGTTTTCCATTGATTCCGTCGAGAACGGCACGGTCATTATCCCCGCGCACGGAGCCTCGCCGGATGTTTTCGAAAAGGCTCGGAGCCGAGGCCTGAACGTTGTCGACGCTACTTGTCCGCTCGTCATTCGTATTCATAGAATCATCAGGAAATTGGCCGAAGATGGTTATCATATTGTTCATTATGGAGACCCCGAGCACGATGAGACGAAGGGTATCGTCGGTCATGCGCCCAACAGGGTAATTGTCATCTCCGATCTTGATAATCTGAACCGGGTGAAATCATCGGAGGGGCGGATTGCTCTTACTTCCCAGACGACGGCGCGGGACGTAGATTTTCAGCAGATTGAACGGGCGGTAAAGGTGAAATTTCCGCGTGCTGAAGTCTTCAATACCATCTGCAACGCCACCAAGCAAAGGCAGGATGCGGTAATGGAATTGGCGCCCAGGGTGGATATGATGCTGATAGTCGGCTCCAGGACATCAGCCAACTCGAACCGGCTGGCCCTGATCTCCGGATCAATATGCAAAACAAGCTATCTCATTAACACCGCCGACGACATTGAGCTCAAATGGTTAACCGAGAGTGCCGGGATAATTGAAGTGGTTGGCCTGTCAGCCGGGGCATCAACACCCGATTTCCTGATAGACGGCGCCATAGAAAGGCTCAGGGAAGTAGCATGCGAACCGGTCGAGGTCGTTTATCCGAAAAAGAAGGCCAAAAGGAACACTCTGGCGCTGAAAAACGACCCGACCTGATCCTGCCCTCCCCCGATATCACAAATCTCTTGCCAAGCGGACTCGGACGCCTTAAAATTATAGTCAACTCCGAAACGCTATGAGTGCTCCTGTGCCGCAGATGTGAAAGAAGAATGAAAGACACTCAAAAGACAAAAGCTCAGCTCATCAAAGAACTGTCTGAATTGCGCGAAAAGCTCGCGGCTTTTGAAAGATCTGAAACCGCCTACGAGAAGTTTGAGGAGGCGTTTCCTGATATTGAGCTGAGAAGCCGCGCCATAATAGAATCAATACGAGACTACCTGGTCGTGGTGGATGAAAAGGGGCGATTCACTTATGTGAATGATCGGGTCTGCGAGGCGCTGGGTTACAGTTGTAAGGAGATCATCGGGCGCCGGGCCAGCGATTTCATTTCCCCGGACGATTTGAAGCGTTTCGAGAAGCAGGTGGCGATGTGCAGGCGCGGGCGTATATCCAGCTATGAAATGACCATCCTGCGAAAAGACCGGAGCCTGCTTTATGCCAGTGTTGCCGCGAGACCGATTCGCGATTCGAAGGGACGTTACAAAGGGAGTTTTGCCGTCATCACCGATATAACCGACCGTAAACTGGCGGAAGAAGCCCTTCGCGAGAGCGAAGAGCGTTTCCGAACACTGTCGGACGTGGCCGAAGAGGGCATCGCCATTCATGACGATGGCCTTATTGTCTACGCTAACGAAGCTCTGGCGAGAATGTTTGGCTATGAGCTTTCTGAGATGATAGGTCAATATGCCAGGAAATTCGCCACTCCTGAGTCCTGGAAGAAGATTCTTGCGAACATTAAGGCGGGCTATGATGAGCCCTATGAAGCAACGGGCGTTCGGAAAGACAATTCAACGATTGACGTTCAATTGACCGGACGACCGCACGTATACCAGGGAAGGGCGCTCAGAGTAGCAACCTTTCGAGATCTCACCGAACTCAAGCGCGCCGAGGAATCACTGACTAAGAGAGAGGCACAGCTCCGCGCAACAATCGAGAGCTTTCCTTTTGATTTCTTTGCCATCGATGAAAGCGGTCACTACATTCTACAAAATACTGCCTGTCGAGAACACTGGGGAGATCTGGTCGGCATGCGGCCGGAAGAGGTGGCCGTGAGTGATGAAGTGCGCGAGCTCTGGCTCAGCAATAACCGTCGTGCATTTTCCGGTGAGACCGTTCATGGTGAAGTGGATTTTGTTATCAAAGGTGAGAAGCGATTCTTTTATAATATTGTTGCCCCGATACGGGATAAGGGTCGAATACGCGGAATCCTCGGTATGAACATAGATATAACTGATCGCAAGCGGGCCGAGGAGGAGTTGAAAGAAAAGAACATCGCCCTGAGCCAGCTCATGGGGCAGATCGAGGAAGAAAAAAAGAACTTGAAACTCCAGATTACGGCCAATTTCGAAACCCTGGTGATCCCGGCACTACAGAGACTCCGGGAGAGTTCCACGGACACCCAGCAGAAAAGCATCGACCATATTGCCGACAGTCTCCGGACAATAGCGGCGCCGTTCGTTGAGGGCCTGAGAGCCGATCCGACTCATTTGACGCCCCGTGAACTGGAAATATGCAAGATGATACAGAATGGCCTGCAGTCCAAGCAGATTTCAAAAATCCTGAATGTCTCTGTCCTGACCATACACAAGCACCGGGAAATAATCCGACGGAAACTGGGCATCAGGAATAAGAAAGTGAATCTGAACACATATCTTCAGTCGCTCTAATTGCGTATAAAATATACGTAATTCACTCGTATTTTTGTCGTATTGCTTTCTGCTTTTAATTCACGATTGTTAATGTGTCAGTATCGGCGTTCGAAGGAAAAGCGGGATTCCCGCGAGCTCTTCTAAACCGGTTTTTGGGGGAACAAAAGAGTAACTGATTCGTTTAACAGTAGGGTGCTTCAGAGCACAAGAATTCCCTTCCCCCATAGAAGTTGCCTGACCGCCACTATGACTGTTGCGGATGGCTAGAGGGTACCAGGTTCAGCGGTCTGTTTCCGGCTCAAGTGGCTGGATGTGGGTGGGCGTGTTAGGAAAGATGTGGTGTGAGATGAAAACAGTATCTTATAAACTTTCAAAGGAACGTAACCATTTTGTAGGGGACGTCGATATCAGAAATGTAATCCCCGCAGGAATGGTGAATGGTTTCGCTTGCCCGGCCGTCGGTCGCGGCATCCGAAAAGAGCACGCTTTTTTGCTTTCACTGGAGGCACGATGCAGAAGATAGTTGACATAATTATGGTTCCCAACGAACCCGGTTGCGTTGAAGTTCAGGAATTTCTCCAGCAACAGGATCTGCGTCTGCAGATTCGTGACATTAAGAAGAAACCTCTTACTGAAGATGAGATCACCCGGCTTGTCAGACATCTCGACCTGAAGCATTTCCTGAATTCGTCCTCGAGGATCTATTCCAGGAAGAAGCTGGATAAATCTCTGCCCAGCAGAAAGGAAGTGATTGCGCTGATGGCTGAGGACAACGACCTGCTGAAAAAACCGATCATCATCGCCGGCAGGCTGATGGTGATAGGGCCTAATCGCAGTAAGATTGTGGAGATGCTTCAGTTAAAAAGCAATGGTTCCGATCCGACAGAGCAGCGAATTCCGATAAGGGCAGCAAAAAGGAGCCGCTGAGAAACTGATTCCATTTTCTCTCTGTCTTGACTATATTTGAACTCCATATGAGCGACAATAAATCAAGACAGAGGAACGAAAATGGATGTTGAAAGAGAAATTCTCGAAACAGATATACTGATCATTGGGGCCGGCCCGGCCGGACTTTCATCCGCTTATCATCTCGCGAATTTAGTCAGTCAATCCGGCGGCAAAGTATCGATGCCGGAAATGGTGATTATTGAGAAGGGGTCCTATCCCGGAGCTCATTCTCTGTCCGGCGCCGTTCTGGATCCGCGAGCGCTCAGGGAGCTGATACCTGATTTTGAGGAAAAAGGTCTTCCGTATGAGCGGAAGGTCGGTCCTGATTCTCTTTACTACCTCACCTCCAAATCGCAGATGAAATTCCCCTTTCTGCCTTCGCCTTTCAAAAACGACGGGAATTTTATCATATCGCTGAACAAGTTCACAACATGGCTGTCCGAAAAGGTTGAAGCTCTCGAGATAGATATTTTTCCGGAGACCGGCGGCTTTGAGCTTCTGGTTGAAGACGGCCGGGTTACCGGCGTGAGAACTGTTGACCTTGGTCTGGACAAGAAGGGCGAGCCAAAGCCGAATTTCGAGCCGGGTTCGATTCTTAAGGCCAAGGTTGTCGTCCTTGCCGAGGGGGTCCACGGCAGTCTGACCAAGGAGGCTCGTGAGAAGCTCAGCGTTTTCGATGGCAAGAATCCTCAGTCTTACCTGACCGGTGTCAAGGAGGTGTGGGAAATCCCTGAAGGCCGCCTTCGCGAAGGCGAGATTATTCACACCATGGGCTGGCCGCAACCGAGCGAAGAGTACGGCGGCGGATTCATATACGACATGGGCGGCAACATGGCCGCAGTCGGTTACGCTGTAGGACTCAACAGCCCCAACCCGGCCAACGACGCTCATTACAAGTTCCAGCTTTTCAAGACGCACCCGCTGGTCAGGAGGATTTTCGAAGGCGGGAAGATGCTTCACTACGGCGCCAAGACCATTCCCGAGGGAGGCTATTACTCCATGCCACGGCTTTATTCTGACGGACTCCTGATGATTGGTGACTGCGCCGGATTTCTCAATTCACAGCGCCTTAAAGGGATTCATCTGGCCATCAAATCCGGCATAATGGCGGCCGAGACGATTTTCGAAGCGCTCGAAAAAGATGATTTCGGAGTCGGCGTTCTCAAGCGAATGCAGGACCGCTTCGAATCATCATGGGCCAGGGATGAGCTGTTCCAAGTAAGAAATTTCCACGCCGGATTTGACGGCGGGCTGTTCAT
>CP070766.1:1542704-1547381 GCA_020345705.1 Candidatus Zixiibacteriota bacterium | reverse complement strand
TGACGGGTGTGGCCGGTATTTATTGCGGGAAGAGGAAAGTCAGCTACCTGATATATCGCAAATTTTTCCGCACGATCCGAACCGAATTCTGGGACTGGTTTGATTGGTTCTGATGCCCCTGATGACCGGTAAGCGTCGGCGCGACCCGGGGAAGGTCCGAAAATCACGTTGAATAATATTTGGCACGGTTCTGATTGATATGGAAAGGGATATTGTAGTCGAGCTGTCATCCAAAGGGTACTGGCCGGCTACCGCGATGGAATACCTCCGCAAAAGAGAATATTCCAAGGCGGTCGAATTGTGCACTATCCGACTAAAGGACTATCCCGATCTCGTCTCCGGTCGGGTTGTCCTGGCCCGGGCGTTATATCATTCCGGGCAGTCTGAGTCTGCGGAACAGGAATTTTATCGAGTTCTCCGGCGGGACCCGGACAATCTTGTCGCCTTGAAGTATCTGGGGGATTTGAAGTTCGGCCAGGGTGACGAGGCCACCGCTTTTTCGTATTACATGAAAGTCCTTGAGATTGATCCTCAGACCGGAGGGCTGGCCTCTTTGCTGGAACAGGAAGAAGCACAAAAAACGCATGTGCTGACATTAAAAAGAGGTCAGGAGAAGGAGACTTCCAAAATCGGACGATTGCGGGAAATACCATTTAAGACCGAAACCATGGGCGATTTGTTACTCAAGCAGGGGCACTCCCGCCTGGCTCTGGAGATTTTCCGGGAACTGGCCGATGAGAGCCAGGATCAGAGACTTGTGGAAAAATATGAGAAAACTCGTCAGTCTTTAAATATGAAGGAAAAAAACGATGTATCGAAGTCGAATTAAGAAATTCCAGGAATACTTGAAGCGTGAAAATCTTGATGCTTTCATAATCTGTTCCATAGCCGGAGACATATACCCTTCTTTTAACATCAGATATCTCTGCGGCTTTTCAGGTGACACCGGGGTGCTGATCATCAACACCAGGGCCGCTTACCTGTTGTGCGACAGCCGCTTTCATGAGCAGGCCAGGAAGGAAGTTAGAGGTGCGAAAGTTGTGCCGACCAGGACGCATCCTCTTACGGCTCTTAAAGATATAACTCAATTTCGGGGCAGGAATTTGAAATATGGTTTTGAATCGGAATTTCTGACCTGCAATGAGCGGAGAAGACTTAAGGAATATCTGGGCGATGTGCTTTTAATCCCGACAATCGGTGTTGTGAGCGAGCTTTCGGTGATAAAGGACAAGACCGAGGTGGCGTTGATCCAGAAGGCCGCCGATATTTCAGACACGGCGTTTGAGAGGATTCTGGGCTATCTCAAGCCCGGATTGCGGGAAATAGAGGTCTGCGCGGAGCTTGAGTATCAGATGAAGATGCTGGGTTCCTCGAATCCGGCCTTTGCCACCATTGTTGCTTCCGGGTATCGCTCGGCCTTACCGCACGGGCTCGCCTCGGAGAAGAAAATTGCCCGGGGAGATTTTGTAACTTTTGACTTCGGCGCCTGTTACAAAGGTTACGTATCTGATATTACCCGGACGGTGGTCATGGGCAAAGCAATCAGCCGCCAGAAGAAGATTTACAACGTTGTCCTGAGATCACAAATGGCTGGTATTAGGAAGGTTAGGTCAGGAGTATCGGGAAAGGCGGTTGACGTAGCGGCCAGGAAAGTGATCGATAAGGCCGGATATAAAAAGTATTTCGGACATGGAACCGGGCATGGTATCGGGATTTATTTCCATGTTGCCCCGAGCGCCGGTCCGCGCAGCACGGACGTTCTCAAAAGGGGCATGGTGTTGACGGTTGAACCGGGGATATATATTCCGGGCTGGGGCGGTGTGAGGATTGAAGATGATGTTCTGGTGACCAACACGGGCGGAAAAGTGCTGAATAAAGCGCCAAAAAACTTGTTGGAAGTATAATCTGGAGATATTATCTTTTCACATTGCTTAAGCCTGTGGAGGTAAGCTTTGAAAGAAAAGACTATAAAAAAATTGATAAAACTGGTTGAGACCTCAGATATTGATCAGCTTGAGGTTTCAAGCTGGGGCCGTAAGGTCAGGATTACGCGCCGCCTGCGCGACGATAACGGCAATACTCCTCAGGCCGACTCAGTTCGTAATATCCCCGCCCCCGTGGCAGAATCCGCCCCGGCCAATCCGGCCCCCGAGAATGTGGTTGAGGCCAAGCCGACTGCTGCCGAAAAGAGATATGTAGAAGTGAAGTCACCCATGGTCGGCACATTCTACGCGGCCCCTGCTCCTGATGTGCCGCCATATGTGACGCTTAACCAAAAAATCGTGGTCGGTCAGGTCGTTTGCATTGTGGAAGCGATGAAATTGATGAATGAAATTGAATCGGAAGTGGCCGGGCGAGTGGTCAAAGTCATGATTGAAAACGCTCAGCCCGTGGAATTCGGGCAAGTGCTTTTTCTGATCGATCCTGAGGGATAGTCTTCTCGGGGGTAACACCATGAATCTCAAACAGATGTTAGTTGAAATGCTTAACCGTAAGGCTTCGGACCTGCATCTTCGTGTGGGTATTCGACCTCACTTGCGGGTCAACGGTCGGCTGGAGCCTATCGCAACCGATCCGGTTTCCATCGACACAATGGAAAATGTTGTCGGCCAGATATTGAATGAGAAGCAGCTCGACCGTTTCCGGAGAAAGAACGAGATGGACCTGGCGTTGTCGGTGGCCAAGCTGGGGCGATTCAGGATAAACCTCTTTCGGCAGAGAGGAACTTCCGGCGTTGCCGTCAGGGCCGTAAACACTAATATTCCTTCCTTCGAAGAACTCAATCTCCCCGATGTCGTAAAAGACCTGGCCATGGAAAGACGCGGCCTGATTGTTATAACGGGGACAACCGGATCGGGTAAATCCACGACGCTTGCGGCCATGATTGAGCATATGAACGCTAACCGAATTGATAATGTCCTGACGGTTGAAGATCCTATTGAGTACGTATATCGTGACAAGAAGTGTATCATAAGCCAGAGGGAGGTTGGCGCTGACACCGATTCCTTTGCGTCGGCTCTTAAGCATTCACTCCGCCAGGACCCGGACGTCGTTCTAATCGGGGAGATTCGCGATGTCGACACCATGTCGATAGCCCTGACTGCTGCGGATACCGGTCATCTGGTGCTGACGACCCTGCATACATTGAATGCCGTAGAGACCATCTCGCGAATTATTTCGTTTTTCCCGCCACACCAGCATCAGCAAATAAGATTGCTGCTGGCGGGAACTCTTAAGGCAATCGTGTGTCAAAGGCTGTTAAAAAGAGGCGACATGCCCGGCCGGGTACCGGCTATTGAGATTCTGGTCTCGACCGGAGCGATCCGGGAATGCCTGATGACTCAGGAAAAGACGACGTCGATTCCGGACCTGGTTGAGCAGGGTGAGCAGTACGGCATGATGTCTTTCGACCAATCGATAATGAAGCTTTACCGTTCCGGATTAATCTCATTTGAGGAAGCGATGACTCAGTGCACGAATCCGGATGATTTTGACCTCAGAGTCAAGGGAATCACCGGTGCGGCCGAGCGCTGGGATGCCGGGGTGCCCGAGGAGAAAGAAAGCGACATTTCGAAATTTTGACGGATTCTGCCAAGAGACAGGATGAACGTTGTTTAATAAAGTCCTCATAGCCAACCGGGGTGAAATCGCCCTTCGTGTGATTCGTGCCTGCCGGGAGCTGGGAATAAGTACGGTTGCCGTATACAGCGAGGCCGACCGCGACTCTCTTCACGTGCGCTTTGCCGACGAAGACGTCTGCATCGGCCCGCCTCCGCCGGCCTCCAGCTATCTTGATCCCAAGCGTATAATTGCCGCGGCTGAGGTGACGAATGCCGATGCCATTCATCCCGGATACGGTTTTCTTGCCGAAAATGCCGACTTCGCCGAGATGTGCGAGTCATGCGGAATAGCCTTTATCGGGCCCACGTCCGAGATGCTCCGCAAAATGGGCGACAAGGGGATGGCCAAGAAGCTCATGAAGCAGGCCGGCATTCCCGTCATCCCCGGCTCCGACGGCATCATCAATACCGTGGATGTTGCTCGTTCGATATGCGCTGAGGTCGGCTATCCGGTTCTTTTTAAGGCGGTTGCCGGCGGCGGTGGACGCGGAATGCGTCTGTGCCGGGATGAGTCGGAACTGGAGGGAGGTTTCCAAACAGCACGCGCGGAGGCTCAGGCGGCTTTCGGAAATCCCGAGGTCTATATCGAAAAGGCGATTTGGAATCCTCATCATGTTGAAATCCAGCTGCTGGGAGACACACACGGCAACATTATTCATTTCGGCGAGAGAGACTGCAGTATTCAGAGACGGCATCAAAAGCTGGTGGAAGAATGTCCTTCGCCCATCGTTACCCCCGAACTGCGGGTCCTCATGGGTCGGACGGCCGTGCGCGGAGCGTCAACCATCAACTATCTCGGCGCCGGCACCATGGAATTTCTGGTGGATGAAGATCTGAATTTCTACTTCATGGAGATGAACACGCGTATCCAGGTTGAACATCCCGTTACCGAGGAGGCCACCGATACCGATCTTGTTAAAGAACTGATCCTGGTCGCGGCCGGTGAAAAGCTGGCGTACCGTCAGGAAGATATTTTGCTGAAATGGCACGCTATCGAGTGCCGCATCAATGCCGAGGATCCCCGGAAAGATTTCCGACCTACCCCCGGTGAAATCAC
>CP070766.1:1539647-1542604 GCA_020345705.1 Candidatus Zixiibacteriota bacterium | reverse complement strand
GACCGCGCGAGAAGCTTCCGGGAAGTTGGCGATATGCACTTCGCCGGCTACGGCCAGCAGTTCGTCCTCGCAGTCGAGAAGGGATAACTGACAACCGTCGCACGAGGCAAATTTCCAGACGGCTAACTTGGGCTTCTTTTTCGCACTCATGTCACACTTCCCGTTTTGTAAAGATAGTTCTGATGTCGCTGTACCGGTAAACCGGGCCGTCTTTACAAACGAACGTCGGACCGAGCTGGCAGTGCCCGCACAGCCCGATTCCGCACTTCATGTTACGTTCCACGGAAACGTAGATCCTGTCGTAATCCACGCCTCTCTTTTCGAGATCAAGGATGGTGAAGCGCATCATAATCTCCGGGCCGCACACAAGGGCAATGCAATGCATCGGGTCGAACGGCGCCGGCTTTATCAGCTGCGTGACAACGGCAACGTTGCCCCGCCAGGAACCGGTAGCCCGGTCAACGGTGACCCGGACATCAAGGTCAAAGCGCCCCCGCCATCTTTCAAGCTCGCCGGTGTAAAGCATGTCCTCTGGCGTTCGTGCCCCGTAAAGCAGGACAATCCGACCGTACTTCTCACGATTGATGAGAAGATAATAGATTACCGGCCGCAGCGGCGCCAGCCCGATACCTCCGGTCACCAGCACCACGTCACGGCCAACTGCCTCCTCAACCGGCCAGCTGCTGCCGTACGGCCCGCGGACGCCGAGACTGTCGCCGACTTTCAGGCGTTTTATGCCCTTGGTCACCGCCCCCACGATACGCGCCGTATGCACGAGGGCCTGCGGTTTGGCCGGATCGCCGCTAATGGAGATCGGCACCTCGCCCACTCCGTAAACGTAGAGCATATTGAACTGCCCCGGGGCAAAGCTTACACCGCCACTGCCTCGCGGCGGCGTTAACTCGTACGTGAAAGTGTCGTAGGTCTCTCTTGATATCCGGCGGATGGCGTACGGCCTAACCAGCATCGGGTAGGCCGGGCCCCCCTTAACCATTTTCTTATTTTGTTGAGCTGTTGCCATAGATATCCAGGAGCTGCAGTCTGGTTGCTTCCAGCCTTTCGGCAATAATCAAAGCAAAGCGTTTCATTATCTCATATCCCAAGTCGTGATCTTCTTCACACTTCCCGCGCAGGCACTTGCCGTCGAGGGCAATGGCCCTAGTCAACTCCACGGCGCGCGCGTCAAAATGCCACTTGTACGGCGGCACCAGCCACGACCAGCCGAAGATTTCCCCCTCGTGCCTGGAGCGGATGATGACCGGGCCCTTTTGCGGGATGAATGTCTCAACCAGGACTTTGCCGTGCCGGATGAAGTAAAACTTGTCCGCTTCTTCACCCTCACGAAAGATATATTCACCCGCCTTGAAAACGACATTGGAAGCACACCCGACGAGCAATTTGATATGCTTCTCATCCATCCCCTCCAGAAAAGGGTGCTCCTTTAAGATGCGTTCAATGTTTTCCACGGCTATTCACCTTCATTTATGATAACGTCGCTTTATTATCCTTCCCTTTTAAAGACGCCGGCCTCTTCGGTGATGTCGATGCCGACCGGGCACCAGGTGATGCACCTGCCGCATCCCACACAGCCGAACGTCCCGAATTGCTCCGGCCAGTAGGCCAGCTTGTGCATCATCCACTGGCGATACCGCGCCGTCTCTCCGCTCCGTATGCTCCCGCCGTGGATGTACGAAAAGTCCACGCTGAAGCAGGTATCCCACTTCCGGCGTCTTTCAGCCGTCTGCCCGGTCAGGTCGGTGACGTCCTCGATGTTGCCGCAGAAGCACGTCGGACAGACCATGGTGCAGTTCCCGCAGGTCAGACATCTCGAAGAAATCTCGTTCCAGTGCGGATGATCAATGTGCTTGAAAAGCAGCTTTTCCAGGCCGTCCGTATCCAGCCGGCGCCCCATTTTGGAGCTTGCCTTGCGAAGGGCCTTCTTGGCCGCCAGGACTTCCTTTTCACCCGCCGCCTTGCCGGGAATTTCCTTCAGAATTTTCACGCCCGCGCTCGAGCCCGCCTCGACCACGAAGTAATGCTTATTCGGCTCCACGACTTCCGTCAGAGCCAGATCAAATCCCCCGGAAGCTTTCGGCCCTGTCTTCATTGATGAGCAGAAACACGTCCCGCCGGGCTGGACGCAGTTCACCGCTACAATGAAGACGTTCTGACGTCGCTGCAGGTAGCTGACGTCTGTAAATTCTCCCTCCAGAAAGGCCTTGTCCTGAATCGCCAGAGCCTGAAGCTCGCATGGCCTGACGCCGATAAAGGCCTGTTTGTAAGGCTGATTGACCTCGGCGACTATTTCGAATTCGTGGCCGCTGCGCTTGGCTTCCCACAACTTGCTCTCCGAAGGGTAAAGATACTTTTTCCACGTGTGCGGCCCGACGACAAAGCCGAAAAGCCTTTTCTCTTTCGTTTTGGTCAGTCGATAGTTGCCGTTGTCCTGACGGTCGGTCCAGCCGATTGGCAGTTCGCTGACCGACTCAATCCGGTCATAGACAACGGCGCCGTCCTGTACGCACGGACCGTACGTTGAATAGCCCTTTTTGATAAGAGAGTCGAAAAGTGCCTGTAAGTCTTTTCTCTTGATAACCGATTGTGATTTGTCTTTATTACCCATAGTCCAAATTGTGATTTATTTCACAAGCTATTTTAATATAGGCCGCCTTCGGCCCGCTGTCAAGGCCTTTTCAGAATAAATTTGGTCGCCGCGAGATCTCCGCAATTTGTTGACTTACTATAAATTATGACGGGTCGGCCGACGGGGGAATGCGGCCCATTCCGCAGTTAAAGATGATAATCCCGTAAATTGCAGATGGACGGCCGCATTATATCCAGACGTTTGCATATTTGATGCGAACAATGAAACATGTATCCGTTATTCTCGTATAACCTTATGTAGGAGTGAGCTTGGGATTTTTGCAGATTGAGCCTGTCTCATCAGCCATTTTGTG
>CP070766.1:1535671-1539547 GCA_020345705.1 Candidatus Zixiibacteriota bacterium | reverse complement strand
TTACCGCTGGACTGCGTTTTCGGCCCTGACCTGCAGCTTTACGTAGCCGATATCGGCCTGAACGGCATCGTCCGGCTCAATGTTGACTCGAACACCACCGGTACGTTTGTGTCGCCCGGCAGCGGCGGACTGGATGTTCCCATGTTTCTGATCTTCGGTCCGGACAACAATCTGTATGCCAGCAGCTGGAACAACAGCTGTATTCTGCGCTATGACGGCTCGACCGGGGCCTTCATTGACACCTTTGTCACGCCCGGCTCCGGAGGTCTCGCTAATCCTATGGGTTTGATATTCGGTCCCAACGGGAACCTCTTTGTCGCCAACGGGGATAATTCGATCCTCGAGTTTTCAGGCACCGGCGGCTCCTTGGTGGGGATCTTTGTCGATCAGAGCAGCAGCAATCTCAGCGGCGGCCGCGGAATCGTCTTTGCTTCCGACGGTAAGCTTCTTGTCTGCAATTACAGTGGCCATTCGATTAATCAGTACGACGGCACCACGGGCGAGTACCTGGGCATCTTTAACGACGACTACCCTCTGCTGTATCCCTGGGGCCTTAAGATCGGACCCAACGGTAACGTGTTCGTGGCGCAGACCGCCGAACCCACCTGGATCCGTGAATACCTGTATCCGAAGGGAATCAATACGCGCCGCATTGTTCGCTTCGATCCCGGCCTGACTACACCCAACGGGCTGGCTTTCCGCCCCAAGGCCGCCAGCGACGCCGACGGCAACTACATCCCTGACGTCTGCGACGTTTGCGCCGACTACGACGGTGACGGTTACGGCGATCCCGGCAATCCGGCCAATACCTGTTATACCGACAACTGTCCCTCGGCGTACAATCCCGATCAGAAAGACACCGACTATGACGGCATCGGCGAAGCCTGTGACAACTGTCCCTACGATCCTTACAATGACATCGACGGTGACGGCCTGTGCGGCGACGTCGACAACTGTCCGACTGTTCCCAACGCCCAGCAGGATGATGTTGATGGGGACGGCGTTGGCGACCTCTGCGATAACTGCATCAATGATCCGAATCCCCGGCAGCAGGACGCCGACATGGATTTTGTCGGGAACTCATGCGATAACTGCCTCAACGTACAGAATCCCGATCAGGATGACGACGACGGCGACGACATCGGTAATGATTGTGACAATTGCCCGACGGTAATCAACGCTTATCAGTTCGACGGCGATGCTGACGGCGTCGGCGACTCCTGCGACAACTGCATCGCCGACCTGAATCCGGACCAGGAGGATTATGACGCCGATTCTGTCGGCGACAGCTGTGATAACTGCATATACGTGTACAATCCCGGTCAGGAGGATATCAACGAAAACGGGACCGGCGACGTCTGCGAGTACATCTGCGGCGACGCCAACGGCGACGAGGCCATTAACATTGTTGATGTGACGTTCATAATCAACTACCTGTACAAGTTCGGTCCGGCGCCCGATCCGGAACAGGCGGCGGATGCCGACGGAAGCGGTGTGATCAATCTTCTCGACGTAACACACCTGATCAACTATTTGTATAAGAATGGTCCGGAGCCTCTGTGTGAATAATCGGTAGAACCTGGGCCAGACGGGTTAAGGCCTAGGCGGTCCTGACCTTCCACGCGAAGTGTGAGACATCATTTATCGAAACCTCTCTTGATTTCACGAGGCGTCTGCGGCAGGGGATTTAACCTGCTCAGCTAGGATTGGGAAAGAACAGACAACATGAGAATAGACGGAGACATCGGTGAGCAGGCGGCATTTGAGGACGCAGAGCCACTCGCTCTTCGGTGGCTCTGGGTTCTATACGACGCTTGCTGATTAGTGAGATATCATCTCATTTATCCAGTTTATGGCGACATTTATGACGGGGACCTGTTCTCTCGTTGCACTGTTGTTGAAGGAATGGCCGACGCTCTTAATCACGATAATTTCATATTGAGTATTGTCACCCGCCGTCATCTGTTTTCGAATATTCTCGACACTTTCCCGAACGTTTATTATCGGATCCAATTCGCCATATATGGCAAGCCAGGGAACGTCAAGATTCACAAGCTCGCCAGTGTAATCTTTTGACATTGAAAAATAAGGCGGCCGCAGGAAAAACAGATTACTGTCGGTCAGGAATTCCTGCCGGGTGTTGGGGAGAGCCATGGGGTCAATAAATTCTCGGAACTTAAAAATATCCTCGGCGACGTTATTCAAATCATCGGGATCAAGCGATTCCCAGGCGGTATGATGTCTCCTCCAGAGCGGCATGACCTGCTCAATGGTACTATCCTCATAACCTCGCACTTTTAAGGCATACTCAATGTTGAATGTTGCATGATCGGCGAGCGTGCCAATCGGTCCGGAGGCGCTTATGACAAATGAAACGCTCGGGAACCGGGTTGCCACTACCGGGGCCAGCCGTCCCCCCTGACTGCCGCCATAAATGCCTATTTTATCCGGGTCAATTCGGTCATGTTGTGCAAGAAAATCAGCGGCATGACCGGCGTCGGCAATAAAATCATCATAGGTCGCTTCATGAAAGACACCGCCGGATTCTCCGGTCCCGCGCTTTTCATATGCCAGAAACGCAAATCCGCAATGAGCCATTCGCGGGGCGTAATACCGTGGGGAAGACATCAACATATCGTAATCATTGCCGCCGCCGTGCATGTATATAACAGCCGGATACGGCCCGGTACTTTTCGGAAGATATAATTCCCCGGCCAATTCTATGTCGTCGCTTGGAATTATGACTTTCTCCACATCATAAGATTTAACCGTTCTGCTGAAAGATTCAAGACAGGAGGAGGGAACAACCAGTTCCTTGAGTCGATTTTCCGAAGATTTATCAATTTGCTGGCAATGCAAAATGGACGGACAACACAGAATTAAATAGATACAAAGCAATACTGCTGATGCTCTCATAAAGCTCCTCGCTTCTAAGAAGAGAGGTGGAAGGCTCCTCTAACTATCATAGACAACCTCAAACGGCAGGTTGCGCCATTTTCTCTTAAGGCTTTCTGGTATTTCAACTCGGACCCACTGGGATTCTTTGCCGGCGGCCGACCTTGGCAGTCTGAAGATACACCGCTCGGGCGCAATATCTGCAATGGTGTCCATTAAATTCTCAAGCGCGCTCACTTGGGTATTCACGCCTTTTACCAGAATGACATCCATCCACAGGGGACCGGTGTATTCTTTTCGCAATTGCTTTATACCGTCGATCACACGGTCAAGCCCGGTATCGTGGTGAGGTCTGCAAATCCGCTGGAAAGTGTCCTCATCATCGGTATTCAGATTGATCATTATGAGATCGAAGGCAGAAATGTCCTTTCTCACATCCTCGTAGTAAAGGAGAGAGCCATTGGAGTAAATATATGATTTTACTCCCGGAAAACCGGACTTGACGAGTCTCACGAGACGCCCCAATTCTGTATATAACGTGGGTTCACCGCTACCGGTCAACAAGACATAATCGGGGGGACTGTTATGGCTAACCCAGTCCCTTATCTCATCAAAAACCTCCTCGACAGGGTAAAACGCCCGCCTTTGCAACGTCTTATCCGTAGTCCGTCCGAGACCGCAATAGATGCAATCAAATGAGCAGACCTTCACCGGGCTAAAATCGACTGATAGCACGTCGCCAAGTCTATCACTTTTGCCCACTCCCTTTACATATCTATAATTGTCACTGTTTGCCATTCGTCATATACCATCCTTTCTTTACAAAAGCCGACAGAATCTCTGCCCGGGGTTCGCCGTTACACCAAGAGGTTACGAATCAGCGCCGTAAAAAGTTTCGGCAACTACATATTTGGTTGCTGCGAACACATGCAGAGCCGGTCTTCTCCTGTTAAAACAGGTGCAGGGCGGGACCCGAGTCCG
>CP070766.1:1530688-1535571 GCA_020345705.1 Candidatus Zixiibacteriota bacterium | reverse complement strand
GGATTTAAAAATATAGGAAACGAACCCATTTTGCCGTATCCGTATGAGAGGCATCGTGATACGGGGAATTTTCCTTTGTGACATGAATTGACACCAAGGGTGTCCGGCTGCCGGGTGTGGGGAGTGTAGGTCGGGTTCCGAACGGAATCCGCGTCAGTGGATGAAGCGAGAAACCCGACACCTGCATATAATAGACAACGTCGGGTTTCTCGTTGCGCTCGCTTTCGCTCACTTCACTCGGAACCCGACCTACGATTGCTCTGTCTACGCATACATCAGCTTCAATTCGTCGACGCGGCGGGCGATGTCAACCGTGTTGGCGCATTGCGCGATGCATGACACGCATGACTTGCATGATGCAAGACCGCCACGCCCGGGAATCTCATCAAGCGTTGCGCGAGCCTGATGGAAATTGCCGTACTGCGCGGCATACATGTGCGTCCGCATCAGCTTCGGGATGTCGACGTCGTTCGGACAGCTCGCCAGGCACTTTTTGCACTGGCGGCAGAAACCGAGGCTCAGTTTGATATTATTGTCCGAAAGAAGCTTCTTTTCCTCTTCGGTGTACTCCAGATCATAGGCCACTGAGAAATCCTCGGTCATGTGCTCATGATTGGTGTATCCGGGGATAGCCGTTGTGATATTCTCGTTGCGCAGGACCCATTTCAAGGCGGCCGTGGCGATGGTCGACGAGCTGTAATCGCGGCGCGATTCCGGGTTGGGCCAGCGCGCCCCGCCGGCCTGAGTCTTCATGGCGATGATTCCGACGCCCTTTTTCCCGGCGTTCTCAATGGCCTTCAAAAGCTCGGCATCATCGGCCATGGTGAAATTGATGGCCGTCAGGACGACGTCATAGACCCCTTTCGCGGCAATGGCACTAATGATGCCGGTCATGTTATTATGAGTCGAGACACCGACATGGCGGGCCTTTTTCTTTTCCTTGAGAACGCCCAACCCCTCGACAATCCCCGGACTGAAAATCTCCTCCGGGTCGGAAACGTCATGGATATATAATATATCAGTATACTCCATCTTAAGCCGCTCAAGCGAACTGTCGACGGCGTCAATAAGCTTCTTTTTTGACTCGTTATCTGCCAGCCCCCGTCGCTGGCCCTGCGCATGCACTTTTGTGCCGATGACGACTTTGTCCCGGACACCCAGCTTATTGATGACACTCCCGACCATCTGCTCGTTGCGGCCGTACTGGTAATACGCCGCCGTGTCGAAATGGCGGACGCCGATCTCGTACGAGGCCTGAACAATCTCAGGATTGTTGGCATTCATCACGCCCATACTAACAATAGGAAGTCTAATGTCGGTCTTGCCCAATTGCCGGTATATTATCTTTTTAGAGGCTTTCTCGGCCGGCTTTTTTTCCTCGTCAGCAATGGCCGCACCCGACGGAAAACCGGCCAGGCCCGCCGCCGCCAATCCGGAGGCGGCCGCCGCCAGGAACTTGCGTCTTGTAACGTCGGAGCCGTTATCTTTCATCGTACCCTTCCTTTTATGCTGTAACTACTTCTATTCCAATTCACCATAATCTCTTAAGACCTGTTCGGCATGATTCCGTATGAGTTGCCGGAACTGATCGGTTATGGCCGTATCGTTCGGCAGAATCTCGAGCGTCTTCTTCAGGCAGCTGATGACAAGTGCGGTGTCGCCTCGAGCCTGGCAGGCCTCGGCATAGCTGTCCCACACGTTGGCCGAGTTGGGATAGGACTCGGTGTTCATCTTGAACAGTTTCGCGGCTGCGTCGATGTCATATGACTGAAGACGCTGATAGCCGAGAGCGTTCATCACAGCTTCCTGGAAGAATGTAAGTTCCGGATCGGATTTCCTGAATTTCTCGAAGATTTCAACCGCTCTATCTACACCGTTCTTATCGATAATCCGGATGAACTCTTCTTCCGTAGGCGGCCGATCCCCGGCGGGGGAAATGCTCATGTTGACGAATTCCGGATTGAGGCCGTGAGCGGTTGGGTTGGCCGATAAATAACGAAAGCTCGCTTCGTCCTTATAAAGATGTGCCTTGAAGAAATTCAGCAGGTATCGTGCCATTGTATCGTAATCCCATCCTCTCTCCTCGGCAGTGGGACCGGCGCTGTCCGCGCCTGCAATCGAAATCAGGCCGTACTGGCTGAAATCCCTGCTCGTCAATCGACTCAGCTTAAGCAAATACCTTTGAGAATAGTCAAATGAATCAAAAAGAGACAGATCAGCGGGAGACTCACCGTCGTTGTATACGAGCATCAAGGGTGCAAGCACCTTGTTCTTTTCAAGATAGGGATTGTCCTTCACCGGCTCATAAAACTCGTTAAAAACATAAAGGCTTTGCAAACCGGCGACGGCGTCAACGTTGCTATTGCGCGTCTGCATGACCAGCGACGTTACTCCCCCGAAAGCGGTGCCCATGGCGCCAAGCCGGTTGGTGTCGACGTGGGGCAAATCGCGCGCTCGGGCATAGACGAACTCCCTGTCCCGGACCATCGTTTCCAGGTCGGCAAGATTGATTTCGGGATTGAGCGTCAATGTCCCGACGGGCGGGGAGGTTGCCACTATAAATCCGTGGCTGGCCAGATACTCGCAGAGAGGGGCATTTTCCGAGACGCCGGTCTGGGTATGGGGGTGATATATAATAAGAGGGAAAGAACCCTCCGCCCATTCGGCATCCTTGACCGCCGCCATCTTGATGTTCAGAAAATCCTGAACGGCGCCCCGGCTTCGAATTATGCCCAGAAGGACCTGGAGCTCGCGTCCCTGCACATTATTCAGAAAATCAATGAACCGCTCATCTTTCGGGTAGGGATAGTTATACTCGGAATATACCATCCTTGAGTCATCCGATTTTACATTCGCAGGATACCATAAGCATATCTGGATGGGACGCGCTCTTATTCCTTCTCGAAGCTCCCCATCATAGTCATATTTGGGGCCGAAAGTTCGCGAATAGTCGAATTCCTCAATTGTCCTGAAGCCGATACCGTACCGGCCGGGCTCCATACTTCCCCAGAGTTCCGGCATCCGGTTTTCCGCGAGGGCGGCCAGCGCCAATGATACCAGTAGGCCGAGCGCAACCGCGACCATCCGGATCAATCGCTGATTCTCAGGCATATTATTCCTCCTCATTCGACGGCCATGATATAAAAAGCAAACTGCGAGGCGGCGGTCACGACTCTAAAACACGTCAAAACCTTTGACACATAATAGGGCGCCATATTGAAATACTCAACTATTTTCGTCGATATTTCAATACGTTGAAAAGAATTTGAGGTTACGTGTTTGCTATAGCCACTTGTGCCCGATAAAGCTGCCATCGTTCTTAAAGCTCTTTCAATCACCAGGGTCTGACAACTGTTGGACCGAGCCGGTGACCGGTTATTTTAGGGTTGCATATACGCAAAACAGGTTCTATTATATCCTATCATCATCACATAATGGATTGTGAGATATTGAGGCAGGCATCCGTTTGATGACAGAAGACAATCCCCAAGAAAATCAGACTCAGTCTTTTGCGCCCCTGGCAAAAGGCACGCAGGTAGCGCGGTACAGGATCATTGAGCGCGTGGGCGTCGGCGGCATGGGCGAGGTTTACCTGGCCGATGACACCGAGCTTGAGCGGCGCGTGGCGCTTAAGTTTCTTCCACTGCAATTTCTTTCAGATGAAGAACTAAAAGCCCGATTCAAGCGCGAAGCACAGGCGGCGGCCGCGCTGGACCACCCCAATATCGTTACAGTCTATGAGGTCGGTGACTATCAGGGCAGACCCTTCATTGCCATGCAATATGTAGAGGGGCAATCGCTCAGCAAGATCATCAAGGATAAATCCCTGCCGCTTCATAAAGTTATAGACCTGGCCATTCAAATATGTGAAGGTCTCAAAGCGGCCCATGAAGCGAGCATTATCCATCGTGATGTCAAACCATCCAACATTTGTATCAGTGCCGCCGGACGGCCCAAGCTGGTCGATTTCGGTCTGGCATCAGTCCGGGGAAGCGAAAAAATAACCAGAACGGGTTCTACCCTGGGGACCGTCGGATACATGTCACCGGAGCAGATCAGGGGTCACGAGACAGATCACCGCTCGGACCTCTTCTCTTTCGGGGTGGTTTTGTACGAGATGGTAACCGGCCGGCTTCCTTTCACGGGAGATACCGAGGCGGCAGTTATTGGCTCTATACTCAAGGACTCGCCGGAGCCGCTCCGACGTTTCAAAGCCGATCTCCCCGACAGCCTGCAGCAGGTCATTAATAAGGCTCTGGACAAAGACTCTGACACCCGGTATCAAACCGCGGCCGGCATGCTGGCTGATCTGAAACGAATAGTCAAGGAATTCGCGGCGGCTGAGACAGTTCCGACGCCTGAGAAGCCGATTAAGAGGAGCTATAGAGGATTCCTGATACCGGCCGCCATTGTAGTGGTTGCCGTTCTGGTCCTCATTTTGAAACCATGGAAGTTTGAAGTGGGCCCCTCGCTGGAAGCCGTCGCCGCCGAAAATCGCCTGGCGATTATGTACTTCGATAACTTGGCCGACCCTGCTGACTCGCTGAGATATGGTGAAATCGTAACCAACCTTTTGATTACTGATTTATCAGAATCACAGTTCTTGCAGGTTGTATCCAGCCAGAGACTTTATGACATTCTCAAACTCCTCGGCAGAGAAGGGGAGAAAAAGATCAATCGTGAAATTGCCTCGCAAGTAGCTCAAAAGGCAGAAGCCAAATGGATGTTGATGGGGAGTATCCTTCAGATGGAACCTCATATAATGCTGACCGCCCAGCTTGTCGAGGTCGCCAGCGGCAATGCCGTCGCCACCCAGAGGGTGAGCGGGGAACCCGGCGAAATGATATTCCCTCTTGTTGACAGATTAACAGTTGCCATCAAGG
>CP070766.1:1528002-1530588 GCA_020345705.1 Candidatus Zixiibacteriota bacterium | reverse complement strand
CGGTCAACCGCATTGAGGGGGACGTCTTCAGCGTCAACCTGATTCCATTCACGCGCGAACGAGCGACGGTTGACAGCTTTCGGACGGGCGAGAGGGTCAATCTTGAGCTTGACCTGTTGGCCAAATATGTTGTCAGGCTTCTGGGCAAAGAAAAAAGGAATGGTTTAACCATAGATAAGCTAATCGAGAGTGGTTGGCAGTAAGAAAGTGGAGATATGATGAGCGGATTTGACAGCATACCTGAGGCAATAGAAGAGATTAAAAGGGGGAGGGTGATTGTAGTCGTCGATGATGAGGATCGTGAAAACGAGGGCGATTTTATCATGGCGGCGGAGAAAGTGACACCCGAGACCGTCAACTTCATGGCCACTCACGGGCGGGGTTTGATATGCGTCCCGCTTACTCGAGACCGGATTGAGCGGCTGAAGCTTCGGCCCATGGTCGAGGCCAACACGGCCCTGCACGGGACGCGTTTTACCGTCTCGGTCGACGCCTGCAAGGGAGTCTCAACCGGTATTTCCGCGGCGGACCGGGCCCAGACGATACAGGTCCTGGTTTCCGAAGATTCGGTCCCGGAGGATTTATGCCGCCCGGGGCATATCTTTCCCATCCAGGCCAGGATGGGTGGGGTGTTATCCCGGGCCGGACACACGGAGGCGACGGTCGACTTGGCGAGAATGGCGGGACTGAACCCGATCGGGGTCCTGTGCGAAATTATGGACGACGACGGCTCCATGGCGCGTCTGCCGCGTTTGCGGCAGATAGCGAAGGAATTCAACCTGAAGCTGATAACAGTGAAGGACCTGATTGAGTATCGGCGCCGTATCGAAAAACTGGTCAAGCAGGTAGTAGCGGTGGATTTTCCGACGGCGTACGGAGAATTCAACCTCCATCTGTATACATCACAGATTGACGATCATCATCATCTGGCCATCGTGAAAGGGGATATTGCCGGCAAGAAGGACGTTCTGGTCAGGGTGCATTCGCAGTGCCTGACGGGGGACGTCTTCGGTTCCTCCCGCTGTGATTGCGGCCAGCAATTGGGCCGGGCCCTGAGCATGATTGAAAAGGAAGGGGCGGGGGTTCTACTTTACATGAGGCAGGAAGGGAGAGGCATCGGCCTGGTCAATAAGATTATAGCCTACAAGCTTCAGGACGAGGGTAAAGACACCGTCGAGGCCAATCATGCCCTCGGCTTCAAGGCTGACCTGCGCGATTACGGTATCGGGGCGCAGATTCTTGTTGACCTGGGCCTGAGCTCCATCAGACTGTTGACCAACAACCCGAAGAAGGTTATCGGCCTTGAGGGTTATGGATTGACGATAACCGACAGAGTTCCGATCCAGGCCGAGCCGACCAGACATAATCTGAAATATCTCAAAACAAAACGAGATAAACTGGGACATTTGTTATCTATTCTTTAGGAGTCGATATGAGTTATAAAGAGATTGCAGGAAATCTAAACGCTTCAGGTCTCAAGTTCGGTATCGTTGTCAGTCGATTCAACAATCTTCTGACGACCAAGCTGCTGGAAGGCGCTATGGACTGCCTCAAGCGTCATCAGGCTGATGAAGCCGATGTCTCGGTGGCATGGGTGCCGGGATCATTCGAAATACCGTACGCTGCATCCAAACTGGCCGAATCGAAGAAGTTCGATGCCGTGCTCTGCCTTGGGGCTGTTATTAAGGGGGACACGCCGCATTTCGATTACATCGCCAATGAGGCCTCCAAGGGCGTGGCCCGAATCGCGCTGGATAGCGGGATACCGGTGATATACGGCCTGATAACGGCCGATACGCTTGAGCAGGCCATTGAGCGGGCCGGAACCAAGGCCGGCAATAAGGGCTGGGATGCCGCCCAGGCCGGAATTGAGATGGCCAATCTGTATCGTGAAATAGAAAAACAATGAGCACCAGGCGTCGCGGTCGTGAATGCGTTCTGAAGGCTCTCTATGCGTACGAACAGGGGGAGCAATCCAGGGAGCAAATTATCGCGGCCATCCTTGAGGATGGCAGTCTGGAAGGAAATATCCTGTCATTCGCGCACAATCTGTTCAAAACGGTCATTGAAAACATTCAGAAGATTGATGATTACATCAGGAGCCTGGCGACAAACTGGAAACTCAACCGGATCGCTGTAGTTGATAAGAACATCCTGAGAATAGCCATCTGCGAGATTCAGTATATGCCGGACATTCCGATGAAAGTTTCGATTAACGAGGCGATAGAGATGGCCAAGAAGTACAGCACCTATGAATCGGCGTCATTCGTCAACGGCATCATGGATCGCGTTCTTCACGACCACGAGGAATGATCTGACGAAGAGTGTGGCTGTCAAATCCCGGTTTTGGCCGGACCGGCTACCGACGGACAATTCTCTCTGGACAAACCATAAAAATTGACTATATTCTAACTCTACTTTGTATAAGAAGTTAGCTGAAGATGTGTAATTGAGAAGAAGGTTGAATTCGGCGACATTGAATGAATGATAAAGCAGCTTTTGACAGAGTAAATGCCGCCATTGCCGGCTTCGTATTCCTGGCCACCTTTGTTGTTTACTATCTCACAAAGGCGCCGACCTTTTCAT
>CP070766.1:1520275-1527902 GCA_020345705.1 Candidatus Zixiibacteriota bacterium | reverse complement strand
GGTCTCATCGGGAATCTATTTCTACCGTTTGCGGGCCGGGGATTTCGCGGCATCGAAGAAGATGATTTTGCTCAAATAATTCTCTTTTACACTGAAAATTCTAAGGCCGCCCGGGGGCGGCCTTTTTTCGTGCCTACATATTGTATTTCTCATAGTCTGTTGTCCCACATATCGTTGGGATAAAAAAATATTTAAAAAATTGAAAAAATCGCTTGACAACTGCACAAATGTGCAGTATAATCTTATTGCGTCGATAAAGAATTAGAAGAAAGGAAAAAGGTCATGATAAATCATAATAATCGCTGTGTCCTGGTCATTGAATCGACTCCTGTCAGCCCGTCACCGGAATGCGCATTGACCGGGCACGAGAGATATCTCCGCGGCGATATGGTTTGCCCTCACTGCCGGGTACCATTGGTTCGTCTCGGGAGCTGTTTTTCGTGTCCGATCTGCGGCTTCGGCGGCTGCAACTGACTGCGCCGTGCATCCGCCACGGCTATCAGCGGTGCAAGTTAAAGGGGGTTTTATGAGGTTAAAAGACGTGGCTAAGTTTGACATCCCGGAATCAATAATAGACGCCTGGATAGGCCGGCAGGGTGATTATCTTCTGCCGCTTCAGGAAAACGCCATCAGAGCCGGACTATTGACGGCCAAGAGTGACGGGCGACTACCCAGCCTGCTGATCTCGGCTCCGACGTCGGCAGGGAAATCTTTCTGCGGCGAAATGGCGGCGGTGGTGTCACTTCTAAGACGGGAAAAAGCTGTTATTCTCCTGCCTCTGAAATCAATTGCCGAGGAAAAGTACGACTATTTTCGCAAGTGCTATCGGCCGCTCGGTATCAGAACGCTCATCGTAACGGCCGATCATCCGGAGACTGATGGCCGTTTCGCGGAGGGGGATTTTGATCTGGCCCTCGCCATCTATGAGAAATTCAACCGGCTGCTGACGGTCAATGTCGATGTTCTGCAGCGGGTCGGTCTGGTGGTGGTCGATGAACTGCAGATGATTTCCGACCGGCAGCGCGGCCCGGAGCTGGAGATGGCCCTCGGCAAGATTTTAAGCTCCGGTTATCATCCGCGGCTGATTGCCCTCTCGGCCGTTCTCGACGATGAGTCGGAACTGGCAGATTGGCTGGGCTGTGAGGTCATTCGCGAGACGGTGCGGCCGGTCGACCTTCTTCAGGGCATCGCCAGCGGTGGTCATTTCACTTTTCGTTCTTTCAACAGCGGGCTTGAGGGCCGGGAGGAATTTCCCGTCAGCGGCAACGGTGGCAGCCTGGCCGAGAGTTTGATAAATTTCCTGAAGCAAAGCAAGAGCCGGAAGCTGGTCTTTCTCAAATCGCGCCGGGACACTATCGAGGCTGCTTTCAAGCTGGCGGCGGCGGTCGGCTGGAAAGAAGCCAAAGAGGCTTTGGCCCGGCTTGAGGGCGAGGAGACCAGCTTCCTGGTGCGCGCTCTCAGGCAGACACTCTCGCGGGGGATCGCTTTCCACAATGCCGACCTGACGCCGCAGCAAAGACAGGCGATTGAGCACGGATACCAGCGCGGGGAAATTCGGGTCATCTTTTCAACGACGACGCTGGCGATGGGGGTCAATCTGCCGGCCGAGATGGTTCTTCTTGAGACGGTGAAGTACTCCTCGGGCAATTTCGGTCACCGCGGATCACTGGTGCCGATAAGCGCGGCCGAGTATCAGAATATAGCCGGGCGGGCCGGCCGCTTCGGACTTGATCCGAGTGGTAAACCGGGCAGGGCGGTGGTTCTGGCCGATTCCGATTTCGAGCATGAGGTTCTGTGGGCGCAATATATCGACGCCGGGCGAGGTGAACCGGTTGTCTCGACCCTGAGCGGGAAGAATCAGGATGACGTCGTCCTGGACATGGTTGCTTCAGGATTCGCCGGGACTCTGAAGCAGTCTCTTTCGAACCTGCTGTACTACCGGCAGGGCAATCAAATCAGCCATGCTCAGTTAGAACGCATTCTGGACGAACTTGCCGCTCTTGGCCTGATTCGCCAGCCGCTCCAGCCGACGCCGCTCGGCACCGCCTCAGCCGAAAGCGGCCTTTCGACTGGGACCTGTCATCGTTACGTACAACTTATTGACCGGCGATTCCCCGAAAGCCTCGTCGGCTGGCTCTTCCTCGGCCTGACGGCTCGGGAGTTTGATATCTCGCGGGCCTGGATGACGCGGAGCGAGTATCGCCAGCGGCTTTATGAGAGGATGTTGCACCAGCATTTCTGCGACCATCTCAGTGAAATCGCATCCTATGCCGACGTAAGTGTCGGCCGGGAGCCGCTGGATTTCAAAACATCGGCGATTCTCAAGGCCGTCTTTCTTCTGTCCGACTGGGCTGGCGGGCGAGGCGTCGAAGAACTCGAAAAGGCCTACCAGCTTCATCACGGACAGATAATCAATCTGGCCGAAACCGCGGCGTGGCTGCTGCGTTCGCTGGGCCGGATCATCTATGCCACCAATTGCAGTTCCAGTATCCCGGCGCGGCTGGAGGATCTCTCGTTCAGCGTTCACTTCGGAATTGATGCCGAAATGCGAGATATTCATCGGCTGACCGGGGCGATTCTGAGCCGCCCCGATTACAGGCTTCTCAGGGAGAATAACATTTTATCCCTCAACGAGTTAATGAAGGCGGCCGACGGCCGCCTGTTGGAGATTATTAAACCGGAGAGCAAGCTGAAACGGCTTGTCTCCAGAATAAATAGACTTGCAAAGGAGGACAACATGAACGGCAAGTTTCGTGACCGGGCCTATGGTGTTGACAACCGGGCGGCATCAATCGGCGCGTGCCGGAGCGGATATCCCTGCTCGCTGGAGCTTGACGGCGCCTATGAGCGGGAGAGGTATCTGGTCAAAATCGACGGTTTTCCGGTGCGGCTGACCGGCAAATCGTTTAAATTTCTGGCCAAACTGGCGCTGGCCCGACTGGCAGCCGGCGACGGCTGGATCTATAAGGATGATCTTGAGGCCGGCTTCAATCAGGCGCGCTATCTCTATCGTCTGAAAACAGAGATGAAAGAAGGGGGATTCTCCTGGGCGATTTTTGAAAATAACCGGCTCGGGTATTATCGCCTCGCCCTGGAACCGTCCAGGATAAGGATGAATGTCGAAAATTTGAAAAACCACCCCGATTACGAGGTTCGCCAAGGCGTGGACCAGGTGGCTCTGCGCATGGCCATCTAATGCCGGGAACGCTTCAGCGGGGTAGGTGGTTTAAAGGATAGAGACGGTCGTGAGAAGAAACCGGTCGGTTCAGTTATATCCTTTCGAGGCCGATACGACTAAAAAAGGGCAGTGATGATTGTAAGAAAGAAGCCGCATATCCCGCTCACGGCGTCCGCGAGGCGGACGATTCTGCCTTTAATTCCAGCTGAGGCCATGGTGTTGCTTCCGGGCGAGGTAGCCGCGTTTGAGCCGACGGGGCCGGAAAACCAGACCTTTCTCGATGAATGCAGGGGCACCGACAAACTTGTCGGGGTGGTCTCGATATATGCCGGAGAGTCCGGCGCCGGGAAGTTTCAGCTACGTGAAGTCGGGACGGCGGCAAGAATAATCTCTGCCAGTGAAAAGCAGGTGGCCACAAAATCATATATCCTTAAGGGCGTCAAAAGAATAGCTCTGCAGAAAATAATCAGTAGAAAACCCTTGCTGACGGCGGAAATTGCTTTCATCGAGGAATCGACGGAAAACGACGGCGACCTGAATCCATTAAGGGAAGAAATTTCAGATGTCATCAGGCAGGTTTCAGGGATCAATCCCTTCTTTTCGAGCGATCTGGCCGCAAGAATTGATCCGCGGAGCGACGACCTCGGGGAATGGGCGGATATGATCGCGGCGGAATTTAAGTTTCCACTCCGATCAAAACAAAAGGTTTTGGAAGCGTTAAAGCGTGAAGACAGACTGAAACAGGTATTAGATTCCCTACGGATCGAGCTTGAATGTCTCGGTGCTGAAAACAAGATGTCTTCTGACGTTCCCGTACTATCTCAAGATGCCGGATATCCTGATCATCAGCAGAGATTTCACAATGATGCTCATCGGTGCGGCGAGGATTCTGCCGGTCAGTTTATTTTCCGCGAACTCCGAGGGAGACTTTCGTCCATAAAGGGACTGCCCTCCGAAGTACGCGACCGGTGCTTATTTGAGATAGAACGCTTAAGTCAGCTGTCGTCGGCATCCACTGAATACGGCTCCACAAAACGGTACATTGACTGGCTTATGGCTATCCCGTGGGAGGTCACCTCGACGGACGATTTTAACCTGGATGATATCGAGAAAGTGATTGATCAGAATTACTACGGATCGGGGAGCATTAAGAAACGGATCCTCGAACGGATTGCCATCAGGAAACTGACGGACTACAGCAGTGAAGGGCCGGTGCTCTGTCTGGCCGGTGTCGCCGGGACGGGAAAGGCATCGCTGGCCAAGGCAATCGCGATGGCGCTGGGCAAGAAATTCATGCGCATATCCATCGGCGGGATAACCGACGTAGCGGATATTAAAGGTACAACGCGATCGTTTTCGGGAGCCGTTCCCGGCATTATAATCCGAACACTGAAAGACGCGGGAACGTCTGATCCGGTCGTTTTCATCGAAGACCTGGACTATTTTGCCGAGGATATCAATAATGCCCTGGCCATGTCTCTTCTGGAAGCAATCGATCCCAAGCTTAACTGCCGCTTCTGGGACGACTATGTCGGCATGCCGGTCGATTTGTCGCGTGTGTTGTTTATCTGTGCCGTCAAATCCTCCGATGACCTCCCGGAAGTCTTCAGTCACCGGTTTGAGACCATCGAACTGCCCGGATATATTGAAAAGGAAAAAATACATATCACCCGCAAGTATATTATCCCCAACGTCCTGAAGAAATATGGCCTGTCGGAAAGTGACGTCCTTTTCAGCGATAACGGCCTGAAGAAAATCATAAGAAATTACACTCTTGAGGCAGGTCTGCTTGAGTTGAGAAACCGGATTCAGATGATTTGCCGGCACATCGCCAAGGAAAAAGCGGGCAACGTGAAAAAGGTCTGGATGGTCAATGAGAAGACGGTGGCAAGCTTTTTGGGGACAGCCCGCTATCTTCCTGAAAAGCCGGGCGAATCGCCAGAAATCGGAGTCGCAATAGGCTTGGCCTGGACAGGCCAGGGGGGTGACCTGATGATAATCGAAGGGCTTCGCATGAAAGGCAGCGGCGAGGTCATCACCACCGGATCGCTGGGCGAGGTGATGAAAGAGTCAATCCAGGCAGCTCACAGCTATGTGCGCGCCAAGGCCGACGTTCTTGGTATCGATCATGGCGACTTTGACAATTTTGACATACATATCCATTTTCCGTCGGGGGCAATACCAAAGGACGGACCTTCGGCCGGGGTCGCCGTCTCTCTGGTGATTGCCTCGGTGATGGCAGAGCGCCCTATCCGCAATGATATCGCCATGACCGGCGAAGTTACGCTTCGAGGCCGTGTGCTTCAGGTCGGTGGGCTGATCGAAAAAGTCTCCGCAGCCTACCGGGCGGGCATCCCGAAGATTCTCATACCCAAGGAAAATAAGAAGGATCTGAAAGACCTGCCTCCCGACATTCTGAAAAAGACCAGGTTTATTTTTATTGACAGTGTTGATGACGTCTTTGCCAAAGGCCTGATGGATTTTGTCCCCTCGACCTACACTCTCGAAAAGCTCTTTGCCGATGAGTTGAAAAAGGCCAAGAGCCGCAAGAAATCGTCGCCCTCCAAAAAAGTCGCGGCCAGAAGCAGAAAAAGAAAATAGTCGGCAAGGCGTCTTTCTTGCAGATCTGGCGCCTTGTCTGATGCTCTCTGTGGGGGCGTACGAAATATATGCGTATCATGTCAATCGGCCGGTGCCAGGAGTGCATATCTAAGAGGTCGAAGCCGAGCAGGCCATCTACGAAATAGATACACAATCTGTCTTGATTGACGGAGACATCTTTTTGATCACGAACAATTTGAGTTGATCGGGTGGGTCAAGACGATCGGTTTTTCTGCCGGTGATGTCAACGGTGACGGGAGTGTTAACATTCTGGACGCGGGCGTTCTTGCGAAATATCTGTATCTGGACGGTCCGGCGCCTGAAGCCGGCGATTTTGACGGCTCCGGCAAGGTTGATGTTTCTGATATATTGTACCTGGTGAGATATTTGTATCGAGACGGACCACCGCCCGCACCGCCGGAAAGAAGATAAAACGCGACCGACTGGGTCAATCGCGCGTGAGTATGCATAGTGCAATTTCCCCTTGACAGGTGTGGCCGTCGTAGGGTATATTCCCTATACGGACAGGATAGGTTTACCTGCATAATACCGCGCAGGGGATGGTGAAGTCTTGCATATTTCCTCGGGCTTGATTTAGTCGGGACCAGGAGAAAAAAGTTGTTACTCAAGTTCGATTCGGTGCAGGCCTTCTGATACGCCGGGGCCTTTTTTGGTAATCGTTTTCGAAGGAAATTGCGGCTGAAGTTGCCCCTTTCAATTGGACGGATGCAGTTTGATATAGAGAAAATCATGACGTTGCATGGCCTTTAACGCGGGCATGTGTTAAGTAGTTGGAACTAAGAGGAAATAACACAGAATTAATCCATGGAGGGCGAAAATGAAACGTTATCTGTTCCTGCTTCTGATGATCCTGGCAACGGGTTTCGGGCAGTCCGACGCCGCAACCATACGCGCTGAGGCCTCGCCGCTGCTGGCCCCGGGACTGATTGAAATCGGCTCCCCGTTCACAATTGATCTCTACATGAACAATAACGATGGTGTTTATCATGTCGGCTACAGTCTGCCGCTCGTTTTTTACAGCCCCGATCAGAGTATTACGAATGCTCCGCATCGAAACGTTCAGGGCATCAGCGCCGGCATCCCCGGAACCTGGCCTCTCGAATTCTGGAATGACAGCTCGATTCTCATTTTGAACAACTTCCAAATATATTGGAACATTATGAATACGTTCTACGGTTTCGGCTGGGATGGGGTCCTTCCCGATACTCTGAATCATACCGTTGCGACCTCGTCGGGTTGGCCTCCCGATCTTGGTGAACAGCTCAATATACAGTTTACATACCAGATTGATGAAGAGGGTATATTTTGCGTTGACTCCTGCAGCATTCCCAATGTTGTCCCTCCGGGAAAATATGACTGGCTCTTTGACTTCCCGTCAACGTTCGGGGGACCGTATTGCTGGGAGGTTGGAACTCTGCCCGAGGACCCTGAAATCGGAGTCGATCCCGATTCATTTTATGTTGAGTCGGTGCTGGGACAGCCGCCGCCCCCGGCTCAGGTCTTGCACATCACCAACACCGGTATCGGCACGCTGAACTGGACAGCCGTCTGGAATTCATCCTGGCTGAGTGTTACGCCTGCTTTTGGCACGGCACCGTCGAATGTGCAGGTTTTCGCCAATGTTTCCGGGCTCGGCGTGGGCACATATAATGATACAATCACCATCGCCGACCCGAATGCCATAAACAGTCCGGTTTTGATTCCGGTCGAACTGAAAGTCCTGGAACCGCCGCCGGAAATAGCCTTGTCGCAGACATACTTTAGCTTCAACGCGATCGCCGATTCGGCGGATCCGCCGGACCAGGTTCTGACCGTTTCAAATAGCGG
>CP070766.1:1517505-1520175 GCA_020345705.1 Candidatus Zixiibacteriota bacterium | reverse complement strand
TAACGCTTTCCTCAACCGGTCTGCTTTCCGGCACACCGACGGTTTATGGAACAGTCAGCTTCACCGCCCGGGCCGAGGACGGCATCGGCAGTTATGATGAAAGACTCTTCGATCTTGAAATCGAACCCGCCTTTATGTGCGGTGACCTTAACGGCGATGAGACAGTTAATCTTCTCGATGTTACGTATCTGGTATCTTATCTGTATCGTGAGGGTCCTCCTCCGGAGCCGATGCAGGCGGCTGACGTTGACAACAGCGGTGCGGTAAATCTTCTCGATGTCACGTATCTGGTAAGTTACCTTTACAGGGACGGACCGGATCCGACCTGCCCGAGTTAACGAAACGGAAATAGGACAGGGGGACAGCTCTTGTGCTGTCCCCCTGTTTATATTCACGGTCAGTTAATTTTCGGCTCGCTCGCCGGTGAACTTGTCTGCTTTGGAAATCATATTCATGAATTCGACTATTTCCTGAGAATCATTCTCGCGGAAAATATCTTTCGCAAGATCATAGACGTCCGAAAACTGGGAACCTTTGGCCCAATATGACTTTCTGAGAATCTCTGCAAGCTCGGCGGACGCCGCAGCCAGCTTGAAATCGACCGAACAGTTTTCGAATTTATTCCGGAAATCGCCTCGCGTGATATCACGGCTCAGCTCGGTTACTTCACTGTTGTCGGGATCCTTGTATCTTATGTACATGGTGCCGATCCGGTCGGCTTTGTTTTCCTTGAAGAATTTTATTTCGTAAAGCGCCGTGACCTGATGGCCCGATCCGATCTCACCGCCGTCTTCCTTGTCGTCTCGAAACTTGTCGTCATCAACGTCGCGGTTCTCGTATCCGAGCAGTCGGTAGCTCCTCACAATTTGCGGGTCAAATTCGACCTGGATTTTGACGTCTCTGGCGATCACCTGTAGCGTTCCGGTCAGGTTCTCCATGAAGATTCTTTTCGCTTCGGCGAAATCGTCAACGTAGGCATAAAAACCGTTGCCCTTGTTGCCCAGCTTCTCCATCAGGATGTCATTATAATTGCCCATGCCGAAGCCCACGGTTGTCAGTGTGATTCCCCTTTCCGCATATCTCTTGATTCTTTCCAACAGGTCCTCGGCGGAGGTCAACCCGACGTTGGCGACGCCGTCGGAACAGAGAATGATTCGATTGATTTTACCCGGCTCGTACATCTTTTCGGCCATGTCATACCCCAGCCGAAGGCCTTCATCGGCGTTTGTCGAACCCTCGGGCTGAAGCCATTCAATAGCCGAGAGGATGTTGTGCCGGTGCTCAATTGAGGTCGGTTCCAGCACAACCTTGCCGTGCGAACCGTAGACGACAATCCCGGCCCTGTCATTTTCGTTCAGATTATCCACCAGCATTCTCAGAGATTTCCGGACCAGCCCCAGCCGGTCCTCGCGACCCATCGAGCCGGAGACGTCAATGACAAAGACAAGATTGGCATCCTTTCTCTTTTCCGGAGCGATGATGCTGCCTTTGATGCCGATCTTCAGGAGCCGGCAATTCTGCCCGAATCTGGAGGGGGCACCTTCAAAATGAATGCTGAAAGGTCCTCTCTCCGGGGAAGGATAGTTGTATCTGAAATGATTGATGAATTCTTCGGTCCGAACCGCCTCATCCGGCGGCAGATATCCCCGCTCGAGGTACGAACGCGTCATGATGTATGAAGCGTCGTCAACGTCGATAGCGAACGTGGAAAGGGAATCATCCTCGGTGTCGACGAAGGGATTGGTGCCATATTGCTTGAAAAACATGGCGTCAAAAGGTTCGCCGTTAACAATCGCCGTCCCGCCGTGGGCCGGAGGGTAACCGCCTGGCAGACCACTGCCTTCCAGCACAACCTGTCCGGGAGCACATCGGGCGCTTTTATCAAGAAACATCAACGGAGCCAGGTCATAAAGAGCGTCGGCTTTCTTCTCTTCTTCTCTGTCCTCGACAAGCCTTGAGAGATCGGGAGTCGATTCCATCCTGACATTTTGCTCGGTCGTCATGCCCCCTGCGACATGGACATCAGATAATTCGGCAACCTGATAACCGAATGATGCAAACCTGAGGACATATTTGCCCGCCGGTATATCGGTGATGAGATAATTGCCGTTCCGATCCGTAACGGCGCTGTTCGCGGTTCCGAGCACCTTGACCACAGCTCCGACGATCGGGTCGCCGGTCTGTTTGTCAGTAACGGTGCCCCTGATCTGGCCGGTATTACCGGCCGCAAGGATGAGGGGGAGCAAAGCAAGCACCGCAAGAATCAGCGCTGACGGTTTCCAAAGCTTTGCGATCATGATTCACCTCCTGAATTTGGATTAATCTCTGCTTCTGAGGTGAATACAGCTTCGCCCGGCTTTTCTTCCCGAAAAAATCGGGGCACAATTTATGCCCTCCTAACCCGCTGTATTGATTATATTTGATGTGATATGCAACCGCTCACGGCTTTGGTGTGTCTAAGGAATGAGAATGGATAGAGAGTTGTTTTGGAAGCTTCTGGAACCGCACCATCCGAAGGCTGAGGCCTTCTGCCGGAAACTGGCCGGCAACAGAGACGACGGCGACGATCTGTACCAGGATGGTTTGCTGACGGCGATGCGGAAATTTCATATGCTGAAGGATTGTACGTCTTTCAGGGCCTGGCTCTTCCGCATACTCGTCAACAGCTTC
>CP070766.1:1513184-1517405 GCA_020345705.1 Candidatus Zixiibacteriota bacterium | reverse complement strand
GGACGATGGAATCTCAGGGTGCAACTGATGCCTTCGGCGGATGGAACATCGACGATATTCAGATCCTGGCGATATATGATTCGGCCATGGTGACCGATATTGCCGATGACGGACGGGAGTTACTGCCGGCTGAATTCCGGCTGGATCAGAACTATCCCAACCCGTTCAATCCGGTTACGAGCATAAAGTTCCATCTGCCCCGAACAACCGACGTGAAACTCGACGTCTTTAATATCCTCGGGCGGCGCGTCGTAACCCTGGTAGACGGGAAGATGCGGCATGGCGATCACGTTGTCCAGTGGAACGGTGAAAATTCAAGCGGACAGCAGGTGGCCAGCGGGGTTTATTTCTACCGGCTCAGCGCCGAAGATTTCGCCGACAGCAAAAAGATGGTTCTGATCAGATAACTCATCTGCGATCATATATGAAAAAAGGCCGGTGATTCCGGCCTTTTTCTTTTCAGACAAGAAGCATACTATATTTTGAAAAGAAGTTCGGCCTTCACAAAGCCATAACTGTCCGCTTTTTCAAAAATATTGACTGCCCGGTTCGAAGTGCTCCCAGAAAAGATGCTCGGTGGTGTGTTTGTTGACACTATATTTCAGCGGATCGATGAAGAGATCGCCCCGGATTTTGACCCGGCCGCCGGGGAAGCCGGTTGTGCCGGTCGGTTTATCGGGTGCCATGAGATGCCGTAAATTGGCCCTTTATTTCCGTCCGGTTTATCCGACAATAAAAGCGAGGGTCATAGGAAACGCCACGGCAGGGAGAAACCATGCGTCTGGATAAAACGCTCATTCAACACGGTCTTGCAACCAGTGGTCAAATCGAGGAAGCGCTTGATTATCAGAAAAGTCACGGGGGACGTCTGGAGACGCATCTGTACCGTCTTGGTTATATTAATGAAGCCAATCTGTCCAGGATTCTGGCCGAGCAGTTTGGCTGCCGGAGTGTCACGCTGGCGGGCGTCGAGATTCCCGGACAGGTTCTGAAGCTGATTCCGCCGGAGACGGCCTGGCGGGAACTTGTCATTCCTTTTGATTATGATCCCGGCCGCAACGTTGTCAAGATTGCCTGCGAGGACCCGCGGAGCAAGCAATTGGCTGATGAACTGGCGGAGATCTTATTCGGCAAGCAGGTTGAGTTGTATCTGGCCCTTGGCGTCGTGTTGAAGTGCAGCATCATCAAGCATTACCGGGATTCGTTCGCGCAGCTCTCCGCCGAAGAGCCTGAAGCGGCCCCGGAGACTCGACCGGAATCAACCGATACGGCGGCAGGCGTAGAATCTACTCCCGAAGGCGATTCGAGCCAGGAATTCCCTTGCTGGGTACTGATATTCGATGAAACCAGGAAATCTCTTTCGGCGCTTGAGCATACCCTGCGGCATCAGGGCTTCTGTACTATAGGATGCGACAGCATCGAACAGCTCGTGAAGCATTACACCAAAAGCAGACCGGATATTATGCTTCTTTGCAAGCAGGGGCAGGTTTCGGAAGTATCACAGTTTGTGGCCGGCCTTGCCCTGCGCGGCGTCTCAATCCTGCTGACGCCGACTTTCCTGATTTCCGGAGATATTGAGCAGGATAAGGTCGGCTCGATCTTGAAGCAGGGTATCGAGGATGTTATCTCACCGGAGAATATTCTTGACCTGACAATCATAAAGATGAATAAAATCCGTGACCGCCTTGCCGCCGAGATAGAGCGCCGCCTCGAACTGATTCAGGATCTCGGCACCCACGGCTCGCTTGAAGATATGAACGTCGTTGATCTGCTGCAGTCGATGGGGCCGACCGGGAAAACGGCCCGGATCAGCATCACCGGCAGGGGACGGCAGCTTACGATTTTCCTCGATAAGGGAAATATCATCTATGCCGAGTGTGACGACAAGAAGGGCGCCGAGGCCGTCTATGAGGGGCTCGCGATTGACCGCGGTGTCTGGAGTGTTGAACCGGTCAATCCGGGGGAACTCCCCGAACCCAACAATTTTCTCAGTAATGATGCGATTCTTCTCGAAGGCTGTCGCCTGATGGATGAGGCCGGCCGGAACGACTCTCCGATTGAATTGAATCTGCCGTGAAAACGGCCCGATCTTCGCACTTCAGCCGGAAGCAGACACGACTAATCCCTTCGGTGTCACATGCATAACGGCTCGGGGCCGTTCTTGTACAGGTAATTTACCAAATAAGTGACGTCGAGAAGGTTAAGATTGCCGCTGCCGTCGGCATCGCCTGACTCGGCGGGCTCAGGCGCCGGACCGTTTTTATACAAGTAATTTATCAGATATGTGGCGTCTAGAAGATTAATGCTTCCGCCGGAATCTGCATCTCCGCAAAGGAAATCAATTTCGACGAGCCCTGAAATTGCGGCCGGAGAATAATCATGCTCCTGGCCATAGATTGAGCCAAGAAACGTAGGTTCGTACGATTCGTACCCCTCGATTCTGATCACAGTTTCTTCATCCGGTTTCGCATCCGGGGAGACCGTGAAATACAACTTGAGGATTTTACCAATCCCGGCTTCAAGATAGGGATAATCGGAATAGCCCGATATCCAGGGCGTCATCGAAGCGACCAGGCGATAATTGGCAGAATCGACGACTATTGATATATCCTGGAAAGACTCGGTCCGGCATCCAGAGACAGAGCATGAATCATAGAACAGCTCAAATTCGCCGTCGAATTTCAGCGGGATTTCTATCCGGCTTAAGGGTACTGCATTTTTCGCATCCAGGCTTATTTCGACAACGTCCCCCGGATGTGACATTTGTTGATCGGCCGAAAGCGAGTCGGCGAGAACATAGATATACTGCGTTCGCGTCTTTGCGCGGCTGGAATCACCGAACTCGATAGCCAGCGATACGTCGTATATTCCAGCCGTGTCATATATGTGTGTCGGCATTTGTGTATAGGCGGAGTCTCCGTCACCGAAATCCCAGGTCCAGTTATCGACTGGCCTGTCGGAAGTGGCCGTGAAATTAATCTCAAGCGGGACCTGGCCGGCAATCGTGTCGGCATAGAACATTATTCCGCGGTCGGGGTAAATATTCGAGAACATGACCTCCTCCATAGGATCACAGCCTGCCCAACCGCAGTACAGATTATCCAGAGCGTACCAGGCGTTGTAGCCGCCTCCCCAGCCGTAATTCATGTGGTAGTAATTGATGTTGTTGCTTATCGCCCAGCCGTCGGCCACAATCATGTGGTTATAAATAAGGTACTCGATAGGCCGGTCGTTGTTAATCTCCTCCTGGACGTACGAAAACCACGCGGAGGGGGTGTTCTCATTCCTATAGCGTACCATAACGGCGTCAAGATATCCGAAGTTGTCGGGAAGCAGATCCAGCACCGGCATGGCATAGCCGATCGAATAACACACCCCGTAATCGACGTTGTACGCCATACCCACTTCGAATGACATCTCGGCAATCTCGTCTATAGTCCCGGTGTAACCGTAGCGGTCGGAGAAAGTCGCCCGGAGGAGCCTGCCGGGGGTGCTTCCCCCGCACGACTGGTCGCCGTTCCACAAATAAGAAGTATGACCGAATCCGGCCGGGGGCCATTGGTGGTACCATAATATCTGGGCCAGGGCCGTGGCGACACACCAGACCACGCATTGGTCATTGTCACCCATGGGGCAGTAGTTGTTGTACGGGGCGATCTGGTGCCAGGCAGTTGACAAAAGCGGCCCAACCTGCTCATCCGGAACTCGATTTTTCGAATCAAGGAAGGACTGAAATTCAGCATCGTTCATCGTATAAAGGTCCCAGGCGTGGCGGTTGCGCCGGTCGAAAAGAACTTCACCATAGTCGGCCTGTCTCGCGTCGAGACTGCGGTAATGTTCGATAAACTTATCGAAGCGGTCGGACAGGACGCCACGAAGAAGAGCGCCGATGCCGTGGCGCTGATTTAACTCCAGCCCATGGCTCTCCGAAAAGGCCTTGACCGGGGGCAGATCCTTGAGAACGGGGACGACAATGAAACCTCTGGGAGAGATTGCATAGCACCGGGCCATGACCAGGCCATTGTTCGATATTTCCTGAAAATCCAGCGCACGCGGGTCAGTCGAACCTGCCCAGGAACCTTCATTGTGAATGAATTCCGTCAGCCGGTTCCGGCATACTTGGTCCATTTCGACATCAGAGGCCAGTTCGCAGTGGCCGACCGGCATGAGGATAAGAATTGCAATCATCAGGCCGGCTGCGATTCGAATGGACCTGGCTGC
>CP070766.1:1510028-1513084 GCA_020345705.1 Candidatus Zixiibacteriota bacterium | reverse complement strand
GATGAACGTTTATAACGGCAATGTCATAACTGACAGCAATGGGGAGGCAGTGGTGGAACTGCCGCATTATTTTGAGGTCCTCAACAGGGATTTCAGATATCAGTTGACTGTCATCGGCCATTTCGCTCAGGCTATAATAGCCGAGGAGATAAACGGCAATCTGTTTGTGATAAGGACGGACAAGCCCAATGTCAAAGTCTCCTGGCAGGTAACCGGTATTCGCAAGGATGCCTTTGCCGAGGCTAATCGCATTGAGGTTGAAGTTGACAAACCGCCACGGGAGAAAGGCAAATACCTGCATCCGGAAGCGTTCGGTTTCAGTATGGAGAGATACGTAGACTATGATATGATAAAGAACGCCCGTGAGGCGGCAGAACAAAGCAACGAATAAGAGAAATTACCGATAAAAAAGAGGAGACAGAAAATGGCAAAAAAAATAGTGACAATCTTGCTTGTCTGCGTGATTCTGTCGGCACCGCAAGCCCTGGGACAGGCGAGCGGCACGGCTTACAAGCTCTCGAACGGAACGCCCGTGGGTGGCGGCGGTAGTTCCGGATCGGCCAACTTTTCTATCGTTGGTTCGGTTCCTCTTACCGGCGCCGGGATTTCAACCAGTGCCGGGCATAATGTCACCGGCGGCGTGCCCGGTATATCAGCCGAGCTGAAACCGGCGATTCCTCTCGACATCAGCTACGGGGTCAGTTCCATTGCTACCATTAATGCCGGTGTCGATCGCAACATAGTAGTCACTATCACAAGCGGGGAAGGGCTCGACACGGCGGGAGTCTTTTACTATCGCTGGGATGGAACTGCGTTTAATCCCAATAACATGACTGTCGGCGCCGGGTCGGTTAGCTTCACCCTACCCGGCAACATGATAGGTCTGATAACGATCCAGTACTATATCAAGGTCAGAGTCGGAACTGATTCCGCTTATGTCGGCAGCGCGTCATCGCCATACACGTTTATCACCCGCGTGACCAACGAGCAGTGCCAGCGGCCGACGGCCATGCCGGAGGCCCGGTACAGAATCATCGGCCTGCCCATCAATCCCACCGGTCAGTCCGTCCAGCAGGTCTTCCCGGATGATCTGGGAGATCCTGACAAAACCAGGTGGCGACTGGGAAGCTTTGTGCCGGCCACCGAGGTGGTCAATGAATACCCCGGGGCTGCCGGGGTGGAACCCGGGCAGGGTTACTGGTTGATTTGCCGGGGCGGATTGACATACGGGTCGGCCGGGACATCGGTCCGTCCCAATGTAACGATCGGCAGTGATCGATACTACCGGGTTCCTCTTGAACTCGGCTGGAATCAGCTGGCCAATCCCTTTCCCTTCTTGATCAACTGGGGCGATGTCCGCTTCGACGACAACGGCACCATTAAAGGACATGACGCGGACGTCCTCGAAGACGTAATCTACTGGTACAACGGTTCCAACTATGACGAAGTCGCAACTATTCCCGGATGGGACGGTGTTTTTGTTAAGATTTTGAAGACCGGAGTTGATGCCCTCGTGAAATTCGAGGCGGCTAAAATCACTACCAGGACTGTCCCGGAGAAGCCGGCCGAGGGCTGGGCGGTCAATCTCCGTCTTGAAGTGAACGGCCTGATCGATCAGAACAACCTTGCCGGCGTGCGTCAAAATGCCCTGGTCGGTGCGGACGAGTTTGATTTTTCCGAGCCGCCGCCTCCCCCGGGAGGGCCGCGTCTGGCTTTCAGACTGCCCGAAGAAAACAGCTGTCTCAAGCGGGTCGATTTCCGGCCGCCGTTCGATGACGGGGCCGTCTGGAATCTGGATATTGAAGACGGCTCAGGCGGCAAGCTGACGGCTGGCGGCATTGACCGGATCCCCGACGGGATGGAAGCCTGGCTTAGGATTGACTCGCGCGCCACGGTCAGACTCGATGAGGGCGCCAAAGTGACCCTGCCGGACGGGGCCAAATCGGCGCAGCTTGTCATCGGGACGCAGGAATTCCTGGCGATTAAGATTTCCGACGGTCTCCCCAGGCACTTTGCCCTGGAGCAGAATTTCCCCAACCCCTTCAACCCGATAACCAACGTCATCTATTCTCTGCCGGACCCGGGTCATGTTCGTCTGGAAGTATTCAACGTCCTCGGGCAACGCGTCAGGATACTGAATGATTCGGAGATGCCGGCCGGAAGACACACTGCTGTGTGGGATGGAACTGACGACAATGGAAGCGCAATCGCCAGCGGAATCTATTTCTATCGAATTCAATACGGCGACTTCGATACGAGCCGCAAGATGCTTCTGCTTAAGTAACATTTTACACCAAAGCCCGGGCCCTGACGGCCCGGGTTTTTTTATGCCCGGGGCGGCCGCCTGATTAATGATACATTGGACTCTCTTTTGTACCGACGAACCGGTTGTCGATTTTCTACGCATTCGCTATTGACAATGCCTCCGGTCGTCGGTATTCTTTGAAAAATTAATTTATCCGGTTTCGCAGGCTAGGGTGCAGCCCGGAGCCGTTTGAGTTGCTTCATTAAGCTGGTCGATACTCGGTTCGTCGAAGGTGGGGATGTGACAAATCCGGCTTTGCAAAACGTCTATGATATAAAGAAGTGAGTATATATACATTGGGAGAATCTTGTGGAAAAAAAGCATGTCAAGGATCTGATGGTCCCGCTTGAGTTATACCCGACGGTCACCGAAGAAAACACTTTGCTGGACACGGTCATGAAATTCGAGGAGGTCCAGAGATTACGTAATCGCACCCGCCAGCCATACCGGGCCGTCCTGGTCGTGGATAAGGGCGGCAAGGTCGTCGGCAAGCTCGGCCAACTCGGCTTCTTGAAGGCACAGGAGCCGCAACGCAACATCCTTGGCGATATGGGCAAGTTGACGGTCGCCGGCGTCAGTTCCGAATTCATATCCTCAATGATGAATCACTACCGGTTCTTTCAGGACAGTCTTTCGGACCTGTGCCTGAGGGCACGTCATATCAAGGTCAAAGATGTTATGCAACCCGTTACGGACAGCATTGATGAAAACGCCACCATGGGGGAAGCCATATACCGGATCGTGACGCTTC
>CP070766.1:1503746-1509928 GCA_020345705.1 Candidatus Zixiibacteriota bacterium | reverse complement strand
GCCGCGTGTGAATCCGAGCGCCATCATTGTACCGATTTCTTTGCGGCGGCGGAAAATCGAAAGCACCTGGGTATCGAAAATGGCCAGCCTGGCCAAAAACAGCAGAATGAAATAGATTATCGCACGACCTATCATTTTGGATTCAATCATGTCTCTAACGTTCTTTAGCAAAGCATCTCTATCCTTGAATATCCATCCCGGGACTACCGGAGTCTCTTTCACATCCTTGCCGACTATAACCAGAGTCGCCTCGCCGGTGGCCAGCGTCATTTCCTGCAGTCCGGCCAGCGGAAGCCAGACCTGGCCGTTGTCCACCGACTGCACCGTAGTTTTCATGATATGCACGATCCTGGCATCACGAGCGTCAAATGTTCCGGCTGCGTCACGCCACTGGACCGTCACATAATCGCCCTGTTTCAGGCCCGTGTTTTTGGCCATGCGACCGCCTATCAGCGCCGGAAGCCCTTCATCGCCTGCGTCCAGAACGTGCGACGGTATCGCCACGACGGTCTGACGCGGATCAATCCCCTTGAGCAGAACCGGTCGAATCCTGCCGCCAGGATAGATGGACCCCTGGACAACCAGAATCGGAGTCGCTTCACCGTCGTCAATCATGCTTTGAATGGGTTTCTCCGGTCCTCCGTGGGCATCTTCAAGAGTCAGCGGGTCATACGGATCATAGTTTTCATGCCAGTACTGCCCGCCGGCGTATTCGGCATCAATCATCGCCCGTGAAATCTGTTCGTCCATCCCCCTGATAAATCCGTGCGACGCCACGAGCGCGACAAATGCGAATGACAGGACGGCCACGTTCAGGACTGTCCTCAGGCCCCTGCCCAGCAGATTCCGCAATGCCAGCTTTGGAAGTATCATGCACTACTCTCCGCAGACCTGTCGTTTTTAATAATCTCGTCCCCGGCGACCTTGCCGTCCACAAGTATGATTTTGCGATGAAGGTACCCGATAACCTTTTCATCATGGGTGGAAAAGAGGAACGTGGTCCGCAATTCACGGTTCAAACGCTCCATCGTCTGGATGATGTTATGAGAGTTTTCCGCATCGAGATTGGCCGTCGGCTCATCGGCCAGAATTATCTGCGGATTCTTCACGACCGCCCGGGCGATAGCCACTCTCTGGCTCTGTCCACCGGAGAGCTGATTCGGCTTCGACTTCGCGCGATCAGCGAGATTGACCCGCTCCAAAGCTTCCATAACTTTCTTCTTCCGCTCCGGGGCGGACAGTCCCAGCAGAAGCAGGGGAAACTCGACGTTTTCATAAGCCGTGTACACGGGAAGCAGATTAAAGGTCTGAAAAATGAACCCGATGTATTCGTTTCGGAGCCGCGCCGCCTCTTTGTGCGAGAGCTTCTCGACTGTCTTACCCATCACTTCGGCGCTGCCTTCGGTCGGACTATCAAGCGAACCGATAATGTTGAGCAGGGTTGTCTTTCCCGAACCGCTGGGTCCGACCAGACCGGCGAACTCACCTCTTTCAAAAGTAAGACTGACCTTGTTGAGAGCGACTATCGCATGCTCCCCCATCGGATATATCTTGACCAGATTCTCAGTCTTTATCAGAAACCGGTTTTCCACTTCGGGCCCTCCTGAAAATCAGAACCGCTTCTATCGTAATTTTATACGTTAATCGATGCCGCCCGTTCTTAATGGTTATAGACGACCATCAGTTGCACGCCCTTCCCGCCGTACAATGCATTGCCGCCGCCATCCTGATAGATTTGCCGCGACTCCGGATTCCAGAATCCGATGACATGAATGATCCAGTCGTCATACGTTCTTCGCCAGTCCACGAGACGATAAAACTGCTCGTTGTCCCAGTCATAATAGACAATACCGCTGACATAATCAATAACCCCCAAGGAATAACTGACCGACAGGGCCGACATATTGGCTCCACTTCCCGATCCCAGCGCTTTTCGAGACCTGTCAATAATGATATGCTCACCCAGCACACTGACCCCGCTGCCAAGCTCAAATGTATAATCAACGCCGACGTTCACAAGCCTGCGCCACCGGTAAGAGAGAGACCGGGCATTCTGATGAATCAACACTCCCTCCAGCCAGAGACCAACCCCGATATCCCATTTGCCGTCAAGCGCGAAACGATTCTCCGGAAATTTATCGCCTTCCCGTGGCACGGCAATATCAGATCCGCCGGACAGTTGTGCTCTTCTGTGGTGATAGCTGACGGCCAACTCGCCGCCGGGAACGGGAAGCTGAACGCGACCGCCGAATTCGGGTGTTTCATCGTCGGTTGCATATTTCTCCCATCCTTTCGGCTCATCGTTGCCGTACAGCCCCCACAGCCATATATTCGCGTTGTTCAAAAAGTAGTACCGCAGCAGAAGCGCGTATACACCGTCGGTTATTTTCAAGGGGTCACGGGCGTCAATGCGGTCGAACCACATCAATGGCCTCAAAAGAGTCGCCGAACCGAAATTGATTTTCTGAAGACCAAGCCGGGCTTCCAGTCTCGATGTTGAAAAACGAATCCAGAGACGATACAGCTTGACTTTTCCATCCGCGTCAAGATCATCCCGGGCCGGAAACATGGCGGTGGCGTAACCGTTAAGTGAAACCTCCAGATCAAGCAGATACCGATCGCCAAGCGGTGTTCCGATGTGCAGATCGGGCAGGTACCGACTGCCGGCTGTCAAGTCACTGGCTTCGTCATCGTCAAACACCATCCATCCCGACCATTGGCCCCGATAATCGAACGATTGCGAAACGGAATTCGAAAAGGATACAGGAATCGAAACAACACACGCTATGATGTACAACAGATTCCGCATCATTGACCAACGATCAATCGCTTCAAATGAATGTTCGTCTTCACCGAACACAATTACTAACGGCGGCAGTCATATCTTTCCCCGGAAATCTAAGATTTCAACACCCAAATGACAACTACTACGGCATCATCCCGGGCTGGATATTTTACCTTTGCGCCACCTGGTAAAAATCCTTACCTTTATCGTATTGAATCAATATTACGTGATATTTGTCATAGAATTGACATAAATTGCGTACAGGTTTGTCCGGCCAATATACAAAGCCGGGGTGTCCCGGGCCGGGTGAATCAGATAATTCGTGCAACATAGTCGACAGGAGTCGTCATGGGACATATGGTTGGAAAAGACTTATGCCGCAAGCTCGGCAAGAAAATCGACGGCCTGACAATGCGAGCACCATGGAATGAAACCTTTTATGAAATTCTCAAAGCTCTGTACACTTCCGAAGAAGCTGATCTCCTCATCAAAATGCCGTACGGTTTGGCGACAATCGAACTGGTCGAAAATACCACCAAATATGAACGTTCACGATTGAAGCGCATCCTTGAGCAAATGTGTTCAAAAGGGCTTGTGCTGGACGTCCAGCTCAAAGACAAGATTTTCTATATCCCCTCGCCGATTGTCATCGGGCTTTTTGAATTCACTCTGATGAGAGCAGATGACGATCTTAATACCGGAGAATGGGCCAGGCTTTTTCATGAATACTTCGAGCAGGATAATACTTTCTTCAAGGCAAATTTTGGGCATAGTGAGAAGATCTCACCTTTGCGGACTCTGCCGCACGAAGGTGCCGTTGAAATGACCGAGTACGTCGAAGTCCTCGACTATGAAAAAGCTACCGCCGTCGCTGAAAACGCCAAAAAATTCGCCGTCGGAATCTGCTCCTGCCGTCATGAGAAACTGCATATCGGCGAAAAAAAATGCGATGCCCCGCTTGAGAATTGCTCTTCCTTCGACGCCTCGGCCGATTACCTGATCAGGCACAATATGGCAAAGGAAATTTCCAGGACCGAAATGCTCGAAAGCCTTGCCCGCTCAAAAGAGATGGGGCTTGTCTTCAACGCCGATAACGTCCAAAAGAACGTCTCCTTCATCTGCAACTGTTGCGGTTGTTGCTGTAATATACTGCTGGGGATATCGAAATATGGCTACTCCAACGTCGTTGTAACATCAAACTTCATCGCCGAAGGCAATGAGGATACCTGCCTTGACTGCGGAACGTGTGCGGAGTCATGTCCCATTAATGCCATCGAGATGTTACCCGATGCCTCCCCGAAAATCGATACCTCTTTGTGCATTGGCTGCGGCGTGTGCGCGCTCAATTGCGAAACCGGGGCGCTCCGTCTTGTAAAAAGAAAGCAAAGAGTTCTGCATCCCGAGGACACGTTCGAAAAGCTGATCCTGCAGTGTCTTGAACGGGGAACCCTCCAGAATCAATTATTCGGCAACCCGCAGAGCATTACACATGGCTTCATGCGCGCCGTGGTAGGCGGATTTCTGAGACTACCCCCGGTTAAGAAAGCGCTCATGAGCGATTCTCTCAGATCAAGATTTCTTACGGCATTAAGGCAGATGGCTTGACACCGGACCGCAAAATGAGCTAATTGGGCTATAAATACATTCTTGGCGCAGCCAAATATCATTATTGAGGGCGGTACCAATGCCGAAGCCATTCATCTCCATAAATCTCGCCACCCTGCTATTAATCATGTCGGTTGTCGCGATGTCTTTTGTGGCCTGCGGCAAGAAAGGAGGTCGGACAATGCCGCTTTCGATGCGTCAATTCATCCCTGAGAAAATTCCCGGGTGGAGGCTTCAGGATTCGGTGGAAAGCTATGACCGCCAGACGATTTTTGACTATATCGACGGGGCCGGTGAGGTTTATCGTTCCTACGGGTTCAGAAAGGTCGAAGTGTACAGGTTTACGGCCGACGAAAAGCCTGAAATCACGGTGGAAATCTTCGATATGGGCTCGCCTGATGATGCCTACGGCGTCTTCAGTCACGCCCGCGAGGAAGAAGAGCCGGGCATCGGCGAGGCGTACGAATTCCGGGGTAGTCTGATCTGCTTCTGGAAAGCTGCATATTTCGTATGCGCCCTGGCCGAGGAGGGCACCCCGGAGACAAAAGCGGCCGTCTTCGCCCTAGCGCGAGAGATCGACCGGGCCCTGCCGGCATCTCAGGGAAGACCTGCACTCGTCAATTCTCTGCCGGAAGAGAATTTGATTTCCAACACCGTAAGATACTTTCATACTCACCCTTCGCTGAACTATCACTACTTTCTTTCCGAGGAGAACGTTCTCAACCTGGGCCCGCAAACCAGTGCCGTTCTGGCCGCATACAAGCCGGGAAGTATATATCTGCTGTATGTCCAGTACCCGTCAGCCGCTGAAGCGGATAACGCCCGAAGCAGATTCATTGAGAAGTATGCCCCGGAAGCGGCAAAGGACGGCGTCGGGGAAATTGAGAAGGGTAGATGGATTGGAGTTGCCGCCGAAAAAGAGCACCTCACAATTGTCCTTGATGCCCCGACAGGGGATTATGCCGGAAACTTAATGGCGAAGATAAGAGATGATATATAAGTGCCAACTCCCGAGGGAGGAAACCTTATGAAAGACAAGCGGATGACCATAACACGCCGCGATTTCATCAAAGGTGCCGGGTGCGCCGCGATGGGGGTCGCCCTCGGCCTTCCGATGCTGGCCAAGGAGACGACCGAGAAGGCTGTAAAGTCAAAAGTGGTACTCATTCGCAACAAGGATGCCGTCGCGCCGAACGGAAAAATAAACGCTGAAGTTATCCAGCAAATGCTTGATGAGGCGATGATTTCCCTTTTCGGCGAAGACAACCCGGCCGACTGCTGGAAACAAATCATTCAGCCCGATGACATTGTCGGCATCAAAACCAACGTCTGGACCCCCCTGCCGACCAACAATGAAGTCGAACAGGCCATCAAAAGAGGCGTCATGGATGCCGGCGTTCCGGACAAGAACATCAGCATTGATGATCGCGGGATACGCCGAAATCCCATCTTCCAAAATGCCACGGCTCTGATAAACGCCCGCCCGATGCGAACCCACGCCTGGTCGGGTGTCGGCAGTCTGGTCAAGAATTACATCATGTTCATCCCCAGCCCTCCGGATTACCACGGAAATTCATGCGCCGACCTGGGCGCCATATGGAGACTGCCGATCGTCGAAGGGAAGACGCGGCTGAACATTCTTGTCCTGTTGACACCGCAGTTCTACAGTGTCGGCCCGCATCATTTCGACACCACCTACGTCTGGTCCTACAATGGTCTTCTCGTGGGCACCGATCCGGTGGCCCTGGATAGCATAGGACTCTCCATATTCCAGGCCAAGCGGCGGGTCTTT
>CP070766.1:1497204-1503646 GCA_020345705.1 Candidatus Zixiibacteriota bacterium | reverse complement strand
CGATCTCAACCACTCCTTCCATAACGTGACTCCCGGCAAGCGAATAGCGCTGAGGGGATTCCGGTAGAGTATGCGGCTCCACTATAACGTTCCAGGTGCCGGTGGGGACTGGTGCACCTCCCAGAAGATCAGAATCGACAAATACCTGCTCGACGTTGTTCCAACGATCCCGATCGACCTCGGCAATCAGATCGGTGGAGGCAACGGCGTGGGTGTTACGGGTGGCGGCGTTGACTACCTGGTCATGTGCCGTTATATGCAGGTTCCATGGCGTATAGTAAGTGCCGGCAGGGTCCTGCAGAACCAGGTCGATGTCATTAATAATCGTCGGGTCGGGATTGGCGGCACCGGCCGGATAGTCATCCCAGGCAAGAGTGATTCTGACTTCATCGCCGGCATTGACTACAATTTCATATACATCCCGGTCGTCTTCCGTGGCAATGATCCCCTCACGAAACTTCCTGTCAACGATCAACTGGCGCGCCGCATCGGCCCTGACTCCGCCATATCCATAGACATAGTCAGGTCCGTCGAGGTCGGGTCCCGCAGCATCAGGATTGTCAATCATGTCCTCCGCCGACTGGCAGAGAATAGCCTTGATCGTGGAAGGATAGGGCGTCTCCGTCAGTCCCGTTGCACCAAGGTACTCTTCACGGTAACTCTGAATCAAAAGCGCCACGATTCCGGTTACGGCTGGGGCGGCCATGGAGGTGCCGTCACTGGGATAGTAGTCATCAAAGGATCCATTGTTATCACCATCATTGGAATCACACGACGATATCGCGACGCCCGGCGCAGCAATTTCCGGCTTTAGACGACCGTCATCCGTCGGTCCCCAACTGCTGAAGACCGACATTGCGTCGGTGGCATCATTTATGGCACCCACCGTTATCACATTTTTTGCGGTAACAACCGGAACAACGGTATGGTAACCATCCCAACTACCGGCGCCCGCGCCCGCGATTTGATCCCAATCACCAGGTTGAGCAGCAGTCTCACTGCCGTCATCTGGATCATTTCGTTCATTACCCGACGCAAATACAATGATTAAGCCTGAGTCTCGAACAAGTTGGTCAAAGGCGGGACACGACCACCGGTAATCGCCAAATGTTGCCTGAGGACTATAGGGCTCAAAGTACCAGCCAAACGGATCTGGACCCGGTGGGTTATATCGTACCCAGCCAGCGGCATATCCCCAAGAGTTGTTCGTTGCAGTAATGCCATGGTTATGGTAGCCTACAGCCATTTCGTCAGCTGGGCCGACATTATCGACTATGTAGCAGCGAATATCATTAATCCCGGGGGCGTGGCCCATACGGGCTGCATTAGCCGCGCCGCTTCCGATAATAGTGCCGCAAACATGCGTAGCATGTCTGGAAATTCCCCCAACGTCTTCCCGATGGCAACGAGCGGCGGTCAAATCAAGATGGGTATTCTCCGGATGGCCGGTAGCCTCCCTCAGGCCAAGAACCACACCGGCACCATTGTAACCGGCAGTGTGAACGATATCGGTACCGCACCAAGCCCGACCACCGTCGTTATAGTCAATTGGAGGTGGCGGATAAAGATCGATCAGTTTTACTTCGTCTCTGCTCATTAATCGGTCGCGAATGCCGGGCTTTACCTTAATGAAAAATCCTTTAGTAAGTGTCTCCTCACCGTCAATCTCGCCGCCCAGACTATGGACTATCTGGCGGGCGCTGTCCATCGGGATGTCCTTAAAGAAGTACACTGAGTATTTCTCTCGGTTGCCTTCGGCTGTGTACCAACGTTCAGCTCCGGTTTGCAGCAGTTCGGGAGCAAGGCGGTCCGCCGGTTCAATCCGGCCGACCCAGCGCATCGTCTGCAGGATCGGCGCGGCCCTCACGGTATCGGTTACGGTGAAAGCCAGCGCCCGCCTACCCGTAAGCGTGGCGTACCAGGTGTAAGAACCTATATAACTCAACAGCTTCACACCCTGCTTTTCGAGCTCGGCTCGCTCGCCCCTGCTCAGGTTTCTTTTCAACTGCACGTAGATGTGCCGGGTTTGGCCACGCTGGATCTGTGCCGTCAAGGTGTCCTTGAAAACCAGATCCATTCCGGGTTGCGGAATCAGCGTCCGCGAGACCAGGCGGACCTCGAAGCGGGTGCTGTCATCAGGCTGGGCCGACACGCGGCTGGTCGGCAAAGCGATGAAAGCACCAATCAGGACGGCAATGAACAGCGCACCTACCTGATGCCCGGATCGACTGCTGCGTTTCATGTGTGTTCCATGTTGATCCATGGTTCCTCCTTATTTGAATATTACCCTCATTCTCTGTTGCTAGGAGCCCGTGTGGGCCGGTTGGATTGGCTGAAATCGTACCGAGCAACACCGCCCCTCTGCTGTTGATGCAATCTTTATCTGGCTGAATTCCGATTCTCGAATACCGGAACCAAGTTAATCCTGATATTCTTTGTAATCCTCAGGATTTATGTCGAAGATGTCGATGTCGGTGAGCGAAACCCTAAGAAATGTTTCCGCCACAATACGATTCGGTCTTGCGACTGTCAAGCGGAAAGTGAGAAAAAAGGTATAACTTATATTGAAAAAGGCGCGGAAAACCGCGCCTTTGTATCGGAAATTGTGGCTTCAGCTACATTCGTTCCACGCAGCCTGAGATCAGATCACGGAGCTTCGGCTCGGCGGTCGCAGCCGTCTTGACAATCTCCTCCAGAGAACACGGGCCGAGCGCATCGGGCAGGCCCATATCTGTGATAATCGAAAAGGCCAGCACTTTTGTTTTCTGGTGCCGGGCCGCGATTACCTCCGGGACGGTCGACATGCCGACCACGTCGGCCCCGATGGCCCGCAGGAAACGGTATTCAGCGGCGGTTTCAAGATTCGGTCCGGCAACGGCGACATAGATGCCCTTTTTTACGGGAAGTTTCTGCTCCAGGGCAACCTCTTCGGCCAATTCGACAAGGTCTTTGTCATAGCAGTTGTACATGTCCGGGAACCGGTCACCGACGGAGTCGTCGTTCGGGCCGATGAGCGGGTTGTTGCCCAGCAGGTTGATATGGTCGGTGATTATCATGATATCCCCACGGTTGAACTGGGGATTAAGCCCGCCGCAGGCATTGGAGACAATGAGCGCTTTAATCCCGAGCTCCTTGAGCACTCGCACCGGAAACGTCACCTGTTTCAGGCTGTAGCCCTCGTAGTAGTGGAAGCGGCCCTGCATGGCAGCCACCGCCCTGCTATTCAGATGACCGAACAGAAGACGTCCGGCATGTGATTCAACCGTGGAAACAGGAAAATGGGGGATATCGCCGTAATCGACCGTGGCGGTAGTCTCGATTCCATCGGCGAGGGAACCGAGACCAGTGCCGAGTATGATTCCTATTCCGGGGACAAGATCAACTTTCGCGCGGATGAAATCCGTCGCGTCAGAAATCATTCCCCTGAGGTTGTCCATTCTCTACCTTCTCCTTCTGTTTTTCTTCCTCTGCCGGGGGCTCGCTTCCGAGCTGATCCACGAGGTTGTCGATGTCCTCGTCCTTTGCGTCGAATCTCGGGACATCCCTTTCCGGCTCGTGAGCAGGTTCCGGAGCAGGTTCCGGCACGGGCTGAGGCGTCGGCTCAGGGACAGGTTCTGGAGTATAGGCCGGTTTTGGCTGATTCTGCTCCGGATTTTTATTATCTGGAGGAAGAATGGAATCGACCAGCCTTAAGTGAGCCTCGATTTCCGAGCGAAGCTTATTATAGAAGCTTTTCCTGGTGTATTCGAGTTCATGAATACGGGCCTCAACTTCGGACAATTTCTGATATTTCTCGTCGATCATCTTGTCCCGGCGGTGCTTGGCCTCGCTTATAATAAGTTCGGCTTCTCTCTTGGCGTTAGCCTTGATTTCTTCGCCACTTTTCTGGGCCTCAAGCACAGCTGCCTTGATGGTTTCCTGCATCTCCTTGAGCTCATTATACCTGTTTTCCAGCGCCTCTCTTTCTTCCGTGAGTGCGACAAGCTGCGCGCGGGCCTCCTCAAGGGCGTCGGCCGCGGCCTGGATGTAGGCATCAACCTCAGCCTTATTATACCCCCTCATGGCTGAGGGAAATTTGTGATTTCTCATTTCATTTGGTGTCAGTTCCATAATATGCCTCTAATATATAATAAGATGAATGTTATCTGTATATATATCGGCAAAAAAGCCGTCAATCTTGGCATTTTTCTCGGCCGCCGGGCGCAGCGGTCCGGCGGGCCCGCAGTTCTCAGCATTCAACTCTTCTCTCTTGGCTCGAAGATGGCCGTGCCGATACGGACCATATTCGAGCCTTCCTCTATCGCGATTTCAAAATCATCTGTCATACCCATCGAAAGAATCGAAAATGATTCCCCCGCCGCCTTCCGACCCCGGCTGAACAGCTCTTTTGTTTCACGGAAGGCTTCTCTGATAGGCCGCTCATCCTCAGTCCACGGGCCGATGGTCATCAAGCCCTTTAGAGCGATATTCTCAAGATTCATAACCTCATCAATAAGGTCAAGAGCCTCATCGGGCGATACACCCGATTTTGCTTCCTCGCCTGACGAGTTTATCTCAATCAGACACTCGATTCTCTTGCCGATCTGCTCGGTGCGGCGATCGATTTCCACGGCCAGCTTGAGCGAGTCAACCGACTGGATCATATCAAAAAGCTGAACCGCCTTTTTCGCCTTATTGGTTTGAAGGTGTCCCACCATGTGCCATTTCGCGATTCCGCCCAGAGATTCGATCTTGGACACAGCCTCCTGCACGCGGGATTCGCCGATGTTGGTTATGCCGGCTTCGACGGCGGCTTTGACGGCTTCCTCCGGGTGAGTCTTGGATACTGCCACCAGTACAATTTTATCGGGACTACGTCCGGCCCTTTCACAGGCCGCGGCAATTCTGTTTTGGATACCCCCTAGATTTTCTTTTATATGCTGATACATCACTGTCAGTCCACCTCGGTCAATTATAAACGTGTTGAAGACGAGAATTCAATAGAAATATGACGCTATCAGATGCAACCATCTGGACCGTATCGTTTTTTAAGCTGATTTCTTGACTTTTGGAGACCAAAAAGGTTAAATAGAACCAATCATCTTGAGCGCAACAGAAGGAGAATGAAAATGATCGACAAAACCACCGACCCCCGCGAAGCTATTGAGATTGCGATCACACGCGAACACGAAGCCTATGAGTTTTACAAAAACCACGCTGAGCTTTTCGAGAATGCGGCGACCAAAGAGATGTTCCTGTTCCTGGCCGAGGAAGAATCGAAGCATGAGGCGAAGCTGAAGAAAGAACTGGAAGATCATCTTCACTATGAAATGTAAGAAGAATGTCGTATGAAATGAATAAAGGGAGAAAATATGGCCGTTCATCCTGACATTTTGGAAGCTTTAACCAGCGGCATACAATCCGAGGTGGCCAGTTATGTCTTTTATCTGGAGGCCTCAAGGAAGGCAGAAAACGACGACTTCAGAAATACCCTTCATAGATTGGCCGGTGAGGAGAAAAGACATTTTCACATCCTGGAAAAGCAGTACGACTCGCTGGTCCGTTCGGAGAAATGGATCAGCACCGCCGACGTACTGAAGGAGGAAGGCCTTCCGGAGATCGGTGAAGACATGACGTCTAGGCATCAGGAGCTCATAGACGAAGTCCGCGGTGCGTCAAATCAACGGCAGATTCTGGACATCGCCCTTCGGCTGGAATATGAGGCCAGAGACCTGTTTGGCCGGCTGGCCAATAGCGCCGATTCCAAAGGGGCTAGAGAAACATTCGAGTTTCTCTCAAAGTTTGAGCAGACGCATGTCGAGATCATCAAGGGCATGATTGCCGCCCTCGAATGACCATCCGCTGTTAGATTTAAGCCCGCCCCGGCGGGCTTTTTTTATTTGCAGGCGGAAACGGCCGATGCTTTATTGATCGCATGGAGAAGAAATATCTGACCTGGATTGAGCTGAGCTCGGATGCTTTTAGAAAAAATATCGCCACCATCCGCACTCTGGCCGGCAAACGAAAAATCGCCGCCGCCGTTAAAGCCAATGCCTACGGCCACGGTCTCAAAGAAATGATAGCCCTCCTCGACCGCGAGGACGTGGAATATGTAGCCGTGCATTCCCTTGAGGAAGCCGCCGGCGCCAGGAAATTCGGATGGCAGAGAGATATCCTGATTGTCGGTTATATCTCGCTTTCCGATCTTGACGCCGTCTTTGATCTAGACCTGGAACCGACTGTTTATAATGCCGAGACGATCGGCAGGCTGGGCAAACTGGCGGAGAAGTATGGGCGGCGGGTGCAATTACATTTAAAAGTTGAAACCGGGACGAATCGCCAGGGAGTCGAGCTAAACCGCCTCGAGAAAATAGCCGGCCTGATAAAAAGATACCCAAATCTACATTTGTATGGCGTCTCGACTCACTTTGCCAATATTGAAGATACCACCAACCATGAGTAT
>CP070766.1:1491233-1497104 GCA_020345705.1 Candidatus Zixiibacteriota bacterium | reverse complement strand
TCAATATCTCTCATTGATGCATAAAGCTGAATATTAACGCGATTGCGCATTTCCAGGGGTATGGCAACACCGGTGGCAATTCCCATATAGAGCGCAATCGGCCAGCGGCTTACCCAGGAATACTTGCGCGAAAACCGGGTCCACATCATCACGCCCAAGATAGCCGGTATCAGATACCAGGGCTTGGCGGAGTTCAGCCACAGGAAGTAGAAGTTGCCGTCGCTGAGCTGATCGAAGAGGTTCGGCTGAAGGCCATTGTGCCATAAAATGATCACAAAATAGCCCGCCGAGACTCCGACGACAAGGTGCTCGGCGAATTTATAGAAGGGATTATCCTTGTACAAAAACGAGAAAATACAAAGCGTCAAAAACGCACCGAGCGTCGTCCATAAAAACGTTCCAAATGACATTGCATCCATCTTCGATCACCTCCTTAACCTTTCTTCTTCCTTCGGGTCATAAGGAATCCAACGTTGCCCATGATGATGAACAGGATAATGACAATATGGGCGTACAGCTGGATACGCATTCCGTCCCAGGCCGGGCCGGGGTTGTCGGCGAGTTTCTCATACTGAGCCGCCCCCAGAAGCCCCGCCATAACGCCGAAAATCTGCCTGGAGCCGAGATACGGATAATAGTCGGCGCCCATGACGCCGGTTATTCCGAGAGCCAGCGGGAAGTTGTATCGACCCTGCCCGTAGATGATCCACATGTCGGCGACATTTCCGGCCGCGAGGTCGATGACACATTTGATCTGGTCGTAGTTGAGCACTCCATTCATCATGGGTATGCTGTCCAGCGGTGTCCCGTAGTAATCGGAAGGGAACGGGATTCTGAAGTTCTGCCCCATACCAAGTATCACCAACGCCGGGTATGGCTTATATCCCAGAAAAACATAATCAATGCCGTTGACGAGTTTGCGTCCCTCGTAGAAAACACCGTTATAAGTCCTGTCAACCGAGACCGAATCGGTTATATCGCGAATCGCCTGGTCGGCCATGCCGGGTCCATTTTGAGACAATGTGACAAAAATGATTCTCAACTTCTTTCGGAAGGCATGCTCGGCAACGGCATACGCCATGGGGTGCAGCTCGGCCAGGGCATTCGGGTCATAATCGATACCCAGGAAGATTATGTCTCCTTCCTGCAGATTATCCATAAAACTGTATATTGACTCGACCTCCTTGGTGGTCGAAATCGGAATGTGGAACGGCCACACATAAGTTATGACACATACTACGGCCAGGAAAAGGAAGACCCACCGGCGATCGAGCGACATCATTCTATCGAATATATTCATGGTATCCTCCTCAATCCCTGCCTAAATAGTTTCGTTCGATTCCGAGAATAACTTTTAAAGACGTTGCCACAATCCCCAGTCCGACGCCGACGATGATGGCCCGTTTGGCTGCAAGATTGGGGACATTCAAAAGCCAGGTCGCCAGCTGCTCCATGTACTCGCCGACGAAACCGAGATAAGGATTGAAGCGAAGCATGATCACCAGGGCCGCCAGCAGAAGCAGAGATGCCAGAAGTGATCTGGCCCGAAAGGCGCGATAGGAGGCGGAGGCGATAAAAAACGCCAGCAAAGAGAACATTGTCGCCTGAATCGGAATCAATATGTAGTCAAAGAAATGCACGAACATATAGTTTCTTAGACCCTCGGAAGAGAAAAAACTCCGGCAGTAGTCAAAGCCGAATGTAATCATGGCGAACAGGCCCAGGAGCGTCACCAGGGCATACTGCCAGTTTGGTCTTCGGTGCTGTACTTTGTCCCACGATACTCTTATCAGCGACCAGATACCCAGGGCAAGAGTAAGAATACCTATAATATATATCCATGCAAGAAGGAATTCATATATCCATTCGGATGACTCGTGAGGGACAAAATACTGAAAAATGCAGAATATGCCAAAGATGAAGACCAAAGCTAAAGGTAGTTGTCGTTTCATCTTCTGACCCTCTCTAATTGCTTATGTAGAACAGTTCTTTAAAACCTTCCAGACCGAAGTTCATCGTCAGAAAACCGATGATGGCCAGAAGGATTACAGCCGCTTTGGCATAATCCTGAGCTTTCAGCGAGCCCAGAAGCAGCGGCTCTCGACCCAGGTAGGCTGATGCCGCGTAGAGCTCCTCGCCGATCAAAGTGTAGTCACAGGCGACGACGAAAAACGGAATCTGCGCGATTTCATCGGTTCCCGATATCTGTATCGATCCGGCAAAGGCTCCCGTCTCGGCCAGGATAAGAGACTCAGCAAAGAACTTACCCATATAAATATTCGTTGCCGGCCGTTCCCTGAGCATCGTCCCGTTCACGGCCGCGACGTATGCAAACTGCGACTGGGTAACGAAGTAGACCATGTCCTCACTGTAAGCATCCGGCCGACCGGCGTCGGCATAAGCCGTCTTGACCGTCTCCTGGGCCACCGTCATGGTGACGGGGTCATAACAGGGAACAATCAGGCCTGTCTGATATTCGGCGACCTTTTTAGCCACCCGCCCGAGAATCGTGTACGAGGCGATGGTGGCAATATCGGCGGCCGTGCCGAGTCCGAGGACGTACAATATTGGCTTGCCCATCTCGGTGGCGCGACCGATGGCCTCATCGACGGCTTCAATACCGGGCAGTCGCCTGACGAACAGGTCAGCCCCGCCGCGAGCCCTCCGGATGAGTATCACCGTCGTGGTCAAAAAACCGATAACGAACACGAGCACCGGTATGCGCCCCGTGTTGAACCACTGACCGTACGATTGAACGGGCCCGAAAATTTCCGAATCGGTGAAGACCTCCGGATCGGATGTAAGCGCCCGAACCTTATAATAGAAGTCCGTGTGATCCGGCGAATACTGAGAGGATTCCTTCTCCTTGGCGCCGACGTCGATGTATGACGCCGCCCCGAACGGAAATTTACCGCGCAACTCAAATTCTCCGTCGGGTGAAAGGGCGCGGTAAAGCTCATAACCGATCACATTCATCTGACCGGCGCCGTCGTCGGGCGATATCGTCCAGGACAGTGTCAATGAATGGCCGTGGTCATTTTCGCTGTCACGGGCGAACAAGTCGGCTATCGGCCGCGGCGCCGCGACTGCCGCCGTGTCGGTCAGGGCGGTCGCATCCGTCACCTCCTGAGCGGCAGAAAAGACACTGCCGCCGAGAAGCATACAGGACAGAACGATTAACGTTTTCAGCTTCATATAAGCCTCATAATGTTTCTATTTGGATTTAGCTTATTAATCCTAACCAATCTCTGAAAAGGTACGTCAGGCGGCCAACCAGAAGGGAGACTCGTCCCATGACTGTGTAGCCAAAGGAAGCTCCGAAGGTTATCATCAGAACCCAGATACCCACCCTTGAGGCGGCCCCGAAAAATCCTTTATGCTCTTTGGAGAAAAAGAAATAAATCAGCCCCGTGAAGACTCCGACGAAAATCACCCAGTTGGCGAGCGTCATAGTAAACTGCCCCGAGGCGGATAGAGATAAATCGGAAAAGAAAGGTCCGACACCCTTCCAGTCAACCAGAAGGGGCACGAAGGTATTGCTTACCTGGCTGATAAAATCGGTACGCAAATACCGGATCAGGTTCAATCCGGACGTCGTCCCAACGATCCAGGCCAGCGCCCATCGCGACATCCACCCGGCCCTGGCCGACAACCGCATCAGCAGCATTATTCCGAGAATCAGAGGAATGAAGTAAAAGGGGTTGAACCCTTTGTACGGAACGTCGAAGTAACCGGACAGACTTTCAGAGATATTCGGAAATAAATTCCCCACGATTGTTGACCAGAAGCCCACACACATCCAGTACGCCGCCGAAACACCGACAAACAGATGCTCGGCGAACTTGTAATAGGGATTGTCCTTATATAGAAAAGATAATATTGCCAGAGTCAAAAAGGCGGCCAGAGTAATGAAGAAAGCATCTCGAACGGAAAACCAGAGAGCCGCGCCCGAGTCGCTGATTGCAAGCCCTTTCACGATCCAGCTCACCAGAAAGAGGGCGATAACGACCGCAAGAATTATAGCGGATAGTCTTTTCGAACCTTCCATATCAGCTCCGCTTTCTTCGCGAGATGAAATATGAAATGTTACCGATCACGATGAAGGCCATCACCACCAGGTGTGCCAGCGTCTGCGGGCCCATCATTTTGATCCCCGGAGTCGGCATGGTCTCGAAGCGAGGGTATCTTTTCTTCAGTTCAGACTCGTATTCGGCGGCGCCCTTGATCCCCCCGAGAAGACCGAGCAATTGTCTCGGATAGTACGGATACAGTAGTGGCGCCGAAACGGCCGCACAACCGCCGGCGGTGGGGATATTGCCGGGCGCCCCGGCAAAAAGAACCCATTCTTTAACACCCGGAAATCCGCCGCCGATGGAAATCAGCACGTCCATGTCCCTGAGTGACTTGACACCATCGAATATAAAGAGAGAGTCAAGGTCAAGGCCGTCAACATCGGTCAAATACATCTTGCGAAAATCGGTGATGATCACGTTTAAGACGCCTGTGCCGCCCGCCTTAAAACCGATGTTTACATAATCCTCTCCGTAGACTTTGTCCGGGAATTCCCGCTTAATGATGGAATCCACCGCCGTCGCCACCAGAGACTGACCGGTTGCCCAGAGCGCCATCAGGTACAGCTTATGGCCCTTGGCCAGAGAATGTCTCAGGAAGGCGTTGGACATCGGCTCGACTTCGGGCGCCATGGACGGACCGTAATCATAGGAAAGAAGCACCTTTGAGCCGGGCGGAAGATCTTCCAGCTTGTCGAACACATCCAAGACAATGGGAGTGGCCCGCTCGGAAAAGGTTATGTTAAAAAGCAGCGGCACCGAGACGGCCAGCCCGATAAACAGGAAGACGATCCGACGCTCGACCTCACGACCGGTCAGAGACAGGATAAGAAGCCAGAGCAAACCGGCACCGATGATAAAAAGCGAAATTATCAGGCCGACACTGCTCATTCTTCAACTCCCAGGTGCGTCCGCTCCACACCAAGAATTAACCTCAGTGACATCGAGACTACCCCGAGCGCAATACCGATCATAATAGCTCTCTGCCCGGCCAGGTTGGGTGATGTCATGACCCAGATGGCCAGGTTCGGAATCTGCAACAGAGAAAACGAATCGGGAATCCAGCTGGTGGCATAAAAACCCAGGGGAGTTCGTCCCAGAAGGATTATGAACGCCGCCACCAGTAGAATCGTAGCATCGCTGTTCTTGGCCCTGAAAGCCCGATACGAGGCCGAGGCTACGTAGAAAGCCAACAGAGCGTACATCGTCGCTCCCAGCGGATTGAAGACCCAGTTATACATAAGCTGAAAGAGCGAACCGGGTGCCGTGACATCGGCCGTGATGCCTCCGGGATTCCACAATTTGAACAGCCCCGCCGCCAGCATCAGGAAAAAGCCGGCTACGGTGATGAAGGAATAACCCCAGTCCCTTCGTTTTTTCTGAATTCTGGTACCGTGCACCCTCAGAAGATTCCCGCCCCCGAGGAAAAAGGCAAACACGGCAATGATATCAAAGAAGAGCGAGAAATCCTCGCCGACCGTTTCAAAAGGCGGAAAGAAGACCGAGAGTATCAGCCCGGTGCCGACAATGAACGTTATTGTTAATGGAACCGTTCTTCTCAATTCGTTTTCCCTACTTCAAATCAGTTCATTATCGTAAACAGGTCGTGCATAAAATCGGTGAGCCAGACAAAGAATTCGCCGCCCCACGCGTGCGAAACGGTCGCGGCAAAAACACCCAGCGCAATAGCCACCATGGCCATAAATTTACCCACATCCTGTCCCTTCAGGGAACCGAGCTGCTTCGGTTCGTTCGAGAGATAGGCCGAGGCCGCGAAGAGCTCCTCGCCGATCAGAGTGTA
>CP070766.1:1487533-1491133 GCA_020345705.1 Candidatus Zixiibacteriota bacterium | reverse complement strand
GACTATGTTAAGGCGATGTGGATGATGCTTCAGCAGGACGATCCGCGTGACTACGTGATCGCCACCGGCCGGTCGCACTCGGTCAAGAGTTTTGTCGATACGGCTTTCGGGCACGTCGATCTGGATTATCATGACTGTGTGGTGACCGACCCGCGTTTTGTCCGTCCGGCCGAGGTTGACAGACTGTTGGGCGATGCCTCGCTGGCTCGAAAGGAAATGGGCTGGGAGCCGGAGGTTGATTTTGAGGGGCTGGTCAAGATGATGGTCGATGCCGATCTGGAAAGGCTTCGTGAAGAAAAAAAGTAGAGCGCTTATCACGGGGATAGCCGGTTTTGTCGGCTCGCATCTGGCCGAGCTTCTGCTGGCCGAGGAGTTCGAAGTCTTCGGATTTCTTGCCCCCGGCGAGACAAAGGACAATATCAGACATATTTCCGGCGGCATAAATCTCGAAAGATTCGATATCCGAAAAGAAGACAAAGTCGCCGCTTTCGTAGCAAAGGTCAAACCGGACTATCTGTTTCATCTGGCGGCATTTTCGTCGGTGGGCCGGTCGTTCGCGAATGAGCGGTTGACTTATGAAATCAATTTTACGGGGGCTCTCAATGTCTTCGAAGCCGCGGCCGGTCTCGGAGGTTCTTTGAAAAAGATCATTTTCACCAGTTCCGCCGATGCTTATGGAGCCTTTAAGCCGACAGGGAAAAGACTGGCGGAGGAACAGACATTCAATCCGATTTCACCGTACGGTGTTTCCAAGGCGGCCGGTGAATATCTGGCACGGTGCTATGTCAGAAACCACAGGCTTCAAGCGGTTATCGCCAGGGCCTTTAATCATACCGGGCCGAGGCAGAGCGTTGCCTTTGTGGTGCCGTCGTTTTGTCGTCAGATAGCCACGATTGAAAAGAGGCGCAAAAAACCGGAGATATCGGTGGGCGATCTCTCGGCCAAACGGGATTTGTCCGACGTCCGTGATATAGTGTATGGATATTATTTGATGGCCTTGAAAGGAGTGCCGGGGGAGGCCTATCAGCTTTGCTCGGGACAGTCGGTGACAATAAGGACCGTTCTGGAGAAGCTTTTGAAAATGTCGAGTGCGAAGATTAAAACAATTGTCGATAAAAACCGGTTCAGAAAGTCCGATATACCGGTATTAAAGGGTGACAATCTCAAAGCCAAGATGGAATTAGGATGGTTTCGCCGATACAGCCTTAATGAGACTCTGAAGGATACCCTTGAATACTGGCGGGCGAGCATAAATACACAGGCTCGAAAGGTGACGAAATGATAAATGATGTTCTTAAAAAAATCAAAGAACAGAAAGCCAGGGTCGGGATAATCGGCTTGGGATACGTGGGATTGCCGCTGGCTGTAGAATTTGCCGAAGCCGGATTTAACGTCACGGGATTCGACATATTAAAGGAAAAGGTGAAACTCATCAATTCGGGTCGATCGGATATCGATGACGTTCCGGATTTGCGGGTTGAACAGCTTGTAAAAGCAGGCAAGCTGGTTGCTACGATCGAGCCCAGGCTTCTCAGAAAGATGGATACGGTCTCGATATGCGTCCCCACGCCGCTTTCAAAGACCAAGGATCCTGATGTCAGCTACATTCTGGCGGCAGTTGAGTGGGTAAGGCAAAACATCCACAAGGGTATGCTGATAATTCTGGAATCGACCACCTATCCCGGAACGACTGAGGACATGATATTGCCGATCCTTCAGGAGTCGGGCCTGAAGGTGGGGCGTGATTTTTATCTGGCCTTCTCACCGGAACGGGTTGATCCCGGCAACGTGAAATTCACGACCAAGAACACGCCGCGCGTAGTCGGCGGCATAACCCCCCGCTGCACCCGTGTGGCCAAAGCATTCTATGAGCAGGTGATGGGCGTCGTGGTGCCCATGTCTTCGACCAGAGCGGCGGAAATGGTCAAGCTACTGGAGAACACTTTCCGGTCGGTGAATATCGGGCTTGTCAACGAGGTGGCGTTGATGTGCGACCGCCTCGGCATAAACGTCTGGGAGATTATCGATGCGGCCGCTTCTAAGCCGTTCGGTTTCATGCCGTTCTATCCCGGGCCGGGACTTGGCGGACACTGCATCCCGATAGACCCGCATTATCTTTCATGGAAACTGAAAAGCCTGAACTACTATGCCCGCTTTATCGAGCTTGCCGGCGATATCAACTCACACATGCCGGAGTACGTCGTTGACCGGATCAGGCGGATTTTGAATGAGCATGGGAAATCGGTAAAAAATGCGAACATCCTGATCTTGGGAGTTACCTACAAGCGAGATATAAAGGACACACGTGAGTCACCGGCGCTGGACGTTATCAAGCTTCTTGAAAAGGAAGGCGCCCGGCTGCACTACAACGATCCGTACATCTCCGAAATCAAGTGGGATGGAGACTCTCATCACTCATCCAAACTGACTCCGGCCCTGATGAAGAAAGTTGACCTGACGGTAGTCCTGACCGACCACACCAGCTACAACTACCAATGGATTGTTGACAATTCAAAGCTGATATTCGACACTCGGAATGCCACCAAGATGGTGACTTCCGGAAGAGAAAAAATCCATCTTCTTTAGGCCCGCCGCCGTCATTTCAAAGGCCGGCGGAGCCATGTTATCTTGTTTAATTCCAGTCACTTACCCATGATATAGAATCATTTGCATCTAAAAGTCGGGCCCCTTTCTGCCGATAATAAGATATTGTACGGCTTGCGTTAAGGGAGACAACAACTTGAGCGAAAATATTCCGGAGTCCGTCCTGGAGGATATCTCCAAGGTATTGGCTGACCTGATGAAAACCATCAAGGTTGTCTCGCTTTATCCGGAGAACAACCCTATCCCGGCAAAACTCAAAGAGTCATTTGTCGAGAGATTCACCGAATTGATCTGCGACTGCCGGGGTTTGAGATTCGTGATTTCCCAGGATAAGCTTCTGTACGGTCGCGAAACGGTGTATGTGGACCGCTCATCCGAGGACAACCTGGCGTCATTGTTTCACAATTCGGGTATTACCGAGATATCCTTTTCGTCCGCCTTCGGCTTTGAAGAGGCCAATGCCTTTTTTAAAACGATTAAATCGTACGTTAATAAGGAGCCCGGAGCCGAGGACCTTGTGCCCGTTTTGTGGCAGGCGAATATTGAAGGATTCGAGTACAAGACGCTCGAGGATATGGTGCTGAGAGAGTACGACGGCGAATTTGTCGTCCACGAATCCGACGCGGGAGATAACTCGTTTATCAGGCATCAGGCGGGAGATGATCCCGAAGCCGACCGAGTCCAGTATTCAACTATTTTCCTGGATGACGAATCCGGGACCGGGGCCAAGAGTGTACCGATCGAGGGAGATACAGCCGCCTCGTTTTCCGGTGGATTTCCCGGCGGCTTTACTTACTCCGACAAACTGACTGAAGAGAAGATGGGGATGGCCCCGTTGCCGGCAGGGCCTTCGGCGACGCTTCCCGACACGACGATCATCCTGAATGAAGCCTACACGATTGAAGAATCCGACCTGGAGAAGGTGCGGGAGATCATCAAGAAGGATGGTGAGTACGATATCCACCGGGGTTGCGTCGGTCTTCTGACCGAAGTACT
>CP070766.1:1484694-1487433 GCA_020345705.1 Candidatus Zixiibacteriota bacterium | reverse complement strand
TTCCGTCCTGATAGAAGAACAAAGGTCGTTATATTTCGTATATATTGTACGCACGTTAGAATTAGGAATGTATATGGGAAGCCGAGTGCGCCATTTGTTGATTCAATTAGTCCTGGCGATTCTGCTTCTCCCAAATCTGCTTGCCGATGAAAATGAGCCTGTTCAAAATGAACATCGTGATGCCACCCCCTCTGAAGTTCATAGAATTCTGTCAGAAGCCAAGACGCGTGCCCTGGCCGCAAGACTAGAGTTCGCCGCAGCAGCGGCTAAAGCAGTTTCGATTTATGATCAGGCCGACTATGACGTTCGGCATTACGACATCAATCTCACCGTCGATGTCGCCGGGAAACGGCTTGCCGGCCTTGTGACCTTGACTGCCGAGGTCGTGTCTGACGAAATTTCCAACATCGAGGTTGACCTCTTTTCGAATATGATTGTCAGTTCGGTTTACGGCGCCTCCGGACCGCTGAGTTTTACTAGAAACGGCGACAGGATAATAATCGGTCTGGATCGAACCTACGCCGCCGGTGAGACCTTTTCAATCAGCATCGAGTATGACGGCAGTCCCATTCCATCGGGATTGTACGGCTTTGTGTTCGACGTCAACTCCTACGGCAATGACGTTGTGGCATCCCTCTCACAACCCATGTCGGCCCGCTCCTGGTGGCCGTGCAAGGACCGACCCGACGACAAAGCCGATTCGCTGGATATGTCGATTACCTGCGACGAGGAGTACTATTGCGTTTCCAACGGCACGTTGACCGGTATGATCATAAACGGCGACGGGACGCGGACGTTCAACTACCGGATCCGTTACCCCGTCGCCACCTACCTTTTTTCAATTGCCATTGCTGACTATGCGATATGGACTGACTGGTATTATCACGGGGCGAATGACTCGATGCCTATCATAAATTGTGTCTATCCCGAGAATCTCGATTTGTCTTTAGCTGCCTATGCTATTGTGCCTGAAGTAATCGACGTCTTTACGAATCTCTTCGGTGAATACCCTTTTATAAATGAAAAATACGGTCACGTCAACTTCGAGTGGGTCGGCGCCCTGGAACATCAGACGGTCGCCTCAATGACCGGAAACGCCTTCGGGTTTAATGAATATGTCATAATACACGAACTGGCGCATCAGTGGTGGGGCGATATGATTACCTGTCAAAACTGGCATGAAACCTGGCTCAACGAAGGGTTCGCCACGTACAGTGAGGCTCTGTTTATTGAATGCCGCGATGGCAAGCCGGCATATCACGATTATATCGCGTCATTATACACCTATTTTGAACAGCGGACCGTTTATGTTTATGACACCTCTGATCTGGGCGAAATTTTCAATTCCGTTGTTTATGACAAAGGGGCCTGGGTTCTGCACATGCTTCGCCGCGTTGTCGGCGATTCGACCTTCTTTGAAATATTGCGGGACTATTATAACAGCACTCATAAATACGGCTCGGCCACGACGGAAGATTTCCGGAATATCTGCGAAAATGCGTCCGCGATGGAGCTGGATTACTTTTTTGATGAGTGGGTATACAACCCGTACTTCCCTCATTATCACTGGAGTTATTTTGTCGAACCGGACCCCGGCGGCGAGGGATATCACACCTATATTCATCTCCGGCAGGGAGCCTCGACGATATTTCAGGTCTTTTCCATGCCGATAGACCTGGCGTTGTCGTACGATCAGATTCTTGATACAATCGTCGTGTTCAACAATTGTGAAGACACGGTTTACGTGCTGAAAACCGACGAAAATCCGACGGGCATAGAGCTTGATCCCGACAACTGGATCATGAAATGGAATCGGCCTGAGGACTGGTCCTATCAGCAAATACCGTTCGGCCTGGGCAACGGGGCGGTAAACAAGCCGTACCTGGATTCAATCGTTGCCAGAGGCGGAAGCGGGAATAATCGTTATGAGATTGCATCCGGAACCCTGCCGCCCGGCCTGGAACTTGACAATCTCTCGGGGCATATCACCGGAACCCCGACCGTGATCGGCCGCTACGACTTTGAAGTCTATACCTTCCTGACCGATGACACCCTCAGCGACATACAAGAATATTCCCTGACAATTTTGTCCTGCGGAGACCCCAATGGTGATATGGCTGTCAATATCCTAGACGCAGCCTTTATCATAAATTACCTTTACAGGAACGGCCCGGAACCGGAGCCTGGTGACGTAGCCGATGCCGACGGTGACGGTAATATCAACATTCTGGACGTTGCTTATATAGTGAACTATCTGTACAAAAACGGACCCGAACCCATCTGCTGATACGAAGCAGACCCCGATTCCCCGATCGCGGCCGCCCGGTTATGGGCCGGCGCTTGACAAGAGAGGGAGGTACGTGCAAGAAAGAGCGTACAACGGCGGGCATAAGTTGAAGCCTTCATGCCATTGCTTCAGAGCAGAACAAAAACTGAAGAACTAATGCATATGAATCATGATGACAAACATGACCGCCCACGAGACGACCTCGGACCGATTAAGTGGTTAAGTAGTCCCCTTCGCGTTTCTGTCGAAGAGACTGTTTCCAGATACACAGGGCGAGCGTGGAGAGTAAGAAACGGCAAAGATTTGCGGGACTTCGCCTGTCATGATTGCGCCATTGTATCGGACGGTTCGTTCGCTGTATTTTTCAAATACAGTGAAGCGGCTGATGCAAAACGACAGTTTGAGATTGAACTATCCGACCTTCAGACTCTCTCGAAGATGGCCGGGGTCTT
>CP070766.1:1479747-1484594 GCA_020345705.1 Candidatus Zixiibacteriota bacterium | reverse complement strand
GTGATGCGCCTCGCTTCCCCTGATGGTTATCCATTCCCCGATTATATCGTCCGGGGGAACATAGAACACCAGGCTCATTTCTTAATCACCTTTACGGCAAGCCATTGGCCGTCTTGTTTGATGTCATACTTTAAGAAGCCGAATTCCGATATGGTTTCCACGATAGGCGCCTCGTCGGCCTCAAGCAGACCCGAAAGAACGATTACTCCCTCCGGCTTGACCGAGGCATGAATCCTCTCGTACAGGCTGATGATTGTGCTCCTGATGATATTGGCCACCAGGAAGTCGTACGGCGGGTCGCTTTCGACCTGCTCGATTGACCCCTGGCATACTTCAACCACGTTTGTGACGCCGTTTATGAAGATGTTCTCTCTGCAATTCTGAACGGCAACACCGTCTGTGTCAACCGCTTTGACCCGTCTCGCCCCTAACCTAGCCGCCAAGATCGATAGAATACCCGAGCCGCAGCCAAGATCGAGAAAATCGTACCCACACTTAACATATTTCAGGATTTCCCGGATGCACAGCTTCGTGGTTTCGTGCCTACCGGTTCCGAAGGCCATCTTGGGCTCTATGATGAGCTCGATTTTATCGGCTGAACCGCTCGAAGCCCATGGAGGCCTGATAATAACATTATCGACGACTATCGGCTTGACTGATTCCCGGTAGGTTTGCTCCCATTCGACATCGGCGACTATTTTCGTTCGGATGTTTTCCTCCGTGAACGTCAGATCGGGAGAGACCTGATTTATATATTCCGGCAGAGCCTGCCTGTAATCGGTCCGGCCGGGTCCGGGAATATAGAATTTGATGCCTGTTTGATCAGCGCCATCCTCTTCCTCCAGAACCAGACCGTTTGAATAATTCTCGATTATAAAATCACAGACAGCTTCCTGGATATCACGCGGGACGGTAAGACTGGCTTCGATGTATTCCTTAGGCTTCTCGCCTGGAGCCGGCATTTCAGATACCCAGCGTTTTCATCAACTTCTGGAAAAATGACTTGCTTGTCTTCGGCGGCACGAACGACGGCGACTTGCTCAACCTTCGCAAAAGATCCTTGTCCTCAGAGGAAAGGTCTGTCGGTGTCCAGACCGACACCTGGACCAGCTCATCGCCCCGGCCGTAAGCATTGAGGTGAGGAATTCCTTTTCCCTTAAGGCGAAACACCTTTCCGGTCTGGGTACCGGGCGGAATCTTCATTGCCTGATCACCGTCAAGAGTGGGCACGGAAAGCTCCCCGCCAAGAGCCGCCAGTGTAAAAGATACCGGTACCTGGCATACGATGTGGTCACCCTGGCGGGTGAAAATGTCATGGTCCTTCTCGTCAAAAATGACAATCAGGTTGCCCGGTTGTCCTTTATTGGGTGCGGCATTGCCCCGACTTTCAAGTGTCATATAGTTCCCGGCTGATACTCCGGCCGGGGCTTTTATTCTGACGGTGGAAACGCCCTTGACACGCCCCTCGCCGCGGCAGGCCGGACAGGGCTCTGAGATAACCTCGCCCGTCCCGCGGCATCCGGAGCAGGTTTTAACCTGTTGAATGGTCCCCAGGAAGGTCCTGGAGACGGTTCTGACCTGCCCCTGCCCTTTACAGTCCGGGCAGGTCTTACGAGAGGTGCCGGGAGCCAGACCTGAACCCGAGCATTCGGAACATTCTTCATAATGTTTGACACGAAGCTTCTTCTCCGCCCCGGCGGCGATTTCCTCGAGTGTTAAGGAGACTTTTACCCGCAGATCCTCTCCGCGGACTCGGGTTCTTGTTCTTGCGCCGCCGCCAAAGAAATCCTCGAATCCAAATCCGAAGCCGCCAAAGTCCCGCATGAACGCTCGCAACGCATCGCTCAGATCGAATCCCCCGAAGTCAAATCCTCCGGCCCCGAAACCACCGGCGCCCGAAACACCGGCATGCCCGTATTGGTCGTACATCTGTCTCTTCTGAGAGTCTTTCAGGACTTCGTAGGCTTCGGTGGCTTCTTTGAAATTCTCCTCGGCAGTCTTATCGCCGGGATTGCGGTCGGGATGATACTTCAAAGCCTTTTTCCGGTAGGCGGATTTGATCTCTTCTTCCGAAGCTTCTCTGGAGATTCCCAGCGTCTCGTAGTAGTCCTGTTTGGCCATTAAAGTATTACTTGAGCTAAATTGCGTTATTTATTATAATAAAGTTACTTATCCTTATCATCATCGACAACCTCAAAGTCGGCGTCAACCGCCCCGTCCCCTTTAGGCTTTTCTCCGGGTGGTTTATCCTCCGGCTCCGCCTCAGTTTCAGCCTGCTCACTTGCCTGCCCTTGCTGGGCCGCCTGCTCGGCGGCGGCGCTCTTGTACATTTCCTCGGCCAAACGGTGTGAGGCCTGCATCAACTCTTCCTTGGCCTCATTGATCGTCTCGACTGTCTCCGAGCCCAGAAGCGAACGAAGCTTTTCGACTTTTTCATTTATCGTTTTCTTTTCGTCGTCGGATATCTTGTCACCCTGCTCTTTCAGTGTTTTTTCGGTGGTGTATATCAGCTGGTCCGCTTCATTCCGCGCCTTGATCAGCTCTTCCTTTTTCTTATCCTCATCAGCGTGGAGTTCGGCGCTTTTGACCATTTTCTCGATTTCCTGCTCCGACAGGCCGGAAGAGGTCTGGATTTTTATCGATTGTTCTTTGCCGGTACCGAGATCTTTGGCGGACACATGCACGATTCCGTTGGCATCTATGTCAAAGGAAACTTCGATCTGAGGAATACCGCGCGGAGCCGGCGGAATCCCGATCAGATCAAACCTTCCCAGCGTTCTGTTGTCGATGGCCATGTGCCGCTCACCCTGGAGAACATGGATGTTGACTGCCGGCTGATTGTCCGCCGCCGTAGAGAAAATCTGGCTCTTTCGCGTCGGGATGGTCGTGTTGCGATCAATCAGTCTGGTCAGGACGCCGCCCAGAGTCTCGATGCCCAGCGAGAGTGGAGTGACGTCGAGCAGCACAATGTCTTTCATGTCGCCCGCCAGAACACCCCCCTGAATGGCGGCCCCGACTGCGACAACCTCATCCGGATTAACGCCCTTGTTGGGCTCTTTCCGGAACAAATCCATCACGATCTCACGAACGCGCGGCATTCGGGTCTGGCCGCCAACCAGGATTACTTCATCGATGTCATTCGCAGCAAGCTTGGCGTCCTCAAGAGCTCTCTTGCACGGTCCAACTGTCCTCTGCAGCAAATCATCCGTCAGCTGTTCCAGTTTGGCCCGAGCCAGGGTCAAATCCAGGTGCCGGGGGCCGGATTGATCGGCTGTGATAAAGGGAAGATTAATATTCGTCTGCATGGTCGTCGAAAGCTCGCACTTGGCCTTTTCGGCGGCCTCCTTCAGTCTCTGGAGGGCCATGCGGTCCTGCCTGAGGTCGATGCCGTGAGATTTCTTGAATTCGTCGGCCATCCAGTCAATGACGCGCTGGTCGAAATCATCTCCGCCCAGATGCGTGTCGCCGTTGGTCGAGCGAACCTCGAACACGCCGTCACCCAGCTCAAGGATGGAAATGTCAAAGGTCCCGCCGCCAAGATCGAAAACGGCGATCTTTTCATTCTGCTTCTTGTGCAGACCGTAGGCCAGGGAGGCTGCGGTTGGTTCGTTGATTATACGCAGAACGTCCAGCCCGGCGATGCGCCCGGCATCCTTGGTGGCCTGACGCTGTGAATCGTTGAAATAAGCCGGAACGGTAATGACGGCCTGCTGGACCTCGGTGCCTAGGTAGTCTTCGGCGCTTTTCTTCAAAGACTGCAGTATCATGGCCGAAATCTGAGGCGGCGCGTACTGTTTATCCTCGACCAAAACGACGACGTTGCCGTCGCCGTCAGCCTGAACCTTATAGGGGACGATTTTTTCCTCCTCGGCGACTTCGTTATGCCGCCTCCCCATGAAGCGCTTTATTGAAAAAACTGTGGAGTCGGGATTGGTCACGGCCTGCCTTTTGGCGGCCGCACCGACAAGCCTGTCCCCATCTCTGGTGAAGGCAACGATCGAGGGGGTGGTCCTTCCGCCTTCCTTGTTGGGAATAACGACGGCATCGCTGCCCTCAAGAATGGCCACGCATGAGTTCGTCGTGCCCAGATCGATACCGATTATTTTTCCCATCGTCAATCTCCTTTTATTTCAATACCGAAAATTATATTCCATGTCGTTTATTCAGGCTTGCCCTTGCTGACGACAACCTTTGAAAAACGGATGACCCTGCCTTTGAGCTTGTATCCCCTGGTCAACTCCTGAATGATAACACCGTCGGGATAATCATCCGACTTGGCCTGCATGACGGCTTCATGCAATGCCGGGTCAAATTTCTCGCCGACGGCCTTGATGGATTTGACGTCCTCTTTGTCAAGAACGTCAAGAAGGTGCTGATAAATCAATTCCGTCCCGGAGTGGAGCGATTTGAAGTCGGCCGAATTGGATGCCGCCTCAAGGGCCCGTTCAAAATTGTCGGCCACCTCCAGCACTTCCAGAATTATCTGTTCATTGGCGTTCTTGAGGATGTCGTCGAATTGCCGGGCGACCCGCTTCTTATAGTTGTCAAACTCGGCGGCCAATCGAAGAAAGCGATCTTCCTGCGCCTTGATCTTTTCCTCATAGTCCGCCCGGACCTGTTCGACCGATTCCTCCACCTCGTCCGGCCGAAGCTCCGCTTTCTTTTCTTGATCGGCTGGCTGATCCTCTACCTCACTCCCGGACGTTTCATTAATGGCCGCATTGGTCTCCATTTCGTTATTGTCGCGCGATATTTCTTTCCCCGAAGCGTCATCCTTTGGGGGAACGTCCTTTTTCGCCTCGCTGCCGTTGCTCTCAGCCATCTGATCCTTTCAGCTTGGTTAATGC
>CP070766.1:1476392-1479647 GCA_020345705.1 Candidatus Zixiibacteriota bacterium | reverse complement strand
GTGAGTTTTTCCCGTCGCTGGGCAATTTTGTTCACTGGAAAATGCCGTACTACTATGTTTACATCACAGGCGCGCTGATTTTGTTGAGGCTTGTCGGCACAGAATTAATTCGAGTTTTCGCTGATAATGGGATTTTATATATCGGTTTCTTTTACGCCGTCTTCGGATTCTCAGTGATTGATTATTATTTGAAGAAGATTCGACTGTCCCTTTTTCTGAAAATATTATTTTATATCGGATTTGTATTTTTGCAGCTGCCCGGCCTTCTGCTGGCCGCTATGATCGGTCTGTTTGACAGCTATTTTGACTTCCGCAGGGTCAGGGCGAGGATAATAGGCTAGAATAAAGTTGCTAATTTGAAAGGATAGAACCATGAAGGTGATACTTCGGCAGGACATCCCCGAACTCGGCAAGGTTGGCCAGATAGTTGACGTAAAATCGGGCTACGGCCGCAATTATCTGATTCCGCGCAACCTGGCTATCGCCGCCTCGAGGGGGAATGTCAAGGCGATTGACGAGATTGAGCGGCAAAGCCAGATTCGTGAGCGCAAGAAATTGCGGGAGGCCGAGAGACTGAAAATAAGGCTTGAAAAACTCTCTTTAACCAGCGAAGTTCTGGTTGGTGAGGAAGATAAGATATTCGGGTCGGTGACCGCTCAGAATGTTGTCGATCTGCTTGAAACCGAGGGTCTCACGGTCCAGAAGAGAGATGTTCTCCTGGAAGAGCCGATCAAATCGCTGGGTGTTTATACGGTTCCGATCAAGATCGAGAAAGAGCTTGTGGCCAATGTCAAACTGTGGGTAATCAGGAAGGCTTAAGTTATGTCAATGCTTGAGGTAAAAGTCGACGGTTTGGCCCTGGACGTGAGCACCAACTCTCCGGTGGTCATATTGTCGCTTAAGGAAGGTAATAAGGTTCTGCCGATCTGGATCGGCCATGCCGAAGCCTGGGCGATTGCGATGGAGTTATCCGGAATCGGCTCGAAAAGGCCGATGACCCACGACATGCTCAAGACAGTCATAAGCGCTCTCTCGGCGAAAGTCGAGAAGGTTGAAATTACCGAGCTGAAAGAGCAGACTTTTTATGCCCGGGTCATGCTCAAGTGTGACGGGCAGATGCACGAGATTGATGCGCGGCCGTCCGATTCCATTGCTCTGGCGCTGAAAGTCAAAGCGCCCATATTCGTCGAGGAGGCGTTGTTTGAGCCGGGACTGCCGGATTCGCCGACAGGTCTTAAAAGAGACTCGGAATCGCTGGCCGATCGGTTAAAAAGAATTAATCCTGAGGACTTTGGCAAGTATTCACTATAGTGCAAGTCACAAGTGTCAAATACATCCTTGGTGCTGTACTGCTTCTGGCATTGCCTGCCGCTATTGTTGAGGCGGGCGACGTCGATGCATCGTTTCGAAAAGCGTACGAGCAGTTGAATGCGGGCAATTATCCAAAGGCGAATCAGCTTTTCGCAGAGCTTGTTGCATCCCATCCGGATCATATGAACGCCGCGACGCATCTATTTTTCAAAGCGAAATCGGAATATTACGCCGCTCGTCTCGAGCAGGCCAATCGTGATTTAGAGCGTTTTCTTGAGAGATATCCAAATTCGGAATATGCCGCGTATGCCTATCTTTTTCTCGGAAATTCATACTACCGGCTTTCCAGGCCCGAGCAGGCCGCGGTGAATTATGCGAATTCGTACAGGTTTTCCCGGGATAAAAAGCTTGATCAGTTATTGCTGAAGGCGGTCGAGACGGCCGTGGCCAATTCGCCATCGAAAATCGTTGAAAAGCTGCGAGCTATTCCGTTTGCCGAAGATCGCACGTGTCCGTTTGTGATTTCCGCTGCGCGGGGCCTGCTTGGCAGGGGGCATCGCCAGGCGGCTCGGTCGCTTTTGTCATCATGTCCCGAGGCCGACATCGACAGGCTGACATCGCCGGCCGGACACAGCCCCGGGCAGCAGGTGCAGGTCGGAGTCGTCCTGCCTCTTTCGGGTGAGCTGCAGAAATACGGCGAGCAGCTTCTGGAGGGCATAAATCTGAAAGCCGAGCAGTATGGCCGCGAGACGGGAATAAGGCTGACTCCGGCCGTCTATGACAGTAAAGGTGAGAATTTAGAGGCGGCGCGTGTAGTCAAGCGCCTGACCGATGAAGGCTTCACGGCCGCCATCGGGCCGCTGACGAGTGAAGCCACCGCGGTGGCTTCGGCGGTTCTGGCGTGCAGTGACATGCCGCTGATTGCCCCGGCGGCAAGCGAGGGCGGACTCACGGAGCTTTCGGAAAGCTGCTTTCAGCTTCAGCCCAACCTTGACTGGCAGGGAATCCGTATGGCCGATCTGGCCGTCCAGTGGCTGAAGGCGGATACGGCCGCAATCATAACACCGTCAACTCCAGAAAATCTCCGGATGGCGCGAGCCTTCGGAGAAAGGTTTGAAGAATTGGGCGGGACGGTACTGGCAGTTGAATACTTTCGGTCGAGGGAAACCGATTTCGGACCGTATATTCGAGACATCAAATCACTTGCCGTGGGCGAGTTGCTTGATTCCATCACTTATGTCAATGAGGATGGCGACACGATCGAGGCCGAGGAAGTGCCGGTCTGGATAGACTGTATCTATATACCGGCCGATGCCGCGCAGTTGCGGCAGCTTCTGCCGCAGATACATTTTTACAATCTCAATGCCGCTTATCTGGGCGGTGACGGCTGGGGCTCATCTGAAGTTTACAAACTGGGTGAATCGATAACAAAGACCTGCTATTTCTCATCGGGAGTTATTGCCGAAGCCGTTGGCGAAAATGCTCAGCGCTTTGTCATGGATTTCGACCACAAGTATGGCCGTCAGCCGGGCCGACTTGAGGCGCTCGGTTATGACGCCATGGAACTGATTTGCCGGGCCCTGAAATCCGGGTATCGCTCGCGGGCTGAAATCTCCCGGTATTTATCGGGTGTGCAGGGCTATAGCGGAGCGGCCGGCGCGGTCAGTTTCGGCAGGAATCGCGAGAATATCGAGCTGCCGATTTATACCATAGAAGATAGCGGCCCGAAGCAGGTGGTCTTTGAGTGACCGAATGATTTGGAGATAAATCCATGGATGATGAAAGAAAATTTGCTCTCAAGATGGTCGTTGACGGCAAAGAGCGGAACGTGACTTTCGAGGAGCTGGCGCTCTCGAATAATCTGGCCCAGGAAGCGCTGGTGAGACTTTTGATTGACAAGAAAGTGATAAAGCCCAAGGAATTGATGGAGATGATGTCGCAGGT
>CP070766.1:1473432-1476292 GCA_020345705.1 Candidatus Zixiibacteriota bacterium | reverse complement strand
GCTCGCCAAGGGAGGCCACCGTAATGTAATGAATCAGCGTCAGAAGAATCGTGATGATTACCAGCAAATAAGCGGCGAGAAATTTCCCAATGACCAGTTGCCAGTCCTTGATGGGCAGTGTCATCAGAAGCTCAATTGTCCCCAGCCTTTTCTCCTCGGATATAAGGCGCATCGAAAGCGCCGGTATGAAGAAAAGCAGGATAAATCTTACGATGCTGAAAAGCGTCCTGAGGTCGGCCGAGTTGCTCAGAAACAGCGAACTGGAAAACTGCCATCCGGCGATCAGGAGAAAGAGCGTGATGACAACATAGGCGACCGGGGAATCGAAATAAGAGCGGAACTCTTTTTTTGCCAATATAAACACCTGATGCATCCTACTCCTCCCTCGACGTTAGTTCTCTGAAGATATCCTCAAGTGAGGTCTCTTCGCGCCTCATCTCCATGAGAACCGACTGATTTTCCGTGCAGAGTCTGAAAATATCCTCGCGCGGGTCGATATCCTTCACCGTCTCAACGTCAAGATCGAGAAGATCTTCGGTGACGAGACTGCTGGTGATCACTTTTTCAACGCCCGGCACTTGGCCGATTTTCTCGATAAAAGCATCGGTGTTGTTCTTAACTTGAAGTCTGATTCGGCCTTTGCCTTCGAACGAGGACTGAAGCTCGGACGGTGTCCCGTCGGCAACAATTTCGCCCTCGCTGATAATCAAAACGCGGTTGCAGGTGGCTTCGACCTCGGGCAATATGTGCGAGCAGAGGATAATCGTCTTGACCTTGCCCAGCTCTTTGATCAGGTTTCTGATTTCGACGATCTGGTTGGGATCGAGTCCCACTGTTGGCTCGTCGAAAATCAGAATCTCCGGATCGTGGACAAGCGTCTGAGCCAGGCCGACGCGTTGCCGAAAGCCTTTCGACAGCTCGGCAATCCGCCGGTTGACGACTGTCTCAAGTCCGCATATTTCAATGACTTCCTTGATCCGCTTGCCGTTTCTGGCCGGACCGTCGGCGCGCATATCCTGCATGAACCGGATATAGTCGATGGCGGTCATGTCAAGGTAAAGCGGCGCGTTTTCCGGCAAATAGCCGATTTTCTTGCGGACCTCCAGCGAGGCGGTCTCGATGTTGTGCTCGTCAACAAAAACCGTCCCCGCGGTGGGGGCGAGATAACAGGTGATAATTCTCACCGTGGTCGTTTTGCCGGCCCCGTTGGGGCCCAGAAAGCCAACAACGGTGCCCTTTTCGACCTCGAACGAGACATTGTTAACGGCCAATGTCTCGCCGTAATACTTGGTTAGATTCTGGACTTTTATCATTTCGGTTCTATTTAGTTTAACAGAGCTATTTTTAACCGCCAAATTTACACAAAATTCCGAATTTGTCAAGTTCCGTAAATGGACTTTTACAGTCCGGCAGTCAGAATGTTCCAAACTCCCGCAAAATCCAATTTTATAGCCCGAGAGGAGGAAGTACACCACGTCATTCAAGGTAACCAGCTGAGCCTTATCATAAGGTAATCAGTTCGCACCAGCCTGTCATGAGCCATATTGAGTCTCTTTAACATTGAATAAATTGCAGATGGCAGATATCAGTATCCTGCCAGCTCCGTGGCTGCCGTGATGACATCCACTGTTTGGGGGAGGCAGATGGCGTCGCCGTCGAGGCCGTAGGCGACGCGGCAATCCTGAGCATGAAGCACTCGCACAGGAGCGTCTAAACAATCGAAATAGTGTTCGGAGATATGGGCCGAGATGGTCGGGCCGACACCGCCATAATAGCGATCCTCCGAGACAATCAGAACTCGCGAGCAATCTCGTATGGCTTCGCCGATGCTCTCCCAGTCGATCGGTTTGACGGTGCGCAAATCTAAAACGCGGGCGTTGATTCCCTTTTCAGACAAGATCTCAGCCGCCTTGAGCGACATCGGAAGCTGGATGCCGTAGCTTATGATGACCTGGTCGGTGGCTTCTTTGTTGTAGACTCTTGCCCTGCCGAACGGAATCGATTCTTCCAGGGGCGGATATTTGGCGAGAATATTGTACCCTTCCCAGTCGCGGCGGTTGTACAGCGCCACCGCCTCACAGTGCAGAACCGGGTCGCCGCAGACGAAGGCGGTGCGAAGCAGCCCCGCCGCATCGGCGGCATTAGACGGAATCAGGACGTGCAGGCCGGGGATGTTAATAAACGCGCCCAGATTAGCCTCGGAATGCCACATGGCGCCGGCGCCCTGCTTGTAACCGCCGTACGAGGTTCGGATAATCATCGGCAGGCGAACTTTCGCGTTGGAGCGCTGGTAGGCGGTGGCGATGCGATCTTTGAGCTGCTGGTAGCCGGGGGACATGTAGTCGATGAACTGTATCTCCGGAAAGGGCATCCTGCCCTGGTAGGCGTGTCCGATGGCGCGGCCGAGTATGCCGGCTTCGTCGAGCGGGGTATTGAAAACGCGCTTCGGGCCGAAGGCGCGCTGAAGGTTTCGCGTCGCCAGAAAGACACCGCCCTTGCCTTTGAGCTTGCTGATGACATCCTCACCTTTTTCGAAAGTCTCTTTTGGGAAATCGGCGACGTCTTCGCCAAAGAGAAGGGTGTCATCCGACAGGATGAAAAAATCAAACAGGCTGTAGTTGATGGCTATGCGAAGAGTCATCGGCGGCTGGTTCTCGGGAGGTTCATCGGTATCGAAGATGCCTTTCTTATGAAATTCCTTATACTTTTCCAGGCGGTAGTCGCGTTTTTCATCAACGAGCTTTTGCCATTTATACTGCGCGCTCACGGCATTGTAGCTATATGCTTTTCCAAGCACGTCCGCCGGTGTTTTCAATCGAATGTCAGCGGTGACTTCGGTTGATACGCGATGCACTTCCTG
>CP070766.1:1468726-1473332 GCA_020345705.1 Candidatus Zixiibacteriota bacterium | reverse complement strand
CGATTTATGATAATATTGAAGCCGTCGATCGGGTCCAGGACCTGCTGTATTCCAAGCCGTCGGTGGGGATGGTCGAGTCCATTACTTCTGTACTGCCTCCGGAAAGCAAACAGCATAACCGCCGGCCGTACATCGAAGAGATTCACAACGTCCAAAAAAATATTCCACGCGAGATTTCCATTGACGCGGAGATACTTATCCGGGAGCTTCGCCGTTTCAGCGATAACATAATCGAACTGTCGTCCATGTCTTACGTGAGCGGACTGGATAAGGTCTTTGATAAGACAAACGAATTTATCGGATTCGATGAAGAGGGCAATCAGGTCGGTACAAACTACGCCGAGCAACTGGGCGATTATGTCGAAAGTCACCCCGAGGCAATATCCCGGCTGGAGACATACCAGCGGTATTTTCGAACGATGATGCAGGAACGAATGGCCGAGATGTCAAATCCCGAAGCGATTACGCTTGATATCGTACCGGCGTCGTATCGGGAGCGGTACGTCAGTAATGACGATTCACATTACCTGGTTGCGTTCTATTCAAAGAAGGATATCTGGGACGGATTGTTCACCAGCCCGTTTTTGAAGACGATGGTTCGAAATGTTCCCGATGCAACCGGATCACCGGTATTCATGGTAGAGCTGGTCGAAGTATCCAGGCGCGAAGGCATCGTGTCCTTTGCCGTGGCGCTTCTCGCCATACTGCTTCTGCTTTTTCTTGATTTCAGGTCAATTAAGACGACGCTGATTGCTCTGATTCCTTTGCTGACATCGGTAATATGGCTATTCGGCCTGATGGGTCTTCTCGACATCAGGTACACCATAGTCAACGTGATTGGTTTTCCGCTTCTGCTGGGCATCGGGATTGACGATGGCGTGCATGTCATTCACCGTTACCGGGTCGAGGGTAAAGGCAGACTTGTTTATTCCATGTCGAGCATCGGCAAGGCCATCATGCTGACGTCGGTCACAACCATGCTCGGATTCGGTTCCCTGATGTCGTCGGATTATCGGGGTTACATCGGACTGGGATTGATCGTCACGCTTGGCATCGGACTGTGTTTTGTCACGTCGATTGTCATCCTGCCCGCGGTAATGAAACTCGCCTGGGGCGGCAAGAAGCCGCATCCGAGATTTTTCGCGGATTGACGTCAAAGGTGCATCTGGAAAGGCAGTTGAATTCGGTAGCGAGGAGGCGTCTTAGTAGTAATACCAGATGGTCTCGTAGTTGGAAATGTCCTCGCCGATCTCTTCCAGCCTGTCGAGATACGAAAGGATCGGAACATCAATCCCGACGTAGTTCTTTTGCCCGGAGATACTCCTGTCCCAGGGATGGAATTCATAGACCCGCGATCCGTCGGGAAGAATCGATACCAGGTCGCGATGATGTCTGGCCCGAAGATAATTTTTCCCCAGGCCGGGGACATTATAGACCGGTTCGTCGGTGCGCGTAAGACCGGGCAGGAGCCGCGATTCCTCATTTATCTCCTGAAGAAGACGCGCAATGGGAACGATATAATCGAGCGTTTCTCGTTTGCCCTTGGTGTTGAAGGCATAATAGGGCTCGATACCGATTCTTCTGAGGACCTTGCGGAGAAGAGCGCTTTCAAACCGGCGGGATGTAAAGAATGTATAAACGAGTTGGTTGTAAACGGGAATCCCGGCGTTCCGGAATTTCGTGATGGCCTCGGCCGCTTCCGGGGTGACCTCGTAGGCATGCTCAAAATGTGTGACCAGTGAGACATCGCGCTTGCCCGGCACGAGGAACTCCTTGATCATATTGACAAAGCTGTCTGTAATCCTCATCGGGATTGTGACCGGCGTCCGACTTCCCAGTCGGATATGATCGATGGATTCAATTTTGGAAACCTTTTCAAGAATATTGTGAATGGTGCTGTCCTTCAGTGCAAATGGGTCTCCGCCGGTGATAAGAAGTTCATGGATGGCCGGGTGATCGGCGATCCATTCGACGGCTCGATTGATTTTTTTGGAGGGCGCGAGCGCGTCGGGCGCCATGGCCGTGTCGATTTCCCAGTTTCTCTGGCAGTAAACGCAAATCTGCGGACAGGTATTGTAAGGTTTAAGGATGGCGATTGACGGATATCGGCGAACCACCAGATCTATCGGAGACGTATCCATCTCGAGCATGAAGTCAAAGGCGTACTCACGATGGCCGCGGTGAGCCGACATCTCCCGAACATAATTGGCCGGCGGAAAAACCTGGGCTCTGATGGTTCGGTCGCCGCCGATACAGTTGTCATCCATCAGCGACAGGTAATACGGCGTGACTCCAAAAGGAAGTTTTGCCTCCAGGGCTGCGGCAATGTTTTCCTTCTCATCATCCGTCAAGGGAACCAGCTTCTCCAGTAGGTCCAGCCTTTTGACGACATTTTTTACCTGCCATTGCCAGCTGTTCCAGTCCCTGTCGGAGACATTCAGTGCCGAACAAATCCGGGCCTTTCTTTTTTTTCTTCGTTCGATTGCGCTCGGCAGCAGCCCGTGCTCGTAGCGGGACATCCAGTAATCCACGCGTGCCCAGATTCTATCCAGCTCCCGGGATCTCAACTCAGCCGCTTCGCGACCCGTGGCAAGGCTGGGCGTCGCGATATCAGAGGGAGCCGTGCCCGGACCGCGACCTTGCATCCCCATAAGGATATGAATCAGTTCAGCGTAAAATCCGCTCTGGAGGTCGGGACGGTCTTTGCCATTGGCGATATCATAAAGGGCCTGGGTGACGCTGAATCCGGCCATCCTGTCCGACTCGGCTCTTAATATCGAGCGCATGGCGCGGGTACAGTCACGGACACGGACGATACTTCTCACCGGCGGCTCGTGGGTTTCATCAAAGACGTCAAACTGATAACGGGTGACTCTTCTGAAAAGCCGTTCCCGGACGACTTCAAGACTGCTGGATGTTCCCGCCAGCTTGATGAAGCCCTCGCCTTCGGCAATAAGCTTTTGCAGATTGAATTCCATCATCAGCCCTCAAACGTAAAGATAAGTGTTTGGCCGACCGATAGGCGGTCGGGGAAAATCAACCGACCCCAACTTAATATTATACAACAAAACAGCCCCAAATTCAAGGACTGGCCGCAACTCGTTGACTGTCAAAAGATTGGCGGGCGTGTCCGCCAGCCCGACGAGGCCGAATTCCTGGCATTCTCGACTCTCAGATTGGCTTCAAATCGACGATCGTAGCCCCCCAAGACCCGCCGCTTCCCGACTCATGCCGATAAGAGATTACTGCCGGATGCTTATCCAGCGCCGAGCGGACGATTTTTCTGAGCACTCCTTTTCCTTTACCGTGGATGATTCGCAGCCGGTAAACTCCTTTTTCCAAGCAGGCATCAATATAGTCCGGGATCAACTGCTTGATCTCTTTCGGGTGAAAGGTGTGCAGATCAAGGGTGCCGTCAATCGGCAGTTCCATAGATGATTCCGAGCGGTCTTCCATGGCGCTCAATGATACTAAATTCTTGGCAAAATAGGCAGTTCTATTTTGAAGTACGGCAAAAAGAAAGGCTGACTCTGCGGTGGGGCGGTGTGGGCTCAGAGCAGGTCCGACAGCAACTGCTCAATGTCAGACATCATAAAAGGTTTGTTAAGAAAGCCGTCGGCCTTCGATTTTACGATGTCCGAGTCAACTTCGTCAACTGAATAACCTGAGATGACAACCACCGGCAATTCCGGATTTCTCTCTTTGACTGCTCGCAGCAGCTCCAACCCCGACATTTTCGGCATGCGCATGTCGGTGATGATCATTGAGATATCACCCTTCTCGACCCGCTCCAGAGCGTCCTGGCCGTCGGTCGCACGAAGGGCGTTATATTTGAATACTTCCAGCATCTCGACCAGAAGGCTGGACATATTCGGGTTGTCATCGACAATTAATATTTTCTTACCCATAGAATCCTACAGACTCTTATTATTCATTGAAATCGGCAGAATCTTTGTGAGACTTAACGGCGTTGTTGCGAAAACAGTCGCAATCTCGAGGTAAGCTCCCCTCTCAGTTCCTCGATTCCGGTTCCTTCCAGAGCGGAAATATAGAAGGCCGTGTGATCGTTACCGTCAGCCGGAGGAAGGGTGTCAAGCCTATCTATCTTATTGTAAATAAAGATATTATCAATACCGCCCGCGCCGATTCCTTCCAGGACCTTGAGAGTCTGAACGGTCTTCTCGGAATGATTGGGTTCGGAGAAATCGATCACATTCAGCAGAAGATCGGCGTAGTTGACCTCTTCCAGAGTCGACTTGAACGAGGCCACCAGCTGATGGGGGAGCTTTTTTATAAAGCCGACCGTATCGGTGAAAATGATTTTCTCCGGGTAGCCTGAGGACATGACGCGTGTCGTCGAATCAAGCGTCGTAAACAGGGCGTCGGCGGTGGAGACCTTTGATTTGGTCAGGCGGTTGAAGAGGGTCGATTTGCCGGCGTTGGTGTAGCCGATAAGGGAAATCTTGAACAGGTCCCGGCGTCCTTTTCGTTGGGTCTCTCTTTGCTTGCCGAGGCGTTCGATCTCCTTTTTCAGGTGGGCGATTTTCCGCCGCACCTGCCGCCGGTCAATCTCAAGCTGGGTTTCGCCGGGGCCCTTGGTGCCGAT
>CP070766.1:1457395-1468626 GCA_020345705.1 Candidatus Zixiibacteriota bacterium | reverse complement strand
TCGTTCTTGAAAGAGTACTGGTAATATACAATGATAATCTCCGAAGGCTCCGTCCCCAGCGAGAACCAGCCGGAAACCAGGTCAAAGCAATAGTCCGCGTCAGCAAGGATGACGTCATCGGCCCTGACCGAGTCAATCGATTGGAGGGGGTGATGTGACGTATAAAACAGCTTCCGGTCGCCGGTGACGAAGAACGTATCACCTCTTGCCTCAAGACCGTCTCCGTCCACGTCTATCCAGGCAATTTCTTCGACCACGGTTGCCTCATCGGCGCGCCAGACCGGGGCGGAAGTAAAACTGTCGCCCAGGTTTTCGTAGATTCTCGGCTGGTCCCACCATCTGCCCGCGGCCAGATCATCATCGCCGTCGTTGTCATAATCGTACACCGAAATCGCCGAACCGAATCCCCCGTCCCCCGATCGCCAGCCCGGACTGGTCTCCAGCACACCGGTTCCATCATTGTAGTACGCATAATAGAATCCCTGCCCGCCCGTCTGGTTGTTGTAGGCGATAATCATATCCAGCCAGCCGTCACCGTTGATGTCGGCGAATATAATCGTATTGGCCGGGTCGCTTATGGCCGACTGCCAAGTGGGAGTCGTTTCGACCGTCCCGGAATGATTGTAGTACACCGCCGCCCCGCGGTCGTCATAGCAGAAGGCCAGGTCCAGGTCACCGTCGTTATCGATATCCCCGCAGGTTACGTCGAGAGATTCGGTTGAATCGTCCGACTGCCAGCCGGGCGAGGTCTGCATTGCACCGTCGATATTGAAGAATATGTACTCGGGAAGCGCCGGCCCGCCGTATGACATGCCGGTCGCCATAGCCAGATCAAGGTCGGCGTCTCCGTCAAAATCGCCCAGAACGCAGGAAAACGTAAACAGGCTGTCGTCGCTGTACCAATCGGGATTGTGATTGGGTCTTCCGTCAGGATTAAGATATATGTTTGAAATGGTCGGGTCCCAACCGTAACCTCCGATGAAATTCGAGACGGCGAAGTCCGGATAGCCGTTGTCGTCAATGTCGCCGACGGCACAGTGACCCGAATACTCGTAGTTTGATGAGTACCACGAGGCGGTCGCCGGAAGCGTTCCGTAACTTGAAAGGTAAATGAAATTCTGGGCCCGATTCATGTCGTTGCCGTTCGAGAAAAAGACATCAACATAGCCGTCGTTGTTGCAGTCGCGCCAGATGATGCCGGTTGAATAGACGTCTTCCTCGGCTGACATCCAGAACGGCGCGCCCTCCAGGGGCACCTGGCCCGATGCACCCGTCGCACAGACCCAACACAGTAAGGCCATTGCAGGCACGCCCTTGGGTATTCTCATCTCGTTCCTCCGGCGGCGAATTGTGTGTTATTTAATCAGAAGCATCTTTTTTGCGAGGGTGCTGCTTCCCGTTGTGACTCTGTATAAATATATGCCGCTGGCTGCCATCCTGCCTCGGGCATCGGTGCCGTCCCAAATAACCGAATAGTTTCCCGCCTCATAAATCCCGTTAATCAATTCTACGACTGTCTCACCCAGGATGTTGCATATCGTGACAGCCACGGTGCTCCGGACCGGAACTGAGAACTCGATTGTGGTGGAAGGATTGAACGGATTGGGATAATTCTGCCGCAGGTCAAACTCGACCGGAAGCAAATCGGCGTTGTCATCGTCGATCCCGACCGGAGTGTACGACAGTTGCGAAGTATAAATATTGAGACCTTCCGCTCGCGGGTCGCTCCAGGCAAACCATGCCATCCGGTTCCTGGCGGTGGCGGCGGGATCGACGGCAAACTCGACTGTCTCAAGCGTGACCGGGCTGTTGTTGCCGGCCGGGTGAAGGTTAAAATCAAAAATCTGTCGGTACGGCAATCGTCGGCCGGTGCCGGAATCTACCCAGGTGCAGATAATAAATCCCTCGTCATCGACATAGATGTCAGGATCGGTGGACGAGGCTGAAGCACTATTGGTAATTTCAAATGTCGGCACTTTGATGGCACCGCCAGATGAAAATATCGTCAGATAAAGACGCCGGTCCAGCGCCAACCCTTCCCACAGCAGATAAACATAGCCCGGAACGCCGACGGCGGCGGCTATGTCGGTCATTTCGCGGCCGGAGACGTCGCCCGTGAATGTAAACCGGTTCTGGAAACTTCCTTCATTGGAATATTGGGCAGCGACAGCTGTCGGCCCGCTTCGATCAAGCCAGAAAGCCGTGAATTTACCGCTGCCGTCAACATCAATAGAAACATCATCGTTATCGAGATCACTTGTGAGTGATGAGACAATGAATGGGTCACCGGATGGCGTCCCGTCCGAATCCAGATGTCGCCCGTAGATCTGCCCGGTACCATGTCGAAGGTCAACCCAGACGATCATGGCCGCACCGTCCGAGGCCATAGCCACGGCGGGAAGGCGTTTTGAAGAGACATTATCGCTGTCGGAAACGACAAAATCCGCGCCGCCAAAGATCCCATCCGGCAGAACATAGCGACTGAAGATTCTCTGTCCCGTTATGCCGAGCACGGAGCGGCTGTCGTTCCAGACAATCAGCGCCTTGGAAGCCGAAGCCGCTATAGCCGGCTCATTCTGCAGAGCCTCCACGGAATCGGAGTTCACCTTCCGGTTGCTTGCAATCAGATTACCGTCATTGTTGACCAGTTGCACGAATATGTCGCCGGCGTCATTGCGGGCGTCCGTGAAAACAACGGCGCTCTTTGAATCATCGATTATCGCAATATCCGGGGCGATTGACTCTGCGCCGGAAGCGTCGTTATTGACCAGTCTATCCTCGGCCAGAAGCGGGTTCCCGGCTGAAGTCAAAAGCTGCATGTATATGTCACCGTTGCCGGCCCTGAAATCGGTCCAGGCCCCCATCAGCCTGTCCGATGCCCCGATTCGCACGGCCGTTTCCCAGCGCGAGCCAGACATAAATCGATTTACATTCTTGGTTGCACCGGTGGGGGTGAAATCCTCCGAAAAGGCTTGCAGCAGTATTTGATCCGATTCGTCGATCGACGCCCAGGCCAGATAAAGGTTGCCCAGTGAGTTGACATCCATGTCGATATCCCAGTTCTGCGTAAGAGTGTCGGCTTCGGAGATCATCATGTTGCCGCCGATTAATCCGGTGCCGGGCACGAACCTCTGGAGGTAGACTTCCTGCATCCCGCTGCGCCGGTCAAGCCAGCCAATGGCGAAGCCATCCCGGAAGGAATAGGCAATCCGGGGAAGATACTGGGCCGAATCGTCAAACGCATTTTCCACTATCCCCAGATTCGATCCGCTGAGAGTGCCGTCGGTGTTGAGCAGCTGAAAAAGAATATCAGCGTTGCCTTTTTTGTAATCCTCCCAGGCGATGCCGATGCGCCCGGTGTTATCAAAGGCGACTGACGGTACCCAGCGCTGGACCTCACCGGTGTCGGTGTTCACTCTGATGGGTGAGTCTATGATAGGTGTGCCCAGCGAGTCAAAAATCCGGAGGGCAATGTCGTTGCCGGAATTATAGTCTTCCCAGACGACCGCCAGGCGGTTGTTGCCGTAGCTGTCGATATCAAACGGGCCGGCGTAACTGGCAAACGGGACGTCATTGACGATAAAGGGCTCTACTATTCCGGCGAGAGTGTTGCTGTAGCGCGCGGCGTAAATCCTGCCGAGGGCCACGTCCCGCCAGGCAAGATAGAATCCGCCGGAACCGTCGGTGACGGCTTTCGGCTCGATTAGATCGTAGCCGTCATCTCGCCCGACAAGCAGGGTATTTCCTGAGAGAACGTTGCCGTTTGCATCATAAGTTTGCGCAACGATTTTAAAACTGCCGAATCGTCTGTCCTGCCAGACGACTATGTACTTCCCGCCTTCCAGGAAAGCGATTGACGCCCTCTTCTGGATGAAAGTGGCGGGCGTCGCCGACTCGGAGACGCGAATGTCCTCAAAATCAGAAAGCTTCGGGGAAAGGGGACGCAGTTGAAAATCGGTCAGGACCCCGGGATGCGGCACGAAGATTCTGCTCTTATGCCGTTCAAGGCGGCTGGTCTGATCAGCGGCTGAACAGATGGATAAACCGATGAAGGCCGACAACAGCAAAAGCAGAAGGCAGTTGTATATTGATTTTGCGATCAGCAATTTAGATTCCCTCGGCTAGATGACATCGGGCCACATCACCGCAAACCTTATGCCGTGCTTCTGGTCAATTGCCTTTAACTTCAATATTGGCGGTAAAGGTCAGGTGAGGGTGTAATCCGTTGTATGACTTTGCCTTAAGCGTTCACAAAATCTCCTGCAGGCGCCGCGAACACCGGCGCGGGTCTTAGCGAAACTTAGATCAATCTGCTCCCGCAAATCGTTTCATAAAAACTGAAACGATTCTTCGCTATGGCCCGTCCCGCAGGGTTACCCCTTTTTCCGTTTCCACACAGTGATTTCCACTTTCAATATATCCCGAACGAAGCCCAGTGTCAAGCCATTATGTCCTGCGTTTGGATTAAACATGAAGCATCTCATCCGCCATGAGTCCAAATCCGACAGGCTTCGGAATGCCTCTCAATCTTACCCCAAATCGGCCAATGGTGCAAAAACTAAGGGCGCGTGCCGGTACAAATTGAAACTTTGGTGAAACGGACTCGTATTGAAGACTAAAGTAAAAGGCAAATGTGAAGAGCTAAACGGGGATAATATGGATAACATTAAAGGAAGACTGCTGCTTCTTGCCCTGGTGATTATCGCCCTTACTTCATCGGATGCCTTTGCCGAGATTACAGCTGAGCCGCTTAAGACTCTCGATGTACAGCGGGTGTCGAATAGCCCTCGGATTGACGGAGTCTTGTTTGAGGATGACTGGGCGCATGCCGCCGTCATGGCTGATTTCAGACAGACCTCTCCAGACGAGGGTGAAGCGGCGTCCGAGTCGACTCTCGTTGCGGTGCTGTATGATGATGAAGCTCTTTACATTGGCATTATGTGTTTTGACGGCGAACCGGACAGAATCATAAGGCAACTTACCAGAAGAGACCGAGTAACAGAATCTGACCGGGTCGCCGTCATGATAGACTCTCGTCATGACCACCAGACGGCTTATTATTTCTCCGTCAACGCCGCGGGCGTCTTACGTGATATGCTCATCTACGATAACGACTGTTACGATGACACCTGGGACGGCATCTGGGAGGCTGAAGCAGTTCTGGCCTGGTGGGGTTGGTCGGCGGAATTCAAAATTCCGTATTCGACCTTGAGGTTTAACAAAGCTGATGAGATGGTCTGGGGTATTGATTTTACCCGCTACATTCCACGCAAGAATGAATCATCACGCTGGCAATTCGTGCCGCAACATGAGACGGAGGGAGTCTCGCGGTACGGTCACATGGCCGGGATAGATGGCATTGAGCCTCCGGGGCGTCTGGAGACGCAACCCTATTTCGTCTCGTCGGGCACCGCCCGAGCCAAGGAAATCGGCAATAACAGCGGCGGGAACTTCATGTCAAACGTCGGCGTCGATTTTAAATACGGCATATCACATTCGGTTACGCTTGATGCCGCTATCAACCCGGACTTCGGGCAGGTCGAATCGGACAGGTCAGTCATCAATCTGACCGCTTATGAACTCTTCTTTGAAGAGAAAAGACCCTTCTTTGTCGAAGGGTCCGAAATCTTTCGGAACCCCCACGTCAGACAATTTTACTCGCGGCGGATTGGCCGAAAACCGACCGGAGAGGTGGACGAGGCTGAGAACCTGCTTGACGACCCGCAGAATACGACCCTTCTGGCGGCCCTTAAGCTGACCGGGAAAACCAGCTCCGGTACGGCTTTTGGAGTTCTGAACACGATGACGCAGGAGGAAAAGGTCAGATATACTGTTGCCGGTGATGCCGAGCCCCGAGAGGCGGTGGTTGAACCCCTGGCCAACTATACCGTGGCTCGTGTCAAACAGGACATTTTCGGAAGTTCTTACGTCGGCGGCATGGTCACCGCCGCCAACCAGCGGGAGCGTGACGACGCATACACCGCCTCAGCCGACTGGAAGCTGTACTTCCTCAATCATAAATTCAATTTTGGGGGTACCGTAATCGGAACCAATAACGGTCCCGGAACCGCCGACATGGCGGCCAAACTGTCGCTTGCAAAGGCGGGGGGCAGGATAATTAGAGGCAGTATCAATGCCGGGCATTATGGACGCCAGGTTGACTGGAACAGGCTGGGATTTCTTAACAGAAATTCGATCCGGGAAACGTCGGCATGGGTACAATTCTACAGCAATAAGAACTTCTCGATCTTTCGGTACATGAATCTCAACTTCAATGGTTGGTACAATGAGAATCTGGACGGCTATCGACTGGTGAACGGCGGGAACGTCAACGGCCAGGTTCAGTTCAAGAATAATTGGTCGGTCTGGGCCGGTCTTGGTCTTGACGGTTCGAGGTACGACGACCGGGAAACGCGCGGCAACGGACTCTGGTATATCAGGTCCAATGATCGTCACTGGATAGGTTTCTGCACCAACTCCGCCAGGAAAGTGCAATTTGAGCTCAACTATCACCACGACAACGAAAAAGACGGTCTTTTCTACCTTTACGAACTCTGGGCGAACTTCAAGCCGGCCACCAACTTCGAGTTCAGTCTCGGCACCGAATATAACATTAACAGGGACGTCGATTTCTGGGTCGGCACCGGCGAGGATGGTCTGCCGGTATTCGGTAAGCTTGACAATGATAACGTGGACATAAATTGCCGCGGAACATACACTTTCACAAAGAGACTGACTCTTCAGTGGTTTACCCAGTTCTATTTCTCCACCGGGGAGTACGATAGGTTTAGAGAGCTCATCGCCGCGGATAATCTTCAGGATGTGAAAGACGGTTATGAAATTGATTTTGCACGAAACGATTTCAACTTCAAGTCGGCCAATATCAACTTAATTCTACGATGGGAATATATGCCTGGTTCGGCGCTGTATCTTGTCTGGACACAGGCGCGGGAAAGCTGGATTTCTGATAACGGTGATTTTAATATAGGAAGGGACTTCCAGGATTTAATCAACATGCCGAATACGAATACATTCTTGGTCAAAGTGAATTATTGGTGGAATATTTAGGCCCCATTTAGCCCTTCCAATCAGGAGCCGGCCCTCAGTGGCCGGCTCTTGTTACATTAGAGCCGGGGCTTTTTGTTTTTCAGGATCGTTGCCGGCCGGTTCGGCCTTTTTCCCGGAAGTGAGAGTAACTTTCCCGCCGCTTTTTTGACGGTCGCCAAATTTCCTCAGTTCAACAAGAATCGCTGAAATGGAATCGACACCGCGCGAGATACTTTTTATGGAAGCCTCGACAAAGCCGGTCTGATCGCCGGGGTCCGTTTCGGCGAGAATCGTCTTTATGTTCTCGGCGGTGTTCAGAAGCGTGGTGGTGGTATCATTGGTAAATCTTATCAGGACCGGAAACATCTCTTTGGTAACGCCTCCGCTTTGAGTCGCCGGCCGGTCACCGATAAACTGCCGGTGCATCTGGATATTCCCCATCAGGAGTTCTTCGGCAATTATGTACTGCTTGAATAGAAGCCTGTTGGCGTCGCGGAGAATCTCTTCCATGCTGCCGATTTCAATTTCGAGATAGCTGGCCTCTTCGGCAACCTCGCTGACTGACCGTTCTTCGATGGCGCTGAGTGCTTCAAATGACAGACCGAGATTCGATGTCAGGATCTGTTTGCTTTCAAATTCTTCCGTGTCGGGCTGAGGCATATCCAGTACGCGAAATTTAGAAATGTGATTGGCGAGATTGACTATCTGGTTCAGTTTCGTCTGCGGCGTGGGATTCCCGTTTTTAAAAACAAAATGATGATTCCCGACGGCGTCGGCCAGGTTTTGGGGCAGCCGCCATTGACTCAAAAGAAATTGTCCAACGCGGGCATGATTGGTGCCCCAGCTTCTCTCTTCGACCGAAGTCATCCTTACTCCCGACTCGGTCAGCTTGCAGATGCGGGCGAATTCTTCGGGAAACGAGGCTTCGAGGACCAATGAGCCGATGTCATGCAGAAGTCCGGCGACAAACGCCTCTTCGGGTTCCTTGTAGCCGGTCTCCCCGGCGATCATCCGTGAGGTGAGGGCCACCTCCAGGGAATGTCGCCAGAACTTCTTGCGGTCAATGCTGCCAGCCATTGTTTTGAACTTGTCATATATGGACATCGCCAGCGCCACTGCCGTGACCGTCCGGAGGCCGATCGTCACAACCGCCTGCTGCACTGTGGAAATCTTCGAAGCCGGGCAATAATAAGGGGAATTGACGATGCGAAGCAGTTTCGCCGTCAGCGCCGGATCTTTCTTAATCACGCCAACCAGCTCCGCCATCGAGGCATCGGGATTGTTGGCGATTCTGATAACGTCAACAATTACCTGGGGGAGTGACGAAAGCTCTTTATTGTCCCTGAGTATTTTCTGTAAAATTTCTTCGCTCATCGGTCATACCGTGTTCATGTTTACAAACTTCCGCTATTATTATCGACCGATTCGGGAGATTTATTTAGAGGAATGGGCTCTCGAAAGCTTTTCGTTTAAGCGATTGATTCGTTTTAGAACATCGTCCTTAAAACGGGCCTGAGGCGGACATATCGCCTTCGCACAACGCGCAAAATGCAGCGCCTTTTTTATGTCCTTTGCCCGGTGCTCGAAGTATTTCGCCAGCTCAATGCCCGCCAGGAACGACTCAGTCGTCGAATTTGCGGCGATTTTTTCCCACAGGGCGACCGCCTCGGGAAATCGGCCGCCTTTCTTGTACGACAATGACTGAAGATAGAGAATATCAAAACGTTCATGGCCCCAGGTGATGTCGCCGAAGCGCTCCAGCATTTTGCACAAATTATTGTGTTCGCGGCGGCGCTCAAGTATTCTTGCCAGCGATAGAATATCATCGGGTTCGGAAATTTTATCGGCGGGACGCTCGCGAACCCCGGAAATATGATGCATTATGAAAAAGAGCGATATGATGTCGTTAAGATTGTGCTCCGCTACTTTGTCAAGCAGGTCGGTGTCGGTGGTGGACAGCCAGTTGAAATAGATGGACGGCACCAGGTGACCGGGGATATCATCATGCCTGTAGAAATCGAGGATGTTTTTTTCGACATTTGCAAGCGTGCAATCCCGCAATCGCCGCCGATAAAGGCGGCGCACTGGGTGCAGAAGATCGATATGATCCGCGAATGCCAGATTTCGTTCAACTCGCTGGATAATCATGCGGTCGGTCAGGATCGGCATGTCGAACGATTTTCCGTTATAACTGACGATAATGGTGTCTTCCGTTATCTCGGAACGCACCGCCTCAAGCATGGCTTCCTCATCAGGATAATCGGGTAGGAAGTACTGGCGGACCTGAAGTCCGTTGCCCCTGATGGAACCGAAACCGATCAGAAATGCCACCGTTCCGGATCCGCCCAGGCCGGTGGTTTCCATGTCGAAAAAAAGCAGATTCTCGGCATCAAGCAGTTCCGGCTCATTCGATTCATAAAAGTGATCCCTTTTAAACGGGGTGAGGAGCTTCAAATCAAGAATCATCGCCTTTCCGTGGGCGTAAGTCTCGTCGAAATCGGAGACAATCTTCACGTAGGAGCCGTTGGACCGCACGCACAACTCGCCCTTTAAGCACTCAGCCAGCTTCAGGCTGTGGGCGTCTTGATAGTCCGGTTTTGAGGTCTCCTTCGGTGAGACGATATGTTTTGACAGCCGGCGTAGTCTATCTTGAGGCATACTTCTCAATAACTTTGTTGATATAAAACAGGACGGTGGAATCCGTCTCGATTTTAGCGAGAAGCTCGACGGCGCCGCAGGCCGTGCTGGAGTTGCTGAGAAAAATGCCCTCCACCGCCAGGGCCCGGCGCGTCGCCGACGTGGATTCAAGCTGCCCGGTCAGTATTGCTGCCGCCGAGTCGCCCGCGATCAGGCCGAGGGTGATACAGCCGAGATTGCCCAGCATCGCATTCTCCGAGCCGAGCGAATCGGCGATGGCCGGCAGTGCCTTTCCGCCGAATTTGATCAGGGCCTCCGAGGCACACATCCTGGCGCCGTAAAAGCTGTCGCCGAGCATGTGCACCAAGACCGGGATAGCATCCTCCGCTGACAAGCGGCCGCTCGCCACGGCCGCCGATTTACGAACTGTCTCGACAGTGTCGGCCAGAGATTTTACGACGGTTGCGCCGGCCTTGCCGTCACCGATTTTCCCCAATGCTCCGCACGAGCTGGAGCGGACTCGCCAGTCGGTGTGAAAAGCGACCCGCATAAGCTCATCGACAGCCGAGGAATCTTTGATGTCGCCCAGAGTATAGCAGATTCTGCTTACTTTCTCCGCGTTTTCGTCATCGAGTGATTTCAGCAGGAGCGGCACGGCATCTTTCCCGATCTTGACCAGAATATTGTTTATCGTCAATCTCTCGCGAGCGTCCTTGGTATCGTATTTTTCAATAAGCCTGGGAACGGCTGATTTACCCATGGCGGCAATCGAATCGATGGCCGGTTCGACCATGTCGCGGAATCTGAGTTCCCCCGATGAAGCGATGACAAAAAGCGAGTCAACCTTCCGGTCGGTTTCCGAAGAGGGCGGCGGTTCCGCCGGAAGCGCCCCACTCAGAATAACCACTAGAAGGAAACCATATATGATTTCGCTTTTCATTTTTCTTGCTCGCTTACTCGTTTCCGGCCAGAGAAGAGTCCGGCCTTATAAAATCAATATCCATGCCCCCGCCCCACTTGGAATCGGTCTTCCAGTAGCTGTTGTCGGACCCGTTGCCGTCATATTTGTCGGCGCCCGACAGATCCAGAAACAGCCCGATGGAGCCGAAATCGCGGCGGGGATTGCCATAGCCCTGCGTGTTATGTGTTTTCATAACGTAATATGCGTCATCGCCTCTGTCGTCAATGAGAATACCGAAACCGTTGGCGGACCCGGCCGCCTGCGACAGGTCATCGGCCTGATATATGTCGTTACCATTCCTATCCAGAATCAGACCGCAGGCATAATCGTGCCCACAGCCCTGCATCAGTCCCTTGCCGCGATAAAAATCATCGCCGTCTTCATCCAGGAGGATGCCGACCGACATGTGGGTCCCCGACCCCTGGGCGTATTGATAAGATATGTACTGGTCATTACCCGATGAATCGTATATCATTCCCAAGGCCCACCAGTAACTGGCACCCTGGCCGAAAATATCGGAGATATAATTGTCGTTACCCTTGAAATCAACGATGCCGCCGATGCCGCCCGACATATATGGACGGAT
>CP070766.1:1442867-1457295 GCA_020345705.1 Candidatus Zixiibacteriota bacterium | reverse complement strand
GGGGGACGGTTACCGTCAAGCTGAGGCAGGATAACGGCCACGTGCTGTTGCTGGTGGCCGATACCGGGAGCGGCGTGCCGGAGGGTATTCGGAACAAGGTATTCAGCCCTTATTTCTCGACCAAAGAGAAGGGCACCGGACTGGGCCTGTCCATAGTCCATCAGATTGTCGAAGAATTTCGGGGACAGATTGACCTGGCATCTTCAGAGTCGGGCGGTGCGCAATTCAGCATAAGATTTCCGATATAAAGAAAACGGCGGCTTACGCCGCCGTTTCTATTCCGAGGATATACTCTCTTATTTCACGTTTTCCTTGATCCATGGGGTGCTGACCGATTTCGGCCGGGTAATGGCGGTTCCCATGGCGCGGTTGATAACCAGCTGAGAGAGCATTCCCATAGCACGGGAAACACTGAACAGGACCGTATAATACGGGAATTCCGTCAGGCCGTAGTGATACAGGAGTGAGCCCGAGCCGGCGTCGACGTTCGGCCACGGATTCTTGGCCTTGCCGTGCCTCTCAAGCACCTTGGGAACAACCTCATAAACTCTGGCCACCGTCTGGAAAACGGGGTCGTCGGACAAATACTGCTTGCCGAATTGGAGGAAAGCAGTATAGCGCGGATCGGTGACGCGCAGGACGGCGTGACCGTAGCCTGGAATGACCTTGCCGGCATTCAGGGTTTCCCAGGCGTACTTATCAATTTGCTCGTGTGACGGGGCCCCTTTGAACTTCTTCATGGTATCCAGGACCCAGCCCAGGCATTCCTGGTTGGCCAGACCGTGCAACGGGCCGGCCAGTCCGTTGAGACCTGCGGAAACGGCGTAATAAGCATCGGATAAGGCCGAGCCTACGGTATGACAGGTATTGGCGCTGACGTTGCCGCCCTCATGGTCGCTGTGGAGCACCAGATAGAGGCGAATCAGCTTGGTGAAGTTCCCTGTCGGGTCCTTGATACCGAGCATGCGGGCGTAATTGGCGCCCCAGTCAAGGTCTTTCTTGTAGCTGATTCTCTTGCCCTTGTTGAAGCGCATTCTGTAAACGCCGGCCGCAAGTCCCGGCAGTTTGGCCATCAGGTTCAGGGCGTCCTCAAGAGCCGGTTTCCAGTAGTCTGTCTTTTTCATGCCCTTGTCGTAGGACTTTTTGAATTCCGACTCCCGTTGCATGACGAGAATACCGGTGTCCAGCATCGCCATTGGATGCGAGTTCTTCGGCATCGCCTCCAGGACTTTCCAGACATAGGCCGGAACAGTGGCTCTCTCCGCCAAATCCTTCTGCAAGGCCTTAAGAGCGGCTTTGTCGGGCAGTTCGCCGGTGAGAAGTAGATAGAAAATCTCTTCGGGATATCTGTCGGTAAGTTCCAGAACCGGAATACCGCGGATAACCAGACCCTTGTCGGGATATACCACGGAGGTGTCGCAGATCATAGCCTTGACGCCGCGCATACCGCCGTAAGCCTGAGCAACAGTCACCTCGGAGATAACCTTGTTGCCGCTCTGCTGGCCAAGCGCTTTCAGTTCTTCCCTTAAGCCAGGAATCATCTGACCGAATTTCTTCTGTAATGTTGCCATCTAGTAAACTCCTATATTGGTTTATTGCCAATGATTTGAATGTTCACAAGGACAAGCACTGTACCTCCCCACGAAATTGAGCTCTATAGTAAATCATTCCGGCCGTTTTGTCAATAGACCGGCGAGCATTTTGTGCTTTTTTTGCGGGATCAGACGAGATTTTTTTTCGAGGCCGCCGGAGCAGAGGCGGCTCGGACCGGATAAATACGGCGGAAGATCGCTAAAGGAACATTTTGCCGGGATTAAGGAGATTGTCAGGGTCAAAAGCGGACTTTATCTTCTTCATATGCGAAATTGTGGGTTCGTCGAATTCAAGATTCAGAAATTCCTTTTTGGTCAGGCCGATGCCGTGTTCCCCGGTCAGTGTTCCACCCAACTCGAGGGTTTTGTCAAAAAGCCTTCTTATGCCTTCATTAATCACAGCCATCTCGGCTTCTTCCATGGTTTCCGCCAGAAAATTGACGTGAAGATTGCCGTCACCGGCATGACCGTAAGAGTTGATTCTCACCGGATATTTATTATCCAACTGCGAAACAAAGCCGACCAGCTCGGGCAATCTGGATGGCGGCACACAGACATCCTCTGAAATCTTGCGGCCGGCAGCTTCTTTGACGGCTTTGGACAGGTTGCGGCGGATTTTCCACAGCCTTTCGGATTCATCCCTGCTGTTTTCGCGTTTCAGGTGGATCGTGTTGTGCCGCCGACAAACCTTTTCTATCCGATCGGCTTCATCAAAGCGTCCCGGACCGGTTGTTTCAAAGAGAAGAATCGCCTCGGCCCCGTCAATCTCGATTGATTTCTCATAGGCGTTGGAGCATAACACCGCGTCGCCATCCATATATTCCATGACCGAGGGAATAATTCCTTCGCGAGTGACCTGGGAAACGGTGCGAGCGGCATCCTCGGGATTGGCAAAGGCGGCAAGTATGGTCGGGCCGAACTCCGGCAGGTCGATTAATCTCACGGCTATCTCCGTGACTGCCGCCAGCAAACCTTCGGATCCGATGAGGATCGACGAAAGATCGAAAAGCTCGCCGGTCGAGTAAATCCCTGTTTCGAGTAGTTCTCCGTGAAGAGTAACTGCCCGCAGGCCGATGATATAGTCTTTCGTGACCCCGTACTTCTTACAGTGCAGTCCCCCGGCGCACTCGGCGACGTTTCCTCCGAGCGTTGACTCTTCATAGCTGGCCGGATCAGGAGGGTAGAAAAGAGAGTGTCTTTCCGCCTCACGCATCAATTCGATGGTTATAATTCCAGGGCCGCAATATGCCAGCTTCTTTTCGGGGTCGATCTCGAGTTTTTTCAGTCTCTCCAGCGACAGCACCAGGCCGCCCGGGACAGGAATCGCGCCGCCGGTATAACCGGTGCCGGCGCCTCGGAAAATGATGGGGACTCTTCCTTCTCGACAGAAGCTGACTATCTCGACTAATTCGCTTTCGCTTTCCGGGAAGATTATGGCGTCAGCTTTGACTACGATATCCGAGGCATCGGTGGCATAATCGGCATATTCGTCGGTTTCCAGAATAGCCCTGTCGCCGAACCTGGCTTTGAGCTCTTTAAAACTACTCAGACGGTTTTCATTCATTCGACTTTGTGGCCGCCGGCTTCTTTTTCGATTCCGGTTTTTTCGGCGCCACTATTTCCGAATTTTCCTTTTTTTCGCCATCTTTATATGATTGAGAACGGTGGTCGGTCGTATAAAAACCCGAGCCTTTCAGAACGAAACCAGCCCCGCCGGTGATGACACGTTCCGCTTCGGCCTGGCATTTCGGGCACGAATCTATCGGGGCATCTGTAATCCCCTGAAATTCCTCGAATTCGTGACCGCATTTGCTGCATCTGTATTGATAGGTCGGCATAGCTGTCAAAAATCTCCTCGGTCTTAAATGGCCAACTTAATCGGCTTAAACAAGATATCCCGCAAGAAGTTCATCATCTCAAGAAAGGCTGTTACAGCACAAACCGAGGCGGTCGGAGAATTCCTCAATCCTCAGCCGTAGCGCCAGCCGCGATCTCGGGCCAGCCGCGGGTTGGGCTTCCAGTCGGTCAATTTTTGAATCTCTTTATCTTTCCTGGGAGGCGGTTCTTTCGTTTTAGCAGGCATATAAACTTTGGTTTCTTTTTCGGGAGCGATTTTGAACGACTCTTCCGCCGCCCGGGCGATTTCCGGCATCAGGCCCTCCTCCGCCACTTTTTCCGTGAATTTCCGTCGGCCGTCGACAAGGTCACGAAGGTACTCGTCGATTTGTTCACGGGAATAATATCTCTCGGGCCTGTAGGCGCCAAGGTCGGCACCTTCCGCCAGGGCAATTGTCTGAGTGCCCAGGAAGCTGTCCTGGTACTGATTGGTGCCCCGCAAATCGCCGCGCTGGATGGTTGCCATGGTGTCAATCGGCACCCGTTCGGTTTTCCGCACCACCTTCTTCTTTCCGCCTTCTTCGGTGATTATCTCGCCCATGCCGCCGGTGTTGTACTGGTAAAAAGAAACCTTATCCGGATACGCCTCAGCCATGTCCATTACGATTTTATGAAACAGATTGACTTTGTGGGCTCGCGAGCCGATGATGAACGGGTCAGTCCCCACGATACGAACCGACTCACCCGCCTTGGCGGGATTTGACGCGTAGCTGTGGCTCGATTCGCCCCACAGGTAGGCCAGCACCGCTTGAATCGGAGTAAGTCTCTGCGCAAACGACATGATCGTATTGCGTCGTGTGATGAATGCAAACACGATACCATCCAGTTCATCTATAGGGGGAAGGTTTATCGAGTGGTACCAAATATCTTTCAAGGCGAACGGCCAGTGCCCCCGCTTAATCTTTAGCTGTTTTTTCATGATGATGGCTCGACCGTTACCGCACAGATTTTCGTCAAGGAAATCCGGGGTGCCGTCGGCATTTATCATCACATTTTCATATAGTGCACTCTTGTGCACGAGGGCGCTGTACATCGCCTCCTGAAGCTTTTTGTCAACGTCGGTTTTGACGAAGTAGTTCTGCTCCGAACCGTAGGCTTCACCGTCGCTCTTGAGAAAACAGATATCATCCTGGCAGACAAGGGTTCGCTCTCCCTTAGACCAATCCAGTCCGAGCTGGTGGCACGACCAGGTGCTTTTGCCGGTCGCCGAAAGACCGAAAAGGAATACCCCGTACCTTTTAAGCTTATTCGTTCTGGCGTCGCGAATAATGACGACTTTTGTCCCGGCGTGCAGACCGAGCATGCCCAGCGCGTCAGCCGCGAACATACCGTTACGCAGGAACCCTTTTTTGTCCTCGCCCATATAATCCGAGCCCAGAACAAGAGTCAGGTTGTAGTCGGGAAGAACCAGCGCCTGCTGGCGGATATGATGTTCCTCAGGAATGTGGATCAGGGTGAACTCGGGGCCAGGCTTCCTGGTAATCGGTCCCATCGTGTGTCCCCACATGTAGGCCAGGCGGTAATTCTTGAGGTCCGCCGCTGACATATAAAGGTTACACTTGGGGTTGTATTCCGGATTGTCTCCCATCTGGCGACGGAGATGTACGAACGGAAGCGTTTCCATCAGGTGCAGGACTTTGTCCAGCTCATCCGGGGCCCTGGAGATGATAGCCTTTTTGGTATCCGATAGATAGTACTCGCGTACTTTCTCCGACCCCATAAGAACTGTCTTCTCGGCGATTCGACTGGAGACGGCCGAGCGCCAGCCCCAGGAGCCGAATTTGGTCTGATGACCAGTCTGAAGCGCCTGATCACGCAACTCTTCAAGGTTGATAGTCCTGATGTTCGGACCGTTAAGGCGGCGCTGAAGATCCCGGTAGAATCGAGAGTAGAGCGACGTCTGATATATCGAATCAGCCATTTCCTAGATTTCCTTCGGCAGAACCTCATCCTCCCGGAAGAAAAAGCCGACTTCTCTTCGGGCGGTTTCGAGGCAGTCCGACCCGTGAACGACGTTCTTTTCAATCGAGGTGCCGAATTCCCGTCGGATGGTGTTGTATTTTGCTTTCGCCGGATCGGTAACACCCATAAGTTCGCGCCAGCGTTCAATGGAACCGTGTCCGCCAATGACCATGACGACTATCGGGCCGGAAGTCATGTATTCCACGAGTGACTTGAAGAACGGTTTACCTTCATGAACGGCGTAGAATTTTTCGGCCTGCTCACGGGTTAATTTCATGACTTTCATTCCCCTCAGGATCAAGCCGGCCCTTTCGATTCTCTCTACAATTCTGCCGACCAGTTTCCGACGAACCGCGTCAGGTTTGACGATTCCGAGTGTGTTGGCCATGCTCCTCTCCTATTCTATCAGATCACGGATGCGCCCTTTGAGGGCATCCTCCGGCATCTCCGCGGTGTTCACTTTATACGCCTTGGCCACCCTGAACAACTGGTGGAAGTTGCGCCGTTGCAGGTCCTCCTGGTCCGGTGACGCGGCCAATATATACGGGTTAAAGAAAGGCAGTGTTTTGTAGGGCGATAGCCCTGCCCCGGAGGCAACCCGGTACTTGCCTTCGGCGACGTATTCAAGGGCATCCTCGCCGGTGAGCTTCTCTACGCCCGGACCGTTGGGCTCGTAATGCAAAAACACGACCGTCTGAATTCGTGATCGCCTGACATACTTCTGCGGGCCGCCGATCCATGCCGGATCGATGAGCGCTCGCGATTCATTGGAGCCCCAGTAGCAGTATGGCTCGCCGAGATCGAGCGGGCATTCATCCTCAAGGTCCTTCAAGTTCGTCCAATCGGCCCGGCTGGTCACGACGTTCTCGCATTTACTGCGGTCGAAAATTCGCGAATACCGACGGAAGCTTTTGACGATGTTGGTCTTGAAATAGAATTTGCGTTCGGGCGCGTCGGCAATGGCCTCGCTGCCCCGATACCGCACGAAGGCCCAGTCATTGGTCAAAAAGCGGAAGTTGTCATCTTCAAGGAGCCGGAAAAACATTGAGCCACGCTTCATGCCTTTCGGGCCGATAAGCGCCAGGCCGCGCCCGCCGGAATCCAGGCAGGCGGCCCGAAGGCCGTGAACATCCAGAAGTCGTTCGCTGGCCTGAGCCGCCATCCATAGTGCCCAATTGCGTATCTGTCCGTAGTACGAGGTATTGAAGAGGATGGCCGTTTTCATCTCCGGGCAGTAGTAGCCGAACGGTTTCCGGCCGGGGACTCCGTCAACGGCATAAATGACGCCGTGAGGTTCGAGGTCGGATTCCAGCTGAGCCGGATACCAGTTCTCGACCCAGAAATCATAAAGGTGCGGCACATTGGTCCGCAGTTGAATGATAATCCCGTTTATATTCGCATTCCACTCGAAATAACGATCATAAGGGAGAGCCGCCTCGGCCTCCTGCACCAGCGCGTCGCGTTCCTCGACCGAAATCGCGGTTTCCGCCTCCGCCGCGCAGCGAGGATGAGTCATCACATTCTGCAGAGCCACGCGCTTGTATTTGGGGGACTCAACCAGTTTAGCCATGGCTTCGATAATGCGGTTGGTGCCTTCCTCGATCTCGTCCATCGACGCGGCATAGGAAAGCCGGATGTTTTCATCAGCTCCAAAAGCGCTCCCCGGCACGACTGCCACCGCCGCCTCCTTTAGCAGGTAATAAGCCAACCCATAGGAGTTGCGGATTTTCATTCCCCCGTGCTCGGTATTATAGTATTCCGAAGTATTCGGGAAGAGATAAAAGGCACCCTGCGGCTCATAACACGAGATGCCCGGGATACGTCTGAGTTTGTTGAGCGTGTAGTTGCGGCGTGCCTGGAATTCGGCAACCATCCGGTTGATTTCCGCTTCGTGGCCGGAAAGGGCCTCGGCGGCCGCCTTCTGAGCTATGGAGTTGGCGTTGGAGGTGCTGTGCGACTGTATGATATTCATGGCCGCAATGATTTCGCGCGGCCCGGCGGCGTAGCCGATACGCCAGCCGGTCATGGAATATGATTTCGAAACACCGTTTACCAGGATTGTTCTGGCTTTGATTTTGTCGCTCAGCGAGGCAACGGAATGAAAGACATAATCGCCATATATGACTTTCTCGTAGATTTCGTCAGCGACAATGATCAAGCCCTCGGCGACGGCTATTTCACAGATTTCCATTAGCTGTTCACGGGTGTAGGCCGAACCGGTCGGATTACCGGGATTATTGATGACAAGGGCTTTTGTATTGAAGTTGATATTTGCCTTGAGTTCTTCGGGGGTGATGCGAAATCCGTTCTCTTCCCGGGTCCGGACTATGACCGGTTTGCCCTTGACCATTGAGACCTGCTGCGGGTATGAAACCCAGTAAGGCGCCGGAATGATTACTTCTTCGTCCCGGTTGAGTATGGAGACAAAGGCATTATAAAGACACTGCTTGCCGCCGGCACCGACGATTATTTCGTTGAGATTATAATCCAGGCCGTTTTCGCGTTTCAGCTTGGTTTGGATGGCTTCTTTCAGTTCCGGGATGCCGTCGTTGGCCGTGTATCCGGTGAAGTTATCGTCGATGGCTTTTTTCCCCGCGTCCTTGATGTCGGCAGGCGTTGGAAAATCCGGTTCGCCGACCGAGAGGTCAATGACATCCACCCCGGCGGCGATCATGGCCTTGGCTTTGGCGTTGATGCGCAAGGTGGGGGAAAGCTCGAGACGACCAATCCTGTTGGAGATCATCGCTTATTCCTTATCCGAACCGCGTGATGAGCCGGCCTTCTCCTTCTCGACCATCCTCTTGAGCCATTCCTCCAGGTCGAAGCCGGATAGTGATTTCACCACCGTCGGCAGCTGCGCCAGCATTGCGGCCATTTCACCAGTAATCTTGGACGTTCCCAGCTTGCCGTCGCTGGAGACCATGACAATCTTGTCAACCTTGGAGATAGGCGCGGCCATTTCTCTGGCCAGTTCGGGGAGTTTGTCAAACATGAGCTGCAACAGGGCCGGCTGAGAATAGGCATTCCAGGATTCAGCTTTCTTGCGAAGCGCCTCGGCTTCCGCCTCACCGATCTTCTTTAACAACTCCGCTTCAACGACGCCTTGAGCGCGCTTGGCCTCCGCCATACCTTTTGCCTCAGCCTCCAGGCGGTACTGCTCGGCGGCCGCGGGCTTACGGATTTTGGCCTCCAGTTCCTGCTCGACCCGGCTGATTTCCTTTTTCTCAAGCTCGATGGCGGAGTCTTTCTCGATCATTCTGACTTTGGCTTCCTCGGCCTTGAGATCCTGGTTGAGCTTATGCCTTTCAAGCTCGTATGCGAAGTCGGCATTCGCTTTCTTGCTGTTCAGATCGATCTGAAGTTCGGCTTTTCTGAGTTCAAGCTCCTGATTCGCCTCGGCGATTTTGGTGTCGGCCGCAATCTTGGCGACATCTCCCTCCTTCCTGGCATCGGCTGACTTGATGATGGCATCGCGCGCCGACTGGGCCTCGGCCACTTCGGCGTCGCGTTTTGCCTCGACAATTCGCGGCCTGCCGAGAGCCTCCAGGTATCCCGAAGGATCGGTTATCTCTTTGAGATTGAAAGACAGCAGCTTCAGTCCCATGTTGGCGAAGTAGGCACCGACATCTTCGAATACCCTGGCGCCGAAATCCTTGCGGTTCTTGTTAATTGATTCGAGGTCCATAGTGCCGATAAACGCGCGTGTCGAACCCTCAAGAGTCCGCAGGGCGACGTCACGAATATCAGTCAGCGGTTTACCCAAGAACTGCTCGGAAGCAAGGTGAATTGAGGCCTCGTCACCGGCTATTTTCACCTCCGCCGTGCCGCGCACGGTACAGCGAATCCCGTTGGTTGAGATAGCATCTTCAACCTGTATGTCCATCGGGATAATCTCCAGGGGAAGAATCTGCGCCTGCTCGATAAAAGGCCGCACAAATGTACCCCCACCGATACGCATGCGATAACCCACCTCGCGAGTTGATCCGTCGGGCAGGGTAACTTTCCGTTTTCGTCCTCCGGAGATTATAAGCACCTCGTTGGGGCCTACTTTCCGGTAGTTTTTCAGGATTACGGTCACGATGGCCGCAACCACGACCACGGCAACGATGACGACTATTAATAGGACACTCACAGTAGTACTCTCCTTCGGAAAAATTTATAGGCGGCCGTGCCGCCGGCATTATTTTGTCCTCGAAATTAAGCGCTCGTAATATCTATGTCAACCGATATTTTCTCGACTGCACTATCCTTTCATCAGCATGGCAATGGCGGTTACATCAACAATATCGCATACCGAGCACCCGCGCGAAAGATCATTGACCGGCAGCCTGAAACCCTTGACGATCGGGCCGCTATCGGAGGCATTGGCCAGCATCTGGTTCAGCTTGTAAGCGATGTTCCCCGCGTCAAGGTCCGGGAAGATGAGAACGGTGGCGGACATGTCATTAACTCCTCAACTCATGGCGGTAAAAACCGTAATATGCTCTAATTGTCTCTGAAATCCGGATGGGCCAGAAAGGCTTCGATAAAAATGTCTATTCCTCCGTCCATCACAGCCTGAATGTTTGAAGTCTCGGTGTTGGTACGGTGGTCTTTGACCATGTTATAAGGGTGGAAGACATAACTGCGAATCTGGCTGCCCCATTCTATCTTCTTTTTTGACTTTTCGCGTTTTGCCTTTTTCTTTGCCTGCTCTTCCAGTTGCAATTGATACAGCCGGGAGCGCAAAATCTTCATGGCGGTAGCGCGGTTTTTTATCTGGCTGCGTTCGTTCTGACACTGCACGACGATACCGGTCGGCCCGTGGGTGATTCTCACCGCCGACGAAGTCTTGTTGACGTGTTGTCCCCCGGCCCCGGAAGCGCGGTAGGTGTCGATACGCAAATCCTCATCTTTAATATCGATTTCGATAGTGTCATCAATCTCGGGATAAACATAGACAGAAACAAATGACGTATGCCGACGTCGGTTGGCATCAAAGGGCGATATCCTCACCAGGCGGTGGACGCCGGATTCAGCCTTGAGAAAGCCGTAGGCGTATTCCCCCTCGATTTGAATCGTGGCCGATTTCAGTCCGGCTTCCTCTCCGCTCATGTAGTCAATCAGAGTTACATTAAAGCCCTTGCTCTCGCACCAGCGACTGTACATTCTGAATAGCATGTCGGCCCAGTCCTGCGATTCGGTGCCGCCGGCCCCGGGATGAATGGCCAGAATAGCGTTCCTGGCGTCGTCCGGCCCGGACAATAGCGTGGTAAACTCCAGCGCATCCAATTTCTCGGCAAGCTGGTCCAGTGACTCGCCGATTTCGGCATGTCCGCTTGCATCCTCAGCCTCGGTCAGATGTGAAAGCTCCTCAAGGTCGGTAAGTTCGCCGGCCAGACTCTCAATCTTTTCAATCCATTTTTTGTTGTCTGCAATCTGCTTGAGGATCGCCTGCGCCGTCTGACTATCATTCCAAAACTCGGGATCGGTGGTTTGCTTTTCCAACTTGTTAATTTTTTCACGACGTCCGTCGAGGTCAAAGAAACCTCCTGAGTTTGGAAAGTCGTGTGCTTAAATCACTTATGCGTTCACCGATGTCGATTGCCATCTCATTATCCTCACCAGGGATATATATAATCTTTTTCCAAAAAGTCAATTGATATTGTGCTTGAGTACCCTTATTACAGGGACTTTTTCCCGGGCCCGTTTTAGGTCAAACCGGAGCTATTTTGACTGAAGGAACCACGTCAGCTATAACAATTGATTGACAATCCGGTTCCCGGAGGTATTTTACGCCTTAAAATCGCCGGTGATACGTATATAAGTCATGATAATAGAAAGAGTTGTCGTCAGCCCATTTGAGACGAATTGCTATCTCGCGGGCACCGAAGGTGGGGCCGGAGTCATAATCGACCCCGGAGACGAGGATGAATTGATTCTGGAGCGGCTCGACCGGCTCGATTTTGCCCCGAAGGCGATTTTGCTTACCCATGGCCACGCCGATCACATCGCGGCGGTCAAGCCGATCAAGGCGAAATTGAATATTCCGCTTTACATCGGCCGCGGCGACGAGGAAATGCTTAGCTCTACATCGGCCAATATCTCCGCCTTTTTTGGCTTCGAGATTACGTGCCCCGCGGCGGATCATGTCGTAAATGATGGGGACATTTTATCGTTCGGTTCGCTGAAATTCACGGTCATCGCCACACCCGGACACTCGAGAGGCGGAATCTGTTTTTTTGCCGAAAAATATCTGTTCTGCGGCGACACCCTATTCTTCGGCTCAGTAGGCCGAACCGAACTGCCGGGGGGCGATTATCAATTGCTGCTCGATTCGATAGAAAAGAATATCCTGACGCTTCCGGAAGACGTCATCTGCTATCCCGGTCACGGCCCGGCAACGACAGTCGGTGAAGAAAAGCGGGGCAATCCGTTTCTGACGGGGAGAAGATTTGTCTGAACGGGAAAAGAATAATGAAATCAATTAACTACCCTTTAGCCGATTATCATGTGCATCCGGATTTCTCCTTTGACGCCACCGGGTCGGTTGACGACTATTGCCGGACGGCGGTTGAGAAAAGGCTGGCCGAGATTTGCTTCACCACGCACTTCGACACCAATCCCGTGCTGCCGGAATCATCCCGGTCAATTACAGTCGCGGGCAAAGCCATTCACCATTCGATTGAGAATCTGCAGCCGTATGTGGACGCGGTCGAGAAGGCCAGAGAGGAATTTTATCCGCTGATGGTCAAGTGCGGTATTGAAGTCGGCTACTATCCGGGTTGTGAAAAGGAAACGTCGGAGCTTTTTCAGAAATATCGGTTTGATTACAGGCTTGGCGCCGTCCACGAGGTGGATGATTTTGATCTGTGCCGCGAGGAATATTTTCTGGCGATGCATTCGAAAGTGAGTCTTGAGACCCTTGTCGATCGTTATTTTGCACTGGTCGGGAAGGCCGTAGAAAGCGGGCTCTTCGACGCCATCGCCCATCTTGATCTCTATAAGCGATTCGGCGTCAAGTACTACGGCCGGGAAGTCTCCATTATTCATCGAGAAAAGCTGGCGCCGGTTTTTGAGGCCATGGTTGAACATAATATCGGCATGGAGCTGAACACGTCGGGACTCCGGAAGGGCGCCGGGGAGTACTATCCTTCGATGGATATTGTCAACATGGGCCGAAAGGCGGGCGTCGGTATTACCACCATCGGATCGGATGCCCACCGGCCGGAGCACCTTGCCTATGACTTTGACACGGCGGCATTAATAGCTCACGAACTATTTCCGTACATTAGTGAGTGAATCGAGACATGTCCCAGTCAGTCACGAAACTAACAAGAGATTTCTACTTGAGGCCGACGCTGACGGTGGCGCGGGGCTTGATCGGAAAGTACCTTGTTTTTAAGACGGGGGGGACATTGCTTTCGGCCAGGCTGGTGGAGGTTGAGGCCTATATCGGTGAATCGGATCCGGCCTGTCACGCCGCGGTTGGAAAGACACAGCGTAACGAGGTCATGTACGGTATGGGAGGATTCAGCTACATTTATTTCATCTATGGGATGTACAACTGTCTCAATGTAGTCACCGAAAAAGAGGGATTCCCGGCGGCGGTGCTTGTGCGCGGGGCCGAGCCTGTTGACGGCATCGATATTATGAAAAGCCGTTATTCCAACCCCGTTGCCAATAAACTGACGAACGGTCCGGGTAAGATTTGCAGAGCATTCGGCCTGACAAGAAAGCACAACGGCCTCGATTTGGTCGGGGAGGACCTTTATCTTGAAGACCGAGATTATAAGCCTTCCAAAATCGAGCGAACGAGCCGTATTGGAATAAAAAAAGGGACTGAAAAGACGTGGCGGTTTTTTGAACCGACCTCGGATTATGTTTCGGTCAGGCAGAGAAAAAATACGTTTGTATAATTTGAGGAACGGCAATAATGGCAAAGCAAAAACGCCTAAAATCGGTTACCATCCCGGTTTCGACTTTTGAAAACGTCATGAAGCAGTTTAACCAGGCGGCGGTCAAACTGAATCTCGACCCGGGACTTCTGGAGTTCATCAAGTATCCCAGAAAAAGCACCATTGTCAAGCTTCCGGTCAGGATGGATGACGGTTCGTTCCGGATGTTTACCGGGTACCGGGTCCAGCACAGCATTGTCAGGGGGCCCGCCAAGGGGGGACTCAGGTATCATCCTGATGTCACCCTCGATGAAGTCCAGGCGCTGGCCGCCTGGATGACCTGGAAATGCGCCGTCACCAACATTCCTTTTGGAGGAGGTAAAGGCGGTATCGCCTGCGACCCGAGCAAGATGTCCGATAGTGAGCTGGAGCGATTGACCAGGAGATACACGGCCGCATTTCATGACCTGTTCGGCCCCGAAAAAGACGTCCCCGCCCCGGACGTCAATACCAATGAGAAGACCATGGCATGGATAATGGATACTTACTCGATGCACGAACGGCATACGGTGACATCGGTCGTGACCGGTAAGCCGATCTCCCTCGGCGGTTCATACGGGCGAAGAGAGGCGACCGGAGCAGGTGTCGTGATCACCACCAGGGAAGCCCTGCATCACCTGGCCATGCCGCCTGAAAATGCTACCGCGGCGGTTCAGGGATTCGGGAACGTCGGTTCCGTGGCGGCCCAATACCTGCAAAGGCTGGGGGTCAAAGTGACGCACGTTTGCGATATTTTTGGCGGGCTTTACAATCCTAAGGGGATAGATATTGATGCCCTGATTGAATATTCTCTCAAGAACCGAAGAGTCGCCGGATTTCCGGGCGGTGAGGCCTTTGATAAGGACGCGATTCTCTACGCCGACGTTGATATCCTGGTGCCGGCGGCGCTTGAAAATCAAATCACCGCCGAAAACGCGCCTGAGATCAAAGCCAAAGTCATAGCCGAGGGCGCCAACGGCCCCGTGACGCCCGACGCCGATCCGATTCTGGCCGGCAACGGAGTTTTCGTAATACCTGATATTCTTTGCAATGCCGGCGGCG
>CP070766.1:1436607-1442767 GCA_020345705.1 Candidatus Zixiibacteriota bacterium | reverse complement strand
ATCCTGCAGGGAGGACAACTGCATCATTACCCTGGCCGATACGCTTGCCGCCGGTGATGCCCAGGGTGACCCGGGCGAAACCGTGGAGGTGATCCTGCGGGCCAGAAACACCGTCCCGCTCAACAAGTTGAGAATTCCCGTCGAATACTCGGGGATTCTGGGTTTGGTGCTCGATTCCACCTCCGTGGCCGGATGCCGGACGGAGAGTTTTGACCACGTCGATACCGTCGGCTACGAGCCGGTCCAGAGGCGAATCTATATCAGAGTCTCCAATGATTACGGAAGCAGCACTCCCGACCTGGAGCCCGGGGACGGTCCGGTGTTGAAATTGTATTTCACGATTTCTCCCTCGGCACCCCACGGTTATCCAAACACAATCAGTCTCGACGGTTATTCATCGTTTGTTCCGAGATTTGAAGGGCCGTATGTCGGTTTCGTCCCCGCTGATCTGACAGGGACAGTCTCGCTCATCGGGATCTGCGGCGATGCCAACAACGATGAGGCGGTGAATATTCTGGATGTCACCTTTATAGTCAACTTCCTGTACAAAAACGGCCCGGACCCCGACAATCCGGACCTTGTCGATGTCAACAGTGACGATGCCATGAATATTCTGGACGTGACATATATAGTCAATTACCTGTACAAGAACGGCCCCGACCCATCATGCCTGTGAGGTTTTTTGGCACGCTTTGCGTGAATTGTCAAGATCACCCGGCCATATTTCTGCCGCCCGATTCCGCTCAGCGGACGTGCTTCTCACGCATCACGCCGGTTACCTCTTCCCGACCGGCTGATGACATGATAGGAGCATCATCGATGGTTATGCCTGTCCAGCTTTCCAGAGAATCGTGCACTTCCGCCGTAAACGGCCCAAAGCCATCAAAGCCGGCAAGATGATTTCCTCCCGGAAGGATAATCTTCAGGGCATTCGATTGTCCCGTCAACGCCACCGCGCATGCCGTGTTAGGATCGTACTCTCCATAAATATACAGGATGTTATCGCCTTCGGTTTGCAACCACTGAACCAGGTCGTACATGTGTGTCGGATCATAGGAACGGGCTATCCCCTGAGGGCAAAAAAGGGAATACGACAGCTGGTACGGCGTTTCAATTACGTCGGAGACGTGATCCTCAATGAGACGATAGTAACCGAGTTCCGTATAAAGCTGATACCAGGCCGGGGCAAGGTTGTCCATCAGCCCGTCCCGGAGCCATTCGATATTGCTCATTTGCTGCAGATACTCGAATATCTCCTGAGACGAGAAAGTGCTGTCCGGTATTGCGCTGCAATCGAACGGCCCGTACTGCCAGAAATAGAAAAGAAACTCAAGTGTGTTTATTTCGAATGCGGCTTCCAGGCCCAGTCGGAAGGAGAGCTGGTTCTGAGAAGCGTAAGCTTCATACATCGGCATAAGATCCGCCCGTCGGGAGAGAACGAGTCTCTGGAATTGCTGCAGGCGCGTGCGGCACAATGCATCGCCGACTTCGTTAAGAAGGAAATTGTCAAAACGCGTATCGGCCGTATCGAACATGATCGGGGCTACCTGCGCAATCGTTGCGACAACGTCATCCGGATAGAAACGTCGATGGATCAGAGCTGTGCCACCGCCCTTACTGATGCCATGGGAAATCCAGGGGCCCGTGTATACCGGTGCCAGTAAATCGCATACTCGATGGCAATCGGCGGCTGCCTGGACGACGTTCATGTGCTCCCAGACAATTGGAACAGGCGAGGCATCACCGAAGTAACGGTGGTCCATCAGTATCTGATTTGCTCCGAACAATTCGGTCATCGGAAAGACGTTATTCCTGCTGATGGTGTAGCCCCAGGGAATGAAGACGGTGGGGCTGGACTCACTCCTGTGTGATACGAATATTCTCTGATTGAACTGTTGGCCGGTCGGACTGTTATGATCCACCGGTTGAGGCAGGACGATTTCGAAAGCCCGATTGAAGCCTGCTGGCGGCTCTATTTCCGTAACAGATGCACCCGGCAAGAGGGCCAGCCGTTCCTCCAATGTCTGAGGCTGAACGGGGCCACTGCTGGTATCGCCCTTGTCGCAGGCAACATGAGCCATAAGCAAGGTGACGATGAAGATTCTTACTAATATGCAGCGTGTCATAAACGTTGTACCTCCGTCATCGATTGACAGTACTCACTTCTCTGGTGTGACCCGATAATCACCAGGGAAGGCCGCCAAGATTGATCTCACCTTCGGGCCAGGGTGTTCCTCCGCACTCATTAACCATGGTCAGACCGCCGCAGCGGCGAACACCATCCGGCTGGGCAAAGATTGTCGGGCCAGCCACGGTTCGCCAGCCTGTCCTGGCATAGAAAGCTTCTAATCCGGATTTGCAGGTGAGTAAGCCGAATGCCTGCCCGAGTTCGTTTTTTAGAAAGGCTACGGCTTCTCTCATCACTGAAGATGCTATGCCTCGTTTTCGGTTTTCCGGTTCAGTAACAAGATAGCAGACACCGGCAATCAGAAGAGGTATCTGCCCTACTGTGATAATTCGCTGCAGAACACCAACGTGGCTCGTCAGTTCTCCACTCCGGCAGCCCAATATGTACCATTCGGGGTCTGCGTAGACCAGCGGATCATCACCGAACTCCCGATCATTTCTGTGGCAGATTAAGCTTGCGAGTTCCAACGAGAGTTCGTTTACAGTTTTGACTTCAATCTTTAGTGGGGCCATCAGTTAAGTAATACCAACTATCAGTTTGAGCCGTCTCCTGCTTGTTTGAGACTACGAAATCAAAACTGTAATGTTTCCTCATTGCGGCAAATCAGACTCGTGTAGGCATCTGCCGTGCACACTATTATTAAGATATTTGACAGTGAAATCTACCGGGCGCGGAGGCCGGCGATTTTGACGAGGCCGCGATGATACCCGTCCGGGAAAAGCTTCTCCAGCTCCTCCAGATCAATGCCGTTTGCCTCACAGGTTTCATAAACGGTCGGGACAATCCAGGATTTCTCATACCGCTCGCGAAGCCAGTTGATGATTTCCCAGTGCCTGTCGGTGAGATATTCCGGCATTTTCATCTCAAAAGCTTTGTGGATGGCGAGGTTTTCATCCCAGTCGGACGGATTGACCAGAAAGCCCTGAACGTCGGTGCGATATATCTTCCGCTCATACATCCGGGTATGATGGACGATATGTTCCTCCAGCCAGAAATGCTGGAAATAACCCTCACGATATGTCACTCCGGCCAGCTTGCAGGCGCCGCGAAGATACCCGGTCGGAAACAGCTTCCTGAGCTCGCCCAGGCCGATATCGTTTTGCTTGCAGGCGACGTATATCAGCGGGCAGTTGTTGATTTTCTCAAAAGAATTGCGGATAAAATTAATGATGCGCCAGTGGTCTTCGGTTAATCCGTTGTCTATCCTCACGTAAGGGGCCATCCCTTCGGCAAAATTCTCATCCCAGTCCTTTGGGTCAAGAAGAAATCCCTTGATATCGACCCTGTATTTCTTGCCATTATGAACAAAAAATTTCATCAACCACGCCTCAAACGCCGTTGCCGTCCACCACAACGCTATATCCTCAAAGTAATCCAAACAGGTGGAGTTGGCAAGCGGTTTTTACCGCAAAATCGTTCTTTGGAGAGGTTGATGTCGGCTTTTGTCGCCAGCCGTAAGTCCTTTTTGATCAATACGTTATCCTCGTATAGTACGAGAGGGATTCAGGGTAACCATGTGAAAAAGGTCACCATTTACCCAAAACAGGATCTTCCCCGACCAGAGTCTCCCCGGCAGAGGGAAGCCGGGTCACAGACGATCGCAGACTACCCGAACCGCGGTTAGATTACTGATTCAGAATCTGATCCAACTGCTCATTGGCCGGCCGGGTGTTCACGTGAATCCACAGCGGCAAATGGTCCGAAAGCTGATAGGTGAAATCGCGCAGTTCCATGCCCGGAAACAGCGCCTCTTGGTCGTCCGCATAAAAATCAAGCACGCCGCCCCGGTTGCTGAAGCACTTAGTAAACCGGGGATAGTGCAGAATCTGGTCATAGCGTTTATTCTGCGCCAGATTTGACCCGGTAATACCGCGCAACGCATCCGGTATCCGAAGACCCTCACTGGTGATGGCGGCAAACAGCTCGTCATCTTCCGAGGGGATGTTGAAATCACCCATAACGATGAAGTCTTTGTCAACCAGATGCTCCTCATTGACCCTTGCAGAAAGCCATTTGGCCAGAAGCTCAAGTGGCGCAATCCGGGCGGCATCGCCGCTTCCCCACCGTATATGAGCCGTCAGGCCGACGAAATCAAAACTGCCCGCCCTGAACGAGGCCATAAACGGCTTGCGCCACCACGACTGCTCCGGCAGGTACTCGCCGGTTTCCCGGTCCTTGACGCGCCTGGCATCCGCCTCCGCTGCCAGCCCGGTGAATACTACCGCCCGTTTGTCGTAAACATAGGCGACGCGCTCACGATTTCCCCCGGGGTCGGCGATATAATCGGAGAAGACCGCCTTCCAGTATGGCCCGAGGATCTTCAAGACACGCTTCAGATCGCTCAGGTTATCTCTAAGTTCGGTGACGGCGATGAAATCAAACTGGTTCATTATTTCCGCTATGTAGTGTATCGCTGCCTCCTCGCGGGGTCTTCTGCCGAATTCCCGAATATTCCAGGTGGCCAGGTTGATGGTTTCATCGAGGCTTGAAGCCGGAATCTTGGCCTTATTAATTCGCTTTCGTAGCGTCTTCAGCCCATTGGCAATCTCTTTGCTGATTGGACCGTGATACATTTTCTCTCTCCTTTGTTAAATGTGGCCGCAGCCGGGACGCCTTGCGTCCTAACGCGTTGTAGCTAAACTGGTTATCTTTTGAGCCAACCGAGCTGATGGATGTCTTTTCGCCTGAATTTTAGCCGGCCGCCACAGACGGAGGCCGAAAGATGTCTTCTCCTGAAATGCCCCGTTGTCGGATCTGAATCAGCTCATTGAAAATATATATCGCCGACAAAATTTAAGCAAGAAAATAGAGAGAAAATGTGTAGAATATTCTTCAATCTTGCCGCCACCCGAAAGGCGGCGGGGCGCAGCTAAATCCTTGCTTATTTGGGATTTCTGATTATCTTTAAGCAGTTCTAAAAAATACAGTATCGGACATATTACATATCTCAAGAATGATACTGGTTTAAACGTCTGTGATGACTACCATGATTAAGAACTCACTGATTCTGGCGCTCTTATTGTGGCATTTTCCGGCCGTCGAAGCGCATGCCGAAGAAACCATTTATCCGGCAGGGCATAACTTTGTCTGCCAATATGATGTGTCCGACACTATTATTACCGCCTTCGACACTGTCTTGATAACAAGATCGCTTGCCAACAACGATACATTTTCAATTGCGGGCCTGTATTTTTCCGAGAATATTCCGCCCCATTTCACAATCGTATCGTATTCGATCAGGGAAAACGGCGAGGAAATAGAGCACCTCTTTCAGGATGAAAACGACCACTCGGTTGTCGACGGCTGCACCACATATTACTGGGTTGTTGACGAACCGGGCGCGTTGGCAACCGTAGAAAACGATGTCAATCCCGGCGAGCATGTTGATCTTGAGCTGAAACTCGTCTGCAACTCGGCCGGCGTATACATACTTCCGCTGCACACAACTGTCTTTTACGGGGGCGGCTCCGGATATTTTTCAACCGGCGACCAGGTGACCATCCGCGTGGAGTACCAGCCTCTTTGCGGCGATGCCGACGGCAGCGGCGGGATCAACATCCTTGACGTGGCCTGCCTGATCAACTTCCTGTACAGAGACGGTCCGCCACCTGTCCATCCCGAATTGGGTGACACCGACGCCAGCGGAAATATCAACATCCTGGATGTTACCTGTCTGGTGAACTATCTTTACAAGGACGGCCCGGAGCCTGTGTGCCCGTGATATTAGCCGGCAGAGCAATTCGCCGGCGATGATCTCACGACATTTCAGTTCAACAGATGCACCAGCACATAAAGCGATCGGACGACCTCGGTCGGTGCCGGTTCGACCTCAAGGGTCACCAGCTCGTTGTACTCTGTCTGAGAGATCCTGTAAAAAAGGTTGGCGGCAAATTCGGAGTCGTAGGGTTCGAAAAAGGAAATCGACCACAGTTCTTCAAAGGCCGACGCTTCCGAGGGCGTGAAGCCCTGATT
>CP070766.1:1428254-1436507 GCA_020345705.1 Candidatus Zixiibacteriota bacterium | reverse complement strand
TTCAGGACCGGTCGCTGAATGTCAATTACTTTATAGCGAAATACGGTTTTGACGTCGTCAAGTATATTGTTGATAGTCTGAACATCGAAACGACTGATCATCAGTTAATATATTTATCCGGGTTTCTGAATCAAAAATGAAGGTGGGTATTACATGTTATCCCGTGGCGGGAGGCTCGGGAATCGTCGCGACCGAACTCGGCCAGCAGCTCGCCCTGCGCGGTCATCAGGTTCACTTCATAAGTTACGCGCTTCCGTTTCGGCTGGACAAGTACCAGGAGAATCTTTATTTCCACGGCGTCGAGACGACGGCCTACCCGCTGTTCAAGCACCCTCCGTACACTCTGACGCTGGCGGCGAAAATGGCCGACATCGCCTGCCAGTTCGAGCTTGAGATTCTTCACGTCCATTACGCCATTCCCCACGCAACCTCGGCCTTTCTGGCCCGGCAGCTTGTGACAGGCTGTCCGCTCCCAAGAATAATCACCACTCTGCACGGCACCGACATTACCCTGGTCGGGTCGGACCCGTCGTTTTATGACATCACCCGCTTTTCGATAAATGCCTCGGACGGCATCACGGCCGTGTCGGCATATCTGGCGGATGAAACGTGCGAGACATTCAAAATCGAGAAAAAGATTAAAGTCATTCACAATTTCATCGACGTCGAAAGATTCAAACCCAAAACCGAGGGCATGTGCAAGAGGCGAAGCTTTGCGAAGGATGACGAATTCGTCATAACGCACACCTCCAACTTCCGTCCGGTCAAAAGAACTATGGACGTGATCGATGTCTTTGACAAGCTGTCAAACAAACTCCCGGCCAGGCTCCTGCTGATCGGTGAGGGTCCCGAGACGATTCTGGCCCGGCGGCAGGTGAACAAGAGACATCTGAACGGTAAGGTCACTTTCCTCGGTAACCAGACCCGAATCGAGGCCATCCTGCCGGTGTCAGATGTGTTCCTGCTTCCTTCGGAGGAAGAATCATTCGGCCTGGCGGCGCTTGAAGCTCTGGCCTGCGGCGTACCGGTGATTGGTACCGTTGACACCGGATTGGTCGAAGTTGTCGAGCATGAGACGAACGGCTTTCTGTTTCGCACCGGGGATACAACGTCCATGGCCGAGGCCGGAATTTCTCTGTTGTCAGACAAGGACAGATTGGAAAAATTCAAGGTAAACGCGTCTCGGCTGGCCAACGAACGATTTAACGCCAACAAGATCGTCACTGAATACGAAGAGTACTATAAGGAAATTCTGAATGGATAAACCGACGCTCGACGCTCTGGCAATTACGGCTCATCGAGATGATGCCGAAATCATCTGCGGCGGCACTCTGATAAAGCTGATTGATAAGGGAAAGAAAGCCGGGATCCTTGACCTGACCGAGGGCGAGATGGGCAGCAAGGGCACCGCCGAGGACCGCGAAAGAGATTCCATTGAAGCGGCCAAAAGCATGGGGCTGTCCTGGCGCGGGAATCTTTCGCTTCCCGACTCCGGGATTGAAGTCACCCGCGAGAACAAGCTGAAAATCGCCCAGGTCATAAGGAAATTCAAGCCTGAACTGATTATCCTGCCGATTTGGGCGCAGCGTCATCCCGATCATCTGGCCGCTTCACAACTGGGCTACGATGCCTGCTTTCTGGCCGGTCTGAAAAAACTTGAGATCGACGATGAACCGCATCGGCCGCGGAAAATCATTTACGCTTCTTCCTATAGGGACATGAAACATTCGTTTTTTGTCGATATCACCGGGCAGATGTCCCGCAAACTGGATGCCGTTGCGGCCTACAAGTCGCAGTTCGATGACACACCGTCGGCGAGGGAGATTTTCAAACCGGGCGTCGACATTTTTGAATTCATGACAACCACGGCCAAATATTACGGCCAGCTCGTCGGCGTCGAATATGCCGAGGCCTTCACGACAAAAGAAAATATCCTCATCGATGATCCTCTGGGAATGCCCGTCCGCTCGATATGAGAAAACTCCCAGAAGTCCGAGTCAAACCACATTTATGTTGTAAGGCGTAGCCTGAGCGTCTATCTTGACAAAAATACCATAAGGAGGAAATCATGTTGCTCAAGCTGTCACAATGCATTCTTTGTCTTCTGGCGGTCGGCCTCTTGTTGTCGTCGTGTCAGAAGGAATCCGGAAATCTTGAGACGGCGGAAAAGGCCGTCGTCACCGACAGCACTTACTCCGCCGACAGCGCCATGATTCATTATGACGTCCGGGGTAGCGGCGATCGGGCTCTGGTCTTTGTGCACTGCTGGTGCTGTGACCGAACGTACTGGGAGGCGCAGGTCGATGAATTCGCCGACAGGTACAAGGTCGTAACGATAGACCTGGCCGGGCACGGCAGTTCGGGCCTGAATCGGGACGAATGGACCATGGAGGCTTACGGTGAGGACGTCGCGGCAGTGGTGAAAGGGTTGAAGCTGGAAGAGGTTATACTCATCGGTCATTCGATGGGCGGACGGGTCATAGTCGAGGCCGCGCGGCGCCTGCCCGGAAAAGTAGCGGCGCTCGTCGGAGTCGATACGTACCAATCGTTGACGGCAGAATATGGTCAGGAGGCAATCGACGGATTTCTTCAGCCGTTCAGGGATGATTTTAAGTCCTACACGGAAGAATATGTGCAACACATTTTTGCCCCGGAGGCTGACTCGTCCCTGATTGAGTGGGTATCGGAAGATATGGCCCAGGCCCCGGCTGAGATAGGCATTGAGTCCATGGAATCGATTCTGAAGTACGATTATCGCCCGGCGCTGAGCGAGATGCGTATTCCCATTCTGAGCATCAGCGGCGATCTGAACGAGACCGATATCGAAGGCAACAGAAGCGTCACCGACCTGTTCCGGGTCAAGGTAATCCCGGCCACCGGGCATTTCCCGCACATGGAAAGACCGGCGGAGTTCAACCGCCTGCTGCAGGAGACGATAGACGAATTCTGGCCGGAGGAATAGCCCGGGATTCTTGCCGGGGAGTAACCCGGGGCAATTTCACAATATCTGTCCGCAGGGGTGCCGGCAAAACCGCCTTGATTTCTCTCTGATTGGCCCGTATAATAGAATCGGAAGCGGATAGGGTCTGGTGGCCCTTGCGGTCTTCAAAACCGTGGGGAGGCGGTTATGCCGTCTCCGGTGGGTTCGATTCCCACCCCTTCCGTTTTTTTGTGCGCTTGATTGCCTTTACGTCAAGTCCTTCGAAACTCAGGACTTGCGTGGATGTTTGCCCCGGTGAAGACAAGGGATAAGAACCACCCCCGGGCTTGAGAACCCGGGGGCAGTCTGTTTGATGAATCGTGAGTGGGGTCGATTACATGTCGTCGCAATGGCCGGGGCCGATGAGACCGTTGTTGTAGTCGTCCAGTTTGGCATGCCACCTGAGGACCTTCGCCTGGTCGGCACCACTCAGGAAATCCCAGTCAGCATAGCAATTATCGGCGATAAACTCGTCAGCCTTTGAGATAGTATTCTTGACGGATGATTCGCTGGCACCGCTGGCGATGTTGAGCTTGGCACCCAGAAGCTGGGCATACAGCTTAGTGATGCCGTTATCCTGATGACCATAGACATTCATCAGAAGAATGTCATGAGCAATGGCCGAGTCGGTTACGGGGATGCTGCAGGTGCCGCCCGGCGTACCCAGCCAGATAGGCAGAAGCGGCGAAACGACGTTAGCCTGCGGGCCGAATCCGGCATGTGTCTTCCAGAAACCGATGGTCAGAGTGCAACCCTCATGCGGCGGCATATACAGCCCGGCATCCCAGGTCATGTCGCGCTCGCCGGCATCGAGAGTCGTGCAGACGGTTTTGCCGGTGATCGGGTCGGCGTCGCTGTCAATGGCGTCGTCCACACCCTGATCCTGCGGGCTGAAATCGTAGCCTTCCGGCAGGATGAATTCGACGTAATAATCGCCCGGGGTAAGATCGTCGAAGATGTAAAAACCGTTGGCGTCCGTCACGGTCGAGGCAATGAAGTTGTCGGCGCAGTCATAGAGATTTACGGCTACGCCCGGAGCACCCAGTTCATCACCGTCCTGAATACCGTTGTTGTTATCGTCGTACCAGACGGTGTCGCCGATAGCGGCCAGTTGGGGTATGGTGGGAAGGTCGAACCTGACCATGGCCTGCTTCTCAAGATCAGTATCAAATCCCCAACCGGTGTAGAAGGTCATCGCATAGCCATTGTTGAAATCGGGCATAACTTCATAAATATAGGCGTCGGCAATGGCCGGGTAGTCATCGCAAACCGTTCCTCCGGTAGTCGAATAGCAGACTCTGAGGAAGGGTATGTTCATGCCGCTTTCGTGCGCATAATATCGTGTCCGCGGATAAGCTTCCGCGACCTGATCCAGAAGCACGCCGAAGTTGTCATATGTGCCCAGCATCCAGCTTTGAACCAGAGATGTCAAATCAACCGTGCGCCAGTCGTAGGCATCAGCCACGAAAGAACCTTCGACGGCGGGAGCGTAACTGCCGCCAAAGTTATTCCATGTGACCGTTCCTTCGTCCCAGTCGCCGGTAATACGATGGACGTTGACCGACTGGCCGCTGACGTCCAGGATGTGGACGTAAAGAGTGGCCGAATCGAAGGTGGCCCCGTTCGCGAGGGTGATTTTGGCCGAAGGCGCGGGCGGCGCGCTCTGCGGCTCAACCATGTTCGGCTGATTCTGACAGCCAAGGGCCAGAATCCCCAGTGCTGCAAAGAGTACCAGGAATTTTGTCGGTTTTGCCATAGCAAACTCCTTGGAAATTAGGGTTAAATGGTGTATAGACTTCGTCCCCTAAATCTACGTTGTCTCGGGCAAATAATTAGGCGTAAAAGTAACGAAGTAGTATTTCGCTCCCGTTTTGAAATAAATATAAGGACAAATTTCGTCCTGTCAAGACCCAATTTGCCCGTTCAGCCACGAAATCCTTTGCTGCTGAGGACTGCGCAAGTTAGGCCACTGACACCTTTTGACTTGACAAAGACAGGGCGAAAGGCTAATATAGTAATAATATGGCGGCCGTTTAGCAGCAAGGCCGGCCGCGGGGATGGGATTTGGGAGCAATTCGGGACACGTTTACATCAGTTTGATTGGACTTCATGGCTAAGTTGTCCTGGCAGACATTGCCATTGCAGCATTGAGTGGTCACGCATTATGCATGGGATGCAAACAAGGGTACTGTCAACTCGCTGCCGGTACCCGCGTGTAATAACACACTTTAACCACTGCAAGGGACCCGAGGAGGTGAGAGAATGAAGTTTCTAATCGATCCATCCAAACCGACGAAGGACTGGTGCCCGCCGTTCTGCTTGATTAAGTGCGACCTGGCCCAGCCATTATATGGCATTGATCCCTAGTAAGGGATAGTAAAGTGAGATCAGCATGGAAAGGGGATATCCCCTTTCCATGCAGTTCGGGATCGATGAGGTGATGTGTGTCCTCAGATTTCAATCCTGACGACACTTCATGATGGAAAGACAAATATATCGATAGAATCGGGCCGACTCATCCTCACGAGAATGAGACCGGTCCGGTGAGGCACATGACCTGTTTACCGTCAAACGGTTAAGGAGGTGAGAGAATGCTGTTTCTGATTGAGCCCCTGAAGCCGACAAAGGAGAAGTGCCCGGAGAAAGTGTTTTGTTCCCCGCGCTTCTATCCGATGTATGGTGTTCCTATCTAGTACGCTAAGGGTTTGTGCCGGCATGGAAAGGGATTATTCCCTTTCCATGCCCTGAATTTGAAAAAACAGAACAGAATATGTACAAGATTTCGAGATATAACCACTTTCAAGAGAGGCCTGACGGGAAGTACATCGCCTACAATGCCCGCTCCGGAGCCGTGGCTATCATGGACCCGGATAATTATGCCGCCTATGAGAACCTTGCTCGCAAGATTGAGTCGGCGGCGGATTCGCCCTTTTCGCCGGCGGAAGCGGAGCTTCTAAAGCAGCTTGAATACGCCAGTTTTGTCTATCTTGACGACTATGATGAACTTGAGGAGTTGGCGTTTTGCCACTATTCGGCACGGTATGACGCCACGTCGCTCGGCTTCGTGCTGGCCCCGACCATGGCCTGTAATATGGCCTGCAGTTATTGTTACGAAGGCAACAAGAAGGGCCGGATGTCGGATGAGACGATGGAATCGATCGTAGATTTCGTCAGGAGGAGAGGGGGCCACCTGCGTGACCTGAGCGTCGGGTGGTACGGAGGCGAACCGCTGCTTGCCATGGACATTATCGAGAGACTTTCCGAACGGCTGATCCGTCTGGGCCAGGAACAGAGCTTCAAATATGAAGCGTCCATCATTACCAACGGATTTCTGCTGACCGGGGAAACCGTCGATCGGCTGTTGGACTTCGGCGTTGACTCGATCCAGTTAACCCTTGACGGTCCCGCCCGTGTGCACAACGGCAAGCGCCCCCTGAAAAACGGCCGGCCCAGCTATGAGAGAATACTGGAGAACATGGCCTATGCTTCCGGCAAAATGAAAATAGGCGTCAGAGTGAATGTTGACAGGTCGTTCAACGGCGAAATAATTACGGAGATGCTGCGCGAACTGGATGCGGCCGGTCTGAAAAATTATCTGGGGATTTACTTCGGCTGGCTGGAACCATCGACGACCGTCTGCGCCAACATTGCCGAAAGCTGCCTGAGCGCGACCGATTTTTCGAAAGTCGAGATAGAGTATTTCAGGCTCCTTCTCGAGGAGGGCTTCCGGATCGGTAAGCTCCCCACTCCGGTCCTGAATTTCTGTGTGGCGCAGTCCAGCGGCGGATTCGTGATGGATCATGAGGGCAACCTGTACCGGTGCTTTAACCACGTGGGCGATCACGACCGATCCATGGGCAATATCCGTGATCAACTGAACTATAACCATCCCAATTTCACCCGTCTTTTCCGGTTTGACGCCTTTCAGGATGACCTGTGCCGGAGCTGCGATATTCTCCCCATCTGCATGGGGGGGTGCCCGTCGCGGCGACAGGACCGGGGTGTGACCGGCGGGGACATGTGTGAAAGCTGGAGGCATAACCTTCCCGATATGCTGGAAATAATCGCGCAAGCGAAACTGCAGGAAATGAAATCTGCCGTAAAGGAGCAGTCATGAGTGACGCGAACGATTTTGACTTTTTCCCCCATACCGTCGTATGGGAAATAACCTTTGCCTGTAATATGAGGTGTCTTCATTGCGGAACTTCGGCCGGCAAAAAGAGACCGGATGAGCTGACCACGGATGAGGCGCTGGGCCTGATAGATGAACTCACCGCCAACAGGTGCGGGGTAATCGTCCTGTCCGGCGGGGAGCCGCTTCTACGGCCCGACTGGATGCAGCTGGCCGAGCGAATCAAGGGTCACGGAATCAAGTGCTGTATCATTTCCAACGGGTACGCCGTTACCGAAGAAACCATCGGTGAATTCGAGCGGCTGAAAATGAACAAGGTCGGAATTAGCTTCGACGGAACCGAAAAGACGCATAACTACATCAGGCAGCGTGATGAAAGCTGGCGGAAAGCTTATAACGCGATGAAAATGATGACTGAAAACGGCAATGTCCCATACGTCGCCGTCAGTCAGATTTCAAATATCAACCTGGAAGAATTGCCCGCGATCAGAGATATTCTGCTTGAGCTCGGGTGCAAGCAGTGGCGAATACAGATGACGACCAGTACGGGACGGATGATGGAGCATGATAATCTCGTCCTGACGCTGGATAATTATCCCCGGCTGATTGATAAGATTCTTGAATTCAAGAAGAAAAACGACGGCATCGATTATGATGTCGGTGAAAACATCGGCTACTACGGCTGCAAAGGCTACGAGCTATGGGACGACGAGCCCTACTTCGGCTGTTACGCCGGGATGCGCGTGGCCGGCATCGAGTCCAACGGTGACATCAAAGGCTGTCTCTCGATGCAGGAGCAGTTTGTTGAAGGCAACATCAGGGAATCATCATTTACCGAAATATGGAAAAATCCCGAAGGTTTTGCCTACAACCGGAAATTCACGCGCGAAACCGCCGGGGGCGCCTGTCACGATTGCAGGTATCTCCCCATTTGCCGGGGCGGTTGTGCAACGACCTCGGTCTCGGCCACCGGTTGCCGTGCCAATAATCCGTACTGTATCTATCAGATTGAACTTCAGCAGGGCATAACGCGTGAAGACACCGACGTCGTGAAGGGTCTTCTAAAACCTTTCAAGGAAGCCATGGCGTAGAGCATATCGGACAGCTTCAGGCTAATTCATCGCATGGGCATAGAGCCGGC
>CP070766.1:1418982-1428154 GCA_020345705.1 Candidatus Zixiibacteriota bacterium | reverse complement strand
CGCCTCCTCCTATCGAGACGTCGAATCCCCCTGACCGAGCCTTCGTTTCCATAGCCAATGAGAATATCGCGAGCGAAATGAATGCTATTAGAACACAGTTGCTGAACCTTGGAGTAGTTCTTTCCATCTAACTCACTCATTTCAAATCGGGAAAATAATTCCATGTAGACATGATTCAATAATAGAAGCTCGGTTGTTTGTTGTCAACCATTACTTGGAAATCTATAATAAAGTGGTTTTTCAGGCGAGAGCACGGTCGTGGATATTTTCAGCTCATCCCGTCGCTTGGCAATTCGCCGTTCGGAGGTCAGGTCTTTTTCCCTAGAAACGCATCAGGTCTTCGATTGTCTGGTAGATATATTTTACTTTGAGCGAACGCTCTTTTCCTTCGCCGGTGATTTTCTCGATGCGGATCTTGGCAAATCTATTGTCGGCTGTCCTTACCAGATAGGATTCACCTTCCCGGACCGGCATTGTTTCGACCGGTGTAAACCGGTAGTCCAGTTCGGGATAATGGTAAATGTCTTTCGTTTTGCCCAGCGAATCAAACCTGGAATTGCGCAGGAAGCCGTTGAGCTTATGCGGCGACCTGATGTAATCGACGTCGTCTTTGTTGTAGAAATATAAGTCGTTTTCTTCGGCGTCGGCCCGCACGTGCTCGCCCAGAGCGAACGAGAAGCCGTCGTTGAGCCCGGCGTAGCGATAGGCCAGCTCAAACTCTCCCTCCGGGCGGCAGATAACGCCCATTTCATTCGATGATATCGATATGGTCCTGTCGGGGAAAACCGTCCTGACGGAAATGAAGTATTCCATCCCGTTTTCGAGATTTTCAATTGTCATCGTTTCAAAGCTGGCTTCCGGGTCGGTGTCGCCCGGATAAGCGGTCGAATTGAACGGCTTTATCCGCGAGGGAAGGTCGAGCATACCGTATTTTTCGTAGATTGGCTTATCCTGAAGATATATGTAGTATCCCGAAAGCAGGATGCTGTCGGGACAGTTGGTGTTCCACTTAAGGAAAATACCCTGATCCACCGGTTTGGCGGAAAGGTTGGACGGTGCACATTCGGTCTGCGGCCCTTCGGCTATTTTTCTCGGGGCACCGCAGCCTGCGATGATCGGTGCAACCAATAACGGGATTAACAGTCTTCTCATATGATTACCAGTTCCGTTTGTCTGGGGCACAGGAATTTGCCTCCGTTTTCAGTCACCGCCAGGTCCTCCTCAAGCCCGACATAACCGATTCCGGCCAGTTCGATACCTAACTCAATGGTGAATGTATTTCCTTCTTCGAGCGGTATCTCCGGAGTTCTGCCGTATCGCTTCCACCTGGGGCCGACGATGGCGGCGCCGTCATGCACCGAGCGGCCGATCTGGTGCCCGAGGGCATGCTGGTACTCTTCGTATCCGTCGTTTTTAAGGATTTTCCGCGCGGCGGCGTCAATGGTGTATCCTTTGGTACCCGGTCGGTACAATTTGGAGGTCTCGTCGATGACTTCTCTGACCTTGTTGAAGGCGTTGATGAGAACCTCCGGCGGCGAGGCTTCGTTTTCTTTTCTGACATAGGCCAGCCTCTGAATGTCGGAACAAAAGCCTTCCACTCGGGCTCCGAAATCGATGTGCAACAGATCGCCCGGCGCCAGCGCGGCCTCGGTCGGATGGCCGTGTCCGGGGCTCGTTTTCGCCCCGGCATTGACGATGGTGTCAAACGAATTGACACCGCCCAGCTTTCTGATATTGGAATCGATGATCTGGGCGATCTGTATTTCAGTCATGCCGGTTTTGATTTCCCCGATGGATTGCTTCCAGCAATCGGCGGCCATGAACGCCGCCGAAGAAATCAGCCTGATCTCCTCGGGGATTTTTCTTCCTCTCAGGCGGGATATTATTTCTTCGGATGAAATGACTCTCTCAGCGTACGGACTGCCTTTAAGGTAATCCATGAGCAGAAGATACATTCCGTAGGGGAGACCGTCAGAGGCGACATCGCTCTTTGAAAAATCGAGAGCCAGCTTTTTCGGATTGAATTTTTCGACCGTCTTTCTCAGTTCCCTGCCGCAATCCTCGACATACGGCTGCACCTTGGCGTATCTTCCGGCCCGTTCGAAGTCGGGGGCGTCGAAATTTCCGACCAGCGCCAGTGTCTCACCCGAGCGGCTGATGAAAAAGGCCGATTGCCAGACGACCTTGCCGCCGACGACAAGGTCCAGCGCCGGGTCAGCCATCATATCGGTTTCACGACAGAAAATAAGCCAGAGATCGATGTCGAGCTCATCTAATATCTCAACGGCCTGTTCTATTTTGGCTTTGACCAGGTCCATGTCAGTACCTCGTAATATCCACGCGGGTGATGTTGTTGATAGTACGTCCTAGGAACCTGTCGGCGATCTGAGAGAATTTTTCCGGCACGTCCGAGACATAGAATTTATGCGTCACCTGGCCGCCCGACGGTCTCATCAGATTTCGTACGGAGAGTACCGCCGCCACCTCGCGCGCGGTTTCCTCGGCCGAATCGATCAGGCGCACCTCTTTACCCATTACCTCACCGATGACCTTTTTCAGCAAGGGATAATGCGTGCAACCCAGCACGAGCGTGTCGATGTCAACGTCTATGAGGGTCTTCAGATAGTCGCGGGCAATCAGGAATGTCGCCTCTTTTTCAATGTAGCCTTCTTCGGCCAGAGGGACAAACAGGGGACAGGCCAGCGAGAAGACTTTGACCTCTTTTCGTCTTTTCTGGATGGCTTTGGCGTAGCTGTCGGAGGTGATGGTCGCTCTGGTTCCGATGATGCCGACTCGATTGTTGCGGGTAACGCTGACGGCGGCTTTGGCGCCCGGTTCTATGACGCCGAGAATCTCCGCGTCGAATTCCTCTTTTACCTTATCCAGCGCCACGGCAGACGCTGAATTGCAGGCGGCGATGATGAACTTCACCTTGTGTTCAAGCAGGAAGCCGATATCCTGACGGGCGAACCGTGTAATCGTCTCCCTGGATCGTCCGCCGTACGGGTAGCGACCGACATCACCGAAATAGACGATGCTTTCGCCCGGTAGGAGCTTGAAAATCTCAGCCACAACGGTGAGACCGCCGACACCGGAATCAAAAATCCCAATCGGTCTGTCCTGGGTTTGTTCTGACGACATTATTTTCTCTCGTATTTGGCTTTGAATCTTTTCAGACCGGCATAGATCGCATCGGCCACCTTCTGCCGGTATTTCTTGCTTCTCAATAATCCTTCGTCATTCTTGTTGGTCAAGAACGCCGCCTCAACCAGAATGGAAGGCATATATACCTCGTTTAAGACGATAAATCCGGCCTGGTCGATTCCGCGAGCCCGGGGGTTTTTGGAGAGCTTTTTTCTGAATTCCTTGTCCACCATGGAGGCCAGTTCTGCCGATTCCTCCTGAAATTCGGTCTGGATCATATCACTCAATATAAGGCTTAAATCGTCGCCCTCACCAGAGGAAAAAGAACCCATTTCCGACAGGAAAGGTGCATTTTCAAGCTGCGCCGCGGCCCGGGCGGCGTCGTTTCTGGCCGGCGCCAGGAAAAACACCTGGAATCCGCGCGCCGCGCGCTTCAGTGAGGCGTTGGCATGAATCGACACATATATATCGCCGTTGTTGCTGTTGGCTATTTTAGCTCGCTCCTCAAGAGAAACGTATTTGTCCTTGTCGCGCGTCATGACCGCCTGGAAGATTTTCTCTTTTCTGATGAGTTTGGCCAATCGTTTGGCGATATCGAGCACGATTTTCTTCTCCTGGGTCTTTTTCAGCCCGACCGCGCCATAGTCGTTACCGCCGTGCCCGGCATCAATGATTATCTTGTCTATGCGATCGTCCGGTCCGACCTTATCGATGCCGTTCTGGGCTATCGGTGCGGCCGATGTATCTCTCAGTGAGACCTGGATTCGGCCCGGATTCGGCTGAAAGCGGTGGGTGTAAGTCTCGATCGGCTGTCTCAGGCGCAGCGAAACCTGTGCCGAGGCTTCGAACTGGTAGGCGTTCATGTCTCTTAAGTACTTGCTGTTTCTTCGACTCTGAATCCGACGCGCGTCGATTATGCCGCCGGGAATGGTGATATTCAGCCAATTCCCTTCGGTGACATAGATTTCATAGTCCTTTGGCTGTGTCACAAAAATCTCGATCAAAAGGCCGTTGGCCTTAGCCAGAAGAGACATATCCGTAATGTTGTACCATTCGGAGTTGATTCTCACCGTCTTTCCATCTTCATCCCAGGATATCTGCTCGGGGCGAGTCAGGTCAAACATCGGTATGAAAGTGACGGCCGGCAGGAACAGAGCGCCATCTCTGAACTTAACCGGGTATGTCAGATTCTTGACGGTGTCGTCGATGTTTATGTACGGTGAATTAATGAAGAAAAGGATTCGGTGCCCCTCGGATTCAAACTCGGCGGAGAAACCGACCACGTCCCACGAGATTCGTTCCCCGAGAAGCTCGACCAATTCCGACAACGAACAATAGGTTACTTCGTTGACCTTGAACGATTCTATCTTCTCCAGGCCGCCGGAGAGCCGGACGGTTATCTCCGAGGCAAAAGCAGGCGGCGCCATACTCGAAAGCAGAATCAATATGATAGGAAACAACGCCTTTTTCATGGTCGTCTATTTTTTCCCTCTGCGCCGGGCCCGCTCGACGTCACGGTCGGCCTCTTTTTTGGCAATCCTGTCTCTTTTATCATACCTTTTACGCCCCCGGGCGATGGCCAGTTCGATTTTCACATACGGCCCCTTAAAGTAAATTCGAAGAGGTATCAGGGTAAAACCTTTTTCTTGGGTGGCCCCGAACAACCGCCTGATTTCTTTCTTGTGCAACAGCAATCGCCGCGGTCGAATCGGATCATGACTGTCCCGGCCTGAGAACGCGTAGGCGGAAATATGCAGGTTGTGCAGAATCACTTCACCATTCTCGATCGCTGCATAACTGTCCGAGATATTTATCTTTCCGCCCCGGATTGATTTCACTTCGCTGCCCAGAAGCTCAATCCCGACTTCCCGTTTGTCGATTATATCATAGTCCCGGAATGCCTTTCGATTGGTCACGACGTTCCTGATTTTGGGCGTATCTTCAGCCATGCCAGCCAATATAGATTTGACCGAAGGTGGTTGCAATTATTTTGTTGTTTTAATAATTTGGGTGAAATCGTGGAGAGGAGCAAATGATGCGGGTCGCTCTGTATCAGAATAATCCAGTCTTTGGTGAGGTTGAGAAGAATGTGAATTCGGTTCTGGATGCCGTCCGGGATGAAACGTTCGATATTCTGGTTCTGCCGGAGTTATTCGCGACTGGTTATCAGTTCACCGACCGTGATGAGGCCGCCGCGCTCGCCGATAAAACCGGTGAAGGGTACACCTATACGACCTTGAAAGGACTATCGGCGGCCAGAGACGCCCTGATCGTGTACGGTTTCCCAGAACTTTCGGGAGATAAGCTCTTCAACTCGGCTCTGGCAATCGAGCCCGGTGGTCAATTCTATCTTTATCAGAAAACGCATCTCTTTGACACCGAAAAGGATATCTTCGATCCAGGGTGGACGGGATTCTCCGTCTTCACATTTAGGGATGTAAAAATCGGCCTGATGATCTGTTTCGACTGGCGCTTTCCGGAATCGGCCCGAAAACTGGGTCTCCTGGGCGCGCAAATCATCTGTCATCCGTCGAATCTGGTATTGCCGCATTGTCCGGATTCCATGGTCGTCAGGGCGCTGGAGAATAATGTCTTCACGATTACCGCTGACCGAGTGGGCCGGGAAAACCGGGCCGGAGGAGAGCTTGAATTCATCGGGAAGTCGCGAATTATCGCCCCCGATGGGAAGGTGCTGGGCCAACTGGGGACCGATGAGCCCGGTTTCTTGGCCGTTGATATCGATCCGGCTCTGGCCGACAACAAGAAAGTCACCCCCCGCAACGACCTTTTTGACGACCGCCGCCCGGAATTTTATTGAATCATCATCGGAAAACACCTGAGAAAAAGGCGGCAAGGATGCCGCCCTTATACTTGCTGCCCTGTTGGACTATTGGATCAACAGATCGGCTCAGGGCCGTCTTTGTACAAGTAGTTTACCAGATGTGTCACATCGAGAATATTGATGATGTCGTTGCCGTCAGCATCACAGGCTTCCTCATGGTCCGGTGCCGGACCGTCCTTATAGAGGTAGTTGACTATAAAAGTCACGTCGAGAATGTTGATAACCCCATCGTTGTCTGCGTCACCACAGATGTACGTGCTCCGCTGCACAACAACAATATCATCCACGTAGATGCTGTTTCCGTATTCGCTAATGCCCAGAAAATCCAGATAGACTGACGGTTCCGCGGCGTAGGCACTGAGATCAACGGTATTTTCCACCCACCCGGTGGTTCCGTCATATCTTGAGAAGGTGTCCACGGTCGTCCAGCTGCTTCCATCCAGAGAAACCTGTATTTCGATTCTGTCGTCACTGTTGGAGTAGCCGGTGTCGTGGTTCATCCAAAATCGCAGTCGAAACTCACCGCCATGGGCAGCGAAATTCATAGGCGATGTATAAAGCCGCGCTCTATTTCCGGCAGATATGAAGTACGCGTCGTATTGCGCCATGAACGAGCCGCCGTGGGGAATGACTCCCGAGGGATGTGTGCTGGTTCCGTAAGAGACATCCCATTCATTATCTGGATCAGTTCCGGAAACGACCTGATGCGTCCATCCGGCCGGCGGGAAACCTGATGACGGTGTGCCTTCGAATCCTTCAAAGAGACCAAGGTTGGGCATTGAAAGCGCATCCAGATATAAATAGAATGCGTCATATGATATGCACCGTATTGCAATCCAGGCGTTAGTATCATGGTAGCCGGCCGGGATAGGATAGGAATACAGCGAATACGTCGTCGACGAAGTGCCATCGCTTCCGATCATTGTCCCGGCGGTCAAGAAGTCATTCACAGCGTTGCCGGTGGCGCATATATAGACTTCCCAATCTTCCTGATAGTAAGCGTTGTATGCTCTTGCATAAAACTCCAAGGCGTCCCCTTGAGGAGGTACATGCAACAATGGCGTCACAAGCCAGTCGTCGCAATAATCACCCGCATGCCAATGAACTCTCAAATGATATGCACCTTCGTACGGGTTTACATCGTATTCCTCCCATTCATACGAATTTCCATCGTTGTCATAGACTGCCCAACCCGCCGGTATTCCCTCCGGATCGCCCGGAATGTAGTCTTCAAATCCCTCAGTGATAATCGGAGTCCAGTCGTCTTCTCCGGTCACGCCGGGGGGTGAAATTCTTCCGGAGGCCACTTCTTCCTGCATATTCGAATTGCCGGTTGCTTTGGTCAAATCTGGAATAGCCGCTGCGTTTGCGGGGCTGAGGCCTTCTCCAGAGAGCGAGATGTTTGCGGTACCGACCGGACGATCCCCGTCAGCAGATACGCCACCAAGAGCTGATGACAAGATAGCACCTGCCAGAGCCACTACGGGCAATAAAGCTTTTCTCATGAGTTCCTCCTTCGCCTTATCATTTGTGACAGTCGATCGGTTTCACCTTCTTCGAATAAGACCAATATACGCCTGTCTCTGGTATTCCACTGCGACATAAAAATGTGTAAGTTCAGAATTTCCTGGCAATTTCTGTAATCCTGATGTCTTATGCGTCTGCGAAAATTCCGGGAGGTACAGCTGACACCTGTGCCTCCGAGAGACTAATGATCTTGCTCTTTTGATTCCTTTAAAACTGGGACGGAACGAGCTGAAATCAAACTCTCTCTATCTGGTAATTTATAAAATGATCTCATTTTGTCAACCATATTATTGCCGGGGGTTGCCGTGAGACTCTCATGATTCCGGCAATACAGAAATGTCCTTAAGTTAGCGGTGTGCAATGCCGATAACCAAAAAGGAGGAAATTTGCAAAGGGCGGTTGTATGAGTTTGGTAGAGAAAGTCAAAACATCGCGAATCCTGGTAATCGACGATGAACCTCAGGTTACCGAAATTATCGAAGCTTTTCTTTCAAATGCCGGACACGAGGTCGTGGTTGGCAATAAGGCCGCCGACGCCCTTGAAAAGGCCAAGGAAAAGAAACCGGATGTTATTCTGCTTGACATTATGATGCCGGAAATCGACGGCTATAGTATCTGCAATCAGCTGAAAAGCGATCCCAAGACGGCCGACATTCCGGTGGTTTTTCTGACCGGCAAAGACCGCAGCGATGACATGGGCCGATCGTTCGAAGTCGGCGGGGATATGTTTATCAAAAAGCCCTTCTCCTGTGAGCGTCTTCTTGAAATCATCAACATTATCCTCATGTCCACCGGCAAGCACTAAGTCGATTTTTCTATTGACATTATTGTGCGGCGCACTATATTTCTCTTGAAGGCCCGATCTGGAATGGGATCGTCATGAAGGTCATCAAGAGATACAAAAACAGGCGCCTTTACGACACCGAGACCAAGGAATATATCACTCACGATGATCTCTATCGGATTGTGAGGTCCAAAGTTCCGTTTACGATTGTCGACAACAAGTCGAACCGAGATATTACTCTCCCAGTCCTGGGACGGCTGCTTGTGAATGAGGTGAAAGGCTGGGAAGACATCAAAGGCTCGAAAGAAGTCTTAATTGAAATAATAAGCCAAGGAGGTAAACAATCCATGTCGATTCTGAGAAACACTTTTCTGGCCTCGGTCGGAATAATCAACCTGACCAGGAAAAAGGCCGAAGAGGTCATCGACTCGCTTATCAAGGCCGGCGAAATCTCCAAGTCTGACCGCAAGAAGGCGGTGATGGAGCTTCTGGACAAGGCCGAGGAAACGACGTTGAAAATGAAAGACAAGGTCAAGAAGGAAACCGGCGGCATCCAGAAAGAGCTTAACAAGGTTCTGGACAAGGTCAAGAAGGCTGCCGACAAGATGCCTCAGAAAAAGATCATGGCCGAGCTTGACCGGCTGAACAAAAAGGTCGATGGCCTGTCCAAAAAAATCGATGAGATGAGCTGACCGGTCGGCTCATCGGGCTTTGGAAAAATGGCAGATTCTTCTGCCATTTTTTTTGCATCAGATTACATCAGAATAAATCAATTTGAAAAATCAGGAGCCGCGCTTAAATTATTGGACATGGAGAAAGTCAATCTTCTTGGATACACCCTTTCCGACCTGGAAGGACTGATTCTCGACCTGGGG
>CP070766.1:1412506-1418882 GCA_020345705.1 Candidatus Zixiibacteriota bacterium | reverse complement strand
GGGGATTCGCGCCGGGGGCATCGAGACGCAACATCAAGCTCTTCAACGGCAACCTTGACCGGATCGTCGATATCCTCGAATACGAAAGAACCGGTAATCTGGAAGCTAATCCGTATCTTTACGCTGGATACAGGATTTACGTGCCGCTCGTGACCGATTCATCAACGTTTATTCAGATTTCAGGCGAGGTTGTTGAGCCGGGCGGAATTGAACATAAAAAGGGCGACAGCCTGGGTTCTCTCATAGAACTGGCGCACGGGCTGACCGGACTGGAAGGCGACTCAATTTACGTGTTCCGCAGAGAAGGCGAAGGTTACAGGCAACTTTCGGTGTCAATCGGGGAATTGAGCTTTGCCATTCAACCGGCCGACAAAATTGTGGTCTCGAGAGCCGTCATAGACCTTACGGCGGATTACTACTCGATAACCGGAGCGGTGAAAGCGGCGGGGCGGTACCCATATCAGAGCGGGATGAGCCTCCAGCGATCATTCCGGACGGCCGGCGGGCTTCTGGATGAGGCTGATGTTCACTCGACGGCGATCTATCGAAAGACTGAGTTCGAGCGCTCTCCGGGAACGGCGAAAGTCCTGACGGCGAGTAACCTCAATGAGCTCACTTTTTCGGCTGACCGCGAGCTTGTTTCGCAGGATATGGGGCGCTTCTACCCCGACCGGTTGAACGAAGTCGCAATTTATCCGGGCGACTCCATTGTCGTCCCCCTTAAGACCGGCTCGGTGGGAATCTACGGAATGGTTAACAGGCCCGGTATGCTTAAGTACTCCGGTTTGATGAAGGCATCGGACTTGATTAAAAGAGCCGGAGGATACGCCGGGGGCGCCGACAAGAGTCATGTGCAAGTTATAAGAAAAGTCTCAGGACTAAAGATAACCACCGGTAAGGGCATTGATATTTATGACGGCGATACAGTCATCGTGCCCAAGGAAACCAGAGTAAAAAGTCTGTGGGACAAGCTTAAAGACCTGTCGATTATTCTGGGCGGTCTGGGTGTGGTTTATCTGACCATCGATAACGTAGTTGACTGATGAATAACACAGATACCGAATTCAACCTGTGGAAACTGCTTGAGGTCATAGCCCGGCGGATAAAGTTTATTCTGTTTTTTGTCCTCGCTATCACCGCCGTCTCGGTCATCATTTCACTTCTGCTTCCGCGGTGGTATCTGGCAACGGCGTTGATTCTGCCTCCCAAGGAGGAAAGCTCCGAACTCGGTTGGACCGGCACTCTGGAGGAGATGATCTCTCTCACATCGGGTTTGCCCCTGCCGATCATGGCGACACCGACGGACATTTACGCCCGGATTCTGGGCAGCCGAGCTCTGGCTGAGCGGGTGATTGACGCGAATAATCTTAAGGAATATTATAATGCATATTCCATGCAGGACCTTCTGGACAAGATCAAAAAGAGGGCCAAATTCCGTGTCACGCCGGAAGGTTTGCTTGAGATAACTTACATGGAAAAGGATGCGGAGAAAGCCGCCAGATTTGCCAACTCCTTTGTGGAAGAGCTGGATAAGATGAATCGCGAGATTGTCACTACCCGAGCCAGGTTAACCAGGGAATTCATCAAGAGAAGGCTGGGGGAGGTCTCAGGCGAGCTGGATTCGGCACGGAGCGAATTGCAGCAGTTTCAGGATCAGTACAAGGCGGTTGACCTGGATCGGCAAACCCAGCTTGCGATAGAGTCAGCGGTCGGCCTGAAGATTGATCTGGCTACAAATGAAATCGAAATAAACGTCAAGGAGAAAACCCTGTCTTCGACTCATCCGGAAGTCGTTAACCTTAAAAGGCGCGTTGAGGAGATCAAAAAGCAGATTACCGCTCTTGAGTTCGGGGGCAGCAACAGTTCCTATTTGAACCTGCCGATTTCCGAGGTTCCGGCCCTGAAAATCAAGTATGCCGAGCTGACCAGCCGGCTCAGAGTATCGGAAACGCTGTATAAGATTCTCTCAGAGCAATATGAGCAGGCGAAGATTCATGAGAAAATGAATACTCCGACAATCTCCGTCATTGACCGGGCCTATCCTCCGGAGCTGGCGATTAAACCTCAGAAAAGGATTATCGTTAGCGTGACCTTTGCCGTTTCTCTGATTGTGGCCGTCATTATTGCCTTGCTTCTCAATTACCTTGAGAACCTCAGGAAAACCTCCCCGGAAGACTATGAAAGGGCGCGATTCTTTTATATGACCGTGTTGGGTTGGGTGCCCGGTATAAGACGGACTTCAAAAGCGAATAAGTGAGTATAATAATAAGATGAAGAATATTGCAATAACCGGTAGAGGCGATTGGGGCAGAAATCTTCTGCGTAACTTCTACAATCTTTCATCGGGAAGGCTGGTTCTGGCCTGCGACTCGGATGAAAAGAAACTGGCCGCCGCCAGGTCGGCATATCCGGGTCTGGAAACAACGACGGATTTTGAGGACGTCCTGAAAAGAGAAGACATCGGAGCGGTCGTGATTGCCGTGCCCCCGGCGGGGCATTTCGAACTGGCCATGGCCTCTCTGGAATCGGGACGGGATGTCTTTGTCGAAAAGCCGCTGGCCCTTTCGGTTGACGACGGCGAAAAGCTGCTCAAGAAGGCAGAAGAGAAAAACGCCATATTGATGGTCGGACATATTATGGTTTATCACCCGGCGACGCAGTACCTCAAGAAGCTGGTTGATGACGGTGTGCTCGGCAAGGTTTATTATTTGTATTCCAATCGCGTCAATCTCGGAAAGGTGCGGGACGTCGAGAATGCCATGTGGTCTTTCGCGCCGCATGATATTTCCATAATTCTTTACCTTCTCGAAAAGGAGCCGGTCAGGGTCATCGCCACCGGGTCGTCGTATATCCAGCCCGGCATCGAAGACGTGGCCTTTATGGTAATGCACTTCGGCGATGGAACCATGGCGCATATTCATGTCAGCTGGCTTGATCCGCATAAGATTCGCCGGCTCACGGTGGTCGGTTCCAAGAAGATGGTTGTCTTTGATGATGCCGGTGCTTCCGAGAAAATCATCATATATGACAAAGGTGTTGATCAGAATCAGGACTACAGTACATACGGGGAGTATCTGACACTCCGTACAGGGGACATCCTGATTCCGAAAATTTCCTCGGCCGAGCCGCTGGCGGAAGAGTGCCGGCATTTCCTTGCCGCGCTTGAAAGCCGTGTGAGTCCCGACTCAGACGGCGTCGAGGCGCTGAAAGTGCTGAAAGTGCTCGATGCAGCGCAGAAGTCTCTTGAAGCCGGCGGGGCTCCGGTTAATCTATAACGTGATCGAGGACGGTATGTCGAGTTCTGTGATTGATAATACGGCGAAGATTGGCGAAGGGACGAAGTACGGCAGCTTCTGCGTTATCGGCGAAAACGCAAGCATTGGTAAAGGGTGTCTTATTGGAAACAACGTTGTCATCCATGCCGAATCCAGAATCGGGGACAACGTCAGAATTGATGACGGGACGGTGATCGGTAAATCGCCGATGAGAGCGGCCAATTCGGCCGTAACCAAAGATCAGGAGCTTCCGCCCGCCGTCATCAGCGCCGATTGCATCATCGGCACCAACGTGGTCATCTACCGTGGCTGTGAAATCGGGCAGAAGGTGCTCATTGCCGACCTCTCAACGGTCCGTGAAAACGTCACCGTCGGGGATTACACAATCGTCGGGCGCGGTGTCGCCATTGAGAACTACTGCAAAATAGGCCGATACTGCAAGCTGGAAACCAACGTCTATATCGCCGCTTATTCCGAGCTGGAGGACAGGGTTTTTGTCGCTCCCTGCGCGGCTACTTCGAATGACAATTTTGTCGGACGAACCAAAGAGCGGTTCAAGTATTTCAAGGGGGTCATGATCAAAAAGGGCGGACGAGTCGGGGCCAATGCCACGATTCTGCCGGGCAAAACGGTCGGCGCCGATGGGCTCGTAGCGGCCGGCGCGCTGCTCACCAAAGACTGCCCGGACAAAAAGATCGTAATGGGCGTCCCTGCCGAAACGGTTCGTGATGTCCCGAAAGAACAGCTTCTGGAAAACCAGGGCTGGGAAGATTAAAGGAGAGCATTATGGCAGTCCCACTGTTGGATTTGAAACGACAGTACGCAACTATTAAAGATAGAATAGATAAGGCGGTTCTCGGTGTCTTCCAGCACGGCAAATTCATCCTCGGCCCGGAGGTGCATCAGCTGGAAGAAAAAGTCGCCATCGTGAGCCGCTCGAAATACGGGGTCGGCGTGGCATCCGGTACCGACGCTTTGCTTCTATCGCTGAAAGCGGCCGGGGTCGGTCCCGGCGACGAAGTCATCACGTCCAACTATTCATTCTTTGCCTCGACCAGTGTCATTTCGCGGACAGGAGCAACGCCGGTCTTCACTGACATCGAGGAAGATACGTACAACATCGATCCTTCTCTGATCGAAAAGGCAATCACTCCAAAGACCAGGGCGATTCTGCCGGTTCATCTTTTCGGCCAGGTGGCCGATATGGACCCGATCATGGAAACCGCACAAAAACATGATCTTGTCGTGATCGAGGATGCCGCTCAGGCGATCAGCGCCCGCTATAAAGACAGGGTGGCCGGCTCCATGGGTGATTTCGGATGTTTCTCGTTTTTCCCGTCCAAGAATCTCGGCTGCGCCGGCGATGGCGGCATGGTTGTAACGAACTCCGAAGAATACAACACCGCCTTAAGGATGCTGCGGCTGCACGGCTGGAAGAAGAAGTACCATCCTGAAGTCGTCGGATTCAACTCGCGCCTGGACAGCCTTCAGGCGGCGGTTCTTCTGGTCAAGATCGATTATTTGGATGAGTGGAGCGAGGCCCGGATTGCCCATGCCAGGAAATACGATGATGCTTTTGCGGGCACGGCCATCAAAACGCCGGTTGTCAGGGACTATTCATATCACATTTACAATCAGTACACCATCACTGTGGGCAACCGCGATGAGCTGATGGCGGCTCTTAAAGAAAACCAGATCGGCCATGATATTTATTATCCCGTTCCGTTCCACCTGCTTGAATGTTACAAAGATATGTTCTACAAAAAGGGCGATTTCCCCGTCAGTGAGAAGGCTTCCGAAAGTGTTGTCTCGATTCCCATATTTCCGGAACTGACGGACGACGAGCAGAATGAAGTGATAGAGGTTGTGAAGAAAGTTTCAGCATAGAATTTATGACTTTAGTTAAGGCGGCTCGCCCCATCGGAGAGCCGCCTTTTGACTGCTAATGAAAAGAAAGAAACCGCTTGTTGTATCAGTGGTCGGAGCCCGGCCCCAGTTTATAAAACTGGCGCCGCTGGCGAGAAAGATGTCAAGGAGACTGGGGCACGTTATAGTCCATACCGGTCAGCATTATGACCGGATGATGTCGGACGTTTTTTTCAGACAACTCAATATCCCGAAGCCCGATTATAATCTTGGAGTCGGTTCCGGCAGTCACGGGTGGATGACCGGACGGATCATGACCCGCCTTGAGAAGCTTCTCGCCGAAATGTGCCCCGATTTTGTGCTTGTGTACGGAGACACCAACAGCACCTTGGCGGGCGCTCTTACGGCGGCGAAACTTCACCTTCCGGTCGGGCACGTGGAGGCGGGGTTGCGTTCGTATCGCCCGGATATGCCCGAGGAGATCAACCGGCGGCTGGCCGACCACGTATCTCAACTGCTCTTCTGCCCGACGGTGCAATCGGTCAAAAATTTGAATTCTGAAGGCGTCAGAAAGGGTATAGTCCGCTCGGGTGATCTGATGTATGAGCTTATCGCGGTCGGCAAAGAAAGAATTGCGCGAAACACTCGAATCCTTAAGATGCATCGCCTGGCACCGAAAGAATTTCTGACGATGACCATGCACCGGGCGGAAAACGTTGACACAGAGGAGAATCTGGATAAAATCGCCGGCATTCTGTTCTCGTTGGATTATCCCGTAATCTTTCCCGTTCATCCCCGGACGCAAAAGAACCTGAGAAGATGCGGCCTGCTGGCCCACCTGAAAAATTCCCCCGATATTATTCTGACGGAGCCCGTGTCGTATCTCGATAATTTGAGTTTGATTTATCATGCCCGGGCGGTTTTGACCGACTCCGGGGGGGTACAAAAGGAATCGGTGTTTTTGGGGACGCCCTGTTTGACGCTTCGTGACGAGACGGAATGGGTTGAGACATTGGCGCGGGGCAACCATCTGGTAGGTTTGTCATCGAGGAAAATCCTGTCGGTGCTGAAGGCATTGAGGCCTCCCGCCCGGCAGGCATCGTACCTGGTCAAAGGCCGAGCACCGTCTGAAATCATCGTTTCCTCTCTGACAGATTATCTCCGGAGACAGTAAATTGCCAGAGAAAATCGGAATTCGGCAGGCGATCATCGGTGTCTCGGGGATCGTCCTTGTC
>CP070766.1:1398512-1412406 GCA_020345705.1 Candidatus Zixiibacteriota bacterium | reverse complement strand
TGGTCATGCTTCTGACCGACAAGCACAACATCAGGGATGTCATACTCTTTCCCCAGATGCGCCCCGAGAAGGAATCTTAATTGGGGGACTGTCACGTACAGGTGCAAAGATCATCATCAGAGAACGAAAATTCTCAAGCGTACGATTGACTCATGGTGTACTTTGAACGCTTCATAGCCCGGCGGTACCTCCGGTCCGGACGATTTTTTACTTCGGTATCGACGTGGATTACCACCCTCGGTGTGACGCTCGGGGTGGCGGTGGTGTGCTTTGTCATGTCGATGCACAACGGCTTTGAAAACGAGCTCCGGGTGCGCCTTCTGGGAACCACTTCTCATATTACCATTTTCCCCAGCGATGACATGATCATACATGACTACAATGAAGTTATCGAGAGAGTCGAATCAATTGACAATGTCGTCGCGGCCTCACCGTTTATTTATTACAAGGCGGCCATCTCCTCGGAGGAAGCGGGCGACGGAATCGTCGTTCGGGGGATTGATCTGGAGAAAGAGAGCCGGACCGCCAATATTGCGCGGAACATTTTCTACGGCGATTACAGTTTCGATTTGATTGACATTGATAGTACGGAAAATGCCGCCGGGATGCTGATGGGGTCCAACCTGGCCGGCCGTCTGGATGTAACGGTGGGCGACCCGGTGGTACTATATTCTCTGAAAGGTGAAGACCTGCGCCACAGCACCAGACCCCGCGTGGCCAAGTTTTATATTACCGGCGTTTTTGAAACCGGGATGTATGAATTCGATGCCGAGCTGGCTTATATCCCTCTTGAGGCGGCCCAGAGGCTGTTCAAGATGGATGACGTCGTGACCGCCATACATCTGAAACTGACCGATATCTATCTGGCCGATAAGGTAGCTCCGCGATTGAGAGGCGTGCTGGGCGACAGCTATGAGGTTGTACCGTGGAATATCCTGCACAAGAATCTTTTTACGTGGATTTCTCTTGAGAAGAAGATACTGTTTATCGGCTTTATTCTGATAGTGCTGGTGGCGGCGTTCTCGATTATATCGACGCTGGTGATGCTGGCCATGGAGAAACGATCCGAAATCGGCATCCTGAAGACGATCGGGTCAACGACAGCGTCGATTCGCCGGATATTCATTCTCAACGGCCTTGTCATCGGTGGCATCGGCATCATATGCGGCTGGGCCCTGGCACTGGCCGCGGCCTGGATACAGAACAAGTACTCACTGATATCACTGCCCGGGGAACTTTATTTCATTAATTACCTTCCCATACGAGTCAACCCGCTGGATTTTGTTCTGGCCGGGGCGGTGACGCTGGTCATATGCTTTTTGGCGGCTCTTTATCCGGCCCTGCGGGCCGCCAACCAATCAGTGGTGGATGTGCTGCGGCAATAAGTCCATGAAAATAGGCGATTTAGCTAAATAATTTGACGATTCTGGCGAAAATAGTTATATAATATTATAGTGACGTAGGGATTACGGGAGGCTTTGAATTGGAAGCAGCCGCAAACAGCCATCTCCTGGTTGCCCACGGTATTTGCCGCACTTTTAGGACTTCCGAGGGCCCCCTTGAGGTTCTTCGTGGTGTCGATCTTCACATGGAAGCAGGCGATATGGTCGCCGTCGTCGGCGAGTCCGGCGTCGGCAAATCGACTCTGCTGCACATCTTGGGCGGTCTCGACCGACCTAGCGCCGGTGCGGTGGAAGTTAAGGGGGAGCTTTTTGAAGGAAAGAGCGAAAGCGAACTGGCTCAGTTTCGCAACCGCAACATTGGCTTTGTGTTCCAGCATCATTATCTGATGGAGGATTTCAACGCCCTGGAAAATGTCATGATGCCGGGCCTGATCGCCGGAAAGAGTAAAGCAGATGCGTCCGGGGCGGCGGAACAACTTCTTCGGGAGGTTGGTTTAGAAAATAGAACGTCCCACCGGCCCAGACAACTCTCGGGTGGCGAACAGCAGAGAGTGGCGGTTGCAAGGGCTCTCGTCAATAGCCCGGGAATAGTCATGGCCGATGAGCCTTCCGGCAACCTCGACATAAAAACCGGAGAAAGGTTGCATGATTTGCTCGACAGTCTGAATATCTCTCACCGGATTACTTTTCTGATAGCAACGCACAACCTTGATCTGGCAAAAAAGTGTCGAAAAGTCGTCAAGCTTAAAAACGGCCTCGTGGACGAGGTCATTGAGGATTAGGAAGAAATTATGCTCTGCCAGGATTGCAAGAAAAGAGAAGCGTCGGTTCATCTTACGCAGATTGTCAATAACGAGAAGATCGCCATGTCTCTGTGTAAGGAATGTGCCGCCAAGAGAGGTTTTCACTCTCCCCTGGAAAATATGGCATTCCCGCTATCTGATATCCTTCAAGGCATAATCAAACAACAGTTTCCACAGAAGACGGAAGATATCCCTGAAATAAAGTGCACTAGGTGTGGTCTGTCGTTTGCGGAATTCATACGGCAGGGACGTTTTGGATGCGGTGGATGTTATGATGCCTTCAGGTCCCGCCTGGAGCCTATCATGAGAAAGATTCACGGTTCATCAATGCACAAGGGAAAACTGCCCGTGTCAAGCAAGGATGAACCGCTGCCTATCAAGGAAGAAGAGCGGCTTGAAACCGAACTGAGGAAAGCGATTGAAACTGAAGATTTCGAACGGGCCGCCGATTTACGGGATAAACTTAAGGCTATAAGGGAAAGCCACCTTGTGTCAAAGGATGAAGAGTAAAGACATGTTCGAAGATATGGCTCGGAACCTGACCGACTGGCTGTCTGGAAAAGGGGATGAGAGTACGGTTGTCATCTCCTCGCGAGTTCGCCTGGCCCGCAACGTGGCCGGATGTGTTTTCCCGGGCGCCGCGGGTACAGACACCAGAAAGAAGATTATCGAGTATTTCGAGTCAGCTGTTTCGCGTTCGGACATGCTTTCCCGGGGGACAATTGTCAGGTCATCGGATCTGTCTCCGCTGGATAGGGACTTTTTGGTCGAACGGCATCTGATGTCGCCCAATTTCGTAGCCGGCGATTCTTCCCGCGCCCTTTATATCGGTGAGGATGAGCGCGTTTCGATAATGGTAAACGAAGAGGATCATCTGAGAATCCAGGCTCTGGCTCCGGGGCGTGACTCGGACGCACCGTACAAAGTAGCCGGAGAGTTTGACAACGAAATCGGCAGCTATCTTGAGTTTGATTATGATTCCGATTTTGGTTTTCTAACTGCCTGTCCGACCAACGTCGGAACCGGTATGCGGGCTTCGGTACTGATACACCTTCCAGGATTGGTGATAACCAAAGAGATTGATCGTGTGATCACCAAGATTACCAAGATGGGAGTGGCCGTCAGGGGCTTTTATGGTGAAGGTACCGATGTTCTGGGCAATCTGTTTCAGGTTTCCAACCAGAATACTCTCGGTGTCTCCGAAGAGGATACGATGAAGTTGGTGATGAATGTTACCGATTCCATTATAAAGGAAGAGGTTCATGCCCGCGAACTGATGATGGATGAGGCTCTTGAGCAAATCGAGGATAAAATCTGGCGGGCGTATGGGATATTGAAGTTTGCCAGAGTGTTGACATCCGAGGAAGTAATGAATCTTCTGTCGGCATTGCGCCTCGGTGTGGCCATGAAGATAATTGATTTTGTGGATATTGCCCTGATAAATGAAATCTTGCTGCTTTCACAGCCGGCGCATCTTCAAAAATATTACGAAGAAGAAATGTCATCGGACAGACGCGACGCCGTTAGAGCAGAAATGGTAAGGGAAAAGCTAAAATAATTGGCACAAAAAAGCCTTAAAAGCGTTCCAATTTGTAGAAGACAACAGAAAGGCTTGATAAAATGAATGAGATGTTTACGGAATTGGCCCGAAAGGCTATTGAATACGCCAGAGATGAGGCCGCACGCCTGCGACATGACTATATCGGAACCGAGCATCTTCTATTAGGCCTGATTCGCCTGGGAGAGGGGCGTTCTGTCGAGATTATCAGCAACCTGGGCCTGGAAATTCAGGACCTCAAATCCTCAATTGAGGAGGTCGTCCAGCCCTCCGGCGGGACAATGACCATGGGCCAGTTGCCGCTGACTGCTCGGGCCAAAAAGACATTGGAGGTCTCCGGTCAGGAAGCGCGAGCCTTGAAGTCGAAAGATATAGATTGCGAGCATATACTCCTGGCGCTTCTGAAGGACGAGGAAGGTGTTGCCGCCCAGGTGCTTTCGATGTATGAAATTGATTACAAAGAAGTCTATGAGGAACTCAAGAATGTCCAGAGTGGCAAGCCGTCATCGTTCAAGCGCAAGCGCAAAAAGTCCAAAACACCTGCTCTCGACCATTACGGACGTGATCTGACCGAACTGGCCCGGCGAAGCCGGCTTGACCCGATTATCGGACGCGGCGACGAGATCGAGCGGGTCAGTCAGATTCTATCGCGCCGGAAGAAAAATAATCCGGTTCTGATCGGTGAGCCGGGGGTCGGCAAGACGGCTATTGTCGAGGGGCTGGCCCAGCGAATTGTCGAGGGGAAAGTGCCTCAGATTCTTGAAAACCGACGGCTGGTCACGCTTGATATGGCCTCACTGGTGGCCGGGACGAAGTACCGCGGCCAGTTTGAAGAACGTCTCAAAGCCGTCATGACCGAAATCATTAACTCCAAGGACGTTATCATCTTTATTGATGAATTGCATACAATTGTCGGGGCCGGCGGAGCGGAAGGTTCTCTTGACGCCAGCAACATTTTCAAGCCGGCGCTGTCACGCGGCGAACTCCAATGCATCGGTGCCACGACACTTAATGAATACAGAAAATATATCGAAAAAGACGGGGCGCTCGACAGACGTTTCCAGACAGTAATGGTTGAGCAACCCTCCAGCGAGAACACGGTAATGATTCTCAGAGGCTTGCGGCCGAGATATGAGGAGCATCACAAGCTGACCATTTCCGACGAGGCGATCGAAACCGCCGTAAAGCTGTCGAGCCGTTATATCAGCGGCAGGTTCCAGCCGGACAAAGCGATAGACGTAGTCGATGAAGCCGGCAGCCGGGCGCATCTGGCAACCTATGCCAAGCCCAAGGAGTTCTCTGAGATTGAGAATGAAATCGCAACGCTCCAGGAAGAAAAGGAAAAAGCAGTCAAGAATCAGGCCTTTGAGACCGCCGCTCAGCTTCGCGATGACCTCAAGTTCAAAAAACAAAAACTTCAGGACCTGAAGCAGGAATGGGAAGAAAAAAGAGAACGGGAGAAAATTATTCTCAATGCCGACGACATCGCGCAGATAGTGTCGCAGATGACCGGTATCCCGCTATTTCGTCTGGAAGAAAAGGAATCGAAGCGACTGCTTCGCATGGAAGAGGAACTCAAGAAGCGCATTATCGGACAGGATGAGCCGATCGGCACCATCACCAAGGCGATCAGGCGAGCCCGGGCGGGATTGTCCGATCCGCGCCGTCCGATCGGGTCGTTTATGTTTCTTGGTCCGACCGGCGTCGGCAAGACCGAGCTGGCGCGGGTACTGGCGGAGTTTCTTTTTGAGGACGCCGAATCGCTCATTCGCATTGACATGTCCGAATATATGGAAAAATTCGCTGTCTCCCGGCTGATCGGGGCCCCTCCGGGGTATGTCGGATATGAAGAAGGCGGCCAATTGACCGAGAAAGTCCGCCGTCGGCCATACTCGGTGGTTTTGCTGGATGAGATTGAGAAGGCGCATCCGGACGTGTTCAATATTCTTCTGCAGTTGATGGATGACGGGTGTTTGACCGACTCTTTCGGCCGGAAGGTCGATTTTCGAAATACCGTGGTCATCATGACGTCAAACATCGGAACCAAACAGATCAAAGAGGGCAAGACGGTTGGTTTCGGCTCGGAGGAAGTAGACGGCTCCTACGATACCATGAAAAGGAAAGTGAATGATGAGCTCAAAAAGCTCTTTAATCCGGAGTTGTTGAACAGGATTGACGAAACCATAGTCTTCCGTTCTCTGGATATCAGCCATATCAAGCTGATTGTCAACATCCTCGTGGCGGACGTGGCCAAGCGATTGGCCGAGAAGGGGATAAGCTTCACCCTCTTAGATGAGGCAAGGGACTTCCTGGCCAAAAGAGGCTATGAGCCGATGCTGGGGGCGCGCCCGCTCAGGAGAGCGATTCAGAAATATCTTGAAAATCCCCTGGCCGAGGAGCTTCTGAGGGGTCAGTATGCCGGCGACTGCAATCTGCATATCGGGGCTGATGAAGAGAAACTGGTCTTCACGTTCAAAGACAAGACCGCGGTGGATGAAAAACCGGAGAAAGTCACCAATTAAAATAGCTTGATTTTTCGAGGTTTGTTGTTATAATATGTGGCCCGGTCAGACCGGGCCATAGCTTTGAAAATAGGAATTTGCAGACTGGAGAATAGAAATGGCGCACAAAAAAGGTGTTGGCTCCTCCCGAAACGGTCGCGACAGTCACGGTCAGCGGCTGGGAGTAAAGACGTTTTCCGGTGAAGCGGTTTCGGCGGGGTCGATCATAGTCCGCCAGCGCGGAACGAAATTTCATCCCGGCCTTAACGTCGGGCGCGGCAAAGATGACACGCTTTTCGCGAAAATCACCGGGGTCGTCAAATATCACCGCAAGGGGCGGGATAAGATGTTTGTCTCGGTTTACGAGTAAACGATACGAATATTCCCTGAAAATATGCCCGCACCGTTTGGTGCGGGCTTTTTTATGTCCGTATTACTGTCAGCCGCCAATTGCACCGGGTCGTCCAAACCTCCATCCGTAGAGACGCCGGCCCTGATAATCTTACATGATGATGACAATCTTCCCGATCTGGCTGCCGTATGCGGATTCGACGGTGTAATAGTAGATACCTGAAACCGGGGACTGGGTATTGCGGGTGATGACGTCCCACGTCTCGTGCATGCTCATCGGTGCATCCGGGGGATAATCGTGTTCGATTTTTCGAACAAGGTCACCGTCGATCGTGAATATCCTGATGGTACATTTATGCGGCAGATTGGTGAAGTGAATGGCACGCACGCGGTCGTCCGGATAGGTTTCCATACCCCGTCCCTCGAAACCGCCGCCCTCCTGAGATCGGTAGTCTCCGTCGATGCGGTACGGATTGGGATAGACAATGACATTCAGACCATCGCCTTTGTCATGGCTGGATCTGTTTTGCGCGTATTCCGATACCATATTGGCGACAGGACTGCTTTCGAGCGATTCCAGACCGCTGGCAGGCGAGCCGTAGTCAAAGGCCGTAACCGATAAATAGTACAGCGGAGAAGGCAGAAGATTCCTGACGACATACTCGTACTCGAAATATCTGAACTGACCTTCCTCGGTAAGCTCTTCAGGATAGTACATCGCGGCTGAATCAAGATTGAGTGTTGTCGGTGGAAGCTCGTCCGGATAGATTTTGTGAATCAGGCTGGTGTCTCTCAGATTGGACTGGTTCCAGTCCTGGGCCCTGAAGTAAAAGGTCGAATCCTGCCATTGGAAAGGATTGTCAATGTTGTAGAAGCTGGGCTCAAATCCGATCCCCGGGTACAGAATCCACAGAGAATCGATAGTGAACGGCGGATCGCGCAGTTCCCACAGCTGGCGGGAATTGTTCCAGATGTACTTGTCATAATCCTCGAGGTCGTACGAACAAACCAGAACGAAATCGGACGGCTTCGGGGAAAGCGATATATAGACACGGTATCCTTCGAAGTCGGCGAGATTGCTGAAAACATCCCGTGTCGTTTCGGAGCGCAGGCCGTTCCATCGAATCAGGAACTCACCCTGATGAAACTCGTTGACCCGGGGGACCACGGTAATCTCCGGCGGCGGGGGCGGCGAAGCACCGCGGAAATCGGGGACCCCGTCGCCTTCATACCAGAGGGTATCGGCCAGCGTATAGACGACGGTGGTCTCTATCACGAACGGGTCGAGACTGACGGTATCGTAGGTTAATACTGAGTCGTGAACGCAGAAGTGGAATTTCCCTCGATATCCGTCGCCATCGGTGTCATAGCCGGGATTGTCATAAATCCACGAGGCCCACATGGCGTTCTTGGCGAAATCATAGAAGTTCAAATAATCGACATAAGCTTTCGGCTGCGAAGGGTTCGGTCTGAAAAGCCTGTCAAAGGCTTCACACTGTGTGTGGAAATTCTCACCTGCGACGTACGCAAAGGTCACGGGCAGAATCTCGCTGGGTCTGATATCGAATGGACCGAAGGAGAGAAGGAACCGCGTGTCATATCCGTCGGCGAAGTTGTCGGCATCAACTGACGGAGGTAGCCATCCGTCCGCCGACAGGTCGCTGGCGCTGAAAAGCTGGTCGTAGTCGAATTCCTTGTGGCGCATTATGTAGTACTTGTTTTTGTCCCCTTCCGGAGTGCCCAGAAATCCCCCAAAATCCCTGAAGGGGTCATCGGGCGTGCCTACCTGCCGGGGACCGAAATCGAGCGCCGGGTCGGGATTGGAAATCCACCAGTTGAAAGAATAGTCAAGAGAGTCGGATGGAGTCCTGACGACCCGTATGCCGGTCACGGAGGTCAGCTCAAAACCTGAGGGGCAGGCTTCAGGAACCCCCGGGCGGCCATCGTTGTCGGCGAGCCAGGCGATATTGACGGTGTCAATAAAGCCGCAGCCGAGGTGCGATTCCACGTAGCGCCTGAAACCGCAGATATCATCAGTAAAATCCTCGTACGACCCGCTTCTGGGGGTCACCTCGGCATCAAGGTAGATGCCCATGTAAACCTTGTTGAGGTCTTTACGGCCGATATTTTTTATCGAATAATCGAACAGGATGAAGTCCTCGGCATAGCTGTAGCTCCAGGCATAGCTTCGCTGGGTAATTTCGATGTTGAGCGGCATGTGTGGCCGTCCGTCGGTCGGGTCCATGATGACATAGCCGGGATTGGTGACCGTGTCGGTGTAAACGGCGATGAAATCCTGTTCGGAAACGGCCAGATCATCTTCCGGTTCCGAGATGGAATGATGCTCGATTTCCCCTTTCGGGTAGGGGTCGGGCCACATCTCTCGCGTGTGCTGCCAGCCGTCGGCGCCCACGGAGACAAGGGTGTCGCGACCGACAACCGCTCCGATCCAGAAAGCACCGCCGAATTGATATTTGAGATTGCCGGGGTAAGGGTAAATCCCGGAAGGTGCCCCGGCCCCGACGGCCTCTTCGCCGATAAAACCGGTGCCGATGGAACCTATGTTGGTGATGGTCAAACCGAGACGATTGATATCGTGGATGGCGTAGGAAGTATAGGGAGCGTCGATATTAATTTTGCCGACCGATACCGGCAGTCTTTCAGAATTGTACAGGGTGCGGCCCGATGCCGGACTGAGCAAAAGAACGACGCCCATGAGAACGATCAAAATGATCGGCAGTTTCGTCTTTGGCGGCCACATAATATAAAAAAGAATCACCTCCCGGTTCTCTTGAGTCATACTCACTGCAAAAAAAGAAAAGGCATTGGTATTATTAATTCTCTTTCAGTCTGTTGTCAATGCAATGTGAAAATATTATGCGGAATTCCACAGCCTATCGTTTTGTCGGGAAAACAATCCGGGGGCGTGCTGGCGGCCGTTTTCACATGATTATGACGATCTTGCCGATCTGGCTTCCGTGCTGTGATTCAACCGTGTAAAGATATATGCCTGAGACCACCTGCAAGCCGTCATCATTTATGAGGTCCCATCTTTCATGCATGCTGCGCGCGTCATCCGGCGCGCAGTGATGCTCGATCTTGCGGACCAGATCACCGTCCAGTGTGAAAATTCTTATGGTGCAATTATGGGGAAGATTGGTGAAATGTATGGAACGAACATAATCATCGTGAGCCTGGTCCATGCCCCGACCTTCGAACAGGCCACCCTCGGGCTCCCGGTAGTCCCTGTCAATTCGGTACGGATTGGGATAGACAACAACCTCGAAATCCCCTGCTTCGACTTCATCGGCCGACCTCTGGGCGTACTCGGCGACCATGTTGATCGTCGGGCTGGTCTCGAGCGGGCCGACGTTACCGCTCAGGGAACCGTAGTCAAAGGCAGTTATGGTGATATAGTACAACTGCGACGGAAGTAAATTCCGGAAGATGTATTTATATTCGAAGTATTTGAAATTCCCGTCTTCAGTGACTTCCTCCGGGTACTGCATGGCGGCCAGCTCCGGATCGAGTATCGACGGAGGAGGTTGTTCGGGATAGACCTTATGTATCAGATTGGTATCTCTGGTGTTGGACTGGTTCCACTCCTGCGGCGTGAAATAGAAGAGAGAATCCTTCCAGGGAAAAGGATTGCGTCGGCCATGGCGGAACGGGTCATCGATGCCCGGATAAATCTTCTGAAGCGAGTCGATCGTAAAGGGCGGGTCGCGGAGTTCCCACCGCAGGAGCGAATAGTCCCAGATGTACTTGTTATAATCTTCGATGTCGTACGAACAGACGAGCGTGAAATCCGATGCCCGGGGGGTGAGAGATATATAGGCTCGGTACCCCTCGAAGTCAGGCAGATTACTGAAGAAATCTTTCGCGGTCTCACTGTACAGGCCATTCCAGCGGACGTGAAGTTCGCCCTGATAATATTCCGTGAGACGCGGTTTCACCCGTATTGTCGGCGGTGGGGGCGGCGCCGCACCGCGGAAGTCGGGGAGGCCGTCACCTTCGTACCAGAGAGTGTCGGCGACGGTGTATACAATTTCCGTGTCGATAATCAGAAAGGGTTCGAATTGAACGGTATCATAGGTAAATGCCGATTCCTGCACGCACAGATGAAACTTGCCCTTATAGCCGTCCCCGTCGGTGTCATAGCCGGGATTGTCATACATCCATGAGGCCCACACGGCGTTCAACCCGAAATCGTTGAAGTTCAGATACTCATCATAGTCGTACGGATAGTACGGGTTAAAAATATTTCCGAATGCGTCGCAATCGGTGTGGAAGTCTTCCCCGCCGACGTAGGCAAAGGTGACCGGGGCGTGTTCACCCGGAGAGAGGTCAAATGGCCCGAAAGAAAGCAAGTATCGGGTGTCAAAGCCGTCGGCGAAGTCGACGGCAAGTAAAGCGGGCGGGGGTAGCCAGCCGTCGGACGTGTGGTCAAGAGCAGCGGATAGCTGATTATAATCGAATTCATCGTGACGCATGATGTAATATTTGTTCTTGTCGCCTTCCGGCGTGCCCAGAAAACCGCCGAAGTCCCGGAAAGGATCCCCGGGCGTTCCCATCAGCCGGGGACCCCAGTCCAGTTCCGCGTTGCCGTTGGAAATCCACCAGTTGAATGACGACTCTTTCGAGTTCAGGGGCGTGTTCAGAAGGCGCACTCCGGTGACCGACGTCAGGTCGAAGTCGTCGGGACACGGCTCGGCCGCCTGATCACGACCGTCATTGTCGGCGATCCAGGCGATATTGATGGTATCGATGAAACCGCAGCCGAGTGGAGAGGGTATGGTTCTCTTGAAGCCGCTGACGTCGTCATCGTAACCCTGCGATTCCACGTACATAACGTCGCCGTCAATAAAAATGCCCATGTAAACATCCTCAAGGTCGACGGTATCGAGGTTTTTCAGCCAGAGATCGAAGAGAATGAAATCCTCGGCATACGAGTAGCTCCAGGCGTAGCTCTTCTGCGTGATCTCGATGCCGAGCGGCCTGTGCCCTGACAGATCTATGTATCCGGAGTATGGGCTCAGGAAGGTGTCGGTATAGGTGGTGATGAAATCCTGCTCCGAGACGGCATCCTCGTCATCCGGGTCGAGAATCGAACGGCGGATGATTTCGCTTCCAGGATACGGGTCCGGCCACATGTCCATCACATTCTTCCACCCGTCGGCCCCGACGGAGACCAGGGTGTCGTCGCCGATGACTGCCCCGATCCAGAAAGCCCCGACAGCCAGGTGCTGAACGTTCCCGGGATAAGGATAGATTCCTGACGGCGGCGGAATATGAGCGGGTCCCGGCGAATAAAGACTGCCGAAGACGCCCATGTTTGTTATGGTCAGTCCAAGTCTGTTAATATCATGGGCTTTGCATTGAACATTGGGAAACTCAGTTCCCGTTTTGTGCCTGGAGAAAGTCATTTCATCAGGGTAGTAAAGAGTTCGGCCCGATATATTCCCCACCCAGCCGGTAAAAACCAGGATAATAGATATCAGCGAGATAAAACGATTCTTATAGAATTTCATAGAAAAGACCTCGTTCCAGAAATTAACCCTTCCCAAAACCTGCGACGTATAGTGGGCAAGATCATCAAAAAAAAAGCCACCGTTCCGGCGGCTTTTTACTGCGAAGGCAAGCGGAAGAGCTCGTTTTACATGATAATCACGATTTTTCCAATCTGGTTGCCGTACTTCGATTCGACGACGTAATAGTAAATCCCTGAAACCGGCGCCTGGGTGTTGCGGGTGATGACATCCCACCTGTCATGCATGCTCTGCGGGTCGTTCGGCGGACAGTCGTGGTCAATCACTCTGACCAGATCGCCGTCGATGGTGAATATCCTGATGGTGCATTTGTGTGGTAGATTTGTAAAGTGAATGGCGCGCACGCGATCGTCGCTGAAGGACTCCATGCCGCGCCCCTCGAAGCCGCCGCCGCTCTGGCTGCGATAGTCGCCGTCGATCCGATAAGGATTGGGATAGACAACCACGTTCAGCCCTTCGGCCTCGACTTTGCCGGTCTGATTCTGCGCGTACTCGGCGATTGCGTTCATGGTCGGACTTGTCTCTAGAGACACCAGCCCGCTGCCGGGTGAGCCAAAATCGAAGGCGGTCACGGCGACGTAGTAAAGCTGGGAGGGCAAGAGGTTTCGAAACGTATATTCGTACTCATAATACTTGAAAAAACCTTCCCCCGTCAGTTCCTCTGGGTAATAAATGGCCGCCGAATCGGGATCAAGCGTGGTCGGGGGCGGCTGGTCGGGGTAAACCTTGTGAATACCATTGGCGTCTCTCAGTTCGGACCGGTTCCAGTCCTGACTGGTGAAATAGAAGGCAGAGTCTTGAAAATAGTAGGGATTGTCCCGGTCGAAGTAGTCCGGTTGAGACCCGATTCCGTCATAGAGCCCCCGGAGTGAATCGAGACTGAACGGTGGATCACGCAGCTCCCAGAGAAGTCGGGCGTTATTCCAGATATATTTATTATAGTCTTCCCTGTCGTAGGACGACGCCAGGACGAAATCGGAGAACCGGGGAGACAGAGAAATGAAAGCCCGGTAACCTTCGAAATCGATCAGGTTGCTGAAGATGTCCCGTTCGGTTTCGGACCTGAGACCGTTCCAGCGGACATGAAGCTCGCCCTGCTGAAACTCGCTGACCTGTGGGGTTACGCGAAGAATCGGAGCAGGCGGAGGCGAGGCGCCGCGGAAGTCGGGAACGCCGTCGCCTTCATACCAGAGAGTGTCGGCCAGGGTGTACGTGACGATGGTGTCGATTATAATGTCGGGCTCGGTCGCGATCGTGTCGAAGGTTACCGTCGATTCATGAACGCAAAGTCTGAATTTCCCGAAGTTGAAGCCGTCGTCGTCGGTGTCGACGCCCGGATTGTCGTAAATCCATGACGCCCAGATGGCGTTCAGACCGAGGTCCTCGAAACTGAGCTGCTCGTAATAAGGATAAGGATCGTACGGGTCGAACAGGCGCTGAAAAGCATCGCAGTCGGAATGGAAATATTCGCCTGCCACGTAGGCAAAGGTGATCGGCAGGATCTCGCCGGGGCTGATGTCGAATGGCCCGAATGACAGCAGATACCGCGTGTCGAAGCCGTTGGCAATGTCGCCCACGCCGGGAGGCGGCGGCAGCCAGCCCTCGGCGGTATGGTCGAGGGCACTCAGGAGCTGATCGTAATCGAACTCCTCGTGCCGCATAATGTAGTACTTATTCTTGTCCCCCTGGGGAGTGCCCAGACAACCGTCAAACGACCGGAAGGGGTCGT
>CP070766.1:1384104-1398412 GCA_020345705.1 Candidatus Zixiibacteriota bacterium | reverse complement strand
CGTACTTCGGCGCGGTGCCGTGAGTCGCCTCGAAGAGTCCGATATAATCGCCGATATTCGCCCCCGGCGCCATCCCCAGCCCGCCCACCTGCGCGGCGGCGGCATCGGAAATGTAGTCGCCATTCAGATTGGGTGTGGCGACAACGTCGTACTCAGCCGTCCGGGTCAGAATCTGCTGGAACATGGAATCGGCAATCCGGTCTTTGAGAAGAACCTTACCCTTCGGCATTTTGCCCTTGTACTTGCTCCAGAGTTCGTCCTCGGTTACGATCTTGCTTCGGAATTCGCTCGTGGCCACTTTGTATCCCCAGTCGCGGAACGCGCCCTCGGTGTACTTCATGATGTTGCCCTTATGCATCAGCGTCACCGACGGCAGTTTCCGGTCGATGGCGTACCGTATGGCCTTGCGGACAAGGCGTTTGGTTCCGGTCACCGAGATCGGCTTGATACCGACGCCGGAATCAGCGCGGATGTTTTTGCCCATCTTCCTGTTGATAAAGTCGATGATCTTCTTGGCCTCTTTGGTGCCTTTTTTCCACTCGATACCGGCGTAAACATCCTCGGTATTCTCACGGAAAACGACAACGTCCATCCTTTCCGGATGCGCCACCGGCGACGGAACGCCATGGAAATATCGCACCGGACGAACGCAGGCGTACAGGTTCAACGTCTGCCGCAAGGTTACGTTCAGCGATCGAAAGCCTCCACCGACCGGCGTCGTCAGAGGACCCTTGAGGGCCACAATGAAATATCCGATGGCATCAACCGTCTCCTTGGGCAGCCATTCTTTGTAGATCCGATTGGCATTTTCGCCGGCGTAAACGTCCATCCAGGCAATCTTCTTCCTGCCCTTGTAGGCTTTCTCGACGGCGGCATCAACTACCCGGCGGGCAGCTTTCATGATGTCGCGGCCGATACCGTCACCTTCTATGACCGGAATGATCGGCCTGTTGGGGACAATCAGCTTCTTATTCTTGACGGTTATCCGTTTACCCTCTTTGGGAATTTTTATATGTTTGAATTTAGGTGGCACTTCTCTCCTCCGTTAATAGCCGATTTCTTTGAGGACACCTTTGTACTTCTTGGCGGATGCCTGCAGGTCGGCCAGTTCTTTCTTGGACAGTTTCAGCTCAATGATTTTCTCGACGCCTTTGGCGCCCAGGACTATGGGCACACCGATATAAATGTCTTTGATGCCGTACTGCCCGGTCAGGTACGCCGAACACGGGAGGACTCTCTTCTCATCGAGCAGAACGGAGCGGGCCATGTCAGTTACCGCGGCCGCCGGCGCATAATAAGCCGAGCCCGACTTCAGCAGTTTTACGATTTCGCCGCCCCCGAACCGCGTCCGCTCGGAAATGGCCTTAACCCTGTCTTTCGGAATAAGCTCGTTGATGGGAATACCGCCTACAGTTGTGTACCGCGGAAGCGGCACCATCGTGTCACCGTGCCCGCCCATGACCATCGCCTGGACTTCGGCCATAGCAACATTCAGCTCCATGGCGACAAAAGCGCGGAAACGGGTTGAGTCAAGAATACCGGCCTGACCACAGACGCGATTGGTCGGAAAACCGGTCACCTTCCGCATGTGATAGGTCATGATGTCCAGCGGATTGGAAACGACGATGACATACGCCTTCGGCGCATATTTCTTGATATTCTTGGCGGCACTGCCGACGATTTCGGCGTTCATGTTGAGCAGGTCCTCGCGCGACATGCCGGGCTTACGAGCCAGTCCCGCCGTCATAATCACCAGATCAGCGCCTCTTATGTCTGCATACTTGTTGCTGCCGGTGACCGTGCAGTTATAGCCTCTCACCGGACCGGCCTGGGTGAGATCAAGGCCTTTGCCCTGGGGCATTCCCTCAATGATGTCGATCATAACGACGTCGGCAATATTAGCCTCGGCCAGATACAGGGCGGTACTGGCTCCAACGTTTCCGGCTCCAATGACTGCGATCTTCTTGTTCATGTTTCCTCCGTAAAGGTTTTTGTATTAGCTGCCTTCTTTCAACTCATGAGAACGGTATGCCCCGCGTCACGCACCAGGGCAACCCGCATATATTCGCAATTTTTGGCCGAATTGTCAATTATTCTTTGCGGCGATCGAGCGCTTTTGAAGAAAACTTTCTCCGGGACACCCTCCGCAAGTTCGGAATATAGATGGATATGTATTCTATGGCCTATCTTGTAGACTCGGTATAACTTGTGCCTGCCGAACGAACCTTTCCCCTCCGGTATCGCGCCGTCGCCGGGCGACCAGCGCCCGGCCAGATCATAAAATTGTCTGGAGCCGATTCCCTCACGACACCGCGAAAAAAGAATAGCCGTCCCCTCGTCAGCTGCCGCCGACTGGCAATTCTCGAGAGATTTTTGCAGCTGATACAGGTTGCTGTCCAGCGGCGGCCGGACTTCGGCCAGAACAACGTCGTACTTTCGGTCTGTCCGATGCCCGAACGTGCCTTCGGCAAAATCCGTGGCGCTTTCGAAGGCTTTCTCGACACCGCCGCAAAAAACCGCCCTGATATCCGAACCCGAACCCAGCACCATTTGCACGGCCAGAATTTTCTTGTCCGGAATCATTCTCATCAGGGACTGCAGATGCTCTTCAACCGGATTGCCCTCCAGTTTCATGGGCGCCGCAGAAAAATCAACAGCCAGGTTGTGATTGCGCACGATCGTTTCGTAATCGCACAGGCCCGGGAAAATCGACTTCCTGCCGCCCGTGAATCCGGCGAAATAGTGCGGCTCGACGGAGCCGATGATGACAACCCTTTCAGCTTCCAGGAAAAGCCTGTTCAGACCAACTTTTTCCCCCGTGGTATCGGTATCCGCCTCAGCCATAGCGTTCCAATCGTCAGCGTCGTGTATGGCTATCCTGTCTTTCAGCAGGATGTAAAATTCCCCGAATATCTTTCTCATCTGGGATTCATCAGGCGCCGGATGGCAGCCGGTGGCGATGAGAAATCTCGCTTTATCACTCAGTCGACCAAGTTGATTCAGCCAGAGCAATATCTTCGCGGTCGGAGTGGCGCGGTAGGCATCGTTGATAACAAACAGGTCCGTTTCGGAGAAATGGAAGAGCCCTTCTTCCGCGTCGGTCAGTGCCGAATCGAATTGACCGGCATCGACTATCCCGTCAGCGGAGCGGGGGGCATATTCATCAATAGACGCGTTTGGGGGCAATGTGATGGTCAGCAGTTCGTCTCCGTAGTTGATTGTCAATGTCATCACGTCATCCAAAGAAAAAGGCGATTTCGCGTGCCGCGGTTTCCTTCGAATCGGAAGCATGGACCGAATTCTTCTGAACGTCCAGAGCTATTTCCTGCCGCAGGGTTCCAGAGGCCGCCTGGGCCGGATCAGTCGCGCCGATCAGCACTCGAAGGTCGGCCACGGCATTTGCTTTTTCAAGCAGCACCGGCAGGACCGGGCCGGAAGTCATGAAGTCCACCAGATCTTCGAAGAACGGTTTGCCCTGATGGACGTCATAGAATCTTCGGACCGACTCGACAGTCAGGTGTTCCATCCGCATGTCTGCAATGTTGAATCCGGCTTTTTCCAGTCGGCCGATGATGTGGCCGATTAAATTCCTCTCGACCGCATCCGGTTTGATTATCAGGAGCGTTCGTTCCAAAAACTGTCCCCGTTTATGCCTTACGCTTCGCCTCCCTGGCAATCTTGAAACCGAGCTCAAGGGCCTTTTCGTTTTTTTCCTCGGTTCCGCGCGGGGCTCTCTCGAGCACCGCCTCCTTGAGGGATTCCTTGGTGACAATACCGGCCAATTCGGCGATGGCACCAAGGGCAATGACATTGGCCACCATGGCATGACCGATCTCCTCGCGTGCCAGTCTGACAAACGGGAAACCGTAGTACTTTTTTGTCGGCACCTGGGTCACCAGAGAGGTGTCGATAACGAGAATCCCCCCCTCTTTCATATCGGGGTAGTACCTGTCACAGGCCTCTTGCGTGAGCGCCAGAAGCAGATCCAATTTCATGGTCTTGGGATAGTAAATCTCCTGCTCGGAAACGACCACGTCGGCGCGGCTGGCGCCGCCTCTCGCCTCCGGGCCGTACGATTGAGTCTGTACGGCATTCTTGCCGTCTCCAACGCCGATGGCTGTCGCCAGGATTACCCCGGCCAGGATCAGACCCTGCCCGCCGGAACCGGACAGTCGAATCTCGTAGCGATCGGTTTGCTCTTTCTTGCCGTGTTTTTTTCCGTTGGCTGCGGTCATTTTTCAGCCTCCTTTTGAGCCAGACGATCAACCATCATCTGATACTCGTGCGTGAACTCGGTGGCGTCATGTTCGTGGATCAAACCCGTCACGAATTTGCCTTTCATTTTCTCCGGAGGTATTTTGCGGACCGCCTCAATGGGCATAGCGTGCTTTTTCATCCAGCTCAGCATCTCGACGGCATCGCCCTCCTTGTTGAATCGGCCGTAGTACGTGTGACAATTGGAGACAACATCCACGACTGAAAAACCCTTCTTCTTGATGCCGGCCTCAATCAGCTTCTCAAGTTGCTGCACGTGATAGACGGTTCCGCGCGCGACGTAAGACGCGCCAGCCCCGATGGCAAGCTTGACAACGTCAAACTGCTTTTCATAATTGCCATAGGGGGCCGTGGTGGCAAAGGAACCTCCCGGCGTCGTCGGCGCGAACTGCCCGCCGGTCATACCGTAAATGCGGTTGTCAATCAGAATGGTCGTGATATTGATGTTCCTGCGACAGGTATGGATAAAATGATTGCCTCCGATTGCAAGAGCATCACCGTCACCGGTAATGACGATAACGGTAAGATTCGGTTTGGCGATCTTGACCCCGGTGGCGAAGGCCAAGGCCCGACCATGAGTGGTGTGCAACGTGTTGAAGTCAAGATAAACGGGCATGCGGCTGGAACAGCCGATGCCGGAGACGACCGCCACGTTGTCCTTGTCCAGGTCAAGCCTGTCAATCGAACGAATGAGCGCCCCCATGACAATACCGTTTCCGCATCCGGCGCACCAGACGTTCGGGAATTTCTTTTTGGGTCTCAGGTAGTGATGGGTAACGTCGGACCCGTGGGCAATCTTTTCCATCATTTTATAACCTCTCTGATTTTCTCGAGTATCTGATGCGGGGTCATCACTTCACCATCGTACCGTGCCAGAGAGAATACTTCGGTATGCCTGGGGGCGACCCGTTTGATTTCGTTAACGAGCTGACCCATGTTCAACTCGGCGACGATAACTTTTCTCACGCCGGCAAACATCTCCCGGAGTTTCATATCCGGAAACGGCCATATTGTCCTCAACTGGATCGCTCCGACTTTGATTCGCCTTTCGCGAGCCATGGTTACCGCCTGGCGGGCGGCGCGCGAAACGGATCCGTACGAGACAACGGTGAAGTGGGCGTCATCCATCATGTCCATCCGTATTTTGTGTATCTCATCCGCGAACCGCTCTATCTTGAACCGCAGTTTTTCCATCTTATTCTTTATTTCAATCGGGTTGGCCGTCGGAAAACCGTCCTCGTCATGAGTCAGGCCGGTAACATTGTACCGATACCCCTCTCCGAACGACGCCATCGGACTGACAAAACTCGGCGAGATCTCAAAATGCTTGTACCACTCATGAGGGACATCAGGTTTGTGCCTTTCCGTAACTTCAAGCTCGCCCTTCTCCGGGATGACCATCATCTCCCGCATGTGCCCCAGGACCTCATCGGACAGCACCGTCACGGGTGTTCGAAACCGTTCCGATAGGTTGAAAGCCCGAACCGTTTCCTCGAAACATTCCTTGACCGTGGAGGGCGCCACCGCGATGGCCGTGTAATCGCCATGCGTCCCCCACCGGGCCTGCATGGTATCGGACTGCGCGATTTTAGTCGGCAGACCGGTTGAGGGCCCGCCTCTCTGGACGTTGATGATTACACACGGCGTCTCTGTCATATAGGCATAACCGATGTTTTCCTGCATCAGGGAGTATCCCGGTCCGGAGGTCGCGGTCATCGCTTTGCACCCGGCGTTGGAAGCCCCGATGACAGCCGCGATCGAGGCAATTTCATCCTCCATCTGGATAAACTTGCCGCCGTTCCTGGGCAATTCCCGGGCCATCGCTTCAGCCACTTCAGTCGAGGGGGTAATTGGATAGCCGGCAAAGAACTCGACCCCGGCGTACAGAGCGCCCCGAACACAAGCCTCATTCCCCTGTAACAACCTGGCTTTGCCGATTCCGCTTCTCTTCATTATCCGCTCCATCACTTATAGTTGGACGTTATCGCAAAATCCGGGCAATGCAGCCAGCAGATTGCACATTGCGTACACTTCTCCGGATGAGCAAGCGTTGGTTTTCCTTCTCGGTCCGGCTCCAAAACCTTCTTGGGACAGAAGGCGATACAGATATTGCACGCTTTGCACCAATGAAGAAAGATGTTGATGGGAGGTGTCCGCCCGTCATACACATACTTTCCCGGCGAAGCTTTATCCCCCCTCGCCGCCTTTTCATTGCCTTCCGAAACCGGAGGTTTCGGATCTGTCTCAGTCATCACGTGTCTCCTTCGGGGCAACCCAATTGCAACTGATCAAAAGCGTTCACTTCCTACGCTTTGCTCCCGCTTTACCTGCCTTGGATTTCTTGGGAGTCTTCCTGGCCGTTACTTTCTTCCTTTTTGCAGCCTTCTTTGTCCCGACAGTTCTTTTCTTGGGAGCCTTTTTGGCCTTTGTCTTTGCTTTATCCAGCGCCTCTTTCACCATTCCCGGGATTTCGTTGGGCGAGGCGGCGACCGGAATGCCGACTCTGTTAAGTGCCTCTATTTTTTCTTTGGCCGTGCCGGTTCCGCCCGAAATAATAGCCCCGGCGTGTCCCATGCGCTTGCCCGGAGGCGCGCTTCTCCCGGCGATGAAACCGACGATCGGTTTGGTCATCTTTTTCCTGAAGAATTCGGCCGCTTCTTCCTCGTCGGTGCCGCCGATTTCGCCGATCATAACCACCGCCTTCGTCGCCTTATCCTCCTCAAACATCTGCAGAGCGTCAATGAAGTTGGTGCCGATAATCTGATCTCCTCCGATACCCATGCAGGTCGTCTGGCCGAGATTGGCGCAGGTCAGCGCCCAGATCGCCTCATATGTCAGCGTTCCCGAACGGGAAACAACGCCGATCGGACCCTTCCTGCAAATATTCCCCGGCAAGATGCCGACTTTCGACAATTCCGGAGAGATAATGCCCGGGCAATTGGGGCCGATGAGCCTGGCGCCCTGGCTTTTGATGTAATAGAACGCTTTGAGCATTTCATTGGCCGGGACACCTTCCGTGATGCAGACGACAAGCGAAATGCCGGCATCGACCGCCTCGTACATGGCATCAACCGCAAAGGCCGGCGGAACATAAATGACGGAAGTATTGGCTTTTGTCTTCAGGACCGCCTCGGCCACGGAGTCGAAAACGGGAATCCCGTTGACTTTCGTGCCGCCCTTACCCGGCGTTACGCCGCCGACGACGTCGGTGCCGTATTTTTTCATCTGCTCGGCGTGAAAGGAGCCGTCACGCCCGGTAATACCCTGAACGATTACTTTGGTCTTTTTATTTACTAAGATACTCATTGCCGTCTCCCTATACAGTGTACTCGATTTCAGCCAGCTTGATAGCCTTCTTGACAACTTCATCAAGAGTATCGCCGAATTTCAGATCGACCGCTTTCAGGATTTTCCTGGCCTTGTCTTCATTGGTGCCGGTCAATCTGACCACCAGCGGCACCTCCGGTTTCAGCTCTTCATACGCCATCACAATTCCATTGGCCACGTCGTCGCAGCGCGTTATCCCGCCAAAAATATTAATCAATACCGCGCGAACGTTCGGGTCTCTGAGGATAATACGCATCGCCGTCAGAACCTTTTGAGGATTGGATGATCCGCCGATGTCCAGGAAGTTGGCCGGTTCACCGCCGTAATGCTTGACCAGATCCATGGTGGCCATGGCCAGTCCGGCGCCGTTGACGATGCAACCGATATTCCCCGTCAGTTTGACAAAGGACAGGTCGCCTTCACGGGCCTCCACCTCGGCCGGGTCCTCAGAATCAAGGTCACGCATGGCGGCCACCGCTTTCTGGCGGTAAAGGCCGTTATCATCGATATTGATTTTGGCGTCAATGGCGATGACCTCTCCCTGCGGGGTAGTAATAAGCGGATTTATTTCGACCAGCGAGGCATCGATTTTCCAATAGACGTTGTACAACTTCATGATGATGTCGGCCGCTTTGCGGACCTGCTTGATGTCCTTGTACAGCTTCGAAGCCAGATCACGCGCCTGGTACGACCTTAATCCCAGAGTCGGATCAACCGCCTGCTTAAAGATTTTCTCAGGAGTCTTAGCCGCCACTTCCTCAATGTCGATGCCGCCGGCGGGCGAAACCATTATTACCGGCGCCTTCGTGGCGCGATCGATAATAATGCCGACATATGACTCGGTAAGAATGTCGGCTGCTTCCGTGATCAGAACCTTACTGACCTTCAGCCCCTTGATGTCCATCCCGAGAATCTTCTGAGCCCAGACTCGGGCGGCTTCCAGATTCTCGGCGTACTGTATACCGCCGGCCTTGCCCCTGCCCCCGACATGAACCTGTGCCTTGACCATGACGGGTCGGCCGATTTCCTCGGCAATTTGGACCGCCTCGGCAGAAGTCGTGGCAACCCTGCCCATCGGGACTGGAATCCCGCCTTCAGCAAAAATCTCTTTAGCTTGATACTCATGTATCTTCATATGGCCGTCTCCAGAAGTTTAGTTAATTATATCAGTGTTCTTGTTTTCTATTTGCAAGGTACGAACGCGCGAATTCCATCAGCTTTTCCCGCGTGTTGTCGCCGGGTTCGTCCAGCACTTTCTCCAGCAAGTATTTCAGCAGTTCGCCCACCAGAGGAGACTCCGGCAGCTCAAAGGTGACCATTAGATCATGGCCGTCAACGGCCAGGTCCTTGACGCTGATCGGAGGTTTTCTTTCGAGCTCGTCAATGATATTATTCTCAAACTGGTCAACGTCCTCGGTCGTCCCGCCCATTCCCTGGGCTTCGACGTCGGCCCGCCGCAGATCGAGCAAATCGAAAATCAGCTCCTTCCCGACCCAACGGATCAGCCGGCGCATCCCTTTGTCGGTAACGTCCGTGGTAAACATGTGCTTATCGACCAGGATCCTGACACTATGAATCATATCCGACGAGTAGCGGAGTCTTCTCATGACCTTCGCCGCGGTTTTTGCGCCAAGTTTCTCATGGCCGTAAAAAGTCGCCTTGTCTCCGGTCACTCGCCTGGTTCTGGGTTTGCAGACGTCATGAAACAATGCTCCCAGTCGGACGTGCAGCACTTTTGGCGCGGCATCTATCGTGTACAGGGTATGTTCAAAAACGTCATACTTATGATATCCGCCCGGCTGATCGACGCCGATCATGTCCCCGATTTCAGGGAGGATGTGATTCAAAAGTCCAGATGACTGCATCAGCCGGAAGCCGATCGACGGTCTGTCCGCCCGAACGAGCATCTTGTTCAGCTCCTCGGTGATCCGCTCGGACGAGACGCTCCCGATGAGCGAGGCGTGCTCTGTCATCGCCGCAAATGTGTCCGGCTCAATATCGAACTCAAACCTGGCCGCGAATTGCACAGCGCGCAGCATCCGCAGGGGATCTTCCGGAAAGGATTGGGCTGAGACCATGCGGATCACTCTGTTCTTCAAATCAAGCTGCCCGCCGAACGGATCAATCAACTCGTCATTTTCCAGCGAGATCGCCATGGCATTGATGGTGAAATCCCGCCGCGTGAGGTCGTCTTCAACTTTCAGATTCGGTTCGAAAGCGACGGAGAAATCCTTGTGTCCGACTCCGGTGGAGAATTCCTTACGCGGGAGGGCGACATCAAAAGTGTACTTCTCCTCCCCTTGATGCTGCGTGAACTTTATGACGCCGAAAGAACGGCCGACCAGGTCAACGTGGCCGAATTTTTTCAGAATACCGGACAGCTCGAGGTAAGGTATTCCGCACACCAGATAGTCTCTGTCTTTCACTTCGATAGTCTGATCAAGCATCTTGTCGCGAACGGCGCCCCCGACTTCGTAAATCATACCCTTTTTCAATATGGCGTTAACCGCATCATTGGAGATTCTGCACATGGCTAATCAGGCAGTATTCTCGTCCCGGCGGAGCCATCCAGTGCCCGGCCGGCGTTATTAAAGGAGGTTACTATCACTTCTTTGCCGCCTCCTTTTACAAATTGAACGGCGGCCGTTATCTTGGGGCCCATCGAGCCTGGCGGGAATTGCCCCGCCTTCAAATGTTCCTCGGCTTCGGACACAGTCATGCGGTCCAGCCAGACCTGATCTTTGCGGCCGAAGTTCAGGGCGACTTTATCGATCGAGGTAAGTATCATCAGGATTTCGGACGAAATCTCTTTTCCCAGTACGGCTGACGCGAGGTCCTTGTCAATGACGGCGTCGAGCCCCTCGAGATTACCGTTATCGTCGATATAGACCGGTATTCCCCCGCCGCCCGCCGCAATGACAATGGTCCCACCGGCAACCAGTGACTTAATCGTCTCTGCTTCGACGACCGAAATCGGCGTCGGTGATGGAACAACCCGCCGCCAGCCGCGATTGGCATCCTTCTTGACGACCCAGCCCCGCTCCCGGGCAAATCTCTTGACTTCCTCTTCAGAGTAAAACTGGCCGATGAATTTCGTCGGATTGGAAATCTGGGGATCGTCCCTGTCGACAATGACCTGAGTGATAATAGTCACCACCGACCGATCAATTCCCTCCTTCTTAATCCGATTTTGGAGCGATTGCTCGATCATATAGCCCATGCCGCCTTCCGTGTCGGCAACGCATATTCCGAGCGGAAGGATGGGAGCCTTGCCGCGGGCGAGCTCGATCCTCAGAATGGCATTGCCAACCTGGGGACCGTTGCCGTGCGATATAACCAGTTTGTACCCGGATTTTATCAGTTCCATCACGCCGTCAAGCGATCTGCGGGTATTCGCAAACTGATTGGCAATCGTATCCTCAACATCCGGTTGCGTGATGGCGTTGCCGCCAAGAGCAATGACGGCCGTCTTGCCGCTGAAGGGGGTCATAAAGGTTACTTCTTTCTGCCCTTTCCCCCGGCCTTCCGGGTTTTGCCGAGGCGACTCTGGATTACTTCCCTTAAGTCCGGCTTGCCTATCTCCTGGAGGTCATAAAACACCCTGATCGACGGTTTCTTTATCTTGACCACGCGCCGCAGATCAATCGGCGTGGCAATGATGACCGTATCGCACCCGGTTTTGTCGATGTTTTTCTCAAGATCGGTGACCTGCTCACCGGAATAGCCCATAGCCGGAAGAAGCGTTCCGATGTCCGGATATTTCTCAAAGGTTTCCGTTATCGTCCCTACCGTAAACGGCCGCGGGTCGACCGTCTCCGCCGCCCCGAACTTGACGGCGGCCATCATCCCGGCGCCGTAGCCCATCTCCCCGTGGGTCGTGGTCGGGCCATCCTCAATCACGAGAACTCTTTTGCCTCGAATCAAGTCGGCGTCCTCGACGCTGATGGGCGAGGCAGCGTCAACGACAACGGCATTGGGATTATAAAAACGGATGTTTTCGCGCACCTCCCGAACACCGTCAATGGGAGCAGTGTCGATTTTATTAATAACCACCACATCCGCCAAGAGAAGATTATTTTGCCCGGGATAGTAGCTTATTTCGTGTCCGGGTCGGTGCGGATCAACCACGGTGATATACAGGTCGGCTTTGTAGAAGGACATATCATTGTTGCCGCCGTCCCAGAGAATCACGTCGGCTTCCTTTTCAGCCTGACGGACGATTTTCTCATAATCGACACCGGCATAAACGACTATTCCGCGATTTATGTGGGGTTCGTACTCTTCCATTTCCTCGATGGTGCATTTGTGCTTTTTCATGTCGGCCAGGCTGGCGAATCGCTGACAGGCCTGCTTGACGAGATCGCCGTACGGCATCGGATGGCGAATTGCCACCACCTTCAGCCCCATCTCAATGAGAACGTCGGCAACGCGCCGGGTTGTCTGGGACTTACCACAGCCGGTCCGTACGGCGCAGACGGAAATAACCGGCTTGCTGGATTTAATCATCGTCGCACTGCCGCCCTCGACGGCAAACCTCGCACCCTGGGACATGACGTAAGCCGCCTTTTCCATCACGTATTCATACGGAACGTCTGAGTAGGAGAAGACGACCTCATCCACCTGATGCTTTTGGATCAGAATCAACAGTTCCGCCTCGGGAAAAATCGGTACACCCTTCGGGTAAAGAGAACCGGCCAGTGCTGCCGGATAGACGCGTCCTTCTATATCGGGAATCTGAGTCGCCGTGAAGGCAACAACCTCGACATCTTTGTTATCCCTGTAAAGAACATTAAAATTGTGGAAGTCGCGTCCGGCGGCTCCCATAATAATAATTTTCTTCTTCTTCATGTATAATCTCCTTGTTCAACAATCTCAAAAAGGCACCTGATCGGTCATCTGTTCAGCTCCTGCCGGCTGCGATGAGTTACCGGTTGTCAATCTGGGCTCTCTGTATGGTGCCGGAGAAATCGACATATATCGATTTCCATTCCGAGAACACATCAATTCCGGCCACTCCGGCCTCGCGATGACCGTTACCGGTATCTTTCACGCCGCCAAACGGCAGGTGCACCTCGGCTCCGATGGTTGGAGCATTGACATAGAACAGACCGGTGTAGATGTCACGCATGGCCCGGAAGGCGTTATTGACATCTCGGGTGTAAATGGAACCGGACAAACCGTAAGCCGTGTTATTGCAGAGGTCGATACCATCCTCCAGCGATTCGCAAACCGTAACGGAAGTGACGGAACCGAAAATCTCCTCCTGAAAGATTCTCATATCGGAGGTGACATCGGCAAACACCGTCGGCATCGTGAAGAATCCCTTGTCATAATCACCGCCGGTCAGTCTTTCTCCCCCGCAGAGGAGTCTCGCGCCCTCTTTCTTGCCGATCTCGATATACTCGAGAACAGTATTCATCTGGCTCTCATTGATGGCCGGGCCCATCTCAACACTCTCATCAAGCCCATTGCCGACGTTGAGCGCTCTGGCCCTTGCCACCAGCTTATCGGTAAACTCTTTGATGACGTTTTTGTGAACGATCATTCTGGAAGAGGCGGTGCACCGCTGACCGGTGGTTCCGAAAGCACCCCAGACGGCGCCGTCAACGGCAAGATCGATATCGGCATCATCCATGACAAGAATGCAGTTTTTGCCGCCCATCTCGAGATGACAGCCTCGGAAGTCCCGGGCACACGCCTCGGAAACCTTGCGGCCGATTTCCGTTGAGCCGGTAAAGCTGATAACGGCGACATCTTTGTGAGTCATAAGTGGCATCCCGACGGACCCGCCCGACCCGGTCACCAAGTTGACAACTCCGGGCGGAATGCCTTCTTCTTCCATGATCTTAACATAGTGACAAACCGACAGAGGCGTGTCGGTCGCCGGCTTGATGACAACCGTATTCCCGCAGACCAGGGCCGGCATCATCTTCCAGGATGGGATGGCCACCGGGAAGTTCCACGGAGTAATCATGCCCGCCACGCCCTTGGGCTGACGAACACACATCTGGAATTTATTGGGAAGTTCGGACGGGGTGGTGACACCGTGCAAACGGCGCCCTTCACCGGCCATGAAGTACCCAAGATCGATAGCTTCCTGGACGTCGCCCCTGGTTTCATTAAGGACCTTGCCCATCTCACGGGTCATGTCGCGGGCGAGACGCTCCTTTTCCCTGACGACGCGGTCGGCAATTCGGAGCAACAATTCCGCTCTTTTCGGAGCCGGTACCAGACGCCACTTATTGAAGGCTTCCTTGGCCGCCGCGACGGCCTCATTGACGTCATTAGCATTTGACTTCTGGAATATGCCGACAACATCGTCCGTGTTGGCGGGATTGCGATTCTCGAAGGTCTCGCCGGATCTGGATTCTACCCACTGCCCGCCGATGTAGTTTTTATATCGTATCACCTCTGCCATGACTATCTCCTAAGCCTTTACAATTCAACGTATTTTATACTAACCAAACCCTCAAAATTGTGAAAATATTCACAGTACACTATAGAAATAGACATCCAATATATTCAATATTTCACAATTGTCAATTCTTTTGGCGGGGGAAAGCGGTATTTCGGAGGCGGCTTTTCAGACCCCGAAGGCGCCGCTCCGCGGCTTCTGCCCGAACAAAAAAACGCCGGCCGAGGTGTCCCCGGCCGGCCGAAATTCAAGGCTGCTTTTGTGGATCAGACTTCCATGATTTCTTCTTCT
>CP070766.1:1374647-1384004 GCA_020345705.1 Candidatus Zixiibacteriota bacterium | reverse complement strand
CCACCTGAGGCGCCGTCGGATGACTTTTCAGCCATTCACAGCCGGCCCATAGCTCAAAATCTCTGCTGAGACTCATTCTCGCCGGCGCACTTACGATACTGCCGCCCGACGAAGTGCTGGAGTCAAGCGCAACCCCCCGTACCCAGATATCCGAAAAGCTGTTGCCCGGTTTTCGCCTTTTGAGAGATAGCATGATGGGGGAATATTGGTCGCCGGGAAGATTCGGAAACGGATCACTGTCGGAAATAAAAATCTTGACTGAATCGACCACAACCGGTGGATTGACGCCAAACCTTGTCAGCACACCGTATTTCTCGGCACCCATTCCGACGCATCCCTCTGTATCGGCGGATTCATCGATATTGCCCAGGTGCTGCCGGTGAAAGTTCGGACAGAACCAGAACAGCTCAAAGGCGCCGTCGCTTCCGGCATAGACAGTCGGGCAGACCGGCCTGCTATTATTGTTCGAAGCCCTGATCGGTGATGCAAAAGTCAAAAGGAGTGAAAGGCTACAAAGAATCACAGCCTTCATTAAGTCCGTCTTATAATACCCCCCTATATATAAAAACATTAAATAATCGGCATCGCGGAAAATGTCAAGAGGGAGAATAAAAAAAGGCGGCTTCCGGATTCGAACCGGAGAATAGAGGTTTTGCAGACCTCCGCCTTACCCCTTGGCTAAGCCGCCAATCTAAAAAGCGGGAAACGGGGCTCGAACCCGCGACAGCCACCTTGGCAAGGTGGTGCTCTACCAACTGAGCTATTCCCGCTTACCAGTTTATAATATATATCGGATCAATTCGTTGTCAACTTCTTTCAATTATCAAATACGAACAAAAGCTCCCGGCTGTGTAATCCCGGATGCCGGAAAGATCATCTGATTCTGCCGATAACGCTGACTCGCGGCCTCGCATCAAGTGCTGTGATCTGAGCCGAATCACTGCCCCTCGGGTGAGATAATTCGGAACCTAGGCTCATACCATGGCATGAGATCGGCCAGCTTCTGCCTGTATATTTTAGCTTCTTCGTAATCCTTGTTCATCCTGGACTCATAGACCATAAGATCCAGATAGACCTCATAAACGAGGGTATCTCGTTCGAGGCAGTCTCTCAGCACGGCATAAGAGGCTTTATAATCACCCAGATGTCGCAGATTCTCGCTCATGAGATAGGGGATGTATGAGAAAACCGTGTCGGGAAGAAACCTCCACGCCTGTTCCAGCGCCGCCAGCGCCTGCCTGTATTTTCCGGCGATGCGCAGGCCGAAGGACTTTACGTACTGGTCCACAAAGCGCGGATTTATATCCCTTATTATCGTTTCTTCAATTGAGTAATATCTTTTGAAGATGTCATGCCGGGTGCCTTCCACATCGAAGGCGATTGTCCGATAATTCTGCAAAAACCGGCTGTAAAGAAACAACGCCCTCTCGGCTGGCGCCGAAGGCTTGCGACCGGTTGAAAATAGAATGTAATCCGGCTGTCTTGACAGCAGATAGCCGGCGTTGAAACGCCGCTCCCGCCAGGTGGTTTCCATTCCCTCGATTTCGGGCTCCGGATGCCTGGCGACGGTCGAATCGGTCAGTCCCAGCATATCAATCACCGTATGCCCGAGAAGTCGGTAGCCGAGGACCCCGATCGTGGATACCGCCAGAGTGAAATCCCGGTCATCGACTGCCAGAAGGTCGCTGCCCATAACTTCCATTTTTTTGATAAGTCGTTTTTCCGCATGATGATAGGTCTTCACGTGAGTCAAAGGCACAATGGTCTGCCAAGCCAGCACAATAACCAGCGCCGCCAGAATTAAAATAGGTCTTTTAAGAATCCTTTGAATCCCGAAAACTACAACCAGCGCAATAAGCGGCATTATCGGCACGAAAAACCGATGAACCTTCAGGACGTCTCCCCCGACCAGGCTGATATAGATCATATAAAGGAAAATGAACGTCAGCGGCATTATTAGCGCCCGGCCGGTTTTTCTTGAGGCCAGCAAGGCGGGGACAACAAAGATGCCGGCGCCAAGATAGTGCCATAAATAAAGCCAGGTATATTCCAGTCCCTCAATCAGTCTGGCCGCCGTAAAATCGGTCTTGGCATAAAACGGATTGGGCAGAAGATTGGCGTAATAGCTCAGTTTGAATGCGGCATACGGAAGAACAGAGAACAGATATATACCGACACAGACTGCGGTGAATCTGCCGAAGTTGCGACAGGCAATTACATCATATAAAACAAGAAATAGGAACAGCAGTCCGCCTTCCGGTCTTAAAAGCGTTGCCATCACCATAAAAGGTCCGACCAGATACGACCGATGAAGATAGAAATACAGCGTAGAGGTAACTGCCAGGGTAAAGGCCGCCGTCTCGAGCCCGGCCACTGACCAGTACGCATAAGAATAAGTCGCCCCCAGGAAGACACAACAGACGCCGCGCCAGGCCGAGTCAGGGCCGAACAACCGACCGGCCAGAAGATGTAGCACCCAGATTGTCGCCAATCCGCAAGCCACCCCCATTATTCTGGAGAAAATGACCAGTTCCATTCCGGCCAGGCGGCCGAGAATCATGAAAATCGTCCAGAGAAAATTAGTGTAGCCCTCAACGCGCTCGCCAATATTATAGACAAGGCCATTTCCATCGACAAAGTTGGCCGCATATCGGAACGTGATAAACGCGTCGTCCTGAGTAAAATTAAACCGTACCGCCAGGGCGATGAACAAACCTATCGCCAGCCCCAGAATAACCGGGGCGAGCCATCTTGATTGCAGCCCGCCACCGCCGTTTTGATTCGGAGCAGATTGTCTGTTCATGCTTATTACCGTTTATCGGAATCCAGTATTACACTTCTGAATAGAATAGAATCCAGTTCTGGAATATACCACGGCATGATTGATTTCAAACTGTTTCGGCGGCTTATCGCCTTATCGTAGTCTTTCAAAAAACCTGTTTCGTAAAAGCACAAAGACTGATAGACCTCATATACAAGAGTGTCCTTTTCCACTATCTCCCGGAACATCCTGTATGCCTCCTCGTGATGTCCGGCGCGTTGCAGTAGATCGGCGACATAATACTTGGGGTATGGGAATATCGAATCCGGCACGTATGCCGACGAATTGACAAAGGCATTGACGGCATCTTGGAATTTGAAGCGGGCGGCAAGATCAAGCCCCTGATAATAAAGGTCCAGAAACCTGATATCAATATCTCTTATGACGTTCCCCTCGATCGAACGGTACCTTTTAAATATGTCAAACATCGTACCGCCGAAGGAAAAACCGATCGTCCGGTAACTGCGTAGGAATGAACTGTATAAAAGAAGGCTCCTTTCGGCCGGTGCTGATGGCTTTCGACCGGTCGAAAACAGAATATAGTCAGGTTGCCTTGAGAGAATGTACGCGCTGTTGAATTTGCGCTCTTTCCATGTCGTCTGCAGACCCGGCACCGCAGGTTCCGGGTGACGTGCCACCGTCGTGTCAGTCAGACCGAGCAGATCAATAATGGTATGTCCCGTTAACGAGTAACTGATCATCCCGATTGTCGATGTGGCTAAACTGAAATCGGAATGATCGGCATCGAGCAGTCTTTTGGCGGCCTGTTCCATCTTCCAGACCAGTGCTCTTTCGGCGATATGATATATTTTCACATGTTTGAACGGCATGAATAGTTGCCAGCCAAGAATCCCGACGAGAATTATTCCCGGTATGATCTTGTTTCGAAAAAGCCGGTCCGTCCCGAACACGATCAGCATCACATACAGCGGAAGTACCGGGATGAAGAAACGATGGACCTTAAGTACATCGCCGCCGACCAGAATGATATAGCCGGTGTATACGAGCATTGTAACCAGCCCAAGTTTGATTGTCTTCGGGGCCTTTTTGAAAAAAACAAGAGCCGGGACCAGAAATAAACCGGCCCCGCAATAGTGCCAGAGATACAACCATACATACTCAAGACCGTCTTTCAGTTTCGCCATGTTCAATCCGGTCTTGGCATAAAACGGATTGGGCAAAAGGTTTCCGAAATAGCTCAACTTGAATGCCAGAAACGGAACCAGCAGGATTATGTAGGTAACACCGACTGCAAGCAAGTAAGACGTCAGTGCTCGCGATGACAGTAACTCATAGACAAGAAGTATTGCACAGATCAGGGCCCCTTCGGGCCGCAAAAGAGTGGCCAGCGCCAATAAGGGCGCCGCCATACACGATCTTCTGATATAAAAATATATCGAAGCGGTCACCATCATGGAAAACGCCGCCGTTTCCAATCCCGCCACCGACCAGTAGGCAAACGAATAAGCCGCCGCCAGAAGCAGACAGGTGAATCCGCGCCAGAGAGGTTTAAAACCGGGAATCTCGCCGGTCATGAAGTACAGAAATATTATTGTCCCGATACCGCAGGCAACGCCGATGAGCTTTGAAAAAAGAATGGTGTCGATTCCGGCCAGGCGCCCCAGAATCATAAGAATTGCCCAGAGAAAATTAGTGTAGCCCTCAATCCGTTCACCGATGTTGAACACAAGACCGTGACCGTTGGCGAAATTGGCCGCATAACGAAAGGTGATAAAGGCATCGTCCTGCGTGAAATTGAACCAGACCGCCATCGCCAAATGGATGGCTATGGCCAGAAAAAGCACGACCACGCCGATTCGGCAGTGCTTCTTCGTGTCCCTTGGGGCATCAATTGTTTCTGAGTCAGACATGGCTTCTATAATTTTGAATGGCTGTATTCGGTTTTCGCCTCCGTCGCTCAATGCCCGCCCGTGAAGGCATTCACAAGATGCCGCAATATAAGGAATTTCTCAATAATGTGAGAAGCGAAATCACATATTGCCGGTGAGTCATCTTTCGTCGGTTAGACGATAATACAAATCAGAATATTTCTGCGCCGATTTGTCCCACGAGAAATCCTGGCGCATACCCTGCTTGATAATCCTGTACCAAATCCTCTTGCGAGGAAACAGGTCGACGGCTCGTTTGATAGCCGCAAGCAGTTCCGATGCGTGGTATTTCTCGAAAACAAAGCCGGTTCCCTTACGATTGTCTTCGTCGAAATCAATTACCGAATCGGCCAAGCCGCCGGTCTTTCGAACAATCGGTACCGTTCCGTATTTCAGGCTGTACATCTGATTCAAACCGCACGGCTCATAATGAGACGGCATAAGAAACATATCGCACCCGGCTTCTATCAAGTGTGCCAGCTTGTTGTCAAACATCAGAAAGGCCTTGAACCTGTCAGGATATTTTTTTTCCACGAGCGCGAAGAAGTCATGATATTTTTCATCGCCCGTTCCCAGCAGGACAAACTGAACATTCAGGCTCATAATCTCATCCATGATTTCCTCAAGCAGGTCAAAACCCTTTTGAATATCAAGGCGGGATATCATCCCGATCAGCGGATGCTCCATTCGAATCGGCAGGCCGCACTTGTGCAAGAGCTCGAGCTTATTTTTTTTCTTTCCGGAGAGGTTATTGATATTGTACCGACTGGGAATCAGATTGTCATGTTCCGGCGACCACTGGTCATAGTCAACGCCATTGAGGATGCCTGAAAGATTTTCCGAGCGCTGTTTCAGGACCCCCTGAAGACCTTTGCCGAATTCGTCCGACTGCTGGATTTCTTTGGCATATGTAGGCGAGACCGTTGTAATCCTGTCGGCGAAAAAGACGCCTGACTTCATGAAATTGACGTCACCCCAGAATTCGAACGGCCCTTCCGGATAGAAGTGCGCCTCATCGACTCCCAATCCGGGGAATTCCTCGGCCGGAAACAGCCCCTGGTACCCCATGTTGTGAATCGTGAAAACAGTATGTGTCTTATTGAAGTGCAGCCCATCCTCAGGCAGGATTTTCAGATAGGTCGGCACCAGGGCGCTCTGCCAGTCATTGGCGTGAATAACGTCCGGTTTCCAGCCCAGTTCCCGGCAGGCCTTTATAACCGCTCTGCAGAAGAATATGAATCGCTTGTCGTTATCTTTATAGTCCTTGCCCGTCTTAGGATTGCGGTACAACTCACCGCGGTCAAAAAAATAATCATTGCCGATGAAACAGACTTCGAGCCCGCTCTCGGGGTCTGACCACTGATAAAGCTCCCCATCGAACGATTTGTCTCCGATGCCGACGGCAAATCCGATATCTACCGGTCTCAGGTTGATGAGGGTCTCACTGACCAGCTTGTACTTCGGCATGAAAAGCCAGACCGTATGCCCCAGCCCTATTAGAGATTTCGGCAGCGCTCCCGAGACGTCAGCCAGCCCGCCCGTTTTGGCAAAGGGAACCGATTCCGGCGTGACAAAAGCGATTTTAAGACCATCCATGATATTCAGACTGAAACATGCGCGTTAAAAAGCTTTTCAGCGTGCGTCGCGTCAACCTCCCTCATGAAAGCGGCGGCGTCCTCGGGCAGGGTCGGATTAATATAGAATCCCGAGCCCCATTCGAAACCGGCGATTTTGGTGAGTTTCGGGATAATCTCGATGTGCCAGTGATACAGGTTGTTGTACTCGTTACCGGTCGGAGCGGTGTGGAGAATATAATTAAAGGGCGGATTGTTCAGGGCCACCCTGATTCGGTTCAACGTGTCTTTCAGCGCCTCGGCCAGATAGATAAAGATGTCGTCCGAGAAATCGACAAGATGAGATATATGCTGTTTCGGCATCAGCCATGTTTCAAACGGAAATCTTGAGGCGTACGGTTCAAAAGAGATGAAGTCACCATAGTCGCTGACAATCCTTTCCTTGTCGGAGATTTCCTGTCTGATTATATCGCAGAAGATGCATCGTTCCTTGAAATCATAATATCTCTTGGCGCCGGCGATTTCATCGGCCACCTTCATCGGAATGATCGGCGTTGCAATTAATTGACTGTGAGTATGCTCCAGCGATGCCCCCGCGGCATCCCCATGGTTTTTGAAAATCAGTATGTACTTGAATCGACGATCCCTTTGAAGGTCAAGGGCTCTTTCACGATAAGCCCAAAGGACGCGCTTGATCTCCTCCAAAGACAGGTCTGCTAGGTCCTTGCTGTGATCCGGATTTTCAATAATGACCTCATGAGCGCCGATACCGTTCATCTTGTCGTAGATACCCTTCGGCTCCCGGTCAAGACTGCCCTCGATTCTGAGCGCCGGGTATTTGTTGGATATTACTCTCAGAAACCAGCCCGGCTTGTTTTGCTCGGATCCGCTCTTTCTGTAGGCCAGGACTTCGGGAGGAGTGCTGGCTTCGTTACCGGAGCAGAAGGGACACATTTTCGGATCCTCCTGCTTCGGTAGATTGCCGAAACTGGACGGCCTTTTTCCCCGATCGGTGGAAATAATGACCCAGCGGCCGAGTATCGGGTCTTTTCTGAATTCCGGCATCAGTTATCTCCCCAACTCACGACAAATTAATCGGCTAATATGCAATTCTGCAAGTTTCACTTACCTTACCCCCTTTATTATCGGCATGTTACCTTCAAGCTGTACAACCGCAGATTCCGGCTAATGTTCAGCCCTGTCTTTAAAAATCTCCCCTAGCCTCTTTTTAAGCGCATCGGAAAGCTCGACTTTCCTTCGCGACATCGATCTTTCAATGGTGGCAACTGCTTTGGTGAGGTTATACGCCATCTTATGCTTTGGTGAATACCAGGTGAACGATGGAATTTCGGCTTCGGTCACAAGAACGTTGGAGATGATGTTGCACGAGACGCCAATATTGATACCGGTGTTGAGAAGCGTCCCGATCGCCGTCCGCGTGAAGTCACCGATGAACGAACCGACTTTCAGGTGGCCGGTGTCAATCAGCTCACCGTTGACGGAGCTTTTGACGCCCGCATAATTATTCTTAAGATCGGAATTGGTTGTCATGGCTCCCAGGTTTATCCACTCTCCCAAGTAGCTGTGTCCGATAAAACCGGCATGGTATTTATTCGTGTGGCCCTGGATGATGGTTTCCTCAAGCTCACCGCCGACGCGGCAATTCGGCCCTATTGAACAGCACGCTATCTTCCCTCCGACCACATGAGTCTCTCTTCCGATGTAGAGCGGCCCGACCAGGTAAGAGTACGGCTCAACCTTGACCTGACTGCCGACAAAAACCGGGCCTGCTGTGGCATCCACGACCACCCCCGGAAGAAGCTGTGCATCGGGGGCGATATAGATATTTTCAAGCCCGATGAATTCAACACCCGGATAGGCTCTCCCCCGCTTCTGCATTTCTTCTTTGCTTACCAGAAAGCCGTCGGTGTCCGACTGCTTCCTGAAATAATCAAAATCGTCGGCGATCTCATCGGCAATCGCATGTACCATATCCCACAGATAGCTATAACTCGGCATTTCGACATCCAGTGATTCGGCCCCGGCTTTCAGAGACTGAAGGAAAGTCCCAAGATCGCCCTCCTTGAGAGACCGGTATTCTTCATCCGACAATTTCCCGACCTTTTTGAAAGCTGCAACATCCCCCCCGCAGGTAAGCACCGCGTCCTTTCCGGCGGCTTTCAGGGCGTCCATAAAGTCCCGGCTGTATCTGATACCCCCGTTGACAAAGACAACTTCCTCGAAGCCGATATCCTCGAACCGGTTCACGGGGATTCTGGTTTTTTCCGAAGTTATTGCCGCGATTTCGGGTCGGCAAAAAAGATGGGGCGTGTACCCTTTGAAAGCGTTAATTATTTTCTCAAACAGCGTCCGTATTCCCGGGCGCAGAAAATAGACCGGCCTCAGATGGGTCAGCGGGTGAAAATTCGGATACCTGCCGTCCTCGAAAATGACAATACATTTAGCCATCTATCACAACTCCGCCATATCAGCGAAAATACTATTTAGCTTCACCCGGGAATATCCTTTTCGATCTTAAAAACAGCAACAGCGGTATCCCTAGGACATAGCAGGCGACTATCTCGCCGACTCCTATCATCTGAACGACAAAGAGATACGACATGCCCGATATTTCTGAAAGATACACCGCCACTCCGAACGCATTAATCACAACCGGCGGCAAAGGGGCCATCGCGACCGCAACGTCTCGAGCCTTTATCTTCGATGTCAGATAGGTCAGATATCCGGCCAGAAGGGTCAGGAGTGAGCCAAAAACTATATCGTGTAAGCCGTTGCCACCGAATATATTGGCGATCAGGCAACCGATAAACAGGGCTGCGATTGCAGGAGGATATAAAAAAGGCAGAACCGCCAGAGCTTCCGCTACCCTGACCTGATACACCCCGTAGCTGATTGGAGCCAGCGCAATCGTCAACACAGCATAAAGGGCAGCTATAATTCCGGCATAGGCGACGTCTCTAGCGCCCAAGCTTTTCATAACGGCCTAAGAAAACGTCACCGGGTATTTTGTCAACTAAAAATTGGCGGAATCGGGCCGGAGAAGCCGCCGCCT
>CP070766.1:1361839-1374547 GCA_020345705.1 Candidatus Zixiibacteriota bacterium | reverse complement strand
GCAGTACAATCTGAGTGTTGCTGATGCCGCCCGGCTTGATTATCTTCCACAAGATGAACAGACTTCCGGTATTATTGGGAAAGTATCCGATTGCCGCTATCATCGCCGTCGGGGCCGTCATCAGGCTGGCTTTCCTTCTGAGCTATTACTCCGATCCTCAATGGGACCAGCTCCTGGTTGATTCCCTCTTTCACGACCGTTGGGCGGCCTCGATTGCCTCGGGAAATATCCTCGGCGGCGACGTCTTCTTCCGGGCGCCTCTTTACGTCTATGTCCTGGGAGGATTGTACGCCCTGGTCGGACACTCTCTACTGGCGGCCCGGTTGTTCGGGCACGTCGTCGGATTGATTTCAGTGTATCTCACCTTCTGTCTGGCCGGAAGGCTTTTCTCCAGAAGAACGGCGTTGGCAGCCACGCTTATTCATGCTCTTTATCCAATCGCCGTCTATTTCGAAAGCGAGCTTCTCGTTGACAATTTTTTCACCATGTTGGTCGAGCTTTCGGTTCTGCTCCTTTTCGTGTCGAGTGAAAAGAACCGGCACCGATGGTACTTCATCACCGGGTTGGTGCTGGGACTGGCCGCGATTACCAGGCCGGTTATTCTGGCGCTGGTGCCGTTATATATCATCTGGGTATTCGTTCTGAGAGGACGCGGGCAAAGAAGCATATTGCGAGGCCTCATTCTGCTGGCCGGTATGATACTGATGATAGCCCCGGTGACGCTCAGGAATGCCCTGGTGGCCGACGATTTTGTGCTGGTCTCGTCATCGGGCGGAATAAACTTCTTTATAGGTAATAACGCTGAGGCTGACGGCCTGTCGGCGGCGATGCCGCAGCCGCTTGGTCGAAGCTGGGAAATCCAGGATATAAAATATCTGGCTGAGACTGAAACAGGACGCGAGCTGAGCCCCTCTCAGAACTCAAATTACTGGTTCAAGAAGGGATTGAAATGGATCGTTTCCAACAAGACGGATTTCGTGAAGTTGTATCTCAAGAAGCTCTATTTTTGCGCGAACGGATTTGAAGTCTCTAACAATCGTAATCTGATGCATTTCTCACGAGGCTTTGTCATGCTCAGGCCGATGCCAATCGCCTTCAGTATCATCTTCGCGCTGGCCGTGGTTTCGCTGGCGGCTCTTATCGGTCAGAGGGAGCTCGACCGAAAGAAAGCTTTTGTTGTGCTGCTCATTCTGCTTTACTTTCTGATCATAGCATTCTTTTTCATAAATGCCCGCTTCCGTCTGCCGGTGATACCATTCATCATTGTCCTTGCGTCGCACGGGCTTGGATATATCATATCGAACGGCGCGCGCCGCCGGTTTTCCACAGTGCTGATTGCGGCGGCCCTTTTGGGAATCGCCGGTTTCATTTTCTCCCGGACCAATTTCTATAATGTCAGGAAAGACAGCATCGCGGGCGGCTATTTCAATCAGGCCAATTACTATCTATATCATGAGGAATTTGACGAGGCAATAAGGCTATACCGGCTGACGTTGGAGAGCGATCCGCGTTATCCGGAGTCGAACCTCAATCTCGGCGTTGCTTATCTGAAGAAGGGCCTGGTCGATTCGGCCGAGGACTGTTTTCAGAGGGAGCTGGAAATCTTTCCGGCCAATCCTAAAGCACTCGGCAACCTGGCCTCCCTGTACTATCTGACTGGACAAAATCAAAGCTCCCTCAGCATGGCCGATGAGGCAATTTCGTTGAAGCCTTACCTCGCCGAACCGTATCTGGTCTCGCTGAGGGTTTACGCCGCTCTCAATGACACGGCCGCCTTCGAAAAAAGGCTGAGAGAGGCTTTGAGGGCGCTGAGTGATGCTTCCAGGATTCACCTCGACGCCGCGCTGATCTTCACCGAATGGAAAATGCATGACAGCGCCATCGGACACCTGACGGCGGCCCTTGAAAGCGACAGGGTTCCCATTGAAACCGACGGCAGCGCCTTTTCGTACGCGCGGGCCGCCGCGGACCAGCTCAGCGGAATCAGAGCCACCGCGGCCTATCAGCTGGGATATATCTACGGGCTGCAGGGCAAACTGGATCTGTCCATAAAGATGAGTAACCTTGCGATTTCGCTGGATTCCGGTCTGGTAGAAGCCTATGTCAATCTTCTCAACGCCTACCTCTTGTCCGGCCGGAACGCCGAGGCTTCCCAGCTGGCGCTGGCGGCAAAATCGAGATTCCCGGATAATCAGCTGCTCAAAAGGGTGCTGGAAAGAATGAAATAAAAGGGCCGGAAACCCGAGAGGATTTCCGGCCATATTGTGATCGAATCGTTCTTCATTCTCCGTCACAACCGCGCAGCAAGCCCTGCTTCTTAAGCTCATGCAGATTCCGGCTGATATTCCTCAAGTGTTCCTTGTTGGTCTTTACCGGTCGATGCGAAGCCAGCTTGCCGGTCTGAATGAATGGTTGTTCGGACAGCCAATCCATCATGGAATTAAATGCCTTCTGCGACGAATCGGAGACTATAGGCTGAAGCGAAAATGAGAAATGCGCCGTCCGGAACACATCCGTATCATATCTGATTCCTACGACAGCTCCTTCGTATTTTTCAAAATGACCCGCCAAGGTTGCGCACCACGGATACAGAACTGGAGGCTGATCTCCATAATACGACTGATAAAGGTATATCGCACCGGCAAGAGGATGCTTCTCGACATATCCGACCTCCGGATAGGCGCAGTTGATATCGCCGTACAGTGCCGCCTTGTCCGGTTCATCCCACCAGCGATAGAACATATACGAGCCGTCCTGCCAGCACCTGAACGGGAAGGACCAGAAGCCTGACCCCGGCTGCCAGTAGTATTCGCTTTCAAGACGAGCGCAATCGGTGGGCAGATCCGGGAAATCATCCTGGTATTCGCTTAGAACGCCGGCCCCGATGAAATCATCTATGCGTGTCCCGGGTCTCAGCGTATCGTTGATATTCCCCTGCCATCCGGTATGCCTCATTCTGAGAACGCCGAAGTGGGCCTGGTACTCCTCCGGGACCTCCGGAAACGTCGGATACGGAGTATAATAGGCGCCCTGGAACGGACTGCGAACAAATGACCAGCAGCTCATCCCGACGTCGATACCATCCATGACGGCCAGCAGCTCGGGGCTATTCATGACAAGCTCACCGCCGGTGTTATCTTTCACAAGAATTATTATCTTATGCTTCAAAATGTCCCGCAGATTAACCGAGGCGATCCCTTTTCCGGAAAGGACGTCACGCTTCAGCTTGATGATCGGATAATAGTCCTGAGTGGCTTTGTTGGTGTAATACGGGATGATATCTTCGATGCCACCATTAGGGAGGTAGAACGTATCATTCGGCAGAATGTTATCCGTATCGAAATCGGCCCCCCATCCCCTGACGGATTCGGCTATGAATTCTTTCACGGTCGGTTCTATGTCACGGGGGAACGGCGAAGTCGGATAAACGGGCCAGTTCCAGAAGCCGTACTGCACCTTCTTATAGTTGCAGGCGTCAATGACAATAACGTCCCGCTCGAATTTCGGTTCGATGACGGCCACCCAGCCGAAAGCCGGAGTCGGGTCAGGAACCTTGGAATCATCCCGCGACTGACACCAGAAGAGGAAGTAATACATCGAGGTTGTATCGACGATCACATTTCTGTAAACATCATAGATTGAAGAATTCTGGTCATAGACCCAGGGACCGCCGGTTATCTGATCCTCTGATTGCTCAACCAGCCGATCGAATTCGGGGTGGTTGGCAATCGAATCAAGATAAAGGAACTCATGCCAATCACCGTAAGGATTGCCCCGGGAAAGAGAACATACCGGCACAAAGGTAGTATCAATGTTTATTATTGTATCACTCGAGTCCGGTGTAATTTCGATAATGGTTGTGTCAATCACTATATTGGCCGGGTAATCTTCGCAATCGTAATATCGATCGCCGTAGTTATCCACAAAAACCGAGCCGACACAGACAGAATCAAGAGCCACCGAGGTCAGGCTGTCAAAAGGTCCCCAGAATTTCCACTGGAACTGGAAAGGCGGCGGATTGCGAGGATAATCGATGGGATCCTCACCGTTCCAAGAAATCGTCACGCCTTCAAGAATCCCCGTCATTGAGATTGTATTGACATAGGGGTCGGTCAGGTTCTGCAGCGATATCAGAGTGTTCGGAAAATGATTGTTCTTATAGAACATCCTGTAGACTATGGCCGATTTTGCCCCAAGGTTGTCGATCGCCTGAAGAAATACGTAAGATGCGACATATTTCCTAACCGGGTCGCTTACGTCGGCGGACATCTTGACCTTATGGTTGGTCTGGGGATTATTCAACTCGACCTCAAGAACAACCCAGGGATATTCAGTGTCCGGAGTGGTTTCGATAAACAGAACCGGATCACCGACTGTATCGGCTTCAATAACGGCGTACCTGAAATGAGTGATGAATCCATCGACATCGGTACCATACCAGTATAAAGTCGTATCGGCCGAGAATTTTGCCTCTTCAACCGGGATGTTGACAAAATCGACCACCGGAGGCATATTGGTACGCTCCGGACCTTCAATGTCAGCCGGACCACAACCGCCTATCAGCATTATTCCTATCATAAACGCGGTAAGTATACCTAAATCCCGCTTCATACGTCCTCCATTCCTTTCAAAGTCCTTGCTGCATATCAAAACGCCAATGCAATTGAAAACCGGTGTACCTGCTCAAGAAATCCGAAATCCTGATATGCATAGTCTACTGATAGGTCAACATCCTCGCCGATGGGAAGAAGCAAACCACCGCCCGCGGTGAAACCATCAGAATCATAATTGAATCGTTCGCCCACCCGCAGGCTGAACCTGTCCTGAAACCAGTATTCAAGTCCGACATTGTATTTTTCGAGGTTGTCCGACGGGTGGCTGCCTTCGGCAGCGACCATCACCAGATGATTCTCGGATTCAAGCATGTCAATCGAACCGCCAAACCTGAAATTAATCGGCAACGGGAATTCCTTCTCAAGAAACTTCATATCCGGACCGAAGTTGGAGATGACCATACCGATTTTGAAGTTTCGGTACCCGGAGTTGTAGCAGGTCCCGACATCGGCACCCCATCCGATCGCCTTCTCCGTCTCAAGATTCTCCTGAATGTATTTAACCGTCAGCCCGAGCGAGAATTTATCAGTCAGGAAGCGTCCATAGCTCAGTCCTATGGCGAGATCGCCAGCCGAGAAATACTGCTCATTTCCGGCCTGGTCGACTCCAAAGGGATAGTAATAATCCGTCCGGAGGATATCGCCGGTATTAAGAGCATAAATGCCGACGCCGACCACACCGCCGACCCACTCGGTCGGATATGCCAGACCGAAGAACTCATAATTGATACCGGCCGGCATATCAATGTGGGTGAACATGGCCTGTCGGCCATACACATAGGTCAGACCGGCGGGGTTATAGTAAACGGCCGAGGCATCGGTTGCGCTGGCAACGAAAGCCTCCGCCATGCCCATGGCACGAGCCGAAACGCCCAGCTCGAGGAAATTTACTCCGGTCGTGCCGACCTTCGCCTGTGAAAACACCAGCGACGGCATCAGAAGCACCACCACGCCCGCCAGACAAATCAAATATTTATTTAATGTCATCCGCACCATCTCCCAACGTGTATAGTTATTAATTATTGCCTTTCTTATAAGCTTACCTGCAAACCTACCTTGATCTGGCGGCCGTACTGCCAGTTGAACGGGTCTCGGTCATAGTCGCTGCCGCCGGTAATGACCCCTGATGCGTTCTGGCTGGTATCGGCACGCCCGGTCGCTGTATAGACGCCGGCAGCGTTCCGGTTGTTCAGAACATTGTCAATCCAGAGAATGAATCTCCAGTTGAGACTGACCATCTTGAAATATTTCTCAAAGCGAATGTCGAAATTCAGAATGGACGGCATCCGCAGGGAGTTTTCATCGATCGTCTGAACGCCTTCCTCAACCGACATATTCGGATACGATTTATCCGGAGTAAACGGCTTGCCGGTCTGCAATTTGCCCTGGACACCGAAGGTCCAGCCGCTCGGAATCCTGATCCCGAACAGCCTGGGTTTCATGGTCTCCGGAATAACCAGCTGGATACCGCAATTGAACTGATGCCGGATATCGTCATCAAGAGGTTTTTCCGAAAGCGACTCACGGTTCAGATAGAATTCACTGAAGTAATCGGTTCGTGCCTGAGACTGCTTGCCGTAGGCAAAAGCGTAGGTGTAGTTGATCGTACCGTTGATCAGGCGCCCGCCGCGCTTTTCGACATTAACCTCGAAACCACGGCTTCGTCCATAGTCACGATTCTGATACTGCTGTATTCTCAAAGCGCCACCACCCAGTCTCACGAGGGCGCTGTTGATTTTGTCAAACTCATCCTTGAAATAACCGGAGACGTCAATCGAATAATCCTCCGACATGGCATACTTGACGCCGAAGGAGTATTGAATGGTCTTTTCATAGTCGAGGTTGTAATTGCCGACCACGTCATTAGCCGCCGCCGCCGTCGTATTTCGGTCATACATGTACGTATAAGACGGAAGCTGATAAAAGTGACCGTAATTGAAGTGGATCTTGGCCTTGTCCGAAATCGGGTAAGAAAAGCCGATGCGGGGTGAAAGCCTTGTACGATCACCGTAAATGATGCCGCTCCCGAGGTCGTCATTTTTGGCCACTTCTTCAAGCCCGGAAGTCTGGATGAAGTAGTCGTACCGGAAACCGAGACTGGCGATCATGGAACCGTATTCAAGATTATCTCTGATATAGAAACTGCCGCTGAGCGGTTCATAGTTGTAAAAATCTCTCAGTTCGCCGACGCTGGGGTACGGACCGCCGTCGGGACGACCCGTGTAAGGCTGCTCAAGAGAACGGATATCCTGCTTGACCAGGTATTCCTTCTTCAGCTCCACACCGGTCTTGATTTCATGATTTCCCAGCTGACGATAAACACGAGTCTCGACGGTGTAATGCTCGTAACTATGAAAGTGCCATACCGTCTCGTCCTCATAGGTTCCGACATTGAGGAAGTTTGAGCTTCCGCCATAATCATATTTGCCGTTGCCGTTGACATCGATAAACTTCTCGCCGGGATCATATTGCTGGTTAGGTAGATCATAGAGGCCGTTGCCGTTGCGGTCGATATAGGGAATCCCGGGAACCCAATTGTCCCACGGGGGTGGGTTCTGAAGCTGGTAGTGGTACGCCGGATACGTGTATCTCGAGTTTCTATCAAGGTCCTGATTGTCCGCACCGGCCGACATGATGAAAACATCGATGCCCGCGTTGTACAGGCCATTGCCGTTGACATCGGTAAAGGGCTCCCCGAGGCTGACATCGCCGTCTTCATACGGCTCCGGTTCGTGCTCGTCAACAACGTCCCGCCGGTCATAATCATATTTGCCATTGCCGTTGGTGTCATAAAGATAGTCACCGCGATCCCACTGGCCGTTGCCGTTCAAATCAACGAACGGCTCGCCCTCGGTGTACTGGCCATGAGAACCGCTGTTGAAACGGAAATCAGCCTGCTGCGGAAGGCCCGCCTGGTTGTCGAAATAATACGGATAATTGCCGAAAGTGTACTGCGGTCCCGACATGTCTCGTCCGTACAGGGTCGTATCCGGGAACAGATTAACCAGCGGCTCAGGGGCATCATAGACACCGTTGTCGTTCAGATCGTCATACCGCTCGAAGGTGCTGTATGGCGGAAATTCATCAGGATCCAGGCCCTTTCCGGGATTGTCAGGATCTCCGGGCCGGCTCCACACCTCGCGATTGTAATATGACCCCTTGACATAATAGTGCATATTCTTGGAAAGCTGATGCGTCAACTCCAGCGAATAGGATTGCCACTTGGTTTCGCGAGCTTCGGCCGTGTTTGGCGTATAGCGATACTGCCAGTCAAAATACGTGTACCGAATAACCGATGATTTATAGGAGAGAATAGTCTTCAGGTTGCTCATGGGTTTGGCCAGGATGTTGGCATTGATGCTGTAATCGTCACTCTGTCGTTCGGGAATGCTAATACCGAAGAGGTTGAATTTGTCGTAGTTCTTTTGAGCAACCGGCGTGGAATACTTGTCATAATTCCAGGCCGTGCCGGACTTATTCATCTCAGCGTAGAAGAAATATGTAACTTCCCTGTCCTCGAGGAAATTGAGACCCAGAGCCGGCAGGATCCGGCTTCTCAAAATGGGATCCGGTCCGCTCAAAGTGAAGGCCAGACGGTCGGAGTTTCTGGAGTACTCGTTTAAGGTTGAATTGCCGAAATCATCGGTAATGTACTCGAGTGTGGCGTTGGTATTCTCGGCCGAGCCGGTCTGGGTGGTAATTTTGATGATACCGGAAAGAGCATTACCGTACTCCGGATCGAAGCCGTCCTTAATGATACTGATTTCCTGAATTGAACCCGACGTCAGCGACAGACCCAGGTTCATCGGACCATAGCCGCCGAGAGGGTCACCGATGGTGACACCGTCAACGATATAGGCAACCTCGCCGACACGGCCGCCGCGGATGATGATTTCACCCTCGTTGGTGGTTACGACGCCGGCCGTCTGCTTGAGAAGTTGGTCGACGTTTTGCACCGGCATGGTCGTGATTTCATCCTTGGAGATGATATGCTCGGTGGACGTCTGCCGGATGTCAAGAATATCTTTAGTGCCAACGACCCTGATGACCTTGTCCAGATCAATCGTCCCTTTCTCCATTTCAACATTCTGCTCGGCCGAGAAATCAGTCTTCACCTGAACCTGTTCAACCTCCATGGGGCTGTACGAAACGGAAGTGATTTTCAAGACGTACGTCCCCGGGGGAACCAGCGTTATCAGGTACTTGCCGTCGGGGTCAGTCATAGCACCCTGATTTGTCCCGAGAATCATCACCGACGCACCCGGTATCGGTTCACCGGATTCCTTATCGACGACGACTCCCTTGATCTTACCGGTCGTTCCGGCGAAGACTATCGTGGAAATGACTAACAACCCGATCAAGAAAGCAATGAAAAGCAATGCTTTTCTGGGCATTCCCAACATTACCCAATCCTCCTTATATCTCTTGTTGACATTATTTTCTCGGTTCGTTTTATGTTTTGAAAACATTTAAATTTCCAGTCAGTCAGGGCGGCACGGTGTGAGGATTTAGCCTTAGCCGATTTGCAATAGTGGCCTGATGGACTCCTTCCCTTTATCTTCCTCCAAACCTTTTACAAGCGTATAAGATAGCCCCAGAAAGCGCCCCAAGTCAAGTGATTTTTTCCATTTTCAATCTCTTAATAGGCGACTTTCCTCCATACAATAAGAAGACTTTATACGCGCCGGTTGTGTTTAATAAAATCGGCGCTTGCTCAGGCTGTTTTCTCTGAGAATATCCTCGTAAAATTGGATTTGAGGCGTCTCTCGGTCTGAAATTCGTTTGGGCTGAAAATCAATGGAAAACCGCCGTGAGAAGACACCCGCGAACATCGCGGAAATCTCGCCCGTTTGGCGGCTTTCAAAAGACCTTGGGGGCGGATCCGCAGTTGAAAGGCTGCCGGATTGGCCGATTGCAGGGCAATCGCTGACGCCGCTGAGCTTGATCGAGCCCTGGTGAATCAGGCACGAGCCGAGACGGCGCTGGGCGCCCCCGGCAATCTTATTCTGACCGGCCAGCACCTCGTATTTTGAGACGGATCCGAAGCATGATTTAAGATGTCCGCTCAGCCCGCCCAAATAGCTGAGGTCAGAGCGATCGGCCCGGGTGGCATTTATCCCCATCCTCCTCAGGAAATCGGTGACCGCACGGGAGATTTGTCCATTGGTCTTCGAAAGGGACTGGCGGCTTTCCGACAGGATCGCGATATCAAGGATCAGGCTGAATGTCAATTCGGTCGGGTCATGATGGATGGCCCGGCCCCCGGTTACCCTTCTGATAACCGGAATTTCATCATCCAGGAGAGTCAAATCGACCACCCTGGATAGGTCCTGGTTGTACCCGATCGTAACGGCCGGCGATGCCCACGAATAAAGCCGCAGAAACGCGCGGGAGAGGTCCTCCCGGCGTCGTACCCGGTCAAACAGCCACTCGTCAAAAGCCATATTCCAGAACGGCCCGCCGCCGGGCGTCACGTAATATTCGCCGACCGAAATCACAATCTCCGCCTCCTCGATCTGGGCCGGAATATAACTCTTCCCTCATTCCGAGACAAGCCCCCGGGATTGTCTGTTAATGACATCATCGAGCTGTTTTTTTGTTGCCAATTCCGAACCTGCGAAATATACTCCCGGACATGAACAGCGGCCGTCAACTGTCACCGTCAAGAAAACTGCTGATCTCGATTTCGATTTTATTGCTGCTTGTCATCGGGGGGACGATCGGCTTTGCGGTTATCGAAAGGATGAATCCCCTGGAAGGCCTGTACATGACAATTATCACGCTTTCAACGGTCGGTTTCGGAGAGGTGCATCCGCTTCATGTCACCGGACGCATTTTTGTCATAGTCCTTATCATATTTGGCGTGCTGGCCGCCACCTTTGCCGTATCGGCCCTGGGACAGCTCGTCCTGGAGGGGCAGCTTCGAAGTATCATGGGGAGAAGAAAAATGAAGACAAAAATAGAAAAACTCTCGGATCATTACATCATCGCCGGTTTCGGGCGCGTCGGCAGGCAAGTAGCTGAAACGTTTCTGCGGCGAAAGGTGCCTTTTATTGTCATCGAGAGAGAGAACACATCGGTGAACCAGCTTGATTCAGAAGGGTATCTATACGTCGAGGGGCAGGCGACGGAAGATGAGACGCTTGTCAGGGCCGGAGTCGAGCGGGCGAAGGTTCTTGTCTCAACGCTGCCGGAGGAGGCCGACAACGTTTATCTGGCGCTGACCGCCCGGCATATGAATCCATCGCTGCATATAATAACCCGCGCCGACAATCCGGCGGGCGAAAAAAAGCTCAGGCGGGCCGGGGCCAACTATGTCGTCAGCCCGCACATACTGGGCGGGATGCGGATGGCCATGGCCTCCCTTCGTCCCAACGTGGTTGATTTTATGCAAATGACTTCGATTGGTGAAGCCGGTCTAGGGATCGAAGAGGTGGCCCTCCCCGAGCGAAGCCGGCTCTGCGGCAAAACGCTGGTGGAATCAAAAATCAAGGCTGACTACGGCGTCACCGTTATTGGCATCAAGAAAAAGGATCGGCGCATGCAGATCAACCCGCCCCCGACGGCGGTGATGGGTGACGGAGATATCCTGGTTTTGGTCGGTTCTTCGGAAGAACTGGAAAAGTTCACGGCCGAGATGGGATAAAATCCGAATTTGCCGCCTTCCGGAAATTCGTGCCGCCGGGCCAATATTCCTGCAACCTCCCGGCTAAACTCACGTTTAATAGACAAATAATTTAAAAGGAGGAATATTGATGCGTAGGGCTGTACTTGGAGCCATCGCGATAATCTGCATCCTGGGACTTGTGCTGAGCTCCACAGTCCAGGCGGGGGCTCTTGAAAAAAGATCTCGGATTGAGCTTCGGGTGGGGCTTTCCGGGCTGAAAAGCGAAAAAGCGCAAGCCACCACAACCGATGTACAGGTCGTTTCCGGGAAGGGCGGTTTTTTGGGCGGGCTGGCCTATTCATACTGGATTCGTGAAAATGTCGCCCTGTCGTTGTCGGCATCGTACCTGATGGCCGAGTCAAAAACGCAAACCGACCTGGGTGCCGTCTATAGCCATAGCGTGACCATCGTCCCGACCGTGCTGTCGCTTCGCTTCTATCTGCACGAATCCGAATTAAAATCGGCCTTCCGGCCGTTTGCCGAGGTCGGACTGGGCACGTTCATCGGTTCGGTTAATGAGGCCAGAGCAGGCGAGGAAGTTATCCAGGAATCAATGACACAGACGTCATACGGCGGCTATGTGGGCGGCGGGCTTGATTTTCAGATCAATCATTTCCTGATGGTCGGTACCAAGGCCGGGTATCATCTGATTTCCGATTTTTCCGACCAGATGGGCGGACGGGTCAATTACAGCGGGCCGGAGATGAACGTCGGCGTCAGTTTTCTTTTCGGAAAGGGTGTCGGAGAATAATCGAGCGGCAGGAATTTAACTGCCGTTTTTCTTGATTTTCGCCATAAGAAAATACGCCCAGGAGGACTTGAACCCCCAACCTTCTGGTCCGTAGCCAGACGCTCTATCCAGTTGAGCTATGGGCGCATTGAGCTTTATCAGCCGACCGTCAATATACAAATCTATACGTCCCTGTCAATCAAAAAGAGATTATCGAGGTTTACCTCTGGATGACACTGTGTCGAGGACAGCTTAAGCCGGAATGCCTGGCCGTCCGCGAGGAGCCCGAAAATTCGCTTGACACGACGAAAAGGCCGGCGTAAACTGTCTTGATTTCAGCAGAATCAGAACTTTAAATTTGAGCGCGGGTTTGCTCCCTTGACAAACAGCATCTTCTGAAAACCAGTCGCTGGTTTCCCGCTTAAAAGATTATGAAACGTATTATTCTCCCGCTCATCATTTGTCTGTGCGTCATTTCAGTATATTCCGGTGCGCTGTGCCAGCTGTCAGACTCGACTGACTCACAGACCATTAAGATCGCAACTGGAAAGCGACGTGGCGGGTACTACGCCATCGGTGCGAAGGTGAAAGAGCTCAGCCATCAGACTGACATTCGTCTGGCAGTTCATGAGACTCAAGGATCACGTGATGCATTGCAGAGTGTCTGCAAGGGTGAGGCGGAGTTCGCATTCGCCCAG
>CP070766.1:1345813-1361739 GCA_020345705.1 Candidatus Zixiibacteriota bacterium | reverse complement strand
TATATTGGGAGTGCCTGTTCGATTTTGCTTCTAAGATCAGACATCAATATTTAGGTATGGCGTCAGCCGCCGGGCTGCGCGGAAAATATGGGAACCGCATTTCCGGAGGAGGCATCTCAAGGCAATGGCTCCAAAATTTCTTAAAGACTGGTGGACTTATATTCTCATCGCGATAATCGCAGTCATGGGCGTCGAGATTGTTTATCTCGTCATCCAAAATCGCCGATTAAGAGAGATTATTGAAGATCCTAAGAAATATTTTAAGGCCTTATCTCAAAACGACGTCGTTCCGTCCTTCACCGCCCGGGATATTGAAGGCAATGACGTGAGTCTCAGGTATTCCGCCGAAGCTCCGCACACTCTGCTGTTCTGGTTTTCGCCGGGTTGCTCGGTCTGCAAGGAAAATATCGATTTGTGGAATGAGATTCATAGAGGCTTTAGTTCCGACAACCTGAGGATTCTCGGCATGTGCGCCGGGTCGCCGGAGGAAGCACGGGAGTACGTCGCGGCCAACGGCCTGGAATTCCAGGTCATGTGCGCCGACGACCCGTACATAATGGAGACCTACAAGGGAAATGTTCTTCCACAGACCGTCGCAATATCACCCGTCGGCGCCGTTCTCGGAGTATGGCCGGGCGCTGTGGGTCAGACGCAGGAAAAAGAGATTATGGCCATAGTGCAGCAACTTCAACCATAGAACCTGAGGGAGGTGGGAATCCATGAGAGTCCCCAAAAGTCTTAAAGCCCTAGTAGTTTTACTGGCGTTGATGGTCGTGTTCAGCGGCGCTTTCACGATCATGTCGGCCGATTCGGCTGACGCCAGGCCATGCTGCTGGGTGATGGTCTGCACGGTCAATCCGCCGATAGTATGCTGGGAAGAATGCAGACCGTGTCCGCCCCTGTTCCCGTGAGCTCAGGTGACGTCTGAGGATATGCAGGCGTCGCTTCAAGCCTATCGGGATGGCGCTTAACCTTAATCGATGTAAATCCCGCTTGTTCGGGTAATATAAGAGCTTACGGCCGGATTTCATCCTCAATAAGATGAGGCTGAAAGTTGCGGTCTCTCGAGCAAGTCAGATGCTTTAATCACAAAGGAGGTGATGATCAATGATCGCGGTAAAGAAACTCAGGGCTCTGGTTTTGCTTTTCGCGTTGGCGGTGATTTTTGCCGGTGGTTTCACTGTTATGACGGCCGGTACAGCCGACGCTTCGCTCTGGCCTTGCTGTTGGGTAATGGTCTGCCCTGTTCAGGGCCCGGGCCCGTGCTGGGAAGAATGCAGACCGTGTCCTATTTTACCGCCTCCGCCACCCTAAGCCGGCGGTGATTCCGAATGGGGAAGGGCATTGTTTGAGGTTACTGAGGGAGAGCGCCTCTCTCAGTATATATGATCTTTCTTAAAGTAATATCATCAAGGCCCGGGCGGGAGCATTTGCCGGAGAAAGGGAAGCAATGCTCTCGTCCGGACAGTGAAACCGCAGCCATGAAACGACTAAGGAGGTGAGAATCTATGGCCGCTATGAGGAGACTGAAAGCGCTGGTTCTGCTCTTCGCGTTCCTCATTTTGTTTGTCGGTGCTATTACAATCACCACCACCCAGAAGGCCGAGGCCATCTGGGCGTGCTGCATCCACGTGATGTACTGCACCGTCAATCCGCCGATTTACTGCTGGTGCGAATGCATCCCGATCCCCTGCCCTTAGCGTGAGGCCCGGATCAGGATAGTCCCGAGAGTGAATCCTGATGAGGGAGTTACCGCTATAATAGCGGGGTAATGAAAATCGACGCCGGGTTCGCCCGGCGTCATTTATTTGACGTATTCGCTTTCAGGAGGGCAATCGCTACTGCTTCACATAAATGAACGGCACCGATTTCGTGCCGTAGAAATTGGATTGATAAAACCGGCCGTCAGGCCCAGTATAGATTATCATATTGTAACGCAGCATAAGAGGTTTGAGATAATCCGAGCTGTCAACGAAGTGAAACGTGTCTTTGGCGGCATATATGAATCTCTGATAATACCACGCCAGGCTGTATCCCACCCAGCCCGAGTTCCGCTCCAGTGACGGCCAATGAGGCCAGGCATTCGTGATCAAGGTGAACAGGGTATCCGGGCTGAGATTATATATGTTGCTTTTAATAATGTGATAAATCGAATCTTCACCGGTGAGATAGACAAAAGTATCTTTGAAGACGAAAGTGGGGTCCCATCCTCGTGCTATAAAGGGCACCGCCCCCTCGGATTCGGTCACCAGGAAAATCGAGTCATTGCGCTGGCCTATCAATATATCTAAAGGATCATTGCTTAAATAGAAAATCGAACCAAAACTGTCGGTGACATTGGATGGCCAGCCGGACATGTCCGACATCCGGTAATACTTGATCCGGCCGGAGTCTATGTAGGCGACGGTGTTATTGTCGAAACCGACCGAGGGAGAGTGCAAACCGGCGCCGGCGAAAATCTTTTCCCTTTTCGGCTGACCGACCGACGCCCGGTAAATTCCGCTGTAAAGATTATGTGCAGTATCCGTGGAGACGTAGTAGATATAATTCAGGTCAGGCGACAGCGACGGTTCCGTCTCGACAGGATACGGCCCATGGTTTCCGCCGCCGCTTCCTGTGGGGCCGTAATATTCATCACCGCACCCCAGCAGAACGGCGATCAAGATTAAGGCTGCCAGGCTATACCTCAAAATCCTTCCCTTTCATCGTGTCCCTGACTTTATTGAAAAACTCAAAGGCCTCCGGCTCGGCGTAATCGGGATAAGTCCACGGCAGAGTCTGGAACCTCTTTTTCTCAAATAAAAGGGTCGTTTCCGCAAATATGCCTTCACCCAGATAGACCCGGTGCGAATAATCCTTGGTGGAAGCCAGAGTCAGGTTGGCCGGTGTCAGAATGCCCGGGTCGATGTTCACCTTGCGGAAGACAAAATCGCCGACCTTTTCCCCATATTTCTCTTCGAGCTTGTTGGTCCAGTTCTTAATCTCGGCCAGCCTGTCGCGCTCAACCATTTTCTCAAAGGCGAAGAATTTACGCTTCAGATTCTCGCCCATCTCCTCGCGGTAATAGGTAGTATGGAGGAATTCAATGTCATCGGTTTCGAATTCGACGTGCCCGTATTTCTTTTCGATCTCCACAACGGCATCGTTCATGGCTTCCATTGAGGCGTAGATGACGGACACAATCAGTCGTCCCGGAAGTGGTTTTTTTACGCGGCCCATAGGCGGATACTCCCTTATTCATAATCTAGTGCGAACAAAGCCGGAAGGCAACGGCTATGTTTGGATTTTTCCGGAGCAGGGCTGAAGGCAGAGCCCGCAGATGTGAGTGCCGATATGCTCCGGCCGGGCGAATTCGGCGACTTTTTTATAACAGGCATTGAGGTCGAATTCTTCACGAGTCTCTGAAATGGCACCTGCCGGGCAGGCATCGATACAGGCATAGCAATCGTCGCAGTCAAGTCCGGGCGGTTTATCCGGTTCGAGTTCCATGTCGGTGAGGACAGTGACCAGCCTGATCTGCGCGCCGTATTTTTCGGTTATCAGCAGGTTGTTTCGCCCCCACCAGCCTAGGCCGGCTTTGTGGGCGATTTCACGGTGTGACAGATGCGCCCGCATCGGTTTCCATTTCAAAAGGCGCGAGGCCGGAATTGGAATGGAGTTGTATCCCAAGGAGTTGATTTGTGAGGAAATCAGAAAGGCGATGTCGTTTAATGTATGATTTATCTGCTGGTAATGATCTTTGTAGATCATGTTGGGCCGGTCGATCAGCGCATCGAGAACACCCGGCGAAACCGGCACGCCGACCGAAAGAGCCGTATTGAGTTTTTTTGAAGCGTCTCTAATTTCGACATGGAAGCTTTCTCTGAGTTCGTCAATCCGGCAGACACCAAAGGCTCGACCGCCCATAGAATCCGCAATCTGCCGGAGCCGGTCTCTCACGTCTTCGGACTTCATGATTGTGCATTATATCAAAAAAACATGGGGCTGCAAACGAAATAAATATTGAAGGACACTGCCGGGATTTACCAAATGCTGCATATCCCGGGCAGGTTAGCACTGGAATCAGTTCCGCTTCAGATTCCGGTTGCCAAATCGAGGCGGATAAGATATATTAACAAGTCAAATATGGAGGATAAGCAAAATGAAATATAAGCCGGTCAAAGCCCCTCGAGGAACCAAGATCAGCTGTAAAGGCTGGGCGCAGGAAGCCGCCCTGAGGATGATCAATAACAATCTCGACGAAGAGGTTGCCGAAAAGCCGAAGGAGTTGATTATCTACGGCGGTTCGGGCAAAGCGGCCCGCAACTGGGACTGCTATCACGCTATCGTCAAATCGCTTAAGTCTCTTGGGAATGATGAAACCCTGCTTGTTCAGTCCGGCAAACCGATCGGGATTTTCAAAACTCATGATTATGCCCCCCGCATTCTTATCGCCAACAGCAACCTTGTCCCGAAATGGGCGACCTGGGAGAAGTTCCGCCAGCTGGAAAAACTGGGGCTTATCATGTTCGGCCAGATGACGGCCGGGAGCTGGATATATATCGGCACCCAGGGCATCTTGCAGGGTACTTATGAGACATTTGCCTCGGTGGGTGAGAAACACTTCAACAACGATTTGGCCGGCAAGTGGATTCTGACGGGAGGCATGGGTGGAATGGGCGGCGCTCAGCCGATGGCAGGAACTATGGCCAGGGCGTCAGTACTCTGCGTCGAAGTTGATGAGGACCGCATCAACCGTCGCGTCAAGATGGGATATTGCGACATCAAAGTGAAAACTCTCGATAAAGCTCTCAAACTGATTAAAGAGCATACGAAAGACAAAGAACCGATTTCAATCGGCCTGGTCGGCAACTGCGCTGAGATGTTTCCCGAGATCTTCCGTCGCGGGATTATACCGGATATCATCACCGATCAGACTTCGGCGCATGACGAACTGAACGGCTATATCCCGGAGGGTCTGACCGTCACCGAGGCCGACCGGCTGCGCAAGAAAAATCCGCGCGAGTATATCGACCGGGCGTACGAATCAATGGTTAAGCATTGCGGGGCCATGGTTAAATTCCTTCGCGCCGGCTCGGTCGTTTTCGACTACGGCAATAACCTTAGGGGCCAGGCGGAAAAAGGCGGGTTGAAGGAGGCCTTCGAATACCCTGGTTTTGTCCCCGCTTATATCCGGCCGCTCTTTTGCGAGGGTCGCGGCCCGTTCCGCTGGGTGGCATTGTCGGGTAATCCGGAGGATATTCATGTCACCGATGATATAATTCTGCAAGAATTCAAGGAGAACAAATCGCTCTGCCGGTGGATCAAGATGGCTCATGACAAAGTCCCCTTCCAGGGATTGCCGGCACGGATTTGCTGGCTCGGTTACGGCGAGCGGGCGCATTTCGGCGACATCATAAACAGCCTGGTTAAGCGTGGAAAGATTACAGCCCCGATTGTCATCGGGCGCGACCATCTTGACTGCGGCTCGGTGGCATCGCCTTATCGCGAAACCGAAGGGATGAAGGACGGTTCCGATGCCATCGCCGATTGGCCGCTTCTCAACGGTCTCCTGAACGCCGTCTCCGGCGCCAGCTGGGTATCGGTTCATCACGGCGGCGGTGTCGGGATGGGCAACGCCATACATGCCGGTCTGGTTATCGTAGCCGACGGCTCGAAACAGATGAAAGAACGTCTCAATCGCGTTCTGACAAACGATCCGGGGTCGGGAGTGGCGCGTCATGTTGACGCCGGTTACAAGGACGCGATAAAATTCGCCCGGCAAAAAGATATCAAGATTCCGATGTTGAAAAGGTAGCCAGCCCGACAGGATAGCTTTTTAAGATACTGCGCGGCTGAGAGCGGGAAAGAATCCTTCTGTCTCAGCCGCATTTTTTCATCTTTCAGGGTGAAGCCGGCACATAGATGACAAGCTTATCATTCTCAGCGAATTTCTGTAAACCGCAGTCAGCCTGCCGCTCGGTGCTGAGCTCATCCTGCCGTTTCAGAAGGACATACACGAAACGATCTGAAATGGCAAGCCTGCGGGCGGCCGTCTCTATATCCGGGACCTGGTAAACGTCCGATCTCCAGTACCAAACTGCCTTGGCGACATAATCCCACTTCGGTCTTCCCGGACCGATCATCAAGCCGTCTCGAGACCGGCGGCCTTCGAGCAGATTGTTCATCGTCTCGCTCAGCTCGTAAATTTCGGGACTGCGGATTTCGTGAATCCTGACTCCCGATGCAGTCACAATTGCGGCCAGAAGGAGCCAGATCAGCAAAAACCAGGTGGCAATTCGGTTAATGCCGATTTCTTTCAGAATCAGGCTCAAAGGCAGCGCCGCCAGCGGCGCGGACAATGCGTACGCAGGGCAGAAATAGTGATAGTACAGCTTTCCGGAAGCCGATTGAAAGAGGAAGTAAAATACAAGGGCAATTATGGCCGGGTACAGAATCGTCATGCTTCGCCTCAGGATAAGATATATCCCGACCGGGAGCAGGAGCACGAACGGAAGATAAAGCTCGATGAAGCGCAGGATGAATTGATACCACTCCGCTTTGTGCTCAAGCCCGGCGCCTTTCACACTTCGCCATATCTGAACAAGAAAGTAATGCCGGGTGAATTGACTGCTGTTGAAAAGGCCATCCAGTAAGAGATAGACGATAACAATGACGGCGGCAATTGCGGGGATCAACCATAATTTCGCTATATGCCGCCTTCCCCCGATAAGGAAAAAGAACGCGGCCAGCCAGGCGATCCAGAACGGACCGGAAACGACTCCTTTTGTCAGGAAGGACAACCCTAAAGCCGCACCTGCGACCGCATAAGTTCTCAGATCGGTCCTGCCATTATGAATTCGGGCCAGACTCCACAGAACCACAAAGCCGAAGAATATCATCGGGACATCAAGCATGGCGCCGTTCCCGATTTTCATGTAGTTGTACGTGAGCAGGAGTATCAAACCGGCCAGAAATCCATAGCCCCTGCCCGCCGCTTCTTTTCCCAGCAGATATACAATCATCACCGAGCCAACCGAGCACAACTGTCCGAAGATTCGCGCGGTGCTGTCGCTGGCACCGAAGAAAAGGAAGATTATCCCCTGGACCCACATCACAAGCGGCGGATGTTCCGCAAAGTTAGGCGCATAATAGGGTGTGTAGGCGGGGCTCAACCAGGATCCATGTTCAGCCATATTGCGGGCGATGACGGCGTAGGTCGTAGAATCGACGTTCAATCCATCCTGTGTCCATCCCAGCAACTGGAAAACAAAGGCGGAAATGAGCAGAACCCAGGCCGGATGATTTCTCAGATATTCAATCGGACTTCTCGAGGACGATATTAAGGAGTTGACTGCGCTTGGCATGAAATTCAAGATATCCCTTATTTCCTTGAAAGTCAATTGCCGGCGAAGTTGAATTCAATACACTCCGGGTATTGATTTAAACAACCCCGGCCTTTACATTGCCCTGAATCGTCAAAGGCCGGTTCCGGTTCAATGAAAGGATAGTATGGTACCGAAAGAGTGGTCATATCCGATTCTGCCGGCGGTGGGCATTATGATAATGGCGGCGGCTTGCAGTCAGGAAATCAAGATGAAAGGATTCGCCGAACCTCCAAAGGTGGCGCTGGAGAAGTGCATTGAATATAGCTTCGAAATCGATTCGCTGCCGGACGGTCAACTTCCGAACAGAGGTTACTCACTGGCTTCCATCAACGATACGAGCGCCGTGACCGATGATGATGGAGTGAAGCTGTTCAGCTGGAAAGGCGATTACATCTATCACCCGATTCGAATGTGCCATGATGCGTACGCCCTGGCGGCGGCCTATCAGGATATCGGTGATACAGTCTATCTGGAAAGGCTGAAGCGCTATGTTCATCGGATGATGGCCGAGTCCGACGAATTCGACGGGGCCGCATATTTTCCATACCGGTTCGACTATCATGTCAACCAGCAGCAGGAGGGGCTGCTTCCGGCGCCGTGGTATTCGGGGATGGCACAGGGTGAAGCTCTGGGTGTCATGGTGCGGACATTTCTAATCACCCGGGATTCGTCCTATCTGGAGTATGCCCATCAGGTTTTCAAATCCTTTCTCAGGCCGCGCGATGCCGGCACGCCCTGGACGGTTTTTATCGACTCCCGGGGCTGTTACTGGATTGAGGAGTACCCCGTGTGGCCGCCAAGCAAGACGCTGAATGGTTTCATATATGCCCTGTACGGTGTTTATGATTATTATCAGTTGACCAAAAATGAACGGGCCAGGGATGTCCTCAACGCCGGCTTCTCAACCGTAAGGAACTATATTCCTTTCTACCGCCGTGTCGGAAAACCGAGCTTTTACGGTCTCAGATTCGGGCATTTTGCCTGGGACTATCATCTCAGGCACATCAAGCAGCTCAGGCAGCTGGAAAAAATGACCGGCGATCCCTTTTTCGGGATATGGGCCGACACTCTGGAGGCCGACTTCAACAAGACCCCTTCCGATCTGAAGAAATGATTCTGGCTGATAAAATATGAATGTGTCGTTACAGACGGAGCACTAAAGTATAGTATTGACTAACCTGAAAGAACCGATATCTTTGTGGCATGCCGCCCGATAAGAAAACAACTTTATTGATTAGAAACGTCGGTCAGCTGGTCACTATGGAGGGTCCGGTACCACGGCTTGGGGATCAGATGAAAGATATTGGCTTGGTCGAAGATGGCGCCGTAGCCGTTGCCGGCGAGGAAATCCTTGCCGTCGGAAAATCGGATGAGGTGGAAGGGCACGTCGATCTGGCGGAGGGCTGCCGTGTCGTCGACGCTCACAAATCGGTGATAACTCCCGGTCTTATCGATCCTCATACTCACCCGGTTTTCTCCAGGACGCGCGAGAATGAATTCGAGATGCGGATTCTGGGCAAAAGTTACACGGAGATCGCCGCTTCCGGCGGCGGCATCAGAGCCTCGGTTCGTGACCTGCGAGAAACAAGCCGGGAACAGCTTGTCAAGAAGACGACTGAACGCCTGAATAAAATGCTGTCCTTTGGAATTACGACTATCGAAGCTAAGTCGGGGTACGGCCTTTCCACAGAATCGGAAATCAAATCGCTTGAGATAATACGCGACCTTAACGAGGCTCATGTCATCGACATGGTCCCGACTTTTTTGGGCGCGCATGAGATTCCCGATGAATATCGTGATAAACGCAGGGAGTATATCGATCTGCTCATCAATGAGATGATTCCCAGAGTCGCATCCGAGAAGCTTGCTGAATTTTGCGACATTTTTTGTGAGGAGGGCGTCTTTAATATAGAGGAGTCACGGAGCATTATGAGCGCGGCTGGAAAACATGGTTTGAAGTCGAAGTTTCATGCCGACGAATTAGCCTCAACCGGAGGCGCCGAACTCGCGGCCGAGATGGACGCGGTTTCGGCCGATCATCTCGTGTTCATATCGGACGATGGAATCAGGGCAATGGCCAAGGCCGAGACGGCGGCGGTGTTGCTTCCGGGAACCTGTTTCTCACTCGGCTCGGGCCGTTATGCACCGGCGAGAAAAATGATCGATTCCGGGGTGATTGTCGCCCTGTCGACCGACTGTAATCCGGGGTCAAGCTTCACGGAATCGCTTCCCCTGATGGTCACCCTGGCGGCGCTTCACTATAAAATGACCGCGGCCGAATCGCTTTCGGCGGTTACCGTCAACGCCGCCTGTGCCATTGACCGCGGGCGGCAAATAGGGCTGCTGGCCGCGGGCCTTCCGGCCGATATGGTAATCTGGGACATGGGCGATTATCGCGAACTGCCGTATCATTATGGTGTAAATCTGGTGAGAGCCGTCATTAAGCGGGGCAAAGTCGTTATAGAATAAGCATTTTTCGAAACTTCAGACCCGGCCGGTTGTTAGAAATTTAGATGAAAGTCGTTTTCAAATGTATTTTGTTTCTTGCCTCAGGGCTGATGGCCTTAGGGTGTGGCATGTACAGCTTCTCGCCCGGGGGCAAGTCGAATATAGAGACCATAGCCGTCACCCAGTTTGAAAACAGGACGGTCGAAACCGGCCTCTCGGCGCGAATGACCGACCTGGTCGTCGATGCCTTTATTGCCGATGGTAACCTCAAGGTCGTTTCGGAAAGCGAAGCTGACGCAGTTCTGCTGGGGACTCTGACAAGTTACAGAAGAGAAGCATATACGTACGACGAGGCCGACAATGTATCACAATATGTCGTCAAATTGGTTTTTGACGTCGTCCTGCAAAAGGGGGACGAGGACGAGGAGCTCTGGAAAGAAGCCTTCTACAGTGAGGGAATCTATGATGCCAACGTCGAGACCGAAGACGAGGGCCAGGTACGTGCGGCCGACAAACTGGTGGTCGATATAATCAACAGAACCGCCAAAAGCTGGTAATTTTTGTTTGACAGTAACCTGCTAATGTCTATATTGACATGATAACGAGGGTAAATATGAAATCAAGAAATAGCCTATCAATAATAGTCGGCCTTCTGGCCATGCTGGTTGTCATATCGGGCTCAGCGGAGGCCGATGAAAACAATTCCAACGCCGGGACTCGAGTCTTCAACTTCCTGAAGATTCCGGTCGGCGCCCGTCCGATGGCGATGGGCGGAGCCTTTACGGGGGTAGCCGACGACGAAGCATCGCTTTACTATAATCCGGCCGGTATTGCTCGGCTCGAGGGCAAACGTTTTCTGGCCGGATATCATAACAATATTTTCGACATGCAGTCGGGCGTTCTGGGGTACATGCATCCGCTTGGTGAAGGCAAGAAAGTTGCCGTCTACATCAATTATCTAAATTACGGTGAGTTCATTCGCACCGATGACAACGGATTTGAACAGGGAACGTTCTCCGGAAGCGATATTCTCTTTGCGGGCGGCTACGCCATGGCCGTCAACGAGCAGTTGTCGGTGGGCGGGACAGCCAAACTCATTTATGAGAAAGTGGATACATATTCTTCGACAGGATTTGCCGTTGATCTAGGTGGGCGGTTGAGTGTCAATGAGGGCATAACCAATTTCGGTTTGATGATTCAGAACCTCGGCGCCCAACTGTCAACCTTTGTTGACGGCGGCGAGAAAGACCCCCTGCCGCTCTATTTCAGAGCCGGGGCCTCAACATATCCCAGGGGACTGCCGCTTCTGCTGGCGCTGGATCTTATCATGCCGACCGACAACGACCTGTATTTCGCCCTCGGTGGAGAGTTTCTGAGTTTGAGGCCGCTGTATTTAAGAGCCGGGTGGACCAATTTCGGGTCGAATTTCAAGACCGGCGCCGGCAGTGATGATATTGCCGGTTTCTCGGTCGGTTTCGGGCTTGAGCATCGCAACATGCAGATATCATACACCATTTCGCCGGAGGCGGAATTGGGAACGAGTCATCGAGTCACCTTCACGGGAGGTTTTTAAGAGACTTGACCAGGAGAAGGTATTTTTGGCCGGGGCTTGCTCTTTTACTCATAGCGCTGGGCCAGTTGATCGGCTGCTCAATGGGCGGCGGTGATTCGCCAAGAGAAGTCGTTATCAAGTTATTCGGCGCGATGGAGCGCGATGACCGCGCCGCGATTGCGCACCTTGTTGATCTGCCCCGGCTGATGGGAATAACCGACCATGATTACGCCCTGCAGATGGACGAGCCGAGAGTCTTTTACAATCCGGAAGACGTTCTCAATGATCTCACCGGCGACGGCCTGACCAAGACCCGCTGGTTTTCGCGACAGCGGGTTATAGGAAGTATGGAAATTACTGGAGACACTGCGCTTGTTGAAGTGACTTTCAGGAGGAAGAAAGAAGACACTACATCGGCTAATGTTCGGTACTACACCAAATTCGGTCTTCACAAAGTGAACGACCGGTGGAGGATTTACAGTTTCAAAACGATATCCGGAAACTGAGATTCTCTCGATTCTTGATTATGCTTTTGCATCTCTGACAGGCCTAACGGCTACTATGTGTTAACAGGGCTCCAGGGGTGGAGACTATGGATAAGGGTAGAATCAAAACTATCGAGCGCTCAAAAGGCTACGGCTTTATCGAGACCGATGAGGGCCATAAGATTTTCTTCCATCAGCGGTGGCTGCGCAAGGTGAAGTTCAAGGACCTCGAGGAAGGGGACGAGGTCGTCTTCTCAGTCAATATGGGCACGCGCGGTCCCCGGGCCTATAATCTGAACCTGGCCGACAACGAAGAGCTGGAAACGGTCACAGCCGGTCGGCGCGGCGACGAGCTTTTTAAAGACTGAGACTTAAGCGGGAAAACAGAAGGAAGTCTACCGGGATTGACGGGGACAGAGGGGGAGATCTCCGCCATGGATTATCACGGCAAACTTCCATGATAAATTTAGTAAACGCGGTCGGGATTGTCAAGCAATTTTCCTCCATTTTCACCTCATTCAGACCGGAAAATTGGTAAACAAGACCTTTCACCTCCGGTTGTTTCGGGTAAAATTACGAAATTCGTAATTCCGGTGTCGGCGGCGTATGCATGAAACGTTGTCCACCGGGGACGCATGTGAAGGCAGGGGCTCCATGTGGTGTTAGGTACGGTGACACGATACTACATTTGGAATCTCACCTTGAGGGTCGAGACATCCGGGAAGCGGCTGGCTCTATGGAACTCGGGACTCGCGCGGATATCTGCCGCACATGGAATCTTCATACTTCGCACAGAGTGTCGAAACCACGGGGGTTCCACATACCGATTGAACCTTGAATGCAGGCAGCGGGTCTGAAGACCCGCTGATCACGCGTTGGGGGGATCATTTATTGTGCGGTCAGGTCGCCGCACCTGACCGCATCGCGCGTCGTTGGCACCGCCGGGTGCGGCGACCCGGCAGCACGAAGGTTGCTTCGTCGCTCAATTCGCTAGCCGCAGTTCTCGCTCCTAGCAATCACAGCGGCCGGCTGTTATTTTGTGTTCTTTGCAAGTATCCAGTAGTGCCTTTCGTCGGCGCTGTTCAGGATATGACGATCAAAGATGATCTTAAACCCGCACTGCTTTATCATCCCCAGAGAACGCTGGGGGCCGTAATATGACCAGAACATCTTTGTACCCAGGTAGTCCTCGATCCCCTCCCATTCATTTGATCCCATGCTGACAAGCATGATGCCGCCCGGCCGAATAACGTCATGAAAACCTGAGAATATCTTTGCGTGAAATTCCTTCGGGACATGAAAGATCGAATAGAAAGCGGTCAGGCCGTCAAAAGAGTTTTCGGCAAATCCGAGTTGCGTCATGTCCATCTTCACAAAGCGTGCCTGCGGCACGTTTTTCCCGGCCAGGGCAATCATATTTTCGGCGACGTCGATTCCAGTGACACGGAACCCTTTTTCTGCAAGAAACTTGCTGACTGGAACCCCTGCCCCACATCCGACGTCGAGTATCTCAGCCGATTCGGTGAGAAGGCCCGCGAAATCGCGTAATTCAGTCGTATTGCCATACTTGTACCGTTCTCTGTCATAGATACTGGCGATTTTATCGTAGCCGTTTCGGACGATGCGTTTTTTTTCAGTAATGTCCATGTAGTCTATCGGCCTTACTGCACTCATCCGAATAATCCAGTTTTTCCTTTTCATGTCAAGAAAATTGGATATCTTGCCTGAAACGCGAGGAGGTATCGTGATCCAAGAGAAATTCGCTTTAATACTGTCAGGTTTAATCATTGCCTTATTGATCGGTTGCTCATCGGAGGATAAGGGGCCGCAAACGCAGGGCGATCTTTTTCGGCTGGCTTCATACATGATCGGGTCATTCAGCAGTCAGGAGCAGGCGGCGGCCGACACCAACTTCTATGACATCCGGCTTGAAGTGGTGCGTATCTGGGAAAATCGAACTGATGGCTCCTGGCTTTATGTCGAGCACGCCGGCGCCAGGATGCTGGACAAACCGTATCGTCAGCGGATTTATCGCCTGACCCAGGTCGATGACAGCACCTTCCGAAGCGACGTCTTTTCGATGCGCAATCCGCTTCGTTATGCCGGTGAGTGGAAAAAACCGAAGCCGATGACGACAGTGATGCCGGATTCCCTGGGTGAAAGACAGGGTTGTTCCATGATTCTGAAAAAGGAAGGCGACAGTGCCTTTGTCGGGGGCACGGTCGGCATAGAGTGCGCCACCATGCTGGCCGGGGCCAAATACACTACAACTGAGTTGAGAATCACGGCGACTCATCTTTACAGCTGGGACCGGGGCTTTGATGCCGAGGACAAGCAGGTCTGGGGATCGACGGTCGGTGCGTATATTCTCAAGAAGATCATCAAATAAGGCAGGCCAAACCGGCGGCCAGTGATAAATTATGTTGATCTTGGTGCTTGCAGGCTGGTTTAACCGGTCTCAAAATCGCTTTGTTTTTTGTTGACAAGAACGATCTATTGATTCTTTAATATAATAGCATTAGACATCGGGGGCGGGAATCAATCTATACCCCCATTGATTGACTCGACAACATAAGTCTTGAAAAATGGGCTGGGGCGATTGCATCAGACTTGCTCGCCCGACATCCGCCCCGGTCTTATGAATACATCATTACTTCAAAAGAATGACAAAAATGGAGGGTCGGCTTTTATGGAAACAACGCTTCAGATGATTCTCTTTTACATCGTCCTGCCACTGGTCGGGGTGGCGCTGATGGTCTTCGCTTTTGTTTTCGGCAAGCGCCTCTGCCAGCGGCCGGTCGATTTCGGCCTTACGAAACTGGGTTTTAAGCTCACGGGCGATGCTTTTACGTTTCTTGTGCTTCTCGGCTTTGTCATGGCCATGGCCGGAGGCTATCTAAATTATCAGCAGTACGAGACCAAAGTTGCGGGCCTGGAGTCAAAGCTCGAACTGGCTAATGCCGAATTGAGTACCGTAAGCAACATCCTGGATGGGTTCAGGGCATATGCCGTGCGTTTTCATCTCTGTTTTCCTGAGGAGGACAGTGTCGATGTCGAGGACATAACGGTGCAGGCGTATATTGCCAAAGGCGATGGTCAATCACAGCTGTATGATCCGGAAACGATGATTGGCTTCTCGGATGATCTCTGGGTAAAGATTGATAATCTCAGTCATGGAGACAAGCTGAATATCGTGGCATTTGACAGCGGAGACAAGTCGTGGGAAAGCTCAGGTGTCATTGAAGTACCAAAGAGCCGGCTTGAGATGAGGAGGGCGAGGTGATGAAAAGCGAAACGCTGTTATTGAGTATCTTATTTGCGTCGGCGGCATGCATTATCGCCGCGACAGGTTCAGTGTATGCCGAGGAAATTTCGGCGGCTAACACGTCGCGTTACGTGTGCAACGGCAAATGGGATTGGACCGTGTACATACAGTCCACACCGGAAGTTATCAATGACGTTAAGCATGTGAAATATCAGTTGCATCCGACATTTCCGGATCCGGCCCGCGAAGTTGACAGCCTCGGTGATGCCCGGTATCCCTTTGGACTGACATGCAGAGGGTGGGGGGAATTCAAGATTGGCGTTGAGGTGACTTTTGAAGACGGCCACATTCAGCATCTTGACCACATGCTGGTCTTCGAATCACCGCCGGTCAGTGAGCCTCTTCCGATTACCGCCGGCAATGTCGCGACTGAATCGAAGCCCGGCCGATGGAAATGGACCGTCTTTATTCAGAGCACGGATGAAGTATTGGAGCAGATTGAGTGCGTGGAGTACAATCTTCATCCGAGTTATTCGGAACCTGTTCGCGATATTTGCGAACGGGGCGAAGGAGCCCGCGCTTTTGCACTATCGGAAGCGAGCAGGAAATCGTTTGAAATCAAGATTCGCATCTTTCTCAAGGATGGCAGCGTCCAGACGCTGACCCATCAGCTTAAGTTCTGAAGCCTCTCAGACCTGACGGCAACTGAATTAGCGCTGAAACCCCAAGAGCCCCTTGGATGAGGGGCTCTTATGTTTTTCTCCCTGAAACCTTACTAGGAAATGAGTCCGTTCTCAGTTTTCCCAGAC
>CP070766.1:1339117-1345713 GCA_020345705.1 Candidatus Zixiibacteriota bacterium | reverse complement strand
GCGGCGACGGCTCCGGCCGTGTCATAAAGAGGCGCAAAGGCTGACTTGAGATAAATATCTCCCACCCGATAACTTTCGGTGACCAGAGGCAGAATATCTGATTCATCACCGGACGCCAGCCAGCCTTGCGAGAATACCGAATCGACATATATCCGATTTAGCGCTGCCAGGTAGTAAACCGAATCAGGTTCGATCAGGGTCGTGGCCAGATAGCCGTAATCCGGATCAATGATAAAGACCTCCGAGAGCGAGTCGGCATCTCTGATGCTGCCGATAATGTCAAGCGTCGAATCATAGGCGGACAGATTGCCATCGCTGAGCGAGACGACAATCTCCGGCTTGATAAGCGCTGAGCCCAGATGGGCGAGCGAGGACAGCCGATGGGAGAGCTGGCCTTCGAAGCTGTTTTCGGTTTCGGAATAAAAAAGCCACCAGGCGATATTGACCAAGATAATGATGAGGGCGGTAAAGACAATCACCGCCGCCGACCGCCGCCTGAAGGGAATCATGGCAGTATTATTAATAACACTCAGGATGGAGTCAAGGCTAATCTCGGGTGTACTCGTGAATGTGGGGTCGGCAATCTACTCAAGTCTGAATTATTCGGCAACCAATTGACTTGGTCTCAGTCTGTCCCCGGTTGAGTATATACCGTCCCAAGCTCGATATAGAACTTCAGAAGGGCCAGCGCTTCACCCCAGCCGGCGGCGCATTCGAGTATCATCTCGCGGGCTTGGGGTGTGTCGGGATAGCCCGATTCGGTCAGCCGGACAATCGTCCCGCCGTGCTTGGATTCGAGCTGGAACTCGACTGTCGTCGGGTTATCCTTCCCGACCGGATACCACTCGAAGGCGAATACCGTCGGGCGTTCGGCTCGGACAACTTTCGCCTCGGCATCGGTAGTATAGAAATTCGGCCCCCAGTTCTTCCAGCGCCAGACCATTTTCCCGCCGGGTTTAGCCTCGAGCTCCATCCCGGATGTGAAGAATGAATCCCACCCCCTGGCCGACGCGATAATGTCGTAGACCTTCTCGGGCGGGGCGGCGATGAAGGTCTGATGCTTGATGTTTTTGCCGAATGGTTCGCTCATTAGTTCACCCCCATATATTCGCAGGCAACAAATATATCATATCGGAAAGAGGCGATAATAAGTGCCAACAAAGCAGTCATAGCAGTGATCGGTCAGGACAAGAGTCGTGATGGTCAGGCTGTCAATTATCAGCTCAAAGTTATAGCCTTCGATCACTAGGACATTGGCCGTGTCGCTGCCCCAGATTTCCTTTCGGACGACGCTGAATCTCCCTGAAAAAACAGTGGCGTTGTCAATGGTTTCGATATAGGTCGAGTCGGCCCGGAAGGTGATAAGTCTGGTGTAATCGACGCTGTCGGCATAATAGCACTGATAGGCAAAGCCGCCGCAGGAGACCACCCACTGCCAAGTGCCGACCAGCCCGGATGGTGGTTTAGGCTCAGTCCCTTTGTCACCGCACTGTATCGAAAGAATCAGGCAGGACGCAAGGGCAAGAGCGATCAAAAATTCGATTCTCTTCATAACCAAATCCTCCCATGTCAACCGGTCAGCTCCAAAATGGAAGGACGTAATAGGGTCGCTTTTCATCAACAGGAATCCTGACCGGAGCGGTGGATAGAATCGAGACTCAGGGCTCGGTCCAGAAATAATCGGCGTCATCGGTATAGTAATCAACGCGAAGGCTATCCTCGGAGCCAGTCGTGTCGGCCGTGCCGGCTTTCTCCGAATCATAGCCGGCCGGATTGAGATAAACCCAAGCCAGATTGCCATCGTTAGATTCGTATCCGGGCTCACTTCCAAGGGGGCAGAAAAATCGGAAGAGATTTTTAGTCAGATAATTCTTGTAGGCGCTCCTGTCATAGGCCTCGCCATTCCAGTTTACGTTATCACTGATAAGCAGAGGTTCGCTTTCTATCAGCATCTGCCTGACCTCGGAGATTCCGACCAGAGTGCCGTCTTTGTCCATGAGGTAGCCTTCAAAGGTGGGGTCCATGCACAGCCATTTGCCGAGGGTCTCGGAGAAAACCATGTTGACGACGTGGCAGTCGGCGAACTCTTTCTCGATAGGCATGCAGGTGACGTGTCGCGATTTGAAGTCCATAGCGAGGTAAGCTTCATTCAAAATCGTTGCGATCATCCGGCAGTTGACGCCGCGATTTTCTTTTTCACAGACTGAGATCAGATTAAGGGCGTTTTTCGGCTTAGGGTTGGTCGAGCCACCGTCATGTTTGACGATGTGATGCGCCCACCTCATAAGGTTGATTATTTTCTCCGTTTCCGAGCCGGTACCTGCGACGCTATCGAGATTGTATCTGGCTCTGAGTTCATCCAAGAGTGAGTCGGCCGGGTCGGCGTAATAAAACTGCGGCGCATCCTCGGCCGGGGTGGTTCCGAAATCGGGATATTGCCGCAGGAAATCAATTTTTCTCACGGCATATATCACTTTCAGCGACAGGGTATCGGCCTTCGAAACGATGACGACGTCGGCCGGCTCTCGGCTGTATCGGGTGACGAGGGTGTCGCAGTCGGAAAGGAAGACCAGCTCACAGTCGAGCTTGATATTAAGCGTGTCGCCGTCGTTCATTTCGCTGAATGTGAAAGTCCCCTCATTCTCCCCACAGCGATAGCCGACGGTATCGCTTCTGGTGAAAAGAGTGTCCTGGGCCGGGGCGAATGCTGCCCCAAGCGTGACAGCCGCCAGTAGAAAAGCAGCAAAGCGTTTCATCTTAAGTCCCTCCCCAAATGAGGTTTTGCAGATTAGACCGCCGGTGTTGGAGATTGTTCCATTTGATAGCGGTCGTGAACAGCCGCAGACCTACTCCTCCAGTGTGAATTTCCAGCCGCAATAGAAATCACGGTCGTTTTCATCGGGTGGGCAGGCGATACATTCGGTTTTGATCCGCGGGTCGATGGTCTTGGCGAAACAGGCGTATTCGACGACACCGACCGGTTTGCACGGAAAAAGGGGCAGGTTTCTCCGTCTGCGAGCCGACTGCACACGGCAGTCCACCATCTTGAAAACGAACGAATTTTCGGTTTCCTCGGTGATGACCTGCCTGTTCAGAACGGAATAGAGCCTCAAGAAGAGCGCCTTCTTGAGAGCCTCGAGACCTCCGTAGTCGGGAAGGTCATGCCGGACCATAACCCGGCCGGCCTCGATTTTGGTGAATTTCTCCCAGGCTTCGGCGTCGAGCTTGATAGCCGTGTCTATGCCGCATTCGTTTTCAACCGCCTGGAACCAGAGCCCGTCATGAGCCAGCCAGTTCTTAGCGAAATCCTCAAGCATCCCCAGGAGCATCTCCTTCGGGAGATCTTTCAAATGATCAATGGGCATATCGTCACCTTTGTTTCGTCCTAATTCGCGCCTGATTCCAGAATGAAGCTACCAAAAATATCCACAGAATCAACCTAAAATGTGGCTTTTTGTCCAGGGGGTGATGAAAAGAAAAGTCCCGTCTTGAGAGGGAATTTAGGGGTGCGCAAATCCAGCGCGACACACCCCGGCCTTCGGCCACCCCTCTCTAGAGAGGGGAATGAATCTTCGGCATTTTCTACCGCGCCTACTCGCTTTGGCATCTTTACTGGTGGCGCAGACATTCCTGTCTGCGGCGTTGGATGAAGCAAGTCAGACAGGAATGTCTGAGCCACCGGATTTTTGAGGATTCTATCGTGCTTTACGTGGCAATCTCATTACATAACGGAAAGCCAATCCGGCAGGAAAAATTCTTGTTGCATTAGCTTTATGAAATAAATATGCTAAAAGGCCTGAGCTGGAAATAGAGGGGATTGGCGGCCTGCTACCATGAAACGCAACAAACGAAAATCGCTACTGGAGCCGCTCAGACAGAACGTCGTCAAGCGGCTGTCAAACACCGATGCCCGGGCCAGGAGAAAACTACTTCTGGGATTAATAATCTTTATTGGACTGTTTCTACTCTACTCCTTTTTCAGCGGGACTTATGGGTTCGTCCGAATCGCCAAACTTCATGTCCAGAAACACCGTCTGGCCGAGCAGAATCACTATCTTCTGGTGAGGCTTGTCGATGCCGAACTAACGGCTAAACGTCTTCGAAACGACATGACATATATCGAATACATCGCCCGAACCAAACACTTTTTCTCAAAGCCGGGTGAAGTGATCTATCGCTTCAAACAATAGCGTTCCATGCCGCAAGTTAAATCCGAAGGCATCGTCCTCAAATCGGTCAACTGGAAAGAGCACTCAAAAATCGTCACCATTTTCACCGACAATGCTGGCCGGCAGTCGATTGTCGATCGCGGCGGCCGATCGCTCAAATCCAAACGCGGGCGGCTGATGACTTTCAGCCGGCTCGAAATGGCCTATTTCAAATCCGAAAGATCGGGAACGGGATACATCACCGAGGTCGAGCCGTTGGAGATATTCCAATTCGAGAAAGAGGGTACCCTCGGGCGGCTGACATTCGCTTCGGCGGCGGTGGAGCTTCTCTATGACCTGCTTCCGGCCGACGAACCGCAGGAAGGATTATACCACCTGACGATCCAGTATTTACGCCTGATCGATAAGGTGCGGAAGGCGGCTATTATCCCGGTTTTTCTGGCTTATTTCCTGAAGCTTTTGTCCTATCTGGGGTATCGGCCCAATTTCGCCGGGTGTATTTCATGCGGAAAGGAAAGCAGAGATACTTCTTTGACCAATTCCAATGGTGTTTCGTATCATGTTTTTTCGCCGGAGCGGGGCGGGCTGGTATGTTCAACTTGCCAAAAGCCCGAAGAATATTATATTAAGCTCCATTCTGAAAGGCTCGATAAGATATACAGCCTTCAGACGGCTTCGCTGGCCGAATCGGCCAGGATAAAATTGCGGCTCGGTGAAGCTGAGGAACTACTTGAGCTTTTGACGAGTTTTTTGAAATACCAGACGGATGCCAGAGAGTTGAACTCGCTGAAATTTCTGGAGAAATTGAAAAAGACTGAGATTCAGAATTAGAAAGCAGGAAATGGCAAAAACAAGTAACGATAAAATGGATCGACTGGTCTCGCTGTGCAAGCGGCGGGGGTATATTTTCCAATCATCTGAAATCTACGGGGGGCTTAATTCATGCTGGGATTACGGCCCGCTGGGCTCGGAACTGAAGCGAAATATCAAGACCTTCTGGTGGGAGGCCATGACCAACCGCCGCGATGATGTCGAGGGGCTTGATGCCGCGATTCTGATGCATCCCGACGTGTGGAAAACCTCCGGCCACGTCGCCGAATTCACCGACCCGCTGATTGACTGCAAGACCTGCAAGTCCCGCTTCCGCGCAGATGATCTCGAGGATAAGACCAAATGCCCGGTCTGCGGCAACCAGACTCTGACCGATGCCCGCCAGTTCAATCTGATGTTCAAGACCTTTATGGGGCCGGTCGAGGATGACAGCGCCGTGGTCTATCTACGCCCGGAGACGGCCCAGGGAATCTATGTCAATTTTCTTAACGTCAAGAACGCCTCGAGGCAGAAGATTCCATTCGGTATAGCTCAAATAGGCAAGGCCTTTCGCAACGAAATCACCCCCGGCAATTTCATTTTCCGTACCCGCGAGTTCGAGCAGATGGAAATGCAGTATTTTATCCATCCGTCCGAGGATGAAAAATGGTTCGACTACTGGAAAGAGCAGCGCTGGAACTGGTATATGGAGCTGGGTATCCGCAAAGAGAAACTGCGCTTCCAGGAGCACGAGAAAAAAGAGCTGGCCCATAATGCCAAGAAGGCGATCGACGTCGAATACGAATTCCCGTTCGGCTGGAAGGAGCTCGAAGGCATCCATAACCGGACCGACTTCGACCTCTCGCGCCACCAGAAGGCCACCAACAAGGATCAGGGCTACAGCGACGAGCGCTTCAAGGAGAAGTTTATTCCTTATATCATCGAAACCTCAGCCGGCTGCGACCGGACGCTTCTGACGGTGCTGATAGATGCCTACGAAGAAGACCCCTCCCGCGGCGACAAACCGACCGTTCTCAGACTATCGCCAAAGATTGCCCCGATCAAGGCGGCGGTGTTTCCTCTGGTCAAAAGAGACGGCATGCCGGAGACGGCCGAGAAGATTTATCACGAACTGAAAAAGAGAGTCAAGGTCTTTTTCGACGTCAGCGGTTCTATCGGCCGCCGCTATGCCCGGATGGACGAGGCCGGCACGCCGTTCTGTTTCACGATCGACGGCCAGACCGCCGAGGATGAGACGGTTACTATCCGCGACCGCGACAGCATGGAACAAACCCGCCATAAGATAGCAGAGCTGGGGGATATACTGGCGGAGAAGGTTGAGTAATTCTACCTTTATTTATTTCTGAAATTCGGATATAGACACACCGGGCCCTATTTGGGGCCCGGTGTTTTTTTCTGGGAAAGCCTACTTCAGCAAAATCATCTTCCTGGTTTCGGCGAAGCTGGAGGCTTTGAGGCGGTAGAAGTAGATACCGCTGGCGACCGGACGGCCGCCGTTGCCGGTGCCGTCCCAGGAGACCGTGTGCCGGCCGGCCGGCATGGGGGCATCAACCAAAGTCTTCACTTTCTGCCCTAGGATATTGAACACGTCAAGGC
>CP070766.1:1335347-1339017 GCA_020345705.1 Candidatus Zixiibacteriota bacterium | reverse complement strand
GTGCTGGCCCGTAAGTACAAACTCAAGCTCGATATTCTCAATGAAAGGAGAATCAAGGCCGAGAAAATGGGTGCGCTTCTGGCTGTGGCACAGGGATCAAGCCAGCCGCCGCGTTTTCTGGTGCTTGAGCACCGAGGAGGCAAGGCCAATGCGAAACCGATCGTGCTGGTCGGCAAGGGGATCACCTTCGACTCGGGCGGAATCTCTTTGAAGCCGGTATTGGACATGCACAAGATGAAAGGAGATATGCAGGGTGGTGCAGTGGTGCTGGCGACGATGGTGACGGCGGCGCGGCTGAAGCTGCCGGTGAGGGTGATTGGCCTGGTTCCACTGGCTGAAAATATGCCGTCTTCAAAGGCCTTGAAGCCCGGCGACGTCGTGAAATCCAGAAAAGGAAAAACCATCGAGATAATCAGTACCGATGCGGAGGGACGTCTGATACTCGCCGATGCTCTCGATTACGCCGGTGAGTTCAAACCTCAGGCCGTCATCGACCTGGCCACCCTGACCGGGGGTGCTCTGTATATCCTGGGTCACGCCGGTGTCCCTATTATGGGAAATAACAAAAGGTTGGCAGATGCCATTCGCGCGGCGGCCCGGGTGACTGCTGAAAAGGTCTGGGAGATGCCTTTGTGGGAAGAATATCAGGAGCAGTTGAAGTCGCCGGTCGCCGATCTCAAGAACTCCGGCGGCAAGCCGGCCAACACCATAACGGCTGCAATTTTCCTTGAAAACTTCATCGGCGGCTGGCCGTGGGCTCATATTGATATTGCCGCCGTCGATGACGAAACGAAAGGTCGACCATACATTCCCAAAGGGCCGTCCGGGATAGGCCTTCGGCTCCTGGTCAGTCTCCTGGCCAACTGGAAAAAGTTTTGAAGATCAAAAAAAACCCGCCGAAAGGCGGGTTTTTTTATCAGGAAGATATGTGTTATCTATGTTTGGACCAGACCGGATTCAAATTGAGTCCGGGGCCGGTCAACTGCCTTAGCCCATTGCCTGTAATGTCGATAATCCACAGCGAGCCGTCGCTTAAGCCGAAGGTTATCCATTTCGAATTCGAGGACCATGACAGAGGATATGTCTGAAGGTTTTTCCCGACCGTCGGTTTGTAAACCAGGAATTTTTCGGATAGGTCGGGAGTGGTAATATAGATACCCTGTTTGGTCAGGTCAGATTCTACGTAAGCCAGCCACTTTCCGTCGGGCGACCAGGCCGGCGCAGCCGCACCCGGAATGAGCTTCACCGAAACACCCAGATCCTTTTCGGATATCGTCTTCTTATCCAGCGGGCATATTCCGACGCCCTTCGGGTCGAAGCGGTTCTTAAGCACAAACGCGTATTCGTTATTGGGTCCGATGGTCGGCATCAAAACGTTAAAGGCGGTGTTTTGATAATCTTCGCGTAGCGACCGGATTTTTCCGCCAGTGGCATCAATAACACAGGTCTGATAATTCGGTTCCATCGGATCGACTTTATTGGCGTTGAGATCATTTGTGAAAATAATCTGGCTGCCATCTGCGGTCCAATAGGGAAAGCGCCCACCCATATCACCGGTTACACGGTTCCACCAGAACTTATTTCCAGCCTCTGCCGAATCGAGAAAGGCAATAAAAATATCATAAACGTTGTGATACCCCCCCAAACCATCCGGACCCTTAAGCTCGGCCCTGCCCTTGCGGGCGAAAGCAATCCTTCTGCCGTCCGGCGCCCAGGAGATGCCGCCATCGGCGTTTTCGGCCGTAACGACCTCGAACTGTCTCTTACCGTCCCAGTCCATAATCCATAAACTGCCGTTGCGAATAAATGCAATCTGCCCCAGAGGAGCATCGATTTTGCCGGCCCGTTCGGGCGGGAGTTTTGCGGGTTGAGCAGTCTGCAGCAATACGAATAAAGTCAGCAGCAAGCCCAACGGAAGCGACAACAGCGTGAATTTTCTCAAGACAACTCCTTTATCGAATAAACCTCATATCGTCAAGTTAGGCAAATTAGCTCAAATCCCGCGTATGTCAACCGCAAAATCACCATCTCAGGTATCTCTTGAGTTCCACCCGCCCACGGAGTCCGGAGAGATCAAGGCCGACGCGATCATCGGGATTGTCCGAATACGATACATACAGCTCTTCACCTAAGCTGTTATACGAATGAACATCGTCCAGGTTCAAATATAGGTAATTGACCTCGCCTCCGAAGACCAATCCCAGCAGCCCAACGGGATAATCAACGCCCAGCCAGACTGACGCTCCGGGGGCCGAGCCCTTCAACGGCTCAATATTGGTTTCATAGGTTTCGGTGGATAAGTTGAATGAATTGGCGCCATCCCATATATCCCATTTGGCGAAGTAAAATCCGCCGCCGCCGCCGACTCTGACACTGATTGAGTTGATAATACCTTCGTCAGTGGGCGGATTCATGAGGTGATACTCGACTCCACCGGTAATACCCATAACCTGAATCTTCGAGTTCAGCTCAAAGTCTTCCTGCAATCCGAGCGGGGCGATGCCGAAGTCGAAGTCTCCGACGGCGTCGCTGCCCAGTTTGAACCAGTATTCAAAGCCAAGTCGGACTGATACCTTCTGTGTGACCATCATCCCGATATTGAGGGCCAGCTGTTTGGAGCGCCAGATACCGGTCAGGGGGCTGCCCGGGTCGATGTTGCGGTTGGAATAGTGATAAAACATCGTGTAGTCGCTCTCGGTCGGCAACTTACCGTATGCAAATGACGCCGATGCGAAATAGATTTTATGCTTGCGTTGCTTTTCCGCTTTCTTGAGATACTTGGCGATTATCTCATCTTCCGTGTCTGCAAAGGCGGCGCCGACCACCGCAAATGTAAACAATAGCACCAGCAGCGGAATGAATCTCTTGAACATATATCCTCCTTGGAAAGATTTTTCGGTTGTCTTACTAATTATCGGAAACGGGGACAGAATCTTTAAAAATAATATTCACCGGAGGCGTCGTAATACGTTGAACGGCAATTGATTGTCGACGACTCCTTGTTGGCATATAAAAAAGGCAGGGAAATCATCCCTGCCTTCGTTCGCGAGCTTTCTCGACCGCTATTCAGGTTTCTCGAAGATTTTGCTGTAGTCAATTGAGGCCAGCGCCTTGTAGAAGTTGTATCTCTTAATGGCGTCCGCCTGGGCGGCCCGGATAAGCCTCTCAGCCCGTTCAGGCATGCTGGTTTTCAGAGAGCTGAAGCGAATCTCACCGTAAGCGTAATCGGCGTAGCTGATCGACGGAGCTTTGCTGTCCAGTTGCAGCGGATTTTTCCCCTGTTTGATCAGTTCCGGATTGTATCGGTAGAGAATCCAGTGGCCGGAATCGACCGCCTTTTTCTGTTCGTTGAGGCCATGGGCCATATCAACTCCGTGTGCAATGCAGTGTGCGTAACAGATTACAATCGAGGGGCCGTCGTATTTTTCAGCCTCAACTAGAGCCTTTACCGCTTGGTTGTGGCTCGCACCGAGGGCAATCTGGGCAATGTACACATTGCCGTAAGGCATCAGCATCATGCCCAGATCTTTCTTGGGCAATGGACGCCCCGCGGCGGCAAATTTTGCCACGGCACCCATCGGCGAGGCTTTTGACATTTGCCCGCCTGTGTTTGAATAAACCTCAGTATCCAGAACCAGAATATTCACATTTCGGCCAGACGCCATCACGT
>CP070766.1:1328345-1335247 GCA_020345705.1 Candidatus Zixiibacteriota bacterium | reverse complement strand
TGATCACATTCAGAGAAAGAATGGAGAATTGACATGAAAGCATCAACAGTGTTGATTACCCTTAAACGGAGATTCCTATGCTCCCTGATGATAGCGGCTTTGGCCGTTACTGTCATTCCCGATTATTCCAGCGCCGGTATGTCCGGCGGGCTGAGTTTTATGCTCGGTTTCCCGCAGGGCGAATTCAGCGACAACGTCGACAAAACCGGCTACGGTGTCTCCGGCGAGCTGGCCTATAAACCGCGCCTGTCGCCCTTCTCCATCGGCGGCTCGCTGGCGTACATGGTTTACGGCCGGGAGAAGCGGACAGAGCCGTTCAGCTATACCATTCCCGACGTCTTCGTCGACGTCATCACCACCAACAGCCTTTTCAGCGGACATATTCTTCTTCGCACGGAGGTACCCAAAGGCCCGATTCGCCCGTATGTCGACGGTTTGCTCGGCTTCAACTATCTTTTTACCGAGACGAAAATCGAGGGCTACAGTGATGAGCCAATCGCCAAAACGACCAACTTCGACGACGCCGTCTTCAGCTACGGCGCGGGCGGCGGTGTTCTGATCAAGGTCTTCGGCGATGAAGCAGCTCTCAAGGCGGCCAGGTTCGGAAAATCGCCTCTGGTCTTTATTGATCTTCGCTTGCGTTATCTCATTGGTGGCGAGGCGGAATACCTGAAGGAGGGCTCAATCGGACGGGTCGGCACGACAGTAGTTTACGATGTCATTGAGTCGAAGACCGACCTTCTGACCTTCCATATTGGTGTCACCGCCGTGTTTTGAGGCTTGGATTCAAAAAGCATCTGACTGACACTGCCCAGCCTGGCAGATGTCCGCTTAAGGCCGGCAACGTGGTCTTTCCGCTTGACATTGAAGACCTTAGCGGCTAAATTGTATAATGGAGGAAAGGATCCACTGTGAATCCGCTTTCGATTTTGCTCATTTGTTTGCGGGAAGGGACGAAAAGTTAAGCTCAATCATTTCACGTTTTCAGCGCTCTGCGCGTCATAGTCAATGCGGGCTATAATTTGGAGGGAATCATGATTAAGTTTCTACGGGTGGTGGCTTTGACCATCATAATGTTCTCGTTCACCGGCATCACCCACGCGGAACCGATTTTTCTGAGAGGGACGCTCGATGGACCCGTTGTAACGATCCCCGAATGTGAGTGCCACGAAGTATATATGCCGGCCTACGCTCTTTTGAATTGCAACGGCGGCGCCTATTATTATCCGCTGGTTGCCAATATGGTCTCGCTCGAGGGTTTTGTCGGGCAGGAAATCAGCGGATACGGTCACTTTATAACCTGCGGGATAGCTCGATGCTCCGTCATCAACGTTCTGGATATCAGCGTGCAAGACTGTCCGGCCGGGAATACCTGGTATGTTCTGCCTGACGGGTCGGGCGATGCGGCCAACATCCAGGCCGCGATTATGGCCGCCACGGATGGTGACATAATTCTTGTCGCCGATGGCGTTTTTTCCGGTCTCGGGAATACCGACATCGACTTTCTCGGCAAGAATGTCGAAGTGGCGAGCGAAAACGGCCCGGAATTCACCATCATCGACTGCAGTCCGGGCGATACGACCGGCCACCGGGGCTTTATCCTGAAGAACGGAGAAGGTCCAACGGCCGTAATTGATGGACTCACCATCGAGAAAGCAGTTACTCCCGAGATGGGCGGAGGCGGAGGCGGTGTGATCTGTAATGGAAGTTCGCCGACAATAAGAAACTGTATTTTCCGGGGTAACCATGCCGGCTGGTCAGGCGGAGCGATATATTGTAGTCAGAATTCTTCCCCGACAATAACTGATTGTCGTTTTGAGCAGAATAAAGCGATGGGACATGGTGGCGCTGTATTTGCCAGCGCATCCACGGCAGAGCTGACAGATTGCCTTTTCGACAGCAACGGCGCCTGGTTTGGCGGCGGCGCGATAAGCTGTCAGGGCGCTTCGGTAGAAGTGTATAACTGTACATTCAACGCCAATTTCTCACAGGGCGGGGCGATCGAAGTCCTCGCGTCATTCGCTGGAATCGATAACAGCATCATCGCCTTCACTGATGATGGCTCGGCCGTATACTGTTGGGACAGTAGTGATATTTTCATAAACTGCACCGACGTGTACGGCAACGAGGGCGGCGACTGGGTCGGTGCCATTGCAGGGCTGCTGGGGAACAACAATTTGTCGGCCGATCCTCTTTTCTGCGGGGAGGCCAACCCTGATGAACCGTTCACGCTTTACGCTCACTCACCCTGCGCCCCGGAAAACAATCCTGAATGTGACCTGATCGGGGTGTTCGACGTGGGCTGCACCGCCGAATGCGTCCCTGGTGACGCCGACGGAATGAATGGCATTAATATACTTGACGCTTCTTATATAGTCAGTTATCTCTATAAAAACGGCCCGCTGCCGGTGCCCTATGAAGTCTGTTCCGGTGACCCGGATGCGACCTGCCTGGTCGACCTGCAGGATGTTTCCTATATAATCAGCTATCTGTATAAGAACGGTCCGGCCCCTGTCACGAGCGAAGAATGGTCTGCCGAGTGCGCTCCGTAACAGGGGCTGTTACCACTCTGCAATAATAATGAGCCCGCGTCATCGCGGGCTCTTTTATTTCAGCTCTGTATTTGAATCTCTGGCAATGGCTATTTCAGAAGAATCATTTTCTTTATTTCGGTGATATTCGCCGCTTTGATCGAATAGAAGTACAATCCGGAGCCGACGGCATCACCCCCTGAGTCGGTTCCGTCCCAGACGGCGGTATGCGTTCCCGACGCCTGCCTTTCCTTGACGATTGTCCTTAGATGTCGCCCGAGAAGATCGTATATCGAAATGGTTACGTCCGATCGTCTCTGGAGAGAATATTCAATGGTCGTCGAACTGTTGAAGGGATTGGGGTAGCATCGCGAGAGCGCGAATTCGTTGGGAAGCCGCAGGTCGTCATCGCCTGAGATGCCCGAAACATCCGACTCAAAAACAAGAGCGCCGATTCTATCGGTTGCGAACCAGACGTCGCCGGATGCCGCCACGGTTACATCGGTTATCGACACATTGCCGTCAACACCGTTATATTTATCATACGTTGTCCACTCAGATACCCCGTCGAATCTGGCTATCCAGACAGATGACGGATCCGTATATTCGTGGCCGAACCATATGTTACCCGAATTGTCAACGGCAATGGCATTGACGGTTCCGGGTGCGATTCCGCTGTCCGATTCGGTATAGGTTGTCCAGCTGCTCTGGCCGTCAAAGCGGCTGGCTCCGGTCCCGTTGCCGAACCAGAAATTGCCGAAATCGTCCTGTGCGATCGCACGAACGGTGTCGTCAAGCAAGCCGCTGCCGGTCTGAGTATAGGATGTCCAGGATGAGCCGCCGTCAAATTTGCTGATACCGCTGTAAGTGCCAATCCAGATATTATTCTCGGAATCCACCAGAAGGCTCAGAATTCGGTTGTCAATCAGGCCGCTGTCCTCGGTGTAGTAGGTCCAGGTCGTATCGCGGTCGAATTTTACGATTCCGGCCCCGAAGGTCCCGAGCCAGACATTCCCCAAGCCGTCGGCGGTGATGACTCTAATATCCACGTGAACCAGCCCGCTGTCGCTGTTGTATGATTTCCAGGCTGCGTCGCCATCGAATCTGCTGATACCAAAGAGAGTGGAAAACCATAAAGTGTCGTCAGCGTCAATGGCGATATCGGTAACGCGGTCGTCTATCAGACCGCTGTTCACCGTGTTATAGAAACTCCAGACGGAATCCGGACTGAGCTTATTGAAGCCGTAGTTCGAACTGCCGATCCAGACATTTCCCGCGGTGTCCGAGCAAAGGGACGTGAGAAAATCATCAGTCAGCCCCGAGTTCTCGCTGTCATATGTAATCCACGCCGCTCCGGCCGTTTTGAGGGGAACTGACACCACAAAAGCGACAAATATGAATATCAGAATTTTTTTCATCAATCTGCGCTCCTTTAAGATGAAGACGATTTTGCAAGCCCAATATAACAACAATTACTTACAGGTCAATTACTTGAGGGCAAAATCATCGGAGAATCGGCCCCGGGAATATTGATGAATAAATATGCATAAAATGAAAATCGGACTTCACTCTTGCCTTTCTTGCTGCGATTTTTTATTCTTAATTCGTTGAGGTACAAAGAAGTATTTTTACCGCGCCGGCCTCGAGCCCGGCACGGTTATCGCTCTTCTGTGGAGCGGTGTTTAGCACCTGAGAATCTGGTATGAAGAAATATCTGATATTTCTGTCGGCGGCGGTTCTTGTTTGGGTCGGCGGGGGCCTTCTTGTCGCGGGTGAGATATCGCCTGATCTGGCTGGAAAAATGTCTTTTTCCTCCCCCGGCGAGAAAATCCCGGTTGTCATTTCTATGGCCGAACCTACTTCGCCCGCAACCTTGAAGGCCAAGCTGTCATTGAACTACAAAACTCGGGCGGTCCGGCACAGGATCGGGCTCGATCGACTCAAAGACGAAGCCTCGGCATCCCAGGCCAATCTTCTAAGCAAGTTGCGGCAAATGCAAACCGCCGACCTGGTTTCAAATATCAAAAGCCACTGGATTATCAATGTTGTCTCCGCCGAAGTCGCCGCCTCGGAAATTGAAAATATCAGCTCGCGATCGGACGTTTCATTTATATATCAACTGCCTGAAATAACGTTGATTGAGCCGGTGGAGAGCGGGACGGATGCGCCCGAGACCGTCTCTGCGGACGCGGGCGGCATTGAGCCGAATATCATCGCCGTCGGCGCCGATTCGGCATGGGCGCTGGGATACACCGGCGAGGGGCGGGTGGTCTGCTCATTTGACACCGGTGTGGAAGGACTACATCCGTCATTGTTCGACAAGTGGAAAGGTCATGACGGCGATTCGGCGGCGGCCTGGTTCGACCCGGTCGGCGGTGAGTCCTTCCCACATGTTTTCACTAACATTATTGCTCCCGAGCACGGAACTCACGTTATGGGCATTATGGTCGGACAGGATGACAGCGCTCAGCTCAGTAAGGATTACATAGGAGTCGCACCGGGGGCCAGGTGGATTTCAGCAGCGGTAATTAATATTCTTGGCGCGTCAATAATCGATGCCTTTGAATGGGCCGCTGATCCTGACGGCGATCCCAACACGATCGATGATGTTCCTGATGTAATAAATCACAGCTGGGGCATTTTTGACTCCGCCATCGGTTGTCACGACTATTTCTGGGATATGATTGACAACACCGAGGCTCTCGGTATCGTTAACATCTTTTCAGCGGGCAATGAAGGCGGCGAACCGATGACTATTCGAAACCCGGCCAACCGCGCTATCGATTCACTCAATTCCTTCGCGGTGGGCGCGGTCAATACGACTTTCGAAGTGATCTATGGCTCTTCCTCTCGGGGGCCCTCCATCTGCAATCCAAGCTCGCAGGAGATGATTAAACCCAATCTCGTTGCTCCGGGCGAGAAAATCTGGTCATCGGTACCGTCCACTTTCATCAAATCGAGGTCCGGGACTTCAATGGCGGCTCCCCATGTGTCGGGTGCCGTAGCCATTCTGAGGCAGTATGCTCCCGATGCCACCGTCGACGAAATAAAAGAGGCCCTTCTGGCCGGCTGCCGGCCGACCTCGGACAGCGGCGAGCTTCCGAATAATGACTACGGCTGGGGTCTTCTGAATATTCCCGCTTCGCTTGAGGCTCTCACGCCTCCTCCTGAGCCCGATCTCAGAATATATTCATTCGAACATCCCGAGCTCGCTCCGGGCGACACCATAGATGCCTTCGTTCTCATCAAGAATTTTGGCGATCCGGTCGATTCGGTTTTCGGCACGGCCATTCGCACCAACGGTATTATGACTATCCTGACTGACACTCTTAATTTCGGCCCTGTTGCCCCGGGCAGCGTGGTTTCAAGCAGTATCCCATTTCGAGCTGTAATCAGCGATACCGTCACGGCCGGTCGTATGCTCGCGGTTGACTTCGACATATACGGCAGCGGGGACTATTACTGCCCGTGTCATCTTTATGTAAGGGTCGGAGAAAGCCCGCGGGCCGGGTTTTATACTCACAGGAATGATATCCTCCACTTCACTGTTTCTAACTTCGGGCATTACGGCTTCGGGTACGGCAGTTTCTATCCGCTTGGATATGACGGCTTCAAGTACATCGATACCTTTCGCAACGACCTGTTCGAAGGAGCCCTTATGATCGGTGTCGATGCGGAGCATGTCTCCGATGGGGCCAGGAATCTCGTTGAGGAGCCGGACAATGATTTCGCCGTCGCGCCCGGCGGCGACCTGCAGGTGTCCACTCCGGGTGGCAAAGCCGACCAGGAGACGTTCTCGAAATTCGATGACAGCCGCGCGGAGCAGCCGCTCGGCATTGAAATCGAACAGAGAACGATGAGCTGGAATGACCCTCCCGACAATAATTTTGTGATCCTGGAATATGTCATAGAAAACGCGACCGATACTCTGATCGACGGCATCTATGTCGGGCTCTTTTTTGACTGGGATCTTCATAATGAAAGGATTGACGGCGGCGGCTATGAGGCGTATATGAATCTCGGTTATGTTTATCATCCTGAACTGCTCAATACGGACGCCAAGTATCGCGGGATCTGCCTGGTCAATGATGGCCAGGTGGCCGCACACCGTTTGATTAAAGATGATGCCGACGTAAAAGATCTGGCGAAGGATGAGTCTGAGAAGTATCTGGCTCTGTCCGAGGGACGCTTCGATCTTGATACTCTACTGGAATATGATCTTACACAAGTATTATCGATCGGCCCGATTGACTTACAGCCGGGTCAGCCGGACACTGCTGCCTTTGCCGTGGTAGCCGCCGATTCGTCGCTTGACAATCTTACTACCACGGCGGTGCGGGCCAAAAACCGCTACAGTGCAACCACTGACAT
>CP070766.1:1324433-1328245 GCA_020345705.1 Candidatus Zixiibacteriota bacterium | reverse complement strand
GGCATTGAGCCACCTTGAAAGCCGTCTCACTTGTGCGCCGCGCTTTATAATCTGATCAACGTATTCCTGCCGAACCGGAAGATCGGCAAATACCGGCCTGTCTTTGCCCACTTTAGCCCGTCTTTTCAGGGCATGTTCGTTAAGGGCAATTTTCTTGGCGGCGTGTCGGAAATCTCTGTCGTCAAAAACGCCTTTATCCGTGAAAAAGACCCAGATTCTTGCCTTCTCCGGCTTATGCTTGTCAAAATAACTCTGTGTGGCCTCGGTTGCGATACGGGCCCGCTTCTCTACTACAACGGGCCTTTCACCGAGCGGGCCGGTATCCCGATCACCTGCTGAAACATGTAAGCTTAAGATAAGTAAAAGGCTGGCAGTAATTAACAGGCTGGATATTTTCATCATGAATCCTTTCCCGGGTTTGACCTCTCATGCGGCAAGTATACTGCATATAACAAGTTATCTGAATTTGGGTTACTGTCAATGATTTGTTGTCTCCGTTCAATTGATATAGGGGAAAACCAATACATATTTAGAAAAAACCGACAAGACTGAAACAATGTTCCCCGGCAGGTATGCTCCTGTTGTAGTTTAAGTCTTTATCGACCAACAAGATTAATCATTTAGGTCACAGGGAAAATCTTTCTGCCTGAAGGGCATCTTTTATGCGAAAGAAAATTGCAAAAGGAACCAAAAGATCGGATAGATGATATGAAAACCAGAATATTTCAGTCAAAACGTGGCATAACGCTACTTGAGATGATGGCGGCCGTCGTGATTATAGGCATCATCTCAGCGCTGGCAGTCCCGTCATTCGAAAAGAGTTTCCAGCGCATCAAGTTCAGAGGCCAGGCGAAGGAGTCAATTTCGATGTTACGGATGGCCCGGTCGAACGCCATTACCGAGAAAGCCCCATACGGCGTTCATTTCGATGGCACGGCCTATGTCATTACCATGTTTAAGGATAAGGCGAATCTTGCAAGCGCGACATATGATGTTGGTGCCGATTCGGTCGTTCGAGCCGATTCGCTTTCATCGGAATTTGTTTATCTTTATAGCTCTTTCGGCAACTCGGCGATTGTGTTTCAACCGAACGGGTCGGCATCCGAGACCGGAGTAATTTATATGATGAGTTATACCGGTAACTCGGTAAACTTCGGTATCTCAACTGTTCTGGCGTCAACTGGGAAATCCAAACTGGAATATATCTATAACTACTGATAGCTCCCTCTTTCTCATCCTCCGGTAAACCCCCCCGTCGTTAAGATGCGGGGGTTTTTGATTTAAAACGTTTTTGGCTAATCTGGAATGGTGAAAACCCGATAATAAGACCAAAAGTGTGTCCTTTTTCGGCGGCCGGGGGCATCCCGTCATTTTTACGGATAGGCCGCGAGAAAAGGTAAATTTTGGCTAACAATTGACGATAAGATAGTAAGATGAAGCGAATGACCTTATAAAAGAGACGCCTATGTTATTCTCAAGAAGCAGCAAAAGCACGGTCGGATTGGATGTTGGCGCCAACTCTATCAAGCTGATTCAGCTTGACAGAAGCAAGGGAAGCCATTCTGTTGCGGCCCTTGGGATTCGTGAGCTTCCCCCGGAGGCTATTGTATCCGATGAAATAAAGGACCGCGAGGCCGTCATTTACAATATTCAGTCTCTGATCGACGAGGTTGACCCGAAAATCAAAAACGTGGTAGTGTCCATTTCCGGATATGGTGTCATAACCGATAAGTTCATGATTGACAAGAAGTCAGGTTCGGAAGCGGAGCAGTCAATTCTGTTTGAGGCGGAGCAACGCTCGCCCTTTGACGTCGAGGATGTGACCCTGGATCACCATGTCATAAGAGTCGATGAAGAGACCAAGAAAGCCGAAATATTGCTGGTGGCCGCCCGGAACGAATTCCTCAACTCATATATTGAATTGATAATGGATGCCGGTCTGCATCCCGTTGTCGTCGATATTGACGCCTTTGCGGTGTTGAACGCCTACGAATTCAATTACGATGTCGACCCGGCCCGGACAACAGTACTGGTCAATCTCGGCCACGACGTGACCAACGTCCTTTATCTGTCAGGCGGGTTGTATCACTCGACCCGTGACATAGCAACCGGGACAAGAGAGATTTACAATGCCATTCAGAAGGAATTCCGCCTGAATGCCGAACTGGCCGGAAAGGCGATAAAGGGGGAAATGAAAGACTCCATCGATCAGGATATGCTCAAGGCGACCATAATTTCATCGACCGAGGAGTTGATGTCGGGTCTTGAGCTTGCCTTTTCGTACTTCAAGACGCAGGCGAAAGTTGACAAGCTGGATTGGATGGTTCTCTCCGGGGGCGGAGCTCTGGTGCCGTATCTCCCGGAATATCTTCAGTCGAAACTCAATATCCCACTTGAAATTCTCAATCCGCTTCGAAACGTAGATTACGATCCGGACATGTTCCAGTATCTAGAACCGGAGAAAAATGCACCGATGCTGGCCGTGCCGGTCGGCCTAGCGATGAGAAAAGTGAGGTAGTGCCATGCCGATGATAAATATAAATCTTCTGCCCAAGCAATATATGAAGCGGTCGGGGGGAATTTCCCTCGGCAAACACGGAATATATACCATCGCCGCGGCCGCAGGTGTTTTGCTCATGTTCGCGGCGGTCACCGGCTGGCAGCTATACAAAATGGAAGAACTGAACGGGCAGATGGAAATCGCCAGGGCCAGAACTGCCCAGCTTCAGCGAGATATCAAGCTGGTTGATGCTCTTATTGATATCAAAGCCAAGATCACGGATCGGCTCAAAGCGGTTGAGCGTCTCGACCGCCACCGAAGCGCCTGGGTAAGAATCCTCGAGAATCTGTCAGGAAATGTTCCTGACTTTGTCTGGATGTCCAGGTTTAATGAAGTGATCGAGCCTCAGGCCAAGGCGGCTCCGGGTGATACTACTTCGGTGGCCCAGCCGCGGTCTGTTCCGGAAGTCAAAGCGGCTGAGATCGAGGGCTTCACTTTTACGCTTAATGCCCTGGCCTCGTTTATGATAAAACTGATGAGATCGGATTACTTCGACGAGGTCGATCTGGTCAGCTCCGAGGTGATCGCCCTCGGGCGGCAGAAGGCCTACAATTTCAAACTGAGTTGTAACGTGCATTATCTGTCCGATGAAGAGTTGGAGAGGAAATTCAGCCAAGAATCATCCGTTGAAAACGAAAATATAAACTAGTGAGGCATCATGGATTTCAGAGATCCCAAAGTTCAGAAAATTTTCCTGGGCGTTGGAGCGTTCCTAGTAGTTACATATTTCTGGTACACCAGGCTCTATTCAAGACACAATGACCGCCTCTCCCAGATGACCCAAGAATACTCTACGATGATTACCAATCTCAAGAATGTCGAGATGAAGTCCAAATCCCTCGATGCCCTCAAACTGGAATATGAAGATCTCCTGGCTCGTTACGATGAAATCGAACAGCTACTCCCTGAGGTCAAGCAGATTCCGTCATTTCTGGTTCAGCTTCACACTGCTTCATCTCTAACCGGGACTAAGATTGTTAAAGTCGAGCCGCAACCTGTTTCTCCCGAGGGCTTCTACAACGTCGCCGGATTTCAGATAGAGATGACGGGAACCTACCACGACTTCGGCAAATTCATCGGATATGTCGCCAACTTTCCATTCATAGCGAACATTTCCGACGTCGAAATTTCCGCCGCTCCTGGAGTTAACTCAGGTTCGCCCTCAGGAAATAACGATGAGAAGAATATTGGTCGCCGGAAAGCGACTATAACCGCAAAATTCGTCCTCTCCACCTATTTTGTGCAGGCAGAG
>CP070766.1:1320576-1324333 GCA_020345705.1 Candidatus Zixiibacteriota bacterium | reverse complement strand
TGCTTTCGACACTTCATGCGAAGCATGTAGAAGATTCGACTACCTCTTATACCCGATATCCCTTAAAAACTTATGCCGGGTCTGTTTGTGCTCGTCCTGTTCGATGCCTTTGGGCATGAGGCCGTCGATGACACCCATGACCCCCCGCCCAAGCTCGGTCTCGGCGACGATCACCTGCACCGGGTTGGCCGTGGCGCAGAATATCCGGCAGACCTCGGGAACGGATTTGATCCGCGGAAGAAAATTAATCGGGAAGGCGTTGCGCATGAATATCACGAAGCTGTGCCCGCAGGCGATATCGAAAGCCGTTTTCTCGGCCAGGTGAATCATCTCGGCGTTGTTGCCTTCGGAGCGGACCAGGCACTCCTGCGATGCCTCGCAAAAGCCGATCCCGAACTCAGCGCCGGGGCATGAGGTCACCATCGCCTCATACAAATCCTCGACCGACTTGATGAAATGCGTCATCCCGAAAATCATGTTAACGTCGGGCGGCATCTTGATATCAACGACTTTGGTCTTCATCTATCCTCCTTGCATTTATCTTACTGGTGTTTTGGTAAGAACCGTTTCACGTCTCCTCAGCCTGGACGATTGAGATATGTTCGATCCTGTCACCCCTGACAATTTGATCGACGACTTCCATACCGGATACGACCTGCCCGAAGAGCGTATAGCGGGCATCGAGATGCGGCTGCGGCGACAACGTTATAAAGAACTGTGACCCGCCGGTGTCTCTTCCGGAAAGGGCCATACCGACGGCACCGCGCTTATAGGTCAGGTCATTCAGCTCGCACCGAATCGTATAGTCCGGCCCGCCCCAGCCGTCACCGCGCGGGTCACCACCCTGAATCACGAAATTGGGCACCACCCGATGAAACATAAGGCCGTCATAGAATCCCTCCCGGGACAGCCTGATAAAATTGTAAACGGTCAGCGGGGCGAGGTCGAAATAAAGCTCCAGCTCAATCTCACCGCGGCCGGTGATAATGACGGCGTGCGGATTGCGTTTGTACCTGTTCAACAGCGATTTGATTTTTCTCTTACCGGCCAACCCGTACGGCCGATTCACAAAAGCCGATTTGTCGGTGTCCAGCTTTTCCATATAGACTCCGGCCGCTTCACGACCGACGATGTAATCATTATCCAGAAGGGCATGATATAGAATGTCCTCGGCGAGAGAATCTGTTTTGTCATCTTCGAGAAATACCGCCATCGTCTCGACAATGGACCGCTTCACATCGACCTCGGCCCGGTCGCGCATCTGCATGATGGTCATCAACTGAGGCAGGTATTCCCGCATCTTTAGCTCCCCGATTTTTCCGATGGCCAGGGAATTGACAACATAATCGCGGTCGGCGAGGGCCTCTCTCAGATAATAGTCAATATTGCCGGGGTCAACATCACAAAGTTCCGTGAAGGCGGCCGCCCTGACAGCGGCGGAACTATCGCCGAACAGCGCACCCAGTCTCGGCTTGACGGCCTCCCCGCCGATTTTGCCGAGAGCACCGGCGATTCCGGTGTTGAAGTATGTATCGTTCAGGTCGGCAAGGCTGTCGATGAGGGGGATGTATTCATCCTTACCGATACCGGCCAGATAGACGATAGCGGCGGCTTTAATGTTTACGGTACTCTCGCTATTATGAATATCATCCAGGGCAAATTCAACGATGGCGTCATTTTCAAGCTTCGAGAATGTCTCCAGAAGCTGAACTTTGAGTTTTTCATCAGTCTCTCTGGCATAATTGTCTCTGAGAAATTTCACCGCTTTGGCCGAGCCGATCGAGGCCAGCGATGAGATCGCCTGGGATATCACATTATTGTCACGGTCGTTCAAACCGGAAGCGATGAGCGAGACTTTGCTTTCATCTTTTCCCAGAGCCAGGCCGCGAAGCGCCAGCGATCTCACGAACGGTTCGGCATCGGGGAGCCATTCGGCATAAAGGCCGGTCGGCCCGGCGATCTGCATTCTAACCAGAGAATACAGCGCCGCCACCTGAACCGGACGGACGGGGTCGGCCCGGCAGATATCGACCAGCCGGGATGCTTGATCCTTCGCACCGGCCCGCCACAGGGCATGTACCACCTGCTCGCGGACGCGGTGGTCAATATGATCGAGATACGAGGCCAGCATATCATTGACGTCGGTCATCGACGAATCGGACAGATGGCCGACCGACCGCAATGCTGCCGCAAGCAGGTCGGGGGGAAAATCGCCGCACCGATCGAGAAGCCTTTCAGCATAGCTCTTCTCGCCGGTAAGACCGACGGCGAAAACGGCTGCCTCGGCCACCTCGCTGACCGAGTCCTCAAGTAAACCGAACAGGCGATCGGCGGCGACGACGTCGCCAATGCGTCCGATGGCCAGGGCGGTGCGGGTTCTGATATCCGAGTCGGGATCAGACAAGTATTTGTCAAACTCGCTGGAAACGCGCCGAATATCCTCGGCAGATATGATTGAGGCGATGGTTGCTTCCTTGCTGAACCGAAGATTGAAAATATCGAAGTAGAGAATGGCAAGGACGCCCAGAATTATAATCAGCACCAGTGTAGCGAGACCGAATTTTTTCATAATCTTTTTGCCTTTCCTGAGCCTTCCGCCGGAAGGCGATCTTTGATTGACACAAATATATAAAGTGTTCCGTTTTCGCAGGCCGGTCAACAAAAAATGGAGCATGCGTCCCCGCGGCGCGCGGCATATAACCAGTAGAACGCAGCAGATGCACTGTTTTCTTTTGGCCGAGTTTACGGGCGGAATTTGCGGGCGGATTTCTCGAAGGAAACGGACGTTAATTTCTTCAGATCGGAGCGGAGCTTTCTCGTCTTTTCAGGTGTGAGAGATTCGAGCTTGCGGGCGAAGCGGCCGTTTTCGATTTCGACCAGAACCTTTTTCATCTTCTTTTTGACAGAGGTATCGATGATTTTCGGCCCGGTCAGAAATGAGCCGTATCTGGCCGCGACTGAGATGCGCTCGAACATGCCCTCGATACCATGTTTTTTGACGAGGTCGATTATCAAATCCAGCTGATAGGCCACTTCAAGATAGGCCTTATCCGATGACAGCCCCCAGTCGATAAGCGTATCATAACCGGCCTTGATAAGCTGTGACAGCCCACCGCACAGAATCGCCTGCTCGCCAAACAGGTCGCCGATGGCCTCGTCCCGGAAAGTCGTTTTGATCATCGCTTTCCTGTCAATCTTCAGGTCTCTGATGAAGCCGTTGAGGATTGTTTGGGCGCGGCCGGTCGCATTATGATGGATGCAATGAAAATATCCGATTGACTTACCCTTAAGATACGATTCTCGCACGGCAACTCCGGGACCCAGCGGAGCCAGAAGGATGACATCACAGTCGTCCGGCGGGATGACGGTTTGAAAGTGGATGGAGAAAGCATGCAAGAATACAAGGGCCGCTGCGGGATTCAGATCAGGCTTGATATGCCGTCTGTAAGTTCTGCCGTGCAGGTGGTCAGGGTAGGCGAAGATAACGATTTGAGCTTCTTTGACCGCTTTTGATATCGTCAGGACATTCCTGATTCCGTCTTTTTTGGCGACTTTGCGCGAGGAATCGCCGGACGGAATTCCGACAATGACCTCCCGCCCGGAATCTTTAAGATTCAGCGCCCAGGCCCGCCCCTGCGAGCCATAACCGAGGATGGCCGTGGGATTATTACTTTTCACGTGTATAATATATCGCGCGGTCACCGTGCCTCAAAGCCCAAACCCAAAAAAAATGCCGCCGTTTCCGGCGGCATTTGAG
>CP070766.1:1316887-1320476 GCA_020345705.1 Candidatus Zixiibacteriota bacterium | reverse complement strand
GTCTCGGCCATGATCAGCGATTCGGCGAAGAAAGCCCCCATATAGAACACGGTGGCCGGTTTCTCGCGCACGAACATACCGTCAATGGCCGCCGCGTAACCAAACTGGTCATCGGTCAGGTAGTGCACCTGATCCTCGTTATATGCATCGGGGCGACCGGCCTTGGAATAGGCTTCCTTGACAATCTCCTTGGCCGTAACCATCACCAGCGAACGGCTGACGGGCACCTCAATCCACGTCTCGTACTCGGCCGCCAGCTGGGCGACCCGCCCCAGTATGGTAACACCGGCAATGGTTTGGACATTATCCATATCATTAATGCCGGGGATGAAAAAGATCTTCCGCCCCATCTCGGTTGCGCGGCCGACAGCTTCATCAACCGACTCCAGCCCGGCAATCTTGCGGATATAAAGCTTTTTGCCCGCTTTCGCCTGTCTTATATACAGGAAAATCGCGGTGCAGACAAAAACCACACCGACGAATACATTGATGCGCCTCAGGTCAAACCACTGCGCGGTCGACTTAATTGGACCGGTCACATCAGAGTCGGAAAAAACCGTCCAGAGGGTCTGTCCATTCTCTTTGCGGCTGTTGAAAGCAACTACTTTGTAGAAGTATTCCGTACCGTCCTCGGTGCTGTTGTCGATAAACCGGCTTGTTCCCGATGAAATGCTGCCGATCTCTTCGAACTCGACGTCGGGACCTTCCGACCGCTGGATTTTATAACCGGTGACCTTTCCTCCGTCGTAGTCGTCAACCGAGAGGTCAAAGCTTATTATCACCGCTCCGCCGTCATCATTGGGGTTATCCGCCACCTTGACATTTTTGGCCATCACCGGGGTAACATTGGGGGGGATCAGCGTATCAACGGCTGTTAAACCTGTGTCGGCGGGCTCCTGAGCGGCCGCCGAGAGAACACACAAGAGAAAAACGGCAAGGCTTATCGAGCTTAATCTGCTTATCACGAAAAAAACCGGGTCCTTTCAAAAAACCTCGCAAGCATCCGAACGGGCTAATGCGAGGTAATCATCACGTCTATTTTTATTTGGTTCCTTTCATAAGGCCGTATCCTACCAACGTATTACTGCACACGTTCGGACTGCTCTTCCGATTTAAGCCATAAATCTAACCATACGCTTTTCCGATGTCAAGCCAAAAAACGCTCAACCCTCGTTCCTTCCAAAACATTCGAGGCGGCCCGAAGACCTCAATGTAAAATCCTTATGGATATGTGCAGAAGTCCATACTGAAAAACGTTCGTTCCTTTCAGCAAATTCACCCAGTCTTTTCAATTACCAGTAACGATAGCCGAACGGCGATTTTGACACGGGACGGGCAGGGCGGGCGATTTTTCTCAAATGTAAGTTGACGCATCCACCGAGGCGATTTTATGAATTTTTAACCGCAAGGGGGCCATGAACTTATCCGGCTCAATTCGCCTCCGCTTTTTCCCCTTGACAGCCGGAATCCTATTGATTAAAATAAAATGATTATTTTGAGTTGATGGCCTTTGTTCGATAGTGTTTCCTAACTAAGATGAGGTCGGAAAAGCAGTTCTGCATCTGCCTCCAAGAGACATTATCATCCGAAGGAAGCTGGAATTATTTTAATAGTATAGGTTGTGCATTGAGATTCCGTGAAGATCTATCGGTAAGAGGGGGCGTCCGGCCAAGCCGCCGCAATTGTGGATCCTAGTCTCTCTAAGAGTTCCTTTATAGATGATAAGTAGTTAACGCATGAATGAAAGTCCGAAAGAGTCAGATAATTTCGTGAATTGATATTTCAACGTAAATTCCAGGTCTGGTGATGTCCTAAGATATAAGACGGATAATTATCTTTGATTCACCTCTGACAGGGACATTATCAGCGGAGCAATATTAATCGACTGGAGGTAAGATGCAGGGTAACAGGCTGTACGTGGGGAATCTTAAGTATTCCGTCAGCACTAACCAACTGGAAGAACTGTTTGCCAACTACGGCCAGGTCAAGCAGGTCAATATTATCGAAGGCAAGGGCTTCGGTTTTGTTGAGATGTCCAGTGCCGAGGAAGCCGAGAAGGCCAAGGAGTCTTTGAACGGCACCGATTTCGAAGGCCGTGTATTGAGAGTTGATGAAGCTCGTCCGCCCAGGAACAGGGATAGAAGAGACGACGGCGAAAGGAGAACCAGAAGGTTCTAGTTATTGCTGCTTGATGCAATTCGTTTCGTGAGGGGTGATCGTACTGTCGTGGTTTATCCCGCCCGGAGTCGGCGTATCCGCTAAGGAGACATCACTCCCGGACATATCGGGATAAGAATTTGTCAATCTCGCCCTGGTAATACTCCCGGGAAACAGAAAATCCGTCGTTGTGGCCGCCATTGATTTCGAGAAACTGCTTGGGTTCATTTGCGGCCTTGAAGAGACGCTGTCCGTGCCGATGTGGCACGAATTCGTCATCGTGGCTGTGAACCACGAGTATCGGGCATCGGACACAGGCCAGGTACTCTATGGTGCTATAATGAAAACGTGACAGCAGTCTGATGGGAAGGTACGGGTACATCTCAGCGCCCAAGTCCTCGATAGAGGTAAAAGCCGATTCGATTATCAGGGCCCCCGGCTTGTGCTTCCGTGCCAGTCGTGCGGCGACGGCCCCTCCGAGTGACCGGCCAAAAATAACAATGGTCGAGGGGCTTGAATTTCTTACTTCAGTAACGTATCGCCAGGCCGCTTCGGCGTCGCGGTATGTCCCCCCCTCTGAAGGCTTACCGTCACTCCGGCCATACCCGCGATAATCAAAGATAAGAACCGACATCCCGAGTCTTTGGAAAATCTCAATCGATTCAATCCGGTGCGAGATATTGCCTCCGTTCCCGTGGCAAAAGAGAATTACGCCGCGTGGACGTTCGGCGCTGACAAACCAGCCGCTGAGTCTGACGCCGTCCGACGTTTCAAACGATATGTCCTCATAGGCAAGCCCCGCGGCGGCCGGCGTCGCCTCGATATCCGGCGTCGGAAAATAAACGAAATGGGACTGGAAAATAACCATAAGAACGGACAGAGCGACATAGACCCCTAGAGCTACCAATACAATTGATCCAATTACCGAGAGCATTTTCTTCAAGGCTGCACTTTCATTAGTAAAGACCCGGGTAATCCCGCCCTCAGCCGATGCCCTTCACACCGGGATAATTATAATCCGCGTTATCAATGACAATATCGCATTTCCGCCGGGGCGAATATTGCTTCAGATACCATTTCTGCACGGGAATATATTTATCTCTGTATCTTTTCACAAAGTCCGTTCCGAACCTGGGAACGTCACGCGTCTCCGCCCGGTGGAGCATCTCGTCAAAACCGATATCCAGGAAAATCCTGTAATCAAAGTACTCATCGACAGGCTCTCTGTAAAGCAGGACTCCCTCCAGTATGACAATTGTCCGCTCATCAATACGAAAGGACCTGACGTTCGTAAAGTCATCAGACTCAAGATCGAGCAAAGCTAGCTCTTTATCAACGGATTTCTTCTGCCTGGCCGGCGCCAGAAGCTCCGCAACCAGCTGTTCCAGATTGAAGGCATGCTCAATATAACTCCCGATCGGATCGCTTCCCT
>CP070766.1:1308736-1316787 GCA_020345705.1 Candidatus Zixiibacteriota bacterium | reverse complement strand
TTCCGGGTCAGCCCCGGCATAGCAGTCCTGCACATAAAGCTGCTTGCCCTGAAGATACGCCAGAATGCGGTAATAAAGGGCATCGAAATGATCTCTCTCAAATGGCCGGTTTTCCTTGCCCCACCATATCTTTTCTTCGGATGTGGGTTCTTTAACGATAAACCGATCCTTTGGCGAGCGGCCAGTGTGCTGACCGGTGCGAACCACATACGGCCCCAGATGAGCGATAAATCCCTCACGACTTCGCACCGATTCGGAGTAAAGGGCCGGCGTCGGCAGGTTCCAATAAACGACGCCGGTGTTGGTTAGTCCATACATCGATAGATTTTTGCCGTCCATAGGTTATCCCCCGTTTATGACATGTATTTTTTACACGAATTCATTTGCCCATCGTAAGATAGTTGTTAATCGTTTATCGGGGCATTGTCATTTTAACTTGAATATTGACTTTGCTATTGATAAATTCAAGAGATATTATGTTAAGGGGAAAGTGAAACAGGTCGAGATTCGACTGAATTATAGAAGGACGTCTATTTAGCCGAAAGTAAAAATATGAGGATTAAACAGTTTCTCGTCCTACCCAATCTTCCGGAGAGAATCCACCGCCTCAGAGAGCTGGCGATGAATCTCTGGTTTTCCTGGAATTGGGACATAGTTAAGTTGTTCATTCGCATTGATTCCGAGCTCTGGGAAAAGGCTTATCAGAATCCGGTGGAGATGCTGGCTTATATTCCCCAGCATAAACTGGAAGAAGTGGCTCAGGATGAGGCTTTTCTTGCGACTCTCGATCGTGTTTACGGAGATTTTCAGGACTATCTCAAGGACAAAAGGTGGTTCGAAACGGAGCACCCTGAACATAAGGATGCCAAAATTGCCTATTTCTCGTGCGAATACGGCATTGACACCGGTCTGCCGATTTATTCCGGGGGTCTGGGCGTTTTGTCCGGGGACCATCTCAAAGCCGCCAGTGACCTGGGTGTGCCCCTGGTGGCAATCGGCTTGCTTTACCGATACGGTTACTTTCGGCAGTTCCTGTCGGCTGACGGCTGGCAGCAGGAGCGCTATGAAGAAAACGACTGGTATCATATGCCGGTCGTTCTGGAGAAAGACGAGCACGGTAATCCCATAAGATTTTCAGTCGATTTTGCCGGAACGCCGGTCTATGTACACATCTGGCGGGTAATGGTCGGCATCACCCCGCTTTATCTTCTCGACACCAACATCCCCGAGAACCCGTCCAAATACAGAGAAATCACTTCGGTCCTCTACAGTGGTGACAAAGATACGCGAGTAAAGCAGGAAATCCTTCTGGGCATCGGTGGTGTCAGGGCCCTTGAGGCTTTGGGCATCAAGCCGGCCGCTTACCACATGAACGAAGGCCACTCCATGTTCCTGCTGATCGAACGGATGAAGAACCTCGTGGAACGCGACAAGCTGTCTCTGGCCGAGGCGGCCCAGGTGGTCTGGGCAACCTCAATCTTCACGACCCACACTCCTGTCCCGGCCGGGAATGAGCAGTTTGACCCCAAATTAGTGGAAAATTACCTGCGGGATTATGTCGAAAAAATCGGCCTTTCCTGGGAGAAGTTCCTTGCCATCGGACGGGTCTTCAACAACAAAGAAGAACCTTTTAACATGACGGCGGCGGCTTTAAAATCGTCTGTGTTTGTCAATGGAGTATCCAAACTTCACGGGAAGGTAAGCCGCAAGATGTGGCACAACATCTGGCCCAGCCTGCCGATGGAGGAGGTCCCGATTACGTCGATCACCAACGGGGCTCACCTGCGGTCCTGGATGAGCCATGATATGGTCGACCTTTTTGACACTTATTTCGGGCCGAAATTCACCAAGCAGCCATCACGCTTCGACGAATGGGAAAGCATTGCGAAGATACCGGATGCCGAACTCTGGCGAGTTCACCAGCGAAGGCGGGAAAGGCTCGTCTTTTTCGCCCGCAAGCGTCTCAGAAAGCAGTTGGAAAGACGAGGGGCATCCGCACTTGAGCTGAAAATGGCCGACGAAGTGCTGGATCCCCGCATTCTTACCATCGGCTTTGCCAGAAGATTCTCATCATACAAGAGAGCCTTTCTGCTGTTTCGGGATACTGAACGCCTCAGGAAAATGATCACCAATCCGGATATGCCTTTTCAGATCATTATGGCCGGTAAGGCACATCCTCTGGACAATCCCGGCAAAGAGATCATAAAAAGCATACTCCAGATCGCCGGTCAGGAGGATTTCCGCCGGAGAGTAGTCTTTCTGGAGGATTATGACATCAACGTCGCCCGATATCTCGTCCAGGGAGCAGATGTCTGGCTGAATAATCCGCGCCGCCCGCTGGAGGCCTCAGGTACAAGTGGCATGAAGGCGGCTATCAACGGAGCGGTCAATGTTTCAATCCTTGATGGATGGTGGTGTGAAGGATACAGCCCCGAGGTCGGCTTTAAGATAGGCAACGGCGAAGAATACGATAATGCCGAACATCAGGACAGCCTGGAATCTCAGTTCCTGTATGACGTCCTGGAAAGAGAAATGATTCCGCTTTTCTACAAGCGGAACTCAGCCAATTTCCCCTATGACTGGGTCAAGATCGTCAAGAACTCGATGGCCATGGCCTGCCGGGATTTCAGTTCCGGTCGAATGGTTAAGGACTATGCCGAAAGATTCTACGCTCCGGCAATCAATGCCCACCATCGGTACACCGCCGATAATTTCAAGATTGCCAAAGCTATGGCCCAATGGAAATCATTCCTTACCTATAACTGGGAGAAAATTCGGGTTGCCGAGATCGAGACGCCTCCTCTGGAAACGTCTCCCAAGGTCGGCGATAAGATACCGGTCACGTTGAAAGTTTTTCTGGGCGAAATTCCTCCAAATGATGTCTCCATCGAAGTTCTGGCGGGAAATCTGAATTCTCTGGAGCAGATGGATAATTATGAGACTGTTGAAGCACTCAGAACGGACGGCGGCGATATCCGGTCGGACGGTCATTATGTTTACAAGACCGAGGTTGTATGCAGAGAATCGGGACGTTTCGGTATCGCCGCGCGCATTCTTCCCCGCCATGAAGAGCTCGCCCACAATCGGATTCCCCGACTGATCCGATGGTGGTAGTTCAAGCCCGCATGACGGGAGTCAAATCTACGAAATTACGGCATTATATCGGCAAGGTCAACGCCCGCGGAATTACCCGCCGGCCTCCGCGAAAAAGAGTAAACTTCTACTTTTCCCTTTCGTAATATATTACAAATCCTGTTGGAAGGTGTTTTTGGATTTTGACTTACAGGGACTGACCTTTGCATCGGAGTAATCCCATCTGCACTGCATTGAGCCGTCTTTGGCAATATCCGCCGAAAACAATAAACCATTTCAAGCTCATTGAAGGAGCACATATGAGGACTATTGCTTTTGCAATTATTCTGGTAATTCTGCCTTTCACCGCCTTTTCGGCCGACTGGCAGATAACCACGCTCGAAAACGGCCTGGATGTAATGATCCTGGAATATCATCAGGTACCACAGGTCAATATTTCGACAACAATAAGTGTGGGCGCGAAAAACGAAACTTCTTTTTTTGACGGCGCCACCCATCTTCTTGAACATCTTATCCTGTATCGCGGGACGGAAAACATGACCGGTGGAGAAGTCGGCATGGCCATGAGTAAACACGGAGCCTATTTCAACGGCTACACTTCATCGGACTGGACCGATTTTGTGATTTCACTGCCCAGTGAAAATCTGGAATTTGCTCTTCAGATTCACGCCGACATGCTTTTTCGATCAAACTTTTCGGAAGAAGAGATGAACAAAGAAAGACAGGCCATCGTCGAGGAAATCAACATCAGGCTGGACAATCCCCGGAGGAGCGCATACTGGACTATGTTTAAAAAGCTGTTCGAAGGTCACGCTTACGAAAGAAATATCCTGGGACCCAAGGAAAACATATTGAATATTCCGAGAGATTCCGTCTATGCCTATTACAAGCGTTATTACGCGCCGAACAACATGACCATGGTAATCGTCGGCGATATTGACGCTGGCTATACTCTGGAACTGGTGAAGAGGTATTTCGCGGACTTTCCACCAGGTGAAAAGACCACAGATCTCGTGGGCCGGATCAAGAAGAGAAAAGAGGTATCAAGAATCATACTCAAGAGAGATATCACCCAGGCCTACCTGATGATGTCCATGGTCGGAGCACCATCCGACAGCCCGGACCAGTACGCCCTCAATCTTATCGCAACAATGCTGGGAAATGGTAAGTCGAGCCGCTTGTGGAAGACGCTTCGCGATGAACTGGGGATAGTCTATTCCTGTACATTCAATTTCTCCACCTACAAGTACGAGGGGCCCATATACGCATATGCCGTTCTTGAACCGGACAAAATCGGGTCGACTGAAGAGGCGATCAAACAGATTCTGATCGATGTCAAAACCAGCGGATTTACCGAGCAGGAACTGCGCAAGGCAAAAAATACGATCAAGACAAACTATTATACCGGGCACGAACGCGGCCTCGACATAGCCGATTCATATGCCCAGTACGATTCGTTTATCGGTTATGAATTCATCCAGAATTATCCTGATAACGTTGAAAAGGTCACGCTGGCCGATATCCAGGCGGCCGCTCAAAAGTACCTAAATACGGACTCGTACGTTTTAACCACGGTGGTACCAAAATGAAAAGCCTGAAATATCACTTGACGGCGGTCTTGATTCTCGCGTCAATCCTGACCATAAGCTGTGGTCAAAAGGATGAGATCGTTTCGTTTGATGCCAATGGATACGGGCAGACCGAATTAAATAACGGGTTGAAGGTTTTGGTCAACAAGGATGATTTTACTTCCCTGACGGCTGCGAGGGTTCTCATCGGAGGCGGCGTTTTTAGCGAGGAGCCTTCCCGGAACGGCATCAGTAACCTTATGATCAAAATGCTCCTTAAAGGTAACTCGCAGATGTCGGTCGACGCCATTTCCGAGCAGCTTGACTTCCTCGGCGCCCGGGTTGACGCCAACTGCTATAGAGATTATACAGCCATTACCTTCGTGTGCCTCTCCGAGAATTTTGAGGACGTGCTCAAGATCATCGGAACCTCGGTGCTCTCCCCCACTTTTCCGAAAGAAGAGCTCGAAAAGCTCAAGGTTGAAGTCACAGGAACGATTAAGGCTCAGGATGACAACCAGACTCAGTCCGCCAGTAAGCTCTTCTGGAAAACAATGTACGGGAATGAACATTATGGTATGCCGTTAACCGGCACCGTGGAATCGGTCGAGAGTATAAGCGTCGCCGACATTCGCGCTCGATATGATGAAACCGTCAACACCGGCAATATTACTCTTTCGGTATCGTCAGACATTCCTGCAAATGTTCTGATACCCCTTCTTGAGACGACCTTCGCAACTCTGCCGAAAGCCGAAATGCCGGAACTTTCCGCTCAATTGACGCCCCGCGACGAAAAAGAAGGCTTTATATCATACGACCGAAACCAGTCATTCATTTTCCTGGGCTACCCGATGCCTCACCTGTCCGCCAAGGAGGTCTCCTGCATGTATCTGATAAATGAAATCATGGGCAGGGGTTCCGATGCTCGCCTCTGGAATCTGCGTCGGGAAGAAAAGCTGGCTTACGCCGTTTACAGTGAATATGCTTTAAGCAAGCATTGCGCCTCGTTCAGGGCCGCCATCGGCACAGACACCAGCAAAGCCAAAACGGCCGTCGCCTCCCTGAAGCGGGAGATGAAAAAGCTGTATGACGAAGGAATCACAGATGCGGAACTGGCCGTCGCCAGAACGAACGCAAAAAACAGCATAATCTACGACATCGACACCAAAAATGGGCGCACCAGAAACATCGCCTTTTATGAACAGGTCGGATACGGCTACAAATTTCCATACGAGTTGATGGCACAGGTGGATCGGCTCACAGTTGATGACGTGAAGAATTTCATAAGATCATATTTCGGCGAAGAGAACCAATACCTGGCCATCGTCGGTAAAAAGTGATTTGTGATCGGAACACATCATTTGGATTGTCTCTGAGTTTGTTTGACACGGCCGGGCGGCGGCAAGGGGGTATTTGATGTCCCGCCGTTTTGAGACTCCGCCCGCTTGGGCTTGACAATCGACATGTATTTGGCTAAACTTGGCGCTGTAATTTGGCGCCGCTTACGGGGGTGGATTTCTATAATAGACCATCTCCATTCTAAGTGCTATGGAAAATTATGCTTGATTATAAGGAATCAAATAAATAGGAGGAAGAGAATGGGACGATGCATGACAGGTCTGGGACTTGGTCTCATGGCGGTGCTGCTCTTATGTCCGTTGGTACCGGCATTTGACTTCTCGAAAATCGAAAACAAGGTTGTTGAGCATACCCTCGACAACGGTCTACCCTTGTTGATCCTGCCCCGTCACGATGCGCCGGTGGTGTCTTTTGTCATAACCGTCAACACCGGATGCGCCGAAGATCCGCTGGGCTATATGGGAATGGCTCACATGTTTGAACATATGGCTTTTAAGGGCACTGAGGAGATTGGCTCCAAGGACCTCAAGACTGAAATGAAGTGGATGGCCGAGGAAGACCGAATCTTCAACTTGCTCTTCGAAGAAAGGGCCAAAGGCGATCTCGCCGATTCGGCCAGACTGGCCGAGCTGGAAAAGCAGCTCGACGAAGCCGCCGATTCCGCCAAGCAGTATGTTGAGACGAATGAATTCGCTCGGATTGTCTCGCGCGAGGGTGGAAACGGACTGAATGCCAAAACGTCTTATGACAATACCGTATACTATATCAATTATCCGTCGAACAAGCTTGAACTCTGGATGGCGATGGAATCGGATCGCTTCCTGAATCCGGTCCTCAGAGAGTTGTTTAAGGAAAAACAGGTCATCGAAGAAGAACGCCGCTTTCGAGTCGAGTCCTCACCGACCGGTAAGTTGTTCCTCAATGAGTTTCTCGGGCTCGCCTTCAACTCTCATCCCTACGGCAAGTGCCTTATAGGCGAAATGTCTGAGATACGAAATTACAACCGCCCGGTCATGCAGAAGCGGTTTGGAACTTATTATGTCCCGCGGAATATGGCCATCGGGATTGTGGGCGATGTTGACCCAAAGGAAGTTATCAGACTGGCGAAGAAGTATTTCGGAAGGCTCGAGGACCGGCCCGAACCCCCGCCGGTTATGATTGACGAGTCCAAGCCCTATGGCGTCAGAAAATCGGTTATGACGGAAAATGCCCAGCCCATGTTTATCATGGGCTATCGAGTCCCCTCGGTCAGACATACCGACTTTCCCGCATTGGAGGCTCTGTCGGCATATCTGGGCTCGGGAAGGACCTCGGTTCTGTACAAGAAACTTGTAAAGGAAAAGAAAAGCGCCGTTCAGGTCAGTGCTATGGTGGGATTTCCCGCCGCCAAATATCCTTCACTTTTCGGAGTATACTGTATTCCCTCTAACGAACGCACTAACGCTGAAAATGAAGCGGATGCTCTGACCGAAATCGACAGAGTCCGAAACGAGCTAATCCCCGAGGAAGAATTGGAGAAGATCAAAGCCAAAGCCAAAGCCGGCTTCATAAACGGACTCGAGTCAAACTCCGGACTGGCTGAGCAGTTGGTCTACTACCAGTTGACAATGGGAAACTGGCGGGAGCTGTTCAAGGAATTGGACAGGTTCAATGCTTTAACCACGGAAGATATCATGCGGGTGGCCAAGCAATATCTCGATCCGAACAAGAGATTCGTCGCCTACATCGAGAAACCTGAGGACGATGGTTGAGAAGGAGGTATGAGTGATGCGTAAAGTTATGATATTTTGCGGGTGCCTGCCGTTCTTGTTCGTCCTGGCAATCGGACTCACGGTTTATGCCGGCAGGACTATTGATGAGATTGAATTCCCCCGGCTGAATGAGATTCAGATGCCGGAGGTCGAAAAGGTCGCCCTGGACAACGGGATAACGCTTTACCTGCTCGAGGATCACGAGTTGCCGACCGTCAAAGCGGTGGTCAGGCTGGCCGCCGGGGCATATCTTGATCCGGCCGACAAAATCGGTCTGGCC
>CP070766.1:1305099-1308636 GCA_020345705.1 Candidatus Zixiibacteriota bacterium | reverse complement strand
GAGCGGTTCACGGGGATAAAGCTCAAATCTGCTATGGCCGTTCCGCTCATCGGTCGCGGCCAGATGATCGGAGTTGTTGAAGCCGTCAACAAACTCGACGGGGATTTCACTCAGGCTGACCTGGACGCCTTGGTCGGGCTGGCCAGTCAATTCGCCGTTGCCATAGATAACGCCAATCTGTACCGGACCGCCAAACGAAGAGCCGTTGAGCAACAGCTTCTGTATGAGGTCAGCAAGACCTTATCGAGCACGTTGAACATAGATGAAGTTCTTAAGCAGATTCTGGGTTCTTTGCGGAAGGTGGTCGGCTTTGATGCCGGGGGCGTTTTTCTTGTGAAGGAGGCGGAGGGGGATATCTTACCGGCTTATTCTGAAGGTTACGAGCCGGAGCATGAGGCTCGCCTTCCACTCAAAATCGGACAGGGGCTGGTCGGATGGGTGGCCAGCGCGGGCGAGGCAGTAATTGTCCCGGATGTGGCTAAAGACGACAGATATGTCAGCGCTCATCCCGAGACCAGGTCGGAAATCGTGGCGCCGGTCAAAATCGACGGCAGGGTTCTCGGGGTTTTAAACCTCGAATCAAACCAGCCTGACAAGTACGATAAGAATTCTCTCGAGCTGGTAGACGCCTTTGCCAGTCATGCGGCGATTTCGATTGAGCGGGCCTATCTTCACGGCAAGAGGCTTGAAAGCAAACGGATTGAGGAACAGCTGGCTATTGCCCGTCAGATTCAGGCGACCTTTCTTCCCGAAAGCCAGCCCGTCACAGAAGGTTACGACATCTCCGGCGTAAATATCCCTTCCGAAGAGGTGGGCGGGGATTATTTCGATTTTATAAAAATCGTTGACTACCAGACCGGAATTTCGATTGCGGATGTTTCCGGCAAGGGAATACCGGCCTCGCTTATTATGGCCTCATTCCGGGCGTCGCTTCTGGCGGAAATAAGGAACAATTATGCTATTCGCACTATCTGCAAGAAGGTCAATTCTCTGCTGTATGAGTCTGTTGAGCAAGGTAATTACGTTACCGCCTTCTACGGTGTTCTCGATTCGAAAAATGATATTCTGACTTTCTCCAACTGTGGCCACAACAGGCCGATTCTTCTCAGAAGCGACGGCTCGATTGAGTCTCTCAAGGAGGGCGGTATCGCCCTGGCCGTGATGCCGGACAGCGATTACGATGAGCATGCCGTCTTCCTGCAGCCGGGTGATATTGTCGTTTTCTACACCGACGGAGTTACAGAAGTAAACGACAGCGAGGGTCGGGAATTCGGCCAGGACGGCCTTATAAAGGCGCTCAAGCAGTATCGTCAGCTGCCGTCGCAGGAGATTCAACGAAGACTGATCGAAGAAGTGAAAGGCTTCGCCTGTCGAGATCATGTCTTCGATGATCTGACAATTATAATTTTGAAGAAAATGTAAGTTTTGGCCGCGAATTCGGTATTTGCCCTTGAGATAGGCAATTCACAGCCGGTCGGAGACGGCGGCTTCGCAAATTATAGATTGACACTCTCCTTTTCATGTGATAAGTTATAATAGAATACTCCTAACCCTGGAGGCACAATGAGAAAATTGTTTATTCTTCTATTCGCGGCCCTGGCTCTGGTGCTGGTCGGCTGCGGCGGTGATGACGACGGCGGCACAAACGGCAACGGCGTCGTAGACAAACCGGTGCGGCTGGTTGTCGATACGCTGGCCGCCAAACCGAGTCTGACGGATGTCAATGAGGCCGTCTGGTTTGAGGTTGATTCGGTCGAGGTCGAAATCGGCGGCGACCCGGCGAATTATGGCCGCAACGCCAACCTGGGTGAGCAGGACGCCGTCATGAAGGCGATCAAGCAAGATGACACTCTATATATCTGGGTGCGCTGGCGCGATGCCTCGTCAAATCTGTGGGCAGACCGCTTCGCGGCGACAGGAATAACCGGTTCCTGGACACAGGATACCGCCTTCGGGGAAGATAAGTTCCTCATACTCTTTGACGCTCAAAACAACGGCGAAGAGGGAGCTGACTGCGCGACAATGTGCCATGCCACGGAGCACAAAACGACCGGCGGCGGCAATGCCGACGTTTGGAAATGGATGTCAACGAAAACAAATCCGGCGTTTCTGGCCGAGGATGAATGGTGGAACGGCACAGGTAGAGGTGAAGACAACACGGCAATAAATACCTATGCGCACAGGAGCAATCTTGACAATTTCGCCGGAAGACCACGGTTTGCGCACGTTGATGATACCCTCTTTGAAGGACCGTTCCTGTATACATCCGATACCGTTACACTCAGTATCACTTTCCCGTGGCCGGCGGGGTACGCCTTGCCGGGGTATTACATAGACTCCACCATTTACAACTCGCCCGATCGAGGTCAGAGCAGCATGTGGGATGTCCTGGCGATTGCGGAGCATGACAGCACTGTGGCCATTGCTGAAAGAACGTGGACAGTGGTATTTGCCAGGGCGCTGAATACGAATCATGCCGACGATGTAAACCTGGCGGTGCTCGATTCGGTTCAGGTGACGGTTGCCGCGACGCACAACGATAATCCTGATGATCCCGATATCTGGGATGAGCACTCCGGTTCAAAGCCTTTTTGGATCATCCTGAAGCCTTAGAAAATATTGAGATTGCAGAGCCGGCCAGAGATGGCCGGCTTTTTTATTTGCCCTGGCCGGGAAAATATCTGACCGTTCCGTCCTTTTCAGCGAAGTAAAACTCCACGCCTCTCTGCCCCAGGAAATAAACGAAGTATTCGGGAGTGTAGATTGATCGAAAAATAAAGACATGGTCATCAATCGGGATCATGTACGACTGCGGCGGCATTTTGCTTGAAATAACAGAATACTTCCTGAAGTAATCATTTCTGGGAAAAAAGAATTTCGACGGGGTGGTGGAAATATAGGTGACTTTTCTTTTTCTCAAGTAGTTCCAGTCGGCTCGTCTCTGATGCCCCATCAGCTTATCAAAAGGCAGGAGCTTGTCGGGGATATCGGGAAGCTTCAGATGGGCGATGTGTTCATCAGTCAGGCCGAGAAAATCGATTGTTTTCAGCCGGGAAAAGTACGGAATGGCCCCGACGCACCACAGGGATATCGTCTCATCCCGCGCGATGTAACCCTCGTCAATTGCACGCACGAACAGTCGTGCTTGCGGGACAAAGACCTGGTCCAATGCCATTTTATGCTCCTCCTGCCTGATGCACACGAAATTGGCCGCCAGTCGCGTATGAATCCGGTCAAGAATCCTCAAGTAGCTTCTAAAACCCGGGACTGCGACCGTGACATTGCCTCTGGACTCCGCCGTCCGGATCGCAATGGCAGAATCGTACTTCTCTGGGAAATTCCGGTGCGACAGAAAACCGGGGATAAAATTCAAAAGCATGACCAGCAGCAAGAAAATGACAACAGCGGTTGCGGCGATACGGGGCCGGAGTCCCTTCAGGATATTATAGCCTGAGCGAACACCTTCCTGAATGCTGATAGCCAGAAAGGGAAGAATGACATCAAGCGGGCGATATTCAAAGTGGTCACCGCCGATAT
>CP070766.1:1300837-1304999 GCA_020345705.1 Candidatus Zixiibacteriota bacterium | reverse complement strand
GCCGGTGTGAAAATCGAGGATATTTACGCTGAATGGATAGCGCAGATCCCGGTGGGCAGAGTCGGCCGCCCGGAAGAGCTGGCCAGCCTTATTGTCTTTCTGGCCTCAGAGAGAGCCGCTTATATAACGGGCACTGCCATCCCCGTTGACGGCGGCCACTATAAAGGATTGCTTTAGATATTTGTCCTATCTTACTTATATACAGCTGGTTATTCCTCCAGGCATGCTGATTCATAAGGCGTTGAAGAAATCGGGGCGGCTGAATTGAATACCCACGAGAAAAAGTCGCGTCTCCTTTTGTATTCGGCAATCCTGCTTCACCAGGTTCTGACGGCGGTTGCCTTTCCGGTTGCCAAACTCGGTCTGAACTACGTCGAGCCTTTCACGCTGGCTTTTATGCGATTCACTCTGGCGTCAACGATATTTATCCCTGTTCTGTTCTGGCTGAAAGCCTACAGGGTAATCACGAAGCGCGATCATCTGACGATATTCATCCTCGGCCTGGTTCTTATTCCGGTGAATCAGACGGTGTTCCTGGTCGGGCAGTCGATGACGACCGCCAGTCATTCGAGCCTGTTGTTTGCCGCGATTCCGATCTTTATCTATATCCTGGCTATCATCTTTCTTGGGGAAAAAATGACTTTCAGGAGAACGGCGGGAATCGCGATCGCCACCGGCGGCGTTTATATGATACTGTCCGGGGAAGGCGTCGAGCTGGGAGCGAGCTCTCTTCTGGGCGACGCCCTGGTTCTGGTGGCGGTATTGGCGTGGGCGGTGGCGGCCATTATGGCCAAGCCGCTGATCGTGAAGTATGGCGCTTTTCGTGTCACCGGGATGGCGCTGGTGTATGGCTCTCTCGTCTATGCTCCGTTCGGACTTTACAAGACCATACAGTTTCAATTTGACGGCGTTCCCTGGCAGGGATGGTTCTCGGCGCTGTACTTGGCATTTGTGGTGTCGATAATTGCCTATTTTCTGTGGTATTGGGTCTTGAAGTATATGGAAGCCTCCCGGGTGGCAATCTTGCAGAACATTCAGCCTATCATAGCTACTTCTGTGGCCATGGCAATGCTCTCGGAAACGATCAGCGAGTATTTCGTTGTCGGCGGAATAATCGTCATAACCGGGGTGATTCTGACCGAACTCAAATAATCGACTTGAATCTTTTATACCTTTTGACGATTATATCGTAGTAACTTTCCACAAAGGAAAACCAGATTCAGGAGCAAAGTATATGAAATCGCTTAACAATAAAAGGCTTGAACTCATTGACGAGGAAATAAAGAAATATACCGACCCCGATCTCTGGTCGGTTTTTCGGATCATGTCGGAATTCGTGGAAGGTTTTGACATGCTGCGCTTCCTGCATCCGGCGGTGTCCTTTTTCGGCTCGTCGGCCTTGCCGGAAGGTTCAAAGTATTATGAACTGGCCAGAGTGATTTCCCGCAAGCTCTCTGACGCCGGTTTCTCTGTGATCACGGGCGGCGGTCCGAGTATTATGGAGGCGGCCAACCGGGGGGCTTTTGAAGGCACGTCGAAATCGGTCGGGCTGAATATCGAGATTCCGTCCGAGCAAGTCCCGAATAAGTATCAGGACCTCTCGCTCGAGTTCCGTTACTTTTTTGCTCGCAAGGTGATGTTTGTGAAATATGCCTCGGCTTTTGTAATTATGCCGGGGGGATTCGGAACTCTCGATGAGTTGTTTGAGTCCATGACCCTGATTCAGACGGAGAAGATAATTCATTTCCCGGTGGTTCTGGTCGGTTCCGAATACTGGGGCGGGCTGATTGACTGGATTATCTCGAGCCCGATAAAAACGGGAACGCTGTCCAAAAAGGACCTCTCGCTTTTTTCGCTGACCGATGATCCTGATGAGGTAGTGAGGATTATCAAGGAAGGTTACGAGAAAGTCCGGCGCAGCCGAGCCATCTAATGATTCGATATTCGAGCACAAAAAATGCCGGGCCCGATGGCCCGGCATTTTGTCTTTCGCTTAATTCAGCCCCTGAGATTCTCCTCAGAAAAGGCTTTTTCCAGTTTCGCGTCGGTGAAAACGCCGTCTTTTCTGATCAGCTTGTCATCGAAATAAATCTCGCCGCCGCCGTAGTCTTTCCTCTGTATCAGCACCAGATCCCAGTGAATCGCGGACACATTGCCGTTGGGTGCTTCGTCATAGCAGCACCCCGGAGTCAGGTGAATGGAACCTCTGATCTTCTCGTCAAAGAGGGTGTCCTTCATCGGATGCAGAACGAACGGATTAACACCGATGGCGAATTCACCCACGTAGCGGGCGTTTTCATCGGTGTCAAGAGCTTTGTTGAGTTTGTCTTCATATGAAGAGGCCTTTGCCTCGACAATCCTTCCATCCCTGAAAGTAAGAGTGATGTCGTTGTAGACGTAGCCCTCCCGCAGGGATGGAGTATTATACCTGATGGTACCGTTGATTGATTCCCGAACGGGCGCCGTGTAGACTTCGCCGTCCGGAATATTACGCGTGCCGTCGCACTTGACGACCAGTATGTCTTTGATTGAGAAGGTCAGATCGGTTCCGGGGGCGGTTATGCGGACCTTGTCCGTCCTATTCACCAGATCGACCAGCGGATCCATGGCTTTGGACATTTTGGCATAGTTGAGATTGCAGACGTCAAAATAGAAATCCTCGAATTTTTCCTGTGATGTCTCGGCCAGCTGGGCCATGGCGTTATTGGGGTATCTCATAACGCACCACTTGGTGCGCTTGACGCGCTCTTCGAGATGAACCGGCTTGTAGAAAATCTTCTGAAATCGTTCCAGTTGTTTGGGGTCGATATCGGCCAGGTCAAACGGATTCTCGGAACCGCGCAGGCCCAGATAGGCCGAGGCTTTTTTCATCATATCGAGATGATAATCGGCCAGCGCTTTCATTTGGTCTTCGGTGGCAGTCTTCAGGAACTGCCGGATGATGGATTCGTCATTGTAATACCAGAATGTCACACCGCCCTTTTCAGTGGCATACTTGATGATTTCTTTGCCCAATTCGAGCGTTTGAAAGCCTTTGATCTCAAGATACAGAATCTCACCCGGTTGCAGAGTCACGGAGTAGTCAAGGAGATTTCGTGCCAGGATTTGGTTTCTTTTGTCTTTCATTCTCACATTCCTTTCATGTTTAACCCATGATAAAACATTAAGTCCTTCTTGGCAAGATGCAGCTTTCTGCATAAGATTGATGGCCGGAGCGAACAATCCGGGCAAGCAGTTGTTTTCTCAATATATGAGTATTGACACCAGAAGTATTCGCATCGGGACTTCAGGATACAGTTACAAGGACTGGCTGGGCAATTTTTATCCTCAATTCTGTCCCTCCGCCGATTTTCTGAGATTCTACTCGACTATTTTCAGAACGGTTGAAATCGACTCGACCTATTACCGCATACCAGAAGTTGAGTCTATTCAGCGATGGAAGAAGGCCACTCCTGACGATTTCATTTTCGCGGCGAAGTTTCCCTCGAGTGTCACGCACGAGGGGGAAATCGAGTCAAGAATTGAAAACAGCAAAATCTTTATAGACGTCATGTCTCATCTTGAGGAAAAACTCGGGCCGTTGCTGCTGCAGTTCCCTTATAGCTTCAAACCGGACGAGCACTCTGAAATCATGGAGAAACTCATTGAAGCGATGCCGGATCATCCGAAGGTAGCGGTGGAGGTCAGAAACAAAAAGTGGCTGGGACAGGATTTTTATGATTTGCTCCAGGGAAAGAGAATTTCCCTGGCCCAGATTGACCACCCGTGGATGCCGCGCAGGACCGAATTGACGGCGGACTTTGCCTATATCAGGTATCTGGGCGACAGAAAGACGATTGAATCGGACTTCAGCTTCGAGAGGCTCGACCGGGAAGAAGAGCTTGGCTGGTGGTCGGTCCTGATTGAAGAGTTTACGCGCGACAGGGGTGAGGTTTACGCCTATTTCAACAATCATTACAGCGGCCACTCTCCGACCACGGCCCGCCGTTTAATGGAAGTCCTGGGCATTTCGGAACGTTAGTTCCGGCAGCCGGCGGAGGCCGGTGTCGGAATCATTATCCTTGCGCTCATCGGTTAAGGGCGGTTATCTTGATGACGAATAAGAAAGTGAGGTCTCTTTTATGAATGCCGATTCTACAGCCCAACTCTTATGTGTCCGGGT
>CP070766.1:1297183-1300737 GCA_020345705.1 Candidatus Zixiibacteriota bacterium | reverse complement strand
TGGAGAAAGAGGTAGGAATAAAAATGACAAGAAGGGATGCTGATTTGAAAGGACCAGATCAACTGTAGTGAGATATGTCTACTCCACCACCAACTTCAATCCTAACAGGGAGAAGCGTTCACGATTTATATATTTTTCAGTAAAGAAAGGAAGATAAATGAAGATTATAAGAACCACACTGGCCATCATTCTGCTCGCCACCGCCAGCGTACTTGTCGGCACGACGCCGACATGGCCACAGTTCCGCGGGCCAAATGGCTCCGGCATCGCCGAGGACGCGCATCCACCGATCCACTTCGGCCTTGACACCAACCTCCTCTGGAAAACCACCCTCCCGCCCGGCCATTCCTCGCCGTGCCTCTGGGACGAGCGCATTTTCCTCACGGCGTTCGACCGCGAGAGAAAGAAATTGGAGACGATTTGCCTCGACCGCCAGACGGGTAAGGTCGTCTGGCGTCGCGATACGCCGGCGGAGAAGATCGAGCGCGTTCACCCGATCAGCAACCCGGCGGCCAGCACCCCTGCCACTGACGGACGGACGGTGTACGTTTACTTCGGCTCCTATGGCCTCATCGCCTATGACTTCGCCGGCGGCTTGCACTGGCAGAAAGCGCTGCCTATCGCGATCACCCGATTTGGCCACGGGAGTGGCACCTCCCCGATTCTCGCCGGCGACCGGCTCATCCTGGACGTGCATCTCGATCAGGAGTCGTATGTCCTGGCCGTCCGATGCCATGACGGCGAGACGTTGTGGAAATCGCCAAAACCGCTGTTCAACGATGGCTGGTCGACGCCGGTAGTATGGCGCGAGGGCAACACCGAGCTGGTCGGAATTCTGAACGCCGGCAAGTTCGCTGCGCATGACCTCACGACCGGCAAAGAGCGTTGGTGGGTCCATCGCGTGCCGCATCAGGTTTGCGCCACGCCCGTGATCGGTGATGGCGTTCTCTATCTCACCGGCACAGGTGTGCTCGGCGAGCGTGATGAACTCATCCTGCCGCCGCCATTCGATGACCTCGTGCCGCGCTATGACCGCGACCAGGACGGGCGCATCAGCACCGATGAACTGCCGGAGACCCTTTTGATCGTCGACCGCAAGGCCGCACAAGGCGCGGGAAACATGAGTCTGCGCGAGTCGCTGCTCTTTCACTCGGACGCGAAGAGCAAGAGCTACAATCGCGAAGAATGGGACAAGGCGACGCGAGGATTCCACGAGTTCGCCCGCAGTGATGAGATGAAGTCAGCCACCTTTGCGGTGCGAACCGGCAGCCAGGAAGATGTGACGGATTCGCAGGTCGTGTGGACCGAGACCAAAAGCATCTCCGACGTCCCGTCGCCGCTGCTCTATCGAGATCGCCTCTACTACGTGAAAAACGGCGGTGTCCTCATTTGCCGCGACCCGGCGAACGGCCGGCTGATTTTCGAGGAGCGTCTGGGTGCCTCGGGGGGCTACTACGCCTCGCCGGTCGCCGCCGACGGGCGCATCTACACGGCATCGGATCGCGGCGTGATCACCGTCCTGTCAGCGGGCGACCAGTTGCAGGTGCTGGCCCGGGCTGACCTTCAGGAGGCCATCATGGCGACGCCCGCCATAGCGGACCTTGCACTCTACGTCCGCAGCGCCGCGCACCTGTGGGCGTTTGGTGAGCCGAAGCCGGCAAAACCTTAAACCACCATAATAAAGACACAGGAAACCATGCACATAGATACGCCTGCAACGGATGATCCGATCCCAGCTCGATTCTGAACCGCCCGAGCCGGTCGCCTGGGCTTTTCGGGGAAAATGGGGACAGACCGAATGGCGGGACTTTAAGAGTATTAAGAAAAAAGGTCTCCCGCAACCGATAAAGAAGTCAACGCTAACTCTAATCGGAAAGGAGACCACAATATGTTTAAGAACAGTATCGACATTTCAACCGGGAATTCTGAAAAGATTTCACAAAAATTGGAACAAGTAACTTTAAACGCGGTCAGAAAAGTTTTGCCGGACTTTTCCATCATGCAGGCATGCAAATCCATCGGTTACACGTATAGAGAGCGAAAGATTACGCCCATTATTACAATGCTCCATATGATCATGGCTGCCATCTGGCCGGAAGATTCGTTCAATGCGTCCTGGCAGGTAATATGGGCCAATTTCGCCAGTTGGTTTCCTTCTCTGGCGGGCGAATGCCCGGCCCGTACAAATGTTGCTCAAGCCAGAGATAGGTTGCCGATAAAGCTTTGGCGTAGATTGTTTGATTGTGTTAGTCTGCAATCTCAAAGACTTTCCGGGCAATTCGATAAATGGAAGGAACACCGCGTTGTTTTGGCTGATGGTACATGTGTCTCAATAAGTGACAAGCCGGAGTTGTTTCGGGCATTTGGAACCAATGACGGCTACCACGGCAAAGGAAGATATCCGCTGGCTCGCCTTGTAACTCTTTGTCTTGCCAACACGATGACGGTAATAAATTATGCCATTGGTCGTTATAATCAGGCTGAAAGCACAATGCTGTTTTCTATCCTGGATAGCCTTCAAAAAGGCGATTTGCTGATAGCAGACAGGCATTTTGCGGCTGCTCATTTCTATTGGTATTATCAACAACAGGGTGTCGAGTTTATAACACGTGCCCATCAATGCCTTAAAATATCTCGCGTAAAAAGAATCCATTCTTACAGCCGCAATGATTTTATTGGCTCTTTGAATATCAATAACAATTACAGGCTCAAGGATCCGAGATTGCCCGCGCATCTGATGGTTCGTTTTATTAAAGCGACCGTGCGTATTCGCGGACAAAGAAAAGAAATCTGGTTTGCTACGTCATTGCTGGATAACAGGAAATATCCGGCACAAGCTATCGCAGAGCTTTATATCAAACGCTGGCGGATTGAGACTCTCTTTCGAGAGGTTAAGGTGAACTTCTCTTCGGATGTCCTTCGCAGTCAAAGTCCGGATGGTATTCGCAAGGAGATAATTGCCAGACTGACAGCTATCAACATTGTTCGGACGATTATGATGGAGGCGGCGGTTGTAAAAGAAGTTGACCCGCAGAGGATAAGTTTTGTTGGCGCCCTCAGAGCGATCATTAGTTTTTCTCCCGCCTTGGCATCATCGAGTTTCTGGTTACTTCCTCAGATATATCGAGCTATGCTTACCGGGATAGCTTCTGAACTTGTCCCAGAGCGTCTTGGGAGAATAGAGCCGCGAATGGTTCGCAGGCAATGGCAACATTATCCATCTATGAAAATGACAAGAACTCAATGGAGGCTAAGATATGTCGCTTAAAGTCCCGCCATTCGGCGGCTGTCCCTAATAAATGCAGATATGACATTGCAGGAAAAGAGGCGGAGTCTAATACAGCTTGAGGTTATTTTGTAAGTATCATCTTCAGAGCGGCGACAAGCAGGACTACACCAAAGAGTCTTTTGAGCAATACCGGATGAATCGACGTGGCGCATTTGGCGCCGACAAGACCTCCGATGAAAAAGCCGAGACAAATAAGAGCCGCGATCTTTATGTCAACGTGACCCTGTTTGTAGTAGGTCCATGCGGCAAGCAAACCGATAGGCGG
>CP070766.1:1293535-1297083 GCA_020345705.1 Candidatus Zixiibacteriota bacterium | reverse complement strand
TCGATAAGAAATACCCGAACAGACTGAAAATCGCGGTCTTCTTTGATATTCCTCGGATTCGGTCAATCATCCAAAGAGATCACTTTCCAGCAATTCGACCAGAATATGTATCAAAAATATATGCTCTTACTGAATTCTCTGGACTGATGTGTGCGGAACGATCAGTTTCTTGTCAACCATCGGGGCAAGCTTGCCGCCGTCACCGCCCAGCAATGCGGCAGTGAGAAGTCCCTTCTCCCTCGCCGCCTCGACGGCGTACAGAAGATTCGAGGAATTCCCCGAAGTCGAGATGACTAAAAGCATGTCCCCCTTGCGGCCCAGCCCTTCTATCTGGCGGGCGAATACTTTTTCAAATCCGAAATCGTTGGCGGCGGCGGTCAAGATTGACGTGTCGGTGGTCAGGGCCATCGCTGGGAGCGACTGCCGGTTTCGCTGGGACGTCAGTCTTACAATCATCTCGCTCGCCATTTGCGAGCTGTCTGCGGCCGAGCCGCCGTTGCCGCATATGAGAAGTTTCCCGCCGCTTCCGATGACACCGGAAATAACGTCGGCCAGCTCGACCAGTTGGGCTGCCAGCGACTCAACCACAGTGCGCCTGAGCGCGGCCGATTCCTGAGACATGTTCAGAATGAATTCAATACGTTCCTCGCTATTCATACCTCGACTCGTTCAAAAGGGTGAGCCGCGGTCGTCAATTCCCGCAGCAACTCAAAATCACTTTCCAGTTCCAGCTGATTGCCCACGATCACAAATGATGCCCCTGCTTGTATCTTTCGGTGAACCTCATCCGGGGTTCTTATGCCCCCGCCGACGAAGATGGGTAAGTCAATGTATTCGCTGACCGCCTCAATCATTGGCTCGGGCACGGAATATTTTGCCCCGGAACCGGCCTCCATGAAAACCGCCTTCATTCCCATGTACTGCGCCGCCAGGGCATGAGCACAGGCAACGTCGTGTTTTTCGGCGGGGATGGGCATGCTGTTTGAGATGTATTGCACCGATGTGTACCCTCCCGACTCGATCAGCATGTATCCAGTTGAGATAACCTCCAGGCCGTACTCCCTTATAATTGGCGCCCCTCGCACCTGCTCATCTATCAGGTACTGGCTGTTCCTGCCGGAAATCAGCGACGTAAATAAAATCGCATCGGCATCCGGTGAAATCTGGCTGTGCGTGCCGGGGAAAATGATTACCGGGACGGTAGATATCTGTTTGATGTCCTTTACTGTTCGATTGAAATTAGTATGAAGCATGAAGCTGGAGCCGACCAGCAAGGCATCAACCTCGGAATCTCCGGCCGCTTCGACCAGGGCCAGGATTTTGCCTTTCGTGGTGCGATCCGGGTCAATCAGTACCAAGAAAGCCCCGCCCTTTTTCTCCTTAACTCCCTTTAAGGATTCAAAAACGCCCATCGGCCGCCTTTCTATCCGTGCTGCTCAAGTCTTTCCTTGAAGACTCTGAAAACATCCTCTGAGCTGACGTCCGGCGGTACACTTCCCTGTGCGAAGCTTTTCTTGCCTCCGCCCCTGCCGCCAAGTTCTTTAAGGACATCTTTGGAGAGTTTACCGACGTCAACCTTCGAGGTGGCGCTCGATGACGCCATGTATGTACGCTTGCCGTTCACCGAGCCGATAGCGGCAGAGACCAGCGGATAGTCGGCTTCCTTGCCGCTGTCGATCCATCCGGCCATCTCTTCGGTTTCCACCTTGCCGAAATCATGAAATCTGAATGAGACTTTACCCAGCTTGACTTCCCGGCCGACAGCCGCCTGGCCGGAAAATCTCTCAGCCTTCAGTCTCTTTATCTCTTTCTGAAGTTCGAGAACCTTACCGTACGTCTCGCTGACGGCATCGGGGAGTTCCTCGGTCGGCCGGTTAGCGGTTTGACCTATCCGGTCAATGACGCCTTTTTGCGCCAGCATGTGGGCAACGGCCTCCCTGCCGGTGACCGCTTCGATTCGGCGCACCCCCGAGGCCACCGCTGTTTCGAGCGTGATCATAAATGGCCCGATCTGCGAGACATTATTAACGTGCGTCCCGCCGCAGAGCTCCTTTGAGAAATCCTCAATGGAAACAACCCGAACCTTACTGCCGTACTTCTCGCCGAAGATGGCCATCGCCCCGGACTTTTTGGCGTGCTCGATATCGTCCTCTATCGTCTCGACCGGGAAATCCTGAAGTATCTTGCCGTTGACGATTTCCTCCACCTGTGTAATCTCATCGGCGGTCATCGGCTTGAAATGCGAGAAGTCGAAACGCAGCTTGTCGGGCCCGACATAAGACCCGGACTGGCGGACGTGATCGCCGAGCACCTGCCTCAAGGCCGCATGGAGCAGATGCGTGGCCGTGTGATTGCGCATGATATCCCAGCGGCGGTTGTCATCGAGGTACAACTGCACCTTCAGTTCGCCGATGTTTTCAACGTCATCGTATTTCTTCTCAATCACCTCGCCGAAGTGCACGATTGCATCATCCTGTTTGAACAGATGATCCACCCGCATCTTGAAGTAACTGCATTCAATAAATCCCAGGTCACCCATCTGCCCGCCCGCCTCGACATAGAACGGCGTCTTATCGGGAACAACCGCAAGCAACTTTGCACCGTCTCCCGACAATTCGAAAATCTCGACTACATCGGCCTGTATATCAAACCGCCCGCGTACGAATTCGGTCCTGAGCCTCTCCTGCGGAAGTTGACTGAGGGTCTCACGGATGACATATTGAACCCGCTCCAGGTGGCCTTCTTCCTGAAACTGAGCGTTCTGGCGTGACTGTTCCTTCTGCCGGGCCATCATGTGCTCGAAGCCGGCCATATCGAGAGTCAGATCTTGTTCTTCGGCCATCACCTGCGTCAAATCCACGGGAAAGCCGTACGTATCATACAGCTTGAAAACCTCATCACCGGGAACAACGGTGCTGCCCGCCCTTTTTATCTTTTTAACGACGTCGTCAAAGAGCTCCAGGCCGGTATCAAGCGTGCGGCCGAAGGATTCTTCCTCGTTGAGAATCACATTTTGTATGTGCTCCTGCTTTTCGCCGATTTCGGGATAGACATCACCCATCGACAAGACCAACGACGGCACCAGTTTATATATGAAAGGCTCACGCGTATCCAGCTTGCGGCCGTGTCGTGCCGCCCGCCGCAGGATTCGCCTCAGGACATAACCCTGCTTCTCGTTGGACAGCCCGCCCCCGTCGGCGATGCAGAACGTCAGAGCCCGGATATGATCGGCGATAACCCGGTGCGAGACTCCGCGCTCATCGAGATGGTACTTCCTGCCGCTGATATCACTGATATGCCCGATCAAATCCGAAAAGACGTCGGTCTCATAGTTGGAGTCGGCATTCTGCATGATGCAGGCGATCCTTTCCAGCCCGGCGCCGGTGTCAACCGACGGCCTCGGAAGTGGCTCGGTCGTGCCGTCGGGCTTTGCATTAAACTGCATGAAGACCAGGTTCCAGATTTCCACAAAGCGCTCGGTTTCGCCGTTGACAACATCATCGGGACCGGTGCCGTATTTCTCGCCCCGGTCGAAATGTATCTCACTG
>CP070766.1:1290255-1293435 GCA_020345705.1 Candidatus Zixiibacteriota bacterium | reverse complement strand
CTTCTCTCCAACCGTGATAAGATCAATCAGGAGTTGCAGAAGATTATTGACCACCAAACCGAACCGTGGGGAATCAAAGTTTCCGTCGTCGAAGTGAAAAACGTTGATCTTCCTCCGGAGATGACTCGTGCCATCGCGCGTCAGGCTGAGGCGGAACGTGAGCGGCGTTCCAAAGTTATTCATGCCGAGGGTGAATTTCAGGCCTCTCAGAAACTCGCTGAGGCTGCTACCGTGATCGCCAAAGCCCCAAGTGCAATACTCCTGAGGTTTCTGCAAACCCTGACTGAGATTTCGGTGAACAAAGGCTCGACCATCGTCTTTCCCATCCCGATTGAATTGTTCAAGCCTTTCGTGAAAGGGCTTGCGGCGGTCGGAGAAGAGGCCTCCGAATAGCGGCTGACAAATAAGAGATTGACCGCCGGCATTCCGCCGGCGGTTTTTTTGTATGTATTCCGGAAAAAGCACTTGCTGGAAGAGTGTCCGCACATTATACCGGCACTGACGGCAACGCGGACGGCGGCATGCGCAGGCAATGATTCTCCCCGCTTTAATTTTCGACACGTAGATATTAAAATCTTCTTAATCTGGAATTAATCGCTTGACAGACTTCAACCTGGACTTTATCTTAGATCAAATTCCAACGGATTCCTTCCGGAATCAAATACTCATCCGAGGCCCGCTGCCTTGAGGGATAATCTGTGGAAGGTCTTATATCCGACGGATAAATGCATATTCCTTTGTTTCCTTAAATATGGTGACTTGCTGTGCAATGAACCCGGTCTGTGAATATGTTTGCGGGAAAAAGTCATGAATCTATAATCTGAGGGAGGAGAATGATGAGAATCTCGCTAAAAACAGCGGTCTTGTCTCTTGCGGCAGTAGTAATCGCGGCTTTAATCTGCGGTCTCGCGCTTGCCCAGGTGCCGGAGAAAGCGCCGGTACCGCCGAAGCAGGAGATTTACCATCCCCCGCGAACAGGTTTTATCCCGCCCCCGATTGACCTGTCGCATCTTAAGGCACAAGAAATACCTGATGAGCTCAAACACATCCAACCACCGGCCCGCTGGGACTGGCGGGAGCACGGAATCATAACCCCGGTACAGAACCAGGGTAACTGCGGTTCCTGCTATGCTTTCGCCTCTCTCGCCAATATCGAATCCAAGCTGCTGATAGACGGTGCCGGATCATATGATTTCTCTGAGAATAACGTCAAGGAATGTGAGTGGTATGAATCGAGTTGTGACGGTGGGTGGTATTCCGCAATGGCCAGCTGGCTCGCGAAGACCGGCACGGTGCTTGAGACTGATGACCCGTACGTCGCCGCTGACGTTGCCTGCAATTCAACCTGTCCATATGTCACAACGCTTCTTGATTGGCGGATTATCTCCGGGGCTACTCTCCCGGCCACTGCTGCCCTCAAAAGTTATATCTTCAACCACGGGCCGGTATTTTCGACACTCTTTGTCGGTGACACGACTCCTGCTCATCTGGCCTGGATGAATGAATATCAGAATTATAACGGGTTATACACCTTGTACTACCCGCCTGACGGGCCGAGCAACCACGCCATCCTTATTGTCGGCTGGGATGATGCGCTTCCCCATGCCGGGGGAACCGGAGCTTGGATTGTCAAGAACAGCTGGGGAACCGGCTGGGGCGGAACCTGCGGACACGGAGCCGAGAGCGGCTATTTCACCATCGCCTACGGCTCGGCGGCTATGGGAAAGTGGTCGTCCTACATGTATGATTGGCAGAATTATGACGACAATGGCCAGGTGCATCATTATGACGAAGGCGGCTCCTCCGCCTACAGGGGCTACGGCAGTGTGACTGCCTGGGGATTGTGTGGGTTTGTGCCCTCGTCGGCGACGTACCTCAGAAGAGTCGAGTTCTGGACCAACGATATAACCACCGATATAGACGTCTATATCTACGACGATTTCGACTACGTTTTTCTGAGGAATCTCCTGGCCAGTGAATTGAACAACAGCTTCAGTGAGGCCGGGTATCATTCCGTGGCGATCGATCCGCCGCTTTCACTGAGCGCAGGCGATGACATTTTCGCCGTGGTAAAGTTTACGAATGCAACCTATCAATGGCCGCTCCCGGTCGACAGTGCCGGTCCAAATGAAGCCTTCAAAACCTTCGTGAGCCCGAACGGCGGCGATGGTTCGTGGTACGATCTTGGGTACTTCGATGGGGAAGATGTTGCAATAAGAATTCGAACCAGTACGACCTTGCCGGCAGGACCGGAGGTTGTCTCGGTAACTCCGACTCAAAATGAGCTTGATGTCCCGGTGACGACCGATATAGAAGTGATCTTCGACAAGGACATTCATCCAGCCTCGGTTAGTCCAAATACTTTTGTCGCGGAAGGCTCGCTGTCGGGCAAGCTTCCGGGTACAATCACATGCAGCGTCGTAGGCGCTACCTTTGACCCGGATGAGAATTTCAAACCGGGTGAAGTAATTACCGTCACCCTGACCACTGGAATCCAATCGATGGCTGGTGATCCCATGGACAGCAGCTACGTCTGGTCGTTCACGGTGGCGTCCGGCGCCGGGGGGAGCGATTTTACCCTTGATGCCGCCTATAATGTCGCCGACAAGCCTCTCTCAGTCTTTGCGGCCGATTTAGACGGTGACGGCGATATCGACCTGGCCACGGCGGACGGCGACAGCTGGGGAGAGCCCGGCACAACTGTTTCAGTCCTTCTGAATAATGGCGACGGCACCTATGCCCCCTTTTCAAGTTATCCAACGGGTTCCTATCCGCTTTCAATCTCCGGGGCCGATCTTGATGGTGACGGTGACATGGACCTGGTAACCACCAACTACTTCACCATGGACGTTTCCATTCTCCTGAATAACGGTAATGGAACATTCGCTGCCCACACTGATTATTCGATCTCTACTTCTCCGTACTCTGTCGTCGGTGCCGATCTCGACGGAGATGGTGATCTCGACCTGGCCACTGCCAACGCTGAAGCACCATTCGTGTCGGTGCTCATGAACAACGGAAACGGGACATTTGCCGCTAATGTGAACTATTCCGTTAATAATTTTCCGATTTCGATTGTGGCCGGTGATCTTGACGGTGACGGCGACCTGGATCTGGCCACGGCTGATATCGGCCCGATTCACGTTCCCGATTCAACCGTCTCGGTTCAGAACCGAGACG
>CP070766.1:1286587-1290155 GCA_020345705.1 Candidatus Zixiibacteriota bacterium | reverse complement strand
GGTTAACCAGAGTGTCCTTGTGATCGGCGGTGGCGTGGCCGGTATGTGTGCCTCATTAGAGCTTGAGGCTCAGGGAGCAAAGGTCTATTTGATCGAAAAGGAAGGTCGTCTCGGCGGGAGACTGAATAATTTGACCAAGGTTTACCCCGCGGATCTGTCAGCTTTCGAGCTGGCCCGCGCCCTTGTCGAAAAAATCGGAACCAGCCGGGTTGAAGCGATGGCTTCCACGGAAGTCAATTCGATCACCGGCTACATCGGCAATTTTGATGTTTCGAGCACCTACGGCAGTTTCAAGGTGGGAACCATTATCCTTGCCACCGGCGCTGATACCTTCAAACCCAACGGCGAATTCGGCTATGGCCGATACGAAAACGTCATAACCAACCAGGAGCTGGAAGATATCCTTCACGATTCCAAAGGCACAATAACCATCGGCGGCAAGACACCGAAAACAGTTGTATTCATCCAGTGTGTCGGTTCCCGCGATCCGGACAAGAATCCCGGTTGCTCGCGTTTCTGTTGCCCGACGACCATCAAACAGGCGATAAGACTGCGGGAGAGCGGCGTGAATGTGGCCGTCTTCCACAGAGATATGCGCACCGTCGGCGCGAAGGCTGAAGAGCATTACCGTCACGCGCGAGCTCTGGGTGTGAAATTCATACGATACACTCCCGAGAGACTGCCCGAGGTAATCGGGAACGGGATGCTCGCCGAAAAAGTGGACATTCTTGAGCTGGCCTTGAAGAGAAACCTTGAAATAGATGTTGACCACGTCGTTCTTGCAGCCGGTATGGTTCCCAACGAACAGAGCACCGCCAAGCTTCAGGATATCCTGAAAGTCCCTCGTGGCGCCGACGGCTTTTTCATGGAACGGCATGCCAAACTGGGTCCGGTCGAAACTACCACCGAAGGTGTTTTCCTAGCCGGGTGCGTCAGCGGGCCCAGGGACATCGCCGACTCCATTGCTCAGGGATCGGCGGCGGCGGCCAAGGTGGCGGCGATCATATCACGCGACACCGTCTTGCTTGACCCGACGACCTGTATCGTCGAACAGTCGCTCTGCCGGGCGTGTGGGCAGTGTGTGGACATCTGTCAGTTCCACGCGCCGTCACTGGTAGAAATCGTCCCCGGACTCAAGGCGGCCCAGATCAACCCGGCTCTGTGCAAAGGCTGCGGGACGTGCGCCAGCTGGTGTCCAACGGGGGCCGTCACTGCCATCCATTTCACCGACGATCAAATCAACTCAATGATGGAAGCATTGTTAGTAAGCGAAGTGTGATTAAAATGGCTAAGACTACTGCAAAGGCAAAGAAGAAAACGACCTCTCCGAAATTCGTCCCCAATATTGTCGCTTTTGCCTGCAACTGGTGCAGCTACGCCGGGGCCGACAACGCCGGGGTTAATCGCATGCAACACTCACCGAATTTCCGAATCATCCGAACCATGTGTTCCGGGCGGGTGACGCCAGCTCATGTCTTAAAAGCCCTCAAACTGGGGGCGGACGGCGTGCTTGTCTCCGGATGTCATTTCGGTGACTGTCACTATATCTTCGGCAATCACGAGGCCGTCAAGCAATTCGACAAAACCAAAGCCCTCGTGAAAACGCTCGGGCTGGATGAAAAACGAATCCGGCTGGAATGGGTCTCCGCCGCCGAAGGAAGCCGATGGGCGGATCTCATCAATGAATTTGTCGAGCAGATTGCGGCCCTGGGCCCAAGCCCGTTAAACCATAAACCGAAATCGAAAAAGTAGCCGAATATGCAGGAAGTGATCGAAAAACTCAAGAAAAACCGGGCTTTCCTCTGCCTCGAGTGCGGAAAGTGCACCGCTGTGTGCCCTGTCTCAAGCTTCAACAAGGGATATTCCCCGCGCCGGATGCTGGCCGAAGGCCTCTTCTATGGTGCCGCCGATCTGCTCACCGATAAACTGCTCTGGTCGTGCCTGACCTGCCAGCTCTGCTCGCAAAGATGTCCGGTCGATGTCAGATATTCCGATTACATGCGTGACATCAGGACCGAGGCCTACCGCCTGGGTGAGTGGGGCAACCCGTCCCACGGCGGAGCCCTTCTTTATATAATGGAGATGGCCACCGCTCCCAAGCTTAAGCAGAGTCGAACGGCATGGGTTGATAAAAGCCTCAAAGTGAAAAACAAAGGCGAGGTCTTGTATTTCGTCGGCTGCCTGCCCTATTACCAGGATTTCTTTGCGAAGGATTTCGACTTTGTGCCAGTCTCCATCGCGCAGGATACGGTCAAAATCCTCAACCGCCTCGGTATCGAACCGGTCGTCCTCGACAATGAGCGCTGCTGCGGCCACGATCTATACTGGCTGGGCCAACTGGATAAGTTCGACGAACTTGGGCGATTGAACATCAAGGAAATCGAAGAAAGCGGCGCCAAAACGGTCGTCACCGCATGCCCCGAATGCGCGCTGGTTCTTAAGAAACTCTATCCCGAAAGGCTGGGCAGTGTCGGATGTGAGGTCAAACATATCAGTGAAGTGGTCGCGGAGAATATCGACAGGCTGAAATTTAATGATGTCGCCAAAGAAATCTCTTACCAGGATCCGTGCCGTCTGGGGCGATTCCTGGGGATTTATGACCAGCCGCGGGAAGTTCTTTCGGCGATTCCCGGGATAAGCTTGCACGAAATGCCGCGCAGCCGGCGGGGGGCGATCTGCTGCGGCACCACCAACTGGATGAACTGTGACGCCTATTCCGGCCAGATCCAGCGCAGCCGGTTGAAAGAGGCCCGGGCGGCGGGAGCCGAAACGCTGGTGACCGCTTGTCCCAAATGCCAGATACATTTCCGCTGCTCCGAGTGCGGCGCGGAAACCGAGAAAGTTGACATAAAATTGACGGATTTTGTGAATATAATAGCCTCGGCCCTGACGGGCTGAGCCTTCGGATAAAGACGTTATGGGAGATATGATATGACCGATGTTTTGAAGAAATCGGATGAACTGCGCATCGGTGTATTTGTCTGTGAGTGCGGGCTTAACATCGCCGGCACCATTGACTGTGCGTCGGTGAGCAAGTATGCCGAGACGCTGGGTGACGTCGTCTGCGTCATTCAGAACAAATACACATGCGCCGATCCGGGTCAAAATGAGATTAAGAAAGCGATCGTCGAGCATAACCTGAACCGCGTTGTGGTCGCCTCATGTACTCCTAAAATACACGAGCCTACCTTCCGTGAGTGCGTCGCCGACGCCGGGCTGAATCCATATCTTTTTGAAATGGTCAACATCCGGGAGCACTGCAGCTGGGTTCACCAGAACGAAAAAGAGAAGGCGACTGAGAAAGCCAAGGACCTTGTCCGCAGCGGTGTTGCCAGAGCTCGACATCTTGAACCGCAGACGGAGATGGTTGTCCCGATCACAAAGGCCGCCCTGGTTATTGGCGGCGGCGTGACCGGAATCCAGGCGGCCCTGGATCTTGCTGACGGCGGCCACAAAGTTTATCTGGTTGAAAAGGAACCTACCATCGGGGGGAATATGGCCGCCTTGGACAAGACCTACCCCACGATGGATTGCTCGATATGAATACTCGGGCCAAAAATGATGGATG
>CP070766.1:1283523-1286487 GCA_020345705.1 Candidatus Zixiibacteriota bacterium | reverse complement strand
TCAAGGCGATGCCAGTCGATACAGAACAGCAGGTTGACGGCGGCGGCCCCTATCCACTCCTGGTCGCCGCATAGTCTTGCCAGAATCCGGTTGGTCTTATTGTTCTCAATCTTTATGATCGAGTACGGCTGAAGGTTGCCACCCGTAGCGGCATGAATGCCCGCCTCAAGGACCGGTTTCAACACCTCCGGCGGTATTTTCTTATCATGAAAACTCCGGCAGCTGGAGCGTGCATGAAGCAGCTTTAATGTTTCATTCGGGTACTGTTTTTCCGACATATCCGACCTTTCCTGATAATATAAGACTATATACGAGGTTTCTCTTTCCGCAGATAATAGATCAGCGGCGGCCCGGCAAGAATAAGCCCGATTCCGGCAAATCCTCCGGCAAAGGCTCCGAAATATTCCCCCGTGACCAGCGTCGCAATATTGTGTCCGATTCCGTTCAAAATCATGATTGCGGCATACAATATTCCAAGGTTGTAGGCAGCCCGGCTTCCGCGAATAATGAAGTATAGCAAAAGAACGACCAGACTCAATAGAATCCAATTAACAATAAGGAACCGCCCCGGCCCACCCAGGACATCGATCGCCCGGAACTGCCCCCAGACCTCTTCGAAGACATGAGCTATGTGCATAAGCAGCATCAATAAGAAGAAAAAAATCGCCTTGCCTTTTCTTGCGCCGTCAACCATCGGCCGGCCTCCATTTATTATCCCAGTTCTAAACCATCCTGGTCCAAAAAAAATCCACGACTGAGTCAATATTCCTCGTGTGTTTTCTTTCATCGTATTCTAATGCTCTCATACGGCAGCGCGTCTCCAATAGTTGCTGGATTTCGCTCCGGGGCATCCCTGAGTCCATCAGTTCGGTGCATTGTACTATCAGGCAGCTCCAGTAATCTATGAGATCATACAATATATCATGCCCGCAGCTTGCCCCGTGCCCGGGGATGTACATGTCAGCCTCTATCCTGGCCAGATCTTTCAGCGCTTTAACCAGTTCCGCAGGATTGCCGTCACGCAGAAGCGTCGGATACACACCGGAAAAGATCAGGTCCCCGGTAATCACCGTTTCATACCCGGGAAACACCGCCATCGACGAGCATTCGGTATGCCCCCCGACCTTCTGAAAAACAACCTCAATGCCTTCAAAGTCGTATTCTTTCTTTTCGGCGAAGGTCATCGTCGGAGGCGTGATCCTGAGTTCTTTCCACTCCGTGCGCAGATCCGGGTCCTCCTCCATCGCCTCGGCGATTTCGGCGGGAGACCAGAAGCTCGACGGGCCTTTTTCCATCTGCCGCCGGCACGCCTCCGAAGACAGTATCGGGCAGTCAAACGACTGGTTGCCGAAGGTATGGTCGGCATGATAATGAGTATTGAAAAGCAGTTTTATTTCGCACCCGAGAGACTTACGGAGATAGTCATTTAAGGCGGCGCTTGCCTTCGGCAGATAACCCGAATCGACGACCAGGGCTGAGTCATTCTTGAGACACAGGCAGATATTGGCACCGCCCGTATTCCTGACGACGTAAAAGATGTCTTTGAGTTTCTCGACCTCGAAGTTGTCCCATCTCATGATGAACTCCAATCACCCGGGCTCGCGCTGTGACTTATTACGGATTTTATATTCCAAAGGCTTGACTTGCAAGACAATTATTATGCTGGTGCCCATCCGCCTCAAATAAGGCGAAGCCGGGTTTATCCGACGTGATCCGTCTGAATGAGCCCGGCTTCAAAGCCTCGGGAAACACACACGACTCCTGCGACGCCGTTTCCGCTACCATCGTATGCAGTCAATCTTGGGATCGTACTGGCACTGCTCTTCTCCATCGACAATGCAACAGAAGTATCCCAAGCCGTTGACGCACTTGTAGTAGCAATCCCTGGGCGGTTTGGCTTCCGAGGTGGAGACTATGACCGATGTCAAAAGGGTTACGACAAAGACCGCCGTCACAAGAATAGCTGTTAATTTCCGCAAGTTCCCTCACCTCCTTTCCATAGCCGATAGTGTTGCTGCAGAAATACGTTAACATCCATAGTGCACGAAGTAACACCGCATCTCGTACGGCGGCCGCGGCGCTACGCAGCATAAATAAGTGTCGCCGCCCATGCATTTAAACTCGCACCCGGGCGGCGGCCCGGCATGAGACGTTGAAACGAGGGCGCCGACCGCGAACGATGCCGCAAAAATCACGAGCAATACGACACCAACCGCTTTTCTCATATTTCTCACCTCTCTTTCAGCTCATCCGCTGAGGTCGAGGCGGGAACGGTATTCTAACCATTCCCGCTCTCAACCGATCGCGTCACTAAAATCGCGACGCTGAAAATTCCAGGATTACGGGGGCCCGCAGCCTTCCTCATAGAAACCGCAGGTCCAGTATCCGTTGACCCAGCAGCAGAGATAAGTGTCGCCGTCAATACACTTGAACTTACACGGACCTATTCCTCCGTCCGCGCCGGCGCTGGAAACCAGGACCCCGACTGTGAACGAGATTGCCAGAGCACAGACCATAAGGATACACACTAACTTGCGCATACCGTCTCACCTCCCTTCGGTTTACAGAGATTCCAGTTGAATTGACAAACACCATTGGTCTGGGTTTTCAAAACATTCGCGCCAGACCGACGCTACCAGTCGCAGGGGTCGCCCCAGTAGCAATACATCACGCCCGGAGGCCCGGAGCAGCATACCCAGAGGACACCATCACTGCACGTAGCCATGCAGGGCGGACGTGCCTGGGCGGGCGACCCCATGACCCCGCTCGCAAAGCATAGCACGAACAGGCACAGCAAGACGACGCCAGTAATTTTGCGCATGGCAGTTCACCTCCTTTCCCCTGTTTGAGGTGTGGTTTGATCACTGACTATCGGAACAATAAGGGACAAACCGCCGGCCGACGAAGATACCGCCGGCCGGTGGTTACGTTCTGAGCGATTAAGGCATCGGTCCCCAATCGCAG
>CP070766.1:1279341-1283423 GCA_020345705.1 Candidatus Zixiibacteriota bacterium | reverse complement strand
CGCGACATATAACGCTGGATCGAGCCCGAGGAGCAATTACATTCATGGCCGCTGTCCCCGAAATACCCGCAGGGACAAGGATTCATGGCCGCCGCCAGCATAAATGAAGCGGGATAGGTCAAAGACATCGCCGCTCTCGAGAGGGTCACGTGACCATCTTCCATCGGCTGGCGCAGAACCTCAAGAACGTCCTTGTGAAATTCGGCGAACTCATCGAGGAACAGCACGCCGTGATGGGCCAGCGAGACCTCGCCTGGTTTGGGAATCCGCCCGCCGCCGATCAGGCCGGCATCGGATACCGTATGATGCGGAGCGCGAAAGGGCCGGGTGGCGATGAGGGCGGCGTTATTCGGCAGAATTCCGGCAACCGAGTGAATCTTGGTCGTCTCAAGCGCCTCGGGGATGGTAATATCCGGTAAAATGGTCGGCAGCCGACGGGCCAGCATGGTCTTGCCCGATCCCGGCGGCCCGATCATGATTATGTTGTGACCGCCCGCCGCGGCCACCTCCAGGGCCCGCTTGGCCGATTCCTGCCCCTTAACGTCGCAGAAGTCAACATCGTAATTCCGTGACGCAGAAAAAACCGAACTTATATCAAGCTCAAATCTCTTCAGCGTTCCGGGATCCTCCAGAAAATGCACCGTCTCCTTTAACGTCGACACCGGGAAAACCGGCAAATCCTCGGCCATGGCCGCTTCCGAGGCGTTCTCTTTCGGGACAATAATACCTTTGATGCCGTCGCTTTTTTGGACGTGCATGGCCATCGGCAGAACGCCCGGCACGGTTCGAACGGCCCCGTCCAGAGAGAGCTCACCGAGCATAACATAGTCATCAAAACGGTCGCGCAAAATCTGGCCAGTGGCGGCAAGGATGCCGACGGCGATCGGCAAATCAAAAGCCGAACCTTCTTTCCGTATATCTGCGGGGGCCAGGTTTATCGTTACTTTCTTGGAAGGAAAGATGAAATCGGAGTTTTTTATGGCTGCGGTGACCCGCTCTTTCGATTCCCTGACGGCCCCGTTCGGTAATCCCACCGTGATGAAGGCCGGAAGTTGCTGCTGAATATCCGCCTCGACCTCGACCGTGTATGCCTCAACGCCCAAGGTGGCCGATGAATAGACTTTCGCCAGCATCACAAATATCCCCCTATAATCAACCTGAAACTCTCTTCCGAAATATCTCCGGTGATCCCTGTGTCCCGGATATATTATAGGATAAGGCGCTGACAAACTCTGTCAGTGAAAGTGAGGAAAAATATGAAAAAGCCGAAATTACCTGCCGTAAAGCTCAATCTGCCTGTAAAGAGCCGGATCGCGAATCTCAAAAATAAGATAGTCGTTTGAGATATAGTGCTTGAAAATACCCTCCGGGCCTTTATCGGGAGCGCATGTGACCGGTTCAAGACGGGGATTGGTGATCTCGAGACTCAGAGAGTCTCCGAAGAACCGATAATTACCCTTGAGGTCACAATAATACCGATCGGCATCTTTGGCGGTGTCAACGTACATAAAGAATGTTCCGTCCGACTTGAAGTCAAAGATGACCGCATCGGTGTATGAAAGCGAATCCGGAGTAAGCCAATCCTGAACGGTCTTGTACGTGCCGTGATAAACCCGGGGAGGACTGAAGGAGACTGAATTGGTGCCTTCATCATCGCCGCATCCGGCCGGCCAGAGGGCGCAGATAACCAGCAGGGCGGAAAAAGCGACCGCCCAGGATACATTTATAGGTTTTCGCATATTAATCCTCGCGATAAACAAAAGTGCCTTCGGCCGGCCCGAAGGCACTTCGCTTCTGGCTTTATCAGCCGGTTTTAACGATCCTGATCACTTTTTTTACGTCGGAGTCCTCGTCGTATTGCTCAATAATCAATGAATCGGGCCCGCTTGGATTCGACTTTCTGATGAGCTGGAATGATCCCACCGGAATATCACTCCGGTCACATGTCTGAGCGGCCACCACGGTGTCAGACAGGATGAGCTTGTTGGCCAGCTCATAATTCCCGGAAAAATCGCACAACCATACATCGCTCGTATCGGTCACTTCGCAGAAGAATTTCTGATCGGTGAAGGTCCATTCGATGTTCTGGGTCTTTGTCGAGGCGCCGGAGCTGACACTTTTGACGCGGATATAATCACCCTCGTAAGCGCCTCTCAGTTCACTGGCAGGTTTTACAATGATGTCATCGGCACAGCCGGCAATCATAATGCCGATGATAATCAACCAGAGCGTCTTTTTCATCTCTATCACTCCTCAAACAGCTTTTTTTTCCCCAAGAACTTAATAATAAAGAAAGCCGGCCCGCTTGACAACACATTTTTTCTCCTTTATTAAAGACACTGCCCGTCAGGATATTGTTCAAAGGAATTTGACGCCGCCGGCTGTGGGCCGGTTCCGGCATGAGAAATGAGAAACATCCCCCGAATCTCCGGGCGTATAATCCGGGCCGGCTACAATTTGTTGCTTATCAACGGGATATCAAGCAGGTTCAAGATCGTGTCAATTGTAAAATCCGGTTCCTCTTTCGGATATCGAACCGGCTGGTCCTTGTGAGGGCCGATCCTAAGCAGGACCGTCTTCATTCCAATTATCCTGGCCGGAACGATATCATTATCCTGGCGATCGCCGACCATGATCGCTTCATGCGGCCGGGCGCCGAGATTCTCAAGGACTTTCAGGAACATTCTGACATCCGGTTTGGCAAAGCCAATCTCCGCTGAAACCTCCCGGGAACCGAAATACTGCAGAATCTGCTTCTCTTCAAGAAACTTATAGACTGCTTCCGGCTGATTAGCGGCAAAACCCAACTTAAATTTCCCGTGAAGCCTGGCAAGGACGTCAATCACGCCCGGCTGAATCCGGTGGTACCGGTGAAAGTCAAAGCCGTCAAATTCGGCTCGAAGAGCGTAAAACAGTTCCTTTTCCGGACGAACTAGCTGCCAGATGACGTAGGAAAACATTGACGGCGCATAGCACCGAACGGCGTCTTCCTCATGGCACTTGATCTCCGGGTCGGTGACATCTTTCCTGCTAATTTCCCGGATTCTTCTTTTCAGATGCCGGTTCCAGGCACGATGAGCGTCAGTTTCATCAATTATGGGCCATCCAATATCAAAAAGAATGGAAGTGATATGGCTCATGTCTTCTCCCGTGTTTAATGTCAAGCAGGCAGAATGTAATATACAAAAGAAAAGCCGCCGGGCCGGCGGCTTAAAGGAAAAATTCGGCGAAAACCTACTTGTCTCTTTCGGCGGTCGTCATTTTCTCTCTTATCGTGGCTTGCGCTGCCGCCAGCCGGGCTATGGGGACCCGGAAGGGTGAACAGGAAACATAATCAAGGCCGATTCGATGGCAGAACTCAATGGAGTCCGGATCTCCCCCGTGCTCACCGCAGATACCCACTTTCAAATCGCGATTAACCGAACGACCTTTCTCAGTTCCCATCTCAATCAGTCGTCCGACTCCATTCTGATCAATGGATACGAACGGATCACTGGGCATTATTCCTTTCTCGATATATTTTCTAAGAAACTTTCCGGCGTCATCCCGAGAGAAGCCCATTGCCATCTGGGTCAGATCATTGGTACCGAAACTGAAGAAATCAGCTTCGGCGGCAATTTCCTCCGCCGTGATCGCGGCCCGCGGAATCTCAACCATGGTGCCGACCCGATACTCGAAGTTCTTGACACGGCACTTTTTGATGATCTCTTCAGCGATTCTCCCCACCACTTCCTTCTGGTCCTTGAACTCATTGACATGTCCGACGAGAGGAATCATAATTTCAGGAATCACCTTCTTTTTTGCCTTGGCCATTTCGCAGGCGGCCTCAATCACAGCCCTCACCTGCATTTCCGTTATTTCAGGATACACGATTCCCAGCCGACATCCCCGGTGTCCAAGCATCGGATTGAGCTCCTTGAGCTCATCGATCCTGAGAAGGAATTTCCGCTTTTTGGCCAGAATTTCATCATAGTCTTCACTGTACTTGTCCAGGGCTTTGATCTCTTCTTCGATCTGTTTCTTCCCGGGCAGGAACTCATGCAGCGGCGGATCGAGCGTGCGGATAGTAACCGGCTGCCCCT
>CP070766.1:1275851-1279241 GCA_020345705.1 Candidatus Zixiibacteriota bacterium | reverse complement strand
GGAAATCACCGAAGTGGTCAGCCGGGGATTGGGGCGATTGGCGTACTCGGTCTGAATTTGTGGCTCATGGGGACCTTGCTTGATGCGCGCGGTTCGCCCGGCCGGAATGAAATCAGCAGTTGCCATAATTATATAACCTCGGGATAGAGCACAAAAAACTCCATCCCGGGATTATATCGGCAGAATCAGCATTTGGAATAACCACAACTACGGCAGACGACGCACCCGGCCTCATGTTCGATGCGCGAACCGCAGTCAGGACAGAACTCGGTGCTGATATCAAGATCCTGCTGGATTGTCTTCCCCTCGCCGAAATGAGTATGCAGAACATGCGCAATGGCGTCAGGAATCGAGGAAATCAGGGCGCCGTTTCCGAAAACAGGTGAGGCCCCCCCGATGCCTTTGAGCTGCTTAATTACTTTGTCGACCGGGACACCGGAGCGGAAAGCCAGCGAGATAAGGCGGCAGATGGCTTCGGTATCGGCCATGGTCGAATAACCGGACTTGCCGATCTGGGCAAAGACCTCAAACGGTTTTCCATCCATGACATTTACCGTGACATAGAGATTACCGTAACCGGTCTTGATCTTTTCCGTGATACCGTGGAGAGTCTGGGGTCGATCCTGGACCTCCCTGCTCTCAGGGATCTGCATCTCTTGAGCTGTTCCCGGATCATTTGTGGAGCCCGTCGAAAGAACCTGTTCCGACCGGCTTCCATCACGATATATGGTTATGCCCTTGCAACCCGACTTGAAGGCCAGCCGATAGGCATCTTCGACGTCCTCCATGGTGGCCGCATTGGGAAGATTGATCGTTTTTGAAACGGCGTTGTCGGTGTATTTTTGAAAAGCGGCCTGCATCCTGACATGCCACTCCGGGCTGACATCGTGCGTCGTGACAAAAATCGCGCGCACGTCCTCAGGAATTTCATCATAGCCAGCAATCGAGTTGGTCTGTGAAATCTTTTCCATTAGCTCTTTGGAATAAAATCCCCGCGCCTTGGCGACTCTTTCAAACAGAGGATTGATTTCTATCATCCGCGTCTTGTCGAGCACAGTCCTGACGTACGAGACCGCAAAAAGCGGCTCTATTCCGGAGGAGCATCCGGCGATAATCGAGATTGTCCCGGTCGGGGCGATCGTAGTTACGGTCGAGTTGCGCATCCTCGGTCCCTGACCGTCCTTATAAAAACTTGAATTGCTCCAGTTCGGAAAAACCCCGCGGCGTTCACCTATCCGGCAGGACTCACCGTGCCCCACTTCCTGAATTCTGGACATGACCTTTTCGGCCAGCTGGAGGGCCTCCTCGGTATTGTACGGAATATTCAGCAGAATGAGCAGGTCCGCCCAGCCCATCACGCCAAGACCGATTTTACGGTTTTCTTTGGTGTGAAGATCGATCTCCGGCAGCGGATACCTGTTGGCCTCGATTACATTGTCAAGGAAATGAACACAGGTTCTGACGGTCTTATCGAGTTTCTCCCAGTCAATTTCGTAGCGTGACAGTTCATGGCGGGAATCCAGATCAACCACGGCGCGCACCATCCGGCTTACATTCAGAGAGCCCAGATTGCAGCTTTCATACGGCAGGAGGGGTTGCTCCCCGCATGGGTTGGTTGATTCATACAATCCGACCCTGGTGACCGGATTGCCGTCGTTCATCCGGTCGATAAACATCAGCCCCGGCTCTCCGGTTCGGTGCGCATGCGAGACAATCTTATCAAAAACTTGACGAGCGTTCAATTGCACCGCCTGGCCGTCTCTCAGATAAACACTGCCGGTCCTCGGATCAATCAGCTCATAGCGGCCGTCTTCTTCGACGGCGTGCATGAAGGCATCCGTGACCGCCACGGAAATGTTGAAATTGGTCAACTCCCCAAGGTCGTCCTTGCAGGAAATGAAATCGAGAATGTCGGGATGGTCCACTCTCAGAATTCCCATGTTGGCGCCGCGTCTGGTACCACCCTGCTTGACCGCCTCGGTCGCAGAATTTATGACACGCATGAATGAAATCGGGCCTGATGCCACCCCGGAGGTTGACGCCACGACGGCGTTACGGGGGCGTAGTCGAGAGAACGAAAATCCGGTCCCGCCGCCCGATTTGTGAATCAGGGCGGTATGTTTGACGGCGTCAAAGATCGACTCCATTGAATCGGCAATCGGCAGCACAAAACAGGCGGAAAGCTGACCCAGGGGTCTGCCGGCGTTCATCAGAGTCGGTGAATTAGGCATAAATTCAAGTGAGGCCATCAGTTGGTAGAGCTCTTCTTCCCGAGCCTTAACCTCGTCAGCCGAGGCGCCGAATTTCTTGTCCGCTTCCGCTATGGCCCCAGCCACCCGGTGAAACAGCTCTTCCGGAGTCTCGACAACCTGTCCCTGGTCGTCTTTCTTGAGATACCGTCTCTCCAGAACTTTCAATGAATTTTCGGATAAACCAAGTTCTCTATTGTCTTCCATGATGCACTCCTATGATTCTACAATCCTGGCAGATTCCGTTTCCCAGTCAATCTCAAAATCGTCAAAGACGATCGGAGCCTCCGCTTTAAGCACTTCCAGCATTTTCAAACAAATCCGCCGAATTTCCCAGTGCGCCCGGGGGTGGCAGCGTACGGCGAATATATGACGAAACTCCCTGAGGTTGGCCGATATGACAATCTCCGACGTTGTCCCGCCCGGCAATATATAGCGGGCGTCCTCCTTTGGAATATCCGCCTTGACCATCTCCGTGTAAAATTTTTCGCATCGGGCCGCCATCTCTAAATATCGGTTTTTGAAGTCGGAATTTTCAATGGATCCGGGCAAGACGACGTCGAAATCGCGCGTCTTGCCGTATTCCACATATCTCTGGGATTCCTGAGATGGTGACATCAGGCGGTGGCGTACCAATTCATGCGTGAAGGTCCTTGATCCGCCTTTGATTCTGAAGGTGGCGCCGGCATGTTCCAGTACCGAATGATGACCCTTCCTGATCACCTTTTTTATCAACTCCCGTGTTGAGGCAGGAGGATCAAACCTGTGGAACGACAGATAGCACGTTCGGCAGGCCAACTCAATCACCCGTTCGGCGTCAGGAGTTATCGCCATCAATTCCACAGATGGCTCAGCAATAAGGTCTGTCATGTCTTTTCCCCGAATGAACTTGGTCTCTTCCATAATAAATAACTGAGTTTATAGAAAAATGGTGTCACTTTTTTATCTGTCAGCGTCATAATCTCACCAAAAGAGGGCAAAATACCCCCCCGAAAATCTTATAACTACTTATCCTCCAACAAATTAGCCTTTTCCGTCCGAAAGTGGGTCTTCGTGGCCGGCTCTTCAGACGAAACGGTTTGCAGACTAAAATAAATTACGAACCATGTCAACTAAAAAACCAAAGAAATTCTAAAATACT
>CP070766.1:1271659-1275751 GCA_020345705.1 Candidatus Zixiibacteriota bacterium | reverse complement strand
GCTGTGACCCGGTTGGAGTACGATACAAGACGACTTTGCGTTGCAGAGAGCTATATTCTGGAACGAGACGATGGCGCCAAAATCACAACAGAAAATGACTTTGTGATGCAATGCTGGACGCGGGATGAGCTGCACGACGGTTTGATTAATGCAGGAGTCACATCTGTAACTTACTTCGGAGACTATAATTCTGGCTGTCCTATAGGATCCTCTGACCGCATAGTCGCTGTCGCATCAATCTGATCCTATCGCCTGCTGGGAAGGGCACGAGCCGGGCATTTGAATGGTCGCCGATTAATTGCTCTCTGCATAAGAACGTTGAAATCGCAAGTGAAATGTCAAGACCGCCCTTCATTTTATTCAGGATCTTCGACAAGGGTCCTGACAGGTAAGACGGTATCTACTCTGCCTTATGATCGGTTTTTCAGTCGTGCCAGTCTTCTCTGGGCGTCATCTTTTATAGGTATATCAGGATCGGAGTCCTCCCAGATTATCAAGAACTTCTCATACTGACCAATGGCCTTGTCTATTTCGCCCGCTTGTTCATAGCCTTGACCAATATAATAATATGCCTTGATGTCCCCAACGGCATCGACCAGGTTTTCGGTGTCGGTATAATCAGTAATCAGCTTCTCTAAGATCGGGATGGCCGCCGAAGCATTGTCCACCGCCAAATACGCGCGAGCCAGAATGAAATTGTCTTCATAATTCGCATGTCTTTCATCTATGATTTTTCCCAGCCGGCTGATGGCGGACTCGAAGTCTCCCCTGACGAATTCAATTCGACTTTTCATCCGCCAGTAAACGCTTGAATCGCGTGTCGAATCTGCGGCTAATTCGCCTCTTATCTGTTCGGCCAATTGTTCCGCTTCATCGAAATTACCCAGTTTTGCCAGAATCATGGCATGCACCGCACCATAAGTATGTCTGCCTTCGGGAGACGTTCTGGCGTCGATTTCACTGGCGGTTTCAATTTCAGCGAGAGCCTGCTCGAGCCTGCCCAGCTCAATGTAAATTTTGCTTTTCAGGGCGTGCTTCAAAGACCCTGCCCCGCTTCCCGCCGTATCCGCCGATTCCATTCTGTCCGCCGCTATGGCATTATCGAGAATCTCCAGCGCCTCTCTCAATTTCCCCTGGTGAAGAGGTATAAGCGCCAGATGGCTTCTGGCCGTCGATCGGACATCACACTGACCATTTATAACCGCTTCTGTAAAGCAGTTGCCGGCCGCCGCGTAGTCGCCTTTATATATGTAAAGCCGGCCCAGGTCGAACAATGATCCATAGCTCGCAAAGTCGGCCTTTATGGCGTGCACCCTTTCATAGGATTCAACGGCTTCATCCAGGTAGCCCCGCCGGGCGAGAAGTTCCCCGCGAGTGTCGTAAGGATTCGGCTCATCGGGGGCCAGTTCTATATATTTATCAATGGCCCGCATGGAGCTGTCGAATCTGCCCAGGTCGGCATAAACATAGGCCAGATCGTTATAGGCGATTTTATACAGCGGGTCAACTTCCAGAGCCATTTTCAGATATTCTATAGCCTTTTCAAATTGGCCGTCATTTTTGTAGTGTGCCGCCAGGTCAAATATGGCCTCTTTCTCATCGGGATAATGTTTGATTATTTCTTCCAGATAGCTGACGTACCGGGGCCGATTTTTCTCGTAAACAGCTTCAAGAGCTTTTATATAGAGGCGCTCCTTCCGCGTAGCCTGATCCGAATATTTTATCGCTTTGGCCATCATGGTGCTGTCGCCAAACCAGGCCAGGCAGTAATAGGCAATCGCGAACGTGGAATCATATTCAACTGCCCTTGCGTAACTTTCTCTGGCTTCTCTGCGATAAAGCTTATTGAAATATTCGACGCCCTGCAGATAGGATTGATAGGCCTTCGTCGAATGTGTGGTAACGTCGGCAATGGCCGGATCAAATTCGCTGTACGCTTCCTCGGGGAGCGAAAGAGAGTTCTTGATTTCCACCGTCAATTTGTCAACCAGGCTGAACATGTCATCGCCAGGTCCGGCACTGACTCGGCGAGACATCACGACATTTCCGGTTGACACATCAATAAGCTGAGTTGTCAGGACCAATCGCGGTTCGATTTGCACGATGCTCCCCTGCAACATCCACCTGGCTTGAGCTTTTAGTGCAACCTCACTGGCAAAATCTGCATTGAATACGTCAATGTCTTTTCTTTCCAATAGTCTCAGTATATCATGGAGGTGCTGGCTGGATACAACCTGGATATATTGAGATTCCGATAAATCGGCGGTCAAAAGATTAGATATGATTTTCCCCAGTTTCTGGGAATCTGTTTCGTCAACCATATTCCCGAAGTACATGACTATCAGGCGATTTTCTACGGCAATTGCCTCCTGGGTCGGCTGGAATTCGATTTTCCAGGGTTTGAACAGCAAAAACACAAGGACGACGGCGGCGACAGCGACCGGCATCAAATTTCGCCAGACTCTCCCGTGCCGCGGTTTGCTTTCGTCCCTCACGGAAAGGTCCCCCGGCACAGCGACCGGTTCACCGGCGATCCGGCCCAAGAGCGCGCGAACTCTGTGTGAATGTCGCAGATGCTCGGCGGTTCGCTGAAACTGTTCAATGCTGTTTCGGCAGGATTCGCACTCAAAAAGATGTAATTCGAATTCCTGACGGTCCTTTTCAGACAGTAAATCGAGTTCGTATGAGTGGAGCATATTTTTGAAGCGTATGTCAGTACATTCGCCCATTATATTGCTCCTTGTTTTTCAAGACATTCCTTCAGCATGGAACGAGCCCGAGAAAGAATTACATAAAGATTGTTGGACTTAATTACAAGCCTTTTACAGATGTCATCCGTGTCATACCCCTGGAATTTTAGATTCAGTATTCGTGCATATCGACTGTTGGCCCTGCACATTTTCTTCAGACATTTGATCAGGCTTGGTTCCAGAGTAGGATCCGGTTTCCATGAAGCGCCCAGATTGGCGTCTTCAGGGTCTTCATCAACCTTGAATCCACGGCGCTTTTTGTTCCTGTAGTATCTGAGCATCTCGTTGCTTAACACCTTATAGGCCCACGCGGAGAAACTGACGGTGAAATCCATACCTGCATAATTTTTCGCAATATTCAACAATGATTCTTGAATAATTTCATCAGCATCATCTCTGTTCTGTATTCTTTGATACGCGATGAGACGAAATGTTACAGACAAAGTATCAAAAAGACGTTTTTCTTCGACTGTGCCGCCGTTGATGGCGCTTTCATACAGAGTATTGATGCTCACCTGTCAAATTCCCGCCCAGATTAATGTGCAACTCCGCAGGTTTCGAGCGGCTGCCCCTCCGCCTTCGGTTCCGATGTCAGGGACATATTTATCGCTGTCTCCACGAATTTTCGCATAAAACCGGTCATAGACACCTTTTTCCGAGAAATCAGCGTAAGAAATTCCCACTGAGCATCTCATAAACAGAAACGCCAAGAATGACGAAATGTTACATTTTGTACATCCGACTTGGCGAGCAAAAATACCGGGACGACAATTTATTGAGGTATAACCACTTATGATTTGGAGGCAGCTGTGATGAAACGATTGATTAATGCCTTTTGTGTCTTTCTGGCGGTCCTAATCGCTTCAAACGTCGGTTTGAGTGAAATTCATCTCTCTTCAGATGTCGCCTGGCAGGTTGGCGTCGGAACCTGGCCGGCAAGTCTGGGGTGGGGAGATTTTGACAATAACGGATGGATCGACATTGTCACCGGTGTCGGAATAGACGTCGATGAGACTCCTGATGCGATATATTTTAATGATGAAACCGGCTTATCGACCACACCCGGATGGCAGTCGGAGTATGAAGGCGGTTCCTGCCTCTTGTATGTGGGAGATCTCGACAACGACGGAGACCTGGATCTGGTGGTGCCGAGTGACGGACAGCTCGGAACCAATTTCCCACAGGAGCAGGTTATCTATTACAATAACGATGGCTTCCCAGCTTCACCTGACTGGGTATCGGAGCCTCTGGCCGCCTGGTCATGTGTTGCGGGCGACGCGGATGGAGACGGCGATCTCGACATTGTCTTTCCCGACCACGCCTACAACGGCCCCAATCGCAT
>CP070766.1:1265271-1271559 GCA_020345705.1 Candidatus Zixiibacteriota bacterium | reverse complement strand
GTTGACAACCCGGTGATGGCATTGAACGAGGCCGTCAGCGCCTGCCTTGCGGCTGAAAATGAGGCCGGTATTAGCCGGGCAGGCGATCAGTTTATCAGGCTGGCGGGATATATGGAGTCGGCCGGCCAGACTGATACTCTTGAGTACATCTATCATCTTGCTCTGTACGGAGGCGGATGGTGCAAGTTCTGGCTGGGGGAACTGAGAAACGATGTGGGACCGCTGCTTGAAGCTGTCTCTTACTTCGAGGCTGTTTCGAGTCGTGGTGATTCGCTCGGGTCGTTTTCAGCTTATATGGTTGGAGAATCCCTGATAAAGGCGGCTGTGCTGTGGAAGTACGAGTACCTGCATGCCGGTGAGATCTCTTCTACTCAATTAGAGGAACTAAAGGAGCTATTGAGCCAAGCTGCATATAAATTCACGAGGGCAAAAGATGATGCGACATTACCCGTTCGGATGCAGGTCTGCGCCGAAATCAGGCTGGCTGATACATATTACGAAACCGGGAAAATCTACCAGTCAATATTGGACGGTCAGGATATTTCTGCTGCTTTCGACATGTCCGACTATTCCGGCATCGCGGATCGGGCGCGTGAGTCGGCTCCCGGATTGCGCGGCGCTCTGGAATACTCAGAAGCGATGCGCTGTCTGAGGCTTCAATTCAGTCGCATTTACGACCAGGACTGTGACGCCGCTCCGGACTTTTCGGCAGTCGGCGGTGCCGAGCAGTCATTTCGCCTAGCCAACAGGGACCATATTGATGAGAATTGGGCTGACGCCGAGAGGTACTACAAACAGGCCGCGAACAGTCATCTGGGTGAAGCCTATTATTGGCTTGGATATCTGCAGTTGATCCAGGGTAAGGACGACGAGGCGATGGCAGGTTTTGACGCCTTCAACAGATACAAAAGGCCGCTTAATACGCGGCTCAAAACTCTCTCAGAAGATGCTGAACGGAAACTGGGTCTCGAAAAAGCGGCGGGGATTACGGCCGAAAGCGCTCGTGAATACTTGACGGCAATCACTGAGCCAGAGAAAAAACAGCAGGCACTGCGAATAGCTCTGTATTTACTGAGGCGAGCTGCCTCGAGAGGTGACTGTTCCGGCCGAAATCCGTTTCTTAAGAAGGCATATGTTTTCCTTGATCTGGCTGATTCGCCTGAGACTAAGAATGAAGTGCGATTCTTCAGGGCGGTGGCGAAATCAATGGAGGCTATCTGTTATCCGGGCGATGCGGCGGCCGAACATTATGTCCGAGAAGTCGCAGACTATGCTGCTGATGTTAAAGGCAAGTATCAATATGAGGCCAAATATCTGGAGGCTCTCTGTCTATTCCGCGCCTGGGAGACAATACAAAGTAGAACCGAATGGGCCGTCAGATCGGAGAGTCTCTTTCGCGGTTTGATTAATAATCAGCAAAGTGTCAGATCGCTGTACTATTATGGGCAGATATTGAGGCTACGTGAGGACAATCATATAGCCGCGGCCAAATGCTATGAAACCGTCCTGCTAAAGACAAAGGATTGCGCCGGGTATGATGTCTGTTACCGAAGCGCCGAGGCGGCCCTGAATTTCTGTGAGGACAGGGGTGACATCTCTGCGCTTGATGCAATCAAACACTCGTCGGTGACCTGCCCCGATAATCTGGTCGAAGGTGAGGATATTCACTACGAAGGAATCGCCACGTGGGAAGGTGCGGCTCGCGGTCTGGGGCAGGAAAGCATCGAAATGCTTAAGAAATTCGGTTTGCCCAAGAAGTCCATATATCCCGGACCCAGACGATTTGAAGGGTCCGATTTTGCCCGCAACGCCTTCAGCGGAATTGACGCCGGAGTACCTGTTCCCTTCGGCCCTGAAGCGATCTGGAAACTGAAACTGCTGGTTCTACGCGCCGAGAATGATAAGGCGGTAGTCTGCAGAGATTGCATCCTGACCGACTTAGACAACGAAGAAGTTCTCCGCAGTTGTGATTCGGAAGGGTATTATGTTTATCCCAAGATCAATGTAAACAACGCGAAGAGAATACTAATCTCAAAAGACGGCTACTATCGCGTTTACTACCAACACGTGTGCAGCAACATAGTCACTTTTACTGACACGGTCGTTCTTTCACAGGAACAAACGTACCAAGTCTGCGATGAAAAGTCTAAAGATCTCGCAAAGCAGCTCGTCAGAGATGACCTTGATTTGAACTTCTTTATTGGTCCTAGAGCCGAGATTATCCAGAGCCAGGATTCCCAGCCGGCCAGGGATTTTGAGACCGATATAGGCCTAAGAGATTTTGCGTGGATTCCCGGGACAGATATAATCCTTGTGGTTAGCGATAAATTGTCGGATGCTCTCCTGAGATACAACTATGATAGTAAATCGCGTCTGGAGCCGATTGCTCTGGGATTCGGCGGCGGTCCGCCATTGAACAGCCCGGAAGGAATTGTCGTCGATCGAGACCATAATGTTTATATCGCCGATTGGGGAAATGATAGTGTCTCTGTCTTCAAACAGGAAGAAGACAAATTGGTACTCTGGAAAAGGTTTTCGGCGCTCAGTAAGAGACGTGAGGGCGCGGTGGAGCAGTTGATTCATCCGACCAGGATCGCCGTGGAAGAGGATAAGGAAGGCCTGTTGGTAGCTGATCAAGCTGTCGGAAACCAAGTACGAGTTTATCGTGACAGGCATATTCTCGTGGCGGATCGGTACGGCATCCACAAGTTTGACAGTCAGGGGTACTATCTGGATAGTCCCCTTAAGATTAGTCCTGGTGAGTTGATTGAGACGAACGACAACAAGAAAATCACCGTCAAACACGGTTCGATATACGCGATTGACGCCTCGGGATATGGCAAAGGCTGCAAAATCTACTTTGTCGATAGATTAACCGGTGATGTCACGGTCATTTGTGCCCGCTGAGGGGGAATCGTTTTTATCATTTCCACGATGTCCGGAATAATCGTTCAGGACTCTATATAGATACTTCCGGCGCGCTCGAACTGATAGGGTAATCGTGAGCATCCGGGGAGGGCAGTGTCAATAAAATCAGGCACTGGCGCCATCGCCTGCGGATTTTACTTCGGCCGTGGCGAAATAGTAACAGTTTTCGATGTTGCCGGTTCCGCCGTACATCCGGTGAGCCTCAGGTAAACTGATAATACGGACTTTGTCGAATCCCGAACCCTTCAGGACCTGTTCCATCTGCGCCGGGCGGCTTCCGAAGGTCAGGGGTTCCTTGATTGAGGCGCACATATCCAGCAGGGCGCGGTTGCCCTTATAATCAGTCTCATCATCAATCAATTCCGGTGGAATGAAATCGAACACGATCATGTTATCCTCGCCCAGCTCCGCCAGCCGCCCGAGCGTCTCGGCAATAATGCTCTGATTCAAAAACAGTGTCACACCTTCCCATATGAACAATGACTTTCGGTGCCGTTGAAAACCGGCCTGAATGAGGTTGCGGTCGATGGAGTCTTTTGAAAAATCAATCGGCACGTAGGTTACGTTGGCAGGGAGCCTGCCCAGAAGCCTGCGCGTCAGAGCTTTCTTGATAACCTGGGTGGAGTGCAGATCGAGTTCGTATATTTTCGCGCGTCTGAATTCCTCCAGCCGCAGATACCGGCTGTCATAGCCGGCGCCAAGGATGACGACCTGTTCGGCGCCGCCTTTGATGCATTGCACGGCGTATTCGTCCATATACTTGGCCCGCAGGACGATTCCTTTTCGGATAGACGGGTTGAGGGCGTTCATCGCCTGCACCATCTGCATACCGACACGGCCCGCATAGTACGGGGCAAACTTATCGGTGATGACTCTCCTGTCGGGCGGCAGGGACAGCTCGAATGCCTTGGCCCCGGCGGACCAGCGAGCGAACATAAAACCGCACGGCTTTTCAATGGTTTTGTCATAGATGCGTTTCATGACATCTCCTTTCTTTCATTAATATTGTCTGTCAAAAACCGGCTTAATCAGTCTGGCCCCGAGCAGAACCGGGTAGATAAACAGCTGGACACCGATCACGGCCAACATCAACCAGAAAATCACAGGCGGGGCGGACTTGAGCATGATAAAAACGGGTATAAAGAAAATCGCCGTCAGATAGTTGGTAATGCTTTTGTATCCCGGTTTCCAGTGCGTCGTGACCAGGCTTGTGATCGGATATTTTATCGGGGAGATGACCAGTAGAATCAGAATCGATGCATACAGCGTCGGATAAATGGGCGGCAGATCAAGAAAGTAGAAGAGAAATATCGAAAAGAATATCGGCGGGGCTCCCCGGGAATAGCCGGATTGAAGGAAAGTCTCTTTGCGCGAGTACTTCCACGACGCCGCGATCGTCGCCAGAACGGCCAGAATTGTTCCCGCCGCCGGAAGGAATAAACCCACCTGCAGAAATAACATCATCGGGACAAACGTCAATCCGACGAGATCCGTGATTATGTCGAGAACCTCTCCGGAAGTGCCGGGGAACTTCTCCCTGACCTTCAGTTTCCGTGCCAGGGTTCCGTCGATTCTGTCCACCAGCAGAACCATCAGGCTGTACCGAACGGCGGCTTCGGGCTGTTTTTCAAACAGCGCTATCAGGGCCAGCGCCGCAAACCCGAGTCCGGCAAGAGTTATAATATGCGGCAGATAATAAATGTACTTATTCATAGCATCCTCCTTATAGACTCCGATAAAGTATGGTTCTCCAGAACGCGACCGGTCCAGTAGAACGCCGGGGCGGCAGCTATCAGGCTGTCGAAACGATCCAGCACCCCGCCGTGACCGGGGATAAGGCTGGAGAAGTCCTTTATATTCAGTTTGCGCTTGATGTACGAAAAGGACAGGTCTCCCGCTGTCGATGATATACTGATTACAAGTCCGAAGACGACCAGAGCCAGACCGGAATGCATCGGCATCAGGAAGGACAGCGAGACCGCCACCGCGGCCGTTGTGATCATGCCTCCAACCAAACCTTCAACTGTCTTGTTCGGACTCAGCCGAGGACAGAGCCTGGCGCGACCCAGGAATTTTCCCCAGAGCTGGGAGAAGCTGTCATGCGCGGTAACCAGAAGGAAGACGAAGATGACTGATGATTCCCATGCGTATGCTCTTTCAAATAACAAATGTCCAAGGCATGCAATCAGCACGATGGAGCAGGGAAAGATCAATGGCACGGTAACGCGGTTTTTCCGGGGAAGATTTCGGTACAGTTCGTATGAGCCGGTAAGGGCTATGGCAACAAGCAGAAATGCCGTGGTAATTCGTCCCGCGAGGGCGGCAGTCAAGAAGGCGGCCACAACAGCCAGCATAACCACGTATTTGACCCAGTCTGCTTTTGCGGCTGATCGGTCGCGGGGGCGCGTTTTGTGAGTTACCGCGATTATCGTAGCTCCCAGGACGAAAAGAACTCCAATGATTATGGTTAGTTTCATGTACATTTAGCTCACCTCCCCGGGCGGAACAAGAAAGTTGACGGCCCTGTATCTGACGTGCACGTCGAATGCAGAAGCTTTTTGCATGATTTCTCCATCACCGAAGAAAGAGCAGGGGCGAGGCATTTCGATTCTTATGTTCTCCCCACGCAGCATTTTCACGCCGGTTCTCTCGACGTGCGACCCGTTCAGCGTTGCCGCCGCCGTCCGAAGGAGCTCGCGGAGGCTTCGGTTCTTCTCGATGATGACTATATCCATGAGCCCGTCATTATTCTCGGCACCGGGGAGGACCCGGAATCTCTTGCCCAATATGGGTTGATTGCCGAGAATTAATGATATCGCGTCAATGCATAACAATTTGTTCGGCAATCTAATGCGGAGCGGTAGACTGCGTTTGTAATAGGCCGGTAAGGCGGCAGCCAGGCCAAGCAGGTACAGTTTGCTTCCCAGAATCAAGGTCAGGAATCTTCCGACGGCACCGAGCCGCTTTATTGATTCAGCTATGGAGAGTGATTGGCGGGGCAAGCCAATGCCTCCATCCGTGATATAATAGCGGCCGTTGACGGCTATTGCGTCGGTGGGTCGGATGTTCCCGGCCAGGATTACATCACAGGCCCGATCAACTTTGCGCGGGATTCTGAAATGACGGGCAAGATCGTTGGCGGTCCCGGATGGAATAATACCGATTCTGACATTCGTACCGATGACACCGTTGACGACCTCGTTGATAGTACCATCACCACCGACCACAACAATCGTATCGAAAGCCTCCCGGACGGCTCGTCGGGCGATTTCCGTTGCGTGGCCCGGTCCCATTGTCCTTTCTATGCTAAGATGCTCCTCTGGGAATTTCACACGCAGGATTCGCTCGATCTGTCTTTTG
>CP070766.1:1262004-1265171 GCA_020345705.1 Candidatus Zixiibacteriota bacterium | reverse complement strand
TCCCGTTTGCTATGGCGCCGGAGCCCGCCCCAATTCCGTGTTTCCAATCGATCTTGACGGTGATGGAGATAGGGACGTTGTCACTACCAATTATTGGTCTCACGATGTCGCGATTCTTTTCAACCTGAGCGGGCCGTATTTCACGTGCGGCGACACTGACGGCGATCAAAGTGTCAACATCCTGGATGTTTCCCAAATAATAAACTTTCTTTACAGAAATGGACCGCCGCCTCGGCCGATGGACTCCGGGGACGTCAACGGTAGCGGGAATATCAATCTTCTGGACGCAACTTATCTGATAAACTTTCTGTACAAGAACGGACCGGAACCGGGCTGCTGAGGCAGCCATGAATTTCAAGAGGGCGGCCGATTAATCGACCGCCTTCTTTTTATTTCAGCGATTTGCAAATATTTCGAAATTCTATTTGCACTGGCCTGACCTTTTTGGTATCATAAAATATCCTAAACAACAAAATTAGATGAACTCTTTATTTGGTTGGGATTTAATCTGTTATACTGATATTCATTAGCACTTAGTTTCATGTGCTCTAGGGAAAGGAGTCCGACATGGCCGAGGGAAAAGGCGGATTGTCAAAAGGGTGTATCATTGCACTGGGGGTAGTGGGAGTCATTGTTATACTCGCCATTGCGCTGGCAATTGTCTGCTATGTCTATAAAGATGAGATTATTGAGCTGGGTCTCAGTAAGTTGACCGATTCGGTTGCCGCCGAAATTAAGAATAATCTACCCGAGGGTGTTACTGCCGCCGAAGTTGACAGCCTCGTGGTGGAGTTCAAACAGGCCTACAGGGATAAGAAAGTTGACCAGACGGAGATTCAGCGGCTCTCGGTCATGTTCCAGGAGATGCTCAAGGACAAAGAAGTTGACAAGGATGAAGGCCGAAAATTCCTGGAAGAATTAGTGAAAGTCATTGAAGAATGACGACAAGATAATCATAACGGGGTGGAATCTGAACAACCACCGGCATCATCATGCTGGACATAATACGCAGAATAATAATGCCTTATGAGCGTGATTTAAAGTGAAAGTTTATGTATGATATTCTCGCAATAATCATCGGTTACATCCTGGGGTCGGTTCCGTTTGCACTTCTGATCACCCGCGCCTTTGGCGTGAAAAATCTGCGGGCGGTCGGCTCTGGCAACCTCGGGGCGACCAACGCCTGGCGCGCCGCCGGACCGGCGGCAGGAATTCTGGTCTCTGCATCTGATATCGGTAAAGGTGTTCTGGCCGTCCTGATCGCTGGCGTCATGCCGGACTCAGTCATAGGCTTTGAGTATATCAAATTGATGTCCGGAATAGCCGCTGTTCTCGGCCACATCTTTCCGGTATTCCTGCTGTTCAGGGGCGGCAAGGGAGTCAACACCGCCCTCGGAGTAATGATAACGCTCTTGCCCGTTGAAACACTGATCGCCCTGGGCATATTCATAATTGCCGTCGCCGCCAGCCGGCGCATCTCGCTCGGTTCGATTTTGGCGGCAATTGTCTTTGCGATCGTCATTTCACTGGAGTATCTGCTTGAGTTTCGGGAGGTGCACCCGGTGTATGTCCCGACGGCCCTCTTTTTGATGGTGCTCATAATAGTCACTCACCGCACCAATATAAAAAGACTCATATCCGGAAAAGAGGGCCCCATGAACTTCAAAACCAGAGATGCGCACGAGGTGGAGAACAATGCCTGAAAAGATCACCGTTCTGGGCGCCGGAAGCTGGGGGATAGCCATCGCCAATCTTCTCCATGCCAATGACCACAGAATAACCATGTGGGAATTCAACCGCGCCGACTTTGAATATCTCTCGGCGAATCGAACCCATCCTCAAAAACTGCCGGGAATCAGAATTGCTGATGAGATTACGCTGTCTGATGATCTCCGGTATGCGGCCGATGGTGCCGATTTCATCATTTTTGCCGTGCCGGCCCAGAAGGTCAGGTCGGTCTGCGAATTTCTCAACGAATTCGTTAAAGGCGCCATGAAGTATGTCAATCTGGCCAAGGGAGTGGAAATCGGCTCGCTTCTGAGAATGTCCGAGTTGATAAACTCGACCCTGGTTTCATCCAGGCAAGAACACATTGCAACCCTGTCAGGTCCAAGCCACGCCGAAGAAGTCTCGCGAAACATCCCCACCAGCGTCGTCGTCGCCTCGACCGGCCTGCGATATGCAGAGGAGGTTCAGCGTCTGTTCAGCGGCCGCTTCTTTCGCGTTTACAGATCAACTGATCTGGTCGGCGTCGAGCTGGGCGGAGCGCTGAAAAATGTCATCGCCATCGCATCCGGCATCACGCAGGGCCTGGGCTTCGGAGACAACACGACCGGCGCCCTGCTTACTCGCGGCCTGGCCGAGATAACCAGGATGGGCGTCAAACTCGGCGCCGACCCGCTGACTTTTGCCGGACTGTCGGGAATCGGTGATTTGATCACAACCTGCGTCTCAAAGCATTCCCGAAATCGGCACGTCGGTGAACGAATCGGCAAAGGGGAGAAGCTGGCCGAGATACTGAGCAGCATGGTGATGGTTGCCGAGGGTGTCGATACCTGCCGCTCGGCTTATGCCATGGCCGAGAAGCATGATGTCGAGATGCCGATCACAACCGAGGTTTTTAAGATACTTTTTGAAGATAAACCGGCCTTCGATGCCCTGTCCGACCTGATGGGTCGTTCGCTGAAAGAAGAAGTCTGGAACTAAATGATATAGAGGTTTGCCATGCCCCGCCGAAAAAACAAGCCCGATGAAAAACTCTATTACTCAATCAGTGAGGTGGCGCGGATTACCCGCCTCGAAGCGTACGTTCTTCGTTTCTGGGAAAAAGAGTTTCCCATGCTTAAGCCGAAGAAAAACCGAGGGGGCAATCGAATCTATCAGAAAAGCGATATCGAGATGGTCAATCGGATCAAGCACCTTTTGTATAAGGAAAATTATACTATAGAAGGTGCCCGCAACCGCCTGAAATCCATCAAACCGACCCCTCAAAAGAAAGAACTTACGGCGACGGCCAAATTCCGGACCGTCGTCGGTGACATCAGAAAGGACATTGAAGACCTGCTGAAACTTTTCCCTTGCCTTTTTTAGGCGTATAAATAGATTGGAGATGACGTCGGGGCGTAGCGCAGTCTGGTGTAGCGCACCTGCCTTGGGAGCAGGGGGTC
>CP070766.1:1258807-1261904 GCA_020345705.1 Candidatus Zixiibacteriota bacterium | reverse complement strand
CAAAACGGATGCCCACGAGAAAGAACTTCTCGGTGAATTCTATGAGTTAACTTTCGATCTGATCGATCGCGCGGAAGTAATCGGCATCCACGGTGCTGAAATCGGGATCGCCGGAGCGAAAATCGGTCTGCAGGCGCTGGGCGGGCTCTTTAGAGCGCTGCTCACGGAATATGAGCTTGAGGATCTCGAGGATGATCTCGAGGCAGACGCGGAAATGCTGGAAGAGCGAGCCGAAATTCTCGAGGAGCAGGCCGAAGAAATTGAAGATATAGCTGACGAACTGGAAGCGCTGGCTGAAGAGCTGACCGATGAAATCCCGGAGCTGGAGGAGCTGGACTGGTAAAAAAGCCTTCCCTTAATTGGGCATTCTTTCCTCAACCTCAAACAGCGGAAGCCGGCCGGGATCTGCGCACCCCCGGCCGGCTTTTAGCGTTTTGCGGCGTCATCTCAAACACATTGCAGTTTCCGGAAAAAGAAACGAGCCGGGAGACATCCCGGCTCGCCGATTTTTGCTGTTCAGACTGCAGGTCAGACAGCTTATTTCCCCATCCACGGAAGATAGGGTCTGTCAACGCAGTAGTAACCCGATGGCGACGCCACCAGATCGACCGTGAATTCAATTATGCCGCCGTTATACTCGTCGTAATAATCAACATTGTCGACCCTGATGGTATATTCACCCGGCGGCAAATTGGCGATTTCATAATCGAGATCGTAGATGCAGATGCAGTCACACGGCATCGAAGCCGCTTCGTATTCCTCGATTAGAATGATATTACTGTCAGGGTCAAACGTGATGGCGGCATAGAGCGAATCCACGCAGCAGTTGAAGATATCATTGATATGCTGAAGAGTCAGCAGTCCGGAACCGTCGTATTCATAGACAATGCAGTCCTCATCAAGCGTTCCTTTGTCAAAGGTCATCACCATGCAATCGGAATGGCCGGTCATGCCGCCCGAAGGTCCTCCCACCTCTCCCCAAGGATAATGATCGCGCTCGACACAATACGACCCTGACGGCGTCGCTGTCAGGTCGATGTTGAATACAAGCGATTCATCCCCCGGCTCGAGATACAATTCCTCGACGACGACAATGTACTCTCCCGGTCCGATACCGGTAATCTCATAGTCCACGTCGAATAAACAAAGGCACAGACACGGGCCGTATTCGTCATAGGTTTCACTCTCGGTAATTGTGATGACGTTGCTATCGACGGTTATCAGGGCCCCGATTATGGGGCAGCAGTTGAAGCCGGCGTTTATATGTCTGAACTGAAGGACATTCTGGCCGTCATAGAGATACTCCATGCAGTCAAAATCGGGCGTCACAAGATCGGCAGGTTTGGCCGTCGGAAATGTCTTGCAGTCGCTCGTATCCGTTATCTCGCCCGAAACGAAGGTGTCGAATCCCCACGGGTATGAGTGCCGGTAAACGCAGTGAGAACCGGTCGCGGCCCCGGAAAGGTCGATAGTGAATTCCAGGGGGTCATCCTCCGGACTGAGGTACAGCTCCTCGACCGTGATGGTGTATTGTCCTGGGGGCAGATAGAGAATCTCCATGTCCACGTCGAAAAGGCACAGGCAGTAACACGGCCCGAGAGAATCATAGTTCTCGGCTTCGACAATTGTGATGATATTGTCCTCGACACTGATATTGGCCACGATCTGACCCGGACAGCAGTTGAATCCGGCGTTGACGTGCCGGAGCTGAAGAGTGCCCTCACCGTCATACGAGTATTCAATACAGGTGCTGTCATTGGGCGTCAAGACGGCACTCTGGCCTTCCGTGAACAACTTGCAGTCGGTGAAATCGACTACCCGGCCCATCGGATTATCAAGAGCGTCGGGACAGCTCGGGCCGGGGCCGTCTTTGTAAAGATATGAAATTAAATAGGAAACGTCGAGGATGTTAATCGCCCCCGTGCTGTCAACGTCAGCTAAGTGCGGATAGACCGGCGGCATCCCGGATTTATAAAGGTAGTTGATCACAAAAGTGGCATCCAACAGATTGATGCCCCCGTCCAGATCAACGTCACCGCAATCCTGGGCACCAGCTATTCCAGCCTGCCAGATTACCGCCAATGTAAAGATAAATACTGCAAGCAAGTTGCCGCGTTTCATCGTCTTCCCTCCTTCGGCTCTGAAGCCGTTGATTATCATTGATTACTTCGGGGCGGGCTGAATACAACCCGACCCCGATTGCTTATATCCTACTGAAAACCAATTCCCTTACCCAGCGGCAGGTCTGAAAGCATGGTGAGGTCGTCAACCCGCCTATCCGTCATAATATTGCCGCTCACCTCCATTCTGTCAAGGTTTTTTTCCTGCGTGCCGTCACCGCTGACACCTACGCCGCAAAGCATACATGATTATTCTAATCTGTCAACACAGTACGTGCCGCCGGTTTCGCAATCAAGCATCACCGTGAACTCCAGAAGCTCTTCACCCTCAACCAGATGCGGTTCAATCACTGTTATCGTGTACTCTCCGGGCGGCAAATTTTCAATCTCATAATCCAGATCATAGAAGCACAGGCAAAAGCAACCCTCATCAAGCCGCTCCGATTCCCTAATCGTGATAAGATTCTCATTGACACTGATGTCGGCCAGCAACTCCTCAGGGCAACAGTTAAACCGCCCGTTTATATGCCTCAATTGAAGGAAACTCTCACCGTCATAATGATATTCCAGACAACTCACATCATCTGCAACATCATAGCCGCCCCCGTCAATCCCGAACATCTTACAGCTGCTGTAATCGACAAGACCTCCGACCGGCGTCAGCCCGACGACACCCCAAGGATAGTGGTCTCTTTCGACACAGAAGCTCCCGGAAGCCGACTCGGCAAGATCAACTGTGAATTCCAGCAATTGGTCTCCCTCTTCCAGATACATCTCAACAACCTTAATGACGTACTCCCCGGGGGGTAAGTCGGTAATCTTGAGTTCGAGGTCAATCAGGCACAGACAATCACAGTGTTCACCCGATTCGCTCTCTGTAATCGTGATGACGTTGCCCTCAATAACGATATTTGCCGCAGGATCTGTACAGCAGTTGAACCCGGCGTTCACGTGCGTAAGAAAAAGCGTATTATCAT
>CP070766.1:1255389-1258707 GCA_020345705.1 Candidatus Zixiibacteriota bacterium | reverse complement strand
GTGCAGGCGGGCAAGCACCCGCAGATCCAGATGACCGCCTGACGGCAGAATGGAAGGAATGCCGGAAGTCGATCGAACGGTTCGACAAAATCATTGTCGATCTGAGAAAATACGGTTTCACTCTGGTGACCGGCCTGGTTACCGCCAGCGCATATTTCTTCGGAAAAGCCGAAACATTATCGTTCGCTGATAAAGCCGCCGCCTCATTCGTAATTACCGTATTGATTTTCGCACTTTACACTATTGACAGATGCCATGAGAATTTCCTTCGCGGTGCCGTTGACAGAGCCAAAGACATCGAGAGCAAACTGGACATGGGCCTGTCAATCGTGATAAGCAAATTCTCAAGAAGAGCCAAGACCGACACCCACGGAAAAATACTCTATAGCCTTTTTGTTGTCGGCACCGCCATACCTTTGTTCGCGGCCGCTGACTTGGATGACCCGGCATCGGGCAGCCTCCTGATCGTCTATGCCAGCATAGCCTTTATGTTTCTCGTGGCAATCAGAGAACGGTATGAAATCGCACGCCGCAAGTCAGACCGTACGGTCACCGGGACAGGGGATGGGCTTAGCGGAAGGATGCGTGCCGTTCGCTGGGGCAAATGGTTGGCTCTGACCAGCGTTGCCATCCCGCTCATCCGCAGCTATACGCTGACCTATGCCGTCCTGTGTTTTCTGGCGGCTTACGCCATCACAATCATTGTCCTCCTGGTGATCGAGAAGATCCGCAACGACCAACAGGACAAGGAAAACGATGAATCGCAATCCCCGCCCCCCTTTCCTGCGCCGTCGTGAATCCTTTCTTAACGGCTGCATTTGCCTCTGGAAAGAGCTCTCGACGCCGTGTTGAAGTCGATTGATCTTAAGTCGACCCGTGAAGAATTCTCAAAAAAGTCGCAAGAAAGGGCTTGACAAACACGTAGAATTTATTAACTAATCAGTTAGTTAAACTAAACGGTTGGTTGAAATATGAAGGCAAAAAAGAGAAGTCTAAAGGTCAAAAGCCGCGCCAGGCCGCCGGCCGGGTCGGCTGAACAAATTCTTACCGCCGCCCTTGCCGAATTCGCCGAGCACGGCCTGGCCGGGGCCCGGGTTGACCGCATCGCAGCCCTCTCCGGTGTCAACAAGGCTATGATCTACTATCACTTCGGCTCCAAAGAAAATCTCTACGATCAATGCATCAAGCAGGTCATGAACCGAATTGTCGGGTTCTTTGAAGAAGCCGCGACGACCGAGCCTGATCCTGAAGAATTTGTCAGAAAAGTGACGGTCTTCTATCATTCCCTTTTTGACAGAGCGGGCGATTTCAGGCCGATCTTTCTTCGGGAGCTGGCCTCGGGCTCGGAAAGACTGAAGGCCGCGTTCACCGCAACCTTCTCTGACAGAGGCCTGCAAAAAAAGATGAAAGCCCTCATCGACAAGGGCAAGAGGAGCGGGATGTTCAGAAATGTGGACACCATTCAGGCAATTATTTCCTTTATCGGGATGAACGTTTTCTACCTGATTGCCGCGCCGGTGATCAACGACGTTTGGGAGATAAAAGATGAAAAGAAATTCAAAAAGAAACGCCAGAAAGAAGTGGCCGACCTCTTTTTGTACGGCCTTAAGGCGAGATAAAATGCCACTGATAATCACCGTCGCTGCCGTTTGCATCCTGGCCGTCGCGGCCCTGGCCGAAACGCCGCTGACTCTTAAGCAGGCGATAGAGCTGTCTCTGGATCATTCATACGGCATCAAGTCGGCCCGGCACGATTCAGCGGCCGCCGTGTACGATCACAAGGCCGCCGGGTCGCAAAGACTGCCGACTCTCTCACTTGAAGCATTGTCATACTACATCGATGAAATCCCTTCGATCGAGTTTCCGTTTGTCGGAGAAAAAGACCTCGGCGTCAAAGACAACTACCAGGCCGATTTCAGATTGTCACTGCCGCTTTTTACCGGCGGCAAAATCTCCAGCCAGATTCGAATGACGGGCGAGAACAGGCAGGTGAAATCGTTTGCGCTCGAAGCTCAGCAACTGTATACCGCCTACAACTGCCGAAAGGCGTACCTCCGTCTCATGCTTGCCAGGGTGATCGTGTCATCGGCCGAGGCTTCAACCGAGCGCATCAGGATAATCAGACAGGATGTTGATAATCTTTATATCAACGGCGTAGCCGATTCGGTTGACATCCTCGAGGCCGAGCTGGCATACCGGAAAGCCCTTCTGATGCTGAGCGAGAAGAAAACCGGCGAGATGAACGCCGCCAGTGTGCTAAAGCAAATCCTGGGTCTTCCCCGCGATGCGGACATCCAGCCAATCGAAGAAATACCTATTCCTGAAAATTCGACGAAAGAGACACAAAGCAGCATTTCCCGGCCTGAATTGAGAATGCTCGACAGCCGAAAAAGAGTCGCCGAATATCTCTCTCGACTCAACAAGGCCGATTACTTCCCCTCGCTGAGCGGTTTTGTCGGCTATTCGGTCGGCAAGCCGAACCGAGACTTCTTCAACAATGAATGGAACGACAACCTCATTGCCGGGGCCGCCCTGAGCTGGCAGTTGAATCTGGGGGGACGGACGCATCACGGCATTCAGTCGGCCAAACAGGCGGCTTTCTCGGCACAGATGTCAAAGATGCAACTGGAGGAATCACTCACCACTGCCGCCGATATCGCCCTGCAGAATATCAACCTGGCCTATGAGACCTTCGTCACCTCGCAGAAAGAACATGAAATCGCCAGGGACAAATATCGACTTGGCAAGAATAAACAAAAAGAAGGGTATCTCACCGTCAACCGTCTTCTGGAAATGGAGGCGGAGCTGACGGCCGCCGAACAGCTGTTTCGCGCATCGATGATAAGCTACCAGACGGCGCTGACCGGGTTCCTTTATGCCATCGGTTCGGACAGAATATACGGAGGACTATAAGATGAAGACTTTGAGTGTGGTACATACAATAATGCTTGCATTGCTCATCGCATCATGCGGGAGCAATAATCTTCCTCCCGGCGGTTCGGGACTGGTTGAATCGACCGAAGTCATTATTTCGGCCGAATCAAGCGGCCAGCTGAAGGTTTTACATTTCAGAGAGGGCGACCTGATTGAAATCAATGACACAATCGGCGTAATTGACACAATCACTGTCATGCTTGGTCTTCGCCAGGCCAAGGCGGCAAAAAATGCGGCCCAAACCCAGCTTGAGATCGCCGCCCTGAATAAAGAACAGGCGGCATACAACTTCGACCTGGCGGAAAAGGAGTTCAAACGGATTTCATCGCTGATAAAATCGGGCTCGGCTAACAGGCAACAGTACGACAAAGCAGAAAACACCTT
>CP070766.1:1240134-1255289 GCA_020345705.1 Candidatus Zixiibacteriota bacterium | reverse complement strand
GTCCCGGGCTGTATGCACGGCGGCGGTTCGCCCGACGGCGCGAAACTGTTTATCAGGGCGACGGCTGATCTCTAGAAAAAAGTCGATATTGCCAGACGCCTGGCAGGTATTTCGGATAAAATCCCCAACCCGGCACCAAAGAAGAACTGACAGCGTCAAGCCTTTATCAATCATAGGCTTGGCGACGCCTTAGAACGCCGCCTTTCTTTTGTATAAACCGGATAAGTTATATCATATAAAATCTGAAAAATAGGTAGTATTTTCGAATATATTGCTTGACGTAAAGGGGCTTCTGGCGTATATTTATCCTATCAGAGGAAAGAGGTCCCAGCTTTTTCAGAGGCGACATCTTTAGATTAAGGCACCGTAGGCACATTGATTAGCGTCTGGAGGCGACTCCAGTAAGATTGGATGTTGCGGTAAGTTTACTCATCGCAGGAACCTGTATTATGTGCTGACCATGGGAACGGCAGCGGATACCGGAGGGAGCTCGTGAGCCGATTGCCCCGGCAGATGGAAGTCTTATTTCAAGCCAAAGATCAGGCACGAGAAAACGTTAACGACCGGAAGCAACCCGCCTGTGTGGGATGGGCGGAAGACTTTGTTTTCGCTGGCCTTTCAACCTTCCTGCTCCTCATAGCTGCGTCTTTCAGGACTCATTGGTACCTCTGTTTTATAGCCCTGATGCCTTTCATCTACAGGGCCGGTCGGGCCTCAGTGCTGTCGTCTTTGCGGCTCGGTCTTCTTTTCGGGATTTCGTTCTTTGTCACCTCGGGGATTGACTCTGCCATAACGGCGGGAGCGTCTGTCTCGTTAAGAATCGTCTCAGGAGTTTTTCTTTTTGCTATTTTCGCCGGGTGTCTGGCTTGGGTGCGCCGACGGCTGGGGTTTAATTTGATTCTGTTCGCCCTATTGTGGGCGGCTTTTGAATTCGTGCTGATAAAGCTCGGCTTCATCCACGGGCTTTTTGGCGATCTGAAATTCACCGTTCCGTTTTTCGCCGCGCTGGGGACGGTCTTCGGCTTTGTGATTGTCTCATTCGTGATTGTCCTGACCAACCTATTGTTGGCCCTGGCGATAGAAAAAGCGATAGCCCAGGTAAAAAAGGCCAGAGTCGTCGTCTACTCAGACAAGAGAACCTGGGGATGGCAACTACGCAATAAATTCCGCATCGAGAACCTCTATCTTGTCCCGGAATCCCGCGCCCCGCCGATAGCCTGAACTTGTATCCTCAATATTCGATTGAGAAACGCGTGTGATAATTGCTTGACTTTGTTCTGATAGAAGTCAAGATATACTTGAATTATTACCGGTAAATGGAGAACACATAATGTTTAGACTTTTCCTAGTTTCAATTATTGCAGCCTTCATACTTATTGCAGCAACCGTCGCTGCTCAGGCCCCTAAGGATGTTGGTGATATTTACACTGCTACAACGGACCCTGGTAACACCAATGTCACCGCCGGTGCTCCATGGACCGCATATCCGGGCGGGACGATAGAAGTGCCCCCGGGCACGCAGATTTGGATTGGTGTGGAGAATAGAGAAGTCCCTGAGGCAAAGAAACGACTGACCTTGACCCTTACCGGGTGGGACCTTGATGAGCTCACATATGTAGGCGTGACCGGTTATGATGCTCAAGGCAATTCCGGGACTATCGCCGCAACACAGTCTGGTGGCGGAGCCATAACTCACGAGCGGGCGGTTTATCAGTTCTTATTCGTTCCGCAACCTGAATGGGAGGTAATTGAGTTCTCTGCAACGGAAGATGGGACTGTTTCTATAGACGACATCGTGGTAGTAAGCTCATGTAATGTCCCTTCACTCACCCACTGGGGTTTGCTTGTTCTTGTTTTGCTGGTGCTGGCATCGGCGGTGTATGTCATTTATCGCCGGAGGAAAACGGTAACAGCATAAAAAAGGCGACGTTTAAAAACGCCGCCTTGACCCTATAATGCCGGGTCTTCTGACCCGACAAAGCGCTGAGGGATTAATCATCTAACGCGCAAGGCGGGCTTTACGGCCCGCCTTTTTACATTCATTTCAAAGATCCTGTTGTTTTATTACTTATCGAAAAATGCCGGTCTCCTTTCTTTGCAGGTCGCCAGACTGACCAGCCAGACGGCAAGAAATGCCATGACAAATCCGGGCGCCAGCTCGTAAACTAGGCCTTTCAACTGTGTCGTGAAATGCCAGATAATGACGGTGATTGTCCCGACGACCATCCCGGCCAGAACGCCCTCGCGGGTTGTTTTCCGCCACCACAGGGTCAGAAAGAGCGCCGGGCCGAAAGCCGAACCGAGACCCGACCAGGCAAACCCGACCATCGTGAACACCAATTCCTGTGAAAAGATGGCGATAATGAAGGCCGCCACGCCGACGCAGAACGTTGCCACACGGGATACCGCCACCAACTTTTTCTCCGGGGCAGCTTTGTCAACGAAATTGTGATAAATATCCTCGGCTACCGCCGACGTCGCCACCAAGAGCTGGCTGTCGGCGGTTGACATCATGGCCGCAATGGCGCCAGAAATCAGTATCCCGGCCAGCCATCCGGGCAGAAGCTCGGTTGCCATCCGGGGCATGACTTTTTCAGGATCGGCGATCTCGCCGGAGGCAAAAATCGCGATGCCGAAAAGCCCGATAAACATTGCACCCCAGAAAGCCAGCACCGCCCAACTGATGCCGATGACGGCCCCTTTGCGCAACTGGTCGGGCTTATTGACAGCCATAAAGCGGGCCAGAAGATGCGGTTGACCCATATATCCCAATCCCCAGGCCAGGCCGGATATGACCGAGAGGGCCGCCCAGATGCCGGTCTGGCCGCCCAGCACCGAGAGGTGATCGATTTTGGTCGAGGCGATGTAGGCGGTGATTTTCTCCCACCCGCCGAATTCGATCAGTCCGATTATCGGCAAAAGCACCAGGGTGAAAACCATCAACAGCGACTGGACTAGGTCGGTCCAGGCGACGGCCATAAAACCGCCCATGATCGTGTAGAAGAGAATGATAAGCGCGCCGATTATCATACCCCACATCTGCGGGATGCCAAAGGTTACATTGAGAACTTTGCCGGCGCCGATGAACTGGGCACAAACGTAGAAGGTGAAAAAGAAAACGATAATGATTGTCCCGAATATTCGGATTGATTTGGTTGTGTCGTTGTACTTATTCTCGAAGAACTCGGGGATCGTCAGGGCGTAGTTGGCCTCCGTTTCGGTCCGCAGCTTTCGCGAGATAAACATCCATGAGAATAAAATCCCGGACGTACAGCCAATAGCCACCCATAACTCGGACAATCCTGAGGCAAACACGACCCCGGGAAGCCCCAGAAGCAGCCAGGCGGATTCGCCGGAAGCCCTTTCGGAGAAAGTCACCACCCAGATACCCAGTCTTCGGCCGGCCAGAACGTAGTCGGCAATTGTCTTATTGAAACGGAAGGTAAGGAACCCGACGGTCAGAAGTACAATCAAATATACGATAAAGCCGACCAGTATGGCGCTCATCGTTCAGCCCCCCTGCCACTCAGGAGATAGTAAACGACTCCGACGACCACCAGAAGTATCGGAGGAACGAACAGCCAGATATATGTCCAGAAACTCATGACTTAAAAACGCCTTGTATGATTAAACATTGCTTTCAGTTTCGGTGCCGTCATCCCGGGCAGGTGCGCCGCTCCACGCTTCTTCGAGAAAGAGCGATTTTTCCTCCGTGATTGCATGATCATCCCTGATCTTCTTGATTATTGCATACGCATACGCCTGGCCGGTGGTAATAATTGAGAGAATATAACCCCAGACGATCAAAAATACCAGAAAAAGGGAAATCGCCATAATATAGCCGATGATGCCGTCATGCCCGGGTGCGGGGGCAATGGTCGACATGTCGAATCCGAATTTTAAGCCGGGGAATATATTTGTCGTGAACGAGACCAGGCCACTCTTGAGCGGCAGATGCATCGTGCCCGAGGCAACTATGCCGTCTATTTTACCGCCGCCGCCAAGACGTGTTGTCAATATCAAAAACTGAATTGCCCTGAAGGCAAAATAGGCGAATATAAAAGCGCAGACTTTCGCGGCTGCCGCCGAGTAGGCGGTGTAGCCGATCCAGCGCAGGGGCTGTCTGATGATGGTCAGGAACGTTTCCAGAATGGCGCTGAATGTTTCGCCGGTGCGGTCGGCCGCCACCGAGGCCGGCATTGCCAGAATGCTCATTATGAAAACGAAGATTATCAGTACGGTGAAAAGCGAAACGACGAAATTCGGGAAGAAGAAAAACAGGCCGTAGAGCAGCTCGCCGATATAAGGGATGCGGGCGATCAGCCCGACAATAACTCCCAGAAGGGCGATGAAGCCGATAAAGACGGCGATGGCCAGCAATGAGAGGAGCAATTGTCTTGTCTTTTTCGCGCAAAGCACTAACGCCTGCCGCGCCGTAAGAAAAGGATTGCCTCGAAGCTCTTCAAAATCAAAGGATGCTATGGCGACCATACCGGTTGCCAGGAGCATCAGGGAAAAGATAATCCCCAGATAGTACAATATCGATGAGATGAGGGTCTCGCAGGAAAAGCGAGCGAACGGCAAGAGACCGTGCGTCGAGAAGACTTCACCGAGCTCTCTGCCGTCGGCGGCCAGCGCCAGGTACGTGAATATGTCGTACAGCGTCAAAGCGAGAAGCAGGAAAAGCGAGGCGACAAAGATTTTCTTGGCTCTTAATGCCCCGGCCGGGACGGAGATGATGCCCTTGAAATTATAATCCATAGAGACATTCACGTCCGCAAAAATCACCAATCTCTACATTTGTGTCAAGCATTAAATGAGTGGAGAATTTTTTTGCCGCTGCCGATAGATATAGAAAAGGTGCGTGATGCGGATATTGAACACCGGGAAACTCAAGCGACTCGCAAATAAGTGCAAAACGAACTTCATCGCAAGTACTTACGCCGCGTTGATAACCGCCCTGTCAGCCTCGGGCGGTGTTTTTTTTGTACTCGATCTAATCGGGTTCGACCCGATGCTTGTCTGGCTGGCCTCGGCTCTGGCCGGCCTCGCGGCGCCGCTTATTCCCATTCGGCGTCTTGCCCGGTATTATGATTATCCTCGCGAGAGAGTCAGATGGACGTTGACGCTTCTGGGTGGGGGACGGATGCGTCCGCCCGCAGATGTCGACGGGCAGGCCGCATTGCCTGATATTGCCGAGTCATTTGACACCACCAACCGGCAACTACCGGAGAAAATTCAGTCGATTATAAGAAATACCAATCGTCTCTCGGAGGTCGAAGAAGAGCTGTCATCCCGGTTTCGACCGCGCAATTCCGGTGACCGCTATACCAGAGACCTGGTCTGCAAGCTGAAAATCTGCACCAGTCGTTTGAAAAACGAACTCAAGGATTTCTCATTCGATCGCGGCGAGATGACGGCAGATCGCTCTTAGTCCTGATCATTCCCTTTCATTTTTCAGATCGGCGTAAACAATCGCCCCATTTCTTCCACAGGCGACTAGCCTGTTTCCGGCGACATGGATACCGGTCAGATTTTCGCCGGTGCCGCTTGGTTCGGGAATCCAGTTCCACCCGCCGTCGTCGGTAAACAAAATCTCACCAAATGATCCGGCCGCGTAGGCACGCAATGAATCGAGCATCAGGAGGGCCGACAAGTTTATTTTCCAGGTAATGATTTCCTTCTCGTGCCAGCTTGCTCCCCGGTCATCCGAGAGCGAGAGAAAACCGGACATGCCGACAATGATTCCGTTATTGCCCCGGATTGCGGCGGCGTTGGGGACTATCTTGGCCGGGAGGAGCGTCATTGTCCAGGTAATGCCGAAGTCGTGAGAGACAAAAACGCGGCGCGTGCCGATGATTATCGCCGTACCCTCCGGAGACGTATACAGGCAACTGAATCTCCAGCCCTCGATGTCGAATTGGCGCCAGGTCCTGCCGCCGTCGTCGGTCCGATAAGCAACCCCGGACGTTCCTTTATCTCTGGTATGAACCTCACCTATAAGAATGCCTTTTTGGGAGTCAAAGAATGCCATATTGCGAAATCTGGTATCTGAATTCAGCGTATCCGAAGACCACGTCCGACCGGAATCGTCGGTTTTGAAGATAATACCTTGGCTTCCGAAGGCAAAGCCGGCCTTTCCGTCAGGAGTGAAACAGATATTATCAAGACTGACTCCGATCGACAGGCTACTGACGGTCCAGCCCGAGTCGGTTTCATTTAACGTCAAAATATTCTGCTTATTAGTCACCAAAAAACCTTTAGTCTCATCAATAAAATGCAGCCCGGTGAAGGTCTCGTTGCTCGCTATTTTAATCTTGTGCCATTCGGCACCGCGGGTTTCAAACGCTACAGCGAGAATAAGCACGACTGCAAACAGCAATTGCACTCTCTTTGACAAAGCCTGACTCCTTACATTTCAATATCTGTTGATATTGAGTTTCTTTTATAATATGTTTATCGCTTAAGAAATAAAAATCTGAGGCAAAGTCAAATTGAATAGCGGCAATTCGATAGTCGAGCTGGTCGATATCACACATACTCACAGTGACGGGGCCAGGCTTTTCGATGGTCTCAATTTCCATCTCAAGTCGGGAGAGATGGCCGTTATTTATGGCTCAACCGGTATTGGCAAGACGACGCTGGTGGAGCTGATAATCGGCAAACGGGCCCCGCAGTCGGGGACGGTCGTGGTCTTCGGGGAAAAGATCGACCCCGGAAGCGAACGCCTTGTGGCGAAAACCAGACAAAAAATCGGCGGTGTGGGTGGTCTTTTCAGGCCCATCAGCTATCAGACTGTTTATGAAAATCTGGTGTATCCTTTGATACTTCGCGGAGACCGGACCTCATCCTGTCGGTCGCGCGTCACCCGGGTTCTCTCGCAGCTCAATCTTATCGGTAAGAAGGGCGAAACGGCCGGCAATCTTTCGCGAGGCGAGAGAATTCTGCTGATGCTTGGCCGCGCCATAATCGCCGACCAGCCGTTGCTTCTGATAGACGAACCGCTTGCCGGGCTCGATACGCAGATGTCCTCGGAAGTGCTCAAACTCCTGCACAGATTATCGGTGGCCGGTCACAGCATGATGATTATGACGACCGGGCAGACCGATCTGCAGGTGCCGAACGCGACAGTACACGAAATCAGGGACGGTCGACTAGGATGAAACGAATATCTTATCTTATCAGGAAATCGGCCGGTAACATTATCAAGCGGCCGCTGTCCGGGATAACCTCGCTGCTTCTTCTTTTGCTGCTCTTTCTGATGTTTGACCTTGTCTGGATATCGGCGCTGTCGGTCAATTGGTATCTCGACAGGCTTGTTTCGAAGGTTGACATGGAGGTGTTCATCGAAGGCAGCCTCTCCGATACGGCAGCGGCGGTTGTCTTTGAGACCGTGCGCGATCTTTACGGTGTCCGGACGGCTGAGTTTGTATCGAAAGAAGATGCTCGTGAGCGGCTCAACTCGCTGATGGGGACGGACCTTCTGGCCGGTCTTGAGGGCAATCCCTTGCCAAGATCGATAAATATCACTTTCGACAGTCCTTTTCTCAGCAGTGACTTTCTGGATCAGTTCGAGCAGAATCTGAGAAGACTTCAGGGAATATCGGAGATTTTTTACCCGAGGGGGCAGCTTCAGAAAGTGGAAAATATCCGGAATCTGGCTCTTAAGTCAGTGATTTTCCTCGGCTTCGCCATTTCGCTGGCGGTTGTTTTGAACCTTTTGCAATCCATCAGGCTTTCAGCAAAAACGCGTGAAGAAGAGCTCATGCAGCACAGCCTTCTCGGCGCCGGGAAGGTTTTCCTCTCAGTTCCTTATATCTTTGAAGGGATTTTCTATGCTCTGGTTGCTGCCGCTGTCGGCTGGGCGCTCTTAATATACGCTTCCGGATACCTGACCTTCAAGAACGTGGAAATAATCTTCCCGACTCGTTTGGAGATAGCCTACTTCTGCATCGTATCATGTCTAATCGGCATGGTCGGAGGTTACGCCGGGATAAGGCGGTCATTATGAAGACAGGAATCTTGAACAGGCTGATGTTGCTCGGTGCCGTCTGGGCGCTACAGGGGATTATCATCTGCGCTCCTGCAAAATCGGACGACATCCTGGAGCAAAAAAAGGAGCTTGAGAAGATCAAGGCGGAGATAGAAAATTCCCGGACAAATCTCGACTCACTGCGGACCATCGAGAAAGAGCTTCTGGGCGAGATTTCCGATTATGAGCAGCGCGCTTCTTTGAACAAGACCGTCCTGGAGCGGCTCAACAACCAGCTGGGAGCCTTGAGGAAGGATATAGGCAAATCGAAAGACAAACTCGAGCAGTCGGAAGGGCGATTCCAGACTTCACAGGGAAGGTATATCAGCAACCTGACGTACTATTATTCCGGATTGAGAGCCGCTCCGCCCGAGGCGGGGGAAGAAATCGACCGGGAAAAGGATGCCTTCCGGAAAATGGTTTACCTTCGGGCGGTGGCGGCCTATGACAAAGCGGAACTCTCGGAAGCATCGGAATATCTGGATGCCGCCGAGCAGGAGTATACGGATCTTATGGACCAGAAGAAAACGGTGACCGACGTCAAGGTCAAAAAGAGAAGCGAATATACAATCATCGCCTCACAGAAAGAGAAAAAGGAAAAGGTCCTGTCAAAGCTTCGGCGCAAAAAAGAAAGTGAAGCTGATCGGCTGATAACCTTATCGGAAGCCGCCCGCCAGATGGAGGATTTGATTGTCCGGCTCGAGGAGGCGCGGCGGGAACGGGAAACGGCCCGCACTCCTTCTCAATTCGACTTCAAGACCGGCAACTTCATTTCTTACAAAGGCGGTCTCACCGCCCCCGCTAAAGGAGAGATAATAAAAAGTTTCGGGTGGAAATTAGATCCGGTCACCAAGCTCAAATCCTTTTCGCCCGGCATAGAAATAAAAGGGAAAAATAATGCTCCGGTGACGGCTGTCGCATCCGGGGTGGTGGCCTATATCGGAAATCTGAGAGGCTATGACAATTTCGTGATTGTCGAACATGAAGACGGTTTTTATTCAACATACGCAGGCCTGGACAATCTGGTTGTCGTGGTCAATCAGATTGTCGCCAAGGGCAGTATGCTGGGTGGTGCATTGGACGGAGCCGTGAGATTCGAGTTACGAGAGGGCCGTCAACCGCTCGACCCGGTGGAATGGATTAGAATTGACTCCTTTAAGTAGAATCCATGGTCAGGAAATCGCCAGGAAGATCATCCTGAACTCCCTGAATCGCAACAGACTGGCCTCAACCTATCTTTTCTATGGAAGCGACGGCCTCGGGAAATGGTCCATGGCCATTGCCCTGGCGGCATTGGTCAACTGCGAAAATCCGGCCAGCGATGACAACGGGCAGGTTGTCGACGCCTGCGGCGAATGCCGCAACTGCCGTCAAATCCTCAGCCTCGGCTTCCCCGAACTTCATCTGGCGGTGCCGATTCCGCCACACAAGAAAGAGTCGGACGCCATCCCGCTAATTCTCGAATTCCTTGAGCAGAAAAGGCAGGAGCCATACAGGATCATAACTTCAACGCGGCAGCTAACCATACCTATCCATATTGCCAGAAAAATTAAGCATGATACAGCCATCAAACCGCCGGATGGCGTTAAAAGGGTCATATTGTTTTATCAGATGGAGAGGATGCTTCCGGCATCAGCCGATTCGCTTCTGAAACTGATTGAAGAGCCGCCTCCCGACACTATAATCGTGCTGACGGCTGTCGATCCGGATAATCTTCTTCCAACCGTTCAGTCGAGAGCCCACAAGATTGCCTTCAAGCCGATCCAGGAGCGGGAGATCGCCGGCTATCTGCAAATGCGGTACGATCTCTCTTCGGATAAATCCGAGTTCTATGCCCGCCTGGCGGAGGGCTCTATTGGCCGCGCCCTAGCCTCAATGGAAGATGACACCGAGTCTTCGATTCGCCAGGTGGCGTTCTTGATGTTCAAGGCGCTCTTTTATAAGGATAATCCTTCGGCTGCGGCCACGATAAATGAATTTCTGAATATTAATAACCGAGGAGAGGTTGAACGAATTCTGTCCCTCTGGCAATCGTTTCTGAGTGACCTGGTAATACTCAGATACGGCAGGGAACCGGCCCAACTGATCAATACCGACGTTTCCGGCGAACTGGAGAATATGGCCAGCAGGGTGAGCGCCGTTGAGGGATTCTGCAATATGTCAGACAACATCAAGGATATGATTTCATCTGTAAGAAGAAATGTTCATATCAGGCCGGCGATGACCTCATTGGTATTCAACCTGAGAGGACAGATCAATCAATCCGCTTGACAGATTACGCCGATTGTGTAACTTAGAGCTTTTGAGGTGATGTTATGCCGGATATATACCTGATTGAATTCAAAGGAAACCGGAGGGAGTTTTTTTACAATACATTCTATCACTCTTTGAGATTGGATGATTTCGTCATTGTCGAGGCCGACCGGGGCGAGGACGCCGGAGTTCTGAAAAGAAAGGTCGAGAAGGAGATAACCTTCCCGGATGATGAAAAGCCGCGTTCCATTCTGCGGCCGGCCAGCAAGGAAGACAGGGAGAAGATTGGCATAAACCGCAGTGACGAGGATGCCGCCTGGGAAACGGCAAATAACCTGATCGGGAAGCACAAACTGCAGATGAAGCTGGTCGATATTGAATATCAGTTCGATCGTAATAAACTGACTTTTTACTTCACCGCCGATCACCGCGTCGATTTCCGAGCGCTGGTGAGAGACCTTGCTGCGGTGCACAGGACCCGGATTGAGCTGAGGCAGATCGGGGTCAGAGATGAAGCCAAACGCCTGGGCGGATTCGGCGTTTGTGGATTGCGGCTCTGTTGCGCCGCCCATTTGAGGCAGTTCGATCCTATCTCGACTCAGGATGCCCGGGTCCAGGGGCTGTCGCTAAATCCTTCCAAGATCTCCGGGAATTGCGGAAGACTGCTGTGTTGTCTGAAATATGAGACTGATTACTATGCTAAAGTGCGGGAAAAATATCCCGAAATAGGCGAGAAATACTCCACCGTCAAGGGACAGGGTCTGGTTGATCGAATTAATATTTTCGAGGATTATATGGTGGTGAAACTGGAATCCGGGGAAGAGGTCAAGATTCACGGCCGGGATATCAAGAAGCAGCAGCGATCTCACACTTCTGTTTTCAAGAAGTGGCTTGACACAAAAGGCAAAGATAAAGAGCAGACCGGGGAGGATGAAAATTGCGAAAGCCGTTCTACGTAACGACACCAATCTATTACGTTAATGATCGCCCCCACATCGGGCATTCGTATACGACCATAGCTGCCGACCTGCTGGCCAGGTTTCATCGCATCAGCGGCCGCGAGGCCTTCTTTCTAACCGGCACGGACGAGCATGGGAGCAAGGTTGCCGAGGCGGCTGAGGCAGCCGGGCTCGAACCCCGGCAATTCTGCGATCGGGTGGTCAAGCATTTCAAGGATGCCTGGGAAAAACTTTCAATCGACAACAGTGACTTCATCCGAACCACTCAAGACCGTCATGTCCGGGCTGTTCGCAACCTGCTAAACGTTCTCAGGATGGCAAAAACCGATGCGGGCGAGGAGGTCATCTACTCGGGGCTTTACGAAGGGCTTTACTGTACTGCGTGTGAAAAGTTCCTGACCGAAAAAGACCTGGTCGGCGGCGTTTGCCCCGATCACAATACTCCACCCGCTCTTCTCAAGGAAAAAAACTACTTTTTCAGACTAACTGCATTCACGGACAAACTCAGGAAGCTGATTGAGAAGGAAGAGCTCATCATTCTTCCCGAGGAGCGCCGCCACGAGGTTCTCGGCCTGTTCAAACAGGGACTGACCGACTTTTCTATCTCTCGCGAGCACGTCACCTGGGGTATCCCGCTTCCCTTTGACGAAAGCCAGGTATGCTACGTCTGGGTCGAAGCGCTGTGCAACTATATTACCGCCATTGGTTACAGTGCGGATGAAGAATTATTTAAGAAGTGGTGGCACGAAGCCGATGCCGTACATCTTATGGCCAAAGACATCCTCAAATTCCATTGCATTTACTGGCCGGCGATTCTGATGGCGGCCGGATTGCCGCTTCCCAACAAAATATTCCTCCATGGTTTCTTTACCGTCGATGGAGCCAAAATGTCCAAGACGCTGGGAAACCAGATTGATCCCAATGAACTGGTGGAGGAGTTCGGCCCCGATGCGGCAAGGTATCTGCTTCTGACGCAGTACCCGTTCGGTGTTGACGGAGATATTCAGAGATCGAATTTCGTCAGGAAGTACAACAGCGATCTGGCCAATGACCTGGGGAATCTGGTCTCTCGTGTGGCCAAGATGATTATCGCCAATTACGACGGTAAGCTTCCACCGCCCACAGCCAAACTTGAAGGCTCCCGGGAGCTGATAGGCAAGGCCGAGGAGCTGTCCGAGTCGGTTATAGATCATCTTTACAATTTCCGGATCGGCGCCGCCATCGACGATACCATCGGGCTGGTCAGGCTGACCAACCGGTTCTTTGACGGTAATGCGCCCTGGAAACTGGTTAAGGAGGGCGACACCAAGAGAGCCGGCGGTGTGCTGTATGCCTGTTCCGAGGTCCTCAGGATAGTGTCGATCCTGCTCTATCCGACGATGCCGAACAAGGCCAAAGAAATCCTGTCGATTTACGGGCTGGGTGAGGACGAACTGGATATAGGTCTGGCCAGGACGTTTTTTCAACTTAAGCCCGGTACAGAAATTAATTTCAAAGATGCCGTTTTCCCCCGCCTGAAAGAGCAAAAAAAATCGGAGGTTGCCGAGATGGAAAAGGAAGAAAAGTCATCCGAAATGATCGATATTGATGAATTCGCCCGCGCCAAAATGGTTGTCGCCGAGATTCTTGAGGCCGAAAAGGTTTCGGGCGCAGACAAGCTTCTCAAGATTCAGATTGACATCGGTGACGAGAAAAGGCAGATCATCGCCGGCATAGCGGAGTACTATGCTCCCGACGAGCTCAAGGGCAAGAAAATCGTCGTCGTCAGGAATCTCAAACCGGCTACGATTCGAGGGATTGATTCCAACGGTATGCTTCTGGCCGCTCACAAGGGCAAAAAGCTCTATCTGGTGACTCCGGAAGGTGATCTTCCGCCGGGGACACTCCTCAGCTGATGATAGATTCCCACTGTCATCTGGATTTTGATGAATTCAAAGACCGCCGGGACGAAGCCATTAGCGAGGCTCTCTCGGTGGGCGTGCATATTATCGTAAATATCGGAACTGACCTGGAGACTTCGAGAAACTCAGTCCAACTGGCAGACGTGCATGATTGCATCTACGCTACCGTGGGCGTGCATCCGCACGATGCCAGAAAGTACAATAAAGAAACTGAGGCTGAACTTGTTCAGCTCTCGGATCATAGGAAGGTGGTAGCGATAGGAGAAATAGGTCTGGACTATTATCGTGACCTTTCTCCGCGCAACATTCAGCAAAGAGTATTCCACAAGCAGCTGGAGCTGGCTGTCGAAAAAAAGCTGCCGGTGGTGATTCATACGCGTGAAGCATTCCGCGAAACGGTTGAAATAGTCAGGGAATACTCACACCGTCTGACGGGTGGACTATTTCATTGCTTCCCCGGGACGGTCAGCGATGCTTACGACGTCATCGATCTCGGCTTTGAAATCTCGTTCGGCGGCGTGATTACTTTTCCCAAAGCGAAGATGGCCCGGGTAGCATCGGAAGTACCGCTCAAGCATATTCTGCTGGAGACCGACAGCCCCTACCTGGCTCCGGTTCCTTTTCGCGGCAAGTCCAACCAGCCGGCCTACGTGCGATTTGTCAGAGACAAGCTGGCCGAACTGAGAGGGATCACCGCCGAAGAGGTCGAGACCATCACCGACCGCAACAGCCGCAAGTTTTTTCGGCTTGTGGATATGTTTGAAGGTTAAGCGAGTGCCTTTCAAGAAACCACAAAAACGTTTTTCGCAGAATTTTCTGACAGACCCGGGCATTGCCCGAAAAATCGTCGATCAGCTCGGCATCTCCCCGGCCGATACGGTGTTCGAGATCGGCGGCGGGAGGGGGATACTGACATCGATCCTTGCCGAGAGCGGTGCGCGGCTTTTTTCTTTTGAGATTGACCGCTCGCTGGCGGGCGAGCTCAAGGAAAAATTCAAAGACCGCGACAACGTCGAGATTGTGAACGTCGATTTTCTGAAAGTCGAGCCCGAGCAGTACCAGGCCGGGGAATTCAAGCTTATCGGCAACATACCTTACGACATAACGTCGCCTCTCTTTCACTGGATTCTCAAATACCGCGGATTGATTTCCCGCGTCGTCATAACCACCCAGAGAGAGCTGGCGCAGAGAATAAGCTCCGGCCCGGGGGGCAAAAACTGGGCGCCGATTTCAATCTTCACCCAGTGCCATTTCAAAGTCAGGGCGGTGATGACGATACCCTCCGGGGCCTTCTACCCAAAGCCGAAAGTGCATTCGTCGACGCTTCTACTGAATCCTTCCGCGGGGTATGAAATCGAAAACTGGGACAATTTCGAGAAAATTGTCCGAGCATCATTTATGCATCGCCGGAAGCTTCTCGTGAATAATCTCTCCGAAGCGGTCGCTCTTTCGAAAGAGGAACTGGAAGCCATATTGGTCAGGGTTGGACTTGATAAAATCGTCCGCGCCGAGCAGCTCAGCATTGAGGATTTCATCAGGCTTGCGCGTGAATTTAAGTCTTTGGATTTATCTTGATGACCGTGCCCCGGCGGGTTAGATTGATTTTATAGCAGGGGGAAAGATAATGGCCTTGTTGTTTGTTAAAGTTGACTCAGTCGCTTCTTTACGAGCGGTAAGAAAGCACAAATTACCCGATCCGAGTCACGCCGCCGTGTTTGCCGAACTGGCCGGCGCCGACGGCATCGTCTGTCACATTCGGGAAGACAGGCTTCATATTCGCGACCGTGATTTCTATGTCCTCAAAGAGGTCGTCAAAAGCCGGCTCAACCTTCAGATCGCTCCGGCTGATGATCTGGTCGAATGTGCCCTGGAGGTCAAGCCGTGGATGGTCACACTGATGCCTTTCACTCAGGATGAGAAAGTTATCAGCAAAGGGATTGACACCAAAGAGGATGGTGGGCTCTGCAGCGATACCACCTCGAGGTTGAAAGAGGCAGAAATCGAGGTGGC
>CP070766.1:1230943-1240034 GCA_020345705.1 Candidatus Zixiibacteriota bacterium | reverse complement strand
TGGTTCGGGAGGGCGGCGATCTGGTCGCGACTATCCCGAGACAACCGTCCGCCGGGAAAGTGGCCTATCAAATCACTCTAACCTCCGCGGATGGAACAGAGCATGCGTTGATAGACGAACCGGTCGTGATTAGATTTACCGGTCCGGTACCAAAGTTTGTTTTGTATTTACACGTTATTTTTATGTTCGGCTGGCTTCTACTTTCGACACGGACGGGACTCGATGCCCTTGTCCGTGGTGTCAGGGCCTACCGGTACACATTGTGGACGTTCGGTTTTCTCATTGTGGGCGGGCTTATTTTCGGACCTCTCGTTCAGAAATATGCTTTCGGCAACTTCTGGTCGGGCTGGCCGTTTGGCGGCGATATGACCGACAATAAGACGGCGGTCGCCGTGATTGCCTGGATTTTAGCCTTGTGGCGAGGGCGAAGTCAAAAGGGTGGTCGGGGCTGGATACTATCCGCCGCAGTTGTCACTTTACTTGTCTATCTGATTCCCCACAGCATCTATGGCTCTGAACTGGACTACACGAAAGTGAATTAATTAACCCGGGAAAAACCTCAATTTGCGTTTTCAAAGGTTTTTCCGGAGGATTCGAGCCTTTTCTCCTGATCGTGCTTCTGGAGAGCGATAACGATTTCATCCAGACCACCATCAAGAATCTCATTGAGTCTATGAAGCGTCAGGCCGATCCGGTGATCGGTCACCCGCGACTGCGGAAAATTGTACGTACGGATTTTGGCCGAACGGTCGCCGGTGCTTACCATAGCGCGGCGTTCCTGGGCGATTTCGTTGTTCTGCTCTTCCATGGCTTTATCAAAGAGCCTGGCGCGAAGCACCTGCATCGCCCGGGTCTTGTTCTTGTGCTGTGATTTCTCATCTTGGCATGTCACCACAAGGCCCGTCGGGATATGCGTGATACGGACGGCCGAGTCGGTCGTGTTTACGGACTGTCCTCCCGGGCCAGATGAGCGATAGACGTCGACTTTCAGGTCCTCTTCGCTGATTTTGACGTCGACGTCTTCGGCTTCAAGCAGGACTGCTACCGTCGCCGCCGAGGTGTGTATCCGCCCCTGAGATTCCGTCTGCGGGACCCGCTGCACCCGATGAACGCCGGATTCATACTTAAGGTGGCCGTAAGCGTTGTCGCCTTTTACCAGAAAGACGACCTCTTTCACCCCACCAAGTTGCGTTACGTTGGAGGAAAGCGTCTCGACCTTCCAGCCTTTCTCTTCCGCATACCTGCCGTACATACGGTACAGGTCGGCGGCGAATATCCCCGCCTCCTCGCCGCCCGTTCCGGCTCTGATCTCGATAATGGCATTCTTGACGTCGTTGGGGTCGCGCGGAATGAGGAGTATATTCAGTTTCTTTTCCGTTTCGTGCCTGAGCCCGGTCGCGCTCTCTAATTCTTCTTTGGCCATCGCGATCATCTCCGGATCGTCGGACTCGCGCAGAATCTCATTGGCATCCTCGATATTCTTTGCGCATTCCTTGTACGTTTTCCCAACCTCCAGAATTTCCTCGACCTGACGCCGCTCACGTGAAATATCCTTGAGCTGGGCCAGGTTGGACAGGATAGCGGGATCAGTGAGGGCTTTGTTGAGCTCTTCAAGCCTCTTTTCGTATTTTTCTATTATTTCGAACATCAGTATTCACCTGGTCTCATAATTGAAATTTAGAATAGAAAGTGACCGCGCTAAAGGCAAGTCTTTTTGACCGAGAGCTTCGACTCGGTAATTCCGACCGCCGACTCGAGAGCAACGATGGCAACTTCCATCTGTTCCCGGGAGGGCTCTTTGGTGGTGATGCGTTGCAGCCACAGCCCCGGCTTTATCAGAATTCGCGTGACGGCGTTGTCGCGGGTCTTCCCGGACAGCTTCAGAAGCTCATAAGAGCCTCCGGCAACGAGCGGCAGGAGTGAGAAATGTATCAAGAATCTGGTGTACCAGGTAGGCGGAGCACCGGTTATCAGGAGGTAGATTGTATCGGAAATGGAATAGGTGAAAATGGCCAGCAGGGCGACAATCAGAATAAAACTGGTGCCGCAGCGAGGATGGTGAGTCGTGTACCGCGACACGTTTTCGGTCGTCAGGTCCTCGCCGTTTTCGTAGGCGAATATCGATTTATGTTCGGCACCATGATACTGGAAGACTTTTCTGAACTCCCCAAACAACGAAATCAACCAGACATAAGCCAGGAATAAACCTACCCGGACCGCGCCGGCAACGAGATTGAAGGCAACAGCATCCCTCTCAACGTTGATTAGAGAGGCAATCAGAATGGGCGTAAGAAAAAAGATGAGAATTCCCAGCGCCAGAGCGAAAACTACCGTCCCCGCCAGCATAAGGCTGTTGCTTTTCTTATCCTTTGGGACGTATTCCTTGCCCTTTTCGGCCGCCTCCTGCTTCTCCATTTCCTTGACGGCGATATCAGCCGAGAAATTCAGAGTCTTGATGCCGATGACAAGCATCTCAAAGAAGGTTATCATACCTCTCATGATGAGCAGTGACAGGATCTTATAACGCTTGGACAGCGAGATGTAATTATCGGTTTTCACCAGGATATCACCTGTTAGAGTTCTGACGGCGGTCGACACACGATCCCTGGATCGCATCATTACGCCTTCTATGACTGCCTGTCCGCCGACACTCAAGTCTGACATATCAACTTCATCCGATCATCGTAAGGTACAAAACATTTATACATAATACGCAATACCCCTCGTGTCCTTAGAGGGGTAATCGGTAGTCAATTAAGATTCTGAACAGGCCGCTACGATTTCTTGGCTTTCGCCCGTTCCTTCTTGTCCAGTCCGTATTTTTTCCGGAAGCGTTCGATTCGACCAGCCGTGTCAACCAGTTTCTGGCGCCCGGTAAAAAATGGGTGACAGTTGGAGCAGATTTCGACTCTGATATCCTTGACCGTCGACCTTGTCTTGATGACATTTCCGCAAGCACACGTAATAGTGGTCTCGACGTAATTGGGATGTATCTTCGGTCTCATTCCCTATCCTCGTTACTCAAATTTTATATTCACCGTATATCCAACATAAAAATATACGCAAAAAAGCCCAAAAGGCAAGATAAAACGACTCTACCATATAATCCGAATAATCGTCCGCATGTTCCCGATTTCTAGAGGACGCCTCAGAAGTACTCGCCCCCTCGAAAAGCCCCCTATGATCCTTCGATCAAGATTCTCGAGGCAATCTTCTCACCCAGCTTCAGCGCCTCCGTCAGCCTGCCGCCATCCTCTGAGACGGCCCCCGCCGTCCAGCCGGAACCGGCATATATCACGGCACCGATGTTGACAATCTCGGCCCATTTGAAAAAGCCGGCGATCACCTTCCGGGCGCATTCGAACTCCTGCCGCTCACCGCCGACCAGGACTATCGCGCCCAGCCTCTTTTTGGTCAGGATTTTCTTGAAAGGGTGGTCTGACTCTCCCGAAAAGTCGGCCGGCCTGAGGCAGTTGCAGCGGTCGATAAAGAGTTTGGCCTGAGCCGAAACGGTGTCAAAATAAACCGGTGACCCGAACAAAACCACGTCGCACTCAACAAGCGGCTCATAGACCTGGTAAATGTCATCACGGAAAAAGCAGAAATCCGGCTCGGGACTCTTGCCGCACGACTGACACGGGAGATACTGGTAATCGTTGAGCCTGATAATCTCATTCCGGGCCGATTCCGTGGAAGCATGCTTGATACCTTCGGCAACCTGATTCAGAAGTATGTCGGTCGAGCCGTCTTTAATCGGACTGCCCGTCAGCGTCAGAATATTCAGCATTCAGCCTCTCCAGTTCTTCGAGCCTATTATATAAACCAAACAGTTCGACTTCAATCCTTGATTTTTCCTCCGAAGCCTCGGCCAGCTTCTGCCAATCGGTCTTGGGTATATTATAGTTGATATCTTTTTCAAGGCGCGCCAGCTTTCGTTCGTGGTCGGCTATTTTCGACGTTACCGAGCGATGCTCCTTTTTGATTCGGCCTTTGGCCTGGGAAAGCTTTTTGAATTCCACGTATTGCTGCACTTTTTCCGGGTCGGTCGGCTTTTTTGCGGGCGGAGGTTTTTCCGATTCCTTTTTTTCCTTGTAATAGCTGTAGCCGCCGGCATAGGTTCTTATCCGGTCTCCCTCGATGGCCATGATTTTCTCCGTCACCCGGTCCAGGAAGTACCGATCATGGCTCACCACCAAAAATGTCCCGGTATATTCCCGGAGCGCTTCCTCCAGCGCCTGCCTGGAATCGAGGTCAAGGTGGTTGGTCGGCTCGTCGAATATCAACAGGTTGGCCGGCTTGAACATCAGCTTGGCAAGCGCCAGCTTGGTTTTTTCTCCCCCCGACAGCACCGCAACCTTCTTGAAAACATCGTCGCCCGTGAATCCGAATTTTGCCAGAAACGACCGTAGCCGGCCCGCTTCGCACATCGGGTCAACCAGCCAGAGTTCATCCAAGATGCTGTTGTTCTCATCAAGTTCGGAAAGCTCCTGGTCGAAATAAGCCGGATCAACCTTGCGGCCGACCTTAATCGAGCCTTCAACCGGTTCAAGATCACCAAGTATGGTTTTCAAGACGGTCGTCTTGCCGGAGCCGTTTTTTCCGATAAGACCGACCCTTTCGCCGCGGTAAAGATTGAAGTCAACTTCCCTGACCAGAGCATGGTTTCCATAACCGAATGAGACTGAATCAGCTGCAAGAACAAGGTTATGGGGCCGCTCGCCTGAGTTGACTGAAAACGACGGAGCCCTGGATTCCGATTCAGGCAATTCGATCCTCTTCATCCTTTTCAGATACTTCTGCTTTGATTTGGCCTGCCTGGTTTTCTGGCCGGCGATGTTCCGCCGGATAAAATCTTCTATCCGTCTGATTTCTTCCTGCTGGTGCTTGTGCAGGTGTCGTTGCAACACCTTTCGCTGGTCACGTTCTTCCAAATACTGTGCAAAGCCATTAAAGTACTGCTCAATCTTCCTTGAGGATATTTCCCAGACCTTTTCAACGGTGTTCGTCAGAAAAGTCCGATCGTGTGAGACAATAATATATGCCTTATCAAGCCCTTTCAGGTATTCTTCCAGCCAGATAGTCGAGTCGAGGTCAAGGTGGTTGGTCGGCTCGTCGAGAAGAAGGAGATTGTCTCTTCCGGCAAGAATCCTGGCCAGTGCGGCGCGGCTTTTCTCGCCCCCGGAAAATTCCCGCAGCCGGTTATGAAACCGATTTTCCGAAAATCCCAGGCCGGTAAGAATAATCCTGATTTCCGAATCGAAATCATACCCGCCTGAGGCCTCAAAACGGTGTTGCAAATCGCCCAGCTTCTCAAGCAGATCTCCGGATTCCGGCTGATCGAGGAGCTTTTTCTCAGTCAATTCGATTTCTGATTTCAATTCGAGCAAATTGGAGCGCGCGGAACGGACGTAATCAAAGAGAGGATTGTTTTCCTCTTCTCCCAACTCCTGCTCGACATAGGCTATCAAGCATCCCCTGGCTCTGACGACACTGCCCGAATCCGGTCTGGCACGGCCGGCCATTATCTCAAACAGGGTCGTTTTGCCGATTCCATTCGGCCCGACCAGGCCGATGCGGTCTTTCTCATTTATGGAAAAAGTGAGATTGTCAAACAGGATTCTATCGTCAAATTGCTTGACGATATTTTCGCCGGCTAGAAGAGTCATTTCTTGTCGGGTTCCGTTTCCTTTTCACGGGATAGAAGCATCTCAACCGCCATTATAATCAGCGCCGCCCAGAGAAACAACTTCCATAACTCCCGTCCGAAACGGGCTTCGGATATCAACGAGGCCGACGACCTGTCATACGGAATGGTTCTGAATTGCTTTGTTTTCAGAGCCTTTTCAAACCGGTCAAAACCCGCCGTCGAAAGATCGCTTTCCGAAACCGGCAGATTCACGGGGAACAGATCAACCAGCCGCCCGTTGTTTTTCAACTGATATATGCCGGGCATCTCGATCGGTCGACAGTCGTAAATGGCCAGTCCAAGCTTTTCCGTGCCGGCTATATTGTACGAACGATTCTCCGGCGTGATCAACTCAACGGAACCATAGCGCACCTCTCGGCCGGGAAGAGCCCGTATCACGTTTTCACCGACGTAATTTTTCAGAAGATATTCCGAGATATCACCGGCCAGATATTCCATGGTGCGAATCACGAACGGGACAAAAAACGAATGAGACGAGATGTCCGAATATCGCGGAACGATAGGGGTGGTCAACAGGATCACCTTCCCCAGCCCGTAGCCCGATTCCACGATGGCTGGAGCGCCGCTGGAGAAATAAGCCAGGTCGCGGTTGCCCCTGCCGTCTCGGACCGCCGGCAGGGAATAAAACCGGAGCGTCGGGAGTGAGTCCTGCTGGAAGCCGGAAAATGCCATCAGAACCGGGTGAGTGTAATCGAATCTTTCAAGAGTATAGTATCCCGCTCCCGAAAAAGACATCGGCGTCGGTGTCACGAACTGAAAGTCAAGAATCCCCCCGAAATTTGCGTTGAAATATTGCGGATTTATTCCAGCGCCGGCAATGATGAAAATCCCGTCGCCGTCATCGACGTACTTCAATAGCCGGGATGTTTCCACCGAACCGAGCGTCGATAAACCGCACAGGACGACAGCATCGTACTCACCTAGCTTGCTCGTCGCCAGCTGATCCGGCCGAGACGTTTTGACCGACCAGTACCGCGCCAGTTTTTCCGACGGGATAAGGGCCAGTTTAACAAGTTCGCCGCTGTTGTCACCGTCCACGATCAGGATGTTGAACTTCTCGGGTATGGTGAAGCTGAAATAGAACCTGTTGTCGGCCGGGAAACCGTCATCGGAAATCTCCACCCAGCCGTAGTGAAAACCAGGCTGATAGACAGTGCTCCTGAGCTGAACAACCTGCTTGCCCTTCTCCTCGGTGGCGAACTCGGCCTGCATCACCCTGATGCCGTCAACAAACAGCGAGGCCAGAAGCTCTGATTTGGCCAAATTGTCGTAGTTCTGAATTTCGGCTTTGACGTTGAATCCGGTCCCGACTTCAATAAGCTGACCGCCCAGGTCGACATTAACGACGCCGCAGTTTCCGTCGGTCTCGACGGGAACGTCAACAAAATAAACGGTCGTGTTTTCGGTGATGCTGTCAACCGTTTCCGGAAGCGAGCTGGCCTGCCGGTCGGTGATAACGTACAGCTCCTTGTTGAGATTTTTGGCCTCGGAAAGAAGCCGGACCGCCTTGTTGAAGGCGTCGCCGAAATTGCCTTCCTCGTACCCGGCGGTCGCCTCCGAAAGTACATCTTCCGCAACGTCGCGGCTGAAGAACCGCTCCCCGGCGGGAAAATATGTCTGCCGGTCGAAGGGAATCAGCACCAGTTCGTCGGACTGACCGAAATTCCCGAGGATATCGGCCGCGCTCTTTTTGGCCAGGTCGAAAAGCTGCCCGTCTTTGACCTGCCTTTGCATCGAGGCCGACCGGTCCATCAGTATCACGGCCGACACGCTCGCATGCGAGCCGACATAACCGCCCTTTGAGGCCGGGCGCGCAAAGGCCAGCACGGCGACCAGGACAATCAGCATCCGCAGGATCAGAAGAAGAATCTGCCGTATCTTTATTCGCCGCACCTGCCGCTTTTGCATCTCTTTGAGATGTCTCAGCGACGAAAACTCGACGACTCTGACCCGCCTTTTTGAAAAGAGGTGTATCAGGAGGGGGATAAGCGCGGCCACCGCCGCTACAAGCACCGCTGAGTTCAGAAAGTTAAACATGAGATCGTGTCAAGAGGTTATCTTCTATACGGTTCCCGGGCATACTTCTCGCACAGCTCGCGGTCGTGTGCCGATAGCGGAATCGACAGGGCCTTTTGATAATATTCGATTGCTCTGTCATGTTCGCCGAGCACGTCATACAAATTCCCCAGCGCAAGAAGCGTCCGGCCGAGATAAAAGGCCCGCAGTTCCGTAAAACGGGCCAGCTCAAGATGCTGCCTGGCATGTTCATATTCACCCAGACCGAAAAGCGCCAGCCCCGCTCGAAGCTTAAAAGCCGGGTCCTCCGGAGCCTTGGGTATCATATCATTCGCCCACACCAGGGCGTCACTGAAATTACGGTCGGCCTTGACTGAATCGTAATACTTGCCTCCGGTCTGATACATCTCGCCCAGAAAAAGCAGAAATTCAATCTTGCCGGCCATCGTCTGCTCCGAGCCGTACGCCTCCTCGGCCAGTTCTATGGCCGCGGCCGTATCGCCTCTTATGGTCAGTATCCTGGCCTGAAGAAGCCTGGCCGTGGCAAAGGCCGTGTCCAGTGCCACCGCCGCGTCGAACGCGCTCCAGGCCGAGTCATAGCTGCCGGTTATCAGATAAAGATTCCCCAGCACCTGTTGGTAGAGCGGTTTGGCCGGGTCTATTGCGGCAAGAAGTTTGTATCCATCGATGGCATCGTAGTACTGACCGTACTGGTAGTACACCATTGATAGTTTTTGCCAGGTGTCCACCGAATCATAATTCGTCTTATCGTACTCAGTCATCTGCTGGAGATATTCGATCTGCAGATCGCTCTGGAAAAGGGCATTGGCCCGCCCCGCGTAGCGGTCGAACAGCATCCGCGAAAGGGAAACGGTGTCGATATAATTGGCCCACTCCATTTCGAGCGAATCGAGCGGCTTCTCGTAGATGCTTTCGATGTTCTTAACAAGCGTCAAGTCGTCCGAGCGGTCATACAGGTCGAGAATCTTTGTGAGGCCGTAGCTGTCGGCCAGATATTTCACGAAGGCCGCGGCGGTGATTTCCGCCTCAACCGGATCGGCCCGGAAGTAACCCGCCGTCGTAACCAGGTCGCTTATTCTGGGAATGCTCCCCTTGTCTTTGAGTTTTTTTATCTTGTACGGTACAAAATCAAAATAACCGGCCAGTCCTTCAACGAGAAACGGCGGAGCATAGCCTCTCAAGCGAAGAAGCCAGAGCATGTTGGGCAGGATGGCATCAACCGACGTGAATTCATGCGTATGTATGGCGAAAATGTTGAATCGCGCCGGGTCGATGCTGTAACCGAACCGTTTGTCCCATCTGACCGTCATCACCGGACAGGGACAGAGGTAAAAACTGATTTTCCCG
>CP070766.1:1225026-1230843 GCA_020345705.1 Candidatus Zixiibacteriota bacterium | reverse complement strand
CAAGGGCCGCCGTCCAGAGACTCATATAAACATAAAAGGTCGCCAGGAAGAGGTTCATATGTTTCAATTGTTCTTCAGGCACGACGCGGAACTCTGCATATCCGTCAAGCAGGGCACCCCGATACTGAGGATAAGCCGCCTCTTCCCAGCAGTGCTCGAGGGTGAGGGTCAGATCGTACACATAGTAGCCGAAACCGGAGCCGTCGAAGTCAATGGCGCGTGCCTCGCCCCTCCAAAACAGCACGTTGGCATCAACACCACAGTCACCGTGAATCAGACCGTAAACGTCAGTACTCTTCCCCAGCTCATCCATAACGTGCTTTGTTTTCCGGGCAACAATTTCGAAAGGCTCTCTATATTGGTGAGGCAGCAGCGGCCACGCTTTGCTGTTTGGGAGGCCGGCTCCGGCGTCGTCTCTAAACAGCCCGATCCAGTCGAAACGGCGTTTCGTAAGATTCTTTGGGGGCCGCCAGTGCGCCGCATGATTGTGCAATTGCGCCATCAGTCGGCCTTGAGCTCTGAAGTGATGCGGCCGAATACCACTAGTGATAAATCGTCCCTTTACCCAGCGGAGGAGCGTGCAGTTGCGTTCCTCAGGTATCCCGGGAATCGAGATTTGTGCTAGTAATTTTCCTTCCGGTGTTGGAACGGGTTCCGGTACCGGTAGGCCGGTATCCCGGCGAATGGCCGCCAGCCACTCCATTTCCAAGCCAATTGCATCGGTCGGCTGCTCGCTGCGATCGTGGATGCGCAAAAGATATCGGTCTTTCTCGTACAGCCCATCGTCCGTCTTGATATGACCGACGTTTGATGCAATGACGAGGAAGACAGCATTCCCGGCAAATCTTGCCAGTTTGAAATCGGCATCTGCCAATCCGTAGGCCTTCAGCGCTTCTTTTGCCAGTTGCCTGAATCTTCGGACTTTGCCAAGTCTTGTCAATTCATCGAATGGTTTCACGAATCACCTTGATGCGCCAAAATCCTCGGCAAGCACCATCTCGTGGATTTTCCATACCGGTTTCCAGGCCCCGTCTATCATATTCGAAAGAATAATGACATTGATGTCGCGGGCGGGGAAATGCCTTATAAGACCACTGACGCCGGCGTTGATGCCTTCCTTCTGGCAGCAAATCACGTTGCCGGACCTGTTCACGTAGAACCACAGACCGTAACCGTACTTCCTTACCCAATTGTCCATATCACGGTAATGTACCTGCGGCGTCAGGAAAGCCTGCGTCAGCCCCGGAGAAAGGAGTTCTCCTGCTTTCACCGACCGGAAGAAACGGTCAAGATCTCCGGCGGTGACGTGGGCTCCGCTGTCGGGCGACCCGATAGGGGGGAAGGAATAGATATTCTTCTTCCAGCCTTGGATAGTGCCTCTATCATCATAGATCGGGTCGTACCCCTCGGCAACGCTATCATGGACTCGATCCATGCGAAAGAAATTTGAATGAACCATCCTGGCTCTAGCAAAGACGTTCTTCCCGACGTAATCGCGGTACGTTGATCCGCTAACCTTCTCTATCATCAGCCCAAGCAATACGAAGCTGCAGTTGCAGTATCGGCAGCCCTGCCCCGGCGGGAAATTCGGGGGGTTGTTAATAAATTGCGGTAAGAAGTCTGATGTTGTCCTCACCGAATAGTTTGGCTTGGTCTTCCACAAATCCTCATAACTTTTCCCATCTTCCTCTTCGCAATCGTCACCGATGCCGGACGTATGCGTCAACAGGTGAAAGACATTCACCTCCCTGGAAATCGCAGTATCTTCAAGCCCCAAAAAATCAATTGCGCCCGTTTCGAAATCAAGTAATCCCTGATCGATCAGTTGCAAGGTCGCGACGGAAGTAAAGAGCTTGGTAATAGATGCCGTGTCGAACCGCATGTCCATAGTATTTCTTATCTTCCAGGCGCGGCTGGCATATCCATACGCTCCGGCGAACAAGTGTGCCGTGCCCTGCGTTATGAGTATGACGCCGGAGAATTCACCTCGTTTTTCGAGTTCATGAAAGTATTCAACCAGCATGTCAACTACATTCATAGATAGAACTCCAATCGGTGCCGATGCGGTTGCGATCCGATCGGACTGTTGTTTATTATGCTGAGTTAGACTACGCGGCTGATGTGATAAAGTTCTCGATGATTTATCGGTCTTTCAATCCCGGCGATAAGGTCAGGCGGGAACCTGCCACATTCTATTCCATTTGCTCAATCAGAGACACAAGTTCGTTTCTCACTTCGTCATCCGTAGTCTTGCTCAATAGATTTTTCAGCGCCAGCAGGTGGGCGGTCTGAAGGGCTTCTTCCGCGGGGACTTTGACATCCGGTTCGACGCCTACTCCCTCCCAATTAGTTTTGGTGACAGGGTGAACCGTTTCACCGATTGAAACCTGCAGCAGAATATCGCCCTGAACGATTAAAACGTCGACCGGGTGCGCGCCCCCTTTTGTTGTCTCACCGATGATAAGAGCACGTCCCAGATGCTGCATATTGAACGCCATCTCCTCCGCGGCTGAGAAGGTCTTCGAACTCGTCAAGAAATACAAGTCAACGTCTGTCATTCGCTTTCCGGGAACGTATTCGTATGACCAGTATTGCTCAGCCACATCAGATGCTCTCGCGTAGTAATCAATCAGATGAATCCTCCCCGGGCCAAGGAAGTAGCTGAGAAGCAAACGACTGATTCCGCCGCCGCCGCCGTTTCGTCGAAGATCGATAATAACAGCATCCGCGTGTGAAAGAAATTTCATGGTGCCAATCACAGTTTCCGCGGCATATTCCAGAGGTGCTACGTAATGTAGGTCAAGGTAGCCGACGTTACCATCAAGTATCTCAACTCTACTGAAGCCGAAATTCGTTCTCCGGCCCTTCTCATAGAGCTGCCTTTCGATTCTCTCTTTTTCGTCAGGGGGCAAAAGACTCTTCCTGGCGGCGACCTCTTTAGCTTCCTCGGGGCTGTAGAAAACAAATAAGTGCTTATCATGACAAATTTCTCGTAGGTCGGCCGTAACCTGACTGCAGAATTTCTTGACATCGGTAAAGGAATCATAATTCCCATTTTTGAGTTTGTCTTTGATATATTCTCCCGATTTTTCGCCAATATCGGGGTACAGGAAGTAGTCACTCATAAGGTCCGCGACTTTATTGACTACCTTCGTTCTTGTACTGACGTCGACCTCAGGTATTTCCCCGGCAAAGCAATCGTATTCATCTGCGGCCGTCAAGAAGACTAAAAGCAGAGCAATCATGACGGCACAGGAAAATTTCACGAAATTTGACATGGTATCCTCCTCAGAAAAATCCTCCGATTATCAACAGCTGAAGCACAGGACGGAACGCGAAGACCCGGCCGGTTCGGTAAAGGGTCGGCCTAGCTCACACTCTATTCTATTCTGGTTTTGCGGATGATGTAGCCATCATCATACAACATTTTTATCTCGGCTACCTTTCCGCTCTCATCGACCATGAATCTGACACGGGCAGCGTCGGTGTCGGAGAACTGAAAGAGATTGCTGGTCAGGGGGATTAAAGCATATCTGGTACCCTTGGTACCCACATAGATTAAAGCCCCGTTTTCGTATAGAATGGTTGTGGAGCCGTACGTTCCGGCATAGCTTTTCAGCAGGTCGCCTTCGAGCGTGATCGGATTCAACTTGGCGTTGACTCCAGCCATAGCCCAGTCCAGCTCGTAGCGCCGCGCCTCGTCCTCGGCCCATCCCGAGATCTTTTCAAGAGCCATCAGGTAAGCCTTATCGAAGGCATGCTCCGAGGGGACTTCGATATCAGCCTTGATCCCGACCACTTCCCAGTTGTCGCCGGTGACCGGGTTGATAGGTCGACCGGTGGAGATTTTCGCCCTCACCTGAAGATTGGGAAAGTCGTAGAAGCCAACCGTATGAGCAGCGCCGCGAGTCGTTGACCCGACAAGCGTCGCCCTTTCACGCGCTTTCATGTTGTACGCGAATCCCTCGGCTGCTGAACCGGTATTGTCGCTTATCAGCACGTACAGGTCAGTATCGTACATCGTCTTGCCCGGCACGAAAGCATTCGTCCATGACTGCATGGTCTCGTCGTTGGCACGGTCGTAAAAGCTGTTCAGGCGGACCGGCTCCTTGAAAAAGTAACTGCATAGAAACTGGACCATATAACCCTCGCCACCTCCATTGTTGCGGATGTCTATTATCACGGCGTCGCTGTTGGCAAGGAAATTCATGGCGGCCGCGGCGGTCGGACCGCCATATTTGGGGTTGTCAAACATCCGGAGATCAAGATAGCCGACGTTTCCCGGCAGACATTCTACTTTCCTGAAACCGAAATTCTTGATGGCCCGGGTCTCGATCTTGTCATATGTCAATGTGTCACCTTCGGAAGGGTCGAAATCCTGGGGGGACATAACCGATATTCTGAGATGCCGGTCGCTGGATATCTCGTACATGTCGTCAGTCAACTGCTCCGTGAACCGATAAAGATCGGTGATTTCATCATACTGATTGTATTCAAGCTTCGTTCTGATGTGCTCTTGCATCTTCACTGCGACCTCCGGAAAGATGTAACAGGAATCGAGGATATAAAGCACAGAGTCGATGATCTCTGCTTTTTTCTGGTTACTTAGCGTCGTATTGACTCCGGATTCGCTGGCTTGTTCTGGTTCGGCATGACCCGTACTAATTGCCAGTGACGTGAAGATGAGAAGTGCCAGAACCGGCAAGGACAAGAGTCTTTGCGAATGGGTTGACGAATGGTACAACATATGTTTCTCCTTTCGTTATATTACGAGCATTCTTAATCCCAAAAGAATGCTTCTATCGCGCTTGATCCTCTTATTGCTTGTCCAGCCGCGCGACAATCCGTTCATAAAATGTTTTTTGCTCCAGGACCGTTTCCACTTTTTCGATTGAATCGAGCAAGTCACATCCGGCCTCGCGGAAGACGTCGTCGGCGGCTTCCCAAAAAGCTTTCCAAACAGGTTCCAACTTCACCGCCAGGTTCTTGCCCTCCTCGGTCAAACAGAGCAGCCTGCGGCGTTTGTCGGCGTCGTCCCGATACGACGTCACAAGAGCGCGCCTGGCCATTTCGTCGGCAGTTTCGATGATTGACGGATGGGCCAGCCCCAGTGCCTCGGCGATCTGCATAACGGTCAGGGGAGAGTGATAGCTGAGCAGATGAAAAATGGGAAACCAGCGGACCTCGAATTCAAAATCGAGGCTTTCGTAGACGCGGGTGCCGTCTTTAATCAGCTTGTCAATGAATCGTCGAAGGCGACTAGCCAGCGCCAGAGTTCCGAGTTCCTCAATATAATCCATCAGAATAATCCGTCCGAGAAACGCCGTTCATTTTAAAGAATAATACGTAGGCGCCTACATATTGTTTCAAAAATATAATTTTTGCCGTGCGCCCGACCTCGAGACTGGCCTGAGGAGCCCGGATTTCGCCTCGTTTAGTCTTTGGCCTGCGATCTCGAGGTTCGTGGCAGATTTGCGCTAGGTCATTGGTATGACTTGCACTTAGCGTCGGTAATAGACCGTTTCCGAACAGCGGCTTCGGGGTTTAGTGTCTTTTGTGTTGTTAAACATCGTTATTTTACGTAGTTCTTAATGGCGGGATGGATGTCTGATTCTTAGCCCGTATAAGATAGATGGGGAATTCTCCGGCGTGATCTCAGCTTTTTGGCTGAAATTGTGACGTTCTTGGCCGGGGAACAACAAAAGGGCCGGACTTGTTATAACTTATTGAATTTACTGGTTGTCCGGCCCGACAAACTCATTGGGTAAATCGATGAGCAGCCGGCAATCGCAAAAAGACGCAAAGCGTGAGAGCTTT
>CP070766.1:1220600-1224926 GCA_020345705.1 Candidatus Zixiibacteriota bacterium | reverse complement strand
GGCAGTCCGTAAACCGGATTCAGGGCGCCCTGCTTGACCAACTTGTTGAAACGATACTCGGAAATGCCGAGAGCGAGTATCTCTCTTTTCTGCAACACCCCCGTCTCGGATGCGGCTTCGATGATTCTTATGAGCCACTCATCGCCGGTAGATTGCGCTTCGACCGGTCTGTAACCCAGGAGGATTCCCGACGGCACGGCACCGGTATCGGCATAGGTCGGAATTATCGCCCCGGCCGTTTCCAACGCAGACATGATCCCAGGTGACTTTCGTTCCAGGGAACTTGCCTCGCGCCCGGTCATGACACCCCGGGCCTTGACTTTGGCGATCGTCTTTTCCGGAACAGAGGCATCTCTGGCCGTGAGCTCAAACGAGTCGGCGGGCAAATATGACGGCCTGCCCATCTTTCTCATACCGGGTGGGAGAGAGGCATTCAGAACGTCGCCGATACCGGCGTAGTAGTAGTACGACATCCACCTGAGAAAAGAGAACAGTTCCGGGTTGAACAAAGAGCGTGAATCATGGACGTCGTGGATGTTTTTGATTTAAACATCGGGCTAATGTTCGGCCGCTTCGATATAGTACCCGATAACCTTCCGACGGCCCAGCGGCACAACAAGCCTCTGTCCCGCTTTCAGACCGGAATATAATTGCGAGTCGAGGCTGTATGTAAACAGTCTTCGAGGCGTGCCGGGTACGGCGATGTTAATCAGAGTTTGTTTCATCGAAAAAAAAGGCAGGTCTCAGAGGACCTGCCTGCAGTCTTTGGAAAATCAGCCTAAAGACCCCGAAGCTCTTCTAGTTTGGCTTTTGCTTCATTGGCCTTTTCGGTCATTCCGTTCGACTGATAGAGATCGTAGAGAACCTCCCACAGTCTTTCATCGCCGGGATCCAGCTCAGTTGCCTTTTCATAAGGTACAATGGCGTCCTCGAATCTCTCGAGCTTGATATAGATGTCTCCGAGGTCTATCCAGTTTTCCTTGATCATTGGTTGAAGCTCGGTCAATTTCTTGAAAACGACCTCTGCGGCGGCGTACTCGGCAAGAAGCATCTTGACGATACCGTAGTTGCCGAGAGCGTTGACATTGCTGGAGTCCAGCTCAATGCACTTTCCGAAATAAACTGAGCAGGAGTCGAACATGGCCTCGCGCACTTTTTCCAGCTCGGCCTTTTCCGCCTTCTCGGCGTCGCCGGCTTCATCGCCTTTACTCTGGATGTCGCCGATCTTTTCGGAGTATTCCATGGATTTCCCGAGATAATGCTGACCGACGTCGAAATGGAGGTCGGCATCGCTCGGATCCACGGCAATGGCCATCATATTGTAAACCAATGCTGAATCCGGAATCTGCAATCTGTTGTAACAATAGGAAGTGTTGGTTAAGGCCGTGAAGTCATCGGGGGTCTTTTCCAGGACCCTGCCATACCATAATACAGAGCTGTCATAGCTATCGGTCTGGATGTAAGCGTAAGCTATCTGATGCATCAGCTCAACGGAATCAGGCTCCGCCTCATAAGCTTTCGTATACCAGATCTTTGATGAGTCATACTGCTCCAGCCTGCCGAAAAGCACTCCCAGGCCCCGATAAGCACGATAATCATCGGGCTGGGATGCCACGGCCGACATAAAATAATACTTGCTGCTGTCCGCCGCGGCCTTCAGGGCGGCCCTGGCGGCTTCTTTCGCGGCTGAATCGGTGGCGGCGGTAACATCCGGAATATATTCCTCGTCTATCCTCGGAAACAAGCCAACGGCGTTATTGTAATTGTCTCGCCAGTAGTAAACCCTGATTGAATCGATGTTTTTGACATAATCCTTGCACTTCTTGGTCAATTTCTTCTTGACCTCGATCTCACCGGTGCAGGTCATATCAAGGGAGTCATAATTCGCGGCCATAACAGTCAGGTAATCATATTTCTTTTTCAAGTCGTACTCCTTGTTGGCGTACTCTCCGAATATGTTGCCTTTGAAGAAGTATGCTTCCGGATGAGGCCCGTGTTGAGTGAGAACCGTGTCGAGATAACTCAGCGCCGATTCCAGACGCGGAGGATTGGCGTGCAGTTCGATCTTGACCTGCCTTAGCAAAACGCCTGCGTCCTTTATAGCTTTCTTTCTGTTAGCGATGGCGGGCAGGGCCAAAACCGCCACAAGCCCTACGATTAGCAAGTATTTAAGAACTCTCATTTGCTCCTCCTGCCATAAACACACAAATCTTCTCTTAATAGAGGCCGAATTTAACACCTTTTTTTCGGTCTGTCAACCTAGAACAGCTACCTTGACGTTCTGAATGTGAAATTAATAACGGCTTTGTCGTTGGCCTTGACCGGCACCCTAAATTCAATCGTATTAGCGTCTTTCTTGATGAAATCATAGTTTGAGTGCGGGATACTCCAGTCACCGTAAAGTTTCTTCTCTACAATTATCGTGACGTCTTCATCCTTATGGTTGCGCAATTCGATTTCAAATATTCTCTCTTCAACCTTGTCTGAGACCTTCCGGTAGTCAACCACTTTTTGTTCAGCTGAAATGTCAAAGGCGAAACCGATCGTGAGCTTTACCTCTTCATCCTTCGGGGTGTGATCGATTCGGTCCTCGCCCAGAAGGATCATGGAACCATCGGTATCCGCCTTGAAAACCCTGGTTCTGCCCGCCGGGAGCGGTATTCCGAGCCCGAATTGCTTCGAGTTTGTGAATTTCACGGTCACTTTGACTTTCTTGTCATTTCTGTCGGGTTGATAATAGTATTCTTTTTCAACTGAAGTCGCGGCCGGTTCAAAAAGAGCAATTTGCTTGATTTCGTTATCGGCGATGGTCGCCTTTCTGGGAAGAGTATAGAGATGGTATTCGAAGAATTCCTTTTCCTCAAAACCGGCCGCCGATGCTTTCATGAACATCCGGTCCTCTTCGGCCGCAAACCTTGGGGCCCTGACAGGCGGCGCGGCACGGTGAATATCCCCGGCGATCAGCTTCAAAGTAGCGCCCTTGTAAGTTGCCCCGGAGTTATTGGTTATCGACGACCAGCCGGTCAGACCCAGCTGTTTTTCGTCTTCGGAAAGGATTCCGACATATTCCGCCGTCCAGTTCATCCCGCTGGTCTGATAACTGACTTTGCAGGCCGCCTTGCCCGCGAAATCGGAGTTATACAGCCAGAACAACGTCGGCCGGGTGATCAATCCCTCCGGAAGCTCAGGAAAGCTGGCGTGGACCACGTGTTCCAACCTGACGATCTGAATCTTGCTCGATGGTTCCTTAAGGACAAAGGCTCCACCGGAAAAGGAAAGCAGCTCTCCGGTAAAGATGTTGCCCTCCTTGTCAAAAAGATCAATGCTCTTATCAACATATTTGGAGTATATCTTTTCTGGTGAGACAAGGTCATAAGCATAGTTTTGCTCCAGGATGACAGCTGACTTGCTCTTATCGACGAGTTCAAATCCGACCGAGGTTGGGTCGATCAGGGACGGGACATCCCTGAATGATACCCGGCCTGTGCCTTTATCGAAACTCAAGTTCCTTGTTTCATGCACCACTCCCAGGTTGCTGTTGTAGATTGTCACCGAAATATCGTCGGCATAAATCTCGCCGGCAACGGCCATCATGACCATCGCCGCCAGGCAAAGAAGAATGCTTTTTCGCATTTTCCTGTCCTCCTTTATTTTTTATACACGTACAGAACCCAAAACTTCCCGGACAATCAACAAAAATCTGCCTCTTGGATCGTAAGGCACTGTCTTTTAGGGGATTAGGCGCGGGCAAAAAACAGGGCGACCCCAAAAAGTGTGGCCGACCCCTTCGGTAAAGGAGTCGGCCTCAGAATGCATGTCAGGATTATTTTCTGTTCCGGAGGGAACTTATGCGACAATTAAACCGGCTCTGCGCCTACAGGTTCTTCTCTCTCGGATGCTTCCCGGGAACAGGGCCGGCACTGTGCCCAAATTTTGTAAATCTCGTCGGGATCGGTCTGCCTGTTAACGATATGGTCGAGGTCACCGCTTTTAATCAACTCGATTAGTGTTTTCAGCCGGGTGAGTCAAGGACGAAATAAGCTGCTTCTCGATACAGCTCCAGCTTGGTGGCAAGGACTTTGTCCCATTTGCCTGACTGACTGAAGTCCGTCTCCGCAAATCAGCAGCTTAGAACGCATATTTCTTCCCATCTATCACTGTATTGGCACCATCCCGGAATAGCTAAGACACCCAGTGACTTACGGCATTCGCGAAGTCAATAATCGTTGACTCCGGGCATTGAATAGATTATTCTCGTGTGACGTCTGACCGGTTTATGCCATGGATAGATCATCTGATGTAAACCTGCGCGACATAATTCTGCCG
>CP070766.1:1217377-1220500 GCA_020345705.1 Candidatus Zixiibacteriota bacterium | reverse complement strand
GGCCTTTTCTTTCTTCTTTCCCTTTTTGGATTTGGCCGGTGCCTTTTTCTCCTCAACCTCGGGCTCCACTTCGACGTCATTTAGGGCCGCCTGGTTGGTCATGTTCTTGTCTTCCAGCTTTTCCGTGATTCGAGCCGATTTGCCGGTCAGGCTGCGAAGATAGTACAGTTTTGAGCGCCGCACTTTGCCCTGGCGGGTGCGCTGGATTTTTGAGACGTTCGGAGAGTGAAGGGCAAAGACCCTTTCGACACCGATACCGGACGATATTTTGCGAACCGTAAATGTCTCGCCGGTGCCGGAGCCGCGACGGCTGATGACCGTCCCCTGAAAAACCTGCAGGCGTTCCTTGTCGCCCTCTCTGATTTTTACATGCACCTTGACGGTATCCCCGGCCTTGAAATCAGGGACTCTATCTTTCATGTAGCTTTTTTCTATTTGCGCTATCCGTTTCATCGGTCTGCCCTTTCAGCATTCTCTTTCTTGAGCTCATTTATAAAATCAAGATCATCCTTATCCAGCTCGGCCTCGTCCAGAAGTTCCGGACGGTTCAAAAAAGTCTTTCGAATCGATTCTCTTCTTCTAAACTGTTCAATCAACCTGTGGTTCCCGCTCAAAAGCGGCCCCGGGACCTTCAGACCCATGAATTCCTCGGGCTTGGTGTAAACCGGCGCCCCGAGAAGTTTCTCGACGTGCGAATCGGCCAGGGCCGATTCGAAATTCCCGAGGACACCCGGTATCAGGCGGGTAACGGCATCGATCATCACCGCCGCCGCCGCTTCACCCCCGGTCATGACATAATCGCCGATGGAAACCTCCTCAATCCCAAACAGCGACAATATCCGCTCGTCCACCCCGAGATAATGGCCGCAGATAATCGTCAGCCTATCCAGCAGAGAAAATTCAACCGCCTTTTCCTGGGTGAAGGCTCCACCCGCCGCCGAGGTCAGGACGATTCTCTCGCCCTCGCGCGACGGCTTTTCAAAGCCCAGTGATTTCAGGCAGCTAAACATCGGCTCCGCCTTGAGCACCATCCCCCCGCCGCCGCCGTAGGGCGTATCATCGGTGGTCCGATGCCGGTCGGTCGCAAAGTCCCGCAGGTCGATTATTCTTATGTCAAAGAGCCTGTTCTCAATTCCCTTGCCGACTATTGACTGCTTGACAATCGAGTCAAAATAGCCCGGGAAGAGAGTGACTATCTCAATCCGCATCCGGCGAGTCAAAGATACCCTCCGGTGGATTTATTACTACCAAATTCTTCTCTATATCAACCTCAACGATGAACTTCTTCACCGCCGGAAATAATACCCTTTTTCCTTCGTCCGTTTCAATTACCCAGGCATCGTTGGCCGGATAGCTTTCGATGTCAACTATATCTCCAAGTGTCTTGCCTTCAGCATCCGTTACCCGACAGCCCATCAAATCAAAATGGTAATAGCTTCCTACCGGAAGCTGACCCAGTTCGTCCGCCTTAATATACAAATATTGGTTCGTAAGCCTCTTCGCATCTTCGGGAGTCTGTGATGCTTCTACCCTGAGTGCCGGTCTTCCCGAGATAAACCTTACGGACAGAACCTTGATCTTCTTCCATCCGTCTTCCGATTCAATCCAGAACGCCTCACTTCCCTTGAAACGCTCCGGATTATCAGTCAACGGATTTACGTAAATTTCCCCGGAAGTCCCTCGAGGTCGGCCAAAACGGCCCACGACGATATATTCCGGACGCTTTTTCAACTATTCCAGAATCTCCAGTACGGCTCTCTTACCCTTCTTAGCTGAGATAGCGGAAATCAGAGTCCGGATCGACTTGGCCGTTTGTCCGTGCTTACCGATAACCTTACCCAAATCGCCAGGGCCGACACGAAGCTCATAAACAGTAGTTCTCTCTCCCTGGACCTCAGTCAAGTCAACCTGATCAGGATTGTCAACCAGAGCTTTGACGATGGTTTCGATGAACTCTTTCACTTCAATCTCCTTTGTAGTAGCGATTTCTGGTTTTAGTTACTGCTTGATAACGAGCGCTAACGCAATTATTCCGATTTGGTCTCCTTCTTCTTTTTCTTACGCTTTTTAGGCCGCTCAGTAATTGTCTCCGAAATAGTTATATCCGAGACGTCTTCCCCTTTTTTCAGCATTTCATACTTCTTCAGAAAGCCCACCTGTTTCATCAGGGATGCTACTGTAAAGGTCGGCTGCGCCCCCTCGTCCAGCCAGTGAATCATCTTCTCCTCGAAAATTTTGACTTTGGCCGGCTTTTCGATTGGGTTGTAGTAACCCAGAATCTCGATAAATCTTCCGTCGCGGGGCATTCTGGAGTCAGCCGCAACAAACCTGTAGGTCGGTCTTTTCTTTGCGCCCAATCGCCTTAGTCTAATCCGTACTGCCAATTGTCGATACCTCCGTCGAAATATATCACATCTGGAAAGGGAACGCCCCTTTCGGCAAACCCTTAAATTTCATCTTACTTACGTTCTTTATCATTTTCTGCATTGCAGAAAACTGCTTTAAAAGCAGATTAACATGCTGAACGGTATTACCCGAACCGGCCGCGATTCGGCTTTTCCGGCTGCCATCCAGAATATTCGGGTTCCGCCTCTCCTCGGGCGTCATCGACTGAATCATCGCCTCCACCCGGCGCATCCCTTTCTCGTCAATCTGGACCCCTTTCAAGGCCTTGCCGATCCCGGGAATCATACCCACCAAAGATTCAAGCGGGCCCATCTTTTTTATCTGCTGCAATTGATCGTAAAAATCCTCAAGTGTAAAGGCGCTTTTTCTGAGCTTCTCCTCAAGCTTTTCCGCCCGCTCCTGATCAATCGTCTCCTGTGCTTTCTCTACCAGAGATACGATATCTCCCATCCCCAGGATTCGTGAAGCCATCCGATCGGGATGAAAAGGTTCCAGGTCCGAAAGCTTCTCGCCGACCGAAACTATCTTAATCGGACATCCGGTCACCGCCCGAATCGAGATCGCCGCCCCGCCGCGAGCGTCGCCGTCGAGCTTGGTCAGAACCACGCCGGTCAGATCCAGCCTTTTGTGAAACTGCTCGGCGAGATTGACCGCATCCTGGCCGGTCATGGCGTCGGCCACCAGCAAAAGCTCATCCGGCACGATTTTGGCCTTGAT
>CP070766.1:1212770-1217277 GCA_020345705.1 Candidatus Zixiibacteriota bacterium | reverse complement strand
GTCTTTTTCATCGCCGACTCTGTTCCGCCTCTGGTCGGAGTTGAAAAAAACATTTCCGAAAGCCGTCTTTTCGTGCTACGAACCTGTCAGTGACGAAAGGATACGTAGCTTTTTCGCGGGGGACGACAAGTCATTTCAGCCGCTCTATCACTTCGAGAGAGCTCAGGTCGTTCTCTCGCTCGATTCCGATTTCCTCCTGACCGAACCCGATAGCGCCGTCCATGCCGCGAAATTCGCCGAAGCACGGCATATCGAAAATCCGGGCGACCACATGAACCGCCTGTATGTCGTCGAGAGCGGCTTTTCTGTAACGGGTGGCATGGCCGACCATCGTTTGCGTGTGCAAAGCCGATTAATCGGCGCTTTTGCGGCGGCTCTGACCTTGGAGCTTAAGGCGCAGGGACTACGAATAAACCTGCCGGTTAAATTCGGTGAACTCTACGGCAATCACTCCTTTGATCGAAAATGGATTAGTGCGCTGGCCGCCGATTTGGTTGAGAACATAAATAAATGTCTGATTGTCGGGGGACCACATCTGCCCAGGCCAGTCCACGAGCTTGTGTATATGATGAACATTGCTCTTGGAGGAATTGGTGAGACGCTGACATTCTCCGAAAGACAAGACACTCTCAAACCTTCGCATTATGATTCTCGCATTGCTTCTCTTGCAAAGGATGGTAAAATTAGCTCATTAATCATTCTCGGCGGAAATCCGGCATACAATGCCCCCATTGACTGGGATTTCGCTGAAGCGCTGAAAAAAATCGAACATTCGGTTCACGTCAGCCAGTACCTCGATGAAACCAGCCGGCTCACCGAATGGCACATTCCGCAGGCCCATAACCTCGAAAGCTGGGGTGATGCGCGCGCCGCAGACGGCACGGCAAGCATCATCCAGCCGCTCATTGCGCCGTTGTTCGGCGGCCGCGGCAAGGTGGAAGTGCTGAAGCTTCTGGCGACCGGCCGAGAAGAGAGAGACTATAACGTTGTCCGCGAGACATGGCAAACGATTCTCGGTGGCGGTGACTTCGAAAACAGGTGGCGGAAAGTACTGCATGAGGGTTTCCTTGACGGAAGCGCCTCGACGAGCGTCACTCCTGCTGCCGTCCTCGATGAAATCAGTTTCCCTACCGACGCCGCCGGCATCACGAATCCTGAGATTGTCTTTCGCCCCTCTCCGGCGCTATACGACGGCCGCTTTGCCAACAACGGTTGGCTTCAGGAACTGCCCGACCCGGTCACGAAACTTGCCTGGGACAACGCCGCCCTTATCAGCCCACGCACCGCTCGTGAACTGAACCTGAAAAACGGTGAGATCACCAGATTCGAATATGAAGATCATAAGCTTGAAATACCGGTCTGGATCCTTTCCGGACAGGCTGACTTTTCAATAACATTGCCTCTCGGCTACGGGCGAACCTCTGCCGGCAGAGTCGGCAACAACGTCGGATCAAACACTTATGCAATCAGAAGGTCCGAGGCACCGTGCATCGCCACCACCTCGCGAATCTATGGAACCGGGAAAATATACATTCCGGCAAACACCCAGGATCACAACAGCATGCACGGCAGACCGATCATCCGCGAAGCGACACTGAAGAAGTACAAAGCTAATCCCGAATTTGCCAGAGAGCTGGTCGAACATCCACCGCTGAAGTCAATCTACCCCGATCACGATTACAGCAAGGGCTACCAGTGGGGAATGGTGATAGACCTTAACCGATGTATCGGTTGCGGGGCCTGCACCATCGGCTGCCAGAGTGAAAACAACGTTCCCATCGTCGGCCGGGACCAGGTTTCCCGGGGACGTGAAATGCACTGGCTGCGCATTGATCGCTATTTCACCGGAGGTATTGAAAATCCGCGGATGGTTCACCAGCCGGTCGCCTGCCAGCACTGCGAAAACGCGCCCTGCGAATCGGTCTGCCCGGTGGCGGCGACGGTGCACGATAAGGAAGGCTTGAACAATATGACCTATAACAGGTGCATCGGAACGCGGTACTGTTCCAACAACTGCCCCTACAAGGTCCGGAGGTTCAACTTTTTCAACTATACCGGAAGAATGTCCGAAATCGTAAAGATGGCTCAGAATCCGGATGTCACCGTCCGGTCCCGGGGCATAATGGAGAAGTGCAGCTTCTGCCTCCAGCGAATCAGCCGCGCAAAACTAAAGGCCAAAAAGGAAGGCCGCAGGGTCGCCGACGGTGAGATTATAACGGCCTGCCAGCAGGCCTGTCCGACAAAGGCAATTCAATTCGGAAATATAAATGACATTGAAAGCGAAGTTACACGCTGGAAAAAAATCGACCGCAACTATGAGCTTCTGGCGGAGTTCAATGTCAGGCCGAGAAACTCGTACCTGGCCAAGATCAGTAATCCCAACCCGGCCCTGATAAGCGATAAACCGGTGGCCGGATAAAATGAATTAACGGACCTAATGAATTGAGCGGAGAAACAGCCCATATTGAACCTCCCCTCGCTGGGGGAGTCCAGACACTCGGGAGCATCACCGAAAAAATCAGCTCCATCGCCGAGCGCAAAGCACCGCGCCTGTGGTACCTTGCCTTCGGAGCCGCCTTTTCCCTGCTCCTGGTGCTCATCGGCTCCATCGGCTATCTTGTTTTTGAGGGCGTCGGCATCTGGGGATTGAACAATCCGGTCGGATGGGGCTGGGCCATTATCAATTTCGTCTGGTGGGTCGGTATCGGTCACGCCGGAACATTAATTTCGGCCATACTTTTCCTGCTAAGGCAGCGCTGGAGGACGTCCATCAACCGCTTCGCAGAAGCCATGACCCTGTTCGCCGTGTGCTGCGCCCTGATATTTCCGGCCATCCACGTCGGGCGTATCTGGGTTGTGTACTGGATGTTCCCCATCCCCAATCAGATGGCCATGTGGCCGAATTTTCGCTCGCCTTTGCTCTGGGACGTTTTCGCCGTAAGCACATACTTTACGGCCTCACTGCTCTTCTGGTTTACCGGTCTGATTCCGGACCTGGCCACTTTCCGAGATCGCGCCGAAGCCAGAATCAAAAAAATCATCTTCGGCGTGCTTGCCCTCGGCTGGCGCGGGGGTAACCGCCAGTGGAAGCACTACGAGCTGGCTTATCTTCTTCTGGCCGGTATATCGACGCCGCTGGTTTTGTCGGTGCACTCCGTCGTGAGCACTGACTTTGCCGTCAGCATCCTGCCCGGCTGGCACACGACTATTTTCCCGCCGTACTTTGTGGCCGGAGCGATATTCTCGGGATTCGCGATGGTCGTTACTCTGACCACCATTGCCCGCAAGATTTTCGGCCTGCAGGATATCATCACCATCAACCACATGGAAAAGATGAACAAGGTCATGCTTCTGACCGGTATGATGGTCGGTTACGCCTACAGTATGGAATTCTTTATCGCCTGGTACAGCGGCAACATATATGAGCAATTCGCATTCATCAACCGTGCCTTCGGACAATATGCCTGGGCCTACTGGATTATGATCAGCTGTAACGTGTTCGTGCCCCAGCTTTTCTGGTTCAAGAAACTGAGACGAAGCATCCCGGTCATGTTTACGGCCTCAATCCTGATCAATATCGGAATGTGGTTCGAGCGGTTTGTCATTGTCGTAAGCTCGCTGGCGCAGGATTTTCTCCCGGCCAACTGGGACTACTACAGCCCGACCATCTGGGACATAAGCACCTTTGTGGGGTCGTTCGGCCTGTTCTTCACGCTCTTTTTGCTCTTCATAAGATTTCTTCCGATGATTTCTATGGCCGAAGTCAAGGGCGTCCTGCCGCAGGCGGATGTGCATTATCACGAGGCCGGAGGTGAACGTGGCTAATGGTGCATCATTAAAGACGGCCTTGATTCTGGCCGAGTTCGGCGGCCCCGCTGATCTTTTGAAAGCGGCGCAGGAGGTTCGCGACGCCGGCTACAGAAAATTCGACTGCCACTCCCCCTTCCCCATTCACGGTATGGATGCCGCCATGGGTCTTAGGCGTTCGCCCCTGGGATGGATCGTCGGTATCGCTGCTCTTATCGGGACTTCCTCCGCCCTGGCAATTCAGTGGTGGACGAGCACTATTGATTATCCCCTGGTCATATCGGGTAAGCCGTTCTTCAGTTTTCAGGCGTACGTTCCGGTGACCTTCGCCCTGGGAGTTTTATTGTCCGCTTTCGCAGCGTTGATCGGCATGCTCGCTCTCAACGGTCTGCCACGGCTTAATCATCCCTTATTCAATTCGGACCGGTCCGGCAAAGTAACCGACGACAGCTTCTTCATAAGCATCGAGGCCGGTGACCCCATCTTTGACGTCGGGAAGACCACGCAGTTCCTGGAATCCATCGGAGGAAAGAATTTGGAGGTTATAAACGACGAATGAAGCAAAAGATTTTCCATAAATCCGCTCTGCGGCTCGTCATGATTGCACTTGTCGGAGTCCTGCCTGTAATATCCGGTTGCGCCCGCAAGCGTCCGTCGGAAAGGACACCTATCCACGTCAATCCCGACATGGACCGCCAGC
>CP070766.1:1208402-1212670 GCA_020345705.1 Candidatus Zixiibacteriota bacterium | reverse complement strand
GGCTTTCTTCATCTCGCGGGCGACGAGAGAAAGGATTTCCTCCATGCGCGGTTCGATAATCGACGCCAGCACGTTTCGTGAGATTGTCCGCGGCTTGCGGCCCATGGTAGCCGGGACCTCCATCATCTCATCCGGATCAACCATTGCCGTCAGGGCTGAACCGTAACTCAATTTCAGCCGTTCGGCCTGGTCGACCGACGTGCGCAGGCCGATAGCGATATCGTTGGTGACGTTTCGTCCTCCCAGCGGCACCACTCCGGTATGCCTGATGGAGCTGTCATAAAATACGGCCACGTCGGTGAGGTCTCCACCAATGTCAATCAAGACCACGCCTATGTCTTCTTCGCTGCTGCTGATGTTAGCGTACGACGAGGCCAGCGCTTGGAGAACCAGATGCTCTATATCGATTTCGCATCTTTCAAGGGAACGATAGATATTTTTCGCCGATGTCACGGCGGCGGTAACGATATGCACTTCAACCTCGAGTCTGACACCCGTCATACCGAGAGGATTTTTGATTCCCGGCTGCTCATCGATGGTGTACTCCTGAGGCAGAACATGCACGATTTCACGGTCGGCCGGAATGGCAATGGCGCTGGCAGTCTCGATAGCCTTGTTGACGTCCTTTTCCCCGATTTCATTGTCAGACCGGGAGACACCAATCACGCCGTGGCTGTTGATCGACTTGATGTGATCTCCGGCAATACCGGCCACGGCCGAACTGACCCGGATCGAAGCCATTATTTCCGCATCTTCCACGGCGGTTGTCAAGGCCTGGACCGTTTTTTCCATATTTACGACCACCCCCCGGCGCAGTCCCTCGGCGGGGGCGGTACCGTATCCCAGAAAGACCGGCTCGCCGCCGTCCTCGCTCTCGGCGATGATGACCCTGACTTTCGTTGTTCCAATGTCAATTCCGGTTATGATTCTTGTCTCTGCCATATTTCAACTTGCCGCTATTATCAGCGCTTCCGAGCGCATGTCTAATTTCTTTATCCCGTCTAAGTCCGGGCCGAAATCCAGAATCAGCAATTTCAACCTTATTATGCTTTCAAAGAGATGACCGGCATAGGTCAACACGGGGAACGGTAATCCGTCGAGATTGATTGAGATATAATCTGCACGTGACATATCGATGTCCGATATGGCCAGGTAGAAATCGATACTGGCGTCCCGCAGACGTCTGAGCTGTTCCACGACCAATTGCAGGCGGTCATCCGACGGTTTCATATACAGCCGGCCGCAATTGACGCCGGTAATAATGGGAAAATCAAACCGCCCGATGGATGTATCCACAGGTAGCAGGTGCCCGTGCTCGTCAAGGGAGTACATCAGCCGCCCATCTCCGGCAATCACCAGCGCCAGCGGTTCAATATCATTGATGGAAATATTTATCTGGTCGGGCAGTTTGAAGTCAAGGTCAACACGCAGGATCTTCTCCTGTTCTATCAGAGTATTTACGGCCCGCTCGACCGGCACATCGAAAAGCCTCTCGCCGGAATTGAGGCCGGTTATCCTGACGTTCTTTGAGAAATCATCCGGTTGGAGGACAACCTTCTCGAGTTTGAAAATGCCCGAGTATTCCATGGTCGCCACCGTCGATGCGATCAGCACCGCCGCCAGAAGCATCAGGAGATATTTTCGTCCTACCCTAAGAGTCATTCCGCTTCAGTCCTCCGACGATTTCAGGATTAATCCGCGTAATGCTGCCGGCTCCCATGGTAATGACGATGTCACCTGACCGGGCCGTCTCCAGCACCCGGGCGATGGAATTCTCCACGGCACCGACATACTGAATATGCTCGTATCCCTTCTTTGACGCATACCGTGTGATAAGCTCGGCCGTGACACCGTTAATCGGCTCTTCGCGCGCCGGATATATATCCACCACCCAGCATATGTCGGCCAGTCTCAAAGCCTCGGCGAATTCCCGGTATAAGAGCTGGGTGCGGCTAAATAGATGCGGCTGAAAGATCAAGATAATGCGGCGTCCGTATGATTTCCGGGCCGCCTCAAGGGAGGCGGTGATTTCGGTCGGATGATGAGCGTAGTCATCGACGACCATGATATCATTAATCGTTGCCTTTATCTCAAATCGACGGCCGACGCCCCGAAACTCGCTGAGAGATCCGGCAATGGTCTCAAACGGAACCTCGAGCTCGGAAGTGGCGGCGACCGATGCCAGAGCATTTCTGACGTTGTGCTCACCGGGGATCCTAAGGACAACCCGGCCCAGATACTCGCCACGTTTGAAAACGGTAAACTCGGTGCCTCCTTCGGTGTGAGAAATGTCAGCGGCCTGATACTCGGCCTCGGGTGAGAATCCAAATGAAATTGAGGCGCGTGTGATCTTCCCGCGCAGTTTGGCCAGAACAGGATCATCAGCCGAATAGACGACCATGCCATAAAAAGGAACCCGGTTCATGTACGTGAGAAAGGACGACTCCAGATCCTCCATTCCCTCATAGCAATCCAGATGGTCGGATTCAATGTTGGTGATTACCGCCATCGTTGGAAACATTGAGAGGAACGAGCGGTCGTACTCGTCCGCTTCGGCGACGAGATAATCCCCGGCGCCGAGCGAGGCACCCGAGCCTTTTCCGGAAACGATGCCGCCGACAATCAGGGTCGGATCCAGGCCGGCGTCGGTCATGATCTTTCCAATCATGGAAGTGGTCGTGGTTTTGCCGTGGGTTCCCGAAACACCGACGGAGTACTTGAGTCTCATCAGCTCGCCGAGCATCTCGGCCCTCTTGATGACCGGAATACCCTTCAATCCTGCCTCGATAATCTCGGGATTACTCTCTTTAATGGCCGACGAGATGACGACCACGTTGGCCGTTCCCAGGTTGGCGGCGTCGTGCCGGTCATAGACCTTGATTCCCAGGCTTTCCAGGTGATCAGTGACTTCACTGAAACTGATATCCGAGCCGCTGATTTTGTAGCCGAGATTGTGCAGTATCTCGGCAATACCGGACATGCCTGAGCCGCCGATCCCGACAAAAAACAATTCCTTGAACTTGCCAAAAATCATCTTATTTCCTTCAAACTTTGGACTGGTTAGGACGGTGCTCTTCAATCACGACTCCCTTCATATCCAACGAGTTCAAGAATCTCATCTGCGATTATTTCCACCGCCGGTCTTTTTATTCTCGCGCGCATGGCCAGGGCAGCTTCGGCCATCTTCAGATAGCTGCCATCCTCAATCAGTGAGACGGTCCCTTTAAGAAGGCTGACCTCGCCCAGCTGGCCATTCTCAATCATCAGTGAGGCTCTGTTCTCCACAAATACTTCGGCGTTTTTTCGCTGATGGTCTCCGGCGGCATAAGGATACGGAACCAGCACTGACGGAAGACCGGCCGCCACCAGTTCAGCCAGAGTCAGCGCCCCCGCTCTGGCAATGGCGATGTCTGCGGCCGCATAGGCCAGTTCAATCCGGTCCGTATAGGGAAAAAGGGCGCGGCTTTCAACCCTGCCGCCCGCGGCTGCGGCTATTTCCTTATAGTCCCTTTCACCCGTCTGCCAGATCAGTTGATATCCATCCGGCAGGTTGCTCAAATGATCTAGGATATTCTGATTGATGCTGGCGGCCCCCTGGCTTCCCCCCAAAACCAGAATAACCCTGTCGGTGCTTTTGAGCTGGAAGTGCTCTCTTCCCTTTTCCTTTGAGATTTTCCCGATTGTGTTCTTAACGGGATTCCCGGTCTCGGCCGTCACGGCATTCTTATTCAGAAACCCGGCGGCAGAGGCGAATCCCAGGAAAACTTTGTCAACTTTATGGGCCAACTGACGGGTAGTCACACCGGGGTACGAATTCTGCTCCTGGATGACACATCGCCGGTTCATAGCAACAGCGGCCAGAAGAACCGGCCCCATCACATAACCGCCCGTCCCGACAACAAGATCAGGGCCGAACCGCAGGATGAAGTAGATGGATTTAAGCACTGCGCCCAGCAACAGAATCGGGAATAAGATATTTTTCAGAATACTATGCCGATACATGCCCCGTACCGTAATCAACGACAGGGGATAGCCGAGTCTGTCTCTCATCCGGTACTCCAAGCCCCGCTTGGTGCCGATGAACCGGAAATCGGCGATGCCGCCCGGCTCGACTCTCGCTCTTAACGTGTCGGCTATGGCCAGGGCCGGATACAGATGTCCTCCGGTCCCGCCGCCGGCAAAGAGCACGGTCAGTTTTTTCATCGGACCACCACCCCCTCCCGCCGGGAGAGGTTAAGCAGAATGGCGACCGAGGTGACGGAGACAAG
>CP070766.1:1204525-1208302 GCA_020345705.1 Candidatus Zixiibacteriota bacterium | reverse complement strand
GGGTTTCACCTCGTCTCCCGAGCACTCAGTTCGTTAATTCTGGGGCTTGACCTGGTCTCCATGGCCCATATATTATAAATAATGTTCAATTTCGATTCGACAATGTTTAGACATCTATTTCACGCCGTTTTAGCGCTCTTCATTGCCGCGGGAATCGGCTGTAATGACGGAGTTGATGCCGACGGGTACCATCTCGTCGAGCCCATTGATGACCCCCTGGATCTTCCGTATAAATTCGTCACGAAAGAAATGACCACCAACTACACCAGGGAAGTGTGGATTCCGATCAAAGTCACCCCCGAAGGTCAAATCGGGCTTTGCATAATGAGTAACGACTGGCGGCCCCCGGATACCATCACGGCCGTTATATTCTGCGAAGATGTTCTCAGACGAAAAGCCATTCGCCAGGTCAATCTCTTCGCCCTGGAACTCAACTCATATTATCCCTTTGACTTCGATAATGACGGCCTGGATGAGGTCGCTCTCAGTTACGTCAGGCGAGACAGCGTCTGGATTGAAATTCTCCATGTCCACGATCGGTTTTCATATAAGCAGTTCCTGGCGGCCGGCATCGACAGAGACGGCAACGGTCACTGGGACGGGCACGGATTCTTCTGCGGCACTTACGACTTTAACGGTGATGGCTTTGTCGAACTTCTGGTTGCGGTGGACACGGGGTATGATCTTTATCCCCGAAAGCTCTATTGTATCGACCTGCATAACCAGAAGATTCTGTGGGAGTATAGTTTTGCCGGAATAGTAAACAACGCATGTTTCTATGTGAAACCTCTTGCGGCGGGGGAAAATGTCTCGGTTGTATTCGGATTGTCTTCCAAGGGCAATGCGGCCGTAGAGAGAGAGATGGATGATCAGCATTCTTATCTGGTTGTATTGGATGAAAACGGCAACGAAAAATGGAAAAAGGTGACCGGAGGCGTATTCACGTCGGCTATGCCGCTTGTTGTCGATTATGACGGTGACGGCTCCTTCGACATTGCGGTCCCGCGCTTCACCCGGGCGGAATTCGCCGACTCCGACACTGCTGATGCCGAGAGGGTGAGAATAGACGTCTTTGACAAGGCCGGCCGGCAGCTTGATTCCATTTCATTGGACTCCGGACAGCTGGTCAGCAGCATGGGACTGTTTGACCTGAACAGCGATGGCTCGGATGAGGTTTTTGTCTCCTTAAATGACAACAGCAATCTGGTTTTTCAGCAGAATTTCCAGACTATCAAGAAAAGCCGCCTTTATAGCTATGGATTTGTCTGGGAGTGCCGCGACTTTATCGGTCTGGGCAGAAACCAGCTTCTGCTTCTGCCGGCCGACAGGCAACTTCTCGTTCTGGACAACAATTTCAAACCCCTGGCGCGATCTATGGAGAAAGTCACCTATCAATTCGGCGACTATCTGGTATCGAAATCAGTTCATAGAATGATGGGAAACCTGATGGTCCTGAATGAGGTTGGCGGGCGGTCCAACTGTATTCTCGCTCTTGAGCCAAGCCCCTGGTACACGATTTTTCATCGAAATCCGCTTCTGGCCTTCCTGGCCGGTTTCATACCGCTCAGTCTGATTATAGCCGTCATCTGGTATGTTATGGCCGCGTTTCGGCAGAAGAGTAAAATCATATCTCAGCAGCGGGACAGACTGCAAAAGGCTCTGGTCGAACTGGAAGAAATCCAGGAAAAGCTTATTGCGGCGGAAAAATATAAACAGGCCAGAGATATCGCCGGGGGTGTGGCCCATGAGATTCACAATGCCTTGAGCCCGGCGCTGAACTCCGTTGATAAATTGCAGCAATTGCTCAGCGAAGGCGGGCCGGCTGATCAAGAGCGGGTTGAAAGACTTCTGGGCCTGATAGACAGGTCTCTGGAGCGAGCCAACAACATGACCGAACTGGTCGGCAAATTCTCTCGGATTGAAGCCGAGAAAGCCGCCGAATCGGTGAACCTGAAACTGCTTATGGAAGAAATTATTGACGACCATAAAAGCCGTCTGGACAGTATGAGTGTATCGCTGGAGATTGATATTCCCCCCGATGTCTCGATCCTGTGTCATAAGCCCCATGCCCACTCGCTTTTTAACAATCTGATGGTCAACTCGCTGGACGCTCTGGCAGATAGTGACCATCGTTCGATTGGCCTGATGGCTGAAATCACGGATGGTCTCGTCAGAGTCGTGTTTAGTGACACCGGCCCCGGGATTCCCTCAGAACATCTACCCCGGATATTTGATGCTTTCTTCAGCACCAAACCGAGTTCCGGGACCGGATTGGGCCTGGCCGTTGTCAGAAAAATCGTCGATCTCTATGATGGGCAAATAAAGGCCGAATCAATGCTGGACAAAGGGGCGAAATTTACTATATTACTACCGTGGAGTTAGAGCTATACATATCAGATTGATTATGGAATAATGGAAAAGTCTGGTAGAGTCCTGATCGTCGATGACGACAATCTCGTCCTTGAGGCCCTCAACGAATTGCTGGTCGATGAGTACGACGTGGTTCCGGCATCCTCGGGGGACGAAGCGGTTGACCTCGCCGGAAGAGAAAAAAACTTCGATGCCGTCATTCTTGACATCAAAATGGCAAAGACTGACGGCCTTCAAACCGCTGGCGCTTTAAAGGAAGTGAGCGCTGACCTTCCGGTGATTTTCTATACCGGTTATCCGGGTGAGTATTCCGAGGGCCAAATCGACAAGAAGTATCATCCCTTCGACTACGTGGTGAAAAGCGAGCGTCCGGCCCGGTTGCTCAGGGCGGTCAGGAACGCCGTTACTTTCCACCAGCTGAAAAAACAGAGCGGCCGCCTGATTGAGAATGCGCACAAGCTGTATGGCATGGTCGGCAAATCACAGAAAATGCTTGATGTTTATCGTACCATTGAAAAAATAGCAGCCACCGAAAGCAAAGTGATGATCGTCGGGCCGACCGGCAGCGGCAAGGAACTTGTGGCGCTGGCCATACACAAGAGAAGTCACCGAGGAACGAAAAGACTGGCCGTCCTGAACTGCAATCACAGACAACCTGACCTGGTCGCCTCAGAGCTCTTCGGACACGTGAGGGGGGCGTTCACGGGCGCCTTTGAGGACAGAATCGGGATGTTTGAATACGCCGATGGCGGAACGCTCTTTCTGGATGAGGTCAGTGACCTGGACATTACCACCCAGGCCAAATTGCTCAGGGTAATTGAAACCGGCCAAATGCAGAAACTCGGCTCTCCTCACGTTCGTAAAGTTGATGTTCGGATCATATGCGCCACCAACCGCGACCTGGAAAAAATGGTCGAGACGGAAGAATTCCGTGCCGACCTGTATTACCGCCTGAAAGGCGTTACAATTACACTGCCCTCTCTCAAAGATCGGCGCGAAGATATCTCCGATCTGATTGACTATTTCCTCGAGCGATATGCATCGCAGAAGGGGGAGGGTATTAAGCTTTTCGGGCCGGCCGCTCAGGAGCTCATGATCGAGTATGACTGGCCGGGCAATGTCAGACAATTGCAGCATGCCGTCCAGTCATTGATTGACCTCTCCGTCTCTTTCTATATAACAAGAGAAGATGTCGAAAACTACTTGTCCTATTCCGGCATGGAAACCGACAGCGATCAGAGTCTGAACGCTCAGTTACGCGACATGAAGAAACTCATAATCACCAAAACCCTCGTCAAGACGAACAATAATGTTTCCGCCGCTGCCCGCATGCTGGGTATGGACCGCTCCAATCTCTCTAAAACAATCAAAGAGCTCGGTATCAAATCGGGGTAATTGCACAACAGG
>CP070766.1:1196127-1204425 GCA_020345705.1 Candidatus Zixiibacteriota bacterium | reverse complement strand
TATCCGCGCTCATTTAAGCTCTGTTTCCTCCATCGCCCATATCGGTGCGCGACAATCCAAGAAACTACAATAAATTGCCTAACTTAGACAAAATGTCAAGGGGAAATCTCGATGGACGACCCCATTGAAGGCCAAATGGAGAGAAACGGGCCGGCTGTCAGCCGGCCCGATATAGTGTTATCCTCGTTTCAGCCCTGAATTGCCCGATAGCCGGTGCGATTTGCCCCACTCATTTCAGCAGCAACATCTTTCTGGAACTGGAGAAATCTCCTGCCGTCAGTTGATAGAAGTATATACCGCTGGCCATCGGGAAACCGCTGCGGTCGGTGCCGTTCCAGGTGAGTTCATAGCTGCCCGCCTCCATCTGCTTATCCACCAGAGTCTTAACGCGCTGACCCAGGATATTGAATATCTCCAGTTTCACATGGCAGGCGACCGGAAGGTCGTAGCTGATGATTGTCGCCGGATTAAACGGATTGGGGTAGGAGTTGTGCAGTCTGAAGCGACCCGGCATTTGGCCGAATAACGAGTTGGCGGGCTGATATCGGCCGACGGCCATGACGACATAGTCTCTCTTCCGGCCCGGCGAGGCCTCCTCCACAGCGTCAAAAATGAACTCGCACACGTCTCCTTTTGTCAGCACAAGAGGTTCGACGCCATTCATTCCGTCAAATTTTTCGTGGATACCGCCGCATATGAGATTAAGGTCGCTGATTTTCCAATTATTTACAGTCGGGCGTTCGTCGGAGAGTAGACACTGATATATGACGTCGGTTGCGAAACTGCCCTCCCACGAGATCCGTATCGTAACCATTTCATCGTCAATGTCGGCCGGCAGCCCGCTCAGAACGAATTCCTCGACGGCGTATTCGCGAGACGGGATATTCGACATTTCGATCCATTCGCCTTCGGTCCCGCGTATTTCCACTTTGAGAGCCGGCCCCGGCCGCGGCCCTTCGGTCGCCATTTTGGGAGGCGGATCAATTGGGCTGTCGCCGCCGCCTGGGGGGCATACCTTCGGTGGCGGGGGCACAGCAAAGCCGCTTTCCTCCCGAAGATTCGGAAATCTCAAGATGAGATGTCCCGACTCAGTAGATGAATAGACCTCCCCTTCATTCGCCATGACCGCGGCCAGCCGGTCAACGCCGTTATGATCGATTGCCGAGACAGGCGGAATGGCCTCATCGTAGAGGAATATCCTGCCGTTCACGGTGCACCCGGCCCTGGAATCCGGATCATGGTCGACGGTCAACAATGAGAAATCATCAAGATATGTAATCTCATCCTCCAACTCCTTCAGCAGAAAGGTCAACCGGCCTTCACGCGGGGCGACAGGGTTTGTGACTTTGTAGAAATCGGTGACGACATCGGCGTACCCCGATTGCTCGCACGCGGTGAGCAGGGGATTTTCTTCGATGAACTTGCTGCCGTCATAAGTGAACAACACGGGACAGGACGGGCCGCCGGTGGTGAGAGTCAGTTTCCGGGTGTCGGACCATTCGAAGTATCCTGCACCCATCGCCTTGGCGCGCCAGTAGTACACGTTGTTCGGCAATTTCGGAGTGATAAAATAATAGCATATTTGATCGCTGCAATCAGAGAAGATACCATCGTCAATGACAATCGAATCAAAAGTGCTGTCCAATCCAACCTGCACCCGATAGGCCTGAACATCCTGCATCTCGTACCACTTGAGAGGGAAGTTATCCATGTTGGTGTAAACAGAGCCATTCTCAGGCCAATACAACCTAGCCTTATCATTGAGGACCCGGAATTGCCATGCGCTCGACCATTGACCATTCCCGGCCTCATTAGCGGCGCAGGCCCGCCAGTAGTAAACCCCGGTATCAAGACCCGGCATCGTCCAGCGGGGCAAATCGAGGTCGTTGGCGGAGTCAATCAGCTGGCTGAAATTACCGACATCGGCCAATTCAACCGCATAGGTTTTAGCGTTATGGACATATTCCCAGTACAGAGTCTGCGCGGACTCGTAGGTTTCGAGGCCGTCCGACGGGCAGAAGAGCTCCGGGGCATCAGGGACGGAATCGACAAACTTCATCACGTACATGTCCGAATTCCCGGGACCGTAGGACTTAGTGTAACCGACCAGGACATAGCCGCCATCCATGGTCGGCTCAAGCGACAGGGCATAGTCATTATCATCGCCGCCAAAGGTCCAGGCCTCGACGGAATCGCCCGCCGTATCTGCCTTAATGAAATAACAATCCTGACCGCCGGCGCCGGATGAATAAGTGTAACCGGCCAGAGTATAATATCCGTCCGGACTTATTTTAATATCATACGCCAGATCGGTTCCCGTGCCGCCGAAGCTTGCGATCCATTTCTTTTTCACATACGGAGGGTAAAGGACCGGCTCGGCTTTCATGAGCATGGCGTCGCTGTTACCGTCGTCAATAACAAATCCGGATATCAGGAAATCGCCGTCCGAGTTTATCTCAATGCCGAGCCCGAGTTCATTATGGTAGCTGCGGCCGAGTCGATTGCTGTACTGCTCATTTCCGTTGGCATCGGTCTTTACGAAATATACATCCCAGACAGTGTCAGCCGGCAGAGGACTGCTTGAGCCGACAAGGATATACCCTCCATCAGCGGCGCGTTCGACTTCTCCCGCATTCTCGTAACCGTCGACGGTTCCGTACGTCTGCCACCACTGCCGGATACCGGATGTATCCGTCTTGAAAAGGAGCAGGTGGTTCGAGCTTCCGGTCTCTCTGGTCGTGCCGAGGACAACATAGCCGCCATCGGCGGCTTCTATGACCGATTGTGCGATATCATTATCCTGAAAGCCGTAATTGTAGTTCCAGAGGACATTTCCGTCGGCCGAGAACCTGACGAGATAGACGCTGTCACCATAATCGGTATATGTATAGCCGGCGACAACGCAGCCGCCGTCGGATGTAAGACAGGCCCCGTTGGCAAAGTCGCTATGGGCTGTACCATACGTTGACGTCCACAATTCATTTCCGCACGAGTCGGTTCTGATGAAACATAAATCAAATCCGGTTGAATCGGTCACATAGGTTCCCGCGACAGCGTAGCCTTCAAGATTTATCTGCTCCGGATAGACGGTGTCATAAATCGGCCGGGCGAAACAGGCATTGTCCGTTCCAGTGTCGCCGAACGTCGTTGTCCAGTTCGCCACGTCGTCATTTCCCGCATCAGGGATACTAAGCAGCGCCGCCGCCACGCCGAAATTACATTCACCGTACTTGATCCAGAAATATCCGCTTTCCCCCCAGGTCGTGTCCCAGCTGTTCTTCACCCGCCAGGCGCCGTCGCCGTTGCACAGAGTGTCATTCCACCCGACCAGAAGGACGGCATGGTTCGGACTGCCGACGGGCTCACCATAGCTGAAGCAGCCTCCATCATAGCTGTAAAAATCTCCAGTCACGCGAAAAGCAACGGCGACAGGCGCTGTCAGAAGAGCCGTCTTGAGTGAATTGATGTCCTGAGGGACGGCAGTCCAGGAATCAATCCTGGCGACGACTGGGTACAGGTCTTCAGTGCATGGAATCGTATCACTGTAAGGACCGCCGTCATAGGGCATGGCGCTTTCAACAATGGCGCCATAATCAAGCCAGTGCTCGTAATTATACACCATCCATCCCCCACCGCACGACCCGCTTTCAGCGCATGATAGTATCTGCTGCTCCGACAAATCGTACTCGATGTCATGTTCGATTTTGTAAACGGCCTCAAGTGCCGCAGTCGCCGCAAAGTCCCAGCAGGAACCGCAGCTGCCCTGGTTTCTTACCGGCGTGACTTTGCCAGAGTCCTCCCAGTTCAAAGAAACGGGTAAATCCTGCGGGGCAAGTGCTTTGAAGCGTCGGTCGAGATGCACCATCCAGATTTCCTGCCAGTTGTCGGGAAGCCTGAAGCCACAGAGCTCTTCGCGTTCCTCCGGGCTGTAATCGGTCATAATCGGGTTAAGACCGGCTCTCCAGTCGAGGCCCTTTTCCTCAATTCTTTGCTGGATTGCGGCCACTTCCTCTTCCGCTCCCTCGTAGGCAGCGGCCCCACAAAATGCCGTCGCCAGCACAACAACACCCAAAAGCCATTGAAAGACCCTGTTTCGCATGGTGCGCATCTCCTTTCTGTGATATCTGATTACTCCATCAGACAATTTGTGAATAATTGCAAACCTTGCTCAAGTTGCGTACACAGCTGATGAGCCGGCGGGGAACCGGCTCATCAGCATTGTCAAAAAATGTCCTCACGACCGTACATCGATGACGCAAAATGAATCATTTACTTCAAAAGCATCATCTTCTTCGATTGATCGAATCCGGCAGCCGTCAGACGATACACATAAAGTCCGCTGGAGACGGTCTGACCGTTTTTGTCCTGACCGTTCCACTCAACCTGATAATGACCGAAATTCTGCTGCCCGTCAACCAGGGTAACGACGTGCCGGCCGAGCATATTGTAGATTTCCAGTTTCACACGAGTCGCCGCGGGGAGGTCATAGGCAATCTCTGTCTGAATATTGAAGGGATTGGGGTGATTATCATACAGCTGGAACTGACCCGGGACCAGATGAGTGAACACCGAGTAGTCGGGCTGATAGCGGCCGACCGCTCTGATGATGAAGTCGCGCGTTTGACCGGACGGGAGGGGTTGATTGACATTAAACTCGAACTCAAGAACGTCTCCTTTGACGAGCTCAAGAATGACGCCGTTGTCGAACCCCGGCCAGGCTTTCGGAAGCGGATCAGCAGTAAAGAGGTTGCCCGAGCTGACCTCCCAGGTTTTTATCTCGGGAGTCTCATCAGCCGGCACATACTGCCGGATAACGTCGGCTGAGAAGCCGTCTTTCCAGGAGATACGAACGATGATGAAATCAATCTCGGCGGGCAATTCCATGCTGCTGAGGATGAATTCCTGAGTAGGATTTTCCCTGGACGGGATATCGGGCATCTCAACCCATTCGCCATTCTCATTCATGACCTCAACCTTCAACGGAGCGCTCGGCCGGTCACCGTCGGCGACAGTCTTTGGGGGCGGGGGTCCCGGATCTTCAAACGGGCAGGGCTCCTTGCCCGGAGCGGTGAAGTCAACGTAGGCATCACCGAGAGGATTCGGGAACGTCAGCACCAGGTGTCCGGGTCCGGTGGCGACAAACATATTATCATCAGCCGCCACCAGGGCATCGAGCCTGCCGACACCGGTGTTATCAACGGCCGACAACGGTGTGACTGATTCGGAGTAGGTGAAGATTCGCCCGTCAACGGCACAACCAACCGTGGACTCGGTACTGTGATCGACCGTAATCAGTTCAATATCACGCAGATACGTCATCTCGTTTTCCGTCTCGCGAAGCTGGAAGACGTATGTGCCACCACGCGGTGCGATCGGTTCGGTCAGGTGATAATAATCCGTGACAACCTCGGTATAATTGGACTGTTCGCAGGCCGTCAGAAGTGGGTTTTCGCGGACAAAGTCATTACCGTCAAAGCTGAAGAGAACCGGACAGGATGCACCACCCCCAGGTGATTCGAGGAAGAAGCTCTTGACGTCGGACATGGACCAGAAATAGGGAGTATATGATTTCACTTTCCAATAATATCTGGTGTTGCTGGGAAGGGGTGGAGTGATGTAGTCATAGCAGGTGAAGTCACTGCACCAGATAGTTGTGTCTTTTTCGGGGGAAGTGAACAGAGGACTGTTATCGATTATTACTCTGTATGAAAATCCCTCTTCCACGCCGTGCCAGGCTACTTCGAGACTATCCTGATTAGTGACGTCGCCAATTGGACTTATCAACCACGCCTTCGAACGATGGACCCAGAAATGCCTGGGCGTGGACCAAGGGCCGTCGCCGGTCACATTTGATGCCCGTACGCGCCAGTAGAAGTTTCTTTCAAAGATGCCCACTGAGATGGAAGGTGTATCCCACTCTGTTTCAGTTAAGCCGTCGGCATAGTCGTATAAGCTGCTGAAATCGCTCTGCTCCGAAAGCTCGACGCGGTATGTCTCGGCGTATTGGGTCTCAGCCCAGTCCAGCGTGTAAGGCGTCCAGAGATCATATAAATTGGCATGTTCGGCAGGCGAGACAAGAACCGGTGCCGGCGGCAGGGGATCATCGGCAAAGGCAATCTGAGATAATCCCAGAAGCCCACCTGCAATGATAGCGCATACAAATACGGTGGTTCGAAACCACCGAAATCTGGTCGGAGTTTTTTTGCTTTCCATACAAAACCTCAATTCCCTTTGAGGACTTTTTGCCCTCTCAATCAAGTTTTGGGTTTTGGAGAGGCAAGGTCCAAGGTATGAAAAGTCGACGGTGTTTAAGCCAACTCCATGATTAGAAGTCGCTCAAGCCCCCTGGTTCCGCATCGGGTAGATGCGGTAAACCGATATAACAGAACCGAAAGTAAAGATTATTTTATCACCTCCTTTCCAGTTTTCAGTTAGCAGTGCAAACCATGGCTCAGCGTTACCCCACGGGTGCCAATTGTGCGTCATCTTCCGAGTGCCGATTGAATTTCCAGCTGCAACGAAAAGTTTTTGCGGCACATGAGCCCTTCCAGAATCTTCATTTGAAGAAAGCTATCGAATTTGCGTGAACCCTTCCCTCACTTTCGAGGTTTGCTTCATCCTTCCACGCCCGGAAGGGCTGCCTCTTCCGGATTTTCCATATCGAGCATCAGGCAGACCGTACCGGCCAAGCCGCCGTAAAGACCCAGTCTCCAGTTTTTCATCACCGATCCGGCCCCGGCCAGTTCGGCGTAGCGACGGGCCTGCTCAAGCCATCCACCGCCGGGATCGATGCGGTTAAGGGCGAGAAAGGCATAGGCGACACCTGCTGCGCCGCAACAGATGTGTCCCAGTTTGGTTTCGGGCATATGAATGCAGTATTCCCCGGCTGCTTCGGCCGCCTCAAGTAAGAAAGTGTCCCGAAAGTGAGAGTAGGCAAGTGTCCATAGATGAATCAATCCCGGGGCGCCGTTGCACCAGGTGTCCATATAGTCCTCTTCGCTCTTTTCGCTGATCGGCCAGCTGATGCCATGTTCGTGTTTCCGGCCCGAACGTGCGTACTGCCTCAGAGCCGGCAGGTACCATTTTGGTAAAGCGTAACCGGTCTCTTTCGACCACAGGAGCAAAGCATAGAAGTTCCCGCCCCGGCCATGGGCGAATCCGAGCCTGGGATTCTTCCGCCAGGGAAGGGACCCATCGGTAACCCCAGCCGTTTCAATAAGATCCCGGGCAAGCGCATCACCGTATTCCTTAAGCCTTTCCTGACCCAGTTCGCGGTAAAGAAGTGCGCTTCCCACGAGTCGGCCGGCGATTCCCTGAAGATATTCCTGCACCGGCAGTCTTTTGTTTTCCGGGGCCATAAACTTCCCCAGGCTTCTATCCAGGGTCGGTTCGCTATCCTCGGAGGCCGCGATCAAAGCCCGGGTTAGAAGCAGCCCTCTGTCGCCGAAGAGAAGGGAATCGGCGGGCTGGATTTCGACCGGTTCATCGGGGATTTCAGGATACGTTATTTGACTACCGTCCTGCGGGGCGGCGTAGACGTGCTCGATCCACAGACGGGCATGGTCGAGCCATAAGGGGTCGTCCAGGGCACAGGCCGCTTTCCAGAACGTGTATGCGATTCCGGCCCCGCCGGCATACATCGAGCGATGGGGCGGGGAGTGGACGAGGCGCATGTTTTCAAACGAATATTTCGATAGTTCGCCCAGTCCATCGATTGCTCTTGAAAGATATCCCGATTTTACCGTCACCTGTCGCCTTCCCTTTCTGCCTGAGTATCCGTAACCTCTTCCAAAAACGGATTCTCATCGGCGGCATCAGGCAGGTGAACTTTTTTCAGAGTTTTCAGAAAATGCCCCATCGATGCAAACCGATCCTTTTTGCGTTTTGCCAGGGCTCGTTGAAGAACGACTTCCAGCTCGGACCAGGGAGTGCGGCCGTTTTCCTCGAAACTCAGCGGGGGTTGATTTAAAATGCATTTCATGTACTCCTCCCGGTAGTACTTCCATGTGTATGGCATCCTTTTTGTAAAGAGGAAGTAGAGTATCACGGCGCAGGAGTATATCTCTCCGGCGACCGATCCCCAAAAGCCTTTTCGGCCGTTAAAAACGCGACGGACGTACTCGGGTGGCATGTACAGCACGACACCGCCCTCTTCGTACTTCGATTCTTCTTTTTTGGCAATTCGTACCGGGCGTGTCAGACCGAAATCAATCAGACAAACGCGTCCGTCCCGGATGAGGAAATTGCCGGCATGCACGTCCCCATGAAGATAACCGGCGTCATGCACCGATTTGAGAG
>CP070766.1:1192412-1196027 GCA_020345705.1 Candidatus Zixiibacteriota bacterium | reverse complement strand
CCGAAAGAGCCATCCCTTCTCTGATGAGTCCGACCGATTCCTTTAGTCGTCCCGCGTAAAGCATGACCAGGGTGAGATTATCCAGATTTATGAGCAGTTCTTTCTTAAGCCCGATCTTACGGTTCAGGGCGATTGACTCGTTCAGGTTTTCGAGGGACCTGCCGAAATTGCCCATCTCGTAACGGAGCAGTCCAAGATTATTGAGTGTCCGGGCTATTTCGCCCTGGTTGCCGATTTCTTGCTGAAGTCGCAACGCCATTTCGAACAGTCGTAATGTTCGGGCGTATCTCCCCCGGTAATAAGAAATGGCCGCAATGTTATTCAGGATCATGGCGACATCCTTCGTGGCGCCGAGTTGACGCTGGACTCTAAGCGCCCGGAGATAACATCGAATGGCTTCATCAAATCGGCCCCTGACGGCATAGATATTACCCATGTTGTTCAACGTATGAGACAGTTCCAGTTTATCGCCGAGTTCGGAGTACAGCTTTTCCGCCTGCTTAAGAACCTGTATTCCGCTGTCGTAATCCTGCTTCATTTTATAAAGGTCGCCCAGGTCCTTGTAGGTTTCAGCCAGGAGTTTATCGGGCGGGCGGTTTTCATAGAGTCCGATAATCCGCAGATAAGTTCTTTCGGCGCGTGATGCCTCGCCTATCATCTTTTCAGTGTCCGCGGTTTCCATCAGTGTAATGGCTAGTTTCTCTTCATCGTTGTTTTCGCGACAGATTTCCGCGAGCGAACTCAAAAGTTCCAAAGCGTGCTGATAGGAATTCTCGTTTATCAGCTTGTTGGCGGCGTCCAGGGTGACGGTGTACCCTTTATCCAGGTTTTGGGCTTTAAGATACAGCGTGGCGGCGATAATCTCGTCGAGAAATTTGTCCAGTGCAGTGTCGGCGAATTTGTTGGCGAAACGCGCTATCGTCGCGCGGCTGAGGTTGTTTCTCGCGTAATAAAGCAGCGGCCGGGTGACATAGCCCCGCCTGTCACTACCCGAGACAATACCTAGGGTTTCCGCCTCCTCAGGGTCTCCCACGACGGCGGTAAGGATGATTTTCTTTTTCTTTGAAAAGGGCAAGTGGTGAAATCTCTTTCTATCGTGACACTGCAATTTACGCGGCCAGATGATTTCATCCGCCTTGCACTCGAATGTCAGCCGGCCGTTCTTCCAGTTAAGCAGCTTCTTCGTGAAGTTGACCTCAAGAACGCCTCTAAGTTTAACAGGATCATCGCCGGAGTAGTCCAGAAGCCTTTCGATATGTGTATCCTGCAGCGCGAAGGCTCCGGTCTGCAGGATTTCCTCGTTGGCATTGTCCGGAAAGATTTCCGGCAGATGCTTGGGCCTGATCATCTTTCGGAAAGGATATTTCGCGCCAATTATTTCAAGTCTCCTGCATACCTCGTATCCATCCTCGGGGCGCTCGTCCGGTCTCTTTTTCAGCATGGCCATGATCAACTCGGAAAGGAGGTCAGGCAGTTGCTTGTCTACCTCGGCTGGCGACGGGGGTTGATGTTCCCTGATGGCGGCGTTAATCCGCACCGGATCGGTTTCATTATGCAGAAAGGGGTGGTTTCCCGTAGACAGCTGATATACGATTATCCCGAGCGAGAAAATATCCGACCTGTGGTCGAGCCTGTTATCATCGATTGTCTCGGGCGCCATGTATCCGACTGTTCCGACTCCCAGACGCGCTGTGGCGGGTTCGCCGGACCTTAAGGCCAGCGAGAAATCGGAAATCTTTGAGTGCTGAAATCGATCATCGGCATAGCCCTCTATCGGACCGGTGAGAAATATATTATGCGGTTTCAGGTCGCCGTGAGCCAGCCCCGCCAGCTTCAGGTAATACAGGTTGATGCTTATGGATGAGATGACGTTGAGTAAAACGTTGAGCGAATCGATTCGCTCGAGCCGATCAAGAGTGATGCCCGGGCAGTACTCAATTACGAGGAAGGGGTGACCGGCTTCGGATTCGTGCAGTTTTGCAACACGGACAAGCCCCGGATAAGTGTGGCCGCCGATCAGTTCCTGCTCCCGCTGGATTAGAGACAGGAAGCCGGCCGTCGATTCGGCATCGGCCTGCAGAGATGTCTTGAGGGCATATTGTCGATTTTGGTTTATGGCTGTGGCCAGGAACACCCTGGCTGTACCGCCGGTCCCCAGAAGACGGCTGACCTTATAGCCGCTTGGTGAAAAGGATGTATCTGACATCTATTCGGTCGTCTGGCTTTGCCTCTCGGGCAGGGTAATGTTGAATGTGGTTCCTTCTCCCTCACTGGAGGTGAGGGTTATATCGCCGTTGTGGTTCTTGATTATTTTCCGGCAGTTGGACAGTCCGAGCCCATGACCGGATTTCTTGGTCGTGAAGTGAAGCTGGAAGACCTTCGAAAGGTTATGCTCCGGGATTCCGCAGCCGTTATCGGTGATGGCGATGTTTACTATCGACAGCTCGGGATCACGGGAGACGAGGACATCGATTTTTTTGACGAAGTCCTCGTTTCCGGCGGCAGCTTCCCTTTTGTATCTTTCTTCCAGGGCATCGGCGGCGTTATTCAGCAGATTCATCAAGACCTGCTGAAGCTGGCCGACGTCAATCTCGATATCGGAGATGTCGCCGGTATATTCAACGCCGACCGAAATTTCCTTGAATCTCGCCTGAGCTTTAAGAGAGAAAAGGAGTTCGTCTATCAGGCGCCGCACGTCGTAGGAAATGACTTCCGTCTCGAGTTTTGAGAAATCCATCAGTCCGTCCGTGAAGCGTTTCATCTTCGAGATGTTTTCCACTATCTGCTGAGAATTGAATTTCGCCTTGTCGCCGCGCTTTTTCTCCAGATTGTAAGCCAGGAGCTCCGCATTGTTGGCGATAATGGCCAGGTAGTTATTCAGCTCATGGCCGATGGAGGCGGCCATTTCCCCCCGCGCGACCAGCTTCTCGGAAAGTATGACATATTTTTCCATAATGACTTTTTCGGTGATATCTTCTATCACCAGGATCAGTCCGTCGCCCCCATAGGGTATCTTGTTTATCGGTGAGATCTTAACGGAAAGGACTTTTTCGGTGTACCCGGTATTGTGGAAATAGCGGGCTTCCTCGAAGGGCTGATTGGTCGACAGAGCGGTGTCGATCATTCGGCTCCACTTGGTCGATTCACTTTTGGCGATCAGTTCCTGAAATCTGGTCGGGGATTCATTGGGCCCGAGAAGCTTGATTCCGTCCTTGTTCTTGTCCAGTACGGCCAGGGCCGCGTCATTAATGGAAACCAGGCTGTACTGGGAGTCGATGACAATTACTCCCACGGGGGAATTATTGACCACCTTTTCATTGAATTTCTTTAAATCCAGCAGTTGATAGTACAGAGTGGCGTTATGAATGGCGTGGGCCGCCTGCTGCGCCAGCATCTCAAACAAGTACAGATCCGACTTGAGAAAAAGCTTGGCCTGGGATGAATTATCCAGGTAAATAACGCCGATGACCTTGCTCTTGATCTTCAACGGGACGCACATGATCGAACGCAAGTGCAGTTCCACCACCGTCTGCTGGTTGGCATAGCGTTCATCCGAAAGCGCATCCGAGTTGTAAACCGAGCGGCCAGTAGTCGCCACTTCATCGGCAATCGAGT
>CP070766.1:1178424-1192312 GCA_020345705.1 Candidatus Zixiibacteriota bacterium | reverse complement strand
ATACGACGGGAGACAGGCGGTGTATCATTCTCCGCCAGGCAGCCAGGCCACGACCGGCGAAATCGCCGACAATGTCCGAGATCCAGATGGCGTTGAGTTGGCAGTCGGCGTTGGTCTGCGCAATGACGTTTTCGGCCAGATAGACGTTCCTGGTGGAGGCCGACCGGCTGAACCTGATCATGACGTTCTCTCGGGTTGGATCGCAGAAAACGGGCGGGCTTTCGATTATCTCGCGAAAATCGAGAAAACGAATGTTAGCCGGTTCGGCTCTTTCAGGAGAAACCAGGTTACCCCTGACCTTCCATTGCCTGACGGGGAGTGGTATCTCGATAAATATCAGCCGACCTTCGCGATCGAGGTGAAGCGAAAGCGTTTCAGAGTCAAGGAATGAGTAGAATCTGGTGCGGAGCGGCGGATATTCGACAGGAACGTGAAGTTCCTCTTCCTCCACCTGATAAAAACCCCGGCCACGGGGAATCTCGCCGGCCGGGGTCGAAACTCGGATATTCAACGCCTTGGAAGGCATCAGCCTATTTTAACTCCTTGAGCTTCTCCTGGGCCTGTTCAGCTTCAAGTGTCCCCGGGAAGTCATCGACCAGCTTCTGGAAGTTCTCTTTGGCGTCTTTTTTCTGCCCCAGTTCTTCGTACGAGCGGGCCATTTTGTACAACGCGCCCGAACGCTTTTCCGAATCCGGGTGCAGATTCAAAAGCTGACCGAATTCATCAATCGCTTCCCTGAACTTCTCCATGGAGTAATACGCTTCGCCGATCCAGAAGCGGGCGTTGTCTGCGGATTCCTGACTGCCGCAATACTTGAGATAATCCGTGAAGCCCTGGATTGCCTCTTCGTACTGTCCGCGCCGGATGTTTATGAACGATTCATCATACAACTCCTGGCAGTCGATGCCCGGGATAACGGGCGGGGCGGTAGTATCCGTCGAATCCGCCTGCACAATCTGAGGCTTGGCCGCGAAGCGGCCCGGCTCCCTTTCGCTCATGTTGATAACCTTATCCTGGAGGTCGGTCAGATTGGCCTGGGTCATCCGAAATTGCTCCATGAGCTCGCCAATAGAGCTGCGGATTTCGGCCCGCAATTTAACCGATTCCTCGGACTCGGAGTAAAACAGCGAATCCAGGCGATCTATTGCCTGTTTCATCTCCTTCTGATCGGCGATAATCTTGTTTATCTTGTCGTCAACAATGACGATGTCCCGCTTCATGCAACAGCCTGCGATCAAGCTCATCGCGAGCAGAATTATGGCGGATAGTTTTAACTTGCCGAATAAATGCATTGTCAAATCACGCTACTGTGACACGATTCGAAACTCGCAGCGACGGTTCTTGGCCCAGGCCGCCTCATCGTGCCCGGTATCGGCCGGCCGCGTTTTCCCGTAGCTGATGGTCTGCAGTCGCTTTTCCGCGATTCCCAGCTCCTTCAGATAATTCATTGCAGAGCCGGCTCTCTTATCGCCAAGCGAAAGGTTATATTCGAGCGTCCCTCGCTCGTCGCAATGTCCCTCGATCTTTATGATGACATCTGCGCTGTTTTTCAAAATCTCAGCGTTGTGTTCGAGAGCTTTCCTGGCCGAGTCAACGAGGTTGTACTTATCAAAGTCAAAATAGACCTTCATAAAATCGGCTTCACTTACTTTTTTGACTTCGGGTTCCGGCTCCGGTTCGGGTTCGGGCTCCGGTTCCGGTTCGGGTTCCGGCTCCGTCACCACCGGTTGTTCTTCTTCGATTGGTTTGGGCCCCCCGCCGCAGCTCATGAACAGGAATGGAACCGTCACCAGCAGCAACAAAACGGCAATTCTCTTCATTTTTTCCTCCTTGGAATTTTAAATACCCTCTATTTTTATTGATTCATACTAACCAATTTCAAAACATCGGTCAACTAAAATCTATTTAACGCCGTGTATCGCGTCCGCCAAAGGGCGAGTTCATCCTATTTTTTCAATGGCGACCAGGCGGGATTGGAACACCCCCCAGCATTGGTTATCCGGCGCTGGTTGTTGCCGAATAAGTCCATAGCGTAGAGTTCCTTTTTGCCCAGCCGCGTGGACGAAAAGATGATGTGATTGCCATCCGGAGAAAACTCAGGATTCTCGTTGGTGCCCAGATCAGCTAATACCTGGAAGTTCTTTCCATTAATGTCGGCAGAGCATATTCGGAAGCGGCCGTCGCGACTGGCGAAGATAATTCTGTCGCCTTTCGGTGACCAGCAGGGGGAATCGTTATAGCTGCTCTGATAGGTTATCCGCCTGATATTCAATCCGTCTACGTCCATTGCGTAGATTTGCGGCGATCCGGTCCGATCCGACGTGAAGGCAATAGCCTTACCGTCCGGAGACCAGGTTGGCGCCGTTTCGATCGCCCAGCTGTAAGTCAGACGCTTCTTAATCTTGCCTTTTCTGTCAAGAAGATAAATCTCCGAGTTGCCATCCTTGGTCAAAACACAGGCAATGGTCTTGCCGTCCGGTGACACAGCCGGAGCGGTATTCAGTCCTGGATAGGCGGCAATCAGATCGATCGAGTTGGTCTTCAAATTCAGCATGTAGATTCTGGCGTCATCATCGACGTAACTCGTGAAATATATGTACTGGCCGTCCGGCGAGAAAGTCGGCAGGATATTGATGGATTTATTGTCCGTCAGCTGCCTCTCGTTCCGGCCGTCATAATCGGCGATGAACAGCTCCTTGGCGTCGTCCACAATCCTGGTGTAGACAATCCTGGTTCGGTATATGCCTTCGTCTCCGGTCAGAAATTTAATAATATCGTTGGCGATCTCATGCACCAGCGCCCGGTAATTGCTCTTGTCGGCGACAAACCGTTCCTTTTTGATTTCACGGCCCGAGTCGGTGGAGTGAAGCCTGTAGCGAAGCCTCAGGTCCCGGCCGGGGAATTCCGCTTCCAGTTTGACAACATAATCGGCGTCAAGTCGCTTCCACGCCAGAAGCGTCATCCTGTCCAGTTCCATGTGACGCATGAAAAACGTGTCAAGCGGGATATTTTCGAAGTACGGCGAGAAGTCCAAATCCTTTTGCAGAATGATCCCGCAGTTTTTCATGATGACGGAATCGCCGGCGGTGATGTATTCAATCCCAACATATCGGACTTCCTCGACGGCAATCGTGGTCGGCTCAAACGTTGACCTCTCGGCCAGTCGTCCCCGGACATCGCGGATGGGGAGGCCCGTCTGGGCCAGGGCCTTGATCCCCAGGATTATCATGATCGTTGTCAAAGAAATTGCTATTAAATGTCTCATTGCGGTACGTATGGAAATTCAAGGTGAATGCCAATTATTTCATCTCTAAACTCATTGGGCAGCGGCGGCAGCGGCTGGGAGAGCTTCACCGCCCGCTCGCAAGCCCGGTCAAAAGCGTCTATGCCGGACGATTCCTCGATCTCGACCTTCAGCACCCGCCCGGACCTAATTACCTGAAAGTAAATTATGCACGTCAACGGGCTATTGGCAAAGACGGGATTGCTCCAGTTACGTTCAATCTTGGAAAAAGCCTGAACAAACCAGTAAGGATAGTCGAAGGCGGCGTTGTCGATGGCGGCGCCCCCGAATTTCGAGCCCGCGCCAAGGTTGCCGCTGACGTCCTTAAGGCCCTCGCCCAGTCCCGGTTGAGTCTCGGCACCGGTTTCCGCTTTGGGCTGGTAAGTGTCGTCTTTTCTCTCTTTTTCCTTGGGCTTCTTGACTGGTTTGACCTTATCGACCGACTTCGCCTCCGGGACAAAGGCGATCGGTTCATCCTCCACGACGGCCTTCGGAATGGCCACCGGCTCCGGCGCTTGCGGCTGGATCTGTGCCGGCATGGCGGCCAGACTGACGGTGATAACCTCGCTCAGGTCGGTTCTGATATGCGGCTTGAACGGTGTGGCTATAACCAGCGAAATTATAACCAGAAAATGAAGCAGAAACGATAATACTATGTCCTGTTTCATCTACGCTTCTTAGCTATATCTTCTTCTTTGGTGGTGATCAGCCCCAGCTCATCGATGCCCATCAGCTTCAATCTTCCAATGACATCAACAACAACCCCGTAAGCCACAAGGGAATCGGCTCTAAGAAAGACGGACGATTTGTTGATCTTCCTGAGTTCCCGGTCGAGCCGGCCTTCAAATTTGTCGAGGGTCGTCCAGACGTCATTAATGAAGATGCCGCCCTTTCGATCAATGGTGAGAACCACCCCTTCGGCGTGTTCATCCAGGGCCGCCGTTTTCGTTTTCGGCAGGTCAACCTCGATCCCGGACTGCAGGAGAGGCGCCGAAATCATGAATATTATGAGCAGCACCAGAACAACGTCAACCAGGTTGGTGACGTTGATATCGGCCATGGATCTGTATTCGCGTTTTCTCATCCGACTAGATCCTTGGTGATTCTTGCCTCAAATTCGAGCGCGAAGTTGGAGGCCTTATCATAAAAATATTTCAATTTGTTGCTTGCCCAGTTGAAACCTATTACAGCCGGGATGGCCGCTCCCAGGCCGACAATCGTCGCCAGCAGCGCTTCCGCGATCCCCGGGGCCACGACGGCCAGCGAAGCCGAGCCGCGTTCCCCTATCGACCAGAAGGCATCCATGACACCGACAACCGTTCCCAGCAGACCGAGAAAAGGAGCCGTGTTGGCGGTCGTGGCCAGAAAAACGACTCTTCTTTCAAGTATCCCGATTTCTTCGGCGGTCGCTCTTTCGAGGGTCATGGCGATGATTTCAATGTCGCTCTTGGTCAGGGGTCTGTTGTTGCCGGCCGGGTTGCCCGGTGTCTTCTTCGAGGAGAGAATTTCGTTAATCTCATCATAGCCTCTAATGAATATGCCGGAGAATGGAGTCATCCTCAGAGCCTTGGCCTGACTGACGACAGCTGATAACTTCGACGATTTGCGGAAGATGTTCAGAAACGCCAGGCTTTCTCGTTCGACCCTGGCGTAAGCTCGCCACTTATTGAACATGATACCCCAGGAAATAAGAGAGAAGCAGACCAGGATAGTGAGGATGAGGGCGCCGAACAGGCTCGACTGCCCGATAATCTGCCAGATCCCACCCGAAAAAAATCCCAACGGCAATATAAACATAGCTTGCATGCTTTACCTTTTACGTCTTAACAAGTTGAAAGGTCCATATCCCAATCATACATAAACGAACTCATATTATTGTGCCCGAGAATTATACGGAGGCAAAATATGTGCGTCAACAAAAAGCTATTCCCGGTGCCGCAAAATTGCCGAAACTTTTTGTTGACAAGACGGTTTGAAATTCTTATCTGCGTCGATGTTAAGCGCAAATTCTAAGGATGGGAGAACTGTTATGAAGAGACTGTTGGTATTTGCATTGTCCGGCCTTTTGATTATGGCATTCATTTTTGGCTGCGGCAAGCAAGAAGAACCTCAAACGGAACCGGCTGTCGAGGAGGCCCCCGAGCCCGCCGCTGTGGATACAACAATGGAAGATACCATGGAAGTAATGGATACTACCATGATTGAGAGCACCGAGTCTGAACCGGGGGGAAACTAACCGCCTTTGATACCGGAAAGCCGGTCTGTGAGCGCAGGGATGTGTCCGGGCCGAACAAGCAAAAGGCCGCTCGATGCGGCCTTTTTATTTGTGAGTGTATTTTTTCACCGCAGCCGGTTTATGATTCTAGCATTTCCACATTGGCGCGCGGGACAATGGCCTTGATTCCGTCATCAAACTCAACTTCCAGAATTCGAGCCCTGGAGCCGGACTCCAGTTCGGTAAGTTGGGGGGGAAGATTCGTGACCTTGCCCAGCTGTCCGAAATACGGATGCCGAATGACTCTGACGGGCGTGCCGATATTAAGTCCCTGCTCACGATAGTCGGCGGCCTCGATTTTAGCGTGCACGTCGCCGCCAAAGGGAATGATTAATTCAGGTCTGATGACACCGGCCCGAATCTGCGTGGCGCCGTTGATACAGGCCAGCTGTCCCTCCTTGGATTTGAGAAGGTCAAATGTCTTTTGCGCCATGTTGATCTGCCCGAAGCCTTCAGTGACTATCAGCGTGATTCCGATTTCTTCCGATCCGGTAATAGCCACGCCGATGTCATAGCCCAGAAATTCACGCAGGTCCTTGTCGTCAAAACCGCCCACGACTATCCCGGTCGCTCCCACCGAAGCGGCTTTCTTGATGGCGTCGGAGGTAACCAGCGAGCCGCCGACGATGACCATGCCTTTGCAGTCGGCGTTGATTTCGTTTTCGGTCAGGACGGTTTTGTTATCGGGCACGACAACCTTGATGGCTCCGTGTGTTTCTCCGCCGATTCCGAAAATGCCCTGGACGAACGATCCCCAGGACGAGACGGCCACACCTTCATTTTCGTATACGTCTACCACTTCACCCTCAATGTACGCCTTCACCGTCACCGGTATTGGATCGCCGCGGAGTAGAACCTGGCCGGTGACGTGCGATATCGACTCAATCTTCCCGCCGATCTTGGCGAAACACTTCGATTTGAATATGAAAAACGATTTGCTTAAGGCGATCAGTTCGCCTTCCTCAACATCATCTCCGTGCTTCTTAAGCATGGCATCCTCAATATCCTCGGGAGGAATGCCCAGAATGTTGGCGACGTTCATCGGCTCGACTGTTCCGGGCAGCATAGTCCTGGCTACCACGTCGTCCGGCTTCACGCGATCACCCTTGTTGACGATCACCTCGCCCTTCAGGGGAAGGATGCGCTTCTTTGTCAACAGTATCTTATCGGTTACTTTTAATCCTGGAGTATATGCATGACCCATGTTTATCGCCTCATGATGAATCTATAACATCTCTATTTTCTTTTTTTGAAAACAAACACTCTTATGACTCCGACAGTAATCACGACCAGCAGAAAAATGAAGATTATCCGTTTCGTTGTCGAACTCATTCCCTTCCCGGATTGGCGCGGCCCGGGAAAGTCGTTTTCCTCGTAGGAGCCTGACTCACGTTCTGACAGGTCAACAATCTCAAAGCTGTCTTTGGGCGCGGCCTTATCCAAATCCTTGGTAGAAAAAGAGGCTATGATGTCAATAAATATCGGCTGGACCTCGTTATAGTCGTCCTTGGATGAATAGCACAGGAAGATGGCCATACCGTTTTCATAGAACTTGCGGATTTCCAGAAGCATTTTGTCCGTAAATTCTGATGTAACACGATCCTTGATCGCAAGGACATTCAAAGACCTGTCATAGATCGGGCGATCGAGTTCCAATTTCCTGTCCCCCGGCGTAACGGAAGCTTCTATGTAATCATGACCGTACTCATTTGACACGAAATCGAGAACCGAGTCAATCTGCCCGCGGTTAAGTTCGTCTGTCAAAATTGAGGAGAGAAAAATGTATGGCTCTTCATGAAACGGCTTGTCCGATTTACGTGCCAGGACGGCGTCATAATCGAATTCAAGTCTGCTTACCCGCTGAGAGGTGAGGAAGATGTTCACGTCTCGATACGGGACGTGATACCAGTCGTCGGGGTAGGTGACATAATAGCCAGCGTTCCAGTTAACCAGCGTCTCCTCCGCACTCAGCAACGGGGCCGACATTATGATCAATAGAATGACTCTTATTAAATGCTTCATTTGATATCCCGCCGATATTAGCGATCGAGTGCGCCTTCCGGATAAACCTCGAGTTCCGTCATCCAGTCTTTCAGTTTGCTGATTCTGGTCTTCTTATCTTCGGGCAGTGCCAGCGGTCGCCCGCGGCCATCGAGAATAATACCAACGACTCCGCCGGATAGCTCGGCTTCGACATCATCGCCGCGCCCCCGGCCGATGTCGAATCCCTTGTGTGGTTTCAACCTTGCCTTCGCCTTCAAAGGCAGGCCCTGTTCGTCGAGTCCAAGTTTTATCAGTTTCATCCGGCCGTATTCCAGAGAACCGGATTCAACCTTCCCGCCCGAGAGAGTGATTTCGTAATCCAGAATCGTTCCCGGCTTTTTGGTTTCGCCGGCGGGAGCGATACAACAGCCCAGATGAATCAGACAGTCCTTATTGAAAACCTCCGTTGCCGCCTGCGGTTGGACCTGCGTAAGCACACCGAGCTGGGGCATCATGAAAATAGAATCAACCGCCAGACGAGTCACTCCTTCAGGCAAGAACCCGTCAATCAGCATCAGGGCGGCCTGATTTCTTCTCGGCGCGTGTGAGAGAACACCACCGGAACCGACCAGGATGTCAAGCGTCATCATATTGACAAGAGTCTCGCCTGAAGCTTTCTGCTCGAAGGCATCCGCGATAGTCCTTTGCTGCTGAACGCCTTTTAATACCGTGGCGAAACTCTTGTGCTGGACAAAAGCCAGCCGCAAAGCCTCTCTGGCGATCGACTGCTCGTAGACCAGCTCTTCCATCGACTGCGGAATTGTCGTCGGGCGAATCATCTTGTTCTTGACGCGGTTGCGCAAATCGCGCTCATCCATTTCGAACGGCGTCCAGCGCATGACGTTAGGAAGGGTGGCTTCGGCAAACACATTGGAAACCGAGTAACTCATTCCGAGGTTGGCCGAGACCGTCCGGTTGAAAATGCCCTCTCTGGTGCCCCCAGGGCGGAACACTGAAAATACGTCGGTGGTCGCTCCACCGATATCAACACCGACGGCCTCAATACCCTCAATATCAGCAATGGTCTTGATTATCAGGCCGACCGCCCCCGGTGTCGGCATAATCGGAGCATCCGTCCAGGTCATCAGCTTCCGGTATCCCGGCGCCTGGGCCATAACGTGCTCCATAAAAAGGTTATGTATTTCCTCACGGGCCGGGCCGAGGTTCTCTCTTTCCAGCACGGGTCTGATATTCTCAACAGTCTTAAGATCAACCTTCTCGGCAAGTGTGTCCATGACCGGCTCGGTCGCTTTCACATTTCCGGCATAAATAATCGGCAGTCTGTATCCGGTGCCGAGGCGCGGTTTCGGGTCGGCCGCCGATATCAATTCGGCAATCTCCACCACGTGGGTGGTTGTCCCGCCGTCGATGCCGCCCGAGAGAAGAATCATATCCGGGCGAAGGTGCCTGATTCTCTCGATCTGCTGGTGGGGGAGACGTTTGTCGTTGGAAGCGATAACGTCCATCACAATTGCTCCCGCACCCAGCGCCGCCCTTTCAGCCGATTCGGCCGTCATTGACCGGACCACCCCGGCCACCATCATCTGCAAGCCACCACCCGCCGATGAAGTCGAGATGTACACGTCGCTGCCGGCCTCACCATCGGCAGGCGAGATTATCTTTCCCTTCTCGTCCAGCAGCCTGCGTCCAGATAATTCTTCCACCTCGGCAATCGCGTTGAGGACCCCCATGGTCACGTCTTCAAAAGGAGCTTCAACCGTTGTCGGGGCTTCCCCCCGAACGATCAGCCGATATTCTCCGTCACGTTTTTCTATCAGGATTGCCTTGGTGGTGGTCGAACCGCAGTCGGTTGCCAGTATTACTCCAATATCATCAGGTTTCATTTTCACCATATTTCACCCGTCTATCAAGCGCATCCTCTTATCGGTGTTCGTCTTTCCAGAGATTACGGAGTCTATAATAAGAAACGCACATTTTTATCTCGCAAAGACAACAATTATAATACAATGCGTCCTTTTTGTAAACCGCTTTTTTGGGTTCGCTTGAGCCCTTTCGCCTCAGGCTAAATTACATTGGTTTCTTCAATGGCCTCGCCTCTGGCAAACCGGCTGAAAGCCAGGGGGCTGATGTCGATCGTCGTCTTTTTTCCGCAGATGAGTTCCGCGGCCACCAGGCCCGCCGCCGGGGCATGCATCAGGCCGTGCCCGGAAAAGCCATTCACGAAGAACAGACCCTTCACGTTGTCGGCAAATCCTATGATGGCGTGGTGATCGGGCGTCGTCTCATAAAGGCCGGCCCAGCTTTTGGCCATCTCGGCCGTCTCCAGCCAGGGTACCCGATCCAGAGCTTTCATAATAATGGTGTCGGTATAGTCGGGATCAACGGATTCATCAAAGGCCGGTTTAACCTTCGGATCAGCCCAGCCCAGGAGCAGGCCGGGCGATTCTTTGTGGAAGTACAATCCCGATTTAACATCGACGATCATCGGAAAGGTCGGCTCAATATAATCAAGCGGCCCGGTGGTGACGATCTGGCGCCGAATCGGCTCCACCAGCAGATCGACGCCGGCCATTTTGGCGATGATTTTCGCATAAGGCCCGGCGGCGTTGACAACGAGAGCAGTCTCTATTTCGTCGCCGGAAGTGATTACCCCCTTCACGCTGTCACCTTCCATCCTCAAACCGGTCACTTCGGTTTCCAGGCTTATCTCCACGCCCGAATTTCTGGCGGCGGTGGCATATCCCTGAATCATGTCACTCGGATCGGCAATCCCGTCATCGGGACAAAAAGTGCCTTTTATAATGTCGTTGGTTCTGATCGGCGGCGCAATCCGACTGATTTCGTCCGGGTCGATAATGTCAACCTTCAGGCCAAGGGAGCGCTGAAGCTCGACGGCTCTGGTAAAGTCTTCAAGCTCCTTTTCATCCGAGAGCAGAAAGAGGTATCCGTTCTGATCGAAGACGATCGAATAACCGGTGGTTTCCTCGAAGCCGACCAGCATTTCCTCCGATTTCATGGACATTTCGATGTTTATCCTGGTTGAGAATTGCGCCCGCACCCCGCCGGCGCATTTGGCGGTAGCCCCGGTTCCCAAAAGCATCTCCTTTTCGAGAACGACGATTTTGCCGAACTTGTGGCGAGCCAGCTGGAATGCGGTTGACAGTCCGATAATCCCCCCACCGATCACGACGGCGTCAGCCCTGCTTGTCATATATAAAACTCCAGAGATATGTGTTTATCCAGCGTAACATAATGTAGCATTTCATCTTCAGTCCCGAAATTTATGTCAAATCGGCCATAAGTCAAGCCAAAACAAAGGAGCCCTGAATCGCCTCGGCGGTTGTCCAATTTTGGAAGGAATCACTTGACTGCCGACCGAAAGATCATATATTAGGCTTAGTTCTGGACGGCGCGCTGCATATGGTGAATATATCATAGATTGGCCCGTCATCTTCTGAGTCTTGCACCTTATGATAAGATCACAAGTTGCCGGCTCCCGGAGCCTTCTGCCTGCATGTATGGCGTCGCGGGCGGTTCGTTCCAGGCTATAACACGGGAGCAGGACACGCCGGGTTTGAGGTGATGTTGTTAGCCTGAGAGTTGGCGCATGGAGAATATCCGCACTATCATCTGATTTTGTCATCACGCACCAGCATCCGAAAAGAGTTCGTTCTCTTTGCAGACCTTCTGAACTGTCAGCGAGTTCCGGGAGGTTTCATGACAAGAAAGCGAAGGATGCCCTGGTCGGCAAGGTCCCCGCCCCCCTCCCACGGGTTTTTCTGAGTCAGATGTTGACTTGAAAGTTTTAGCAGGGGAATCAGTACAAGGAGGTATGTATGTTGAACTACAAGAAAATCTTGTGTGCGGCAATAATTCTTTTCGTTCTTGTCGCTCTTTGTCCTGGCCGCGACTGCTTCGCTCTTATTTCAGAGGAGAACGACAGTCTCTATTTCCAGATGGGCCTGGACACAATTTTCGTTAACCATTCTACTGATTATGGTGATACCATTGCCACACTGCCGTTTGAGATGAAATTCGACAGTCTGCCGGCAGCGAACGTAAAAAAGATCACGTTTAAAGTCAAATTTGATCCACCCTTGGAATTCCTCGACGGCTATAAAGACAGCACCAATTGGTCCGGTGATATAACCATTATCACCACTGATAGTACCGTCGCGGTTACACTGAGCAAAGATACCGTTTTGGCACCAACATCATATACGCCCTACGCATACCTGAGATTTACTCTTAAATGCCAGGCGGAGTTGACGGCCAATCCGGTTGAATTCGTCGGTGAGTATCCCAACTGTATTGTCGAGCTGGAGAATGAAGATGAAGCCTACCCGCCCGATGACGACGCTCATCTGGTATCCGGTTCGGTTACCGGCGCAGATTATGATGCGACCTTCACGATATACAATGACTCGCTGGAGGGTGCCATTGGAGAAGAGATAACGGTACCTGTCTACGCTCAGACTAACTTCCGCATATGGAGTATTATTCATTACATCGTCTATGACTCCAAGGCGCTCACGTTGGTGGGGTACACTCCGACCACAGAATACGCCTTGAAGGATACGGTCGATGTCAGGGGAGATACACTCATTATCACCAGGCTCAATGCCTTTATCGCCTACGAAGACGAATATGCAACCGAGGACATCCTTTATGAACTGAAGTTTGAAGCCATTTATGACACAGCCTGGGACGGATACAGCACGGATCTGAAATTTATAGATGACAGTTGCCATGCGGGAGTCTTTGACAGTATTATGTCCTGCAACCAACTTAATGATCCGTACGACCTCATTGACGGATCGCTCTATCTGGACAGGTACGAGGCAAAGTTTACCATGGACTATAATTGCCCCGGTTGTGACAGTGTCGTTTCTAGATCTGATGATGAGGCGAGGGTGGCAATCAATCTTGAAAACAACTTCCGAGCCGGCGATACAGCTCTACCGGATGAATCGATTATCATAAATTTCGATTACAATCCGTATTTCGGATTCGGCGGGTTTGATGACAACACCTCGGACGAAGTCAAACTGGTGTATTATGCTCATTCCGACAGTGTTTCAGTGCGCCAGGCATATGATGCCGGCCTGGACAACTATTACGACAAGCACCATGACGCCACGATCTTCTGGCTCGATCTCGACTTTGACACAAGCAGTTATACGCCTGATTACAGCAGCAGATATGTAGATATCAAATACATCATCTGTTACATGCCTGATTTTAAATTCGCGCACGTGTACGATATAACCGGCGAAGTGTTTATCCATTACTGGAACGAAAAGATGGTCCCTGTCAAAGACAGCGTTGAAGTACTTGTAGGAGAATTCTCTACGGCGCAGGTCGCCGGGGACACATGCACGACTACTCAGCCTCTCCGAGTCCGCAGCACTTTCGACCTCGACCATTTCAGTGTCACCGTCAGTTGTCTCGGTAGCGGAGTTTACATGGATGGTATTGACACCGGATTTGTTTCAGGTGTTACGTATCAGAGAATTGATGCCTTTTCGTACAGGGTATACACGAGTGGTGATTTTGAGGGCATTGAGGCCGGAGGCGAGGATTACACTAAGGTCGCCGACATCAAGTACAAGACCCCGAGCGCGTGCTGGCCGGCCGAGTGGATAGAGTTTGCCCCGGCTTTCTCGAACGACACCATGAAGAATACGTCTTCGCAAAATCAATATGTGGCGCTTGCCCCCGATTCGGTTTCTGTCTATTGCTGGTTCTGCCCCGTAAATCCGCCGCCAAAAGGCTCGCAGTCAGATGAAACGGCGCTTCTGCCGACCGAATTCAAACTGCATCCCTGCCATCCCAACCCGTTCAACGCGGAGACGATTATTGATTTCGATCTTCCGAAAAACGGCCGGGTCAGGATCGAGGTTCTAAATATTCTGGGCCGGAAAGTCGCGACGCTCATCGACGACGAGCTGGAAGCGGGCTATCATTCGGTGAGCTGGAACGGCGCCAACCGGAACGGCTTTCCTGTATCAAGCGGCGTTTATCTGTGCATCATGCACGCCTGTGACTACCGGCATACTGAAAAAATGACCCTGTTGAAGTAGCACCTGGTTTCTGAAGGCAAAGTCGCGCCCTCCCGGCGCGGCTTTGCCTTAATGGTATGGAGCAAAGAAAGGGGAGCCGCCTTAAAGGCGGCTCCCCTGAATCGAATTATATCAGTCGAATTACACTCCGGTAGTACCGCAAACCGGATCAGGACCGTTCTTGTAGAGGTAGTTGATGATGTGGGTCACGTCGAGAATGTTAACAGAGTTGTTACCGTCGGCATCAGCCTGATCAACACAATT
>CP070766.1:1170834-1178324 GCA_020345705.1 Candidatus Zixiibacteriota bacterium | reverse complement strand
GTGAGAGATAGGCCGCCACCGGCGCGAAGATATCGCGGCCGTGGAACGTCGGTGAGACATCCTTGAGAAAATACTTCTTCTTCGATACCGAAATGGCTTTTCTTATTTGTTTTTCTTCCAGAAATGAGAACAGCCCGTTGTCCGGGCCAATGAACAGGTAATCCTGGGTCTCAATAAGAATCGATTTCCGCCTTGTGCCGACACCCGGATCGATGACGGTCAGGTGAATAGTTCCGGGAGGGAAATCGCGATATGAGGTTTCAATCAAGTATCGGCCTACTTCGATATTGAACGGTGGGACGGCACTGGATATGTCGATTACCCGCGCGGCAGGATTGAGGTACGCTATGATACCTTTGACGATCCCAGTATAATTGTCGCGAAGCCCGTAATCGGTCGTCAGAGTGATTATCGGGCAATGTGTGTTTACAGCTGCCAAAAACTGAACCCCGCTTCCGGGTCTTCTTCCCTGATCAGTTTCTCCTTGAAGACTTTAACATATACTTCCAGCGTCACCAGAACGGTTGCCTCGAAGAGATGCCCCGTAAAGGCATTCAAAGAACAGTCTGAAACGGTCACATGAGCGTGCACGAACGGCTCACCGGTGTCATGCATCCAGGAGATATTACCGGTCAGGTTTCCGAGTTCGAGATCATCCTTAAACGTTTTTTTGGTGTACTTCTTGGTTTCAATGTCGTACAGTCCCAGGGTGGCATTTGTGACGGCCCCCATTCCGGTGATGAAACCGGATGGAATCTCATTGCCTCTGGCAAATTCAGCTAAAGACGCAATGACTTCTTCGCCCTTTTCAAGTCGAACCAGGTAGCCGTCTTTTACCTGGCGGAATTTCATTGGCTGGTCTCCTTGTCGAGCCAATCGAGGTAGTCGGGGTTGCCCTCGGCAATGGTCATTGAGACTACCTCGGGAATTTCATATTCATGCTTGTCTCTGACGAACTTGACCAGGCTTTCCACCTTCTTGGTGGCGGTTTTGACGATCAGCAGGCTCTCGGTATCTTTTTTTACGACTCCTTTCCAGTGGTAGATCGACCTGACAGTATCAACAATATTCACGCACGCCGCCAGCCTGCTCTCAACGATTTTTTGTGAAAGTTCCTCGGCTTCACCTTGAGGAACGGTAATCAAGACAACTCTAAATGCCGACATACCAATGCCCTCAATTTAAGTATTTATTTTTCTTTTCAGTTTTTTCTCTATTGCCTTCGGCTTGCCGACGATGCGGTTTTTGGCCCCTTTCCGGTCATCCATGGTCAGCACCATATAGACACGGTTATTTTTCCTTCTCATGCGGAGGCGGCATTTATTGATCAGGGTCATTACGCTGTCCCAGTCACCTTCGACAACCGTCGCCATGGCCGACGTCTTGTACGGCAGGCCGGATTTATCGATCAGGTCGATAATTTTCGCCACCTCACCGGAGACCGACTCGCCCTTCCCGACCGGAAACATCGAAAATGAAACTAGCATGGCTTATTCCTCCTTAACTCAAGATAATACAAGTCTCAAATCCTTTCAGCAAATACAAAATAACTGACGGTCGCCGGAAATCTTAGAACTCCGACGCGGCAAAGATAATCACAGACCGGCAAAATGCCACCTGCCATTATAATACCCTTACTTCAACGGGTTGTTAGCGGAGCCCCGCCCTCAAGAAGGTTCCTTGCTTGTCCTTTCAGATCCTTGAGCGGGTAATTCTTTTTTATGGGTAAATACGCTGATTTCGTTGATGGATTTAATCTGCTCGTATTCTTTTTCGATGAACGCACGCAGTTGCTCCGGTATCTCTGTTGAATTGGTCAGGATGATCTTCGGCTTGTTTTGCTGAAGTGCCCGCACCGATTCCGCGATAATACCGAATTTCGCCTCGGCCGCCGAATACCACGATACCTTGTAAAACCAATCAACCGGGGCGGGATTTTTTCTATCCGCCAGATAATACAGGGGTGCGTAATCGGGAAAGACGAAGATATAATCGCCTTTTTCACTGAGGGAATCGATCGTGGAAAGAATGCCTTCGACATGCCTGACATTACGCGGGGTCGATTTAATACCTGCAAGCTTTTCCGCCCCAAATTCTGCAGTTAGGTGGTGACGTGGGGCATCATGATAGACAAAAGAATACTTATGAAACAGGGAAACTGCAATCACAAGAAGCAAGAGGGCTACCGCTATTATCTTTCGATACGGCGAATAGGCGTAATTCCTCAGGAGGATATAGCTAAATGGAAGAGCCATGGCTGCACCCATATAAGAAAAGAAGAGCCCGCCGAAATTGAAGCAGGCCATATACTGAATTATCAGAGCGAGAAAGACCAGAATCGGGAGGTCTTTTGTGCCGACCAGCGCGGTATCTCTATGTCTTGCGCGGTATTCAATAAGCCATAAAATCGTGATCGTATAATTCAAGCAGATCAGGAAATAGATAAAGCTTTTGCTCACTGTGACTGTGTCGTAGCCAAAAAATATCAGAATACCAAGAACGACTGCTGCCAGAGGCCATTTTGACTTCGGTATATAATATGACACGATAATCGCCGCCAGGAGAGGAAAAGAGCTTTTGACGGCCGTCGGTATGTCCTGATAGACAGTAAAGGCAAGACTGGCAGCCTCGAATTCACGTGGTATCGAGTATATGTTGTAAAAGAAAACCTCCCAACCGCCCTGGTACTGCAAGTATATTGCGTATATCGCGGCCGGCAGCAGAAATCCGGCAAGCATCCGCGGGATAGAAGCCAATCCTGTAACCTCAGCGCTCTTCACAAAGACCCTCACCACAAACAGCATCACTATCACCAGGGGAATAACCAGGAAGTAGTTCTGTTTACACATCGTCGCCAGAAATATCATAAATCCCGACAGGAGGTACCTTTTCTTGACAAAAAATAGCGCCCCGATGGTTGTAAAGAATACTCCGTCATAGCTGTACCACGGAAAACTCAAGAGGAGAGAAACGACTATGTACGACATAAGCAGCAACAGGCATAGTTCCCAGGATTTGACAAATCTGCGGTACAATAGCGACCACACTATCACAAGTGTCAACAGCTGTAACACCAGGAAGATACGGGCTGTCATTATATCATACGCATCACCCCAGAGCGCTATCAGCCCAGCTTGTATGTAAATCGGGAGCGGGGGTTTTAGATAGTAGAAATCGAAGTACAGCCTCTGCCCAGACAGAATTCTTTTCGCCTGGACCTGCAGAAATCCCTCGTCAAGTACGGCACTATATCCCTGGTCCAAGAAGGCGTAATTATACACCAGCGCGACCAGAATAAGAACCAGATACGGCCACATCCTCAGAGGCTTGTCTCGGAAACCAGACAGATTGACCCGGTAATCAACCAACATCGGGAATTACCCTATTCCCACTTATGGCTGTTTCATACGCTCTGAGTACAGCGGGAACTTATCGCAGAGCGCTTTGACGTCCTTTCTGACCTGCTCAAGGACGTCGTCATCTTTCATATTCTGTATAACTTTGTCGATGAAACCGGCGATGATTTTCATCTCTTCCACACCCATCCCTCGAGTTGTAAGGGCCGGGGTGCCGATTCTGAGTCCGGAGGTTACGAAGGGCTTTCGGGTGTCGAACGGAACGGTATTCTTGTTGGCGGTGATACCGGCCTTGTCGAGAGCCTTTTCGACCTTCTTGCCGGAATAATCCTTGTCCAGAAAAGACACCAGGAACAGATGCGTATCTGTCCCGCCGGAAACAATGTGATAGCCCCTGTTTTTCAGCTCCTCAGCCATGGCTCGCGCGTTCTCGAGGATTCTCTTCTGATATTCCTTGAACTCAGGCTTTAAAGCCTCCTTGAAAGCGACCGCCTTGGCGGCGATGATATGCATCAGCGGGCCGCCCTGAATGCCGGGCATGACCATCCGGTCGAGATCGGCGGCATATTGCTCCTTGCACATGATCATCCCCCCGCGCGGGCCGCGAAGGGTCTTGTGAGTCGTGGTCGTGACGAAATCAGCATAGGGAATCGGTGACGGATGCAGCCCAACCGCGATGAGACCGGCGATATGTGCGATATCGACCATGAGATACGCCCCGCAGGCATCGGCCGCCTCTCGAAACTTCACGAAATCGAGCGTCCTGGGATAGGCGGAAGCACCGGCGACGATCATTTTGGGCTGAATTTCTTTGGCCATGGCAATCAAATTGTCATAGTCGATGACTTCAGTATCCTTATCCACCTGATAGCCGTGAAACTCGAACAGAAATCCTGAGAAGTTTATCGGATGACCATGAGTAAGATGACCGCCGTGGGAGAGGTCCATCCCCATCACCTTATCTCCCGGCTTTAAGACCGCAAAATAAACCGCCATATTGGCCTGAGAACCGGAATGGGGCTGGACGTTGGCATGCTCGCAGCCGAAAAGCTGTTTGGCCCGCTCGCGGGCGAGGTCTTCGGCAATATCGACAAACTCACAGCCGCCGTAGTACCGTTTGCCGGGGTACCCCTCGGCATACTTGTTGGTCATGACCCCCCCGGCCGCCTCAAGGACCGCTTCGGAAACAAAATTCTCCGACGCGATCAGCTCCAATTTGTCGGACTCGCGTTCGGTCTCGCGCAGGATGGCGTCAAAGATTTCCGGGTCAACTTCCTTTAAATATGACATAGCTACCTACCAATCTTTTTTCATTCCAAAGGCGGACCGATGTCTCAGCCCGCCTCGTATATCGAAAAATCTATAATCAGCCTTGCTCGGCCACTCTTATTTTGTCGAGTCTTCGCGCGTGCCGGCCGCCTTCGAATTCAGTCTCCAGCCAAGTCTTGATAATATCTTCCACGTCTTTCTCATCGATATATTTCTGCGACAGGGTTAGGACGTTGGAATCATTGTGAGCGCGTGCATAGTAGGCCATATCTTTGTTCAGGCAGAGGGTTGCCCTGATGCCCTTGATCTTGTTGGTCGCGATGGTCATCCCGTTGCCTGTCCAGCAGACGGCCACGCCCCGTTCGGATTCACCCGATGCAACCGAGCCGGCCACTTTCAGTCCGAAATCGCTGTAATCGACCGAATCCTTGCCGTCGGTGCCGAAATCAAGCACTTCATGACCTAGCTTCTGAAGGATTTCCTTCACTTTTTCCTTTAATTCAAATCCGGCGTGGTCGGATCCGATGGCTATTATCATTGCATCCTCTAAAGCAATCTACGCGGGCACGCTCTTCTTCGCGGGGACATATATCAACCAGCCGTATTTGTCTTCGGCACGGCCCTCGATAATATCGAAAAACTTCGTCTGGAGCTTCTCCGTAATCGGGCCGCGGCGGCCTTCGCCGATCTGGATATCATCAATATGCGAGATGGGTGAAACCTCTGCCGCCGACCCGGTGAAAAAAACCTCATCGGCGCAGTAGAGCATCTCGCGCGGGATATTCTGCTCGACGACTTCAATGCCCATGTCTCTGGCCAGAGTCATGACGCTGTCGCGGGTTATACCCGGAAGAACTGATGCCGAAAACGGCGGCGTGATCAATTTGCCTTTGTAGACCATAAAGACATTTTCGCCGGAGCCTTCCGAGACGTTGCCGTAGGCATCCAGCGCGATTCCCTCGATATAGCCGCGGGACAGGGCCTCTAATTTGATAAGCTGGCCGCTCATATAGTTGGCGCCCGCCTTGGCAAACATCGGCATCGTATCGGGCGCGCATCTTCTCCATGAAGATACGCAGACCTTGACGCCATTTTCCATCGCTTCGGGGCCGAGATATTTTCCCCACGGCCAGACGGCGATACTCACCTCAACCGGGCAGGCACGCGGGTCAACCCCGAGCGAGTCATAGCCGCGATAAACGATCGGCCGGATATAGCAGGCCTCGAGATTATTTACCGCAATCGTTTCCAGAATGGCGTCGTAGATTTCCTTCTTGGTGAATGGGATATCCATCCGGTAGATTTTAGCCGAGTTGAACAGGCGGTCAACGTGGTCCCCGTTGCGGAAAGCGGCCGGGCCTTTGGGGGTTTTATAGCATCGGCCGCCCTCAAAAACCGATGAGCCGTAATGGACTACGTGGGAAAGGATATGGATTCTGGCCTCGTCCCATTTGACCAGTTTGCCGCTCATCCAGATATAATCGACTTTATTAAAAGGCATATTTCCTCCTGAAAGAAAAGGTTTTTTGCTCTTTTCCGCCCAGAATATACAGGATTGTAGAAATTATTTCAAGGTCATTTGGTGGGGCCTTGTGAATTATTTCGCGAGGAATGTCGCCACCCCGCGGTCCTTTATGACCCTAACTCCATTATGGGCGAACTTACTATTATGCCAGGATGAGTGACTTAGGAGCCTGCCTGAAGTACGCAATTTTTCTTATGTGGCGGGATTCAAGTCATCTGCAGCAGTAGAGCTCATACGCGTAGCCTCTATACCACCCAGCCGTATTATACTTGATGTTTTTGGAGTATGCGTAACCCAGGTACTGACATAAGCTGTCGGCGTCCTCTTTACTGCCTATTTCCGTTTTCCCGAAGTCCTTATCCTGGACAGTCATGATATAGCATCTGCTTGAATCATTCCGTGAGGAAGTGGGCGAGTCCGAATTGCCGCAGGCGACGCACAGAAATAAAGCAAGCAGGAACGTCCGAATGATAATACTCATCACTTAAAAGATACTATTGTCCAGGATTTTGTCAAGCGGTTTTGTGGAGTTTTTGATTGATGCTTTTTCGCGATTTCGGCTTGCTCCCCGCCAAGGGGCGAGGGCAAGGCCCAACGAAACAGGTAAAAATATTAAAACCCCATCACGTAAGAGTTCATTACGGCGTATATGATCGTAACTAACTTGTGAGCTTAGGGGATTACACCATCGGCACCAGCTCTCGGATCAATTCGCGGGAGATGACGATGCGCTGTATCTCGGACGTCCCCTCCCCTATCTCGCACAGCTTCATATCCCGGAAGTACCGTTCCGCCGCATAACGCTCGGTGTAACCGTACGCGCCCAAAACCTGTATCGCCTGGTAGGTGCAGAAATTCGCCGCTTCCGAGGCATACAGCTTGCACATGGCGGAGTATTTCGTGTACGGATAACCGTTATCCTTCATCCAGGCGGTCTTATATATCAGAAGACGCGCGGCCTCGGTCTGCATGGCCATATCGGCCAGTTTGAACTGAATCGCCTGGTTTCGGGAGATCGGTTTGCCGAACTGAACTCTGCTTTCAGAGTATTTTACGGCCACTTCCAACGCCGCCTGGGCAAGTCCGACCCCCATGGCGCCGATCGAAATGCGCCCGCCATCCAGTGTGATCATGAACTGCTTGAAACCTTCTCCTTCGTTGCCGAGGAGATGCCAGGCGGGAATTCTCAGATCATCAAAATGCATATAGGCGGTATCCGACCCGCGACAGCCGAGTTTGTTTTCTTTCTTTCCGGCCGAGAAGCCCTTCATCCCTTTCTCAAGGATAAATGATGATATCCCGTGTACACCACTCTCGTCGCTGGTGCGAGCGGTTATGAC
>CP070766.1:1167479-1170734 GCA_020345705.1 Candidatus Zixiibacteriota bacterium | reverse complement strand
CGCATCCGCCAGGTGATCCGGGGTAAGATGGGCATAGATCATTGTCGTCTGGATGTCAGAATGGCCCATAAGCTTTTTGACCGTGGGCAGATTGACGCCCTGCATGACAAGGCGGCTGGCAAAGGTGTGGCGGAGGGTGTGAACCTTTGTTAGCCCCTCAATTCCCGCTTCTTTGGCAATCTGAATGAGCTTTTCTCTCAGTTTGGTCTTTGTCTTGCCGCCAATCTTTCCGTCGAGGGAAAGAAGTCGGCCTTGATCGTTTCATCGTTCTTTAGCTTAAGTATTTGCCGGGTAGTTGATTTCGGCAGTAAAAAATACTGGGGGAGAGATTTGAACTCTCGACCCTCAGATCCACAATCTGATGCTCTAACCAACTGAGCTACCCCAGCATTTTTCGCGCCTTACTTTATATTTAAAAATCGGTCGAAAGTCAAGATGTTTAAGGCCCGCTTATGTTAACGCACCGGCGGCGATGTGAGTTCCGCCTTGATGGCATCGAGAAGCTGAATGCCCTTGGGGTAGTCCGGGTTCAGTTTCAGGCCCTTCCGGACATAAACATAGGCGGAATCATACTGACCCAGAAGCCTGAACATGTTGCCCGTCTCAAAATAGGCCGGGACGAATCCGGGCTCAAGCCTGATGACCTCCCTGAATGCCGCCGCCGCCTGGGCGATAGAATCCATCTTGTAATATGCATTTCCAAGACTGTGGTGGATATTGAACCGGTCCGGCTCAAGGGCCAGGGCTTTGCGAAGATGGGGCAGGCCCAGCCGGGGCTTGTCCATCCTGGTGAATGCGGCCCCGGCCATCAGGTACAGCTCGGCATAATTGCTGTCCAGTTCCAGGCCGGCAAAGATCGACTTTAGGGCTTCCTTGTCGTCTTCCAGTTCAAGCTGAATCTTGGCGATCTTACTGTAGACGCGAGGATTCCGGGCGATGCCGGATACTCTCTGAAGAAGCTGGAGAGCTTTTTCGTTGTCTTTGGCCGTAAACCGATAGTAGTGAGCCAGAAGCTCGGTGCTGTATCCCAGCCCTTTGTCGCTGAGCGTCAAAAGCTCCTCCGCCCGCGCCAGTTGACGTGAAGTTGTGGCGTTCGTCAAGACCCATGATGAGAAAAAAAGCACCCCGAAGGACATGAGAACAAACCTCGTATAATCGCCCCATCTCACTTTGCCATCATTCAAGACCGCGAGAAGAACGATCCCCAGCCCGACCGTCGCGGCCGGCGCGGCCAGCAAATCCCAATCACGGGCGAAGCCAAGTTTGGGATCAACGACCAGAAGCATGAGAAGCGAGAAGAAAGCAGTTGAATAAACAAAAGGCTTCAGACCTTTAGTCCGGTTATTGCGACACTTTTGAACAAACAGATGGACAAGCAGAATCAGCGCCGCCGGACAGACGAGGAGAAACTGATTGACGATGTCAAAAAGATGCGACTGTGAGAGAATGGAATATTCCGCGGCAGAATACAGAGGCAATATGCCTCCCGAGACCGAAGGTATATATTCGCTCACGGTGACCCTCAGCCATATTTCTTGAGCCACAATGGCGACGAACGGCGATACCCCAATAATCGTCGGAAGGTAAGTGGTTGAAAATTGCCGCGGCCGGCAATATTTGAGACTATGATAAATCAGATACAGAAACGAGGGCAGAAAAATGACGGCCGTTATATGCGACAGCATTGCCAGGGCCAGCATCACCGATGCGGCAGGCAGGCCCTCATTTGCAACCAAAAACCTGGCGGCAAAAAGAAGATACAGAACGCTGAAAATGTAAACGAGCGAATAGGACTCGACATAGCCGAAAAAGAACTGGGAACCCCCGAAAAAAATCAACAGCAGCTCCAACAGCGACGAATCCCTTCCTCGTGGAAATCTGAAAAGAAAGACCGTCGTGACAAAAGCGGTCCCGGCGACGATGCTGAAAGTGGTGTAGGTCAGTTCTCCGGATGTAATGCCAAAAAGCATAAGCGTCCTGTACAGGACCGCATGCAAAAAGAAGTCGAGCGGCTCGCTGTGGAAATAGGCATAACCCTGTTCGATCTGATAGATGCGCTGGTATCCGTCCCCGAGTGAATGGACATGGACTCTCAAAATATAAAACACGACCGCCGAAAGCCCTGCGACGGCCAGCACCCGACCGACCGGCGGCATATTTCCAATACGCCGGGAGATGCGATCAAACAGGAGCCTTAACCGAGATGCCGACGCGGGCAGGAGAGCCAGGGCCAGCAAAACGGCGTAGAGAACAAGCCCGTATTGCGGGAAATATCTCAGATGATTGAATCCCCAGAGACTTGCGATCGGTATCGCCCCGGCCGCAACGAACAGCGCTGCCAGCAGTATGGCGGGAATAACAATAGTCGCCCTTCGGACGGACTCTCTTTCTTGCGTCGCGGGGCTCACAAATGAACACCTGTTTTAATGCTCTATCTGCCGATTTTGACTTTTGACAGCCAATTATATATAATTGCTGCAAAGAAGTCAAAAATGAGGTGTTCCCGATGATTGATCGGCAAACCGCATTCGATCTGATGCAATCGAAAATCAAGAATAAGAATTTGAGAAAACATATCCTGGCCGTAGAGGCGGGGATGATACGCTTGGCCGAGCGCTTTGGCGAGGATAAAGATTTCTGGGGTGTGACCGGGCTTCTGCACGATCTGGACTATGATGTCACCGTCGATAAGCCAGACGAGCACAGTTTTATCACCGAGCAGTGGCTGACCGAATACAACATTCCTCAGGAAATGATTTACGCCATCCGCTGTCATCCCGGCCATGCGCCCTGCCAATCGCGCCTGGACTGGGCCCTCTACGCCACCGACCCGGCCACCGGCTTTATCGTTGCCTGCACCCTGATGCATCCGTCAAAGAAACTGATAAACATTGACAGTGATTTCATGCTAAGGCGGTTTAAAGAGAAGCGTTTCGCCGCCGGGGCGTCGCGTGAGGCTATGGCCGCCTGTTCAAATATCGAACTGGAACTTGACGAATTTCTCGTTTTGATTCGTGACGGCATGTTAACCATTTCTGACGTTCTAGGACTTTGAACAAATCCAAGTCCATCCTGCGCAAAGAAATTGTCAGCTGGTCATTGTATGACTTCGCCAACACAATCTATTCCATGAACATTCTGTCGCTTTATTTTAAGAGATGGATAGTTGAGGACCTCGGCCGGGACGGGCTTTATTACGATATCGCCTATTCGCTGTCGATGCTGCTGGCCGGGCTGGTCATGCCCGCCCTCGGT
>CP070766.1:1163246-1167379 GCA_020345705.1 Candidatus Zixiibacteriota bacterium | reverse complement strand
CGCGCTTGACGACTCCCCTGGCCTGGCGCGGGTCTTCGGTCTGCTCGACGATGACGACTTTTTCACCGGCCGCCAGAAGCCGGGCCAGGTATTTATCGGCGCTGTGATGCGGGACTCCGGCCAGGGGGATTCTCTCCCCGTTTAAATGGCCGCGCGAGGTCAGCGCGATGTTCAAAATGGGTGCCGCTTTAACGGCGTCGTCGCCGAACATCTCGTAGAAATCACCCATCCTAAAAAAGAGAATCTTGTCCGGGTACTGCGCTTTGATTCTGTTGTACTGTCGCATCAGCGGCGTCATGGAGCCGCCGGATTTTGACGAGGATTTCATCTCGCAACGACCTGAAAGGCTTCCTTTTCAGAAAGCTCGAGACGGGATTTGAAAGCCATGGCTTCTTCAGAGGAAAGAAAACGCCCCACGTAGACGACGTAGTACTTCTTGTCGGATATAATCTTCTGCTCTATCTCAAGCTTTTTGCCATACTGCTTCAGGCGACCGGCGAGCGCTTCGGCGTTGTCTTTGACCGAGAAGACCCCGACTTTAACCGAATAGACCGTCCCGGTCATTTCTTCGGCCCGCTGATCGCCGGCCCTTTTTTCAAACCGGCCGAACTTGTCGATAAGATCATCCAGGCCGACGGCATGGGGATATCCTTCCTTGAGGATATTGAAATACAGGATGGCATCGTCAATCCGCTTTTGCTCGATCGAATAATAAGATAAGAGATACAAGGAAGGGACAACCACTTCGTCATGCCTGACATTTCTGAGATTCCGGCAGATTTTCTGGGCCGCGCGGTAATCCTTCTTGTCATAAAGCTGTCCGGCCTGGTCAAGCTGACCGACAAAACCGTACAGTTCGCCGGAGCCTTCTCTGGTCAGACGACTCAGGTACTCCGCTGCTGTTACGGACCGATCCATCTTCGCATTCGCAATCGAAGCCAGTCTTAAGACTTCCGAACGATACTTTCCGTCTTCCCAGTGCTGCAAATATGTTTCCGAAGACGAAATCGCCTTTTGATAATTGCCGTCCGCCATATAATACAGTATCATCAGATAGATATTGTCTTCATGGTACTGCGGCGACATTTCGGATTTCAGGGCGGTTTCCAGCAATTGAAGCGACTTATCGCCGTCGGCCTCGAGCAGGGCCTGGCAGTACAGAAGGGTGCCGTCTCGAAGCACCGCGGTTGTGGCCTCGCCGATTTCTCTGCGGGCATCATCGATTCTACCCCGATTTATCAGGTCAATAATTTTCGAGGCCGACAGGTTTTCCGCGGCGAACAATAAAGGCAGTATGAAAATAAAAAAACGCAACATCACATGACAAAACTGTCAACCGTTTTGCACGACGGGCAAAACCACTTCTTGGTCCTGAACTTGAAGCCGCACCGTGAGCAGCGATACTGATGCTCGATGACATCTCGCTGCTCTTCCAGCTTTCCGATCAAATCGGCCAGCTTCTTCTGTTCTCCGGCGCTTAGATATAACCTGGCCAGATCCAGTACAGGTATATATGAATCGGGGTGCTCGTCGATGGCAGTATTCAGATGCTCGGTCGCGATATCGTATTCGCCTTTCTTATAATGATAATCAGCAAGCGTCAGACGGGCATCGAGATTCTTCGGCGATGACTCAAGTATCTCGTTGCAGATGGTGGATATTTCACCGAAATTCCCCAGGTCAAAGAGCGCCTTCTTGAGTCTCCCCAATACCAGATGAGATTCGGCCGGCACCATTTTGACCATCTTTCTCCAGATGCTTACGGCATCGTCAAGTCGGTTCTCGGCCAGATAGGAATCACCTATGTGCAGGTAGGCTGGCGTGCACGCGGAATCGAGATTGACGGCCTCCTTGAATACGACCCGCGCCTTGTGATACTCTTTTTCATTAAACGGTTTCAAACCCTGCAAAAACTTATAGACGGCAAGTCCGGCTTTCGATTTGCCGCCGTCAAGCTTCAGCAGCCTCTCCCTGGTCTCAAACGCCGCTTCCCAGTCTTCACTCTGCGATTGAAGCTCGAGAAGTTTCTCAACCGCCCAGCGGTTGCTGTCTTCGAGCGACAGCAGCTCTTTAAGCGCGGCGGCGGCCGACTCAGTATCGTTCAGACTGGCGAAATCATCAGCCAGCGATCGGAGAATCATCTTTTTCTCCCTGGCCGTCAGATCGTGCCTGATTGTCAGATCCTTGTGAACCTGAAGCGCCTTATCGGCCTTGCTGTACTTCCGAAGAATATCGCCGATTCGGATGTAGGCATCAATATTGCCGCTGTCCTCGGCGACGACGTCGCGGAATTTGCTGAACGCGAGCTCTTCCCGGCCGTCAAGCAGAGCCTTAAGCCCGTCTATATATCGGCTCGGGTCTTTGCCTCTTTTCTCCTTCTTGTACCTGTCATAGAACAGGTAAATCAGGATCAGGGCTATGACAGCCAGCAGGAAGACTATAATTATGGTATCCATTCCTCACTCCCGCCGGTCACTTTTTTCGCCCAGAAGGTCCCTGGATTCCTCAATCGGGCGGTTCCTCAGGGCAATTACTTCCGTCTGCAGACCTTTCACAATCTTATTCGCCTCCCTGATCTGATTGGAGAGCTTAAGATAAACGGTGATAAAAAGCAGCCATGAGACCAGTGCCCCCAGAATAAACGCCCAGAAGACGATAGTTATGATTGGGACCTCGGATCGTTGGGCCCATATCAGATTCACATCAACCGCCTGATTCGGCCCGCTGTTATACAGCGCAAAGCCAACGATGACGGCGATAATTATCAATATCAGGATAGACCTGAGCACCCACATACTTCCTCCTTGGAAGATAAAGGTATTGATTTAACCAGCGGATAATAACAAAGATGACTTCTTGAGTCAACAAATTTTGGCCGGCTCGATGCCGACCATGCTGTCGGATCAACCTTCCGTGAACTTGAAGCCGCTCAATAACTTCATGAATTCCTGCTCGTAAACGTCGTAATACCGCTTCTCGCAAATGAAATGAAAGATATAAAGCCGGCCGTTTTTCTCCGTAAAAAATACCGCTCCGCCGTAGAAATCGGTAACTACATCAGCCTTATCCGACTCGAATCCGGCCCGCTGAACCTGAACGGTATATTTGCGCTCCCCGGAGATCATAACGCCTGGAATGCTGTCAACCGACATCTTTGATCGGCGTTTGGGCATATAATCGCCGTAAAGGATCTCAAGCTCCTTCAGCATGTTTTTCTTTATATCCGACTTATACTCATCGGCCAGGAGCGAATCGACAAACCAGTCCAGCCGCATCGGAAGCGTGTCGATATAGACTATTACCTTGGGAACCTTGGTGTACGTTGGCGCGTGAGTGAAGTGAGTGGGAACATCATACTGCTCTTTCGTCAGAGCCAGACGAAGCCTGCTTTTCTCTTTCTTGATGGATGAATTCCATCCGTCCGGAATCGCCAGTGAGAAATTGTAGATTTTGTCGATATAAACGCCGTCTTCAATTTTGCCGGCTTTTTTCTTTTTTCTGGCATCGGCCACACCGAACACTATTGCGACAACTAATAAAGATATGAGCAGTTTTTTCATGGATAGTCCTCCTTCTTGTTACTGTCAGCTATTTATCAATTATACAATTTATAGTCAAGAAATTAATTAAAAATATGCCGGGGATTGAAAAAACCCGCCCCAACTCGCCCCCAGACAGAGCCGGAATCCCTCCGACCCGGAGGTAACTACGCCCGCTTTTGCGGTTGCGCCGCCAAGGGAATTCGATGCATTTATTGAAGGTGTCCATTTTGAAGCAGGTCAGGTGCCTTGTCGAAGAGCCTGAATGTAATGAAGGACACTCCTGACACTTCACGCGAGGCATGAATACAATTCCGGCGTTGCGCCCGTGCCAACCGGTGTCGCTCCCGAAACGCGATGCTTTTAATCCTGAATATGGACGTTGTTATCCATTATGCGCTTGACGTATATGTGCTTCAGCATACATCCATTAGTCGCAATCTCGTGGAAAAATTCCTTGACGAGCTGCTAATGTCGGATATTTTGTAAATGTACGCATAATTCGGCACCATGCCGCAGATCAGTGGTCTACTTCAAACCCATTTGTTCAGGAGGAACCAGATGAACAAATCAGCTCTAAAACTAATCCTTGCT
>CP070766.1:1159605-1163146 GCA_020345705.1 Candidatus Zixiibacteriota bacterium | reverse complement strand
TCCCGCAGCCGCTCATTCTCACGCTTGGCTTCCGACAGGGCACTTAACTGCAGGGTAAACTCGGCCACCGTGCTCCTGAGCCGCCGGTTCTCCGCCGCGACGTTCTGCAGATCAAGCATGTACGCTTTCAATTCAAAAAAGGGGCGGAAGAAAAGAGTCGATGAGACATTAGCCAGCAGGGGCTGAACACGGTCGGGAGAGATACTTATAGAAACGAAAAGGATAATGACCAGTCCGAAACTGAAAAGGTGACGATTTTTGCGAAAAATCGTCATTAACCATGTCATAGATTTCAAGCCTCCCGACAGGTAAACACGGTTATGTAACGGCGTCGATCATTTGCAGCAACTCACCCGGGGACGTGACAGCCATCATCTTGGCGCGGTTTTCCTCGGACTTCATGATGTACGACAGCCGGGCCATGACATTGAGATGCGCCCCGATTGCATCCTCGGGCGCCGCAATCAGAAAGAACAAATGGACCGACTTGTGATCCATGGCATCAAAATCAACGCCGTTTTCCGAACGTCCGAATGCTATCACGATGCCCTTGGTCGCTTTTGTCTTGGCGTGAGGAAACGCGACACCGTAACCGACACCCGTGGTTACCAGGTCTTCCCTGTCCTTAACATCCTTAAGCAATTCCCCGACGTCTTTGACAAGCTTCGACTTCGAGGCCAGGTCCACCAGTTCCTCTAAGATGCTTTCCTTGTCCTTGGATTTCAGATTGAAGGTTATCAGGTCTTCAGAACAGAACTTTGATAATTTCATAAGAACAACCCCAATTTAAAAGCTTTCGGCTTCATCAATCAACAATACGGGGATGTCATCCTCCACCCGATACGACAGACGACAGCTTTCGCAATTCAGTTTCTCATCCTTCTGTTCGTATTTTAATTCCCCTTTGCACTTCGGGCAGACAATTATTTCAAGCAACTGCTTGGATAAGGCCATATAGAACCTCCTACTCTCGGTAAACACCCATCCGGCGGAATTTATTAAGTCTATCCTGCAATAACGTATCAATCGGCAATTGCTCCAGCTCGGCAAGTGTTGCCAATATTTCACTTTTCAGGGTCAAGGCCATTATTTCCGGATCGTTATGGGCTCCGCCGGGGGGTTCCTCGATTATTTTATCGACTATTTTCAGTTCCTGAAGATCCTCGGCGCTGAGTTTCAGCGACTCGGCGGCCTGAGGAGCCTGGGCTGCGTCGCGCCACAATATGGCGGCGCATCCCTCGGGTGAGATCACCGAATACCAGGCGTACTGAAGCATATAAATTCTATCGCCGATGCCGATACCGAGCGCCCCGCCCGAAGCGCCCTCGCCGATAATCACGACCACTACCGGCACTTTGAGTACGGACATCTCACGCAAATTCCTGGCGATCGCCTCGGCCTGCCCGCGTTCCTCGGCCCCGATTCCCGGAAAGGCGCCGGGAGTGTCCACCAGAACCACGGCCGGCTTGCTGAACTTCTCGGCCAGCTTGAAAAGCCGGAGCGCCTTCCGATAACCTTCCGGATGGGGCATCCCGAAATTGTGGTACAGGTTCTGCTTCGTGTCGCGCCCTTTCTGTTGCCCCACAATCAGGAGCGGCTTGCCGTCCATCATGGCGAAGCCGCCGACAATCGCCTTATCGTCGGCGAAACAACGATCACCATGCAACTCAAGGAAATCGGTCGTCATCAGATGGATATAATCCATGGTGTGAGGCCTTCGGGGGTGCCGAGCCAGCTGTACTTTCTGCCACCGGGTAAGGCTGGAGAAGATTTCCCGGCGCATTTTCTCCAATTTGCTCTCAAGCGATTGTATTTCGCGCGAAAGCTCAAGATTGGCCCCAGAAGCGAAATCTTTCATGTCTGAAATCTTTTTCTGGAGCTCCACGATGGGCTTTTCGAAATCCAGTACCTGCCGATCTTCCATAATCTTTTATATTCGCGCTATTTAGCCAGACGTCCTTTTTTCATACGGGCCATAAAGATAAAATATATCACAAAAATTACAACCATAAAAAGAAGCAAAAGCGACAGCACCAGCATCCGGTTGAAAAGAAGCATGCCGATGGAGATAAGCCCGAAAAAAAGCCCCGACAGATAAAACAGGTAGACTATTTGCCTCTGTGACAGGCCCGCGTACGCCAGATAATGAAAAATGTGCCGTCGATCCGCCTTCATGACGTTCTTGCCGGCCGCAAGCCTTCGGAGAAAAGACGACACGGTCTCGGTTAATGGCACTCCAAGCACCACCAGGGGCATGAAAAGCGCCGCGGTGGTGAAAGACTTAATGGGCACAACTAGGGAAATCACGGCGAAGATGTAACCGATCAAAAGAGAACCGCAGTCGCCCAAAAAAACCTTGGCCGGGTAACGGTTGAAAAGCCAGAAGGCCAGAAGAGCCCCTTCCAGGGCCAGCGAAAACAAAACCACCGCATCAATCATATAGATAATTCCGACGACCATCATGGCTCCCGCGGCAATCACCGAGACCCCCGCCGCCAGACCGTCGAGGCCGTCAATCAGATTGATGGCGTTTGACAGGGCGATAACCCAGAAGACCGTTATAACCACCGACAAACCATTCAGGGCCGTCGTTCCCAGAATCGGCAGGGATAGCAAGTTGATGGAAAGCCCGCCAAAATAGAGCACCAGCCCCGCCGTGACCTGGGCGGCCAGCTTCACCCAGGCGGAGACGGGTCTCAGGTCGTCGGCCAGACCGACACCGTATATAATCAGTGAGCCGATCAGAATGTTAGGCAGCGAGGTCTTGATGTTTGGAAACGCCTCGGTGTCAAGAAACAGGTAGATTATGATTCCCACCCAGAAGGCGATGAGAATCGCCGTCCCCCCAAGCGTTGGCACCGGCACCTTGTGACGTTTGTGCCGCCTCGGGTGGTCAAAGAGCGAAAACCTGCGGCACAGAGCAATCACGGCTTTCGTGAAAATAAACGACGCAATCAGTGAAGCCAGAAAGGCGAACAAATAATTCTGAAGAAACATAATCCTGCCGGTAAAACCTCAAGCTTTATTTTCGGATCAGACCGATTATCGCTCGCAGTATAAAGTTAACAAACAGGAACACAGGCAATAAAAAAAGAGAAAAACCGTTGGGATAATGCTTGAGAAAATACTTCCAGACCGACCTGTGATGAAGCCAGGACCTCTTTATGACCGATACGGATGATCCCGTGCCCCAGCGGTGAACAGCTCCCGCTTCCGGGACGAAGTATATTTTCCTTCCGGCCTGCCTGACTCGCAGGCAGAGATCCGTATCCTCCATAAAAAGAAAAAAACGCTCGTCAAAACCGTTCAGCGAACGGAAAAACTCTTTCTCGATCATCAGGCAGGTCGCCGAAGCGGCGGGAACTTCGGTGGTCTCGGAATAATCGTCCAGGGTGTAGCTCTCAGCAGGCAACATCGGTTTGATTCCGGCCTCAAGCATCGATCCCCGCGAGAAAAATATATTCCGCATGGTCGGAAACCGTCGCGCCGTCGCCTGGAAGCTCCCATCCGGGTTCCTCATCCGCGCGCAGACGGCGCCCGC
>CP070766.1:1153513-1159505 GCA_020345705.1 Candidatus Zixiibacteriota bacterium | reverse complement strand
TGGAAAGTAGCCGCTAAATCAACGAAGTGCCTGAGTAAAACGCAGACCGCTGCAGTTGCCGATCTAACGCCCTCCCAGTTTCTCCCGATACTTATTCAACTGCTCGCTATAATACTCGTTATCCGGTTCCTGTTCCACCGCCATCTCCATTGATCTGACGGCGCCGCTCAGATCACCCCGCGCTTCACATACCTGAGCCAGGGTGCTGTACACTCTGGCCCTGTATTGACCGGGATAGACAAGGTTGATCGCGCGCCGGGTGTGCATCTCAGCTTCTTCGAGATTTATTTTTCTTTCCAGACACCACTTAGCAAAGGAATAAAATTTGTCTCGCTCCTGGTCCCATCCCTCACCCATGCTTTCTTTCTTTATTCTCACCGCCCCGGCCGTGTCGGCCTTGACGTGAAGCGCATAGTCGGCGGTAAGGTCATCCAGGGACGCTTTAAAACTCGGGCCGGACCTGCCGGCGGCGTCAATTCCGACCTTGAGATACTTCTCAATCCGATCCGTCTTGTTCATTTTCCTGCCGAGCCGGGCCATCAACTGACCGACCTTGATAGTATTCTTCACACTTGCCTGTTTTGATGCCTGCGCGGCGTCGGCCGCCTGCAGAACCGAATCAAACGGAATCATATCGGTCCAGGCGGCATTGGCCATATTTTTGAATATGTCGAACGAGTAATCGTAATTGGTCGGTTTACCCATGCTTACCGCCTTGCGAAAATAGGCGACCGCCTTCAAGTATTCGCGATTCTCAGTGAAGTACCCCGCCAGTTTCAGGGCATCGTTATATGTCGGGTTGGCTTTGAAAGATGCTTCGCGGTCATCAACCGTAACCAGATCGGCCAGCGCCTGTTTCAACGTCCTGATAAACGGCGCGGGCCCGTCGGTGTAGCCGGTCCATCGCTTGATTATTTCGCCTTTGCTGTCCGCCAAGATAAAGACCGGGTAGGTGGTCCCCACATTATATTCCTCGGAAAGTCTTTCCCCTTCCATCTCATTGACATTCAACGGCAGATGAACAACCGCTTTCAAAGCATCGATTACCGTCTGTTCCGTCTCCGCATCACGTGCGGCCGCCTGACAGAACTCTCAGTCCTCGTGAACGAATTCCAGGAGGATTGGTTTGCCGCTCTCGGCCGAAAGTTTCTTGGCCTGTTCAAGATTTCTAACCTGCTCGGCGAAGGCTATCCCGCCCAGCATGAAAAGCAAGACCGACGAAAATGCAAATATTCTCTTCATCTCAGAATCCTATGCTTTTAATTTTCAACCTTATACGCGCCCAAACCGACAAAGCTCCATACTCATCCGCCGCAGGACGATTTTTTTCAATCTCGTCAAAATTCGTCTGAATGTCAACAAAGTGCCGGCCTGGTCACCTCAAAATCTCGCGTTTAGCAGTATTCTTTTTTGTTTAGAGTTATTGACATCCCAGGGAATTCCTCCTATGATTGAAAAGAACTCAAAGAAGAGTGGTTCAGGAACCTGAGTTCCTGATATTCGACGCAGCACCACAGATTTCACACAACAGACTGTCGGGATAAATAGGTTCTGATCTGATACAGCCGATTTGCTCGGCGTAATAAATGATCGGTGAATATGAAACGCAGAAATCCTATTGCCCGTGAAGGGAGGTGGTGTAATCAGAGATGAAATGATATAAAAATCCTGCCCGTCATTGTTTCAAACCAAACCACAGGAGGGAGAAAAAATGCGAAAACTGATTATCATCTCGCTGGCCGGGTTCATAATCTTTTTCTCGGCGGCCCAAGCCCAGGTGGATATTCAGAACACCAAAGAAGTCTACATCCCATTCACCAATCCGCCGCCGTCATTTTATTATGTCCCTGACCGGATTGTAGCCAAACTGACAACCGAAGTCAGGGTAACTGAAGACAACACTGAAACCGCCATAGCAATAACAGGCAACGATTGCCTGGACAAATTGAACAAGGAATTCGGCGTCACTGTATTCAAAAAGGAATTTCCTGACACCGAGTGCAGCGCCCTGGTCGAATCGGCGCCCAACCTGAGACTTTACTATATCCTTAAATTTGACATGAAGCACGCCGTCGAGCAGGTCCTTGAAGCCTACTCCGAATGCGCCACCGTTGAACACACTGAGGCCATCGGTGTTCATCCGGTGTATGAAAGCATTCCCAATGACCCTTATTTCCTGACCGATCAATGGAATTTCTATGACGCGGAAGACAATGACGTTGATGCCACCGATGTCTGGGATCACGAGACCGGTGATGCCGCCATCATACTGGGATTACTTGACACTGGTTTGCAGTACAACTCGCGCGACCTGGGCGGAACGTCGCCATACACCGAGGGCAATGTCTGGATAAATTGGCCCGAATACAACGGCACACCCGGCTTTGACGATGACGGCAACGGTTATGTCGATGACTGGGTCGGCTGGGATTTCGTCGATGGAGCCTACCCGCTCTGGCCCGGCGAAGACGGCAATACGGAAGATAACGAACCGACCGACTTCAACGGCCACGGCACCCACGTCGGCGGAATTATGGGTGCCATCACCAACAACGGCGTTATGGTTGCCGGCCTTGCCGGGGGGTGGGGCGAAAACCCGGCCAATGGAGTCAAAATCATGGCCTGCCGCATCGGCTGGTCGGCGCCCTACGGAGGACAGGAAGTCGGCTACGTCCGCATGGACTTCGCCGCTCAAGCTATTTACTACGCCGTTAACAACGGCGCGACGGCTATTAACTGCAGCTGGGGTTCATCTAACACCGGCGGGCTCGGAGCCGCGGTCAATTACGCCGTGGCTCACGGAGTCCTGGTGGTCGCCGCGGCCGGTAATGACGGCTCCAGCTATCCCGATTATCTGGGAACGCGGGATGACGTCCTCGACGTTTGCGCCACCAACAGCAGTGACGTCAAACCATACTGGTCAAACTACGGGACCTGGGTTGACATCGCCGCGCCGGGCGTTGATATCATCAGCACCTATTCATATCACTATAATCCGAACTACGTTGCCTGGATTAGCGGAACCTCACAGGCGGCACCCCATGCCACCGCCGAGGCCGGCATTCTCAAATCGTATGCCGACACCCTGACCCGCAGTCAGATTGAGAATCTGATCGTCACCTACGTCGATACCATCGATCATCTGAATCCCGGATACGAAGGCCTGCTGGGTTCAGGCCGGATTAATGTCTTTAAAGCGGTGGACGGCGTTGAAGCCCCGCTGGTCACGGTCATCCAGCCCAACGGCGGCGAGGTTTTGTACATCGGCCAGGTCTATACGATTATGTGGGAGGCCTCGGATAACATCGGCATCGTCTCAACCACCATCGAGTATTCCGTTGACGGCGGCAGCAGCTGGATGCATATCGTTGACCTGCCGGGGAATCCCGAGGAATACGATTGGACCGTCACCGGGCCGCCTTCAAGTACCTGCCGAATGAAAGTAATCTGTTACGACGCCGTCGGCCTGAGTGGATGGGATATGTCGGACGATGATTTCTGCCCGCCGTACAAGACTGTCGTTAAAGGTTTTGCCATACGCGGCACCATGCCGGATGTGTTTGCCCTTTCGCAAAACAGCCCCAATCCGTTCAACGCCAACACCATGATTGGATTCTCATTGGCCAGGGATTGCCATGTCAGACTTGACATCTTCAACCTTCTGGGACGCAAAGTGGCCACCCTTACGAACGAGAAAATGGAATCCGGGCCGCACTCGGTATTCTGGAACGGCACCGACTTTTCCGGCAATCCGGTCGGCAGCGGCATCTACTTCTACCACCTGAAAGCCGACGAATTCGATCAGACAAGAAAGATGATGCTCATCAAATAAGCATCATCATTCACAGAAGAGCAGGGTCCTTCAGCGGCCCTGCTCTTGCTTTCACCAGAGCGATTTCAAGATCATCCGATGGCCGAAAATAACCGGCCGGCCCATATCTGCAAAAGCCTCAATTTCTCCACAGACTTGACCTGCCGGTCATATTTTCACATATTCAGGCAAAATCTGCATATACAAATCAGAAAGGATAGTCATGACCATATCATCCAAACAGAGGGGCAAAGCGATTCCCCAGAGGGCCGATATCGAACCAAAGCATAAATGGGATTTGACCGACCTCTACAAAAGCGACGAGCTGTGGGAAACTGATTTCAAAAAGGCTCGGTCGCTTATTGAGAAGGCAAAGGAATTTGAAGGTAAACTTGCCGGTTCCGTCGACCTCCTGTACAAATGTCTTGAGACAAGAAGCTCCCTGTCGTTGATCTGCAGCAACCTGTACCAGTATGCCAAGCTGAATCAGGACCTTGACAATCGCGTCTCCAAATACCAGGAAATGACCGAACGAGCCGCTATGCTCGACGCGGACGCTGCCGCCGCTTATGCCTTCGTAACTCCCGAACTCTTGAAGATAGATGATGCCCGCCTGAATGAAATGGCCGCCCAATTCCCGAAGACCGACGTCTATGATTTCTACATCAAGGAAATCATTCGTTCCCGGGAGCATATTCGCTCCGCCGAAGTCGAGGAACTGCTGGCTCAAATGAGTGTCGTCGCCCGTGGACCGGACACTGTCTATACCATGCTGGATGACGCTGACCTGAAATACCCGACCATCAAGGACGAAAAGGGTGAGGACGTGCAGCTGACCAAGCAACGCTTCGCCAAATTCATGGAGTCTGACGATCAGAGGGTGCGCCGGGACGCCCACAACGGCCTTTTCTCGACATACAAAGAACATATCAATACCATCGGCGCGACGCTGGCATCTTCCGTCAACAAAGATGTTTTCTACGCCCGCTCCAGACAATATGAAAGCTGCCTGCATATGGCCCTTGACGCGCACAATATTCCCGTCTCGGTTTATCACTCCCTGGTTGACACGACCGAATCCGATCTCTCGGCCTTTCATAAATGGGTGACCCTCCGAAAGAAAATTCTGGGCGTCGATAAGTTTTATCCTTACGACGTTTACTGCCCGCTCTTCCCCGACCAGAACTATGATGTTCCTTATAGTGACGGCGTCAAAGAGGTTCTGGAGGCAGTCGCACCGCTCGGCGATAAGTACTGCGAGGTGATTGACAGCGGTTTTAACGGCCGCTGGGTCGATGTGTATGAAACGGAAGGCAAGAGCAGCGGCGCCTTCAGCTGGGGCAATTATACGACCCATCCCTTTGTCCTCATGAACTACAATTACACCGTGGACAACATGTTCACACTGGCCCACGAGATGGGCCACTGCCTGCACAGCTACCTTTCGAACAAAACACAGCCCTTCACGAAGGCCCAGTATTCGATTTTTGTGGGTGAGGTGGCGTCAACGCTGAATGAGGGTCTTCTCCTTCAGCATCTTCTGAAGAAGGTGACCGACAAAAAGCAGCGGCTCTTTCTTCTGAATCGACACATCGACAACACTATGGGCACTTTCTATCACCAGGTGCTTTATGCCCATTTTGAACTGATAATACACGAGATGGTCGAAAAAGGTCAGGCTCTTTCCCCGGAAAAGATGGATGAAATCTGGGAGAAGTTGACCGCGAAGTACTATGGCCCGGAAACGACAATGGATGAGTACACCAAGCACAAATGGTCACGGATACCGCATTTCTACAGAATGTTTTATGTGTATCAGTACGCAACATCATACACCGCTTCCCAGGCGATTCTGGACAAGTTCCTTGCCGGCAAGAAAGGCATCATTGAAAAGTATCTGGCACTATTATCGTCTGGCGGAAGCGACTACCCCATCGAACAGTTGAAAAAATGCGGTGTCGACATGACGACCCCCGAGCCGGTCAAAGCAACCATAAGACTTTTCTCTGAGCAGGTCGATGAAGTCGCCCGTCTGACAGCAAGCGCCTGAAAAGCATATCAGTAATATCACCCGGACTGACGATTCTTGCCTGTTTTGACTGTATTGTGTCAGATGACGACACTACAGATTCCGTGTATCGTGTTGATATATTATTAGTTACACGGAAATGGGTTCGTTTT
>CP070766.1:1143418-1153413 GCA_020345705.1 Candidatus Zixiibacteriota bacterium | reverse complement strand
TCACTTTTTGACCCTCAAATTTGCCTTTACCCCAGATTTTGGCATACTGAAGCTTTCTGGCAAAATCCTTGTGAAGCGAGATAGCCGCATCCTCAACCGTGCCGCCCGCCGGCAGGATGATCGGATCGGAATAATCCGGCTCATGCCCGACTTTCTTGGTGTAAATCCTGATAATCCCCAGAGAATCAAAAATGGCCCGCTTGAATTGCATCAGCAATTCGTCGTCAAGAATAGACGACGGGACGATCTTAAAGGCCGGGTAGAGTTCCCGGACCGCCTCCAGACCGCTTCGGCCGCTTTCCTCGAGAAACTTATGGGCGGCGATTATGGCTTTCTTATATGCGAACCGGGGATCATCACCGGTCTTGGGGCCTTCCGGCAGCAGAATGATTCGCTTTTCTTCAAGCTTTTTCAAGACCACATTAATCCGGTTGTCGAATCCAGCCGTGGCGACATCGACCACCAGAACCACCAGATCCGCCTGCCTGATGAGGCTGGGCAGAAAACCTTCGAAATAATCTTCCGATATTGGGGGCGTGTCTATCAACTGCAGTTGAATCGACTCAAAATCCATCATCCCGGCCAACGGCTCCCGTGTAGTGTAGGGATAATCGCCCATAATCGGTCTGGCTCCGGTAAGGGCATCGACAATGGTCGATTTGCCGGAGTTTGGCGGACCGATGAGGATTATCTGGCCGGCGCCTTCCTTTTCTATATGATCGTGGGGCGAGACATACCGTGTTCCGTGCTTTTTCTGGACGGTGCCTTCAACCTGACGCTTGAGTTTTGAGATTTTGCCCTTGAGGTCGGCCTGAAGCTTTTCGGTGCCCTTGTGCTTGGGCATCATGGCCATAAGCTCCTGGGCCAGACGCAATTTCTCCCGAGGATCGCGCTCCCTTTTGTACTCTCTTTCGAGCTCGTAGTATTGAGGGGGCAGGTTCGCCGGCATAACCGTCCTCCGGTTTATCATAATCAATAAAGGGCCTTATATCAAGCAGGAAATGCCGGACGTCAATTGCTAAATATGGCGAAATTCGCCGGGCGCTCAATCCAGTCAGATGTACCCCGGGTCAGTAACGTCAAGAAAATTGGGAAAATCATAAGCCGGATTGCCGACAATTCTTTCACTCCTCTCGTAGGCCTGCCAGACGCGATAGGGCTGAATCATGGGCGCCGCATAATATACCCACCAGCCGGTATATTCATTATAATAGACGCGCCGGTCGGCAGCCCGCGCATCAAACATGCCGCCGATGTAACTGCTGAGCGCGTCAAGGATACACTACAACTGCTATCTTAAGACGCAGCGGAATACGGGACAATACATATCTTCTATTATCCAGTTTACCACTTGACATAGTCAACTGATTTTATTACGCTTCAGAGGGGAAAATATCTGATAACCGCACCTTCGGATTTACTCCTCGACAATCAGATAAGGCTGAAGAAGTAAGCGTTATGAGCTCGGGACGAGCGGCGTTAAAATGCTCTACCTGACTATACGATCACCGCCAATCTGCGGGCTGCTACAGGCTAATATTATAATTTATCCTAAGTGACTTTCAAGGAGGAAAGTGAAATGATGTACTCAATAAAAGGACTACTCTATTTCTTTTCATTAACTATGATAGCTCTCCTCACGGCAATAGCGCCGGCTGGAGCGATGATCGTGTACGATACTGACAGCCTGCATTATAAACTCAGTTCAGATACCGTTTGGATGCCGAAAACCAACGATTCACCAGATACGGTGGCTGTGATTACTTTCTACTTATACTTCGATGAGGATTATCTCGATGATCATGGCATTACCGACAGCATCACCAATATCAAAGCTGAGTTCACATATAATAGCGATAGCTTGAGTCTTGATACGTTTTACCTCGACCCCAATAACTGGAACGGCAACATCGATACTGTATATGAGATATCAGGCGATACGGCCAGAATTCGCATTGTGCTCGATGCCGGGAAAGTGCCGCCGCCGACCGAATGGACCTCATTTGCCATCTTACATTTCAAACCCAACTGCCAATCTACTCAGAATACGATACCACTGGAACTCGATTCTCTCGGCTTCAACGAGGTGATTATCCTGAACACTTATGTCCCAAAAGATTTTACAAATGGTGAGGTCACCTTTGGCGACTACGAAGCTTCGTTCACGATAGCAGAACTCAGCGTCACCGGTGGTCTGGGAGACACCGTCAGCGTCCCAGTTTATTGGACCAACAATTTCTACGCCCTCCGCCTTCATAACACAATAGTATATGATACAACCTTGTTGGAGTTTGATGCCTTTTATGTCGCTAATGAATCCGATTGGGACTGGTGGAATCTGTGCAGCGCTCGAAAGGACTCCCTAATAATATCTTTGCAGAATCCACCTGATAGCAGTGCGGGCATATATCCAGATTCAACCGAACTGTACTATCTGAGATTTATACTACGTTACGAAGATGCTGCCTGGGAAGATTCAAGCACCCAGCTAACCTTTGTATCTGATTCAACACTCATGGCTACCAATGCCTGCAACCCAGACTATTACGTTATAGAGCCGAATTACACTCACACCAACGGATCCATCACGATACTTCTTTATACCGCCGACCTGAAGATTGCCTATACTGACAGCGTCATCTGCTCCGGGGATAATTCCGCTACTTTTATGGTACAAATGAAGCATACCTTTGCTGCCGGAGATACAGCTGATGCGATGATAGTCAATCTCAGCCTGGGAGATTTAGTGGAAACGGCTGTCTTTGATGACTCTCCGTCAGATACGTCCGTCAAATTCGGCGTGCATACGTACGAGCCGGGAGGAGGTGGCTTTCAAAAGTCAGTCCGTCAGGAATACGACAACACCGGTCTGGACAACTATTGGCCAACTCACGAAGAGTATACGGGCTTATTTGGGTTTGAAATCACCATCGACAACGAATATACCCCCAGCTTTGACAACAGATTTATACCGATTGAATTCATAACTACATACTCCGGTGATGATACCGACGCGCAGATTTATGACACAACCGGAAGTGTCCCCTGTAACGACAGCACCGGCAGGCTGTCGACCATATCCGATACGCTTGAGATTATGATTGGCGAATTCTCAACTGGGGACGGCGTCCATGGCAAAAGTAATACATATCAGGAGATATTTATCCGTAACACTTTCAATGTCGACTCATTCACTGTCACCGTCCATATATCTGGTGACAATTTCATGATTGACTATGTCGGGACCGATGGAGATGTTAATGTCACGAATCTAAGTGACGATTCCTGTACCCTTTATTGCGACTCCGGCGACGGTCCTCCTGCAAACGGTGAGGATTATACGAGGATCGCTTGTATAGGCTACAAATTCAGTGGTAGCTGCATACCTAGCCAAACTTACTATGATTCGGTATGGTTTACCGGCTACTCAATGGAGGATTCCAATGGCAACGACGCATATATACTACTCGACGCTACAGAAATCGGAGCACTATGCGGGTCGCTATTTTCGATCTTTTGTCCCATAATGCCTGGTAGTCCGAAGTTCACTGAAGTACCCGAACAAACTACCACTTCCATCCTGCCTCAGGAGTTCGCGCTCCATGCCAACCGGCCGAATCCGTTTAATCCGACCACTTATATTGCCTACGACGTGCCGACGGCGTCCCATGTGACGATCGACGTTATCAACATTCTGGGCCGGCGAGTGATTACTCTCGTCAATGAAGAAAAAGCGCCGGGACGATATGAAACGGTTTGGAATGGAACTGATGAGAACGGAACCAGGGTTTCTTCGGGAATTTACCTCTACAAAATGCAGGCCGGCGATTTCATCCAGACGAAGAAAATGATGCTGATGAAATAAATCGCCTCTTCCTGATTGTGATTAAAGCCGCTCTCCGCCGGGAGCGGCTTTATTATTGAACTATCAATGACTTCCCCGGCAATGGCAGGCTGGAGGCCAAAATCCCGGTTCGACACCCCGATAAAGGATAGCAAGAATAATATCTTTTTTTCTTGCCCGGCACTTGACATTCCATCAGCGATGAAATAACTTGTTTATGTTTGGGGATCGCCTGACACCTTCTCAGAATTTTCATCTCCCTGAGTTAAGCCAGGTAAGACTGAGCAAGACGGGAGAATATCTGTGCTGTGCTGGTACAATATCCGGCCGCCGCCAGGGTTTTTTGTCAAGGCAGACTATCCTATAATCTTAGGCACGATATTAAACCTATTTTATGGAGTGAAAACCATGAAAACGAAATTAATGGCAATTGTCCTGTCCTTAATGGCTCTATTAGCCCTTGGCTCTTTCAATGCCGCCACGGCCGGAGTCATGGAGACAATCGATGGTCACCTTGAGTTCAGATTATGGGGCTACAGCGCGGTTCTGCTTCCGGGATCATCAGACGATCCCGATGATGCCATCGCCGTAGTGCAGTTTCAGATGAGATTTATTAACGGAGCCGCCCCCCCGGGATCCGTTACCCTCATCGAGACCAATTTCACATATGATGCTGCGAAGTGGGAATTCGTTGAACCACCCGAGGCAGGTCCCGCCTGGAGCGGCGGAACTGTCGAGTGTTACGACGGCAATGACTGCGAGCAGGGGCACGTGGCGCTCAGGCTCACGGGAACGACAAAGACACCATCAACAAGCTGGGGGACCTTCGCCTACATCAGCTTTCAGCCCAAATGTCAGGCCGCCGGCGAGGTAGGAAACGAAACCTACCTGGAATTCGATGAAGAGTCGGATAACGGCTGTCTCGTTGTGGACGGTGAGGATTCCGATTGGTACAACGCCGATCCCATGGGAGACTGCTTCATAATGGTTTCCGCCTATATTTCCTCATTCTATATTGACTACTATGACGACGCCGAGGAGTTCATGGGCGAGGAAGTTGATGTTCCCGTTTATTTCCGGCAGCATATACTGCCCCACCGGCTACACACAGTCACTCACAAGATTGACTTCGACGGCAATAAACTGGAATACGTAAGCGTGACCGTTAACGGCGCGGCATACCAGAGCGGCACCGGAACCGCGGATATCCAGGGAACAGACCCGGTCATAATAACGGTGGAAGATGCCTCCGGGGGGTACATCAAGCAGGCTCCGTCAACCAGCTCCTACGTCAAACTCTATGATATCAAATTCAAGGTCAAAGGACACTCCAGTGGCCCGGGGAGCTCGGTTACGGTGGAATTTGTGGATGCCGACTGCGATCATACCGCCTGGACTCAGTGGAACGAAGGTGGCGGTGACGGATGCGAGGCTCTGGACAATACGGTAAATCATGTCTTTTTCGATGGTGATGTAGACATTCCGGCATACACCGCCGCCATGGAAATAAAACCGGCCGGCGGCGACTACAGCAAAGGTTCCGGCACGACCGAATTCTATGTTTGCCTGCAAAACAGCTTCCCGGTTGACAAGGATGCCTCCGGCGGCAACGGTGAAATCAACACCCTGCATGACATGCCTGAATTCATAAGCTTTAATGCCCTGACCGATTTGAACAATCTCGACTTCAGCGGCGGTTCATGCGTTAATGATGTCAGGATTTTCCATGCTGAGCTCCAGGAAGGCGAAATTCAATCCACCGGTGAGTGCACCAACATGTATAAGGTGAAATTCAATTTTACCGACAATGACTACACACCGGATTGGAACGACAGGACGGTGGAAATCCCATGGCTCGCATCCGCCTCTTGCGGAGGGAATGACTACGAAACTTCCATCACCGATCAAACCGGCTACGCCACGCTTGACTATAACGACCTGGATCTGTCCAGTACCGCCCTCAATGTTCACACCGGTCTCTTTACCACTCCCTATTCGACCGATGAAGACAAGACCGTCAGCCAGCCCCTCTACATCAAGTCCACCTTCAACGTGGGTGAATTTTCGGTTAATGTCAGATGTGACGAAGATGCCAGAATTACAGGGGTGACATGCGAGGAGGATGTAGAATATGAAACCGTCGGTATCAGGGAAGTAAGAATATACTATGACGGGGCCTCACAATTCTGCTTGGCAACCGGTGATGGAGACCCGGTTCAGGTGGCAACGGTTCACTATCGCGTAATCTGCGGTACAGCCAAGACTTCGGGCAACCTCCCTGGCGGCACGTGGTATGTCACGTCAACCATCTTTTTAGAAGATGCTGAGATGCAGATGTACGGCAGCAGCTATCAGTTCGTTGACACTGATCCGCACAGTATCAGGGGCAAGTGTTTTGATATTAAGATACCGCGGACTGACGAGATTCAATCGAACGCCGGTCTGCCGACTGAATTTGTACTGCATCCCAACAAGCCCAATCCGTTTAACCCGACCACTTATATTGCCTACGACGTGCCGAAGGCCTCGCACGTAAGGATCGATATCATCAACATACTTGGCCGAAAGATTACCACGCTTGTTAATGAAGAGAAAACGCCCGGACGTTACGAAACGGTCTGGCACGCCACCGACGAATCCGGAATCAAAGTGGCCTCCGGAATCTACCTCTACCGCATGCAGGCCGGGGATTTCATCCAGACGAAGAAAATGATGCTGATGAAGTGAGCCCGATACTCACGCTCACAAAAAAGGCCGCCCCAAAACCGGAGTGGCCTTTTGATCTGCATACGTACATTATTTATCGGCCGTGCCGATAGATCAGCCAGCGTATTGCATCGCACACATAATCAACCTCATGGAAGGTCAGGTCCGGATAAAGCGGAACAGAGATGACCCGCTTGAAAGTATCCTCGCAGACGCGAAAATCGGATGGTTTGTACTTCATAATTTTCCGGAAGTATGAAAAGCGGTAAACGGGTATAAAGTGCACACCGCAGCCGACGCCTAACCTGTCAAGCTCTCGAATCAATCTGTTGCGGCCAATCTTCCATCGGCGCGGATGCATCTTAATTATAAAGAGATGCCAGGCATGCGCCGACCGACCGCCACAATACGGAAGTTCGATGTAATCAGTCAGGTTGGCCAGTTTTTTCAAGTACCTTGCCGCCAGCCGACGGCGCTTATTTTGAAGTTTATCAAACCGGGTCAGTTGCCCCAAGCCCAATGCCCCTGCAAGATCCGACATATTGTACTTGTATCCCAGATCCGTAACGTCGTACTTCCAGTTCCCGCCCTGGTATCGTTTATAGCCCGACGACGTCATCCCGTGCAATAATAGATGCCGGATGCGATTTATCAGCGTTTTGGAGTCCGAGACAACCATTCCCCCTTCGCCGGTCGTGATGTTCTTCGTGGAATAAAACGAAAAGACAGTGGCATCGGCGATCGATCCGATCGGCCTGCCGTTAAAATCGGCCCCAAGCGAGTGGGCCGCATCATCTATGAGCCTGAGGTTGTGTTTTCTCGCCGGCTTTCTCAGCGCGTCATAATCAGCCGGGCATCCGGCAATATCGACCGTGACAATAGCCCTGGTTTTTTTGCTGACTTTGCTTTCAACTGCCGTCGGATCGATGTTGAGACTGTGAGGGTCGATATCGACAAAGACCGGTTTTGCACCGGTGTAGAGTATCGCCTGGACCGTGGCCGACATGGTGTACGGCGTCGTGATGACCTCATCGCCGCGGCCGATATTGTACGATGCAAGAGCCAGGTGCAAACCGGCTGTTCCCGATGATACCGCCGCCGCATATTTCGCCCCGGTCAGTTTCCTTATTTCACCCTCCAGCCTTTCGACTTTCGGGCCGGTGGTCACCCAGCCGGAATTGACGGTATCAAGAACCTCTTTTCTCTCCGCTGAAGTGAACGATAACCTGAAAAACGGAATTTTCAGTAGTTTCATATTCTAACTCTTCCCTGCCATGGCCCGCTCATAAATTTGCACCATTTGATCCAGGCAGTTCTCCCAGCGATATTTCGCGGCAACGTGTTGCCTTCCGGCCTCGCCCATTTTCTTTCTTAAATCGGCATCTTCGACCAATCTGATAATCGCCTCTGCCAATCCGGCCGCATCGCCCGGCGGCACCAGTATTCCGGTCTTGCCGTCAATCACTACTTCCGATACACCACCCACGTCACCGGCAATGACCGGCAAGCCTGCGGCAGCGGCCTCAAGAGCCGCCACGCCGAACGATTCGGCCAGCGACGGCATTACCATAATATCATGCCGACCGAGAAAATCAAAGATTTTCCGATTGTCAATGAATCCCGCAAACCTGACATGCTCATCAAGCCCCAGATTTTTCGCCTGCTTTTTGAGCCGTGCCGTCATACTGCCTTCACCGGCCAGGACAAGGTGCACGCGCGGATTTTTCCCGGCGGCAATGCCCATTGCTTCAAGAAGTACGTCGGGGCCATATAGCTTTTCATGCGCCTTGATATAAACGAGGCGGACTTTATCATCTTCACTACCCGTCCCCTTTTTTTCGGGAATACTGACTCCAAAAGGTACAACTGTTATTCTCAGTTCCATATCGCGGCAGAGCCGGACAATTTTCTTTTTCAGAAAACGACTGGCGGCGGTCAGATGATCGGCCGCACGAAGAATTCTCCTGAGGACATATCGCTTGATTAGATTACGGGGAAATTCGACGACGTCGGTACCCCAGACAGACATCACCAGCGGATGAAAACCGCTCCAGCGTCCCCAGAGGCCGAAGCCGGTGGCATAGTGGGCATGGACCAGATCCGGTCGGAGAGTTCTTATGAGCTCTTTTACTTTCGGCAGATACCACAGATAACCGATGCTTCGTCGTCCTTTCAGCGGCAGGACAATCGTTTCGACGCCCTCTACCTCGGCACCACCCAGCGAGATGACAACCACCTTAAGGCCGCGTTCGGTGAGACCCTGCGCCCAGCGGATGACGTGCACCGAGCCGGAATAACCGAGTATGACTATCTTCTCTGACACTTCAGGTTAACTCTTGACGATTTTCTGAGACAGCTTCCGCTGTCGTACCAGCAATGCCAGGATCAGGGCCAAGATGTAGCCCTCCTGTCCCCAGGTCCAGGCCCGCATATAGAAAACGGTAATGGCAAAAATGAACGAACATATATAAACCGAAGCAACCGCCGCCATGTCACGACCCGCATCGGAATCTCTCATAGTCCTGCGCCCGGTCATGAATACATTCCACACCAGAAGGAGCAATGCTGCCGCACCCAGCAAACCTGTCTCCGAGAGGTATTGCAGGAACACGTTGTGAAAAGACATCCCTACCAGATAATATCGATGGGGATCGAATCTAAGATGTGGCAGATAGGCGTCGATCAGCCTGAAATTTCCTATTCCGATACCGGTAATCGGATCAAGTAGAAAGCCCTGCCATGCTGCTTTCCAGAGTGAAAGTCTGAGGAGCACTGTCCCGGTCGGCTGCTCGGAGGCTAACTCTTCGAATCTCTCTCCCACCTGCAGGAAAAATCCGGAACCAATAATGACTATGATTGCGAGCGGCACTATGATCAGGACAAAACCCTTCACGAACCTGCGGGCGGACGATATATGAAGCTGCTTTGCCTTGAAAAATGATGCTGCGAGCAGAACCGGGCAAGCCACCGATATTGTCAACAAGGGTCCCCTTGACATCGTTGCGACTGCCGCCGCCAGATTTACCAGAAAGAACGCAGAGTAGATCAGCCGCCGTTTTACCGTGCTTGACCATATGGCGTAGGCCATCGTGACAGGGACGCCGACCATACAGAAGGTTTCGAAGGCGATTCCGGAGACCCCGAACTCTCTCAGAGCTCCCCCGCCGGAAACAAACAAATAGCAGTGGTAAAGAGAAATCACCGTATAGACATTGATGTAAAACCGGAGCATCCTCGACGGAGTGATAACACCCGACAAATAGTAAAATGCTCGATACGCCACGTAAATCACGACGATTCTGGCTATCGGGACCACCGACAACGTCATGTTATAGGCGAAGAGGCCCGATATTAAGGTAGCCAGGATGAGGCCCCACAGGTTGTAATCAAAGCCGGTTTTGTCTATGCCCGGTCTATATCTGAATGACCATGAGAGCAGAACGGC
>CP070766.1:1138546-1143318 GCA_020345705.1 Candidatus Zixiibacteriota bacterium | reverse complement strand
GTAGTATGCGAGGACTTCCCGACATTGAAGAATGTTCCCGTCGAGGAACGCCCGTGGTCGAAAGAGACGTTGGCAACCGATCTGGCGTCGAGTAATATCGGACTTGCGCCCCTACCTGACAACCCATTCACGAGGGGCACGTGCAGCTTCAAGGTTCTGGAGTATTCTGCGGCCGGCCTGCCGGTAGTCGCTTCGCCGGTCGGCACCAATGCCGAGCATGTCCGCGACAGCGTCACAGGATTTCTCGCAAAGAGCGGCGATGAATGGATCGAGCGAATTACCCAATTAATCGAGAGCCCACAGTTACGAGTGGATATGGGCAAGCAGGGCCGTGAGTTTGCCCGCGAGTTTGATGCGAGCATAATCGGAGAACGGCTGACTGACGTGATGCGAGATTGTATCGGCAGTAAGTAACGCGCCTATAGTATTGCACTGCATACACAAATGCGGTAAGATTGCGCGGTGAGTTGGGGGGAGCATGGTGACGGTTGTTCTTGGTAAATCTCGGTGTTTGGTTTTAGTCTTCTAAAAACTTTTATGGAGATCCGAACTATGCGGAACTTACAAATCGGACTGCTTCTGATTATCATTCTTGCCTTACCGGTGCGGGCGGACGAAGACAACGAAAAGAAAGAAGAGACAAAACTCAGTGCGGGGACCTTCAGCGGAATCAAACTTCGCAACATCGGCCCGGCCTTGATGTCGGGACGGATCGCCGATATCGCGATCGATCCGATCCAGCCCAACACATGGTATGTGGCAGCCGGTTCGGGCAATCTGTGGAAAACAGTGAATGCCGGTACGACGTGGAGACCTATATTTGACAATTACGGCTCTTATTCCATCGGCTGTGTCACCATCGATCCTTCGAACCACCACGTCATATGGGTGGGCACCGGAGAGAACGTCGGAGGGCGCCACGTCGGTTACGGAGACGGCGTCTACAAGAGCGTCGACGGAGGTAAAAGCTTCAAGAACATGGGACTAAAGGATACTGAGCACCTCTCCAAAATCATCGTCGATCCTCGCGACTCCGATACGGTCTATGTCGCCTCGCAGGGCCCGCTTTGGTCCGCTGGCGGACAGCGCGGTCTCTATAAGACGACCGATGGCGGCGAAAACTGGAAACTGATCCTTTCCAAAGGACCTTATACGGGAGTGACGGACGTGGCGTACGATCCGCGCGATCCGGACGTGCTGTACGCCGCCACGCATCAGCGGCACCGCACCGTCTGGGCTCTGGTCAATGCAGGGCCGGAGTCGGGCATACACAAATCCGTTAACGGAGGAGAAACCTGGAGAGAGCTAAAAAGCGGACTGCCGTCTGCTGACAAGGGCAAAATGTCTCTGGCCGTTTCGCCCGTCAAAGCCGATGTAGTATATGCCACCATCGAGCTTGCAGGTCGCAAGGGCGGATTCTGGCGGTCGGAAAACGCCGGCGAGAGCTGGACCAAGATGAGCGATTACATCAGCGGCGGAACCGGACCTCACTATTACCAGGAGATATACTGCGACCCACATCGCTTCGACGTGATCTATCAGGCCAACGTCCGTCTGGCCCGAACCGAGGACGGCGGCAAGACGTGGCAGACCGTCGAGAGCCGATGGAAGCACGTTGACAATCATGCCGTTGTGTTTCATCCCAAGGATCCAGATTTTCTGCTCGTCGGCTGCGACGGCGGACTCTATCGTTCCTTCGACAGAGGGAAGACATATCAATTTTTCCCCAATCTTCCCCTGACTCAGTTTTATAAAGTGGACGTTGACTACGACGAGCCCTTCTACCATGTGGTGGGCGGCACTCAGGATAACGCCACGCAGTACGGCCCGGCCCGCACGGGAAACTCCTCCGGCATCCGCAACAGCGATTGGAAGGCGATAATCGGGGGCGACGGGCATGACTGCGCGATCGATCCCTGTGATCCGAACATCGTCTATTGTGAATCTCAGCAGGGATACCTGAGGCGTTACGATCGGCGAGCCGGCGAATCGGTCGGCATCCGCCCGCGCCCGCCAAAAGGCGAAAAGGATCTGCGATTCAACTGGGATTCACCCATTCTAATCAGCCCGCACTCGCACAAGCGAATTTACTACGGCTCAAAGAGACTCCACCGCAGTGATGACCGAGGTGACTCCTGGACCGCCATCAGCCCCGACCTGTCGCGTAATCGTGATCGCTACAAACTGAAACACATGGATCGTGTATGGAGTATCGACGCCGCATACGATACTGGGGCCATGTCGCAGTATGGCAACATAACGTCCATCTCCGAGTCTCCTCTAGAATCTGGCTTGATATACGTCGGCACGGATGACGGGCTTATTCAGGTAACCGAAGACGCAGGCCGGAACTGGCGAAAAATCGAACGCATCTACGGCGTTCCCGAGGAGGCATTCGTCAACGACGTTAAGGCCGACCTGCACGACGTTGATACGGTTTACGCCGTGCTCGATAGTCACAAGACCGGTGATTTCAAGCCTTATCTGGTCCGAAGTGAAGACCGCGGCCGGACGTGGGATTCCATCACAGGCGACCTGCCCGATAGGCAGATTCTATGGCGTTTCACACAGGACCACGTCGATCCGAATCTCTATTTCCTGGGCGCCGAGTTTGGATTGTATTTCAGTCTTGACCGGGGTAAAAAGTGGATCAAACTCAAGGGCAACGTACCCACGATTCCCTTTAGGGACATCGAAATCCAGCGGCGCGAAAATGATCTGGTAGGGGCGTCGTTCGGGCGTAGCTTCTTTGTTTTGGATGATTACTCTTTCCTGCGCGAGATCGGCGAGACAACACTGGACGACGAGGAGTTCATTCTCTTTGGCATCCGAAAAACCCGGCTGTATGTTCCTGGCCGGGCACTCGGCAGCGAAAAGGGAAGTCAGGGCGATGGCTTCTTCACAGCGCCCAATCCCCCGTCAGGGGCTGTACTGACCTACTATCTCAAGAGCTCCCTGAAGACCCTCAAGCAGAAGCGCGGTGAAAGAGAGGCAAAAGTCAAGAAGCAGGGTGGTGACAATCCTTATCCCGGATGGAAAGCTCTGGAGCAGGAACGCAGAGAAGAGAGCCCGAGCATCACATTCGTGATTAGGGACACCAATGGCAACGTGGTAAATCGTGTCGCCGGCCCGACGTCCGCCGGATTCCATCGCGTTAGCTGGAACCTGCGTTACGCCTCGCTGTCATCTCCCGGCCGCAGCGGACCTTTAGTAACGCCGGGCAAATATATCGTATCGGCGGAAAAACGCGTCCGGGATGAAATAACGCCGCTCGGCGGCCCTCAATCGGTCGAAGTAGTGCCGATGCTCGAGCCGTCTTTGCCCGTTCAAAATCGCAATAGCGTGCTTCAGTTCTACATGACAGCGGGCGAACTTCAACGAGCCGTGCGAGGCGCCAACGGCAAGGTTGACGAAGTGCTGAGTCAGTTGGACCAGATCAAGCAGGCAATACGGCAGTCAAGCAAGGGCGGTCCGGAACTGCTGGAGCAGGCGCGAGGACTGGACCTAAAGCTAAAAGACATCCGCGAGACGCTTGGTGGTGGCTCTGTGATTTCACGACACGATGAGCCCGATCAGCTTTCCATCATGAATCGGATAAATGGGGCGATGAGCGGCGCCGGATCCACTTACGGCCCCACGAAAACGAATCGGCAGGACTACGAGATAGCAAAAGAAGAATTCGAATCCGTCCGTGGCCAGGCGAAACGTCTGATCGAAACAGATTTTGTTAATCTGCAGAAGGATCTTGAGACGGCCGGTGTACCCTGGACATCCGGCCGCCCAATCCCGCGATTGGAGGAATAATCTGCAAGAATCTGCAGAAAGATATTCCTTAGAAAAAGAGCATGGCGAATCTGTTTAGCTCGTTCACAAAGAAAAAACTTTTCGGCAAGGGCAGGAACCTTGTTTCCTTCGACGAGCCTTTCGATGTTATGCCGCGCCTTCTGAAAGGCCACGCGGTAACTGGGATCATAGATGCGGGCGCAAGCAGCGGCCGAATATCCAGAAGGCTGTTGCGTAGATTTCCGGACGCTCAGGTTTATGCTTTCGAGCCGAATCCGCTGTATGCCGCGGCGTTGAAGCAGTACGAAAACGAAGATTCGAGATTTCATCCACAGTTTTTGGCGCTTTCCGATTGCGAGGGCGATGCCGCGCTTCATGTCACTGAATCTCCCGGGAACGCATCGCTGCTTACACCGGGAGAACGCCTCAGAGATATTGCATCGGAGGGTGCGACTGTCAAGGCCGATGAGAAGGTAGAGCTGGTTACAATCGACAATTGGGCTAAGCGCAATGGCGACCTTTCCATCGAGTTGATAAAGTTGGATATCCAGGGCGCCGAACTCAAAGCCCTTCGTGGCGCAGCTCGTATGCTTGAAGACTCCACGCTGATTGTCTACACCGAAATATGCTTCAATCCATTGTATGAAGGCGGCGCGCTCTACGGCGAGATCGACCTGCTTCTGCGAGACTATGGCTTCGGATTATACGATATTTACAAGCCCAAATGCGATTCACGGGGTCTTATCATGTGGGCGAACGCCATATTCGTAAATCTCAAACGCCTCGGTCTTTAGTACCACCGCCGGATGGCTCAGCTATCGAGCCAGTCCTTTCGGCTCAACCGCTCATTCGTCTTTGCGTTTATCTTCCCCGCCCATCGACGATAATTCCTTTGAATGGATGGATTTACCGCCAGATATGCGCCGAAGAACCTGAGGCGGTCGGTATTAGTAATTCCGTGTATGAACATATTCACCTGCACGAGATTT
>CP070766.1:1134366-1138446 GCA_020345705.1 Candidatus Zixiibacteriota bacterium | reverse complement strand
TTCCGGTCGCTCCGGTCGCGGAATAAAACCTGGTGAGGTGGTGATACAGACGTACAACCCCAATCTCGATTTAGTCGATGATGCCGCCCGCCAGGATTATGACACTTTTTACGCCCGCGAGATTCTTTCGAGAAAATTGCTGGCCTATCCGCCGTTCTCGCACCTGGTGAATTTCCGGTTCTCCGCCAAAAAAGAGGAAACGGTCGGAAAGCATTCGCTGAAATTCAAGGCTAATCTGGAGTCAAAGCTCAAAGATTCCGGCCTGCACGTCCATGTCCTTGGCCCCGCGCCGTGCCCGCTTTATCGTCTGCGTGGATTGTACCGGCGGCACATGTTTGTCAAGACAAAGCAGATTCTGAAATTCATAAAGCTTCTCGACGGCTGGGAACGCACCGAACCCAGGTTCGCCCTCCCCTCCACCGTCCGCCTGACAACCGACGTCGATCCGTACGATATGATGTGAGGTGATGCGCTCCTGCTCTTGGCAGGTCGTTTCTTACTACCGGCAAACCGGTTCCGGCCCATTCTTGTACAGGTAGTTGATAATGTACGAGGCGTCGAGAAGGTTGACTTCACCGGAACCGTCGACATCGCCCGAGCCGGGATAAACCGGCGGCGGGCCGTTCTTGTAGAGGAAGTTAATCAGATAGCCGACGTCGAGGATATTCACCCATCCCCCGCCGTCAACGTCGCCGCAGATGAAGCCGCACCCTGGCGGGAGCGCCCCGATTAGCTTTCCGCAGATATTGTTGTGCTCGGCACAGGGCGATCCGGCATTGATATACAAATTCCCGCCCCAGCCGTCGCAGAAGAGCGGATCAGCCGCGAAATTGCCGAACTGACCGACCTGGTCGGCGATATACCCCGACCAGTCGCCCGAGTCGTTGCCGTAGATATCGCAGCACGTCAGAGTCGGGATGACGACCGTATCATTGCAGTAATCATAAGCGACATGCACCGCCTGAGCGCCTGTATTGAAAGCGACGATGCTTTTCTTGATCAGCATGTCGGCATCGAAACAGTACAATGCTCCCCCCAGCCCCGCATTGATGCTGCTGTAACTTTCGGCGACGTTGCCGTAGAAGGTTATGTTGTCGAGCACCGGTGCTCCCCAGAAACATGCGATCGCCCCGCCCATTGCATCCGCGGCGCTCATGACGCCCGAATTCTTACATCTGTTTCCGCTGAAAACGCACGAGACCAATTGCGGTGATGAATAGTAAAGATGTATGCCGCCCCCGACACCGGGAGATATCGGTTCAAACCCGACCAGCACAAGAGCAGTATTATCGACGAAAGTGCAATTCTCCAGCGCCGGGTCGGATCCGTTGCAGGACATTCCGCCCCCCACGTCGGCCCGGTTGCCGGTTATAAAGCAGTTTCGCAGCACGGGCGATGATTGATGACATCTTATTGCACCGCCATAGCCCGGGATAGCGGCATCGTGAGCGTTGGTGGCGTAATTATTCTCGAACGTACAATTGACAATCACGGGAGACGAAGAGTCAAGACAGCACAGCCCGCCCCCGGCATTGAAAGCCGAGTTGCCTTCCATGATACAGTCGAGGATTTCAGGTGACGATGATGAATCACACAGGATTGCCCCGCCGGTTGACCACCCGTCGGGACCATCGAAATGCCCGTATCCCCCGGTCATAGTGAACCCATCTATGACCGCGGCAGTATCCTCACCGCTGTGGAAATAAAAAGCCCGATGCGGGTCGGCCTCGATCCCCTGACAATCGATGGTCGTAACCGCGGCGCCGCCCTCAGACCTGAGGACAATCAGCTTGCCGCCGAAATCAATGTCCCGGTTGCCGTCACCCGTGTAGAGGCCGGGGGCGACCATGACGAAGTCGCCATTCTCGGACTCGTTAATACCGCTCTGAATGGTCAGTTGCTCCGTCGGCACATGAATTACGACGGCGAAAGCTACAGATGTAAAAACTGTGATGACAATGAAGGCGGTTATAACGTTTATAATCTTACACATGTTTACCTCCCGTCTCTCATATCCTAATCGACAAGGACACTAAAAATATACATCGATCAGAAAGAGTGTCGCCTGCCTTTCAGCCGACTTATTAAAAGACGGACAGGAATCACCATTTGTCCAATAGAAAAACCGCCCGGATGGACGGTTTTTTGATATCCGGCCGAGCTGCTGGCTCGGCAGTAGTTTTACCGGAGATGCTTTATTTCTTCTCTCCGCCGCCTTTGGCTTCGCGGCCTTTGGCCCCACCGCCTTTGCCTTCGCGCCCTTTGGCTTCGCCGCCTTTAGCTTCACCATCTTCGGCTTTCTTACCTTCCTTCTTGCCCTCGCCCTCAGCTTCGGGTTTGGCTTCACCTTCGGCAGCTTCGACCTCTTCTGCCTCAACCTCGGCTTCCTCAGCAGCCACCTCAGGCTCCTCGACCTTGATAACCGTCGGCGGAACCACCGTCACGATGGTGCGTTTCGGATTCGTCAGAATATCAACGTTATCAACGGTCAAATCGCTGACATGAATCGAGTCTCCGATCACCAGATGCGACACATCAAGCTCGATTCGATCCGGGATATTCGACGGCAAACAGGCAATATCAATCTCGCGAATAACGTGCTGCATAATACCACCCAGCTTGACACCCTCCGGAGTCCCCATAAGATGCACCCGGGCGGTCATATTCAGTTTCTTTTTCATCGAGACCTGATACAGGTCGACATGCTCATAATCGCCCGTGACCGGGTCACGCTGAAGCTCCCTGATAACGACTTTGCGGGTTCTCTTTTCCGCGCCGAGGTTCAGGTTTATCAGCTTGCCGGAGCTTCCGGGCCGGCGAAGCAACGCCGCCAGCTCCTTCGTATCGAGAGAAATTTGAACCGGCTTGGTGTCCGGGCCATACAGAACGCCGGGGATACTCCCCGTCACACGGATTTTCCGCGAGGCGCCTTTCCCGGTGGCCTCTCTCTTCTCAGCAGATAGTCTAATTTCTTCCATTCTTTATTTCAACCTCCAACTTTCTAATACGCAGTTAATCCGGATAATCGTTAAACAGAGATGAAACCGATTTTTCCCCGGAAATCCTCATGATCGCCTCGCCAAAAAGGTTGGCGCAGGTCAAAATCTCAAATTTATCAGCAAGACCTTTGGTATCGGCATTTATCGAATCCGATATATAGATCTTGTTTATCGCCGAATTGTTTATTCTTTCCACCGCTTTCCCGGACAGAACGGCATGCGTGCAAACAGCCATAACATCCGTGGCGCCCTGATCCATTATAACGTTCGCGGCCTGGCAGAGAGTTCCCGCCGTGTCCACCATATCATCGCGAATAATAATATTCCTGTCCTTGACCTCCCCGATGATATTAACCACCTCCGACTGATTGGGAGAAGGGCGGCGTTTATCGATAATCGCCAGGTCAGCACCGCACAGCTTGGCGAAGGCGCGCGCCATCTTGATCGAACCGACGTCCGGCGACACGATGACCAGCGGGTCGCACTCGATATTGGCCACCAGGTCTTTGAAAACTCGTGTCGAATAAAGATGGTCGTGAGGAATGTCAAAGAAACCCTGAATCTGCGAGGCATGAAGGTCCATGGTGATAATTCGGTTGGTGCCGGCCGTGGTTATCAGATTGGCCATCAGCTTGGCCGTTATCGCCACCCGGGGGCGGTCTTTGCGATCCTGCCGGGCGTAGCCGAAATAAGGAATCACCGCCGTTATTCGCGCCGCCGAGGCTCGTCGCGAGGCCTCGATAAGCATCAGAAGCTCAATGATATTGTCTGCCGGGGCGTTGGTCGACTGGATGATAAAAACATCCGAGCCGCGGATGTTATCGTTAATCTGAACGAATATCTCCCCGTCGGAAAATCTTTTCACCTCGCACGCGGCCAGCTCCACGCCTATGTATTTGGCGATTTTCTCAGCCAGCGGGCGATTGGCATTGCCGGTTATAAGTTTCAGTTCAGCCATTGGTGTCCCTGAATCTTCAATTGCTTTTTTGGAGGGAAATTATAATAGAAAGACGATGATTTGGCAAACGATTATTTGGGCAATATCGGCCCCTTGACTGAGCGCGTGAAATCGCTATATTCA
>CP070766.1:1127267-1134266 GCA_020345705.1 Candidatus Zixiibacteriota bacterium | reverse complement strand
CCGATGACTTGGTTTGCCTTACCATGATAAATTGTGCGGAGCTTGTGGCCGCTTACCTGGCGCTATGTAAACTATCCTGCACTATTGCGCTGGTTTCTGTGAAATATCAAAAAAAGGAATTAGAATCTATTATCGCCAATCTAAGGCCTTCATATTTCATTACGAATGAATCGGTTGGTGATGCTTTAAGCCAAAAGATTTCTGCGATAGAGACCAGGCGCGTTTCTTTTGGTCAGGATAAAGGCCCGCTGAGAGTTTTGATCCCCGACGCCGGCATAGAAGCCGAAACCGAAGCTGTCTCTGTTAAACGTTCCACAATATCTTTGGCCCACTCGCCCGCACTGGTGAAGTTTACATCGGGTTCGACGGGCCAGCCTAAAGCCGTCGCATTGTCGGCGAAGAATGTTCTGGCCGAAACTCAAAATGTCGTTGAAACGCTGGGCGTGACCGCCGATGACCGCATCCTGGCTGCAATACCATTGTCGCATTCTTACGGTTTTGACCTGGGGATTCTGGCGATGCTCTATTCCGGAGCTCAATTGATTATCCATGAGAATTTCATCCCGAGGCGGGTTCTCCACGATCTGGAGGAACGCCGAATCACCATATTTCTTGGCGTCCCCAGCATGTATAGATTCTTCCTTGAAACACATCTTGACACAGCACCCGATCTTTCGCATGTCCGCTATTTTCTTTCGTGCACCGCCCCGCTCAATCCTGAAGATATTGAGGCATTTCACGCCAGGTTCGGGGCACTCATTTGTCAGCACTACGGTTCTTCAGAGACAGGTGCGGCGGCGAATCACATTCCGGAAGAAATCCTTGCGCGGCCGCATTCCGTCGGAAAAGCAATGAAAAACGTCAAGCTGGAAATTGTTGATCCCAAGGGACAGCGGCTTCCTCCCGGTTCCGAGGGTGATGTTCTCATCTCCGGTGAATGCGTTGCTCTCGGATATCTCATGGGGGAACGTCCGGGTGAAGATGCCATCAAGAATAATTCTTATCGAACCGGAGACGTTGGCTACCTTGATGAAGACGGCTTCCTCTACCTTAAGGGACGCAAGGATCAAATCATTAATGTCGGCGGTCACAAGGTTTCTCCGGACGAAGTCGTGAGGGTCCTGGAGAACCACCCTGCCGTCAGGGAAGCGGCGGTGGTCGGTGCCAAGGATCAAATCGGAGAAGAAATTGTGTACGCGGCGGCAACGCTGAAGAGCCCCGCCACTGAAAACGACTTGCTGGGCTTTTGCCACACCCAGCTGGCCGAATACAAGGTGCCGCGCCGGATAGATATATTTGAGGAAATGCCCCAGGAGCCGTCGGGAAAGATCAGACTCCGGCCCGGAGACGGTTCCGTCAACAGAACCGAGATCGAAAAAGATGTAACCGCGATACTACGGGATGATTCACTTGTGGGCAATCGACGCGAGATTGATCTGACCTCGCCCCTGGGTGCAAAAGGTCTCGGGTTGGACTCGATGTCACTTGTCCAGTTCATAATCGCCCTGGAAAACGGATTCGGAATTGAAATCCCGGAGACAATCTGGATTGAACGCGGACAGCTGACACTTCAGGATATTGTCGGAATTATTTATGACACTAAAGAATCCGGCAAGCCGACTTACCGCCGCAGGCATTTACGCCCGATCGAAGATTACGGCAAATCAGAACGCGATATGCCCGGCCCCGAAATTCAGGAGCGCGGATTTGCCGGAGATCTCATGCGGGTCGTACTTAAGTCAATGCGGAGGATTATACATCTGTTCTATCAGCGGGATACATACTACGTTCTGTCGTTTGACCTGGCTCGTCGGTCAATCCCAACCTTTGACACCTCCGAGAGAATCGTTTTCAGCACGGCGAAGCTGGAAGATGCTTCAGCGGTGGAAGGCGTATGGTACCCCCGGCAGAGGAAGCGCAAGCTGAAGCGTTTCAGGAAACGACTTTCAAAGGGTTATGAATGTTTCATCGCGAAGTTGAATAATACCGTTGTAGCGCTGGACTGGGTCACCGGCTCGGGCGACTACGAGCCTTTCACGGGACTTCACATTAAATTGAGCAACGGATGCTGTTACGGCATGGATCTCAATGAGCATCCGGATTATAAAGACAGAGGCATCGGATTGGCTACCCTTATTTATTGCATGCGTCAGACCAAAACCCAGGGTTACACGATGCATTATACAATTGTGCACGCGCGTAACGAGAGAATGCTCATGACCGCCACTCAGCTGATAGGATTCAATAAAGCCGGCCGAATCAATGTCAGACGATTTCTGGGACGCCCGTATTCAAGCTGGAAGGTCGGTAATCGTACCGGTAACACGAGAATATTAACGCTTTGAATCAAACAGAGCGAGTGACTCTGAGACCTACTGTATAACAGAATTACGGAAGACGGAGGACTCTCCCCCCACGCTCACCAATACACAAAAATAAATGAGGACAGGATTTAACGATATGTATGATGTGCTGCAGAAAATTAATACTCGTCCACGTCCGTTTGAATTCTATACGGCGGAGATTCTATGGACTGATGAGCATATCTCCAGGCAAATGCTTGCTTTTCACTTAAGTGATGATACCGACCTGGCATCAAGAAAAAAGGCGTTCATTGACAAGTCGGTGGAGTGGATGACGACCCGCTTTGATATAGGCAAAAACACAAGAATAGCCGACTTCGGGTGCGGTCCGGGATTATACTCCACACGGCTGGCAGAGAAGGGTGCCGAAGTTACGGGAATCGATTTCTCTGAGAGATCAATTGATTACGCGCGCAAAGCAGCTGAAGAAAAGCAGCTTAATATTGATTATATCCATCAAGACTATCTTGAATTCAAATCGGATAGAAAATTCGACTTGATCACGATGATCTACTGTGATTTGTGCCCCCTGTCTCCCTGGCAACGGAAAGTCATGCTTGGCAAATTTCGCGATTTGCTGGATGATGAGGGATTTGTTGTTTTAGACGTCTGTTCGTTAAATACCTTCAATCAAAAGAATGAAACTGCAACATATGGGCGTAAGTTGCTCGATGGATTCTGGTCATCCGAAGACTATTACGGTTTTCTGAATACCTTCAAATACGAAGAAGAGAAGGTGATTCTTGATAAGTATACCATTATCGAAAAATCCCGAACACGTGAAATCTACAACTGGATACAGTGCTTCAGCAGGGAATCTATTCGGAAGGAATTCGAAGGCAGCGGTTTGCAGATAATTGAGTTCTACTCTGATGTTGCCGGGACTCCCTACCGTGATGATTCAACGGAAATCGCAATTGTCGCAAAAAAGGCGTGATTGCCTGACAGTCAAGTAGGACAGGTCTCCCCGAGACCTGCCCCAGAATAAAACGGCAGGAGTCAGAGACTCCTGCCCTATGCTCGCCTACCGCACGCCGGTGCCTTTCTTGCCCACCCGGCTGACGATGAGAGCAATCAGAGTGACAAGGATGCCGATGGCGACAACTATCATCGCAATCCCGGCGGGTTCGATTCTGATGTGATTCCGGCTGAAATATACCGCTGCAAATGTGACCAGACCGGCCAATAGAATAACGATTCCGATTATGATCAGCGCGAGCGTGCCGCCGCCCGAGGAGACAGAGGTGCGGTAGGGATCGAAATCGAGAAACTGGTCTTTGGAGCGCATATGGATGGGGCGCTTGAACCGCAGCCGGTAATCATCGAACTTCTCGACCAGTTCCCAGCCGGCCCGGGCTTCCTGCTCGCAGATCTCTTTGACCTTTTCGTATTTGCCGAATCTGGCCAGATTGCTCCGGATAATCTTGAATTCCCACCCGTCGAGATCATCTTTATTGTAAGACGTCATATTCTCCTCCTCGTCGCGCATTTTGGCCGCCCTGGTGGCGGCCGCCGCCGCAATGGCACCCGTTGTTGCCGCTGATGTTGCCACTGGCACTGCTGTCATGAGTTCTCCTTCTGGTTAATATACTGATTTTTCAGCGCAGGTATTCATGAAATTCGCGGGGTCAGCCGGGTGAAAATTTTATTTGCGTTGGCGTCGGGCGAAAGCATATTTTTATAGCGGATATTCGAAGGCATCTCAGAACATTGGAAAACCTTGACCTGTCAAATACGTAATGAAAACAAGCATTCTCTATAGACAACAACACCACAGAATAGAGGAGTCAACATGAAAATCAAGGACGACTTCAAGGACGGCGTGGCGGTAATCAGTTTGGAAGGGAAGGTTATGGGTGGGGATGACGCCACCATGTTCCACGGCAAGATTCATGAATATGTCAACAACGGCTTCAGGAAAGTCGTGGTCGATCTGGCGAAAGTCGAGTGGATGAATTCCGTCGGGATGGGCATGCTGATCTCGGCTCTGACGACAATGAAAAGTAACGACGGTCAACTCAGGATTGCCAACGCAACCGACAGAATTCATTCTCTGTTGACCATTACTCAGCTGGTGCGGATATTCGAGACTCACGACTCGATCGACGAGGCTATGAAATCGTTTTGAAGAATAAACGGTCAGGCTGCTTCAGCCTGACCGTTATTTTTCCCCAACTTCCGATAAAATCCGGGAAGAGTTCATTCCCGCTTTCATTCGACCGACTTACCGCACTCTCAGGCCGGCAACTTTGACGGCGCCGCGGTGGTAGCCGTCGGGAAAGAGCTTTTCAAGCTGCTCCAGGTCGAGGCCATTGTCCTCGCAGGTCTGATAGACGGTCGGAACGATATTGTTTCTCTTGAAACTGTCACGCAGGTAGCGGATTATCTTCCAGTGTGCCTCGGTGAGTTTTTCCGGCATTTTCATTTCATAGGCCCGAAACAGGGCGAATTTTTCATCCCAGTTATCCGGATTAATTAGAAATCCGCGCACGTCGACTTCATAGGTCTTCTCATCGATTCCGGAAGCGATCCGCTCGGCGAATTCTTCGAGTCCTGACTGGTTGAGATAGCCTTCCTTGTACGTCAACCCGGCCAGCTTGCAGGCGCCGCGGAGATATCCGGACGGGAAAAGCGCCTTGAGTTCTTCAAGCTTGAGCTTGTTTCTGCGGCAAGCTTCATAAACCAGAGGGCATTTGCCGGTTTCTTTGAAAGAATTCCGGATAAATTTGATTATCCCCCAGTGCTCATCGGTAAGTCCTCCGGCTATCTGATGTTCCGACGCCATCCCCTCGGCGAAATTCTCATCCCACTGATTGAAATCCGAGAGGAATCCATTCGTGTCCACCGGATAGGTTTTGTCTTTATACTCAAAGGTCCCCATTCGTGTACTTCACGAGCTTGAAAAATGCTACTGTCGGCCGGCCAATCGGCGCGGCCGCGCTTACGCGTCATAGTATAATAATGGCATAGGATATCGTCAATACAATTATACCGGAATGGCGATAGAGTATAGGGATTTCTTCCGGAATCTTTTTCCCCAACCGCGAGTTACAAGGAGGTCCGGAAGGACAGCGGAAGTTCTGTCTTAACAGTCAATTTCGGGACTCTGCCTGCGGTAAGTGACCAATCAGCAACTACTCCCCGCTTTGAGACTCTAATTCCTCGCTTATCTTCAGGATCCGTTCATAGGGTATGGCCAGCCAGCTTTCAACCTGCGCCGCGTGGGAGCGAGTTAACAGCGACACTTTGGCGGCCGTTTCTTCATCGGGCGCTTCATAAATGTGCATCGAATCCCAGTAGCCCATTAAAGCATAGTGAGCAATAAAATTGACCTCCGGGCATTGTTCTTTGATTCTATTCAGCCATGCCTGACCGCTTCTTGCCCGCCGGTCATGCTTGGCTCCGATTTCGACCAGACTTGCGTCCTTTGAGGCGAGTTTGGTCATCAACACAAACGTCTTCATGAAATGCCTCCCTGCCAGCCTGATTCAAAGATGCCATGTGTAGTCTATATCTTAAAACCTGTTTTCTGTAACGGGCCGCCGAGGTCGGATTCAGACCATCCGTCACTGAAAATATATGAATTTTCCGTGAAAAAGAAACAAAAAAAGCCGACTGCCAATGACACAACCGGCGGAGGGCTTTTGTTTTCGGAGATGTCTTATCGACTATTTCTTCTTATCCGGAGTGAAATCCAGGGCAGCCGAGTTTATGCAATAGCGCAGTCCCGAAGGGCGCGGACCGTCATTGAAAAGGTGCCCCAGATGAGCCCCGCATCGGTTGCAGACAACCTCATCTCTTATCATGCCGAAGCTGCTATCCGCGGCCCTTTTTATATTTTCATCGGAGATAACCCCCCAGAAACTGGGCCAGCCGGACCCGGAATCATATTTCGTATCCGAGCTGAAAAGCTCATTGCCGCAACAGACACACCCGTAAATACCTTTATCCTTATGATCGTAAAACTTGCCCGTGAAAGCGCGTTCGGTGCCTTTCCTGCGGGTTATCTCGAATTGCTCCGGAGTCAATTGCCGGCGCCACTCGTCATCGGTCTTACTAATTTTGCAGGCCATGTTTTTCCCTTCTTGTTCATTAACTGCCTGAAGGCTGTCCGCCGGGGCGGCATCATCGTTCTCAGCCGTATGATGCTGAGAAACAAGAGGTGCACCATACAGAAAGATCAGAATGATAACCGTAGTGTATTTCGATGAATTAATCACCATTCTTTCCCCTTTTCATGTCTTCCCCCTTTCGGAGACACAATGATTATACTATTGAAAACAATTATGATGGTGCGGAGTTCCGTGTTCGCCAGCTTCCGCGGGTCCGGTCGCCATATCCGGCCAAAATTCGGTCTCGGGGCAATTTTTATATGGTTTTGGTGCGTATCTTTTCAAATAATTCAGCAGGGAATTGTCCGATTCAGGGAGTTGAAACCTGGTGGATCAGGAGATTCTTTCAAGAGTTCAGTTCGGCGTCACTATTGGCTTTCACTATATATTCCCGCCATTAAGTATCGGTCTTGGCCTGATGCTCGTGATCATGGAAGGAATTTACCTTAAGACCAAAAATGAGCTGTATCATCGTATGACCCGCTTCTGGGTCAAGGTTTTTGGTCTCATCTTCGCCCTCGGGG
>CP070766.1:1120914-1127167 GCA_020345705.1 Candidatus Zixiibacteriota bacterium | reverse complement strand
GGACGAAAGGATAATCCGGCTTTAACTCACCTGCTAATCGGCCCGTGTACAGACTGTCATGAAGCGAGACAATATCGCTGTATCCCGTGTCAGGCACAAGAAACACGTGGCACTCATCGCCTGTCGGTGTCGAGACAGCGAGGGCACGGTTTATTACAAACATGATTATGGCAGTCCGCTCCGCGATTAAATGGATATGATCGACGAATCGAGGACGATCGATTTTATCTACGGGGAAAACTAGTGTGAGATGAGGCCGGATGATTAGATGATGGCGCTTATCGTACCGCGCACGGAGTTGCTGAATCCATTCGAAATCCTGCGCGTTCAGGTCCGGATAGCTGACCGCAAGTAAGGCCATTCCTGGCTACTCCCGTTTGTTAATCCGGTCTCTGGTGATACTTGTCGAGGCCGGCTTGTATTACTGTCGAAAATTGACCAGCATTTCTCCTTTCTCGACAGTTACCAGGACTTCATCGGCTTTGGTGGAGTACGATCGCTTCGTAACTTCGAACTGCTTGTTCAATGTAACTGTCCGCACGCTATCCGGGCCGACAACATCCGGGCCGAGTTCCGCGCCGTCTTTAAGAAGGCTTATTTTGCACAACGACTCGCCTGAGATCATGTTCACAACTCTTACATTGGCATATTTGCCGGATTCGACGGGCGCTCGGAATTCCTCTCCCGCCGCCACCGCTTCCGACGGTCCGGTCTCGAAATGCTCGACCTGCAATTCAAGACTGCCCTGATTGACTCTGATGATAATCTCATCGGCTTCCCGGGGCGACTCCTCGAATGACAGAGCTGTGCTCTGTCCCTTTTGAGAAAGGTTGAACGTGGCAAAGGAAATATCTTTGGTCGGCCGGCCATCCCGAAAGGCGGCGCCGGTAATCGAGGAGGCCGAGTCAGCGATGCTCTCGCCCGATATCTTAACGCCCTTTTCTTCTTCCACTTCGACTCTTAGGACTTCGCCGGCGGACAGCTCGCCCCGGTAGGGGGGTTTGATTACCGGGGCCGAAGTTATCTGATCCGACCAGTCGGGTGCTTCCGGCGGGCCTTCACCGGGCCTGGTTATCTTCTCGTAACCATCCGGGATTTCAAAGAGGGCGGCATCCAGCGGACCCTCGGTTATATCGGCCAGCTCCATTGATTTGCCCTGGTCGACGTGAACGACGATCTTCAGCGGCTGAGCGAACTTCTCGGAGACCCATTTGGTCATAAGGTCCTTTCCGTCTTTCTGGTAAAGGTATTTGTCACATGCGTACCCGGCGACCGTATCGGTGCCGTCGAATAACTCCTCGGCCATGGAGGACACATAGGCGCAGCTTTGAAAGGGATCATTCATCAGGCTGACCGGGTCCTGGCTGGATATTTGCATATACTGCTTCATCGACGGACGGAAGACGAACGTCGAGCCGGATTTCTCATCGGCGATGACGAATACCGCCCGGTCACCCTCTCCCTGCTCCATTCTGTAAGCGGCGTCTCCGACGTAGAGTTTATTTGTGACCGTATCCTGGCCTTCCAGCAGTATCATGTCGGCGGAGAAGTGATTCCCGGAAGGTTCCTTCCCGCAGCCGTATAGGGCAAGTCCTGCGAATATCAACGTTATACCTGCAAGAAATAGTTGTTTTGACACGACCGTCTCCTTTTTCTTTGAAGTGGGTTTTGCTAAATGTGCAATATACGGTCAGCGGTGTCAATCGAAATATCCATACAAGAATCGTCCGTTCAGGCGAAAAGCCACTTTCCGCTTGACTTTTTTGAAACTGATTGTATCTTACGAACGTCTGAAGAATTGAATTCAGGTTCGCTGAGAAAGGAGGCGCGATTTATGACCGTAGTAATTCACATGAGACTCGTAATGTCTTGCCTCCGGCGAGCTTGCTGATCAACTTTCACTGCTGAGCGGCATCGGCTGACACTCTCTGTGCAGGGATTCGTCAGCCATATTCCACTATTCATTATAGGCGAGACGATTACGCGCGCGTAGTCGGATTTCAGGGCAGGTCTACATCGGAAATGCCAATGCGTGCCCGGGTGGACATAGAAAGGAGGATTTCTTATGACCGGATATATTTTGGAGAAGAAAATAGAACAAGAATCATGGCTTGAAGGGGGCCGGATCCGGGTATGGATTTGCCGATTGAATACCGGATGCACATAGCCCCTTTGAGCGGAAAGCAAATGCATTATAAGGAATATCAGCGATGAACTTAAATGATTTGGGCTGGAATAACTTTTTCAACCTGAGTTTTCAGCAATACAACCAATCCGGCTGCGTACCCGCCAGAATAGCCCGGCAGGATCGGCAGGCCTACTTTGCGTATTGTGAGGCTGGCGATCTGATTGCGGAATTATCGGGCAAGATGAGGTATGAGGCCGCGGACCGAAGCGAACTGCCCACGGTCGGAGATTGGGTAGCGATCAACGCCCAATCGACCGGTGGGAGAGGGACAATTCAGGCGGTGCTTCCCCGGAAGAGCTGTTTTTCACGGAAGGTGGCCGGATTTACAACCGAGGAACAGGCCCTTGCCGCCAACGTCGACACTGTGTTTTTGGTCACCGATCTGGACAGCGATTTCAACCTCAGGCGTTCAGAGCGGTATCTCACGGTAGCCTGGGACAGCGGGGCGGTTCCGGTGGTCCTTTTGAACAAAGCCGACCTTTGCGACGATGTCGGCAAATTCACGGCGAAGATCAACTCGGTTGCTTTCGGCGTGCCGATATATCCCGTCAGCGCCGCCCGCGGCGACGGTCTTGAGTCTCTGAACGAATACCTGACGGCTGGTTCGACGATTGCCTTTCTGGGCTCGTCCGGTGTCGGCAAGTCAACTCTGATTAACCGTTTGCTGGGGACCGACCGTCTCAAGACGCGCGACGTTCGCAGTCATGATGGCCGGGGAAGACATACCACCACCTGGCGGGAATTGATACTTCTTCCCAACGGAGCGGCTGTCATCGATACCCCCGGCCTGCGCGAGGTTCAGCTGTGGACCGATGAAGACAGTCTTGGCAAGACTTTTGACGACGTCGAAGTTCTGAGCTCGCAGTGCCGTTTCAGGGACTGCAGTCATATCAAGGAGCCAGGCTGCGCGGTTCGGGAAGCCATCCGGAGCGGAAGGCTTGACCCCGCGCGGCTCAAGAGCTTTTTGAAGATGCAGAAAGAGCTTCGTCACCTGTCCACACGCAAAGACCAGAGGGCACGCCTCGAGGAACGGGACAAGTGGAAGAAGATTGCCCAGTGGAGCAGGCGGATGAGAAAAAACAGATAGTCGGAATGCAATCTCTGCATCGCGAGGAGCTGATAAAATGTTGAATGAGACCAAGAATACTTTTGAAGAAAACAGCGAGCATATTCTGGACGAGGCCGCGGCCCGGTTTGACTTCTCAAAAGACAGGTTGAGAAAGCTGGGCGGTTTTGAGAGCATGGTATATGAATTCGACAGAGACGGCAAAACGTACGTTCTCAAAGCGAACCACAGTCTGCACCGGACCGAAGCGCAGATCTACGGCGAGCTTTACTGGCTCAATTACCTGCTTGATAACGGTGTTTCGGTGTGCCGCCCGGTTGCGGCACACTCGGGAAAGCTCGTGGAGGTCGTCGAACTGGATGGTTCCTGTTTTATGCTTTATGCCTTTGAGAAAGCGACAGGCCGCTGGATGAGAGAAAGCGACTGGAAACCTGAGTTATACCGGAAATGGGGAGCTGTCCTGGGGCGGGTGCACGCCCTGGCCAAACGATACAAGCCCCCGGGAGATTCATTCAAGAGGTTTGAGTGGCACGAGGATGTTTCGCTCGATCTGGTCGATATGCTTCCGGAGTCGGACCATACGATTAAAATGAAATTCGATGAGCATCTCAAGCGCCTGCGTGCCCTGCCGACTGACGAAAATGCCTACGGTTTGATTCACTGCGATATGCATCACAGTAACTTCCTGTTGCGGGATGGTCAGATTACTGTTCTGGATTTCGATGATTGCCTTTATAGCTGGTTCGTAAACGATATCGCCATTCCGCTGTTTTATGCCCTGCGCGAGCCGTTCATCGGACCCGGCAACAAGGATTTCGTTCGACTCTTCATGAGCCACCTGCTTTCCGGGTACAACAATGAAAATCGAATTGATCCGGTCTGGCTGAGGCATATTCCCGACTTTCTCAAATTACGTGAGTTCGATCTGTATATGATTATAACGACCGAAGGCATCGCCGATTCCGATCGGTGGTGTCGTGATTTTATGAAGGACAGGAAATACCGCCTCGAGAATGAAATTCCGGTCATTGACTTCGATTTTTCCGTTCTTGACCGGGCGCCGAATCAAGGGCGGTAAGACCATACTTCAAAGGAGAAAATAAGAGTGACAATAGAAAAGAACACGAGACGGGTCCGCTTTCTGGTGGGAAAGCGAGTCTATTTCACACCACGAACACTGGATGATTTCGATGACCATTACCGCTGGTCTCACGACCGCGAGCTGGTCTATCTGGATGACCGTTATTTTCGGCCCAAATCGTACGAGAAGGCCAGGGAAGAATTTGAACAAAGGATAAATTCGAACGATGTCATGGCCTTCAGCGTCATGCTCAGAGAAAACGACCAGCATATAGGCCTTGTCGAGCTGTATGGAATCGAGGATTATGAGCGGAAGTGCTACTGGGGTATCATCCTGACAAAGGAGTACTGGCGTCAGGGATATGGGACGGAAGCGGCCGAGATGCTGCTTGAATACGTGTTCAAAGACCTTGGTTTTCGAAGACTGAAATCATACACCCACAGCGGCAACAAAATGTCGATAGCATTCCAGGAGAAAGTTGGATTTGTCAGAGAAGGCGTTCTACGCCGGGAGTATTTCTTCGCGGGCGAGTACGTCGACGGAATCGACTACGGCATGCTGCGGGAGGAATATTTCCGATTACACGGCCGATCGAGTTCAGGATAATCCTGGCGGACTATATTGTTGATTTTCTATCTTGTCTATCGGTTTGACATTGTTAAATTTCGGTGGTGAATTACCGCGTGAAGATTCCGTGCGGGTAGTTCCTGTCAAATATTTTGCAAGGGAGGCGGTGATATGATATGAATCCTGATGACATTCTGATTTTTGCCGGAAGCGGCAGTCGGAGACTGGCCGCCAGAATTTGCGAGTATCTCGGTGTCGAGCTCGGCAAGAACGAGGCCTTCAGGTTTTCGGAAGGCAACACCTTCGTGCGCGTCCTTGAGAATGTCCGGGGCCGCCGCGTCTATCTGGTACAGTCAACGGTCTTCTCGGCCAACGACAATTTCATGGAGCTTTTGTTCTGGAGCGATGCCTTCAAACGGGCCAGTGCTGAGTCGGTGACGGCGATAATACCGTATTTCAGCTATGCCAAGGGAGACAAGAAGGATGAACCGCGGGTGTCGATCCGGGCTCGTGTCTGCGCCGACGCGATACAGGCTTCCGGCGCTGACCGGGTGGTGACAATGGACCTTCATGCGCCGCAGATTCAGGGATTTTTTCGTGTGCCAGTGGATAATCTGTACGGCCTGCCTGCCCTGTGCGACCAGATTCGATCGATGAACCTTAAGGATTGCATAATAGTCTCGCCCGATACCGGTTTCGCGGCCCAGGCCAGGAAATTTGCCTCGTGCCTTGGAACGGGCGTCGCCATCGCAGACAAGGCGCGCGTGGCGCATGATGAAAAGGCCGAAGTGCTCGAACTTATCGGCGATGTGGACGGCAAGACGGCCGTTATCGTGGACGATTTTACGATATCAGCCAGAACGCTGGTGAATGTATCCGAGAAGCTTGTCGAAAGAGGCGCCAAAGAGGTCTATGCCATGGTCACTCACGGCGTTCTGTCCGGAGGGTCGGTCGAGAGGGTCGATGCCAGCCCGATCAAGAGGCTTATAATCACCGACACGGTGGAAAACCAGCCGGTTGAATTTTCCGACAAGATTGTGACCGTCTCGGTTGCCCCGCTGTTCGGAGAAGCGATAAAAAGAATCCACAACCGGGAGAGCATCAGCGCCATGTTCCCGGAATAAGACTTTTGCGAAATCGTCGAGGTGAGTTCTCTGGATATCTTTGATTGGATTGAGGAAAATCTGAAGCCGCGGGTTTGCAGTTCCACAGAGTTCGTCTATGATGATATGGAATCACAGTCCGGGCGCTGCCTTCCCGTACTCTACCAATCGTTTGACCCAACCAATAGGGGGCACTGGTGCGATCGGGGCATGGCTCTTGATTTTTATTTCTCGACCGGCGGCGGGCG
>CP070766.1:1117075-1120814 GCA_020345705.1 Candidatus Zixiibacteriota bacterium | reverse complement strand
ATGGGCCGCAGACAATAACCACGTCACCATTTGCTGACGGATTGAACTCCCGGATGATTCTGTCCCATGTCGGTCCGGTGATATCATACTTCTCGCGCTGGGAATGGAAAAACAGATTAGGTCTGGCGTCGATACAGGCGATTACCCTGACGCGGCCGGAGAGCTCAAAGCCGAAATCTCGACCGGATTGCAGTTTATATGAGACAATATCAGCCAGGTTGGGAAGATACAGACCGACCACTTTAAGAGGTCTATCGCTCTCCAGTCGGCGACCGATTTCGTTCGGCGTCCCGCTGAAGAGCGACGTGAGATTGATTTCTTCATAGAGTATGTCATCCGGCGAGGGGAATCTTTCGGCCATGATTTTTCGCAATTCCAACAGACCTTTCTGTCGACAAGCTTCCGAGGCCGTCAGCCCGGGGATATTGCCGACCTTATAGACGCCTTTTATCTCGACTCGGTCGCCCCCGTTGATCGAGACATTGACATCCTGACGAACGGTTCCGATTCCGCGACGGACCAGTCCGGTAATTTTCATAGCGTTGCCCAGGAGACGGCAAACCTCGGCCGCCTCAACAGGATTCTTCATGTCGGCGCCGGTTATAATTTCGACCAGCGGGATCGAAAGACGATCGGTGGCGAAAACAATCTGATGTCCGATGTCGGAAACCTCGCGGCAGGCTTCTTCCTCAAGATTGACCTGCTGGATTCCGATTTTCCTGCCTTTGTACGGGACCCATCCGTCGATGCCGATTATTAATGTTCTCTGAAAACCGGTGGGGATGGAGCCGTCGAGATACTGTTTCCTGATGACGTGTAGTTCATCGACAATCCGGCAGTTAAACAGAAGCGACAGCCGAATGGCAAAATCAACCGCCTCCTGATTGACCAGGAAGGGCGGCGTGTCATCCATCTCATAGGTGCAGGTACGATCCCGGTACAGACGATAGATGACCTCTTTTTTGGTTTTGAATTCCATCAGGGCGGTCCCGTCGTATTCGCCGAGCTCCGAAAGAGTCGGGCGCATATGCCTCAGGATCTCGGCGTCATGCCGCCTTTTGGTCAAACCGACCGGGCAGTGGCAGAAAAGCTTGGTTTTCGTATTAACCTGCTGGTGGATTTCGAGACCGCATTTGAAACCGAGGGACTCGATAAAGGCAGTATTACTCGGGTCAAATTCGTTCTTGTTCATAACGGTGCGCAATATATATTGTGTTGTGGAAAATCAAAGCACTTTTTGACGGGCGCTGTGTCGACGGGTCGTGGGCCATTGACCTCGCCCGAAGCGACCATCGCCTGCAGACGTCGAATCGTTGTGCTCTGACCTGCGCCGGTCGAGCATAGCGGCAAAGAAAACAAATTCACTTATATAAGGGAGGAGCGATGGGTTCCATTGAAGCTCTAATCGACAGGCAGCTTCGGAAATGGGAATTGGAAAAACGTATGCGGCTGGAGGCCGAAAAAGAGGGCAAGGAAGCAAACGCCAGACCGATCGTGACCGTCAGTCGCCAGAGGGGGAGCCAGGGATCTTATCTCGCCGAAAAGCTGGCTGTGAAGTTCGGCTATCAGCTTCTGCACCGCGAGATAATCGATGAAATCTGTCATTCCTCGGGATACCGCCGTCAGATTATCGAGTCGCTGGATGATAAGGTACGTTCCCGGATGGAGCTGTGGTTTGAGGGAATATTCAAGGGTATGTTTATCGACTCATCCGATTACTTCAAACATCTCTATAAGGTTATCATGACGATTTCCGAGCTTGGGGGCGTGGTCGTCGTAGGGAGAGGAGCCAATTTCATGCTGCCGTACGATCAGGGTTTTCATATCCGGGTGGTTGCGGCCATCCCCAAGCGGGTCGAGAATCTGGTCAAATTTCAGAATCTGACTCAAAAGCAGGCTGAGAAGGAAGTTCGGGAGCTGGACCGGTCACGCTCCGAGTTTGTCAAAAGTGGTTTCCGACAGGACATTAATGATCCGCGGGCCTATGACATGGTCATTAATACTACGTACATCGATATCGAGGATGCCGTCACGCTGGCGGAAATGGGCATGCGGGCCAAGGTGAGAATGTCGGGGAACGACTGGGCCGGTTTATAGCTGAATGCCGCTGGCGCATATTTCTCTACTGCGCCGGATGAGTGTGGTTGATCCGAAGCATAATGGACGGGAGAGTTCACTGGTCCGATAACGGATTTTGGGCGCCGGATCAAGAGGAACAGCAGGCCTTAAAAAGTTTAAAAAATCCGAAATTTTTTGTTGCATTTGAATGTGCCGATATTGTTAATTTTTGCGTGCAGTACTGTCAGCATGTTGCCCTTACAGAGGAGGGTTCAGATCGAAACGACAATTGACTGAAGCGGCAGTAAATAATAGATTGGTAGATAAACATTAACTCTCCTAAAGATGAAGGAGGACGGTATGCCAGTAAAAAAGGCGGCCAAGAAGAAGAAGAAAGCGACAAAGAAAGCTGCAGCCAAGAAAAAGCCGGCTGCCAGGAAGAAAGCAACCGCAAAAAGGAAAGCGACCACCAGGAAGAAGGCTAAACCCGTGAGGAAAGCTGCGACCAAGAAGGCTGCCGCGAAGAAGAAGACGACTAAGAAAGCAGCTCCTAGGAAAAAAGCTGCAGCCAAGAAGAAGCCGGCCAAGAAGAAAGTCGCTCGTAAACCGAATCCGGCTTTCATGAAACCGATGCAGCCTGATAATGCTCTGGCGGCTGTCGTCGGGAGCAAGCCGATTCCGCGTACGGAAATCACCAAGAAGCTCTGGGCTTACATCAAGAGGAACAGCCTGCAGAATCCGAGCAACAGAAGAGAGATTATGGCTGATGCTAAGCTCAGGCCTCTTTTTGGCGGCAAAAGCAAGGTAAATATGTTTGAAATGACCAAGTTGGTCAGCAAGCATATGAAGTAGCTTTCCTCACTATATTCCCCAGTAGCCGGGCCGCCCAGGCCCGGCTTTTTTTGGCCGGCCCTTGAGCAAAGGCATCAATCTTCTTCGCCCCCCTTGCAGCTTTGGCGATATTTTACTACCTTGACATGCAACACCTGTCGCCGCGATGCGTAATTGAACAAGAATGCTGCAAAGGAGTAATATGAATTATCCCAGATTACGTCAATTGGTCAACTTTATCTTGGTCACCATATTCACGGTCTTGGTCGCATGGGCCTGCGGCAGCTCTGATCGGGGGCCGTCGTTGCCTGAAACGCAGGCCATCGCCGTTGTCGATACCCTGCACGGCGTGGAAATCGTCGACAACTATCGCTGGCTCGAAAATGGCGATGACCCCGGTGTCCGGGAATGGGGAGATAAGCAGGATGAATATTGCAGGCATATGCTGACGCAGTATCCGGGTCGTGAAAAGCTGGAAGCCAGAATCCGGGAGTTGATGAAAATCGGCACCGTCAGCGATCCGGCTATCCACGGCGGAAGGTACTTTTACAGGAGGCGCGACGGCGATATGCAGCACTCGCAGCTGCTCCTGAAGCGCGGCCTCGATGCCGAGCCGGAAGTCGTGATTGACCCCGGCACTTTCAGCATTGACGGCACCGTGGCCCTGGACTGGTGGTATCCTTCGCCGGACGGCAAAATGATCGCCTATGGCAAATCGTCGAGCGGGACCGAAAACAGCACCCTGTTCATTATCGACGTCGACGCAAAAAAGTTACTGGCCGATACGATTCCGTATGCCGACGCCGCCAGTATCGCCTGGCTCAAGGACAATAGCGGCTTCTACTATACT
>CP070766.1:1114261-1116975 GCA_020345705.1 Candidatus Zixiibacteriota bacterium | reverse complement strand
CTTTCGACCGTAACGTCGACCGGAGTAACTTATCTGCCAGTCCAGTGAAAATCCGACCGGGGCACCTTTGTAAGCCTCGACGAAACCGCCCCTGATTCCGACACTGACGTCATAGACCTGAAATGATCGCGCCGCCGTATCAGCCGGCTCGACGTTCTTCCAGCCCAATTGCGACCTCAGGCTGATGCTTTCGTTAAGTTCCATCTCGTGCCTCAGTGCCGCCCCGAACTCATAAAAGCGGTCACGATAATCGCGGGTCCCGATCCGAACCAGAGTCTCCCCCCTTCCGAGAAGAAACGTCGGTTGACCGTAGTAAACATTGAAAACGGATTTGTTCCGTTCTCTTTTGTCGGCAAGCAGACCGGCCTTCTGACCGCGCCCGAAGATGTTGCGTCCTTTTAGATCGAGAAACCACATGGAATAGCCGTCATCCTGCGGGATGTATCCCCCGGCGCCTTCGATGGAAAATTGCCTGCGCTCAGCCAGGTCGTACCGAATGCGAACCGATTCAAAACCGGCTTCGGGAATCACAGCCGGAGGCCCGGTCAGATCAAGAAAGTCAAACCTCTTAAACGCCCGAACAGAGGCTTCCAGTTCATCCGGCAGAAGTGTATCGCCCGCTTTGACGGTCAAAAATCGCCCCAGAAAATCCGCGTCAGTCCTTTTAAGACCAGCCAGTTCCACCGCGGAAACAGTCACAAGAGGCCCTTTGAGAAATTTGAAACTAATGTCAACTTCGCCTTTGCGCTTGCGAAAATCATGTGGCGTCGCCGATGCGTAGTAATAGCCCTCAGCCTGAAAGGAGTCTATAATCGAATCCATGACGCTCTCGAGAGATTTTTTCTCAAAGGGTGCACCGTAATTAACAGTGTCGATATAATCCTCTTCGAAAATCAGAATACCAATCTGATATCGGGCACCGAAGCTAATCCTGATTCGTTCACCGAAAGGTGCGCGTTCAATTTTGACTGCATTGTCAAGAAAGCCCAGGTTGGTCAAAAAGTCGCTGACCGAATCGGCTGGCACCGGCATATTTAGGTTCCTTATATAGCGTTCAGCCAACTGCCGCCACCTTTTGGTACCATCGGTGAATTCAATCCCGGCCTGTGACCCTGCGGCCGACACCAAGCAGAGAAATATCAATATGAATGCTCTAAAAGCTCGCAATCAACTCTCCCCTGCCGATAATTCTCGGTTTGCGGTCGTCGGAATGACGACCGTTAAACGAGACGGTAAATTTCAGATTCCTTCTCACCTTGTAATCGGATCTTATTGACCAGATAATGCCCCTCTCGCCGTAAAGATTATCCCTGAGACGATATGAAATCGTACCCACCGCGTCCAAAAGCTGCCGGTAGGCCTGAATCTTTATCGAGGTTTCGCCCCCGGCGACGAATCGGAACAGCGGGTTGACGGTAAGCACAAACTGTTTCGAGCTGGATTGGGCCTGATCCTCGGCAAACCTGTATGAAAAAGAGCTGTTAATCTGCCCGCCGACAAATGTGCGGATTACGCTCAGAGCAAGTTTGAAGCCCTCGATATTCCCGGGTGATGAATAGTAGCTGTCCCGCTGGTATTCGAAATATGTACCTTCCTGGATGTACCGCCAGTCACCCGACGATTCGTTGAATCCGGCTCGAAACGTCTTTTCATATTTTTCAAAATCAGTTCCGCCGATCAGGCGGCTCTCGAAATTGTACGATGCACTGAGGTTGATTAGATAATATCCCCCCAGCCTCAGCAGTTTCAATTCCCCCTGATAGAGGAGCTTTCTCTGCCAGTACGGCTGTCCGTTGTCGGAGTAGAACGGTAATATCCAGAGAACGTTTCTCGTGCCGTTCGCAAGCACCTCATCGCTGCTGTTGGACAGCAGCTTCAGGTAAATGTCATCGGGATTGTATGTCAGGTTGAACGACTTCTCACCTTTCTTGACCGACGCCTGATTGGAATGAATCTCCTCGATTTCAATGAAATTTCCTTCCGGGTCCGGGATGTACTGCCCATCGCTGAAAATGAATTTCCCCTGCCCCGGCTCGACCTCAATATAACGCAGACCCCGTTCAAATCGATTTTCATCGGAGAGGGAGTACGACACCCCCACGCTCAGGTTTCGCTTTGCGGACGAGTACGACAGGCTCGTTCTGGCCAGGAGCTGCTCCTCTGTCAGATTTTCCCGGGTCAACTTCTGTCCGACAAGATAGAGATCACCTTTGACCTGACCCATTCTCCGCGTGACACTGAACGTGGCTCTGTCCCGCCGCATCAGATCGGCCCAATCGGAAACCAGAGTGTCCTCATCGTAGTGCTCGAATGTCAGCGCGGCTGTCTGATACCCGACCGTCAATACGTACTGCTTTTCCGTGGTGCCGCGAAGCTCACGGGAGTACTGGTTCCACCTGCGGTCATAATTGAAGGCCGCGTCGACGGAGGATTTCTCCCCGGCATGCCAGGCCAGTTTTCCGGCCAGGATTTCGTCCTCGCCTTTGAGCCTCAGTCCGGTCGTGTCGAGTCTGCTTGTTATCCGGGTGTACGACAGCGATGGAAGAAGCTGCACTCCCGTGTCAGGGTATATCGCCACGGTTCCGGTATACGAAGCAAACTGGTCCTCATAGTCAAGAAAACAGGATGTCGGATGCAGATTATGCGAACCCGGAAGCATCACGGAGGACGCACCGGTAAACTCTCTCTGGTCACCGACGGGTCTGAGGGCGAAG
>CP070766.1:1110393-1114161 GCA_020345705.1 Candidatus Zixiibacteriota bacterium | reverse complement strand
ATCGTTCTCGGCAACACCTTCAGGCATTTAGGAAAATACCGTGAGGCTGAAAAGGCCTACCGGGACGCAGAATCGATTTTTAGAAGAAACGAAAACGCACCAAGAGCGGGAGACGCTCTGAACCGGCTGGCTGCCATCCAGTTCACCAGGGGTGAATTCGACAGCTCCCTGAAGTGTCTCCTCGAAGCAGTCGAACACGCCAGAAAAGAAAACAACAACAGGAAACTGGCCTATCTGTTCGGAAACATCGGACGAGTCTATACTCTTCTGGGCAAGCTGAACAAAGCCGAAGAGAATATTCGCTTCAACATCAGGCTTTCTCAGGATTTGAACGATGAGATCGAGTTGGCCCGCGCTTATCTCTCTCTAGGCTATGTCAATATCCAGCAGGCCAAATATGAGGCGGCAGAGATGGCTCTGGAAGCCGGGCTACAATACATCAAGAAAAACAACATGGCCAAGGAAGAGATCATCTATCGGACCTATTCCGGGGAACTGCTGTTGAAGACCGAGAGAGCGAGCGAAGCCGAGCAGGCGCTGTATGCGGCGGCCGGTGACGGCAGGAAAATCGCCCCCGAATCTCTTGTCGCGGCCAGACCGCTACGCCACCTTGCCGAGCTTTATGCAGGGCAGGGCAATTACCGGAAGGCGCTTCAGATTGCCAACAGGGCAATGGTCACCATGAAGAAGATTGATGACTCGGTTGAGATCGGAGCCCTTCAGAGAATACAGGCGATCTGCCATGCTCATCTTGACAGCCCGGAGAAGGCCCGGGAGGCTTTCTGCAAATCAATTGCGACTCTTGAGGAATGCAAAGCGAGATTTGAACTTGCCGACAGCCTCGCCGAGGCGGGCGGGTCAGAGCTATTCGGGGCCAGTCAGAGGACCATGTACATGTGCCGGGCTGAGGAAATCTACAGCATCTGCGGGGTGACGGACAGGGCCAATGAAATGCAAAGGCGTATAGGAGCCCTGGAGATTGCCCCTGCGGCCAAGACCGGGTGCGGTGCCTTGGCAGAGCAGTCCTCTGACTTCCCAACCAAGAATGACAGGATGAAGGAGATTGTCGCTCATCTGCACCTTCTCAAGGAGTCCGATATTCCGATACTGCTCATCGGAGAAACCGGGACCGGCAAAGACCATCTGGCGCAGTATTTTCACTCAATTTCCAGACCGGACGGGCCTTTTATCCCGATCAACTGCGCCGCTATGCCCGACACCCTGATTGAATCAGAGCTGTTCGGCTATCACAAGGGCGCTTTCACCGGGGCCGAGGCGAATCGGCGAGGTCTGTTTCTGGCCGCCAACGGCGGGGTGCTTCTGCTCGATGAGATCGGGGAATTGCCGGTGACTCTTCAGGCCAAGCTCCTTGACGTTCTCGAATCCAAGACAATCAGACCGCTGGGAACGACCAAGGTCTTTCCGGTTGATGTGATTGTCATCGCCGCGACGAACAGGAACCTGTATGAGATGGTTGAAGAAGGCACTTTTCGCCGCGACCTCTTCTACAGGCTGGCCGGAATCACTCTTGAGCTTCCACTGTTGCGCGAACGCAAGGAAGACATTCCATATTTACTGGAGCACTTCATGCGTAAGTTCGGCCTCCTGAACGGCAACACCCGGCCGGAAAGTGAGCTTCTCAGGCAGTTTGTTAGCTTTGACTGGCCCGGCAACATCAGACAGCTTGAAAACAAGGTCAAACAGTTGTCGGTGCTGGCTTCGATGGCAAAGGACGGCTCTATCGTAGAACTGGCGCGGTCCTTCTTCGAAAAGAACAGAAACGATACTACCAATTCTCTTTTCGAGCAGGTCGAGCAGTTTGAGAAACAGCTTCTGGTCCAGGCGCTGATTACCGCCGGAGGCAATAAATCCGAGGCGGCCCGGCTTCTGTCCATACATGAATCGACGTTCCGGGCGAAAATGAAACGGTACGAACTGAATGCAATCGCCGGATAGCCGGCGTCAGGCTTTCAGTGCGATTGCATATTTATAGCCTACTACTTCTTGGTTCAGGACGGGTGCCCGGCCCTCCCGGGCATCCGTCCATCTCAAACCGCACCGCTCCCCGGAGCACATCTCTGCAAAACATCGATAATCATCCCAGGCTTGCACTCCCAGGTCCGAACGGCCGGACAAGGTGAATCACAATAAAGAGAGCCACTGGAACTGATCGGACGAACTTTACCTGTTTATCATTGTTGTAGTTTGTGCGTATAAAAGTTGACAATTAAGAGGATGAGATTATATGAATGATATTAAGACACTAGGCGCTTTGAAAAAATCCGGCTATAAGTGCTTGACAGTCAAAGAGGAACTCCGGAAAAACCTTATCGAGCTGATAAAATCGGGCAAGAAGAGATTTCCCGGGATTATAGGCTTCGATCGGACGGTTCTCCCGCAGATTGAAAATGCCATCCTTTCCAAGCATGATTTTATTCTCCTGGGACTCCGCGGGCAGGCCAAGACGAGAATCTTGCGGCAGATGGTCAGCCTTCTGGATGAATATATCCCGATAATCAAGGGCAGTGAGCTGAACGAGAATCCATTGGCGCCGATTTCGACGAAGTTCAAAAGGCTGGCCGAAAAGGCCGGCACCGGGCTGGAAATCGAATGGCTGCACCGGGATGAGAGATATCATGAGAAGCTGGCGACCCCGGATGTATCCGTAGCCGATTTGATCGGCGATATCGACCCGATCAAGGCGGTGCGGGAAAAGCTTGATCTGTCAGACGAGGAGGTCATCCACTGGGGGATCATTCCGAGAACCAATCGCGGCGTCTTCGCTATCAACGAATTGCCCGACCTCCAGCCGAGAATCCAGGTATCGCTTCTGAATATCCTGGAGGAAAACGATATCCAGATCAGAGGTTTCCCGATTCGCGTACCGCTCGACATGCTCTTGGTTTTTACCGCCAATCCCGAGGACTACACCAACCGCGGCAATATCATAACTCCGCTGAAAGACCGGATTGCATCGCAGATCAATACTCATTACCCGGCCAATCTTGACGACGCCAAGAAAATCACCCGGCAGGAAGCCTGGTGGGATCGGCAGACGAAGATCGAGATACCGGAACTGATAAAAGACATCATCGAGCAGATCGCCTTCGAGGCGCGCGAGAGCGAATATGTCGACCAGTCGTCGGGAGTGTCGGCGAGGTTGCCCATCTCGGCGTACGAGAACCTTATCTCAAACATCGAGCGGCGCTCGGCACTGACCAAAGAGGACGGTCAGTATCCGAGGATTTGCGATCTGTACTCCGTCATCTCGTCGGTTGTCGGTAAGGTTGAGCTGGTGTACGAAGGCGAGCTTGAGGGCCCGACCGTGCTGGCCATGAATCTGATCGGCAATGCAATCAAAAACACCTTTGATGACATTTTCCCATCCCCCAAGACCGAGAGAAAAGTCGGCAACGATACCGTTCCGGCAGAGGATATTTACGAGTCGGTCAGGGATTTCTTCTCATCGGGCAAACATCTTGAAATTTCCGATGAGATGACCAACGAAGAGTACCGGAAAAATCTTACGCAGATCGTCGGCCTTGAGGAAATCGCAAAAAAACACTTCAAACCCAAAAACGAGAATGAGACATACCTGGCGATGGAATTCGTTCTCGAGGGATTGCACCGTTCGAACGTTCTTGCCAAGGACTCGCCGGACAACAAGTTCGTTTACACCGACATGCTCGAGAATATCCTCCGGGGCTGATAATGCGCTTTTTCTACTCCAAGTGGGACCAGGCTCTTCTTAGAAAGTTGCGACAGCTT
>CP070766.1:1094536-1110293 GCA_020345705.1 Candidatus Zixiibacteriota bacterium | reverse complement strand
GGGAGTTCAGCAATCCCTCAAAGCTGCCGAAACCGCCCGCCTCCCGAAGCGCCTTGAATTCGGAGTCAAACTTGAGCAAACGATTATTGCCTGCGTCCACGACAAAAAGATTCCCGGAAATATCGGCAGCTATTCCACTCGGCCGCGAAAGCCTTTGACCAAGCACCTCCCCCTCAATCATTCCCTCCAGCACAAGCCCCAGAGGTTTGGTGACGATCTTTGACTCCGGCCCCGTTTTGATGTCTTTGTTACAGCCGAATAGAAGAGAAATGAAGGCCACTATAAGTACGCAGTATCTGACATGCAAGTTATGTAACATCAGAACCGATGCGATATTGTAACTTTGAACCCCGGGTCCCGGCTGAACGGGTTCACACTGAATTTGACTTTCGTACCGTCTGCGGCGCCGTAACCCGATCTTGCCCTGTCGGCCAGTCTCTTGGCCAGACGAAATGAATCTATCCCGGCGATGATTCTGTTTACGACGGCCACCCCGATCATGAACGTGGCTTTTCGGTAGGCCGACTTGCTGGCATTTCTGATGTCGCGATACTGATCGCGAGAGTCATCGCCGTCCCACTGCCAGTAATGAGAGCGATCGGCGGGATAAAAGGGGCCGTAATCATAAAGACGTCCCGCCTCATTGTATTCGTCGCGAGAGTCGTAGAAGGTCAGGTTCTTATAGAACTCCTCGTCTTTGCCGGAGGGGTCGATGTCGGCATGCTCGACGGCATATTTAATGTAGTCGTCTTCTTTCCAGTCGCCGTACATTCGAAATCCGATAAATCCGGCCCAGGAGACGACCTCTCCTCCCGCGAAGACTTCTCCCCTTCCCTTCTCGCCAAGATAGAAGTGCCCTGCGCCCGGGAGAAGAAAGGAAAGCAGAATCGCCTTGGTCATGGATTTCGGTTTTACTATCGGCGGTTGGTCTCCCTGATTTGCGCTGGAGGTATCATCGATTTGGGCATATTTGTCCAGATCGGCATACATCGGCTGTACCGGAGTGTTGATAGGCGATAACGGCACGGATATCCCGGCACCGACGAAGCCCGGCAGCGCCAGTATCAGGATAACCAGCAACGGGAATATCTCCGACAAATGATTGAATCTTCTCATATCAGAACCTGCAAGAGAGTCTCAAAATCGGGATATCGTCGTTCGCCGAATACTTCTTCATCTCCGCGTTCACGGTAAGCCACATGTCCGCCGCTTTGTTCTTGTTATAGCGATTGGCTGCCAAGGCGGCGTCAAAGGCAGAGATAAGGTGGTTCAGCATCGAGACAATAATAAACTTATTGGCCCGGTCCAGAAGGTCATTAGCGTCTTTGCGCATGCTTTCGTACCTGTCGCGGTTGGGCGATATATACTTCAGACTGCTGTCGGGGTTTCTTTCATCATACCTATCGGGGTCATCCCAGTAGTCATCCCAGCCCGCCCTGAACTGGTCATACTTTCCGATCATCTCATAGTACTGCTGATCCCGGTAGTCAGGGATGTGATGCGTGAATTCGGCCGTATCGTTGTCGTCATACCGTCCATATTCCTGCCACAGCCAGCCGACGTAAGACTCGGTATTACCGCCGTCAACGGCCGCCGAATCGCCTTCAATCCAGTGCTCGTCGGCGAAGGCCTCGAAGTCATCGGTTTTCTTGATGCCGTCATTGTGATACTTAAAGTACCCCATCCACATCCCCGCTTCAACGGCCAGAAAAAGCAGCGGTTTGATGGTGTGCGACTGGGCGTACCGCTGACCCAGACCGGGAATCAACAATGAATAGATAAAAGCCCGCTTGGGCGATTTGTAGTCGTACTCGTAGATGCTCGCGTCCTCATCGAAGCCGAATCCGAAATCATCGAATTCTTCCTGTTCGGTGGATGAACCGGCATCTACCGTACCGTCACTGCTGTTTCGAATCGCCTGGACCTGCAGCTCGAGCTGGGTACTCTCCAGCTCCACGGCCGTCGAGATCAGTGGCGTCAGCCCGATAGCAACCGCTAATAGAAATACAAGATTTTTCATCCTATTTTCTCTCCTATTTGATTACTGCAATATCTGTGAACACCGAGTGCGTCTCGCCGTCGATAAATTCCGCTTCCACAACACAGCGGTAAACGCCGGTCGGAAGAAACGACAAGTCCCACTCTTCAGGGGGATTGGTTCCCGCCTGACGGTTATGCAATTTTCTGTCATCGACTTTCTTTCCGGACATGTCAAAAATCGTAAAGGTCAGATCCGCCGTCTCACCGATGAAATAATGGACATTGGTCATCCCTCCAATGGCCGGATTGGGATATGAGAAGAACTGATCATCGGGCAGTTTGTCGGCGTAGGTTTTGATCGAACCCAGCTTGCTCGTCGGGAAATAATAATTGCCGGTGTAATTGCCGCCGCCCATTGGCCAGTCAAGCCTGGCTGAGTCATAACTCACATCATAGGAATAGAACCATCCGTCGATCCCTAAAAATCCCAGGCCGCCGCCGTTGTCTTTCTTATATAGGAGCGGCGAACCCACTCCGATGCCTCCGGCGGATAACGGAAACCCGAATAAAAGCTCATCGTTCAGCGAATGGCGGCAGCTGAAAGCGTAGCAGTTCCCCTCCGAGGTCAGGACCACCACGTCCTTAATCTTATCGTTATTGATGTCACCTACCACGGGGGAGGAAATGACAAAGTCGTTATCAAAAGCACGATCGATCTCAAGCGGGAAATTCATAAGCGCGCTGAAACTTTTGTCGATCGCGAAAATTTTGTTTTTGCCGCCGATCAGAATATCGGCGTAACCGTCTTCATCCATGTCTGCGATCACCGGATTGGCAAAAACCGAATCTTCAAGCAGTGCGGAGTTGTACACCTCAAGTCTCGGCGGGTCGGCAGTGGTGTCTATTGTGACAGCCATGACCTCTCCGTCGAACGTGGCCACGACGATTTCAGCCAGGCTGTCACGGTCGAGATCAACGGCGACGGGACCGAAGGCATAGAAGTCGCCAAGATCGAATGAGACCGTATCGTCGCCCGTCGGCCCGAATACATAATACAGAACGATGCCGGTCGTATCTCCGGCGATGACGGCGAAACCATCTCCCAGAACCGAAACGCCGTAAAGCTGTCTTTCCGGTATCCGGGTCGATGCCAACCCGTAGGCACCGTCACTCTGAATGTTGTACAACTGTATAAAGGGCTGCAGGGTATCCATCACCGCCACCGTCAGTTTATCACCAAACGAAAGCCAGACGACTTCCCATCCGACCGAGAGCGGCGGAAACAGCGGTTCCGCCTGGCCGTCAAGGTTAGCATCAAGGATATCATAAACGTGCAGCCATGGTCCTGCCGCGACGGCAACATACTGGGTGTCGCTGTCCCGGCCGAAATCACCGATCGCCGGTCCGGCTGTGATGGTATCACCGATCCTTGCAAAGAGCGGCACCGGATAAACGGGAAAAGCCCCGCGGTCATTGAGAATATAGGCGGTGTCATAGAAGATCGGCCCGAAAGGCGGCGTAAAATCGCTGCCATCCTCGTTTATGGCCAGCAGGTTCGGACCTGACGCCAGAACAATTTCTGTGCCGCCGTCACCGTTCAGATCGGCCGCGACCGGTGATAAACCAAACGCGGGCACACCGGCCCGCTGGGGGAAGTTGGTCGAGGCAAAATCGCGCTCGAGGTCAAAGGTCATGGTCAAATCCGACCCGGAGATGCGCGAGACATATATATGCGTATTCGCCCCGCCGTAGCCAAATGCCCCCGGATTGGTATTCGGCGTAAAAGAGCTGTTGTTGCCGGCGTAGTACATATCGTCCTGCTCGCCATAATATCCGGGCGTATAATAAGCACCGGTACTGCTGTGGAAATGCGAAAAGCCGTCGGCTTCGATCAGCCTTAAGAACGGAATGATCGGCGGATCGGAGTCGTTCTGAAGATGGTTATCATTGAAGTTGATGGTCCCGTTACCGTCAAAGTCCATAAAGGCGACAATTTCGCTGACGTGCCAGATCAATATGCCCGAACCGGGCAGCAGATAATCGTATTCTCCGGTAAGATTTCGAAACTGGTCGCTCGGGCCGAGAATCACCGAAGTAATCGAATCCGCCAGCACGAAGGTCTGTCGGCCGTCGGCCTCAATTTGTCTATTTTCCAGAAGGTAGTACTCATATTCCGAAATCGGAATTTTGGCAATGCTGATCTGCGACGGGCTCGTTTTTTCCAGCTCCGCGGCAACCAGTTCGATCGACGTCCCCTGCCGATAGACAGCCACTGAGTCGAATCCGAGAAACGCCCTTGACCAAGCCGTCGGATAGATTGGCGCGGTGCCGAAAGCCCGGCCAACCTCGAAGCCGAAATCAACGCCGGTTCCGAAACCGTTGTTGTCCATGAGGGCGAAATCTCCCACTTTGGTCCGGAAATTGTCGGTTCGATAAAGGTCCGGCAGACCCAGCTGGTGCCCGAACTCATGTGCTATAACGGCGTTAAGGGCGGTGGCCCGATTATTCTGGCAGGCCGTCTCCGGCATTATCAGCGCGTCCACGACACGGGCAGAATCCGGCCCGTCGGTATCAACCCAGGGTGCGTCGGCAGGATCGATAAAAAAGATGTAACCGGTAAACAAATCATGGGGGCTGTCGTTCAGAACGTCATTCTGACGGTCGGAACCGGCATGAAACAGAAAATATGCGTCATAGTCGGCAAAAACGATGTCGGGATCCTGATCGGCGACCGTTATGCAATCGACGAAGTATTCCGTGAGTCCGTCATAAGGATCCTGTGAGCCATAGTACGCCATCGTGCGCGGCAGATGATAAACCGAATCCATCTCTTTCGGATAAACATCAAACAGCCTGTCGCATAACGTATCCCCGCACTGCGATTCATCAATGGCCGTATCCATGACCACCTTCCCGCCGCTGACAAAGAAGTAATAGCTGGCGAGAGCTTCAAAATGGGTTTCGAAATACTGCCGGTTGTGCGGAGAAGGGTCAATCTCATGGCCGTACGTGGCGACGAAATCCTCAAATGAATTAAGATCGAACTTGCCGGTCCCGGTGGTCAGCGGATCATCCGGCAACTCTTCGACAAAATCAAACCTTAATCCCAGCAGTTTCAGAGTATCTATAAAACTTGCGGCCGCCGTTTTCCGCGGCAGTGACCACGGTCTGTCGCGATCAAGATTCAGAATGTTTCGCCGCGACGGAAGCGAATTAAATCCGCTCAGGATAATTCTCTGGTCGATCCGATCTTCCTGCCTCTTCTCCACCGAGACGGGCCCGAGGAGTTTGCCTCCTTTCACCGAGATCGCCGGTGCCGGAAAAAACATCAACATCAGAAACGCGGAAAATCCGAACGCCGCAAAAAGTCTGCCGTGTCTCATGTTCTACCTCACCATCCCAGCGACAGTGAAAACCTCATCGTGTTGGCCAGGGGAACCTCGTCATCGGATGGAATGTAGGCGAAGTCAAACCGGAACATACTGTATGCCAGGCCGACGCCAAGAGTCGGCGTTTTTACATCGCCCTGCTCGTCGTGAATATATCCGGCCCTCAGGGCAAAGAATGAACCATAACGGTACTCAATACCGCCGTTGATGATGACGCCCTCGAACGCCTTGGCCAGGTTGCCCGTCGTGAACGGATTGAATATGAATCCTTTCAGTTCCCCCTGCGGATTGGAGATAACCTCCTGGAAATCCTCGAGTATCGTCTTATCCCTTTCGGCAAGAGATTTGTTCGCTTCAATCGTGAAGAGCACTTCGTTGTATGAGGACTGAATCATGTTCCAGGCAATACCAAAGGCGAGGTTGCGTGGCAGCGGATCCGCCTGGGATACGTCAATGTAGGATATGTCGGGGCCAAGGTTGGTTATGGCCAGTCCTAGCGTCAGACGGGGGTCGGCCTTGTACAGCAAACCGATGTCGAGAGCCAGGCCGGTCGATGTTCCGCTGCCTTTCTCTCTGCCGGCGCCGAGAGTTGACAGGTGCGAGTAGATGACCTTGGCCGAAATGCCCCCGCTGAGCGATGAGGTCAGCGGTGTCCCGTATGACAGCGCGAAAGCGATGTCAAAGGCCGAGAATTCCCCTTCGATAACACCCTGCTCGGAGGTTCGCGTTATTTTTCCGTAAGAAAGAAACGTTACATTGACTCCGACCGTACCCCAGCCTTCAACATTCTGGACATACCCGAGGAATTCATAATAGATGTCGTCGGCCAATTCGGGCAGCCAGTTGACATGCATGAGGGCCACTTCTTTCTTCGCGCCGGCGTTTATTTCTATTCTGTCCCTCGCAAGAAACCACAGATTGCCGCCTCTTTCTTTCACGGCGTAGGTATTTGTCTTCCCCAAACCGCGCACGTTGTATCTCCCCCATATGACATCATAATAGACGGCACCGCTCGTCGTCGAGAAAATCATCTTGCTTCCCGTTCTCTGGATGTCGTTGATCCGAGCCCCGGCCGGGTTGGCATAAACCATGACGCTTTGACCCGCGGGAATAACGTCCGATTCGAGCTCATTGACGGCTTTGATGTTTTTGGCGAGTCTTTCCGCTCTGGTTGAGTCACCTCGGACCTTGCTGAGGGCCAGATCGAAAATGCTGATATCCTGAACGGCGGTGTACTTGCGATATCCGAAGCGTCTCCATCTCTGCCCGTTGAATTGGAGAATGCCGTGGTCGGTTCCGATCCACAGGTTGCCGTAGTTATCGACTTCCATGTCTCTCACGGTGAATTTCAATCCGCCGGTGAACGGAATTTTCAATGTGATGGCCGAGTCAAGGACCTTACCCGCCGACGCCTGCGAATGCTCAACGGCGGCCATTACTCCCGCCGAATCGATCATGCTCAGGACGCTGTCAACCGTGACTCTCTGAGCCGCCGAGGATATGAGGTCGGCCAAGCCGGAGTTGAGGGCCATATATTTGGCCAGAAATCTTTCCTTTTCAGACGGGGTATCAAAGAGTTTCATGTATTCGTAAACGGTCTCGCCTGACAGGCCCGTCGTGTCTTTCACTTCGATGTAGTTCTTCCAGACGGCGCCGTCATACATATAAAGATCACTGTCAATGACCACCCAGGCCTTCTTGCCGTTCTCAGCGGTGGCCGATGCCACCGGCCGATGGGGCAATCCCTGTTCGGGCCCGAAGTGAGTTATCGCCCCGGCGTCGTACAGCACCAGCCCGGTATCGGTTGCTAGGAAAGCCTTATTCTTATATAAAGACACTTTCTTGATTTTGGGTGTCGGCAACCCATCCTCGACACCAAACCGCTGCCAATTTTCGCCGTTGTACCGGTACAGACCGGAGTCGCTTGCGACCCAGAGATATTTTCCTTCGGAATCCAGTGCATTGAGCCGGCTTCTGAAGTTGACGCTGAACGGAATTTTTAGATCGCCCGCAAGATACTTCATTTTCGCTTTCTCCAGCGCGAAGAGAATCTTATCCGCCTCGGTTTCATTCAGAACGGAATCCTTAATCCCCTTGCGGACAAGAGCCGCGGCATCATCATATCTCTTCCAGTCAATGAGACACTGGTTGTAGGCCGCTTTAAGGCTGTCAAAAGCTTTCCGGAGATCTTCGATTTCGCTGTAATCTTCGGACACCACCCCCAGAACCTGGATTTCCAGACTGTCAATTCTTTCCTTCGGGTAGTCATTGTTGACATTGGCCGCTTTTTCCAGCAGAGCCTCAATCCGTTCCTCTTCGGCGTCGCCTATTAGTCCGGTGTACTGTCTCAGGATTGATTCGGCCGTCGAACTGGGCTTGGTGGGAACGACGTCGTACTGAGTCCACTGATCCTTCACGTGCTTTATGAGTCCCTTTGCCGAATGGGCCCAGATGTCGTACTTCCGGTAGTCGGCCCCGGTACCTTCGCCCACGTACAGGGCAAGGCCTCTCAGCGGCAGAAGACTATCGGGGATCTCGATATTGGTCCACTTGCTGGATAAGGGATATTGCCCCAACCCGGCCGGGTTCCAGTGCGTCGCGGTGGCGTCATCGGCCACGGCCACGAACGCCTCACCCATACCGGCGGCTCTGGCGCCGGCGGCAATGCGCAGGAAGAGAACGGCGGCACTTGAAACCTGAGCATACGAGTCAGCGCTTAGCACCGGTACGATCAGGGCAGCTATGAGCATTCCAACTATTAATCGTCGCATGTATGATGTCCTCCAAACAGCTTTAATTGATGACCACAACTTTCCCATAGGATTCAACTTCCTCGTCGGACGCTATGGAAGAAGCGGCCACTTTGTAAATATATACTCCGGTTGCGACACGGTCTCCGTCGTAATCTCGACCGTCCCAGGAAAAGAACTCGCGGTAGTCTTCCGCAACCGTATATTCCTCGTAATGCATTATTTTCCGGCCTGAGAGAGTAAATATCTCAAGGCTGACCTTTTCGGCGGGAGCCGTTAACACAAATGAAAAGGTCGTCGTCTCCTCCATCGGATTGGGATAGTTCAAAACATCGGTAAGCATAAAGCGACCCGCTTCCATGACCTGCGCCTCGAATTCGGCGACGGATGAATTATTCGCATTATCCCACGCCTTGATTTTAAATCTATGCCTGCCGGGAGACATGCCCGCTATGTCGTACCTGATCTCCCCGGTTGTATAGCTCCCGGCATTATACTGAAATAAATCGGTTAAATTTACAATATCTTCGACATTATTGTCAACGGTCAGAGAAATCTCATGGCCCGCCCCGCCCGTCAGATTTATTCCAGATGTATCCGAAAAAGTGACTACCAGTGCTTCGTCACCGGTTATGATGTCGCCGGAGATGAAGTTCTCTCTGTCTGAAAAGGTATAACCGATCGCAGGGCCGTCAGAATCATCGGTCGAAGCAATTTCTGATGAAACCTCAATCGAATCGACCAGCCCAAAGGCGTCGGATTCGGCCGAGGTGGCGTAAGCGAAGATTTTGGCGCCTTCGCCGCCGAAACCGATATCAAGCGGAACAATAAAGGAAAAGCTGAAATGTCCGTTGATAACTTCGGCGGTGCCGCGGTAGACAATCGGGCCCCGCAGCGCATAGCTCAGGCTGTCGCTGCCGACAGCGCTCTTATATGTCTTGCGGATGTCCGAATCATAAATAAGGATTTCCGCTTGACCGTTGAAATCCACGGGCAGGCCGTTCGACCCGCTTACCACTTCGCGCGTCACTTCATACGGCGTCAGGGCAACAAACATATCCGGGTAATCGACAAAGGAAACCTTATTGGCCGGGATACCGAGTTTAAGGATGGGATCTCCGAAAAAGGCGTACTTCCTGTCGTTTGTTTTTGGCCTGGGCACACCGCCGACATATTGTCTCAGCAACTTCGCGGCATAAAGAGACTGACATATCGACAGGTCCGCAGAGTTGAAAAGGACGTCATAGACCTGGCGATTGAGACCGGCATTCTCACCTGCAAAAACAAGCCTCGTGGCGGCAATTGCCGCTATCGCCCCACCGCTTGAGAGCCGCAGTAATTCCTCGGCCATGCCTTCCCGGTCCGGTTTGTCATAAAATCCATTCGAACAGGAAGCGACATAGACCAGAGCCAGCCTGTCCGCATTCTTTAATTTCGGAAGCTCCGTGGCCCGATTGAAAACATGCTCATGAGCCCATGTATCCGGGCTGCCATGACCGACATAATTGAGCACCAGGGTTCCGTCGTTGATACTCCGTACGATTTTCTCATTAACCTGCGGTTTATTACGATCGGAGTCAAACGGATATTCCCAGAGATAAATCTTGTTGCGCCTGAAGGCCGGGGGCAAATAAGTCATATCCAGCGTTTCTGTCTGAGTGACATGAGTGAAACCCTCGTATGTTCCGGCTTTGTATTCGTCGTCGGCAACCAGCGTTACGGTTGTCCGCCAGGGACCGTAATTGGTCGAGGCTTCGTATGAGACGACCTTGTCAACGACCGCCCCCAACTCGGAGACATTGCGCACCGGCCACCGGGCTATCATCATATCATATCCCCGATCCAGGCAGGTATCGCCGCAATATGTCGTGTCACTGTCAAGCAGCCCGTAGTTCCCGAAGAATACATAATTATCGTCCGATGAGGATGAATCAAGGGGATGGACATAGGGCGGAATATAATTATGGGACCCGGTCTGGAGGATGTTCTCGAAATCGTACATCCCGTCCCCGGCAAGGAGGACGGCCGAGGGCCGCGGTGTTGGATAATTTTCATAGGTGTATTTCAGGAAATCACGTATGGCCGTCGGATCATACAGGCCGAACCCGAATTGATTGATAATCTCCTCCAACGAGACACGCATGACGGAAATATTCGATTCCCCCTCGCGGTACTGCTCGTACTCGTCCAGATATGGAATAAACTGCTCGGGAGCGATGACAATCAGGTCTGTCTGTGAAACGGCCGCTGTCAGGTCGGCCGGGATATATCTCTCAATCGAGGCCGGCCGCACAAATACCGCCGGTGTGCAAAGATAGAAACGTCTGTCCCACGGCGACGGCATGTTTACCTGAAATACTATTTCTTCCGAAGAGACTCCGGCGCCTTCAAGCAGAACCGGATTTTCCGCATCCGACAGGTCCAGAAGAAGAGGTGTCTCGCCGAATTGGTTGTCCACCACGATCTCCGCCGTCCCCGTGATAGCTTCCACGACGAAGTCCAGCTTGTCCGATGATGGCGTCAGGGTGCCGGTATAAATAACTTCACAGTAATCCAGATAAGGCGGCGCGTTGTAGTTGCTGTCCAGTCTGAGATTAAAACCGTTAAGGCCGGCCAGCAGCTTGTCGGTGGTGAAAATCAAATCGGGCGGCACCGAGTCAATCTTCGTCGCCTCCCAAAGGTTTCTGATTCTCAGACTCACCTTGGCCGCTCTGGCGCGAACGAGCACCGTCGCCTCTTCGGCCGCAACGGCGTTGGCGAGATTTGCATAGAAGCTTTCCTGGGTCTGATCGGACCAGTACCAAGTGTAAAAATCATGAATGTTATTATCATTGGTTTGAAACAGCAGATTGTTGCTTTCCTCATGCACATAAAACCGCGCCCGAGTGATAAGAGTATCCGGCAGACCGCCGGGGGAAACATCAATTGCGTCTACTCTTTTGCCCGCCTGGCCGAAATCACCGGAGACCGCCAGCCAGTAGCAGTTGACATTTGTATATGGATTCCGGATATAGGTGGGGGGCGCATCGGGCGAATATTCCATGCGATCTGCAGCCTCAGCATAAAACACAAGATTGTCGTTCAAGTCAAATATACCGTCGCCGCCGTCATAAATAATGATCGATACTTCCTCAAGGGACGGTCTTGGCGCACTGCCCTGAACCGGTAAAGGCATCCCACCCCCGTAGAAAACATGGATGGAATCGCTTTGCAGGTCACCGAGCGATATGCCGATGGAACTCAGATCGGAGCCCGTAATCTTCATCAGCCCCCCCGAGGTGACGCCGATCTTGTACCACTCGTCAGCCAGTTCGAAAATAAGCTGCGCCGCTTTCGCCGTCACCGGGGACGGCCGCACCGATGGCCAGCCAGCGGCCTGGTCGTAATTCAGTATGGAATACCTGAAGAGTCTGTCAAAGACGCCGTCTGATTCAAAGGAGTAATTTCCGCCCAATACCTGTGACGATTTCGAGAAATTAATGTCTATCTCGACCTCAGAATAGAACGAATTGCCGGTGGACGGATATATCTCGACGGTAGCTATTTTCCGCCCCCTGACCAGGCGCGTTCCCGCAATCCGCGCCGAATTACCGGACGAGGGCCGAAGCGCGCTCTGCCCGGGCTCACCGATTGCGCTGGACCCGGACCACCTCACATTTGCTATAAAAGGCTCCGCATCCGGAGGAACTGCCACCAGAACAGGTATTGGCAGACTGTATGCGGAGTCTTCTCCGCTGAAGACGATGTATTCACCAAGTTCGTCGATTTTTAATCTGAAGCTGATACCGTTTTCGTCGGCGCGCAGAATCTCAACATTTTCATAATGGCTTGACGAGGCGAATGCCGATTCAAATGAGACAGCCAGGAGGCAGACTATCAAAGAGAATACGAGATGCGGAAAATGGCGGGGGCTTTGATGTGCCCGGCGCCGGGACGGAATATATAAAAACAAAAAAACCACGGTCAAAGGCCGTTAAGTCTCCAAACTTAACCAATATGTCAAAAACTTACAAGTCCTTTAACCGTTTAGTCGATACGTATTCCTCCTATTTTCTAAAGCGTTAATCTATATAAAGTTCCCGAAAAAGTCAACCGGACAATTCCATCTTGCGACAAATCACCATCGCATCAACAGCAAAAATTCGACCAAAATCCACTCATCACTCTGGCGGCAAATTAACTAATTGATTGGCAATAACTTACGCGCCCCGACGAATCTCGTCGCCTTCCACCAAAGATTGTTGAACCAGCAAAACTTTTCACACTTATGCGGCATAATCGACAGGATCAAACCGGGCAGCAGGCTTTCACCCGCAATAATCAACTCACTTCCACCTGCTCGGACGTCATCTCCTCAAACTCGGCGGTGAAGTGCCTGAGAAGCTTCGCCTCTTTAGTAATCCTAAATCCGTTCAATTCGCCCTTGCGAGCGGCTATCTTTCTTAATGTCTCCGCGACATAATCGAGGTGACTGGCCGTATAGACCCGGCGCGGAACCGCCAGACGTACGAGTTCTTTCGGAGCATTATATTTCTTTCCCGTCTCGGGGTCCTCCCCGCCGAACATGATGGAGCCGATTTCCACCCCCCTGATACCACCCTCACGATACAACTCGACCGTCAATGACTGCCCGGGGAATTGCTCAGGAGGGATGTGCGGAAGGAACTTGCCCGCGTTTATGAAGATGGCGTGTCCGCCGGTCGGTTTGATGATCGGCGCCCCGGCCTGCTCGATGACATTCCCGAAGTATTCCAGCTGGCCGACCCGATAGGCCAGGTAGTCCTCATTCATAACTTCCTTTAAACCGGCCGTAACTGCTTCGATGTCTCGCCCCGACATCCCGCCGTAAGTCGGGAATCCTTCTATCACAATCAGAAGCTCGGTGATTTTCGTGGCCAGCTTTTCATCACTCAGCGCAACAAAGCCACCCATACTAGCCAGGCCGTCTTTCTTGGCCGACATGAGCGCGCCGTCAACATACGAAAACATCTCCTGAGCGATTTCCTTGATAGTCTTGCCCTCGTACCCCGACTCGTACCGCTTGATGAAATAGGCGTTCTCGGCAAAACGGGCGCAGTCGTAGTAAAATAAAATCCCGTGACGGTGGCAGATCGTCGAGGCCTCAATTATATTGGCCATCGATACCGGCTGTCCGCCCGTGGAATTATTGGTCACCGTTATAAAAACAACCGGGACCTTATCGGCGCCTTTCTCTTCAATGAATCGCTCCAGCCTCTGTGTGTCGATGTTGCCTTTAAACGGATTGTCATCCTCAATATCGGCCTCCGGGCAGGGCATATCCATGGCCTCGCCGCCTTTGTGAATTACGTTGGCGCGAGTCGTGTCAAAGTGAGTGTTGTTGGGGACATAATCGCCCTTCTTGAGAACCGACGAGAAGAAGACGTTCTCGGCGACTCGTCCCTGGTGAGTCGGAACGATGAATTTCTTGCCGGTAATGTCTTTAACGGTTTCCTCAAAACGATAAAACGACCGCGCCCCGGCATATGACTCATCACCGCGCATCAGCGCGGCCCATTGATCAATCGACATAGCGCCGGTTCCCGAATCCGTCAGAAGATCAATATAGATTTCCTCGGCTTTAACTTTAAATATATTGAACCTGGCTCTTTTGAGGACTTTTTCGCGGGCTGCTCGCGGAAGCAGGGCAATTGGTTCGACAGATTTGATTCTGAATGGTTCGGACGGATGTTTATGCTCTTTCAAATTGCCTCCAGGTCAACGAGTATTATGCAGTCGGGTTGAAGTAACATCAAATCAGGCTTTTTTCAAGTTGAATTCGGCTTTCACGCTCCCGGTAATAGTCTTTCGGTGGTTCCGAACTTCCGTTTCCGTAAACGGCTGCAGTTGCTCCGGATGTTCTGCCTTCTCGAAAATTCCCAATTGCTTTAATACTTCGACACAGACCGGATAGAGCGCCCGCGCATTGCCATCATGAATCTTTACGGCAATTCCGATGGCCGGATCAGAGAATCCGAAACCCTCGTGGGCCTCAGCGCCGACCTTGCAAACGACGTTACCGGGGAAGGCCCGCATCAGGGCCAGATCGAATCGCCCTTCCCCGGAGAACATCTCCGGATACTCGGTCATGACGCTCTTCACCCTGGCCAGCACCCTGGATTCTTCCTCACTGCCGCCTTTGGCATTGGCCAGCTTCATAAAGGCAATAGCTGTATGAACAAGCGGCATTCCGAAATTCGGTGCCGAACAGCCGTCAATGGAGATGACAATTTTCCCCCTGGGATATTCATAGACTCTCGAGATGGTATCGAGCACCATCTGCTGAACTTTCGAGTCCGTTTCGAGATATGTCGCAACGTCCTCGCCGAGAAACCGCGCCAGCGCCAGAAAACCGGAGTGCTTACCGGAGCAGTTGTTTCGGACCGGGTCCATACTCTCGCCGTGTTTGGGGAATTCGCCGGACATCATCATGAAGATGGGTACATGCGTTCCGCAATGGAGATCATCGGGCGTGTTACCGGCCACCTCAAGATTGGCCAGCACGACTTCCCGGTGATGGTCCGTTCCAATGTGCGAGCCGCACATGATTGAAAGCTGTTTTGAGGAAAAACCGAAGTGATCCGCCGCACCGCTCTCAATAAGCGGCATCATCTGAAACGGCTTGGGCGATGAGCGGGCAAACGTGAAAAATTCCGGGTCACCGACGTGATGAGTGAGCTTACCGTATTTATCCACCACGGCCACCGAGCCATAATGAACCGACTCGACTCCGTCGCCCCTGTATTCTTTTGCGACTATCTCTACCATTATTATAACTCTCTTCTCTCGTGCTCAAAGGATAACCAAATCACCGTAAAAATATGCAGTCAGCCGGAAAAAGCTAATCAATTTTCAAAAAAGAAGCTCCCTCTGGCCGTTGTGATTTGCCCCTCGATCCTGTTTATCCACCCATCCTGAACGGGCAGTCGGCCTTCGCCATACGGCCGAGCGTAGCCCGGCAAGGTTTAAATTCCTGCTTGTTTACCGAACCGCCTGATGCACATGCCGCACGAAGCTTTCATGCCAAATTTCTCATAGAATGGCCGGACGCGCTTATCGCAAATTATGTCAACCATATAAAGCCCGTCGAGCTTTTCCAGCATACGGCGCATCAACTCCCGGCCAATGCCCTGCTTTTGATATTCAGGAAGAACTTCAAGAAGCGGTATATAGGCGCTGAGCACACCGTCGCTAATGGCGGTAACAAAACCGACGACTTTGCCGGTGTCATCATCGATCGCCAGCACGATTTCATCACTGCTTTCCAGAAGTTCAACATATTTTTCAGGAGACGGCGGATTCGGCCAGCCGACGAAGAAACCTTTCAAACTCTCAGGCGTGCATTTTTCAACTGAATCTGCGTACTTTATCATCTGGTACATATCCCCGTTTATACTCTCTTGACCACAACGATCGGTCGGGAGATATTTTTCGCGTGCTCCAGCGGCTCGGAAAGATTCCAGTTGTTCCACCAGCCGATAAATTCAAAGCCATCCAGACTTGAGATAAAGCGCAGGAACTCCTGGGGATAGATTGCCCTGCGCATATCGTAGCCGCTCATTTCTGTTTTCTCGCCGTGATCATCAACCTCGAATGTAATCGTCTCTTTAAACGACTGTC
>CP070766.1:1090460-1094436 GCA_020345705.1 Candidatus Zixiibacteriota bacterium | reverse complement strand
ATCATCGACACCGTACCAGAGCACTCCCCCGATCGGGTTGGGAAGCCACGATCGCGACTGCGACACGAACGTAAACCCGGTCTGCTGGGTCGAAATCGGCCGCTCCCAGGCGTACTCGACGCTGTCAAGGACGAAATCCATCGGTCGCCAGCGGTACGGCGTGCCGAACTGGCCGGCATCAATGCCCCTGGTCATGTCAAAGTCGGTGCCTTCATAGTGGTCGCGCATCAGGTTGAAAACATCGGCCAGAGCGAGCTTCTTATCCGGCTTGATCCACAGAGGATATGGCTCGGCGCCTTCCACAGCCCGATTATAATCAGGCGCGAGATTCAGCGAAGGCGCCGCACGGCGAAAAATGCTCCAGACACGGGTATCACCATAGCGTTGATTTTTCGGAGTCGAGGGGCAGTAAGCCTCGTTAAAAAGAAACGGCTCTCCAGAGTCGGGATTGTAGTAACCTTTCTCGACGGCGAACGAGATGACATTGTCTGAGTAAAGGCAGTTTTCAGAATCGTTAAGCGGAAACTCACCGATACGGGCTTTGTTGGCATGGCAGGAAATATATCCGTCCGGGACTTTCACCGCCACCCAGACCGCGCCTTTGCGGCCTTCTCCAAGACCGATCATTTCCATAATCCAGGCCTCATTGGGATCGGCGATCGAGAATGACTCGCCGGTGGCGCGGTAACCGTGCTCCGCAACAAGTTCAGTCATAACCTTTATTGCTTCGCGGGCGGTTTTGGCTCGTTCCAGAGCAAACCACATCAGGTCCCAGTAATGAAGCAGGCCTTCCTTGTTCCGAAGCTCCTTGCGCCCATCGAAAGTGGTCTGACTGATGGCCAGCTGGTGCTCATTCATCATCTCCACAATGGCATAAGTATGCGCGACCTGCCGAATATAGCCTCGCACGTTGCCGCGCCAGTCATCAATGACAAGCGAATCGCCGGGTGGATAATCGGCGGCCGGCTGATAGGCCATATGGGGGTGGAATTCGCCATCGCAGGTATAGGTAATCATCACCGAGCCGTCCGCTGAAGCGCCTTTCGTGACCAGTAAGTTCGTGCATCCAAAGGAACTGGGCATACTCACCAATCCGAAACCACAGAATGAAACAAGGAAAATTATAATCAGTTTTCTCACGGTTTGACCTTTCTTTTTTCGTTGATAAGTAATAAAAGTATACAGAAAACCACCCGTCAACAAGAAGAAAACCTGCCAACCTGACGACTGGGATATCTGGCCGGTTCGGCAGAAAATATGACTTGACAGGATTGATAATCAGGATATACGTTGTTTTCGTTATTGATCTTTGGAAGGCTTTTTCTGGCCTGGTAAGACTTCAGTGATGGACATCCGCAGGCGTTAATTAAACGAGAGGTTTGCTCTCGGGGAGGTTTGATATGGCTGTTGATGCTTTGAAAATAGTCAGTTCTCTTTCAAGGCCGTTTATCGTGGCGGGGACCCCATTCACAATAACCACAACAGTGCAGAACGCCCACGATGACAAGGTTGAAATTCTTGAATACATTTACCACGTGCCGTATCAGGCCCAGTGGATTCTTGATGCGGAATTCTGCAAAGCCTACACTGAAATAGAGAAGCGCAATCCTCTGGCCAGGCTGTTTTCCAGAACAGCGTTAAGAAGGGCTGCGCAGCCACCGGGCGAAGATATGGTCCTGAAGAATTTAAAAGAGCCCGGTAGTAGCATCCAGACAGTCCTGCCCGGCGAAAGTGTGAGTTATTCATTCAAAGTTCTGGTTCCTAAATGGCTGCTTGCTACCGGAAGCCAGATAAACTTCGAAGGATGTATCAAATACAAATACAAAGATGAGATCCACACTTCTCCCTTTAATGCCGGCTTTGCCTTGCGGCCGCCGCTTCAATCGAATATTATCGGAGCAGTTATCGGAGGAATACTGGGCACCACAGCGAAACTTCTAAAAGAATATGACCCCAACACGGCCTTGCCCATCTTTGACGTCTCATTTCTGAGCGCGTCAGGGCTGGCCGTAATTCTCGGGATTGTCATGGTCGTTTTTTCTTCAAGACGTACCGCGGATATCCAGCCTATCCTGACAATAGAAGACATCTGGGGCGGGATAATCGCAGGATTCCTGGTCGGCTACCTCGGCCACGACTTCTTTGGTGAAGTTGTCCCCATTGGGAAGTCGTAGCAAAGACAAGTCCGCTATTCGACGGCGGAAGAATGCACCTGCCCCAGGCCAGGGCTCAATGATCCGCTACCCGTTGACTTCCTTGACAAACTGACTCAGGCTGCCTTCACAATCAGGGAAAGTAATATGAGTCTCGCCCTTCTTCGGCTTGCGATGCCACTTGACCAGTTTGATTTTGTCATCGACTATCTCGATGGCGGTCATGCCGTCAGTAAAAACGCCGCACCCGGTGTTGAAATAGCAGGGAAGAGGGTCGCCGAGTTTTTCGGCCGGGTCGATATCTCTGTTCTTTTGTTCTTCATCGAGAAGCGCGTCATGGACCTTTCTCAGTGCTTTGTACGTTTGCTTTAATATTTTCTTCTTGCCGGGACTAGCCAGTATCACGGCCTGCAGTCTTTCCATTTCCTTCTTGAGCCTGTCGGCGTATGATTTGGAGGCGAAGATTGCCCGGTGCGAGTGCCCGCAGATAAGTATGACTTTCGCCTTCTTCGCCCAGGAGTATAAGACCCTCTCATAGTTTTTGGTTATTCTCGATTTTGTGGCCGACGAGTGACGGTCGAATTTTACATAAGGCTCAATGCCTCTGTACACCCTTACCGCAAAGCGGCTGAACCAGCTCGTTTTGTCGGATTCTTTGCTTCCCTGATGACCATGAACAAGAAGAAGACGTATCCGACGCCGGGCGTCCTTCAACTTCAACGCCTCGGTGGACGCGGCCGATCTGATGGGTTTGTTTCTGGTCGGATCATCGGGACAACCCCATAAATCATCATGATTGCCGTAGACACGAAAGACACGATCATCACCGAAGGCTCTCACTTTGGAGTATATTAGTCTGTCGTATTCAGCGACAATTTCGTGCAACTCGAACTGCCACAGCTCTTCGATGTCACCGATCATTATCAGTGAATAGCCGTTCTTCCTATAGTAATCCAACGCCCTGGCCAGAGCATCCCGGTTCTTCCGGCAGTCGTCAGCTTTGCCGCCGTTACCGAGATGTATGTCACTGATAATGACATACTTCTTCCCCTTTGTTTCGAGGGCCGGAATGCTGCGATCAGCCCACAACCTGGAGAGTTTCCTGGCGGCATCCTTTTCGTCGATAGACATTTTAACATCCTCCTTTTAGGTGGTTTAGTCTGCTGACATAAATCTATTTTCCCGCTGATGCGGCGCATATTATCCTTTCATCAGCTATTTGACCCCCTGGGAAAAATCCGTGAGCAAAATCAAAAGATGTCAGTTGATCAACAGGGCCCTGAATTTTGTCAATATATAAGCCTGACTCTCAAAACATATGCACCGGAAATGAAATTGTCAATTCCTTTTTGGGCCGTTAATTTGAGTTCGGCTTACTGCAAAAGGCAACGACTACAGAAAACGAAGGACTTCGTCGTGAAGGCGGGCACGGTAGGAAAGGCCACCCGATTCAAGGCCTGATATAATCTTCTTGTACTCCTCAAATTCGGACAGATCGGCCAGCTTGACGGCGCGGATCTCCCGAATGTCAATCGGTCGGAGTTTGCCCGACTTATAGTCGGCGGTGAAAACGTGTGTCCTCCAGGGGATTGACTTGCTCCCCCAGGTAAAGGAAACGTTGACCTGAAGGATATACTTCTTCAATTCTATCGCTGTTCCCGTTTCCTCGTATGCCTCGCGATATACCCCCTCCAGAAAATCCTCATGGGGCTTTAATCCCCCCGACGGTGCACGGTACAGACCTTCGGGGTAGTGATGCTTGGCGTTGACAATGACTTTGTTGCTCTTGAAAATGTACAGAGTGACGTCATGACAGCGACCGT
>CP070766.1:1087803-1090360 GCA_020345705.1 Candidatus Zixiibacteriota bacterium | reverse complement strand
TTGATTCATAAGGCGCTTCGGGCGGGAGTGAGCAAAGAGGATAAATTCGCGACCCGGTATCTGGAACATCTCCAGCGGTGCAAGATTGAGATTGATCCCCAGAGAATCGATCCTGCGGCCGACCGACTGCTGGAGGGCTGTGTGATTCACTGGACAAAGGCCTGCAATGAGGCCTGGCCCGGTGAGACGATGTATGACTATTACCGTGACATTTTCGGTTCAACCTCGCGCTACCCGCGAAGCGGTCTGGATACACTGATAATGATGTTATCCGAGGGCAGGATGCGTGCTTCATCGAAACACTATCGCAAGGGCCTTTCCGCCGTGGCATTTTCCTCGCTGAAACCGAGCGAGGCGGTGCGACTGATGAAATGGCGGGCGCGGTATCGAGAGATGACTTTCGAGCCATACGGCGTTGCGATTCGGAAGAGTTATGGAGAAATAACTGGCATCAGAAAGGTTTTCTACGGCAATCCGGATATGTATCGTTATCTCGATGAAGATGACCGGCCTTATTTTCAGAGCGTCGGTTTAAAAGGATACTGGATGCCCGAGAGGGAATATCGACACGTGGGAGACATTAATCTGAACCTGATACCGGAAGAGAGTATTGTCGTTATTGTCTGGAAGAAAGATGAGATAGCAGAGGTGCAGCGGCTGTTCGGTGGGCGTATAATCAGCCTTTACGCATGAAACATCGGCGCAGATATAGAGTGATAAAAAGGATTCAGGAATTATTATCGGGGGCTCAGGAAATCTCGATATCTTCGAGAAGTCTTAAGTATCGACCGGCCCACTTGTCTCGTGAGTGGTTATTGCTGACGTAATCGTGGTATTGCTGTCCCAACTTGTTTCCGTCGACTTCTCTGCTGTAAAGCGCCCTGATATGACCGGCCAGCTGTTCCGGGTAGCTGGGTGAGAAGGTCAGAGCTCCTCCGGCCCGTTCAAGCAGTCGGCTGGTCTCGCCCCGGGGAGCGCCGAAGACTATCGGCCGGCCCGCCGCCATATACTCGAATATCTTTGTCGGCAGAGCCACCTTGGCGACCGGCACTTCTTTCAGGCACTCGACAAGAACATCACCGGCTTTCAGGTAGTACGGTATTTCCTCAAGCGGCTGCAGACCGATGAAAGAGATATTCTTCAGATTGTACTGCCTGGCCAGTGCCTCAAGAGAGCTTTTTTTCTGGCCGTCGCCCACAAAGACGAAATGGTACTGCTTTTCATCGGCCAGAATTCTGGCCGACTCAATGATAGTCTCGAGGGGGCGCACCCATCCCAGGGTGCCGCTGAAAATGACCAGAAATTTATCTTCCCATCCGAATTTTTTTCGGATACCGTTAGAGTGGCTGTTGATGAAGTCGTAGCCGACACCGGATTTGATCGTGGTGAGTCGCTTTTCCGGGATTCCGTTGGTGTTCATCCAGCTCTCGATTCCTTCGGTGACACAAACGATGTGATCGGCTTTGCGGTACAGCATTTTCATCACCTTGCGGATCATCCTGGTAAACAGCGATCTCTGGAGGTTGCCGAACTGCTCACCTGATTCCGGCTGAAGGTCTCTTATCTCCAGAATTAGTTTGGTTCGGCGCAGCCGGCTCAGAACATGGCCGATCACCGCCGAGGTTACAGGAGGTGACGAGGCCAGGATCAGGTCAAGTTTACCCTTTATTCGGAAGCTGTTGATTATCGCACTGACAAGGAATGTCAGAAAGCCGACCATTCTCTTCTTGGGCTGAGCGTTGGAGGCGGGCAGAACGTATGAGCGCCGGATGTCAATGCCGTTCATCATTTCCCGGGAGTAGAACTTGCCCCGATACTTCCGGGGGACGACGCCGTCGGGGTAATTAGGCATAGCCGTCAATACCGTAACGTCGTGCCCGCGGTCTTTGAAATGGCTGGCAAATTCAAAGAGCCTGCGGACAGCTCCTTTCTCAGGTGGAAAGTGCTGGGTAACGAGTAAGATTCTCATCGCCTTACGCATTTTAGACGGCCAATCTACTAAAGTGCCCAAAAAAAAGCAACATAAAAAAGAAAAATCCTTTCTCCTATGTCGGCTAAATCATCGAAACGAGTTCAACTTATCCTGACCGGAAGACCCTCCTCAACGACCATTGTCATGTGATTAGCAAGGGCAAGCCGGTCGCAATTGTGAGATGATGAAATAGCTCTATGTCTAAAGATCAAAAAATCCCTTTTCTAGCTTGCCTGCTCCCTTAGCCGATTATAAACATTCCAGCAATATTGTTCGCAAAGATATTTAATAAAATCCTAAAAAGCAAGGTAACTTAAGCAAAAATTATCTAAAAAATACCAGTTCGGTTCGACGGTTTTTCTGTCTTCCTTCCCGCGTTGCGTTAGATGCAATGAAATTGGTTTCCCCTCGTCCAATCGGAGTAAGTCTTCCGGTATCAACCCCTTTGCTGACCAGGTAGTCCCTGATGCGATTGGCTCTCTTCTGGGACAGCGCCTTATTTGCTTCCGACGTGCCGATATTGTCGGTATAACCGTTTATTTCGACTTTTATACCGGTTGCCTTTAATAATATTCGCGATAGCTC
>CP070766.1:1081934-1087703 GCA_020345705.1 Candidatus Zixiibacteriota bacterium | reverse complement strand
ATTCGCCAGCGCCCAGAAGTTTTTTCAGTCTGATGAATATTTCCGGGTCCGGTTTGACCCTGCTGACATCATCCGCCCCGACGTACGCTTCGACAAGTTTTGACCAGTCATGCTTGGCCAGAATCTTCTCGATGTGAATCCTGATCTTGGTCGTTGCGATCCCCAGTCTGTATCCTCTCTTGTGAAGCTCCCTTAAGACCTCATCAGCACCACTGAGAGGCCTGGCCGAAGCCACCACGGAATCTCTGGCCTTGCTCTGGAAATATCCCCAGAATTTGGTATATGATTTATTGGAGAAGGCGCGAAACATTTCTTCGAGCGGATATCCGATAAACCGGCGGATTTCATCTTTGGCCCTGACCGGTTCGCCGATTGACGTGAGAGCGTAGTTGGTGGCTTCCGCAACGCCCTCCGAGGAGTCGATCAGAGTCCCGTCCAGATCAAAAATGACATTTCTTATGCCGTTGAATTTCAAACTATGTTACAATCCTTTCACAACTTGCCTTCGATAAGATGCTAAGATAGGCCGGTGCAGGCGTTATGTCAACCGCGATTGCGGCCTCGCACCGGCCAGACTGTCCGAATAATGAACACTTTAATTGCAATGCTTTGCATATAAGACAATTCCTCGTTGAGACGTAATAATTTAGGATGTGACAGAAACCGGGAATAAGAGAAGAATGGCTATTGAGTGCGTTCCCCCCTGTGCATTCTAATGTAAGACGCTGCCGCGAAAGAGATTACCGACGGCGCTTCGCCAAGCCGGGAAAAGTGAAACTAAATGTACTCCGGATATGTTTAAGATATTGAAGGATAGGGCCTTCATACGGTTCTTATCTTGCTTGACAATTGATGTAAATAGACTAGATTGCTTGCGATAGAGCGTATTGTCGGAGGACATAGGAATGAAGAAATTCTCACTTTTGATATTATCTCTGACGGCCTTCATGCTGGGCTTGATTTGGGCGGTTGGTTCCGGCGAGGCGGTTATGAAAACCGAACCGGAAACCATATACCTGGCTGATACAGTTCATATTAATCTGGATGAGTCCCCTGCCGAGGACGAATCGGAGACCCAAGCACAGCAGACAAGAGAGACGCTCTTCAAAGAGATTAAGAAATTCAATCAGACGGTGTACGATATAAAAAATAGATATATGGAAGAGATTGACACTGAAGACCTGATCAATGCCGGCATCAGGGGAATGCTCAAAAACCTTGATCGGTTCTCGGTCCTCATGGAAAGAAGCTCCTATGACCGCTTGATAGAGAGTACCCACGGCAAGTACGAAGGTCTGGGAATGGAGATCGATTCCCGCAACGATTATATCACCGTGGTTACGCCGATGGAAGGTACGCCGGCGTACAATATGGGTTTAAGATCGGGTGATCAGATACTGGAAATCGACGGCCAATCGACGCTTAAGATGACGACTGCCGACGCCGCCAAGCTGATGCGCGGCCCTGCCGGCACCAAGGTCACTCTGAGTATTATGCGCGAAGGTCTGGCCAGCCCGGTTGATTTCGAGATCGAAAGAGCCGTCATCGAACTGAAATCCGTCAATTATTCAGGCATCATCGACGGCACGAACATCGGTTATCTCCGTCTTTCTCGCTTCGCGGAAGAAACGACTCATGAGCTGACGGAAGCAATAAACGAGCTGAATGCCGACAACATTGACGCCCTTATATTCGACCTGCGCTCCAACGGAGGTGGACTGCTTCAACAGGCTGTCCAGACGGCAGAGCTGTTTGTCGGCGATGGCCGCCTGATAGTGTTCACGCGAGGAAGATTTGCCGGCACCGAAAGACGGCATTACTCCCAGAAGGCGCCCATCTTTCCCGACAAGCCGATGATCATCCTTGTTGACGAAGGCACCGCGTCAGCCTCTGAAATCGTCGCGGGGGCAATTCAGGACTGGGACAGGGGCGTCATACTGGGACACCCGACGTACGGTAAAGGGCTTGTTCAGCAGATATTTCCCATCGGCCCTGACGGAGAAGTTAATCTGAAGCTGACTACCGCCAAGTACTATGTTCCATCCGGGCGATGCATTCAGAAGCCGGAAAATCAGAACAAACCGGGCAGCGACATAGACATCGCGGCTCGTGAGACCGACACACTTATGACCGACACCATGAAGATTTCCGAAAAAGAGGTTTATTACACCAATGGCGGACGGGCGGTCTATGGCGGCGGCGGTATTCTGCCGGATATCGAAATCGAAGAGGATCGCACGCTGAAGCCGATAGAAATAAATCTTGAGAGAAAAACGATGTTCTTTGACTTCGCCGTCAAATACGTTGCCAACCACCCGGAGGCGACGGCTGGCATCGAGATTACCGACGGCATAATCCGCGAGTTTAAGGAGTTTGCAAAAGAGAAAGAATTCACGTACAAGACGGCTCTCGAAATCTCCTTGGACGAGATGAAAGAGGTTGTCGATGAGGAGGGCAAGGACTCCTTATACAATCCGGCGATTGCGGCTTTTGATGAGCTGGTCCAGCGTGAGAAAGAGGCCGATTTTGAGAAGTCAATAGATTACATAAAGAGAGCCGTGAAAAGAGAAATAGTCTCCAAGATAGAGGGTCAGCGCGGCGTCTATGAGAAGGTTATCCTTAAGACCGACGCCTCAATTCTCCAGGCCATTGAGCTTCTGAAGAATCCGGAAGAATATTCCCGGGTCCTCAACGGCGGTTCCACGGCCGGAGAGTCGGCCCTGAAGAACTGAAATTCTACTATGACATAGAACTGAAAAAGCGCCCGTCCGGGCGCTTTTTTTATCTCAGGTCAAACCGCTTGACCAGCCATTGATTGCGGTCTTTGACGAGCGTAATCTCTGCCGGGCGACCCGTGTCGCTGCTGTCAATCATAATCCTGAAACGCACCATGGCCTTGTCTTTCGTATAAAAGAACTCCCTCTTCCCGAAAGTATAAAATGAACCGCTCACGGTGTCAGCGCAGACGTCGGTCATGATCTGCTCAGGACTATAACCCAGCCGGCGGGCTCCTGATGACATCAGAGAATCGATTCCGTTCGGATTTTTGCTCTTTATGGCCTCTTCAAGTCTCGCCATAGTGTCCTTGACGCGGGGGATTTCATCGCGCGGGGGATTCTTCTCGGAGCAGGTTACGGCCAGAACGGCCAGCACTACGGCTGACAATATGACTGTAAACCGGCTGTAATTCATTTCAGATATCCACCCTCTGCAAGACGTAAATGCCCACACCTTCCTTGTCGAGAACCCTCTCGCTCTCTAATCTGTCCAGTAACTGAGTGACGACAAGGTTCCAGCACCAGTAGCGCGTGCCGTGCCTGAGCATGTTGTCATCGGTGCTGCCGAACGTCTGATCGACCTGCTTTTTTAATTTAACCAGGTGCTCCGAGGTCCCGTCCATCAGTATCGAAAGCGGCACCCGCAGCAAGTCCACGCTGTATGAGAAATAGAGCGGCGGATTATCTTCGCCGAACAACAAGTTGATCGGCCTCTCGCGTGTGCCTTCATAATTGGGATCGCACGGCAGGACGGAACTGACCCTGCCGCAATAAAACCACTCGTTGCGGGAATCGGACATGAAATGATAAAAGCTTTCGCCCGTGAGATCATCACCCCCGGCGACCATGTGCATATATTCTCCCATCGATGCACGACACAGATCGGATGACGCAAAGATGGAAAACTGCTGACCGTCATTGATAAAATCCCGACCCAGAGTATTCCATATGAGCAAACCCAGAATGGCCGGATGCTTATGATAAAGAATCGAACCGCCGTCAAACAGGTCATCGGGATCATCGGTAAGTGTCCCGGCCGTCACCATCGCTTTCAGAGTGCTGTCATAGGCAGGCAGGTTTCCGACAATTGCCGAATACAGACCATCGACGGCGGCCCTTATCGGCTCGACAAGAGCCTTGGCCTGCTCTTCTTCAATAATGGCGAAATCTGTTTTGTACCCCGAAGGTGTCAGCTTCAGATGACCATCGTCTATAAGCCGGGTGGCAACCGTCTTGACGTACCACAAGTCAGCCTCACAGATCGAAGCAATCTCCTCCATACTCTTGCCTTTGTGAACAAGAAAGGCAATGATTCTGGCCAGGAAATTATCAAACGAGCTGTTCCGCGCAACAAAAAGAGGAACCTGCAGACCGGCCGGGATAAATTCCTTGAGGCCGGAAGGAATCTCGACGTTGAACTTGAGCTGACTGCTGAAGAATCTCTGGGATTCCAGCAGCCGATCGAGTGTGTCGACGACACTATACAATCCGACATCGACGGTGCCCTGACCGAAATTCCCCGGGATCTCCACAGGGAAACGGAGCGTATCGGCCGCCATCGGCTCAACGATAAATGTTTTCCTCGACAGTTTGGGAGAACCGGAAGCTTCACCCGTGAAGGCGGCTTCGCCGACGGCAACCACAAACCTGTAATCCTGCGCCAGGCTCGTCAGGGGAATCATCGCGTTCTGTTTTCCCCAGCCGGTTGATGAAAAACTCATCTGGCCGACTTCGAAGTCGCCCGCGGAAAAGGCCGGCATGCAGGCCAGGCTCAAAAACAGCGTAAGTGCGGATATCCTCAAGAAATTCATCGACATCACTCCTTATTCTCAGTTCTTGCTCGACTTGCCGGCCAATTGACCGCACGCCGCGTCAATGTCCAGCCCTCGGCTTTTCCGCACCGTCACCGCCGGTGCCCGAGGATACAGATACTTTCCGAAGCGGTCGATTTCATCATCGGACGGCCGCCCGTACGGAAGATCATCGACCGGATTATAAGCAAGAATATTTATTTTGCAAGGTATTCCTCGGATCAATTTCGCCAGGGCAATGGCATCCTCCTCGCTGTCATTGAAACCTTTGAAGACGATGTATTCAAAAGTGACCCGCTTCCTTCTTTGCCCGGCGAAATATCCGGCCGCTTTCATCAGCTCATCCAATTGATACTTCTTTGCCACAGGTATGATCCGCTGTCTCTTTTCGTCGGTGGCCGCATGAAGCGAGACAGCCAGGTTCACTTTATGACCGGAGTCCGCGAGTTCATAGATACGAGGAACGATACCGACCGTCGAGACCGTAACCCTCTTGGCGGAAAAGGACAGGCCGATCTCGGATGAGATTATCTCCAGCGCGGAAAGCGTGTTTTCATAGTTGAGAAGCGGTTCGCCCATACCCATCAGCACAATATTCTGGAAGCCGTCTTCTCCGTACACTTCTCGAACATACAGAAGCTGGCCGATAATTTCCCCGACGGAGAGGTCTCGCCCGAAACCTATCAGGCCCGTTGCGCAGAATACGCACCCGAGCGGGCAACCGGCCTGAGTGGAAATACAGACGGTCCTTTTGTTGCCGTCAGGAATCAGCACCGATTCCATCAGCTTCCCGTCGGGCAACTCAAAGAGAAACTTCTCGGTGCCGTCTACAGATCGGGCGGTTTCTTTCAGATTCAGTCCGCTAACAGCGTAATTTTCATTCAGCTTGCGTCTGAGTTTCATGGAGAGATCGGTCATCCGGTCGAAATCTCGTTCGTGCGCATTATAGATCCATTTGAACAGCTGCCGGGCCTTAAAGCTTTTCTGCCCCAGGTCGAGCATCAGTCCTTCCAGGTCGGAAAGGGTGTATCCAAAAAGATTGACTTTCTCCATGTCCGATAATTTAAGCGCGGCCCCTGATTTTTCAAATTGATTTATTCTGATATAATCTAATGCAAAAAAAATGGCAGAAGAATCTGCCATTTTCCCAAAGCCCGATGAGCCGACCGGTCAGCTCATCT
>CP070766.1:1077872-1081834 GCA_020345705.1 Candidatus Zixiibacteriota bacterium | reverse complement strand
GAAGCTGAACGTCAAGACCAACCGTCTCACCGCAAGTCGACAAACCCTCATTATTCCCCGATAAGTCGTCAACTGCGTGGTCGTCATGTATTACAACAGGACCTTCCGGTGAAATAATCTGAACCGTTGAGATGTAAGGCTCCCTGTTCTGGGCAGTTATCACTATGTCCGCGGTACCCGGTATACTGAAAGGTACCAGCGAGACATCCACGACACCGGATGAGTCAACGTATCCGGCTCCGTGAAGGACACCATCGACTGTGATTCCGACATACGAGCCGGGATCAGCTTGGACGGCAAACGATTCATCGGTCAGAAGAACAGTCTCGGAATGAACGATATTGTTTATAGTCGGTACACCCAGGTAGGTTGTGACGGAAGGGTCGCCCATCAGGTGGTAAATCTCCCAGTAATAAGTCACCCGGCTTCCTCCCGCGGTAACACCGAGGTTCCCGGCAAAGATGATAGCGCCGTTGGTGACGTAGTGTTGGGTGACAGGTTCACCATGGTCATGAAAAACGCCGTCGTACGCCCCGAGTGTCGTCTGCTCATAGGTCGGGCCGGCAGCCACAACCGGGCCATAGCCGACCCCCCAGTAATAATCTTCATACCAGTACGTGGAGTTTGAGCCGCCGATATAACCGATACCGCCTTTGCCCTCCACCTGGAGAAAAGCTTCCCCAAAGCAGGGTGAGCTTCCGCTGGCAAACGTATTCGATTCGCAGCAGTTCCCGATTCCAAGCAGATACATGTGATAATTAGTCAGGCCCGGAATATGACCTGTTGTGAACGAAGGATTGGCATGGCCCTCATGACTGCAATGTGCAGTATAATTGTAGAACCCAACGCCATCATTGATCGTCTGTATGATTGCCGTGGATGCGCCCGACTGGCTTGAAGCAGGGTAGAGCCAGATATGCGGGCTTATGCCGTGGGCGGCGTTGAAGTACTGCGTCGTTCCATAGTTGATTTGACCGTTGCCATGAGTAGCGGCGTAAGTGGCATCGACACCCGAGACCAGGGTAACCTCGGCAAGATAACTCGGGTCGGGCATCTCGTACTTTTCGTACTCGAGCGTTTTATCGATCTGCGGCTGAAGATCCGACGGATTCTGAGCGGAAAAACGGCCGTAGTATATTTCCGGGAGATTATCGCCGGTAAGCTCGCAGAATTTAAGGTCGGTTACGTGTGATCCCGCCGACCCGGAGAACGGGGGAATCTGCGCTGCGTCACCGACGAACAGCACAAACGAGGGAGCGGGGTCTTCAGGAGTCCCGGCATCGTAGACGCTGTCGATATAGCTTTTGATCAGCGTGTTAGTGCTTCCAATTTCGCTGGTATAGGCCGCGATGACAGTAAATCCCTTTATCGTCTTCCATTCGATAAACGGTTGCAGCTGCGACTCAAACATGATATCCGAGATGATCAGATACTTGACAGGGTATTTCACTAGGTCAATGGTGTCGGCCTTGGAAAAGTTGAGGTCAAAGCCGTCGAAGTTCGCCAGTTGATGGTAAATGGGCTCGAAGAAGGGGGAATAATGTTTCTTGAATATCGTTTCGGTTTCGTACCAATTAGGGTTTCGATAGCTGATCTGCACAGTTAAGTTCCTGTAAACCCTGATCTTATTCTCAGTGGGGCTGTACTCAACAGGAGATATGGTCAACTTGCCGAGACGGATGTTGCGCATGGTTCCCGGCACTTCTGTCCTGACCAGTGGTTGCGTATAATAACCGGTCGTGGCGTAAACATCCCTGTTGAATTCAAAGGGGACATCGGCCGGATCCTGGGACTTCGAGATTGACGGCTGGGCCGGCATAATCGGCAGAGTCAGCCCGTAGTCGGCCAGCGAGATCTCTTCAATCTCATAATCGACAACCTCGGATTCAAGCTCACAGCCGAATGGTATTGAGACAAGTTTATTGGCAACCGGCAGGTCCGGTTCGCCGATCTCGAACGATCTGGCAAAGCCGTCAATCTTGGCCAAAAGAAAAGAACCTTCCGGCGTTGAGACCGGGATGAAGTCTATCTTGCCGACTTCAAGTTTCACTGTGAGACCGGTCTGATCCTGACCCAGAAGTCTCACACCCGAAGGATTGTTGCTTATAATGACGGATTGCTCGGCAAAGGAAGAGCCGGCGAATCCCATCCAAACGGCAACTGCAATCACTGTTACAAGGAACAACCTCTTCAAAATGACCTCCAATATCTTAAGTATCCTATTTCCACGTCCTCAGAAATATACATCAGGCCTGCTCCCCTGCAAACATAGCTATTCACTTTTATTTGTCGGGCCGTATAGGGGTATCATTAACCTTTCAACAGCAAGCCCGCCTATTGACATGTACTCTCTCTTCTGTGGTCGTTGTTGCAGTATTCTAATCCAGTGTATTATAACAAATTAAATGCCGGAGTCAAGAAATTATTTTCTTTTGCACGGCAAGCGGTTGACAACGGAAGGGCAAAGGTAAAGAAAACAGCAGAAAGAAGGGATGGACAATAAAATGTCCATCCCTTCTGTATTATCTTATCTGGATCGGCTTTATTCGCAGATCGGTGCCGGTCCCTCTTTATAAAGGTAATTGATCAGGTTAGTGATGTCGAGAATGTTTGTCTCTCCGGAACCATCTGCGTCACCCGCTTCATTCGGCAGGGGCGGTGGGCCTTCTCTGTAAAGATAATCCACCAGGTACGTGATATCCAGAATGTTCATATTCCCGTCGCAGTTGGCATCGCCGCAAATGAACACTTCTGCGATTGTGAGGGCACCGTCATTAACTTCAACGATAGTAGTATCCAATACCGCCATGACCGTCGAATCGTATACGCAGGAGTCCCCCGTCGTTCCCGGCGCAGGTTCCCAGAAAACGCATATATCGCCATCCCATAATACACAGTTGTAGCATGCTATTGTGTCAACAAGCGTGTCATACTTCAGACCGATCAGCTGCCCCTGAGGATCGCTGAAGCCGAAGTGCTCAAAAGAATCATCGTTGACCATAATCCTCGCTGTGCGCGGCTCCTGGGCATAGAGAATGTCGTACACGTCGGCATAGATCTTAATGAGAGGGACGTCTCCGTAGTTGGGATATCCGAAGCCCGGATTGAATGGTTCCGGAATGTCATTGGCGATACAGACGATTAATGCATCATACCCGGCCCCGCCGAGCGAGCGGGCCTGAATTATCTGCCACCCGGATACGAGGGTTCCGGCTGTGTCGATCCTGACCTTCGTGATTTCGCCGGTCTTGACGGTGACGCGGTCGTACTCCTGGCTTCCCATCTTGGCTGTGAGCCTGGATACCTCGACGGCCTCGGATTGATTCTGACCGGCGCTCGTCCAGAACGTCGTATCGGCGCCGACCTCCGCGTATGTTTCAAACTCGAAGATATCGGGACGGTCGAGTATGAGCCATAGCTCGAATCCGGCAATGCTGTCGGCGTAGTTCTCAAGGTAAATGGGAATGATGACACCCTGTTCGCCGGGATCTGCGACAACGCTGTCAACGGTGACGACCAGTTCCGGGTCCTGGGCGGCAACCGTGCCTGCCGGCAGCGTTACTCCCAGGATAAGGAGGGTGATTAAACACCTGATCTGAAAGGATATGCGGCTTAAGGGCATAGCTAACTCCTTATTTTGGTGTTTAGTGTTTATATAAGGCCCTTAGCAAACTCAAATCAAAAGGCAATCACCTTTGTGATACGAAACTTCCGCGGAATTAATCTCACGCAGTAACCTCGTTTGAGAGAATTCAAATATAATATAACAGTTAATCTCTATTTGTCAACAGCTAATTCCATTTTTTTCAGATAGCCGGTATTTGTTCAAGCTCCTTCCATCACAGGCCGTCGCAGACGGACTCCCATTCTTCGCATGAGCACGCCGGACAGGGCTCACCGATTTCATAAATGTACGTTATCAGGCATTTTGCATCGAGTATGTTGATGCTGCAGTCGCAGCT
>CP070766.1:1072728-1077772 GCA_020345705.1 Candidatus Zixiibacteriota bacterium | reverse complement strand
GTAATGTCGCTGCTTTCCCGTGACGGCAGTACCGCGGCTTTTGACATGATAACCGAGCCGCTTCTTGAGAGACTTAAACCATCCATATCCGACGCCCGTGTATGTGTCCTTCCGCATCCGTCCGGGAAGACTTTCGTCTCTTGGTTGAAGGAGGCGGGATTTTCAAAGGTACTCCCGACACATTCGGGCGGTTTGTTTGCCGCCTCGCTGTTCGACCGTATGCCGCAGGAGGAACACCCGAAAGATATCACCGGCGTGGATAACCTTCTTCGACCGCTTGTGAAAATAGTGGTCGGCATGCCGGCACCCATATCCAACAATCCCATGATTACGGCGGAGAAGTAAGACCTCGGGCGAATTCGCGTTTTCCGTCATGTCCCGATCTCTTGACAAATCTGCGTGGATATCTTATAAATATTAAGTTGTATTTTACGTCGAGGGGGCGGACTCCCCATCAGCTGGTCGTGTTGCCCCGCCTGTCATCAAGCATTTTCACCAGATCCCGACCCCTGCCGTGTCAGAGCCAAAACATGATCTGTTTTAAGAATTTCCGTACGTGTATGCTCGTCTCTTTTGACGGACATGCATGATAACCAGAAATGTGACAGGAGGTATGATAGACCACATTTGGCGAACAAAGAGAACAACCAAGTAAGGGGGATGTTATGGTTAAAAAGCATTATTGGATTTCTTCAATCGCGGCACTGCTTCTTCTTCTGTCTTTGTTGCGATGCGAAGGTCCGCGGGGCCCGGAAGGGCCTCGAGGCTCGGAAGGACCGCCGGGGCCGATGGCAGAGATAGTCGTGCCTGATAGCGTGCCAAATGTACAGGATGGTGTCGGGCTGTTGCCCGACTCGGGCGGTACCATATTCATCAGAGCCGGGATTCATCGGGTCACGGAAGCGATTCACGTCAATCGATCCAACGTGACGATTACCGGCGAGCAGGGAACTATTATAAAGCTGGGTGATCATGTCAACCAACCGGTTTTTCTGATCGGAACGGACGCGCCGCTTCCCGTCGACATGGCCCGGTACATACAGAATATCAGGATTGCCGGCCTCGAAATTGACGGCAACAGAGCCGCCCAGGATTGGGAGGCCGATTCAACCAGGCCCGGCACGAATATCATGAACAACGGAATAGACATCAGAAAGGCGGATAATCTTCAAATCTCCGACGTTAATATTCACAGCGCCAGGAGCGGGGGATTGGTGGCGAGCATCGATTCTCGAAGAATATTTATCAGTAATGCCTGTATTTATGACAACGAGTTTGATGGCATCGCGCTTTATTCGAGCGAGGACGTTCTGGTGTCGGATTTCATCTGCTATGAAAACGACTTCAGCGGGATAAGTTTTGATAATAGCGTCAAGAATCTGGCATTCGACAACGGGCTGCTCAAAAATAACGGCCATAACGGCATTTTTGCCAGAATGTGCGAAGATATTGTGTTTAACGATTTGCTTGTCTGCGGCAATCAGAAAAACGGCTGTTTCCTGGCCGATCATAACGGTGAGTCGGGAACTGGTGTGAAGAGGCTGTTCTTTGAAAGCTGCTCGTTTCTGGAGAGCGGCGAATATGGACTGTGCCTGATTTCATCGGGTTTCGAATCGCCCAATAATACGGTGATCGGATGCCTGTTTTCCGGCAATACCCTGGGTGCGATACTTGATGGCCCTGGCCTGCTTTACAAGGAGGGAAACATATTCCAATAACTTGACACGTTTGCAGCAATTGGCTTATATAGAGGAATATCAATTCCGGATTGCCGGCAAAAGCGGTCAGAGCTAAGATGAATTTTCGTCCGTATTGGATAGGCTATGGAAATAATTTCTGCCACAGAAAGCCATGTGCCGGGCATTGTCAGGTTGTGGGTTGAACTGTCTGATTATCACCGGGATATAGATCCGTTTTTCACCCGGCGAGAGGGTGGCGATCTTGAGTATGAGCGGCATCTCCGGGAGCTGATGAAATCAGAGGATCATCAGATCCTGGTCGCGGTTGAAGACGACGACGTCGTCGGCTTTTCCCTTTCTATGATAGCCAAGCATCCACCGGCTTTTCAGAGCGAGAGATACGGTCTGATATGTGATCTGACGGTCAAATCCGGCTATCAGCGCCGGGGTATCGGCGGCAGACTGCTGGAGAGGATTCTTGAATGGTTTGACGCCGGCGGGATTGACAGAATCGAATTATACGTTGCCGCCAGAAACCGCACCGGTTATTCCTTTTGGGAGAAACACGGATTTAGAGATTACATGCATACCTTGTGCCTCAACCGGCAGACGAGCCGGGAAAAGAAAAGCTGAACGCAATGCCCGACTTCCCGGGCGATGACAGCCCGATCGCACTGAATGCGTACGAAGAACTGGCGGAACGATATGCCGCTCAGATCGACACCAAGGCGGAGAACGCGTATTATGAGCGCCCAGCTACTTTGACGTTGCTTCCTGATGTGAAGGGCATGAGAGTTCTCGACGCCGGGTGCGGGCCGGGTTCGTATTCGGAATGGCTTATATCTCACGGCGCCGAGGTTACGGCCGTTGATGTCAGCCCGACGATGGTGGAATATGCGAGGAGGCGGCTGGGTCCGAACGTTGCAGTCTGGCTGAAAGATCTTTCCAAGCCGCTTGATTTTCTCGATACCGCATCATTTGATCTCGTCCTCTGCGCTCTTGTTTTGGATTACATCAGAGATTGGGGAAGACTCTTTCAGCAGTTTTATAGAATCCTCCGCAATTCCGGACTCCTGGTTTTCTCGGTCGGGCATCCTTTTACGGATTTTCTTCACAGCAAGAGGCCGGATTACTATGCCACGGAAACGGTAGAAGCCACCTGGACCAGCTTCGGAATACCGGTCGTTGTGCCGTATATGAGGAGGCCGCTGCAGGAAATGATAGACTCAATTGTCAACTCCGGATTCGCCGTGGAAAAGGTCCTGGAACCGGAACCTTCGGAGGAGCTCAAGCGAAAATGTCCCCGAATCCGGAAGGGGCTGTCCAAGCTGCCGAAATTTATCTGCTTCCGTGCCAGTAAGATACAGAAGGTCACGAGTATTTCCGAAGCCGCTATGGAGTGAGGATCGGCCGTATCCATGCCCGGGCGCCGCTATCCCTCAGCGCATTAAGCCACAGGGCCGGGTATGTCAAAAACCGGCCCTGGAGAATTGGTGACCTGTGATGCGGACTCCTCTAAATTTCGCCCGTCAGAAGACCTAGCGCCGCATCACCGGACGCGGAGCGGATAATTATGTTTCGGGATGGGGCGCCGACGGCGATTTGCCACAGCGACTCTGGATCGATTTCCACAGTATCAGCCGATAAATTGCACAGACACCCACCAGGATGTAAATAATTCGGGTTATAACACCCATATCCCCGAATATCGCGGCCACCACGTCAAATCTGAAAACTCCAATCAGACCCCAGTTAAGGCCGCCGATGACCAACAGAATCGCGACGATAACGTCCAGTGTTTTCATCGCACCCTCCTCTCTAGTTGGCTTTAGTTATGATGCGCCCTCGCAATCCAACAAAAAGATAAGAAATGATGGAATTCAGTAGCAAGTTTTTTTTCACGGAAACTCGGTGGGCTGTCCAATTCGACGGAGCTCAAAAAGATGAACGAATACTCCGACACTCCTTTGACATTTTGCCTTTTCTGATATATATTTATAGAGAACTGGAAAGCTCTTTAGGAAGTGATCGTATAATGCATGTTCCAAGCAGGCTCTTAATACCCGTGGCTGTCTCTTTGCTCTTATTGTTGTCGCTGCAATGTTCGGAGGAAACTACCACCGGCCCTGTAAATTCACTGCCGGTGTTAGACACGATCATTCTTGATCCCGATGCAATTCATCCGGGTGCGGAAATAATATTGATGGCCCAGGCCTCGGATCCGGACGGCGACTCAATTACATATAGGTGGTCGACCTATCCTGCGGCCGCCAAATTCTCTGATACAACTTGCCCTGTCTGCACCGTGACCGTCTCGACTTTTCTTAAAGGCGGCATGTTTTTGAAGGTGGCGCTGGACATATCCGACGGCAAGACCGTCGTCAGAGACAGCATCTGGGTGCCGATCGTTGCAGGCGAAGTAATCTGGGGGCATGTCTATTTCGCCAATACCCTGTTTCCGATACCGGGCACAGAGGTTTTTGTAAGGCGTCTTATGGACACAAGCATGTATAGCGGGCTATATGCCGTCCACCATGTGCCGCCGGGAGAGAGGACAATTGAAGCCGCGAAATCCGGCTGCGATCCCTACTCGGCCGACCTATCAGTTGCTGACAGCATCAATCATGACATATTTATGATTTGCCCCGAACTGGCCAAAACGGTCAGCGGGAATATCGCAACTGTAGGTAGTGTCAATCTTGAGAGCATCAGGGTCACCGTCCTTGACGCCAACAAGTCGGAGTCGGGACTGAGTGCGGTTACCGATGTGAATGGGGATTTCACCATAGATATGGTTCCTCCCGGCAAACGTCTGTTTGCCATCGGCGATGCCGGCAATCCCGATTTCGATGTTCTGCCCGACACCTTCGAAATTCAAATTGATAATGATACGACCGTTTTTCTCCGGGGCAAAGTCAGACGCGTTGTTTTTGTCTCGAGCGGCATCGATTCTCCCGACAGCTGGATTTTTGAGGAAGATGGTTTCTGGAGGAGTTGGTTTATAGATAGCGCCAACGCCTGTCTCGGCTATAACTCATGCCAGACCTTCGGTGTGGGCGGCCGTCTGCGTATGGCCTTTGACATACCCATACCGTCTGATGCGGATCGGTTGTCGTGGACAATTGATGTCGGCTATGACAGCGCTTTATGTGCAATCTCTTACGTGATTGACGGCGTTGTCGGGAACGAAGTCGCGATTGCCTCAGGGACCGGCGATCTGATCGATGATCGCGTCGCCGACACCGGGCGGATCAATCCCGCCGGGCGTAATTTCGCCGTACGTTTTTACGGCTGGCCCATCGGCTCCGGCGAGTGCGGCACTATCTGCCTGCGCCATTTCACTCTGTCTTACTATCAGTAGCTCT
>CP070766.1:1069382-1072628 GCA_020345705.1 Candidatus Zixiibacteriota bacterium | reverse complement strand
CGGGAAGTGTCGCCCGGGGAAGTCTCGCAGAAGGCGATTGTGGCGGAAGGCGAGAAAGGCGTCTTGCCGCCGGATGAATTCCGGCCCGGGGCTGCTGCGGTCGAGGATGTGGTGATCGAAGAGAGCGAATATGAATCCGTTACTGCCAAGAAGATAACCGCGCAACCTGAAAGGCCACCGGAGACGGAGATTGTCGTTTCCCCGAGACCGGAGAAATCCGAGAAAGCCTCGGAGATCAAGCGCCGGGGCACTGAGCTGGCTCCGGAGGCGGACGAGCGTCAGCGTGCCTCAGACAAGGTGGTTGTTAAAGAAGATATGTTAGATGTGGCTCCTATTCCGGAGTCTGTGGAGGTTATGGGAATAGTGCAAAAATCGGCTGGATTGGATGAAGCCGCCGCAACCGGTACTGCCGCCGAGGTGGAAGGCGCTCCTGATTTAGCGTTATTCATGAATAAGAGAGCTCTGACGTTCGACGATGAGTTGTTCAGTGGTGACACGGAGGATCAGAAGGCCGAATATATCAAATGGCGCAGGAAAATCGATATTCTGCAAGGGAAGTACGGTTATCTGACATCCACGCACGGTCAGGAGATGTTTGCCAAGGCCCGTGAGCCGTTGCCTGAGGACTCATTGAAGATTGTCGTGAGGGAAATGGCGGTTGCTTCTTACAGGCTGGGGAAAATCACGCCCGTCGAGGATGAGCTTCGCGCCATGCTCAGGAATCTCCAATCACTGACCGAACTGGCCGATTCCTCTGCCGCCGCTGAGATACAGGACTATATCACCGATCTTGAGTCTCTTTTAAAATAGAAAACTTTATAATGAGCAGGCCGTATCTTGTACCTAAAGGGTCAATTAACAGCTTCTCAGGAGTATGCTATGGCGAAGAGATTATACAGATCAAGGGTCAACAGTAAAATCGGTGGGGTCTGTGGTGGTGTGGGCGAATATTTTGACATTGACCCGACAATTGTCAGGATAATTGCAATCCTTTTGGCCTTTGCCGATGGGGTTGGGATCTTTGCGTATGTTATCGCCTGGATAATTGTGCCGAGACGTCCGCTTGAGGTCGAAGGCGAAGTTGTCCAGCAGGAAGTCTCTGCGGAGAGTTCCTCCGAGTGGAACAGATTTCTCCCAGGCATCATACTTATCGTTATCGGGGGGCTGTTTCTGCTCAAGAATTTTTACTGGTGGTTTGATTTCTGGGATTTCTTCTGGCCGGCTATACTGGTTATCGTCGGGCTCATCCTGATTTTCGGCAGGAAAAGCAAAAAGGAAACTGATCTGAATGCTGCTCAGGCTTCGCAGGAGGTGAAATAATGTTCGGCACCGTATTTTGGGGAATCGTACTCATATTGCTGGGTGGCCTGTTCATACTTGAGCACGCCGGGGTGTTTGATATTGAAATCTGGGAGTTCTGGCCGATTATCCTGGTGCTGATCGGGCTCAGCATAATCCTGAAACCGGGCCGGCGCGGCGGCCAAAAGGTACCAACGTCCGTGGAGGGAGGAAACTGAAATGACACCGAGCAGATTGCGCTGGGGGCTGCTGTTTATCACCGTCGGCGTGATGTTTCTTCTGAATAATGCCGGCCGGCTCGATTGGGATTATTGGCTGGAGCTTCTGTCGTGGTGGCCCCTGCTTTTAATCGCCATCGGCCTTGAAAAAATCTTTTTGAAAACAAAACTTCAGGTCATCTCTTATCTGGCGCCGATTGTCCTGGTTGCCGGGATGGTTTATGTCGCCGTCGATACCGGCGGCAGATCCTATCGCCGCGATTTCTTCACAACCTACAGTTGGAGCACCGAACCCGACCAGGCGATTGAGAAGATTGATGCCGTTATTGACCACGGGGGTTCCGACCTTTACATAAGCCGGACTGGATTTGACCTGGCCTCGGCCAGATTCGACCGGTTCTCAAGAAAGCCGGATATCGATTTTTCGAAATCAGGCTCGGTCGCGAAACTCGAGATAACACGCCGGGGCAGAATATACAGTGGCATCGTCATCGGCGGCCACAGGCACAGCCGTGACTGGAGATTATCGTTCTCGGATGACGTCCCGCTCAAGCTCAAATGCATCGGTGATGAGTCCGAGGTCTCGCTGAATCTGGAATCGGTTCCCCTGGAATCGTTGATTCTGCAAAATGACGATGGAGATGTTTATTTGAAGATCGGCGACAGGGTGGCCTTGGTAAATGTGGAGATAGACGGTTATGATGCCGATTTTCGTCTGAAGATTCCTGACGGCTGTGGAATTAAAGTACAGGGCGACAAATACATGAGCTATTTAAAGACTCTGAATCTTGAGGAGCGAGCGGGCAATTATGTGACGGCCGGATTCGACTCCGCTGCGACAAAAGTATCGCTGAAGCTCTCGGACGATTTGCGTCACCTTTCAATAAAGCATTATTAAAAAGCACTATTAGTCTTTCGTTTCACGTCCAGCGGGCCGCGTCTGCGGCCCGTTTTGTTTTTTCCCCTTAGTAATAGGTCGCACCGGCAGAAAGGGAGGCGGCCTTATCTTGAAGTTGCTTGAGTTGCGCCGATACTCCCGAATCGGTAAGTCGGGAGAAAGAATCTCCTTCCCGGTGACCATACAGCGTCGCGGGTTTTTGCTTGACAGAACGATGATATTTATGTATACTTTAGATAAATAGAAAGCCGCCTTCGGGTTGCTGCCCTCTTCTTCGTACTACCTTGCCGGACGTTAGTCTCCGAGGCAACTGTTGGTGTGCAGGGCAGGGATATATTAGCCTGCAAATAAAGAGCCTCATAAGTCACCTCAGTCTTTCCGGGAGGTCGGATATGAAGCACCTGGAATTATGCGTGATCGTATCGTGCCTTCTGTTGGTGCTGACTCCGTCTTTGGCGGCTTACTATCATCAGGACACGCCCCAACACAAGGATCAATCCGTTTCGACACGGATCGTCGTCAAGCTGAGGGCCGATGTGAACGGCCCGTTTTCGAGGAATAAAGCCGGTATTGTCTCAATGGGGATTCCATCGTTGGACGGTATCGGCCGAAGGCACGGAGTCAGCCGGCAGGAGCGGCTGTTCCCGATCGCCGCCGGGCATGAACGCCCGAGTTCGCTGGAGAATGTCTTTGTCGTAACCGTCCCGGAAGACACCGACATTTTCGACGTGATAGCGGACTACCGGAAGCTTGATGAAGTGGAGTACGCCGAGCCTGATTATGAGATGCAGTTGTATGAGGCTCCGAACGATCCCCTCTATCCGCATCAGT
>CP070766.1:1065817-1069282 GCA_020345705.1 Candidatus Zixiibacteriota bacterium | reverse complement strand
GTCTATTTCTTCTACCACAAAACTCTTGTCCATAAGAGAAAAGCCGTGGAACGGTCGCGGCATCGAGGCACTCTCACCCGTGTTCTTCTTCAGGTTTAGCAAAGCAACGCTTTCTAGGGCCTCGGTTTTGGCATGCTGATCGCGATTGATTTTTTCAAACTCGGGGAAATCATTCAATATTCCGGCGGCCCATTGTGAAAGCTGAGAAAAAATATTATGCCGACGGTCCTGCCTGATAAGTTCCATTAGATCAGCGCCGAATTCGTTTGTCCCCCTGAGGACAAAGAGGATTTGCTTTTTCGCTTTCGAGTATTTTTCCTCGTCGATGATGCCATCACTCGAGAACATATCCGGATTAAGGCCGTTGTGGCGATAGAACTCTTTCCAGCGATCAAATAGTTTCTTAAGTCGTTCTGTTTTTCCCACCCGGGGTCTCCCTGCGGATTAAATCAGGACCAGGGCCAGCTGCACCCGCCGCCGGATTACACCCATTTTACCAAAAATGCAATGATATTTCAATACACATTTTACGTGAGTCATTTAATGGTTATCAAAATTACATAATTGATGCGTATTTCAGTGTGAAGGAAGGAGCTAAGCTCGATATCTGTCAGGCAAATCACATTCAAACATATTCAGGATATATCCATAGGAGGTTCTATGGGCCGAACGATCATTTCAACGCTGTTCTGTATTTTGTTTGCTGTTTCCGCGTGGGCGACACCGTGTGTTGACTGCCATAAGGATGTCACACCGAGCATCGTCACGGACTGGCAACTGAGCAAACACAGCGAGAACGACATCGACTGCGCCGTCTGCCACGGCGAGGCGCACATGACTGCTGAAGACGTCGGCATGGTGCAGATACCGACGCCCGAGACGTGCGCCGACTGTCATGACACGCAGGTTGAACAGTTCAAGAAGGGCAAGCATGCCGCGGCATGGGCCGCCATGAAGGCCATGCCGACGACGCACAATCTCCCCTGGGCTTTGCGTGACGGGATGAAGGGCTGCGGCGGGTGTCATAAGCTCGGCCTGAAAAGTGAAGAGGATATTAAGGAATTGAAGGCAACCGGTCCCGGCTTCGGGTTGGCATCCTGCGATGCCTGCCACACCAGGCATGTGTTCTCGGTTACGGAAGCCCGCCAGCCGCAGGCCTGCCAGACCTGCCATATGGGCTTTGACCATCCTCAGTGGGAGATGTACTCGACGTCGAAGCATGGTGTACGGTACCTTCTGAAGCAGAACGGGACTCTGGATGAAGCCGTCGCGGCGCCGACCTGTCAGACTTGCCATATGCAGAAGGGCAACCACGAAGTTCGCACCCCCTGGGGATTTCTGGCGGTACGACTCCCCTTGCCGGCAGATGAGCAGTGGAAAGCGGATCAGGTTACGATTCTCCAGGCGCTTGGTGTGCTCGACATGGAAGGGAATCCAACCGGCAGACTGGACGTCGTCAAAGCCGCCGACGTGGCTCGGCTCGACCAGGAATCATTTGACCGCGAGAGGGAAAAGATAATCAACACCTGCTCGCAGTGCCATTCGGTCAATTTTGCGCGGGCCGAGATTGCCAAGGGCGACGATATGATCCGGGAGGCGGATCATCTTCTGGCTGAGGCTATCCGTATGATTGCGGGTCTATACAAAGACGGAGTTCTGGAAAAGCCCGAAAATTACGCCTATCCGTTCCCTGACCTGCTGACGTTTCAGGATGCGCCAACGACGATAGAACAGACATTGTTTGAAATGCATCTGAAGCACCGCATGCGCGCTTTTCAAGGGGCGTTTCACGCTAATCCTGATTATGCCTTCTGGTACGGCTGGAGCGAAATGGTTCGCGACCTTTCGGATATAAAAGAGATGGCGGCGGAACTGAGAGAGAAGCGGAAGAATTAGACATTGTCGAACCAACTAAGGCTTGTTAGTATGGGGGCCGGAGTCGTTTTTAACTCTGGCCCGATAATATTATGACAGATTTTTTCTCCGGCGATTTTCTAAGCCTCACTCCATCTCCCGGTCGTCCGGGCCGTCGTAGCTGAAGCTGGAGTTGCCCAGCTGGCGCATCGGTCTCTCGCGGGTCATTTCTTCATAAGCATGAGCCAGCAAACCCGGAACGCGCGAGATAATGAAAAAGCCCTTGCCCAGCCGGTAGTCAAAACCCATGTCAGATATGACGGCCGCAATGGCGCCGTCAACGTTGATCGGAAGTTTCTTGCCGAGTTTTTCCTCTAAGGCCTTCTCGACTGCTTTGCACAGTTCGATATGCCGCCCCGAAAAATTACATTTCTTCGCAATCTCGAAAAGCTTGACAGTCCGCGGGTCAACATTGTGCAGACGGTGGCCGAATCCGGGCATTCGGATTTTCTTCTCTTTCAGATAGTCCACTAATTCAGCGGCGATATCTTTTACATCGCCCTCTTTCTTGGCCCACTGCTGCACGATTTTGGCACCGTTTTCGATCGCCCCACCGTGAGTATCGCCGATGACCAGCACCCCCCCCGCGATGGCGGCGTTGAGCGAGTTGCCGCCCGAAACGACGGTGCGTGTCCCCAGGACCGACGGTGGCGAACAGCCGTGGTCGACGGAGGAGACAAGAATCGCCCGCATCATCTCGGCCTCGGCCTCGGTTGGAAGCTCGCCTTTCAGTATAAGAAAGACCGCTTCGGCAAACGAAAGCCTGTCCATAATCTGGGTTATGTCATACCCGCGCACCCGGATTTTCCCCGGGCCTATATTTGTAATCGCCGATTTCCATTCGTAATCAGCCATTTTCCCTCCTGACTATTTCTTTGGTTCTAACGTCAGTGTATCGGTAATTACGGTCTTCTCCCGGATACCCTCGTAATGAAGCTGGGCGAAGGCCAGCCAGTTGTCTTCGAAAGCGGCAAGATCCATATTGAAAAGCTCCTTGACCGATCTTTCGAATGACGCCGCCGATTGCCAGAGCATTTTGAATCGGTTTATGCCGAAGTTGTAGGTGATGTAGGCCACCAGCGAGGCGGCTTCCTCGACGCGGTGCCGTTCGTGCTGGCGGGCGTAGCTTTCATTATCGATCAGCGAATCAAGCGGTATGAATCGCTTCAGTTCCACCCTGGCCATGGTTTTGTGATGATAATTCTCGCCGGAATAATCGCGGAGCGTCGCCAGGCCGTCATAAAGGAAATCGTAGTCGGTCCGCCGTATCTGCATCTTGTCTATGAGAAACCGGGCCAGCGCCAGGCCGAACGGCGGCACGCGATCCCAGTGAATCTGGCGCTGGGTGTGGAAGGGAAGGTCGCGGCCGGTCAGCCGTTTGCCGTCTCTGGAGTTATTGTGAATGTAGAAATGGATCGTGTCAAATACATATATGGTATCAACAGGCTGGACAATCATTGAGTCTCCGATTAAGACAGTATCGAACTTTATTATGGTTTCCTCGGGAATCTCGATGCCGAGAAACTCGCAATTCTCCTGCAAGTATCTCTC
>CP070766.1:1063197-1065717 GCA_020345705.1 Candidatus Zixiibacteriota bacterium | reverse complement strand
TTCAGGATCAAATCCTTTTGAACATATTAAAAAATAACGAATGGGAGCGGCCGATTTATTTCTCTTTGGGATTTGGAGAGGATGTGCCGAATTACGTTACGGATTACTGCCGCCTGGACGGCATGGCCTGGAGATTGGTCCCCCATGAAAGCCGGCGCCGAGATTATAGTGTTCTCGAGGAGAACCTGCTCCACAGCCTTGACTTCTCCGGACTTGATCGGTCCTCGTATCTTGATAATACCGGCCGGCAGACAACCGAGATGTATAAGGCTCCCATCAGGTATCTGGTTCAAGGCTATGAAGAGGATGGCCGGCAAGCGGACCTTGATAGTCTAAGTTTCAGATTCGATATACTCCGGCCGGCCGTGGAGGATTCCACAGCCGCGGCGGAAGATAAATGATTTCTTGTGACCCGGGACGAATTCGTAAACTTCTGTCTTTTCATCTCATCGGGCCGCAGACTCGAACCTGATTTCGGGTAAGTATTGACAATTTCAGTATATTATATATATTCAAGAAATGAGTTGTAGAATCCCCGTGATTTTGACATCTGGTCAACCAGAGAAAATCCCCCCAATTCATTCATGGTAAGTGGAGTCATAAGTGAAAGACTTAATATATCTTGACAACGCGGCTACCTCCTGGCCTAAACCGGAAAAGGTTTATAAGTACATGGTGGACTTTTATCGCCGGTGCGGCGTTAATCCCGGCCGAAGCGGTTTTGACAAAGCGATAGAAGCCGGCAACGTCCTTGAAAGGATGCGCAGCCGCCTGACGAGCTTTTTCGGCGGTGATGAATCCGTACCGGACAGGTTGTGTTTTTCGTATAATGCAACCGATGCGCTTAATCTGATTATCCAGGGGCTGCTTTCATCCGGAGATCACGTCGTCACCACAAATCTTGAGCACAATTCCGTCATCAGACCAATTAATCATATGGTGCGCGATGCGGGCGTGGAGGCCACCTTTGTGCCGTTTAGCCAGCAGGGTTTTGTTGAGCCGGATGACATCAAGAAAGCGTTAAAGCCCAACACCAAACTTGTAGCTGTCAATCACGGTTCCAACGTTATCGGGACCGTCCAGCCACTGGGGGAGATTGGACGGGTATGCAAAGAAGCGGGTGTCCTTTTGGCCGCCGACGTCTCCCAGACGGCCGGAATGATACCGATCAATATGCGCGAAATGAACATAGATGTTCTGGCCTTCACCGGTCATAAATCAATGCTGGGTTCAACCGGTATCGGCGGTATGTGCGTCAGAGAGCATGTGGACATTCGCATAACCCGCGGCGGCGGGACGGGTGTCCGCTCGGCCTATCCGTATCATCTTGATGAATATCCGTATCGGTTGGAGTATGGGACACCTAACGTTGTCGGTATTGCTTCCCTTAAAGCCGGTCTTGACTGGATTGAGGAGCAGGGCGGTATTGAGAAACTGCACGCCAAAGAGATGAGACTGGCTCGACGGCTTGTGGACGGCCTTAGTAAGATCGGTGGCATCATCACTTACTGCTGCGAGAGTCTGGACAACCATATCGCCACTCTGGCCATGAATATCGACGGTATGGACGCGGGCGACGTCGGAATTATGCTTGACGTCGATTTTAATGTTGCCTGCCGGACCGGCCTGCATTGTGCGCCGTTGGTTCACAAACAGCTCGGCACAGCCGAAATGCACGGCAGTGTCAGGTTCTCAATCGGCCCCTTCAACACCGATGAGCACATCAGTACCGCCATTGAGGCGGTGGAAGAGATCGCCGCCGGAGCCAGACAGTCGAAAAAACATCATGCGGCGGTGGCCGGAAATCCCGGCAATCGCGATGCGGCGGGGAGTTGACGCGGCCGAAACCGGCAGACAAATCATCCTCATCATAAGAATGCCCATGGGCGAATCGCCCATGGGCATTTCAGTCATATAATTGTTGGTCGTCTATTTCGCGCTGCCGGTGTTGCTGTAATCGTCATATTCATCACAATAGCCGGGGCCGATGAACCCGTTATTGTACATATCGAGGGTGTCCTTCCATTCCAGAACCATTTGCCTGTCATCGTTGCTCAGTATATCCCAGTCATTCCAGTCGTAATCGGCCAGAAAATCATCGGCGTCCTCGACGGCGTCGGCCACGTCGCCGTCGTCGGCGCCGTTGGCGATATTCAGCTTGGCCGCCAGTAGCTGGGCGTAAAGCTTGGTGATGCCGTTTGAGGGGGAACCGTACGATCTTTGAACGAGCACGTCAACGGCAATTACCGAGTCGGTCACCGGAATACTCTTGTCGCCGTCCTCATTGCCGAGCCATACCGGCAGAAGCACCGTAACCACGTCCTCCTGCGGGCCGAAACCGGCGTGGTTTTTCCAGTAGCCCTTGGAGTAGGTACATCCTTCCTGAGCGGGCTCATACATACCGGCATCCCAGGTTGAATCAATTTCACTCACCTCCAGCATCGTGCACATAGTCATGCCGGTCACGGGATCGGCGTCGCTGTCCGCAGCATCGTCCGTTCCTTCATCCGCGGGGCTGAA
>CP070766.1:1058084-1063097 GCA_020345705.1 Candidatus Zixiibacteriota bacterium | reverse complement strand
TTATAATTTCGAGCAACACTCGCGCCTATAAACCGTCTGAAAAAGTAGTAAAGGAAGCCCTCAGATATTGCCGGGAGCCTCTATCCGGAATTTTATTTGTGGGTGATACCAAAGTCGATGTTATGACTGCGCGGAAGATGAAGGTCCGGTCGGTGCTTATCTACCGCCACAACGAGTATAAGACCGATGCGGATTATAAGATATCCACTCTCGACGAGATTTTTGATATTATAGATAAGGCAAAATCAAACAATTAAACGTGAACCGTTTGCAGCAACCGAATTCAGATTAATTCAACACTCAAGGAGGATTATGAAAACTGAAGCCCGTTCAATTATTATTGCTTTGATTCTGACCATGCTTTCGGCGGCCTCGGCGCTGTCTCAGGGTGAGATGCAATTTCCGGTGCAGGAGTTCCGGCTTGAAAACGGAATGACGTTTCTGGTCGTCGAAAGGCATACTGCCCCGGTATTCTCCGGCTTCATCAGCGTTGCCGTTGGGTCGGCTTACGAAAAAACAGGCAGCATCGGCAGCGCTCATCTCCTGGAGCACATGATGTTCAAAGGCTCGCAGTCGATCGGGACGACAGACTTTGAAGCCGAACGGGATATCATGGCCAAGGAGGATTCCGTATGGACACGGATCGAAAAGGCTGTGCGGAAAACGCGATACATCAAGCTCAACGAACCGGAAAAACTCGAGGCGCATCTCAAGTACATAGATGATCTGCACGCCATCCTCGATTCGCTGGCTCAGGCCGGCTCTCAGTACATTGTCCAGAACGAATTTGAAAGGATTTACACGCGCCACGGCGCCACCTATTTCAATGCGCGCACGGGCTACGACTTCACCAGCTATATGGTATCTCTGCCGGCCAATCGGCTGGAATTATGGTTTGCCATGGAATCCGACCGACTGAAACAGCCGGCCTTTCGCGAGTTCTTCAAGGAGCGGAACATCGTAAGCGAAGAACGCCGGGAATCGGTGGAGAATGTACCGGAGGCCAAGGTTTTCGAACAGCTGATCGGCACGGCCTTTATGGCCCACCCGTACTATCTCTTCTGGGAATGGCAGTCGGAGGTGAACAGCCTGACTCGAAACGACATCCAGGAATTCTTCGACACGTACTATATCTCCCGGAGGATTGTCATATCCGTCATTGGTGATGTCAGACTTGATGAAGTGAAGAACCTGGCTGAAAAATACTTCGGGCCCATCCCTGCCGGAGAGGACCCGGAACCGATTTACACCGTTGAAACCAAACAGCCGGGAGAGCGGCGTCTCGAGGTTATATACGACGCCACCCCGATGATTTCCATCGCGTATCACAAGACCGCGTTTGACGCTCCCGAGGAACCGGCCTTCAGCGTTATTGAAAGGCTTCTCGGTCAGGGAAGAACCTCCCGGCTCTACAAGGCGCTTGTTCTTAATAAGCAACTCTGCAGCAGAGTCGACGTGTACACTTTTCCCGGTAGCGAGCTGGGTGATATATACCCGGGAGTTTTCTGCATCGATGCTTACCCCAAGGAAGGCGTCAGCACCGAGGAGGTCGAAGCGGCCATTTACGAAGAACTGGAGCGGCTGGCGGCGACACCGGCCGACGAAAACGAGCTATTGAAGATCAAAAATAATATTGACGCCCAATTTGTCTGGGCGGCCTATCGCAATCTGGGCCTGGCCAGATACCTTGCGACGGCACAGAACCTTGCCAAGGACTGGCGATACTTGATTCGGTTCCGGGATAAACTCAAAGCGGTCACCGCCGAGGATGTTATGAACACGGCCGGAAAGTATTTCACCACCGAAAACCGCACCGTTGCGACCCTGATTCCGAAGAAAGGAGACGAGCAATGAGGAAGCTGATATTTGTCTGCACTCTCTTTACATTTGCACTGGCACTGACGGTCCATGCGGTTGATCCTCGCGAGATGAGCTTCCCGCCGCTGAAATTCCAGCCCCCGGAGCCGGTCCGATTCGTCACAGACAATGGTATGGTTGTCTTTTTCCTCGAAGATCACCAGCTCCCGATCCTCACCGCCGTCGCGTTTTTGCACGGCGGATCATCCTATGACCCGCCGGGTAAGGCGGGCCTGGCCGAGATCACCGCACAACTGCTTCGCTCGGGCGGAGCCGGCCAGCGTTCCCCGGAACAGGTTGATGAAGACCTCGATTTCGTGGCAACACGGATTTCGAGCGGCGCTTCGAGAGATGAACTGACACTGAGCCTTAATGCCATGAGGAAGGATGCCGAACTGGCCTTTGAGATACTTTCTGATATGGTTATCAGCCCGGGATTCGATACGGGGAAAGTCTCTTTGGAGCTGTCTAACAAAGCCGAAGAAATCCGCCGGCAGAATGATGAACCCGCCCGGGTTACAAGGCGAATCTATTACCAGACGGTTTATACCGGTCATCCCTACGGCGTTTACCCGACCCTGGCGTCGATCGGCAATATCAGCCGCGAGGACATTCTGTCACAACACCGGAAGTACTATGCACCGGACAATTGCATCCTGGCCGTTTCAGGAGACATGACGCTTGATGAAATCAAGGCCCTTGTCAACAAGTACCTCGGCCGGTGGCAGAAATCCGGCATGCAGATACAGACGCCCGCGATGGCAACGATGCAATATATGCCCGGCGTCTATTACGTCGACAGAGATGTCAATCAGGCCAATATCCGCCTGGGGCATCTCTCCATGGACATAAAGAATCCCGACCGTCATGCCATGGATGTAATGAATTTCATCCTCGGCGGCGGATTCGTTTCCCGTATGGCCAGTCAGGTAAGAACAACCGCCGGGCTGGCCTATTCGGTGGGCTCTTACAGTTACAATCGGCCGTTAATGGGGACTTTCTTCGCCTATTGTATGACCCGTGCCGATGCCATGGCCCGGGCAACCCGAATGATTATGGATATTATAAGCGAGGTCAAAGAAAACGGCATCACAGCGGAAGAAATGGACCTAGGTAAGGAGTCCATTATCAACAGCTTCGTTTTCAACTACGATACCCCCGGCAAGATTGCCACTGCCCAGGCGTACCTGGAATTCTATCAGTTCCCGCCCGACCAGCTGGAAAAGGACGTCGAGGCGTTGCAGGCGGTAACTCTGGAGGACTGCAAACGGGTGGCGCAGAAATATCTCTCGCCCGACAAACTGGCCATCGTCATAGTCGGCAATAAGGAGATGTTCGACCAGCCGCCCGACACTTTTGGGCCGGTGATGGAGGTCTCACTGGAGAAAGAATAATCGATCGAAATCGAAGCGGAATTCAAAATGGCGTCATCCACTCCGATTGACGCCATTTTTTAAATCATAGATGTGTGCCGCGTACATAGCCTTGACAGGCTTTACAATCTCTGCCGATTTTGGTATACTTGAAAATCCGAAAAAACGCAAATAAAGGGATATATCATGAAGGCCAGGATCTTAATCCTTTTTCTCTGTGTAATTTCCCCCTGCTGCTTGCTATTCGGCCAGACAAAGGCCGAAAAAATGCAGCTATCTTCCGATCGCAATAAGCTAGTCTTCAAATTTGTCCCCGCCGTTAAACGAAGTCTCGGTAAGACGGAATACGAGATGGAAACCTTCGGCCTAGACAGTGAATTTAATCTGGTTAAATTGAAAAGCAAACTCGAATTCCCCATCGATGCCGTTTTGCTCGGCGGAGAGGCGTCTATCGGCCAAGACAGCAAAGGCAAGAGAAACTGGTCGGTTGAGCTGGGGATATTCACAAACCTTAACGATCCCGGGAACGTGATGAAAGACCATGACTGGTTCACCGGAACGACAGACGTCGGCTATTTTGACGGCAAGTTCAGCTACACGGAATCCAAAGCCGAAATGACCCACACTGTGATTGCCATCAAAGGTGAGAAGCGAATAGCCTCCTCAAAGAAGTTTGCGCTGTACGGCTACGCCGGGTACAGGTACCAGAAAATCTCTCAGGACATCATAGGATATGACGGCTGGCAAATCGACATTTTCAACGATCCCTCTTTTACGAAAGTGTACGGTGGCGACGATACCGTTAAGGCTTTGCTTTACGAAGTTACATACAAGGGGCCGTTCCTCGGCGTGGAGTACGACTACTACTTCACTCCGTCTATCTATATCGGTATTGAGGCGGCGGCCATGCCGACCTCGGTATCCGATTATGATAACCATCTGCTTCGCAAAAAAGACGGCAAAGCGGAAGGTACCGGCGTCGGCTTCTTATCATCCGTCTTCATGCATCTGGAGCCGTGGCGAACAGGTCCGTCAACCCTCATATTTTTCGACATAGAAGGAGAGCTTTTCACGGCCCGAGTCTCGACCAAGCAGGTGCAGGAATGGTATGGCGATGATCCCTTCTCCGAAGACGACGACACCGGTGTAATAATACGCAACATCCCCCACGACGTGCGCTCTACCCAGTTTAACCTGGGATTACGAATCGGTGTGACCTTTTAGGCGATGCGATGCTGAATATCGACGGCATAATCAGAAAACGGGAGATTGTCACTCCCGGCGCACATGTTGCAACGACGGTCAAACGGCTCTACAGCGAAAATGTCATCGAAAAGACTATTCTCGAAAAAATAACATACATCTCCGGCGGTCTGAACATTAACGGTTATATCGCCCGGCCGAACGAAAAGGGCCCCTTTCCGGTTCTTATCTGGAATCGCGGCGGCAATGAGGAAAAGGGCGCCCTTGATGACCTTCGGGCCTATCTCGTTCTCGCTTCCACCGCCGTTCGGGGGTATGTCGTCCTCGCAACCCAGTACCGAGGCAATATGGGTTCCGACGCTGTCGAGGACTGGGGCGGCGATGACCTCACCGATGCCCTCAACATGATTGAGGTCGCCAAGAATCTTCCCGAATGCGACACCGAAAAAATCGCCATCGAAGGCGCCAGCCGCGGCGGCATGACGACGTATCGAGCCCTGCTCGAATATAACAGGTTCAAATGTGCCATTGTCCATGCCGGGATTACCGACGTCCCGGCGCTGGTAAAAGCCAGGCCAGG
>CP070766.1:1042665-1057984 GCA_020345705.1 Candidatus Zixiibacteriota bacterium | reverse complement strand
AACCTCGGCATTGCCGACAGGAGCGAGTTTCGTTGACAACACGGATGGCACCGGGACATTCGACTGGACACCGGCATTCGTTCAGTCTGGTACCTATGATGTGACATTCTACGCCTCCGACGGGGCTTTGATAGATTCCGAGATTGTAACGATTACTGTTAATGAAGCCGGTAACCAGGAACCGGTTCTGGCTTCGATTGGAGCTCAATCAACGACTGAGGGTATTAATCTGAACTTCGGTGTTTCGGCGGTTGATCCTGATTCGACGATACCGGCTCTGACGACTTCATCATTGCCGACCGGTGCGACTTTCGTTGACAACACAGACGGCACCGGGACATTCGACTGGACACCGGCTTATATCCAGTCCGGTACGTATGACGTGACGTTCTACGCGACCGATGATACACTGGGCGTTGACAGCGAGATAGTTACGATTACAGTCATCGAAGCGGGCAACCAAGAACCGATTCTAGCGTCGATTGGTGCTCAGTCAACAACCGAAGGTATCAATTTGAACTTCGGTGTTTCGGCAGTTGATCCTGATTCGACGATACCGGCACTGTCAACTTCGGCTTTGCCGACGGGGGCGAGTTTCGCCGATAATGGTGACGGCACCGGGACGTTTGACTGGACACCTGAGTTTACACAGGACGGCATATATGATGTGACGTTCTACGCAACTGACGACACTCTCGGCGTTGACAGCGAAATCGTTACGATTACCGTCAATGATGCCGGTAACCAGGAACCCACTCTGAACGCGATCGGGCCCAGGACGGTAGATGAGGGTGTCAATCTCAATTTCGCGGTTTCGGCAACTGATCCCGACAGCACGATTCCGGCGCTGAGCACCTCGTCACTGCCGACAGGAGCAGGCTTCACGGACAACAATGACGGTACCGGCGTGTTTGACTGGACACCCGATTACACGCAATCCGGGATTTACGATATAACCTTCTATGCCGATGACGGCCTGGCAACCGACAGCGAAGTGGTCACCATTACCGTGAACCACGTTAACCTACCCCCGGTTGCCGACGCCGGAATTGATCAATTCGACGCTCTTGTCGGCTCGACGGTCATGCTTGACGGGACCGCCTCGAGCGATTTCGACAATGACCCGCTGACATACAGCTGGATACAGGTCGGTGGAGTGTCGGTGACGCTGTCGGATCCTTCCGACCCGATGCCGACCTTTGTTCCGCCGCAGCCGGGCGTTTTCCTCTTTGAGCTGACAGTTTTTGACGGCAATCTTTATTCCGATCCCGACACCGTCCAGGTGAGCGCCATAAACGCAGCGCCGCCTCAGGCCGTAGCGGATTTGGATATTTCCATTGATATAGACAACATCGCCCTTTCGTGGTCAGAGATCACGCTTGACACAAGCGGCCTGCTCACGACAGTCGGCGGATACATAATATATCGCGATACGATGGCATACTTCACGCCGGGACCGGAGGATTCGATCGGTGTGGCGGATGCCGTAACATTCAACTTCACCGACAGCGACATAAACGGCGCCGACGTCGTCGGTGACACGCTCAATCAGTACTTCTATGTCGTTGTCGCTTTCGATATCTATGGCAACAGATCGGCCCTGTCCAACCGTGTCGGCGAATACGATTATCAGATCGTCACGACCGCCACGACCAATTACAATCTGGTCTGCGTGCCGTTTGAGAACACGGGAATCACGACTGCTGATGAGTTGATTGATGCCATCGGCCGTACCAGCGTGAATACCGTAAACAACTACCAGAGCTCGTCTCAGAGCTTTGAGTCAAGGTTTGCGGCCGGGTTTGGCGCAAACTTCAGTGTCGTGCCGGGAGGGGTATATCAGGTCAATGCCGCCGCGCCGACGGTCTTTTCCGTTGCCGGGCGGATACCTGCTCCGGGAACGGTGACATACAACATCGTTACCACAGCGACAACCAATTTCAGCTTTCTGGCGATACCGTTCGAAAGAGAAACGGATTTCCTGACGGCACAGGATGTTCTGGATAATCTGCCGGGCAGCTTTAATACGTTGAATAGATATATTGCCGGCTCGCAGAGCTATGAATCGCGCTTTGCCGCCGGATTCGGGACAAACTTCATGGTCAGGGCCGGGCGAGCCTACCAGGCTAACGCGGCCAGTGATGATGTTTTCCCGGGGCCATAGGAGCAGGATAGGAGGAAATTGGCGATGAATAAAATATGTTCTGATAGATTCGGAGGTGCCAAAGTGCATTTCAAAAAACCACACCACAAGATGTCGAAGTTGGCGCTTTTGCTGCTAGCAGCAATGCTCTGCTGCAGCTCTTCGGCCTTTGCCCAGGGATCGATATTCGGGGCTGTAACCAATTCCAATGCAACGATCCCGGCCAACGGGGACATCAGCTTTTACGGATTTCTTGATGACACGGATGAAGAAATCCGTATTGAAACCTGTGTCGGCGCCGGATACGATGCCGGCAACTGGTTTGATGATTTTCAGAATTATCTGACAGAGGCTCCCGGTAATCCGTACGATTATCATTTTTACAACCAGGTTAACGGCGAGGGCGCCGTCCTTTCCAAGCTAATACCCAACAACTCCTTCCAGCAGGAGAACATAAGTCTTGGAGCGGTCAGCTGGCCGCTCAAGCCGTCCGCTGTTGTCGGCCGGGCTATCTCCGGCTCCAGAGCTGTCGTCAGCTGGAACGCCGTGCCCGGGGAAACTTACCATGTTTACAGGCGGATGGCCTCCTCCAACGGTTCATTTTTCAGAATTGATGATCCGACGGGTCTTTTGAGCAATCCGGGTGTGACCGACAGCTTTTTTATCGACAACAGTATCGATGGTGTCAGCAGCTACAGCTATCTTGTCATAGCGCAGGATGCTTCAGGGAACCTGGGCCCCCATTCAGACGTCATCACGGTGAATTCTGCAAACGTTGAGGCTCCCGTTATAGTCTCGATTGATCCTGATTCCGGCTCCGTCGTCGGCGGTACCGCGGTAACTGTCAGCGGTATCGGTTTTGACGGCAGTGGTGTGGTTGTAAGTATTGGAGTCGGCACTCTTGGCTCGGTCGTGGTTGTCTCGCCGTTCGAAATTACCGGTGTTACTCCTCCGGCACCGGTCGGCCCGGTTGATGTCTCAGTGGCAAACATAGCCTCCGGGCTTTCTTCGGCACCTCTTGTCGGCGGCTTCAATTATATCCCAAATATGCCGCCCGTATTGGATCCCATCGGTCCACAGATAACAACGGAAGATGTTAACCTGAATTTCACGGTTACCTCGTCCGATCCCGACGGAACAACACCGACACTGTTGACGTCGACCCTGCCGGGGACGGCGACTTTTGTCGATAACGGTGATGGGACTGGGACGTTCGACTGGACTCCCGCTTTTACTGACGAAGGTCTGTATCAGGTGACATTTTATGCCACGGATGATATAGATACTGTTTCGGAAGTGGTTGATATAACCGTCAATGACGCCGGCAACCAGCCGCCGGTTCTTGATTCGATCGGCCTCAAGACGGTCCTCGAAGGTGGCAACCTCAATTTCAACGTGACCGCCTCCGATCCTGACGGCACGATACCTTCGCTTTCGGCAACCGGAGTACCGACAAACGCGACCTTTACCGACAACGCCGACGGCAGCGGGACATTCGACTTCAATCCTGACCTTACCCAGCAGGGAACTTATTCCGTCACTTTCAAGGCTTTTGACGGCATTGAAGTAGATTCCGAGGTTGTCCAGATAGACGTTACCGAAACCAACCAGCCTCCGGTGCTGGCCGCCATCGGGCCGCAAACCGTCGATGAAGGCGTAAATCTGAACGTCGCGGTTTCGGCCAGCGATGGTGATGGTGATCCGATAACGCTCACGACGTCGGCGCTTCCGGGCACGGCAACCTTCACCGACAATAGTGACGGCACCGGGGCATTCGACTGGACGCCGGGATTCACCGATGCCGGCAGCTATGACGTTATGTTCTATGCCTCGGATACCAAGGACATTGACTCGGAGCTGGTCACCATCACGGTCAATGAGGCCGGCAATCAGCCGCCGGTTCTTGACAGCATCGGTGCGTTGTACGTGACCGAACTTGATACTTTGATAGAGAATATCACGGCCTCCGATCCGGACGGCGATCCGGTGGCGCTGTTTGCCGAGGCACTTCCGACGAATGCCACCTTTATTGACAGCGGCAACGGCGTCGGCACCCTGACGTTTATCCCCGACTTCACGCAATCCGGTGTATACGACGTCCTGTTCTATGCCTCTGACGGTCTGCTGGCCGACTCTGAAATGGTTGAATTGAACGTGACCGAATCCGGCAATCAGCTGCCCGTGCTTACGGTTGTCACCGACACCACGATAAACGAAGGTGATTCACTCATCATTATCGTTACCGGCAGTGATCCGGATGGACAGGGTGTCAGCCTGACGGCGACGTCGGCGCTGCCGTCGTACAGGTTCGTTGACAGCACCAACGGCGTCGGGGTCTTCAGTTTCTATGCCACCTACCTGAGCGCCGGCACCTATACGGTTCTTTTCTCGGCGGTTGATTTCGCGGATCCGCCGGGGATAACGACGGATACGCTGAATCTGACGATTGCCGAGGTTAACCAGCCCCCGGTCATCGATTCGCTCGGTCCCTTCGGTGTGGCAGTCGGAGATACCCTGACGTTCACGGTTACGGCATCAGACACGACGGACCCGGTTGAGGCCCACAGAATCTTTTTAACAGCTGTAGGAATTCCATCCAACTCTGATTTCGTCGATAACGGCAACGATTCCGGAACGTTCACCTTCTATCCCGATTCCACTCAGGTTGGAGTCGTCTCAGTGACTTTCATTGCCACCGATATGGGAACACCGCAGCTGTCCGACAATTTCACGGTGGACATTACGGTTGTCGTCGAGAATCGTCCTCCGGTGCTTGACGTCGGTTCTGCCTTTACCGTCTGGGAAGGCGACCTTCTTGAGTTTGACGTTGAGGCCAGCGATCCCGACGGCGGCTTCCCTGAGCTGAGGGCTTCAAATCTACCCGAGAATGCGGCGTTGATTGATAATCATAACGGCACCGGCATCTTCACATTCACACCCAGCTATGTCCAGTCCGGGCTATACGGAGTTGTGATCGAGGCCTATGATGGCATCGACGTAACCAAAAAGAACGTTTTGATACAGGTTTATGAAGGGGGTAATCAGGCGCCAGTCATAGACGATATGCCGACTCAGTCGGTTGTGGAAGGTGACACCATTGAAATTATTATCACAGCCTCTGATCCTGATGAGACAATACCGACTCTCACGGCCGATTCCCTGCCCGCAAACGCTTCCTTTACCGACAATGGCGACGGAACGGGGACTATAGATTTCTACCCGACCTTTACCCAGAGCGGAACATATTACGTCTATATATATGCTAGCGACGGTGAATTCGTTGATACTCTCATTGTCACGCTTGAATGTGTCGAAGCCGGCAATCAGCGTCCCGTCCTTGACCCGGTCAGCGACCAGACCGTTCAGGAGATGCTGACTCTTACCTTTGACGTCCATTCCAGTGATGTTGATATGAACGTGCCGTTTCTCTCGGGCGGAAATATGCCAGAAGGTGCAACGCTGACTGATAATCACGATTATACCGGAACATTCAACTGGACCACGGATAATTTTGATGCCGGTGATCACAGTGTGCTGATTATTGCCACCGACTCGCTTGATGTCAACCTGGCCGACACGATAACCGTCAATATTACCGTCCTCGATACCAATCTCTATCCGCTCCTCTTCGAGGAGGCGTACAGCGTCAGTCTCGATGAAGGTGATACCCTGTATTTCCATCTGACGGCCGAGGATCCCGACGGTACTATACCGAAGATAGAGCTGTATCCCGGCTATGAGTTGTATCCCAACATGTCGTTTGTTGACAACGGTGACGGCACGGCGCTGCTCACCTTTACTCCCGACTACTCGCAGGGGGGCAACGGAATCGAGACCTATCCGATGCGCTGGAGAGCCGTAGATGCCCTGGATACGAACATCACTTTTTCCGGGCAGGTCGTTCAGATACTTGTCTATGACAAGAATCAGCCGCCTCATCTGGAGCTGCTTATCGGAACCGAAACCTATGACGTGGAATCTATGGACTTCGAGATAACCGAAGGTGAAATCGTGCAGTTTGATTTGGTCGCCACCGACGGTGACGGGAATCTGCAGGGTATTTTTGCGGAAGATTTGCCGCTCAACTCTTACTTCGGGGGCGTCTTCTACTTCAGAAAGACCTTCTCTTTCACTCCCGACTACACGCAGTCCGGCAGCTATGTTGTTCTGTTCTATGCCAGCGACGGTGAATTCGCCGACACCATAACGGCGAATATCTCGGTGCTCGAGGCGGGTAACCAAGCGCCCATCTTCACAACGGAGCTGCCCGACACGGTGGCGATCGTTGCCAGCGGTTTTGAGACTATAATTCTTCTGAACGCAGTGGACCCCGAGGGCGATCCTATCACAATCAGCGTCGATACGTTGCCGGACTACGCCTCGTTTATCGATTCGGGCAACGGTTCCGCGGTATTCAGCTTTAATCCGAATCTGTCTCAGGTGGGGATGATATACACGCTCACCTATGTGGCCGAGGATTCATTCGGCGCCGGTGATACGATGATTGTCAACTACCGGGTGGTGCAGTCTCTCAGGGGCGATGCCAATTCCGACACGGAGCTGAATATGCTTGATATCATGTTTATTATCAACTACTTGTACAAGAGCGGCCCGGCTCCGGCGTATGAAGATGCGGCTGATGCCAACTATGACGGCGGCATAAATCTGAACGATGCCTCGTTCCTCGTCACCTATTTCTATAAGGGTGGTCCGCCTCCGCCCCAGGAGTAGAATCCTGTGAAAGCAGCTACCTGTGAATAACTTAAAAGGCCGCCCCGGGGCGGCCTTTTTATTCTGCCTTATTTATTGGCCCGCCACGGCTTAGAAACAGAATAAAAACCTTGACAAAGTCCGGTTTTGTCGTTATTATGGCAATGCTACGGGGTTTTTGGGAGCAAAGAAAATTCCGGCCTTCGTAAGAAGGTTCGCTTGAAACCTCACTTGGTGTTAACAGGTGGTGCTGTGTGGAGGAGTGGTTGCGCACGCAGCAGCTCTGTTTTGTCTGAGGCAATGTCTTAGATAAGCCAATTTCGGCACGCTCATGTTTTTTGGATTATCACGGCAGTAAACAAATTTTCTGATAGTTTATCTTGTAGCCTTATTTGGGTGAAAAATTCTTTAAAAAGGTGTTAAAGGAGGTGGTGGCCAAGGAGTTAACCTGATTTCTCGATAGCTTCGATTGGCTAATGAATTCCAAATGCCTAAATTTGCCCTTCAGGAAAAGTTTAGGCGATAAGTTGGGAACTTATAAGCAAATGTGAAAGGAGCAAATATGACAAGGAAATTCACGACGATTTTAATCGTCGCCTTGTTACTCATTGCCTTTCTGGCTGTTACATCGTACGGCATGCATTATACCAGCAAGAAAAAGGGCCCAAAAGGCGTCCTGGCAAGCAGTCTGCCCAAGTACAAGCTGGCTGGCGCTGAGAAAGACCTCGGGACTGTTTCTTCTCAGCCCAGTCAGCCGCTGAGCCTGGGATTCGACGTCTCAGCCTCACAATCGCCTGGTTTGACCGTGGGCTACACGACCTACGATTATCAGTCCAACGGTCGTATGAACCGCCAGGTTGCTTGGCGAGGCGATCAGAACGTCCATTTTGCCTGGATGAAGCAATCAACGAGGATTTTGGGAGATGATCGGGGAACCGGGTATGAGATCTGGGATTCGGAATATGCCCAGCTTGTTCACGCCGGTGCTCATGGTGGTTGCGATGTTCACCCGCGTCTGGGTGAGCAGGCCAACTATTCGGGCTATGTCGGACTTGACGTTGATCCGGAGGGCCGGGCGGTTGTCAGTAACCATCACAAGGAGGCCGCGGAGTACTCCTCGACCATCTGGTGGGACAATGTCGCCGGTGCCTGCTTCTTCGGCCCGGGCAAGTACCGTGTCCCGGACAGCTTCTGGCAGGCTCCAGTACTTGATTATCCTGGAGATCCTGAGCATATCTGGCCGAACCACGAGGTTCATGCTGTAGGTGGTGATACTGTTGTGCACCTGTTTGCCAACCAGGGCAACACTACCGGATCGCAGGGCACGTCCTATACAAGGCATGTCGGCGGCTATAGCGCTGGTGTTGCCGGTTGGCAGTACCCGCCTATGATGATCGATACCACCAACGATCTGAGCTCAGTTGTAACCGCTTCCAGAAAGAGCGGCAAGGTGGCGCTTGTCTGGATCGCTAACCTTCCCGAGGTGGAGGGTGACGGCGAGTCCGCCAATACTGGCAGCCAGCGGGAGAACGATCTTTACTATGCCGTTTCATCCGATATGGGAGCTACCTGGGGGCCGGGAAGTACTCTTGAGAAGTTCAACGTCACCAAGAGCAGCATGACCCAGCCCGGCTGGCGCCTTCATTGTGACGTTTCGGCATTGATAGACACTGGTGACGTTTTGCACATTATCTGGGATGCTTTTCCATGGTCGCCTGTGGGCGGCGGCACGCTGGTCAACTGGCCGGTTGCCGGTCGTCTATTCCACTGGGACGATAACAGCGATGAGATCCGAGTTATCAAGGACTTCTCGAACTGGGTGCCTCCGGACAGAGACTGGTGTTATTCCGGTGCCTGGAACGAGATGGCTGTCAACAAGATGCAGATCTCGCAGTGCGATGGCAAGTTCTATGCCGTATTCTCTATGTTTAATGACTACGACCACGGCATTAAGGATGACTGCCATAATGATGCCTGGAATGGATCCTCATCAGGAACGGCCAACGGCGAGCTGTGGATTTCAGTTTCCGATAACGGCGGCCGTAACTGGGACGTTGCCAGGAATCTGACCAATACTTATACTCCGCATTGCGACACGATTGGTCCGGTCCTTTGTGAATCCGACCATTGGTCGTCAATATCGCGGTTTGGTATGGATGCCAGCGGCGCCAATTTCACCGGTGTTCCTGTAGTCGATCCGACCGGTAGCTATTCCGGAACTTACTATATCGATGTCTTTTATGTCAATGACCGCTATCCGGGCGGCGCCGTGCAGGACAAGGCAGTGTGGACTTATAACCCGATGAAGTGGTTCCGTGTCCCGTGCGTTGAACCGGAACCCAGCCCGGTTCTGGCCGTGACTCCCGGCGGCATCTATGATCCGACCTGGACCAAGCCGGGTATCCAGCTTGACACCGTTATCAGGCTGGAGAATATCGGTAACGCGCCGCTGAATGTAGCGACAATTCTGCCGGTGGAGATTACCGGTCCCGACGGATGGCTTGACGTGGCCGATTACGGTCCCTTTACAATTCTGGAATCATCGCCGAACTTTCATGATCTGACGGTTTACCTGAATCATAACGGCACTATCAGTACCGGCCCCGGCGGATACGAAGGTCAGCTGGAAATCGAGTCGAACAATGTCAACGGAACGGTTTACTACGACATTTACGTGATTGTCGCCGATTCCGTGCAGTTTCCGGAGGAAGCTGATATCAGAACCGCGTGCACGCGTCTGATATTCAACAACGCCGGCGGCATGGGTAAGGGCGGTAATCCGCCTCTTGGCGGCTACAACCTCAACCACTTCGACGACTGTGACACTACCGATAATGCCAGCGGCGCCGATGACCATGCCGGCGTTTATATCTATGACGGCAGTCCGTTTATCCTGCGTGTCAATGACGCCGGTGATACCGTATTCAACTATTACATGTTCGATGCCGACTGGCTGTCGAACGACGGCTTCCGTCCGCTGGAAGGTCTGTACGTCGATTCCGGTACATACGCTGATTATCAGTACGGCTACACCGGTAAATTCCTGACGAAGGACTCGGCCATCGCTATCGAGCTCGAATACTTCGCGCCCAAAGATGGCGATAGCTGTGAGTTCCTTGTCCTGAAGGAGCGCGTCTACAACAATACGGACGCTGAAATCACCGGTGTTTACGTCGGTGAGGCTTTTGACTGGGATGTTCCTTCCGACTCGGGTGTTCAGAACGGATCCGGCTATGACAAGACCAGCGGCGAGAACAGCCGCGACTTTATGTACTGCTACGGCGGTGAGTGGGCGCTTGATACCACCGACGAGGGCGAAGTCACCAACGACGACTGCGTTCTGGGTGACGATCGTTACGCCGGTATGGCCTTCTACAATGGCTACAAGGTTGCCTACGGTGCCCCGGATGACAGTCTTGAGAATCCGGAGGGTCCGTGGTGGACTCACATTAATGCCGACTGGGTCTATCCGGCCGGCGGTTTCGTTGGTGAGCAGATCTATCGGAAGATCATCGATATGGGAACGTCATGGCAGGAGTGGCAGCCGATCGCACCCAGTGCCGAGTCGGTATATGTCGACCTGAACATGATTGCCGTCTTCGGTAACTTCGATCTGGGTGTAAAGGATACTCTTGTTTTTGTCAAGATCCTTGCGACCGAGAACGACGGCGCCCTGGCCGGTATTCTCGAAACCGTGGATCAGGCCAGAGAATGGATTGCCGGTCGTCCGGAAATCTTCGCCTGGCCCGAACTGCCGCTCGGGAAATGCTGCTATGGAACGCCGCCGACGTGCGCACACGTTATCGAGGATGATTGCATTGACCTCGTCGGAGACTGGGAGGAAGGCGGCGACTGCAGCGAGCCGTGCGGCTGCTGCGTCGACCCCGGTGATGCCGACGACAACTCTGCTATCAACATTCTTGACGTGACTTTCATCATCAACTATTTGTACAAGAACGGTCCGACTCCTGCTTGTGTTGACCAGGCTGACGCCGACGGTAACAACTCTGTTAACATTCTCGACGTGACCCACATCATCAACTACCTCTACAAGAATGGTCCTGATCCGATTTGCGGAACAACCGGAACCTAAATGCGAGTGTAATTTTGCGATATTCAGGAAGCTGCCCGAGCGGCAGCTTCCTGAATTATTCTGGGGCAAAAGCGGGGCCGGATGGGCTGTGGGAAATCCGGAATTTGAGTATGCGGGCTTCCGGCCGATACTAATGGTGTGAAGGCATGCAGAAACAAAATGCCGCCCTCAGCGTTTCCAAGAGTGGGGATGGGAACGGAGAAATTGAAAATAATGTTCTTGAAATAGATGTATTTTTCTGGCCGTTAAGATGATATTGGAGAAGTGACGATGAAGCTCAGGTATGGATTAATCGGTGTCTTTATTTTGACCGCCTTTATTTTATCCGGCCTGTCGGCATCCGTGGCTGCGAGGATTTATGACAGCCAGACGGACCGACAGCCGATATTGCTTCAGGGGAGGGTGCAAGTTCAGTTTGAATCGGATGTCGATCAAGCAAAGCTGTCCACCGCTTTTAACAAGGTGAGTTTCGGGATAGCCAATCTTGATCGCGCTCTTGAGAGAATAGAAGCGACCGATGCGCGACGGATGTTTCCCTGGCGAAACGGACAGGATGCCTTGGTCGGCAATGACGACATGTCAAAATTCTACGAGATCTATATTTCTGAAGATATTGACATCAGCAGTGCCATCGAAGAGTTGAGGCAAAATCCATATGTCAGATCGGCGGAGCCGGTCTTCGCCATTCCGCTGGATGTGACGCCCAATGACCCCAGGTATTTGGATAATGACCAGTGGGCCGTCAATAAGATAGACCTTCCCGGAGCCTGGAATTACGAAAAAGGCTCGGATACGGCCAAAATCGCCATTATTGACAGCGGCGTTCGTTATACGCATACTGATCTGACCGACAATATATGGGTCAATCCCTATGAGGACCTGGATAATGATCAGGCCGTTTTCGACACCGATGACCTCAACGCTTTTGATAATGATCCCGTTTATGACGGGCTGGATGATCTGATCGGCTATGACTTTTTTAACGGTTTTCCTCCCCCTCTCACATGTGATGCGGGGGCCGGTGAAGACTGCGCGACGCCGGATTCCGACCCGATGGATTTTGGGGGCCATGGCTCTCACGTCGCCGGCATCGCCGCCGGGGTGACCAATAATGCCCTTGGTATCGCAGGCAGCGCAGGGGGCTGGGGCGGCGGCAGCGGCGCCTATCGCGGTGCCAGAATCATGTGTATTCGTGTCGGCGGAATGGCCACGGACGGGATAGGCTATGTGGTTACGACCTATTGTGCCACCGGGATTGACTACGCCGTGAAGAAGGGAGCTGATGTCATTAACTGCAGCTGGGGTTTCCCCGATCCGATGCAGTCTTACATGAACGCACCGCTTTTGAGAGCCGACAGCGCCGGGGTGATTGTCGTTCACTCGGCCGGCAACGACGGTAACACCTCTCACAGCCCGTATGATACCTGGGCCCCCAACGGTTTCAAAGTCCTGCTGGTGGTGGCCGCCTCGGGTCAGACCGATTACCGCAGCGGATACAGCAATTACGGTGAGTGGGTTGATGTCTGCGCTCCAGGGGACAATATCCTGTCAGCTTTCGGCTCCGGCGACTATGCCTATGAATACCTCTGGGGAACATCAATGGCGGCGCCGTATGTTACCGGTTTGGCGGCCTTGATAAAGTCGCACATGCCGAATTACACGAGAAATGATATCGTTCCGTTGATTCTGGATAACGCCGATCCGATGCCGGATTCCTATTATGCGCAGGGATGGCTGGGCTCGGGCAGAATAAACGCCTCTGCCTCTCTTTCCGGACTGCCGACGGCGGCCTTCAGCGCCGGGCCGGAGCTGATCGGCGAAGCGCCACTGACGGTTGATTTTGTCGATGAATCGCCCAATTCTCCGACTTCCTGGACGTGGGACTTCGGTGACGGTGACGACGCCTTCACGCAGAATCCCAGTCACACTTACAACGATTACGGCTTCAAAACGGTCTCACTGACCGTTGACGAGCCTAACGGGACGGCCACCGAGGTTTTGAAGAACCTGGTCATGGTGACGGCCGATACTGTCAGGTTTGCTTCCCTGGACGTCACTCCCAACAGCCAGGTTGTCGTTCCAGTCTATATGGATAACAAATTCCCGGTCAATCGTATTACGCTTCCCTTCAAGATTCGTGGTGCGGATAATTCGGTTCCCGGTTACATCAATGTTGATTCTCTGTCGGTGGTCGGCCTACGCACGGAATACTTCGATCAGCATGATTTTGCTGTCGAATATCCTCCGGGGCACATCTATAAAGCCAGCCTGATATCCAACCTGACCGTGGGGTCCGATTATTTGGAGCCCGATACCGGTGCCATTATGAATCTCTATATAACCATCGGCACACCCACCGCGAATGAAGCTCTAACTATAGAAGATACGACGGTTGTCAACGATGACCCTCTACTCCACTCAATCATAAATAATTATCCGCCCGTGGTCATCCACGGGGGGCTGGTTAACTGCCCGCGAGGCGACGCAGACTCGGACGGGACGATAAATCTTCTGGATGCGACTTTTATCGTGAACTTTCTTTACAAAAACGGCCCGGAGCCTTATGCCGTGTATTGCGCCGATGCCGACGCCAACGGATCGCTTAACATCCTGGATGTGACTTATTTGATCAATTATTTGTACAAAAACGGTCCTCCGCCGCCGCCGTAGTCGGCGGCTGGGCCTGATTCGGCACAATTAACTCATTTTTTTGTTGACTGAATGAGGTGAAATTGTTATAATTTTTGATTGATTAAGCAATGGATTGATACGTCTAAACTATAGGCAAATTTCAAGGGAGGTGAAATAGGAATCAGGGATAGATAACGTAGCATCATTGACCGTGCTCTCGATACCAATGCCAGGCATGATTCGAGGGCGGGCCGCTTGATTTTCCCCGGCAAAGGGGGAGTCGGGCCGGCACTTTTCGCGGATTTGGATAAGTTGATTTAACAAATAACATATAGGAGTTGAGAATGAAGCATTATAGGATTGTGTTAATGTTGGCATCGCTGCTGGCTCTGTCATACGGGGCGGTCAGCGCGTCTGACATAAGCGCCTGGGCCACCAATGAGATCGGTGGTAAAATCCACGTCGGCGATACCTTCTCGGTAGAGCTGCGCTTTTACAACGATGACGGCTTTGGAAGGGCTACGGCGAGTATTCCTCTTTATTTCTATAGTCCTAACGGCAGTATCGCAAATGTAGTGCATTACACTGTTAGGACCGACAGTGCTTTTCTGGTCCCCGACTGGAGAACTCCATATCCTCAGGATACCACCTATGACAGCTCAATTGTCGAGTATGATACCTGGGCGGGTATGGCGAGTTGGCCCCTCTTTCATCAGTACTCCGGTTTCAGCTGGGACGGTGTGCTACCGGATACGATTAACGGAACCTTCTCCGGAATAACCGGCGGATGGCCACCGGGCGATACGACCACATACATTTCCTTTGCGTTTCGGATAGACGAGCTTGTTTCCGATCCGGGTATATTCTGTGTTGATTCCTGTCAGATATTCGGTGTGGAGCCTGCCGGCAAATTCGACTGGCTGTTTGAAGTTCCTATTCCAACTTTCAGCGGTCCATATTGCTGGCAGATTATAACTGATACGACAGATGTGCGCGGGGTTGACAAGGGAGTTCTTCCGGCCGACTTTGAGCTTGGTCAGAATTATCCCAATCCGTTCAATCCGAATACCACATTCGAATTCGCTGTCCCACAAAAGTCACAGGTCAATATCAGCATCTTCAATATTCTTGGCCAAAAAATATCTACCATTGTTGACGCTGAATATGGCCCTGGATATTACAATGCCACCTGGGACGGCACCACCGACGGCGGTAGTGAGGTTGCCTCCGGTATATACTTCTACAAGATAGAGGCCGATAACTTCAAGAGCACCAAAAAGATGATGCTTTTGAGGTAAAACCGTATTTCGGAAAGACACAGCCCCCGGCCACATTGGCTGGGGGCTTTTTAATCTCTTGTATTTCAATGTCTTAATCCGGCCATAATTGATCGCCAATTGATCATTCTAATTCATTATAAATATGCTACTTAAATCAGACCAAAAATTATAGAGGATTTTTTTAATCCCCTTTTGTTTTTTCTATTGAGTAAGTCACTGGTGGGCAGTAGATTATAAATGCTAATTTTGTATGAACTGGGGCCATTCATAATAAACCGATAATATGCTATAAATCCTGTTGACTTGTCTCTCTATTTTGGTTAAGATGGAGGTGGGAAATGATGCGCGCCGAACTGTGTAAACCTTTGACTTGTATGGTGTTATATGCTTGGAGTGGTTGACAACAAATTCGCAATTGGAAAAGACACATATTATCCCTTTTCTGTCGAAATGCACTATTTT
>CP070766.1:1039968-1042565 GCA_020345705.1 Candidatus Zixiibacteriota bacterium | reverse complement strand
GACTATACCGGTGATGGTCTTTATGACCTGGTGTTCTCCGACGGCAAAGGTAAGCTCCAATTCTTCTGGGGGAATTCCGATGAATACCTCTCTAAAAAATCGGATCTGGAGATTCCCCTGGACCACCCGTCGCTGATCCGCCCGGTCCGTCTGGGCAGTCGGCTTTCTGATATAATTATCGAGCATAATCTTAGCGGCCGGACGGACCGCTTAACGGTGTTGAAAAACAAAGGCAATATTAATCGATAAAGGATACTGGCATGCCAAACTTTGAGTTTCCCGCTTGTCTGAAGTGCAATAAAGGCCGCCTTTTGCCCTTATCCGATTATGGGCGTGAAGGTGCGACCATACAGTACAAAGCCTGGGTATGCACTAATCCCGAGTGCGGCTTCTCGCTTCGCATTGATAACGGCGAGATAAGCTACGGCAAGCCGCTGGGGGTCTCAACCAAGTAGAGGTCTATGAAGAAGCTGTTTGATAACCTGTGGGTGAAGATCGCCGCCCTGGTGCTGGCGATTCTTCTCTGGTTTCATGTGGCGACTGACAAAGTCTATCAGAATGAGATCACTCTGCCGTTAAAGAAGATTGATCTGGCTGAGGACCTGGCCTTGATCGAACCGCCCCCGGATTCAATAACGGTCAAGGTTTCCGCCACCGGCAAGAGCCTTCTCAGAACGGACTGGAAGAAAAGAGGGCTGAGGCTTGTGGTCGACAGAAATCGCGCCGGAAGGTTTACGACAGACGTTAACAACGCCAATCTAAGCCTAGTCAAAGCCGAGAAGGTGGTTCTGCTTGATGTCATTTCTCCGAGGGAAATAACGTTCAGCTGCGACTGGAAGTCTGAAAAGGAAGTCCCCGTCATCTCAAGAATCGCGGTGCTACCCGATGAAGGTTACGCCGCTTCCGAGAACGATTCCATAGTCCCCAACACGGTTAAAATCAGCGGCCCGAAAAGAGCAATCTTATCTCTGGAGCAAGTCGAAACGGAGGAAATTGTTCTTGAAGGGGTGCGGAACAGCTTTTCGCGAAAGGTTGCTCTCCTGGCCGGCGGCGCATACGGGCTGAAACTTGAGCCTGATTCAGTTATTGCGTATATAAATGTCTCCCCGGTCAGGCGGAAGATTATCTCTGATGTGACTATCATGCTCATAAATGCGCCGGGGAATAAAGTGTTTGACATCGTTCCCAAGACCATTGAGTTGAGAGTTGCCGGCAAGGCCGGCGGAATCGACAGCCTTTCCGCTGAGCGTGTTTCGGCCATTGCCGACTATATTCTTGCCGACGCTGCCGGTGTTATCCCGGTTCAGGTGATTCTTCCGCCCTCGATTTCTCTTCTCTTCAAATCGGTCGATTCCGTAAGACTAATTGAACAGAGATGATTACTCTCGGCATAGAAACATCCTGCGACGAGACCTCGGTCGCCGTCGTTGAGGACTCTGATAAGATTCTCTCCAACGTCATCCTGAGTCAGCTGATACACAAGGGTTACGGTGGCGTTGTCCCCGAGCTGGCCGGCAGGGAACATCTCAAGGCGATAATGACCGTCTATGATGAAGCACTCAAGAAGGCGGGCGTTCAAGCCGGCGACTTTGATCTGATCGCGGCCACGTACGGGCCGGGATTGGTCGGAGCGCTTCTGGTCGGTCTCAATTTCGGCAAAGGCCTGGCCTATGGCTATGACAAACCGTTCGTGGCCGTCAATCATCTGGAAGGGCATATTGCATCGAACTTTCTCGTGCATCCGAACCTGCCTGAGAAACATATCACTCTAATCATCTCCGGGGGACATACATCACTTGTGCTGGTGAACGGATTCGGCCGTTACCGAGTGCTGGGCCAGACCAAAGATGACGCCGTCGGCGAGGCGTATGACAAGGTGGCCAAGCTTCTCGGCCTGGGTTATCCCGGCGGCGAGCAGATAGACAGGCTGGGCAGAATCGGCGACCGGAAATACTTTCGCTTTCCGCGGGGAGTTATCCGAGAAGAGAGTTATGATTTTTCTTATTCCGGCCTGAAGACGGCGGTGGCGCTGCATGTCCGGGACCTGTCCGAGAGTGAACTCGAACAGCACCGGGCCGATATTGCCGCTTCATTTCAGGAAGCGGCTCTTGAGGTGCTGGTGGTAAAGACGATCCGGGCGGCGAAGGAATTCGGAGTTGAGGCCGTGTCGCTTTCGGGGGGGGTGGCCTCGAACAGCCGATTGAAAGAGCTGATGCAAAAACACCTGTCGAAGATAAAGGCGCGATTTTTCTGCCCGCCGCCTGAGTTGTGCACCGACAACGCCGCTATGATTGCCGCCGCTGGTTTCAGGCGGTTCGGGATAGACGGCCCCTCCGATCTGAACGCCAACGCCGTGCCGTATTTGAAGTTGGTGTGATGGTTACGAGATTGCGACGCCTCGCCCGCAAGAGGCGAACTTCGGCTCGCAATGATTCTTATTGCTCACTATCCCGTGATATTCACATGCACCGCTAATATGAAAATTTAGAATAATGCTGCGGGATTGGGAAGAAAATACATCCAAAAAGATGGCAGTGGAATCCGATTCTTACGTGTCTGAAACCATTTGCCCGGCGGGTTGTAAACATTTATATTTG
>CP070766.1:1036071-1039868 GCA_020345705.1 Candidatus Zixiibacteriota bacterium | reverse complement strand
GTTGAGATGGGATTCAGGGGTGTGTAACTGTGCTATGAAATCTTATGTCAGATTGATTACACAAGGAAATATCTTTAAAAAAAGCGGGGACTTGATGTCCCCGCTCTCTTGGGATTTCTAGCCTACCCCTACACGCACTCCGGTTTCGGGCCCTCCTTGTAGAGATAGTTTATTATATGCGTGACATCCAGAATATTAATCCCGCCACTGCCGTCGGCGTCCGGCGCACCCTCATAATCCGGAGCCGGGCCTTCCTTATAGAGGTAGTTTATGATGAACGTAACGTCCAGAATGTTAATCACGCCGTTGTTGTCGGCGTCGCCGCATACGTAAGGCATTATCTGCAATATGCCGTCGAAGTGTCTATTGTCACTCGAGTCCACCTCCAGCGCAAGATAATGTGCGAAGGCGCTGATCAGGTAATCCCCCGGCGGAATCCCCAGCGGGTCCCATATGCAGGTCAGACCGTCGCTGCCTTCGGGCGGGAGATCGGCCACGTGCTGCGTCTCAATCTCGCCATATCCTGAAGTGGAAATAACGAGATCATCCCAGTAACCCGCTCCCTTGCCGAATTCGGGCTTGTAATCGCCGAATGTCATGGTTGTGGAAACATCATCAATCAAATCGCCGCTGGGATTGCCGGTGATGGTGTCGCTGTCAATCAGAAGCATATAGCTGTCGGCACCATCCCTGATATATTTTATCTTATGCCAGGCCTGAAAATCGAGACTATAGGCGAACGATCGCCAGCCGTCTCCGTCGGATATGTGAATCCCGTTCGGATCATTGTAGAGCATCATGGTCAGGTCCTCATTAGCCCCAAGAACCACGAAGTGGTTGTAGTAACTGTATGAGCTCTGACTCGGATAAAACCAGAACTCGATCGCATACGGAATTGCCAGCCCGAGTCCGGAAATATCCAGCCGGGCATCGGCAACGGCTGGCGAACCGCCGTACGTGTTGCTCAAATGAAGCGAATGAATCGGGCTTTCCTTATATCTATCACTGCTGATTTCAGCGATCGCAGTCTCGCCCGGATTGTCGGCATGGTATGTCCACTCCGGCTTCTGCCCGGATTCGAAATCATCCGAATAGCTGATGCTGCCGTAGTACATCGTCACGTCGAAAGACTCTGTCGCCGTGCCCTGATTCTCGACGGTAACATATATATCTACCGAATCACCCTGACCGATTACAGAGTCTGACAGGCTAACTTGCGTGACCGCCACATCGTATAGAATTGCCGGCGGCCCGAAGATGTAAACACTGCCATCATCTGATCCCACAAAAACTCTCTCGTCGGCGACGGCGGGAGAAGAATTGACATCACCACCGGTTGTGTAATCCCAGGTCCAAGTGCCGGAATATGCATCAAGACACAATACTCTCATATCTTTGGCGCCGACATACACCTTGCCATCGGCTACCGCAGGAGACGAATGAATTTCGGATCCGGCATCATAGGTCCACAGCGAATCGCCGGTCGCTGGATCCAGACAGTACAACCGGCCGTCGTAGGAACCGACATATACATTGCCATAAGCAACCGCCGGCGAGGACCGGACGTCGCCCCCGGTCGGAGATGACCAGATGAAGGCCCCGCTTGAAGCATTCAAACAATAGACGTTATTGTCATCGGACCCGACAAAAACCTTACCGTCATCAACGGCAGGAGAAGATGCCACCCAGTCGCCGGTCGGATAGGACCAGACATAACCGCCTGTCGTAGCATTGAGACAGTAGACGCTGTTATTGCACGATCCCACATAGACCCTGCCGTCCGCAACGGCGGGCGATGACCAGACATAGCTGCCCGTCGGATAAGACCAGATATAAGCCCCGGTGGTGGCGTTGAGGCAGTAGACACTCCCGTCCATCGAACCAAAATAGACTCTGTCATTAACCACTGTTGGGGATGATACCACCCAATCCCCTGTCTGGTAACACCACAGCGAGTCGCCATTTGAAGCATCCAGGCAGTATAGATTGGTCCAGTCATTTCCGACATATACTCTACCGCCCGCCACGGCCGGAGAAGAGCTGATCGTGTTCCCCGTCTGGAATGTCCAGACCGTGTCGATCGTGATAAGGTTCAGGCAATATACGTTGCCGTCGTAGGAACCGACATAAATGAGGTTGTTAACCACGGCCGGACATGAGGTCACCGCCCCGCCAGTAGCATAAGTCCAGCACACGGCATTGGTTGCCGGTGCCGTCGACGTTGAATAACCGAGATGACAGCTGTCATGATGAAACATCGGCCACCAGTCCTGGGCCGAAGAAACACCGGCCTGAAGACCCAAAACAGCCAGAACTGCCACAACGATCCGCAAGAGTGCCATCCCTGTGCCATTTGCACGATAGCATTTGCCTTTCATATTACTTTTCCTCCCAATCCCACCCGAGGGATTATCATTTAAGTATCTGATTCTGGAGTGATTTTATTTTATCTGTATTCTCGAGATTCATCTGAACGTCCAGGATTTGCTTTCTCCGGCATTTCAGCCTGCCTGAAAATGTGGTATACCTTACTTGCCCTCCAGAAGACAACTGACTGAACAACGATGTTTCGATCTGTAAGACGAGCCGTCCTCAAGAAACGACCTGTACATTCCCAAAATATCAAATCCCGTCCATCATGTCAAGCGAAAATCGGATGCACCTTGTATCTTTTTGACGGCCCCCTTCCGTCCGGCCGCAGGCGGCTAGCTCAATACAGCTTCTCGCGTTTGGCCAGGAAAGCGTAGAGGGCGATATCGAACGGAACCGATGTATCGATCAGGTGATAGTCGATACGGCTCTGCCGGCATTCGGCGGCGATATAGTCGGAAAACTCCCGGGTCAGCTGGGCATAATGCCTTTTTACCTGCCACGGAAGCGTCGTCATTTCCTCACCGGTCTCAATGTCCTTGAAAATCGCCTCCCGCGGGAAGGCAAAATCCCGCTCGCGCGGGTCAAGAACATGAAAGACAATCATTTCGTGCTGCTTGTGACGAAAATGTTTCAGCCCCGAAACGATATGCTCGGCATCATCAAGAAGGTCCGAAAAGAGTATAATCAGCCCCCGGCGGTGAATCCGCTCGGCCATCTCATGCAGCGTCGCCGCTATATCGGTTTTCTCCGAAGGCTTCTGATTCTCGAGTTCGTTGAGCAAAACATGAAGATGCCCCGACTTCGACCGCGGCGGGACATAGCGACGGATGCCCTCATCGAACGTCACCAGCCCGACCGCATCGCGCTGACGAAGCATCATCAGCGAAAGCGCCGAGGCAATCGTCGCGGCGTAGTCATGCTTGACCTGGCCCCCAGAGCTGTACCGCATCGAGGCCGAGCAATCCACCAGGAGATAGGCCTTAAGGTTGGTCTCTTCCTCGTACTCTTTGATATAATACCGGTCGGATTTGGCGTAAACCTTCCAGTCGATGTCGCGGATATTATCCCCCGGCATGTATTGCCGATGCTCGGCGAACTCGACGGAAAAACCGTGATAGGGCGATTTGTGCAGCCCGGCGATGAATCCTTCGACCACCATCCGGGCCCTAAGCTCCATCCCTTTGAGCTTCCCGACAATCTCTGGATCGAGATATTTTCTGTACGCCGCTGTCGCCATATCTTATCTCTTATACGCGTGTCAGGTCACACGGATGATATACCATTCGCAGGACCTGACACAACTTTTGGAGACATACTTTTCAATATTGCTCTTCTGTTTTTTCAGGTTTTACTCACGCCGGTCAGTCTAACCCGACGGCTCCCAGCGTACTGTCAAGTTTTGCACTCCCCAACGGCAGGGGTGT
>CP070766.1:1029298-1035971 GCA_020345705.1 Candidatus Zixiibacteriota bacterium | reverse complement strand
GGATCATACTGGCGTCTCGATGCCAACGCCGATAACGCCATTGATGAGAGGGCCATAGATTATAATCTTCAAAACGGCGAGTACAGAATCATCATCAGGACGAAGCTGAATGCGCCGCCGGATGCGACGTTTTCCGCCGATGTCAAAATCGGGGACACCAGGCTGACTTTATTCAAAGACTACCCGGCCCCTCCCCTGACGGCCAAACCGACCGGCGGCTTTGAATCCGGTTGTTTTGTCTTTTACTACACAGTTGAACCGGTCTCGTCAGTTTTCCCGCCTAACGGCTCGACGTCGGAGACGGCCCGCCCAACATTTGACTGGACGGGGCTGGTTTCCGATCTGCCGGACGGTGCCATGTACCACTTCCAGCTTAGCCGATACTATGATTTTCGCTCGCCGATCTGCGAGTATAACGGCTTGAAGGTACCCGAATATACATCTCCCAATGAACTCAGCCACGATCTGGTTTATTACTGGCGGTTCCGCACCACGTATGACGGACAAGACTATTCCGAGTTCTCACACGCGTTCGCGGTATATATTTCGCCAAAGCCAACCGACATCGGCGATACCGGCGATATGTCGACTCTGCCCGGGAGCTTCAGCCTGTCTCAGAATTATCCGAATCCGTTCAATCCGAGGACGTTTATCAAATACAGAATCCCGGTACGGGCCGACGTTGAGCTGCTCGTGTACAACCTGCTCGGGCAGAAGATTAACACTCTTGTCAACGAAACCAAGTCGGCCGGCACACACAGCGTTGACTGGGACGGCACCGACGAATCCGGTCAGACCGTTGCTGCGGGCGTCTATTTCTATCAGCTGACGGCCGGGGACTATTCCGAAGCCCGGAAGATGGTGTTTCTAAAATAGCCCTTATCGAAAAGAAGTTGCGTGATAATTCGGGGGCCGTGATGAGCGGCCCCTTTATTTGAAGGGCGCGGATACCAATAGCGCTGTGTGAAAATATCCGGTTGAAATGGCGATTTTTCTCTTGACAGAGACGAAAAAGATTATATTTTAATGAAACAAGCTGAAAATCCAGTCGTAAACGAGGATTATGTTAGCTAAAACCGCTGCTTAAAAGGATGATGATTTCATGATTGAGCTCTGGGTAAAATACACTAATTTCGGTAGTATCGGATTCCGCGGCGGAGGAGGCTCATCCGGCTAGTGAAAATTATCACAAGCTATAAAGCAACCCGCCGCGACCGGAGATGGTTCGGCGGGTTTTTTTATTACCTGTTCGGACCGGCGGCGATAACTGATTGAGAACTCAAAGGTGCAGCGATGACAGGCGATATATACGAAAATGAAATAATTAGCCCCGAAGAGCAGGCCATAAAATCGCGAAAAGCGTTTGCCAAACTGCTTCCGCTCCTGAAGGATCATGTCTGGCCTCTGCTTGTCTGCCTCTTTCTGCTGGCGACGGGAACGCTATTATCAATTTACTGGCCGATTCTTCTGAAGCGGGCCCTGGATGTGGACATCAAGAACGGCGATTTTAGAGGACTCATGTACACCGTTCTCATGATCGGTGCAATACAGGTGGTAACGCTGGTGCTTCAATATATCCAGCGCATCAAGCTGGAAATAGTCGGGCAGAATATTATGGTCGACCTGAAGCGTAAGCTTTTCAACCATATATTATCACTGGATGTGGCCTTCTTTGACAAGAACCCCGTTGGACGGCTGATGGCGCGCGTGGAATCCGACACCGAATCACTGAGGATGCTCTTCACCAATACAGTTGTTTTGCTTATCGGCGACATCATCCTTGTCACCGGAATATTCGCCGTTATGTTTTACTATAGCTGGCGGCTGGCCCTGATACTGGTAATGATTGTCCCGATAGTGGCGATACTGATATTCTTCTTCGAGCGAAAAACGACCCCCCGCTTTTTTGAGGTCAGAAAGAAAATGGCCGAAATAACGGCACAGCTGACGGAGTTCCTTCACGGCATGTCGATCATTCAGATATTCCACCGCGGCGCTTACGCGCGCGGCCGTGTCAACCGGGCCAATGAACTGAAATTCAAGGACGACGTTTACGTAAACATCGGCGTCATCCTCTTTTTCAACACGGTCTTCTTCTTTGAATACGTCATGATCGGCCTGGTGCTTTTCTTCGGCGTGCTATGGATCAAATCGGGCGTGATAACGGTCGGAACCATAGGCATGTTCATTATTCTCATCTGGCGGTCATTCGATCCTATCTGGCGAACCTCGGAGCAGCTGGCCACGATACAGAAGGCGATTGCAGGGGCCAAGAGAATATTCGCCCTGCTTTCGACCGAACCGAAACTCCGCGATTCGGAAAAGCCGATCAGCTGGAACGGGCTTAAGAAGGATATCCGGTTCGAGAACGTCTGGTTTTCATATACAAATGATGATCACTGGGCGCTCCGGGATGTCAGCCTGGAAATTCCGGTCGGCAAGCGGGTGGCGCTGGCCGGCGTCACGGGCGGCGGCAAGACAACCGTTATATCCCTGCTGCTCCGGTTTTATGACCCGCAAAAAGGACGGATCACGGTCGACGGCATAGACATCCGCGATATAGCTCGAGCCGAGCTGAGACAGCGTTTTGCCCTGGTGCTTCAGGACATTATTCTCTTCCCGGGCGACGTCCGGTCGAACATCTCGCTGGAATCGATGTATATTCCGCGAGAGCGCGTCATGGCCTCGGCGACCACAGTGCAGGCTGATCGGTTCATCAGCAGGCTTCCTGATAAGTACGGCACTCAGGTTTCTGAGAAGGGTGCCAACTTCAGCCGCGGCGAAAGGCAGCTTCTCTCGTTCGCCAGAGCTCTGGCCATTGATCCGGATGTCCTGGTTCTCGATGAGGCGACCAGTTCGGTGGACCCGGAAACGGAAAGGACGATTCAAGAATCGCTAAAGAGGCTGATGGTCGGGCGCACGTCGTTGATTATCGCCCATCGTCTTTCGACGATACTTGATGTCGATGAGATAATGGTGATTCGCCGTGGCGAGCTGGTCGAACGTGGAACCCACACGGAACTGATACTAAAAAATGGATATTACTCCAAACTGTTCCATCTGCAGTTCAAAAACAGAAATGGGGTGATGGCTAATGTATGAGAAAATAAAATGGTTCTGGAAATATTATAGAAATTATAGATATGTCCTGGCGGTTCTGCTCCTTCTGACGCCGGTGCAAACCGCGTTTCAGGTCAGTGTACCCAGGCTGATAGAGTTTACCGTTGACTTTGTCAAAACCGGTGAAGTCCCGTCGAACGCAGCGGCTGTCTGGCTGGTTCGGATCGGTACCGGCATCGGGTTTTCAACGGCGGCAACGTTCACCCTGAGTCTGATCATGATCGGATTCATCGCCAGCGCCATGTACGCCTTTATCCAGGGGCACCGGGCCTGGATGAACCTGAAGCTGGAATGGCTGTTCCGGCAGGATGCCTTCAACGGCATTACCTTCAAGGGGCAGAACTTCTTCAACAGGTTCAGGACGGGCGATCTCGTTACCCGGATGACGGATGACGTCGCGGAGAAGCTCTCCTGGTTTGCCTGTTCAGGGATTTTCAGATTGTACGAGGCCTTGCTGATGGTCGGATTTGCCCTGGCCATGATGGTTTCGATCGATCCGAAGCTGACCCTGTGGTCGGCCGGGCCGCTGCCGATTCTGATAATCATCTTCTTTCGGAGTTCATCTATCCTTGATAAAAGGTATGATCACCTTCAGAAGAAGATATCGGCGCTTAACGACGTGATGGAGTCATGCTTTTACGGCATTCGGGTCGTCAAAGCCTATGTGAAAGAAACGGCTCAGAGGCGCAAGTTCGACAAGGCCGCTTTCGATCGAAAAGCCGCGGAGATTTCGTCGATCAAAGCGACGACGGTCGTGGATTCACTGTACATGTACATCTGGCAGTTTGGAATAATCGTTGTCCTCCTGGCCGGAGGATACATGGTCATAAACGCCAACCTTTCAATGGGGAAACTGATTGCCTTTATCTATTACGTGGTTTATATGATTTTCCCCATGTTCGACATCGGGCAGTTCCTGGTGAAATCGCGCCAGTCAGCCGTATCGGTGAATCGCCTCGTTGAACTTGAGAGAGTAGCGCCGATGGTGGCGGATGAGGGCCATATCCCCTGCAACGGCAATATTCTTGGTAACATGGTTTTTCATAAGGTCAGCCTGTCCTTCCCCGGTTCGGATCGAAACGTTGTTGACGGCATCTCGTTCGAGGTTGAAACGGGACAGACGGTCGCCCTGGTCGGTCGCGTGGGCTCGGGCAAAAGCTGGTTGGTCAATATGATTCCGCGGCTTGTCGATCCGACCGGTGGCAGCATCATCCTTGACGGCCGAGACCTGAAGATGTATCGTCTGGAAGATCTGCGCAAGGTCATCGGGTATGTCCCCCAGGAACCGGTGCTGTTCAGTGACACGGTGCGCAACAACATCCTCTTCGGGCAGAAGGATATCCCGGAGGAGCTGCTAAGCTGGGCCATCGAGGTTTCCCAGCTCAAAGGCGAAGTCGAAGCCTTCCCCAACGGCCTGGAGACCTGGATCGGACCGCGCGGGATGTCGATCTCGGGCGGTCAGAAACAGCGTCTGGCGCTGGCCAGGGCTCTGGTGCGAAAGCCGAAGATTCTCATCCTCGACGACTGCACCTCGGCTCTTGACTCAAAAACCGAGGCGGCGTTGTGGGATCGCCTGCACGATGTGATGCCCGGAATGACGGCGTTTCTGATTACGCATCGGCCCGATACCCTGGAGCGGGCCAACATGATCCATGTCCTCGAGGATGGCCGCATTGCAGAATCGGGAACTCATCATGATCTGGCCGAAAGAGACGGCCAGTACGCCAGGATATACCGCCGCTACCGGCTGGAAGCCGAAGTGACGGGCGCATAATCAGGACTCGGCCCGAGCCTTCGCGAGGTTCGGGCCGTGCGATTTATACCCTTGTTATCTGTAGAATATTATGTAAGTTTCCAATGCTCATTTTGTTACAGACTTTCATTTGCTGGAATGTACGAATGACTCAAGCATGCTAACAGGAGGGCTGTGATGAACCTGTATCTCGTTCAGCACGGTGAGGCAAAGGACAAAGCAGAAGATCCCAGCCGGCCACTGTCGGATATTGGAGCCGGAAATACTGAAAGGGTGGCGCAATTTTTGTCCCAAAACATGACCCTGAAAATCGAAAAGGTATTCCACAGCGGCAAAGCCAGAGCTCAGCAAACGGCACAGATTATGGCGGGCCATTTTCACCCTGTACGGGGACTTGACGCCACTGATGGCCTGAACCCGCTCGACGATCCTACGGTTTGGGCGAAGCGCATCAATGACATGACGGAAGACATCATGCTCGTCGGGCACGGACCACACCTTAAAAGACTGGTCTCCCTCCTGACCGGAGGGGATTCCGAGAGAGACGTCATCGAACTTCGCAATGCCGGTGTCTTCTGCCTTAACAGGAGCGAGACGGGCAACTGGGCGATTCGCTGGATTATAATCCCGGATATGGTCAGGTGATTCGAGAGGAACCCGCCATTCACATTCGACCCGCCGCCCTTATGGCGAACAGGGTTCGGGGCCGTCTTTGTACAGGTAATTCACAATATAGGTAACATCAAGGATATTGCAGCCTGATGAGCAATCGCAGTCGCAACCCGTCCCGGTAGCCGGCGGAGGGCCGCCCTTGTAAAGATAATTGATAATATATGTCACATCGAGGATGTTGTGCGTGCCGCTACAATCGGCATCACCGCTGAGGGCGTCATCAATTACCAGGGTGAAGTAATCGAAATACAATCTTCTGGGAGGCGATGTTTCCAACACTCTTATTGCCAGGTTCTTCGTGACTGCCTCTTCAGGATAGCCGCTTATGAATCCGCCGGAATCCATGGTCAGTCCCGACGGCAGGGGGTCATCGAGAACAAGCCAGCTATAGGGTGATATGCCGCCGGACGCTTCCATCTGGTAGCCGTATTCCCGGCAGACGCTGCCCGTCTCCAGCGCTCTGTCATTGGCAATGTCAAGAAGTGTATCCAGCTCAATCAGGGCTCCCCCCTCACCGAAGTTGCAGTCATCATATCTTATCCAGAAATAGCCGTTGTCTCCCCAGTACGATCCCCAGCTGTTCTTGCATCGCCAGGCCCCTTCGCCGTTACACATATTATCATCCCAGCCGACCACCAGGATGGCATGGTTTATGTCTTCCGTAAAGCCGCCGTGAGAGTAACAGCCCCCCGAATAATAGTAAAGATCATAATAGGCCATGAAAGCAACCGCCACCGGCGCTGTTAAAACGGCCGTCTTGATGTAATTGCGGCCGCGCGGAACGGCCGTCCACCCGTTTATTTTGACCCTGGCCGGGTGCTCGGATTGCGTGCAAGGGATCTCATCATTGGCCATGTAAGGCATTTCGCTTTCGGCGATGGCGCCGTAATATGTGAAGTGCCAGTAGGCTGTCTCCATCCAGTTGCCGTCGCAGCCCGAGCCGAAGGTGGCGCATGACAGGACCGCTTGTTCGGAAAGATCAAGCTTCACACCGCGGTAGATGGAGTAGATGCTTTCCAATGCCGCCGTCGCCGCAAAATCCCAGCATGACCCGCAGCCCCCCTGGTTTCGCACTCCCGTCAGGACACTGGAATCTTCCCAGTTGAAGTATGAGGGGAGCTCTTCAGG
>CP070766.1:1020911-1029198 GCA_020345705.1 Candidatus Zixiibacteriota bacterium | reverse complement strand
TCGTTTTTCTCCACCGGCATCGATTCGCCGGTCAGCAACGACTCATTTATGGAAGGTTCCCCTTCGATGATCATCACATCGGCCGCAATCCGGCCACCCGGTTTGACCATTATTATCATTCCCGGTCTGACGACCGACACGTCAATCTCGCTTTCGTCACCGTCAATGATTAACGTAGCGCGTTCGGGCCTGAGCCGCAGAAGCGATCCGATGGCATCCCGGGCTTTTCGCCCGGCGCGACTCTCCAGGTAACGCCCGAAAAGGATGAGGGTTATGATCATGGCTGAAGTCTCAAAATAATAATGAGGTGAAGCCAGTTTCCGGAACAATAGAACGTCGGCGACCATGCACGTGCTGTAAAGAAAAGCGACCGACGATCCCAACGCGATCAGCGAATTCATGTTCGCCCGAAAATGTCTTGTCTGATTCCAGCCGTCGGCGAAAATCGGCCGGCCCGCCCGCAAAAGAACCGGCAAGGTCAACACCAGCAGGATAATCCCGGCAAATTCACGAGAGACAAGCTGAAGTGAGACAAACATGCCGCTGACACTGAGCACAATAATGGGAATTGTGAAGACGAGGGCCAGAAGAAAGCTCTTTTTTGCCGTATCCTGTTCGCCGTCAACGACCATGTCAGCCGTCTCGGCTTTCTTCGGATGATACCCCAGCTCGGTACCCTTCTCAATAATGGATTCTTCCTTGATGGAACCCGGATCATAATCAACGGAAGCCGTCCCCAGGGCGAAGTTCACGCGGGCCTCCATGACACCTTCCAGCCGGGAAAGACCCTTTTCGATGCCGGAGGCGCACCCGGCGCAGTGCATCCCGCCGATTTTGAGATCAAGCTCTTTAATCTTACCCATGATCAAATAATAAACAAATCGCCGCCGAAATGCAAAGATGCAAATTGACGGCGATAGTCAGTATAACGACCTTAACCCTTCAAAGGAGGAATTTACTTAAAACCCATACCGATAAGCAGTTGAGGGCACTTCTTCATCAGTTCCTTTTTTATCTTCGTCCTGGCTCGATGAAGATACCAGCGAACCGTCGCCTCCGGCATATTCATGATATTGGCGACGTCGTCGATGTTGCAGCCCTTGACATCGCGAAGCACAAAAGCCGACCGCTGCTTCTCATTTAACGACTCGGCCGCCTCATCTATATACTGACGAAGACGGTTCCGCTGATAGCTGATCTCAGGAGTATCAAGCCGATCGTCGGCCCTCTCCTTGACATTCTCTATCGACTCGTGCTGGTGCCGGTGGTGCTTTCGCATGTAGTCAATGGATGCGTTTACGGTGATTCTGTAAAGCCAGGTGTAAAACCGCTTCTTCTCGTCAAACCGCCATATATTCTGATTCACTTTGACAAAGACATTCTGCATAACGTCGGCGGCCTCGTCGTAATCGCCCACCATTTTGTATGCCAGGGAAGCCACCTGATTTTTGTAAAGCCGAACCAACCGCGAGAACTGACTTTTCTCGCCCGCTTTTATTCGGCGAACGATCTCTTTGGTCTCTCGTTCGATACGGTCATCGATGTCGACACTTTTGTTGCTTTTCAAAACCGCACTCATTACTGCCTCCCGGCGCTTACAGGCGCATTGTAGATTAAACTAATCTATATTGTCTTTTTAACGCCGTTGGTGCCATTTTGTTCCTGAAATATCTCATTTCAGCTCGTTTCGTTATCAGCAACACAAGTGAATCAGCCTCTCCAGCCGTGAGTCCCTGTCAGATTGCGATGATTGCGCACAATCCCCTTTACATTAAGTATACACGCCACTCCCGCCTAGGTCAACCATTTTTTTGAAATTTTTGCTCTCCTGGTGTCGTCGCATTGCCCTAAGTGATTCACGGACAGAAAGATAGGTGTATTTCGCAATCCGCTCCAGCCTGAGGAGAATATCCCGGCGCAGAATCGACCGCGACGCTCAGCGTCCCAGCCTTCGACATTCAGACGATAGATGCCGACCCGATATTAGTCTGACTTGGAAAGAATATAATGAAGGCCCTGGGCGGCCCCAGATATCGTTAATTGAGGATGTATTCCAGAGGATTGACGGATTTTCCGTTCTTGACGACTTCATAATGAAGGTGCGGCCCGGTTGAATAACCGGTTGACCCCATCAAACCGATCAGATCGCCCCGTCGAACCTTCTGACCCCGTTGCACCTTTATCTTGCTCAAGTGGCCATAGCGGCTCCGATAGCCGTATCCATGATTTATGGTGATCAGTTTGCCCAGGCCACCTGACCGCCCGGCAAACTTGACAACGCCGTCAGCCGTGGCGTAAACCGGCGTTCCCGTCTTATTCGCAATATCAATACCAGAATGAAATTGCTTGTAGCCGGTGAAAGGATCGTATTTCATGCCGAAACCGCGAGTCCGATATCCCCGGGAGGGTAGAATAGACGGTGTATGATCAAGAATCGACTTCTTCTCGGCTAAGACGTCATATACTTCCTCGTACTTCTCTTTCTCAAAACGCGCCAGCCTCAGCAGCGCGTCAATATCCGATTTCGCCGAATAAGCTTTTCTGATCGTTTCGGAGACATTTGTATATATTTTTTGAGCGGGGCCGCCGACACCAAGCTGGCGCTCGTCGCTGCTTATCTCGGGAAGATTAAAGATATTCCTGATAACCACTTCCTTCTCGACCAGCTCGTCATAAATGCCCGCTATCTCGGATACCTTGCCCTGCAATTCCTCATATTTTTCCGCCAGAAGCTTGTTTTCTTCCCGGAGACGTTTCAACTCGGCGCTCGCCGATTGAGATTTCATGTACGAGGCAGTAAGAAAGATATCAGCCACGAACAGGAAAGCTATAATCGCAGCGCTGATTAAGATAAAACCATAGGAAAGACTGAACTGCCGCATCTTATCGCGGCTTCCGCCGATAAGCAAAAATGACAACTTTTTCCCCAACATAATAGGCCCGAATTTCTCTACAGTTACGTTACAAGACTAGATATTGTTGTCTCAAAAAATTTCGACGGAAAATATCGCAATCCCGAAGCGATGTCAACAAAAATCCGCCCTTTCTTTGCAGTTACGCAAGATCCTATTTTATCAGCTGATATTCTTTCCTGAGAATTTTGTTCACTACCTTAATGAATTTCTCACTGTTTAAGTTCTGCAAACTGTAAAGATGCCAGTAAAGTTTACGTGGCATCACGTAAACGTCTTTTTTCTTCGAAGCCATCAGGAAACCTCCCCTCCCCGACCGGGACGAGACGCACTCCTGCGGCTCTTTTCTTTTAGAATCGACCCGGACGGGGGAAAAATTAGTCTATTCCTGAAATGGCTCTCTTGCAGAAAATATGCCCTCGAGCCCCCCTGCTCAGAAAGCTGCCTGAGTGCGGTTATTTTATTTGATTGCAACAACTTAAGAGCTGTTCAAATGTTGAAAATCAAACATTCGAAAGGACTCGGGGCGAAATTGATGGGATTCTTCCCACATCGGCTGCCACAGGCCCATATCAAAACAAAATCAGTCTTTGATCGGGCTGCTGCCCCCGGCTTGACTGCCTTGTCCGATTGCCCTAAATTGGCGGAAATTATCCCAAGTCCATAGGAAAGGCGATAAAATGACTGCAATAAAGGGAAAAATCGCTTTGGTGACCGGCGCCTCCGCCGGAATAGGATACGCCTGCGCCAAAGTCTTTGCACGCGAAGGGGCCCGGTTGATTCTTGCGGCCAGAAGAGCCGATCGGCTTAAAAGATTTGCTGAAAATCTGAAGAAAAAGCACGGAACCGATTCATATCTCTTCATGCTTGATGTTCGTGACCAAAAAGCTGTAGAAGCCAAAATCAAGGGTCTGCCGGCTAAATGGCAGAAAATCGACATTCTCATTAACAACGCCGGCCTGAGCCGGGGGCTGAGCAAAATCCACGAGGCCGAACTGCTTGACTGGGAGGAGATGATTGACACCAATGTCAAAGGCCTTCTCTACGTCAGTCGGGCGGTCATACCGGGAATGGTCAAGAGAAAGAAAGGCCACATCATCAACATCGGCTCGATTGCGGGGCATGAGGTTTATCCCGGCGGGAACGTCTATTGCGCCACCAAGCATGCCGTGGATGCCCTTACCAAAGGGATGCAGATCGACCTGGTCGATACGCCGATTCGGGTCAGCACCGTCGATCCGGGCATGGTCGAAACCGAATTCAGCATGGTCCGTTTCCGGGGCGACAAAAACCAAGCCTCCGCCGTCTATAAGGGACTTAAGCCGCTGACGGGAGAGGACATCGCCGAAGGCATTCTCTTCTGCGTCACCCGTCCACCGCACGTCAATATCCACCAATTGAGCATCATGCCCACCGCCCAGGCGAGCGCGACGATCGCGCACAGAAAATCGTAGGGACAGAACATTGTTCTGTCCGCACCCGGCAACGGCATAAAGACACAAAGGGGGAATCATCGACAGAAAAACAGAGCCAATCGTAGGGATAGAACATTGTTCTGTCCGCGAGGACGAAACATCGTTTTGTCCCCGTCCGGCAATGACACAATAAACACAAAGGGGGAATCATCGATGAAAAAAGTAGAACGAAAACCCAACAGGTTAAAGGGGTACAACTACTCCCAAGCCGGCCTCTATTTTGTAACCATCTGCACAGCTGACAGTATTGAATACTTCGGAAAAGTCGAGAATCATCAGATGATTTTGAATCAATATGGCAATATTGCTCACGAATACTGGCTCTTAATTCCTGAGCATTATGGACTTGTTCAGATTGATGACTTCGTGGTAATGCCCAACCATATCCATGGTATCATTATCATCGAAGGGCTGGAGGCAGTTCCCAATGAGACAGAACAGTGTTCTGTCGCTACGGATAAAAACTACGGCCTCTTGTCGAAGATCGTAAAATCGTACAAAGATGTCGTCAGCAAGGCAATCCGCCGAAGACTGAATGATCAGGAATTCGCATGGCAGCGCTCATTCTGTGATCACATCATTAGGAACGAGACAGCGTTGAGCAATATTCGGGATTATATCAGGAATAACCCACTCAAGAGGCATCTGGACAGGGAGCGGGCAAATGAATTGTCTAGGTAATCTACATAAGCCGGAGCAAGGCGAAAGCCGTTCCTGATACTGACCGGCCTACACCGCCCGCCTATTTATCATAATACAGCTCAAACTCCCAGGGGTGGGGGCGGATGCGGATTTCCTCGACATCCCTGCGCTTCAGCTTAATCCAGGCTTCAATCAAATCCTTGGTGAAAACGCCGCCCGCGAGAAGGAATTTATAGTCCTTCTCAAGAGCGTCCAGAGCCTTGGTCAGCGACGTCGGCAAAAGCGGAATCTTCTTCAACTCTGCCTCAGGCAGCACGCTCAGATCCTTGTCAACCGGGTCACCGGGATCGATTTTATTTTTTATGCCGTCCAGCCCGGCCATAACCATCGCGGCATAAGCCAGATACGGGTTGGCCGTGGCGTCGGGCGGGCGGAACTCCATCCGGTGCGTCTGGGGTCTTCGCTGGTAGCCGGGAATTCTGATGCAGGCCGTCCGGTTGCCCATCGAGTATGTCCCGTAAACCGGCGCCTCGAATCCCGGGACAAGCCGCTTATATGAATTGGTTGACGGATTCGTGAACGCGAACAGCGCCGCGGCGTGTTTCAAAAGTCCGCCGATGTAGTGAAGGCCGACTTTCGAAAACTTCGACGGTCCTTTCATGTCATAAAAGACCGAGCCCTTCTTGTCGGCCAGGTACTGATGGACGTGCATCCCCGAACCCGGTTCTTTGAAAAGCGGTTTCGGCATGAACGTCGCCGATTTGCCGCAGCGAAAGGCATGGTTTTTGACAATATACTTGATGAGCATGGTCGTATCGCCCATCTTCACCATCTCGTCCAGGTCGATCTCAATCTCGTGCTGTCCGCCGCCGCCGACTTCGTGATGATGATACTTTATCTTGATGCCGACGTCGCTTAAGAGGGTGGAAATCTCCGAGCGCAAATTAAACGTCCGGTCTTTCGGCGGCGCAGCATGATAGCCCCCTTTGTAAGGGACTTTATAGGCAAGATTTTTTCCGTCCTCGATACCGGTATTCCAGTCCGCTTCCTCTGAATCCAGAAAATAGTAACCCTCCTGCGGAACCTGGCGAAATACCACGGAATCAAAAAGATAGAATTCAAACTCAGGCCCCAGGATGGCATCAACGCCCGGAAGGATTTTTTTCAGATACTTGTCCGCATGAATCAAAACCCACCGCGGATTTCGAGAATACTGTTCGATTTCTTTGTTAACCGACATGATATCGCAAATGAACGAAAGAGTCGGCTTTTCAAAAAAAGGATCGAGAAACAATTTGTCCGCGTCCGGCAGGATAATCATATCACCCCTCTCGATTTTTGCAAAACCGGGGAGCGATGAGCCGTCAACACCGACCCCGTTTTTGAACAGGTCCTGATTGACGCTGTAGGCGGGGATGGTAATATGATGCCACTCGCCGATAAGATCACAAAACTTGAGATCTATATACTCGATCTTCTTTTGTTTTATTGTCTTCTGAAGGTTTGCCAAAGAAGGCATATTTATCTCCTAATAAGCGATTTTTTTCACTTAAATCTAATCAATTCCGCCAAAAAGGCAACCCGATTTTGCCCCCAACACGGTCATAATAATCTATAAAATCCCATAACTGGCCGGAAAATATGTTCTTGAAAATCCGCCTTCCATGTTGTAGACTTCAGAAAATTGATGACGAGACTCCGAGGTTCCCAAGCAATGAAAATAACAATCATTTACGACAATACCGCTTTCAAAGAAAACCTGATGGCCGACTGGGGCTTTGCCTGCCTGGTGGAGGCCGGTCGCCGGAGGATACTTTTCGACACCGGCGCCAAGGGAGAAATTCTTCTTGCCAACATGAAGAAACTGGAGATCGACCCGGAGAGTATTGACAGCGTCTTTATCTCCCATGACCACTGGGATCATACCGGGGGATTGGAGGCATTTCTCGATGTGAGGCAGGTCCCGGTTTACGTCCCGCTCTCATTTAAATCGTCCCCGCCTGCGGGAAATATTGTCACCGTGACCGGGCCCATTTCCATCGAAAGAGACATCTTCTCAACCGGCGAACTGAACGACATCGAACAGTCACTGGCCGTCTTGACTGAAAAGGGAGTAGTTACGATAGTCGGATGCGCCCACTCAGAAGTCAGGAATATATTGAAGACGACGCTGAAGTTCGGCGGCAACTACGCGCTTATCGGCGGCTTACACGGTTTCGATGAGTTTGACCATATCAGGGAACTCAGCATCATTTGTCCCACTCACTGTACTCAGCATATCGAGAGAATAAAAGAGCTATACCCCGATCAGTACACCCCCGGAGGCGCCGGGCAGGTCATCAGACTTTGACATGAAATTGAGAATAACCCGATTGCACCAGGTTTCTATCTGTCCCCGATCATCTTTCCGCGAATATTTCCGTCAGCAGTCGGGATCGCCATAGTAATACTTGCAAAACGCGGCTTTCGCCTCCTCGTGCCACCAGGGTAAAGGATCGCAATTTTGCCAGTCGCCCAGGTATTCCATTCCGGAATCAGTCTCTTTGAAATAGAACAGGTGGCTGTGAATACATCCTGCCGGGCAATCGCCCCAGGCGTTGCGCACCAGAAACGTCACCCGCCCGTCAAGAATCCACGGGTAAATGTTCGGCCAGTCGCCCATATAGCCGTTCCGCTCGGCCCATACAACGCCTTCCAGCTGCTCATAGTACCCGGCAAGATATTTCGGATGAAGCTGGCCTTTGAATGTCAACTTAACCGAATGAGTAATGTCGAAATAAACACTGGTATCCATCTGCTCAAGCCGGAACAGTGTATTGAGCGAATCCCATTGATGATATGTGCCGTTTCGAAATTCCTGCACCGCCGAATCGGTCAAACAGACTAGAATCTGGCTGACCACTGACGGGAACTGGAAAGGTATATTCACTTCAGGTATGCTGTCGGCATAGGTATTTCGGAGAAACTTCAGGGCGGTGTCGAATTTCAAGTAGATTTCAGCGCTTGCGATAAGCTCGTCACAGTACCACAAAGCCATGAGACCGGCTTCCTTATGCGCCCGGTCTGATTCTTCAATATCTTCGGGCGTGATTGCCGGAAGCCTGCCCGGTCCGTCATTGTCCAGGTCTTTCGCCAATCCGCCTATTATCGAGTCGCCCGAATTGCCGCATGACAGCAAGCAGGCAATCAGAGCCAACGCCGAAACAGAGAAAATAATTAATGCTCTCATCTCATCCCTCCAAGTAAGCATTCATCTGT
>CP070766.1:1017908-1020811 GCA_020345705.1 Candidatus Zixiibacteriota bacterium | reverse complement strand
CATCGGAATCACCGAGCAGGTAAACGTGAGCGCGGCCGGCGTCATTTCCCTCTTCACCGTTAAGGTACGCTCCAACAATGAGGTCAGCGGCGCCATCGCCATTCACATCCCCTGCGGCTGAGACATCCCATCCATAAAGATCTCCCAATGTTTCACCGGTGTACGTATACAGCAGCAGACCTTCCTTGCCCGAATACAGAAACACCCGACCGATATTTGCAGCCTGCTTGAACTCCGTTCCACCGGGAGCGGCGATTGCATAATCTTCGTAGCCGTCACCGTCAATATCGCCCAGACCGGAGACCTGCTGTCCGAAGCCGTCACCGTCGTTCTCACCTTCGTGAGTTCGGAGTATTGAGCCGTCACTGCCGGAGAAGATGCGTGCCAGCCCCTGTCCGGAGCCTCCCGAGCCTGTCTGTGAGGCTCCAATAAGCAAATCATCACAGCCGTCATCGTTGATGTCGCCAATTCCGGATACCGCGGCGCCCAGGGCGTCGCCTGCGGCTTCCCCCGTGAAAATATGAAGGACGGAACCGTTCTGCCCGGAATAGACGTACGCACGGCCGACCCTGGCAGCCGTTTCGCTATCGCGCGGAGCTCCAACTATAAAATCAGGAATACCGTCATTATTGACATCACCTGCACACGAGACCCTTACCCCAAACCAGTCCCCCATTATACCGGCTGTGCAGTAGTAGAGCTGGTTTCCGTCCGAACCCGAATAGACAAAGGCTTCACCGGCCCCGAGATCATTGTAATGCATGGCCCCTACCAGCATATCGGGAACACTGTCGCCGTTTATGTCTCCGATACCCGCCACGGCCGAGCCAAGCGTGCCTAAGGAGGTCGCGCCGGTGAAAGTATGAAGGGCAGCCCCGTTTTGCCCAGAAAAAACGTACGCCTCTCCATTGCCGCCATTGGCCGTGAAGGCGCCGACAATGATATCGTCATAACCATCCTGATTCACGTCGCCTGCGCATGATACATCAGCACCCAATCGATCGCCGGGGCCATCACCGGTAAATGTCCTCAGGAGATTACCGTCCTTACCCGAATAGACAAACGCGTGACCCCTGCCATCAAGGGCGCCGTACGCCCCGACCAGCACGTCATCGAAGGCATCATTATCCACGTCGCCGGCGCTGCTCACCGCCCATCCAAAGCGCCAGTTTTTCTCGCCGGTGAATGTGTGATTCGCAATATTACACTCGCACGCATCACCGACTCCGTTGCCATTAATGTCATCCTGATCCGAGTTGGACAAAAACGGGCAATTATCGGTCTCCCAGCAGGCCCCGTCACTGTCGTAGTCGTTTAGAGAATCCAGCGGGCACGCATCGCACGCATCCCCAATCATATCATGATCAAAATCTTCCTGTCCGATATTGGCCGTGGAAGGGCAATTGTCACAGACATCACCGAGGCCGTCACTATCGGTGTCTTCCTGCATAGAATTGGCGATTAACATGCAGTTGTCTTCTCCGTTGGCAACCCCATCATGGTCGAAATCATTACTGTTGGCCACAGAATAAATAGTTGCGAGGGAAGCCTTAATCATCCGGGTTGTGTAATCAAGATTGACGTAGGTGGTGCTGTCCTGAACCGTATGCCAGTAATCGGAGAAATCGTATTCGTGCAAGAAGACCGTTTCAAAACCATTCTGGTCGAATGGAAATTGATCAGAACCGCCGCTGGCGCCTTTCAGAACACCATTGATACCGACAAGCGGACCGGCCAGATCTATCCATATCCGAGCGAATTGCATATCGGCGCCGTGAAACAATTTCGCCTGGGTATCATTTGTCAGATGGCCGATCATATCCATATTGAACATGAAGATAATCTGCCTCCCCTCGTCCGCGGCGCTATCGGCATAGTGCCAGGAGCCATGCAATCCCGACTCTTCAGCGTCGAAAGTAATGAACAGCACGGTCATATCCGTTGCCACATGCTGAAGGATACGAGCAATTTCCAGGACTCCGGCGGTACCGGTCCCGTTGTCATTAGCCGCCGGTGAATCCGGGACGCCGTCATAGTGAGCTCCGACGATGATCTGCAAATTCGGGTAAAGAGCACCCACCTTGGCGGCAACCACATTATAGCATTGCCTGTTCTCCCCGAACACGTTGGCGATAAATCCGTCTGCAACCACAGAATCGTACCCGAACGATTGAAACTTCGACATTATCCACTCTCGCGCTGCATAACCTGAATCGGAACCGGCCACACGGCGGTAGAAAGCCTGAAGGCGATTCAGATAGGACTCGACCGAGTCCTGCTCAACCAGGCCGACGAGCGAGTCAAGCTCGATTTCGAGCTTTGGGAGGAGAACTCTCTCCGACACCGGCTCAACATATTTTATTTCGGGCTGTCGATTAAGCAAGGGAAGTAAGGTCGGATCTTTATCCAACTGCTCCAGATACGCCGTATCAATCGACAAAAGCCTTATGTTGCCTTTTTCGTAAATCAGTCGGTGCGTTTTGAGGTTTTCCCGATCTGTCCGTCGATCAAGAGCAAGCCGTCCCTTTTCAACGCCCTTTTCAATCAGGCGCCGATCCAGTCGACTGTGTGGATATGCTTTAAAAGACGAGTCATCCGCAATTACCAGATAGACATTACCGATCCGCAAAACGGGAGTCGCACCCGACGATTTCAGCCATTCTGCTTCCAACTCGCTGTGAAGCAGCACTTCGTAGAGGTCGGCAACGTGCGCTACTGCCGGCGCGGTAATGAGGATAATCAAGTAAAAGCAGATTCGCTTCATAACAGCTTCCTTCCAGATGAATATTTCTGTTGATACACCGACCGAAAGACCTCTGTCATCTAACTCCATTCCTGAGAGTCTATTTCTCTGGAGCCCGAGCTGTTTGTTTCTTGCACATCATCTCAATAAAAGCGAGGAT
>CP070766.1:1013214-1017808 GCA_020345705.1 Candidatus Zixiibacteriota bacterium | reverse complement strand
GTATTCAAAAGCCTCGCTGATTCTCTCGTGAGCGTACAGGTCGTTGACCAGTTGCGACTGCAGGGCTGCGGGCGACTTGGCGGTAATGCTCCTTTCCACCTCGATTGCCTTCTCATTATTTCCTTCCATGATGTGGAAATCACGCACGGCAAGCAGAGCCGGCTCATATTTGGTTTGGCTGTAAGTCAGGAAATCATCCAGATATTTCTCCGACGTGTCGGCAGAAAGATGCACGAAAAAGACGGGGAGCATCACTATCAGAGAAATCGGCGCCAGCGTCATGAAGATGTCTCTCGAAAGCTTCAGCCGCTCCCGGGAGCGCACTAACGAATAGGCCCCCAAAAGCAGAAAGCCGGTGGCGAGGAATCCAAAAATATGAATGTCCCGGGCCATGCCGTGACTCGGATCAAGAATGAAAATGCACAGGATTTGCGAAATGGTCAGAAAGATCAGGGCGATAAAAAGCCGGTCGCCCTTAAGATGTATAAATCCGCGGATAATCGCATAAAGATAGACGCCGAGCAAAGGCACGAACATGTACAAGAGGCTGAATATATCCGCCAGATGACGGATGCTCAAAAGAGAGTAATTTGTGTCCGGCGGCTTACCGGAGAAAAAGAGGATAAATTTGGAAAGGGCGATATTGCCCACCGCGTCGAGATAGATGATGGCGACGGCACACAGGATGGCAACGGATGCGGTCAGGGAGGCCAGGAATTTGCCCATCCTGCGTCTCTTGATGAGATGATCCAGGGTCACGAATATCGATGCTGGAATAAGCGGAATCATTCGGGCGTCAAGCAGGATACCTATCAGCGAGAGAACCCATATATATATGACATAATCAGGTCTCTTGAGCCGAACATGCTTCAGGATAAAGTACACAAACGCGGCAATCATCGGCAAAAGGAGCGGGGAATTCTCAATCATTCCGAAGAAGAACATGGTGAGGCCGGTGAAGAGCGTCAGGGCGAAAAAACCGACCCGGTCGTTATCGTCGTCTGAAACATGCTCCGATATTTTGAGACAGATTAGCAGATACCATATTCCCGAAGCAAATGAAATAATCTGATAGGCTCGCACGGCTGCCGTTATCTTGGCCGTACCAAGGGCATGGATTATCTGGTAGAGGGCGTAGGGAATGATTGTTCCGCCGTATTCAAACCAGCGGAAAATCGGTTCTGGCTTCTGAGCGAAATTGGCGGTCCTTATGTATCCGTTGCCGAAGAGGTGGGCGTCGAAGCGGAATACAAAAAAGACAATGAGCGCGGCTGCGGCCAGGGCCGCTCTCCCGATGACTTTCTTGTCGCCCCAGAGATATTTTGCAGTGGCGGCAGACAGGAAATGGCTCCGCGGCGTCAAAAACAGCAGGGCAACCAACGCCACCGCCAGCAGCAGCCAGAGATAGTACAGAGCGGCCGGAAGGTAACTGATCTGATTGAATCCCCAATCAACCTGAGCCAGGCCGGGGCCGAAAATGGGCAGCGCCAATGTGAAGATGATCAAAACAATGATGGCTATGTTTGAAATTGAGTCTGTGGCCCCCCGATTGTAGGAAAAGAATCTTTTCATCACCGGAGCCGGTCTATATTTCCTGTCGTCCTTCCAGCGCCCGCGAAATGGTTACTCCATCGGCATATTCCAGGTCACTGCCGACCGGCAGGCCGCGGGCAATTCTGGTGGTTCTTACACCCATAGGCTTAATAAGTTTCGCCAGGTACAGAGCCGTCGCTTCACCTTCGACGTCGGGATTGGTGGCCAGAATGATTTCTTTAGTGTCCTCACCGATTCGACCGAGCAGCTCCTTGATTTTCAGGTCATCGGGACCGATACCGTCCAGCGGTGAAATCCGCCCGCTCAGGATATGATAAAGCCCGTTGTACCCTTCGGCTTTTTCCAGGGCGGCCAGGTCGGAGGCCTCCTCGACGATACATATGACGTCGTGCTTGCGGCTGGGATCGGTGCAGATGTAACAGGGATCTTCCTCGGAAATATTGAAACATATCGAACAAAAACCGACCTTTTCCTTGACATCCTGTATGGCTTCAGCCAGTTCCAGAGCCTCTTCTTTCGGTACTTTCAAAATATGAAAGGCCAGCCTGGCGGCTGATTTCCGGCCTATCCCGGGCAGACGCGCCAGAACATTAATGAGTTTCTCGACCGATTCGGCTGATCTGAACATAGCGATTCTCAAAAAGGCAGGTTCATGCCGGGAATGTTAAGCCCGCCGGTAAGGGACGACATCCGCTCGGCCTGAAGCTCCTGGGCTTTCTGCCGGGCCTGATTGACGGCGGCGACAATCAGGTCCTGGAGCATTTCCACGTCCTCGGGATCGACAACCTCGGGGTCGATTTGAACCTCCAGGATATCCTGCTTGCCGTTGGCAATGACTCTGACCATGCCGCCTCCGGCGGTTCCCTCAACCTGGGTCTGCTCCAGTTCGGCCTGGATTTCCTCCAGCTTGGCCTGCATCTTCTGGAACTGCTTCATCATATTTCCAAGAGAACCTTTTCCCATATTATTCACTCCTTAAACTTAATCCTCTATTTTCTTTTTACCAACGACCTCACCGTCGAAACGTTCCACGATACTCTTAAGCTCTTTATCTTCCTCCAGTAGCTTTTCGGCGTCAATCTTCTCCGGCTTGGCAGTGGGCTTTTGCGTCGGGGCCGGCTTTTTCCCCGGGTCTATCTTGAAACTTATCTTAAGATTGGTCTTGAAGTACTCGCGCAGGCTGGAGGTAATCACTGATATATAGTGCGGCTTTTCGACAACCTGCTTCGAGGTTCCGCCCGCGTTATGGAAGACGGCGGTGATGATGTTATCTTTGACCTCCCTGATCTCGACCATGGCCAGAAGCGCCGCCAGCATCGGGTTCTCCCGCTTAAGATGCTCCGTGAATTTCTGCCAGTTGGTCTGGACTATGGGAAGGTTGATCGCCTTGACGACCTTGGGGGCAGTCGCATCCTCCGACGGGGCGGCCTTTTCGGATGCCGCCGCCGGTGTTTCTTCGGCAACTGCGGTCCTCGGCGGCCCCGGCGCGCCGAAAAGATCACTCGCCGGTTGCTCCTCGACGCTTTCTTCGTCGTCAGACAGATGCGCCAGAATGTCCTCGAATAGAACCGTCGATTCCATGCTGGTTAATTTCAGGCTGTTGGTTTCGAGCAGAAGTCTCGGCTCGATGCCGCTTTTGAGATCAAGGGTCATGTCGGTGACAATCTTGATCATCCTCAGAAGATCACCTGACGAGAAATAATCAACCTGTTTTACAAACACTTCCATCTCCGACTCGGAAAGCTCCAGCAGTCTCTCAGGCTGCTCGGAATTTTTCAGTATCAGGAGCGTCCGGAAATGATCCACCAGCCCGTAACAGAACTCCGGGATTTCGACCCCGGAATCGATTAGTCTCTTAACCATCTCCAGCCCGGCCGAGGTATCTTTCGAGGCGATGGCCTCTACGTAGTCGAAATAAAACTGCCGGTCAATCAGACCCAGCGCATCGATGACATGGTTGCTCTGTATTTCCTCGCCGGCATAGGCCGATAATTGATCCAGAAGCGAGATAGAATCGCGCACCGAACCGTCAGCCTTGCGAGAGATAATATACACCGCCCCATCATCGATCTTGATTTTCTCCGCCCCGGCGATGCGCTTTATGTGATTGGCTAGGTGCGATGAGCTGACCCGGTGAAAATCGTACCGCTGGGTGCGGGAACGGATCGTCTCCGGCACCTTGTGCGGCTCAGTCGTCGCGAAAATAAAAACGACGTGTGCGGGAGGTTCCTCGAGAGTTTTCAAAAGGGCATCGAAAGCCGAACCGGAGAGGCGGTGCACCTCGTCGATAATATATATTCTCTTTTTCCCCGACGTCGGCAGATAGCGGACGTTTTCGCGAAGAGTCCTGATGTCGTCAACGCCGGTATTCGAGGCGGCGTCGATTTCGAGGACGTCAAGGGATGAGCCGGTGATTATCTCTTTGCAGGCCGGGCACTTGTCGCACGGGGTCGGCGTCGGACCTTCCTTACAGTTGAGGGCTTTGGCCAGGATTCGGGCGGTGGTCGTTTTGCCGGTGCCGCGCGGACCGGTAAAAAGGTAGCCCGAGGACACCCGCCCTGATTTTAGGGCGTTTTTCAGCGTCCGGGTGACGTGCTCCTGGGCGATCACCTCGTCAAACTGCTGAGGGCGGTATTTTCTGGCTAAGACCTGGTACGACATAAGAATATTTTAGGTGTGCACCCACCGTTGTCCCTCCGCCTAAAGGTTTCCGAAGCAGCCGGCTCCAGCCAGGCTGCCCCGCAACACATACCGACTCTCACCTACCGTTGCTACCTTCCGGTCCTGGCGGGATTCAGTGTGCCCGTATTGTACGGGACCCGACCATCAACACCACTTACCTCTTCCGCACAGTAAGCGGGACAGGCCGCCGGTGGGGATTCAACCCCGGTGTAGCGGGTTCCGGGTCACAGGGCACCGCTAACTCCCCGTCTAGCACACCGACGTCCCTTTTTATATTTTAAATGGACCAGAGCGGGATCGAACCGCCGACCCCCACGTTGCGAACGTGGTGCTCTCCCAGCTGAGCTACTGGCCCATT
>CP070766.1:998787-1013114 GCA_020345705.1 Candidatus Zixiibacteriota bacterium | reverse complement strand
GAGAGGGATTATAGCCGGCATCCTCCACCGCCACCGTATAGTGGTCATAGTCCGGTGATCCTGAATTGATACTCCAGAAGGAGGCTCCCACCGATTCATCCACGTGTGTGATCAACAGACCACGATCAAGAGTGTCACACCCGAAAGTTAAATCCGGCCAGAGAAAAACGCTGAAATCGGAATCAAGCTTGTCAAACTTGGCGGTGGAATGCGGATTGCGGTATTCGAGCAGAAAATATTCGCCTCGCCATGGAGTTATCGGAATCAAATAGAGAGAACTGTCCTTATGCGTTTCGATATCGTAAATGACAATTTCGTTGGGAGAGGAGGCGTCCAGGATAACCGGCTCGATCCAGCCCAGGAGGTTCTTGTTCCATCCACATAGATGTGGCGGGACGAGCTTCTTGATTGATAACAAACCGTAGCCGTTATAACCCATCAAACACCAGTCGACAAAAGGATGATCGTTATCATCGTTCGGGGTCGTAAAGGTCGAGACTTCAAGTTTGGCATCGTAGTCATAGAGATCGGGCGCCCCCATATTATGGGCCAGCTCGTGAGCCGCAACAGAAATGGTGTTCAATGAATCGACACCGGAAAAAACGATCGGAAAGGATGGTTCTCTGAGCGGCATCGTCTCCGGAGAGGTGCACCACCGCGGTATCATGACACCATCATACGGTCCCGGGCCATAACCGGGATTGTAGATATAAGCATACGACCAGATATCGTTGGGGTCGCCGGAGTCTTCCTGGCCGTTACCGGAACGGAGAAATATGACGGCATCAACGTTGCCGTCGTTGTCACCATCGTATTGAGAGTAGTCAATAATCGGGTCGAGTTGCCAGAAAAGGTTTTCGAAATCGAAGTAGGGATCGTATGTTCCGGCATCGTACCAGTCAAGCACGTCAATTGCGGCGTTCATCTGGCCGTAAGAGACCTCATAAAAATAGTCGGCCACGGAACCGCTGGGATGGATGTCCTTGGAAGAGAAGAGACTGTCAAAAGTCTCCTTGGAGTATGTGGCCGGGCGGTCAGACCAGTGCACCAGAACAGCCAGAACTTTGATTGTGTCGCCTGTAAAACGGTACGACGCGATACTTGCGCTGTCCTCCGGGGAAAGTTTGGAGGGCGGCATTTTCCCGAACTGCCTTGCTGCCACCTCGTCCGGAATGTCGAGCAATATTCCCCTGGAAAAATCGATAGCATAGGCCGACAGCCCGAAGACTATCAATACAGTCACTAATAAACAAGACATTCTCATTAGTCTCATTTGATGTCCTTCCTCGTTGATGTTGTCAGTCAAGAATCCATATATTTATAGGCAGGCCGGCTCCAGCCGGCTTTCACAAAAGCTGTTAATCAGATGGGTATCATAGAGCAGATTGGCACTGCCGTCTCCGTTGGTATCTCCCGCCGCGGGCAGTCTTCGCGATTGATCCGCTTTATCGGTAAAGAAAATGCCTGTGGTTTGTTATTGACGCCCCCGGTATCTTGCCTATATTATGAACGGCGGATCGGGCGGCCGCTGGGCTCAACTCCAGCGGCCACGTTCGACTCGTTGGCTCGACGGACCAGTCAGTTATAATCCGTCCGTCGGGCCTTTTGCATTATTCTTGGGGTAATTTCCTAGTCTGCGATCTACAGTAACCTCCTTTCCTTTGAGATTCCGAAGAGAGTATTATACTGTTAACTGGCCTTCATCAAACGGAATTTACCTATAAAAGACGTCAGCATCGCCGTCGTGATGGGCCGGCGCATAAATCCGTAAACAAGTTTGTCGCATTTATCGGGCATTTCTCTTCTGTTTCCTGCGAGTATTACTCGAACAAAAGGGAGTCGTGGATCGTCATTCAGCAATTTGGCAAACTGGCGGCTGCGCTCCGGGCCGATGGAGCAATCAATGACCACATAATCGGGGCGGTATTTATCGATTATCATGGAACAGCGGTATTCACAATCCGCTATCTGCAAATTGAAAGGGACATCTCCGGCCTCTTTTTCCAGCAGGGCCCTCGTTCTTTTCCTGTCAGTCACCACCAACACGTCCAGGCTCTTGCTGTGAACAGCATTGTAATAATCGCAATCGTTGCACGATTTCTTGCAGAAAAGCTTTGTATGGCCGGTTTCGACACTGAGATTACCGATTTCATAGCAGCGCCGGGTCCCGGAACGATATACTATGCAATCTTTACACCCATCGGGAAGGATTCCGGATTTGGCATTAAACTCCCAGCAGTATTGAAATGTCTCGCGGTCGTCTCCCTGACTATCGGGGGCAGGTTCCCCGCTTAGAAAGAGCTTCAGGGCTTCAGCGGGTATTCGGTGGTGTCCGCCCGGCGTTCTGTTAGCTTTGATTTTTCCTGATCTTATCCATTTCAGGACGGTGTCAGGAGTAACGGAGCACAACGCAGCCGCCTTGCCTGTGGAGAAATATTCCTTCGGGTGTACTTCATTGGCCAGCAAATTCTCAACTCGCGAGTTATGGATATTATGCGTTTTATCTATTCTATGGGTTAAGATAGCTTAAGTTGATAATCTTGTCAAGTGAAAAATGAGGCTCAAAAGTAGCACCCCGCGGCTCCGACCGGTACCAGATCTCTCACATTATTAAGGGATTGATTGTGTCAATAACAAAATCCTCCCGGGCGGGAGGATTTATTATGTCCAATCTTGTGAAGTGAAGGATATTGATAATTCCTACACGTCGACGCTGTCAACGTCGGTGTCGGGTTTCGTCGCCTTCTCGACCGTTTCGCTTATCTCATCGGGTCTTTTATCTTTAAGTTTGCCCTTGTATTTTTTCAGCTGCTTCTTCACCCTGTCAATGGCCTGCTCGACGGAGGCGTACATGTCGGTGGAATCGGCCTTGCCGGTGATGACCTCTTTATAGACTTTGGTTCTTATTTCAGCGGTCTGACGGTATTTCTCGACGTCAAGTATCACTTCCGATGATATAATATTCTCAAAATACCTGGTCAGCCCGGTAACTTCCTTTTCAATATGCTCCCTTAGTTCGGGCGTAAGATCGAAGTGTCTGGCCGTAATCTCAATGTTCATAGCATCTGCTCCTTTCTACTGGTCCAAAATTGTGACCGGGTGTCTTTCTCTGAAATAATGATGTGACTTGATGTATCTTCGGGTCCCCGAAGATTGTCTCAGAACCAGCGACTCGGTGGTGGCCCCGTCTTTTCGGAACAAAACTCCGTGGAGCAAATCGCCGCTGGTAACGCCGGTCGCGGCGAACATTGTTTCCTCCCCCTGGGCCAGTTCATCGAGGCTGAAAACTTTATTAATGTCTTCAATGCCCATTTTCAAGGCGCGTTCTCGTTCTTCCTGGTTGCGGGGGACCAGGCGTCCCTGCATCGCTCCCCCGATGCATCGCAAAGCGGCCGCCGCCAGGACGCCTTCCGGAGCGCCGCCGATCCCCATCAGAAGATTGACCCCCGTTGAGGGCATGGCCGCGGCTATGGCTGATGAGACGTCGCCGTCCGAAATCAGGTGAATCCGCGCCCCGGTTTTCCTGACCCGGTCGATGAGATATTCGTGCCGTTCGCGGTCGAGAATGACCACAGTCAGCTCGGTGATCTTGTATCCCAGGCATTCGGCCACCCGTCCGATGTTTTCCTCAGGTGACGCATTCAGATCGATGGCGTCAGCCGCCTCGGGACCGACGGCGATTTTTTCCATGTACGTGTCGGGGGCATGCAGAAGTTTGCCTTTGGGCGCGATGGCAATCACCGCCAGAGCATTTGAACGTCCGTACGCAACGGAATTGGTGCATTCGAGAGGATCAACGGCAATATCGACCTCCGGTCCATCACCACCCCCGACCTCCTCGCCGATGTAAAGCATCGGGGCCTCGTCCCGTTCACCTTCACCGATGACAACTTTCCCCCTGAAGGCAATACCGTCAAAACATTCGCGCATCGCTGCGGTAGCGGCGCTGTCGGCGGCTCTTCCATCGCCGCGCCCCACCCAGGCGGCGCTGGCAAGGGCGGCGGCTTCAGTGACTCTTACGATTTCTAGGGCGAGATTTCGATCCATCGAAAACTATTCCTCCCATGTCATACGCATTAAATAAGCGGATTACGGGTAATGATAGATACGTAAGAACGATAGCTATGGTCAATTTCCTATGCCTTTCGCTTTCGGAAACGGGCCGGCGAGATTTTGAGCTCTTCACGATACTTGGTAACCGTCCGTCTGGCTAGCTTGATTCCCTCTTCCTGAAGTTTCTGAAATATATCCTGATCAGATAAGGGCTTGCTCGGATCCTCGCTCTTGATGATCTCTTCGATGCGACGCTTCACGTGCCTTTTTGACATCTCTCCGCCGTCTTCGCTGGCGATGCCGGAGTTGAAGAAGTACTTTATCTCGTACAGCCCCTGAGGAGACTGCACGTATTTGCCGTTTGACACACGGCTGATGGTCGCCACGTTCATCTCGACTATGCGGGCAATGTCTTCCATAATTAAGGGCTTCAAAAAGGCTGGACCTTTATCGAAGAATTCCCTTTGCTCTTCGATAATAGCTTCCATGACCCTGATCATGGTCGAACGCCGCTGGTTAATGGAGTTTATGAACCAGCGCGCCTGCTCCAGCTTTTCACGGACATATTTCTTGGTGTCTTTCGTCGTCTTGTTTCCCGCTTTCAGCAGCTTGTGGTAACCGGGATTGACTCGCAGCTTGGGCATATTCCTGTCGTTATGGAAAACGACGTAGTCATCGCCGACTTTTTCAACAATCAGGTCGGGGACTATCGGCATCGCGGCCGAATCGAAGCTGCCGTAGGCCGGCCAGGGCGAGAGGGTCTTGAGAAGGTCCATCGCCTGCTGAACCTTTTCAAACGGGACCCCCATAGCCCGGGATATCTGGAGAATTGATTTCCTGTCAAGTTCGTGGACATATTGGTCGACTATCCGGTACGCAAGGGAGTCTTTATACCCTTTCTCTTCAAGTTGGATCTTAAGAGATTCGCCCAGGTCCCGGGCGCCGACTCCGGGAGGGTCGAATCGGCGAATGATTTGCATCAATTCTTGAATTTTCTCGATCGGAATCTTGGCCTCTTCGGCCATTTCCTCGGGAGAGACGACCAGGTATCCGCGGGGGGAAATGTCCCCGATAATGTATTCGCCTATCTTTCGATCTTCGTCATTGAGCTTGAGAAAAGAGAGTTGCTCGTTTAAATGATCGGCTAAGGTCTTTTCCAGAACGGGCACCTTCTCGAACGTTTCTTCCGACCGGGTAAGCGAACTCTTGACCTTGTATTCATCAAGATCATCGCCAAGGTAATTTTCCCAGTCGAACTTCTCCTGATCCACGTCAGCCGAGTCCTCGCTTTCCTTCAGGAAGTTATCGTCCTCGCTCTCAGCCGACTCGTCGTCTTCGACGGGCTCAATCTCTTCCAACAAGGGATTGATCATAATTTCATGTCGAAGAGTCTGCTGGAGCTTCAAATGAGGCATCTGAAGCATTTTCAGCGACTGGATCAATTGGGGAGCCAGTGTCTGTTTCAATGACAAGCGAAGTCCGAGCTTCATTTGTAACCTGCTGTCCTAAACCAAGTTAACATCTACGGCGCAATTTTTCAGCTCCAGTTATATTATCGGTCTGCTGACGGCTAATTCTTAGAATTTCGTCTCTCACTTTCAAGATATGCCACAATATTCTACGCATTTTGTTCATAAATTGTAATTAGTTCAACTTGAACTTCTCTCCCAAATATATCTTTCGTGCTTCCGGATCCTCGGCAAGAAACTGAGCGGTTCCGGACTTCAGGATTTTGCCGTCGCACATGATATACGCACGATCGCAGATTGAGAGGGTCTCGCGAACATTGTGGTCAGTTATCAAAACTCCCAGACCCTGTTCGGTAAGGCGGGCAATGATCTTCTGAATATCTTCAACGGCAATCGGATCGATACCGGCAAAAGGTTCATCGAGCAAAAAAAACTGGGGATCCGAGACAAGCACGCGGGTAATTTCCACCCGCCGACGCTCTCCTCCGGAAAGGGAATAGGCCTTTCTTCTGCGTAAATGGCTGATGTCAAGCTGCTCTAAAAGCGATTCCAGCTTCATTTTCTGCTCTTTACGCGGCAACCCGCGCATCTGCAGAATGGCACGAATATTCTGCTCAACCGTCAATTTTCTGAAAACGGAAGTTTCCTGGGCAAGATATCCAATGCCCATTCTGGCCCTCTTATACATGGGCATGCCGGTTATGTCGCTCTCGCCGAGAAATACTTTTCCCGAGTTAGGGCGAATGAAGCCGATGATCATGTAAAAAGTTGTGGTTTTGCCCGCACCATTCGGGCCCAGCAAGCCGACCACTTCGCCAGGATTGACATATATGGAAACGCCGTCAACAACAGCCCGTCTTCTGTATTTTTTGACAAGACTGGACGAACTCAGCTTAGCCATCTGCATATACTAATATACAAAGTGACGAATACTGAAAACAACCAAATTATTGCGAGTCAGCATAGTGTTTGCTAATGGGCTCGAAAATGGTTATCTTCCCTGTCACATGAGTACACAGGGCTACTGATGAGGTAACGATAATGAGACAATTTGCTGCCATTCTTATCCTTATGGCTGTCCTTCTGGTTTCGTGCGCGGACAAGGACAAAGCCGGCAAGAACTCCTATGATAAGGGAATTGCGGCGCTGGATCGGGGCGACACTGAGGAGACGCTGAAAATCTTCAAGTCTCTTGGTTCTGATTTTCCCGAATCCCCTTATTCCTTGCTGGGTAAAGCGATGTATTACTACTACGAAGGGCTCACCTATGAGGCTATTAACGCCAATTACCGGGTTCTGAGAGAACATCCGAAGCTCCTTCCGGCTCTTATGCTGAACGCCCGGCTCTTCCTGAAAATAGACCGTCCGGAACTGGCTTATTTTTACATTGCTCTCTACGAAGAAAACGGCGGCGATGAGACCCTCGGAGCAGTAATGGAGGCCGAGGCTTTGATGCGTGCCGACAAGCTTGATGAATCGGAGCGAATACTCGAGAAATCCTTGCTTGATTTCCCCGATGATCCTCTACTCTTATTGACAAAGGCCCGCAACGACGCTCGCCGGGCCGAATTCGCAAAGGGTTTTGATAACTGCGCGACGGCTCTGTCGCCCGCTGACGGCAATGCCGCTGTTCTCAAAGCCGCAGGTGATTTCTTCAGACTGGCCGGTCTCTATGATTCCGCGGCGCAGTATTATGATGCAGCTCTCGAGGCCGGGAAAGACAAGCATTATTTTATCGCGGACATCATTGAATCATTCCTGTCGCTTGACTATCTTCACCGCGCCAAATCGCTGCTTGACACGCTCAGATTCAGGAACGAAAACTCGCACCGATACTACGTCATGAAGTCTGATTATTACACCAAAATGGGCAAACCCGCAAACGCTATGCGCGAGTACGGGATGATTGTCCCCCGTTTCTCAATGCTCCCGACTGTGATGAGCAATTTCGCTACGAAAAAGAGTCAAGATATCGACAATTACGGGGCGGAACAATATTTTGAGGGTGCTGTTCAGATAACGATCAAGGACAGCTTTCCCAACAGCGCTACGATCTCCCTCAGGCATGCTTTTGTTGACCTGCTTTTCGATATGGACAGACCGGAAATAGCCGGACCTAACATCGAAAGTATGCTTGACAGTCTTACGACTGATTTCAAGACACTTCACGCCGCCACGTATGCCTATTATCTCTTTGGCATGACGGATAAGATGCGTGACGTTCTCAAGCGAGCAGTTGAATCAAGCCGCGGAAATCCTTCATATATGGCAGCTATGGGACAGCTTTTTAGTACCATGGATTCGGTGATTGCGGCCCATGAGTTATTCCGGGAGGTTCTCAAAATTGACAAAACCAACAAAACCGCCATCCTGGGCGAGGTCGGAATCGCCAAGAGGAAATTGCGCTACAAAGAGGCGCTGGAATTCCTCAACGGTTTTGATGAGTATGTCTCGTATGATCCGGATATCGCCGCAGAAAAGATTTCGCTTTATCGATCGACGGGGGAACTGAATTCCGCCCTTCAATTCGCCGAGCGGCTGATTGAGATTGCCAAAAAAGACATCAAGAGATACCGCACGGCCGCCGAGATCGCCGAGGAAGTGGGCGACAAGAAGAAGGTTGATGATATTTACCGGTCCTGTCTTGACAATAACCCGGATGATCCGGACGCGCATATTATGGCGGCAAAATATTATTTCAGGGACGGGAATTATTCGGAAGCGGAGAGTATTGTTAATAAGGCGCTGTCATTTGATTCGCTTCACGTTGACGGCATGACGCTTCTGGGCGATATAAACAGGGTCCGAGGTCGCACCGACTCAGCGATGGCGCTGTACAGTCGAGCCATTGAACGTGATAAATCTGCCACTGATGCTCTGGGAAATCTGGCCATGGTTTTGCTCGAACGGGGGGAAAATCTTGATCGCGCGATAAACTACGCCAATCAGGCCATATTGCATGACGGCGGTAACGCCCGGCATCGCAGCACCCTCGGCCGGATATATTATAAGAAGGGCCAATATAAGATCGCCCGCGTCAAATTCTGGAATGCCCTTTTCCTGGCTCCGGAAGATCCCGAATACAACTATTATGCCGGCATAAACTTTATCAAGACCGGCCAGCCCGACTCGGCCAGAGTTCACCTGCGAAAAGCTATCGATATCGGGCTGGAAGGGAAAATGAAATCGGATGCCCGGACAGCCCTGAGAAGTTTATAGCAGATATTTTTGTTATTAAGGGGCGGCAGGACTTGACTTGCCGCCCTTTTTGTCATGATATCAGGCTTTACCGGCCGAGCCGAATATTTTCATCTTTTCGATTATTATCTGCTTGACCGTTTCCCGTGCGGGACCGAGGATTTTTCTCGGGTCGATGACCTTCGGATTCCTGGCCAGCTCTTCTCTGACCGTGCCCAGCCAGCCCAGGCGAAGATCGGTATCGATATTTATCTTGTTAATTCCCAGCTTGATAGCCTCACTATACGCCTCATCCGGGACACCCTTCGCACCTGGCAACTCGGCGCCGTATTTCGTGGCTCTTTCGATCAGATCAGGCGAGACGCCGCTTGCCCCGTGTAGCACCAGGGGGATTCCGGTTTTTTTCTTAATCTGGTCAATTCTATCGAAGGCCAGTTTGGCTTTGCCCTTGAACTTGTAAGCTCCGTGGCTGGTGCCGACGGCAACCGCCAGGGCGTCACATTTCGTTTTCTCGACGAACTCAACAGCCTGATCAGGATCGGTCAGAAAGGCTTCGCGCTCCTCAACCTTGACGTCATCTTCGATGCCCCCCAGCCGGCCGAGTTCAGCTTCAACGGCAATATTTCGAGGATGAGCTATCTTGACGACTTCCTTGGTGATTCGCATATTTTCCTCGAAACTCTCATGAGAAGCATCAATCATAACCGAAGTAAACCCGGCCTCGATACACTTTTGAGCATCTTCTATGGAAGCTCCATGATCGAGATGGAGGGCGATCGGAACGGACACCTTTTCCGCACCGGTTTTGACGAGATTAATAAGATAATCGAATCCGCCATATTTGAGAGCCGACGTTGACGCGGCCAGGATGGCGGGAGATTTCGTTTCCTCGGCTGCCTCCATAACGGCCTGGACGAATTCCATTTTATTGACATTGAACTGGCCTATCGCGTACCTTTGTTTGTTGGCGGGATTGTACATATCGATCAACGATACGAGTGGCATAAATTTGAACTCCTTTCCAAAGTCGGTCTTTACAGGCGAAGTTAATCTTTTTCAGTCAATACGCAATTAATAATTGCGTGAAGATGACAAGACCTGCCCATCGTGATGGCAGCGACTTCCTGCCGCTACTTATGCCGCGAGTTATTAGTCCTGAACATTCAGCGTAACGGTTGCATCAGTAGGCGGAGCAGGCTCACGTTTGCCGTTTCTGGATTTCGCCGGTCATAGGCACGAATCGAACCGGGATGACTGATTCTTTGACAACACCCTCTTCACTCTTTGTGATCAGCATCAGCTCCTGGCTGAACTGGCCGACCGGGATGACCATTCTGCCGCCGACTTTGAGTTGATCGAGAAGCGGCTGGGGAAGTTTTGGTGCTGCGGCAGTGACGATTATGGCGTCAAACGGCTCCGCTTCAGGCCAGCCGAGATACCCGTCACCAACTCGAACCTGAACGGACGTATAACCGAGAGAATCGAGCAGCGAGTCGGCATGTCGCCCCAGAGCCGGGATAATTTCTATGGTGTACACCGAATCGCTTATTTCCGCCAGGACAGCCGCCTGATAACCTGAGCCGGTGCCGATTTCCAGGACCTTTGAAACGGAGTCAATCTTCAAAAGCTGCGTCATGATGGCCACGATATATGGCTGAGATATGGTCTGGTCATGGCCGATAGGCAGCGGTCCGTCACGGTAAGCATCATCTCTGAATTCTTCCGGCACGAATAGATGCCGGGGCACAGTTCTCATGGCTTCCAGGACATTTTTATCAGTTATGTCCCGGCGGGCAATCTGGGTTTCCACCATTACGTAGCGAAGCTTGGTATAATCGATATCCTTCTGATGAGAACCGGAATGCCCCGAACAGGAAAATAACATTGTCATTACGGCAATATACCTAAGCGTTACACTTAAGGAAAAATACCTGCACATTTAAGAAAAATATACTCCGGTTAAAATGACGTGTCAAACACTATCGGGGTTTTCTGTTTATTTCCTTCAGCCAGAGTTTGACCAGCCCGGCCGTTTTCCTGTCAAGACCTTCAGGCATTTTGCCGTCTTTCAGCACTGCCTGGTAAGCATCGAGTGCCTTCCTGGTCTCCTCAACGGTCAGGATTTCGTCCTTCTCGGCTTTCCAGCGGTCACGATAAGCAATGGTGAGTCTGATTAATTTGCCCAGCACGGCCATCGATGCGGAAGGAATATATTTCTCCTGCTTCAGAAGCTCTCCAAAGAATCTCTCAAGATCATTCGGGTTCATCGTCTCGGTTGTTTTTGGTTGCGGCTCAGACTGTATTATATTAAATAAAGGTCGATGGACCAAATCTTAAATGTTATCACGGCCATCAAGGACCAGGTCTGGGGCCTGCCTTTGATAATTCTCCTGGTCGGGACAGGTATTCTGGTCACCATTCGTAATCGCCTGGTTCAAATCCGCGGTTTCAAGCACGGGCTTGAATTGATTTCCGGTAAGTATGATAAGCCCGAGTACAAAGGAGAGATTACTCATTTCCAGGCCTTGTCGGCGGCCTTATCGGCGACGATCGGGACCGGCAACATCACGGGCGTTGCGACGGCCATAGCGGTCGGCGGCCCGGGGGCGCTTTTCTGGATGTGGGTGACGGCCGTGTTCGGCATGGCCATCAAGTTTACTTCATGCACGTTGGCGGTGATGTATCGCAAGGTTGACCCGGACGGTTATGTCCGGGGCGGTCCGATGTATTTTATCAGCCAGGGCATGAGTTCGAAGCTCCGTTTTCTGGCATATATGTTTGCAGGCTGCACGGCCATCGCGGCGCTGGGCACCGGCAACATGGTTCAGGCCAACTCCGTTGCCGACGGCCTGGTGAGTCTTACCGGGCACGCGGGGACTTCAGTCGGACTCTATATCAGGCTTATTATCGGCTTGTCGATTGCCGTCATGGTTGGGCTGGTGATAGTCGGCGGCATCAAACGCATCGGGAAAGTGGCCAGCCGGCTGGTGCCCTTCATGTGCATTATTTACGTCGGCTCGGCGCTGGTGGTGCTGGCGGTCTCGTACGAATTGATTATTCCGGCTTTCGGTATGATTTTCAAACATGCCTTCACTCCCATATCGGCGGCGGGAGGCTTTGTCGGGGCGACCGTGTGGATTACCATGCAGCAGGGTGTGGCCCGCGGTGTTTTCTCCAATGAATCGGGACTGGGTTCCGCCCCGATGGCTCACGCCGCGGCCAAAGTCAACGAGCCGGTGCGGGAGGGGATGGTGGCGATGCTGGGACCGTTTATCGACACTCTTGTGATCTGCACCATGACGGGACTTGTCATACTCGTCTCCGGTCAATGGACGAGTGGTCTGAACGGAACGCCTCTGACGGCTGAGTCATTTGAGACCATTCTGCCTTCGTGGGGGAGGTCGATGGTTTCGATTGGACTGGTTCTGTTCGCTTATTCGACGATAATCAGCTGGTCGTATTACGGTGAGAAGGGGATTGAGTTCATCCTGGGTCGCCGGGCGGTGCTGCCGTACAAGTGGATATTCCTGCTTTTTCTTCCCATCGGCACCAGTCTGAAGCTGGGTGTTGTCTGGGGGTTTGCCGACATCGCCAACGGTCTTATGGCACTGCCCAATCTGGTCGCACTGGTGGTCCTTTCAGGTGTGGTTGCGGCCGCTACCGGGAAATATTTCGGAGAACTTCGCGAAGGCAAACACCGCGGATAGGAATCCGCGGTGGAATATTGGCCGAATAAAAAAGGCGGCCGCGTGGCCGCCTTAATCATGAACTTATCGCCTTTTCTTCTTGTGCAGATAGCAGAACTTGTCGGGCGGTGTTACCATGCGTTTGCATCTCTTGCCGTCCTTGGTTTTGCCTGCGCAGCGAACCTTTTTCAGCTTTTTCACTTTCTTCTTTACTGCCTTCTTCGCCGCCTTCCTCGGCTTCTTCACAGCTTTTTTCTTTCTCGCCTTTGCCATCCGTAGATCTCCTTTGCTTCAGTGATACCTTAATGCTTCACTGCATTACGGCATTTGTTTAACGTGATAACGTTTGTAGGTGTACTGTATTATTCTACGAAAATAGTGTCAACAAAAAAAAGCAATAATTCTACAAATATTTCCGCCGGATCGGGAAGCCGATATCTCACTCGAAGACAGTCAGGTGACACCCCGCGGATTCAAAAGTGCAGACTCGTCAACAAATCGGATGAGGTCCGTTCTTACAGAGAAAGTTAATCAAATGTGTAACGTCTGGGATAGCGGACGTCTCGTCGTTATCAGTTGCGTCAGCGGCAGCGCCGCCGACGCATTCTTCAAAATCCTGTCTTAGCCGTCCTTGCCGAACTCGCAGATCGGATCGGGTCCTTCCTTATAAAGGTAGTCTATCAGATGAGTGACATCAAGAAGATTGACGACACCGCTTCCGTTGGCGTCGGCCGCGGCCATGGGATCGGGAGCCGGACCCTCCTTGTACAGGAAGTTGATTATATGAGTTACATCGACAAGATTGACTGCTCCGCTGCCGTCGGCATCACCGCAGACATATTCGCAGACGTCGCCGATTCCGTCCTCGTCTGAGTCAAGCTGGTCGGGATTGTAGACGTAAATACAATTGTCGCAACTGTCGCCCAGTGAGTCGGCGTCATAGTCTTCCTGTTCGGGATTGAATACCGCCAGGCAGTTGTCGCAGGCGTCACCGACGCCGTCGTCATCGCCGTCGAACTGATCGGGATTGCCGATGCTATCGCAGTTGTCGCACAGGTCGCCGACGTCATCGCCGTCCGAATCCTCTTGCCCCGGATTGTATTGCTCCGGGCAATTGTCCGCAAAGGTCGGTATGCCGTCGTTATCATAGTCGTTCTGGATGTAGACGTGAAGCCTGTCGTCGACGATCGAATCAACCCGAACGTATATTCCAGTGAATTCGTAATAGCCGTCACTGTTGGGAAACGTGTTCGGGCCGAATTCCTCCTGGCCGGAGACGTCGCTTGAAAACAAGGCAGCTTTCCTGGTCTCGTACGGATACCACCAGTGGGCGCTGTCGGTGACGAAGCCTTCGGGATTGCTGTAGGCATCCCGGTCAGGATTGTAGCCGGCGTCTTCGACCGCCACGGTGTAATGGGGGTAGCTGGGTATTCCGGAGTTGATCCTGTAATAGTATGCACCCAGGGAATCGTGAACGTGGCTGATAAGCAATCCCCGGTCGAGCGTGTCGCATCCGTAGGTCAGGTCAGGCCACAGGTAAACGCTGAAGTCCGAATCGACTTTATCGAATCTGCCGGTCGAGCGCGGGTTTCGATACTCCAGCAGAAAGTACTCCTCCTCGGCCGGATCTATTGGAATCTTATACAGCGAACTGTCGTTGGTCGTTTCTATGTTTTTGATGACCAGATCCTGATACTCGGTTTCCAACAGGGCGATAGGCGTGATCCAGCCGATTTCCTTCTTGCACCAGCCGCTCAAGTGGGTTGGAACGATTTTCCCCAGCGCCATTATGCCGTAGCCTCCGTAACCCATAAGACACCAATCGACGAAAGGGTGATCGTTATTGTCGTTCGGAGTCGTATAGGTTGCCACGTCCAGTTTATTGTCATAATCATAAAGATCGGGCAGGCCCATGTCATGG
>CP070766.1:982103-998687 GCA_020345705.1 Candidatus Zixiibacteriota bacterium | reverse complement strand
GACGTCAAGGATGTTAATCCACAAGTCGCAGTTGGCATCGGCCGCCCAGACTGGATATGGCTCCGGACCTTACTTGTACAGGTAGTTTATAATGTATGTCACATCGAGCAGATTTATCCCTTCGGAACGGTCGGCGTCGCCGTTGAGATAATGATAACCTTCTTCGACTTCGTAGGAATGGTCATCCGGAGGAGCTCCTGACGGCGGCGCGACGGCATCGTTGGCAATTGACGTCTCAAAGGAACCGTCAATCCTGATTCCAAGATCATAGGTGGCAGCTTTAGGATCGCTGGTACGTCCCGAGGCTTTCGGCACCTTTTCTCCATAGACCAACACAGTGTATATCCCCGGCTTCGGGTAAGTGATATAGACCGAGTCATTGGCGGCGTTTTCAGTGTAGGTTGCCGGAAACAGGTTTTGATTCAAATCGGGAAGCGAGTCCTTGCCGATATAAAATCCTTCCGGGTCGGTGATCATCACGTTGACTGGCGATTCGGTCCAGTAGGCGACGATTATAAGCGGCCCCGGGATGAGAGTGTCGTTGGGACTAAACTCTGATGTATTACCGGAGGGATCGGTTACGGTTGTCGCTATTGAAGAGAATTGCGGAACCGTATTGGGAACGGTGTAATCGAAATATCCGCTGCCGTCGCATGTTGCCGAACCAATAAAGGAATAAGCCTCGCCATGTCCTGAGGGATCAGGCGGGCGGGCTATATCTTCGGCCGGATGGGCGACGAAAAGCTCAACTATGGCGTTATTCGCGGCAGTCCCCCAGATGGTGAAAGAAGAGTCCGGATTCATACGAACCGAATCGGTTACAGGATAATTGAGCAGATAATTCGGACCGGTATCACTGTCACCCGGATCATTAACGGTAACGCCGTCATCGCTGAGGTCTATTCCCAGCTCGCTGTTCATGTATATTTGATTTCTCGTGATTGTGTTCGTTAAGCTGTTTATCACTATCGCGATGCCGTCCTGACCGTTGTAACCGATAATGTTGGAATCAATGAGATTATTATCACAATTCATTTCGATCGAAATCCCGTTATAACCGTTACCATCGGATTGATTGTTGACATCGCCGCCGATTCGATTGCCGATAACCTGATTGGAGTCGGAATTCCCGAAAATGTAAATGCCATCGTGGCTGTTATTGATGATGATATTTCCTTCGCCGGCATTGCGTCCGCCAATCAAGTTGTGCACAGGGCCGCTTGTTAAAATGATTCCGTTATTACCGTTTCCGGCAATGGTGTTACCCTGTATGAAATTACTGTCCACGCCTATTGGAAAGTAAATCCCGTGGACCACGCATCCGGCTATAATGTTCTCCGGGCCGATTCTGTTATGTTTGCAGATTCCGGCAAGATTAACACCGTCATTATTGGGAATGGTGTCGGTCAGGTTGACAGCCAGTCCAAGAACATTATTGGCAATCGCATTACAGATACCGTTAAATACATTTATACCCGATGAAGCACCGACGATGTAGTTGGCATAGCAGGCGGTGTCGCCAACAATATTGCTGTCGGCATTGTTGAGCCAGATGCCATAGGTAAATCCCGAAGGCGGGCCAGGCAGTTCATCACCGCCGGCGGTCAAGCCGATATAATTGCCTTTGACTTCGTTGAATTTGCCCCCGGAGATAAATATGCCGGCGCCATCATCGGAACAGGCGATTACATTTCGATAATACGGGTCACAGCCACCGATCACATTATAGTCGCCCGTTACAGAAATACCATAGCCGCCCTCGGCCTGCCGGGTGTCGCCGGCCTCATTGACATTGATATGGCAACGCGTGACAGTATTGTTATTACCGTTAACGAGGATGCAGGGACTTTCCCAGTTTACCAGCGTCAAACCATGAATGATATTGTTCGGTGAATTCAAAGTCAGTCCGGTCGCCCCCGCCAAACCGGTTCCGTTAAGGACGATACTGTTGTCCCCGCCGGGCGCAGTTCCGCCATTAATCTTCGTCCAGTTGTCAGTCAGATCGGGCAATTCAGAGACAAGATTGATAATTCCTGAAACCGAAAAATCAATAGAATCAGATCCCGGGGAAGTGTTCGCCTGCTCAATGGCCCAGCGCAGTGAACCTGCGCCGGAATCATCGAGGTTGGTGACAGTAAGGAGATCGTAATCGCAGGCGTCCCCCAAACCGTCATCATCCCCGTCCTCCTGATCGGTGTTGGCAATCTCGGGGCAGTTATCGCAGGAATCGGTAACACCATCCAAATCGAAATCCTGATCAAAGGCATAGGCGTTGTGTTTGAAATAAAGCCAGTAGGAGACACCATAGCAAGCTCCTGCAAACTTACCCCACCAAATAGTCTGATAGTCCCACCAATCCGTATGGTAGAATGTTGATCCGGTTAGTGTCAGAGAATTATCATAATAGACATTTACACCGCCATCATCGTACGCTTCAATTCTATAAGTGTGAAAATCATCATCGGTATCTACGAGAGCCTTATCACCAAGAACGTTCATACCATCCAATATAAATATCTCATCCGGACCAATATTGATAGTTCCGCCGGTGTCCGGCCCAGTAGTAAATGTTATTGTTGCCGGTTGACGAAGAGAATCGACGGTACTTCCCGAAATGTGCTTCATCCTAAATTCGACCCTTAAAGTATCAGGTACATTGATGACAGTTCCTTCCTGCGTATAAAACATGGTCTCCGAACCATCAGAAGTGCTGATTATCAGCGTGTCAGCGTTAAATACGGGAACCTCCACATCAGCTGTATTTACCACGGTCCATTCCGTGCAGATTTCTTCGGGGAAACTGCCCGACGGGGCTTCCCAGTATGAATTCCCGCACCAATCACCCTGTTGGTCCAGGCAGCCATCGCAGGGATCTCCGTAGCCATCACTGTCGCCGTCCTCCTGGCTGGCGTTGGCGATTTCAGGGCAGTTGTCGCATGAATCGGTGATACCGTCCAAATCAAAATCCTGAGTGAAAGCGTAGGCGTTATGTACGACATGGAGCCAGCTGGACCGGCTATAAGCATGTTGAGTTATCTCACCCCAGGCAATAGTCGGTGTATCCCATAACTCAGTCGAACCGCACAACACGCCTTCGAGGGTCAGGACATTGTCATAATATACTTTAACGGAGTCCACGGCATCGACCAGGATGCGATAAGTGTGAAAGTCGTCGTCAGTATCGACAAATGCCTCGTCGCCGACAACCTGATAACTTGACCATATATAAATATGGTCTTTCTCAATCCACAGGATATTGGCCGTATCGGGCCTTTTGCCGACGCCTATCATCGCCGGCGCCCGGTATGAGACTGTCGTATAGCCCGTATCCAATCGCATCCTGGCTTCGACAACCATCGTGTCCGGGTCGTACAGGAGTGCGCTTGTCTGTCTGTATGTGTAATTTTCCAACGTATCGGTAGTGACAATGACAAGAGTATCATTATCGAAGTATGGCGCGCCGGGAGAAGCGTTGACGTGCATCTCCCACTGCGGACATGTTTCACCGGGCAACAGATTTGACGCTGCCTCCCAAAAAGCATTATAATTCGGAGTTATATCCTCAATATCGATGGACAGATGAAAATCCTGGCGGTCATTTCCATAGCCGGTCATGACGAGAAGATAGGCCGTATCTCCGCCGGGAATCGTGTATTTATAATCAAATACATATCCGCCGCCCGCACATTCTATCATGGCGGGTGGTGTCGGCCAGCCGTCAAATGTTAGATAGTCGCCGCAACTGACTGTGCCAAGAAACATGTTGCCTCCGTACATGCTCGGCATAGGATCAGTTCCGCAGAAATGTACTGAGACTATATTTTGCCCATACGGCGGTTCGAATTTATACCATACCCCTGGATAATCCAGAATACCGACACAATCGGTATCCGATTCGATCGTGGTCCCGTCAACCTCCCAGGGCAGGTTGCCGGAGAGAACGATCGCGTTTTGCCAGTCGTCATTCGGGGGTGGAGCCATTTGCCGAGTCTCTGTGGTCTCACCCAATAAATAAATGCAAAGAACTGCTGCTGCCATAAATACCATTATCATTCTACCCATAGCAGACCTCTCACTTGATATAAAGGGATTCTTTATAGTCCTTCCGGTCTCGTAAAAGATAAGTAACTACGCAAAAAAAGTATAAGTCGTAAATATATGACAAAATATACCCGCATTTTTTAAATTGTCAACAAATCATTTTTCGGAATAAGAGGGATGCTGACGACGGGGGATTAGCGGAAGGAACGGCGTCTATCAGACCTGCTCAAAGATGCGGACTTCAGTCTGATATTGCTCATGGAGTTTCTGAAATAGCGGGTCGAGGGTCTCTTTATCTAGGGCCGATATGCGGGCAGATTTGAGGCGGCTGAAATTTTTGACTCTTTCGTCATTAAAACCTACACCCAGATTTTTGGCCATGTAATTGGCCAGGTTGATGACCTGGGCGATAGGTGCCGGGTAGGTGCTGACAAATGACTGCGGTTGATGATGTCTTCTGACAGCCTGCACCAAATTACCGGGGAAAGACCACGCCTCAAGAAGCAGCGAAGCCACGTCGCTGTGGTCAAAGCCCAGCACCTGCGACTCAACGTTTTTGAACGAAGTAGCTTTTCTCTCCACCTCGTTTATTATCTTACCGTACGGTCCTGTCATTTTTTGCATCAGGACCAGTTTGCCGATGTCGTGCAGCAAGGCGCCGACGAAGACCTCTTCTTTTTCGGGGTAACGGATGTGCTCGGCTATCAGGCGGGCGGCGATTGCCGTCGCCAGGGAATGCCGCCAGAGTTTGCTTTCCGGGCAGTTCGGGTCGTCCTGGCGAAACATGCCGTGGGCCGAGGTGGCGATAATAAGCGAGCGAACGGTTTGAAAGCCCAGCACGACCAGAGCTTCCTGAAGCGTTGCGACTCGCTTGCACCGTCCGTAATAGGGGGAGTTGGACAATTTCAAGACCCTGGCTGTCAGAGACTGGTCGGACGCCAGCACGTGGCAGACTTCGGTGATATTGGATTCCAGGTTGGAGGTCAACCTTATGGCGGCGCTGATAACGGACGGAGCCGCTGGCAGTTCGCCGACGGCGGAGACCACTCTATCGAGGGTATTTCTGATGACGTCAATATTAGCCAAGAGGCCTCCCAATGAGTTTCCGGTCGATATATCGGCGATTTTTGGAGAGAGTTAACTAAGAAATTTGCCATTTTGCCGGAAGGCTGGATTTGATAATGGATTAACATGCGGATGTTATTTTTCTGATGTTGTGCAGCGCAGGCCTACTTGTTTCGAAGCATGTAAATCTGCCACAAGTCGCGGCTGCCGATGCGCAGAAACGGAAGTATCGCCAATCTCCCGGTTTTTCCGATGCTCTTTTCGAGATACCCAAGCTCTTCGAACTTCGCCCGAACTTCCGGGTCGGAAGTAATGTCACAGCCAAATTGGCGGGAAAGCAGAATCCCTTTTGCCCGCAAAGAGAGCTCCAGGTGAAGGCGCAGGAAGCATAACATGTCGGCCACGACCGGCCCGGGGAACCGGGCTTTGAGCGAGTCCAGGTAGCGGCCGATTCTGGTTTCGGAAATCCGCCCGGTGTTTATGATCTCAAGCAATTCTATGTCGGCATCCATGCCGACGCCGAGCCACTTGCGGGTCGCATCTTCACTGATCTTGAAGACGATCATAAACAAAAGCGGCAAACCGACCAGCAGTACAACCGTGCTGACAAGAGGTGAGAAGATGAAATGATTGAAGACGGAATGGAATACAACCGCTATAACAAGACCGGGCAGATACATCCAGAATCCACCTGAGGGATGCCTGTCCGTCATATCCTTGGAGACGACCCCGAATATCGACATTGTCCCGCCGTGCATGATGGCCGTTCCGAAGCCGCGGATTATCCAGAGCAATACATTGGCGCTTTCGAGTGAATAGAGGTAGTACAGGTTTTCGGCGAAAGCGAATCCGGCGCCGACGGCAAAGCCGTGAATGGCTGCATCCACCATGAAACCGACCCTTGCAGTTCGAAACAGATATATCACAAAAGCGGCTTTAACCAGCTCTTCCGCAACGGGCGAGAAGTAGCGCGTATATGTTGAGGTCGAGACACCGATGTATTCAAGCAGGATACGGTTGATGAGCAGACAGACAACGGCGCCGGCCGATCCGATGATAATGGTTCGGACAACGGAAGTAAGTCTCACCAGCTTGTAGCTGTCCAGAAAAATGAGCGCCGCCAAAAAGCAAAAAACGGGGCTGAGGCTGACCGGAATCTTGGCTAAAATCATCACAACAGCTTTAACGATATCATAAACTCATCGGTCGGGCGCCGGCCCTTTTCGAAAGCAACGGCATAACCGCATGAGAAAGTGAGCCTGAGGTGCGACAGGAGCTGAAAACGAAAATCCAATTGCGCTCCGACGTTGCCGACTTTTCTTCGATATTCGTCGCTGTCCAGGTTAGTCAAAATTCCGGTAGAAAAAACAGCCGGCCTGACCCAACTGCAATATAACGACTGGGTGCCGAGGCGCCGAAACCTGAGCGGCGGCAGGTTCCATTCCAGCATCAGTTTGGTGAAGCTGGTGCCGTATATCTCATTCAGTTCCACCCCCGGGAAGGCATAGAATTCCCGGTATCGTTTTTCAAATTTGTAATCCACCCAGTTGTTGCCGAAGCCGCCGAAGTAGAAATTGGCAAAGGGTTCCGCGTGTTCTCCCGGTGAATATCCGGCGGCACTCCTGAGCCATACTGATGAGTGATGAAAAAGGCTCAAACCGGCTTCCAGTTCGAGATGCGTCAGCGGATACAGCTTCCGGTTGACATAATTGCCGTTGAGATTCCACTGCCAGCCATAGCCTTTTTCGAAATCTACGGCGCCGAGCGTGGCCCGCTCGTTGGAATATCTCAGGGAGATACTGCCGGCCAGGTGCTTGTCAAATGAGGCGGTCACATTCTGGTAATCAGGCAGCCTTTCGAGGCCCCAGTAGCCGGTGGCGCCGAGGTGCAGGTCCATCGTCCGCGGCTCATCATATATCAACGATTTCTCATAATTAATGCCCAGCGAATATCCCTTGCGGCTCGTTTTTGTCGGGCCGAAAAGATCATAAAAATCGGCGGCGTTGTATTTGAAACTCCCCCGCCAGTTCAAGCGCGAGTAGTTGGCTCTGACATGCCATTTCTCATCGGTCGGAAGGGAACCGGCCGGTGTGTATGATGCCGCTATGTCAAAATTGTGCAACGTGAGCGGGTCGGCGAAGTCGAGACGTACACCGCCGCCGGTGTATTCTTTATATCCTTCAACGACAGGGTAGAGGGAAACCAGGCGGACGTGGCTGATTGCCCGGTAACTTCCCGAAGAGATTGTGAGCGAGTCAAGGTCTATCTCCGCCGGGGATCCAATCATCCAGTCCTTGACGAGCGGATGGGTTTCCACGATTTCCTGGCCCAGATATACGGTCGGACTGATATCCTCCAGCGGCCGGCACTGTATTTTGGCGGGGACAAATCCTTTGCCCGTGTAGCTAAAAACAATGAGCGAGTCATTCTCAACGGGAATGGGATGGAAAAATCCCGTTTCACAATTACTTAGCGCCTCCATTGAGTCTAGCACCAGATCATAGCGAAAGATATTTGATACACCAGTATAGTATGATGAACCATAAAGGTACGTGCCATCGCGTGAAAAAACGAATCCGGTGGGATTGCTGTTGCCGAAGTCGTAAAGCTCATTGAATGAAGAATCGCCCGCCAGGAGTCCGTCGATTTCCATGATGACCAGAGCCTGCCATCCGTTAACCTGAGTCAGGGCGCCGGAGAGGAACTCCCCGTCAGGTGATATATCGATATCGTATATGTCCCGCCCGTAGGGCAGGGAATAGATGCGATTCCATTCTTCATAAGGGTATGGAATGCGTACAATAGTTGAGATTCCATTGGAATGCCTCACGCCCCAGAGAGAGCTGTCAGCCCGGTTGAACGCAAGGTCGCCGATTCTCGCATCCTTCAGGAGCATCCTTTTCTTGCCGGTGTCAACATTCACGACCATAAGATCGCGCCATGAGTAATTGTCGGAGGTATAAAAAAGGGAGCCGGTTGACGGATCGTACGCCAGTGAGGACACAAAAAAGAGTGCCGGCCCCTTGATATCGCACACTTTTTCGGTTGCTCCATTGTTTATGTTAATGGCGGCAATATGTGCGAAACTGCCCGGGTAATTGACCGCCGAGTAAAGCCTCCCGCGCGTGCCGTCATAAAATGACCGCGAGACCGAACCGAGGGCCCGGCCGCAGAGTATCCTGCCGTCGGTGACGGGGTACTGACGGATGGAATCCAGATTAGTCTGCTGGAAATCGCGCTCCCAGCCGATCCATTTATTCCACTCATCATCAAGACTGACATTATAGGTATTCTTGAAATGGGCGGCAAAATAAACTTTGCTGCCGCTCGAACGCGAACTCCACTCGATTAATTATTCCGGACCGTAATGATATGCCAGGTAATTGAAAAACCTTGTTCCGTGCAGATATGAATTGACCCCGACGTGAAAGTCGACCTTGGTCCCTTCCGCTTCCAGGCCGACCGGGTCATAAAAGCGGGCGCTGTCGCGAACCATGGTGCGAAATACCATCTCATCGTAGGCACCGAGAGCCCTTCCGAAACCTCCAGCCATCCACGTTTCCAGAAAAACGGCAATTCCTTCATGGTACCATCGAGGCGCCGAGCGGCGTGGGGTCGAAAGGTAATCGTACAAAATCGTCACGGGGTGCTGTGAGGTGGGGGAGATTTTGCCCAGTAACATCGTTCGGAAGAATCCGTCCCCGCCTGAGGCTTTATCCATGGCCACAATGTGCACCAGTTCATGATTCATCATTGTATTTATTCTCTCGTTGACCGGAACGGTTTCATAAGCATAGCTGAAGGGTGCAATGTCAACCATGATGAGATTTTCGGGGACATTCTTGGCCCCGGCGTTGCCGTAATCCGTGAAATCGGTCAGGAAAACGGTCGTTTTCTCGCAAGATTCATAATCCCATAGGTTTTGATGGAATCCAACGGAATTCTCGAAGCATCGGGCCGCGTGCGGCGCCAGGTACGAGGCCAGGGTCTCAAAATATATCAGCCGCAGGTTCTCAGTCTCGAGACAGTGAAGCTGCGCGCGCGGCGTTGAAACAAATGCGATGAATACGAGAATTGCAGCAAAAATAAAAACGAGGCAGTTCTTCATCTCAGATTCTTCCCCTTTATACAAATAAGCGAAAGGAGATGCGGAGGTGGTGGGTGCATCTCCTTTCTTCCGGATGATAGCCACTCGATGTTGGCTTGGGCTACTCCTTGATAGCTCCAGCGTAGGCTATCTTAGATTTTCCTCTTGTAGCCGATCCGAAACCATTTTCGCAAAGTTAGGAATCCTGGAAGCCATTTTAATGTATCCCGGATGACCGGCCATCTTTACGAAATCCGCCCGCCGGATTATCATAGAGTATGCAGGACTGCTAAACAGCTGTCCAAAACCCTGAGAATTGAGCACCTTGTCAAATGCGGAGGCTTGGACCAGTCTGACAAGCTCCGGCATTGCCATCGCCCTTTTCAGCTCCGGAATCTGGCGCATCCGAATCAGTTCCGAGACATCCCATAATCTCAATCCCAGCGGGTTCGCCAGATCGGCCATCTTCATAAGCTGAGGCGTCAACCTGGCAAAGGTCCGGAATTCCCTCTGCTGTGCCATCTTCACAAACGAGGGTTCACGGGCCACGGCCTTAAGCTCGGGCGTGGTGAGCATCTTCATAAGGACCGGGATTTCGGCACATCTGGCGACGTTCTCATCCTGCGAAGTGCTTATCAGCTGCGGATTCTGAACCAGATTGGCGAAATCGGCATGATTGACCAGCGTCTCGAATTCATTCATTTCAACTACTTTGCCGAATTCAGGAATCAGGAGAAGCCGAGCGAAATCTTCAGATCTGGACAGTTTGTCGAATCCATCCGCCGTGGCCATCTTGGCAAACGCTCGGTCGTCCAGGATCCTGATACACTTGGGTTCCAGTGACATTTTCATCAATTTCGGCATTTGCGCCATGATGGCCAATTCGGGCCTTGAAGCGAGCTCGGAGTTTCCAATCAGCTTGGCAAAATCCGCTGATTCCAGCAGTGAGGCGAATTCCGGCATCAGGGTTAGTTTTACGACGTCCTGACTTGCCATCAGAGCCTGGAAATCCTCATTCTCAATCAGGGCCAGGAAGGCATCATCCTGCAAAAGCTGCTGGACTTCGGGATCCTCCAGAATAACGCTTTCATCGGTCATCTGTTCGGCGCGGTAGCGCTCAGATGCACCTATGGTCCCTTGAGTGTCCTCCTCTGACGGCGGAAAGCCGATCAAGGCGACTACTACAATTGCCGCCACCACGATAAGGGCGCCTCCGAAGAAGAACCAGCCCTTACTGCGGGAAGGCGAACCAGTGTTTTTCTGTTCCATAAGTCACCTCCAAAGTTGTTATGGCGTTGATGGTTTATTAGTTTTCTGTATTGTCTATCCTAAATACAGGCGCCGATTTTATAAGTTGGTCTGGTTTCATTATCATCAAAAGATCCATTCCAAAAAGCTGTCGTCAACGTAAGTCAAGGTTTTCCGAGAAAACGAGAGAATCGGAATAGACGTGCATCGTAATAGGTGTCTGCTGCTCGCCGGTGTCTTCAAACACCAGGGTGTAGGCATTTCTGCCCAGGTGGCGAACTGAAATGAAACCTTCCTTGCTGAGAGTGCCGATTTCAATGCCGTCACCGCGCTCGTAACCGGCAAATAGAACTGAGGTTTCATCGAATTCGAAGACCAGTTCAATCTCGTCGGATGATACGACGTCCACCCGGACAAGAATGGCGCCATTGTTGCGACGAACCGTTACCAGGCCGGATGCTTCGGCAGGCGAGAACTCCGCTTTATCGACTACTCTGAACTCATCCGAATCGGCCTGAGTAATGACGGTGCCAACCAGCTCATTATTATTGAGCGGCATATGATCACTTATTCCGTATAGACAGACCAGCAGAACTGCCGCTCCCACTGCGGCGCCTGCCACGAATGAGTAAGCGTATGCCGCCCTTGATCTTGTCCATAACTCTAAAAACCGATCAATGACTGACCTGGGTCGGGCCAGAGCATATTTGCGGGCATCAATCTTCTTCAGGATGTTTACCTTGAGGTCTGACGGCGGCTCAACCGGTTCAACGGTCGCCAATTTTTCTGCGATTTTCCTGTGCTCGGCTCGGAGCCGTCGCGCGCTGGGATTCATTTCCAGAATCTCATTCAGCCTCTCGAACTCTTCATCTGAGATCAGGCCATCCAGCTCTTTGTTGATAAGTTCAATGATTTCTGCGTTATTCATAAGTCACCAACCCATTCCTGCTCATAATCTTACCGAGCATACGCCGGGCAGAGTAAAGCCGGGATTTAACGGTCTTTTCGGGTATGTCGAGAACGAAACCGATGTCTCGGTACGGCAAGTCGGCCCAGTGGCGGAAGATGATGACCAGCCGGTAATCCAGAGGCAGTTCCGCCACAGCCTGTTCAACATTTTCACGCATTTTGCTCTCATGGTGTTCATCCTCCGGTGTCCTGTAATCAGATGCCATATCGGGATCCAGCTTGGTTTGGGGCCTCTTTCGGCTAATGAAGTTGATGGCTTCGTTGACGACCATTCTGTAGATCCAGCTGAAGAATTTGTACTCCGGATTGAAATTTTCCAGATTCTCATATGCCGATACAAAGACGGTCTGTGTAATATCCCGAGCATCATCGTAATCATCCGCTATCCTCAAAGCCGCGTTAAAAAGTGGTTTCTCGTATTTGTCAATGAGCCTGCCAAAGGCTTTCGTGTCACCTACAAGACACGCTTTTACCAGTTTGATATCTTCTGTTTCCGACATAATTACAATTCAGTCTTTAAAAAGTTGGTGAGTGAGGCTAAGTCCCGGCATAATCAATAACACGCAGGCCGCCCGATAACTTTCCTGCGGGCGGTTAAATGAGTCTATTGTGTTAGAGCCCAACCTGATAATATTTATCAGATTTGTCCAAGCTAGGCTTACACTCGGTGAATGTCAAGAATATTTTGCCCAAGTTATGACAAGTAAAATTACAATGAGCGATAATTCCCCATGTTATTCTATTTCAAACAACTGGTCCATGCCGGCATAGCGAAAAACGTCGCGAACGTGCTTGTTCATGTTGATGAGCTTAATCCTATGACCGGCCTCATCGAGCCGCTGTCTGAGTCCGAGAAACACGCCCAAGCCGGCGCTTGAGATGTAGTCAAGCCCGGAGAAATCAACAGTAACGGAACGGCCAAGGCTGTTTAATACGGATCTGGCCTTTTCAGCCTGAGAGGCATCCAATCGACCCGCAAGAAATACCGTCCCATCTTCCGAAATCTTAATATCGAACATATCACCTACCGAGATATTTGACTAAAGTGATTTTGCTATTCTGATCTTTATATTCGTATTTCACCTCATCCATCATTTGCCTTACCAGATGGATTCCCAATCCCCCGATTTTTCGATCCTTTAACGGCAGATCGGTATCGGCTTTCGGGAAAGCCGTGACGTCGAATTCCTCGGCATCCAGATCAACAATCTGCACTGTAAGCTTGTCCGCTTCTTTCAAAAGGTCTACGGAGATTTCACTGTCACTTTTGGTTCCATACTTCACGAAATTAGTGAATATCTCCTCTACCGCAAGATTTATCGCATAGGCTGAAGAGTCATCGATGCCGTTTAAGACCATAAATTCCTTCATGAAATCAAACACGTCTGCCAATGACACCATATGCTTTCTGAATTTCTTTTTCATATCTGATCTCTGTGAACAGTGGCAAATCTAATATGCCAGATTGATTATATCAAGAATTAAAGACCAGCGGGCAGGATTCGAGGGGAAGAATCCTCGACTGGTTCCCCCACTCCGGTTATCCTTTTGATATTTCACGCCTTTCCGGATACCGCTCAGCACCCCACCTTTCTTGATTTCGAACATCTTCAATGAAGGCCAGCCAGCAATTCTGAAGTCTCTTGCTATCGTTCGCTCTATAACCGTCCAGGGTCGCAAGGAGAAATATATTGACAAATCGGAGAAATTTAGTATAATTTTCCATACTCGATTTCGCTCGTCATTACTGCTGTAAGGCAAAACGTGTGAAAGCAAAAATTCAAATAATACATACACCCTTAGGAGGTACTATGCGCTATACCGCTATTTTCGTCTCTTTGCTTCTCGTGTCTGGTTTTCTCATGTCCGGAAGTATCCTTGCCCAATCGGAGTCAACAGCACTCTCGGCTGATGACGACATCGTGCTGGAAACACTGTTTCAAGAACAGGCACCGGCTCCGGACCTTTCCGGGCAGGCTGCTAATGCCGACCTGGAGTATCTTTCCAGTTGCCTGTGGCCCGAGCCCAGTGACATCTGGGTGGAGCAGAATCTGGCCTATTGCTCGTTCACCAACGGGTTGATGATTCTGAATGTCTCCGATGTGGTGCAGCCCGATACCCTTTCCACTCTTTTCCTGTCGGCGCCGTCCGGGAGCCTCGCCCAGCTCTTCAAATCCGGAGATTATGTTTACTTCGCCAACGGTCCCGCCGGCCTTTATGTCATCGATGTTACCGATCCGACGAATCCCTCGCTGGCCGGGCGGCGTTATGCCCGGGACCACGCGAATGGTGTCTGGGTTAGCGATACTCTCGCGTACATGGCCGATGGTGACAGCGGGATCGTTATCCTGAAGGTCAGGAATCCGGCCTCACCGGTGCAACTTGGCAGATATCAAACGCCTGGCAGAGCAACCTCCATCGTTGTTCAAGGAGACCTTGCGTTTGCTTCGTGCAATTACGGTGGACTCGAGATTATCGACGTCGGTGATCTGACAAATCCAACCCAGATAACTCACTGGCCCACCACCAAGGTCATAAACGACGTGGCTGTCAATGACACGCTGCTCTATGTGCCGCATATCGAATCCTATGGTACATCCATTATGGAAATTCTCAATATTGCCGATCCCGCCGCACCGGTTGTTCTGGGGAGCTATGAAAAAGTCGGTGTGTGGGATCGCGATATCATACTGAATGACACCGTTGTGTTCTTTTTAGGCGACATAGTCAATGTCAGCATCCCGGCTTCGCCTGTCAAAATCGGCGAATTCACGTCGTCTTCGCGCCCATTCTATGGCCTGTCGCTTGAAGGTACGCTTCTGTTCGGCGCCAGCCACCGGGATCTGGTAATCTATGACGTCAGTGATCTTTCAGCGCCCTCGGTCGTCGGTCTGTATGATTATGCGGATCGGCTACACAGCGATAATGTCGTGCTCAAAGACACGCTGGCTTTTGTGGCGACGCCATCGGTGGTGTGGATTCTTAATGTGAGCAATCCTCTCGAGCCGACCGTTGCGGCTGTCTATCGGGATGACGGTGGCGGCAGTCGAGGGCGTTTTACGACCGGATTGGCTGTTCAAGACAACCTTCTCTTTTATAACGACCTTATTCTGGACGTGAGCGATCCTGCCTCCGTAACATTGCTGGGTAATACCCATGAGTGTAACGACATTTTTGTCCTGGACACCCTGGCTTTTCTGACCGACTACAACGACGGGTTGCTTATTTACTCGATCGGCGATCCTTCGCAGCCTGATTCGATCTCGAATTTTGCCCAGAGTGAGGCCCGGATGTGCGACGTGTTTGTAAAGGATGATATCGCCTACGTGGGCACGACAAGCGACGGCATGTCGATTCTTGACGTCGGCAATCCCGCCGAACCGGTTCTTTTAGCTACTCATGGGGCGTGGGCCGTTAACGATATCTTCGTACGGGACAGCCTGGCCTACCTGGCCGCCGGAGAATATGACCTGATGATAGTCAATGTCAGTAACCCGTCCTTGCCGGAGATGCTATACGTCTACAATGCAATCGGCGATCCGGCCCACGGTATCGACGTGATGGATAATATGATACTTCTGGCCAGAAGATACGGGGGTGTCCTCGTTCTGGATATAACCGATCCGGTTGATGCATTCGGACTGGATTCATATAGCACTCCGCACAGTGTGGAAAAAGTCAAGGCTCAAGACAGCATTGTGTATGTGGTTGACGGCGATTCGTTCATTCTGTTGAAGAATCCTTTCCTGGGCCGCAAACCGGACCTGATTATCAGCTCGCTCGAGATTACCTCGTTCACTCCGAGAATCGATTACAGCTATACTATCATGAACATCGGCGAGGCCCCGGCCAACCTCGACGGGCCCACGGAAGCGGCACATGACAATGTGAAGATCCAGGGTTTTGTCTCGCCGGATACGGTCTTCGGAAACACGGGTGACATTCCAGTCGGCGGAACGATAATCGGGCAGTCCCCGCTGGGATATCTTGACCCCGGAGAGGCGTTCATCGGGTCATTTTACGTTGGTCCCGAGTTACCTCCGAATCCGCCGCCATATCTGACTCTTAAGGTGGACTGGGGGAGTGTGGTTGACGAATCGGATGAAACCAATAATACCGCTTGGACTCTGCTGGCTCTCCCGGTAACGGATGTTCATTTCGACATAAAACCTGGTTCGTGCCCGAATCCTCTGAACCTTAATCAAAACGCATATAACAGCGAGGGGGTCCTGCCGGTGGCGATTCTGGGAACTGAGGAATTCGACGTCGGTGACATCGATCCCGCCACCGTCAGTATTGTGGGTGTCCCGCCTCTGCGGTGGAGCTACGAAGACGTCTCAGCCCCGGTTGAAGATTCCGATGACAGCTGCGCGTGCAGTGAGGATGGCCCGGATGGTTTCGTCGATCTGACGCTAAAATTCCGCCGAGGTGAGATAATAGACAGCCTTTTGACAATCCCTCTTGAAGATTTTATGGTTCTGACAATCGAGGGGGAGCTTAGTGACGGCAATTCTTTTGAAGGCAACGATTGCATTAAGATCTTGAACTGGGATAAGGGTCAGGCCGGAGCGGTCAGAGTGGACGGCAACGCCTGCCAGTTCGGTTTCACCGGAAACTCACCCAATCCGTTTAATCCGATGACCAGAATCTCATTTGGCCTGCCGCAGGCTTCCGACGTCAGGCTGGAAATCTATAATATCATAGGCCGGAGAGTCGCCACACTGGTCAGCGGTCGTCTTGAGGCCGGACCTCACACGGTTATCTGGGACGGAACCGGCAACGCCAGCGGCATCTACTTCTGCCGCCTGAAAGCCGACCGACTGGTCGAAACAATGAAAATGATACTGATCAAGTAAGACATTCGACAATCATAAAGGGGACGGTGCCCTGCTCCGTCCCCTTCAAAAGGCATTTCAACTCACCAGAAGATAAGTTTTATCCGTCTGTTAATTCCTCCTAGTCGGAAATCTCGCACGGTTCCGGGCCGTGCTTGTACAAGTAGTTTATTATGTACGTAACATCCAGGATATTGATATTTCCGTCGCAGTTGGCGTCGGAGGATTCCAGTGGATATGGTTCCGGACCTTCTTTATACAGATAGTTTATAATAATTGTCACGTCCAGAAGGTTTATGGTATTGCTGCCGACGGCGTCACCGTTTAAGTAATGATTGC
>CP070766.1:967423-982003 GCA_020345705.1 Candidatus Zixiibacteriota bacterium | reverse complement strand
ACCTGGTACGGGGACACCTGGGCCGGCGGCAAGTGGGCCGAAGTAATCGGCGATATCGAGGGTGGTCAGCCGGGAGAAGGTTATCTGATTGATTATGTGGATAATGCCTTAAACACGATCAGCGATCGTGACCACCGCGCTATATCGGGGTTCGGCATGGGCGGCTACGGCGCTTTCCGGGTTGCCACCGCTTACAGCGAAAACTTTGGATCAGTCTCGGCTGTTTCGGCGCCGCTTGATTTTGACGTTGACGGGACCGGCGGATTCAAATTGCTCTTCAAGGAAGTTATCCAGAATCTCGATGACCAGGGGCTGGGATATATTTCGCATGATACGTACAAGGCGATGGATACCGCTTATCTAAATCCGGTTCGCACGATGATCATGGCGGCCGCATGTGCTTTTACACCGCATTTTGATTACGGCGGCTGGATGTATTTCGGTTATCCGCCTTTGGCCGAATCGACGTACATCTTTGACGACACTATGACGCTGATTCATCCGGAAGGTGAGGTCTGGTTCCATCTGCCGTTCGACGAATGGGGCAATATTCCCGACACGAACATCATTGACACGACCATTATTATCACCGACACACTCCTCGGGACCGCCGATACCCTTATTGACACGGTCGGTCAATACGATTCGCTGTGGGGAATCTGGATGAGCAATAATGTCGAGGCCATCATGGCCGACCACCCGGGTGCCCTTGATAATACGGCCATTCAACTCTACACGATCGCCGACGACCAGTACGGCTTCAACCTGCAGACAATCTCTTTCGCGAGCTTCCTGTCCAGCCAGCTTGGCAGGACAATTCAGCCCGTCGAATTCACCGGTTATGACGGCTATCCCGCTTCCGCGAACAAATTCACTTATGACATTCTTCCGGCAATACTCAAATTCCATTCCGACGAATTTCGTAAACACGCTGAATGATGTTAATTATAGAATGATATGAAAGCCGGAGAAGGTTGAGGCCTCCTCCGGCTTCTTGTATAAAGCGGGTTTTGCATGACGGAATATGATCTGATATCAATCGGTGCTCACCCGGACGACGTCGAGGTCGGCACCGGAGGGGTTTTAATCGCTCTCAACGAAAGCGGCTACAGGACCGGTATCGTCTATCTGACGAAGGGCGAGATGGGGACCGGCGGCACCCCCGAAATCCGGGAGGAGGAAGCGGTCAACGCAGCCAAAGTCATGGGGTCGGACATCATCGAGACCTTTGACTGGGGTGATTGCCGGCTTTTCGACAGCTATGAAAGACGGCTTGAGCTGGCCGCCCTTATCAGGAAATTCAGGCCGAAGATACTCCTGGCGCCGTATCCCCGCGTCGGTCACGGCAAACGGCAGTCGCATCCGGATCATGTCGCCGCCGGGCAGATCGTGATAAATGCCGCCAATTATGCCACCCTGAAAAAGATGCCGATCAGGGGCGAGCCGCACCGGGCCCCCAGGGTGTTTCACTATTTTCTGCCGCCGGGCATGGCGCCCAATTTCGTGGTCGATATCTCAGAACATTTCGACCGCTGGATCGAAGCTTTGAAATGCCACAAGTCGCAGTTTCTGAATCCCGAAAAATCGCGCGATTATATCTGGTCGCTGGAGTCGATGGCGCGCTCGTTCGGGTCACAGTGCGGCTGCAGATACGGCCAGGGCTTCTATAACGTCGAGCCGATAAAAATCGTTGACCTCTTCGACCTGGTGAAATAACCGGGGCGGCCCAGTTTGGCGTCGAATGCATCGATTGTCTGCGTCAAGGAAAAACCGATGCATTTGTCGAGGACTTTGTTGAGGGGAATATCTTTTAGAATCGCAGACTTGCGTTTTACTGCTTCGGGGCCAGCCGAAAATTGACATTTTCGACAAGAGGTCTGTCGAGGAGGATAACCGTGTCTTTCGTGAAGTATCCCTCTTTGCCGCAACGGACGACCCGCCGTTCTGTGCCCATTAAAACGCCTACCAGATAATAGCCCGCCGTATCGGTATAGGCGTGGTGCGGCTCAAGCGTGTCCGCGACGTCTATCCAGGCACTGTCGATAAAATCGCCGGTCAGACTGTCGGCGACGATTCCGGAGAAAAAGCGTCTGACATCAATTATTTCGTGTGTGCATCTGATGGCCAGGGGACCTGCCAGAAGCAACACGAAAACACACAGCAGAAAAAATACCCTTCGGGTCACATTCTCCCCCCTTCACCTGAGCTGATTTGAAAGCGATGATTAACATCACAAATATTGCCATAGGTTTCCACGTTGTCAAAGTTTTTTCGCGAAAATTCCCCGAAACATGCTCCTCCGCGGCTGTCAGGTTCTGTCACCACCCTGTGAAAAGACGATCCGTGCCGAATTTCAGACTGGCTTAAGCTGGTTTTATCCGAAGAATCGGGCGAGGGCCTTTTTGACGGCCGCAAATATGTATTGACCACCCATGATCATAGAATACATTAATATTAGGATTCCGCCTGGAAAGCCGGACAGGTTTGTTTTATATAGATGCTTTTGACGTTATAAGGTCTTAGTCCTTTGAATAAGGAGGGAGCATGGGAACCTTTTCCTATAAGGGTAAATCGTACGACGTGGATTCCAATGATTTTCTGCTGGACTACGGCCAGTGGGATGAAAACTTCGTTGAGGGCACGGCCCAGAAGCTCGACATGCCTCAGGAGCTGACCAAGGAGCAGTGGGACGTTCTGCGATCGATCCGGGAGGCCTTCGAGAAGTCCGGCCGGTGTCCCATTGTTTACGAGACGTGTCGGATGAATGGCCTCCGCCTGACTGAGCTGAAGCGGTTGTTTCCCGCCGGATATCTGAGAGGCGCCTGCAAGATGGCCGGGATTACCTACAAGGAGGGCTATCTTGGCCAGAGCTACATACCTCAGACGGCGGAGGATCTGAACGTGATATCGGTAAAGAAAAACTACCGGGTTGATGCGCGCGGATTTCTGGTCAATCCGGACGACTGGGACGAGTATTACGCCGTCTACCGGGCGTTCGATATGAAAATACCGGGCGGCAAGCTGTCGGAGAGGCACTGGCAGATTATTCATTTTTTGCGTGAGAAATTCGAGAAGACCGGGGTGGTGCCGACCGTGTATGAAACTTGCGAGGCCAATGACATTGAGCTTGATGTACTGGAGGAGCTTTTTCCGGACGGCTACCACCGCGGCGCCGTCAAGATCGCCGGCTTGAGGGTGAGGTAATATATCCGACGGCAGGTTTGCCTCTGGGCTTCCCGGCAACACCGCCCTGCATAAGAAATACTCTTACGTCCGGAGGGTGGCTACTCCTGCCCTTTGCTAAGGGGTCAGCGGCCGTTCTTCTTCTTACCTCGCAAACTACAGAATTATCACAATCTTCCCGATCTGGCTGCCGAATTCGGATTCGACTGAATAATAGTATATCCCGGAGACGATTGCCTGAGTGTTGCGCGTTACCAGATCCCAGCGTTCGTGCATGCTTCGCGGCGAATCGGGAGGGAAGTTGTGCTCGATCGTCCGCACCAGATCCCCGTCAATAGTGAATATTCTGATCGTGCATACGGGCGGAAGATTGGTGAAATGGATGGCCCGGGTGCGATCGGGAATAAGCCCTTCCTGCGGAATGAGAGACCCTCCGAAGGTAGAATCAATATAATCGCGCGCTTCAAAGCCAACGTCGGCATAATTGGCATCGATGCGGTACGGGTTGGGATAGACGATTACGTTCAGACCCTTTCTTTCAACATCGGTGTTGGAGTTCTGGGCGTATTCGGCGATATAGTTCCTGGCCGGCGGATTTTCCAATGATGCCAGCCCGCTATTCGGGGAACCGTAGTCAAAGGCGGTCACCGCGATATAGTACTGCTGTGACGGCAGAAGATGCCTTATGATATATTCGTATTCATAATATCTGAAGAAGCCGTCTTCGGTCAACTCCTCAGGATAGTAGATTCGGGCCGAATCAATATTGGTGAGAGTCGGCGGCGGATCATCGGGATAGATCTTATGGATTTTTAATGTGTCTCTATAATCGGATTGGTTCCAATCCTGGCGGCCGAAATAGAACAACGAGTCCTGCCAGTGGAAAGGGAAATCGCGGTCATGGTTGAGGGGATTGAAGTTCTCGCCGTACAAAGCCTCAAGCGAGTCGAGTGTAAAGGGAGGATCCCGCAACTGCCAGATTCGGCGCCAGTCATTCCATATATATTTGTTGAAATCCTCTTTGTCGTATGATGAGACCAGGACAAAATCGCTCGCCCGCGGGGAGAGCGACATATAGATGCGGTAACCTTCAAAGTCAATCTCGTTGCTGAAGAAATCCTTCGTCATCTCCGAGCGGTATCCATTCCACTGGACCCGCAATTCACCCTGGTTAAACTCGTCGATTCGGGAGTGAATGCGGCTTCGGATGGTGTCGCCAAGAGTGTCGATAATCCACATCTCGGGCACCGGGGGAGGAGCCGCTCCGCGGAAATCAGGAACACCATCGCCTTCATAATACAGAGTGTCGGCCAGCGTGTAAACGTATGATGTGTCAACAATGATGGGATCTTCCTGAATGGTATCGAGAACCATGACGGAGTCGAATGCACAGACACGGAATTTGCCTTTGTAGCCGTCGTCGTCGGTGTCGACCCCGGGATTGTCGTAAATCCATGAGGCCCACATCGAGTTCAATCCGAAATCCTCAAAGCCAAGTTGATTGTAGAAAGGATACGGATTGTAGGCATCGAAAAGCAACCGGAAGGCATCACAGTCGGTGTGGAAGTAATCTCCGGCGACGTAGGCGAAGCTTATCGGAAGAACCTCTCCGGGAGAGATGTCAAACGGCCCGAAGGAGAGAACATATCTGGTATCAAAGCCGTTGGCAAAGTCGGCCGCCTGTTCCGAACGCGGAAGCCAGCCCTCGCTGGTGTGGTCCATGGCCGAAAACAGCTGATCGTAGTCGAATTCCTCGTGCCGCATGATGTAATATTTGTTGCGGTCGCCTTCCGGTGTTCCGAGGTACCCGCCGAAATCCCGGAAAGGATCGTCGGGAGTTCCGATTTTCCGCGGGCCAAAATCGAGAGCGGGCGCACCGTTGGAAATCCACCAGTTGAATGAATACTTGAGTGAGTCGGAGGGCGTTCTCACAACCCGCATCCCGGTAACGGCGGTGAGTGAGTTGGCCGTAAACGGGCAGGGCACGGACCTTGTTTGCTTACCGTCATTATCGGCGATATAGGCAATGTTTATGGTATCTATAAAGCCGCAGCCGTACGGTGATGCGATCGTGTCCTTGAAGCCGCAGATGTCATCGTCGTACCCCTCGGCTCCTTCGCCGAAGGTCACGTCACCGTCGACGTAAAAGCCCATATAGACCTTGTTAAGTTGCTGGCGGCCGATGTTCTTGATGGAGTAGTCAAACAGGACAAAGTCTTCCGCGTAGGCATAGCTCCAGGCATAACTGCGCTGGGTGACCTCGATATTGAGCGGGATATGAGGCCTGCCGTCAATCGGGTCGCCGGTAACATATTGAAGCCGTGTGACGGTGTCGGTGTACATGGCAATGTAATCCTGCTCGGAAATGGCCTCTTTGTCGCCGCTTAAGAGCGACCGATGGATGATTCTTCCCCTCGGTTCGGGATCAGGCCATAATTCCATCGTGCCCCGCCAGCCGTCAAGCCCGGTCGAGACAAGAGTGTCGCGACCGATTATGGCCCCGATCCAGAAGCCGCCGGAGAACAGATAGCTCTGCTGGCTGGGATACGGAAAAGCGCAGGAAGGCGCCGGTCCACCGTCTATCGGATCCGTTAAACCGGGAACATATCCTTTGCCGAAATGCCCCTGATTGGAGACGGTCATAGCAATCTTGCCGATCTTGTGAACGCCGATGGTGACAAATGGCTCGCTGTCCGCAAGCTTGGCGGCCCTTAAGCCGGGATTGGTAACGTCATACATGGTGCGGGCATCACTGACCTGAGCTGCTCCGCCCAAGATTAAGGTAAAAGCGCCGATTATCAGCAATCTTTTCATGATTTTCACCTGCTAAGATTTGTTGCCTAACTGCCTTTCATAGCCCTGACGGGATTCCCACCCGTTTTGGTTAAGACAAAGTTTATGCGGTACTGCCGTCGGCTAAATTTAATGCCTGATCGCTAATCTGGCAAGCCCCTGAGCCGAATTATAGCATTTTTCCTTTTCCCGCCTGCCTAACGGTAAAAGACTTTGTTCAGGGAAACATGCTCCCATTTATTTTCTGAAATCTGGTCACTTTCGTAGAGGAAGGTGACTCCGTCAATCCACTCTCCTTCGTAAGGCTTCTGAAGAAACGTTTCCGGGAGGATTCGGGAAGCCAGAAAACCGCCGGCAGAACCCTGAAAATAAAGGCCGCGCCAAGAGATTCTATCTTTGCGTTTCTCCGGAGGGAGTTCGCGCAGGTTCATGATGGCAACCTTATTATCGCCTATCATTTCCAGCGATCTCAGCTCCATCGGAAGGCCCTTGAATCTGATTTCCGAGAGGCTGTCGGCCAGGGCCTGGATTTTATCTTCCAGCGACAACTCGGCCGGGATTTTGACCTGCCGTTCAATGACGATATCCTGATATTCCTTATCCGGACCGTATATGGCAAATGATTCGGTAACCGGCTCGGACTCGCATCCAGCCTCTGTAAGGGTGAAAACGAGAATTGTCGCAATAGCCAGGGCCAGAGTCGACATAGTTGGTTTCATTGACTTATGCCTGCAGAATCTCATGGCGGTGTTTCCTTTCAAATTCCGATTTAATATCACTGCCCAATTATACTATAATCAGCGGGCGTTTGCCACATCTAACTGAAGCGGCTATCGAAGGCGGCAATTCGAAAATGTGCCATTTGAAGGCCCAAAACCTGGCGATGGCCAAGAAACAAGAAATTACCGGTCGGGCCTGAGCCAGGACAGGAGCTCGTCCGGATCGATCCGGGGAGAAAGGAAACTGTTTTTGGTCAGGTAAGCGACAAAGCGGTCATCCCTGGAAATCTTCGGCGGCGCTGCGGCCATGGGATTGAAAGGGGAGAGACTTGACAGCCTGTTTCCGTATTGGCCAAACTCGTTGAAAATCGATTTGGGTTTGAATTCATTGCCGTATTCGCCGAACTCGTTTGCAATTGAGTCCGGGTCGAATGGCCGGGTCGATATGATGCCGAGGAACGTCCCATCCGCGGCGACGATCTTAGCACCTTCGAGATGAGCGAAGCTTTTCATGGTTCTTCAGGTTCCGGCAGATTATAGTCTGCTGCCGCCTGAGTCATCAGTCGACCACAAATGCGGTCGGCATCAGGTTGCTCCAAGGCCTTTGCGCTATGCACGTCTCTGTCATCATAATGGTTGGCTCTTATGGTGTCAAGCTGTGAGGCCGGATCATCTGTCGTAAATCGTACATTTCAGTACAAATATTGTGATTTTTTTCACATAGTTCTTGCATTATTATGCAGAAAATGTATATTTGTCCGTATGGCAGGAACGAAAATTGGAGAAGGTTTCACTATAAAAACATCAATTTATAGTACTTTCATACCCCGGCTCTCGAACGCCGGCCACACTCTCTTGCCATTGTCTGTCAACATTCTGCCCTCCATGGAGTTAGGATGCCTATCGCAACTTAGTTAAGAGGGATAATTTATGCTAAGGGCAGGGCAGGAGCGCCATACTCTCCTGAACCACACTTATAGGAGCGGCAGCTCTGAAAGGGAGTATTTATGGCCTGTCAGTCATACCGTACTGGCGATATCTTCAGAAACATCTCTCTGACGTTTTTCATTTTATGCGCCATCTCTCTGATCCCGCGTAAGGCGGCCTCGGAGAGCGATGTTCAGCCTGACGGGGAAGCGGTTACGATATTCTGGACCGCGCCCGGTGACGACGGGCGGGTCGGGCAGGCGGCGGTGTATGATATTCGTTATTCAATGGAGGAAGTCGGCCCTGATACGATGGCCTGGTGGGAAGCGGCCGACACCTGCAACGGCGAGCCGGTGCCGGCGCCGTCCGGCCAGAGGCAGTCATTCATTACCACGGGACTTGACCCCGAGCAGATTTACTATTTCGCCATCAGGACGGCCGATGAGCGCCTTAACTGGTCGGAGATTTCGAACATATATTCTACCAAGTATTTCGTTGCGGCTGATATCAACGAGGATGGAAACATCAATATTCTCGATGTGATGTATCTTATGAATTACTTTTACAAAGACGGACCGCCACCGGCGCACATGAGCCGGGCTGACATCAACCACGACGGGATGATAAACATCTTGGACAGCAGTTACTTGATCAATTACCTGTATCGCGACGGGCCGGGGCCGGCGTAAGCATTGATCATAACGGGTCCTTCCGCGGCCGACGTTTTTAAAAGATGATCATCCACTGAGGCAAAATGTGATTGCTCCCCTGGAAGGCGTATGGTAACTTCTCATCGCCTTATTCGTATGGAAATTCGATTAACCTTAACACAGGAGAGAAGGATGTTTACATCGGTGAAGGCGTTTGCCGACCAGTGGAAGGAGCAATCCGACGCGACGCGGAAAATCCTGGGTGCCTTATCCGAGGAAAGCCTTTCGGTCACGGTCGCCCCGGAGCACCGTGATCTGGCCCGGATGGCCTGGCACATTGTCCAGACCATTCCCGAGATGGCTGAGTTAACCGGCCTGAAGCTTGAGTGGCCGGCCAAGGACACGGCGTTACCGGAGACTCTCAACGGGATCAGAGAAGGCTATGAGGCCGCGGCCGGCTCTCTTCTGAAGCAGATTCAGAAAAACTGGACGGATGATACTCTTCAGGTTGAAGACAACATGTTCGGCGAAACCTGGAAACGGGGTTATTCACTTATGGTCATTGTCCAACATGAGATTCATCATCGCGGGCAGATGACGGTTCTCATGCGTCAGGCCGGATTGAAAGTCCCCGGCGTTTTCGGGCCGTCCAAGGAGGAATGGGCAAACTACAACGCCCCGCCGCCGGAAATTTGACGCGGCGGCGGCTTATTTCTTGCGCGGAGTCCGGACTAATATGTTGTCTGTCAGCGGATTGTGCGGGAATCCAACCTCCCTGAACGCGGGCCACAAAAAAGCAGGCGGCGAAACTTTATGGGGGTTAAATTTTGTTATAAAATGTCGAAAGAAGGTTAAATATTTGTTCCGTTTGGTGATAAAAAATTTTGGAAATTTTGCTTGCGCATAGGAAAATTAAACATATAAATCAATCGCTGTCAAATAGCTTTTAATGATTTTGATGGAGGTCAAAAATGGTCTGCAAATTCTGTGGCGAAGAATTTTCAGGTAGGCCAATAAGGCAAGGGGGATTCGCTTTTTGCTCGATTGAATGCGCCAACATGGCCGCTGATATCGGGACGGAAGAGGACGATAATTACTTTGAAGAGGAAGCCCTTGATTTGGATTCCGTCGATGATGAAGATGTCTATTAATTAGTCAGTGCAGTAAGTTTTTATTGAATGCTAAATATTCTCCAGCCGCTACGGGCTGGAGAATTTTTCTATTCGCGAGAAATCTTCATGATTTCATAGCGGATCAAACCTGCCGGTACTTTCACATCAACCTTATCACCGACCGATTTTCCCAATAACGCCGACCCGATGGGAGATTTTATTGAAATGATGTCGTTGTCGATGTCGGTTTCCTCGGGCGGTGCCAGCGTGTATTCGATTTTCTCATCGTCGTCCAGATCCCTGACCAGCACTCTGGCAAAGAGGTAAGCCTTGTCGGTGGGTATGTTATCGGTGTCGATGGAACGGACGCGACTGAGTTTGTCTTCCAGTTCGGCGATTCTTCGCTCAATATGAACCTGGGTCTCCTTGGCGGCATGGTACTCGGCATTCTCTGTAAGATCACCCATCTCCCTGGCGCGCTTTATTTCAGCGATGATTTTGGGCCGATCGACGGTCTTCAGCTTCTTCAACTCCTTTTCCAGCTTCAGACGGCCTTCTTTTGATAAGTAGATAGGTTTGCTGTCCATAGTGCAATATATACAGACTTCTTTGCGAAAAAGCAACTCTCAAGGCTGACCGGCAGGGAATCGAGGGCCGGTCGAATGGGTGCCGGATAAGCGGTTATGCTGCCGGAGACCGTTACGGGGCGAAATCTTTTCCGAAACGATTGAGAATTTTTTGCCGGGAAGCGCGGTTGCCGCGTGGCGCACGACGTCGTAAGCTGTTGTAGTTCAATACAATTCGCTTCAGCCGAGATTCGGCATCAGCTTTGCCAGTTCCCGTTTTGAGAATGGAAATGTCATTTGTCATGGAAGGTGAAAATGAAAAGATTTATTACGTGGTCGTTGCTGGTTTTTATCCTGGTGGCTCTTAATTGGTTCAGGGCGGCGTACTGCCAAGCGCTTGTCGATGAAGAGCTTCTGCAAAAATACCAGGAGGCCAAGAATACGGCTATCCATGCGCCTCGAACATATTCGACCCCCGAGATTTTTGTGGACACTCTGCCGATGCTCGGGCCGGACGGTGCCTCGATAAATTCGGACATGGCGGGCACGGGCGAATTAACTCACCAATCGCTCAAGCCCTTCGGTTATGACCTTTTTCGCATGCCCTCGGAGCTGTCACCGCCGTCCGAGGTGGCCGATGCCGCCGACTACATCCTCGGCCCGGGGGACAACATAATTATCTACCTCTGGGGAAAAGTCGAAAAGGAGTACAATCTTACCGTTGACAGGCAGGGCAAAATATTTATTCCCAAAGTAGGCGAGGTTATCGTCTGGGGGCTGAAGCTGTCCGAGTTCGAGGAGAGGATAACGAAGAAACTCTCGCAGGCTTATTCCGATTTTCGTGTCTCGGTATCACTTGGCAAGATTCGGTCAATTCGAGTGTACCTCACCGGAGAGGTGAGCAAACCGGGGGCCTATACGATCAGTTCCCTGACAACCCTCTTCAACGCGCTTTATCTGGCCGGCGGGCCGAATATGCGCGGTTCCATGAGAGATATAAAGCTGATACGAAACAACCGGGTCGAGGCGACCGTTGACCTGTATCAGTTTCTGCTGAAAGGCGACAGCAAAAGTGACGTCAGGCTATCATCGGGCGACGCCATTTTTGTCCCCATCGCCGGCCCGCGCGCCACCGTTTCGGGGGAAGTCAAACGCCCGGCCATCTACGAACTCCAGGGCGGGGAAACGGTCAGCCGGCTTCTGGAGCTTGCCGGCGGCACCAGGGCCGAAGCTTACCTCGACAGGATTATGCTCGACAGAATTTCGCCCGAGGATGAAAGAGAAGTCGTCGATTTGAACATGAACCCGAAAAACGGTGCGGTCAATGACATCGAGCTGATTGGCGGCGATATCCTGACGGTTTTCTCCATCTACGAACTGAAGAGAAACATCGTTTCCATCGGGGGGATGGTCAAGCATCCGGGTCAGTTCGAAAGGTCCGATTCGACAAGTCTGAGATCGCTCATTATGCAGGGCGAGCTGCTTCCCGAGAATGTGTACTTTGAAAGGGCAAACCTATTCAGAAAATATCCCGATCGCAGGGTGGACATAATCCCGATTAATCTTGAGTCCGTGATGAGTGGTCAGGAGGATATGCCTCTTCAGGATCTTGACTCGCTGCACGTTTACAGCATCGACGATGTCAAGAGAAGAGAGTTCGTCTATGTTGAAGGCGAAGTCAAAAGACCGGGAAAATACCAGCTGTATGACAACATGACACTGTCCGATCTGGTTTTCCTGGCCGGGAATTTCAGAAAAAACGCGTACCGTTTGAACGTCGAGCTGGCAAGGACCGACAGTCTCGGCCAGGTCGCCTTGAAGAATATTGACATGACCGACTCGGCGCAGTGCCGGCTCAGGCTCGAGGATGACGACCGGATATTTGTCAGAGAAATTCCCGACTGGTTTCTTCACCGCACGGTGACGGTGGAGGGTGAAGTCGCTTTCCCGGGACAATATGCTCTTCTTTCACGAAGCGAAACGCTGTATGGCCTTATTAAGCGTGCTGGCGGTTTTACCGAGAATGCCTTTCCCAAGGGAACCATTTTCACGCGCCGGACGATTTCCCGAAACCTGGAGATGCAGAATTTGCCGGAAATAATAGCCAATTCACAACCGCTCAAAGAGGACTCGAGCGGGACGATAAAGAAAGTCGAGCTGATACGATTCAATCCGGAAAACGTCAACCGTGTGATTATCGACATGGAGAAGATAATCGACAGCGAAGGTCTGGATGGCAACCTGGGCCTTCAGAACAATGACTATGTTTTCGTCCCGGAAATCCCGACCGGCATTTCGGTCATGGGTGCGGTAGGAGCCAACGGTACAATAAAATATCTAAACGAGAAGAACGTGAAGTACTACATCGAACGGGCGGGAAATTTCACCAACCAGGCCGACAAAAAAGGGACGCGACTGATAAAAGCGGACGGTCGTGTTTTCGCCAGAGGGGGAACACTGGGCAAGAAAGTTGAGCTCGGAGACGCGATAGTCGTCCCCACTGAGATAAAGAAAGACCGTGATTGGCTTAAAACCCTTTCGACAACGGTGTCAATAATCGGAGGATTGGCAACGACGGTGTTTATTATCGACAGGCTGTAAAAGTTACGGAGAGAATCAAAAACCCATTCTCACCTTCCGAAGACCGCCCGGTGAAAATCCTTTTCATACCGGGCGGTTAAATTTTTGGGCGGAAAGATCATTCTCAGGTAATTGGAAATTTTTTCACCATGACAGGGACGAGAAGTTTTCGGCCTTCTCCAACGACGCCATTTGGTGTCTGCAATTACTTGTTGGACAACACGTTAAGTCAAATGTGCAAAGTGTTTCTCACCCGGCACTGGCTTTGCAACTGAAATATGGCGAACGGAAGGATGAGAATAAGAGAAATGATGAAAATCGATCTTCACACCCACACCAGTGACTCTTTTGATTGTGAGCTGAGCGTCGAATCGGTTCTCGCACGAGCCCGCAAAATCGGACTGAATGCCATAGCAATTACCGATCATGATACCATGTCGGCATGCGGCATAGCGCGCAAAGCGGCCGGCAATCTCATCATCATTCCCGGTATGGAAATTACCTCGACCGGCGGGACTCATATGATCGGGCTGTTTCTTCAGGAAGAAGTCGTCTCGAAAGATATCATTGATATCATCGATGAGATTCATGAGCAACGCGGGCTGGTCTTATTGCCGCATCCGTTTCGGCCCAAAACCGGCCTGGTGTCCAATAAAGAACAGCGAAATCTGCTCGACGGAGAACAACTGGCGCGAATTCTGTCCCGGGTTGACCTAATCGAGGCGGTTAATTACAGGTGCGACCTTGAGGCCACCATCAATACCGACAGGTTTTTCAGTTTCTATCCGGATGTGCCCCGGGTGGCCGGAAGTGATGCTCACATCGATTATGAAATCGGAAAGGCCTATGTGGAGCTGGAAGATGTGAAGTCTTACTCACCCGATGACATCAAGGATTCACTCCTGTTCTCGCCCCGCACGATTAGATTCGAGGTGTACTCGGATGAAGCGGTGCGCGAGGTCAAAGAGGCCAGGTCCGACGGCAAAAGGAAGACGCTGGCCTTCCGGACAAGAAGCATTATCCCGGCCGGTTTCAGAAGATCGATACGGACGATATACCGGAGGTCGGCGGGCAGAATAATCAGCGGAAGAAACAAGAAGTTCAAGATGAAGGTGAGATAGAGAGATCGCGCGCCGCTGCCTTCCGCATCGGCGGGCAAAGCTTGGAAGCTCGGATCGTGTCATGAGGACAAACATGGAAGTTGTCGAACATGCGACTGGTGTAGAAAACGCCGAGAATCTGGTTCCTTCAGCGGAACCGCGCTCTGAATCAGAACGGCTTTCATCAAATCGGCGGAGGAGACTGATCGAGAAAATCGCGGTCGACAGCCTTAATTTGGCCGGCGATAATCGTTCGCGGAGGCATCTCACAGCGATGCTCATTTCCAAGCTCAGCCAGTATGCAAACCTGCCTGAAGATGAAATTTCACTGTTTTCAAGCGCGGAGCGGATTTTCGAGGTTCTTGTGAACGCAGTTTGCCTGGCCGGTGATGAAATCCTGGTCTGCGAGGCCTCTTCCGGTCGGATGCGGGATTCGGCTATTATGACGCAAATGATTAGAGTGCAATCTCATTATGGCTATTCCCCGTTCAGCGCTGATTCGAGGAGCATAGAGGATCAGCTGAGCGAAAAGACCAGGCTGATCTTCCTGGAGAATCCCAACCATACCACCGGAACCGTTTACAGCCGAGGCGAGCTTGTGCATCTGCTGGAGCACGCGGGCGAAGCCATCGTCGTACTTGACGAATCATATGTCGATTACATCGGCACGGGTGTCACCGATCTGCTTGGCGAGTACGCTAACCTTGTCGTTGTCAGGAGATTCCCCGTTTTGGCGGGTTTGAATGTTGAACCGCTCGGATACATCATGACCAATCGGGAAATAATGCGGTATTTAACGAACGCTGAAAAAAGCGGAGACTTGACAATACACCAACTGGCGACAGCAATCGCCGTCAACAACAACATTCAATACATCAGGGAGCATATCGAGGCAGTTCAGGAGAACATAATATATCTCTCGGCGAGACTGCGGGGGCTGGGCGTTTCGT
>CP070766.1:960269-967323 GCA_020345705.1 Candidatus Zixiibacteriota bacterium | reverse complement strand
CGGGAGATGATCCCGAAGCCGACCGAGTCCAGTATTCAACTATTTTCCTGGATGACGAATCCGGGACCGGGGCCAAGAGTGTACCGATCGAGGGAGATGCAGCCATCTCGTTTTCCGGTGGATTTCCCGGCGGCTTTACTTACTCCGACAAACTGACTGAAGAGAAGATGGGGGTGGCCCCGTTGCCGGCAGGGCCTTCGGCGACGCTTCCCGACACGACGATCATTCTGAATGAAGCCTACACGATTGAAGAATCCGACCTGGAGAAGGTGCGGGAGATCATCAAGAAGGATGGTGAGTACGATATCCACCGGGGTTGCGTCGGTCTTCTGACCGAAGTACTCTCGCAGGAGAGAGAATATTCCGATTTCACCGAGACAATTGCGGTAGTCGAGAAGATCCAGACCGAGTTTGTCAGATCAGGCAGGCTTGACGTCGCCGGTGAGATTCTCGCGATGCTCAGCCAGTTGCGTCAGGATATCCCGAAAAGCCGCACCAATCTGAAAGAGCGAATCCAGAACGCCCTGGTCATGGCGGGGGGCTGGGAAAAACTGTCATACCTGTCGGATGCGCTTAATGCCGATTCATCGATTTCGCCTCAGTCGGTTGAAGCATACCTGGATCATTTCGGATGGGAGGCACTGTCCACCATCGTTGATCTTCTGGGAACGCTCGAGTACCGGCAACATCGCGAGGCAATCTGTGATTACCTCGTCGGGGTCGGTAAGAGCCGGGTCAATATTATCGCCAAGGGCATCTATGATCGGCGCTGGTTCGTGGTGCGAAATACGGCCTCGGTTCTGGCCCGTATCGGGGGCGAGGAAGCCGTTCCCCACTTGGAGAAAGCAATGATGCATGAGGACTCGAGGGTGCGGTTTCAGGTGGCCAGGGGGCTGAGCAAATATCAAAGCGAAAAGAATATTAACCTTCTGATAAAGCTGCTCTGGGACCCCAATGAGCTGGTCAGAGACACGGCTTTTCAATCGCTTTTGAAATTCTCAGGCGAGACCGGGTTGAACGTGATCGTTGCGACTGTAAACGACGACAGGTTTGCCTCGTTGAGCGAATCACAGCAACAGACGCTGATAATGCTGCTCTCGGAACTGGGCGGCGAGCATGCGGTCAATTATCTGGTTTCGCTGATATCGAGCGGCGGCCTGTTCAGGAGTCAGATCAATGAATTTTATCAGCGCGTTGCTTTCAGCGCACTGGCTCATAATCGGTCCGAGAAAGCCAAGAAGGCCCTGTTGAGGCTGACCAAGTCCTGGCGGAGCAAGCTTCGCCGGATGGCAAAGGATGCTCTCAGGCAAAGAAGAGAATTCATGTACTCGGGTGAATGATGGAATCTGTCAGGTTGGAAAAAGAGCAGTTTGAAACGGCCGGAAAGGACGAGCTGCTGTTTATCAATTCGTTCTTTATCCTGTTCCGGACGGCACACTACGTCGAAGCCAGCAACGCCACCTATCAAACGCAGTCCTCCAGGTTTTATGTCAATTTCCGGCGGCTTGTTGACGAGCACGGCAGAATCTCGATTAAGGTGATCGAGGGGCGTATTTTCGTTCGTGACAAGATGGTCAAGTTCGATAGTGACGGCATGGTCAGGGCCCGCGAGATAATCGATACCTGGAGGCATCTCGGAATAGGGGGCATCATTCTCGACGATTCCCTGGATAACAGGCGCATCGATAAGTTCGTATATCTGATCGCCAAGCTTGAGAGATCAAAGCTCGGCATGGAGGACGTGTCCGAGCGGCTGAAAGATCTGGGCATTGACGGTATCGCTCTTCTGGCCACCGAAGAGAAGAAGGAGCAGGTTGTTCTAACCGAGGAAAACCGGACATTCATGCGCCGGGCGGCGCGGGTGACTTTTTTCAGGGCCATATCGGTCGTTCAGGACGCCATGTTCAGGACAGCCAATGACAAGGACATAGATATCTCAAAGGCCCGGCGGGTGGTCCATTCGCTTATTGACCGCATCGCTCAGGACGAATTTTCGCTCATTGAGCTGACGAACATTCGTGACTTTGACGAATATACTTATGCTCACAGTGCCAACGTCTGTGTCTATGCTCTGACCATGGGTATTAGATTAGGGCTGGATCGACAGCAGCTTTCACAGCTCGGTTTTGCAGCGCTGTTTCACGACATCGGAAAAGTAAAGCTTCCGGAAGATCTGATCCGCAAGCCTGACGTCTTTGATGAGAATGACTGGATACAAATGCAGAAACATCCTCTTCTCGGAGCCAAGACTATCCTGCGAAACATACGGTTTGACCAGCACGCCGCGCGGGCCGCGCTGGTGGCATTTGAGCATCATATCAACAACGATTACACCGGATACCCGGTATTGAACCGTAAACGCCCGACCATTCTTTTCTCCAGGATCGTCGCCATCGCCGATACCTTCGATGCTCTCAGTTCCGGGCGGGTTTATCTCAAGAAATCGATACCGCCCGATGAAGTTTTGAGAAAGATGATGTATCAGATGACGGTCAAGTTTGACGATTTCCTCCTGAAGCTGTTCGTCAGCATCATCGGGGTTTATCCGGCCGGCACTCTGGTCCTGCTTTCCACCGAGCAGCTGGCGGTGGTGTCGCGCAACAGCAGTTCAAACCTGTCTCGTCCGGTTGTCAAGCTTATCGGCGACAAGTCGGGCCCGTACGAAGAGTTTGTCGAAATGGATCTTTCTCAGCCGGAGCATTCCGGTAAAAAGGTCGTGAAAATCATTGACCCGGCCGGATATAACATCGATATCAAGAGCATAATACTCTCGGACAAATAGGCCGGCGGTTAGAAATTGTAGGCAATCCTGACCATCAGCTCGCGCCCCCGTTCCGGGGACAAGTCAAGGGATATCTTCTTGTCGTACCTGGGAAAGTCCGCCAGATGCGCATCAACGTAGGCGTCAAACATCGACAGAAAAATAAGCGTACCTAAATACCATGAAAATCGGCTGTGCTGGTCTCTGGCCGTGTCAAAATCCTCAAAAAGCCGCGCCCTTTCAAACTCGTCGGTGGCCCGCTCGAGGGCTTCGCGCGCCGCCGATTTTTTCTTCGCGTAGTGTACGATGGTACCGATGAGAGTCGATTCGAGGGCAATAATGACTCCGGCCTTGATGTACTTCCCGTTCCCGAGCTGTCCCCAGCCGGGAACAAAGAGTGACCTGAACAGCGCCTCGGTCGGTCTCTGAGTTATGACGGTTGTATCGAGCGGTTGATCGGCATAAAGGATTTCAGGATTTTTAATTTGTGCCCGGGTACTGTCCGCGGCGGGCTCGGTCAACGTGGTGTCACCTGGGTCGAGTGACTGCGAAGATGAAACGTTGAATATGGCGAGCAATATAAGGAGGATTATCAATGTGTGTCTGACAGGCATCATCGGCTACACCTCCGGCTGCGTGAGGACCCTTATCCGCCGGGGGACGGTTTCGATGGCGAGTTCGCGGGTGCGGCAGCGTGAGATTTCTCCGTCGATGTATATTTTTCTGCCCTCCATCGGCGTAAGTGAAATCTTCTCGCCCCGGAAGAGTCGAATCTCATCGGAGTAAATGTGTTTTCCCTTGAAAATCCGTCTGATGTATTCGGACATTATCGCCTTACGCTGCCCAACGTCGAAGACAATCTCACATCTTCCGTCACTGGTAAGGGACGCCGGGACAAATGATAGTCCGAGGCAGTGAGAGAGAAGACTTATGTTGACCGTCTGCGGTGTCAACTGGAACCCGAAGGCGTCCACCTTGACCGAGAGGGCGGCAATCGAGGCGGCGGCTGCGGCCTGCGCGGCCATTCGTGACCAGCTTATGGCAAACCTCGGCGATTTCTTCTTCCTGACAAGCGTCTCAAACAACTCCGGGATAAGTCCGATCGCCACAGTGCCGAGGAAAAATTGCCCTGAGGCCAGCCCGTAATCAATCTTCCGGGCTTTTCCCGACAGAATGTGCCCAATCGCGCTCTTAATATCCGGGCTCCCCAGCAGCGACCGGTAGACGTTGTTGAACCTGCCCAGAGGTAATATTCCGAGGGCGGTTGTCCTGCGAATCATGTTTCGGGCGACAAGGTTGACGGTACCGTCACCTCCGCAGGCGATAATACCGGCCGGCCTTTTGGAGATGATGCGTTTGACATGAAAAACGGTCTCTTTTTCGGAGCCGGGTTCATTGATGTAATATCTGAATCCGGCCTGATTGATTTGATCTATGAGAGCCTTTACCCGGTCTCGTGAGAACCCGGAAGCTTTGGGATTCACTATGATGTTATAGGCGGGCTGCGGCCGCGGTTTGCGACCTCTCTTTTGCTGGTATCTCATTCTGGAAGATGGAACCTAAACTTTCGTTATTTCAAATTACGCATATTGCTTATTCATACTTCTGCAATATCATTGTCATTGACGGCTTTTGTCCCTGAGGATCCATGAGGACAATTTTGATCGGGATACGTCTCTCGTCGGCGGTATAATATGAATAGCCCACACTGCCGGGGACGGTATTTTTGACCTTGTAACACTCATATGTACCGAGAGCTATGGAAACGCTTTCTTTGTCGAGCACCGAATCGGTTACTTCCTGCGGCACCGGTTGTGAATCGAAGAGTATCAGCAGGTTTATGTAAGAATACGTGAGCGTGCCGCCTGTTTTGAATTCCATGCTTCGCGCCAGCAGTTGCGAGCCGGTGCTGGTGATCATATCATCGGGAAAGGGAATCGTCGTTGACGGGATGGCTTCGACGCTGGAGACTATCTTCAGACTGTCGCCGACCGTTCTGGCCTTGACAACGATGGAGTCGGCGCCGTACCTCTGCTTCATCTGAGGCGGGAATTTAAGATGGTTCTCGGATGAGATCAAGCGAATATTGCGGCGGTCGTATTTCTCGATTGAGACCATCCGGATGGATTGATGCGGGATTTCAAGGCTCTGACTGATAATGAAAATGTCCTGATTGTCCTTTGACCTGACGATTTCCACATGATTATAGCTGATTGTCTCTCTCGGTATAAGGGTCTTTAATTCATAGGTGAGTTTCTCGGTTTTGCCCGGCGGCCAATTGTCGAGAAATTCTCCCGCAACGGCGGCGGTTCCGAGAAATATTAGAAACAGTAGTCGATAAATCATCCTCACTCCTTTACGGATTCAACTTACCTCTTATACAGGCGAGTCGGCAACTCTATTTTAGAGAATTTAGCCAGTTGACAAGAAAAATCTCGTGTTTTTTGCCGTAATTGGTCATACCGACCAGTTTCCCTTTACGCAATCCGGCTATGACATTACCATGAAAACTGTCATCAAATATGAATGACCGGTCTTCATCGAACGGCAGATCCGCGGTTACGTCTATCCTTTTGCGGATTCTCTCGGCGAGCTCGGACCAGCGGATATATTTGTCTGCCATCGGGTCATCAGCCAGAAAGAGTGTCAGACTGTCACCATCGAGAAGGTAGTCTCGGCAGAAAACGCAAGTCATGAATTTATGCCCCAGGAATGATTCGGCGTAGTATTTATCCGTCAGGGCCACTATACCGTCCGCGGGAAAGGCGTTAAATGAGGCCGGCGGCTCCGTGGTCCCGGGAATCAGTTTGTTTATTTCCTCGGCGAGATTCACGATGGCGAGGCCGCTCTCGGGAGACTCATCATAACCGGTCAGTCTGACAAGATAATCACCTTTAACGAAGTTGAGACTTGCCGGGGCAAGGAAACCCTCAACTCCCAGCCGGATGACTTCAACGTCGGGGGCTCGAAACATGGAATACAGTCCGTAGGCATCAACGGGGGAGTCGAATTGATAAACGTCGGCGACAATTTCCACGTCCGCCATCTTGTAATCGGCGGTGGCCACAGCTTTGAAATTGTATAGCAGGTACAGCTCCGCGCCGCCGTCGATATATTCCCACAGAGTTTTGTTGTCATAGGTCCGAATGTCCGAGACGCGCTTCATGTCAATGCCGGGTATCTCCCGGGGAAGGAAGTTGTCAAAGGCCGCGATCCCGCCGCTTTTCTCCCCCCCGCATGCAATAAGCAGCGCTGTCGCCGTCAGGGTAATCGCTAGGATCAACTTGAATAACTTCATCTCGTGAATCCTCCTAATTGCTTTGCTCTATGCCTTTACGCTGCAGCAATATCTGGTTGCGGGCCGATCTTGACTCGCCCACAGACGTTACGTAAACGGCTGATTTATCAGCAACCGGACAGGCAAACTCACATGCCCCGCATCCGGTGCAAAGATCGGGGTCGATGTACGGACGCTTCACCGCAACTGCATTACCCACTCTGTCAAACGCTGTCTCTTCCTTAAGGTATATAGCCTTTGGCGAGGTCGGGCACCATTCCTCGCAGACGATACACGGCTTGGCCATCGCCCATGGCAGGCATCTGCCCTGGTCAATGAAGGCTGTGCCGATTCGATTCGGCTGGGTTTCTTCATCGCCCACTTTTTCATTGAGCGTCAGTTCGACAATGGCACCCGTGGGGCAGACCTGGCCACAAAGGGTGCAGCTCGGTTCGCAGTAGCCGATTTTAGCGATGAGGATGGGTGTCCACATACCCTCGAGCCCGGACTCAAACAGGGTGGGGTGAAGGGCATTATTGGGGCAGACGCGCATGCACTGTCCGCAGCGGATGCATCGGGTCAGAAAATCGTCTTCTCCAATGGAACCGGGCGGGCGAATCAGGCGTGAGTTTGGATTCGATTCAAAAGCGTCGCCACTTCGGAAAAGCGGAACCAAAGCAAGTCCACCGACGACCGAGGTCAGGACCTTTCGGCGAGTCACGTCAATCTTCTGTGTCGAGGCCGGGACGGTCTCGGTCTTTTCAAGATTCGGGAAGAATTTGAATTTCAAGGCCTTGTTGGGGCAGGCGGTCTGGCAGTTGAGACAGAGGTGGCATTCGGGCTGATGCCATTTTGACTCGGTATCGGGGTTGTCCGCTCCCTGGCAATGAAGCAAGCAGAGTTTGCACGACTCGCATTTCGAAGAATCTTTCTCTAGGCCGAATATGGCGTATCTTGAAAAGATGCCGAGCATGGCGCCCAGCGGGCAGATTCCCCGGCACCAGAAACGGGTGAAA
>CP070766.1:947746-960169 GCA_020345705.1 Candidatus Zixiibacteriota bacterium | reverse complement strand
GTATAGTACAGGAAGGTGCCACAACACGCACCTTCATGGTGACGCTGGAACCTGGGGCGGTCGATGCGGCTGTTGTGTCGAATCCAGCCAATACCGCTCAGCCCGCAGTCCCCGTTGAGGCAGCCGGGACGCAAGTGTTTTCGACTTTTGCCGGCTCTGTTGAGATTGTGGATGTTCTTGTGAAGGTTGGTGATGCTGTCAGCAAGGGCGACATTGTTGCTGCAGTTGAGGCCATGAAAGCCAAACATGATATAAAAGCGCCCTGCAGTGGAAAAGTGTCTGCCATACATGTTGAAATAGGTGACGAAGTTGATTCATCGAAACCCATCATGACCATTTCCTGAGAGGCTGGCATATGAAATCAGCGATTGAACTACTGAGTCAGTCCGGTTTTGCCAACCTTGGCTGGGGGAACTGGGTCATGTTTTTGATAGCTGGGATATTGATATTCCTGGCTATAAGAAAGAATTATGAGCCCTTGCTGCTGATTCCAATCGGGTTCGGCACCATTCTCGCTAACCTCCCTCTTGCAGAAATGGGCTCGTATGGTGAAGGCATTATTGCTCTCATCTATGACAGCGGCATCAAAACAGAACTGCTTCCGCCTATCATCTTTCTCGGCGTCGGAGTACTGACTGATTTTCGGCCCCTCTTGGGCAGACCCCTAACGTTTCTGCTGGGAGCGTCGGCCCAGCTGGGGATATTTGTGGCCGCCGTCGGAGCTGCCTACGTGATGGACTTCACTCCAAAAGAAGCTGCCAGTATTGGTATAATCGGTGGTGCCGATGGACCGACGTCGATCTTCCTGGCCAGTCAGCTTGCACCTCATCTGCTGGGACCGATTGCCGTTGCGGCATACAGCTATATGTCTCTGGTACCGATCATACAACCCCCTATCCTGAGAATGCTGACCACACATAAGGAGCGGGCGATCGACATGCCCCAGGCAAAACCAGTTTCGCGCACGGCAGTGATTCTTTTCCCAATTGTTACCGGCATAATTGCTTCGCTTGCAATTCCTTCAAGCGCTCCGCTTATCGGTCTTCTTATGTTCGGCAACCTGCTCAGAGAATGCGGTGTCACCGAACGTTTGCGGAAGACGGCTGGTGGCGCGCTCATAGACATTGTCACGATATTCCTGGGCCTGGCCGTTGGCGCCACAATGGACAGCGCGCACTTCCTGAATCTCAGGACTCTTATGGTTCTTGTTTTGGGAGCGGTGGCCTTCGCGTTCAGCACTGCCGGAGGAATTGTATTTGCGAAAGTGATCAATCTGTTTCTCACGCACGGTAAGAGGATAAATCCGTGCATAGGTGCTGCCGGGGTCTCGGCGGTGCCGATGGCCGCCCGGGTAGTGCAGAAGTTCGTTTCCGACAACACCGATGGTAGGGTTAACCCGCTTATGCCGGCTATGGGACCCAATGTCGCCGGTGTAATCGGTTCTGCCGTGGCCGCCGGCGTTTTTCTGACGCTACTGATGTAATATGAGCACGTATGTTATTTGAGTGCCGGGGCGGAAGCCCCGGCTTTTTTTTGTGGTGTCGGGTGCGGCGACCCGACACCACGTTTATCTCAATATTGTGAATTCGCTGGAAGTCGTGTGTTTTCGGCCCATTTTCTTTCGATGGACTGGAATCGGGGGGAGGGTTTGAGCCAGCTGGCCTTTATCACAGCCACGAGGATGACGGCTGAGATTATGACCGTGATAAGGCTGCCCTCTATGCCGAATTCTCCCCCGGTCAACGACGTTGGTCCGCTTACGGTGGAGTTGAAAAGGCTGGCTCCTACGTCGGACCCGCTCACATTCATGCCGGCAAACTGCCCCTGTGCAAGATTCCAGGCCATGTGCAGGCCAATGGGAGTCCAGAGAGAGCGCGTCTTGAGATAGGCAAAAGCATATAGAAGACCATGCACGAAAAGAAAGATTGCGCCGATGAGGGAGAAGGCCGGATTTACGATGTGCACCAGAGAAAAAATCACGCTGACGGTGACCGCGGCGATCCATACACCGGCGCCTTCACAAAAAGCCTGAAACAAATAGCCGCGGTTGATGAGCTCTTCAAAAGCTGCAAAGACGAAGATGACGGCGATACTTCGCAAGATAAGTCCAACTTCCGACACGGAGATACCGGCCGGTTCCAGAGAGACGTAGCCCGCGAGCACCAGGATTATTAAGACAGCCCCGAAATTAGCCAGGCCCACGGCGAAGCCGATCAGGAATTCTTTCAAACTCACCCACCAGAAGTTCAGACCGAGAAGGGCAGCCGGGCGACGATCGACCCGTTTTAATGTGATCCAGGCGCCGACAAGAAAGCCGATGTTCAATGCAAGCACGAACAGGAGATTTATCGTTGAGGTTACTCCGGTCTCTTTGGATTCGAAGGGGAAAATCGTCACCAATAACTTGAATATCGCCATGACCGGCACTAAGGTAATGACTGATATAAGCAAATAGAGGGCCATTCTCCATATTGCCCGGAGACGCCCGCGGCTGTTACGAAATATTTTTTTCAACCTGTGATTTTCCGGCATGTGATCGTACCGTTTCGATTCATCGCATAGCAATTAGAGTTTTGCTTCTGGTATACGTGAATGATACTATTTGGTTGCCTTTGTCTTATGGTTATCGATCTTTACGCTTCGAGTGAAGTGTCGAAACCACCCTTCATTTCATTCAGGGTCTGCGACAGGGGCTTCGACCTACTCAATTTTTGTGGTGTCGGGTGCGGTGACCCGACACCACAAAACATGATATCGGTGGGTCAGGACAAGGGGGTCGGGGCGAGCATGTATTCGAGCAGTCTGATGGTGCCTTCTTTGCCGCGTTCGCCGACTTCGAGTTCGGGGCCGACACATGAGGGACAGCCGCCCTGGCAGGGGCAGTTTTGCACCTGCTCCAGGCACGCTTTGAAAAGATCGTCGGATATGTTAAACAGCTTTTCGGAGTAGCCGACGCCGTCGGGGATATTCTCGTAGATGTAGATCGTCGGAAGTTCGGTGAAGGGCGAACGTACCTGCGAGATCGAGCGCAAATCATGCGGGTCACACATCATCCATAACGGGGCAATCTTGCCCAGTATATTGGCCAGCCCGCGAAGCGATCCGCCGAACTGCTCGCCTTCCAGATTGAGTCTGAATCTTATGTCGCCGGGGAAGGTGTACCAGAAGGAGTTCGTGTGCAGCTCCAGTTCCGGAAGTTGAAGTTTGCCCGAGCCGACGTTCTCATGCGTGTGGAATTTAATCTTTTTGAAAAGCACCGTGACCGACGTCACGGTCACCTCACCCCAGGCGAATCTGGAATCGGCGGCGTCCTTTTCGTCGGCCACCGACAGTACCTTCAGGTCGGTTTTGGTTTCGGCGTCGGTGAAGTAGTCAACCTCGGCTTCTTTGACATAAGCCTTGCGGCCTTCCCAGTCAAGTTCGGTAACCTGGTACTGGTCGGCATCATGCAAATAGATCGCCTCGGGGTGCAAAAAGATGGGCGCCGAGTAGTAGTCAACCTCGCCAATAACGCGATTTTTGTCGGACTGATTCAATATGACGAAGTTTTCAGGCGAGGCCGACCGAAGCGAGACCCCTTGGGCCGGATAAATCTCTGACGACCAGTGGTATTTGCCGCCGGTCTGGCGGACAATGTTTTGCGCCTCGAGATATTCCAGGATTTCATCGGTACCGTCATGGCGGAAATTTTCGCGGCTGTGCATCGCAAGCTCAAAGCTGGCGCATTTGATATGGTTGGCGGATATTATCAGATTGTCGGGATCGATAATGCCCATCTCAGGAGTCTTGCTCAGAAGATAGGTCGGGTTTTTGGCGAGGAACTGATTGATGGCCGAACTGTTGGCGACGAAAATTGTTAGCGAAATGCCGGAGCGTCGCCCGGCCCGCCCGGCCTGCTGCCAAACCGAAGAGATTGTCCCGGGGTAGCCGCAGATGATGGAGACATCGAGAGCACCGATGTCGATGCCGAGTTCCAGTGCATTGGTCGAGACAACGCCGGTGATGGTGTTGTTGCGGAGGCCATGTTCTATATCGCGTCTTTGATTGGGCAAGTACCCGCCGCGATAGCCGGCGACTTTAATATTTTTGCCGAACGGTTCCGCGAATCTTTCACGAAGGTACGACAGTAATATTTCAACCTGCAGTCTGTACTGGGCAAAAATGATGGTCTGAATTCTTTCGCGGATGAATTTTTCGGCCAGGTTGAGTGATTCCGATAAAGATGATTTGCGGATGCCGAGCTGTTTGTTGATGACCGGGGGATTATACATTATAAAGTGTTTCTCGCCGGTCGGGGCGCCGTTGTTGTCGATCAGATTGACGGTGCTTCCAACAATTTTGCGGGCCAGTTCGTCGGGATTTGCGATGGTCGCCGAACAGCAGATAAAGACCGGCCTGGAACCATAGAACTCGCAGATTCTTCTGAGCCTTCGGACAACATTGGCAAGGTGCGATCCGAAAATGCCGCGGTAGTGATGAATCTCGTCGATAACGACGTATTTTAAGTTTTCAAAAAGCTTTATCCACTTGGTATGGTGCGGCAGGATGCCGGCATGGAGCATGTCGGGATTGGTGACGACGATATGCCCCGCCGAGCGGACAAGCCTTCGAGCCGTCTGGGGGGTGTCGCCATCGAAGGTGTAGGTTTTGATGTCAACGTCGAGCGTATCTATCAGTTGCATCAGCTCAGCCAGCTGGTCCTGGGAGAGGGCCTTGGTGGGGAAAAGGTACAGAGCGCGGGAGGAGCTGTTTTTCATGACGCTGTCGAGAACCGGAATGTTGTAGCAGAGGGTTTTGCCCGAGGCGGTCGGTGTGACTATGACCGTATCCCGGCCGCCATGGACGGACTCGACGGCATCAAGCTGGTGCGTGTAAAGCTTATGTATGCCACGTTTCTTCAGAACGTCGATCAGTCGGCTGTCGATGTATTCCGGGAAATCGCCGTACTGCCCGGGTCTGGCAGGGAACGTCTTCCAGTGAACGATGTTTTCCGAGACGGCCCGATCAGTTTTGAATGATTCCAGAATCTGCAAAAGGTTCATGGCAAATTATCTCTTTTCGAGGAGTTCTCTTTTACATAGATCGCAAAATCTCTCGCCCTTGGTGTCGATGTCGAACATGTCCTGGCTGTAAAAGTTGACACATTTCGGATTCCGGCAGCTGGTCATGTTGAACAGATGGGCCAGCTGATGGATCGACTGCTTGAAAAGCCTCCCGTATACCTTTGCATCATCCTCGGGAAGGCCGTAAAACTCCTGCCGGATTTTGAAGAGCGAGACAATGGCCGTCCCCATAAGAGGGTCGGAATGGCCCAAGACATAAGCCTCATCGGGCAGGTAAATGTCTTCCTCGGCAACGCCCAGAACCAGTTCGCGGGGGTTGGCTTTGACCCGTTCCAGTTTGGCCAGGACGATGCTGGCATAGTACTGGTTGCGTATGACGTTGTAGGCTTCCTCTGGGATTTTCATCCCTTTGAGAATATCAACCGAACGTCCGAAAACCGGACCGACGTTAGTGGCGAGCCGGTTGACAAGCATGAAATCAACCTCACCTAAAGGGACGACCACGATTTTTGACCTTTTTATTATCATTGACTATTCTGCGGTAAAGAACCGTTCTTTCGATCCGGTGGGCGAAACCCTGATTTCAAGCCTGGCGGCGCATTTGGGGCACCAGCCGACGAAGGCGTCGCCCTTCCTGTTAAGATATATTCTAGAGTAAATCCGGCAGCATTTGAATATGACTCCGAGGTGAGGTTTGCCGGTCGATTCACTTTTGCCCTGTTTTGCCATAGCTCATGTACTCATGCGCTTCGGTTATCTACCGGCGCGACATTCTGATATTCTTTCATAATCTCAACCGACGCCGAGGAGCCTATTCTGTCCGCCCCGGCTGCAATGAGCGCCCCGGTTTGCGCCAGAGTTCTGATGCTGCCCGATGCCTTGACCATAAGTTGGCCATTGGCGGCTTCATGCAGGCGTTTGACGACCTCGACGGCGGCGCCGCCGAAAAAACCGGTGCAGGTTTTGACAAATTGGGCACCGGCGTTGATGATCGCCTTTACCGCCCCCACCTGGGCTTCAGGAGTTATTTTGGGGGCTTCGATTATTACTTTCAGGATGATTTCACCCGGCAGGTTTTTCCTTACCTGAGATATTTCATTTTCGACTTCTTTATACCGGCCTGACACCAGCAGCCCGACGTTGGCGACCATGTCGATTTCATGGGCGCCGTCCTCGACCCCCTTGATAGCTTCGGCCACTTTTATTTCGGTCGTGCTCGCCGAAAGCGGAAAACCGGAGACAGAGATTATCTTAACGTTCGAACCGGCCAGCTCTTTTCCGGCCAGGGTAACCCAGTACGGATTGATGGCTATCCCGAAGAACTCATATTCTGCGGCTTCCCGGCAGAGATTGATAATGGCCTTCTCGTCGGTTTCGGGGGTCAGCAGGGAATGGTCAAAATAGCGATTGAGTTCTTCTATCATCTTAATCCTCGGGTTCCATCAGCCTGACGCGTGCAATATATTTTTAAAAAAGCTGTCACCGGGGAAAGTATAGTCGATGCCGTAGATTTCCGCAAGGGTTCGGGCGATATCGGAGAATGTCTTTCGCGTTCCGAGACTATCGGCAGCGGTCATCGTTATGCTGTAAACCAGAAGCGGGACATACTCACGGGTGTGATCGGTGGAGTGTTTGATAGTCGGGTCACAGCCGTGGTCGGCGGTGATTATCAGGAGATCGTTATTGTTCAATCTGTTAAGCACTTCGGGAAGTCTCCGGTCGAAATACTCGAGACCTTTCCCGAATGAGGCGGTATCGTTGCGGTGTCCCCAGAGCATGTCGAAATCCACGAGATTCGCAAAGATCAAACCGTAATCGGTCTTATCCATTTCGTCAATCACTTTATCCATCACTTCCGCGTTATTTTTGGCTTTGACTGCCCTGCTTATCCCGCGCCCGGCGTACAAGTCAGATATTTTGCCAATGGCGACGGTTGGTATAGACTCTTTGTGTAATCTGTCCAGGATGGTATCGTCGGGCGGTTCCATAGAGAAATCCCTGCGGTTGACAGTTCTGGTGAAGCTGCCTTTTTCGCAGACAAATGGTCGGGCGATCACGCGCCCGACACCGTGTTCTCCCTGGAGAAATTCCCTGGCGATACGGCATATCTCGTATAATTTTTCGGGGGGAAAGACGTCTTCATGGGCCGCCAGCTGAAAGACTGAATCCGCCGAAGTATAAAGTATAATCTCGCCTGTCTGAACGTGGCGCCCGCCCAACTGTTTGATTATCTCCGTCCCGCTGGCGGGGACATTGCCAACGGTCCTGACGCCCGCCCTTTTTTCGAACTCGGCGACAAGCCCTGCCGGAAAGCCGTTCGGATAAACCGGGAAAGCTTTTTTCAATATGATGCCGCCGATTTCCCAGTGGCCCGAAGTTGAGTCTTTTCCCGCCGATTGCTCAGCCATTTTACCCCAGAGCGCGGCCGGTCTTTCGCTCGGTTCGACCCCGCTTATGGCCGTGATATTGCCCAGGCCGAGCTTTCGGCAATTGGGCATGCTCAGACCGCCAAGCTCGCGGGCGACGTTGGGAACGGTGGCGGCGCCGCGATCGCCGTAGCGGTCGGCGTCGGGCAATTCACCGACACCGCAGGCATCGAGGATGATAATGATGACCCGGCGAAGCATATTGCCAATTTACCGAAATCACCGCGCGGGTCACAAGAAAAAAGCGGCCGAGCGGCCGCGTCCGTCTGATAGATTATTTCGGGGGTGCTTTATTTGGGCTCAATCTCCGTCAAACGGCAGGTGTAGCTTGTCTTGGAGTCAACGGTAAAGCTCACTTTTTTTTCATCGCGAATCAGGGTTCCCTCACGCAGGAGGGTGGAGTTTTCATATTCCTTGATGATGATGCCCTCGGTATAGGCGAAATACACGACCCCGTCCGCCTCGATACGATCACTGCCGGTGATATAACCGGTGCCGCTTTCGTCGCACTTCTGCCTGTAAGGGACAAGCATATTGCCCGTGTACTCGATTACGGCGCAGTCATAACCGGCTTCGCGAACCAGCGATTTGACTTTATACGTCGTTGATGCATCGGTCGCACCTTCGTCAAGCATCACTTTGACCGTATGGGACCAGGTGTAGCCCACCGGAACGGGCTCCTCCGGAAACATCGGTGAGGTTTGCTCGAACAGTTTTGTAAAATAATCGATCGACTCCTGCGAGACATCGCCCAGCGGCAGCACCTCGACTATCTTTCCGTTGGAAGCGGTGACATAGTCGGTGCTCCAGGTCTCCTCGGTAGTGTCAATTCTGGTGGAGTCCTCCTTCAGGACGTTCTCCTTGATCGACGTGTACGTATAATGAATTCGGGCTCGGGTGCTGTCAATGGATTCGACGACTTCCTGGGTGTAGCGCACTTTGTTGGTGATATCGTTCGAATAGAGAAATCTCCCGTTCTCGCGGGCGACGGCGCTCGACTTGTTTTCATAGGCAAAATGATAAATCTTGTCCGGTGAAAACTTGAGCGCCAGGCGGACTTCCTTGTTCTCCTCGCCGCAGCCGTTGACCAGAACGCCGGCCGTCAACAGCATGAGAATATGTTTGGCAAGCTTACTTTTCATGCTCGTCGGGTACATCCTTGATAATAGTCATTTGACTCACTTTAATGCCCCGCCCGGCAGAGCCCGGCGGCGACATGATTACAGAACCAAGAAGGTGCGATTTGATCTGAACATTCAGGCAAAGAGCCTCGGCATCCGAAGCGATGCCGGTCTCGGCGCCCAGGACAGACAAATCGGATACGGCCGTTCCGCGCGGCTTCAATCCCAGATCGGTAAGGGCCCCGGCCAGCAGTGCAATTGAGGCGGCCAGCGGAACCACGTAGTTGAGCAGTGTACGCCATCGGCTCCCCTTTGAAATGTCCGTTTCGACAGCGGCAGGTTCAATCCTGCGAACGGTTCGCGCCAGAATCACTTTTTCCAGACTGCCCCAGTACTCATCGCCCGGTTCGGGAGTTCTGTCCGCCTGAACAAGTCCTACCAGCGCTTTCTCATTCTCAAGAGCATCCCGGCATGTAGCGCACGTGCGGAGGTGCTCCTCCAGCGCGGCCGTTGTCTCCGGGTCCAGCCGGTTAAAGAGATAATCATCGAACAGAAATTTGGCACGGTTACAGGTCATATATTCCTCACTTAAACTCCTTGGCCAACCACTTCTTCAGCTTTGAGCGGGCAATATGCAGATTGGAGCGGACGGTTGCCTGGGGGCATTGCAAAGCATCTGCAATCTCAGCCTTGGAGTATCCTTCAATATCATGAAGAATGATCGCCAGCTTCTGTCTCGGGGGTAGTTTCTGTATCGCCATTTTCACCGCCGTCATTATTTCAGTATCTTTAACGCCTTGCTCGGGACTTGTTATTCGGCCGGCCAGTTCCGTCTGCACGTCGGGTAGATACACCAGATCATCAACCGAAACAAATCCTTTTTGTCTCCTTCTGATAAGATCGATGGAATAATTGGTCGCGATACGCAGGATGAAACCGGGCAGATATTTAACGGATTTTAGTTCCTTTCTCCTTTCGTAAATCCTTACAAAGGTTTCCTGCGTTACTTCATCGGCATCCAGATGATTCCCCAGCATCTTAAAGGCGACCGAATATATCTTTCTCTTAAACCTCCTTATCAGTTCTTCGAAAGCCTGTCGGTCTCCACCAACAATTCTATCGACCAGCTCCTTATGGTCTGCCTTCATTTAGACCGGCATTCTCAGTCGGCACTTATTAGACGCCGAGGTCTGAATCCTGTTTAAAAATAAATCATTGACTCAAATCAGGCAAAAGATTATGATTTGTAGCCATATTGTCAACCTTTTTTAAAACGACAGGTTGTCTTGCCGGTTATTGATGCTGCTATGGAAGACTGTTCTCAATACAAACATAAGGCGCTCGTGATTACCGGTCTCGGGACTTTTCTGGGGACTCTTGATGCTTCCATCGTCAATGTCTCGCTGCCGACCATCAGCCGAGACCTGGCCACAACGGTCAATACGGTCGGATGGGTCGTACTGTCCTATGCAATTGCGGTTTTCTCACTGCTGATGGTTTTCGGGGCGGTGTCGGAACGGAAGGGTTTCCAGTTTTCATATCGGTACGGATATACCGTCTTCATGCTCGGCTCGATACTGTGCGGGCTGTCGTTCAATATTTATATGCTGATAATCTCCCGCGCCGTTCAGGGTGTCGGCGCCGCACTTCTGGTATCAGTCGGGCCGGCGCTGGTTACGCGCAGTTTTCCCGAGACGGAGCGGGGGAGAGGCCTGAGCGTTATTGCTATGGTGGTTTCGACGGGCTTAATGTTGGGACCGCCGTTAGGCGGATTCATCATCAGTCTGGCCGGCTGGCGCTGGATATTCTTTGTGAACGTTCCGGTATGTATTGTGGGAATATATTTCACTCAGAAATTTCTGGGCGGCTTTCCGATTTCGGACCCTGACAAAAAAATTCATGTTCCCGGGGCCGCGGCGCTCTCGCTGGGATTGTTGCTGATGATGATATCGCTGCTCCTTTACAGCCGCGATATGCTTGGTCTCGGCGAAATGTCGGCTCTGCTGGCCGTTTCGGGACTGTTTTTTGTTCTCTTTTTCTATCTGGAAAACAAACCGTCAACGCGCTTTATAGGTGTGGAGATATTTCACAACAGAATTTTTGTGTTCGCCGGTCTGGCCATGCTGCTGGTTTTTATCTCGTTGATATCGGTGACGATCCTGCTTCCGTTCTATCTTGAGGAGATCAAGGCCTTGAAACCTCAGCAGGTCGGACTGTTTCTCATGATCATCCCAGTTTGCGGATTCGTGCTGGCACCTATGGCGGGGTACCTGTCCGACAAAGTGCAGGCCCGCATTGTCTCCACGTCGGGGGCGACCCTCATGGCGGCGGGCATCATGCTTTTCCGCGGCCTCGGCTATGATGCGACGGTTGCTGATATCGTGATGCCCCTTCTTCTGGTCGGTGTCGGGATGTCTTTTTTCAGCACACCGAATACGTCCTGTATTATGGGTTCGGTGCATAAATATCAATTAGGAACAGCCTCCGGGATTCTGGCAACCATTCGTACTCTCGGCATTACCCTTGGAGTAGGTGTCTCGGTGGCGATTTTCACTCTTTACCGTAATGCATACGCCAGGGATACGTCGGATACAACCGCGGCCTTTATTTACGGATATCGTTCGGTTTACGGAATTATAATATTCGCGATTCTTCTGGCGATAGTATTCAGCATGTCACGCGGAAAAAATTTGAATGCAAATGCAAAAAGCTTTCGTCATTAGAGTTGACAAAAGGCGATTTGATGATATTTTAACTGGCTGGTTCTTTTAGCTGGATGGTGTATTTATGCAATCAATGACAGGTTACGGCAAAGCCGATTTGAAAAACAAGAACATCGGCATTTCGGTTGAGATATCTTCGGTCAACAATCGTTTCCTGGAGTTCGGCTTTCGACTCCCGAAACAGATTTCGTTTCTTGAGCCGAAGTTCAAGGGTTTGATTGGGTCCAAGGTGAGCCGGGGCAAGGTCATCCTCGCGATCAACTATGAGGATTACGGCATCGGCATCGACAAATTGGTCGTCAGCCTTACCCTGGCCGACGAGTTAAACCGCCGCGCCTCCGAGCTCAAGAAAAAGTACAATCTGGCCGGTGAGATCGAAGTGGGACACCTTCTGACGTTTCCTGATGTCTTCAAAGTAGAGAAATCAGAGGAAATCGAGGAGAAGATCTGGCCGTTCATGAAAACCGTCGTCAACAGGGCGTTGGGTGATCTGGTCGCGATGCGCAAGAGGGAGGGGGCGAATCTGAAGGCTGATATGATCGAAAGGCTCAAGCTTCTGGAAGACGGAATTAAAAAAGTCGGCGAGCAATGCCCCGATAATGTTGCGGCGTATCGAGAAAAGCTGTCACAGAAGCTGGCCGAAGTGCTGAGCACCAACATTCCCGATGAGGCTCGGCTGGAGGAGGAAATCGCTTATCTGGCTGAAAGATGTGATATAACCGAAGAATGTGTCAGATTTATCAGTCATATAAAGCAGTTTCGGGCGAGCCTGCGCAAGAGCGGTCCGATCGGTAAGAGACTGAACTTCCTCTTGCAGGAACTCAATCGGGAGGCCAACACGATCGGCGCCAAAGCCAGCAATACTAAAATATCGCATCTGGTGGTCGAATTGAAAGAAGAGATTGAAAAGATGCGGGAGCAGGTTCAGAATATTGAATAGCAAGATCTCTTCACGCGTGAAGAAGAAAAAAATAAAAGGCAAAATCATTATTGTCTCATCCCCTTCGGGCGGGGGTAAGACCACCATTTGTCAAAAACTCCTCAGAAAAAATCGTCGGAACAACTGGCAATTTTCGATTTCATTCACAAC
>CP070766.1:944227-947646 GCA_020345705.1 Candidatus Zixiibacteriota bacterium | reverse complement strand
GGGGGCGGTAGGCGGTCGGAAAATCGCCAACATAGTAACCGCCCACGCTGGCCCAATGCCACGAAAGTTCATCATACACCAGATGATCAATCCACAGCCGGAACGGAAAAAACAGCACAATGGCAACCCGCAAAACCACAGCAATGGTCAGAAATATCATCAGGAATCTGAATCGTTCCATGCTCACCAACTGGCCATTGAGTGACGTCAGCAATTCCATGAAATATCTAGTGAAAATTAAAAAGAGACCAACCACGCCGCCCGCGAGCAGGCAGAGTCGGAGGTGAAGCATCGAGAGAGCCACAATCGAGCCGTCCTGGCTCAAGAAAAGGAAAAATCTGCTTATCAACCGGAAGTCAAACAGCGCAATCCCGGCGACGATTAGAAAAATTGCGCCGGCGATTTGCCTTAAAATTCTCATGTCCTCACAACCCCGATTCAGAGATTCCACAATAATAATCCGCCCTGAAGAATATTGCAACTTCTCATCTGATTCTTTAGAATAATAAAGAGGAAAAAGCCTGAATCGGCACATATCTGCAATGCCGGTAAGGCCTGACAATACAAAGGGAGTTTAGAAATGAAAAACCTGATTATGACTGTGATAATTATGGCAACCGTCGTACCGTTTCTTCCTGCACCTTGCGGAGCTGAACAGTTCGGAAATGTTGCCGTTTTTCTTGACGGATCGGTGACGGAGGATTTCTCCAATATTGCCGTTCAATTTGAGGGTGAACCCAGGAAGACCAGCTTCGGTTCTGAAAGCCGGCTCATTCTCTGGAACATCCCCCCCGGTCGGTACACTCTTCAGCTCCTCTTTCCCGATGATCGCGGGGCGAAGGATATTCAAGTTGATATCTTCCCCGGCCTGACCAGCAAGATCGTTATTGAAGGTAACAACGATGGTTACGGTCTTGTAGACAGAGGTTTTGCCGATCTGGCCGGGCATGTCCTTACCCTTGACCGGGTGGGGGTCAACAGCTTTCCCGGTGAACTGGGAGACGGTCTGTCCCTTCTGGCAGGCAACACCGGGGCTGATGCGGTCTATTTTTATGACGGACTGTCAGTCTCGGAGTCATCCCAGGGGCGGACGTTTACTCCGATCGGCAAAACAACCGCCGATCTGGCCCTGGTCAATTTGAGTGACCCCTTTGCCGGTTATGGTGATGCCGATGTTAACCTGATTTCGAATTTCTCCGGGCCGGATAAGATAGGACTTGAGTCGGTGTATGAAATGCGGGACCGGCGTTTCCACCGCATCGCCGTCGGCCGGGAACTGCCGCGTGCGATCGGTTCGCTTTTTGGCTCGGTCGGCTTTGAAAATCTCGAGGATGCCGCTCCGCGCTGGAACATGGACGGTCGCCTGCCGCACAACGCCGCCGAAAACGTCGAATTTATGGGCGGCGCCGGAATCGACATATTTACGAAGTTCAAGGCGGACGCGAGGATGTACTATAAGACCATGAAGCGCGAGTACTACCGGCACTCGTACCACTTCGATTTTAATCACTCGCCCAGGGAAAAACTATATACTTATAAAGGTCGGCTTTCCGCATACGGCTGGCTCACCGATGACATTTTCACGCACGCCGGTTTTGGCATCGAGGGGGATGACAGTAAGATCGGCGGCGGCGTGAAATTTGACAATCTCCCCTCATACCTGGACATTTGGCATGGACCTCCCACAGATGCAACAGATCTTTTCTTTTCATGGGACGACATCGACGGTGTGACACCTGATGTCGATGAATCGTACGTTTTCGAGGAATTCGCTCGCTATAAATCAAAAGGTTTCTCGCTCCACGCCGGTGCCAACAGGAGATTCGACCCTTCGATGATTGTATCCGTAGATGCGCGGTACTCATCTTCGTCCGTCAGAAAATACGTTAATCCTTTGCCGACAGTCTCGTTGTCGAGTGCAGATATTATCGGTTTTGATACTCTGGCCGCGGATCTGACGGATGACGGCGGAACGCATGGAGTCCCCGGCCCGAAGAACCTTACAATATCGCTTGGAGCGAAGAGGATTGTTGCGGATTATTTCCTTAAACTCTCAGTCGATTACTTCATGTTTGACCCTGACGCCATGACTCTGAGAAACCTGGAGATGCCCTTCGGCACCCCTTACGCACTGGACAGTCTCGACCTTACCAGGGCATCCACAAAATCGAAAATCGGTTTTCGTCTGGCCGGAGGAATTTCAATATCACCGCAGGTTACAGGATTTGCCGGTGTATGTATTGAACATTCAGCACCCTCGTATTCCCTGCTTTACTTCAATGAGGACTATCTTATAGACGTAATAAACGGCGGGGGGCAGTATATCTTCCCCAACACGAATCTCCAACTGCTGAAAAGTCAGCGATACGAACTCGGCCTGAGCTACCGAGTGCGAAAAGACGTGGTGAATCTATCTTACCTTCACGAATCGCAGACAAACAACGTCGTCACAGTGAAGGTCCCGGCGAGTCCCGCGTCATACAACACTTACATATCAAGCGGTGATGACATCAAACGCAGTGCTTTGATTCTGTCGTATCAAAAGTCTGATGACGGCATCCTGAACGCTTCCATCATTGGAATGCTTCGATGGGGAGATCAAATATACGAAGGAGAGGCATACTCGAATTTCACATCATACAAATGCTCGGGGCTTATTTCGCTCCAACCGAAACATCTTAATATCGGCCGGGATCATCTGATTCACAAAATACTTTCGCGAACGCAACTTGGTGCATCGTTTGTATACAGAAGCGGTGTAAGATATACCAGGGCAACAGCAGAAGGCGAACCTCTCTCTTTGTCTTCCCCGTCTATCACTCCGGCCGGGCCGGCCGGAGGCGAAAAGGCGAAAGACTTCTTCGAGATAAATCTTGCCCTCACGGCAAGAGTGCATGAGTACAAAGGTGCCTTACTGTCCGTGAAACTGGAAGTTCTCAACATTCTGGATCGCGACAATTATCTTGACGTTTATCCGACGAGCGGCCTGCCCGACGAAACCGGCTGGCTGAGTACTGAAATGGGCGAGACTTTCGCCGCGGCTTTTCCCGATCCTCACGACTCTTCGGGACTGACAGGCGCCGAGAAATATGGTCTCAGGCAAAACGACCCGAATAACTTCGATCGCCCGCGGATGTTTCGAGTCCTTGCTCGGCTGGAATTCTAATGCCCGCCCGCTGTATGTTTACCTTATCAGCCCGATAAAATAGTTGACAGGGCGAAAAATAGCTGTCTTATTGTGAGCCAGGCTGAGACTGCACCGTGCCGGGTGCATACCGGGTCAGCGGCTTCAGCCTGCTTGCGGTAATGAATGAGAAATTTGATCACATTCAGAGAAAGAATGGAGAATTGACATGAAAGCATCAACAGTGTTGATTACCCTTAAACGGAGATTCCTATGCTCCCTGATGATAGCGGCT
>CP070766.1:936890-944127 GCA_020345705.1 Candidatus Zixiibacteriota bacterium | reverse complement strand
CAACCATGATTTCTGGCTAGGGGAGTTTTTGAGCCGGGAGGCAGGGATTACCATTCATCGCGACTATTTCGAAACCAGCGAGCAGGGCAAGAAGCTTTATCTGATTCATGGCGACGGCATATCGCCGTCGGATAAGGGCTATAGAATTCTCAAGAGAATATTGCGCAGTAAGGTCAACATCTGGCTGTACCAGAAGCTGCCCGCCGACTGGGGAATACCGCTGGCGAAAAGAGTCTCCCACTCTTCGCGGATGCACACCTCCGGCAGGGAACAGAAGTTTGTCAAAGATTATGAAGATTACGCCAGGCGAAAACTGTCGGAAGGATATGACGTCGTTGTTATCGGCCATTTGCACCTTCCGGTTCTACAGAAGACGGACGGCGGCGTGTATTTGAACACCGGTGATTTTATCGAGCATTTTTCATACGGAAGGATGGACGACGGAGATGTCACGCTGGAATACATATAATGTCCGGTCATGACGGTAATTGAAGGCAAGACATGATTGTTGTAAGATCAATAAAGAAGATGCAGGCGCTTTCGCGGAAGCTGGCCTCGGAAGGAAAGAAAATCGGCCTGGTGCCGACGATGGGATTTCTGCACGAGGGGCATCTTTCGCTGATAAAACGGGCCGCAAAACATTCGGACGCAGTGATTACGACCATCTTCGTCAATCCCACCCAGTTTGGCCCCAATGAAGACCTCAATAAATATCCTCGCGATGAAAAAGGCGACTTGAGAAAAATCAAGCAAGCGGGTGGCGACATTGTCTTCATACCGAAAGCTACCGACATCTATCCCGGAGATTTTCAGACTTATGTGGCGGTCGAAGGGATTACGAAGACGCTCGAGGGCGCTCATCGGCCGACGCATTTTCGCGGCGTGACGACCATAGTCGCCAAGCTGTTCAATACCACCCGCCCCGACGTCGCCGTTTTTGGCCTGAAGGATTACCAGCAGGCAATGGTGTTAAAGCAGATGGCACGCGATCTCGACTATCCGATCAAAATCATCGTCGCGCCGACCGTGCGGGAGAAGGACGGCCTGGCGATGTCATCCCGGAATAAATACTTCAATCCCGAACAGAGGAAACAGGCTGTATGCCTGTATAAGGCCCTTCAAAGAGCCAGGACCCTTGTAAAGAACCACCGAATGACCAAAACAACAGTTCTCAGCAGGGCCATGGGGCAGATTATCAGGACCATCTGTCGGACGGCGGAAATCGACTATATTGCTTTCACAGATTTCGAGTCTCTGCGTCCCGTTAAGAAAGTGAAGAAGAATTGCATCTGTTCCCTGGCCATCAGGTTGTTTGGAGTTCGTTTAATTGATAATATGAAAATGATGTGAGGGCCCTGGAATTTCCCGGTGTTTTTGGGATCATTCCCGTATAATGAACAACTGAAAGGATTTGACAACTGGCTAAGAATACTTATCTTTACGCCGTGAATAGACGACCGCTCTTGGCTACCATCAGGATTTTAGCAGCCACGATTTTTTTTTCCGGCTTCCCGATTTTGTCCGCCTGGGGTCAGACTGACGACGGTTCCGTCTTTCGCCTTGACAGGCTTCCGGTTCTGATATTCGCCCTCGTTTTCTCGGCGGCGGTCCTGCTCTACACGCGATGGGCTAAACAGGGCAAGCCGCTTTTTATCCGCAAAATCGCCGGTATTGACGCGGTCGAAGAGGCGGTCGGCCGCGCCACTGAAATGGGCAAGCCGGTTCTTTTCATCCCCGGGATAGCTGACGTGGAAGACATCGAGACCATCGCCGGCCTGTCGATTTTGGGACGAGTGGCCAAGATAGTAGCCCAGTATGATACGCCTCTTTCGGTTCCGGTGAGGTATCCGATGATTCTTGCGGCCGGCCAGGAGGTGGTCGAGCAGGCCTATATGGAGGTTGGACGGCGCGACGCCTATGACAAGGACATGGTCAAATATGTCGCCGGCGAGCAGTTCGCCTTCACTGCCACCGTCAACGGCTGGATGATGCGTGAGAGACCCGCGGCCAATATCTACATGGGAGCCTTTTTCGCCGAATCGCTGCTTCTTGCCGAGACCGGCAATGCCGCCGGTTCGATTCAGATTGCCGGCACGGCGCGCCCGGAGCAGTTGCCTTTTTTCATCGCCGCTTGCGACTACACGTTAATGGGTGAAGAGCTCTACGCTGCTTCAAGCTATCTGAGCCACGAGCCGTTGATGCTGGGTGGGCTTAAAGGTCAGGATTTTGTCAAGATCATAATAATTGTTGCGATTATTCTCGGTGCGGTGCTCGCGACTCTCGGGGCGGGAGAGTGGTACCATAATATATTCGATGTAGGCTAATAAAAGTGCGCACAACCGTTCCCATCATAACAGCATTCCTGTCCGGATTCATAATGGTAATCAGCTTCTTTTTCGATAACGAGCAGATATTCGGTCAGAAAGCCGAGGAGTTTGTCCTCCAGTGGGTCACAATTGTCGGTGGCTTTGCTCTCGTTTTGGGCGTTTTTTCCATCGTGCGCGTCAATGCCCGAGCGGTTGCCATGAAAAGTCGGGATTGGCCGTTCAAGCTGATGACGGTGGTCTCGGTTTTCGCCATGGCCGTTCCAGCCATGCTTCCGGTCTCCAAAAGCTCCAACGGCGGGAAGGTCCTTTTCAGCATAATACCGGAAAGCTGGGGCTCGCTGTTCGGAACCGGCCCCAATTCCATTTATGACTGGCTTTTCAACTATCTCGACTCTCCGATGATGGAGACGATGTTTGCCATGCTGGCCTTCTTTATCGCCTCGGCGGCTTACAGGGCCTTTCGGGCCCGCAGTGCCGATGCCACGCTACTGCTTTTGACGGCCCTTCTGGTAATGCTGTGGCGGGTGCCGATGGGGGAAGCCTTTCTGAGACTGTTTGGCGACAGCGTGCCCGATTACATCAATACCTTTATAATGAACGGTTTCAACGTTGCCGTCCAGCGCGGTATTATTATCGGCGCGGCCCTGGGGGCGGCGTCGATGTCGCTTCGGATCATGCTGGGAATTGAACGAACATACATGGGGAAAGGATAAATGGGTTTCTGGGAAAGAATCGCCAATATTGATCGGCGCTGGATTTACCTGCTGGTGGCGCTTTCTGTCACCCTGCCCATGATAATCGCCATGAAGTTCCCCATCGGGCTTACTCCCGAAGCGAAGCAGCTTTTCAACGCTATCGATGCCCTTCCCGACAGCAGTGCCGTGATGCTGACATTCGATTACTACCCCTCGACAATTGCCGAAACCGAGCCGATGTCAGTGGCCGCCCTGAGGCATATGTTCTCCAAAGATATGCACGTGCTGACTGTTTCCAATATCCCGCTTGGCGGACCTTCGATCGCCGAGCGGGTAACCAGAGCCGTGGCCGCGGAATTCGGGAAAGAATACGGCATCGACTACGTTAATCTTGGCTATCGGGCCAATTATGTGGCCGTCATGCACGGTCTGGCCAGCTCCATCGAGTCAATATTCATGAGCGATAATACCGGAACGCCGCTTCGCGAATTGCCCATGATGCAGAACATAAAAAACTACGACGATCTTGATTTCATTTACGTGGTGGCTGATAACGCCACCGTTGACTACTGGATATCGATTGTCAACGCGCAGTATGATATCCGCGTCGGCTCCGGCGTGACGGCTGTCGTGGCGCCCAAGATGTATGCCTTCGTTGAATCGGGTCAGATGACGGGGCTTCTGGGGGGAATGAAGGGGGCCGCCGAATATGAAAAGCTGCTCGGTAAGAAAGGTACCGCCACCCGCGGGATGGATTCACAGTCGCTGGTGCATCTGCTGGTCATTTTCTTTGTCATAGTCGGCAATATCGGCTATTTCGCATCCCGCAAGAAGGAAAAGAAATAAAAGGCTGTGCTTGAGAACCTGACATTTGTAGAGCATTTTCAGATCTGGCTTCGGGCCTTTCTGATTCTCTCGTTGTTTTCGTTTCTCTATAAGGACAATATTTTTTATAAGTTTTCCGAGCATATCTTCGCGGGGCTTTCGGCCGGCTATTATGTAGGTCTGATATGGCGCAGCGTTATTGTTCAGCAGTTGATCAATCCCATGTTTGACAACAGCGAATGGTGGCTGGTTTTTCCGGGAATACTGGGAGTTCTGATGTTTGCGCGCCTGAAACCGAAGTGGACCTGGGTCAGCCGGGTCTCGCTGGCGTTTGTCATTGGAAATACGGCCGGTATTTATCTCATTTCTTCACTTCACGGTATGATATTTAAGCAGATCGCGCCTATGATGGTCTCTGTCAACCAGGGCGACGGCCTGGAGAAGATATTGCTGGCCCTTCTGGTTATTGTCGGGGTAATCACAACCCTGGTCTATTTCTACTTTTCCAAGGAACATAAAGGCGCCCTTGGAGTCACCGCCCGCGTGGGCATCTGGTTCATTATGATAGCCTTTGGGGCGCATTTCGGTTATACGGTCATGGGCCGTATTTCGCTTCTCATTGGTCGGGCGGAATTCCTGTTTTATCAATGGGGCGGGAGCCTGACCCAGATATTTTAGGAGCCGGAAGCCGCAAACGGCCGAATTATCTTCCTCTTTGACGATTATTCACACCGGCACTTCGCTAATCTCGAGGGATTTGACAAACGGAATTGTCTTTTGTATCTTACACTCACTGTATTGTGCCATATCTATGAAAAAGAATATGAAAGTAATCATACCGGTGGCCGGGGCCGGGACTCGCTTATGGCCGCATACTTTCACGGTCCCCAAGTCGCTGATCTGTGTGGCCGGCAAGCCGATTCTGTCCCATATCCTTGATCCGCTCATAGGTCTGAAGCCGGAGGAAATAGTCTTTGTCATAGGTCATCTTGGGGAACAGATTGTTGATTTTGTCAGGAAGAATTACGCCCTCAAATCAAGATTCGTGGAGCAGTCCGATTTGCTGGGTCTTGGCTTTGCGGTTCATCTGGCTCTGGAGAAGATGGACAGCGGCCCGGTCATGGTAATTCTCGGCGACACCATCGCCCGGATGAATTTCGAGCAATTTATCAGCAACAGCGGCAATACCATAGGCCTGAAAGAAGTGAAGGACCCGCGTCGATTCGGCGTAGCCGTCGTGGATGATGAGAAAGTGCTGGCCTTGCAGGAAAAACCCGAGCATCCCAAATCGAATCTGGCCGTAGTCGGTGTTTATTACTTCGAAGATTCGGACGTTCTCAAAAAACACCTGGACAAAGTCATCATTCTCGGGAAAAAGACCGGCGGGGAAATTCAGTTGACGGACGCGCTGGAATATATGATCCGGGACGGGCATGCCTTCAAACCTGTCCTGGTGGACGGCTGGTATGATTGCGGCAAGAGGGAGACCCTGCTCGAAACGAACAGGATTCTCCTTTCCGAATCGAGCGAAGTGAGCAACTATCCCGGTTCGGTAATTGTTCCACCCGTCTATATAGCACCGCGGGCCGTGGTTGAGGAATCAATCATCGGACCGTACGTTTCGATTGCAGACAACGCTAAAATACACCGTTCTATAATCAAAGATTCCATTATCTGTGACGGCGCGTCAATCGAATACAGTCTCCTTGATGAGTCGATTATCGGGCAGAAGGCTGTTGTCAGAGGGACTTACAGCCGCCTTAACGTTGGGGAATTGTCGGATATAGGATACTTCTGATCATAGAACGGTTTCAGGAGACCATCAATGAAAACAGGCGATTTTCTGTTTACGTCAGAGTCCGTGACCGAGGGTCACCCGGATAAAATGTGCGACCAGATTTCCGATGCCGTGCTGGATGACGTTATCAGACAGGATACTCACGGCAGAGTGGCCTGCGAAAGCTTTATAACCGTCGGTCTGGTCATTGTCGGTGGCGAGATAACAACGACCGGCTACGTCGATATGCACTCCCTGGTGCAGAATCTTGTTAAGGATATCGGATACACTAATCCCAAATACGGCTTCACATACGACGCCTGTGCGATACTTAACGCCATCGGCAATCAATCCCCCGATATCGCCCAGGGCGTTGACACCGGCGGCGCCGGTGATCAGGGCCTGATGAGCGGATATGCCAGCCGGGAGACCGAGGAACTGATGCCGATGCCGATCATGCTCGCCCACAAACTGACGAAACGACTGGCCGAAGTGCGCAAGAAGAATATTCTTCCGTTTCTTGGACCTGACGGTAAGTCGCAGGTGACAATAGAGTACCGTGATCGCGTGCCGGTAAGGGTCGACGCCGTGGTTATATCGGCTCAGCATTCCGAGGAAATCCTGGACAGTACCGGCAAACACATAACCGAGGAATCGCGGCAGGAAATTATCGATAAAGTCATGAGACCGGTGATTCCGGAATCGATGCTTGACGAAAAAACGAGATACTACGTCAATCCCACCGGCAAGTTCGTTATCGGCGGACCCCGTTCGGATACCGGCATGACCGGACGGAAAATCATCGTTGACACGTACGGCGGGATGGCCTCGCACGGCGGGGGAGCCTTCTCCGGCAAAGACCCCACCAAGGTGGACCGGTCGGCATCGTACATGGCCCGGTACATCGCCAAGAATATCGTGGCCGCCGGTCTGGCGGAAAAATGCACTATTCAGCTGGCCTATGTTATCGGCGTGGCCGAGCCGGTGTCGATCATGATTTTCACCGACGAGACTAATGAGATACCGGAAAGCCGGATAGCTGAGATTGTAAGAAAGAATTTTGACCTGACCCCCAGAGGGATTATTCAGTCGCTGGATCTTCTTCGGCCTATTTACGAGAAGACCGCCTGCTACGGGCATTTCGGGTGGAATTATCCCGAGTTTACCTGGGAAAGGCTTGACAAGGTAAAAGATTTGCAGAAGGATGCTTGAGAAGTGAAACAGATAAAACATGATATCGCCGATCCCGCCCTGGCTAAGAAAGGGCGTTTGCGCATCGAATGGGCCGAGCAGAATATGCCGGTTCTGCGCTTAATCAGGGGGAGATTCGCCAAAGAGAAGCCGCTCAAAGGGACTCACCTCGCCTGCTGTCTGCACGTGACCACTGAGACAGCCAACCTGATGATTACCCTCAAGGCCGGTGGTGCGTTCGCCGCGCTGTGCGCCTCGAATCCGCTCTCGACTCAGGACGACGTCGCCGCCTCGCTGGTCAAAGACCACGGCATCCCGGTTTTTTCCATATTTGATGAAGACAGAAAGACATATTACAAGCATATAAATCAGACACTGGATATCAGACCGCACATCACCATGGATGACGGCGCCGATCTGGT
>CP070766.1:908069-936790 GCA_020345705.1 Candidatus Zixiibacteriota bacterium | reverse complement strand
CGGAAGGACCGCTGGATACTCTGCTGTGCAGTCCACAGGAATTCTGTCTACCGCTGGAGATAACACCTGCCGATGCGGCCGTCTCGACATCGTTCGGAACATACGCCGACGGTACGCTGTGCTTTATGGCTGATACGAGCGGAACATATACGATTGAAGTAGTCGCCGCCAGCAACTGCGGTTCGGACACGTGCAACATATCGATAGATATAACGATCGAGGAACCGGCGAGCATAACCTGCCCCATTGATCCGGCCAATATTTATCTCTGCGAGCCGGAACAGGTCTGTTTCCCGCTTGAGATATCACCGGCCGGTGCGACCGTGACGACGTCCTACGGCACTTACGCCGAGGGCCAGTTGTGTTTCTACGCCGACACGTCGGGCATGTATGTCATACAAGTCATCGCCGAAACCGAATGCGGCGCCGACACATGTTACGTCTCTTTCGACGTCCGTCTTCGTCAAGGCCCCTGGATAGACTGCCCGACGGCACCAATCGATACGTTTCTGTGCCAGCCGGGACAGATTTGTCTGCCGATAAGCATAACGCCGCCCGATGTTGTCGTATCGGCCTCGTTTGGCTCCTACGCCGACGGGCGACTGTGCTTTCCTGCCGACACCTCGGGAACCTATCCAATCGATATTATCGCGGACGCCGAGTGCGGGTCCGATACCTGTCAGGTTATCCTGAATGTGACTATTGAGGAACCGTTCGAGATAACCTGTCCCGGTGATACCTCACTGTTCCTCTGTGAACCCGACACCATCTGCTTCCCCATTCAGGGTATTCCGGACGGCGCATCAGTGATAGTCACGCCGGAATCAGCATGGTACGATGATCTTAATCACACCATATGCTGCACTCTCGACTCCACTGAAGACAAAGAGATAGCAGTGATCGCGGAGAGCGGATGCCATGCGGACAGTTGCTCCTTTACGATTAGCGTCACTATGAATTCGCCTCCGACCGTGACAACGCCGGTGAATAAAATTAACGGACCGATATTCCTTTGCGAGCCTGAAGAGATATGTGTCCCTGTCAGCATCTCCGATATTGACAACAATATCATTGATATAAATGTATCTCCCCAGGGTTATTATAATGAGTCTACCAGCTCAGTCTGCTTTACGCCGACCGAATCCGGGACTTACGTTCTGACAGTCACAGCAACGGATGAATGCCTTGAGGCAGATTCCGCATTCGTGGTCATGGAAGTTGTCCTCAACAGCCCGCCACAGGTCGTGTCTGCACCGGATACTTCGGTTATAACCTGTCTCTGGGGACCGATCTGTCTGCCGGTGAGCGTCACCGATATCGATGACAACGTCGTATCGGTGTCTACCAATATCGGCACCTACGAAAACGACCAGATTTGTTTCACACCGACTGAGGAAGGAACCTACGTCGTCATCGTCACGGCCATCGACGCCTGCGAAGCCACGGACCAGGATACTACCGTTGTCACAGTTATAGCCGGTGAGCCGTTCAGTCTCATCTGCCCGGGTGATACATCGGTCTTCATCTGTGATCCGGATACCCTGTGTTTCGCGGTGGGCGGTATTCCTATAGGTGCTGACGTCACTATTTTCCCGCAGTCGGCTTGGTACGACTCTCAACAGGGCACCATCTGCTTCTACACCAACTGTTCCGTTGAAAAGAACTTGAAGATCGTCGTGGAGAATGAGTGTGGGGCCGATAGCTGCACGTTCAGTGTTGATGTTACGATGAATTCCAAGCCACTTGTGATCATGCCCCCGGATATGAATATGACGGTTTGCGAGATCGGCGAAATCTGTATCCCGGTCGGCATCAGCGACGCCGATAATAATGTCGTCAGTGTTTCCGCCTCTGGCGGGGCAACATACAATCCGATCACGAACCGTGTCTGTTTCACACCGGCAACGTCAGGAGAATATGTGATTAAGATCCGGGCTCTTGACGGCTGCGGCGCCGCGGATCTGGACTCGACGGTGGTTACCGTCACCCTAAACAGTCCTCCGGAGATCGTCGCGGAGGCTGTCATTGACACTTTCCTGTGCGAGCCTTCGGAGGTCTGTTTCCCGGTTGATATTCCCGATCCGGACAACAATGTGCTCGCAGTATCAGTTTTGCCGTCCGGCACATACGATCCTGATAATGGTACCGTTTGCTTTCTTCCCACCGATGCAGGTATGTATGTATTAGTCATAACGGCAGCCGATTCATGCGGAATGATTGACCAGGATACCGTGCAGGTTAATGTCCGGTTAAACCATCCTCCCGATGTTGACGCCGGCCCGGATACGACCATCATAACCTGCCAGCAGCGCGCCCCAATCTGCGTCCCGGTTTCTATTGTCGATCAAGACGATGATCTGGATTCAGTCTACGTGGTCGGCGGGGAATACCAGGACGGCTTTGTGTGCATCGACGCTCAGGAGCCCGGCAGCTACGAGATCATCATTACCGCCGTCGACTGCTGTCACGCCAGGACATTCGACACGCTTGTCATAGATATAGTCTTGAACACATGTCCGATAGTCGTATCAGCCAGCGACACATCGGTCATCCAGTGCTCATTTGATCTTGAAGAAATCTGTGTCAATGTCGATGTCATTGATCAGGAAGACAACGTGCAGAGCGTTGCAGCTAATCTTGGAATATATGATCCCGTTACAGGTACCGTCTGTTTCCTTCCTGAAGCCGCCGGGACATACTCCATAATCACGACGGCCGTTGACGAATGTGGCGAAAGCGCAGCTGATACCTCAATTGTGACATTGACCATTGAAGAGCCGGCCGCAATTGACTGTCCTCTCGGGCAATTGAGTTTCACTATATGCCAGCCGGAAACGCTGTGTTATCTGCTGGATATAACCCCGGCATCCGCTGTCGTGTCAACTTCCTACGGTACCTACGAAGACGGTTATCTCTGCTTCATGGCTGACACTTCCGGTATTTATATAATTCAGGTCGTCGCCGATGCCCTGTGTGGTACGGACACGTGCGAAATCGAAATTGTAGTTGAGATCGGGCAGCCGCCGCAGATTGCCTGTCCTCCGGATACATCAGTCTTCCTGTGCGATGCCGGAACGGCCTGCGTCCCGGTTGAGGTCACTCCGGAATATTCCCAGGTTTCCGTTCTGCCCATCGGCAACTATGAAAACGGCAGTCTATGCTTTGCCGCAGATACCGCCGGCATATATTCTCTCACCATAATTGCTGAGACTGATTGCGGGGCCGATACCTGCGAATTCAACGTCACGGTTGGATTTAATGCGCCGCCCACGGTAGATGCCGGCAATGATACCACATATTTCCAGTGTGATTTCCAGGAAATCTGTCGTCTGGCTGCGGTGCTCGACTCCGATAATGAAATTGACTCGGTCACCGTTTCACCGACCGGATTTTATGATATTCAGACAGGAATGCTATGTTTCACTCCGACCGTTCCGGGAACATACTGTCTGACTGTTACTGCCTATGATGAATGCGGAGCTTCGGGAAGCGATGAGGTCTGCATCACCGTAACCACTGGCGATGTGGCTGTGATCGACTGTCCGAGCGAGCCCTTCGCCGAGAGACTGTGCGACCCCGGCCAGATCTGTCTCCCGTTGACGGTTACCCCGTCGAGCGTCGAGGTCAGTGTGTCATTCGGCATTTATGCCGACGGACAGATCTGTTTCTATGCCGATACCGCCGGCAGTTACGAAATAACGGTGATTGCCTCTGAAGTCTGCGGCGCCGACACGTGTACGATCACGGTCAACGTCGCCTTTGATGAGTATGTCGAGATCATGTGTCCCGATCTGCCGATAAGTGCTTCGCTCTGTTCACCCGGCCCGGTTTCAGCACTTGTGCCGATCAGTCCGCCTTCGGCAACACTGACAATTACGCCGATAGGCGTTTACGACTTCGCCACGAAGAAGCTGACCTTCTATGCCGATACGTCGGGCCAATATCATATAACCATCATTGCGGAAACTCCGTGCAGCGTTGACACGTGTGTGGTTCAGGTCAACGTAGTTATAAACCAGGTTCCCGAGCTGGTATGCCCGGGAGACTTCGACACCCTCGTCTGCCTGACAGAGGTTTCGGAAATCTGCTTCCATGTCGACGTCATCGGGTCCGGCGTGGAGGTAACGGTGCTTCCCGAAGGATCCTACAGCGGCGGCATGGTGTGTATTCCGATTTCCGAATCCGGAGACTATGAGACTAGGGTCGTCGCGACTTCCGCCTGCGGAGCTGATACCTGCGAGCTGACGATAAGTGTTATCGGCAACATGACCCCGGAACTCACCGTTCCCGCCGACACCCTGATAACATGGTGCGAGGATGACACCGGTCAGATATGCCTTGACGGCATCTTTGCCGTTGATGCCGAGGGAGACCCCGTGACGATCACCCAGGTCTGCGGACCGGGTGAATTCACCCCTTATCGTGACGACAGTGGCACGGTCTGCTTCACGCCGGAGATAACCGACACGACCTACGAATTCTGCTTTGAGGCCACCGACGGCTGTAGCGCCGACACCGGTTTATTTTCCGTAACCGTGTATCCGTCGCCGATCTGTTCGGTATGCGTTGACCTGGCGATTGAAACTGACTCCTGCGTTGTGGTCGGTTCGAGTGTTCCGGTCAATCTGGTCGTGCAAACTCTTGACCCGATCGGCGGCTTTGATCTCCTGGTTGCTTATGATGCATCGGTCATGTCATTCCAGTATGCCCTCAAGAGCGACACCATTGCCGGGTGGGAATATTTCACGCATCGGCTGCTGCAGGAAGATTGCCCGGGATGCCCCTCCATGCTGGTCAGGATTGTCGGTATCGCCGACATCAACAACGGTCCGTTTCACCCGCCGGAAGATCAGCTGGATCCTCAGGGCGTGCTGGCCACAATGCAAATGCTGGTCGCCAACAACCAGAACCTCGGCGGTCTGTTCCTGCCGATCTACTTCTTCTGGATCGACTGCGGCGACAACTCTTTCGCCAGTCCCAGCGGGACCGAGCAGTACATAGAATCGAGAATATACAATGCCTCCGGCGACCTGATCTGGGACGAGGCTGATGATATACTATTCCCTGAAGATAATCGACCTATTGGTTTCGGCGCCGGGGACAGCTGTCTTGTCGGCGATGAGATTTCGCCGATTCGCTGCGTTTACTTCCATAACGGCGGCATCTGTGTCAAGCACCCCGATTCCATTGACGCCCGCGGCGACGTCAACCTGAACGGTGTTGCCTACGAAATCGCCGACGCGGTTGTTTTTACAAATTATTTCATTTACGGTCTGTCGGCCTTCACGGAGAACGTTGACGGACAGATTGCGGCAACCGATGTCAACGCCGACGGATATACACTGACTATCGCCGATCTGGTTTATCTGGTCCGCGTGGTCGTCGGTGATGCCGATCGGATTCCGAAAGTCTCCCCGGATAAGCTGAAGCTTGACCTGGCGGTTCATGACGACGGCAATTCGCTTACGCTTCACGCCGATGCCGATTGTCCGCTTGGGGCCGGACTGCTTATATTCCGGTATGACGGTATCATCCCCGAAATACCGACGCCGGGTGAAATGGCTGAGAACATGCACATTGCATACTCGGCACGCGATAGCGAACTCAGAGTCCTGATCTACAGCTTTGATCCGGGCGCGGCTATCGCCGGAGGGGTCGGCGATCTGCTCAGCATCGGCTACACCGGGTCCGGAAACATCTCTCTGGTTGAAGCATCGTTTGCGAGCTTCCACGGCGAAGTTGTCGAGACCGATTTAAACTCGAAACTGGTCCCGGATCAGTTTATGATATCCCAGAACTACCCCAACCCCTTTAATCCCATGACCTCCATTGATCTGTCTCTGCCGGTTGCCTGTCACTGGCAGATAACTATCTTCAACATAAACGGCCGGGTCGTCAGACAGTTTGAAGGCGATGCTGACCCGGGTATCGTGACAGTGGTATGGAATGGTCGGGATAATGGCGGCCAGAGCGTGGCTTCAGGGATTTATCTTTATAAGGTCGATGCCGGAGGATTCACGGCCACCAGGAAAATGACAATTTTGAAATAAAGACGTTGCCAGATTGCGGCACGCTTTCCTTCAAGGTGAGTCGGTCGTTCCACGGCCGGCTCTTATTATTTGTGGTATTTGTCTCCGGCCAGGATTGACAGCGCGCGGTAAAGCTGTTCCAGAAGCACCGGCCGGACGATTTGATGCGAGAGGGTCATAGGGGAGAGGGAAATAGTCTCATCACAGGATTCAAGCAGAGATTCATCAAGCCCGCAGACGCCGCCGATAATGAAATCCACAGGTCCCCGCGCATCGAGCATCAAGTTAGACAGATACTCCGCGAATCCTACCGAATCCAGGCGACGGCCCTTATTCCATAGAGCGACTCTGCATTTTGATGTGCTCCTGTTTTCAATCAAGCGCGCTTCCTTTCGGCGAATCTCGGTCTCAGGCAGATTTTTGGACTTCTTTACGTCGGGGATATAGACGAGTTCAACGGCGGCGTACTTCTTCAGGAGTTTCAAATAATGTGCGACTGCCCAATCAACCCATCCTTCTTTATTCTTGCCCAGGGCGATGATATTTATTTTGAACATCAATCGCTGATTGCTTTTATCTGGAGCCGCCGGGTCCGGGGGCCGTCGAACTCGCAGAAGTAGATACCCTGCCACGTTCCCAGGAGAAGCCGGCCGTCGGCGACGATAACCTGGGTGGAAGCACCGATAATAGAGGATTTCACATGGGCATCGGAATTGCCTTCGCCGTGGTGATAGCCGTCCTGCTGAGGGATTTCTTTTTGCAGTTTGTAAAGTATGTCGCGGGTCACATCCGGATCGGCATTCTCATTGATGGTGACGGCGGCCGTTGTATGCGGCACGTAGAGGATTACGATGCCGTCCCTGATGCCGGCCTTTTCAATATACTTCTGAACCGGGCCGGTGACGTCGATCAGTTCTTCGCGCCGGCGGGACTTTATCTCCAGTTGCTCAAGCTTCAAAAAGCGCCTCCACGTACTCACTGGCGTTGAACGGTTGCAGGTCATCAATACCCTCGCCTATCCCGATGAAATCGACGGGCATGGAAAGCTCCTGGGCGATTGCGACAACAATGCCGCCCTTGGCGGTGCCATCAAGCTTCGTCACGATCAGGCCGTCACAGCCGACGGCGTCGGTGAACGTCTTTACCTGCGAGAGGGCATTCTGGCCGGTTGTCCCGTCGATAATGAGCTTGGCAAAAATATGCTCGGAAGCGATTACCTTCTCGGTCACGCGGCGTATTTTTCTCAACTCTTCCATCAGATTGGCCTTGGTGTGCAGCCTTCCGGCGGTGTCCACCAGAAGAAAGTCAATGCCTCGTGACCGGGCGGCGGTGACGGCATCAAAAGCGACGGCGGCCGGGTCCGCGCCCGAATGCGCCTTGACGAAACCGACGTCCGATCGTTCCGCCCAGATGGCCAGTTGTTCGACGGCCGCGGCTCGAAATGTATCGCAGGCCGCAATCATGACGCTCTTGCCGTTATCCTTGAAATACTTGGCCAGCTTGCCGATGGTCGTTGTCTTGCCCGTTCCGTTGACACCGGTGATCAGCCAGACGGCCGGCTTGAATTCGTTTTCCACCAGGGATGCCTTTATGTTTCTTTCGAGAATGTCCGACATCTCTTTCTTGAGAAGACTGAAAACGTCCTCGGATTCGAAAATCCGTTCCTCTTTGGCCGCGGCGCGCAGATTCTCAATAATCGTTTCCGAAGCCTCAACGCCAATGTCGGCCTTCAAAAGAATTTCTTCTATCTCGTGGAGAAGGTCGTCATCGATTCGTCTGCCCTTGATAACGCGGCTGATCTTTCCGAAAAGATTATCCCTGGTTTTGGAAAGAGAATTCCTTAATTTCTTTAGCCCTGATATCATGTCTGTTATACGAGCCTAATTCTGATCCGGATTGTCGGCCGGATTGATGTTTATCTTTGGAGTTATTCTGTCTCTAACGGCCGCAGGAATCTCATCGTCGAATCCTTCATCGTCGTCAGTTATGGATGTATTGATCAAAGGACTGTCATCTTCTTCATTAAACCTCACGGAGACAACGCGCGAGACTCCCGGTTGCTCCATGGTGATTCCGTACAGTATGTCGGCCGCCTCCATGGTGATCTTGTTGTGGGTGATGATAATGAACTGGGTTTGCTCGGAGAAAGTTCTTATCAGCTTCAGGAACCGATGAATATTAGCGTCATCAAGGGGAGCGTCTATCTCATCGAGAATGCAGAATGGCGACGGCTTGGCCAGATAGATGGCGAACAAAAGGGAAATGGCCGTGAGGGCCCTCTCGCCGCCCGACATCTGAGCGATAGAAAGGAGCCTTTTTCCTCTCGGTCGGGCCGTTATTTCAATCGGGGATTCCAGCGGATCATCTTCATTCAGAAGGCGAATATCGGCCTCACCGCCGGTAAATAATTCTTCAAACACCTCTCTGAAGTTGGTGCGGACTCGCTCGAATGTCTCCAGAAAGAGTCTCTTAGCTGTCTGATTTATCTTGGATATTGTCGATTGCAGAGTGGATTTGGCATTGAGAAGGTCGTTCATCTGGGCCGTCAGAAATTCCTGCCGCTCCCTGGCGGCCTCAAACTCCTCCAGGGCCAGAAGATTGACTGCTCCGAAATCCCTCATTCGCTCTCTGAGTTCATGCATGCGATTCACCCTGTCGTCAGGAGATAAATCGGTGTTGGGCGGCGCCGGTGAAACATCATCAAGATCGACGCTATGTTCGTCCCGAATTTTCTGCTTGACGCTTTTCATCTCCGAGTCAATCTCGGCGATTCGAATCTCATGAGAATGAAGTTTGGAAGCGACTTCTTCCCTCGACTGACGGAACGTCTTGATCTCCTTTTCGCGGGCGTCGAGATACTCCTGCAGGATGGCGTAATCCTGACGAAGTATTGACTGCCTTTCGACGACTCCTGCACGGGCATCGAAAATCTGCTTGAGATCGCCTTCAAGATGAACGATCTTGTCTCCAACGGCGCCGATTTCGCTGTCGGCCTGAAGAGCTTCCTCGGATTTGCCGGTGATGTTCGATTCCAATTCGGCGATAATCTCCCGGTTATGGGCCAATTGGCTTTCCAGCTGTTGTTTCCGGCTCTTCTGCTCAATCTGCTTTATTTGAAGATTAGAATATGCCGTTTCGGCTCCGGACGATTCGGCCTCTAGTTCCTTGATCATTCCGTCCTGATGATTGATCGATTCTATTAGCGTATCCTTGTCTTTGGCCAGTTGGTCATAGTCCAGGCTGAGGCTGTACTGCCTGCTGGTGAGAGCTTCCAACTTCTCCGAGAGCGTTTGTCGTTCCCCGCCGATTCTCGCCAGCTCGTTTTCCGCCGTTTGAATCTCAAACCTCAACTCGGTCAGCCGCCTGTTGGCGTCATCGATTTCTTCCTTGAGATTGGCCTCTTCGGAGGCCAGAGAACTCAACTCGGCTTGCTTCGCCCCGAGGGATGACGTAAGACTGTTTCTGGATTCCTTGACGGTTTGAATCTCCGTCCTCAACTCATCAATGGCCCTGATCTGCTCGGCAATCTTCTCTTTGCGCCCGAGCATCGAGATACCTTCGCGCGAGCCGCCGGATATAATCGCCTTCCCCTGATACAGCTTTCCGTCAGTACTGACGGCCGAGAAATAGGGGGGAAGCTGCTCGATAGTACTATTGGCGCTTTCGGGTTTTATTACCGCCACTCTCGAAAGAACCAGCCGCGCCAGCCCGGCCATTTCTTCCGGGATGACCGCGTGATCGTCGGCCCATCCCAGGAAATCGTCGCGGTCTAGGCTTGGACGGGTCACGTCCGTATCGGCGGTGACGCCGTCGATTATCAGCAGGCCGGCTTTACCTTTATTTTCATTTCTGAGGTAATTGACGATATCCTCCGCCGTGGCGCGGTCCCGGCAAATCATGAAGCCGGCGATTTCGCCCAGTGCCGCTTCAATGGCATCCTCGAAACCCGGCCTGGGAGTAAGATTATCAGCGACGGTACCGGTAAGCCCCGGCCAGCGCCCTTTGTTTTCCATGACGGCGACAACGCCAGAGCTGTACCCCTCATAGTGCATAACCATCTCTTCGAGGAGATGGCATCGCGCTTCGGCTGCTTCCAGGGCCGCCGACAGGTCAAAGATTTTTCCGGACAACTCATCAAGCTGATTATCGAGGCCGGCAATCTGGCCTTCAGTATTCAGCTGCGTCGTCTGAAGCTGCTTGAGCTTTCCGTTCAGGTCGGATATCTCGCTCTCCAGGCCTGATTTCTTTTCGGAAAGACTTCTCTTCTCTGCCTCCAGTTCTTGGGATTGCTGCACCAGATCGGAAATGCTCCGGCTGACCTCATCTTTTTGCCGGGCCAGATTGGTGTCATCTGTCTTTCCCGCCGATAAGCGGCCCTCAAGGTCGATGAGGTCTTTGTTGACACCCTCTCGCTTTTGACGTGCTTTCAGGAGTTCTTCATCGGCTTCCGAAAGGCGCCCTTCCGCCTCCGTCACCTCCCGGCCTAGCTCAACAAGCTCGTCGTCGAGGTTTCTCTGATCGCTCTCCGTTTCTTCAATCTGCTCCAGCAGGATGGCCTTCCGTTTCTTGAAGGCCTCGACGTCTATCAGATTTTTCTCTTTTAACTGCCGGGCGTTTTCACGCCTTTCATTCAAGACGGTGATTTCTTTTTCAACCGAATGCGCCGCCTCTGACTTCTCAAAAATCTCGTTTGAAATCTCGGCCAGCCTTTTGTCCAGGTCGGTCAAATCCATTCTTTCTTTTTCCTGAGTCGCCGACAGGGTCTCAATCGAGGTTTCGCACTTCACACGATCATCGGAGAGCCTGTCTCTTTCCGCCAGAAGCCTTTTTCTTTCCTGCACGAGCGCTTCAGCGGAGGACTTGCCCAGAAAAATCTCCCATCCCTTCAGCTCTTCGGAGAGGTCTTGATAGCGCTGAGCCTTGTTCATCTGCCGCCTGAGCGAGTTGACCTGGGTGGTGATTTCGGCTACGATGTCTCTGAGCCGCAGCAGATCGCTTTCGGTCGCCTCCAGCTTTCTGAGGGCGGCTCTTTTTCTGTTCTTGTATTTTGAAATGCCGGCCGCTTCTTCAAAGAGAAATCGTCTCTCATCGGCCCGGTCGGAAAGGATGGCTTCGGTCATGTCCTGCTGAATAACCGAATAGACGTGCGAGCCGACCCCGGTATCCATCAGCAGGTCGGCTATGTCTTTCAAACGGCAGGGAACCTTGTTAAGTAGATACTCCGATTCGCCCGAACGGAACAGTCTCCGGGTAATCTGAACTTCGCTATACTCGGTCGGCAGGAGACCCTTGTTGTTTTGAATCACAAGGGTGACCTCGGCCATGCCCAGCGGTTTCACCTCACGAGTACCATTGAAAATGACCTCTTCCATCTTGCTTCCTCGAAGCAAAGAGACCCTCTGTTCGCCCAGGACCCATCTGATGGAATCGAGGATGTTTGTCTTGCCGCACCCGTTCGGCCCGACGATAGAGGTCACGCCGGGAGTATACTTGATGACCGTTTTATCGGGAAAAGATTTAAATCCAAGCAGTTCCAATCTTTTTAGATACACATTTCCTCCGGGGAATCAACGAACATTACGGTTTGTTTCAGCTGGCGCCGGATTCTTGAGTTTGTCTATGGTCAACACCATCGATTTGTAGATATTCTTTTCATCGCGGATGTACCTGGTTTTAATCTCGAGATTATAGTACGGCGTCCCGAGGCTGTTGCCCTTGCCAATCCTTACCGCGTCTGGAAAGGAAAGAAGGACTGACTGAGAAAAATGGTTGGGGGAGAGGTTGAAGTCCAGAATCAGTCCATACTCATTCTCCTTGAGGAGCCTCAGGTACTTCCTGCTGGCCATCCCCTTCCAGTCAACGTGGTCCGAAGAAGGGGTCATTATCCGATACCCCTTCCGGGGGAATATGTCGTACACACTGCTACCGGGTGAGGCCATCAAATATATCTCGGACTCGGCAAAAATCCTGGACAGATCAGGCAGAAATTGTTTGACCATTGTCAACTCTCTTTGGCCGGGAGGAAGACATACCAGGATATTCTTGAGGCCGCGCAGGCCGCCGGGCAGGGAAATTGCGGAAGGGCGATATTTGCGGCATAGCATTTTCAATCTCAGTCTGGCCAGCAGATTTCTAATTCCTCTCAATTGTTCCGACCTCCGGTATGAGGTAGAAGTCTTTGATATTGTCCCGGTTGAGCTCCAGGTCTCGAACCGGCCGGCCGCTTGAGGATAGAGGACGAAGGGGAGTCCCATCCATCCGCATCTCGACCCCTTTCGGATTTCCGACCGATATTACAAAGCTTTCATCGGCCTCCAGGTTTCGAGTGGAACCCGCCTCCAGGTTACGGTTGAGGATTGTGTCGCCGTCGGCCATGACCAGGACCCAGCTTGTCTCACTAATGTTGATGTCCAGCTTCATGGGAGGAATCGGCTCCGGCGCGGCTTCGGCCGAATCTGCTCCGGCCCCGGATGTACTATCGGCGGCCGCCAGGTCGCCGGCATGCCCTTCGGATGCCCCGGGCTCATCGCGGCCGCCCCTCAGCAGTGTGAAGTACAAAATCAGCGCAATCACAACTACGGCGGCACCGGACCATAAAACGACTTTCAGCCGCGATGTCTTTTCCGCAGAAGCGGTGTCGCTCTCCGGCTTCGAGGACCGCCGGGCATCCGCTTTTTCATCATCGGCAGTACCCTCAGAGCGCGCCAGCTCATTGAACAACTCTTCCGGATCAATGCCGAGTTCAGTAGCATAGGAACGTACAAACAATTGGTAATACACCAGGGAGGGCAGTTCGCCCGACTCACCATTTTCAACGGCCTCCAGGTACGCTTCCGTAATCTTAATGTCGTCGGCGATATCCTTCAGTTCCCTATTGAGTCTGAGTCGCTCCTTTTTCAGTATGTCCCCGATCGATTTGTAGTCGTAATCCATACGAGCCCTTTCTCTAAGCCATTCTGCCGGCCAATGAGTTCAGCAGTGTCCTCGGCAGACCGATGACATTATCAATATTTCCCACTACCCTGTCAACCAAAAAAACTCCGCGTTCCTGTATACCGTAAGATCCCGCCTTATCCAGTGGTTCACCGGTCTTTATGTACTGCCGGATATCTGATGCACTGACGTTCCTGAAATAAACGTCGCTCAGTTCATAACCGCTGACCGCTTCACCGGTCCTTGAGAGCAGCGCCACGGCCGAGCAGACGGTATGCATCCGACCCGACAATTCGGAGAGCATTTCGAAAGCTTCTTTTTCCGATACCGGTTTGCCCAGTATCCTTTTACCCAGGACGACAATCGTATCGCATCCAAGCGCGACTTCATCCTCGGCCAGCTTCTCTCTCACCGCCCGGGATTTCTCGACGGCCAGAAAAGTCGCCAGCTCATAAGGGTCCTCATGTCGGCTGTCATCTTCCCATATATCCGGAATAATCTGCCGAAAATCGATGCCGGCTTCTTTCAGCAGGTGAACGCGCCGGGGCGAACCGGAGGCCAGGACAAGCCTGTATTTCTCCAGCAGTCTCGCGAGGTTTCTATATTTCTTCGTCATCCAGTAAAATCGTGACAGGACCGTCGTTTGTCAGGTCGATTGTCATTCGTGCGCCGAATATGCCTTCCCGGACATCCAAACCTGACTTTCTCAGTTCATTTAGAAGTAAATTGTAAAACCGCTCGGCTTCATCGGGCGGCATGGTTCGATCAAAACCGGGCCGCCGGCCCTTGCGGCAATCGGCGTAAAGAGTGAATTGAGAGACCACCAGAAGCTCACCGCCCAAGTCAATAAGCGAGCGGTTCATTTTGCCTTCGTCGTCTTCGAATACTCTCAAATTAAGGCACTTCTGCGCCAGTCTGGCTATCGCGGCCTCTTCGTCTCCTTTCTTGAACCCGGCCAGAACAAGAAATCCGCGGCCTATCCGACCGACCGTCTCGCCGTCAACCGTGACCGAGGCCGCGTTTACTCTTTGTATCAACAAACGCATAGTATTACAGGCCGTGAATATAAAACATACGTTAATTCAATCAAAATAAATTTCCTTTAATTTGTCGTTGCAATTGACTGTAAAAATTCTTATCAATTTCAGCAACCTGATAACAGTGGAATATTTTGAAATGGACTTTGAAAATCTCTCAATCGGAATCGATATCGGGTCGCTTTCGGTCAAAATAGCTGTGCTTGATGCCGACGGCAGGATTGTCAAGACGGCTTATTGCCGTTTTCACGGCCGGCCGTACCAAACGCTGATGCAGCTGCTTCAGACGGATTTCGCTCCATTCATTAAACAGCCGGTCAAGCTCGCATTCACCGGAATCGGCAGCCGGACGGGCGTGAAAATTCTGGGCGGGGAGCCCCTCGGCGAGATCAATGCGATCAGCACGGCCAATTTCAAATTGCTGCCGCAGATTCGAACAATAATAGAAATGGGGGGGGAGGATTCCAAGTTTATCCAGATTGATCCCGACAAAAAGGCTGTCCTTGATTTCAGCATGAACAATCTTTGCGCGGCCGGAACCGGCTCATTCCTTGACCAGCAGGCCGGCCGCCTCAAAATCTCTATCGAGGAGGAATTCGGCCGTCTGGCGCTGAAATCGAAAAATCCGCCGCGGATCGCCGGCCGATGCTCGGTCTTCGCCAAATCAGATATGATTCATCTGCAGCAGATAGCCACACCCGATTACGATATTGTTGCCGGACTGTGCTATGCGGTGGCACGCAACTTCAAGGGCGCCATAGCACGGGGAAAGAAATTCGACCCGCCGATTGCGTTCGAGGGCGGAGTTGCGGCCAATCCGGGAGTTGTGAGAGCTTTTGTCGATATCCTGGAACTGGAAAACGACCAGCTTGTAATACCTGAACGTTTTAACGTCATGGGTGCTATCGGCTCGGCCATGCTGGCCGGCACCAAACATGACATTGAACCGGTGCAGATAGATCCCGGCAAAATCGAAGCTTATTTGAAATACCGAGAGGTGCCCGCAAGCGGCCGCGACCGGCTATCCTATGATTATCCGAACTCGAAGTATTATAAGCTGACCTCGAAGCGATACGCGGGGAGAGTCGAAAATCTTGAGGTCTATCTCGGGATTGACGTCGGCTCACTGTCAACCAACCTGGTCCTGATTGACAGGGAAAAGAACGTCGTCGCCCGCCGCTACCTCATGACGGAAGGCCGCCCGATTGAGGCGGTCCGCCGGGGATTGGCCGAGATCGGCGCCGAAGTCGGCGACAGGGTTCGGGTAAGGGGCGTCGCCACGACCGGTTCGGGACGGTATTTGACCGGCGACTTTGTGGGAGCCGATATCATAAAAAATGAGATTACTGCCCAAGCGACGGCGGCCATCAATATCGACCCCACGGTGGACACGATTTTTGAGATCGGCGGGCAGGATTCGAAGTACATCTCCCTTGACGACAAAACCGTCATCGATTTCGAAATGAATAAGGCCTGCGCCGCCGGAACCGGGTCGTTTCTCCAGGAACAGGCCGAAAAGCTTGAGATAAACATCGAGCGGGAGTTTGGCGACCGGGCGTTGAAAGCCAGATGCCCGGTCGGGTGCGGCGAAAGGTGCACCGTCTTCATGGAATCCGACCTGATCAGCCACCAGCGCGCCGGCGCCGATACCGATGACCTCATCGCCGGGCTGGCCTATTCCATTGCTTCCAACTACCTGACCAAAGTCGTCGGCGACCGAAGAGTCGGCGACAATATCTTTTTCCAGGGAGGAGTCGCGTGGAACAAGGGCGTTGTGGCGGCATTTGAAAAACTGACCGGTAAGAAAGTCACGGTCCCGCCGCATCATGACGTCACCGGAGCCATCGGCGCGGCTATTCTGGCAATGGAGGTCGACGACGGAAAGGGCACGGGCTTCAAGGGATTCGACCTCTCCAGAAAGAAGTACGAGTTGAGTGCGTTCACCTGTGAAGACTGCTCCAACATGTGCGAGATACACAAGGTCGAAATCGAAGGCGAGGCGCCTCTTTACTATGGGAGCCGTTGCGAGAAATACGACGTCAAACGAAAAGAGGACAAAACCCGCGTTCCTGACTACCTCAATCTTCGTCAAAGACTGCTGTTGCGGCGCTATATTGATGTCAGTCCCGCCAGAGACGTTCCGCGCGGAAGGATCGGAATTCCCAGGGTCCTGCATTTTTATGAGTATTATCCCTATTGGAAAGCATTCTTTGAGACGCTCGGCTACGAGGTGATCAATTCGGATCTGTCCAATCATGAAATCGTGGAAAACTCCCTGGAGATGTTTGCCGCGGAAACTTGCTTCCCGGTCAAGATGGCCTTCGGGCACGTCGAGAATCTGATCAAAAAACAGGTCGACTATATTTTCCTGCCGGGCATCATAAAATTCACCGATGATGAATCCCGCGATGACGGCACTTATATCTGTCCCTACGTCCAGACAATCTCCAACACGGTTCGGACCAAATTTGATTTTTCCCGGCGCGGGGTCAAATTCATCGGCTCACCCATCAGAATCCTGCGCGATATCTCTAAAATGCTCAATCAATTAAAGCCGTTACTTAAAGTGATGGGTTTATCCGAAAGAGAGCTCAAGAAGGCTATCAGAAACGGCATGCGGGCCTATGATCTTTTTCGGAAACAGCTTCTCGATACCGGCCGGCAGATTCTTGATTCGATCGGCCGGGATGAGAAATGCATGGTCCTTGTCAGCCGACCATACACCGGTTTCGACCGCAGACTCTCGCTGGAAATACCGTCTCGACTGAAGAAAATGGGACTAAAAGCAATCCCGATTGATTTCCTGCCGCTGGACCTCGACACCGAGGATCTCTCGACCATGTACTGGCTTTACGGGCGCAAGATACTTTCGGCGGCGAGCTTTATACGCAAGCATCCTAACCTTTATCCCATTTATCTGACGTCGTTTGGCTGTGGTCCGGATTCGTTCATTATTCATTTTTTCAGACGGACCATGAGTGGAAAACCTTATCTTCAGCTTGAGCTGGATGAGCACTCCGCCGACGCCGGCTTGATCACAAGGGTGGAAGCCTTTCTTGACTCACTCCGGTTTTACACCTACACGCCGCCGATTACCGAATACTCGCCCAGCAACAAGGGCTCTTCTCCCGCAGAAAGGGTCGTCTATATTCCTAACATGTGTGATCACGCCTATCCCGTTCGTGCCGCCTTTGAGAAGTGCGGGATCAAAGCTCAGGTGCTTGATGAGCCGGACGAGGAGAGCCTGACGCTGGGCAAGAAATTCACCTCAGGGAAAGAATGCTTCCCCTGTACGATTACCACCGGAGACATGATAAAGAAGCTGCGCTCCGGTGATGCTGACCATGACCGGACTGTTTTTTTCATGCCGGGTGCCGACGGGCCGTGCCGCTTCGGCCAATACAGCCAGTATCACCGAATTGTCCTCGATGAACTGGGGTACAAGAATGTGCCCATTTATTCGCCGAACTCCAAAACATCCTACACCGATTTCGGCCTGGAGGGAAACACCTTTCGGCGGCTGGGCTGGAAAGGAGTCGTTTTTGTTGACTGCCTGATAAAGGCGCTCCTGCAGACCAGACCTTACGAGCTTGAGATCGGGCAGGCGGAGAGAGTGTACTACAAATATCTGAGGAAGGCCGAGGAGTGTATTCTTGAGGAGGGTGGCTTTACCGGATTGGCCGAGCGCGCCGCGGCCGAATTCAGCGCTATTGCCCGCGAGACCTCGCGCCGGCCGTTTATCGGGCTCGTGGGCGAAATCTATCTCAGAAATAACCGGTTTTCCAACAATCATCTGATAACAAAGATCGAACGGCTGGGCCTTGAAGTAAAGCTGGCAACCTTCGCCGAATGGATAAACTACACTTCTTATACATACAAACTTGACTCCATCTACGAAAAGCGCTGGAAGGATGTTATAAAAGGCGTCTTGCAGGAGTTTTGTCAGCATCGTGACGAGCTCAGGATCATACGGAGCTTTCGGAAGCATTACCCGATAGACCCGGAACCACCCGTGTCAAATACAATCAGGCTGGCTTCGCCCTACCTGTCGGTCGATGTCAGGGGCGAGGCTGTTCTTACGATCGGCAAAGCCGTCGAATTCGCCCACGACGGTGCTTCCGGTATCATCAATTGTATGCCCTTTAACTGCATGCCGGGGACGATCGTAACGTCTCTTTCCAGAAAAGTCTCGCATGACATCGGCGACGTTCCCTGGCTGAATATCAGCTACGAGGGTCTAAAGGACACCGGTGAGGAGACCCGGCTTGAGGCCTTTGTCGATCAGGCCAAAAATATGCATTCACTTAAGCCGGAGCATATCTGAGAAGATGAACCCGAGTGAACCGGACGACGCCAGCTTCCAGAAGTTGATTGACGAATTTCTGGAGGAATATTACCGGGCGTTTCCCCACGAGGCCACGTTTCTGGGAATCCACAAATATGATGACCGGCTCGATCATGTTGATCTTAATACGCGGCGGGAATTTCTGATAAAGGAGGCGAGTCTTCTCGAGAAGCTGGGCGATTTGAGAAAAGAGGGGATGCTTTCGGCCGACGCCTTCCTTGACCTTGAGGTACTCTCGGCAAAATTGAAATATGACATCACCTCCGGCCGAATATTCGACCGGTTTCGAAACGACCCGTCGGTCTATCCCGATACGGCCGTGTTCTCGTGCCTTATGCTGCTTCTCCGCGAATTCGCTCCTCGGGAGCAGAGGCTTTTATCACTGATCTCACGGATGAAAGAGATACCGCGATTTTTCATTGAAGCCAAGGACAATCTCCGGCAGGCAGAGGCCATCCCCGGAGTGTGGCTGGATATCGCAGAGCATATGACGTCATCGGCTCAGCATTTCTTTTCGGACGTCATTCTTAACGTATCCGGTGAGATCGAGAGTTTGAAAAACGACCTTCTGGCGGCGGCAACTCTCGCTTCAAAAGCCTTCAAGGACTACCTGGTGTATCTTCAAACGGAATTATCCCGAAAGCCCGAATGCAATTTCGCTGCGGGGGAGGAGTACTTTGATTTCCTCCTCAAGGAATATCACATGCTCGACTATTCGCGAGACGAAATAGAGGCAATCGGACTCAGGTATATAGGCGAGGCGATAGACCAGATCAAGACGATGGCCGCTGAGATCGACCCTCGCAGGGATTGGATCGAGATAGTAGAGGATATAAAATCCGACACCCCCGCACCTGAATATCTGCTCGATTATTACAGGGGTGAGATGTCGCGCACGAGAGAATTCGTCCTGGATCACGATCTGGTCTCTTTTCCTGACAGGGAGTCGTTGGAAATCATTGAGACGCCACCGATGCACCGCTCGATCTATCCATATGCGGCGTACCTGATGCCGGCACCATTTGAAACCGATCAGCGGGGATTCTTCTGGGTGACTCCGATAGATATGAATGCCCCCGACGGCAAAATACAACAGCAGCTCTCCGGCCACTGCAAGGCGGCTGTTGCGGTGAAGGCTCTCCACGAGGGATACCCCGGGCATCATATTCAGCTGTGCCGCGCCAACGGGATTCGGTCAAAGATCCGACGCATTGTCTCGACCTCGGTGTTTGCCGAGGGCTGGGCATTATATTGTGAAGAATTGATGAAAGAAAAAGGATTTTACCCCGACGTCAGGAGTATTATAATACAGTTGAAAGACCAGCTGTGGCGTGCCTGCCGGGTGGTTATTGACGTCCGCCTTCATACCGGCAAGTTCCGCTTTGACGAGGCCGTTGAGATGCTGGTCGGGACGGCAAGGCTGGAGGAGGTCAGCGCTGAGGCGGAGGTAAGAAGGTACACTCAAACGCCGACGCAACCGATGAGCTACCTGATCGGCAGGATAGAAATTGAGCGGTTATATAATGACTTCAGGAAAAAATACCCACATGTTTCTTTGAAGGATTTTCATGACAGGCTGTTATCTTACGGCACGATTCCCATCAGATTGGTACACGAGCAACTGGTGGGAACAAATTAAGTGACAGCTTGTTAGAAAGAATCAAGAATTAAGATGCCCAACGGCAGGAAAGGAAACAAATGAGTAAGCCAATTGCTATAAGCGACGGAAGCTTTGACACAGAAGTACTGCAATCCGACATACCCGTTATAGTTGACTTCTGGGCCCAGTGGTGCGGCCCGTGCAAAATGATTGCCCCCATTCTGGAAGAAATCGCAGCCGAATATGACGGCAAGCTCAAAGTGGCGAAAATGGACGTCGACGCGAACACCAAAGTTGCCAGCCAGTTTAAGATTATGTCTATTCCAGCATTGTTGTTTTTCAAGAAGGGACAGCTGGTTGACCAGGTTGTAGGCGCTCTTCCGCGAGCCCAGCTTCTTAACCATGTGAAAAAAACACTCGAATAATAATGCCCGTTTACCCGCGTGCCGGCGGCTGGAAGAATCCATCGCCGGACGAGATATATAGAATACTCCAGAATTCCAAAACCATAGCCGTGGTCGGGCTTTCCCCCGACCCGGACCGACCCAGCAACCGGATTGCGAATTACCTGCAGCTCCAGGGATACAGAGTAATTCCGGTGAATCCTGGCATCGCCGAGGCCCTTGGAGAGAAATCCTATCCCGATCTGAGAGCGATTCCTGAGCCGATCGATATTGTAGACATATTCCGCAGGCCATCGGCGGCGCCGCAAATCACCAAAGCGGCTGTCGAAATAGGGGCCAGAGCCGTCTGGATGCAGGAAGCGGTCGTGTCGCCGGAAGCCTTCAGGCTGGGAGAGAAAGCCGGCTTGTTGATGGTAATGGACAGATGCATGCTAAAGGAGCATCGACGGTTATTTTCCGGACAATAGATACCTCTATGGACATTTATGATATATCATTCCTGATTGTATTTCTCGCCGCCTGGTATGCGCTGGTGAGATTCATCCTTCCAAAGATCGGGATTAAGACGTGAATGGGCCCTGCCTGCAAAACCCAGTTGGGTGAAAAGATCGAGGATGCGACGGCGAAACAGCCGGACTCCGAGCGCATATGAAATTATCTGCCGCAGGGCAACCGGGGCTTGACTTTGACGCCGCCACGGCTTAATTATATAATTTAAGAGGCGAACAGAATTTGCCGATAGTTTGAGTGATGAGGTCGTTCGGGAACGTACATTCTCAAGGATCCTCGGGACTTCGTTTTGGACCGGGATCGGTCAGCCGGGTAATAAAGTATCTTCTTATTGCCAATGGCGCCGTCTATCTTATCCAGAACGTTTCGACTGTAAATCTGGCGGTCGCTTTTGGCCTGACGCCCGCCAGGTTTTACAGCGAATTCCCCAATTACATGTACCAACTGTTCACTTACATGTTTTTGCACGCCAATTTCTTGCATATCCTCTTCAATATGTTTGTTCTCTGGATGTTCGGTACCGAAATCGAATATACCTGGGGCTCCAGGGCGTTTCTGAAGTATTACATCTATTGCGGGCTGGGCGGGTCCTTGTTTTCCGTGATTCTGAATCCCGGGCTCCCTTATCCGATCATCGGTGCGTCGGGGGCGATATACGGAATCCTGGCCGCCTACTGGCTGATGTTTCCTCGCCGGACGATTCTGGTCTTTTTCATTCTGCCGATGCGTGTCAGATATGCCATCCCTTTATTCGGCCTATTGAGTTTCTTTGCCTCCGGTCCCCAGGTGGCTCATCTCGCCCATCTTGGAGGGGCCGTGGTCGGCCTGGTCTACATTAAGCTGGACTGGCGTTTGCAGTTTTTTGGGCGGTGGCTTAAGTCTTTGCGCCACAGACGTAAAACTGCCAAGCTGGAGAAAAACCGGCAAGAAGCCGAGGAAATAATGAAAAGGGTTGATCGAGTCCTGGACAAGATAAATGAACTCGGCATAGAGAATATCTCGAAGGAAGACAGAAAGTTCCTGGAGGACGCCAGCGAAATTCTCTCAAACGACGACAATCGGAAATAAGGAGCAGTATTTGATGCGAAAGAAAATCCTGGTTGCCGAAAAGTCAGATGCTATCAGAAGCATTGCCGAATCCATCCTTCATCAGCACGGCTATGACGTGGTTGCGGCATCGAATACTGAGAAAGCCAAGGAGCTCATTATAACCGCGAAACCCAATATGGTGATTATTGGGGCCGACTTGAAGGATGCCGACAACAAGTACCTGTACGATATTCTGGAGGAAAACGAGAACACATCGTCCATCCCTCTCCTTCTTATTGCCGATCCTGAAGGGCGGTCGCTCTCGTACCCCGAAGAAGTAATTCTCCCGAGGCCTTTCGACCCCGACGATTTCATCGGCCGCGTCAGGCTGTTCGTGGGCGGCGGCGTCGAAAGCGCAACTGATGAGAAGGTCAAAACGGCGGAACCGTTCGCGGCCGGTTCGGTCGATGACGAGCTCATTGATGAGGCCCTGGGGCTTGACAGAATCGAGGTTGAGGACTCCGAGGTAATGGACAAAACCGCGACCAATCTTCGGGTCAAGGCGGCCGGTAAATCGGCCAAGAAAGATTTCTTTGACATTCATCAACCCGAATACGATGAAGCCGGTAAGCCGAGTGACAGTGACAAGGTCGAATCGCGTATGATACGTGATGAAGCCCCACCGGGGGAAGACAAAGAAGTCAAGAAAAAAGAGCAAACGCCGGCCTCAGCCAAAATCGAGTTGACCGATGATCAGTATGGTTTGATAAATCCGGATGAAGCAGGCAGTCCGGAGGCAGTTCAGGGCGAGTCCGATCATGACTACGATTGGTTTATAAAAGAGATGCAAAAGGAATCGGTGGAGAAACCGCCTGCTGTCGGCACCAGACAGCATGACTCTCAGAAGCTGGAATCCGTCCCGACGAGCGACGTCATCGAACCGCTCAAACCGCCGCCTTCTGATGAAAAACCGCCCGAGCAGCCGAAGATAAAGCCGGGAGGTGTGGACGAGTTTATCTCGGAGTTCAAGCAGGAGGCCGAAAAGATCAGCTCCGAGCCGGCGCCCGAACCGAAGGTGGAGAAGGCTGGAGCCCGCCCGGTCAGCACGATCGCTGTCGAAGAGAAGAAGGCTAAGCCGGAGACGGAAGTTGACCCGGCCGAAATCAGGCACTTCGTCAATTATCTAGTCGAGCTGCTGTCGGAGAAGCTGGCCAAGAAGATTGTCGACAAGATCGACAAGGACGAGATTTACCGATTGATTAAAGACGACATCGCTCGACTGATCACCGACAAAAAATAAATTCCGCTTGGAACCCTACCCGGTTCTCCTTAGTTTAACAGGAAACTAAGGAACACAGATGTTTGAAACAAGTATAAGCTATTTCAGTGCCTTTCTTGCCGGAGGTCTATCGTTCATATCGCCCTGCGTATTGCCGTTGATACCGGGTTACATCTCATTCATCTCGGGCGTCTCGATCGAAGACTTGACGAACAGGGAAAAGGCATCCGAACATCTGGGCCGCGTCACCGTCAATACGATATTCTTTGTGGTCGGGTTCTCGGCTATCTTCATTGCTCTGGGTGCATCGGCTTCATTCATCGGCAGCTGGCTGTTTCAGAATTTGACGGTTTTCAACAAGGTCGCCGGCCTATTGATATTCATTTTTGGTCTGCACGTCGCCGGCGTCTTCAGGATAAAATTTCTCAACTATGAAAAGCGCTTTCATTCCGGCAGCAAGAAATTCGGAATCCTCGGTTCGGTCGTCATCGGCATGGCCTTTGCCTTCGGCTGGACCCCGTGCATCGGGCCCATCCTGGGCTCCATTCTGACCGTCGCCGCCAATCAGGAGACAGTATCCAGGGGTATAATATTGCTGTCGTTCTATTCGGCGGGTCTGGGTATCCCGTTTATTTTGACCGCCTTCCTGTTCAATTTCCTGGTCGGTTTCTTCGGTTTCATCAAACGGCACTTCCGTGCAGTCGAAATTATATCGGGCGGATTACTGATGCTAATCGGAGTACTCATTTTCTTCAATATATTACAGATTATCGCCAACTATCTTCTCGAAGCATTTCCATCACTGAATCTCGGTTAAACGACCGGAGTCGGCCAAAAAATGCGGCACGTCTCTTGACGCGGTCTGCCGGCTTCCTTATATTGGCGCAAAATTATTGAGGAAACGACAAACTACCGTTGCTTATGTCTAAATCAAGAGCAAATGATGCCGTCCTGGCCGTCTGTATACAGGAAGTGATGGAGGACGGCTCGGAGCTGAATATAAGTGAAGCACTCAGCCCGGAAGAAATCGACTTCCTTCACCAGGCCTTCATTGCCGATACTCTGGTGAACGTGCTCGAACTTCGTTCGGTTGACTTCCACCTCTTCTATGCCGACCTGCCCAAGACCAAAAAGGCGGTCAACACGATAATGAACTACCTCGGCAGAAAACTCAAAGGACGAAAGGCAAGGGTCCTCAAAGAGGAACTGAAGTTGACCTGCCTGCCACCCGAGAGGTGGGGGATTAAGATGGAGACGGCCATCTGCAGGTGTCTCGAGGATGGGTACAACCACGTTCTCTTCATCGGCAGCCGGACACCGACTCTCAAGGCCGATATGCTCAAGACTGCTTTGAAGCTGTTGAAAAAATCCGACGCCGTTTTCGGCCCGACCGTGGAGGGGCGGTATTACCTTATCGGCATGACACAGGAGTGTCACGTCAAGATGTCGAATTTTGACTGGAGGTCACCGAACATTTACTCCGAGGTGGCCAACCACTTCAGGGAAAAAGGTCTCTCGTGGAGCGAGCTTGAGCTGTGGTACGCCGTGGAACATCATGAAGACCTCGAATATCTGGTTCGGGATATCAACCAGTACCGTCTGGAGGGGGACGAAATCTCCACGAAAGAAACGGAACTTGTCCTGGAGAGACTTATAAACAGACTGGGCACATGAGCATAGTCATGGAAAGAAAGCTTCAAAGACTTTCCTGGAAGAGCGTCCGCGACCTTGTGCCCGACAAAGTAGACACTGTTCTTTTTCCGGTGGGAACAATAGAAGCGCACGGTCCCGCGGCAATCGGAACCGATAATCTGATACCGGAGTCAATCGCCGAATACCTGGCCGATAGAATCAACGCCCTCATCGCACCCACGCTGAACTACGGCATAACCAAATCGCTGTACGGTTATCCCGGTTCAATCACGATTCAGCCCCCTAATTTCGAGTCGATTGTCAAGGATATTCTGAAATCATTCTATGATAACGGCTTTGAAAAAGTGATCGTCCTCAACGGGCACGGCGGCAATAACTCGGCTCTGAAGTCGGCGGCCCACGAATTTTATTATCTCTACCGGGTCAGGATCGCCGTCATCCACTGGTGGGAGCTTTGTGCCGATCTGGTAGAGGAGTTCTATGGCCAGTCAGGCGCCCATGCCGGCCTGGACGAGAATGCCATGGTGCAGGCCATCGACGAGTCGCTGGTCGACGAATCTTTGTATGATGAAGATATGGTTTACTTCTACCGGCCGGGGGCAAATGTCTATCCGATTCCCGGTTCAATCCTGCTCTTCAAGAAAAACGAAGGCCTACCGGATTTTGACGCCGAACGGTCGCGTGAGTACCAGCAGAAGGTATTCAAGAAGATTGAAGAATTCCTGATTGAGGTACTCGGTCGCTGGGAAAAGATATGACAAAGGCGGCCCGGCGGCCGCCTTCATCACTTCAATATTCCGCTTAAAGACTAAAATCTGTAGGCACCGGTCACAAAGGCCCGGCTGTATGCCACATCGTTGTTGAGAGCAATTTTATAAGTGAAATCCTGCGAATCAAGCTCGTTAAAAGTCTTATAGTTTCCGCGTACGTAAGCAAAGTCAATCGTCATGACCTGATCGACGAGAATTCCGAACCCGAAACTGTAGCCCCTGCGATCCTTGTCGAAGAATTCTTTCTTATAGGGAAGCGGGTCGTGGAAGTATCCGGCTCGGAGTGAAAGTCCGACCGTCGGCAGAACGTACTCACCGCCGATCCTGTAGCCCAGGACTTCGCGGTAGTATTCCTTGAACAACTCATTATCCAGCTCCATGATAACGTTGTCGCCGTATTGAAGCTGCGTCCAGTCAGCGTAATCCGCGTCAGCCAGCAATGAGACATTATTGAATCGCGCAAGAACACCAGCCGAGAAAACAAAGGGCTTTTTCAGGTCATACTCATCGCTTTCATACATGACGCCGTCAGTGATGAATGTCTCTTCCCAATCGACATGCAGATTGACGGGCAGTTCTGCGGTGAGACCCAGACCGACATATCGCGAGAGCTGCATGGCCAGACCGAGCTTGCCGCCGATACCCATATACCTGTATTCCAGAAGTTGGGACCAGGGATCGACCAGTTGACCCGATTCGTAAATGTCCGATTGCAGATTGAACTCATGCTTGCCTCGATACAAGAGCGCCGTCACGCCGAATGAGAGACGCGGCGAAAGATCAATCCCCATCCCGAATCCCCACTGATTCAATCCCCCCGATTCAAAAGTTCTTTGAGGATTGGAGATTAAAGTCCCTGCGTCGTCCTCCTCGTAGAGCAGGGTGGAGACCTTGTCGAAGTCGGCCTGTCGGACCATGCCGACCCCGAAGACCAGGGAGCCGCGATAGGTCGGATACGGTATGGACAGAATGGCAGTATTCAGACGGGTATTCGTCTTCTGGTCTCCATCATCAAGCACTGTCCCGGGACCAAGAACTCGTGTAAATGACTCATCTTTGAATTTCTGATAGGACAAACCCAGGTTAAATTCTATCCTGGGAATTCTGGCCAGGTTGGCCGGATTATAGAACAGCGCCGTGCCGTCCATGCCCATAATCCCCGCTCCGCCCATAGCCATTTGCCGGGCACCGAATCCGGCATGGTTACCAGCCAGGATTTCCTCGACTTCGAAGAGATAACCGGCCTTGGAACCGGAGCCCAGTGCTGTAATAATGCATATGGATAGCGTCAGTATTATTATTCGTTTCATCTCTTCCGCCACCTCCCGCCGCGTTTGGTTTTCTTGCTTTCTTCCTGTTTGTCCTTTTCTCGAGTCTCCTTGGGCTGCTCGGTTTTTTCCTCGGTTTTGCCGCGAGGTTTGACCGACGTTCCACCGGTGCTCCCGGGTTTGGTTTCAGGCCCGGTGTTTCGGCCCCAGTCACCTCTTATTATGCCCGGATTGTTGACGGTCGCATCGTCCTCCCAACGGCCGGGAGAAGGTACCGCCCTCTCTCCCTGCGGCGGTCGAGGCGAGTCGGTGTCATCGTAGTAGCCCGCATCATAATAGTCATAATAATCCCACCACCAGGGGGTGGCCCAGAAGTGACCCCATCGGGGGTGATGGCTCCAGTAGTCCGGATAGTAGTAGTGAGTGTAGCCGTAGTATTCGCTGTAATTGTCATACCTGCCGCTACGATCGACGAAGTCATCTTCTTCGCCCGGATGACTTATGATCGTGTAGCAGCCGGTGGTTATCATGAGGACAATCAGCAGCGGTATTTGAAGGATAAGATATTTTTTCATAATGGCTCCGTTATGCTTCTAAAAATATTCAATATATGTAAACCTCAATTCTCTGCCAAAAGTTGACGCCCCTTCCTGCCGGTTCAACAGTAGATTCTTCAAAATAACTTCGAGTTCAAGATTTTCGGAATAGAACCACTTCAGGCCGAAATTCAAGTAGCCCCGGCCTTTGGCATATCCTACCGACGACCTGTCATCGTTCAAAGCCATGTCATACTCAAGCAATACGCCCAGGTTGTAGCTGAATCGCGCATCAAATCCAAAGAAAAAAGTTGGTTCCTCCTCGTCATCCTTTTCGTTCTCCAGCGAGTAATTTACTCCAGCATGCCCGCCAGTCGATATGTTATGAAAGTCATACGAACGACTGAGCGCGATATAGAAGCCTTTCGACTTGTACGTGTAGCGCTCCATATCATCTATGTAGGCCCCGTATCCCTGGGAATTGAAGCCGATCGCGAGAGCCGGCAGATAGTAGGTCTCGTCAAGAAGCCTCAACTTGACGTTGAATTCGATTCTGGGATTGCGATTGGTCGAGCGTTCGGCGATAATTCCTTCCGCTCCGTAGGACATACCGAGCATAAAACGATCGGAAAGCCCGATCGAGGTTCGTCCCAGAATTCCGCCGTTGTTGTAAACCCGCATCTCAATATCGAAACATCCCCTCGGGAGCGTCCCCGCCGTCGGGGCATCAATCAGGTCGCGCGGGGGAATATCATAAAGCGACGGGGTGGCTTCATCCACCGAATATCCTACTTTCTGTGCTGCGATATTACTCATTGACACACACGTTATACCGGCGATCAGGAGAAAAATCTTAAAAGCCCTCAACATCTTATCCTCCATGAAGTTATTTCTCCAAACATCCTACCGGCGATGATATTTCAAACAGCTTCTTCGGTCAACATAAAACTAAGCCAGTCATCCGAAACCAATATAGAGCAACTCCCATACCAACCGCACGGGCGTCAGACCTGCCTGTGTTTCAATGGCTTATAAGACAGACCGACACGCCGTCGGCACAATATTTGTTCCAGCGGGCGCTCCGGGTGCACTTAAACTATTCAGAAACCCTTGTCTTTTGGCGCTGTGGCCCGAATACGACCTTTCGGATATCCTCGGTTATTCGTTCCCGGAGCAGCTTTTGCAGTCTCTTGGTCAGCGGACCGGTTTTATATCTGTAAATTCGATCCGACGTCACCGATTGAACGGGGAGAATCAGCTTTATCGATGACGTAATGAAGATTTCGTCGGCCTTCACGAGCTCTTTGAGCTTGACGTTGCAGACACGG
>CP070766.1:895616-907969 GCA_020345705.1 Candidatus Zixiibacteriota bacterium | reverse complement strand
TGACGATGGAAGTCGCGGACGCCGACGGTAACTGCGCCATTAACCTGCTTGATGTTTCTTATTTGGTTAACTATCTCTACAAGAACGGTGATCCTCCGAACTGTCCTTCGTCATGGCCCTGTGAATGATGCGGTGCTGGCCGGATAGAGAATAAAAAAATGCTGCCGGGTGCGGTGACCCAGCAGCACTTTTCTTTTGCGGCGGAGCTTTTTTTGTCCGGGAGCAATTTTTTTCGGCAGCGTTTTATTTGTTCGGGAGTGCATCTGCTTCAGTGCGGAATATTTCGAGCGGGTTCTTGCGGCAATAAAAAGTGCCGCCGGGTGGCTGGACCCGGCGGCACCGGCTATGCAATCGAAGTATCTGGGCTGTTTCTAAATTTCTCTCCAGGCGACCAGTATCATTTTACCGGTCGTGCCGTGTTTGATTTTGGCCAGGTTACGGTCATAGTGCAAACAGGCGCCCGCGTCCAGCTGAATGGTATTCCCGACCAGTGAGCCGAATACCTGGGTCGTCTGGTCATACTGGATGTGAGCATTAGGACCATAGAAGGATCCTACGAAAGTATTCCCCTGGTCGAACTGAAGCCGGGAGCCGCTCGAGAAGATCAGAAGCTGCGACGGTTTGCCGGCGACGTTTATGGTCGATCCCTGGCCCAGGACAATATCGCCGGTGACATAAATCACGACCGATGCCCCGGCCGCCAGGTTGAGCTGGGAGAACTGCCCGAGCGTGATGCTGGAGAAGTAATAAACGCCGCTGCCGAGGGTCACCGAGCCGTTGGCGTTAGTCGACAAGATCTTATGGCCATTGTTGTAAGCGTAGTCGAAGCCCGATAAGCTGTCCGGGGCGTCGCTGTTGGCCTCCGCCCAGGCAAATTCGGCCGCCGGGATGATATCGAGGTCGACCGAATCGGCAGCAGAGGTGGTATCGCCGGTGACGGTATTGTTGACACCGAGAGTGATACCGCCCGGAGTTGCGGTTGAAATGCCGCCGCCGAAAGTTACGTCCTTGTTCGATGTAACCGTGCCGTTGGAACCGACATCACCCATCTCGTCGAGCTGGGTAGTGGCGTACGAACCGGAATCGGAGTTGTAGGAATCGGTGCACGTTTGTTTGTCAAGGCTAATGCCGGCTTCGGCAAACATGGCATATCGGAAGGGATAGATGTATTCCGGGACCGTCCAAACCTCCACCTCTGAGTTGGCATGTATCGCGTGTCCGGTGGCTCTTATCAGAACGGTATCGTCGAGCAGAGAGTCTGAGCTGGAATCAATAATCACTGCGAAATAGCTTCCATCGTCAAAAGTAAAATTGGAAAAGCCGGTTCGCCAGCTGTTATCGTTGTTCAATTCAATGAAGGCGTGCTTGGCGCCCGCTTCGGCGATGTAAAGCGCTTTATCGGCGTTGATCTGGTTGAATGACAGATCAATGTCGGTGTTGGAAGTATTCACCGCCATTATAGCCAGCAGGGTAAGCATACCCAGAAGGCACAGTGAAATCAGCAGGGCGCTACCTTTATCGTCGAAAAAAATCGTTTTCATAATGACACCTCAAAAAGCCAGGTTTCTGATGTTGACGCTTTCCAGAGCTGTGTATGTTCGAAAGCCCCTATTGCTGGCGAAATCTTCGTCTGCTTTTGAAGTCTGGACCTCAATAAGGACCTCCACTGTGGACGAACCCAGAACCGTGAATGTAATATCCTTTACCAGTTCAGAAAATATTTCGGGGTAGTTGCCGTTCACTTTTCTCATCAGTATTTTCGGCATTTCGGCGCGCTCAAGCTGTCCCAGCCAGACGCTACTCTGGCTGTCAGGATAACTTGCCAGATAATAAAGGACGGTATCGACCGCCTGCGTCTCGCTGAAGAAAATGTAGAGACTGTCGCCGTTGACCCGAAATGGGACGTGGGTGGTGTCTAATTTGTAGCCGGCTTTTCGCAGATTTTTGGCGATCTCGTCCAGAGTATTTCGGGAGTTTTGCTGCATATCGGAAATTTCTTCCTGCGCCAGGGCTTGATTATGCATTCCGATATAAAACTTAAAACCGGCCGCAGCCAGCACGCCGGTTATAAAAACGGCGATAAGCAGTTCTATAACGGTATAACCTTTTGATTTATTCAATCTTTTCATATTTTCCAACCCCCTTCAAACTCAGCTCTTGAGTATGTATGTTGAATATGAAGTTGATCTCTTCACGTTCTCGTTGTCCAGCCAGGACACGACCACGTCTATCTGATAAACGCCCGACGGAAGCAGGGTATCGACACTGTTGTCTTTGATGTACGTTGTTCTTGAGTAAATATTGCTCAATCCCTGCTCGTACTCCCGATAGGGCACAGTCAGGATAGAGTCCAACCCCTCGTAATATTCCACTTTCTGCTTCAGGAGATTGGCCGCGACCGTATGATCACGCGAGATCACGTTTCCCTCGATCGACAGCACCACCATTGGGGCCAACCCCAGAATCCCGAAGGCCAGGATTATCATGCTGATCATCACTTCCAAGAGGCTGACGCCTCTGCTATTTGACATACATCTAAGTCTCATATTCATTTTCCTCCTACACGCGGCCTCAATACGCACACCCGATGCCGGAGAGGGACATTTATACAGTGTTTTGTCTTGGTTTTATTCTGTTGTCAATTAACGACTTATGGCGAGCGAGGTTGGTTGGTGCGAGATGGCCGACTGTTATCTGTCTGAAAGACACCACAGAGTATGGCGAAAGGCCTATACTTGAGCTGTATTTCCGGCCCTCAATCCGATTGATATTACTAGAATTTCGCCCAGCGGGGGACACGCGGGAAGGGCTGAACGTCTCTTATATTAGACATGCCGGTGATATACATCAAAGTCCGGTCGAAGCCAAGACCGAATCCGGAATGAGGGACTCGGCCGTACTTGCGTAGATCGAAATACCAGTCATAGATATCAGTCTTAAGGCCTTTTTCCTTCATCGTCTGCATGAGAACATCGTATCGCTCCTCGCGCTGCGAGCCGCCGATGATCTCACCGATTTTGGGAACGAGGGCATCCATCGCCCCGACCGTCTTGCCGTCATCGTTGACACGCATATAAAACGCCTTAATATCTTTGGGGTAGTCATAGACGATGACCGGCTTCTTGAACACCTTCTCCGTGATGTAGCGTTCATGCTCGGACTGAAGGTCACAGCCCCATCCGACCGGGAATTCGAAACTCTGGCTGGACTTTTCGAGGATTTTTACGGCCTCAGTGTAGGTGATCCTCTCAAAGTCGGATTCGATGACATGTTCGAGGGTCTGCTGCACGGTTTTATCAATCCACTTGCCGAAAAAGGCCATATCATCGGCACATTCTTCGAGCGCGAATCGGAATATATATTTCAGGAAATCGACCGCAATATCCATAGTTTCCTGAAGGTCGCAGAAGGCCATTTCCGGTTCAATCATCCAGAATTCGGAAGCATGCCGGGAAGTGTATGATTCCTCGGCGCGGAAGGTGGGCGAGAAGGTATAAACGTCGCTCAGAGCCAGGGCGCCGATTTCGGCTTCAAGCTGACCGGAGACGGTCAGGAATGTTTCCGTCCCGAAAAAGTCCTCGTCGAAATCAATGTCGCCGTCCTTCATCGGGACTTTGGCCAGGTCAAAAGCCGTCACGCGGAAAACCTCGCCTGCTCCTTCGGCATCGGCGGAGGTGATGATCGGCGTGTGAAGATAGACAAACCCATGCTCCTGGAAATACTTGTGGACGGCATAGGCGATTTTTGATCGGACCCGGTTGACCGCCCCGAAAGTATTGGTCCTGGGGCGCAGGTGGGCTATTTCTCGCAGGTACTCGAAGGTGTGGCGCTTCTTTTGCAGTGGGTAGGACTGGTCGGCGGGACCGATGAGGTCGAGCTTCTCGACGGCCAGTTCATATTTCTGTCCTTTGGCCGGTGAATCTATCAGTTTGCCCGCGACTCTGACGGCGGCCCCTGTAAGGATGTCCGCTAGAATGGGAAAGTCCTCGGGATTATTGATTACCGCCTGGAGGTTGCCGACGCAGGAACCGTCGTTGATTTCGATAAAGGCGACGGCTTTGGATGTTCGCACAGTTCTGACCCAGCCGAGGATAATTACTTCCCGGCCGGTTTCGACTTTGTCCTCAACGATGATTCCGGCGATTTTGGTTCGTCTGAAATAATCCATCGCTCACCTCCAGCGGCTAAAACCTAATTTTATAACGAAAAAACGAAGCCGGCGCTTCAAGCTTTATATTATCTCAATTTCGAGGCAAAATCAAGAAAATTGAAAACCGCTCCAAATAATCGGAATTCCATCGGATTGAAACCTTTGGTCTGAAATTAAGTATAAATAATTAGAAGACCTTAAATTGGGTGACTGACCAACGCGGAAAGCAATAATTCCCAACCTATTGCCTACAAAGCGCCGGTTTTCGGGAGAAGGCCGGCGCTTTACCTTTCTGATCAGCCTTGAGCCTGCTCAATCAGTGTTTTGTAGCGACCCACCAGCTCTTCGGTGTCGTCGCGCGATTCGGATTCGGCAAGGATTGTGAACGCGGCCGTGAGGTTATCGGGAGCCACCAGCACCCACCCCGTGTTTTCAATGACTCTGACTCCATCGATAAGCTGTCGCTCCTTGGAGGCGGTGTCGGTTATGAGCCGGCGCATGACAGTTCCCTTCTGCGACCACGGGCAGGGCACTTTTATTGTCTTGCGGATGTAATTTTCGTACTTGCCGCGCAACTCGCCCAGACGGACCTTTTCCTTGGCCATCATCCCGAGGAGTGTGACGGCGGCCAAAATGGCGTCGGAACCCATCTGAAATCCGGGGAATATAAATCCGCCGAGGGTTCCACCCACAAAGTCAACATCACCCCGATGGAAGGCCTCCATCATGGCCAGGTGCGAATTCCTGACACGAATGACTTCGACGCTGTATCGGGAAGCGATTTCCTCAACGCCCATAGAAGCCGCCACCGGCACCGCTATACGGTGCGCCGGATGGGTGCGCAGGAACAGATCTGTCACGAGCAGCAAAAGAAGCTGGTTGTCAACATAATACCCGTTTTCATCGACTACGGTCAGTTTTTCGGCGGCCGGATTTATCAGAAAACCGATGTCGGCATGGAGCGATTTGACTATCGAGGAAAGCTGGACTATCGACTGGACCAATTCATCGGGATGCCTGGAGAAACTGCGCGGGTCAACAAAAGCGTTCAAATCCACGAGATTTATCCCCAATTGGGAAAAGATGGTTGGAAAAACAAGGCTCGCCCCGCCGTTCGAATAATCGATGACGACTTTGAAGCCGGCTTTGCGAATAGCGGCGGCATTGATCGATCCGACAAAATCGGCCCGGTAATCTTCAAGCACGCCCTGGGGCATCTCGAGATGACCGATTTCATCGAGTCTGGCGCGCCTGAAATCCTCGCCGAAAAACAGCCTTTCGACTTTTTTTAGTTTGGGCGTGGGCATATCGAGGCCGTCTCCGTTGAAGAATATGAAATCCATCAGATTGTAATCGGTCGGGTTGTGCCGGATAAAGACTCCGGCGCCATACGATCCCTTGCGAAGGGCGTAACGGACAATCGGAATCGGCATCATTTCAAGGTCGTGGGCGCTGACGCCGGCGGCCAGGAAGCCGGCGATGAGGCTTCTTTTGAGGAGGCGGGATGTATCGGAGGCGTCGCGGCTGGTTACGACCGTTTTGCCCTGGCCGAGATAGGCCCCGAAGGCTCCCCCGATTTTGACGGCCATTTCAGGCGTAATCTCGGTCAATGCCAGACCGGTCACCTTGGATTCGGTGAAGAGTTCGCGGTTCCACTTTTCACCCCAGACAAGTGAGGAGGAAACTATGGCGCCTTCATCGACCGATTTCGCCGGCCAGATTTTGCAGTTGGCCTTGACGGTGGCGCCATTGCCGACCAGGCTGTCGTCGGACACAATGACGTTGTCCAGAAGCGCCACGTTGTCTCCGATTCTGACACGGTTGCAGACGATGGAGCGGTTAAGCTGGGATTCGGCTCCGATCTTGGCATCGGACCAGACGACGCAATGATTTATTTCCGCACCCTCGCCGACCCTCGTGCGCGAACCTATCACGGAGTTGTCGATTTTAGCGCCGTCGGCGATGGCGGCATTATCACCGCAGACAATCACTCCCCTCAAATCCAGATCTTTGCCGAGCTGAACGTTTTTTCCCAGAAAGAGCTGTGCTTCTGCGAGCTTCTTATCTTCCAGACCGAGCTCCAGGTTAATCTGCCCGGCAAGCAAGTCCTGGTGGGCCCGGGCGTATTCATCGATATTGCCGACGTCCCTCCAGTAACCGTCGGTAACCATGCCGTGTAAAGCCATCTTTTTGGACAGCATCAACGGGAAGAGATTCTGCGAGAAATCGAAATTCGACCTTGGCGGGATGAGCCGGACGGTGTGCGGTTCCAGGATATAAATGCCGGTGTTGATGGTATCTGAAAAGGCTTCGCCCCATGAGGGCTTCTCAAGAAAACGTACAATTCTGCTTTCATCATTGATGATGACGATTCCGTAGGGCAGGGGGTTTTCAACTCGGGTCAAAAGAATGGTGGCGTCAGAATTCCTCTCCTGGTGCCATTGAACCGCCTGCTCCAGATTGAAATCGGTCATGACGTCGCCCGATATGACAAGAATAGTCTCGTCGATGAACGACTCGGCGTATCTGACGGCACCGGCGGTGCCGTAATCCTCGGTCGGCTGAAGGTAGTCCATTTTGACGCCGAATTTTCTGCCGTCACCGAAATGGTTTTTTATTTCCTCGGCCTGGAAAAACAGAAGTGAAATCAGGTCATTGAATCCGTCCTTCTTAAGGAGATGCACCACGTGCTCCATCATGGGGATAGTGCCGATTGGCACCATTGGCTTGGGGACGTTAATTGTCAGAGGGCGAAGCCTGGTCCCGAAGCCCCCCGCCATTATTATTGCTTTCATCTGCTATCTCCAATATGTGTGCTCTTCGAAATATTATCCGGAGATATGGCCGGACCCTTCCAAGTATCTAAATATATCAAAAAAGTTTTCGTATTCAATAGCCATTACATTTTTGGCTCGGCAGTAATCAAGGAAATCTCCCCGGGCGAATAAAATATCGGCGTGCGGGACGGCGCAGATGTCGGATAGCCCGTCACCGATAAATATGACCTCCCACGCCGACCGGTCGGATTTGACAAAGTCATTAATTCGGGCTCCCTTGCAGCAGCCGCAGCGCATACAGCCGTCATTATCATAGGGGAAATTGAGCTTCAGTTGCCGGTCTTTGACGGTTCCCCGGTTGCAAAAGAACTCGATTTCATCAAGACCGTGTTTTCTCAACACGTGCTCAAGGTATATGTCCAGGCCGTCGGAAACAATATAAAAAGGAATATTGTGCCTTTTTATAGTCTTATAGAAATCGGCTGCCCCCGGCGAAAGATTAAATGTCTCCAGGAATAAATGGATTTCTTCGAGCGTGGCACTGATCATGGCCGCCTCTTCAAGCAGGCAATCGCGTGAGCTTATCAACCCTTTTTTCCACTGTTCCACGAGCGGAATATTCCGTCCCTGGGAGAAATGCCGAAAGAGCCTGTACCCTATATCTTTTTTGGTGAAGGTCCCGTCGAAATCGGAAAAAATGATCGTCCTGTGCTTTTCCATATCAGAATAAAGACCTCAATATTGCGGTCAGCGCAATAATGGCTATAAGGACATACGCCAGCAGCCGGTATCTTCGCTCGCCGGCTTCTCGAAACAGCTTGCCGACCCATAATATTCTGATCGGGGCGGCCATGATGAGCAGCGAAACGCTGATATGGCAGGCAATAAGACCGATCCGACGGTCAATCGAGTAAATCACAGTCGCGACCGCAAACAGGGCTATCGTTATGATTATCAATACACTCTGGAGTTTGATAATATCTGGCTTACCGTCTCTACCCGGCATACTCAGTTGACTCCCTCATAGAACATACGTGCTGCAAGATAAAATAAGACGACCGCAAATATATATCTGACCACCATCGACTTTGCCTTCACTCCCGTCCACCCGCCGAACCAGGCCCCGGCCATCATGCCCAGCATCGTCACACCGACGTATTCCACGGTCAGGATGCCGCTAATGAGATAAACAACCGAACCGGCCGTCGCAATGATTCCTATGGTGAATGCCGAACTGCCGCGCGCGACGTGTATGGAATAGTTGAGGACGAGAAAGATGGCCGGAATCAGGAGAATTCCGCCGCCGACGCCGGTCAGGCTTGAGACGACCCCGGCCAGAAAGGCTATGAGGCACACCAGAGGCAGGCTCGGCTCGCGCCCGGCGGCAGTAGATGCGGACTCATTCTCCTTCTTTTTGAGAAGAGAGTAGATGGTGTAGAGGAGGAAGACCGAGAACACAATCTTGAGATAACCCGCCGGAATATACTGACTGATATTGCTTCCCGCGACGGCGCCCAGGCTGGCAAAAACCGCCAGGGGGATGACCAGTTTGAAATCGACGAAATCTTTCTTCAGGTATTCGTTGGATGAGACAATGGAGTTGGCCATGATGGCCGACAGGGAAAGAGCCACCGCCTGATGCATTTCCATTCCCACCAGGACGGTAAGAAACGGTACCAGGACAATCCCTCCGCCAAGACCCAGGAAGCCGCCGACTGCCCCCGCGGCGATTGACCCCAGGAATATCCAGAGCTGTATCAGTTGGTCACCTCACTTTGAAGCAGTTTCTCCGCGAGGACTATGTCGCGCCGATAGGGCAGAACTACGGTTCGATATGACTCGGCATACCCGAATCCGACCTCAAGGGCGATCTGGTATATGCGTTTCTTGATGTAATCTCGGTGTCTATCAGGCTGCATTTTATCGTCTTCTTCCGACAACCTGCAAATCCTGTCAATCGCGGCAAAGGTCTCATCCGAATAATTACGATAGACAATTTCATCTCTGATAAACCTGGCCAGTTCGGTAAACCCGGATTCAAAATAGAAATCATTTCGCTCGGCGTAACTGAAGAAGCTGTCGAGCCACACCGGGGAGGCCTCGGTGAAGGGGGAATAGGCCAGGATTTCATCCTGGTTTTCAGCAGCGAAATCCCTCATTAAAAGGGAGCTTTCAAGTTTCACCGGGAAAGCTTCATCCTCGGCCAGCTCAATATAATAGTCCGGGGGGATTCCGATCGCCTCGTCGATTTCGGGAAGGCCGGGATCATTGATGAAAATGCCGCCTTCGAAGTAATACCGTGCCGTTGTCAGCCTTATGCCCGAACCGTCAAAAAGACTCCGGAATTCCTGTATAAGCCCCTTGCCGAATGTCGTATCGCCGACAAGAAATGCCCTCCCGGCGTATTTGAGGGCGCCGGCCATGATTTCGGCGGCCGAGGCGGAGCCCCTGCTTATCAGCACAGCCAGCGGCAAGCCATTCAGCACATCGCGTCCCGAGGAGCGATACTCTCTGGCCTGCCAACGGGAACGACCGCTGACACCGGCAATAACATGACCCTTGTCAAGAAACAGATCCGAGGCCGCGACCGCCTCGCCCAGAAGCCCTCCGGGATTGCCGCGAAGATCGATGATGACACCGGTGACGCTGTCCGGGTCTTCCAGATACAGCGAATCGAGAACGTCCAGCAGATCGGCGGTCAGCCCGGTTTCAAAGTCGAGAATTCTTATGTAAAGATTTCTGTGCTCGGTTATTCCCGCAAACGGAATATGAATCAACTTGAATCTCTGCCGCCGGAGGGTGTATTCAAGCGTGTCTTTGAAGTGGTTTCTCGCGATCAGGACATTGACAACCGTGCCTTCCTCGCCGCGCAAAAGAAAGGTCGCCTTGTAAGTGCTCATTTTTTCCAGCGGGATACTATCGGTCTGCAAGATGATGTCGCCGGTTCTGATACCGGCCTGCCCCGCGGGGCCGTTTTCCCGCACCGACATAATCATCAATCCCTTACCGTGCGGCACGACGGTGATCCCGATACCGCCATAGGAACCGGTAAATTCCTCAGTCACGCGCCGCAGTTCTTCCGGCTCCAGGTAGCCGGAGTAGCGGTCAAGCTCTTCAAAGACGGCCTCCCGGGCCATGGTGGTTAGTTTGCCGGTGTTATATGACTCAGGATAGAGCAGACCTACCAGCTCAAGACTGGCCGTGAAATTCCGGAGATATTGAGTGTTTTTATCAGATATGACATATACCGACAGGCCCCCGATGAAGACGACTATCGCGAAGAAAAGAATCAGGGCCCAGACAGCGTACCGGCGGCTCGGACTGCTGTGCTTCGGTTCCGTTATATTTTCAGCCTGGTCTCCAGCCAATGCCTGACCTCTGCAAATATTGATTCAATCGTTTTTCCGCCGTCAATGACAACGACCCTTTCCGGCTCCGCCTCGGCGATTTTTACAAATCCGTCGCGGACTTTCCCGAAGAACTCTTCCGACTCGGATTCCAGGCGGTCGGCGGTAAGCTTTCTTCTCGACAATGATGTCTCATAGTCAACGTCGATGAGAAACGTCAGGTCGGGCGAATGACTCCCGACGGTGAGCCGGTGGAGTTGACTTATCAGCGTCACATCAATTCCTCGACCATATCCCTGATAAGCAGTCGTCGAGTCATAGAATCTGTCGCACAGAACGACCTTGCCCGCTGCTATTGCCGGGATGATGGCATTATTGACCAGCTCAGCGCGGGCAGCTATGTACAGCATGAGCTCGGAGACAGGGTTAACAGACAGGGAGTTGTCAAGCAGGATATCCCTGATTCTCTCGGAAAGGGGGGTCGAGCCGGGCTCGCGAATGACCAGGGTTTCCCGGCCGCTCGCGGTCAGGAAGTTGTCGGCCAGTTCCAGCTGGGTCGTCTTGCCGCAGCCGTCGATGCCCTCGAATGTTATAAAGAATCCTTTGCTGTTCATACTTCCGCTCAAACTAAAGGCGAACAACCGGGGTGTTCGCCTTTAATTTATCGCATTCAAAGCTCACTTCAAATCACTATTTTCCCACGGCCTGGGCCACTTTCTTCCTGCGCGCGGTCTTGGTGGTTTTGCGGGATGTGGTTCTGGTCGTGGCGGCTCTTGATTTTATGGTAAGTTTGCGCTTAGGCTTCTTCTCGGCTTTCCATCCGTATTTCAATATGAATTCTTCAGTCATGTTGCGGGCTTCATCATCGTGGTACTGGATCGGCGGAGATTTCTTGAAGTATGCCGACGGTGCCTCGAGCGCGCCGGAAAGGCCGTTATCCAGAGCCAGCTTGCAGCATCTGACTGCGTCGATGACCACTCCGGCAGAATTCGGTGAATCCCAGACTTCCATTTTGAATTCGATGTTCAGCGGTACATTCCCGAAAGTGCGGCCTTCCATTCTGATATAGGCCCACTTTCTGTCGGTCAGCCACGCGACGTAGTCCGAGGGGCCGATGTGGACGTTATCGGAGCCGATGTCGTAATCAAGCTGACTGGTGACGGCGTTGGTCTTGGAAATCTTTTTGGATTCGAGCCGCTCGCGCTCAAGCATGTTGAGAAAGTCGGTGTTGCCGCCGACGTTGAGCTGACTGGTGCGTTCCAGCTTAACCCCGCGCTCGCGAAAGAGACGCGTCAGAACACGATGGGCAATGGTCGCTCCAACCTGCGATTTGATGTCGTCGCCGATAACCGGCAGACCTCTTTCCTTGAAACGGTTCTGCCAGTATTTCTCGCGGGCGATGAAGACCGGAATGCAGTTGACAAAGCCGCAGCCGGCCTCGAGTATCTGCTCCACGTACCACTTGGTGGCGGTCTCAGAACCGACCGGCAAATAACTGACGACTACGTCGGTGCCGGTGTCCTTGAGAAGCTTGACGATGTTGACGGTATCGCCGGGAGCTTTTTCAATGATCTGTGAGAGATACTTGCCCAGACCGTCATGGGTCATACCGCGTTGCACGATGATGCCGGTTTTTGGGACATCACAGAATTTGTACGTATTGTTCGGTTTAGTAAAGATGGCCTCGGCAAGGTCCTTGCCGACTTTATTCTTGTCAATGTCGATGGCGGCGGAAAATTCTATGTCGCTGATATGATAGCCGCCGAGGTTGACGTGCATCAAACCAGGGATAAACTGATCGTCTTTCGCTTTCCTGTAAAATTCCACTCCCTGGATAAATGATGAGGCGCAGTTGCCGACCCCGATAATCGCAACTCTTAACTTAGGCATGCATTCCTCCCTTCCTAACGTTTATTGTGAGATTATTTGTCGACGAATATACATATGGGCATATACGGACGCAAGAAAAAAGTTGACAAATAATGTAGTTATGCTATATCATAAGCGACTCAAATATTATAAACAATAGAGTATTAGTATATGAATGAGAATATAATTGTTAAGCTGGAAAAAGCGGGC
>CP070766.1:877474-895516 GCA_020345705.1 Candidatus Zixiibacteriota bacterium | reverse complement strand
TTGGAAGCCAATTGTCTTGAGAAGACTCTTAATGTTAATATCACTGGAGGTAGAATGAAGGATAAACTTGGAAATGTCCTTGACTGGCTCAAGGGCAAATCGGTTGACTATGCCGACTGCCGCTATGTCAGGGCGCAAAGAGAATCCATACGGGTCACCGATGGCAACGTCGATACCCTCTCACGTGACGTCGATGTCGGGGTTGGCGTGCGAGTGCTCTATAACGGTTCCTGGGGTTTTGCGGCGGTGGCATCGATTCGGGATGCCGAGATAAAGAAGGCCGCCAATAAGGCGCTCCAGACGGCCAGAGCCTCCGCGACGGCGACAAAGGAAGCGGTCAAGCTGGCCGACCAGGAAGCGTTCAAGGATTATTATAAGTCGCCGTGCGAGAAAGACCCCTTCGAGGTTCCGATTCACGAGAAAATCGGACTCACCCTGGAGCTTTCGGAAAGGCTGAAAAGCGACGACAAGATTAAGACGGCGGAAGTCTCCATGGATTTCTTCAAGACCAACAAGCTGTTTTGCTCCACCGAGGGCGCCGAGATCGAGCAGGATATAGTCGAATCGGGCGCCGGCTTTTCGGTCATCGCCTTTGACGGCAAGGAAGTACAGAAGCGGTCATTTCCCAATTCGTTTCGCGGGGACTACGCCGCTCGCGGGTATGAATTCGTTGAAGGATTGAAGCTTCTTGACAACGTCGATCGTGTCAGAGAAGAAGCCATACAGCTTCTGACGGCCGACGCCTGCCCCGATACGGAAACCGATATTATCATCTGCGGCTCGCAGATGGCGCTTCAGGTGCACGAATCCTGCGGGCATCCGTCGGAACTTGATCGAGTCCTGGGCACGGAGATTTCACTGGCCGGCGGGTCGTTCATGCAGCTAGACGGTTTGAACAATCTGAAGTACGGCTCGGAAATAGTCAATATTTACGCCGATGCCACCGTCCCGGGGGCGATGGGTTCGTTCGGGTACGATGATGAGGGCGTCAAGGCACAACGGGCTCCAATCATCAAAGAGGGCATCCATGTCGGATACCTTACCAGCCGCGAGACGGCGCCGGTGATCGGGCAGACGTCCAATGGCACCATGCGCGCCGACGGATGGAACCGCCTGCCGCTCATCAGAATGACCAATATCAATCTGGAACCGGGCGAGTGGGAGCTTGAGGACCTTGTCGCCGACACCGATGACGGCATATTCTTTGACGTCAATAAGGTCTGGTCGATTGACGACAAGCGCCTCAATTTCCAGTTCGGTGTCGAGTGCGCCTGGGAAATCAAGAACGGGAAGCTGGGGCGGATATTCAAGAACCCGCTCTATACCGGCATGACACCCAAATTCTGGAATTCCTGCGACGCCATCTGTAACCGCAACCACTGGCATGTCTGGGGTGTGCCCAACTGCGGCAAGGGGGAACCGATGCAAACGGCACACGTCGCGCACGGTGCCGCCCCGGCAAGATTCCGCAAAGTGAAAGTGGGGGTGAGCAAATGATTGGAAAAGATAAGCTGTTTTCGACGTTTGAGAAGGTCGTCAGGTCAAGCAGGGCCGATGAAACCGAGATTGTCTTTATCGGCACCACCTCGGGACTGACCCGCTATGCCAACTCGATCATACATCAGAATGTAAACGAGACGAACGCCAAGATTCTGATCAGAACCGTCATCGGCAAGAGAATCGGGGTGGCCTCGACCAATTCGCTCGTCCTGAATGATCTGAAGGCGACGGTGAGAAACTCATTTGAGATTGCCAAATATCAGAGGGACAATCAGTACTTCGCGGGCCTGCCGGAACCGCAGGATTACGCCGAGGTCAAAACCTCTGTCGAAGAGACGGCCCGGTTTGCGCCGAAAGATCGTGCCCGCCTCGTCAAGAAGATATTCGTGCGGGGCAACAGGCGTAAGTACACCATGGCCGGCGCCTTCGCGACCGGTGAAAGCGAAGTGGCCGTTTTCAACAGCAATGGTGTACGGTGCTATCAGCCGATGACGACCGCCAGCATCAATATTGTAGCCATGTCGAAAGATTCATCCGGCTTCGCCGTCGGTCTGTCACGCAATGTTGACGATATTGATCCCGTCGCGCTGGCCGATGTAGCTGTTGAGAAGGCCAGGCTCTCCCGCCGGCCGAAGCCTCTTAAACCAGGTGACTATGAAGTCGTTCTGGAGCCGTCGGCGATCGGTGAAGCTTTCGAGTGGATCAATTACGTCGGTTTCGGTTCGAAGGCCTTCCAGGAGAAGACCTCGTTTCTCTCGGGAAATATCGGCAAGAAGGTGATGCATGAATCGGTGACGATTTATGATGATGCCAATGACCCAAGCGGATTTGCACTGCCCTTCGATTTCGAGGGTGTCCCAAAGCAGAAAGTGTACTTCGTGGAAAAGGGCGTTGGCAAGGGTGTTGTGTATGACAGACTCGCCGCCAACAAGGAAGGCGTTTCTTCGACCGGCCATGCGCTCACGGCGGATTCGCACGGTGAGGGTGCCATCGGATTGAATATCTTTCTCGATACCGGTGACAAAACTGAAGAGGAGATGATTGCCTCGGTCGAGCACGGCATTCTTGTGACGCGTTTTCATTACGTTAATGGTTTCGTGGATACGCCCAAAGCGGCATTGACCGGCATGACCCGTGACGGTACATTTCTGATCGAGAACGGCCAGATCAAGCACGGTATCAGGAATCTGCGCTTCACCGATTCGATGCTTCGAGCCTTCTCGACGGTGAAGGGCGTCTCGAAAGACCGTAAGCTGATTCCGGCCTGGTGGGATGACGTCGGCTGTATCGCGGCGCCGACCTTCCATCTCGGCTCTTTCAAATTCACCGGCACGACCGATTTTTAGATTAGCACGATATCGGACAAAGCCCCGCCCCCGGCGGGGCTTTGTCGTGTTGTGTCGGGTCCTGTCCGGCCCCCGGACCGGGTGTGACTCGACGCGCGCTTATAGCCAGGAATTAATTCATTTAGCCTCGCCTTCTGGCGGGGCGTTGTCGTGTTGTATCAGGTTCTGCTCGCCCCGGCGAGTGTGACCCGACGGCCGCTGATTTCAAGGTTGTGTCAGGTCTTGTTCCCGCCTTTGGCGGGGATGTGACCTGACACCCCTTCTATTGCCAAAAAACAACTCATTTAGCCCCATGCGGGGCCTTTTTGCGAGAATTTCCGAGCCAAAAGCTGAAGGCCGATATCCGGCCGAAACCTGGCGGAGTGATTTTCCGTATGAGATTAATAGTTGAAGTATATTTCGGGGAAAGGAGAACAGGTATGAAAGCGAGAACCTTGTTGATGGGCCTTACGGCCTTTCTTGTCTTATGCGCCGTCTTCGCGGTCGGCGCAGCCACAGCCAGAGCAGATGAAATCGTTGTTGAAATGAGGGACATGTATGAAGGGGACCTGGCTGTGGATGGTTTCGAATTGGAGTCAAAAACGACGATTTCGATAAGTGCCATCGGGGCGGAGTTGAAGAACACGGATGAGATGTTCGCCTACGGCTGGATAATTGACGCCGACACCCGGGAGCCGGTTTGGATTCTTGATGAGCAGGAAACGGACCGCTACCGCGGATCTCATGAAATTCGGGAATATGAAGATGATATCAAGCTGAACGCCGGAAAATATGAAGTTTATTACTACGTTGGTCAACCCTATTTCACTGTTGGCAGCAAGATAGAGGAGATCAGCAAAGTGATCGATCTGGTGGAACTTTTCTTCAGGGGCGATGAAGAGAAGCGGGAGTATTATTCCGAGGATATTGAGGATTTGATGCTCACGATAACGGCCCCAGAGGGCACCTTCACCAAATTCGACCCGGTTGAATCAATCAAGAAAGCGGCAATCGTTGACTTTCTGAGACCCGAAGATGAATTCATGGGCAAGCAGGGCTTTACTCTCAAAAAGGATATGACGCTCAAAATCGTGGCCATCGGTGAATATTTCTCGAGCGACCGGGTCTTTGTCGATTATGGCTGGATTATGAACGCCGACACCCGCAAGCGCGTCTGGCAGATGGACAAATGGACGACGTCCTGGGTCGGAGGCGGACGGAAGAACAGGGGTCTTTCGGGAGAAGTGGAACTCCCCGCGGGCAATTACGTGGCCTGTTTCGTTACCGACGACAGCCACTCCTTCGGAAGCTGGAACGTGATGCCCCCCTATGACCCTCTCCATTATGGAATGGTAATCTATCCCGCCGACGAAAATGATATTAAATCTACGGCCGAGTTTGTAGATGAATATACGGAGCCGGTCATTGTCCAGATCACCAGGGTCCGGAATAACCAGTACAAATACAAAGGCTTTACGCTGGATAAAGAGACTCAGCTGCATATCGTGGCTCTGGGTGAATACGGTTATCAGGATGAGTTCGTCGATTATGGCTGGATTGAAAGCCTGGACGGCAATGAAATAATCTGGGAAATGACGGAAGACGAGACCGAGCATGCCGGAGGAGCCGCCAAAAACCGTCGCTTTGACGGCATCGTCCACCTGCCGGCGGGAAGCTACATGGTTTACTATGTCTCCGATGGTTCTCACGCCTATCGGCGATGGAACGCGGGGGCACCATTTGATGAGAAAATGTGGGGGATTACCATATATGGTGCGGGAAAGGATTTCGACAGCAGTTCCGTCAAAGTCTTCAATGAACCGCCGGAAAGTGAAAATGTGCTTGTGAGCCTGACGGGCATTGGGGACGACGAGGAAGTCCGGGAGTTCTTTGAGCTTGATTCTCCCACCAGGATTCACATCTTCGCACTCGGCGAGGGCAGAGATAGGGATATGTTCGATTACGGCTGGATTGAAAACGCCGAAACCGGGGAGATCATCTGGGAGATGACCTACAGAAAGACGCGATATGCTGGCGGCGACAGAAAAAACCGGAAGGTCGATACACAGATTACTCTTGAGGCCGGCCAGTACTTTGCGTTTTTTGTTACAGATGACTCCCACTCATTTCCGGGTTTCAACACCTCTCGACCTGATCAGCCTCACAAGTGGGGAATAACAATTACCAGGGATTAGTCAGCAGCAGTTCTTCCTTTCCCCGGCGGGGTCCAAGAGAATTTTTGGGCCTCGCCTTTATTTATGGTGATAAGTAGCCTCTTGAGATTTCATATACGTGATGCGAGTTTTGTCTGCAATCTTGATCAGCCGGTCGTTTCAGCGACCGGATGATCCGGGACACTGGATATCCCCGGATCGGTGCAGGTTTTGACGGGAAATTGGATGGTGACGGTTGTTCCGTGTCCGGTCTTGGAGTCAACGATCAATTTGCCGGCGTGGTTCTCTATGATTCTCCGGCAGACCAGCAATCCGAAGCCGTGTCCGGATTCCCTGGTTGTGAAGCGCTCTTTGAAGGCTTTTTCCAGTAGCGCCGTGTCCATGCCGACGCCGCTGTCACGCACCATGATTGAGAATTGACTGTCATCCCGGTTGTATTTCGTGGTTACCGTTATTTCCCTGGTCCGGGCGCCGTCGAATTCGCGAATCGCGTTGGCGGCATTATTGAGCAGATTATAGAAGAGCTGCTGCATCTGACTGGTGTCAGCCATCGAGCGGATTTCGTGCTTCGAACTTTCGAACCTGATATCAATCCCCTGAAACTGGCTCTGGACTTTCAAATATTCGATGACGTCGCTTATCAGTACGTTTATGTCACATTCCTGGAAATTGGATTCGATTTTTGAGAAGTCCGCCAATCCGTCGGTAAATTTCTTGATGTTGTCAAGATTGCTTATTACGGCCCTAACGTACTTGTCCAGCTCGTCATAGTTCTTGTTCTTCAGATGATTTTGCATCAGGGAAAGGTTGGCCATCACGACGGCGAGGAAATTGTTAAGCTCGTGCCCGATCTCAGCCGACATCTGCCCGCGGGTAGCCATTTTTTCAAGCTGAATGGTTTGTTCCTGCAGGTCCTTCAAGCGGCCATAAGCGTTTCGGCTTTCCTCCAGCAGGATAATATTCTCGAGAGATATCGCGATCTGGCTGGCGGTGATGCCGAGGAGCTTGAGCTCGCTGCCCCTACCGGCCTCCGACTCCTCAGGATAACCCAGTATCAGGAAGCCGTACAGCTTGGGACCTCGCTTGAGAGCGATGTTAACCAGCCGATAATCTTCTTTAAACCACCGGGGGATCAGGAAGCGGGCTATCTCCGGATCGCTGAAAGCCCGATAGATGGGGTGCTCTTCCAGGGAGCCGATGACAATAGGGGCGTTGAAGGCATCGCAGTCGATGTCAAAGTAATCCTTTTGCAATACCTCGAACGTTTCCTCGAAACTGCTGTCGCTCCGGTCACCGGTGGTGATGGCACCGAATTCGTTCTCTTTGTCGCTTTTAAATATGACACTTCCCAAGCCAGTTTTGCCCTGCATCAAGGCGAATCCGAGGGACAGCCTCATCAGAGATTTCCTGTCGCTGACGGTGTACATCAACTGATTCAAATCCGAGAGCCGGTTAAGCTCGTTTGTCAGTGTCTTTTCCGTGTCTTTCTGTTTTTTCTTGACGGCATTTCTCACGGCCTGACGGATTTCATTCAGCTCGAAGGGTTTCATGATGTAATCGTACGCGCCTTCCTTTATGGCGTCCTTAGCGTTGTTGAGGTTGGCATAACCCGTCATGAAAATGATACCGACCGACGGCAGTATTTCGCGGGCTTTTCTGGCAAGTTCGAGCCCGTTACAGTCGGGCATTCTGATATCAGTCAGGACAAAATCGAAATATTCCTTCTCGATTTTGCTTAGCGCATCGAGGCCGTTGTTGGAAAGCTCGATCTGATAACCGATGTCCTCAAGCGCGTCGCGTACGAAGAAAAGGACAATCTCCTCATCATCGACGACAAGGATTTTGACCGCTCTGCCTTCGATTTGCGGATTTTCGCTCACTTTACATTAATCGCTTTGCCCCTGATAATTCTCTCGACTGTATCTCTAACTTCATCAAGGGCAAATGGTTTGGCCAGGCAGCACATGGCGCCCGCCTGCGTTGCCTCGTTGGCGAGTCTATCAGGAAAGGAGTCAGTCATGACGACCGGCATATCGGGTTTGGCCTGCTTGATTCTCTTGATTGTCTCGAGGCCGTTCATTACCGGCATGTGGACGTCGCAGAATATCATCACATAATCTTCATTGATCGCTTTGTCATAGCCGGATTGGCCGTCGGAAGCTATATCTACTTCGTAACCTGAATCACTCAGGACTTCGCTCAGGAAATCCCGTATCACCGGCGTGTCGTCAATTACAAGAATCTTATATGCCATCTCCTAACCCCATTCCATCTGTGCCCTCGTGTTCACCCAGCTCCAGGGATTTCTCGACTTCGCTTCTTATCTGTTTGATCGTAAACGGCTTTGACAGGAATGCACAGACTCCGTAGCCCAGGGCATTACTGACCGAAAACAGGGAGGAGTATCCCGAAATAACGATAATCTTGGAGTCTGGGAATGTCTCCTTGGCAAATTTGACGACCTCTTCACCGGACACACGGGGCATTTTCATGTCGGTGATTATCAGATCGAATTTTCTCTGCCGGAGTTTTTCGATGGCTTCGTCGCCATCGGCCGCCTTCTCGACGCTGAAATCTTCAAGGACATCAGCCAGGAACTCGCGCATGACTTGTTCATCATCGACGACCAGAACGCTTTTTGTTGCGACATTTTCCATTGGTGCTCGCGAGGTCACAAAATTTGCCTACATTAATTTGTCGGCCGGAGAGGGGCTTTTCTCCAGTGGGATTATGACCGTGAAAACGGTTCCCTCGCCCAGTTTTGATTTGACCTTGATCTCACCCCCGTGCTCTTTGACGATCCCGTAGCTGACGGAGAGGCCGAGACCGGTGCCTTTGCCGATGTCTTTGGTGGTGAAAAACGGTTCGAAGATCTTCGGCAGGTGCTCTTCGCAAATCCCCTTGCCCTCGTCCCTGAAAACGATTTCGACGGCCCCGTGGAACTCGCCCAAAGGCGGCGCTAGCCTGCTTGTCAGCGTAATCTGTTTGCCCGGTTCGGAGGCGTGCATAGCGTTGAGGATGATGTTCGTGAAGACCTGCTGGAGCTGACTGGGATTTCCTTTTATCTTCGGCAATTCCGTTTCCAGATTCGTGTTCAGCCTGATTTGACTCATCATCAACTGATGCTCGACGAAGGTCAGCGTATCCTCAACCACGGCATTGATGTCAATCTCGCTGAAATCCACCGCCTGTGACGTCCGTGAGAACTTCAGCAGGTTTTGCACGATGGACTTGCACCGCCGCGATTGCGCCTCAATGTCACGGAGATATCGTTTGTAGGATTCAATGTCTTTCTCAGAGATATCGCCCGCCGACTTGTTCTGGATTTTCTCCAGTGTGAACTGCGCGTAACCAAGAATACCTCCGAGAGGATTGTTGAGCTCGTGGGCCACACCGGCGGCCAGTTGCCCGATGGCCACCATCTTCTCCGACTGAATCAGCTGGGCTTGAGCTTCCTCCAGTTCCTTGGTCCTTTCAATAATCTTTTCCTCGAGGGTTCGGTTATATTCTTCGATCTCTTCCTGCGACCGCTTCAGGGACTCTATCATTCTGTTGAATGATTCGGCCAGGCGGCCTATTTCATCGCTGCGGACAATGTCGACGGTCCGGCTCAGATCACCTTTGGAAATCTGATCCGTTACCCGCACCAGCGATTCGATCGGGCGCGTGATAACCTTGACAAAGGCGGTCATGAGGATAATGGCCGAAAGAACAACCATGAACGTGAGCAGGATTGAAGCCGTCTGCGATTTGGTAATCTCACGGTTGAGGTTGGAGAATGTCAGACAGACGCCGACCTCGCCGATGATCTCGGTGCTGTAGGCATCCTTTTCATCCGGATACCCGTAAACCGTTCCGAGATTTTCCCGTGAGATGGATTGCCGGACGGTTTCGACCGGGTGGGTCAGTTCGATAAACTCGACCCCCTCGGTGGACGCGTAAATGGTCCGTTGAAACTTGCCCAGCGTCGCATTGGATTTTTCCGAAGTTCTTTTCTTCCTGGCACCATCGAGGAGGTTGCCCCCGGTTTCCGCCAGAACTCTGCCGTTATTGTCTTTTATGACAACGTAAATAATGTCATTGGCGCGGGCGACTCCCTTGATCAGGTTGTCAAGCTCCTCGTTCGATTCCAGAATGACTCCGTATTCAGCGTTGTATGCGAGATTCGCCACCAGTTCCCGGCCGCGTTTCTCCAGTTCGGTTCGGTAGATCTCATTCTGGCGCTTGATGAGGTACCCGCTTATAATCAGCATGCTGGCTACAATCACCAAAGAGACGACGACCACAAACTTCTCACGCAGGCCGAACCGCTTGATGGATCCAAAGAGGCTCATCGGTACACCTCCTTGGCCACCGCAACCAGGTCTTCGGGGATTTTGACCTGAATGTGTCCGGCCGTCTTCTCATTATAATGGAACCATATAATCCCCGGGACGGCCACCGGAATCGAGGCTGGCGATTTTCCCGACAATACCTCGCAGACTATCTTGCCCGCCTGGCGGCCGATATCCTTGTAATCGTAGTTCAGCCCAAAGAGAGCTCCCGATTCGACCAGGTTGCTCGAGAAGCCCATGAAGGGTTTTGAATTGCGCAATGTATTGAGCAGGATAAAACGTGTCGAACGCGGCGAATAAATCCTGCCGTCGGCGACCGACCATAAAGCGTCAACGACACGATTGAGTGAATCCAGCGCAACGGGGATATCTTTTTCCGTTTCGATCTTTAAGGCATATAGCTTCAGTCCCAGGGCCGATGCGACCGCTCTGGCAGGTGGGATGAGATTTTCCGTTTCGTTGGTGTAAAGGACCCCGACCTTCTTAAGATTCTTGACGACTCTCTTCAAATACTTGAATTGAATGTTAGGGGGGATATCGAGAGAGGCGCCGGTTATGTTGCCGCCCGGGCTGTCCAGCGATTTGACAAACTCGGACGTTTCCGGATTCAGGACAGCGGAGAATATAACTGGTCTGTCTGTAATGCGGTCTGATATGATTTTCGTAGCGTATGAGCCGACCGTAATTATCAATCTCGGATTTAAGGCTTTGATTTCCTCAAGCCTGGCCTCATTGCCTTCTTTACTGGCGGTTAGCAGGTATTCGTAGAACGTCGTTTCGGAATAGTGCTTACCGATAGCGCTTTTTATGCCTTTTATGGTCCGCAGAGTGGATCTCAGGCTGTCTGAGTAGGCGATGGCCAGCTTGGTCGTACCGGGAAAAGCCTCAACGAATAAGGCCAAAGAGGAAAATAGTAGATAAAGTAATATAATTACTTTGGTTTTGTGCGATCCTAGTTTCAATTCTTATGTCTCCGGATTCGACGAAGTTGGTTTCAAAACGGCAGTCACCACAGTCCACCAAGTTCAAGCTGAGGACATATTCAATTTGTTTATCGGGTAATCGTAATGAAACTTGACTGTGGCGCGGGAAATATATTGGCCGACAATAAAATATAGTCCCGGTTGACCGCCTTATCTGATCCTTTCGGAAAAGGCCGGCCGGTTCAAAATACGGTTAAAGATATATAATGAAAAGACGATAGAAATTAGAAGAAACCAGATTTGCCTGATTAGGCTGATAACATGCCAATAAAGAACAAGATTATGCAAATGATCACTAAGCTTAGTGATAAGGAACTATTTGCAGGGAGGGTGCATCTTGAGTACTCATAATCGAATGCTGCAAATATATGCGGTTACAGCATTACTGCTTCTGCTTCCCATACTTATAATGGCCGGGACGACCGGCAAGATTGCCGGCGTCGTGGAAAATACCAAAACCGGGGAACCCGTGCCCGGTGCCACCATTCGTGTCGATGGAACAGATATTGTAACCCAGACCGACATTGACGGCGAGTACTTCATTATCAATCTCGCTGCCGGAACCTACAATGTGTCGGTCACCATGATCGGTTTTCAGGCCGTTCAAAAAGAAAACGTCCGGGTCCTGCTGGATCTTACCACCCCGGTCGAGTTTGTGGTGGAGCAGGTAGAGATACCTCTTGATCGTCAGGTCAGGGTATATGCTGAGCGAACCCCGATTCAGAAAGACTTGACTGCCTCCCGGTCGATTATGACGTCAGATCGACTTTCGTACATGCCTAATGCCATCACCGTGCAAAGCATCGTTTCCAATATGGCTGGCACGGTGGTTGACAAGGATAATGAGCTGCACGTCAGAGGTGGCCGCTCTGGAACGGTGACGTACTTCTATGACGGTTTTTCCGTGCAGGATCCCTTCGCGGGGAAATCCGGTATCCGAATCATGCCGGACGCTCTGGAAGAAATTAACCTGACCTCCGGCGGTTTTCCGGCCGAGTACGGTGAGGCCCTGTCCGGTATCGTCAACGCCGTTTCCAGAGAAGGAACCCCGGAATATCACGGCATGATCAAGTTTTATGACGGCGCCAGTCACCAATATTACGTTCAAACCGGCAAATTCTGCGATCTGACGCGAACCGCGAATAACGCCGTCAGCTATAACCTCTCTGGCCCGATTCCGATTGTCTTGGGCAGAAGGCCGACCTTCTTCCTGGTCGGTGAGATCCGGCGCGACGGCGGTTATTTCCCTCATAACGAGCTGGAGCAGTATACGCAGGCCGGGAAATTCAACTTCCAGCCCACGCCCAACGTGAAAATCACCGCCACCGGGAGCTATTACCGCGGTATCAAAGAGATCTATGAACACCGGGATGTTAACAATCTTTCATACGACTTCAACCTTGACGGACTGGGGCTGCTGAAGTCAAAGGCGTACCTCTACGGGCTTAAGGGTAATTACAATGTAAGTGAGAAGACAATCTTTGGTTTCTCCTTCAACCACTTCTTTACCGAAACCAAACGCGCGCCGGAGCACCTTTTCGATACGTACTGGAAAGACTGGCCGGGATACTCCGAGAATTCGGAAGGCGTCTACGATGGCACCATACACCTGGATAACTACCAGCGGGCCGACGAATACTATCATACCGGATTCACGTACGGTGACGATTTCGATCCGATCTATCTTAAACGGTCTTCCGGTTACGATGCCTTTGCCGTCAACCTGGCCAGTCAGATCAACAAATTCAATCAGATCCGCTGTGGGGCCGAATATCGACGCTATGATCTTTTCTGGGATTCCAAGCAGTTCTTTAATTCTCAGCCGTACGGAGAAAAGTACGAGCATAGCCCCGTCTATTCAATGGTCTATGTGCAGGACAAGCTGGAGCTGCGCAACTTCATCGTCAATGCCGGCCTGAGATGGGATTACCTCGATTCCGAGGTTGAATACTGGCCGGATGTGGTCAACAAGTCACTTTATCCGAAGGTCAAGTCGGAATCCAAGTCGCAGCTTTCACCCCGAATCGGTGTTTCCCATCCCATTTCCGAAAATTCGGTTATTCGGTTTAACTACGGTTACTTCTTCCAGGTTCCCAACTACAGATACATGTACACCAATCTTGACGGCAACATCAACTCCGGTTTGCCTCTTGTCGGCAATCCCGATTTGAAAGCCGAAAAAACCATCGCCTATGAGCTTGGCTTGAATCACATGCTCAATGAGGACGTTCGTTTCGACGTGACCGTTTACTCCAAGGACATAGAGAATCTGGTTTCGACCAAGGCCATTGCGATTGTCGGCGGCAATCCCGTGACACAATTCGTCAATGAGGATTACGGTTCCGTCAAGGGTGTCGATATAACTCTGGAGAAAATAGCCCGCGGCAACTTCTCCGGGGCGCTTGTTTACAGCTATATGATCGCCAAGGGGAACTCTTCCGCCGCCGATGAAGGCTATTACGAATACATTGCCAATACTACCGATACCGTCAAGCCGGTTAAGGAATATCCCCTGGCCTTTGACCAGAGGCATACCGCGACCCTCTCCCTCGATTATCGTGTGCCGCGTGATTGGAAAGGGGAATTCATGGGTGCTACCATCCCCGGTGCCTGGGGTATAAATGTCGCCGCCCACTACGGTTCAGGTTTGCCTTACACCCGAACCGACAATAGTGGCATTCGCTTCGGCAGCATCAACGAGGGCCGGATGCCCGCGACTTACACGGTTGACATGAGATTCAATAAAGACATCTTCATTTCCGGCGGTGATATGTTCTTCGCCTTCTTCGTCGAAGTCGAGAATCTCTTTAACCGGATGAACGTCATTGGAGTTTACAACAATACGGGTGAGCCGGACGACGACGGCAGGCGTTTCGAGGACACCTCCGATCCGGACGGGCCGGGCCCGCTCACGGCAGAAATCGTTAATTACTATTATAGATTGTTGGCAAATGATCCTCAGAATTATTCCGCCCCGCGACAGATTCGTGTGGGGCTCGAATTCAATTTCTGATGAGGTAGGAATATGGTCATGAAATCAGAAAAACTAAAATATGTCTGCCTGGCATCGCTCCTCCTGATGATGTCGCTTTCGGGTAGTGGCTGGTGCAAGGTTACCCAAACGTCATATCCGCCGCCCGAGGTTATCGATCAGATAATTCATGACAAAGGCAACATTGTCACCACGGTCGATAACTGGGGATACATCGGCGGTTACAGTTACCCGTACGACCTGCCCTCAGGCGAGTGGCCCAAAAATTCCGGCCATGATTATATCGGCGAAATGAAGTTCTGGATGGGGGCTGTCACGCCCGCCGGCGATACCATCGTGGCCGATTCGGATGAAGATTTCAGGCCGGTGCTGACTCTGATCGGAGGCACCGAGACCTATAACATCAGGTTGTCAACCGACACGACCAGATTTGACCATGATCCCGGCGATACGGTCGGCCTGGGACTGGGCAATCCCGCCTTCGGCTGGCGCGTCTATAATAATGACAGTGCCGCCTGGACGTACAACCTTGTCTATTCACCCCAGGATTCGGCCTTCTACCCGGGCGGTCCGACCGGCCTCCAGCAGTCTTTCTGCATGTTTGAGGACGGTAACGGCCCGACCGCTCTGGGTCTGCGGATCACTCAAACCATCTGCCAGTGGAACTACTGCTATAATGAAAACATCCTGTTTGTCATTCTGGAAGTGACCAACGTATCGGGCGTTGATTATACCGGTTTCGCCTTCGCCATCTACAGCGATTTCGACGTCGGCGGCCCCGACGGAACCGGCGAAAATGGACGCCTCGGAGACCTTGTGGCGTATGACATGGCTGAAAATCTGGCCTGGACATATGACCTCGATGGTTACGATCCCGGGTGGGGCCCGACAGTGCGGACCGGAATTATGGGCACGAAATATCTTGAGACTCCCGACGGCATTGGCATGACCGCCTTCCGGACCGGACAGTGGGAACTGCTTCCCGATGACGACCCGGGCCGCTTCGAGTTAATAGACTCAGAGCAGTTTGACTCCTCTCTTCCGCCCACCGATCAGTACTACCTGCAATGCACCAGGGGCATCGATCTGACGGCGGGGAAGACGATTCGTGTGGTTTATGCTATAGTCGCCGGGCAGGATCTGGACGACTTCAACCAGAACGCCGCCACGGCCCAGACGCTTTATGACAATTACTATGTCGGACCGCAGCCGCCGGCCGCCCCGACGCTTCAGGCTCGAATCGGCGACAAGAAGGTTTACCTGAGCTGGAATGACACCTCCGAGGTTGATATTGACCCTCTCAGCGGTGTTATCGATTTCAAAGGATACAAGCTGTATCGTTCGACAAATCAGGGATACACCTGGGGCTTTGAAGACCGCTCGGCAAGAAACTCATGCCTCGAAATAGACTACATTCCAATGGCCGCTTTCCAGGTCGAAAATCCCGGCGATCCGATCTGCCATACTATAATCGACAGCAATCTCATCAACGGAATGGAATACTGGTACTGTCTGGTGGCGTATGATGCCGGTGACACCACCGTCCCCATAGACCCTCTTCAGAATGGATTCGGCAGCCCCGAAGGTGACATTAACGTTGTTCGGGTGATTACTCGCTCCGACCCGGCCGGTTTCTATGACGCCTTTTCCACCGTCGAACATCAGTTCGTCGGAACCGGAGAACCTTCGGACGGAGTCATCTACCCGATCATCTTCAACCAGAACGATGTGGTCGGAAACGAATACAGTGTGATTTTTACGGAGGATGACGTCGATACCTACTGGCACCTGATCAGGATCGATGAAGAGACGGGTGACACCGTATATGCGCTTCAGGATCAGACGAAGCAGGACGGTGACCCGAACTCCTACGAAGTAGCCGAAGGCATCAGGATTGTCGTCCGTAACGGGGATCGCGTGCCGCGGGCAATGGTTCAAACGGGATTTGCCGTCGATGGCGACACGACCCTGCATCTGGGCTACAACTACGGCCCGATCGGCGACGTTTTCATGTGGCCGCTCGGTTCCGACAAACATTTCCGTTCCACCTACGAGTTTCGTTTCACTGCCGGTGGGTCGGAAGGATACTGGCTGTGGGACGATGTCACCCCGATGAGTCTGCCGTTTGAAGTCTGGAATGTGACGCTCGGCTATCAGGTTATCGCCGAAATCTACGATCAGGATTTTGACCAGATTTGGGAAACTCCCGACAAGGATTATATTGTTGTGGTAGATGTTCCGTATGACGGTAATCCTCACCCGGAGGCCTGGCCGTTCAACCACACCTGGTTCTTCAGATTCGACACTACCGATGTCAACTACCAGGTGGGCGACGTCTTCACGATTGAGGGAGCGCCCGTAAACGGTGCCGACGACATCTTTGCTTTCAAGACCGATGGTGTCAGCGCTGCAGCGGCCACGTCCGACCTGCAAAAGATTCGAGTTGTGCCCGATCCGTACATCGGCCGTGCGTCATGGGAAACCAGCAAACACGATCGGAAACTGCAATTCACCAATCTACCGGAAGTCTGTACCATCAGGATTTTCACCCTGAGCGGTGATCTGGTTAATACGATTGAACATAACGGCGATGGCGGTACCGCCGACTGGGATATGCTTTCCACGGACCACCTGGCCATCGCCTCAGGAATATATCTGTATCACGTTGAATCGGAATTTGGCAGCCAGACCGGACGGTTTGCCGTCATCAAGTAGGAGAATGCGTTATGACTAGAAAAGTAATACTGGTTCTTGCAGCCTTCCTTCTGAGCACCTCGGTGCTGGCCGACGAATTCTCCAAGACCGGCACGGCCGGCGCTCAGTTTCTGAAGATCGGTGTCGGGGCACGCTACCACGGACTTGGTGAGGCAAGCGTTGCCACCGTCAATGACATCTATGCCATGTACTGGAATCCGGCCGGACTGACAGAAATACCGGCCAGCCAGATTGGCTTCACCTACGTCAACTATGTCACCGACGTCAGCCTCAACTATGTTGCCTATGCCAGAAGGCACGGCAATATAGGCGTTTTCGGTGCTTCGGTGACCGCCCTGACAATGGGTGATCAGGAAATCACGACCGTCGAAGAGCCGGAGGGAACCGGCGAGACCTATTCCGCCTCATCTTACGCTTTTCAGCTCACCTATGCCCGCGAATTGACCGCTCAGTTCTCTTTCGGGGCAAGTTTCAAATACATAAGCGAGCAGATCTACCGCGAAAAGGCACATGGAATCGCCTTTGATTTCGGAACCCTCCTGTATACGGGCGTCAGGTCGCTCCGCTTTGCCATGAATATCTCCAACATGGGCCCGGAAATGAGATTCGAGGGGCCGGATCTCGACGTCGAATACGACCCCAACAATACCAATCCCAATCAGGATCCGTTTTCCAGCACTCTGAAAGTCGATTCGTATGATCTGCCGCTGACCTTCAGGGTTGGAGTAGCGTACGATTTCTATTTCGGTGGCGACTCCAAAGTTGTGGCGGCGGTTGAAGCAAAGCATCCGAATGACAACCTCCAGCAGGGATCGCTCGGTCTGGAGTACAGCTGGCGCGACACGTATTTCCTGAGGGCGGGATACAAGCTGAACTACGAAGAAGAAGGCCTGGGATTGGGCGGCGGCATCACAACCGGCGTTACCGAAAACACTGATTTTTCCATTGATTATGCCTGGGTTGACTTCGGACGTTTTGAGTCAGTGCACCGGTTTTCGGCGAGCATATCTTTCTAAGCTATATTCGACTTGAAAAGCCCGCCTTCGGGCGGGCTTTTTTTTGCCTTCAAATGGACTTTCCGGCATATAATCCATATATTGAAGACTGCTGAGAGTCAACCTCTATTCCGGAGTTATTGGTATGCGGATAAAAGCGTTCGCAGTTCTTGTCATATTCCTTGCTTCAACTTCCCTGACAGCGCGCAGCACTTATGCAGGCACCGACGACAGTAGATCCAGAAACCTGATGCAGTATTATTTTGACCTGGTAAAATCGGGCAACTTCGAATCCGCTCAGGGCTTGTGGGAGCCTTCAACTCAGGCGCGGGCTGCGCGACTCAACATAGAGTATGACAATGCTCCGGTGAAGACGGATTGCGGTTCCCCCGTGATATACAACTTCGAGCGCGTCAAGGATTTAATCCCGGCCGGATTATATTCGATGGCCAACATTGACAGCGGTGTTATCCGCTGGAAATTCGAAGGGGAAATCGATGGCGAGAAGTTCCGGCACTTCTATTTTACGGCTGATATTGGGGGCTATTATTGGCTGATCAAGCCCCAGGATTATTATGCCAAAGACTGGCCATTGGAGGTATCAAAATATTTTAGATTCTACATAAGTCCCGACCGCGTCGATCATTTCAATAACATAATCGTCGAGGCTCTCGACGCCTTTGTTGATGAAGCAGCCGAGAGAATTTTGATCGCCCCGGAAAGGATGAATCTTCTCGCAGAACAGAAAATAGACTACTACCTGTGCAGCAGTGAGAATGAGGTTGACAAGTTATCCGGTCAAAGAAGCAGAGGCGTCTATGATCGGGGTTCGGATGCCGTCATAACTACATTTATTCCCCATTATCATCAGGTAGCGCTGCTAATGATAAATTTCAAACTCCGGACGCTGCCGCTGTTTACCCAATCATTCCTTCGCATGGGCCTGGCAACGTATCTGGGCGGGCGCTGGCAGAGAGCCCCGGAGGTTGTCTTTGATTTCGGCGATTACATTTTGAAATACGGC
>CP070766.1:849340-877374 GCA_020345705.1 Candidatus Zixiibacteriota bacterium | reverse complement strand
CGGACAGTCTGAAGATTCGGGTACCAGCGCCTACGCGTCGCAATGTGCGAGTGGGAAATCGAGTTGCCGAAAACCGGCTTTTTACCGCATATTTCACAAACTTTAGCCATTAATCTAATCTCCAAGCATCAGAAAACCAACTATAACCAAACCGGCCAGAAAAATCAAGAACATATTTACCCCTTTCATACTCTTTAACCGGAAAAACCGGTAAAATCCCCTTATGTTCCGCGAAAACCGGTCAGGTTCGCTTCCCTTGACACCTATTTCTAAAACGATTATTATAAAAACTTGTATAAATTGGGACACTTGCGTAAGGCCCCGCTTCCGTAAAACATCGGATGATTTGAGGTATCTATGCTGGATTTGAAATTTGTAAGGGAAAACGCGGATCTGGTCAGAAACGCCGTCGAGAACAAGAATGAAACGGCCGACGTGAATAAAGTCCTGGAGCTGGATGAGAAACGGCGAGCCATTATCGGCGAAGTGGAAAATCTGAAAGCCCTCCGAAACAAAGTCTCCGAACAGATTGCCATAAAGAAGAAAAACAAAGAAGATGCCTCTGAAGACATCGCTCAGATGAAGGAAGTGGGCGAGAAGATAGCCGCTCTTGACGGCGATCTGCGCTCGGTGAAGGAAGCGCTGGAATACCGTTTGATAAGAATCCCGAACATTCCCCATGAATCGGTACCGGTCGGCCGCGACGAGGAAAGCAATGTCACCGTCAGGGAATGGGGGAAAATCCCGCAGTTTGATTTCAAGCCGCTTCCGCACTGGGAAATCGGTGAAAAATTCGATCTCCTGGACCTTCCGGCCGCGGCCAAAATTACCGGCTCGGGATTTTATGTTCTCAAGGGAATCGGAGCCAGGCTCGAGCGGGCGCTTATCTGTTTTATGCTGGATACACATATCGCTGACGGATTCATCGAGGTCGCGCCGCCCTTTGTTGCCAACGCCGACGCCATGACCGGTTGCGGCCAGCTTCCCAAATTGGCCGAAGATATGTACCAGCTCAAGGACGAAAGTCTCTATCTCGTCCCGACGGCAGAAGTGCCGGTGACAAATCTTCATAGAGAAGAAGTCCTCTCGGCCGATCAGCTTCCGCTTTATTATGTCGCCTATACACCGTGCTTCAGACGAGAGGCTGGAGCGGCCGGCAAAGACACCCGGGGAACACTAAGGGTCCACCAGTTTGACAAGGTGGAAATGGTCAAAATCGTCCATCCGGACAATTCATACGAAGAGCATGAATCTCTTCTCAAACAGGCCGAAAAAATAGTACAGATGCTCGAAATTCCGTATCGAGTGAGGCTGCTGGCAACGGGCGATTTGTCGTTTGCGGCGGCCAAGTGCTATGACATTGAAATCTGGGAGGCGGGCGTGGATAAATATCTGGAGATTTCGTCGGTTTCGATTTATGAGGATTTCCAGGCCAGGCGGATGAATTGCCGCTTCCGTGACAGGGACGGAAAGATTCGCTTTGTCCACACACTGAATGGTTCCGGCCTGGCCCTGGCCCGGCTTACGGCCACCATATTGGAAAACTACCAGACCGAGTACGGCACGATTGTGATACCCGAAGTCCTGCGGCCGTACATGGGCGGTCTGGCCGAGATTACTGATAGTGAACAACAAAAGAAGTAACATCAGGCTCGCCGTCGGGGGAACGACTGTCTTCAAGTTCTTCCTCCTCTTCGGTATTGCCGTCATATCGGTCGTTTTCATCTGGTACACCCTCGATGTCATTGATCAGCTCAAGAAAGACGCCGAGCGCATGGTGACCTCGTACGTCAGGCTGTGGCAGCTTGCCGCCAGCGAGAATTCCTCCGGGGGAGAAGTCCAGGTCATTTTCGAGGAGGTCATCAAAAAAGCCAATTTCCCGGTCATAATAGCCAGCTCCGAGCGCGAACCCATTTTCTGGCGCAACGTGCCGGGAATTGTGGATAATGACCCTTCGGCCGAGGCGAAAGTGAAAGTCACCGAACTGGCCGAAGAGATGCGCGAGGACAAAGGCGAAATACCTCTCAAGTACGCCGGAAAGACAATCTCTTACTTTTATTATGGTGACTCGAAAGTCATCCGGGAACTCCAGTGGATGCCTTTCGTTGAAATAGGCCTGGTCGGAGCCTTTATCCTGGTCGGTTTTATCGGCTTCCAGAATATCCGCCGCTCCGAGGAGCGGCATATCTGGGTCGGGATGGCCAAAGAAACGGCGCATCAATTGGGTACGCCGATTTCATCGTTGCTGGGCTGGCTTGAGATTTTTCAGAGCGGGTCCACCGATTCGGCGTCGGGCTCCGGTCAGAACGGAATAACGGACGAGGAAATGCTGGCTCAGATGAAAACCGACGTCACACGTCTGCGGCGGGTTGCCAACCGTTTCGGACAGATCGGGGCCAAGCCGGACCTGAACGAGACCGATATCGACAATCTCATCGAAGAAACCGTCGCATATTTTCGCCGAAGGTTGCCCTTTGACGGAAAGGGTGTTGATATAATTTACAACCGCGGCAGTCTTGGCCCGGTTTCCATTAACGGCGAGTTATTCACATGGGCCATAGAAAACCTGGTGAAAAATTCACTTCAGGTGGTTGATGCCAAACGCGGACAGGTGGAGCTGTCGGCATACACCGCTGATGACTCGCATTACGTGGTGATTGAGGTCAAGGACAACGGCCCCGGCATTCCCGCCGGTGTGGCCCGCAAAGTTTTCCGCCCCGGATTCACGACCAAAAAGCGGGGATGGGGATTGGGTCTGACGCTGGCGCGGAGAATTATCGAGGAATATCATCGAGGCAGGATTTCACTGGTTAAATCGAAGCCCGGTGAAACGATCTTTCAGATCGTGCTGCCCGTAAAAGGAACAAAGAAGGTCAAACGTTTTCGACCGATGCCGTAAAACAAGGGAAAGTAACGGAAAGAAAGCAGGATTTCAGTAGATGAGTAAGAAAAGAATCCTATGGGTTGATGACGAAATAGATTCCCTCAAACCCCATATCATATTTCTGGAGCAAAAGGGATTCGTGATTGAGACGGCTTTATCCGGCGACGACGCCGTTGCCAAAGTCCGGGACGAACAGCTTGACCTGGTTCTTCTTGATGAAATGATGCCCGGCAAAGACGGACTCACGACTCTTGAGGAAATCAAGGAAATCAGGCCGCACCTGCCAGTGGTGTTGGTGACTAAATCTGAAGAAGAGACGCTCATGAATGAAGCTATCGGCCAGAAAATAGATGATTATCTGACCAAGCCGGTGAATCCGTCACAGGTTCTGATGGTCACCAAGCGAATTCTGGATGCGAAGAAGATTGTCACCGAGTCGCGTATGAAGCGCTACATTACCGATGTCAACAAGCTTAATCAAAAACTCTTTGGTGGTATGCAGCCCGAAGACTGGCTGGAGGCGGCCAGGATTCTGGCCGGCTGGGATCTTGAGATGGACCAGAGCCCCGACGAGGGATTGCTCCAGACTCATGCCGGGACGCGCAAGGAGTTGAATATAGAATTTACGAAGTATCTTGAGAAAAATTACCTGGACTGGCTCTACTCCGACGAGCGCCCGACCATGTCTCCGGATGTGCTCCGGAAGTACATCATTCCCCTGCTGGAAGGCGGCAACCGGGTTCTCCTATTGGTCGTTGATTGCATGCGCCTGGATCAGTGGTTCACGGTCGAACCTCTCGTCTCGGAGTACTACAACATCAATCGAGACCTTTATTTCTCGATGCTGCCCAGCGCCACTCCTTTCGCTCGAAATTCCCTTTTTGCGGGCATATTTCCCGATGAGATTTCCCGGAATTATCCGGACATATATGCCGAGGGCGACGAGGGCTCTCTCAACAGGCGCGAGGATCAACTCCTGGCCGACCAGGTGGCAAGGGAAGGCGTGAATCTTGGCAGCGCCATTCGATATGAAAAAATATATGACAATACCGAGGGCGAAGCGCTGGCCCGACGGATCGCCGATTTTTATCAGTCCGACCTGATTGCATTCGTATTCAATTTTCTGGACATTCTCGCCCACGGTCGGTCGAACAACGTCATCCTTAAGGAAATAGCCGGAAGTGAGGCCGCGTTTCGCTCGCTGATGACCAGCTGGTTCGTCCATTCGCCGTTGTTTACCATCCTCAAGGCCTTTGCCGAGAGGGATTTCACGGTCGTCATAACCTCGGATCACGGCTCGGTGTTGTGTTCTCGCGGAACGATCGCCCACGGCAAGCGGGACACGTCGACCAATCTCAGATACAAGTACGGCGATAATCTCAACTGTGATCCCAAGGATGCCTGGCTGATTAAAAAACCCGAAAAATATCGGTTGCCCAAGTTCAGTCTGGCGACGACATATCTGGTTGCCAAGGAAGATTTCTTTTTCGTGTATCCCAACAAATACAACGAATTTATCAGGCTTTATAACAACTCATTCCAGCATGGTGGCATTTCCCTGGAAGAGCTGGTCGTCCCAATTGCAATAATGACTCCCAAGTAATGGTTCTCAGCAGAAAAAATCAGTCGCTTATAACTGAGTCCGAAGAGCAGACGGTTGCCGCCGGCAGGGAGCTGGCAGCGACGCTGAAAAACGGTGATGTCGTGTCGCTGTCAGGGCCGCTCGGGGCGGGTAAAACCTGTTTTATCAGGGGCATCGCGATCGGTCTCGGTGTCAATCGGGGCGACATAAAGTCCCCTTCGTTCACCCTGGTAAATGAGTATTATGGTTCAATGCCCTTGTATCATTTCGACCTGTACCGTTTGAAAGAAATTTCGGAGCTGTATGGAATCGGATGGGATGACTATCTCATGCGGGATGGCATCGTCGTTGTCGAGTGGGGGGAAAAGGCAGGAGATCGACTCCCTGACCGCAGGATTGAAATCAATATCAAGATTATCTCGGAGAATAAGAGGCATCTCGAATTAGCCCTGATAGGTCAGAAGGCTTGATCGGGTTTCGCATATCATGGAAATGATTCAACCGCACACACTCGCGATAGACAGTTCAACCTCGGTTCTCCGGGTGGGGATATCACTCGAGAACGGAGAAGTTCTGTCACTTGAGAACAAAGACCGTTACCGGCACGCGGAATTTGTCTTCAGACTGATTAACGATCTCTTTGACAAAAGCGGCATCGACAAATTCCATCTTAAGGCAATTGTCGTCTCGATCGGGCCGGGCTCGTTCACCGGCCTGAGAGTCGGAATGGCGTCGGCAAAGGGAATGGCCGCCTCCATGAACATCCCTCTTGTGGGTATTTCAACATATTCGGCAGTCGCCCCGAGGCTTTTCGCCCGTTTTGGCAGGACGGCAGTACTGATACCGTCAAGAAGGGACGAATATTATTTCGGTCTTGTTGACTCGGCCGAATTTGCGGACGAGAGTATTTCGATTATAAGGCCTGAGAAGCTGGAGGCCATCGATTCGGAAACCGACCTCTGGGGCGTTGATTTTGACGTCACCCGGCTGGGTCAAACTCGATTCCGCATCATAACGCCGACCGAATTCGAGATAAGCATCAGAGATTTCCTGGCCCCGGGTGAAGCGCGGCTTAAGGAATCGGGCGGCGATGATATCTCCAGCCTGGAGCCGCTTTATATTCAAAATTTCCCAGCTGGAACCAGCCCATGAATCAGCCCAAAGACCCCATATTGAAAAATCTCAAAATTCGGCCGATGAACGAGTCGGATGTAAACCGTATAACCCTTCTGGAGACCCGGATCTTCCCTGATCCATGGCCGAAATCTGCTTTCCTCGAGGAACTCGGCAAGGACTACCGCGGTGTCATAATCGCTGATATTGACGGTGCCATCTCCGGTTATGCTTCTTACATAATAAGTTACGGTGAGGCGCACCTGACCAATATCGCCGTGGCGCCGAAATATCGGGGGAAATCTATTGCCAAAAATCTATTAAATGCTATTTTAGACATCGCAAAAAAGGCCGATTGCGAGTATGTTTTTCTGGATGTGCGGCCGACCAATACGGCTGCCATCAGCATATATCAGAAGTCCGGCTTTGCGGAGCTTTACCGGAGGCCGAATTATTACCACAATCCGGTCGAAGATGCTATCGTCATGGTAAAGAGCCTCGACCAGGAAGACGCCTGATATGGACTGGTTCAAGAAGAGTAAACGCGGTTTCACCGGCAGTGAGAAAAAAGAGATACCGGACGGGCTTTGGTCAAAGTGCCCGGAGTGCGGTGAGATTATATATACCAGACAGCTTGAGCAGGGCTTCTGGGTATGTCCCAACTGCAGCTATCATTTTCGTATCCCGAGCCAGAAATACCTCGACATGATCCTTGACGACGGTCATCTTGAGGAATGTGACTTATCATTGGAATCCAGGGACCCCCTCAAGTTCAAGGACTCGAAAAAGTATCCGGACCGCGTCAAATCGGCGCAGGCAGAAGCCGGGATGAGAGATGCAGTCCGGGCAGGTATGGGTAAGATCGGTTCTGTCGAGATATCTTTTGCCATAATGGACTTTCGATTCATAGGGGGTTCGATGGGTTCGGTGGTTGGGGAAGCAGTTGCACGGGCCATCGAACGGTCAATAGAGCGCAATGTTCCGCTGGTGATTCTATCATGTTCAGGCGGGGCTCGAATGCAGGAGGGCATTTTATCCCTTATGCAGATGGCGAAAACATCAGCGCTGCTGGCGGTGCTGGCCGAGAAGAAAATCCCTTATATTTCAGTTCTGACCAATCCAACCACGGCCGGCGTGATGGCCAGCTACGCTTCTCTGGGTGATGTCGTCATTGCCGAGCCGAAAGCGCTTCTGGGCTTCGCAGGACCCCGTGTAATCCAGCAAACGATTGGGCAGGACCTTCCGGAGGGCTTTCAATCGTCGGAGTTCTTCCTGGAAAAGGGATTCCTTGACAAGATCGTCGGACGTAGCCAGCTGCGGGAAACCCTGATACTTCTGCTGAAGTATTTCCAGAGATAATTGCCATGACACAGATAAAGGGCGGCTACTCATCAGCACTGGATTTCATTATGCGCCGGGAACTTTTCGGCGTCAAGCTCGGCCTTGAGAACATCACCAAATTCCTGGGTAAGATCGGCCATCCTCATAACCTGTTTCCCTCGGTGCACATTGCCGGCACGAACGGAAAGGGTTCCTGTGCTGCCTATATCGAGTCGATTTTGCGCCAGGCCGGCTACCGAACCGGTATTTTTACTTCCCCGCATCTGGTCGATTATCGGGAGCGAATCAGAGTCAACGGCAGGCACATTGAAAAGAAATTCATAATCGATTTTGTCGGGAAGTACAGAGGATTGATTTCCCGCAACAGGATAACCTTTTTTGAGACCTGTACCGCCCTTGCCTTCTGCTATTTTGCTCACAAGAAAGTGGATATAGCCGTGGTCGAGACCGGACTGGGCGGACGCCTTGACGCCACCAATGCGCTCCGGCCCGTTCTTTCAATTATCACCGACATTTCTTTCGATCATACCAATGTGCTCGGTGACACGCTCAGGAAAATTGCCTTCGAGAAGGCCGGGATAGTCAAAGATGGTATTCCGGCGCTGGTGGGTGTGGTGAAACGTGAGCCGAGAGCGGAGATTGCGCGCGCCTGCCGACGGAGAAAGGCCCCGATTTTTTATCTTAACCATGCCGATTTTGGCCGGGATGGACGACCGTTCAGATTCGACTATGATCATAATGGTCTTAATATCAGGCGTCTGGAGCCATCCCTTCACGGAAACCATCAGATTACCAATGCGGCCCTGGCGGTCAGAGCCGCTCAGATTCTCAGTCTATCCGGTTTTCCTGTCAGAAAAAAGCACATAAGAGAGGGGCTCAATAAAACCGTCTGGCCGGGAAGATTTCAGACAATCACAGCTGCGGGTAAACCGACCGTCATCCTGGACGTCGGCCATAACCCGGCCGGCATAAAAGCGATGGTTGACTGCTTCAAAGAGCTTTATCCGGGGCGGAAGGCTGATATTGTCATCGGTTTTGTGAGAAACAAAGATCTGAGAAAGTCTGTCGGACATATCAGGCCTCTTGTCAGAAGAGTCGAAGTCGTCCGTCTCAACACGCACCGGACCGCGGAGCCTGAGGAAGTAGCCTCGTTTTTCGGTAAGCGAACGCCGCTGTCAATTTCCAGTTCGGTGGCAGAGTCATCACGAAAGCTGGTTGATTCTGCCGACCCTGACGATATAATTATTGTCTGCGGTTCGCATTTTGCGGTCGGAGATTTTCTGGCAAACCAGAGAAAGATCTTATGACGACGAACAGAAAAGACAATAAGCCTCAAACCAGAACGGTACGCGCTGCCAAGGGGAAACCGGTCAGGCAACAACGGCGCGGTAAAGGCTGGCGCGAGGATGAACTTAGACTTACTCAGCTTTCAGTTGACAGAGCCGCCGAATCGATTTTCTGGATCGGTCCCGATGCCCGTTTTCTCTACGTAAATGACACCGCCTGCAAGGCGCTCGGCTATACCCGGAAAGAAATGCTCTCGATGAGAGTTTTCGACATTGATCCGAATTTCGATCCCTCCAATTGGGCGGCACACTGGGAAAAAACAAGAAACAGGAAACCCTTCAAAATCGAGTCGCAGTACCGTGCGAAGAACGGCACGTTGATTCCGGTCGAGATATCCGTCAGCTTCATGGAATTCAATGACAAAGAGTACCATTGTGCACATGCCCGAGACATTTCCGAGCGAAGTCTCGTTGAAAACGCGTTGCGTGAGAGTGATGAGAAATTCAGGCTCGTTTGCGAGCACGGGCTGTTGGCTTTTGTGATCATCCAGGATGATGTCATCAAATTCGCCAATCAGGCCGCCGCCGAACTGACAGGGTACTCGATAGATGAAATGCTGAACTGGGACAGGAATGAATTCGGGAAAACAATTCATCCGGATGACCGGGCCTTCGTCTTGGAGCAGGCCGAAAAAAAGCAACGGGGCGATGAAGACGTCATTAATCACTACATGTATCGGGCAGTCACCAAATCCGGGCAACAGAAATGGGTTGACATTTACTCAAAATCGGTCACCTTCGAAGGCCGGTATGCCGACTTTGTGTCCCTTTTTGATATTACCGAGCGCAAGGAGGCGGAGGATGTCCTCAAAAAAGCACACCATGAGCTGGAATTCCTTGTCGAAGAACGCACCGTTGAGTTGTCCGAGTCAAATCGCCAGCTGAAAAGAAGGATTTTTGATCTTTACACCATATTCGAACTGAGCCGTAATTTCAACGCCGTCCTGAATTATGAGACTCTGCTTGACTCCTTTGTGCTGACGTCGCTTGGTCAAATGAGTGCGGCCAAGGCGGCCTTCTATCTGCCTCGTGAAATCGGCGGCAAGGATTTTCATCTGGCGAGAGTCAAGGGCTCACCCCCCTTTCCCCAAAAGGAGATTTTAATCGACCCGGTAAGCGAATTCGGTAAGTACATCACCGCCTATAACCGACCGGTTTTTATCAGCGAGATTGCCGGTAAGCTCCTGGCACTGGATGAACTTGGCTTCGCGAAGTACTTCCCCGATGGTCTGGTCGTGCCTCTCATTTTTCAGACAAAGCTGAAGGGAGTTTTGGTGATTTCTCAGAAGGAATCCGGCCAGCAATATCAGGATGAGGATATCGAGTTCCTGTCAATCCTGGCCAACCAGACGGCTGTCTCAATCGAGAATGCCCGCCTTTATGAATCCGAAAAAGAGGCCCTCGATAAACTCCAGAAAACTCAAAAACTGCTCCTTCAATCGGAAAGGCTGGCGGTGCTGGGCGAACTTTCAGCCAAGATTGCCCACGAGGTCAACAACCCGCTCGGGATTATCAAGAATTACCTGCATTTGCTATCCCGGCAGGCCGACAGCAATAACAGGTCATCCGAATACGTAAGTGTCGTTCAACAGGAAATCGACCGGATAGCTATGATTGTCCGTCAACTGCTTGACATCGGCCGGCCGAAACGGATCAAATTCTCCAGGACGAACCTGATTACCATTCTTAACGAAATCCTTTCTCTAATGAACCGCCAGCTTCAAAAGGGGTGCATTACGCCTCATCTGGATATAAAGGAGCCGGTGCCGGAGATTATGGCCTGGACCGACGGCCTGAAGCAGATATTCATTAACCTCCTGATGAACGCCAGGGATGCCATGAACTCCGGCGGTGAGGTTCATATTCAGGTGGCCGCGACGGATCATGTCGTCCGAATCATTTTTCAGGACACCGGTGAGGGAATCGAGGCCAAACATATACCTCACATTTTCGAGCCGTTCTATTCGACAAAGGAAGGGGATTCCGGGACCGGCCTGGGATTGTCGGTCTGCCAGACGATTGTAAAGAGTCATAATGGTACGATCGAATTTGAAAATACGGAAAAGGGCGGGCGTTTCAAGATTGAACTGCCGATAGAACAGGAAAAAGAAGAATATGGCTGGCAGATCTGAAAAAATACTTGTAATTGACGACGAAGCGCGCATGTGCGAGTCGCTGGATGAGCTGCTCTCCAACTCCGGGTACAGCGTCACCACCACCCAGTCGCCCGCAGATGCTGTCGATAAAATCAAGACTGATCCCTATGATCTGATTATAACCGATATAAAGATGCCGGAAATATCCGGGCTGGAGATTCTTAAGACGGCCAAGGACGTCGATCCGGAAACGATTGTGATTCTCATGACCGGGTATGCCTCGCTGGAATCGTCACTCGATGCCATAAAAAACGGGGCATTCGAATATCTTTTAAAGCCCGTCGAATTCTCTCAGCTTGAGATTTCGGTGCGGAGAGGTCTTGAAGTACGTCAGGCCAATCTGGAACGGAAAAAGCTCCTGGATGATTTGAAGGCGACCAACCTCAACCTGGAGAACCGGCTTGAAGAGATTAACGCCTTGTATGAAGCCGGCAGGTCCCTGGCTCATGCCTCGGATCTCAAGGAACTCCTTCAAACGATTGTCAAACTGGCGGCCGGGGTTACCGAGGCGGAGATCGGATCATTGATGCTGATTAATCCGACCAATCAGTATCTGACGATCGAAGCTTCAATAGGGCTCGATTCCAGGCTGACCGAGACGGTAAGATTGCCGCTCGGTTCGTCCATTGCGGGGTACGTCGCGAAGCGTGGTCAGCCGCTGGTTGTGAAAAATGTCGAGAAGGACAAGAGATTCAAGAGAATTAATAAAGAACGCTACACGTCGGCATCGCTTCTGTGCGTTCCTCTCAAAATCTCCAATCGGGTTCTCGGTGTCGTTAACATGGCCAATAAGAAGAATGGCCGTGTGTTTTCACGCTATGATCTGAAACTCTTAGCCACTTTCGCCTCACAGGCTGCAGTGGCCATTGACGATGCCCGCCAGTTTGAGGACAACCTCCGCAAACTGAAAGAGTTCTCGATTCTGTTCGAGCTCTCGCGGAAGTTGTCAACCGTCGGCTCCGTCTCGGCGATGAGAAACGCGGTTTTTGACTATATGAAGAAACTGATGCCTATCGATTACGCCCTGTGGTTTGAATGGCAGCCGATTCAGGGCAGCCTCAGACCGGTCGGCGCCACGGGGACGGACATCCCTCTCACCGACAGCGGTTCAATCGACCTTGATCAGATCAAAAGTGAGGAAATAACGCTTGAGAACCTCAAGTTGGGAAAGTTTGACTTCGATGATATCAAAGGCTTTTCCCTGGCTCTGAAGGAAAAAGTCAGAGAGTGTGCGGCATATCCCGAACCGGGCCCCAATTTTACTGCATTGCCTGTCGTTCAGGAAGGTGAGCTGAAGCACGTCTTTTGCATCGGCTCAAATGCTGAACACCGCTACACGACCCAGGAGATCTCCCTGGCAAGGTTGATAATATCTCAGGCCTCCGGTTTATATGAAAGAGAAAAGGCTCTTCTCAACGCCACCAGGCTTCTCACCATGGGTAATATGATTTCCGAAATCTCACATGACTTGCGCAAGCCACTTACAAACATCAAGGGATGGATTCAGATCCTCGGCGAGAAATGGCCCGAGGTTGCCGATGATGCTGACTTCTTTAAGATGGTCGAGGAGGAAATACATCGCCTGAACGATCTGGTCAAGGAACTGGTTGACTTTTCCAAGCCGCACAAATATGAGACCGAGCTCAGAGACATTAGAAGTATAATCCGCAGAGCGGCGGAACTGATCGGACCGGAATTGAGGAAGAAGAAGATTAAATTTTCAGACACATACGTCGATTGCAATTATGAAATCGCGGTCAATAAGAATCAGATCCTGGAGGTTTTCCTGAATCTGTTTCTTAACGCGGCCGATGCCATGGAGGATGGCGGCGAGCTGACAGTGACCGGTAAAATCGGCCGGCCATCGTTCAAAAGTACGGACTATCTGGCCGTGACTATTTCCGATAACGGTCATGGAATAAAGAAGGAAAATCTCCCCAAAATATTCGACAGATATTACACCACCAAAGAAAGTGGTACCGGTCTCGGGCTGGCCGTCGTTGAGCGAATTATGGCGGCCCATGGAGGAACTTTGGCTGTTGAGTCAGATATTGGGAAGGGAACCGACTTCACCCTCTATTTCCCCCTTTAGAATCTGCAACAGATTGCAAAAAAATGGCACCGGAGTTGCCAAAAACAGTTGATTTTTGGCTGGAATTGACGATAAATAGAGGGAGTTCAAGCTATTACATATGGCTAAAGATAAAACAAAAATACTCATTATAGATGATGACCCCAAGGTCGCCTGGATTCTTACCGAAGGCCTCTCTACGGACTTTGACCTGGTATCGGCACGGGATGGTATTGAGGGCGTCCAGATGGTCTCGACCGAGAAGCCGGACCTGATTCTTCTGGATATTAAGATGCCGGGGATGAACGGCCTGGAGGTTCTTGAAAAGCTCAACAAAATGCCCGGTCGCCCGGAGGTCATTATGCTCTCAGGCCATGGAGAAACGAAAAATATCGTGCAATCTATGCACCTGGGCGCGGCCGAGTTCATAAACAAGCCTTTTGACGTCAAAGAAGTTGAGATTCATATCCAGACAGTTCTGGAAAAAAGCCATCTGAAGCGCGAAGTCAGCAATCTGAAAACGGAGCTCAAATCCCGCAGCCATTACGAGCAGTTCATAGGTGATTCACCCAAGATGCTTCAGGTGAAGAGCATAATCGAGCAGGTTGCAAATTCGGAGTTGACCGTGCTTATCCGTGGCGAATCGGGAACCGGCAAGGAAATCGTCGCCCGCATGATTCATTCACTCTCCGGTCGCTCCGAAGAGCAGTTCACAAAGGTGAACTGTGCGGCAATTCCAAGAGATCTGTTGGAAGCGGAGCTCTTTGGTTACGAAAAAGGTGCCTTTACGGGTGCGCACAAGACCAAACCGGGCCGCTTTGAAGTCGCCAACAAGGGCAGCATTTTTCTTGACGAGATTGGCGATATGCCCCTCGAATTACAATCGAAACTGCTTCAGGTCCTGGAACAGCAAGAGTTTGTCCGGGTCGGGGGCATCAACAACATTCACGTGGACGTCAGGATAATCTGCGCCACCAACAAAAACCTGGAAGAAGCGATTCAACTTCACCAGTTCCGAGACGATCTTTTTTACCGGCTTAACGAGATAACCATTCCTCTGCCGCCGCTGAGAGAACGCCAGGAAGATGTCCCCCTGCTGGCCAATCATTTCCTGAATCGATATATGGAACTATACCAGAAGGAATATCCGACCCTGTCTCAGGGGACAATGTCCAAGCTGATGGATTTTGACTGGCCCGGCAATGTCCGCCAGCTTGAGAACTTCATCAAGCAGGTGGTCGTCAGAGGAGATGAATCGATTGTCGGTGATCTGCTCTCATCGAGCCTGAAGGCGGTGGGCCAGTCAATATCTGTTGAAAGCGCTGATTCCGACGAGCACGAGAACGAGCTGGCCAATTCATTTTCCCTTAAGAAACGGGTCGGTCACGCCGTAGCCAAAGAAGAGAAGAAACTGATCCGAGACGTTTTGAACAGAACCAACTGGAACCGGAGAAAAGCGGCCGACCTGCTTGAGATAAGCTACCGATCGCTACTATACAAAATCAAGGAATACAATCTCAATTCCGCGAAGTAGTCTTCCGCCAGGATGTGACGGCTACTTTATAACTTTGACATTCCTTTTCATTTATTCCGCAAGATATTGCACATCTTTCCACTGTGGATAACTCTGAATATACTTTTATGTCCATTTTATCGGAAATTAATGGCTGTTTATCTTACAATTAATTGGGTTGAGGTCAATTCCTGACTCTATTTCACCGGATTTCAAGCTCTCTTTCACCTTTTTCAAGTGGATGGAATAGAAGTTGCTTATTAAACTGGTGGAAAGATGTATAAAAAATGCCGAAGGTTTTCGATGCTGAATGGAAAACACCGTGGATAGTATGAAAAGGGAATTTGATTTTGCCTCACGGATTGGCAATGAGCTAAAGAGAGCGGAGCGGTATCGTATCTTTCTCTCTCTCGTGACTTTCAACATCGGGCCGATACTTGACCTCGCCGGTGATCAAGCCCTCAGGAATGAGGTGGAAAAAACCAGATTCCTTGACGGTCTGCATCGGACAGTCCAGCGGTCGGTAAGAGAGGTGGATTCACTGTCTGATTCCGGGTCTGTCAAGATTGGACTGCTGCTTCCTGAGACGCCCCGACAGGGTGCCGAGGCGGCGGCCAGGCGAATTTCTGAAACGCTGCATCGATATTGTACAGACTATTTCAGCCAGCCGGCGGACTATCTGGTTCCGATTGAGATATCTTCCTTTCCGGACGCCGCAGGAGCGCGGTCGATTGCAAGTTACATGGAAGATTTCGGCTCTGAGAATTAAGAGCTTTTCAAATTCAGATCAGCTTAATCATTCACGCCGGTAACGGCTTTTTTCCCAAAAAAAAGAGGCACATTCGTGCCTCTCAGATATTCAACGATGGCTGCTTTACCAGCCCAGCAACTGCTCCAGGTTGGTGTTAAGCTTCTCCACGCGTTCTTCGATGTCGGCCTTCTTGTTCTTTTCTCTATTGATGATATCAGTCGGGGCGTTCTTGAGAAAATCCGGGTTGGCCAGCTTCTTGGAAATCCTCTCGAGCTGCGCTTTGAGATTAGCCAGTTCCTTTTCCAGACGCTTCTTTTCATCATCAATATTAATCAGTCCTTCGAGGGGAACGAATATCTCGGCCCCCGAAATGACCGCTGATGCCGACAGACCCGGTTTTTTGATGTCGCTGCCGATAATCAGGTTATTTATTTTGGCCAGACTCCTGAAATAGTCCTGATATTTCTCCAGAAGCTTGCCCATGGCTTCGTCGGTGACTCTTACGTGCAGGTCGGAGCGCTTCCCGGGCGGAACATTCATCTCTGCTCTGATGGACCTGACGGCGTTGACGACCGATTGTATAGTCTCAAATGACGCTTCCAGGCTGTCATCCTTGAACTTGCTCGTCTGTTCGGGCCAGGGTCCGAAGGTCAGGGTATCTTCCTTGGCGCTGAAGTATTCCCTGAGCTTGAGGTTGATCTCCTCGGTGACGAAGGGTATAAAGGGATGCAGGAGCTTGAGAATCTTGTCCAGAACGTAGAAGGCGACATTTAAGGACGTTTCTCTTATAGGTTGGTCGGGCTTATCAGGCTTTATCAACTCGATATACCAGGAACAGAAGTCATTCCAGGTGAAGCTATAAAGATTTTTGGCGGCGGCCGAAAGCTTGAACTCCTCAATGCTGCGATTGGTGGCCTCGATTGTCCTCTCCAGACGGGATAGGATCCACTTATCGACCAGAATAAGGTCGTTTTCCGGTATAGTATTGATATCAAACCTGGTGTCGCCGATACGCAGCATGACAAACCGCGCCGCCTGATACAGCTTATTGACAAAATTGCGGCCAACTTCAAAGGTGTTTTTCGACATCCAGGGGTCCTGTCCGTCGGGAGTCGCCAGGACCAGAGAAATCCTGAGCGCGTCTGCGCCGTGCTGGTCGATTATCTCCAGCGGATCGATCCCGTTGCCCAGGGATTTCGACATTTTGATGCCGTTGGCATCGCGAACGGTGCCGTGTATGTAAACATCATTAAACGGTATTTTGCCAACAAACTCATAGCCGGCCATGACCATTCTGGCGACCCAGAGAAAAATAATTTCAGAGGCCGTGACCAGAACCCGGGTGGGATAGAAATAGTCAAGCAGGGGATCTTTTTCCGGCCATCCCATTGTAGAAAAAGGCCACAGCCAGGATGAGAACCAGGTGTCGAGAACGTCTTCATCCTGCGTTATGTCGGCTCCGCCGCACTTAGGACATTTTTCAGGGTTTTTTTCGGCAACGATTGTCTCACCGCATTCGCAATAATAAACTGGTATCCTGTGTCCCCACCACAGTTGCCTGGATATACACCAGTCCTTGATATTTTCCATCCAGTGCAGATATGTCTTCGACCAGTAGTCGGGGTGGAATCTCAGATCGCCTTTTTTGAGCGCCTCTGTAGCCGGCTTAGCAAGAGGCGCCATCCTGACAAACCATTGGTCTGACAGATACGGCTCTATTTCCTGGTGGCAGCGATAGCAGGTTCCGACAGCCAGATCATACTTGTCAATCTTTTCCAGATACCCTTTCTTTTCCAGTTCTTTCACCAGCTGCTTCCGGGCATCATAACGATCGAGCCCCTTGAACTTTCCGGCGTTGGCGTTTAACGTCCCGTCATTATTGAGGATATTCACCTCCTCCAGATCATGTCTCTTGCCGATCTCGAAGTCGTTGGGGTCATGAGCCGGAGTGATCTTAACGACGCCGGTCCCGAATTCAGGATCAACGTAGCTGTCTGCAATTATGGGCAGTTCACGTTCAAGAATAGGAAGAATGGCGGTTTTGCCGACGTATCTTTTGTATTTGGTGTCCTTCGGATTAACAGCCAGAGCGGTGTCGCCCAGCATTGTTTCCGGCCTCGTCGTCGCGACTGTCAGGAACTGATCGGATCCTTTGAGCTTATATTTGATATACCACAGGCTTCCCTGCTTCTCCTCGTGTTCGACTTCATCGTCGGAAAGTGAGGTCTGGCATGACGGGCACCAGTTGACGATTCGGTGGCCGCGATAAATCAGACCCTTCTCATAAAGATGTATGAAGACCTTCAGAACCGCCCGGGAAAGGGATTCATCGATGGTAAAGCGGGTCCGCTCCCAGTCACAGGAGCACCCGATTTTCTTGAGCTGATCCAGAATATAGTCCTTATTCTTGTAAGCGAGTATGCGCGTCCGCTCAAGGAATTTTTCCCGACCCAGTTCACGCCTTGTCGTGCCTTCTTTCTTGAGCTGTTTTTCAACAACAACCTGTGTGGCGATCCCTGCATGGTCGGCGCCGGGGAGCCACTCGGCCTCGAATCCGGACATCCGTTTCTGGCGAATAAGAATATCCTGTATCGTGTTATTCAGGGCGTGCCCGAGGTGAAGAATGTCGGTAACATTGGGAGGAGGTATAACGATTGAGTACGGTTCTTTATCCTTGTTGATCTCGCCTTTGAAATACCCGGCCTCGAGCCAACTGCCGAGCAGGCGGCTCTCGACCGCTTTCGGGTCGTAGGGCTCAGCTTTAGAATTTACTCTTTTCTTCGTCTTTGTGTTCATTTTCCTCTCTGAAACCTGAAATAATACCCTCATACATACGTTTTGTCAATACGGCCATATGGTTAAAAACGCTTTATTTCTGAGTTCGGTTTCGGTATAATAGCTATTATCGTCATAAAATGCCTTTTGGAAAGGATAATTTGAAAATGCCGGGTAATGCGGAGCCTTTTAATAAGTTACGACAAATAATGGCCACCTTGAGGTCGCCTGACGGTTGTGCCTGGGATCGCAAACAGACCCACAAATCGCTTCTCCCGTATCTGATTGAGGAAACTTATGAGGTAGTCGAAGCGATTGAGAGCGAGGATTATGACCATCTTCGCGAGGAGCTCGGCGATTTGATGTGCCAGATTGTCTTCCACAGCCAACTGGCTGAAGAGGCCGGGGAATTCACCATTGATGATTCCATAGATTCGATTAACGAAAAACTGATTAACCGTCACCCCCATGTCTTTGGCGAGCAAAAGAACCTAAAGCCGCAGGAGGTACTGGACCAGTGGGAGAAGATAAAGGTCGAGTCGGGCGAGAAGAGTTCCGTTATCTCGGGGATTCCGCGCTCGGCACCGGCGCTGGTGAAAGCCTTTCGATTCGGCGAAAAAGCCGGCGGGGTCGGATTTGACTGGACAAGCGCGGCGGACGTTCTTGATAAGATCAAAGAGGAGATCGATGAGATCGAATCGGAGCTGAAATCAAATGGTCCGGCCAGGCTCGAAAGCGAAATTGGCGACCTTCTCTTTGCCGTATCATCATTTGCCCGCAAGCTTGAGATCAATCCCGAGCAGGCTTTGAACAAAACTCTGGACAAGTTTGCCGACAGATTCAGGTATATTGAAGAAAAAGTCAGACAGTCGGGCAAGTCTTTCGATGATTTTACTCTTGACCAGCTCGAAGCCTGGTGGCAGGAAGCCAAAAATATTTCCTGATCTTGAAGGGCGATTCAGTCGCCGAGCATCACCTCCCTGATAATCGTCTAGGTCAAACAATTGCGAATCGCAATCAACCGACGCGGTGCCGGATTTTTTTTGATTGACTTTCGACACTGACGCAGTTAAACTGCAAATCTACAACGAGAAGCTGCAATATGCATGTGTTAATCTACGATGAACAAGACGTGCAATAAACCAATTTATCAAAGGAGGACTTAATGAGGGCAAAAGGTTGGATGGGCAGTGTTATTCTATTCGGGGCGCTTCTGTTGCTTGCATTTCCGGCCATGGTTATCGCGGACACAGTGATCAAGCAGGTGACAAGTGCCGATGCCTTCGAAATGATGGGACAAAAAGTCCCGGCCAGGACAGACACCTCAACAACTTGGCTGACGACAGGTATGTCCAGGATGGACCAGGGCGATACCGCAACGGTCATCATGTTGATGGAAGAGAATCTTGTCTATATGATTGACCATAACCAGAAAAGCTATGTGGAAATGCCGCTGGATGCCCTGGGCGATGTGGAAAAGATGATGGGAATCGATGAGAATGACGAAGAAGACAAGGCTCAGCTGGAAATGATGAAGGGCATGATGTCGATGATGCAGATGAAGGTGACGGTGAAACCGACTGAGGAGACGCAGAAGATCAAGGACTGGAATTGCACTAAATATCTCGTGTCGACCAAGATGGGGATGGGGTCCGTGGAAAGCGAAATCTGGGCCACCGAGGATCCCAAAATTGACTTTGAGATGTTTCTTGAGATCAGTCAATCATTCAAGGCCATGTTCCCCGGCTTCAAAGAAGTTCTTGAAGAGATGAAAAAGATTAAGGGAATTGCCGTAATGACGGATGCGACCGTCGATATGATGGGCGCCAAGGTTCACTCGACGACCGAGGTCATCGAAATCGCCGAGAAGAGCGCTCCGGAGGGAACGTACGAGGTTCCCAAGGGGTACGAGAAAACTGAAGGCGTGCCGGGCATGCCGGGTATGAAAAGATAAATCCGCCGATTTCAGACGACAACTATATCGAATTTGTAAGGGTTCCGCTTCCGCGGGGCTCTTAGCGATTAATTTATGCCACCGGAGGAATTATGGGAAGAATGACATCATTATTTGTTGCCGCCTGCATAATAACAATGCTGGCTTTCATCTTCGTTGTCAGTGCCTCTGATATTGAGGAAAATCTGACACATCAGGGCAATAAGGCTCGTGTCTCCGTCGGCAAGATAAAGGATAAAGCCGATGGCTGCTCATGGCAGGAAGCCCAGGCCGTTGGGGAGATGCTCTCAACCGCCCTGACCAACAGCGGCAAGTTTATTGTTCTGGCCAGTCAGGAAGAGGTTGACGAACTTATCGACGAAATCGAGCTGGGTCAGTCCGAATACGTGGAGGAGGGCAGAGGCGCCGACAAGGGCTTGATGGAGGGGGCTGACGTTCTCGTCACGGGTGCCGTGACCGATTTTGAGCCCGATGCCGGCGGCGCCGGCGGCGCTCTGGGCGGCCTTAAGAAAAAGGCCTTTGGTGCCCTGGGAGCCAAGAAGAAAACAGCCAAGATATTGATGGATATCAAGCTGATCGATATTCGCACCCGCCGCATTCTCAAGGCCTTTTCGCTTGAGGGTAAATCGACCAAATGGAAGGCCGGGGCCGTCGGCGGCGGCTGGGTCGAGGACGTTGTCATCGGGGGCGCCCTGGGTGTCTATTCCAACGAGCCGATGGGCAATGCCATAAGAGAGGTTCTGCGCAAGACGGTGGAGAAGATTTCAAAGGAAATGCCGGAGGAGTATTTCCGATACCAGGGCAGCGGTCAGTACACCACCGAGTACGGCGCGGCGACCACTCCGACTCAAACTACCCAGCCCGCAGCAGCCGCCGTCAGCGGAGGCACTCAGGCGGGGGCCGCGACACAGACGGTGGCGACGGCGTCCGTCGCCGAGAACATGAAGCTTTATACCAAGTACGACTTTGTTCCCGGCGACAGAGTTATCTTCTACGACGACATGAAAAGCGATGAAGAAGGAGAGTTTCCTTACCGCTGGAACCTGGACCGCGGCGTTTACGAGGTCGTTACTCTCGGCAATGAGTACTGGATTATGTGCACCGATGACGGCTCCGTTCGCCCCAAGATACCGGATGTGCCGCTTCCGGAAAAATACACCGTGGAACTGGAGTTTTATAATAACGGTCCGGAGTACACCGGCAACTACTTTTACATTCACTGGGTTGATGATAAAGGTCAGAATATCGGCTCCTTCGGCATCTATGGAAGGGACGCCACCTGGGTGGAAATCAACAGCAAGACTCTGGCCGACAAGACCCTGCCTAAAGAGCTGACCAAGGGTGTGCATGTCTTGAGGCTGATGGCCACCTTGCGATCCATCAAATGTTACGTCGATGAAGAGCGTGTAGGGAACGTCCCGAAAGTCGAGAACTTCAATCCGGTTGGCTTCCGGCTGCGTCATCGTCCGTACAAAGATCCTGACAATCCGACGCTCTTTCGCGGTTTCCGCTTTGCCGAAGGGGGCAAGTCGATGCGGCAGCAGCTTGAGGAAACCGGCAAGATCGTTACTCACGGCATTCTGTTTGACTCCGGTTCGCATAAGATTAAGGCCGAGTCGTTCAAGACGCTAAAAGAAATCGGCAAGCTTCTGACGGACGACCCGAGTCTTCGCCTGTCGATTGAGGGTCACACTGACAGTGACGGCGACGATGATTACAATATGACGCTCTCCAAGAATCGCGCCGAGTCGGCCAAGACATACTTGATCAATGAGTACGGTGTCGGCGCGGACAGGCTCGAATCTAAAGGCTGGTGCGAAAGCAGGTCGATCGACACCAATGATACGCCCGAAGGAAAAGCCAACAACCGCCGGGTCGAGTTGATTAAGCTGTAACGATCCGCAAACGGGCGGCAAATAAGATGGGCGTCCGACAGGACGCCCCTTTCTCACTTATATATCCGGAATGGCCGAGCTTTTGGGCTCGCCGACGGCGTCAATCAAATTGCGTTATTTTGCACCGATTAATTTCTTTACAAATTCCGGCAGGGCGAATGAACCGATATGCATGTCGAGATTGTAATAGTTGTTTTTCAGTTTCATTCGCTTGAATCGGTCAATATCGAAATCCGTGATGGGATGATATTTCCGGGAACAGAACGCGAATGACCAGAAGCATGACGGGTAAATTGGAACATAGGCCGTGTACATTTTCACGATAGGAAAGATTTCTCTGAGGTTCTTGAACATGTGCTTTACCGTGGCCCGGTTGTAATAAGGCGACTCCGATTGCACGACCATGATACCGCCTCGATTCAGACGATTGTATACCTTCCGGTGGAATTTCTTCTGAAACAACTCGGCGGCGGGTCCGATCGGATCAGACAGGTCGAGAATGACGATATCGAATTTCTCTTTTCTTTTGCTGATGAATTCCTTGCCGTCGCGGAACAGGACACGGGCGCGTCTATCCTTGAATCCCCTGGTGAACTGCGGGAAATGGCGTCGGCAGACCTCGACTACTTTTCTGTCGATTTCGCACAGGGTTGCTTTCTTGACTTCGGGGTGCTTCATGACGTTCGTCATGGCGCCCCCGTCGCCGCCGCCTATTATAAGCACTTTATCCGGTTTGGGATGGGTGAACAGCGGGACATGGGTAATCATTTCATTATACGAGAAAAGATCATTCTCGGCTACCATTATCGAACCGTACAAGACAAGCATCTTTCCGAAATCCTCGGTATCGAGTATGTCAATCCGCTGAAATTTCGACTGAGTCGATTCGATCAGGCGCTTAACTTTGACGGTTATTCCGCTGTTCCCGAGGTGCAGTTCCGTGAACCAGACATTCCACAAATCCTCCATAGAGGATTCATAGATATACGTGTCCGTCACTTTCTTTCCGGTCTTAATCGATGACAATATACTCCGCCTTTCTTAAGCTGTTAAAGGTTGAGGCCGAGACTGAACAATACGCCCCCATACTCGGGAAAAGCAGGATGTCCCCAATCTTGAGCGGCGGCAGAAGAACATTGTTGTATATTACGTCGAACGAGTCGCAGGTCGGGCCGGCGAGAACCGACCGCTTCCAGGTGGTATTGCGGTTGGTATAAACCTGATACAGGCAATGGTCGTACAGACGCCCGGAAAACGAACCGTACAGGCCGTCGTCCAGGAAATACCACGGCCTTCGCGACCTTATCGAAGCGCCGATCACCGAGGCCACCAGTGTCACCGCCGATGCCGAAATGAACCGTCCCGGCTCGCAGGCTATGGCGATATCGGGATTAATCTTCTCCTTGAGCGCTCTTCTGATGGGCCGGCAGAATTCGTATATTGAAGGAATTTTATCGGTGTAGGCAACCGGAAAGCCTCCCCCGATGTCGAGCAGCCTTGTGTCGAAATCTTTGCCCTTCAGCTTGTCGATCAATCTTGATGCTGTTTCGATCGCATCAGTATACACTTCGCTGTCGGTACACTGGCTGCCGACGTGGAAGGTCAGTCCGTGGTACTTTATCCCGAGTATCCTTATCCGATCGGCAAGCAAAAGCACATTGGCTGGCTCACAGCCGAATTTGTAGGACAGGTTAACGACGGCGCTGCTGTTTCTAACCTTGAATCGAATAAGCAGACGGACTTTATCGGCATACGCCGCAAACTTCCCGATCTCGTCCGGATTGTCGACGACAAATAAGGACACTCCGGAATTGACGGCGTTTTCTATCTCATCCGGCGACTTTATAGGGTGTGAATGGATGAATCCTTCCACATCGCCACCGGCCTCCGCCGACTGCACCAGCTCGTTATAGGAAGCTATGTCGAAAGAATACCCGGCGGCGGTAACCTCCTCGAGTATTGCTCGATGGTTATTGGACTTAACCGCATAGTGAATTGCGACCCCCGGCAAAGCCCGCGACAATTTGGCCAGATTCTCTCTTACCATGGAACGATGCAGGACAAGAAATGGAGTCCTCGCGCCTTTGTCGGCTATCATTTCTCTTATCTTCTGAAAGCCCGCTCCTTTCAAGCGAGGCCTTTGCATCGCTTTTCTAACGTCAATGGCCTTAAGCATGGCAAGACCCTTGAGCTAAAAGGTTTATCGGTCAAACGAGACCGGTTCTGCGTTCATATAGGTTTTGTGGGCGATCACTTCGTCCATTTCGGACGGGATACCGCGTTTAATCTCACTTACTGCCATGGATCTGCTTTTCAGGGCGCTCTTTAGATATTCCAGAGCCTTCCACGGGTCCACGGATGTGCCGCACGTGAAGCAGTCAATCGCCGCATAGCCGTATTCCGGCCAGGTATGAACTGAAATGTGCGATTCAGCTATAACGACTATTCCGGACAATCCCTGGGGACTATAACGATGAAAAGTCGAATCCACCACGGTGGCTCCGGAAATCCGGGCCGCTTCCTTCATTACCTCTTCCAGGATTGCCGAATCATTAAGAACCTCGCTCGGGCAATCGGAAAGCTCAGCAATTAGATGGCGACCAAGTATTTTCATCCTGCAATCCTCCTTTAGAATCAGGATGGTTCAAAATTACATCTGGGGAGGCGAAGTTACCCACAGAAAAGCAACTTTTGCCTTACCACCGTTGACGAATTGATGCGATTCGTCGGCCTCAAAGTAGAAACAGTGACGCGCAGACACCTTGTATTTCATTTTTCCGACCATGAGTGTCAGAGTCCCGGACAGAATGTAGCCGAATTCCTCACCCGCGTGCGGACCATCTTTGGCCAATTTTTCACCGGGTGCCAGACGGACCATTATCGGGTCCATAAGATTGTTGGTGCTTCCGGGAACAAGAATCTCAAACTGATCGATCTCTTTTTCCGTTACGGATATCCTGTCCCTGGGAGAAAAGACTTTCCGAATCTGGCCGATATCGCCGAAGAATTCTGAAATTGTAACGCCAAAGGCGTCCAGAATATCTAGCAGGGAATCCAAAGAGATCGAGGTCTGATCGCGCTCGAGCTGGGATATAAAGCCTTTCGTCAGCCTTGCCCGCGCTGCCAGTTCCGACTGCGTCAGTTCCGAAGCTAATCGAAGCGCCTTTATTTTCTTGCCTATCTCTGGTTTCATGGGTTTAGCAAATACTTATAAAAAGTTTAATAAACTGGCACCATTTTATTTGCTTTTGCGGTCGTGTCAACAGGAATTTCACGAAAAAAGTTCGCTTTTTCAAAAAAAGTTCTGCTTATTCTGCATAAGGGACTCTCTTAATCTACTATGGCCCCGGTAACAGTTTATTATATAAAAAGTTATAGTTTACTAAACCGACTTTTGGGAACCGGCGGCCTGCTGGGCGCTATCTCAAAAGGGTGTCTGCCATCCGGGATAAATCTCGATACATGTTCCAAAATTGCTTGACTTCATATCACCCGGTTTTGTAACTTTAGACCCAGTAATCAATTAAAGTCTCACTATGAACGGAGCGAATAATGAGAAAAACCTTTCTAATGACTTTCCTGGTCGCCCTGACGGCTGTGTCCTCTGGCCTTGCCGTTGACTTTGGCTTCGGAGCTTTCGGCGGTGCGGTCATACCCATTGCGCAGGAAGATCAGGGCTCGGGTGCGGTGTTCGGTTTCAGGGGCCAGGTTAGTGTTCTCCCGGGTATAATCGTTGAACCCAATGTAAGCTTTGCCAAATACGGTGAGGCTGAGTTTGAATTTGGCACTCGAGAGGGATCAAAGATTACCTCATACGGTGTGGAGGTCTTGATCGGGGCCAGGCCCGGCCAGATCGGGTTTGGTATGTTCGGAATCATAGGTGCCGGCGCTTATTCGATGAGCCGGCTGCTCGGCTCGGAGGATGTCACCAAGTTCGGTTTCTCAACCGGCGTTGGATTCTCTTTCGGGCTGGATCCTAAGATCGGACTTGATCTCAGAGGCAAAGTCGATGTAATCAGTTCGGAAGGGGGCGCAACCAAGAAAGCGGCGGCCATCATTGGCGGCCTTAACTAATATCCCGGATATTAAGGAGGTGGTGGATAATGTATAAGAGAAATATGAAAACCTACGGTCTTTTATCCACCCTTCTGGTAATACTGATTGCGGCGGGGTGTGCTTCGTTTCTTACGGCTACATCGGTAATCAGTATCCGGATCGGGCCGGGCGATATCAATGTCAAAACGTTTGTGAGTTATTTCCAGGTCGATCTTACGGGCGAAGACGTCTGGAGCAAACATCGCGATAAGATTAAAGATATCGATAACATCGGTTTTGAGATCTGGCTGGAGAATCTGGCGGACTCCAGAGTGACAGGAGAGTTTTATATCGCCCCGTACAACGATACCGAATATGTTACTGTCGCTGAGATTCAGACTAATGCGACCCGGGTTTTGCGGGACCTCATAGTTGACCCGGGCCCGGCATACATAGACTGGCCGACGTCGCTCACACTCGTGACAAATCTGAAGACGGTAAAGTCTTTCGCTGAAAAGGGTCAGTTCACCGTTTACTCGATCACGCCGGCATTTATTCCGGCGGCCATTCATATCGATTCGGCAACTGTAATCGTGACGGTGACTTACGGAAGATAGCGAGTATCGGCTAGAGCATGAGGGCCTGCCTTTTCGGCGGGCCCTTTCGGTGGAACATAGATCACCCGCAGTACCACAGGCGCAGTGACGGCGCATATCAAGTTTTCTGCGATTTTCGGATGCGCAGAATATGCCTCTCCTAACTCATTGAATAACAATATAGCTTTTGCCGCGGGCAGAAGATAATGAAATCAGCAGCGCAACTCCTGCGCCGACTATCGCGACAGATTTTTGTCGTATTTCGCTTTCGGGCCATCTAACTTCTTGATATGTATGATATTATCCTGTTTATTCGCTGCAGGTTCGCTTTTGGCACATCACTTGATACAATAAGATAATGAAGTTAGTTACTCTTTACATAAATAGTATGGCGGTGAAGGGTATTTGAGGTGGGGATGAAAGAGCCGCTGAGTGAGGCAGCGGCTCTTTTTCCTTTATACCGCTCAATTCCCCCACCGCCTTCTTTGTATTATAATATATTGCTGCTTCCCGATCATCCGTAAATTCTGCAAAATTATACCGTAAGCATTCTTGACGTCCGGTTTCATAAAGATTAAGTTTTGGTTATGGATGAAGAACACGCCAGGGCGAATACTCCCGACCGCAAACTCGGGGACGAATGGCTCGACTGGGACGGCAGTAAGGCCGCCGAGTCAACCGAGACGAAATACGGCATCTTCCTCGGCCTGGCCGTGCTGTCGACACTGGTGTTGATAATTCTGGCCGGGCTGTTTCTCTGGTTGATATACCCCCGCCTGGTCTCAATGGGCGAGTTCGTGCCTCGGCTGTTCTCAATCCTGTTTCTTGCCTTCAGCGCTGTTTTAATATTATGGCTGCTTCTTTTTGTCTGGGCGGCGCTCTCACGGCGGCCGATGACGCATCTGATTATCATCCCCCATCTAGTCAACAAGCTGCTTTCCATCGTGATGGCGCTGGGGAAGTTTATCGGCATATCCAGGGACCGGCTGACGAATTCATTTCTTAAAATCCACAATGTCATTCTCGGATCCAGGGCGCTGCACACCACACCCGAGAGACTCCTGCTTTTGCTTCCGCGTTGTCTAACCCGCGACGATTTCAAGAGGATGCGCGAGCTTCGCGATCAATACCAAATCAAGATGGCCACCGTTGGTGGAGGCAGTGAGGCACGAATCAAAATCAAGGAAGCCCGACCACAGATAATCATCGCCATTGCCTGCGAGCGGGACCTTCTGTCCGGGTTTCGCGACGTCAATACGCACATACCGGTGATCGGCTTTCCGAACCGGCGGCCGGAGGGGCCGTGCAAGAATACCTGCGTGGATGTCGGTACGATCGAGGATGCGATTAAGAGCTGTCTGAATTGAACTTCCCTGCGATATTGCCGGTTTAAACATCTTGACAACAGGTGTCGATATATTAGATTTGAGTGCTTGTATAATGGCGGTGTAGCTCAGGTGGTTAGAGCAGCGGAATCATAATCCGCGTGTCCGGGGTTCGAGTCCCTGCACCGCTATTTTACTTTTTGACAGATTTCCGAATTGAATCAAGCCGAAGGGCTTGGCTTCTCCGACGAGTTGAAATCCCACACGATTCCCGACCTTGCAGGGTGTTATTGCCAGCTTATCGGGGAAGAGGTTCTGGAGTTCGTTTCTCAGAAGCAGAATCAGCTCCTGCTTTCTTGCGATGGCAGATTTCAGATCCAGGAGCCTGCTTCTTATCCAGTCGGACGTGACGTCCGCAATCTTCTTGGGTGATTGCTGAGCCTCGGAGACTTGTTTGGAGATTATTTGCAGTTCACTTTCTCTCTCGGCGAGTCGTTCTCTAAGAGAAGGGGAGACTTTTCCACCCTCTGCCATATCCAAAAGGTTGTCAATCTGCCGATGGATTTTTCTCTGCTTTGCTTGAAGGGCAGTTAGATCGGTTTTATTGCTGGCCATATACCTTTCCACGAGACTGCGAACCCGTTCAACAATTGCATCGATTAGGGGAGGGCGGAGCATTTTCTGTCCCAGCTCTGCC
>CP070766.1:825589-849240 GCA_020345705.1 Candidatus Zixiibacteriota bacterium | reverse complement strand
GCTCCGCCCTCAATGTTTTGCCTCGCGTCGAAGACATCTTTGACCCCCATATCGGCCGCCGTGGTATCCATCAGCTGCATCAGACCCTTGGCCCCGGCACCCGACACCGCCGTCGGATCGCCTCCGGAGTCAGCTCTGATGACCGCCCTTACGAGTTCGGGATTGAGACGGTACTTTTCAGAGACTTTGGCTATTATCCTGTCAAACCTCGAAATCCCATCCCTATGAGATTTTGATTCTTTAATCTCCAGATATTGCGGTGGGGGGAATATCTCTTTGATGACGGGGGGCGTTTCGGGGACCTGTTCATGCTTTTTTTCCAGGACTTTTTCCAGTGAGCTGTAAAGGGTCGCGGCCAGGCTCTTATCGCCCAGTCCGGCCATTTTCATCGCCAGTTCCTGGTCAAACATCTGAGTGTATATACCCTTCCCCAAGCCGCCCCCGAAGCCGAGCTCATTGTCCTTGTCGGCCTTGGGTATTGCGGCCCGCATCGCTTTCAGCACCTGGTACAGGAAGAGTGACTCCATATCCTTGGCGGCCTTGAACAGCCGTTTTTTTTCGGCATCCAGCGTCCTGGGCCGCTTCAAATCGACCGGAGGGGAATCATTCGGTCTTACCGAATTTGTCAGGGGGTCGATACTCATAGCCTTAGATTATTATAAGTTCCGCTCTCAGGGCGCCGGCCTGCTTCAATGCCTCGAATATCGCGACGATATCCCGGGGCGTTGCCCCGATGGAATTGAGGGCGCTGGCGATATCCGCCAGTGAAACCGTTTCCTCAAAATGTATCACGCGGGCTTTGTCACTATCCACGTCAAGCTGATATTCCGCTGCCACCACCGTCTCTCCCTGTGAAAAGGGTTCCGGTTGAGAAATAACCGGAGACGATTTGATGCTGACGTTTATGTTTCCATGAGCGATAGCGACCGGAGCGATAGAAACATTCTGCCCGGCGACGATTGTGCCGGTTCGCTCGTTGACGACAACGCGCGCCGTCTGATCCGGGTTGACCGTCATCCGGCCGATGTCGGCGATGAAGTTGCCCCGTTCATTGGCATATGCCAGCGAATCAGGGACAATCACTCGCACCGTCGCGGCATCCTCAGTATAGGCGGTCAGGCCATATTTCAAATTTATCGTTTGAGTAATTGCCGTCGCGGTGGCATAATCCGGAGTGCGAAGAGTTATCAGGACGTCGTTCTTGTTTGATTTTCCTCCCAGTTGTCGATTGACCTTCGCCCCGTTGGGGACCCGCCCGACAAGAGTGTAGTTGTTGATGATTTTATTGGCTTCATCGACCTGCACGTTGAATCCGCCTATTGACACCGGACCCTGCGCCGTGGCATAAACCTCGCCGTCGGCCGCGGCCAGCGGAGTCATCAGCAGAGTGCCCCCCTGAAGCGAGGAGGCGTCGCCGATCGACGAGACCGTTACGTCTATTCTATCGCCCATTTTATAGTTCGATGACAGACGCGCGGTGGCAATTACGGCGGCGACGTTTTTTACCTTCAGCTTGTTGACGTCGACGGTCATGCCCATGCGCTCCATCATGTTGGCCAGGGATTGCATGGTGAACTGGGAGCCCTTGCCGTCGCCGGTGCCGTCAAGTCCGATAATGAGGCCGTAACCCAGCAAGTCAATCTCATTTTCCGTGTTGATCCTGGCAATGTCCTTGATTCTGGTCCCGGCCTCCGCAGCCGGGGCAAAAACATAAAGGATAAGAAGGAGCAGTGACGTCATCAGCGCCGGGAACGATATAGGTGTACAGATTATGCTTCTCATGATGCCCTCCCTAAAACAACCAGTTGAGAAATCGCATGATGATTCCCGGGCGACTGCCGGTGCTGGCCGCCCCTTTGCCGGTGTAACTGATCTGGGCGTCGGCAATCTGATGAGAGCCGATGGTATTGTCGGGAGATATGTCCTTCTGCCGGACAACACCGGTCAATGTCAGCGTTTCCTGATCCTTCGAAATTCCGATGGTGCGGCTGCCCTTTATGACCAGGTCACCGTTTTCCTTGACGGCCACAACCGTCACCGACATTTTGGCGCGCAGTGATTGGTTGCGGGTATTCTGGCCCTTGCCGTCGAAGCTGTTCTTGTTCTCGGCGTCGGCGCCGAAAAGCGGAATAAAATCGAGCGAGCCGATACCGGGACCGCCCTTGGTTGAAAACTTGCCGGTCTTTTCGGTTTTCGTTTCTGCCTGGGTCGAGGCGTTCGATGATTCGTAAATCAGGACGGTCAGAATATCACCGATCTTGTTTGCCTTAATGTCGGTAAACAGGGAGCTTGACTGCCCGAAATCTCCCGACCAGACCCTCAGCGAGAACGGCAACAGCAGGAGAATCAGCGTAAAGAATATAATTCTTCTCATGCTCATAATATTCACCTCAATGTGATGACACCTGCACGGTCTTCTCATCAATGATGGTGCAGGCAATTATCTTCCTTGATTGACTGTTTTTCACTCTGATTATATCCCCGCGGTAGCCCGGCTCCATGGCAATGCCGAGTGCAGTTATCTGAAGAGCGGAGGTTTTATATAAAATCGAGACTTCACTGCCCGGGGTAACCTCGGGAATCAGCTCCAGCATGCCGGAAGTCAGTATCTGCCCTTTGCCGATACCTCTTCTGGCCCATTTACCGGTCAGATCGGCCGGTGCCGAAATCGGTTTTTCGGTAAGCGAGGTTGTTTCTCTTCGTTCAATATTGTACTTGTCCGGTGTAATTACATTGTGACGCTTGATTCGGTCACATGTGACCAGGACCTTTTCGAAATGCGCGATCTTTACTCTAATCTGGCCCTCCCCCGCCGGCCGGCCGGCCATTAAAAGCCTGACCGTGAAGGGAAGTGTTCCTTTCGGCTCGGAAGTCGTCAGGGCCGAGATTTCAAGAGCATCATACTCCGACCTGCTGATATCCAGACGGTTCCTGACGACACTGATTTCCGTTCTGCCCGGGTCCAGATCATACAGCGCCAAAATGCTGTCGCTGATGGCGCGATCTAAATGATCATCAGCCGGGCATGGCTCGGAAGCGATAATGACAGAGGTGGCCAGGAAAAGGCCGATGATGTGTCTTAGAATCACGACCATCCTTAACGTTTGAGATTATTAGAGATCTGGAGCATGTCCTCGCTGGTCTGAATGACCTTGGAGTTAAGCTCATAGGCTCGTTGAGCGACAATCATGTTGACCATTTCATCAACTACTTTGACATTCGAGATCTCAAGATAGCCCTGGTCGATCTTGCCGAGGCCTTCCTCGGCCGGGTTACCGACAATCGGCGCTCCGGAGGCCGGGGTTTGATTGTACAGGTTATGCCCGATGGCCGACAGACCGGCCGGATTGATAAACCGTGCCAGCTCAATCTGACCTATCGTCTGCGGTATTTCGTTGCCGACCAGCAGGACCGACACCTCACCGTCAATACTGACGGCGATTGAATTGGCATCCTCAGGTATATTGATTTCCGGGTACATGAAAAACCCGTCCACCGTGACGACCTGACCCTCGGCGGATATCTTGAAACCCCCGTCCCGCGTATATGAAATCGTCCCGTCCGGCATTGTGATCTGGAAGAAACCATTCCCGGAGATGGCCATGTCGAGAGCGTTTCCGGTGTGCTGGAAATCGCCCACGGAAAAGTCCCTGACCGTCGCTACCGGCCTGGTGCCGTAGCCGATGGCCAGATTGGTCGGAATGGTAGTGCCGATCGCCGTGGGGGTTCCGGCCTTTCGGAAATTCTGGTACAGGATGTCCTGGAATTCCACCCTGGTACGCTTGAAGCCGGTGGTGTTGACGTTGGACAAGTTATTGGCGATGTTGTCCACGTTCATCTGTTGTGCGGTCATCCCGGTGACCGCGGTGCGCATTGCCTTTAGCATAACTTTATCTCCATTGGCACGGGTCCGGTTATCTTGTCCGGCCCACGTTGTTTATCAGTTTTTCGAGAGAGTCATCCTGCGCCTGGACAGCCTTGGCATCGGCCTCATAATTTCTGTAGGAGATGATCATGCTGACCATTTCCTTGATGACGTTGACGTTGGATGACTCCAGATACCCCTGTCTTATGGCGAAGTCCACGGCCGCCCCGGGCTCGATTCCCTCGGGAATCCAGTAGCTTGATCTTCCGACCTTGCGCAGGGTGGTATTGTGCTCAACGTCAACGACACGGACATTGGCGACGGTCGCATTGTCGACCTGCACCTCACCTGATTCGGAGATTGTCACCTCCCCGCCCGCAACGTTAATTGCACCGCCTTCCCCCAGGAGCCTGTCACCTTCCGGATTGACCAGGTATCCCTCGGGATTCACCGAAAGATTGCCAGCGAGGGACAGAACTGTCCCCCCGCCAGTAGTCTCGAATACAAAAAATCCTTTCCCTTCCAGGGCGATGTCAAAAGGATTGTCAGTCTTGTCCAGACCGCCCTGCTCGAAATTGGTGTAGACCTGGTCGATCATCGGAGTCTGCCAGTCACTCTTCCGGGCGGTCAACTTTGACTGAGCCCGCGAAAGCTCGCGTGTAAAGACCATGTCCTTTTTGAAACCGGGCGACGAAGCGTTGGACAGGTTGTTGGCGATAATTTCCTGCTGCTTGATTCTCGGCAGCATGGCCGAGGCTGAACGATACAGTCCTTTAATCATAGTGATAGCTCTCCTCTGCTTTTGCAAGCAACGCTTATGCCGTAGTCGGCAGGCAGCCAAGAGCAGCCTTCTAACACACAGAGAGAGAGTAAGTTACGACGGGGGGCGGGGAGCCAAATCTTCACCGGGCGGCCGAGGCATAGAGCAAAAGCGGAAAAATTTTCCGGATATCTTCAACATGCATTTCCATTTCGACAATTATCCTGTCAGCGCATATGTAGAAGCCGGTTTCCACCTGTTGCTGCAAGGCATTTCACATTCCGGGGTGAGGGCCAAATTCCGCTTGCTCCCGGTGCTCCGTTTAGGTATATTTAGTAACGGTTTGTCTATGATACGTATAGGGTTACTGCGTTTTATTCACCTTCCGGGGTAAGGGCGCTGAAAAAGATAGGGCTTTCGCATCACATTTGCTGTTATGAGCAATGCATTTAGCGAAAGAGTGTTTATGAAAACCTTCTCTGTACTGCTGCTGGCTCTGGCTCTGGCTGTACCTGCCTCCGGTATACCCGACCCGGGTGAAGCCGATACGGTCCGAATCGATTCAGTGGTTACTCAGGCCGGTGAGCAGGTTGTACTGCCCGTTTATTTTTATAACGATGAAGCGCTTTCGGCGGTGGAAATCGTTCTTAAGTACGATTCGAACTACTTGCTGATAGATTCGTTTTCGATTGACGGGGGACGGCTGGATTACATCGCTCCCGAAAATATTATATCACGCGTGGCACCGGGTCTGTTCGATTTGTGGGTCGGAGATTATTCCGGATGGATATCACCAGGCAACGGTCTTTTGTGTAACATATTTTTCTACGCTGATACTGCCGCCGGTGGAATGACATTCCCCGTTGACACAGCTTTCTGGGCGCCGGTCTCAAAGACGCTTTTCGCTGATTCCACGGCTATGAATGCGATTTACCCGCAGATTGTTAAAGGACACATTACAGTGGCGGTCCCACCACCGAGTCCCGATTCAATCTGGATTGATAATGTGACCGGCGTGCCAGGTCAGTCGGTTGAAGTTCCCATATACGGCTACAATATAGAGAACATTTCGGAAATTAATCTGGCCATTGAATGGTCGTCCGATAATCTGATTTATAAGACGGTCGCGTTCAACGATACCAGGGGCGATTCCGCCTGGCAAAAGACGGTCAGTCCGCCGTCAGGCGGCCTGAACCAGCTTCTGATAACGCTCGATTTTCAGGATGGAATGCCTCTTCACCCCGGAAGCGGACCGCTGGCAAAAGTCATATTCGACATTGCCTCATCGGTTCCGGATGAAATCGTCACGATCGATTCAGCCAGGTACATCGGCAGTCAATCGACGGAGATCTGTCTTACGCCCGATAACGGCAGCCTGTGCTTTGCACCGAAGTTCAATGCCGGGCAGGTTGAGATCAAGTCCAGTACGGCGGTTTTAGAAGGGGATGAGAGCATTTTGCCGAAGCAGTACTCATTGGCTCAAAACACGCCCAATCCGTTCAATCCCAGCACCGAAGTCAGCTTTGAATTGCCCAAAGCATGTGATTTGAAAATAGAGATATACAATATACTTGGACAGAATGTGAGAACGCTGGTTGACGGACGAATGTCCGCCGGCAGACATCGCGTGACTTTTGACGGAAGAGGTGATGACAAGAACGTCCTGGCTTCCGGTGTATATTTCTACCGACTGGTAACGGAGGAATTCACTCAGAGCCGCAAGATGACGTTAATGAAGTAAGTTTTCTGCGAATTTAATACCTATCATCCAAGAACTCCCGAGACAATCGGGAGTTTTTTTTGTAGGTCAGCATCTGCGAGGCAACCTCATCCTGCTCTTTAAGGGTGGCCAGATTCAGGTCCCGGAGGTAAGCCTCAAAGAGCCGTTCCTTGAGTTTTTCATATATCTTTCTTGCCTTGCCGGCTTCGACCAGTTCTCCTCTCTTGCCTGCCTCTTCCCCCTGATAGGCTTTGAGCATTTGAAGACCGGTCAGTTCGTCCTTTTTCAGCTTGAGATAATACCTTGAAAACATCGACAAGAGCGAAGCATTGATCCGTCCCCGGAGAACCGCCCGCTGGTCCCCCTGGACCATCACGCGGTCCTTCCGCAGATGAGTCAGGGCGCCTTCCTGTTTGACGACCTTCTGGGTCGCCACGGCGAGCCGTTTCTGGCATTCCTTTTCTTTGTGAGCTTTAAGCTGGAGTATCTTCTCCAGCCGGAACTTGAACTTCTTCATTATCTTCAATCCGGTTCTCATCGGGCGGAATGATGTTTGCGAGTTCCTTGAGAGCATCCTCAAAGCGACACTTCTCGTGAATACTCTGGCGGAAGAATCTGTTGATGTCGTCTATCTTCGAGATAGCGTAATCAATCCTGGACGAGGAGCCCTTCACATACGCCCCGATATTAATCAGGTCTTCAGACTCACGGTATGTCGCAACGATTTCACGCGTCCTGGCGGCCACGTCAAGATGTTCCGGCGTCGAGACATCAACCATCAGGCGACTGATGGAGTCGATGACGTCAACGGCGGGGTACTGGTTAAGCGAGGCGAGCTTTCTGGACAGCGATATATGACCATCGAGAATAGACCGCACCGCGTCGGAAATCGGTTCATTAAAATCATCGCCCTCAACAAGCACGGCGTACATCCCCGTAATAGAGCCTTTGTCGTTGGTACCGGCCCGTTCCAGCATTCTGGGCAACATGGCAAAGACGGACGGAGTAAAGCCCTTCGTCGCCGGCGGCTCTCCAACGGCAAGGCCTATTTCTCGCTGGGCAATCGCAATCCTGGTCAGCGAATCCATGAGTAGCATTACATCCATACCCTGATCCCGAAAATGTTCCGCAATGGCGGTGGCCACCGAAGCACCTTTGATCCTGACCAGCGCCGGCTGGTCCGAGGTCGCGACCACGACCACCGACCTTTTCAGCCCTTCGGGGCCGAGATCATTTTCGATAAACTGGCGAACCTCTCTCCCCCTCTCCCCAACCAGAGCAATAACGTTGACGTCGGCCGTCGAGCCGCGGGCGATCATGCCGAGAAGCAGGGATTTGCCGACTCCCGACCCGGCGAAGATACCCATCCGCTGCCCCCGGCCGCAGGTTGCCATGATATCGACAACCTTTATTCCGGTGCGGACTGCTTCGGTAATTCTCTTTCTCTTGAGTGCATGTATGGGCGAGCTGTCGATAGACCGCGTCCTAGTGCTCAGGATCGGTCCTCTTCCGTCTATCGGTTGACCCATTCCATTGACAATCCTGCCGATCAACTCGTCCCCGACCGGCACCCGAATTTTCTGCCCGGTCGATATGACCGCCGATCCGGGAGTGATTCCGGAAACCGACCCGAACGGCATGAGCAAAATTCGATTGTCCCGAAAGCCGACCACTTCAGCGTTGATTCTATCACAGGTCTCCGGATTTTCGATCTGACATAGATCACCTATTGACACGGCCGGGCCGACCGACTCGATGACAAGCCCGATTATCTGGGCGACTCGGCCCGATTGCTTGATGGTCCGAGTCCGGTCGATCAGTGCGGCGTAATGATCGTAAGGGATGGACTTCACGATTCGTCCCCACCGGAGCTGATCGCTTCAGCGAGAGCCTCCATCTGGGATTCCACCCGGGCATCAATATCACCCTTTGGCGTTTCGATAAAGCACCCGCCATAACGAACGCGGTTGTCCGGTTCGATGGTTATCTCCTTGACGGCGGTCGAATCGCCTTTGAAGCGGTCAATCTGCTGCTCCATTAAGGGGAGGTGATCCGGGTGGACTTTTACCTTGATTTTCGATTTGTCAACGAGTTTGCCTATCGCGCCTGCGATGATTTTGGCCGTGATTTCAGGATCGATCCTGGCGGCATCAAATGTGACATTTTTTGAAATTCGCAAGACGAGCTCCAGGATTTTCTGATGCGCCTCATCGAATAAGACCTGTCGCTGTTTGACGGCATCATTTATCAGGGAGGCGAAATTGTCGACAACCTTCTGGGCCTCTTTATGACCGTCCGAAAGCCCCCTGTCGTAGCCTTCCTTGGAGCCCTTTCGTTCCGACTCCTCTTTTTCAGTTTGCATCTGCTGTTCAACCTTGAGGAGTTCCTGAATGGGCACCAGCTTTTTGCCCTCGATAGTCGTTATGACGTTGATGTCGAAGAAAACCGACGCCAGCTTCTTCTCGGCGGCCCTATCCGATTCGATATCAGTCCTGTACTCACCAATAATAACTTTTTCGGTGTCACTTGTTGGTGAATGGTACAGCTTAGACAATGACGTCCTCCTTACCGCCGCGACCTGATATAACTACCTGGCCTTCCTCTTCGAGTCGCCTGACGCCCTCGACTATTCTCTGCTGAGCGGCCTCGACATCGGATAGTCGCATGGGGCCCATAAATTCCATCTCTTCTTTGATCATGATGGCGACTCGTTCGGAGACATTCGAGTAGATCTTCGATCTGACCTCTTCGGATGCGGCTTTCAAGGCAACTGAGAGATCCTTGGTCTCGACTTCCTTTAAAAGCCGCTGGATGGAACGGTCATCGAGAAGAGTAATATCGTCGAAGACAAACATCATATTCTTGATCTCAGCGGCCAGATCGGAATCATCGGCTTCGATGGACTGAAGGATATTCTTTTCCGCCGTGCTTTCAGTCAGGTTGAGAATTTCCGCCATCGTCTTGGCACCGCCGGATACCGAAAGATCGCCGACGCTGGTGGTATCGAAGTGCCTCTCCAGGGTCGATTCAATGTCCTTGAGGATTTCAGGGGAGATTTTTTCCATGGTGGCGACGCGCAGGGCGACTTCAGTCTGCAATTCGGAGGGCAACTCCGAGAGAACGCCGGCCGCCTGATGAGGAGCGAGCTGCGACAGTATGAGTGCGATTGTCTGAGGGTGCTCATTCTGCATGAATCCGACCAATTGCTTTGAGTCAATGTTCTTAAGAAGATTAAAACCGGAGGTGCGGAACGATGACTCTAGCCGTTTCAGAATATCCTGGGCTTTTTTCCCCCCGACCGCCTTTTCCAGAATCTCTCTGGCGAAGTCGACACCGCCCTGCGATATGTAGTGGCGGGCCATGAAAATCTGGTAGCATTCTTCGATTATTTTCTCTTCTACCTTCGGCGGCACATCACCCAGGTTGGCGATTTCGACCGTGATTTTTTCGACGTCCGATTCCGACAGAGTTTTGAGAACCAGAGCCGACACCTCGGTTCCGAATGAAACCAGGGCAATGGCCACTTTCTGCATGGGCGTCAGTTCTTCATACGCTAGTGCCATATCACTACTCAACCATCATTGTTTTTATAACTTTGGCAATTTCTTCCGGTTCCTGCTTGGCCGTCTTTTGCATCTGATCGACGAGTTTGGGCCTGCGCTTATCAGGCTCAACCGTCGGAATCGGCTCCTCTTCCGACTCCTGACCGGCATAGGCAGGCGGCCTGCCTGGAGCCGCAAGCCTGCCCGGTGGCAGAATCTTGGCCAGCGAAGCAAAGAGCTTCCTGGCGCGTTTTCGCAGATACAGGAAGGCCAGCACGACCAGCAGGACCGTGCCGATTTTCTTGGCTATATTAAACAGGAACTCCTGCTGATAAATCTTATCGAGCTTGCCCTGTTCGAATTCCATCGATGTCCGGTCAAAGGCCAGATTCACGACCTCGATCTGGTCGCTGCGTTCCGAGTCGAAACCGACGGCGTTTCTGACCAGGGCGGTAATGCGGTCTATGTCCTCCTGCGGACGAGGCTCATAGACAACCTCCATGACCCCCTCGGCGTTTTCAACCTCCCTGTAAACACCGTCCAGCAGGACCGCCACCGAAAGCCTGTGCACATTACCGACCGAACCGATCATATGTTCGACTGATTTATTTATTTCATAATTTGTTATGGACGTCTCCACCCGCTTTTCATCGTTGCTTTCTGCCAGCTCATCCTGTTTGTCCGATGACGATCCGCTTTCCTCGGTCTTCTCCTCGCTGCGAATTACGGTCGAATTCGGGTCGTACTGCTCCGATGTGCTCTCCACCTGTTTGAAATTCAGGTCGGCGGTGACCCGGACAATTGACTTGCCCTGACCGACGACACCGTCAAGCATGGTCTGGGCTTTATCTTCAAGATATTGCTCGACGTTTTTTCGCACCTCAAGCTGGGAGGCGGAGAGCCCGGCGAGCATGTCCGAAGCCATTTCCGAAGACAGCAGATTGCCGTCGTAGTCAATAATTGAAATGTTCTCCGGCTTCAGCCCCTCCACGGAAGAGGCCACCAGATGGGTGATGCCCGACAACTGCGATTTCGACAGGCCGTTGGGCCGTCGCAGCTTCAGGACTACCGAGGCCGTCGCTTCCTGCTGCTGTTTCTTGAACAACCGGTCTTTGGGCATGACGATATGTACGCGGGCGGCCTGAACCGACGAAAGCTGCATTATTGTCCGCATCAGCTCCCCCTCAAGCGCCCGGCGGAAATTGAGATTCTGGAGAAACTCGGTCATACCCAGGTTGGACTGGTCAAGAATCCCGTATCCGATATTGCCCGACTGCGGCATACCCTGAGAGGCCAGTGAGATTCTCACCTTGTAAACGTCGCCGGAAGGGACCGAGATGGTCCGGCCTCCATCAGACAGCTTGAAAGGCGTATTCTGCTCAGTAAGATAGTCGGCAATCTCTCCCGCCTCGGTGGGATCAAGATTTGAGTAAAGGGTTGAATAACTCGCATCCGAAATCCAGCTCGAAACAACCACAGCGCCCACGATTAATCCGGCAACCACGCCGATAAGCATAATCGCCTGACTCGGCGTCATGGCCCGAACGAATTCGGAGATATTCTTGAAGAGTCGCTTCAAATATTCCATCTTAAGTCCTATTTATGCTCTGTCGCCAATCCCATGGCGACGTGAGTGATTTTTTCCGATCTTACATGGGCATTCGCATCAAGCTCTGGTATGCATCGACCAGTTTATTCCTGATTTCGAGCAGCAGGTCCATGGCGACACCGGCCTCCTCAAGGGCAATCATGACCTGATGAAGATCAGCCGCTTCGCCGGCGGCCATCAATTCCTGCGCCTTGCCGGCGTCCAGTTGAAGATCGTTGACCGACGTTATAAGATTATTCAGCAGTTCCGTAAAGCCGGCCTTATCTTCCGGCTGCGTTGCGGCCCGGGAGTTTCCTATTTGGTTTTCCAGGCCCCGGACCAGCCCGTTAATCTGTCCGATGCTGCCGCTCATAACGTCACGTCGAGATGTCTGCCAAGGTGTGCATCCCTGGCCGCACCTTCTTTGTTGTATGCTCCTTCGCCTGACCTGGTACCGTTGAACCTCTCGAAAAACATCTCCATCGCCTGTTTCTCCCGGTCGGACAGCATGTCAACGAACGTTCCCGGTTTCAGTCGGACGGAAATGTCCGAGCCGGCGTTCTCCCCTTGCGTCGGGATAAGGAGATTCTCGGCTTTTTTAATCCGGGTTTTTCCGGCCGCGACGGGTCGATTCTCGGTCTGCGGTTTTTCGATTGTCTGACGATATGCCTCAATTCCTATCGAGTTGACCTTCATTCTCAGCTACCTCATCATCTTATATTTCCAGCGCATCCTTGGCCATCTCTTTTGAAGTAAGGATGGCCATTGTATTGGCCTCGTAGGCCCGGGATGCGGCTATCATATCAACCATTTCATTTACTATCTCGACATCCGGCATCTTGACAAAGCCCTCCTCGTCGGCGTCGGGATGCCCGGGATCGTGCACCATGCGATAGCTTGAAGCCGGATCTTCGATGGTGTCGGCATCAACCTTTGATATGTCACCGGTCTCCTGCGACATCTTCCGGCTTCCCGGCAAGTGTCTGGCGTCGGTGCGGACGAGCCTGGCACCGGCTCTGGCCATGACGGTTTTGAACGGAACGTTCTCAACCGCTTCCGAAACTATTACTCTTTTTCGCCGGTACGGGCCGCCTTTTTCGGTGCGAGTCGTCTCGGCGTTGGCAATGTTCTCCGAGACGGCATCCATCTTCTTTCGCTGAAGAGTCAGCCCGGTGGCCGAAATCTCAATTGAGCTGAATAGACCCGACATATCGATAAGCCCTTAGATTATTTGCTCGTTATGGCTTTCTTGAGCCCATCGAATTTTTTGGCCAGGAGTCTGGCCCCGATGCTATAGTAGATTTGATTCTGGGCCAGATCCCCCATCTCCTTGTCTATGTCAACATTGTTTATGCCGTTTCTTGCATTTGACTTGTCAACAATTATCTCCGGCTCGTCCTGACGCGACTGCCCCAGCGGCAGATGGGACGGGTGGGTCCGTTTCCCGCTAATATGCCCGTTATTACCGATCGCTTTCCTCAACTCCCCGTGGAAATCAACATCCTTGCTGCGGTACCTGGGGGTCGAAACGTTGGCGATGTTACCGGAAATAAGTTTGTGCCTCAGAGAGGATACATCCAGATACTTCTTCAGAAGCGGCACGCCGCTTTGGTCAATCACCAGCTTTTGAATCATGTTTGACATAGCATTATCCGATTGGCGATCAAGCAATCCCGATGCCGCTTTGCATCGAGAGCCTCAAGCGGTTTTCTTTTAATAACTTACGGGAATCTTATCAAGTGAGGCTGGTCTGAGAAAAGGAATTATCTGCCCGCTGGGATAGAAATATTTTCCACAATAATCTAGGGATTATAAAATTCGCCGGTGGGCTCTGCGGCCGTCATCTCCGCTGTCAGAATAACCACGTCGACACGCCGATTCCGGGCGCGGTTCTCGGCGCTGTTGTTCTGTTTCAAGGGTCGGTATTCGCCGTACCCCAATGCTGAAATCCTGCCTGGACCTACCACGTGGTTTTCGATAAGATAACGGACCACTTCCGTCGCCCGTGCGGATGAAAGCTCCCAGTTGGAAGGATACTTCAGGGTGTTTATCGGGACATTATCAGTATGTCCTTCGACCCGAACGTGGTTGGGTACATATTTCAGATGCTCGGCAACTATATCCAGTATTTCCTTGGCCAGGGATTCAAGCTCCGCGGAGCCTTGTTTGAAAAGAGCCGATTCCATGATGTGGATGACCAGACCGCGTTCGTTCATCTCGGCGCTGATGTGCTTGGAATCGCCGCGCTCTCTGAAGCGAGCCTCGATTTTTTCTCCGATAGACATCAGCCGACCGATCTGCAGAACGACTCCTCCCGAGGCGACACCGATTTCATCCCCTCGCTTTATGATACCCTCGCCTCCCCGCAGGGCGCCCGAAAGCGCTTTCGACATCTTACCGAATTTCTTGGCGTCAACCTGCGACATGGAATACATTACTATGAAAAAGGCCAAAAGAAGGGTAATAAGGTCGGCGTATGTCAGAAGCCACCTTTCGAGGTTTTCATGATCATCCAGTCTTCGCTTGCGACCCATTTGAATCTACTCAACCTCCCGCAAATTGGGAGAGATAAAAGATATAAGTTTGGTCTTAACAATGCGGGGATTATCCCCCGACTGAATGGCAATAACGCCTTCCATAATCAGATCGAGATTACCGAGTTCCTCCTCGTGACGGAGTTTCAGCTTGTCGCTTAGAGGCAAGTAGCAGAGATTGGCCAGCGCCACTCCCCACAGAGTTGCGATAAATGCCCCTGCGATCGCCGTGGCCATGCGTTCGGCGTCGGAGGTGCTGCCGAGAGTGTGTATCAGTCCCAGGACGGTTCCGATAATTCCGAGGGTGGGCGAAAAACCGCCCATCTTCTGAAAAAACAGTATCCCTTTCTTATGGCGATCTTCGGTATAGGCTATTTCGGTTTCCAGAATCCGTTTCAGGACCGAACCCTCAGTACCGTCAATTAGCAGCTGAATCGCTTTTTTAAAAAACGGGTCGGATATTCTATGGAGATCGCCTTCCAAGCCGAGGATGCCCTCTTTACGGGCCTTTTCGGACATCATCACAATCATGTCAATGGTGGCAAGTGGATTCGGGCTCTTACCGGTGAAAGCCAGCCTCAGAAAATCAGGTATTTTCAAGAGGGTTTTCAGGGAGGTCGTAACGATAGACGCTCCTATCGTTCCTCCTATCACAATCAGCATAGCCGGCGGCTGGACAATGGCGCTCAGATGGCCGCCTTCCAAAAGAAAGGAAACAAGCACCGCTCCGACGCCGATAATCAATCCGCCTATTGTCGCGACATCCATAATAAACCCATCAAAACCGCATAATTGGCGCAATCGTAGAGACGGCATTATCTGCCAATCAATAGAAATATCGGCAATTGAATGAGATTTTGAAGCCGTCAGAGGGCTATCGCCTCAGAAAAACGGACTCCCGGCCGCGTTAAGGCTCATCCTGCTCGAGATTATATTCGGCCAGTTTATTGCGAATTGTCCTGGGCGTGATATTCAGGACTTCGGCGGCCCTAGTCTTGTTTCCGTCACATTTTTCAAGGGTTTTTAATATAAGGAACTTTTCACCGTCTGAAAGGGTCATCCCGACGGCGAGACCGGAAATCTCATCGGCAAGCTTCCCGAGTGACAGCTCCTGCGGAAAATCAGGTCGAGTAAGAACGTTCGAAGTGGAAGTGACGACTGCCCGCTCGATATAGTTTTCGAGTTCGCGGACATTTCCGGGCCAGTGGTACTTCATAAACAGCCGGAGAACACTTTCATCAACCCCACTGATGCTCTTTCCGTTTTCCTTGTTATATTTTTCGACAAAATGGCTCGTCAACAGCGGAATATCCTCGGTTCTTTCTCTGAGCGGCACGATAGTGATGGGGATAACATTCAAACGATAGAAAAGGTCATCGCGAAACCTGCCCTGTTGAATGGCCTCCTTCAGATTCCTGTTGGAGGTGGCAATGACTCGCACGTCGACGTCGATGGAAACAGTCGAGCCGATCCTCTCAAACTGCTTTTCCTGTAGAACCCTGAGAAGCTTGGCCTGAAGCCCCTTGGGCATCTCCGATATTTCGTCCAGAAGGAGCGTTCCGCCGTCGGCCGCTTCGAACCGCCCTTTATGCTGCCGGACCGCACCGGTAAAGGCACCCTTCTCATAACCGAAAAGCTCAGCCTCAACAAGATTCTCCGGAAGAGCGGCGCAGTTGAGGGTGACGAAGAGTTTATCCTGCCTTTCCGAGATATGGTGGATGGCGCGCGCCACCAATTCCTTGCCGGTGCCCGACTCACCCGTTATCAACACCGTTGACCGGGCATTGGCGGTCGTCTGGATGAGTTCGAAGACTTCTTTCATCTTCGGCGACTTTCCAACAATATCCTGATATCGCTCGGCCAAATCGGATCGCAGGCGCCGGTTTTCATTTTTCAATACGATAAGTTCCCTCGCCCGCTCGACCACTATTTCGAGCGCGTCAGGCGAAACCGGCTTAAGAAGGAAATCGTAGGCCCCAAGCTTCATGGCTCGGACGGCGATCTCGACAGTGCCATAGGCCGTGACCACTATGAACACCACGTCAGGCTGAAGCTTCCTGGCCTCCTCAAGAAGCTCGATGCCATCCATACCCTTCATGCGTATATCAGAGACGACAATGTCGAATGGCCTGTCCTTCAGCTTCTCAAGCGCCTCTTCCGCGGAGTAGGCCGGCTCAACGATGTAACCGGCCCGCGACAGAGTTTCTACGAAAAAATCATTGGCGATTTTTTCATCGTCTACGGTCAAGATATTTATCTTCATATCCCCTCTCCGGTTAACCCGATTTGACGGGCAGGAGTATTGAAAATTCGGTTCCCCGGCCGATCCCGGATGAGGCAACTATATCGCCGCCGTGAGCCTGGATGATTTTCCAGCAGATGCTAAGTCCAAGACCAATGCCGTTTTCCTTGCGCGAATAAAACGGCGCGAATAATTTATTCAGTTCCCCTTCCGGTAGGCCCGGGCCGTTGTCAGCGACGCTTATTCTCGCCACGGTCTCGGAACCCAGAAGGTCAAGATTCCCGCCGTATTGTTTCTTCGCCGCCTGTATCGGAATCTCACCTATCCCGACCTCAACCTCGGTGTCGGCTCCACCCGCCTCAAGACCGTTTTTTATTAGATTGACAAGCGCCTGTTTGAACAGCTCACTATCAAGCTCGACATGAATGACTTTCCCTGAGGCCAGATTTCGCTTAATCCTTTTGTCTGCGTCCTCAAAGCCGTACTCCATTCCGAAACCGTCCAGAAGGTCATTCATATACGCTTTAAGATCTACTACTGTTTTCTCAACTTTTTCCCGTCGCGCGAAATCGAGAAGCGTCTGGATTGTACTATTTATGCTCTCGACACCTTCCACGATCTTCTGTGCCATTTTTTTCTGTGATGGCTCAGCATCTAGGTCTCTTGTCAGCAGCGAGGCAAAGCCGCCGATACCGGCCAGGGGATTGCGTATCTGATGCGCGATTGAGGCGGCCATTTCTCCCAGGGAAGCAAGAACCTTCATTTGCGCCAGCTGTTCTTCCAACTTCTTCATTTTCGAAATATCATGAAGAAGCTCAACTGCTCCGACAATCTCTCCGTTCCGATTTCTGAGCAGGGACGTCGAAATGGAAAGCGTCAGGACCGCTCCATGACAGGTCCTGATTTTCTTTTCCCTGTTTTCCAAAGGCGATTCGGTTGCTATCGTTTCAACCGCCGAAAATTGCTGATTCTCGACCGCCTGCAAGGCCTCATCGTAGTGCATCGAACCTGATGTGACGCAGTTTTCTTCGATGCCCAGAATTTTCCTGGCGGCGGGATTCATATGCGAAATCATCCCCGATTTTTCTATGGCAATGACACCGGAAGATAGTGAATTCAGAATGCCGTTTAAGAACTCCGTTACGGTCCTGTTTTCCTTCATCAAGGCCTGCAACGATTCATTGACGGACTGAAGCTCGCGACTCTGGCGGGTGTATGTCTCCTTCAGGGATAGATACTGCCGCTGGATTTTGTTGACGATCTTACTGAAGGAAGTATATGACTCGATAAACTTCTCGATTTCCTGCAAATGCTCGACTTCCATGTTTTCTTTTCCATCCATAGTACTGCACACTCTGTATTCTTCATGAAATTAATTTTACACAACGTTTCAGGCAAGCAAAAAAGCCGACTCACGGCCGGACATCCGCCGGAATCATCTCGGGCGCTCGCAGGGATCGACCCGATAATTCGGTATCATGCAGCCCCGTGTAAATCGGCCCGCTTGGTGCTAGGCGTTCCGCAGTTTTCCTGCAAATCGGGCGAGTAAGAGTTTCAGGCCGCTCTTAGCCTGGAAGGACATCTTCACTCCTGACGGCGACCGATTTTTCACGGCTCTTTTCGACTATTCCGTCAAGAGTCTTGAAGAGTCTGTTAATATTGAAAGGTTTTGTGATGTAGTCATCCACCTTGAGTCTAAGAGCTTCAACGGCCGTCTCCACGCTCGGAAAGGCCGTCATAATGATCACGGGAAGCTCCGGATACAGATCCTTGATCTTGGAGACAAGAGAGATGCCGTCGACTTCAGGCAATTTCAGATCGACAAGGACGATGTCGTACTTTTTGGTCCTGACGGCTTCCAACACATTCTCACTTGAGCCGTAAACGGCGACACCCCAGTCTCGTTCCGTAAAGAAATCGTAAAGAAGATCTCTGATCAGCAGCTCATCATCAACAACAATGATATTCTTTCTTCTCAATCCATCCTCCGGGTACTATATGATTCGACAGGTTGACGGTCTCAGTTGCATCCAACGACCTGATAAGACCGCAGGGCCTCCTGCTCCGTGCCGAAAATCTCGAAGATGTGAGAAAGCTGTGTGATATCGAAGATTTCCTGCACGTATTCGGCCAGGTCGGAGAGCGTAAGGCGCCCTCGATGAATTCGAATCTCTTTCATTATCGAGACCAGCGCGCCCAATCCAGAGCTGTTGACAAACTCGACGTGCGCCAGGTTAAGATGGATTGATGTCTTACCTGCAGTGAGAATGTTCTTGACTTCCTCCTTCAGCTTACTTCCGTTGCTTAGATCAAGACGACCCGACAGGGCAATCACCACCGTGTTGCCTTCGTCTCTTCGGTTAAATTCCATCTTTTCCTCCGTGTTGCATTCCTTCCAACCGGCGTTGATGTACCTGCCTTTCTCGAACGTCATCGAGATTTGCAGCCCGCCGGTGCGGTCGCTTTTATGTATATTTATCTTATCGGCGATTGACTCCATCAAATCCACCCCTCTTCCGCCTTCCTGGAGACTGTCCGCGCGACCCCTCGAATCAATTGAGGTCATATCCCCCGTGCCCTCATCGATTATTTCGGCCGTAACCGCCTTCTCATCGACGCCGATGGAAATTTCGATCGATTTGGCGGCGTCATATTGGTTGCCGTGCTCCAACGCGTTGGTGAAGGCCTCCGAGACCGTGAGCAAAATGTTATACATCATTTTCCCGGAAATTCCGGAATCAGCCAGGAATGATTTAACCTCGTTATACATCCGGCCCTCTGATTCCGCCACGGATTGATATTTAAACACCTTTTTGTTCATTGTACATCCCGCCGTATTTTCACCGCCAGCAGGGTGAGATCATCAAAGGGCTCTTTGTCCGGGCTCTCGACGAATCGATCGACGCTGTCTGCAATAAAGGCGCAGAACCGACGGGCTGACATTTCGCCCTTTTTGAGGAAAGCCTGCCGGAGCCGCTCAATCCCGAATTGGCGTTTCTGCGAGTCTTCCGCCTCGGTCACACCGTCGGTGTAGGCCAGGAACCTGTCACCGGCGCTAATGGGGATTGTCCCCATCTTGAAAATCATATCGGGAAACTGCCCTACAAAAGTCCCCCCTGAGCGCAGCTCAACAAGCTTGTCCTGATCCGAACTCCAATATAAGGGCGGCATATGCCCGGCGTTGCAGTAGTTGGCCTCGCCGGCCCGCAAATCGATACGGGCGATGAACAGCGTCACAAACATATCGTGGCTTTTTATGATGCCGTTGCAAAGCACGTTATTCAGATTGTTCATAAGTTCGGCCGGGCCGATTTCCGGGGACTTCATAAGCTGGGATCTTATTATTGCCATGGTAGCCGACATCAGCATTGCCGCCGGGACTCCCTTGTTGGAAACATCACCAATTACCAGGACAAAGCTGTCTTCACCAACGATGATAACATCGTAGAAATCACCGCCGACATACCTTGCCGGACGATATAAATGCCCGATTTCGACACCCTCAATCTCGATTTCATTGCCCGGCAGGATAGTCTCCTGTATCTGTTTCGCAATTGTCAACTCCTGCTCGATTCTCTGCTTCTGAAGCGATTCTTCCATCAGAAGAGCATTGTCTATGGCGACAGCGGCGAAGTTAATAAGCATTTCCAGATTGACTCTGTCTTCTTCCGTAAACTCGTCTCCGGTTGTTTTATTGATAACCACCACTGTGCCGTGGCACTTGGCCCGAGATTTAATCGGACGAGCCATCAACCGGGTCACCGTCGGGCCGAAGTCAAGGCGACTGACAAAATCATTGATGATAACCGCTTCCTGCTTGTTAAAGCAATAGCTCGAGATGTCTTGTTCATCCTTATAGGCTATGCTTTTTATGACAGCATCATCAACGCCCCATGTTAGTTTGGATGTCAGCTCCCCCCGATCATAAAGCTGTATCAGCCCGACTTCCCCGTCGACCGTCCGGACCGCCATCTCCATTACGACCGACAGGATCTTTTCCAAATCCAGAATCGAGGCTATCAGGGCTCCCATTGTCGCCAGGTCCAAGAGCTTTGACCTGGTATCTTCCAATTTGCCTTCGAGATGAAAGACCTTTTCTTCCAGAGCTTCGGTTTTTACCATATCTCACTATTCGGCAGAAAACAGCTTGAGTTAACGGCAGTTACAGCGGATCCTCGGCGGAATCGGAGCCGGCTGACTATGCAGATCAGTGCAGCACATGGATATTATGTTGCATATATTTGTGATAATACTTGTCAACAATTATCCGGCGGGGAATTTTTTTATTGGCCGCATCGCTATAAAGTTCTTTTTTTCCGTGCCTGAAGGCGGCTATGGCTCGCGGGAAGGGGGCAAAACGACTCCTCGAGAGCCGAATTGGCCATCTTCCTGTAAGGCTAACATAAAGATAAACATATACTTAACGCAGGCAGACCAATAATAGACTGATGAAGTCCATTATTTGCGGCTCTTTCTTCACTTTGCTGCGTATTACACGCAGACAATAGATATAAAATACCACCCTCATTGGCACGACGTATGCTAAATTTGACATTGAATGACTATATATTAACTTGAATGTTAGGTAGGAGAGATATGAAAAAGGTTCTTTTGTTTTCCGGTCTTTTGTTCCTCATGGGGATATCATCGGCCTATGCCATCCCCAATCTTCAGCTCTTCATTGAAGGCGCGACCTATGACACTGAAGATGAGTCATGGGTTACGACTTCGAGCACATTCAATCTGTATGTAATTGGAGCCAACGAGGCCTTGTCCGATGTTCGGATAAGTATGGCTCTGGCTTATGCCAAAGATGAGGACCCCAACGGGACAGCCTCGGTTGACGTCGGCGGAACAACTTACGACACATGGGTTTACGGATATGCGCCGATCATGACAGCCGGCACCTGGGACAATTCAGACGATCTGCCAAAGCATGGAATCTTTCCCGCCTGGTATACTGAATTCAGCGCCGGTAATTTCGGGCTTGTCGGCGGGGTCGGAAACGTTATGCCTGAGCCGACGTACTGGGATCCCTCGACTGAGGGCTATCTGGCCGGTTCCAAGACTCTGGGTCAGTATAAGGTTTTCAGCATCAGTGTTGAAGGCGCTGCCTTTGTTCATTTTGATGCCTACACGGTGAACCCTGACGGGAGCATTCAGTATTTCGCTCCCTTCTCGCATGACGCCTCGTTCATTCCGGAGCCCGGAACGATGATGCTATTCGGCTTTGGTGCGCTCGGTCTGGGGCTGTATCGCCGGTTCAAGAAGTAAGGAATTTGATTTTCTCAGATATAACGGGAGATTTTAGTCTCCCGTTTTTTTATGCTTATTTCGTGCGAAACTTGAGCCTTAAGGGAACACCTTCGAAATTATATTGAGAGCGGAATTGCTTCTCAATATAGCGGAGGTAGCTTTTCTGCAAAAGCTTGGGATAATTGGCAAAGACCGTGAACGTCGGTGGCCTTATCCCGGTTTGAGTCGCATACATAAGCTTGACATACTTGCCCCGGGCAGACGCCGGAGGCTGTTTGCCGACAATCTGTTGAAGAAATCTGTTCAGCTCCGCGGTTGGGATTGTTCTCTGCCAGTTTTCAAAAACAGAATCAACCAGCGAAATGATCTTGGTAACCCGCTGACCGGTCAGGGCGGAGATATAGATGACAGGAATAAACGACATGGTTTTGGCAAAATCGCGAATCTGTGAAGTAAATATGTCGGCCGTTTTATCATCTTTTTCAACAAGATCCCATTTGTTGACGGCCAGGACGATTGCGCGTCTGGCCTCGACGGCATCCTCGATGATTTTCAAGTCCTGTACCAACATCCCCTCCGAGGCATCTACAAGAACCACGGCCACGTGGCAATTCTCAATGGCGCGCAGTGTCCTGAGCGTGGTGTAATACTCGACGTCCTCTTTAGCCCTTGACTTACGCCTCAATCCCGCGGTGTCGATCAGAACGTACTCCCTGCCGTTGAACTTAAATGGGGTATCGACGGCATCACGGGTGGTGCCCGGCATCGGTGAGACAATGCTCCTTTCCTCTCCTATCAGCCTGTTGATGAACATGGACTTCCCGACATTCGGTCGCCCGACCACGGCGATTCTGACGACATCCGATTCCGTGTCCGGTTCCTCCGTAGGCGGGAGTTTCTCAATTATGGCGTCCAAGGCTTCACCGATACCGCGGCCGACCGTCGCCGAAACCGGAATCGGTTCTCCCAGGCCGAGCCGCATAAACTGAAATTTTTCCGTTTCTTCGGAGTCGCGATCGATTTTGTTGGCCAGAAGCAACACCGGCTTGCCTGATTTTTGAAGCGACACGGCGATTCGGTCGTCAATGCTGTCAGGGCCGGTTTTACAATCTACGATAAAGACTATCAGGTCGGCCTGTTCTATGGCCGTTTCGGATTGTTCAAGAACCAGTTTGCTGATGGCGCCTTTGGTGTCAGGTATCATTCCGCCGGTATCAATCAGGTAGAACGTGCGGCCAGCCCAATCACAGAGGGAGTAGTTTCTGTCCCGGGTGATGCCCGGCGTATCATCCACAATGGCCAGCCGCTTTCTCAGGAAGCGATTAAAGAGCGACGATTTGCCGACATTGGGCCGGCCTATTAGAGCAACCAGAGGAATGCTCAACACAACACCTCTTTCAATGTATCCACGACGCTGTACCTGCCGACGAAAACCGGTAGGCCGGCTTTTTCCCTGAATTCGTTCAGAGAGACATCATCGAGAAAAAGTCCATCATCATTTAAACAATTCGGCGGCAGTATGGCAATATCATATTTGCCCCCGGTGCCCTTCAGGGCTTGAAGCAGGTCGCGCCCGACCAGAAGGCCACTGACGGTCACCATCCGTCCCCAGAATCTGTTTTTCACAATCAGAGTGTCAATCTTGAAGCCCGCCTTTTGCAGGAAGGGTAATACCTCCCGATTGAGTGAATCACGGGCCGATTCACCGGTCAAAAAGACTATCCGGCCTTTCCTTCTGAGCTTCAACAGTGACCTTTTTCGTCGATTGAAATCTGTCAGAATCATGCGCATCATCCCGATGCCGTTCTCAAACTGTTCCATTTGCTCGTATTGAGAAAGACTTGGGAAATCCTGCCCGGCCAGGATGTAGAAATCATCCGCGGCAAATACAAACCTTGAACCGCATCGGTCTAGATATTCTTTCTGCCGCGCACGGGTAAATTCCAGGATTTCTTCGGCCTTGCTCTTATTCACTGGCATGAGTTTCGGCAGATTCTGCCTGTATTTCGTCAATCCGACAGGCACTACACCGAGCGTGGTGACGCCCGGATGAAGCCGAAAAAGGTCATCAACCGTCTTTTCCAGATGCTCACCGTCGTGGTGTCCCGGGCCGACGTCGACCTGGGTGTGAAATCTGATTCCCT
>CP070766.1:804068-825489 GCA_020345705.1 Candidatus Zixiibacteriota bacterium | reverse complement strand
TTTTGATTTTTGCTCTGGCTCTGCAAGCATCTCCAAGTGAAAATGATTTGCGGAACCGGCCGGGGCTTTCTCTTAATGAGACCTTCGATATATATGTCAAGTCGATTCAGAATTCGGATCTGGAGGGGCTTTTCAGCACGGTGACCGAAAACAGTGATTTTACGTTTCTAACCACGAATGGTGAGCTGATCGACAAGAGGATGAAGTATTATGAATTTCATGAGAAATGGTTTGAAAGAGAGGGCTGGCAAATGCCGGTGGAGCTTGTTGAGGTTCGCGAGGGCAAGCAGTACGGTTACGTCACCGCCGTTTTTCACTACCGGACCGTTATGCCCGATAGCGGAAAGTACAGCCTTGATTCCTATTTCACGCTGATATTTCACAAAGAGAATGATATGTGGAAGGTTGTGGCTGACTTGTGCACGCCTATTGGACAGTCTTTTACCGATAAAGATGCCGACGTGAAAATTAATGAGAAACAGTACTATCTCTTTAATATTCTAAAGAACCGCCGTACGGTGCGAAAATTCAAAGCGACGCCAATTCCGGATGCTCATATAAAAAGGATTCTTGACGCCGCCCGTCTTGCCCCGACCGCCGGAAATCAGCAACCCTGGAAGTTTCTTGTCATTCGCGATCGCGACAGGCTTGGGAAACTCAAAAAAGAAGCGATGGCCTGGCAGATAGAAGAATACAAAAGGAGCCGTAAGCCCGACAAGCCGGAATTCGAGTCGGTGCGCGAAAGCATCCGGAATGCCGTGAATAACGCTCTCTCGGCTCCCGTTTATATCGCGGTCCTGGTGGATTCGGAGGCCGAATATCCTGATTACGCAATCTATGACGGCACCCTGGCCGCCGAAAACCTGTTTATCGCGGCCAGGTCACTGGGTTATGGAACCGGGTTTTTCACGAGTTTTTTCCCGGAAGATAAAATGCGGGAGTTTTTCAATATCCCTGAGCGGTACAGGTTGATCTGCTTCACTCCGGTCGGCGAACCGGAGGACTGGCCGGACATGCCCGACAAGAAGAAACTGGAAGATGTGATTCTGTATGAATCCTTTGAGCCTGAAAAACGGTAGGCTTGAATTGTACCAAAGGTCATTTTTCATGCGTGATTTCATTCAATGAGGAGAGATTGATATGTTCATGTTCCGGGCTGGCTCGATTGTAATCATGCTTGTGCTGGCGGCCGCTTTCTTTTCGGGAAAAGCCATGGCGCAGGAGCGGGAAAATCAGGGCAAGACGGAAGTGGCGACTTCCATGAACGTGGAGATGATCTGCACCGTGCTCAACCTGACTGACTCCTGGGACGAAAGACATACGGAGTTTCGCATGGCCGTCAAGGCCAGAGAAATATTTTTGCCTTTCAAGGATCATGCGGCGGTTTCGGCAACAAAAGTGTTCATGAAAAAAGGGTGGTGGCATCTCTACTACTGTTATCTGGCTCTGTACTTATCTGATTTTCCGGAGGCGGCGCTGCTTGTCGACCCCTCAGATCCGAGGATCGGCAGGCTGTTATCGGTCAAGCTTGCGGGGTACGTTTCCGCCCTGCGTGACTTTTATTCCGATGCTAAATATTACAAATACTGGATTAGAGAAAGGAAAGCCTACGAAAAGCTTAGAAAGAAGATTGAAAAAAAAGTGCGCGGTATAGACATTGCCGGAATACTGGAGCGTTTCTACGGCACAAGTATGGACCACTACGTCATTATGCCGGTGACTCAGTTGCCAGACATGAGCCTGCACGTTGAAAGAGATTCAGACCGGCAGCGCTACGCTTTTTGCCTATTTGGACCGCAGTCGGGAGATAAAGGATTCGACTATGATAAAAAGGATTTGACCGCCGATTTTATCTTTCATGAGTTTAGCTACTCATTTCTTGAGCCGCTTGTGCGAAAACATGACAGTTTACTCATGAATCATTCATATATCTATGAGAAGGTTAAGGATGCGATGGCGGAAAAAGGCCACTTAAGCTGGGGCCGGGTGTTTTCGGAAAATCTGATTAGAGCCATCCGGACCCGCCTGGCTGGAAAAGCGTTTGGTCAGAAAGTCACGCCAGAGGTGCTCCACGAAGAAATCGAGGCCGGTTATGAACTGGTCCCGGTGTTCGACGGCATTCTGGATTTATACGAACAGGATCGTGCACGTTACACGACATTTGACGATTTTATGCCGGAGCTTTTCACTCAGCTCGGGCGGCGGATAACACCCGACTGGAAAAGCGAGAATGGCGGCGGTGAATAAAGTGTGCTTATGACAGACTGCCGGATTGCCGGTACTGTTGGATTCTATAGTGGGAGGAGAGATTTTGAGGACGCGGGTGTGGTGGGAAGATTCAAAAGAACAGCATGATTATGACCTGTCCGATTTCAGGTTGCTGATTGTTATCGCAGAGGACTTCGATTATGTCGAAATGATCAACATAAAGAAGCATTGGGAAAGCTGGGGAGCGACGGTTGATGTGGCCGGGACCGAACCCGAGCTGTTCGGTCACCTGTGGCGGCTGACAGAGAAAGGATTCGACCGTTCCGAGCGAAAAACGATAAGGACTGATTTGCCTGTAGCTGATGTTAAAATAGCTGATTACCGGGCGGTACTGTTTCCCGGTGGAGACAGCCCCAAGAATCTCCTTGAGACGGCCGGGGAGAAAGTCACAGGTCTGGTGAAAAATGCTCTGGAAAAAGGGCTGGTGGTGGCCGCCGTTTCGCACGGCGGGGCTGTACTGTCCGCGACCGGGATTGTCGCCGGGCGAAAGGTGACAGGTCACAAGGATATTGCGCGGAACCTGACCGATGCCGGTGCTGAATATGTGCACGAGGTCTGCGTGATTGACGGTAATCTCATTACCGGTAACTCTCCCTATTTCGAGACGATGGCCGTAAAAGTAGCTGAGAAACTGCTGTACCCCAAAGGCGGCGGACCGAGTGAGAAATCACCTTTTGCGACTAATCCCGTTCTCAAAACTATAAAAGACCGCCGAAGTGTCAGGCGCTTCCTTGATAAGGAAGTTGATAGTGAGACAGTGAAGACTTTGCTTAGAGCCGCCGCCTGGGCACCGTCGGCCGATAATGAACAGCCATGGATGTTCATAACGGTCAAGGACAAGGCGAAAAAGCAAAATATCATGGAAAGCTTTATGAACAGGATGACGGAATATTACGAGTCCCATGGTATTCCGATGCAGAACATCAGGTCTTTTTGGTCCGGTATTTTTGATGCCCCGCTTCTTATCTTCGCGTTCTGCGACATGAGGAATATTGAGATTGAACAAGAAGGCGAGAATATTCAAATTGACTGGGCCGTGCAGGCAGTGACTCTGGCCTGCCAGAACATCATGCTGGCCGCGAAAGCGTTGAATCTGGGCTCGCTGTGGATGGGACTTACAGTTTTTATAGAAGACACGATAAAGCAAATGTTGGGCGTGCCGGACGGCATGAGGCTTGTGACAACCCTGGCGATCGGCTATCCGATCCTCGAGCCGCTGCCCCGGCCGCGCCGACCGATTGTTGATGTTTCTTTTGACGAATCCTGGGGGGAAAGGGCGGAATGATCGGGCAGATTCTGTGATTGCATCTAGGGAATCTGCTGAGGGATTATGAATTGTTATAACCGACATTGACGGGGAGAAGGCGGTGTTGGGCAGGCGCATAGACCTCTCCGCAATCAGGTCACGGACTCGAGCGTCATAAACGAGCGTACAATGATAAGACCTTTGGGAAAAAGTGACTATGATCAGGTATGCAGGCTTCTGAAACAATTACGGTCAGTTAGGAAACATGAAATTGGCATGATTGTGCCGGTACTGAAAAAGTACACCAGCGACCCTGATTACATGATCTGGGGATATGAAGAAGACGACCGAATTGTCGGGTTCATTACCGTGTCACTCCGCCAGGCGTTGCTCTATGAAGGCAAGGTGGCCATCATTGAAGATCTGGTCGTTGAAGAAAGCCACCACAGTGGAGGAGTATGTCGGAAGCTGGACAGGTTTGTCGAAGACATAGTGGAGAGCATGGGCGTGAAGGGTATTGAGGCCAATTCCGATTTTCAGCGGTCGGAGGCGCACGATTTCTGGGAAAAGTGCGGGTACTCTAAGCTGGCGTACCAGTTCCGGAAGGGAATTCACTAGACGAATTAAGTCATTCCGGAAATTTCCCCCGGCGCGGTGCGGCGGCGACATGAGGGTGTGATGGGCTCAAATGCTTGCGAAAAACCGATTGGGTCGGAGCACCTCGGAGCACTCAGGAAGATAATCGACCGGCTTCGAGATTGCTCCGTCAACTGGGCGCTGACCGGCAGTTGCAGCTTTGCCGTTCAGGGCTTGCCTGTTCGACCAAATGACATCGATATCCAAACCGACAGAAACGGGGCGTATGAAATCGAGAGAGTCTTCTCGAAAGACATGAGCGAGAGAGTGCGCTTCCTGGAATCGGGCAAAATCCGCTCCCATTTTGGTGTCATGATAATTGACGGGATCAGGGTGGAAATTATGGGCGATATCGAAAAACGAGACTGCAACGGCGAATGGGGAGAATCCGTTGAACTGAACCGCTATAAGAAATTCGTTACTTACGAAGGGATGGAAGTGCCCGTTCTGTCTTTGGAATATGAATATGAGGCTTATAAAGCCCTGGGCCGACTTGACAGAGCCGAGGTGCTGAAAAAATGGCTGTCTCGGAGACCCAAGTAGGCGAAGATATTGCGGGATTTAGCGCTATGGGTAGAACCGGTTTTCATTCCTGGTTCAAGCGCTTTATTCCTGCGAGATGACGACCTGGTGCGGAAGTTTTACGGCAGGGAAATCGTTATCGCGTACGGAGATCAAACAGACGCCGTTACAGATGTAGGCAACAACCTTGGAATCAAAATCAATTGAGATAATCAGCGTCGAGAGCGGCGCTCCTCTGGACGAGATTCGCAGACTGTTCCGAGAATATGAAGCATCGCTGGACTTTGACCTGTGCTTTCAGAACTTCGAAGAAGAGTTTGCGACGTTGCCGGGGGAATATGCCCGGCCGGAAGGATGTCTTCTTCTGGCGCGAGGCGGTTCTCAGGCGGCGGGTTGCGTGGCTCTCAGAAAACATGAAGACGACACCTGCGAGATGAAAAGGCTCTATGTAAAACCTGAATATAGAAAATTGGGCATTGGGCGAAACCTGGCTGAGACCGTTATTGAACACGCGCGCAAGGGGGGATATTCCCGTATGCGTCTGGACACTATTCCGATAATGAAAGAGGCGATTGCACTTTATACTTCGCTGGGTTTCCGCCAGATTGAACCATACCGGCCCAATCCAATTGAAGGCGCGGTTTATATGGAACTCGTATTATAGTGTCTGGTCGTAAGCCAACGCTTAAGTGTGCTTTACGGGAAGTGATGCAATGGTAAAAACGAGTTATTGCAGTCCGTGCCGGATTATTCATCCCGGGAACATCCCCGGGCTGAAATACGAGATCGGCCCGTACTGGCGAGATGCCGTCCAATTCGAGGTGAATTAATGCCTCACCGCCATAACAGGATATGAAAGAAGAATACATATCGGAGTCGGAGTATGACTCATACTACGGTGATCTCTGTAACCTGAGGGGCAGAATCGCCGCCGATCTGCCGGTCAGACCCAACATGAAAATCCTCGATCTGGCCACCGGTTACGGCTATTTCGCCGTTGAAGTTGCCCGCCTCGGCCCCACTCTTAAACTCCTCGGTATCGACATCTCACCCGACTCGACCGCAAAAGCCAGGAAGCACATTGACGGGGCGGGCCTGTCCGACCGCGTGGAGATTCTTCGAATGGATGCATCCAATATGAGTTTCCCCGGCGACACGTTCGATATGGTCGCTAATTTCACCGGGCTTGAAGACGTCCACATGACCAGGGGCATTGGGGGCATCAAGAAAACATTTGCCGAAGTCGCCCGGGTTCTCAAACCGGGCGGTTATTTCTGTCTGGCTGTTATGCCGCCTGAGGAGATGGAAACAGAGGCTCAAAAAATAGAGGTCGAGGTTTTCTCATTCACGTGCCATGCCACCTGGTTGAGCGCCGACCGCTATGAAAGCATGCTGCGCGAGGCCGGGCTGATCATGGTCGGCAAAAGACCTTACCACGCCGGGAAAAAGCTCACACCGGAGCAGGCAAGAACTGAAATCAAATTCGCCTGCGAATTTACGCCCAAAATTTATGGCATTAAAGCCGCTTCGTTTGAAGAGGTCTGGAACCGCTATGGCGGGAAAATAGAAAAGCACGGTTTGGGACATTACTCAAAGGTTGTCCTGATGACTGCCCGGCTGGACGGGTAAGTCCGGTTGACAACGTCCAGCTTTCTTCCAAGAACGGCACCCCCGCAAATCGCATTTTCACTACTTTTCTGTAATATTTTACTTCCATCGGAACATTGCTCCCTCCCGTAACTGTTTATGCATATAAAGCAGATAGGATGAGTCCATTATTATTACTTGCGTTTACTTTGTAAAGCTTATGAAGCCAAAGAAACTCATTATATTACAACCCACTAATCAACGGAGGACGCAGTCATGAAGAAGATAGCAATCTTCGGTTTTGCAGTCTTAACAGCTTTTGCATTATTGATTTATCCCAATTTTGCGACCGCCTGCGGTGGTTCGTCAAGCGGTGCCAAAATGGGTGATGCCGGTGCCACCAAAGCCACTATGGCCGGCTCAACCAGGGGCGCCAACGTGGAAACAGCTGACTCCTATACTATGGGGAAGATGTGCCCGGTAGATAAGACGGCGAAATCAGCCTCTCAGGAAGATAATGTCGCTATGGTCACCCTGGCCGTCAAAGGTATGACCTGCGGCGGTTGCGAGGGTCAGGTCAGGCAGGCTTTGAGCGCACAGAAGGGTGTCGCGGAAGTCGTCCAGGTTTGCCACAAATCTGACGTTGCCGTCCTGAAATATGATCCGAACGTTGTCGGCCCGTCTGAGATGGTTTCGGTGGTGAATAAGGCCGGTTACGAGGCCGAGATCAAACCGGCGGTGAACGAGATGTCCGGTGAGGAAATGAAAAAGGTTTCGGAGAAGAAAAGCGTCGAAATGTAACGACGTTTTTCCGGTAACTGACTTTAACCAACAGCCCTATAGTTCCTAAGGAAGGCGGGCACAGGCCCGCCTTTATTTCTTTACCCCAGTCTTTGCATTCATTTAAGACCAATGTGGCCCAGATTTTTTTCCGAGCGTGCAGAATAGCCTTGATTTTTGCGGTTAATTCGCTAAATTATGTATAACGATTATACAAACCTGCTTTTGGAAGGAGTCTCGCGTGAAAAAGATTCTTATCGACGCTTTGGTTATGGTTACGGTCATCGTGTTCTCGTGCACACTGGTTCTGGCCGGCTCGAACTGCCCGCTGAGCAAGAAAGCCGCCAAGTGCCCCATTACGAGCAAGATCTGTGCAGTAGAGAAGCCGGCTGAGGCGGGAACGGCCGCCCATCCGGAGAAATGTTCCCATCTCTCTCTGGCCGTTGAGAAGATCAACGACGCTGAATCTGAAGCTGAGGTTCGCAGAAATCTGGAAAACGGCGAAGGTGTTATTTGCCTTATGTCGGTCGATCAGAAAGACGGCAAAGTCATCGTCTGTTATGATTCGGAGAAGACCGATGCCGACAAGCTGGTCAAGCTCGTGGCTGACGCCGGCTTTGACGCCAAGGTTGTCCCGACCGACAAAAAAGATATCAGGTGCACCGGCGATGCCGAAAAGTGCAAGAAGATCTGCGGATTTAAGGGCGAAAAACTATAAGGTGTTGAAAAAGCTTGATAAGGCGGGAATCCTCTCCCGCCTTTTTTTGTTAAAGAAAATAGTTGATATTGCACGGCAGCAAGGCAAAGGATATATTTTAAAAATGCGTCATTTAGCCGCCTTGACATTGATACTCCTGCTCGCGGCCCCGGTCTATTCGGCCAAGTACGCCGGTGACCCGTTTTCGCTGGGCGTCGGCGGCAGGGCTCTGGCTATGGGTGGGGCAACCATCGCCGGGCCGTTTGATGCGTCGGCGTCATATTGGAATCCGGCCGGGCTGAATAATATCACCGGGCATAATCTGATCGCGATGCACGCCGAAACCTTCGGCTCCCTGCTGAATCATGATTTTGTCGCCTATTCTCACAATCGTGGCGACACTGCATTCATGATTCAATCCTACGGCGTCTATTTCTATTATCTTGGCGGCGGCGGCATCAAAATAACTGACCTGGATCCTTCAACCCTTCGGCCGTATGTCGTCCGTGAGGAATCCCACGGTGATTTTCTGCTGGCTGGGGCGCTTTCAGGCCGGATAAAAAACCGGATCGACGTCGGCCTGACGGTCCGGGTAATCTATCGCGACATCGGCACCATCAGCGGCTACGGTCTGACGACCGACGCCGGGGTTCTTTACGAACCCTATGATTTCGCCCGGGTCGGGCTGGTCGTGACCGATCTTCTCTCCGGCTTCATAAGATATTCCGGCGGCAACACCGAATCGGTGCTTCCGACGGTCAAACCGGCGGTTCTTTTGACTCACCGGATGCGCGATTTCATCGGGCGTTTTGCGGCTTCCGGCGATATCAAATTCGAGGGAATTAAACAGGCGGCCCAGTTTTGGGTCGGAGATGTTTCGCTGGACACTCATTTCGGGGGGGAAATCGGCTACAGAGAGACCGTTTTCGGCCGGGCCGGATTCGATATCGGCAATTTTACAGGGGGTGTCGGGGTCAATATCAGGCGAATTACCATCGACTTAGCCTACCTTCACAATTCCTCTCTTGAGGAAACCTTTCGCATTTCTGCTGGGGTCGCTTTCTAGATGTCCTTACGCTGTCTGAACTTGCGATTAACCCAAAGTGAAATTTTTCACTTTTTCTTGATTTTTGGGCTTGACAATCTGAAATGCCGGTATATATTCTAAAACTTTAATGGGTTGGCTGAGGGGAAAAAAGTGCCCTCGTCAAAAAAGTCGAAAAAGGATTCGGCAGGGAGGCAAATTCGCCAGCTTGGATTATTAGGAACGATTCCAATTATACTCGCCGTCGGTCCCGTGGTCGGGTTTTTCATCGGTCGCTGGCTCGACAGCAAACTCGGGACGGAACCTTTCCTGCTGGTGTTGTTTTTGATTTTCGGCTTTGCCGCCTCCGCTAAAGAGACATACAACATTATTAAGAGAGCGGAAGAAGACACGGACAAGAAGTAAAAGCTGGAATGGACGTCGGATTTGTTGACAGAACCCTGAAAACCGCTGGAATTCTCTCCTTGCTGGTTTTAACATTCGGATCATTCTATTACGGATTTTATCCGAGCTTGTCGGTATTCACCGGAATTATCTGGGGGATGGTGAATCTTTATTTCCTTTCGCTTTTGGTTCGCTCCACCCTCAGGCCGGACGGCGTCGACAAGGCCACCGCTCTGGTTGTGCTTTTTCTCAAGTTCCCGCTTCTGTATGCCGCCGGATTTTTCATGATAACCTCCGATTTTTTTGACCCGATTCTTCTTCTAATCGGGTTTACCGTCGTATTGCTCGTAATAGTCCTGAAGGCCTTCGGAAGGGTGATTTTGAAGCTTGACGAGACTGATTTGAAGAATAAACGGGAAAACCTGAAGAGTGTTTAGCAAGCTTTACTTTTTCATATTGACGGCCTCGCAGGAGGCGGCCACTCACGGCGCCGAAAAAGGCGAACAGGAGTCGCATGAACTTCCGAATCTCATTACATTCATCGACAAGTCATTTGCCCACCACTATGACGCCCTGGTATACGCCGGATTTGTGGCGCTGTTTATGATCACTATCGCGGTCATAACGAACCGCAGGCGCCAGCTAATCCCCGGTAAATTGCAGAATCTGGTAGAGATGATGCTGGAAGGACTGTTCGGGCTGTTTGAGTCGGTTATGGGCAAGGAAGCCAGGAAATTCGCGCCGTTTCTGGGGACGCTGTTCATCTATATCTGGTTTATGAACTTGGCCGGACTGATACCGTTTTTCAAGTCATCGACCTCCTCGATCAATACGACGGCGGCTCTGGCGATAACGGTTTTCCTGTATGTGCAGTACACCGGAATCAGGCGGCTTGGTCCCTGGGGATATTTTCATCATCTGCTGGGTTCGCCCAGCGATGCCGTCACCTGGGCGCTGGCTCCGATCAATCTTCCGATTCATCTTGTCGGCGAACTGGCCAAACCGTTTTCGCTGGCCCTGCGACTTTTCGGCAATATTACCGGTGAGGATATTCTGATTGCCGCCTTTGTCACGCTGGGTATCATGTTCATGGGTATCTTCAACGTGCCGATCGGCTTTCCGTTCCAGATACCGTTTATCCTGCTGGCGCTTCTGACATCGACCATCCAGGCGCTGGTGTTTACGATGCTTTCGACGATTTATTTCTTCATGGTGCTGCCGCACGAGGAGCATCATTGATGAGTATGATATATAGAATGAGTGTTTAAATAAGGTACTATTGGAGGACGTGATGGAATACCAGACTGCATTATCGTTTGCACTACCGATTGCGGTTTCAATTGCGGCTATCGGCTCGGGCCTCGGGCTTGGGAAAGCCGTCGGTTCCGCGATGGAAGCCATGGGGCGTCAGCCGGAAGCGGCTGGCAAGATCCAGACCGGCATGATCATCGGTGCTGCATTCATCGAAGCGTTGACGATTTACGCTCTGGTTGGTCTTTTGCTTCTCATGGGTAAGATCGGCTAGAATCGACACTGCGGCTTAAACAAGCTGCTATTGACCAACTGTTTGTTGGAGATTCTAAATGAATATTGAACTAGCGCAGGTTGTTACCCACATTATCGGCTTTCTGATTACGGTCTGGCTTCTCAAGAAGTTCGCCTGGAAGCCGCTTCTCTCGATGATGGAGGAGCGCCGTCAGAAGATTAAGGACGAATTCAAGCGGATTGATGACGAGAGAGCCTCAGCCGAAGAACTGAAGTCCGATTACGAGGGGAAGCTGAAGAATATTGACGTGGAGCGTCGTCAGAAAATAGCCGAAGCGGTCAACGAGGCCAACAAAATGGCCTCCGACATCAAGCTGAGCGCCCAGGGGGAAGCACGCGGAATTATTTCCCGCACCACTGAGCAGCTCGAGCGCGACGTCGCCAAGGCCAAGGTACAGCTTAAAGAGGAGATGGTGACAATCACTCTTACCGCCGCCGAGAAAATTCTTCATGAGAAGCTCGACGAGAAAAAAGAGCGGGAGCTGATCGGCAAATTCATCGACAACATAGAGAAGGTTTAAGGCTATGTTGGCTCAACAGGTTGCAAAGAAATATTCCGCGGCCCTGTTTGAACTGGCCAGGGAGAAAGATCTTATTGATATCGCCTGGGATCAGTTCAACTCACTGGCGGAGTTTCTCAGAAAGGATGAAGCCTTTCTGGATTTCATGGAGGCTCCCCAGATTTCTGAACAGAACAAGATGGCTCTCGTGAAAAAGGTCTTTGAAAGCCGGCTGGAGAGGCCTTTTTATGATTTTCTGCTGGTTCTGGTCAGAAAACGCCGTATCAGATTCCTGCCGGAGATTGTGGAATACTTCGACAACCTGGTCCGTGAGGACAAAGGTATTGCGAGGGCAACCTGTATCTCGGCCACATCTATCAGCGAGGCCGAACGGAAAGAGATAATTGCCGGGTTGGAGCGGAAAACCTCTCTGAGAATCGAGCTGGAAGAGCGCGTTGATGAATCGCTAATCGGCGGAATGGTCGTGATGGTTCGGGAGCAGATTATCGACGGCTCCATCCGCCACGGCCTGGACCTTTTAAGAAACCGTCTCCTGAAAGTGAAGGTGCATTAAACGGCCTTCCGACGGTTCCGTACGGAATGTAATCTGACGGGTGACCTGAAAGTAAGAGGAGAATTGTAACGGTACAGGAGAAGTTCACGTTACGCAGGTTCCTTTAAGTAATATGAGAGCATCCGGCCTTTGCCGTGCTTTTTGATGCGGAAATTAGTATTGGAAATTGAGGTATAGATATGGGCTTAAACCCTGAAGAAGTCTCTTCTATCATCAAGAAAGAAGTCGAAGGTTACGAAACCAAGCTGGAGATGGAATCGGTCGGCACTGTTCTTCAGGTCGGTGACGGCATCGCTCGCATCTGGGGGTTGGATGATGTCATGATGTCCGAGCTGGTTCAGTTCCCGGGCGATATTATCGGCATGGTTTTAAACCTCGAGGAAGACAGTGTCGGTGTTGCCGTGTTCGGCGACGTCAAGACGATCAAAGAAGGTGACACCGTCCGCCGGACCGGGCGGGTTGCCTCGGTTCCGGTCGGCAATGCCCTGATCGGACGAGTGGTGAACCCGCTGGGTCAGCCGCTCGACGGCAAGGGGCCGATCGTTACCGATGACTATCAGACGATTGAGGGACGCGCTCCCGGCGTTACCCACCGTCAGCCGGTGAAAGAGCCGGTCCAGACTGGGCTGAAGGCGATCGATTCCATGATTCCGATTGGCCGCGGCCAGCGTGAGCTTATCATCGGCGACCGCGGAACGGGCAAGACGGCCCTGGCGATTGACACCATCATCAATCAGAAAGACACCGATGTTTTCTGCATCTACGTAGCCGTCGGGCAGAAGGCTTCAACGGTGGCCAAGGTGGTGAAGATTCTTGGAGATTACGGGGCCATGGAATATACTACGGTGGTTGCGGCCAACGCCTCCGATCCGGCTCCGCTGCAGTTCATTGCACCGTACGCGGGGTGCGCCATGGGCGAATATTTTCTGCATAATAAGAAACACGTAGTGGTCGTGTATGACGACCTGTCCAAGCATGCCCAGGCCTATCGCCAATTGTCGTTGCTTTTGAGGCGCCCGCCGGGACGCGAGGCCTATCCCGGCGACATTTTCTTCCTGCATTCGCGTCTTCTGGAGAGAGCGGCCAAGTTTAGCGATGAACGAGGTGGGGGATCATTAACGGCCCTGCCGATCATCGAAACGCAGGCCGGTGATGTGTCGGCTTATATCCCGACCAACGTCATTTCGATTACCGACGGCCAGATATTCCTCGTGACCGATCTGTTTTATGCCGGGGTGCGCCCGGCTATCAACGTCGGTATCTCCGTCTCCCGTGTGGGCGGTAACGCCCAGGTGAAAGCGATGCGCCAGGTGGCCGGATCGCTGAGACTCGATCTGGCTCAGTACCGTGAGCTGGCGGCTTTTGCCCAGTTCGGCTCTGATCTCGACAAAGCCACCCAGAAACAGCTTACCCGCGGCGAAAGGATGGTCGAGCTTCTCAAGCAGAATCAGTACGTTCCCATGACCATGGCCCGCCAGGTCATGATAATCTGGGCCGGGGTCAAGGGATATCTCGACAGTCTCGGAGTGGATAAGATGGCCGACTTTGAAAAGGGTTTCTTCGAGTTCTGCGAGAAAGAGTTCCCCGACGTCGAGCATTCGATTGCAAAGGAAGAAGTAATTTCCGAGACGACGGAAGCCAAACTGAAACAGGCCACTGAAGAATTTAAAGCGAAATTCACAGCTTGAGCATAGCTTATGCCGACACTGCGTCAGGTTAAAAAGAGAATTCGATCGGTCATTTCAACGCGCCAGATCACCAAGGCGATGGAGATGGTCGCTGCGGCCAAACTGCGCAAGGCCCAGATGAAGGTACTGGAGGTGCGGCCTTACTCCGAAAAGCTGGACCACATCCTGGTATCGCTCTCGGCGGCGGCGACCGGCGAGCTTATCCATCCTTTCTTTGAAAAGAGGGATGTGAAAAAGCAGACCCTGGTTTTGATTACTTCTGACCGAGGACTGTGCGGGTCATTCAACTCGAATCTTATTGGCAGGGCGGAAGCCTGGCTGGAAGGCAAAGAACCGGCAAAGACGGAACTGGTTTTAATCGGCAAGAAAGGGTTCGATTACTATAAGAAAAGGGAGTGGGAGATAGTCCGGCTTTTTGAGGACTGGAAAGGGAATCTCGACTACAATAAAGCCCAGGACGTCGTCAATCTGCTGACCGGGAGGTTCCTGACCGGTGAAACCGATGAGATTACATTGATTTACACTCAGTTCATCTCGACCACCAGGTACAGAATGGTCGGGGCGCCTTATCTGCCGGTTGAGCGGCCGGTCGTCGATGAACGTAAGACACAACATCTGGAATACATCTTTGAACCGTCTCCGGAGGCGATCTTTGCCGACTTGATGCCGCGCTACGCCCTGACCAAGATGGTGACGGCGCTGGCCGAATCGTTTGCCTCGGAGCACGGCACGAGAATGATTGCCATGGGTGCTGCGACCAAAAACGCCGGCGAAATGATCGATAGCCTGACTTTGCAGTACAACAAGGCGCGGCAGGCGGCTATTACCAAGGAGCTGCTCGACATTGTCGGCGGCGCGGAGGCTTTGCAGGCTTGATTCTTGAAAAAAAAGGTTTTGTTATAAACGGAGCGAAATTAAATGGCTGAAAATATCGGAAAGGTGGTGCAGGTTATCGGTGCGACCGTGGACTGTGAGTTTGATTCTGATAATCTGCCTGAGATTCTTAACGCCATCAAAATCGTGGATAAAGAAAAAAACCTCGACCTGACGGTCGAGGCTTCCATGCACATTGGTGACAATCTCGTGCGATGCGTTTCGCTGGCATCAACCGACGGTTTGGTCCGCGGTATGCCGGCAATCGATACCGGTGGACCGATTTCCGTGCCGGTTGGCCCGATAACACTGGGCCGCGTTTTCAACCTTCTCGGACAGCCGATTGATGATCTCGGTGATGTTCCGAAGGACGTGGAGCGCAGTCCGATTCATCGTCCGACCCCAACTTTTGAGCAGCAGGATACGTCTACCGAGATTCTGGAAACCGGCATCAAGGTTGTCGATCTGCTCGAACCGTACCCCAAGGGCGGAAAGGTTGGTCTCTTCGGTGGCGCCGGAGTCGGCAAAACAGTTCTCATCCAGGAGCTGATTCGCGCCGTGGCCACCGAGCACGGTGGTACCTCGGTTTTTTGCGGGGTAGGCGAGCGCACGCGTGAAGGTAACGATCTATGGCTGGAAATGAAGGAATCGGGTGTCATCGCCAAAACCGTTATGGTCTTCGGGCAGATGCAGGAGCCTCCCGGAGCCAGGCTGCGGGTCGGCCTGTCCGGTCTGACGATGGCCGAGTACTTCCGGGACGTCGAACATCAGGACGTTCTGATATTCATTGACAATATCTTCCGATTTGTGCAGGCCGGCTCTGAAGTATCGGCGTTGCTCGGCCGGATGCCTTCGGCGGTCGGCTATCAGCCGACGCTGGGGACGGAGATGGGTGCTCTGCAGGAGAGAATTACCTCTACCCAAGCCGGGTCGATTACCTCGGTGCAGGCGATTTATGTTCCGGCCGATGATCTGACCGACCCCGCCCCGGCCACCACGTTCTCACATCTTGACGCGACTTCCGTACTCTCACGGCAGATCGTCGAGCTGGGAATTTATCCCGCCGTTGACCCGCTTGACTCGACCTCCCGTATCCTCGATCCGCACATTGTCGGCGAAGAGCATTACTCCGTTGCGCGAAGAGTCCAGCAGGTCCTTCAGAGATACAAAGACCTTCAGGATATTATCGCCATTCTCGGGATTGATGAGCTTTCCGAAGACGACAAGCTGATCGTCAGTCGGGCGCGCAAAGTCCAGAAATTCTTCTCCCAGCCCTTCTTTGTGGCGGAAGTGTTTACCGGCAAGAAGGGAAGGTACGTCAGGCTCGAGGATACCATCAAGGGCTTCAAGCGCCTGATTGAAGGCGAGCTGGATGATATTCCCGAACAGGCCTTCTACATGGTCGGCGGTCTTGACGAGGTCATGGAAAATTACGAGAAGATGAAGTGACGGCGGCTGAAATATGTTTGACCTTACCATTGTTACTCCGGAGAAGATATTTTACGAGGGTGAAGTGGCTTCGCTGATTGTCCCCGGTAGCGAGGGTTATCTGGGGGTACTTACCGATCATGCGCCGCTTATTACCGGAATTATCCCCGGCAAGGTAACGATTAAGGACAAATCACACCAGGAGCTGGAGTTGGGGGTATCGTACGGTTTCTTCGAAGTGTCGTCCAACCATGCCACGCTGTTGGCCGATTCGGTGGAATTCATCTCGGATATCGACCTGGAACGAGCCCGCGCCGCCCTGAAACGCGCCAAGGAGAGGCTGGCCGATCTGGCCGGCAATATAGATATGCCGCGGGCGCAGCGGGCCTTGGCCCGTGCCCGGAATCGGATTCGACTGATTGAATCTAAGGAAGAATAAGTCGCTCGAAATTTCGGGAACCAAGTCCTCCTCAGGTTGTTACTCTATCCATATAGAATACTTTTTGGCTTGACTTTAGGTGCCATATAGCGTAATCTCTAAGATTATGAATCTGGATCTGCGAGAGTTTGACGCCTTTCCGGCCGAAGTATCGCTTGATTTCGAGGCTGACAGCGCGGACTTCGGAATTGAAGGCGTTTCATTTCGCGATCTGATGAGTGTGAGAATGACGATTCAGAAGGTGGTGGAAGAGTATTACTGTCAGGGTTATGTTGCGGTTTCGGTTGAAGAGGAATGCTCCCGCTGTCTGGAGATGTTTGACTCGGAACTCTCCGGCGACTTAACCTTCATCGTGAAAACCGATGAAGGCGAAGCGGTTATGGCGACTGATACACGGGCTGAAATAGTCCATGTGAGATCGGGCGAACCGGTCGTGGAAATGAATGAATTGATCAGGCAGACTCTGATTTTGTCGATTCCGCTCAAACCGCTGTGCAGTCCTGAATGCAGGGGATTATGCCCCAGCTGCGGCGTGAATCTGAATGAAGAGACGTGCACGTGCAAGACAGAAGAAATAGATGATAGGTGGGAAGGTCTTAGCGACCTGATGGAATAAACTGTTTTTCTCTAGAGGGTGATAATATGGCACTTCCGAAAAGAAGACATTCGCGAACACGGGGTCGGAAGCGACGAACGCACTGGAAGTTAGCCGCTCCTAACGTTGTTGAGTGTTCTCATTGCCACCAGCCGAAACTTCCGCATCATATCTGCCCTCAATGTGGCTACTACAAGGGGGAAATGATCACAACGCCAAGGGAAGCTTGATCGGGCTGATGGCTCAAGGCTGAAGCATGCGTAATAATCCGGTGAAAGCCATAACGGTGGCCCTTGATGTCATGGGCGCAGACGTGAGCCCCGAGTCCATTATGGCCGGCGGTTTCGAGGCGGCACGAGAACTGGGCAAGCGTCTGAGACTGGTGTTTGTTGGTAAACGCGAGGTTATCAGCGATTTTACCGACGCCCACAGAGAGCTGCCCGAGAATATAGATATCGAGGAGGCAGCCTACGCTGTTGCCATGAGCGAAACCCCGACCGAGGGTATTCGCAAGAAGAAATCGTCCATTGCCGTTGGACTGGCGATGCAGAAAGAGGGGAGAGCCGACGCTTTTGTATCGGCCGGCAATACCGGCGCCGTCATGGCCTCCTCGGTTATGACGCTGGGGAAAATCGAAGGCGTCAGCCGACCGGCCATCGCGGCCCTGTTTCCCACCGTCCACGGCCAGCCGACCCTGGCTCTTGACGTGGGCGCAAATGTTGACTGCAAGCCGTTCCAGCTTTATCAGTTTGGGATTATGGGGTCGATATATGCGTCACTGATGACCGGACGAACTTCCCCGCGTGTCGGCCTGCTTTCAATCGGGGAAGAAAAAAGCAAGGGAAACGAACAGATTGTCCAGACCTGGGACCTGTTCAAGAAATCGGCCTTAAACTTCATCGGAAATGTTGAAGGCCGCGACATCCTGACGGGCAGGGCGGATGTGGTTGTTGCCGACGGCTTTGTGGGAAATGCCCTGCTGAAGTTTGCTGAGTCGGTGGAAGGCTTTCTGACCACCAAGATCAGGCATCAGGTACAGACCAACATATTTTCCCGAGTCGGAGCGGCCCTTATGAAACCGTTCCTGCGCCGTTTAAGAATGACCTTTGACTATTCCGAGTACGGCGGTGCACCTCTTTTGGGCATTGGCGGTGTTTGTATCGTGTGTCATGGGACATCATCTCCCAAAGCAATCAAGAACGCGGTCATCACGGCCGCCGAAATGGTCCGCCATCGAATCGGAGACAACATTCGGGAAGAGATGGCGACCAATGATAATGGAATTAAGAATGGACAGGAAAATAAACGGGAAAATCGCGGGAGTGGGGTCATACGTCCCATCCCGACGTCTAACCAACTCTGATCTCGAGAAGCTTGTCGAAACTTCCGACGAGTGGATAACATCCAGAACCGGGATTAAGGAGCGAAGAATTTGCGGTGAGAATGAAGCCGCTTCCGACATGGCGGTGGCCGCCGCGCAAAGAGCTTTGGAATCGTCCGGGCTTAAGCCGGAAGACATTGACCTGCTCCTGGTCGGAACGGTGACACCCGATTTCAGGCTACCCTCTCAAGCCTGCATGGTGCAAAAAAAGCTTGGGATGGTCAATGCCGCGGCAATGGATATAGTGGCCGCCTGCGCCGGATTCCTGCATGGCCTGGCGACCGCCGATGCCTACATAAAAGCCGGTCAGTTCAAAAGAGTTATGGTTATCGGCGTGGAGAAACTGTCATCGATCACTGATTATACTGACCGGAACACCTGTGTGCTTTTCGGCGACGGTGCCGGTGCGGCCGTTGTGGTAGCCTCCGATGAAGAGCGGGGCATTATTTCGACGTTCTTGAAATCTGACGGCCGATATGGCGAACTGCTCTGGATCCCCGACGGTGGAACGGAAAGGCCCCTTCAAAGCCTGAACGGACAGGGTCGGGTCTATTTAGAGATGAACGGCAGTGAGGTGTTCAAGCATGCCGTCCGTCAGATGGTCGAAGCCTCGGAAAAGGTCATCAAGGAGGCCGGTCTGACGCCCGCCGATGTCACATTGATGGTGCCGCATCAGGCGAACATACGCATCATTCAGTCAACGGCCAAACGGCTGGCTATCTCGATGGAAAAGGTCTATCTGAATATCGATAAAGTCGGTAATACATCATCGGCGTCTGTGCCAATCGCCCTGGATGAGGTGATCAAGAGCGGCCGCGTGAAGCGGGATGACATCATATTGATGACTGCATTTGGCGGTGGCCTGACCTGGGCTTCAGCCCTGATCAAATGGTAGGGAGTCTTAATGGATAGGGTTGCTATTGTCTTTCCCGGACAAGCGTCTCAGTACGTCGGTATGGGCAAGGACCTGTACGATGCCGGCAAGGAAGTCAGAGAATTGTATGCTCTGGCATCGAAAGAAATCGGTGAGGATATCGGCTGCCTGTCATTTGACGGTCCGGCAGAAACACTTAAACAGACACGATTCACCCAGCCCGCGATTCTGCTTCACTCGCTGGCGGCCCTCAGCGTTCTCAAGGAAAATGTTCCCGAAGTGGCGCTGACGGCCGGTCATTCACTCGGGGAATATGGCTCGCTGGCGCTGGCGGGGGTTTTGAGTTTCGAGGATGCCATCCGGGCGGTTGTGAAAAGGTCATCCCTGATGGAACAAGCCTGCCGCGAGAATCCGGGCACCATGGCGGCGATAGTGGGGCTGGAGGATGGAAAAATCGCCGAGGCCTGCAAAACGGCATCCGCAAAGGGCGTCGTTGTTCCTGCTAACTTCAACTCCGCCAATCAGGTTGTTATTTCCGGCACCACAGAGGCCATCGAAGAGGCCTGTCGTCTTTGTAGCGAAATGGGTGCCAAAAGGGCCATGATCCTTCAGGTCGGAGGGGCGTTTCATTCTCCATTGATGGAACCGGCCAGAGAGGGTATGCGAGAGTACCTTAATTCGGTCGAATTTGAGAAACCCACAATTGGCATTGTTCCCAATGTAACGGCAGAAACCGAATATGATCCGCTCCGGCTGAAGGGACTTCTGATCGATCAGTTAACCTCACCCGTGCGGTGGTACCAGACGATGAAATGCTTCGCCGAGGCCGGTGTAGATACTGTCATTGAGGTTGGTCCCGGAAAGGTATTGACCGGGCTGGCCAAGCGGGAACTCAGAGGGGCCCGGATTTTCAATCTGGATACCCTGGAAGACGTCGAGAAATTCTACGCTGTCATTGCAGGATAGATCGAAATGGATTTCAAAGGTAAAACGGCGCTCGTAACCGGGTCGGCACGAGGCATTGGCAAGACAATCGCCGATCGGCTTGGCTCAATGGGCGCCAGGGTAGTGATTTCTGACGTCCTCGTGGACGCGGCCGAAGAAACGGCCAGAGAATTCACCGCCAAGGGTTACGTCACGGCCGCCATCAAGGCGGATGTTTCCAATCCCGATGACGTCAGGAAGTTAATGAGCGAGGTCGTTGAAAAATTCGAGACCGTTGATATTGTTGTCAATAATGCCGGCATAACCATGGACGCCCTGCTGCTGAGGATGTCGGAGGAGTCGTGGGACAAGGTTCTGGCTGTCAATCTCAAGGGTCCCTTTCTGGTTATTCAGGCCGCGGCCAAAGTCATGATCAAACAGCGCCAGGGTCGGATAATCAATATATCATCCGTTGCCGGACGGATGGGAAATATCGGTCAGGCCAATTACTCGGCCAGTAAGGCCGGCTTGATCGGGTTGACCAAGACCGCGGCCCGGGAACTGGCCGGGCGAAACATAACCGTCAACGCCATTGCCCCGGGATTCCTGGAAACTGAAATGACCCATAATCTTCCGCAGTCCGTTCGGGACGCCTTTATGCAAAGCACGCCGATAAAAAGATTTGGCTCACCGGATGACGTCGCGGGATTGGTGGCTTTTCTGGCCTCCGAGGAGGCCGGCTATATCACCGGTCAGGTTATAGGGGTTGACGGCGGACTTCTAATGTATTAAAATTGGAATCATTTTTCTAATTGATAAATGAAGGAGAACAGCAAATGTCAGAGGAAATCGTACAGAAAGTCAAGTCGATCATCGTTGAGCAGTTAGGTGTTGATGGCACCCAGGTGACCGAGTCGGCTAAGTTTATCGATGACTTGAGTGCGGACTCGCTGGATACCATGGAACTGGTTATGGCTCTGGAAGAGGAATTCTCGATTGAGATTCCGGATGAGGACGCTGAGAAGATCACTTCGGTCGGCGATGCCATCAATTATATAAAAGAGCATACTAATTAAATTCATAGATTGAGCAAGTCTTGATGCAGGGGATTAGAGCTGTTGTCACCGGCATGGGGGTAATCACCCCGCTAGGCTGTGACCTTGAGAAATTCTGGCAGGATCTGGCCGACGGTAAGAGCGGGATAGGCAAGGTCACTCGTTTTGACGTTTCCGATTACTCCACCAGGATTGCCGCTGAAGTGAAGGATTTCGACGGTGACAGATTCTTCGAGAAAAAGGAGTTACGCCGCCTGGATCTGGTTGAACAATACGCCATCGCCGCCAGCCAGATAGCCATTGATGACTCCGGACTGAATCCCAAAAGCGTTGATCCCTATCGCGCCGGAGTGATTATAGCCTCCGGGATCGGAGGCATT
>CP070766.1:791898-803968 GCA_020345705.1 Candidatus Zixiibacteriota bacterium | reverse complement strand
TTCTGGCGTTGAGTTTCGTGGTCGGGATTATCGGCGGAACATACGGCATCGGCGGCGGGGCCATCATTGCACCGTTTCTTATCGCCGTCTTCGGTCTGCCGGTTTACACCGTGGCCGGGGCGGCTCTTCTCGGAACGTTCCTTACTTCAATTGCCGGAGTAATCTTTTATGCGGCCATCGCGCCTTTTTATTCACATACCGGACTGGCGATCACTCCCGATTGGCTTCTGGGCGCCATGTTCGGCATCGGCGGCGCGGCCGGCATGTACGTCGGCGCCAGAATTCAGCGCTTCATCCCGGCCCGGGTGATAAAGCTGATACTGGTAGTCTGTATGGTCTTCATTGCGGTTAGATATATAGCCGGTTTATTCAGTTAGCGTAGGTATCACTGACGCCCCCGTCCTGTACTCCACGTCGGACTGGTATAATGGCTCTTACTTACTCAAACAGACTTGCCTGATCGGTGCCTTTGATTTTCAGCCCCAGATGTGTCACCGCTTCTTTGGACACCATCCGCCCGCGCCTGGTGCGCTGAAGATAGCCGATCTTCAAAAGATACGGCTCGACCATGTCAACCAGCGTGTCAACTTCTTCGTTGAGTGTCGCACCGAGCGCCTCAATCCCGACCGGCCCGCCCTTGTAATACTCAATGATGACCCTCAGGAATTTTCTGTCGAGCGGGTCAAGCCCGATGGAATCGATCCCCTCGGCATCGAGAGCCTTTTTCGCCATCTCGACATTTATCTTGCCGTCGCTTTTGACCGTTACAAAATCGCGCACCCGGCGCAAAAGCCGGTTGGCCACCCGCGGTGTGCCGCGGGCGCGGCGGGCAATCTCGGAGGCGGCGTCATCATCAATCTCAACCTCCAGAAGCCCGGCCGAGCGGACGATTATCTCCTTGAGCTCCTCCGGCGGATAAAAATCAATATGATAGTACAATCCGAATCGATCGCGAAGCGGCGGCGAGAGAAGCCCCGCTCGCGTGGTGGCGCCGATCATGGTGAATCTTTTGAGAGGAATATTGATGACCTTGGCGAAAGCGCCTTTATCGACCACGAAATCGACTCTGAAGTCCTCTATGGCCGGGTAGATGAATTCCTCGATGGCCGGCGAAAGGCGGTGAATTTCATCTATAAAGAGCACGTCACCTTCCTTGAGATTCGTCAGAATCCCCATCAGATCGCCGGTCCGGCTGAGCGAGGGGCCGGTCGTGGAGACGATGCGGCTGCCCATTTCATTGGCGATGATATGGGCCAGGGTCGTTTTGCCCAAACCGGGTGGGCCATAGAAAAGAATGTGCTCGCAGGCCTCGGCCCTTTTTTTGGCCGCCGTGAGGGAGACTTTCAGTTTTTCCTTGAGAGCTTTCTGCCCGATGTATTCGGCCAGCAGTTTCGGGCGCAGCGAGAGGATGAATGATTCTTCCTCCGCCGAGGCAATCTCACCCGACACAATTCTTTCGCGCGTCACTCTTTAACCACCTTTCGCGATCCCGCTTCCTGGCTGAATATAACCGATATCAGCTTGTCGGTGGCATCTATTTTCGGGTACGCCTGAAGCGCTTTCTCTACCATCCGCTCCGCGTCAGGTTTGCTGTACTGTAGTTGCACTAGGACTTCGACCGCCTCGGCGAAAATATCGGCCTTCTCTTTTCTGAGTGTGGTCAACGGCTGACCGGTTCTTGAAAGGGCAAACCTGGCCATCTTGCCGTTCAATTCCGCAACCACCTTCTCCGCCAGACGTCCCCCGAATCCGGGCAGGCGAACAAGGGTCGCCGTATCCTTGGTTTCGATGGCAGTGGCGATCTCATTTATCGGCAGGGTGAGTGACTTGAGGCCTTTCTTGAATCCCAGGCCTGAGACAGTCGTGAAAAGTTGAAAGAATTCCTTTTCAATCAGCCGCGTAAAACCGACCAGGCGCGGATAATGATAGCTTTTCCTGTCGCCGGCTTCAATATAGTTCAGAGTATGCAGATTGATTTCGGCTCCTGACAAGCGCACCTGCTTCAATTCATCGTACAAACCCGACGGTATCATCAACTCGTAGGACAATCCGTTCAGTTCGACCGTGACCGATTCCTCGGTAAGCTTGCTGATTCTTCCTCTTATTTGCGAAATCATCTACTTGCCCATAAGAACGTTATGATGACACAACGCCGCCGCCAACGCATCGGCCGTGTCGGGCGAGGCGATATCCTGTCTTAGTTTCAGCGTCATTTTTATCATCTTTTGCACCTGGCTTTTGCTGGCGCGGCCGTTGCCGGTGAGGGACTTTTTTATTCTTGTTGAGGCGTATGAAATCACCGGTATCCTGCTTCGGGCCGCTTGAAGAAAGACTACTCCTCGCGCATGCCCCATAATAATGGCCGTTTTCGGATGAACATAATGCGAATAAAGCTCTTCAACCGCAATATAGTCAGGTTTGAACTGCTTGATAATCGTACCTATCTCGGAAAATATCTCTTTAAGCTTCATTTCGAAGCTCTTGCTCTCGCCCGTTTTAATCACGCCGGCCTCGAGGACCCTGGTGCCGTTACCGATCGATTCAAGTACGCCGTACCCGGTCATGTGCAAACCGGGGTCGATACCGAGAATAACCATCAGTTAACCGCCATTGCCGACCGGCCGGCTATCCAACCAGCTTTTCCATCATCTCGTCGGCGATGTCGAAGTTGGCGTAAACCGCCTGGACGTCGTCATGTTCTTCCAGAGCCTCGTACAGCTTGAGCATCGTCTCGGCAGGTTTTGCGTCAAGCTTGACCGTGCTCTGCGGAACCATCGTCGCCTCCGCCGATATAATCGGAATCGACCTAGCCTCAATCACCGATCGAACCTTTTCCAGCTCATTCGGAGGAGTAACAATCTCGTAAACATCCCCCATATTGCTGTAATCAATCGCACCCGCTTCAAGCGCAACTTCAAGCAGGGTTTCTTCGTCGCATTTAGAGCAGTCAACGGAAACGATGCCCTTGTTTTCGAACATCCAGGCCACACAACCATTCTCGCCCAGATTGCCGTTGTACCTGGAGAAGAGATGCCTGATCTCGGCAACGGTTCGATTCCTGTTGTCGGTGAGACAGGACAGATATACCGCCACACCCGCGGGGCCATAGCCTTCGTATGTCACTTCTTCGTAATTTACACCTGGCAGCTCTCCGGTGCCTTTCTGGACGGCTTTTTTGATGTTGTCCTGCGGCATATTGGACGCTTTGGCCGCCGCGATGGCTGACCGCAAGCGCGGATTAGCGTCCGGGTCGCCCCCTCCTGAACGAGCCGCGACGGTTATTTCCTTGATCAGCTTGGTGAACATCCGCCCGCGCTCGGCATCCGCCTTGCCTTTCTTGCGCTTAATCGTAGCCCATTTCGAATGGCCGGACATGTGCACCTCCAGATATTTTTTTTAAATGTTATTTTCAGCGCAGGCTTCCCTGCGCACAAATTGTAACATTTTTACGCGCCTTAATCAAGAAGATATTGGCAAATGTGAGATGCGTATACTGCGGCGGATGGCCCCGTATTCCAACGATTGGCCGGCGCGGTGTGGCAGAAAAATCGTTAGATTTTAAGATAACGATCGGCGGCGTCCTCGTTGAGGACGATTATAGCCACCCTTCGATTTCGCGGATCTTGCGGTTTATTGGCGAATTTGGGCCTTCGATCGGCGTTTCCCCGAATTTCAACGATTTGCCCGGCTTGAAGGCCGGCGGATTGCATAAGCTTTCGGGCGCTGTTGGCCCGATCCGCCGACAGCTCCCAGTTAGAGTAACCGTCGAGACCCAGGTATGGCTTGCTGTCGGTATGTCCTTCGACCACAATGTAGTTCGGCAGCTTCCCCAGCTCAAAAGCAATAGCTGTCAAAAGAAGACTGGTCGTCGGTTTCAGTTCGGCGCTGCCCAGGTCGAAAAAATTGGACTTCTGGTTCTTGTCGGAGTCAATGAGCTGGATGCGAAGTCCTTCCGGAGTCATCTCAATCTCGACAAACTCCTTGAGCCCTCTCAATTCGGGAATATTGTCTATCGCGGAACTGATCCGTTCACCGGCGTCAAGTAGAAGCTGCCGTTCGCGCTCCAATTGGCTTGATAGGACCGATTTGCCGTCCTTGGACTTAATCGGCGATTCCTCCCCTTTGAGAACGCCATCGCCCTTACTTTGCATATAACCGATCGGGTTTTGGAAATATCCCTGGACCGCCTGTTTAACTTCATCCGACTGGTTAACCAACCACATGACCAGGAAGAAAGCCATCATGGCGGTGACAAAGTCGGCGTAGGCGACTTTCCAGGCCCCGCCGTGGTGGCCCCCGTGGCCCGATTTCTTCTTAACGACGATAACGGGCTGCTGTTTTGATTCTTCGCGTTCTTCTGACATACAGAATTACACCGCTTATTTTTTGGACGCTCGGCAGGCTTCCTCGACCTCTGTAAATCCTGGGCGGACATCGCTGGGGATAACTCTTCGCGCGAATTCGACCGCGATTGATGCGGCGAACCCTTTGTGGAACGCCAGAAGTCCCTGCTTAAGGCAAATGTAATATTTGCCCTCGGCTTCATTCATATTTTGAAGATTCGCAGCCAGCGGCTGGACAAAACCGTATGATAAAAGCACACCGAGGAAGGTTCCGACCAGAGCGGCCCCGACCTTGTGGCCGATCACTTCCGGCGGACCACCGATAGCTCCCATGGTGATTACAACCCCGAGCACGGCGGCGACAATACCGAGTCCCGGAAGGGCGTCCCCGATCCGGGCCAGCGAGAAAGACGGCTGGATGTTTTCGGCATGATGCGTTTCCAGGTCGAGATCAAGCATTGCTTCCAGATCATGATCCGGGATTCCGCCCATGATAATAATCCTCATGGTATCGGAAAGGAAATTCAGGGCGCTCGGGTTCTTCAAAAATCGCGGGTACTTCTTAATGATGGAGCTTTCCTCGGGATGCTCCACGTGCGATTCCAATCCCACCAACCCGTCCTTGCGGGCGACATTGAAAAGCTCATACATCATAACCAGAAGGTCGATATAGGCCTTTTTGTTAAGTCCGGAACCCAGGATCTTGGACAGCTGGGAAAGTAAAGACTTCAGAACCTTGGGCGGTGTCCCAACCAGCAACGAGCCGATAGCCGCGCCTCCGATTATGAGGAATTCGGCTGGCTGGAACAGGACCATAAGATGCCCCTCTTCCATCAAATATCCGCCGACAACAGCTGCGGCAACAACGAAAATTCCCGCTATGGCGATCATATGTCCCCTGGATGCCTAACAATAAGCGTTTTTATCAGTTATCGTCATTTCCGCGGGAATCTAAAGATTCAAGATACCTGGCGGACGGTTTGATCAATTGTGTTGGCAAACCGGTTGAAACCTCTTATTTTTCGGCCATGAGTTGTATCTTCTGCCAGATTGCCGATGGAAAAAAGCCGGCAAAAGTCTTTTTCGAAGATGCACAGATTATCGTTTTTGCCGATATTTTGCCCAGGGCGCCGGTACATCTTCTGGTCTGCCCGAAAAAGCACTATGCCAGTTTGCTGGACTTGCCCGAGGAATTACTGCTGAAACTTCACGAAACCATAAGAAAAATCGCCACAGAGCTTTCAATCAAGGATAATTTTCGGCTAATCGTGAATAACGGCGCGGCAGCCGGGCAGATAGTCGAACATCTCCATTTCCATTTCATATCCAATGCCCGCGGCGTGAAACTTAAACTGTCGGAATAAGATTGCCTGAATAAATGGCAACTTTGGGGCCATTATTTTGTTGACATAAAAAGTATATATATTATGATTGAGTGCTATGGTAAATTATGTCCAAAACTGGCTGGAAAGGAGGGGATATAGATGACGGGTGTCAGGGTGCGCGATGATGAATCGTTTGAAAAAGCCCTGCGTCGCTTCAACAAATTCTGTGAAAAAACCGGAATCCTCACAGATATAAAGAAGCATCAGCATTTCGAAAAACCGTCCGAACGACGAAAGAGAAAGCTGAACGCCGCGCGTCGTAAGATGCGCAAGATTCAAAGCACAGAAGAATAGCATCTATGTCTCTTTTAAAAAAGATTGACGAAGATCTAATAAAAGCCCTGAAGGCAGGTGATAAGGCTAGGGCTACTGTCCTTCGGGGCTTAAAATCTGATTGCAAATATAGACAAATCGAAAAGGGTGAGGGCTTAACCGATGACGACGTTATCGGTGTCTTAAGCAGTGCCGCCAAGAAGAGAAAAGAATCCATCGAACAATTTCGTTCCGGTAACCGCACCGACCTAGTCGACAAAGAGACATCCGAGTTGGATGTGATCACCGGCTATCTGCCTGCACAGCTTCCTGAAAACGAACTGAGGGAGATGATCAGAGCCTCGATCGAGGCTACGGGAGCGGACTCACCTGCAAAACTGGGGCTTGTCATGAAAGACCTGATGCCGAAGGTTAAGGGAAAAGCGGACGGCAAACTGGTTAATCGGCTCGTTCACGAATCGCTTTCCGAAGGCGCAGGCCAAGCTGCCAATGAGCCTTAAAAGGAGTTTTGGCTATGAACTGGATTGATATCGTCCTTTTGGTTTTGCTGGTTGCTGCGGTCATAGTAGGATCGAAAAAGGGGCTAATTCGAGAACTGGTGGGGCTTGCAGTTCTTGCCGCCGCAGTAATCGTGTCGTTTAACTACATCGACACTATAGCCACCAAGATATATGAACAGCTGGGAGGTTCCCCGCTTATTACTGCCATCTTGTCCTTTGTCATCCTCCTGGCCCTCATCTACGCTATTTTCAAACTGGTGGGAATAGTTTTCTACAGGGTGGCGAATCTGCAAAAACTGGGCAAGAAAGATCAGCTAGGGGGCGCCTTTGTCGGCGCAATTCGAGGGTGGCTGATTATCAGCTTTCTTGTCTTTCTTGTCTTCCTGATTCCGATGCCCGACAAGTTCTACCTGGACTTTGATAATTCATTCTTGGGACCAAGCTTTGCGAAAACATTCCCCGCCATCTACGAGGGAACCTCAACTCTGCATCCGAATAATCCCGATTTTATGGCCAAGGTCGAAAAAACATTGCTTCAAAGACCCTCGATAGACATGGCTCCGGCGGATCGCGAGGAACTCTCTAAGGATCGCGAACAAGTATATCGAATCATCTATCAAATGGACAGGTTCTTCGGTTCTCAATCGAGTAGCCTCTGAAATAAGCTGTTTTGTTTTTCGGATTGTGAACTTATATTCAAGCCGGTTACAACCGGCTTTTTTGTTATTCATTATGCGGCATGCCAGGCTTTGATACACATACTTTAGACGTTCTCGAATATCCGAAGATAGTCTCGATTCTGAAGGGTCTTTGCCTGACACGCTACGGCATGGAACTTCTAGGCCGCGTGGCTCCATCCACCGATATAGATTCGATCCGCACCAGGCTTGATGAAATCTCCGAAATGAAAGACATTGTTCTTTACGGCGATGCCTTCCCAATATCCCGTCTTGAAGACACAACCGATCTGGTGAAGAAATCCAGGACGGAAGGAATGCGGCTGGAGCCAAAAACGATACTGCGAATTAGGGAGCTGATTGAGGTGTCCGGTGTCCTTCACGGCTACGCCAAATCGGGACGAGTCAACTTCCCTTCGGTGGCCGAATATCTGGCAATGCTTCACCCTTTCCCGGAAATACTGAAAGAAATAGATAAAGCCATAGATAAGACCGGCGAGATACTTGACAGCGCCTCCGCCGCACTCAAGAGGCTGAGAGCGGATATCTATGATCTCAAAAACAGCATTGCCGCCAGACTTCAGCGCATCCTTTCCCGCAGGCAAAAATCCCCCGGCTGGCAGGATGATACCATCACCATTCGAGATAATCGATACGTCATTCCGGTAATAGCCGGCCAGTTCCGTTCCGATTCGGGTATAATCCACGACCGGTCCCAATCGGGCTCGACGCTCTATGTTGAGCCCAATGAAATCGTCGAAGCCAACAATAGGCTGGGACTTCTGGTTCAGGAAGAGCGCCTGGAAATCGATCGAATCCTGAGACGGATCACGTCCATGATTGGCGAAGCTTCAAGCCGGCTTTTATCCAATTGTGAAATCGTCGGCGTCCTGGATTTTCTTCACGCGGCGGCCAATTTCTCAATTAAAACCGATTGCACGAGGCCGGTCGTGAGCCCGCACAGCAAAATAGACCTCATCAAAGCCAGGCACCCTTTGCTCCAGTATCATACTCAGGACAAAGAGACGATTGTCCCTAATGACTTTCGGCTGGATCAGTCGCGGCAGGTGTTGATTATTACCGGCCCCAATACCGGCGGAAAAACGGTCGCCCTGAAAACCGCCGGTCTGCTGGTTCTTCTGGCCCAGTCAGGACTGCACATTCCCGCCGACGCCAACTCTGAAATCGGGATATTCGGTAACGTTTTCGCTGATATTGGCGACGAGCAGTCGATTGAACTGTCCCTGTCAACGTTCTCGTCGCACATAAGGCAGATCATCTATGCCGTCACGCATGCCGGACCCGACAGCTTGGTTCTACTTGACGAGATCGGCGCCGGCACCGATCCTAAGGAAGGTGCCGCCCTGGCCGAGGCGATTATTCTCAGGATGATCGACCTGAAGGCAAAACTGATTGCAACGACTCATTACACGCAGTTGAAAACACTCCCGACAATGCATCCCGAGGCCGAGAATGCCTCCTTCGAATTCGATCGAGAGTCTCTGAGGCCGACTTTTCGTCTATACACCGGCATCCCCGGCGGCTCCTATGCTGTCGAGATCGCTCAGCGGCTCGGAATGCCCGAGGAAATCACGGGACCGGCCTCTCAGCTTCTGGGCAAAGGCGAGCGATCGTTGACCAACCTGATTTCGGATCTGGAGAAGGAACTCTCGGCCCTCAGGGACGATAAGATATCACTGGAAGAAAAATTGAGAAGCGCCGGTGATCTGGAAGCCCACTACAATCGCCAGATTGACAAGCTGGAAAACGAGGTTGATGAAATCAAAAAGGAGCACCTGGAAGAACTCGAAACCACGCTCAATGAATCCCGGGCCGAGATTGAAAAGCTGGTCAAAAGCATAAAAGAAAGCAAAGCTTCCAAAGAAACCGTCAAACGGGCTCACCATTTTCTGGCAGAGAAAAGACAACAGCTCGACAAGCTCAAAGCCCGGCACATGCCCAAAACCACTCCCGTCGGCAGGCTCGAAAAAGGAGATACCGTCCTTATTCTCTCCTTGAGGAAAGAGGGCGAATTCGTTGAATACACAGGTGAGGATCGCGCCAGGGTCAGGATCGGCAACATGATGAGCACGGTCAACACCGGCGATCTGAAGAAAATCGTCGAAGATGAAGATCACATCAAGCGAATGCGCGGACGGGTCAATGTCAGAGAGGTGACCGCGCCGGGGCCGGAGTTACATTTGCGAGGTATGACCGTGGAGGAGGCCAAAGAAGCCCTGGACAAATTTCTTGATTCAGCCATTTTGCACGGGCTGACACAAATTTACGTAATTCATGGTAAAGGAACCGGGACCCTTCGCAAGCAGCTCAGCCAGTTTCTGAAAGCCCACTCGGCCGTGGCCTCATTCCGACTGGGTGACTGGAACGAGGGCGGCGCCGGGGTAACGGTGGTTCAGTTAAAATAATGGCAGGCTCAATCCCCCAGGATATAATCGAACAGGTTCGACAGACCAGCGATATTGTCGATATCATAGGCGAATATGTCCGCCTTAAAAAGAGGGGACGAAATTTCATGGCCCTCTGCCCTTTTCACACCGAGAAAACGCCTTCATTTTCGGTGTCCCCTGAAAGGCAGATATATCACTGCTTCGGCTGCGGTAAGGGCGGCAATGTTTACACGTTCCTGATGGAGCATGAGAACATGTCGTTCGTCGAGGCCGTCAAACTGCTGGCCCGCAAAGCGGGGATTACTATCCCCGAACGAGAGACCGACCGCCGTGAAAAGGAAGAGATTGAGAAGCTGCACTACGCTCATCAGGTGGCCCTTGAGTATTTTCGGTCAATGTTGTCAGCCGGCAGGTACCGGACGCAAATATCGAAGTACCTGAAGGAGTCGCGCGAGCTGACCGACGAATCGATCGAACTGTTTCAGCTCGGCCTGGCCGGAGAGGAATGGGACGGATTTCTCAACCACGCTTTAAAGAAGGGATTATTTCCGAAGGAACTCGAAAAGGCCGGTCTTATTATTCACTCGGAAAAGAGTGATAAGTATTTCGACCGATTTCGCCGGAGGCTGATAATACCGATTTTCAATCTGAGTGGCAAACCGATCGCCTTCGGCGGGCGAACTCTGAAGAAAGGTGAACCGGCCAAGTATGTCAACTCACCCGAGACCCCGCTCTATTCAAAAAGCAACGTCCTCTACGGCCTCAATTTCAGCAGGCAGCATATACGTGAGAAAACCGAAGTCATCATAGTCGAAGGGTATTTTGACCTTATATCGCTCTACCAGGTCGGTATCAAGAACGTGGTAGCATCGTCGGGAACGGCCTTTACGAACCGGCAGGCGCGTCTTCTGGCTCGTTTTGCGGAAATGGCGTTTCTGTTTTTCGATGCCGACTCGGCCGGGGAAAAAGCCGCCGTCCGATCGGTCGATGCCCTGTATGACGCCGGGATGGAGGTCATGGTAATGGTCCCGCCGGAGGGTGAAGACCCCGACTCAGTGGCGGCCAAAGGCGGTGCCGCCGCCATAGAGGAGCTGAAGAAAGGGGCCGTCCGATATCTCGATTTCCGGACCAGGGACATCGACATAAAAAAGCAGGGTATCATCGGAAAGGAAAAACTCATAAAAGAACTGGCCGAACTGGCGGGAAGGATTGAAGATATCACCCGTCGCCGGTTATTCATCGATGAGGCGGCCGAGGTTATCAAGACCGACACGCAGAACTTCTACAACCTGCTCCCGTCTAAAGGGGCCGAACGAATTGGCATTACCGGTATCAAACCACCCCGCAAGATTATCGATTTTGAAAGAGACCTATTGTCGCTTCTCATAAATTACCCGGAATATATTGACGTGGTGAAGGATCAGGTCGCACCGGAAGATTTTCAGTCGGAGATTATCAGCACAATCTATTCTCACGTCTTGTCTTTTCATCAAATGCATGATGCGGTGTCGGTTGACAGCCTGATTGATATGCTCAAAGACCAATCGCTGGCTTCCGAGGTCACGGCCCTTTCGCAAAAGGAATGGATGCGCGAAAATGCTTCAAGAATGATACAGGATTATATGAATAAGATTTTATATTTCAAACGGGAACGGCAAATCGATAAGCTTAAAGCGGAACTGAAGATCGCGGAAGAGGCCGGAGATGCTGAAAAGGCCGGACGGCTGACTGAGGAAATTGCCGAAATGATTAGGCGCCGCGGGGAGTGAGACAAATGCTGAGACGTCTGCATATAGAGAATTTCGCCCTGGTTGACGAGTTGGATATTGATTTTCTGGACGGCATGAGCGTTTTAACAGGCGAAACCGGGGCCGGAAAATCAATAATTGTCGGCGCCATCGGCCGTCTCCTGGGCGAGAAGGCCGACAAGGACGACATTCGCTCCGGCGCCCGGCTGGCGGCCATAGAAGGCGATTTTGACATCAAAGCGTCGCCAGAGATTCAGGACGCCCTTAACAACCTGGAAATAGAGTCTGACGGCGAAGCCATGACGCTTCGCCGGGAGATCATCACAAATCGTCCATCCAAGAGCTTCATAAACGGTCAGATGGTCACCCTTGCCCGGCTTCGGGAAATCTCCGGACATCTGGCGGAATTATTCGGGCAGCATTCGCATCAGCTCCTGCTTGACGAGAAAAATCATCAGTCTTTTCTCGACCGTTTTGCCGGAATCAGCGATGACGTGGAAACACTGAGGGAAATCCACGCCGGATGGCAGAAGACGAAACTTGAGCTGGCTCAGCTTGAATCGCGAAAGGAAATCGAAAAAAACGAGCGGGAACTGCTGTTATTCCAGAAGGAGGAGATCGAAAAGGCAAAGATCAGAGTCGGCGAGGAGGAAGAGTTGATCGCGGAAAAGAAAATCCTCGATTCCTCGCAACTGCTCGGCGAAAAGTCCGCGAGTATCCTGCAAATGCTTGACCG
>CP070766.1:785750-791798 GCA_020345705.1 Candidatus Zixiibacteriota bacterium | reverse complement strand
GATTGACTTCTCAAAGGCCACCAGCTGATAGTCAAGGAATTCGGGGAAGATTAGTTTCATCAAACCCCCGGTTTGCTCATAAAAGAAGGTGAATAGCAGCGCCGGGTAAAGCAGTCTGAATAACATGGCCGTACGGCTTGTCGGAATGTGAAGAAATCGTATGACGGCAAGCACCAGCACGACAATTCCAAGATTCATGAGCAGTTCGTTATAGTACATACTCAAAGGGCGGCCAAAGACGAGTATCAACAGAGTCAATAACGCCGTATAACCTGTAATCAGGATATCAAAGGGATATAACCGCTTTCTAACCATCGGTTGCTTTCCTCTTGCGCGAAAGCCCCTCGACCACGAGCACGATTTCTCCCTTTATTGCCCTGGGTTCGATGGCATCCAGAACTTCCGATAAGGCACCCCTGATGAATTCTTCATGAAGTTTGGAGATTTCCCTGGCCAGGCAGACCCGGCGGTCGCCGAGGACTTCAAGCATCTCCGCAACAACCTTCCTGACGCGGTGAGGCGATTCGTAGAAGATAAGCGTATGCTCCAACCCTTTTAGTTTGTCCAATCGATTTTTTCTCGCACCGGATTTGTTAGGCAAAAAACCTTCGAAAAAGAATCTGTCCAGCGGAAGACCCGATCCGGTCAGAGCGGGAATCAGGGCATTCGCGCCCGGCAGAGGCGAGACGGTGATATCGTTGGCGATGGCGGCACGGATTATTCGGAAGGCCGGGTCGGACAAACCGGGGGAGCCGGCATCGGTAATGACCGCAACGTCGCCGCCGGCGCTGAGCACCTCCAGAAGTTGAGGCAGTCTTTTTTCCTCATTGAAATCGTGATAGCTGATGAGTTTTTTCTTCAGGCCGAAGTGTGCCAGCAGTCTTCCCGACACCCTCGTGTCCTCGCAAGCGACAAGGGTAGATTTCTCCAGGACGTCGAGCGCCCTCCGGGTGATATCACTCAAGTTGCCGATGGGGGTCGGCACGAGATAAAGAGTACCTTTTTCGGTGCTTCGTTCCATCTTTCTTCAGGCAACGGCTATCCTGTCGGGGATCGGCTTCAGCCCGAGGTCGGCGATTTCGGGAAGATGCCGCTTAAAATAGAATCGATTCAGCAATGATACGGCCCGGTCGATGAACGCATCATCAAACCCGGCCTCGTTGAGTTTTTTCCGTTTCGTGATGTCCTGCTCAATCATCATGTGAAGCAAACGGTCAACCTTATCGTACTCCAGCCCCAGTTCGCCTTCATCGGTCTGGCCCGGCCAGAGATCGGCCGACGGTATTTTGCTCAGAATCGATTCAGGTACATCATAGTACTTCGCCATCAGCCTGACCTGTGTCTTGTATAGCATACCCAGGGGATTGACGGAGCAGGCGACATCACCGTACCAGGTTCCGTATCCGAGGCAGATTTCAGTTCGGTTGGAAGTGCCCAGAACCAGGCGATTGTGTTCATGCGCTTTGTCAAATAGAATCGACATCCGTTCCCGGGCCATTTTGTTGCCGGAGCGCACCGGATCTGCCGAATCTATGTCCGGATAGTAGGCATCTATCATCGGGCTGATGTCAATCTTCTCGGTCTTTAGGCCGAGCCGAGCGGCCAGCTTTTCGGCGTCTTCCATCGAGCTTCCGGCCGACCGGGAATATGGCATGATAAATCCCGTGACTTTCTCGGCGCTGACCGCTTTGACAGCTATTGACGCGGAAAGTGACGAATCTACTCCACCCGAAAGCCCGATGACATATCCTGATAAGCCGGAGGCTTTCAGCCTGTCGGACAGAAATTTCTCTAATTTCCGGGCGACATCATTTTCATTGAGACTCAATAATTCCATATTTATGCCTTGAACGTCTTAGATAATAATACGAGCGCAATCCCTCGACAAGCAAAAAACACCATACCGGGCCAGTTGGTCATTGACAGAGCTTAAGCGCTCGTATATATTCGAGGAAACAATCTCCAAATTCAAAGGAAGGCGACTGATGGCTGGAATTAACAAAGTTATTCTGATCGGTAATCTCGGCAAAGACCCTGAACTTCGCTACACGCCGGGCGGGCAGGCGGTGGCCGGATTTTCCCTGGCAACCTCGGAAAAATGGCGCGATAAGGACGGCGTCATGCAGGACCGAACCGAATGGCACAATATCGTCGTCTGGGGGCGCCAGGCCGAAACCGCTAAAGAGTATCTGGCCAAGGGCCGGCAGGTTTATATTGAGGGACGTATTCAGACTCGTTCCTGGGAAGACAAGGACGGCAACAAGCGATATACTACTGAGATTGTTGCCCAGCGTCTGCAATTCCTGGGGGCACGCGAGCAGGTTCCGACCCCAGCGGCAAGCGGGACGGATGCGCCGCCGGAGGCTCCCCCGGCCGGTGATCTCAGCGGTGAGGATGACGACCTGCCGTTTTGAGATTTTTCAACGAATCCGAATGAGAATCAACCGCTCGCGCGATTTGTCATTTGAAATCCGATTAAAAATGAACGAGGGGAGTGTTCTGCGTTAGATCTATTTTGTGAAGGCAGGATCAGTCTGACCCGAGTCTCTTTTCCATCTCCTTGACCCGTTTGAAAAGATCGGGGAGCCTGGAGATGCAGGCCTCGATGCGCTTGGCTTTCATGATATCGCGCGCCGGAGTCCCCAGATAAATTTTGCCGGCATCAAGGCTGTGGCCGACACCGGACTGCGCGCCTATCTGGGCGTCATCGCCGATTTCGATATGACCGACCAGTCCGACCTGACCGGCCAGAATGACGCGTTTGCCGAGCTTCGTCGAGCCGGAGATACCGACCTGGGAGACGATAATCGAATAATCGCCGATGTCGACGTTGTGGGCGATCTGAACCAGGTTGTCGATTTTGACACTGTTGCCGATTCTGGTCGGCCCCAGAGCGCCCCGGTCAACTGTGACGTTGGCGCCGATTTCAACGTCATTGCCGATTTCAACCCAGCCAACCTGCTTGACTTTCTTGATGCCTTTCTCGTGCCGGGCATAGCCGAAACCGTCCGAGGCAATCACCGTGCCGCTGTGAAGAATAACATTGTCGCCGATTTTTGTGTCATCCAGGATATTCACGCCCGGATAGAACCTGCAACCGTTTCCAATCGTTACCCGCCTTCCAATATATACTGTCGGCATCACAACACAATTCTCACCCAGCGCACTATCATCACCGACATGAGATAAGGCACCGACGGAGCTGCCTTTCCCTAAAACCGCCGAATCAGCCACAACCGCGGATGGATGAACGCCTTCCGAAGGCGCTTCAGCCTCGGGGTAGAGGCTGTCAAGTATCATTGCGAAGGCGCAGTACGGGTCCTTATGGCGAATGACCGGGAGACGTTCAAAATCCGTTTTAAAAGACAAAACGACCGCCGACGCGGCCGTTGTCTCGAGATATTTCAGGTATTTATCGTTCGCGACAAATGTAATCTGCCCGGTTTCAGCAGTCTCGATCGGGGCGGCTGATTCGATTTCTATCTCGCCATCACCTGTCAGCTCGCCGCCGCAGACTTCCGCCAATTCTTTTAACTTCACACCCAAGATATTTCATCCGGGACGTTATTCTTCCGCCAGGGCCTCGATTATCTTATCAGTAATGTCGTAATCCTTTTTGGCGTAGGCCAGCGCTTCCGAAGTGAAGATGAAATCATAGTTTTCCTCGGTCGCGACTCTTTCGATAGCGGCGTTCAGCTTTTCCATAAGCGGCTTTACCAGCGCGTTGTTCTTCCGTTCAGCAGTGCCGCCCGGGCCGAAAATCTCCTTGGTAAAGGCATCAAGGCTCTGCCTCTTGGCTTCGATGGCGGCCTCTCTTTCTTTTTTCTTGTCGGCCGACAGAATGAGCTTTTGCTTCTCGTATTCCACAACCATCTCTTCCAGCTCCTTCTGCATTTCCTTGGCTTCATCATCCCAGGCTTTGTACTGGGTATTGAATTCCTCCTGAGCCTTATCCCACTCCTTGAATTCAGAAAAAATTCTCTCTGAATCAACGTATCCGTACCTGCCCATCTGGGCCTGGCTCACGGGAGCGAAGGATACCACGCATAATAGCGCCGCCAGAGAAGCTGTTAAATAGACTCTACCTTTTAACATGTTTTCCTCTTTATGTTATCTGATCGATTCTCTACCTAATTGTCGTTCCCATCTGGAAGTGCGCCCTCCAGCTTCTCTCCTGACCCCGCCGTTCATCAAGCGGGTAACCGAAGTCGAAGCCCAGAGTCCCGATGCCTGGCACCGCCAGACGAAATCCAAGTCCGATTCCTCGATAGAAATCACTTAATTCTAAGTTGCCGGGAGTGACTTTGTCAAGCCAGGAAGTTCCAAAATCGTAAAAGGCCAGCATATAAAGCTGATTCTGAATGAGCGGAAGCTGCAATTCAAGGTTGCCCACAAGCATATATTTCCCACGGACCTTGGTATAAGCCCTATAAACCGCACCGCCAGAATCCAGCGGCACAAAAACATAACTCGTGTCACTGTCATTGATGGTGGCAATAGAGTCCCAACCATAGATCGTCGTGTCTATCCTCGTGATGATTGTATCGGGCGTCAGAGAGCCGTCATCATACCCGCGGACAACACCGCTGAAACCGGTCCCACCGGGAGAGAAACGGTCAAACTCCAGAATCAGACTATCTCCCTTGGATGAGGAGACCGCACCGTAGGTGATCTTACCGGCGAATACGAGGCTCTTATAAACGTGGAAAAATTTCGAAACTGACACCAGATGCTGATCGTACTGCCAGTGTCCCCCTAAGAAGCCGCCGGTTTTTTCATACGTATAAGAAAAAACCGAACCTGTCGTGGCAAATTCCGGGAGATCGCGACTGTCTCTGACTATTGAGAGCTGCAGGCTTGAGGCCGTGAACCACTCCTCATTAAAGCGCTCCAGAGAACCGGGGAGAGACTCGCCAATGACATAACTCGTCGATTTAACACTGTCCCGATTGTCCGGTGTATAATATACCTCTCGCCGAGTGATATAGGAATTGGCCAGCCGGTAGTTCTCACTGAAATCATAGAACCGATCATCCTCAATGCGATACCGCAGGTAAGCGCGGAAGTAATTATCCGGCCACCTTAACCTACGACCCAAGCGGATGGAGCCGCCGCGACGACCTTCCGTGTAATCAGCAAACCATCTGCTGTTGGTCGAATAGAGATCGGCTCCGAGCAGGGTCGGTGTGGAGAAGGCCCACGGTTCGGTAAATGATACAGAATACGAGTTCCGGCTGCTTCCGATGTCAATGTTGAAGGACAGTTGCTGACCCATACCTCTGAAATTCGGGATCCCTAGACCGAACGTCCCGACGAACTTATCACGCCCGGAATATCCCGCCCCCGCGGAAATCTGAGCTGTCGGTTTTTCCTCCACGGTCACGACGACGTCAACGTCGCCGGTGGGCAGATCGAGAATGTCCGGAGTCACGTTACTGAAATAGTTCAGTTGCATTATATCCCTGATGGAGCGCATCATGAGCGATCTGTGAAAGACCTGGCCAGGGCGGAGAATCATCTCCCGGCGGATGACGTTTTCACGGGTTTTCGTATTACCGATTATCCTGACGAGATTGACCTCAGAGGGGAGTCCCTCAACAACATCAAAAGTAATATCGATCAGACTGTCGCGCGTCTTGCGATCATCGACCACGCGCACGTGAAGATGACCCTTTTCCTGATAAAGGAAATATATCTCATACAGAGATTCTTCGAATTTCTCACTGTCAAAGACTTTATCCTCTTCATACTTGAGAGCTTTCTTGAGAATATCCTCCGAAAGCACGTCGTTGCCGGTGAAACTTGTTTTCCCGAAATAATAGCGAGGCCCTTCGTAGATATCCAGATAAATAGTCATCCTGTTCGACGCCGAGTCGGTCACAATAGAATCTGATTTCAGAAAAGCATCAATGTAGCCTTCCCTGTGGAGGTAGGAGATAATTTTCTCCTTGTCCTCAGCATATCTCTCTCTGTCAAAATTGGATGATCTGAGAAAGCCCCGTTTTCGATTGCGCATCTTTCCGATAATTTTCTTGGCGGGCACCCGTG
>CP070766.1:783066-785650 GCA_020345705.1 Candidatus Zixiibacteriota bacterium | reverse complement strand
TTCTCCCGAAAGAAATGCTTTCGTTCGAATGGAACGCTCCGCCGAGCTTTGGTCCTCTTCGCGATAAGCGGACGCAGGTGATCATTCAATTCGATGAAGTCAAGCCGGGGAACGTGAAGGTCGATTTTGCCCAGCTGGGCTGGGGTAAAGGGGAGAAGTGGGATGAGCTATATGACTACTTCGACAGGGCCTGGTCGTCTGTCCTGGGCAACCTCAAAAAGCGTTTCACCGAAGGCCCGCCGAGCCGGGAATAACGAGCAGGTAATTTTCATGATCCGGGCGAGAGGCATATGCTTAAATATGACACGGGCCGGAAAACACCCGGAGTTGCATTGCAACTTGTTGTATATCAGCGCATTATAGGATCTGCTGGCGGGATTTAAATTTTTGCCCAATATGGCCGGTATATTCGTTTAAAGAATAATAGAAGGGTGATATATTGCTTCGAAGGAGAGCGCTCATGAAATATATCATTTTCGCACTTTTTGCCGTCTTGGTCGCGGCCTTCTGCCTCTCGGCACTTCCCGACATTTCTGACAGCCCGAGTATCTTCGGGCGGAATAATACGATGGACGTTGTTATCGAGAAAATCGGGAATGACGCTTTGAACCGGGCTCTGGCCGTGCAGACCACCGGTCAGAGTCTCCGGGATGCCGAAAGTACAGGCTTCTGTTAGTCAACATCATCGACCAAAGGGGTCTCAAAGACCGAGGTAGCGCCGAATAACATGTTCGTCTACTTTCCATACAAGGACATCGCCGACCTGGTGAACAAACTACGCGGTTCGCGCGGCGCGAAAACATGCGAAGAGTACGGTCGTTTCCTTTTGTCTCTCGTTATCCATATCCTCAATAAATACCCGATCCTGCCCCAGGGTTATTCGGGCGATCATCAGGATCTAGTGTGCGAGGCGTTTAATAAATTCCTGGAGAGAGTCGAGCGTAGATTTGAGCTGCATAAAGCGTGTGATCGGTGCCGGTACCGGAATACCTGCGAACACAGAATCGAACTGCCGAAGTTCCGTAGCAGGACGAGTTTCAGAAGCTACTTCCTGCGAAGCGTTAACAATTTTTTTATTGATTTGTACCGGAAGTACGGTGACGAGCCGCGGACGATTTCGATTGACGATCCGGATTCATCCGAAAAAATCAGAAGAACAATGGGTTCTGTCGATTCAATAGAGATTTCGGCAGTCCTGGAGAAGAGCCTGGATGATTTGGGGACTCAGGATAAGCTGATTGCCCGGTGTACCAAGCTGTCGCTGGATGGTTTTCCGTCCTCGACCATAGAGCAATTATTGAAGGAAGGCGGCACGAATATAAGTGAGCGGACGGTGCGGAGGAAAATAGAGAAAGGCCGGGATTTCCTGTCGAGCCGGGGGTTTCCATCGCAGGACCCGGAACAGCCAGGAATGTCGAACTGATTGAGGGAAAATATGTCGAGCAAAAAACCGGCTACGGACAACGGCCGTGAGGCGATCGATGACGTCGTCTCCGATATGCTGTACCAGGTCAAGTCGCCCAATGCAACCGGAAAGCCATCCAAATTGGAATCGATGCTCAAGGAGAAGATGGACGAGAAGGACTGGCATGGAGTTATTCGGATTTATGAGACGCGTCCGGATGAATTCGCCTCAAATTCGGCGGCCTCAATTGCCTGCCGCCAGCTGGATGATATGCCATCCAGTTTGTACCACGCCGTCAAGGCCTTCGGGCTCGCGGCCGAGGAGGGCAAGGACGTCGCCAAAAGGCGCAATGCCACCCTCGTCCAGATTGCCAATCGTTTTCATATAATCTCAGATGACTGTCATATCCCGCTTATCCTGGCGCTGGAGGCCTGGAAGATCTACAAGGGCGAACCCGGCTCCAGGTCGTGGTGTGCCGTCACTACCGCGGCCGGCATGCTTTTGAAGCTGGCCGTGAAACCTGACAGCGGCATGACGGTGGAGGATGCCGTCGCCCGGAGTGATTCTCTGTTTCAGGAGTTGATAGACGTTTACGGGGAAGAGGGTGTAAAATCCGATTCTGACCTCGTCAATTTCTGCCGGAGGTCGATTGACCTGACTCTCTGGCGCGAGCACTCCGCGTTGTATCAGGACTTTTTCGCGGGTAGGAGGCCCGGGTAATTTATTCCTCACGCTACCGGCCAAAATACGGCTTGCCAAATTCGGGATTTGGGCTATATTCAATTTAGAGTCGACGGAACACAATGTCTTAAGAGATGTAAAAGCAGATGACCGCCGTCGGCGTGAGAATAGGGAGGGATATGGAAAAGTGAGAGTCCAGATTCGCTTTTTTTGATAGCAATCAAAAACATTGGGAGACTTAAAATGAGACAGATTCTTGCATACAGCTGTGTCCTGCTTTACATGCCGTTTCTGCTGGGGGCGGCAGAGGGCCTTACAGGTGAATACCAGCAGAATCTTATAGCTCAGATGCAGTATTTGAGGGGCGAAGGCCCGCTTCCGGCGTCGCTTCAGAATCTCACTTTGCCGCACTGCGGCACGCCGATAGCATTTGAGCTTTTTACCACCCGCGAAAACCTGACGGCGGCTTACGCCGATGCCAAAGCGCTTCTTCAGAGG
>CP070766.1:775830-782966 GCA_020345705.1 Candidatus Zixiibacteriota bacterium | reverse complement strand
TTCAATTATGTCCTCCTTCTGATCTTCCGGAATCCGCATAATCTTACGCCTAACGAACAGCCGGGCATACAGTCTTACCAGTGGCTTGAAAATCATATAGACACTGACATAGAAAGGAAGGTACTTGACGATGTCTTTATCACCGATGCGCAGGACCTGCCGCCGGGGGAGTATTTCCATGAACACCAGATAAAGCAACCAGACGACGGCCAACCCGACCAGGTAGCCGACATCGGCGCCGATACCCAGGCTGTCAATGAGGCTGTTGGCCAGGAGAATTGTCAGAAGCGTCAGAAGCACCAGCAATATCGATTTGAAGACGATGCTGAGCTGAAGAGATATGCGGGGGCTTTCGGTAATCTCGTCGAGGTACTTCTTGCGAAATCCGGCCAGGCGCTCGGCGACGTGCTCGATTTTTTCCGGGTCAACGTACGCGACCGATGAAAACAAAGACAAAATGTACCCGATGTAATAGATGACTATCGCAAGAATTATGTATATGGCAATAATCATTTCATCCTTCCCAGGTAATAGTCCTCCCTGGTCTGCATGACCTTGCTGTCTTTCGCTTTAATATGGTCATAACCCAGCAGATGCAGAAGTCCGTGGCAACACAGGCGAAGAAGTTCCTCGGTAAAGCTGACTTGTTCGGATCGGGCATTTTTGGCGGCGGTATCGGTGGAGACGTAGATTTCACCGATGATGCAGTCCTCGCCCGGTTCCTCGTCAATGTTGAATGATAATACATCCGTTGTGCCAGCTATGCCGCGGAATTCACGGTTCAACCTCCTGATCCAGCTGTCGCCGACAAAGATGATGTTGAGTGTACTGTCCGGAGGTTCCTCTTCCTCTTCTATCAGCGTGATAAGCTCGCCAATCTTTTTTCGAGGGATTCTCCGGTCGGTCTGTGAAATTATATTCAGATGCATTATTTTTCTTCTTCCTTCTCCGGGTATTCAATCCGATGATGGAAAACGCCTATAAGAATCTGCACGAATGATTCCCTGATCTGGGCCAGGTCCTTCAACGTCAGCGGACACTCCTCGAGCTCGCCTGACTGGAAGCGGTCATTGATAATATTCTGGACGAGGTTCCTGATGCGCGCCGGCTTGGGGTCATCCAGCGTCCTGCTGGCGGCCTCAACCGAATCGGCCAGCATGGCAATGGCCGTTTCTCTTGTCTGCGGTTTCGGTCCCGGGTACTGAAACTCTTCGATGGGCGGATTTTCGATGCCCATCTCCTTGGCCTTATTCAGGAAATAGGACATGGTCATGGTTCCATGGTGCTCTTCAATGAAGTTGAGGACCTCATCCGGAAGATCAGCCTCCTCGCCGAGGGCGCGGCCTTTCTTCAAATGTGACGCCAATATAATCGACGACATGGTCGGGGTCAGGCTGTCGTGCTTCGACTTGATCCCGAGCTGGTTTTCGACGAAGTACTCCGGGATTTCGATTTTCCCGATGTCGTGGTAATACGCGCCGACCCTGGTCAGGAGCGGGTTGGCATCGATAGTCTTGGCGGCCGCCTCGGACAGGTTACCGACCAGCAGGGAGTGATGATAGGTCCCCGGCGCTTCAATGGAAAGCCTTTTGAGAAGCGGATTGTTCAGGTCGGACAACTCCAGCAGGGTGATATCGGTCGTAAATCCGAAAAGCGATTCAAAGACGGGCAGAATTCCCATGGCCAGGAGAGGCGACAGCGCGGCATTGACCCAGCCGAAACCCAGCAGGTTGAGCATCTTCTCGGAAGGTGAAAGCTTGAACGACTCCAGAAGCAAAATCAGGAAGGTATAGGTTACCAGCAGATAGAGAATCGCTTTGAAAAACTCCGAACGGTGCCGCACCCTCTGCGCCGAGAAACTGGCCGCAACGCCGACGAGGATTGTCACCAAGGCTATAGGGAAATTGAATCGGTGAAGAATTCCCAGAAGAAGAGCCAAGATGAAGCTGTTAAATGTTCCGACCTCGGCATCAAAAAGAACCGTAATCAGAATGGAAAAAATGGCTATCGGATACAGATAGAGGGATAGACTCCACTTCACGCCGATGAAGAAAATGAACAGCAGCTCCAGGCCATATATGAAAAACAGCGCCAGCAGTTTCGGATTTGACCTGTAAATCTCGTTCCGAAAATGGTATAGATAAATATACAAAACCAGAAAGCTTGCCAGTATCAGCACCAGTCGCGCCAGAACCGGCACCAGTGGCTGGAACCAGCTTCCCTGTTCGGTAAGAGCCTCTCGCTGGCGATACATTTCCTCCAGAATCTTCTCCTGCCGAGCCGTAACCTTACTGTTAGCTCGCACCACCACGTCACCGATAGAGACGACCTCGCTTATCTCCGGAACCTCAGACATGGCGTACTCGCGGCGGGACTCGATCTCGCCGATATTAACGGCCAAGTTGGGGATAATGAAATGCCGGCCGATCTCGTAGTAGGCGTCAACGTTGAAGGAGTCAATCAGGAAGCGGTTGTTCAGCGACGCCAGAAAACTTACGTAGGCCCGGGGTAGATCCAGCAGCTTGTCGCGGACCATAAAGGCCTCTCTCTTGCCGATCCTGATGACGGTCGATTCGTTCTTGACGTCGGGCAGAAAGCTCCGGTCCGGGAGGACGCCGGAGAAGTAAATCTCATCTTTAAGGATGCTCCGGATCACGGATTGCGCGTGGTTGACGCTACCTGAGGCGATGAGCGCATTGACGGCCTGGGGCGGGATAGCCGGAAACTTAAGAGAGATGGATTCGACCAATGAGTCAATCAGTTGTTCCCGTTGCCCCGAGGTATCTTCGGAGATTTCCGCCACGCCGTGAATAAATTGAACGGCTGCATCGGCCTTGTCCATAAACCGGTCGAATTTCTCCAGAGTGGAATCGACAAGTTCCGTGTCGTAATCAATTATGGTCGGGACGGCATCGGCCGCCGCTTCTCTTTCATCCCGCAGCTCATCATCGGATTTGATGATTCTTAACTCGAGGTCGGCGATAATATTTTTGCGCGCGAATTCACCCTTGCGAGGGAAGTCCAGAGGCCGCATAAGATCCTCGGCGGGGTACATAAAGGCAATCAGGCAGGCGGCAAGTATAAGCATCAGATGCTTGTACACCTTGCTTCTGGCGCGGGTCGTCGGGGCCTGGCGCGTGGCCGCCTTGACCTTCAAAAATCTTTTTATCAGCCTTTTCAGCCTGATCAGAATTCTATTCATAGCCGGAAATGGTCGATACTGTTACTCTCGTTTGCGCTTCTTCTCATACCGCTCATAGGCACGAAGAATTTTCTGAACCAATCGATGGCGAACGACGTCCTTGTCCGTCAAATATACGAATTCTATTCCGTTAGTTCCTTTCAATATTCTCTGGATCAGGACCAGTCCGGACATCTTGTTTTTATCCAGATCTATCTGTGTAATGTCCCCGGTGATAATTGCCCTGGAACCTTCACCCAGTCGGGTCAGAAACATTTTCATCTGAGCCGGGGTGGTGTTCTGGGCTTCATCCAGAATGACAAACGTATTGTTCAGCGTGCGTCCGCGCATGAAGGCCAAAGGTACTATCTCAATTACTCCCAGTTCTATAAGTTTCTTAATCTTCTCAGCCGGCATCATTTCGTGCAGCGCATCATAAACCGGCCTCAGGTACGGGTCAACTTTCGCTCTGATGTCACCGGGCAGAAAGCCCAAAGATTCGCCTGCTTCCACCGCCGGACGAACCAGAACCAGTCTTTTGACTCGCTTTTCCTTGAGAGCGGCGATGGCCATCGCCACGGCCAGGTATGTTTTGCCTGTCCCGGCCGGACCGATGGAAAAGACGATATCATTTTCCTCAATGGTGTCGATATATAATTTCTGGCCGACTGTTTTCGGCCGGACTTTCCGCTTCAGAATCGAGTTGATTTGGGTCTCGTCCGACATCATTGCCGCCGGCCCGCCCTTGCCTTCCCTGACCATCTCGATGGCATAGTGCAGGTATTGATCGGTGATGTAATCCCCGTTTTTGAGCCGGATGGTCAGGTCTTCAAATAAATCGACTAACTGATCTACCTCTTCCCGGTCCCCTTCGATCATTATCTGTTCCCCCCGGGCGATGATGGCCGCCCGGAATGATCTTTCAATCACCCGCAGATAGACATGATTCTGCCCGAAAAGAAGCCGAGGATCAATGTCTTCAATTGAGATTGTTTTCGACGTTTTACTCGGTGTTTCTGATGCCATATACTCAAAAAATCAAGATTGTTCAAAAGAACTTCAAGCCCAGTTCCCGCAGCTGCTCCGGATCGACTTCGGCCGGCGATCCGTCCATCAACGACTGTGCCGTGGCCGTCTTGGGAAAAGCGATAACTTCACGGATCCCTTCGGCACCGGTCATAAGTGCGACAATCCTGTCGAGACCGGCGGCGACGCCTCCATGCGGAGGCGCGCCGTATTCCAGGGCCTTGAGAAGGAATCCGAACATCCTTTCGGCCCGCTCGTCAGGCATCCCGAGAATATTCAGAATTCTCTGCTGTATCTCGCGGCGGTGAATACGGATACTCCCAGAGGCAATCTCCGTTCCGTTCAGCACCAGGTCGTACTGCTCGGCGCGGACCTGCCTGAGCGGATGGCGTATGTCACTGATATCATACTCCGTATTTTCCGCCTCATCAAGGTAGTGCATATCCTCTTCAATCGGCATTGAGACGATATTATGCATCGCTTCAAGTCTCTTTTCATCTTCATTGTATTCGAAAAGAGGAAACCTCGTCACCCAAAGAAATTTCCATTGGTCGCCGTCGATCAGGTTATGCGTCTTCGCCAGATGAAGACGGAGCTGACCAAGAATCGTTTCCGCTTTTAGTTTCTTGCCGGAAATAATGAAGACCGCATCGCCAGGGGAAGCTTCGGCGCGACCACAGATTTGATTTTTCGTATCTTCACCGATGAATTTGGTAAAAGGCGACTTGTCGCCGTCGGGATGTCTCAGGATATATGCCAGACCTCCGGCGCCGAGATTTTTTGCATATTGGGTCAGGTCGTCTATCTGCTTTCGGGAATATTCGCCACCCCCTTTAAGGCAGATCGCCTTGACCACTCCGCCCGCTCTAATCGTCTCGGAGAAAATCTTGAAGTCCGAATCGGAGACGACTTCCGAAATGTCCCTGATTTCCATGCCAAACCTGGTGTCCGGCTTATCAATCCCCCAGCGATTCATGACCTCGCTGTATTCACATTGAGGGAAAGGCGTTTCAACTTTCACGCCGAGGACTTTTTCAAGAAGGTGCGCCATCATCCCTTCGCCGACCCTGAAAACATCGTCCTTGGTCACGAAGGACATTTCTATATCAACCTGGGTGTGCTCGGGCTGGCGGTCAGCGCGAAGGTCCTCATCGCGAAGGCACCGCGCAATCTGGAAGTATTTATCAAAACCGGATATCATTAATATCTGCTTGAGAAGTTGCGGGGATTGAGGCAGGGCATAAAATTTCCCCTTTTGAATCCGACTGGGAACGACATAGTCGCGGGCTCCTTCCGGGGTGGAACGCATCAGCAGCGGCGTCTCGATCTCATAAAATCCCTGGCTGGAGAGATACTCGCGAATCGCCATGGTGGAAAAGTGCCGCACCTTTATCTTATCCTGAAGCGGCTTGCGGCGCAAATCGAGATAACGATACTCCAGCCGCAAAACCTCGCTGGCATCGGTCTCGTCCCTGATCTCAAACGGCGGCGTCCTGGATTCCGAGAGAATGTAAAATCTCTCTCCCAACACTTCAATCTCACCGGTCTTGAGATTCTTATTTTCGGTGCCCTCGGGGCGTTTTTGAACGACCCCCTCGGCGGCCACGACATATTCATGCCGGGCTCCGGCGGCGCGTTCAAAAACTTCCGGATCAACTTTTTCGGGATTAAAGACAACCTGGGTCATATCGTAGCGATCTCGAATGTCTATAAAAAGAAGCCCGCCCAGATTGCGGTACTCGTTTACCCAGCCGTTTAGAATAACCCTTTGGCCGATGTGGTCGGTCGTTAGCTCGCCGCAGGTATGAGTTCTTTTCAGATCCTTGAAAGGAGTCAAACTATCTCCAATAAATGTTTATCGCTTATATATTTAGTTCGGCACCAAATCAGCCTGTTTAAGTCTCATTCAAATACGTCCAGCGGCGGAAATTAAATAATAGTCCGTTAAATGTCAATAGGAACGAAGTCCATTGAATTTTGTTCTATTTTTTGAAGATTTTGGCTTTTCACGGCTTGACAAAACCTGGATATGGAAGTTAATTCGTTCAGGTTTAAGGGCTTAAAACCGATAGTAAAAAGTGAGTTATGAACATTTCGCGATATCTATCGGAAGGGCTGATTGAGCTTGACTTTAAAGCTGAGCTCGAACCGCCGCCGGAAGATTCCGCTTCCGAAAAATGGCGAGCCCGCAATAAGGAGCGCATTCTGGCCGGCCTGGTCGATATACTCCAGAACTCCGGCAGGACCGGGAATAATTGCAAGCTGCTGACGGACTTCATCAATCGCGAAAGGAAAGCAAGCACGGCCATCGGTCACGGGATCGCGGTCCCGCACATTCGATCGATGCAGGCCAAAGAACTGATTATCGGTTTCGCTCGGTCACCTGAAGGCCTTGATTTCGACTCGATCGACGGAGAACCGACCCATCTCTTCTTCGTCATGGCCGCGCCCCCTTATGACGACAGCCTTTACCTTAAAGTCTTCAAGGCGCTGTCTGAAAACCTCCAGTATGAGGCTTTCCGACGGGAACTGATGGAGGCGCAGGCGCCCTACGACGTCATCCGTGCCTTCAAGAACGTCGAATAAACGGCGTTTACCTTTTGTATTTCCCCATCAATGACGCTTCCGCGAGAATATGGCCCTTCATTGCTTCGGTCAATTCACCAGCCGTAATTCCCTTCTTCATTTTCTCAGCGTCAAACGCAAGCATCAGATCAAGCGCGTACAACTTGAAGAAATACCGATGCGCCGGTCCCGGCGGCGGACATGGTCCTCCATAACCCAACCGCCTGAAATCGGTCATTCCGTGCGTTGCCATCCCTGATGAATCTGTGCCAATAACGGGAGTGAGGTCCCTGGAGATTCCTTCCGGCATCTCCTTCAGGTCAGGCGGAAGATTATAGATGACCCAGTGCACCCAGGTGCCCCT
>CP070766.1:766881-775730 GCA_020345705.1 Candidatus Zixiibacteriota bacterium | reverse complement strand
TGCAGAATCATCTGTTCGATGGCCCTGGTAATCGGCATGACCTCAAAGACGCCGGTTCGGCCGGAGAGGCCGGTATTATTGCATTCGTTGCATCCGCGGCCAGTATAGGACGTGATATCCTTCAGCATCGGCTCGGGAAGGTTGAGGGCTTGGATCTGCTCGTCGGTCAGCTTCTGCTCTTCCTTGCAGGTCTGGCAAATCTTTCGCGTCATTCTCTGGGCCATGATCAGACGTGTGGCTCCGGCGACGAGGTAATTGGGAATGCCCATATCAATCAGACGAAGCACCGATGACGGGGCATCATTCGTATGCAGAGTCGAAAACACAAGGTGACCCGTAAGCGCGGCTCTGATGGCAATCTCAGCCGTCTCCGTGTCACGAATCTCACCGACCATGATAATATCAGGGTCCTGGCGGAGAAAGGACCTTAAAGAGGCGGCAAAAGTCAGGCCGATATCCGATCTCACCAGAACCTGGTTGATGCCGTCAAAATTAAACTCGACCGGATCCTCAGCCGTCATGATGTTCTTGTCGACGGTGTTAATCTGCTTCAGGGCCGAATACAAGGTGGTCGTTTTACCGGATCCGGTCGGACCGGTCACCAGAATAATTCCATAAGGAAGATGAATCGCCTCATCAAAGTTTTTCAGCGATTCGGGGGTGAAGCCGAGCCTTGTCATATCGACCATCAGAGCTTTGGGATCGAGAATACGCATGACCACCTTTTCACCGAAAATGGTGGGTAAAGCCGAGACACGCAGATCAACCGTCCGCTCGGAGATTTTCACCTTGATACGCCCATCCTGGGGCAGTCTTCTTTCGGAAATGTCAAGGTCCGCCATCACTTTCAAACGAGAGACGATGGCCGCCCGATACTTGAACGGCAGCGGGGCCATCTCCCGCAGGTCGCCGTCAAGTCTGAATCTGACCCGAATTCGCTTTTCATACGTCTCAAAATGAATATCGGAGGCGTTCATGCGGATGGCATCGGCAATAATGGAGTCCACCAGCTTGACCAGCGGCTTGTCCTGAATAGCCGACACCAGGTCGGCGTCGGAAATCCCTTCCTCCTCCTCTACCAGCTCAATGCTGGTGTCGTCTTCCAGCCCCTTGATTATCTGAGAAAAGGCATTCTCGTCCCGGTAATAGGTCTCAATTGCTTTTTGAATGGCCTTTTCGGGAGAGATAACGGGCTGAATCGAACAGCCGGTGATGAATTTGATGGCGTCGAGAACATAAATGTTGTTCGGATCGGAAATGGCTACGATAAGATTCTTATTGAGTTTCGAGACGGCAATGACATTGAACTTCCGGGCTATATCGACGGGAATGAGTTTGACAATCTCGGGATTAAGCTCGACGTCGGAAAGCCGAAGCGTCCCCATGTTCAACTGCTTTCCGACAAAGGTGGTGATCTCATCCTCGGACCCAACCGCCCCGACTGAGACAAGTGCCTGCTCGAATTTCTGCTTCCCGTCTTTAACCAGCGCCAGCGCTTTATCCAGTTGTTCCTGGCTAATCTTGCCGGCCTTGACCAGCATTAATCCTAATTCAGCAGACATTGTTTATTCCGCCACACATGTTCGTGCCCGGACATCGTTTGAAAGCGGGGCGACGAATGTCCGGCTCGCGATTAATCTTGAAAGATATCGTCCAATTTGTCGCCGGCAGTCGCGGCGAATTCATCGCTGAGACCGGGGCTCTCCGTTTGCACCTTAGACTTCAAAGCGACGAAAATCTTAACCAGCTCGGCCGCCGTCTCTTTGGCATACAGGCGAACCATACCGATCGTTGTTCGGTCGTCAAAGACCACGGCCAGTATGGATCGGTCCCCAACCAGAGACATGTGGATATGATCCTTTTTGCCCTGGTGGAACAGAACCGAGAATTCCGACTCTCCAACAAGCCGGGCGATTTCCTTGGTTGAGGCGAAAGAACCGGCTAAAAGTGCCGCTAGAGCGGTGGTGTCGAGGGAATGTGTAAAGCCCTGCCGTGTAATTAAATGGCCATCCTTGTCCACCAGGAGGGCGCACTTGGCCTCGGCCCCTTTCAGCATTCTGGCCAGAATCAAATCGATCTTCTCTATCTCTTCTTCATAGATGATCAGATTGTCATCACTCATTTATGACACCTCCTTAACTACTTGATACCCAACAGCCGCTTGAAGAAACCTCGTTTCTGCTTCACCAGACGATTCGACGGGGCCATAGTCGGTGACGGCAGGTTTTGGCGTTCAACTGGCTCTGAATTATCTTCATGTTGCGCTGTAGCTTCATCGGGCTCGGAAACATCGGAAATCTTTGGTGACGACTGAAAGTCGGACACCTTGATCCGCCTGCCCCTCCGGTTAATACGGGATGTTGATCCGGGGTACGGGCGAGACTGCCCCCAGCTTTCCTTATGCTCAGCGATTTCCTCTTTCGGTCCGGTCTCCATGGCCATCTCGGAGTCGGGAACCCGATCGACAGCAGCCGCAGGTTCGGCTGATTCTTCATCTTTGAGTGAACTGTACTCCACCCCGGAATCCTCAGCCGGCGGCGATTCATCCTCCATCTCATCCTCAGTTGTCGCGTCATAGGCCGGCTCACGAACCGGATTGGGCTCCATCATGGGAGTCGCCGGGGCCGGTTCCTCCCGGGCTTCAACACCGGCCGGACGGCCGGCCGTCTCTGCCGGGGCTGACACCGGCTGCTTTTTCTGAGCCGCACCCGACTGACTCTTGCGAGCCTTGTCAAGCACCAGTTTAATAATCATCTTAAGGGAGTCAAAAACGCCGACTCCGGTAACCGCCTCGGTCTCAAATGATTTCCATCCCTGAGGATTTAGCCGCGATTCCATTTCTTCCACCGAAAGAACATTCGGCAGATCGCGTTTGTTATACTGAAGGACCACCGGCATTTCGTCAGCGTCATAACCGTATTCCGCCAGGTTTTCCCGCATGTTGTTCAGCGACTCGATGTTCTCATCCATTTTGTCGGCCTGGCTGTCGGCCACAAAGACCAATCCGTCGGCGCCTCTCAGCACCAGCTTTCGCGTGGCGTTGTAGTAAACCTGACCCGGAACGGTATAGAGCTGAAACTTGGCCGCGAAGCCGCTGATCTTGCCGATATTGATCGGGAGAAAATCGAAATAAAGCGTCCGGTCCGCTTCCGTGGCCAGAGATATCATCTTACCCTTGGTGCCGGCCGGGACCTTATCGTGGATGTATTGCAGGTTTGTTGTCTTGCCTGACAGGCCTGGCCCGTAATAGACTATTTTACAGGTGACCTCTCGCGTTGCGTAATTTATCGAAACCATATTTACCTACTGAATCAGTTATTACTGCCTAATTTCGAAACGGCGTTTTTAATTTCCAGGCGTATCAATCCGATATTCACGTCCGACTCCGCGGTTACTACCAGAATTCCAACGGTGGCGTCGGAAAAGAACAGTTTTCCGGAATCGGCTTCGATTGTAACCTGAGCGAGGGGCGCCTGGTTCAGGCGATTCATCGACTTCTGAATGTTGCTCGTGATCGATGCCGCCAGAGCCCCCACGGTTTCCTCCTCAAGGGCGGTGTCAAGATCGGCTGCAATCACGATCCCGTCATTCCCCACAATCATGGAGCCGGTGATGCCACTTGTTTTATTGAGCTCTTCAAGTATTTGATACATATCGTTCCTCCGTGCCTGACGGCATCGATGTGCCGTAGCGTTCGGATGTGTATTTCTTAATCATATCTGCGGCCTGGGCCGTCCTGATTCTGAGGAGTTCATCATCCTCATGATTCGAAACGACCAGCAGGTCAAAATCTTCTACTCGCACAATTACCAGCCTTCTTCTGCCGAAGGTCAGATCAATCTGGTCAAGAGCGCTCAACTCTGAATTTCGCTTCAGGACCGTTCCATTGGCTTCATGCAACAGCAGCGTCAGCGGCGCCCAGCTCTCAATGTCAAATCCGCCGCGCACAAACTTCGCCATCGTGAGCCCCTCGCGGTCAACCACTGTCGCCAGAAGAACGGCATGGTGCTCGCCAAGGTATCTGACGGCCCGGCAAAAGCCGTCAATATCCTGACCGATAGTTATCCCCGTCCTCGACTCAGAGACCAATCCGGTGTCCCCGGCGTTACGGCTCTTCGCGGATTTCGGATAATACGGCGCCGTCGGTTCATCCTGTCTTTTGCCGGCGGCGGGGCCTGAAGCCCTCCGCTCATGTCGACGATGCATTCGTACCGGCAGATCGACTATGGCCAGGAAGAAAGGTCTCATGACAAAGGGCGATATGATAACGTGCAGGGCTATCGCCGGCAGATATCTTGATATTCCCAGAGCCAGAGATACCGAGAAGTCCATGTAAAAGAACACCGACAGCAAAGCTCCGAAGATCGTCCCCAGCACAATCCGGTACAGGAATGTCATACCGGCACCCGCCAGCAACTGCAACAGCGTCGAATTGGGACGAAAAACGTAGAAGATGATACCGTAAAAGACCACCTCAAACATTGAATATGTAAATGACCCGGTGGCCAGCTCCATCCCGAACTTGGACGGGAAATAGAGCATCGGTACAAGTACCAGAAATGTCGAGAACAGCCATACATGAACAATGTTTCTGTTACTAACGGTCATTTTTCTATCCCACCACTCAACTGAAGTCATAATCAAGCTTTCCCAGAAGACCTGTCAGTTTTAGCCTGAGACTCCCCAGGTTGACACGCTTGTTGGCCTTTATGAGAAGCAGGTTTTCTTTCAGTGGTAAAAGGTTAAGAACCAGATCACCCGCCTCGCAGAAGATGTTCTGACATTTGCCGAAACCGGAAATGCCAATCTGCGATTGGGCGGTACTCTCAATATCTTTGGCCACGGCCGCATAGGCATCCGGTGAGTCACCGTCGCCCCACTTGTACTCGGCCACCAGACCCTCACTGTTGATCAGGACCACTCCTTCGACCCCCGTCAACCCGGATACGATTTCAATCATGTCCTTAATCGTTAATTTTTCAGGCGGCTGAGGAACTTCAGCCACCGGCTCGGGTGCCTCCGTCTTGGGCGCCTTTGCCTTCGGCACTTTCGCCTTCGACCGCGAAACGGGCGCCCTTTTCTCCGGAGCCTCCAGAGGAATCTTCTTGGCCAACTCGAGAAGCTTCATAACGTGCTGATTATTCGGATCGGCACTTTGCAGCTTGTCAAGAATCCTGGTCGCTTTCGTGAATTCCCCCCGCCGGATATGGATTTCGGCCAGGAGCAGATCGGTGGCATGACTGTCTCCGTCCAGTTCGGTTGCCTTTTTCGCTTCCATCTCGGACCAATCATAGAGTCCCTTATCGAGATTGATCTTTGCCATGACCATATGAGCGGAACCGTAGTCCGGATGAATCTTCAACCCCGTCTGACAAATCCGAAAGGCCTTGTCGAGTTCGCCTTTTTTACGATACGCTTCCGCCAAAGCCGCAAAAATCTGCGAATTGGGGTTTTCGTTAAGAATCTTGTTGCACTTAGCGATGCGATCGTCCAGTTGCGTTACCTGGGCCATTGTCCTTGCTCCATTCTTAGAAACAAGCCGGTGTATAACAAGAAATTAGGATTTCTCAAATTCCTTCATCCTATAATTATATCTGACATAAAAAGTTATGTCAATCAAATAAATGCTATCCCAGCACCTTCCTGGTTTGGTACAGCCCGACCAGCCACGTGAAGGTCATCATCAAATACAGAACCGTCGTGACATAAGTCGGAACCGCAAATACACCGGCGCTTTCCGCGACAACCATCATCTGCGCCAGCGTCAGAAAGCTGAATCCGAGCGCGAACATCTGCCAGCTTCGCGAGATCAGGCCGCCCCGAACCAACGAAAGGATCTTCAGCGACCATATCAGACAGATGACGGCGCAGATCAGCAGGACGGTGTTGAATATAGCCGAAGTCGAAAACATATTTCCCGCCTCAAACGAAGCAAATGCGGGCTGAGCCGTCGCCAGCCCCCCCACGATAACCGTTGCCACAGCATTTCTGATTTTTCTTCTCATGATGCACCTTTCACCAGCTTCACAACGCGGTCAGCCTTCTTCAGTGAGCTAATAAAATTCTCATCGATCTTGTATCTTTTGACCAGTTCTCGCCGCATAGCCACCGGCGCGGAGATCTCTTTCCGCACCGTCCCCAGCGCCTGCCTGTAAATCCCCAGTCCAAGGAAGTAGAAGACATACTCTAGCTGGTTGCTCAGCATGCTTTCCAGGGCGCTCATGACGGTGTGCATTCTCACCAGTGACGGAATCTTCAGTATCTCGGTATAGAACTTGTCAAAGGTCGGGTTGAGGTCGGAGCCGGGGTCAAAACCGGGGAAATATATCAGAAAACCGTTCCTGAAACTTGCCAGGTATTTGTTAAACATCGGGTTCTGGTCGCCGACAATCTCCTCCACCAGTGTCCTTATTCGGTAAAAACAGCTGTTGTACAGAGTAAACAGTATTGACAGAATAACTTCCTCTTCATTCTCGACCGCATCATCCTTTGCCTCCGCTCTCCCGGCCGACTGAACCAGTCCGCCGGTGATGAGTTTATACAGACCGCGGCAGGTGACGAACTCCCCGAGCGGTGAGACCTCGATCAAATCCAGGAGCGTCCTTTCTCCGTTGATCAGAGACAGAATTTTGAATTCATCCAGTAACAGCGTAATCTCGTCTTTTTTGGTTTTCGGAGACTGGGTCAACATCAGTTTGATATTATCGGGCGGCAGGACTTTTTGAATTTCAACCCACTCATCGATACGCCGAGTGCCCTCCATGATGACGTTCATGGTATTCAACTCGACCGTCAGCAAAGCCTTCTTGGGGGCCGCACCCTCAATAAACTTAAACTCTCCCTCCTGCCAGCTGAACAGGTTATAAACGATCTCTTCAATCTGCATTTTCAGGCACTCAATGACTTCATCTTTGTCAAAGAGATTCATATCCACCAGTGTGTTTCCAAGCTGCCGTCCGGTCTGCTTGTGCAGCGTAATGGCCTGTTCGAGCTCGGCCTTGGATATTTTGCCCCGCTTCAAAAGCAGATTACCCAAAAGGTCCTCGGATGAGTTAATCGAGGAGGCAAAGACAATATTGCCGTCGCGGAATGCAATCTCTTTCTGGCGGGCTGTAGTAGAAACTTGCAGAATCCCGGTTTTCTTGCCGGTCGCCAGAAGCTGCAGGATGTCCGGGAAGGAGACCGTTTTCAGGTTGCCAGTCAAGCCCATGTAATTACCCATCTACATCCGGCTGCCTGCCGGAGGATCCTTATAATTCACCTATTTCTTTTATGTTATCGGGAAAATACGGCTTATTCTTAAGTCTCTTGTGCGGCGAATTTCTCTAATCCGCCCGGCGGAACCGGCCATCTTTCATAACCAGCTCGATGGCGCCAACTTGTGATGTCTCCAGGAAAGACGGGCAACCATCCGGCGTCAGTTTTTCTGCCGCAAGCAACCTCCGGGCGGGTTTGCTTAGTTTGTTGCAGACAACAAGTTGGAACGGCCCGGGCGTTTCCTTGCAGAGAAATTCAACATCGCGCCTGTAGATAACCGCCTTCACCAGAACCAGGTCAAAGGGACAGGCCGCAGCCGCTTCTGAAAACAGCGCCGGCCCGCCGTGGGCGCTGACGAAGACAATCGCCGAAGAGTCCACCCGGCTGAGCAGAAGCCCCTCGGTGAGCCACATGTCAATGTCATTGCACTTGTCCGGCATCGGGGAATTGCCGTAATAGACGGCTTTTTCGGCGCCATGGACTATAGTATCGGCTTCACATATGTCTTTAAAGGCATTGCGGGAGGATAGAGGCAGGTAAAGACGAGATGATTTCGCCTGGCTCAGAAAGTAGGCCGACTCCTTCGCCGTCCGATAGTCATCGGAAAGCGCGATTACCTCGGGAGCGTCAATTCCGCGGCTTATCAGAAAAGGATCGATGATCTTTTCCGCCAGAATGTACTCTCTTTGGGGGAGATCACTCATAACGACCTGCGGCCGGTTCAGCTGGTTCACCGAAATCAGTCCTCCCGGTACGGAGAAAACGGTAACGTTTGGCAAAGGTCGGCCGGACAGAAGCGCGTGAACGGCAAAACAATTCCCGATCAGAAGGAGATATAACAGAGTGAATCTCCTGGTGCCTTTTGAGTACATTGAATATGACAGAAGAATCAGCAGGACATAGTACAGGAGCAACGGCAGTTCGGTGACTCTCTGCGTAAGCAGGACATTCAGTTCCCCGGAGCCGAAAAGCCGCAGCAGAACGATCGTAATATTGATGAGCGGATTCAGGATTGAACCGAAGAAGACGCCGGCCAACGGCAGAATCAAATATGCCAGCAGCAAAACGAGCTCGCCGAGGACGATGATACTGACAAGCGGAACAATGACAAGATTGGACAGAAAAGCAATTATGGGCAGACGCTGGAAATAATAAGCACAGAGCGGCAGAGAGACGAGCTGGGCGACAACACAGACCATCAGCGGAAAAATCACCAGTTTGTAATGCCATCTGGTTTTGATGCGCTGAAAAAGCCTGCCGACGCGCGGGACAAAAAATATCAGACCCCAGGCGGTGACAAAGGAAAGCTGGAAACCTACGTCGTACAACTCCGTGGGCTTGGCAATCAGAATGATCAAAGCCGCCGAGGCGATAATATTGTTGAACTCAACCTTCCTCTGGAGAGTCCTGCCGATTATCACCAGCGAGGCCATGACCGCTGCCCTCACCACCGACGGCTGGTTATAGGCGAGAAACGAAAAGAATCCGATTATGGCCAGAAGCAGGATATTCCTCCAGATCGATTTCAGCGGCGACGCTCTTAGAAGAAATGAAAAAAGAATGACAACCAGCCCGACGTTGGAGCCGGAGAC
>CP070766.1:761719-766781 GCA_020345705.1 Candidatus Zixiibacteriota bacterium | reverse complement strand
CTCCGGCAACAAGCTGATCAATCTTGAGGAAAGGGCTGTCATGACCCAGAACGCAATCGGCAAGTAGAAGATTTTTCAGTGGCGATGTGAGTTATGAAATTTGGAAAGATTTTCAAGGTTTTCAAAAAGGGTGCTAAAGTCGCCTCAAAGCAGAAAGGCAAGAAGGGCGAGGTCAGTCAGTTTTCCTGGCCGGCCGGTATTAGAGTCGGCCTCTTCGGTCACGACAATTCCGGCAAGACCGTTTATATGACGGTCCTGAATGAAGAATGCAAGATCTCGAAAAAACTGCAGATATCGGTTACCGACAATGCTACCGCCGGTGAGTTTCTCTCGAATTATCGTCTTCTCTGGGGACTGGGAACTTCCGGTGAGGCCGGAACGGTGGTCGATCTTCGGGGCGAGAAGTCGTTCCCGGATTCGACCAGCACCGACAAGGTGCTTCAGTTCAACGCCATCCTCGACCGCAGCAAAAATCTGTCGGTTGTCTCCTATGACTACAACGGAAAAGCGGTTTCGATAACAGAGAGCGGTGAAATGTCGGACAAGGTCATGGACTTCATGTCCGGCAGCGACGGTATCCTCTTTTTCTTTGACCCCAAGACGCTCGGCGCCGAACTGCAGACGCAGGCTCATGTCGCTTCCTTTGTGAATATGCTGGAGCAGCTCGCTCCTCTGGACTCCCGCCTGCCGATTCCAATCGGGCTGGTCATCACCAAATCAGATATCCTGCCCGGCTTCTCGGGCGATAATCAGACAATTCTGATTGATTCCGAAGATGAACAGATTGTCTCGGAGAATTTTGAAATCTTTCTCGAGAAGATTCTCGAGCACAGCAAGATAGCCTCAAATCCCGATTGGGCCGGCTCGGTCAGAAATGTCCTGGTCAAGCTCAGAGAATTTATCAGAGTCGTTGTCGGAAGGACGCTTGATTTCCAGATATTTTTTGTTTCCAACACAGGACAGGAACCGCAGAAAATCGGTGCCGACGTCGGTCGCTCAATCTATGCTCCGCCAGACAAAATCCGCGCGATAGGCGTGAAGGAACCGTTTTACTGGCTGCTGAATTCGATTGTCAGGAATCGGAGGATATCCAGAATCCGTAAGGTTGCCAAGTTCGTGGCGCTGATCAGTTGTCTCTGGATAGTGCTTTTCTCGATTCCGCTTCTCTATCATTTCAAGCTGCTTTATCCCAAGCCGATTGACGTGGAAAATCGGATATTGGAGCAGTATCAGGGGAATCGGCTCAGCACCAGCGAAGTAGACCGCAGAAACATTATCAGAGAATACCAGAAGTACGAAAACAGGTGGCTGGTGAGAAAGGCATTTTCGGATTTCATCCGACCATCCCGGGTGATCCGCGATGTTTACCAGCACTTTGACATTGGCTGGCAGATCACCAAGCTGGATAATCTGATTCTGGAGTTTGCCTCTATCGTCAAGGATTCGACGGTGTGGCCGGCTAAGATTCCGGGTGCCGACAGCCTTGAGCTCAATGAACGGCACGTCGGGCTCACCGCCAGTCTCGACACATTGCACGTCGGCGATGAGAGTTCGGTTCTTTTTATGCGATCCGGACGGGCCATTAAGCTGTGGGAGTTGTTTGCCAACTACATCGTCCGCAGAGACGATCCTCAAGCTGCGAATCTGATAAACGAGCAGATTGAATTTGACCGGAGAAACAGCAAAAACCTCAATGATACTGAAAGGCAGCTTGGCGATGCGCTTAAAATAATCGCCAAAATCGAGGAAAAGAAAAAAGAGGTTAAGGAAAAGGAAGTCGTATCCTCGGAAGCTCTTGAGAATTTTGAAGGCCTGAAAAAGAAAATAAACCGTTCTTCCGAGGCGTCCTTTGTTCTTGGCACCGCCGTCGACGAGTTGAAAGAGATCCGGGGCGATCTTGACCCCTCCCGGGACAAGGCACAGATTTCCGCTATCAGGAAATATCTGAAGGACGTTGAGAAGTGGTCCAAAAGCAGAAAATACACCCTGAAAATCGAATCGGTGCCGGATAACGGGCACCTGCACTTTTCTGTCGGTATCGACGGGGCTGATCCAGCCTGGGCGGATTCGTCTCAGTATTTCCAGGGTGATGAGCTTGAGCTGACCTGGAAGGCGGGCGACGAGATATATATCGCTTTTGACGAGGCGACGGCGCCTGAACATTGGGGACGTGATGCCAGCGGTAAGAGGCTTTTGAGAGGAAATTTCGCCATCTTCGAGATGGAAGGCGAAGTGGCGTTCAGCAATATCGGTAAGACAGTTGTTATCAGTTTCAAGCCAGGTTTGAAGGATATGCTGCCGAAACTGAAATAAGGATGTTGTTAACTAATAGAGAGGGACACGGGGGAAGAAAATGATAAAATTGAACTTTTGTCTGAAATCAATCGGGCTGGTGCTTCTGATAGCGCTGCTGACGGTCCCTAACATAGAGGCGGGGAAAATCCAGCTTTCAGAGGGAACTGAGGTCAAGGTCAGTTTCGGTCTTGACCAGAAATTGACTTCAGCCAGGCTGATGAAAGACCTCCCATTGCCCATAGTCTTAGCCGAGGCGGTTGTGATCGGCGGCAAGACCGTTATCGAGGAAGGCGCCGTCGGCCAGGCCAAAATTCTCGAATTAAAACCGGCCTCAAAAGCGGGCAAACCGGGCTATTTGAAGATCGGCTTTGTTGAGCTTGAGCCCAAAGGCGAGTATGAGACTGCTGAGGGAGCGAAAATACCTCTTACCGGAGAGATAGAAGCCAAAGGGAAGGGCAGGAAACTGCTCTCATATCTGTTCATATTCGGTTTGTTCATCAAAGGCTCGCAAGCCGAGTTGCCCGCCGGTGAGATATATACCGCCAAGGTTGCCGAAAACATCATGCTTGAGTCGGAGTAAGGTGTAGCATCCGATCTTCAACGGACTGGCGAAAAGCACAAGAGCAATGCCGGGCGCCCATTTCAGGTGCCCGGCTTTATTTATTCCCCACTCGCACGAAAAGTCTATTGAGGCTGTGCGGTTTTTATTCTCGGATCGTAAAGGTAAACATCGGAGATAAGCACTTCATCGAGCCCGCCGAATAAGTAACCCCCGGTGCCATCCACACCGCGGCCGACTTGAAGAGCGTTGTCATTCTCAATCGGCCTGGCTGTGCCGTCACCGCCACTCCAGAAACCGTCAACGGCCTGCCCGTCAATCAGCCATTGTGCCGAGGACGGCCTGCCGTATTTGAACGCCAGTGTAACATGATGCCATTCGTTGTTGTTTATCGGCGCTGTCGTTTGATACGTATGAACCGGCGGCGGTCCAAACACGAATGAAAACGTCACGTCTGCCGATACTGCAGAGGTCGTGAAATCCATATGGTAATTGAATCCGCGGTCGCTGTCCCCTTTGCTGATTATTGCGCCGGTTCCGGTCTGCGCGTCAATCAGAATCCAGAAAGCGATGGTGATCTCATCGGCAATGTCCAGAAGGGCATCGTCGGGAATTTCTATATAGTCATCGATTCCGTCGAAATACCTCGCCGTTCCTCGCGGACCTATGTCGTACGATGTACCGAATGCTGTACCGTGCAATTCATTTCCCGAAATGTCATAGATTGCGTCTGGAATAATTGTATCCACTTCCATCGGCCAGTATCCGACGGCATAATATGCCGGCTTGTAAATCTCAACGTGGCTGGATTCCACGACGATCTCAGGAATGGGCATCTGATTCCCCGCGGCGTCGGTGAGGCTTATGGGATCGATAAAACATCTGGCCGTGTCGACTTCGTTTATGACTGTATCCGACAGGTAATAGATCGTCGCCAGGGTAACATAACCTGAATCGTCAACGATGAGCCCGGAGGGGTCCGTTGCCGACACGCTGAAACCGGGAGGGTACAAATCCAGTATCGTCAGGGTCGCTATACCCGAAAGTGAATTGTCGAGTTGACCTGAGGCGCTCGTCAAATAGGGTTGGTCGTCGTAGATCTGAAATCCAATCGTATTCAGGTTGACAATATTGTAGGCCTTCAGACTCAGCCCGAAATAGAAATTCTCCGGGACTGAGGGGTACAGGGGCGACAACTTCAGTAGCGGAACCACAGGGAAAAGGCTTATTTCGATGACCATCTCCTTGGCGGCATCAACGTCGGAGACAGTCTCACCCCTGTAAATCACGGTTCCGTTTACGTCCAACGCCTCAACCACAAACCGCCTCTGGGGGCCGACCGGGACTTTCACAGTCGCTTCCAGGTAGCCGCGAACAAGGTCGAGTCTTACACCGATAGTTTTCATATCGCGAGCAGAGATTGTGAGTATGAACCGGTCGAGCTGCTTAACATCTCCGATGTCGGCCAGGTCGGCGCTTACATGTATTTGCGCTTCGCGGTCATTTCTATCATTGACAACTTTCTCGGAACATCCGGTAAGAAGCAGCATTGTCAGCATCCAGAGAATTATGTACGATAGACTTTTTCTGCTCATAGGCTCCCTCCTTTAGTAAAGTACGGTCACCCCCCGCTCCTGCAGGGCCGGGATGCACTCGCTCATTGAAATGTCGGACAGGGGATTAACGCGAATATCAAGCGTGTCTCCGGTGGCGATGCCGGCATTCTCGGTCAACGGACAAATATCCGAAATGATGTTGCTGCGTAATTCAAGCCGGTCGAGACCGGTGAGGCCGGACAGCGGGCTGATATCATTGATCTGGTTAATGCCCAAATACAGGTACTGCAAATTGAGCAGTCCTGAGAGAGGCCCGACATTTGTGATCCGGTTGTTATCCAGCCTTAAGACCAGCAAATTGGCTATATCCGAAAGCGGGCCGAGGTCGACAATCTGATTTTCGCTCAGGCGAAGCTGGTAGAGCCCGGTCATGTTTGCCAGCGGGCTGATATCGGTGACATGGCTGCTCTCAATATTAAGCTCCGACAACATTGTCAGACCGGCCAACGGACTGATGTCGGTGAACTGATTCCATCCGAGCATCAAGTTGCGCAGTTCTGTCAGAGAAGCCAGCGGACCAAGGTTATTAATCTGATTCCTCTGCAAATAGAGCTGCCTTAGACCAGTCAGCCCCGCCAGAGGACTGATATCG
>CP070766.1:754608-761619 GCA_020345705.1 Candidatus Zixiibacteriota bacterium | reverse complement strand
CTCTCGGCATTCTGATTCAGGTGGGATCGGGCATGCAGTTTGAAAGACTGAGGACCGCCGCCCGGGAAATCGAATCGGCGCAAGCCTCGGGCGGGGAGATCACGCCCGAGCAAAACATCGTGATACAGGTGTGGGAGGAGACTAAATCATATTTCGTTCCAACACCTGACGAAGTGACGCAAGAGGTCGAGGCATATGGGGGGAATTTCTCTGAGGTTATGGCTTACCGAACGCCCGAAACCTTTATGATGCAGACGCAGGCGTTGTTTTTTATGGTATTCTGGAGGGCGATGGGGTTGATGCTTCTGGGCATGGCGCTGATGAAGCTCGGCGTATTTTCCGGGAAGCGATCGACGGGCTTCTATATCATTTGCATGATTGCCGGTTACGGGATTGGTGTGCCTCTGGCCTATTATTGTGCGAATCAGCTAATCGCGAATAATTTCGATTTTATATATGGCTTCAAAATCGGCTATCATTTCAACTATGTAGCCGGGGTACTGGTAAGTCTGGGACATGTCGGGCTGGTCATGCTCGTCTTTCGCTCAGGATTGCTGGGCTGGCTCATGAGGCGTTTGGCCGCCGTCGGGCGCATGGCGCTGACGAATTATCTGATGCATACAATCATTTGCACGACCATCTTTTACGGTTACGGTCTCGGCCTGTTCAACAGGATTGAACGTTTCGGACTGATGGGATTTGTGCTTGCCATCTGGATTTTTCAGCTTATTATAAGTCCGATATGGCTCAGGCATTTTCGCTTCGGCCCGGCCGAATGGCTGTGGCGGTCGCTGACGTATCGCCGCCGCCAGCCGATGAGAGAGTGACTTTTTAGCATACGTATATCGAGGGACGCATTCAATGTTAATCAACCTGCCGGGGGGGTAGGACACCTAAAATCAGGAGGTTGATGTGAAAGCAACATGGACCATACTGGGGTCGGCGTCGGGTGGCGCCTCGCCCGAACGGGCATGTTCCGGGCATGTACTGGCTATCGACGGAAGATTGCTGATCTTTGACTGCGGCAGCGGGACGGCATCCTCGTTTCAGAGGTCCGGCTTTGATCCGCACGGCGTCGAGGCCTTTATCATTTCTCACACTCATCCGGACCATATTTCCGATCTGCCCATGTTCCTCCAGATGTTCTTCCTGGCAGACTGTGAACAGGATTTGAACATTTTTCTCCCCGCGGAGGCAGTCAGGCCGATTAAGAATTATCTCAATACCTGCTATTTATTCCCGGAAAAACTTCCCTTCCGGCGGGAGCTGTATCCGATCAGGTATGATATGGAATTTGTTGACGGCAAGGTAACGGTCACGCCGATAGGAAATCAGCATCTGGTCGGAAACGTCGAGATTATCGAGGCCAGCGCCTATCCGAACCGGATGGAGTGCTACTCGTTTCTTGTCCGGGCCATGGACAAGAAGGTGGTTTACTCGTCCGATCTGTCCTCGATTCACGACGTTGAAAAACATCTCGACGACTTAGATCTCCTCGTCACAGAGGCGATGCATATCGACATCAACGAGTTACCCGACGTCCTGTCCGCCCGGAAAGTCAGCCGGACGGTGCTAACGCACACCGATGACGAGCGGCTGCCGGAACTCACGCGGTTTGCGGATGCCGTTCCGGCTGAAATCGACCTTGCCATTGCCGAAGACAACCTTACCATCGAATTGTGATCTACCTGACCGGGCCGCCGGCCCGGGGCGGGGGAAACCAGGCTCTAAGCGGACAATTTTAGTCATTGTTTGTCCATAAACGCTATTTCTGCATGATCCGTTTCCATAAAAGTCCTTGACAATCGGGAGGAAAAGTATTCTATTGGGCAAATGTTTCTCTAACAAGGCTATATTCTTGTGCACTACGTGCGGAAAGATGTAAGTAAAATGAGGTAGCATATGATAATTGACCATGATGTAATCATCCTGGGTGCCGGTTTGGCGGGTCTTCGCGCGGCGGTGGAGATATCGCGCAAGTCCGACGGCAAAGTGAACGTTGGACTGGTTTCCAAGGTCCAGTTGAATCGCGCCCATTCGGTCTGCGCCGAAGGGGGACCGGCGGCCGTGCTTCGAGAGGAGGAGGGCGACAGTTACGACCTGCACGCCTGGGACACGGTCAAAGGCTCCGACTTCCTGGCCGACCAGGATGTTGTCTATCGGTTTGTCGAAACATCGCCGATGGAGCTGCTGCTTCTTGACCACTGGGGCCTGCCGTGGTCAAGGAGAGATGACGGCAGGATTTTGCAGCGGCCTTTTGGCGGTCACAGTTATCCGCGGGCGACGATGGCGGCGGATAAGACCGGATTCTTCGAGATGCAGGCTTTGTATGACCACCTGATTCGGTATCAGAATTTCACACGCTATGACGAGGTTTTCGCGACGTCCATCATTGCCGAAGGCGGCCGCTTCTGCGGTCTGACGATAATAGACATGGCCACGGGTGAGTTTCAGGTGCTCAGGGGCAAAGCTCTTCTGATAGCTTCCGGCGGTCTGGGCAATCTTTACGGATTCACCACCTATTCGCAGACGGTCACGGGTGACGGACAGGCGATGGCATACCGCGCCGGGTTGCCGCTGGAGGATACGGAATTTCTGCAATTTCATCCGACCGGGCTGGTGCCGTCGGGGATATTGATGACCGAGGGATGTCGCGGAGAGGGCGGTTACCTGCGGAACAAAAACGGCGATCGCTTCATGGAAAAATATGCCGCCTCCAAAATGGAAGTGGCCCCTCGCGACATTGTATCCCGGGCAGAGACTATGGAATTAATTGAGGGTCGCGGATTCACCGGGCCAAAGGGTCTGGATTATGTTCATCTTGACCTGACTCATCTGGGCGCGGACAAAATCCTTCACCGCCTACCGCTGATCCGTGAGGTGACAATGAAGTTTTTGGGTCTGGATCCCATTAAGGAGATGATTCCTATCCGTCCCGTGGCCCACTATTCGATGGGCGGTATTGAGGCCGACATCGACGGCAAGACCAAAATGGACAACGTCTGGGTGGCCGGAGAGGTCGCGTGCACTTCGATGCACGGTGCCAACCGCCTGGGCGCCAACTCGACTGCCGAATGCCTTGTCTGGGGCGGTATCACCGGCGCCGAGATTCTGAAGTACCTCGGCACGAATCCGAAGATGCCGGATGTCCCTGAGGATCGGGCCAAGGCCGAGGAGAAAAGAATCTTCCATGACCTGATGGAAAGTGAAGGCAATGAGAATCCGTACCAACTGAAGGAAGAATTAAGACAGGTTATGGATTTTCATATGGGTGTTTTTCGCGACGGTCAGGAGATGTCGGCGGGACTGGATAAAGTCCGCGAGCTGAAAAAACGATTCAAGAATGTGAAAATTGAAGATAAAGGCCGCATCTATAATTCCAACCTGGTGAATGCCCTTGAGCTGGAGAACCTGCTGCTGCTGTCCGAGGCCATGATTGTATCCGCCCTGGCTCGTGAGGAATCGCGTGGGGCCCACGCCAGACGTGATTTCACTACCCGGGATGACGACAAGTGGCTCAAGCACACGCTGGTCAGATTCACCGATGACGGACCGAAGCTGGATTATAAAGATGTAACCATCACTAAGTGGAAACCAGTGGAGAGGAAATATTAGAGGGTAATTTTATGACGGATTCGAAGAAATATCCAAATAGACTGGGGCTGACAGGATGGCTCGGCGGTGGCCGGTGGGGAGTGGAACGCTATCTCTATACTCTGCACCGACTGTCCGGCCTGGGATTGCTGGCATATTTTCTGTTGCACATCCTGGTCACGTCCTCGCGCGCCTTTGGCATGGAGGCGTGGGAAAGGTGGATGGGCATTGTCGGCGGGCCGGTGTTCCGGGTCGGCGAGTTTCTTGTCTATCTGGCCTTTGCGTATCATGCCATCAACGGCTTGAGGTTGGTCCTGATAGAGCTCGGTTTCGCGGTCGGCAAAGCCGAGGAGCCGGTGTATCCTTACAGGTCGTCCGTAAACGTGCAGCGACCGCTGATGGTGGTGGCGATGATTGTCGTCGTCGTCCTGGTTGTCGCCGGCGGATACCAGTTTCTGGGGCTGTCCCATTAGGAGGTTGTTATGAAAGAAACGAAATATTGGACGTGGCATATGTTTGCAGGGGTGATAATTCTGGTCCTGCTCGGGCTCCACATGATAACGATGCATCTGAACACGATTCTCGGGCTTTTCAATCCGTTCGGAGGGGAAGCCATCGAGTGGGCGAACGTCGCCGCCCGCGGCAAACTGGTGATATACGCCGTCTTCTATATTGCCCTGCTCGGTATCGCTCTTTATCACGGTTTGTACGGTTTTCGGACAATTCTATTCGAGCTCGGACTCAAGAGAGGTACGCAAAAGTTCATCAATGTCCTGTTCGTCGTTGTCGGCCTGGGCCTTTTTGTGATCGGAACCTGGGCGGCCATCAAGTTTCAAACAGTGGCACAGGTTATATGAGGAGATAGGCGATATGACTGATATAGAACAAAAAGAAACCGACATTGCCTTTTACATACGCCGCTACGTACCCGAGAAAGACGCCAAACCGTTCTGGCAGGAGTTCACGTTGCATGTCGAACCGGGCATGACGGTGCTCGACGGCCTGCATCGGATCAAGCAGACTCAGGACCCGTCATTGTGCATAAGATATTCCTGCCGGATGGGTGTCTGTGGGTCATGCGGGATGCTTATTAACGGCACACCGACACTGGCATGCAACACGCAGATTCTTCACCTTACGAAAAGCCGGCTGACGCTGGCGTCTCTGCCCAATTTCGAGATCATCAAGGATTTGGTTCCCGATCTGACGTCGCTGTTCTCCAAGCACCGGGACATCAGGCCGTACATCCTGCGAGAAGACAAAGAGGAAATGTTAAATCCGTCGGGTGAGCTCTACCAGCATCCGGATGAGCTGCTGAATTATCTCCAGTTTACATACTGCATTAAGTGCGGGTGCTGTATGGCGGCCTGTCCGACGCTGGCAACCGATCCGGAATATCTCGGGCCACAGGCGATTCCTCAAGGGTATCGATTCAGCACCGATACTCGTGACGGCGGTTTCGCCCTGCGCAAGGAAATCGTCGGAAGTGCTCATGGTGCTTTCAGGTGTCACTATGCAGGAGAGTGCTCGAATGTCTGTCCGAAGGGTGTCGATCCGGCACGGGCGATTCAGCTTATGAAGCGTCAATTGGTGCTGGAGTACTTCCATCTGAAAAAGTGGCAGAAACCGGGTGGACCGCTGGGCAAGCCGGAGCATGCTGAGCGCAAACCGGAAGTTCCGGACGCCCCGCCGTTTACGGTGTAGCGCAAGCAGCTCTTGTCGGTCAGGTTCCGATCCGCCGCAGGCGGAGAGACATTCGACGAAGAACCTTGAAAATGCAAGTCAGGGCCCTTTGCGGTCCTGACTTTCTTATTCCGGTCAATCGGGTCTCTCGTCTCGGGTGGACACACTTACGATGCGGGCCTTATGGAATTTCTGAAATAAGATTTCTTGTTTTATAGAGGGAATCGTTGCATCGGGAGACGGCGAGTCCGATAAAGGTTGACTTTTGAGGGCGGGGGCTTTATTTGATGTGTTCAAAAAAGAACTCTTCATAATCTGAAGGAATTCTATGAGATTATACGAGTATGAAGGAAAAGAGCTTTTTGCGAAGCTCGAAATCCCCATCCCGGAGGGAACGCTGGCTGTGTCGCCGGCCGAGGTGGAGAAAATCGCCACCGAATGGAGCCGGCCGATTGTGCTTAAATCGCAGGTGCTGACCGGCGGGCGGGGCAAGGCCGGAGGAATCAAAGTCGTTGACAATCCAAGCGATGCCAAAAGTGTGGCGCAGAAGCTCTTTGCTCTGACCATCAAAGGCTTCCCGGTCGAAAAGCTTCTGGTAGAACCGAAACTTGACATCAAGCAGGAATTCTATCTCGGGGTCACGGTCGACAGGCTTAACTACAAGCTGGTCGTGATTGCATCGGCGGCGGGCGGGGTCGACATCGAAGAAACCGCCGAAAAATCCCCCGAGAAAATCGTCCGTGAGTCATTCGATATTGACGAGGAGATGTACACTTTCCAGGCAGTCGAGATCGCCAAAAAAGTCGGTCTTGAGTCCCGGCATGTCAAGGATGCGGCCACGATCATCCTGGGACTGTTTGACCTGTTTAGAAAGTATGATGCCAAGATGGCTGAAATTAATCCGCTCGTACTGACTGAGGGTGATAAGCTCATCGCGGCGGACAGCCGTGTCTCGATTGATGACGACGCTCTTTTCCGTCATCCGGAACTGGCCGAGATGGGAATTGAAAAAAGGCACGAGGAAGGGGAGATGACGCCTCGCGAACAACAGGCCACGGAGTGGGAAATACCGTATCTTGACCTTGACGGCAACGTCGGTATGTTCCCCGGCGGGGCCGGATTCGGCATCATGGGAAACGATTTCGTACATTATTACGGCGGCCAACCGGCCAACTTCATGGATTCCGGGGGTGGGCCTTCGCCGGAAAGGCTGGCTAAGATGCTTGTTTTGCTGGATGAGAACCCGAACGTCAAGGCGATTTTCGGGGCCCGTTTCGGCGGGATTTCGCGCTGCGACGATTTCGCCAAGGGGGTCATCATGTTTCTCAAAGAGCACGGTCTCTCGAAGCCGATGGTGACTCGTATGACGGGCAACGTCTGGCAGGAAGGGGTCAGGCTCTTCGACGATGCAAAAAACGAAAACCCGGAGTTGTTCAAGGATTTCGAATTTCACGGTATCGAGACGCCGATTGAAGAGATCGCCAAGCGGGCGGTGGAGCTGGCGAAGACGGCAGAGGGGGGTAAGTGATGGCTATTCTGGTTGATAAGAACTCAAAAGTTATGGTGCAGGGCATAACCGGCCGGGCCGGGCAGTTTCACACGAAGCGCATGCTGGAGTACGGCACCAATATCATCGGCGGTGTGACGCCCGGCAAGGGCGGGCAGATGATCGAGAACAGGCCGGTATTCGACACGGCCAGCGAGTGCGTCCGGGCAACCGGGGCCGATATTTCG
>CP070766.1:748178-754508 GCA_020345705.1 Candidatus Zixiibacteriota bacterium | reverse complement strand
CCCTGAACGGTGAGTCTTACCGGAACGTCAACCTCGCTGAACGTCGGACCAGGGGTATCGGCGCGGAAGATGTGAATCGTGTCATAGTACACGCCGATCGGGAGAGTGTCGGAATCGTAGTGCAGCCACAAGGTCGCCGGCGTCGAATAAGGCGGCGTCAGGAATGTATCTATCCACAACCAGGATGCGAACTCGGCGACATCAAACAGCACTTCGCGGCCGTGCTGCTCATAAACCAGTAGCGAATCGGCACCGAATCCACCCGGGGCCACCGTCCAGTCGTACTCCGTGGGAAGGGTCATGACAACATACGGCTCCTCTTGTACTGTCAGGACAATCGGCACCTTGACGTCCTCGAATCCCGCGGTATCCATGGTATGCATGGGCGGGAATATGACAAATGTATCAGTATAGATTCCGGGGGGCAGCCCTGGTCTTATGTCAAAGAAAACTGAATCCGGGGTGTATCGCGTAAGTCCGGTATCGGGTGGATGAATATGCAACCAGGTGCCTCCGAACGTAGCCGCAACTTCAAATGCAACCGAAGCTCCGCCCTCTTCATAAACAAGCATGTGCTGATTCATGAGCGAGTCGCCCTCATTCAGAGTGAAATCAAAGGCGTCGGGAAGGGCGAGGACGGTGTATTGGATTGGTTCGACAACCGTCAAGCTGACGGGAACGTAAACCGTATCGAATGGCTCCTCGACAAAGTCGGGGACAATAAAGATTGTATCATAATACGTTCCGAGCGGTAGTGTCTCGGCCGAAGCCATAAATCCTATGTACATCGGAGTCAAATACGGCGGCTCAGGAAACGGATAATATACCGTCAACCACTCGACATTGGCGAAATAATTAATGGCGACGCTGCGATCGTACTGCTCGTAGACATACACCGAATCAGTCGTCGTCGCGCCCTGCTCCACCGTGAAATTAAATTCGGTTGGATCCGCATACACCACGAAGGGAGCAGTGACCGTCAGCGTGACCGGAATGAGCAGCGGCGCGTTAGTGGCATGATAGGCCTCCACCCGGATGGTATCATAATAGATCCCCGGCGTCAGCGTCCCGGTACGAACATTCAGCCAGATGTACTCGGGCGTCCGGAGAGGACTCGCATCCATGGTGTCAACTTCCAGCCAGGTGTTATAATTGCCCCAGGTCCAGAAGGGTATTGTCCGCCCGCCCAGCTCATAGATATACAGCGTATCACCCAGGAGTGAGTCGCCCATACCAAGTTCATATTCAAACGAAGCCGGCTCGGCGACCAGCTGAGCATCGCCGGCATCACAGTATATGCCGAGCTCATAGACCATCAGCACGGGTGAATTGTCTGCGCCGACGGCTTCAATAGGCGAGGTCGCCGTCAACCAGATGGTGTCATCACTTCCCGGGAACAGGCTGTCGACCAGGTGCTCCAGAACGGCCGGTTTGAACGACACCGCCACCGAGTCATTGCCTACCGCGGCGGTCTTGTCATAATCAAACCATTCCTGGGCGGTTACCGTCCAGTCGAGAACTCCCCCGCCGCAGTTGGATATGTATATTTTCAGAGTATCAATCGCCAGCTCCACATCGCAGGCGTTGACAAGAAAGGTTAGCGGATTCGGATTTACGGCCAGGCACGGATTTTCCTGGACGTCGTTGACGACAATCTCAACAATCTCAGTGTCGGATAGATCATTGTCGGTGGCGACAAAAGTCACGAAATACGTTCCCGCCTGAGAAGTATCGGGCCAGAATGAAAACTTGCCGGTTCCGTCGAGATTGTCATCAAAGGATGCATTGGCCATGGGAATGTCAGCCAACAATTCGGGTGTGGTTCCATCAGGGTCGTATGCGCTAACATCGAGAAACAGCGAATCGCCTTCATCGACATACACCGGCCCGACTGCTATCTGGTCAAGCACCGGAGCGCGATTGACGTTATGAACGATTATTGTGATTTCCTCAAAAACGGTGTCAATGCCGTCGGTGGCATAGAATGTGACCGGATAAGTGCCGGCCTGCTCATAACTCGGTATCCAGCTGAATGACCCATTACCGTTAAGACTATCGATGAAGACAGCCCCGCCCGGAAGTACTCCCGTAAACAGCTCGGGAAACGTCCCATCCGGATCGGAGGCCGAAATTCCGAAGAGCAACGATTCGTTCTCGTTAACCTCTTTATCTCCGACCGGATCCAGGACCGGCAGGCGATTTACATCGTTAACGGTAATAGTAATGGATTCGGAAACCGTGTCTTTATTGTCGGTGGCAAAAAACGTCACCGGATAGGTTCCCGCCTGGTCATAACCGGGCGTCCAGCTGAAAGAGCCCTTGCCGTTGGCACTGTCGACAAAGACAGCGCCCGACGGAAGAGGCGATGTAAACAGTTCCGGCGTCGTGCCGTCCGGATCGCTGGCCGAGATACCGAAACTCAGCAGTTCAGTCTCATTGACTTCCTTGTCGCCGATGGCATCCAGAACGGGCAGCCGGTTGACGTCGTTGACTGTAATGGCGATCCCCTCGGAGACCGTATCAATCCCGTCGGTAGCATAAAATGTGACGGCGTAACCCCCGGCCTGCGTGTACGTGGGCGTCCAGTTGAAGGTCCCACTGCCGCCGCCGTTATCGGTGAATTCTGCCCCGTCCGGCAACGGAGAAGTGAAGAGATTCAGCGTCGGTCCGTCCGGATCGGTCGCCGTTACACCGAAATTGAGGTTTTGCCCTTCATTGACTTCTTTATTGCCGATAGGATCCAGAACCGGCGGCTGATTCGGCACAAACGAAGTGTCATGAACCGTAAAGCAATGGGGACCGCCGAAGGTAACACTGACGTCCCAGAGCCAGTCGAACTTCCCGGCCGGGGTTACATCCGGAATACTGCAGGAGTCAATACAGAACGTCCCGCGCTGGTCGATCTTGAAAGCGAATGAGATATGATTGACCGAATCGCCCACGGGCCAGCCTCCGAACACGCCGGCGAAGGTGCCATTTATGGTGTCTGGAAGCGTACCGTCCCAGCCGAAGCCGGAGTACTGGTGAAAGACGGGCCAGGCGGCGGGGCTTTCCCATCCGTTCTTCTCCACAATAGAACTGTCATGAATGGTATCCTGGGGGTAGGGGGTCCTCCAATCGGGGACCAGAAACGCGGTGTCGGTCCGAATCGGGTAGTGGGTCACATTCGTAATCAGCCCGTCTTCACTATAGAAGACCAGAGGCAGGCTGCCACCTGATATAGGCAGAGCACCATCGTTAGTGAAATGCAGGTCGACGTTAAACGGCTCCCCCATAAGAACAGTGTCGGGCGCCCACTCGGGTGTTACAACCGCGTTGATTTTCGGGGCGGCACTGGCCTGCGCAGCAATGAAAAACAAAACACAGGCCGTTACCACCAAAAGACTTTGACGTCTCATCTCCTTCTCCTATTTTGTTTTGATTAGATTAATAATTTCGTTATCCACTTTATATTGTTGACGCAAAAAAGCCATAGTCGTTCAATATGTTATGTTAAGTATTCTATTGTGTCATTTACCCGGCAGAGCCGTTTCCCCACGCACTTATGGCAATAATCCACCTCATCATACCCCGCAATCAGCAAACATAATACCGGGACACTGTGTAAACTATGCAAGTATCCTAAGGCTATGCTGTACCAGTAGTAAAAATACTCCGGAGACCCCTTTTGTCAAGGGATTTCACGCCACCTGGATGTGCAAACGTCTGCATATTTTCGCCATCACGAGCCACCGGCATCTCGATGATGTTTGCCCCTGATATACATTAACACAATTATGAGAGTCGCACCAAGGATATCGAATAACAGATCGAGCGCGTCGGATTCTCTCCCAATGACATATCCCTGATAAAGCTCGTCAAAAAGTGCAAAAAACGCTATAAAAAGGAGTGACAGGTAAATGACATATTTGGCCCCCAGGTGTGACGATATATTGCTGAAGGATCTGAAGATCAAGACGGCAAAAATAGCATACTCGCCGAAGTGAAGCAGCTTGTCTACCCTCAAAACGGCTAACCGGGATTTCCCAAGATCAGGCATGGATGAGAGACATATTATCAGCCCCGCATAAAGCAGAGCCGGGAGGTGGTATTTAACGAGTCTCTTTGTTTTACCATCATTCAAAGTAGCCTAAGCCTAATGCCTTGGCACGGCCGGAGCAAGGAAAAAATATGACAATTCCGAAAAGAAACGCAAGAGCCTTCCCCCGGTGTGCAGGAAAGAGCCAGATGATTCGGGCACCGTCGACATCCCAATATTTGTCTTGACAACATTATTGCGAAAGTCCTTAATTCGACCTAACTGACGACCGCAATGCTCAAAGAGTTTGGCCATGAAAAGAAAATTCAATCCCGGCGAATTACCCACGACGCCCTCATTGATCGGCAAGAACGTTTATCTGCGGCCGGCCGAACCCGCCGATTATGAATACACTTATCGATGGTTCCTGGCCACCGATCCCCAGTCACAGACGTGCCATCGGGCAAAACTCACGACACCGGCGCATTACGCGGCCAGGATGGCCCAGAAAGAGACGAAGATGGATGAGGGCGACTTCATCATCGTGAGAATTGAGGACGACAGACCGGTCGGTAAGCTGCGCTATCTTCACCTGAATATGCTCAATCGCTCCGCCGAGTTGGGCTACGTGGTGGATCCTGAAGAACAGGATAAAGGGTACGCCAAAGAGGGCATGAGGCTTTTGCTGCGGCACCTCTTCGACGAGTTGAACCTCAACAAAGTTTATGCTCAAACGGCCTCCTTCAACAAGGCCTCCATTAAACTCCTTGAGTCGCTTGATTTCAAGCTGGACGGAACCCTCAGACAGCACCACTTTTACAAGGGTGACCTGTATGACGATCTTGTTTACTCGCTCTTGAAGTTTGAGTCCAGCGCCGGATAGGAATCCCGCCCGTTCGGGAACGGCAGAAAATAATGCTGATTCAGCCCGCCCCTGCGTATAACGTAAAAATCGTAAATAATTCTGGTCTATTATATCTTAAATGGAGGTCGGATGAAACTTGAGGATATCTTGAAATCCAAAGGAAACGGCTTTGAGTCGATAGAGCCTGACCGGAGCGTCAAGGAAGCCATGCACAGAATCGCCGAAAAGAAAATCGGCTCTTTGCTCGTAATGAAGAACGACTTGCTGGTCGGGATCATCACAGAAAAGGATATTTTCAGAATAACGCTCGAGAACGGCGAGAAAGCCTTTTCACAGCCGGTTGAGAAATTCATGACGACAAATCCGGTCATCGGGATTCCCGAAGATGACGTCGAGACCGCTATGGCTTACATGACCAACAACCGCTTCCGACATCTTCCGGTCATGCACGGGAATAAGGTTGTCGGGATCGTCTCGATCGGCGACATCATCAAGGCGCAGGCGAAAAATCTCAGATCTGAGAATCGCTACCTCGTCGATTATATTACCGGCAAATATCCGAGCTGATCCGAGCCCGCGGGGGACGCCTCCGAAACACGTCCGCAAACATTTTTCGTTTTTCCTTTCGTAGAGCGTTCAATTCCTGAGAAAGCTGCCGAAAACTATATAATGGGGAGCGATTTACTGGCTTAATTCGCTCGTCTAACAGCGATTCGGGAAAACGGGATGCACTTAACGGCCCATCAGGAAAAAGACGACAAATATTACGACGCCATCTACAAACGGGGATACAACACCGCTCCCTATTACCCGCTTTATGAAGAAGTCCTTGGGGCAACAGAAAAGCTCGGGTCCCGAGGAATACTTGAGATCGGATGTGGCGTCGGCGACCTCGGAAAACTGATTATAGACAGAGGCATTGGATATCGCGGGTTTGATTTCAGCAAAGAAGCGATAAGATGCTCAAAAAGGATTTGCCCTGACGGCGATTTTCGGGTGGCGGATGCTTACGATCGGGCGAGTTATCGACCCTATGATTATGACACGGTAGTCGCCCTGGAGGTGCTGGAGCACGTCGACGACCTGAGGATCATCAGGAATATCCCCGCCGGCGTGCGCCTGATAGCATCGGTGCCCAACTATGACGACAAGGCTCACCTGAGGCTCTACCGGGACTATCAGAGAGATATCATCAAACGTTTCAGGCGGCTTCTTGATGTCACTGAAGTAAAGTCCATTTCGCGGGGACCGGGCGCGGATGCCAACGTCATATATCTGTTCCAGGCGGTCAGGCTCGGCAAAAAGAACCCGAATATTGCTGTACCGACCGGCATAGTGGCCGGAAAATCCGTCCAGACGCTCCGCAAGGTCGGACGTAACGATCCCTGTCCCTGCGGCAGCGGCAAAAAATACAAGAAATGCTGTCTGCCTTCATGAATGAAAAAAT
>CP070766.1:743424-748078 GCA_020345705.1 Candidatus Zixiibacteriota bacterium | reverse complement strand
CTGTAACGGAGCCGCTCGGACCGCCCCCCGGTGCTGGTCAAGACGGCGGTTGGGGGAAGATTTTCAGCCGTGATTGTGACGTCCGTGGAATCCTCCAATCCGGATACGGTGATGGAAATGTCAAGAGAATCACCGACAATCAGAACGATCGGATCAATAGGATCAATCCTGAATAAATCGGCGGCCTTGAAAGTATCGAACAGGCCATATCCGTATTCATTGTCAGGATTATCATAGCGATCGGCCGATTTCAACATCATTTCCTTCAATTCCGGAGGCGCCCGGCCCGGGTTGGCTTGAAGAACCAAAGCCGCGGCGCCGGCTGTCAGCGGCGCCGAGTATGAAGTCCCGCCCGCGAACTTATAATCCCCGGTGAAATAATCGGCAGCGTAGACGCTGACGCCCATCGCTACGACGTCGGGCTTGATTCTGCCGTCGGTAGTCGGACCGACCGAGGAAAAGCTGGCAATCTCACCCTCGCTGTTCACCGCCCCGACGGCGATAACGGACGGACCGTCGGCCGGTGGGATAACGTAGTGCCAGTCGCCCAGGCGTTCGTTGCCTGCAGAATTTACAGGTACAATCCCCCGCGATGCGGCTACTTCCGCCGCGATAGTGATAATCGCCGTCTGGCCGTCCAGAACCGACGGGTCGTACCAGACGTAGTAACCTACCGAAGATGTGATCACGTCAGCACCCAGTGAATCGGCCCACTCTGATGCCGCCACCCAGTTGTCCTCTTCCGCCTGTATCTCCTCATCGATAATCTCGGTCTTGCCGAGCAGGAAACCGGCATCATAAGCGCTGCCGATCAGAACAGCATCTTCTCGGCCACCGACAACGGAAAGAGTCGCCGTTCCGTGTGATGGCTGCCGAGGATCGTTCAAAGCGTCTCCCACAGAGGTGTCCTTATTTATGAAATCATACTTGTCTATAAGATTCAGACTGCCGAATACGGGATGATCGATATCGTATCCCGTATCGAATATCGCGATTAAAATACCCTCGCCGGTATAGCCCAGCAGATGCATCAGTGGAACATTTATCAGTTGAAGCTGAGTAAAGGAGATACCGTAGCCATCCTTGATTGAATCGGGAAGCGTATCCAGTACCTTGTGTAATTCGGGCGGAATAATCTTATGCAGGTCCGTGTCATCCGGCAACGGCTTTCTTCGCGCCGTCGCTACCGGGCGTATCTCGGCGACAAACGGCAGCTCCGAAACGGCCGCAATTGTCTTAACGTCGGCGTAGGCCGAGACACCGTTCAGCCAGCGTGACCGGTGCACGATTTCCGCTCCGGTGGTTTCGACCTGCCGGATGTATGTTTCACTTACCGGAACGTCATAAAAGTCAAAGCCCTCTTCGATATTGGTGCGCGCCGCCCGGCGGGCGGCGGATTTTTCGGTGAATCTCCGAGGCAAGCCTCTCACGGCCTTTTTCAAGGAGGATTCATCGGAAATTTCTTTGTCGGTGAAAAATATCCAGACCTTGAATTTTGCTTCGGGCTGTGCTGAATCGAGCTTCTGCTGAAATCTTTCGGCAATCTTCGGATTCTTTGGTGCAATTTTCAGAGGATGTTTGGCGGCATGAATCGAAGTTGCAAGTGCAAGTATTAGCAGTGTGAGCATTGCATGTCGCATAATGAATCCTTTCATAAAACCTTACTCAAAAAGTCCCTCGTCCTCTGCTCTCTGGGATCGTCAATAACTGACGAGGGCGGTCCCTCCTCGACAATTTTGCCCTTATCCAAAAATATCACCCGATTGGCCACCTCGCGGGCAAAACCGATCTCGTGCGAGACAACAATCATCGTCATCCCGGCCGCGGCCAGGTTTTTCATCACTTCGAGCACCTCGCCGATCATCTCCGGGTCGAGGGCCGAGGTAACCTCGTCGAAGAGCATAATCCTCGGGTCCATCGCCAGCGCCCGGGCGATAGCGACCCGCTGTTTCTGCCCGCCGGAGAGCTGTTCGGGGTAGGCGTCAATTTTATCGCCTAATCCGACCGATTCCAGAAGCTGCCGCCCTTTGGCTTCCGCTTCGGCCCGGCTCCGCTTTCTAACCACCCTTTGCGCCAGCATAACGTTATTTATGACGGACAGATGTGGAAAAAGGTTGAACTGCTGAAAAACCATGCCGATTTCAAGGCGAAGGGCATGGATGTTTTTCTGATTCTTGCCAACCCTGATGCCATCGATGACAATCTCGCCCGCCTGGAATTCTTCAATAGCGTTCAGACATCGCAAAAAGGTCGATTTGCCGGCTCCGGACGGGCCGATTATCACCACCACCTCTCCCCTGTCTACCGCCATCGAGAAATCGTCCACGACAGCGGCATCACCCAACCTGCAGACAAGATTTTTGACCTGAATGATCAAGCTTTCTGACTCCCGTATCCTGCGACAGAGTAAACCTTCTCCAGATATTTGACGAGCCTGGAGAGCGAAATGGTCATAGTAAGATATATCAAACCGACCAGAAGCCACGTCTGGAAATCGACAAAATACTGCGAATAATATTCTCTTCCGGCGCGGGTGAGCTCGCGCAGGCCGATGATTGACACGAGCGAGGAGTCTTTCAGCGATGCGATGAACTCATTAGCTACCGGTGGGATAACAATGCGTAATGATTGGGGTATAATCACGTATCTGAGCGTCTGAAAGCGGGTCATCCCCAGTGACATGGCCGCCTCATATTGCCCGTGAGCGATGGCTTCGATGCCGGAGCGGAAAATCTCGGCCAGATAGGCTGAATAGCATATGCCGACGGCAATCACCCCGGCTGAGAAGCGGTCGAGATGGAGAATGCTCCCCAGACCGAAGTAGATAAAAAATATCTGCACCAGAAGCGGCACGCCGCGGATGACATTGATATATGCTCCGGCGATGGTCGCGACTATTTTTATCTTTGAAATCCGCAGGACTCCGACGATAAGACCCAGAATCAGCGCCAGCGCAAAGGCACAGATAGTAATCAGCGCCGTCCATGGCACGGCGGGGATGAGATATTTGAAGATATCCCAGTACAGGACAATCTGCTTGGCCACCCAGCTTAGCAAATCCTATCTCCTTAAAGAAATTAAACTTAAGACTTGCCGCCCCCAAAATCAAGCCGTAAATCGCCTTTCAGGTCTGGCCTCACGTGAATCGACCCACACTATTCCGCCTGCGAAACCGCCGCAGGGGCTACCTCGCGTGATCGCCCGGCGTACCGCCTGTTGCGGCAGGTCTCGATTCCACCTCGGGCGGGATTGTGACCTGCCGCGCCAATCTCAAATCTTTGGTTGACATCGGCAGCAATAAATCGTAGCTTTTTGACGGCTTTTAATCATAAGCCGCGACAGACAATTGCCCCTGTGATAATGATACTGGCAGATGTGAATATACGAAGAAATAAAATTAATAAACGCAACGGAGGCATTATGCCTTGGAACAAGTATCTCAGCGCTCTTTTGGCCCTGCTCGGGATTGTGTGTCTTCTGCCCTCTTGCGGAGATGATGATACACCACCGACCAAGAGTGTTCCACCGGGAACTAACTGGATCAGCAGAACATCTGGAACTGATGGTCAATTGAACGATATTGTCTGGTCGGGATCACAATTTGTCGTCATTTGCGAATCGGGAGCAGTTCTAACGTCACTTGACGGCTTGACATGGACGGAAACAACAATACCGACAATGCAGTATCCGAATGCCATTGCCTGCTCGGACGACTTGCTGGTCGTCGTCTGCGGAAACGGCAAGATCATGACCTCACCGGACGGGACAACATGGACTGAAAGGACTAATCCGACTGGATCATCGTTCAGTGGACTTGCCCGCTCAGACACGCTTTTTGCAGCCGTAGGCGGTTCGGGCACCATATTGACTTCCTCCGACGGCATCACCTGGACCGAAAGGACATCCGGCGTTACATGCTATCTGACAGACGTAGCCTGGTCGGGGTCGGTGTTTGTCGCCGTAATTGGTGATTACATGTGTGACAGTGTCTTGACGTCCGAGGACGGGATATCCTGGTCTGTTCACGCCCTTTCGTTTGGGGAAGGTCTCTATGGCGTTATCTGGGCCGGCTCACAATTTGTAACAGTGGGGCACGGAGGAGAAATTTTCACCTCGCCCGACGGTGTGGCCTGGACGCAAAGGGCGGACTTCGTAGATCCTTCGTCCACTTTGAGTGGCTTAGCCTGGTCAGGGTCAATCATAGTTGCCGTAGGCGCATACGGCCGGATATTGACGTCAACCGATGGAGTCAATTGGACCGCTCGGACCTCAGGGACAACCGTGGGGTTGTCCAGTGTGGCGTGGTCGGGAGAAAGGTTTGTCGCCGTGGGGAGCGGTGGAACCATAATAAGCTCGCCATAACAGACACTCAGTCCGGGCGCCAAACTCTGCCCCCGCAGAGACCGAGCCGCGCCGTCGGGAACCCTTTCCCGACGGCTTCAAATGGCCCGTTGCGGCAGGTCCTGATTCCGCCCTCGGCGGGATTGTGACCTACCGCGCCAATCCCAAAATCTTTGGTTGACATCGGCCGCAATAAATCGTAGGTTTTTGACGGCTTTTTATCATAAGCCGCGACAGACAATTGCCCCCGTGGTGCAATGGATAGCGCACCGGCCTCCGGAGCCGGCAATCCAGGTTCGATCCCTGGCGGGGG
>CP070766.1:739254-743324 GCA_020345705.1 Candidatus Zixiibacteriota bacterium | reverse complement strand
TTTCTTACAGTTACAATTGTCGTGATTCTACTGACAGGCAGTCTTTGCATGATCTTACCCGGGCTTGGCTCATCCGCATGATAGTCTGATGAAAGGAGCGAGCGGTGATCTACAGGGGAAAATGGAAGATCGAGCATGCATTGAATCGTACGAATGCTTTTGCGATTGCTGTTCTATTGCTGGTACTTGTGTCACCTGCCCTTGGGCAGCTGACAGGCACCGACGTCGAGGCCCTGAAACAGCAGGCTCAGCGAGAAGGGTGGACATTTACCGTCAACGAGAATCCGGCTACGGCATATTCACTGGATGAATTATGCGGCCTGAAGGAACCCGCCAACTGGCAGGAATCGGCCCGATTCGTGCTTCCTGAGGCAACCAAGGCGCTTCCCGATTCATTCGATTGGAGAGACGATTATGTGCTCCCTCCCGCGAGAAATCAGGGGGGATGCGGCAGCTGCTGGGCCTTCGCAACGGTGGGGGCCCTGGAATGTAACATCAAGTTAAAGGACGGGATTATTGTCGATCTTTCCGAACAGTGGCTGGTCAGCTGCAATCAGGACGGATGGGATTGTGGCGGCGGCTGGTTTGCACATGACTATCATCAGTGGAAGACCGATCCATGCGGTGGAACCGGGACCGTTTATGAATCGGATTTTCCTTATGCGGCCTCGGATCTTCCGTGCAATTGCCCGTACTCCCACCATTATCTTATAGACTCCTGGGCATATGTTGGGACCTCATACGGCATCCCGAGCATTGACGCCATGAAGCAGGCCATCATGGATTACGGTCCGATCTCGGTGGCCGTTCGGGCCAACTCGGCCATGCAGGCCTATGGCGGAGGCATATTCAACAGCTGTGAAACGGGTGATGTCAATCACGCCGTTGTTCTCGTCGGCTGGGATGACAACCAGGGCACCAGCGGCGTCTGGTTCATGCGCAATTCGTGGGGCACCGGCTGGGGCGAGGACGGCGGCTATATGCGTATCGAGTACGGCTGCTCAAGCATCGGGTACGCTGCCTGCTTCGTTGACTATGCCGGTTCGCGATCGCTCGAGTTCAGCTATCCCGGCGGAATTCCTTCTCTCCTTACTCCCGGGCAGCCTACGACCTTTGAGGTTGTTGTGCGCGGGGTTTCGGGTGGCATACCGGTTCTCGGCAGCGGCCAGCTTCATTATTCCGTCGACGGCGGCAGTGTGCAAACGGTGTCGATGAACGAAACATCGCCGGGCAATTATGAAGCGACGTTGCCTTCGCTGACGTGTGCATCCATAGTAGAATTTTATGTAAGCGCCGAGGAAGAGGTTGTCGGGAGAATCTACAATCCTGATGCCGATTCGCCGAATCTTGCGGTAGCGGCCTATGAAGTCACCGTGACTTTTGAAGACGATTTCGAGACTGATAAGGGCTGGACGGTATCCGGTGATGCTACTGACGGGCAGTGGGAAAGAGGTGTCCCTGCCGGGGGAGGTGAGCGCGGCGATCCCCCAGACGACTTCGACAATTCGGGCAGGTGCTTCCTGACCGACAATGTCTATGGCAACTCGGACGTCGACGGCGGAACGACCATTCTCACCTCGCCGCTTCTTGACTTGTCTGAAGGTAATGCCGCGATTCATTATGCTCGCTGGTACTCCAACAATTTCGGCAGCGCCCCATACATTGATGTGATGAGAATTTATGTATCGGACGACAACGGCGGCAGTTGGACTCTTGCCGACAGCGCCGGTCCCGTGAATCAAGCCTCGGGCGGATGGTACGAGCATACACTCTGGGTCGCGGATTACGTTTCATGCACCGACCAGATGAGAATACGATTTGACGCCTCTGACCTGGGCGATGGTTCGGTCGTGGAAGCCGCCATAGATGACTTCACGGTTACATTGTACATGTGCGGCACGCCGGCTCCGGTGATATCAACCGAATCCCTGCCCGATTGGACGGCCGGAATGCCCTACTCTCAGCAGCTCGAGGCCAGCGGCGGCTCCGGGACACTGACTTGGTCTGACAAATATGGTGATCTGACTGGGACCGGCCTGGCGCTCTCCGCGACCGGACTCCTTTCCGGAACTCCGGTTCAGGCCGGGCAGATCGAATTCACGGCCGTGGTGACTGATGATTCCAGCGCCAGCGATGAACAGCCTTTCAGCTTCACAATAAGTCCTGAGGTCCAGATCACCACCGAGTTTTTGCCCGACTGGACGGTTGAAAGGTCATATTCTTATACACTCCAGTCAACCGGCGGAACCGGTTCAGTCAGCTGGTCGGATAAGTCTGGCGATCTTGCCGGGACCGGACTGTTTCTTTCGTCGACCGGTACAATTTCAGGCATGCCCGTCGCGAGCGGGCAGATATCGTTCACGGCCGTGGCAGCTGACGGGATCGGTTCATCCGACGAGAAACCATTTAACTTCATGATTAATCCGCATGTATCGATCACCACCGATGACACTCCCGACTGGACCATTGGAATTCCTTATACATTTGCTCTCGAGGCAACCGGGGGGACCGAGCCCCTGAGCTGGACCGATAAGTACTCGAATCTCTCGGGGACAGGATTATCGCTATCTTCGACGGGAGACATGACAGGCACGCCCGTGTCGGCCGGTCCGGTCAGCTTTACCGCCCGCATCTCCGACGGGGCAGGGGATTATGACGAGAAGCTGTTCAGCCTCACGATAAATGACGCCGTGTCCATTACGACAACGGCTTTGCCGGGCGGCAAAGAGGGTGAATTATACTCATTCCAGTTGGAATCAAGCGGGGGTACGGGGGAGTTGGTCTGGACCGACAAGAACAGCGATCTTGACGGCCGGGGTCTAACGCTTTCCTCAACCGGTCTGCTTTCCGGCACACCGACGGTTTATGGAACGGTCAGCTTCACCGCCCGGGCCGAGGACGGTATCGGCAGTTATGACGAAAGACTCTTCGATCTTGAAATTGAACCCGCCTTTATGTGTGGTGACCTTAACGGCGATGAGACAGTTAACCTTCTCGATGTCACATATCTGGTATCGTATCTGTATCGTGAGGGCCCGCCTCCGGAGCCGATGCAAGCAGCTGACGTTGACAACAGCGGTGCAGTAAATCTTCTCGATGTCACGTATCTGGTAAGTTACCTTTACAGGGACGGACCGGATCCGATGTGCCCAAATTAACGAAACGGAAATAGGACAGGGGGACAGCTCTTATGCTCTCCCCCCGTTTTTATTGAGGATCAGTTACTTTTCAGCCCGCTCGCCTGCGAACTTGTCTGCTTTGGAAATCATATTCATGAATTCGACTATTTCCCGAGAATCATTTTCGAGAAAGACTTCTATCGCAAGTTCATAGACATCCGAAAGCCTGGAGCCTTTGGCCCAGTATGATTTTCTGAGAATCTCGGCAAACTCAGCGCATGCCGCGGCCAGTTTGAAATCAACTGAGCAGTTTCCGAATTTGTTCCGGAAATCGCCTCGCGTGATACCACGGCTCAGCTCGGTCACTTCGCTGTTGTCGGGGTCCTTGTACCTTACGTACAAGGTGCCGATCCGATCGGCTTTGTTTTCCTTGAAGAATTTTATTTCGTAAAGCGCTGTAACCTGATGGCCCGATCCGATCTCACCGCCGTCTTCCTTGTCATCTCGAAACTTGTCGTCATCGACATCGCGGTTCTCGTATCCGAGCAGTCGGTAGCTCCTGACGACCTGCGGGTCAAATTCAACCTGGATTTTGACGTCTCTGGCGATCACCTGAAGCGTTCCGGTCAGGTTTTCCATGAAGATTCTTTTCGCCTCGGCGAAATCGTCAACGTAGGCATAAAAACCGTTGCCCTTGTTGCCCAGCTTCTCCATAAGGATGTCGTTATAATTGCCCATGCCGAAGCCAACGGTCGTCAGTGTGATTCCCTTTTCCGCATATCGCTTGATTCTTTCCAACAGGTCCTCGGCGGAGGTCAACCCGACGTTGGCTACGCCGTCGGAACAGAGAATGATTCGATTGATTTTACCCGGCTCGTACATCTTTTCGGCCATGTCATACCCCAGCCGAAGGCCTTCATCGGCGTTTGTCGAACCCTCGGGCTGAAGCCA
>CP070766.1:736529-739154 GCA_020345705.1 Candidatus Zixiibacteriota bacterium | reverse complement strand
GAAGAGATTTATGGGCATGACGCCAGGAAGATTGTCATTGACGAGTGGGCAGGGATGTTCATTACCGTCATTTTGGTGCCCTATTCGCTGCGGAATTATGTCATTGCCTTTGTAGCTTTCAGGGGCTTTGATGCCGTCAAGATTCCGCCGGCCCGAACGGTCGAGAAATTGCCGGGCGGATGGGGCGTGACAGCCGACGACGTTGTCGCCGGTATTCAGGCTAATCTTTTGACACAACTGGTCATATATTTGGTAAAATAGTTGTATTTATATCTTGACCTCTTTCGGGGATGGAAATCATGGATGTGGAGCTGATAAGTATCGGCGATGAAATCATAACCGGTCATACGATGGATACGAACACGGCCTATCTGGCGACCAGGCTGGCCGAAATCGGCCTGGCCGTTATTTATAAGACTGCCGTCGGCGACAATTTGAACCGCATGGAGGAGGTTTTCTACCAGGCCTTGAAAAGGGCAGACGTCGTGATTACGACGGGCGGGTTGGGACCGACCGACGACGACATGACCAAAAAAGCTATTGTCAAAGTCTTCAAGCGAAATCTTGTTTTTCATGAGGAAGTTCTGGAAGACATCAAGAAAAGGTTTGCCGCGCGCGGGATTAATATGCCCTCCATAAATCAAAACCAGGCTCTCCTGCCCCAGGGCGCGACCTATCTGCCCAACCGCATCGGCTCCGCGGTCGGGATCGTTATTGCGGAGGAAGGGAAAATCTTTGTATCGCTGCCGGGGGTACCCAGGGAAGTTCATATTATTACCGACGAGGAGTTGATTCCGTTTCTTGAATCCCGCACAAAGCAAACATATCTGAAAGTCGTCAAATTGAGAACAACCGGCATAATCGAATCCGCTCTGGCCGAGAAAGTTGCACCGCACATCAACATTCCCGAGAACGTCCGTCTGGCCTATCTGCCGTGGTATGGAGGAGTCGATTTGAGAATTATCGCCACCGGGCAAACCGGTGAGGATTCCGGCCAGGCGGCTGAAGAGCTGGCAACCCGGATAAGAGAGCTGGCCGGGAAATACATCTTTGGCGAAGGCGAAATGACTCTTGAGGAGCTCATCGGAAAGCTTCTCAGGGAAAGGAAAGAAACGCTGGCCACAGCCGAATCATGCACCGCTGGACTTGTAGCGGGAAAAATCACCGACGTGCCCGGCTCGTCGGATTACTTTGAAAGGGGCGTCGTGACCTATTCCAACCGCTCGAAAACCGAACTCCTGGGAGTTCCTCAGGGGACAATCGAAAAATCCGGGGCGGTTTCGGCTGAAACTGCCGAGGCCATGGCGGTCGGTATCAGGGAAAAAGCTGCGACTGACTACGGCCTCGCCGTGACCGGTATTGCAGGCCCTGAGGGGGGGACCGAGAGCAAGCCGGTGGGGACGGTTTTTGTCGCAGTATCAACAAAAAAGGGGGTCGTCTCGAGGAAATTCATGATGGCCAGAGACCGGCAGGTCAACCGCAACAGGTCGGTTTATGCCGCGCTGGAAATGCTTCGCAGAAAAATATTGGGGATTGAGTAATGAGACTGTTTATCGCCATGCCGCTGCCCGCTAATATTGAGGAATCGCTGGGTAAAGCTATTTTTATCCTGAAACAAAAGGGAGCCAAAGTCAAGTGGGTGGCGCCAAAAAATATCCATCTGACGCTCAAGTTTCTGGGAGAGGTTGATGAAGCCAGGGTGGCCGATATCAGCAGGGCCATCGAGAAAGTGGCCGGCAATTATGGCAAAATCGAGAGCACGATTGACAGGCTGGGGGCCTTTCCTACCATGAACAGGCCGCGGGTAATCTGGTCCGGTCTTTCCGGTCAAATCGAAACCATGGCCCGGATTAGCTCCGAGGTTGAGAATGAGATGGCGGCGCTCGGGTTCAAGAAAGAAGACCGTCCTTTCAAATCACATCTGACTCTGGGGCGGGTCAAAGACAGCTTCAAACTGGGCGATCTGGTGGAGGCGATAAAGGCTTACCAATTCATCCCGGAGCCGGTGACATTTGACCGTATCGTTCTATTCAAATCGACGCTTACGCCGCGGGGGCCGATATATGACCGGCTTTATGAGGCCAAATTGAAAGCCTGACGGTCAAATAGTTTTAATTTTCCTGAGCGGCTTTCATTTTTACTGACAGGATTTGACAGTGTTCTGTTTTATATATTTATTGAATTTAAAATGTGATGTTCATTGAAATTCGTGATTCTTATTTTTCTAGTGGAAAGTGAGGCAACCAATCGGGTATGGCAAAAAGTAACAAATATAGAAGTGAGGTAAAAATGGCGGTTGGAATTCCTGACCGGAAAAAAGCGCTCGACAGCGCTCTCAACCAGATCGAAAAATCGTTCGGCAAAGGCTCGATCATGCGGCTGGGCGACCAGGCGGTCATGGAGATTGCTGTCATCCCGACCGGATCTTTGGGCCTGGACCACGCCCTGGGTGTGGGCGGGGTACCGCGCGGCCGGGTGTCCGAAATCTACGGCCCGGAAAGCTCCGGCAAGACAACCCTGGGGCTTCATTTCATCGCCGAAGCTCAAAAACTGGGTGGGATCGCGGCCTTTATCGACGCCGAACATGCGTTCGATGCCAAGTACGGCAAGGCGCTGGGAGTTGAT
>CP070766.1:725852-736429 GCA_020345705.1 Candidatus Zixiibacteriota bacterium | reverse complement strand
TCAGTACAAAAAGGACAGCATTCGCTTTCACACATTTCAGGACATCACGTCGCAATCGGATCGATTTGCCGCCCTGATTAATATTCTTCCGATGCGCTACTATACCAGAAATCTGGCCGCGGGCAATCTGGAAAGCGCCTACGAAAGGTATGAGAGCGGTGGCATGACGGTCGTCGATTTGATTTCCATTGCCGATGGTGCATTCGGGGCCGAATCGGTCTTGGTCAGAGACAGGTATCGGTTTTTCTTATTGCATGCCGACCTGCTGCACAGGGCAGGAGTCGAATATCTTTTGCACGGTTCGGCGGAGGAACTTGAGTTCTATAATCAACTGGAGGCGCACATAAACGGTCAATAATACTGGGCCTTGAATCGACTCAGCCGAAAGTGCCGTCCTACCAGTCAGTTTTGATATTGATGAAGAGAGTTTTGGTGTCGCGCCAGACAAAGAAGACCACTTCCTCAGGTTTCTCTTCCGCCACTTTTTCCAGGGCCTGCTCGGCCTCGTCCACGGTGGTTATCTGCTGACCGCCAATAGACTGAATAATGTCCCCGGGGAAAATGCCTCCGACGGCGCTCCAGCCGCCGCGCTCGACCTCTTTGACGACGACGCCCTTGAAGTCACGATCAAGGTTAAAGATACTGTAATCGGCGAAAACCATATCGCGGATTTTCATTTCGAAATTGGTGTCCTCATATTCAGACGCCTCCCCTGGGGAGAGCGGCGCCCGGCCAAGCGTAATGGCCAGGCCGAGCGTGTCAAAGCCGGTTTCATGGCGGCGCAGAATGGTGAAGTCAAGGGTGGCATCGGGGCCCGATTCGGAAATCTGCTTCTGAAAGATAGGGATGTTCTCTTCCTTGTTGACCTCAACGGGTACGCCGTCAACCTCGACAATAATGTCGCCCGTTGTGACTCCGGCCGAATCAGCCGGTGAGTCTTTGGCTACGTCATTTATGATTATGCCGCCCGGAGATTCAAGCCCCCAGAATTCCGCGATGTCAGGTGTAAGAGCCTGAAGATAAACACCCAGCCAGCCGCGCTCTACCTTGCCGAGCGTCGGAGGGTCCTGAATCAGCTTATTCAATCGTTCGGCATCGATCAGACCCAGAAGCGGCATGTAGTCCTCGATTTGTGAAAATGACTCCATCATGCGGGAAGCATCAAAACCGGTCAGGGCCGGGTTGTCCAATTTGCCGAGAACGCCGACCGCCGTCCCGGCCGTGTCATAAAGAACCGAGGTTATCCCGAGTTCATTGAAACCGACGGTGAGAACATAGCTTTCCGGCTCGGCAATATTGGCAGAGACCAGGCCGATGTCGGCGGCCAGTTGCGGATTGACATATTCCGGCAGGAGGGTGTACATCGCCAGCCACTCGCCGACGCTGAAATTCTTTCGCTGTTTAAACCGAAGATACTTGAAGGTTGTCTCTATATCACGATTTATGCGGCAGAAGCCGATTTTGGTGAAACGATCGACGCCGATGAATTCAGCGGTGTATTTTGTGCCGTCCATCATCGAGATTTCAATGCTCTTCGGTTCCGCGCTGACCTGCATGCCCGCCATCAGCGAGAACGGATCATCACTGTCAATCGCCGTACCGTCAAACATCACCAGACCGTCCCGGCTGACGATAGTTCCGATCCCGCGGCTTTTGCCCTCGGTTGTCTGGGTTCCGAAGGAGACCTCGATAATCAGGTTAACGGCGACCGTGTACTCCGAGGCACTGTTGTAGAGCTTGTTGAAATCGAAGCTTTGCGCCGGGGCCAGGCTTGCCAGCATCAGGATGCAGCCGGTTGTCACAATTGCTTTCGATCTTAAGCTCATCTATTCCTCCTCTTCGGCAGGAGTGTGGCTGTTGACTTTTATGAGAATAAATTTGGTGCTGCCGAAGCGTTTGACGGTCAGGAGAATCCTCTGTGCCCCGGCCTCGGTTAGCTCGGTGTATGTGTCACGAAACTCCTGGAACGCCAGGATAGTCTTCTCATTCACGCCGCGGATGACGTCCCCCCGGCGCAGGCCGCCCTCGGCGGCCGGTCCCACACGCTTGACACCCGAGACATAAACGCCCAGCGTATCTTCAAGCTGATTATCAACCGTCATCTGCTTGGTTATCGCCTTAACGGTAAAGCCCCACCGCTCGCATTCCAGATCTTTGCCCAGTATTTCGCCAAGTTCATGAGTGATGACGTCAACATATATCGTTTTATCATTTCGAAAGACAGTCAGTTCCATGTTTGAGCCGACGGGATGATCAGCGATCATCTTGTAGAATGCGGGGAGTTCCTCGGCAAATCGAGCCGACACCGGTTGATCGTCCATCTTCAGAATTATATCGCCGGCCTGAAGTCCCGCAGCTTCGGCAGGTGATTTCGGATCGACCGACGCAATCAAAACGCCTTTGTTGACGTCCGTGCCGAACCAGCCTTCAAGATTCTGAAGCTCCTGGCACTGCACGCCTATCCAGCTGCGAATAACCTTGCCGTCACTCAGAATGCTGTTTATCACCTCTTTGACGATGTTAATCGGTATCGAAAAACCGATGTTGTTGGCCAGGATTGTTGCCCTTGAGTTGATGCCAACCACTTTACCGTCCAGATCAACCAGAGGCCCGCCGGAATTGCCGGGATTTATGGCGGCGTCGGTTTGAATCCAGTTATTATAAATGCCGGTTTTTTCCCCTGAAGGCAGCCTTGTGTCACCAGGGAAGTACCTGTCGGTTGTCGATACCACCCCGCATGATACCGATCTGGCCAGCGCCAAGGGAGAACCCATGGCCAGGACCGTCTGACCGACCCCGAGTGAATCCGAATCACCGAACTCGGCGATGTCTATTTTGCCGTTGTACTTGGAAAGATCCAGCTTGATAACCGCCACATCCGTCAATGGATCGCCGCCGATCGTTTCGGCTCTGACCTGTTCCTTGTCATAGAGAGTGCAGATTATTCTTTCGGCTTTTCCGGCGACGTGGTAGTTGGTCACGACGTAGCCGTCTTCGTGAAATATGACACCGGATCCCACAACCGATTGCTTGCGCATCTTGCCGGTCCGGTAGTCTGTTATCACGGGCTGAATGTGAATCAGGGCCGGCATTACCTTGTCCCGTGCGAAGTATATGTCTTCCTGGTTTCCCAGCGGCGTTCCGGCAAAGACATTTACGGAGAGCACCGTTGCCAGGAGAAAAGATGTTAGTGCTTTCATGGTAAGTTTCAAAGTGTCCTCAAATTTTCCAGTTCCCTTATGACCTGTCAGATATACATCCGAACGGTCTGAATATTCTCTTCCCTCTATAAGTCCTTATTTAACACATTATCGGCCAAAAAGTTCGTAAAAAAAGCCGTCCCGGGCAGAATGACTTTTGCATTGTACTGATCATTTCGTCCAGATAACGTCAACCGAGCCAAGTCCGACCTCGATTTCCAGTTCCAGCCCGACATCAGACTCGCGATAGTCGTCCGATTCGAAATAATCGTCATCTATCTCGTACCTGCCTCTGCTCTTGAAATCAACCGATGACAGGAAGTTGTCTTCGGCATCGATCCGGACGGGTAAACCTCGAGGAATATAAATTTTGGCCTTCCCCAGACCGATAGAAACCTTCGCCTGACATCTCCTTGAGTACTCGCCTGAGAAATCGAGTTCAAAGCTGCCGACCCCGCCATCAAAGGTGAACCGCTCGAAATTGGCGTTCCCCAGGTTCTCACCCTCGAACTCTGCCGCTCCGGCGTCGATAAGAATCCTTTCGGCAATTTCGGGATTCGGTTCGCTGAAGCTGACCCTTCCGGCGGCCGCGCCGATGTCGAGGTCAATGTGCACGATGGGAATGCCGCCTAACTCGAGGTCGGTTTCGCAGGCTCCCAGATCGGCTCTCAGTTCCGTCACATATTTCCTTGAGAGAACGGCGATCCATCTGTTGTCATCGGTATTGATGTTTTTCCTCCAGTTCACGTCACTGCCTATGTCAAGGTAACCGGTCGATCCCTCCCTCTCGTACTCTGCAAAAACTTCCACCCGTCGGGGATCGTATTCGACCTCGGCCTGGAAAATCTCGTCAGCGTCATCTGACCGGATTAGAAAAGTCCCGGCCGCCAGATCGGCGTTAATCACAAGCAGCTTGATTTCATCCGGCGGAAACGAGATATCCCTGACCTCAAGATCTCCCGCCGGCACGTTTCCGTGAAAAAGGAGAACCCCAAAGAACGCAACGAATGATGCCTTCCGTAACATTCTAAGACCTCGCTATAAATGTTCGTGATTTATTTTTCTTCATCAGAACTCAATGGAGGAGGTGTGGGCGGCGGCGGTGGCGGCGTTGTCGTGCCGACTTCAACTTGGACCGTGACGGGCCGCCGTCTGTCCCGACTACCGAATCTGGTCAGGATAGCCGCACCGACACCGACACTTGTTCCAATTCCCCAGATTACTATGGATAAAACCAGGAACAGAGTCGCAAAACCCTGGCTGACCGAGCCGGGTTTTATCAGGAAAAGCGACATCAGCAGCCAGAATGCGTTAAGAACTATGATGCCTAGGATGACATGACCCAGCTGTGATTTTCCGGCCTGGCCCAGATAACGCGACATCTTCTCACCTACAAACTGGCCGAGCCCGGCGATTCCCAGTATTACCGCCAGGAGAGTGGCCAGAGGGAGAGCCACCAGGGCCACCGGGATACCGATAATGGTCAGAATGAGAAGGGCAAAGGCCGGCACAAACGCAAACCAGGCCAGAAGGCCGACAAAAAATGACCTGACAAAGCTCGCTTCGATGCATGTTTTGACCCTCTTAACGGCGCCGGACGAGACGGCGACCAGAAGCAGACCGCACACCAGAAGCGCAACCAGGATGATTATGTTAACCGTCAGCGCCGTGTATGAATTCTCGGCGAATATATCCAGTTCCGGCACAGCCGGAAGTTCCGTTTCGATTCGACTCCCGGTAATGACGCCGCCACGCATTTTAACGATTTCGGGAGCGCGAGCATCGCCAGTGATTTCTCCGGTCGAGGTGACGGTGATTTTGCGATAGGATATGACGTCGCCAACGACTTTGCCCCGGACAGTTACCGGCCCCAGGGCGACAACGGGTCCCCTGACTCTTTCATCAGCGTCGACTGTAACTGCTCCCAGCTTCAGCCCGCTGATCTTTCTGGAAGTCAGTATTCTTTCGGGGAGATCCCCCAAATCGGGCGGCTCGAGTACTTCCGGCGGTTCGGCGGTCTTTCGCCTTTTGGTGAAGACGGTTTTAGTCCCCTTGGAGTCTTCCTTAATAAACCTGTCCTGGCTGAAATCGTATTCCCATTCCTCGCCGCTGCTGTCGACGCCATAAGCCCCCTCGGGTGTGACGTGTAATTCGATGAACGTCGTCTCGCCTGTCGAATCTTCGATTCTCAGAGACGTTGAATATTCCGACGCCGCGCTTTTTTTTGCCGGTCGGGGCTCTTCTGTCGCAGCCGAAGCGCTGAGTAGTCCACCAAGCAGCCAGAACGTCAGCAATGCTGCGGCCATTGCCGGGGTCCATTTCGAGGTTATATTTCCCATCAGCCGAGGCACGTCAATATTCCCCTAAGGTTATGTCTCCAGAGGACGTCAGGAGCGTTATTTTCGAATCGCCGCCGCCGAAACTGCCGACCAGCTTATTCCTCGAAAAGGAACTTACCGACAGAGGCAATTCCGTGTTTATTTCCCCTGTGACTGTCTCCATACGCACGTATCCTGAAGATGTTTCAGGAACCAGAAAGGTAATGCTCCCGGTTGTCGTTTCCACGAAGTACTCGCGATCCGAAAAGAGCTCGGTCTTCACCGATACTTTTCCCGAGTGGGTCGCAATATCGACAGCCCCCTCTTCCTGTTCCACATAGACCATCCCCGACGTAGACTTGACCCGCAAATCTCCCGTAAGATACCGCAGATCGACCAGACCTGATGACTGAGAGATTGTCACCGGACCTGAGATGTATTCACCCTTTTTGTCACCCGAGGTTGAACGTATATCGACAGAGCCGACGACTGAGTTCAGTTCGATGTTCGAACCGGCGGCGCCGATGTCAATCTGCCCGTTGGTGTTAAGAATGTGGATATCCCCCGAAATCGAGCTTAAAAAGACATCGCCCTCAATTTCCTCCATTACCACGCTGCCGGATGTCCCGCTCGCCTGGACTCGACCGGCAACACCGGATATCAGGATGTCGCCGGCGGTATTATCAACGTCGATGGCGCACTGCTGGGGAACGGTGATAGTGAAGTCAACCGATCCGAAGACGTCGGGCCCACTGCCGAAAAGTTTCTGCCAGAAGGATCGGGATCGTCCCGACATCTTTAGATAGCGAGTTTTGACGGTGACTCTTCGACCGCTCTGGCTGACCTTGATCTCGATATGCTCGGCGACTTCTTCCGCCTCCTCGGGATCGGCGGCGCGAACGTTTTTGAGGGCGCTGATCGATATCACCTGATCCGGGGTGCCCTTGATTTCGATCCGGCCGGAGGTGTTAATGATGATAAGTTCGGATTTCTCGGGGACATCTATGTTTTTCTGGTACTCGAAGCTGTATGATCCACCGCTCGCTTGCGGGGCAAGAACCATCAAAATGATAAGCGGATATAATGCCTTTACAGCCATATTGGTCCCTTCGGCGATTCATTAAAACGGGCGCAGCTTTTTCTTCAAGAGCTCTCTGGCTCGAAAAATCCGCGCCTTAACCGTTCCTAACGGTATATTCAATGCCTCGGCAATCTCTTCATAAGATTTATTATCCTTGTGGCGATAAACGATTACGAGGCGATATTTCTCGGGAAGAGCATCAATAGCCTCATTGACTGAGATTCTTCTTTCGTTATCGACAAGGTCTTTCTCGGGACTGTGGGAAAAGTCCGGGACTTCGATTTCAATCCTGCCGTTTGCCGTTTCAGTCGGAGCATCCAGAGACAGGGTGCGGATTCGCTGCTTCCGCAGATAGTCGATGGCGCAATTGGCCGCGATTCGATACAGCCAGGTCGAGAATTTGAATTCGGCTCGATATGTCGCCAGCGAAGCAAAGGCTTTCATAAATGTCTCCTGCACCAGGTCGGCCGCCGTTTCTTTGTCCCTAACAATCTTGAAGACAATGTGAAAGATCGCCGTCTGATGCCGGGTCATCAACTGCTTGTAGGCATCCTGGTTCCCGGCCAGGGCGCATTCAATCAGTTCTTTATCCGTCAGCTCCGGCACTTATGCCTTTCAGTACAGGCTACGAAGCCCTACACCCTCAGTTTCAATACAACCTAGGGATTATAAGAAATCGGTTCTTGAGAAACAATTGAAAATGTCAAGATATTTTCGCCCAGGACCCCGGTGAGAAAGTCATGATGACCGGCAATGTCTGGGCAGTTCGCCCATCTTCAGTTATTGCCCGCCGGAGTTGATAATATTGTTGATTTCTCGGCACAATTTTATGACCTTTTCACCGGTGAATTATAACTGTCAGGGCGATAACTCTGACAATCATCGAGTGGTCCTATGAATGGCGGTTTTCCAGCCGATAAAAGCGGCCTTCCGGAGAGGTCCGGCGGAGAAGAGAAGATTTCTCATTATGTGATCTCGGGCAAAATTGCCTCAACTGAAGTGAGTGATATCTACGTTGCCGTAGATACCAGGTTCAACCGCCGGGTGACATTGATAGTTCTCAAGCCGGGTGACGCTTTCGACGTTCAAACGCGAAAGCGGTTGATTGACGCCGCCGAAGCCGTTTCGCGGCTGAGTCATCCCAATGTGCTGGCCGTATACGAAGTCAGCGAGGCTGGCGGCAAAGAATTCATTGCCATGGAGTACGCGGAAGGGTTGACGCTCAGGGACATGCTGGCGAGAGGGCCGTTGTCGGTCGACGGCAGTACCGAAATTACTCGTCAGATTTGCGCCGCCCTGGCCATAATTCATGAAGATGATCAAATGCTTGAAAGCCTGATCCCTGAAAATATAACTGTTACGCGCGACGGGCAGGTCAAGGTTATGTGCCTGAACCTGGTGGAAGCACCCTGCAAATCTGATGTCAGGGGAGACAATCTGCCCGCCGACGTTGTCACCTATATGTCCCCGGAGCACGTCGAGGGAAAGGAAATGGACGCGCGCTCGAATATATTCTCTCTTGGAATCATGCTGTACCAGATGGTCACCGGAGTGATGCCTTTCCGAAGGGGAAATGTCAGGGACATCATCAACGCCATCAGGGGGAAAAACCCGGAACCTATGTCAAGGTACATGCGTGACGTTCCCGACCGGCTGCAGAGAATCGTCACGAGAATGCTTGAAAAGAATGCCGCCCGGCGTTACCAGCATGTCTATGAGATAATCTCGGAACTTCGATATTTCAAGACGTCCGAACCTGTCTCGCTGGCCCCGATCCGAAGAAAAGACGCCTGGAACTGGGTTGTGCTGGCATCCGTTATTATTCTGGTGACGGTGTCTTTATACGGGTATATCGCCGACTATTTGAAAAGCAGGCTCGGTGGGACCGCTCCGGAAACATCGACTCTCATGATCTTTGCCTTCGAAAATAACGGCCCGCTCGAATTCGAAGATTTTGCCGAGAGCCTGGCCGTAGATATCGGCGGTATGATTGACACCGGCCGCGGGCTTGCTGTCTATCCCGAGATTGTCAGCATGCCGCTTGAAGATACATCTCAGATATTTGTCTTCTCACGTTCGGAGGGAACGGATTTTGTATTGATAGGGCAAATCGGCATTAAGGAAACAGCCGAATCGTCGGGACATGCGCTGATCGACGCCCGATTGTTTCGTTCCCGGGATGGACAGCTGATCTGGGCGGAGCTGTACGACGCGGGCCGGATACCACCGGCTGAAATCAGAGCCGACATTGCCTCAATAGTGATCGAAGTCATGACCACCACTGTAGTTAGAGATCAAATCTGAGTCTGTCTCGCTTTGTCTTATAGATTTTTCCCTGCTCGTCCTGATAGACGATCGGGTAGGATAGATGCGCCTCGGGGAAATACTTGTTCTCGACCGGTCCGAAGTAAATGTAGCCGACCTCTTTCGGCGCCTGTCCGGTTGCGAACATTTTGACGAATTGATTGTATCTATCCTGCCAGTTAAGGCGCAGGTGCGCCACGTGTCCGATATAGCCGAGATAAACCGGTCGGTGCTGCATTATCAGCGCCAGGTCGGTATTGTCGAGCAGAAGAGCCAGAAAAACATCGTCATCATCGGTATTGTCCAGCACCCAGTTAATCGAACGGTCAAGTCTTGAGTCATACCTGGGGTAATAATTTCGATTATGCGGATTGTATTTTCCATAGGCGGAAACAATGAAACCGGCACACAGGAGCACCGTTACCGCAAGGCCGACTAGCCCGCTTTGCGGGCGTCTTCGCTCACCGGCCGCCATAAGCATCGAACCCGAGAGATAAACCATGAAGACAGGGAAGAATGGATTGTAGTGAATAAGAGATCCGAAAATGATTGATATCACCAGGAGCACCGTCATGCCCGTATGCCGGTAAAAAAGAAGCAATATAATAAACGGTGCGGCATGCTTGATTATCTCGATCGGATTGAAGGCGAAGGCTCTGACAAAGGGGGTATAAAACAGTTCATGGGTAGCCTGCGAATAAACGATTATCGAGGCAATGACAAGGCCGACAAGGGAAGAGGCAATCAGACAGACATTCACCCGCGATCTTTTCATAATCAGCATGACGCCGAAATAAATCATTGCGATTAGCATTAGATACCCGTTAATCAGCGCCGCCGCAAAAACGGCCGCCAGTCTTATCGATAGCTTCCGGCAGAAAATCGCCGCCGCCAGCAAAATAAAAAACGGCGCGTGCGTGAAGCCTCTGGCAATCAAATCCACCCCGAGCGAATTTATCTCGGCTCCAAAGGTCGATGATGCAAACAGAATAACCAGCGGCAGGCCGTACTTGTCCGGAAACAGATTTTTCAGAAGCAACCAGAAAAGAATCAGGTAAATGATATTCAGTATTCTGATGCTGTTGTACGGATTGAATACTCCGGCCAGCATTGCCGCCGGGTAGTACTGAATAAAAGGCTGGGTCAATTTCACGCCGCCGAAAGCCGGGTTCTCCGGCGGCATACTGTCGAGCACAGTGTTAATAATAGCCCCATAGTACAAGAAATCGACGTCTGACGGCGCGTCAAACCGGAATTGCTTATTGTCCGGGTGATACGTTCCTATCAAGGCCTGCCCGGCGACATAAAGAACCAGAATCCCGATAAATATGGCAAGGTTGACATTTAATTTCTTCATATGTCATTTTGAATAAACGAAGCTGACCTTCTTAAGGCAAGCATAAATAAGACCGATTGATGTGGGGCCGTACATATAAAGCGCCGCCGGGTTCGATAACTCGGCGGCACATAAAATGTATGTGGTGTCGGGTCGCCGCACGCGACTGCGTGGGCTCACGGTATTTCCAGATGCAGCCGGCTACCCCTTGTACGTATCCGTCAGCTCCGTGTGGTTCGCCGAATCGTAAACCCTGAATTCTTGGACGGGGGTGGTCGTGTCGCGGATAAGATTTATCTTGAAACGATGCACCTTCATTATTCGACTGATGCGGTTGA
>CP070766.1:720419-725752 GCA_020345705.1 Candidatus Zixiibacteriota bacterium | reverse complement strand
GCCCGTATCTTTTATTGCCTTCAAATGCCTGGGGGCGATATAACCCGACACCCCGGTCAAAGCGAAATTCTTCGGCATCTATTTTTGTCTCCTGACTGTCATGAAGCTTCTACGGCCTAAAGCCTTTTATTTTCCCGACTATTATACATCAAATCCTGCCATCCGCAAGAAGTTTACGCTCTTTTCGGTTGCCGCGCGGCACTACCGGCGGCGGGTGACGGCTCAGTATTAATAGTCGATAAAAAGATGTGGTCAGAAGGCTCAGAAAAAATGAATCCCATTGACAGTGAAATGCGTTAAATTATACAACACAGGTGACTTGTGAGAAGATACTAACAATCATTTTTTGACAGATAAATCGGGAGACAGGAATGGCTAAAATGACACGAAGGGATTTTGTGAAAATGGGGGCCATGGGGCTTGCGGCGGCAAGCGTCCCGGGAATCTTTCGGGGCAATCCACTGATGGCTTTTGCCAGTCCGCCGCCGGGTGAGGCCAACCTCAAGGATTATTATGAGTATTTCGGCATTGACGAGAATATTATCCGGCGCGTGATGGCGGCCGCCCTCGAGCGGGGCGGTGACTACTGTGATGTTTTCTTCGAACACAGCACCGCCACGGATGTCATTCTCGAGGACAACGCCGTCAACCGGGCCTACACCCAGGTAGATTACGGTGTCGGAATCCGGGTTATCGAGGACGAACAGACGGGGTATTCATTTTCTGAGGAGATGACACCCGAGGCCATGATCAAAGCGGCCCGAACGGCGGCCAACATCGCCGGCGAAAGCAGAACGGCGGCGCCGGCGAGCCTGAATTATCATATGATACCCGACTATTATCCGATCGAAATGTTCTGGGAAGATGTTGGAATCGACAGGAAAATTCCCTTACTCCGTAGAGTCAACGAGAAGATGCTTGCGGAGGACAAGCGTGTCGTTAAGGCTCGAATATATTTCACGGATAGGAGTTCGCACATCCTGGTGGCGACGTCGGATGGCAGAATAGCCTGTGACTACCGGCCGATGACGCGGATGTTCGCCATGTGCACCGCCGAGCAGAATGGCAGGAAGGAAGAGAGTTTCAAACATTTGGGGGGGCGCCGGGGACTCGAATACTATACTCCTGAAAAGCTTGATGGATTGGCCGGGAAAGCGGTCGGCAATACTGTGGCGCTGTTTGATGCGGTCAAGCCTGAGGGAGGCGAAATGGAGGTGGTTCTGGCTTCCGGGAGTTCCGGTATTCTTCTTCATGAGGCGATCGGGCATGGACTGGAAGCGGATCTCAACCGAAAGAACATGTCTATATTTTCCGAGAAAATGAACCAGCCGGTGGCAGCGGACTTTGTAACTATCGTTGATGACGGCACAATGAAGAACTACCGCGGTTCTCTTAACGTTGATGACGAAGCCAACGATACCGAGAAGACATACCTGGTTAAAGACGGAATACTAAGAAGCTATATGCATGACCGTATCAGTTCCCGTCACTACAAGGTGAAGCCGACCGGCAACGGACGCAGACAGTCATTCCGCTATCCACCGATACCGCGGATGAGAAACACTTACATGCTTGCCGGTCCACACACGAAGGAAGAAATAATCAAAAGCGTTAAGAAGGGCTTGTATACCGAGATGTTCACCAACGGCGAGGTCCGAATCGGGGCCGGTGATTTCACGTTTTATGTCAAATCGGGGCGTTTGATTGAGGACGGGAAGCTGACGCGACCTGTCAAGGACGTCAACATAATCGGCAATGGACCAGAGGTTCTGAGGGATATAGTTATGGCTGCCGACGACCTGACGGTCGAAGAAGGCGGCGGGACCTGCGGCAAGGGTGGCCAGTGGGCGCCGGTCACGGACGGCCTTCCCACGACCAAAGTGTTGTCAATAACCGTTGGCGGGGTGACTGCATGAAGCCGGACAGCGGCTTAGAATGAGGTATATGAATTATGAATAGAAAAGAATCATTTGAACTGGCTCGCTGGTCGGTTGACAGGGCCAAAAAAGAGGGCGCCGACGACTGCGCCGCTTATCTTCTTAACAAGAGAAAGATCAATATAAGCCACCGCGACAGAAAGCTCGATGAACTAAAAGAATCGACACAGAACTCTCTTAGCTTGTCAGTCTATGCGGACAATAGATATTCCAACCATTCGACGAATGACATCCGGAGAGAGTCGCTGGCGAGATTTATCGAGGAAGCAGTGGCCATGACAAAATATCTTAATGAGGATCCGGACCGTTCGCTTCCTGATCCGAAGTACTACGACGGGCAGAGTGACATCGATCTTCAGATTTTTGATCCCGGCTACGAGGATGTAAAGTCGTCTGATCGGGTAAGGCTGGCGCGTGAGATTGAAGAGGCCGCTCTGACCGGGAGCGACAGGATCATCTCATGCACGGCTGAGTATTCCGATACTTATTCCCAGGCGGTCAGAGTGCACAGCAATGGTTTCGAGGGGGAGCACCACAGTACTGTTTTCGACGCCGAAGTAAAGGTAAGCGTCAAGGGTATGGGCGATAGCCGGCCGGGAGATTCTGATTATTCCATGGTTCGATACCTGAAAGACCTGTCGTCGCCGGAAGATTTGGGCAAAAGGGCCGTTGAGAGGGCCCTGCGCAAAGTGGGCCAGGCGAAAATTGAATCTGGAGTATATGATATGATTGTCGAGAATCGAGCGGCTTCGAGGCTGGTTTATCCGTGGCGTGAACCGATGACCGGAAGGGCGCTGCATCGTAAGAATTCTTTTCTCGAGGGGAAACTGGGTCAGCAAATCGCCTCCGATAGGTTCACCATCATAGATGATCCTTTTGTCAGATCGGGCCTCGGATCGAGATTGTTCGACGGTGAGGGGATGGCGACGCGGAAGCGCGACATGATCGATAAAGGTATTCTGAAGTCATATTACATCAACTGCTACTACGGGAGAAAACTCGGCACGGAACCTACCATCGGTTCTCCAACTAATCTCGTTTTTGATTATGGGTCAAAGTCTCTCGACGACTTGATCAAACAGACGAAGAAAGGTATTCTGGTGACCGGATTCATAGGTGGTAATTCCAACGACACTACCGGTGATTTCTCGTATGGGATTATGGGAATACTGATAGAGAATGGCTCGCCTGTCAAGCCGGTAAGCGAAATGAATATCTCCGGTAATATGCTTGAGTTCTGGAATCAGCTTGTCGAAGTCGGTAACGATCCCTGGCCATACTCGAGTATACGAAGGCCCAGTATGTTCTTCCGGGGCGTTCAGTTCAGCGGCATATAGAATATGAAATAATATCTTCTCTGCCGGAGCTATCAATGCAGAGAAAGGTGGGAGCGGCAATCTGCCGCTCCCATCGCGCATTTTTACTATTATGTATAAATCGGCGGCGGGCCTTCCTTATACAGATAGTTTATGATATAGGTGACGTCGAGAATGTTCCGGCTGCCGCTTCCGTCGGCGTCGGCCGCCTCGAACGGATTGGGCGGCGGGCCGTTTTTATAGAGATAGTTTATTATGAAAGTAACATCGAGGATGTTGACCACGCCGTTGCCGTCGGCGTCCCCGGCGACGTATTCGTGAATCGTAATCTGATGAGGATCAGACCAGCTGCTCTCGAATCCCCATTCGTCTCTCGATTGCACTTTTATGTCGTAGACGCCGCTTGTGGTCCAGGTGTGCGAGCCGGGGCCCGGGTCTCCCGAATTATACGGTCCCGTCCATGAGGAGACTTCACCGTCACCCCAGTCAAAGCGATAGAACACCTGGTCTCCATCCGGGTCGGTACAGCTGGAAGTGAAGTTATAGACAACGTCCTTCCCACCTTCTGTCTCACCGGCAGGCTGTCCGGGAGCATTCGGGCGTGCATTGTCGGCCATATCCACTCTGACCTGGATGCTTCCCTTGCCCAGCCAGGTCAAGTCAACCTTCATGCCGAAACTGGGAACCGGCCGCGCTCCGCACGTCTGCAGGTGTGACAAGATGGCGCCGGTCCCGACGCTTCCACCAACCCCGACGATCTGGCCGCCGTCGAAGTACTGGGTAGGAACCCAGTGAAGATTATACTCGCTCGCCATATAATTGGCAGCCACGGCATTTTCATCCACCACCATGGCAGCATAAAAGAATGGAAAATCGTAGAGCTCTGAAATGTTCCGTAATGCCAAACTGACATTAGGGCAGTTCGGTCACCACGTTGTGGCCCCCTCGTCGTCGAAAACCGAGTGTGTGAAATCATCCGAAACGACGTTGAACCACTGTTGATCGACCGTGGCCGCCGCCGCAGCCCCGACATAGTAAGCATCAAATGGATAAGCGGTGGCGGGTACGGTATCGGAATTGGCCGGATATGAAACCGACATGTCCTTCAGGACCGCAATAGCCTTGAGATTGTCCGGGACAACGTCCCCGTAACCGTGAGCGCTGGCATCCCAGGTAACGACCTTACTGAGAGACGCACCTGTGGCCAGGGTGAAGCTGGTATCCAGGGCGAAGTCCAGGAAGGCGTTACCAAACGGCTCGCCGTCATCGTCAAACCACCTGGGCGACTCGATCTCAACTATGTAGATAAGAAGCCGTCCGTCATAGCTCTTGGGATCGGCTGAGGTCTGGGCGGCCGTCGGAGTCTGCTGATACTCCAGATTCGTGTTCAGTTCGCTGACACTGAAATCCCCTGCAAAGGCGAGCGAGACAGCCAGCAGAGCCAGAATTGCCACAATTCCAGGACCCTTGATGTTAGCGTTCTTCATCATTCCTCTCCTATTGCTGTTTTGAGTCTACTTATCGTCAAATTCTAAGCTCTCCAACAGGTTAGAGCCCAAAAGCGGAGTCTGCAAAAGCACTTGCTGCAAACCCATTAGTCCGGCAGAAAAATCGCAGTATGCTCGTTCATCCGGCAAGTTATAACCACTTTTTATAAATATAATTAATGCGCTCGGTTTGTCAAGCATCAATTGCAGCCCCTTCTGTATGATAAACAGTCCCTGATCTAGAAACGCGCCGTCATTCCGCTCGAAAGCGACAATCCTGAGTAATCGTAATCATCCACAATGGAGTTATTAAATGTCAGGTCAACCTGCAGAGCCAGTTCAAAAATGACCCCTGAAGAAGATGACATGTACTGTTGGATACCCCAGTAGAACCTGTTTTGCCAGTCACGTCTTTGCAGGATTCCATACGGAGGTGAAAAAATAGTCGGTCTGGGGATCTCCTCCACCACAAGCAGAAACTCCTTTTCCCAGTAGCCGATTCCTGATGACATGACCAGATTCGATGTCCAGTACGATTTCAGATTGAGCGACACCGACTGGCCTTCGTAGATTGAAGCCCAGGGTGAAAGAAT
>CP070766.1:717307-720319 GCA_020345705.1 Candidatus Zixiibacteriota bacterium | reverse complement strand
TCATTATACCTGGCCTTGGGAGCGTAGCATAGAAATACCGCGATGCCTTTCTCATAGAATTTCCTCATCTCGAGAAAATATTTATCTGTAGTCTCCGAGGTGATCCTGGCTTTGACCGCCACCGCCCTGAATGACCTGTCATAAATGGGCATATCAAGTGCGAAAGGTCGGTCTCCGGAAGTCAGAGATCCTTCTTTGTAGCTTCTCCCGTACTCTTCGGAGAGAGCCTGCACCACGGAGTCAATCTGCGCCGGCTTTAGCTCTCCGGTCGGCAGAAAAGTCAGGAAAATGTAGGGGACTTTATAAAAAGCGTCATCGGATTCTTTGGCCAGAACCGCATCGTAATCAAAGTCGGTCGGATAAATATCCTGAGAGGTCAGAAAGAAATTCACGGTTCGGTAGGGAACATGGTACCAGTCCTCGGGATAAGTTACATGGTAGCCCGCCCGCCAGTTAACGAAAACCGCCGCCATAGCCGTAGCCGACAAAAAAAGCAGCAGTATTAGGAAGATATATCCGTAATATTTCATATATTGACTCGGTCGCAATATCTATTCCCGATCTATGGCTCCATCGGGATAGATATCCAGTTCCGTCATCCACTCTTTCAGTTTGCTGATTCTGGTCTTGTCGTCTTCCGGCAAATTAAACGGTCGGCCGCGGCCGTCCAGGATTATGCCCACCACGCCTCCCGATAATTCCGTCTCAATTTTATGACCCTTGCCGTCACCAAGGTCGAGACCCCGCAGAGGGTCCAGCTCGGCTTTGGCTTTGGCCGGAAGGCCGGTGTCTGCCAGACCGAGTTTTATCAGCTTTATTTGGCCGAATTCCAGCGTCCCTGATTCAATCTTGCCGTCCGGAAGAGTTATCTTGTATTCCATCACGGGACCCGGCTTTTTGATTTCTCCGGCCGGCGACACGCAGGTGCCCAGATGAATCAGGCAATCCTTGTTGAAGACCTCGGTTGCGGCCTGGGGCTGAACCGTTGTCAATACGCCAAGCTGCGGCATCATGAAAATCGAATCCACGGCCAGGCGGGTAACGCCCTCCGGCAGGAAACCGTCAATCAGCATCAGCGCCGCCTGATTCCTCTTCGGCGCGTGGGAGAGAACGCCTCCCGAGCCGACCAGGATGTCGAGAGTCATCATATTCACGAGAGTTGCCCCGGACGCCGTCTGTTCGAAAGCATCCGCAATAGTTCTTTGCTGCTGAATCCCCTTCAGGACCGTGGCGAAGCTCTTATGCTGCACGAATGCCAGGCGCAGCGCCTCTTTGGCGATGGCTTGCTCGAAAATTAGTTCTTCCATCGATTGCGGAATGGTGGTGGGACGGATCATCTTATTCTTGACTCGGTTGCGTAAGTCACGCTCGTCCATGTGAAACGGCACCCATCGCATGACCATCGGCAAGGTCGCCTCGGCGAAGACGTTCGAAACCGAGTAGCTCATTCCCAGATTGGCCGAGACGGTTCGGTTGAAGATTCCCTCTTCGGCATCTTCCGGACGAAAAACAGAAAAGACATCGGTGGTGGCCCCGCCGATATCTACTCCGATCGCCTCTATCCCTTCGATTTCCGCAATGGTCTTGATGATCAGCCCGACCGCGCCGGGAGTGGGCATGATCGGGGCGTCCGTCCAGGTCATCAGCTTGCCGTACCCCGGAGCCTGGGCCATGACGTGTTCCATGAAAAGATTATGGATTTCTTCCCGGGCCGGTCCCAGATTTTCCCTCTCGAGAACGGGACGGATATTCTCCACTGATTTAAGGTCAACTTTGTCAGCCAGGGTTTCCTCAACCATACCGTTGGCCTCCGTGTTGCCGGCATAGATAATTGGCAGCTTGTATCCCGTCCCGAGTCGCGGTTTTGGGTCCGCGGCGCCGATCAGCTCGGCAATCTCAACCACGTGGGTCGTGGTACCTCCGTCAATACCGCCCGAGAGAAGAATCATGTCGGGCCGCAGGTGCCTGATTCTTTCAATCTGCTGATGGGGGAGACGCTTATCATTGGAGGCGATGACGTCCATTACAATCGCCCCGGCCCCCAGGGCCGCCCTTTCGGCCGATTCGGCAGTCATCGACCGCACCACGCCGGCAACCATCATCTGCAGGCCGCCCCCCGCCGAGGATGTCGATATATAGACGTCCGTTCCCGTGCCGTCCTTGGCCGGTGAAATTATCTTCCCGTTTTCGTCCAGCAGTTTCCGCCCCGAGAGTTCCTCGACTTCGGCGACCGCGTTTAAAACACCCATGGTGACGTCCTCAAACGGGGCTTCCACCGTGGTCGGAGCCTCGCCGCGGACTATCAGGCGGTACTCGCCGTCTCTTTTTTCTATCAATATGGCTTTCGTGGTTGTCGAGCCGCAGTCTGTAGCCAGAATAATATTAATATCTTCAGGTTTCATCTTTGCCATAGTATACCCGCTCAATATCCTTCATTCTACCGTCCGGTTATGTGCCGGCATCTCAGGGAATCGAAACTCCACTATTAAAACCCGGCTTTTTCGGCGTCATACAAATTAAAAATAATAACAAAAACCACCCCTTTTGTAAACCGCTTTTTTCCCCGGCGCTCCGCCGGTAATTCTCTCCCGTTCTCTAAATCACATTAGTCTCTTCCGTAGCCAGGCCCCTGGCAAAGCGGTCAGCCGCCAGAGGGCTTATATCTATCGAGGCTTCCTTCCCGCAGATGACCTCCGCCGCCACCAGCCCCGCCGCCGGAGCATGCATCAAACCATGACCCGAAAATCCGGTGTTGAAAAACAGTCCTTTCACCTTGTCCGAAAAACCGATTATAGCATGATGGTCGGGAGTTGTCTCATAAAGCCCGGCCCAGCTCTTGGCCATTTCGGCCGTTTCCAGCCTGGGGATGCGGTCGAGCGCTTTCATGATGATATTGTCATTATAATCCGGGTCAACCGATTCATCAAATGACGGTTTCACCGACCTGTCAGCCCAGCCCAGCAGAAGCCCGGCCGATTCCTTATGGCAATACAGGCCCGACTTGACATCGAC
>CP070766.1:712579-717207 GCA_020345705.1 Candidatus Zixiibacteriota bacterium | reverse complement strand
CTTTCTTCCGGCCTGGCGGTGGCCGAGAAAAAGACTCTTCTGGTCGATATTGATCCCCAGGCCAACACAACCTCCGGCGTCGGTCTCGACAAGACGATATTGGAGTCATCCATCTACGATGTCCTGATCGGTCGCCGCCGCCTGATTGATATTATAATGCCGACCGAATTGTCCTTTTTGAACGTCGCTCCCTCTTCGATTGCGCTGGTGGGAGCGGAGGTTGAGCTGGTGGGTATGATGTCGCGAGAGAAAATTCTGGCGAATGCACTTGCACCTATAGTGGATACGTATGACTATATTATTATTGACTGCCCCCCGTCCCTGGGCCTGCTTACCGTCAACGCCCTGACCGCCGCCCGATCGGTGCTTATTCCCATTCAATGCGAGTACTATGCGCTGGAAGGTCTGGGGCAGCTGCTCCGTACCATTGAACTGGTACAGAAAAATCTTAATCCCTTTCTCGAAATCGAGGGCGTCCTGCTTACCATGTACGATCGTCGATTGAACCTGGCGCGTCAGGTGGCGGAAGAAGCGCGCAAATTTTTTGACGGTCGGGTGTACGAAACCGTCATTAATCGCAACGTCCGGTTATCGGAGGCGCCGAGTTTCGGTAAGCCGATCATACAGTATGACATCCTGTCAACCGGCGCCGAGAATTACATGTCTTTGACGAAGGAGGTCTTGAGCCAATGAGTGGCAAGATTGTCTTGGGGCGCGGGCTTGACGCCCTGATACCGGGCCGTGACGACAGCCCGGTTGCAGAAGGCACCTATCGTATGTTACCGCTGGGAAAAATCGCCCCCAATCCGATGCAGCCAAGGCAGAAGTTCGACGACGCCGGCCTCGGGGAACTGGCCGAGTCGTTCAAAAGCCAGGGAGTGCTCCAACCGGTGCTGGTCAAGGGAAAAAATGACGGCTATGTCCTCATTGCCGGAGAACGGCGTTACCGGGCCGCGCACCTGGCCGGGCTGGAGAATATCCCGGCAATAATCCTGAAGGAGAAGGACGAATCCGAGATGCTGCAGATGGCCCTGGTGGAAAATCTGCAGAGGGAAGATCTCAATCCGATTGAAGCCGCCGAGGCTTTCCAGAAGCTGATGGATGAGGCCGGCCTGACGCAAAACCAGCTGGCTGTCAGAGTGGGCAAGAGTCGGGCGGCGGTGGCCAATTCCCTGCGGCTTCTGGGACTGCCGGAAAAAATCAAGGATATGATCCGCGCTGGTAAATTGAGCGAGGGGCACGCGCGGGCTGTCCTGGCGCTGGACGACGAAGCCTCACAGTTACGGTTGGCCGAAAGAATTCTTTCGGAAAATCTCACGGTGCGGGCCGCTGAACATACCGCCAGAGCCACCCGGCGCCGGAAGCTGGTCCCCAGAAGAAGGATTCCGGCACTGGTGGAAGCGGAGAATTATTTGAAAAGATTGCTGGGGACCGCCGTTAAAATCATTCCGGGGCTAAAGCGAGGCCGCATTGAGATCGAATATTATGGTGATGAGGACCTGGAAAGGATTCTGGAACTATTTCGTAAGATAAGTTAAACATGCCGCAAGGTAAATATTACAGCTTGATGATTGTCCCGGAGGGGGCCGAATCGCCATTCGGAATAAGGATGAAGGCCTGGCAGTTTAAAACTGCCATCGCCCTGGTCGCTCTGATCATCATCGGCCTGATACTCTTCTTTTCCTTCTACGGTAAAATCGTGGTGCGGGCTGCTCTGGCCGACCGGCTGGAAGAAGAGAACGAAGCTTTAAAAAGGTATAAATACAAGGTCAGCCTTCTGGAGCAAAAAATGATTGAAACCAGAGAGGTTGTCAGCCGCATATCCATGCTGGCCGGCGTGGACCTTGATCTGCCGGAAATCCCCCCCGACTCAATCATCTTTGCCGAACTCGAAAACCCAAAAACCGGGATAATGCCTCGCCCTCCGGGCGCGGTCGAGACCCGGCCCAACGGGCTGCCCATGCAGGGCTTCATGACCCGGGGCTTTATGGACGACCCCGAGAATTATCACCCGGGAATTGATATCGCCGCCGCCGTCGGAACACCGGTTCTGGCGACGGCCACCGGGATAGTAACATTCGCCGGGAACGATTCGACCTACGGCCTGACCGTTATTCTTGAGCATGAAGACAGTATCACCACCCTGTACGGTCACAACAGCGAACTTCTGGTCGAAGAGGACAAGGAGGTTCTGGTCGGCGGCCGGATTGCGCTTTCCGGAAATACCGGCAAATCGACCGCCCCTCACCTCCACTATGAAATAAGAGAAAACAATAAACCGGTTAACCCCTTAAAATATATTGGTAATCATGAGGGATCCAATGAGTAAAAATGAAGGTGGAATGATGAACACAATTATCGGTAAGGACGCCGCTTTTACCGGGACACTGGATGTCAAAGGTTCAGTGAGAGTGGACGGCACCATCAAAGGGAAAATCGTTTGCTCCGATACCGTCACAGTCGGGTCCGGCGGTTATGTCGAGGCCGACATTGAAGCCGAAACGACGGTTGTTGTCGGGAAGATGGTCGGAAATATAAACGCCGCAGAAAAAATCGAGCTTCAGGCAAAATCAGACGTAGAAGGTGATATACGGACGAAATCTCTGGTGGTGGAACAGGGCGCAGTCTTTTGCGGGGCGTGTCAGATGAAGGAAGGCCGATCCAATCTCGGATTTATACCTCCCGAGGCTAAAGACGATGCCAAAGCCGATAAGGACAAAGTGGAAGAGGAGATAAAAAGTTAACTGCGACCCGGCGCATTTCTATAATATACTCATTATATATATAATGATGTGGACAATCCTGGCGTTTTGTGGATAAGATGATAACGCCTTTGCCGATATACACTTGCACTCATAAGCTGAAGTCGGTTTTTAGCGAGTTTTCCACAACTTCCACGCTTTATTGAACTTAAATGAAAAGCTCCAAAATCGCAACAATTCGATCCGAACCCAGCACCGCACTCGCATTTTCCGATGAAAATAATTGATGGAATAGAGTTTTCGAAGGAGAAACAATGACTGAGAATACGGATGATCTTCAAGAAGTCGAACAACTTAGCGATGCTTACAGACGAATAAGAAGCGAGATCGCCAAAGTCATAGTCGGCCAGGAAAATGTCATTGGACAACTTTTAATCGCCCTTTTATCGTCCGGCCACTGCCTGCTGGTAGGTGTTCCGGGTCTGGCTAAGACATTGCTAATCTCGACCTTAGCTAACATCCTCGATCTTAAATTCAGCCGCATACAATTTACACCCGACCTGATGCCGTCGGACATTACAGGTACCGAAATAATCGAGGAGGACCGGTCGACTGGCAAGCGCGTTTTTAAATTCGTTGAAGGTCCTGTCTTCGCAAATGTCATTTTGGCAGACGAAATAAATCGTACACCGCCAAAAACGCAGGCGGCCCTTTTACAGGCGATGCAGGAACACGAAGTCACCTCGGCAGGACAGACTTTTACTCTTGAAGAGCCCTTTTTTGTCCTGGCAACCCAGAATCCGATCGAGCAAGAGGGCACTTATCCGTTGCCGGAAGCTCAGTTAGACCGATTCATGTTCCACGTAAACGTGGACTATCCGTCGTCTGATGAAGAACAGACAATTGTCAGAACCACCACCGTCACACTTGATCACAGGCTTGATAAGATATTGAGCGGTAAGGAAATAATTGAGCTTCAGAGGCTTGTCAGGAGAGTCCCGGTGTCAGAGCATCTGATTCAGTATGCGGTCGATATCGCCCGCGCCACCCGGCCAAATCATGATGGCGCTTTCGATTTTATCAAAAACTGGGTCTCGTGGGGTGCCGGCCCCAGGGCCTCGCAGTATATGATTCTGGCGGCCAAAACCCGCGCCATTCTGGACGGCCGCCCGACACCGGGACCGGATGACGTCCGTTTTGCGGCCCTTCCGGTCTTGCGGCATAGAATTGTGACGTCATTCAACGCCGAGGCCGATGGTGTCGACACTACCGCGATTGTCAATCGACTGCTCGAGAAGGTAAAGCCGAAAGGTTAAGTCCTGAATTCGAATATAAAATCATTATCCCATAATACTTCGCCGGAACGGACTCCGGCGGACGGCTTGAACAGGAGGTACTGTGTTTAACGATCTTACCTTAGGCAAGCTCCCCCCGTACGGTAAACTTTTCGTGGCGTTGTTCAGCGTGCTCGTCATTATCGTCGTCGTCTGGATGTTGATGGTCGGCGCCATGGAGGCCGGTATTGTTGGCTTTGACGAGAGCGCCTACGAAGAGGAGTGGTACGACGAATACGAATTTGAGATGGACGTGGACGAAATCATGTCCGACGAAGAAGCTGTCACGCCGCCGGACTGGACTGATTCCGGTGAGCAGGAGCCGATTGAGCCGGAGGATATCGAGAAGTTCGAGGAAGAATATGAAGAAGAGGAATATCCCTTCTGGCTCAGATTCGAGGATAATGCCATCCGGGCGCTGGAGCATATCGGCTCCCGGGCGATATTATATTTCGCCGTGGGTTTGATTTTCATGTTCACCACGTATCCGGCCGGGGCAAAGAAGTTTTTCTTCTGGCTGCTGGGTATACTTTTAATATTGCATGTCATCGGCGTGACCGGTCACGGGTTCTGCTGGCCGGCCAACTTCTTG
>CP070766.1:707380-712479 GCA_020345705.1 Candidatus Zixiibacteriota bacterium | reverse complement strand
CCGCCCCACAGAATAATCAAACCTCGTAACCGGATTGAACGGATTGGGATAATTCTGGGTGATGCTGAAATCATCGGGAAGCACCGGTTCCCGGTCGTCTACGTCGACCTGAGCCGAGTCGGCTTTGGTTGTCCCGACGTTGTTCATTCGGCGGTTGTATCTACAGGATGTCACCGGCGAGCAAGTTGAATCAAAAATCATTCCGGCGAAGTTGATGAAAATCAAGGCACTGTCCGCTGTCGGCATGATCAAATCGACATTTCCATCCCTGTCAATGTCCCCGACCCTCGGAACGAACCTGAAGCCGCTGGCATAGTGATAGGGAACTTCGGGAGCGGTGATCAACGGAAAACCGGGAAGGATATTGCCCTGGTTGTCCCAGGCATAGACCCTCTGCACTTTGTATGTGGAAAACACGTCATCATTTAAGCAGGCCACGATATCGGCGAGTCCGTCGGCATTCATGTCGGCCAGCAGGAGCATATTCAGGACCCCCGGCCTGGGAATGGTTGCGAACAGGCCATTTTCGCCTTCGGGGAGATATGGCGAGCCGTCCGAATTCCATACATGCACGTAGCTGACGCTCAGGTCGAAGTATGTGCAGAAATACTCGGTCTCGCCGTCGTTGTCCAAATCGCCGAAAATCGGCATCGTCGGGACCAGGTAATCATCGATTGCCAGCTCACGTGGCCATCCCTCTTTAAGGTTCAGTCCGTCGTCAAACGCGTAGAGCCAGTATCCCCTATCCTTATGAAGGGCCAGGGCAATCATCTCGAGAAGACTATCACCATCTATGTCGTAGGCCGACAGACCACGACACGCAAAGCCGCTGCCGTCAATCTCATAATAGAAAGTGTCCACCGTAGAATCCAAATCATAGTGCTCAATCTCTCTGAGGCTATAATCGAATTCATAATGGGCATAGACCTCATCACTGCCATCACCATCCAGATCGACCGAAAGGTATTCCGAAGCCAGCGGCAGGCTTCCGAGTTTGGTTCCATCCGGCCCGTAAACAAGAACCACATAGAAATGGCCCTCATAGAAAACCATATGTATCTCATCCCGACCGTCATGGTCTATATCTTTTAAGAACAGCCGCGCGAATTCATGTTCAGACCTCGAGTAGCTGACAACTTCAGGCGACCATTCCAGTTCGGCCACAAATGATGACTCGGCGGACGGAAAACCGTAAAGCATGGCGGGATCGGCACCGAGAGCCACGATGTCATCAATGCCGTCGCCGTCAAGATTACCGACCGCAATCGGCACCAGGAAATTGTTTTCGGGGAAGTCAGGGATGTCTCCGGTCTTGGGCAAGCCGTCGGGACTGAACATCTTTATTGTGGAGGCCATACCGATGATTATCTCGTTGGAACCGTCATTGTCGAAATCGCCGTAATTGCCGGCAATCGGTGCGTCCGTGCCGAGACCGACCTTCCAAGCATTGTCCGAGGAGAAAGTCGAGCGTATAACGACGTTTACCTCATCCTGACTCTCAAGGCTTCTCTTTGAATAAACCGACAGCCGCAGGGTGTACTTCCCCTGCGCGAGTGACTCAACAACCCAACTGGAGACAACGTCATCAACGACCGGCACGGAAAAGACCGCCAGTTCTTTCCACGTCGCCGGCGTCCAACCCTCGCCGTACTCCAGCACGGCATAATTGAATTCGGGGCTATAGGCGCTGGCCGTAACATTGACTATATTGTTGACGGTGTCGCCCGGCAGCGGGTAAGCGATCGAGGCCATGGCCTCATTGGCGACAAACACCGTCCGGATTGCACGATTAAAATCCCCGACCCGCAGACGAATCGTATGCCAGCCCATAACCTCGTCGGTGTTCCAATTCGTCAGGAGGCCATCCGTCACAGGGCTTGAGGAAACTTTAATCGTCCGCCACGTTGCGGGTAACGGGCCCTCACCGTATTCGACGACGTACCTTTCAAAATCGTCACCGTCGGCGATTCCCATAATATCTATTCCGTTGGCGATTATCGCACTATTGCGGGGGGATTGGATGTGCGCCCTGATCGACGGCGTCAGTTGCAGCGCCTCCCGGAGATTGACGCGGCCATACCCGCTGTAGATGTCCCAACCCGGCCCGTAATCGCCGAGACCGTATGGATCGACATAGTCATCCGCGGAGGCCTCAATTATCCGCTGCACGCTGTCCGGGGTCAGCCCCGGAGAAATCGACCTTACCCAGGCGGCAACTCCGGCGACGTGGGGACAGGCCATACTTGTACCGGATGAGACAAAATAATTATCACTGATGACATGCACCCCCGGTTCATCATCGTCGTACATGTCGGTTGAATCGGCTCTCAGTGACAGAATGGATAAGCCCGGAGCACAAACACTCATGTGATCACCGTATGTGGAAAAATCGGTGACTCGATCAGAATCATTGCTCGCGCCGACGGCGATGGTGTACTGGGATGCCGCCGGGTGGTTGTGCTCCTCGACGCCGCTGTTGCCGGTTGAGGCACACAGAACCACTCCCTTTTCACGAGCATAGCTCATGGCCTCTTCAAGAAGGTAACTGCGATACGGAAATCCGAAACTCATGTTAATGACATCGGCGCCATTATCGGCGGCATAGACAATGGCTCGGGCAATCTTCGATGTCAGCGGGATGGGCAATATCTTAAGAGGCATTATCCTAGCTTCACTGCACACGCCGACAATCCCGATCCCGTTACCGGCACCGGCGGCGACGATCCCGGCGCAGTGTGTGCCGTGGCCGAACTCATCGGTGGGGTCGTTGTCCTCGGCTCCAATCTCAAGAACGTTGTCCGTGGCACAAAAATCCCATCCGTGCACGTCATCAGCGTAACCGTTGTTGTCATCATCCAGACCGTTATCGGGGATTTCGCCGGGATTCATCCATATTTTCCCCGCCAGATCAGGATGATCCAAGTCAGCTCCGGAATCGATGATGGCCACGACCGAAGTAACGGTCTTGTCCGGCGGGTTCAGAAAGACTTCCTCGGCATCAACGTCGGCGTCAACGAGGCCATGGGTGATGATCATCTTATCATTCTCAGGGCCATCTCTTCTGAGAACATGGTAGTGCCCCTGGCTTGAGTTGTTCAGGCCCCACTGGTGGGAATAGAAATCATCATCGGAAAAACCGTGAAGTTCGGCAGGATAATCCGGCTCGGCGTAGACGACCACCGGCAGGCGTTCATACGCCGCCCTCATGGCCTTCATGTCCGTACCGCCGGCGACCGCTAATATTAAGACCCGTCCAAATCGTCCGGCAGACGCCGGCGCCGTCTGCCGAAAAACAGGCTTTAAGGATTTCACTCGGTAGTTTGCATTCAGGTTGTCAAATGCCCGGACGCCGGTGATGACCGCGCCCTTCTTACCGATGCCGAAATTAAGCTCGGAATCCGGAGCCAGTTTCACAATCAGCCGGTCAGGAATCGTAACGGCATGATTGGTGTCGGCATCTGCTTTCAAGTAAGCGAGACCGAGACGTCCTGCACAAAAAAGCAGCACAATAATGCAGCAAAAGGTTCTTATGATCCGGCTCTTAATCATAAATCAGGAAGTCTTCTCCGGCCTCCGGCGCTTCGCCCAGTCACAAATTAAGAGCCCCGGATAGCCTGGTTTCCGGAAACGAACAACTGTAACTTCATAAGCAGCTTATCCATAGTAAATTTAAGCTCATATGGCCGATTTTACAAGTAATCTTTGTACCTTCGCAGGGCTGTCGTCCGTCACCGCCCAAATCCCTTGCCATACACGCAGGCATTTATTACCTTAACCAGGTGCAACAGTTTTCACAAGCCTACAACTTTTGACGAAAAAATAACGATTTTGTTAAGGATAAAGAACCTTTCCAGGGCCAAAAGCTACCCGCCTGAGAATAGCCTCAAGCTGCATTTTTTAAGATTATTCTGAGGAGACAAGCATGAAGATTATACTTCTGTGGATCTTTCTGTTGTCGGTATCCAGCCACCCCTGGGCGCAGACCGAGAAATCGTCTCTGCCGCCCGGCGAACATCCCCCGCCCACCGCTTTCGACAGACTCGAAAGCGCAGGGACGGCGGAAGACCTTGACAGCGCCGCGTACGCCGTTGTCTTCGATAAGACCGCCAATACCGTTAATGAGCTTGGTGTCACATACACCGACAGTTACACCCTGTACAAGGTGCTAACCGAGGAGGGGTGCAGGAAGCTGTCCGTGAACACGTGGCGTTATGAGCCGCTGAGCAGTTATGTGGACGTCAGGGAAGTCAATGTTTTGCGCGACGGAAAATCGATACCGGTGCCGGTCGATAAGGTCCTTGACCTGCCCGCTCCTCAGAGCGGTATTTACTGGGGGGACCGCATCAAGTCTCTGCAGCTGCCCCGGCTTCACGTCGGCGATGGTATTGAAATAAAGCTTTACCGCAAAGGTTATTCCTATGCTCTTCTCGATTCCTCAGCCAAAGTGCAGCCGGACGATGAACGCTACATCCCGCCGATGCCGGGCGAGTATTTCGACATAGTCATCTTTGAATCCGAATATCCCACGATGGAGAAGAAATATGTCCTCAAGCTGCCCTCGGGTAAACGGCTGCACTCGCAGGTGTATAACGGCCCGCTCTACAGCAATACCACCTATGCCGGCGACACGACCATCTATTCCTGGTGGGCCGAAGACGTGCCGGCCTGGGAGCCGCAGCGATATCGGCCCGCTCAATCTGATTTTCTGACAAAGGTCGTGGTAGCAACGGTTGAGAGCTGGGAGGCCAAAAGCCGATGGTTCTTCGAGGTCAACGAAAGTCAATTCGAATATACCGATGCCATAAAGGCAAAAGTTGATGAGATTCTTGCCAGAGCCAGAGTCAACAACGGCACCGACAGTCAGAAGGCTTTTGAACTCGTTCACTGGGTGGCGCAAAATATCCGGTACAGCGGTCAGACCATGGGAGAAGGTGAAGGTTACACTCTTCATCCCGGCACCATGATTTTCGAACAACGCAGCGGTGTCTGCAAAGACATCGCCGGAATGCTGGTGACTATGATGCGTGCCGCGGGACTGGATTCCTATGCGGCCATGACCATGGCCGGAAGCCGTATCGAGGAGGTCCCCGCCGACCAAT
>CP070766.1:700406-707280 GCA_020345705.1 Candidatus Zixiibacteriota bacterium | reverse complement strand
TCGCCGGGAAGCTGCGGATTGATTTCAAGCTCGAAGACGGCGTCAACAAAGTCTTTTTGAACAATATCGATGTCACCGAGGCGATCAGGTCGCCGGAGGTCACCGGGGCGGTTTCGCCGGTCTCGGCGCATCCGGGCGTAAGGAAAGCAATGGTTAAACGCCAGAGGGAAATAGCCCGGAAAGGCAGTGTCATCGCCGAGGGGCGGGATACCACCTCGGTCGTTTTTCCCGACGCCGACATTAAAGTATATCTGGATGCGTCGTTACAGGAACGGGCCCGGCGAAGGCTCATTGATTTTTCCCGGCAGGGGATTGATTCCACCCTGGATGAGCAGATGAAGCTCCTGGCCGACAGAGACGAACATGACAGCAGCCGGGCGAATTCGCCTCTGAAGCGGACTCGCGATTCTATCACGATAGATACCACAAATCTCAATATTGAAGAGCAGGTTGATAGAATTATAACGCTGGTCAAGGCTCAATTCAAAAAACTATGAATCTCCTCTACTGGCTTGGCTGGATTCTGGGCAGATCAATAAGCCGATCGCTGCTCAGGATGAAGGTCATAAACGGTCATTTTATTCCCAAATCGGGGTCGTTTATCCTGGCCTGCAATCACATCTCTTATTCCGATCCTGTCTTGATCGGGTCCAACATCAACAGGCTGATTCATTTTATGGCCAAGAAGGAGTTGTTTCGCAACCGGCTGTTCGGGGCCATAATCAGAGCGACAAAGGCTCATCCTATCCGCCGGGGCATGGACAGGGAATCTCTTGGAGTGGCGCTGGAAATTCTGAAATCGGGGCAGGGACTGCTCATTTTTCCCGAAGGAACCCGATCCAGGGATGGGAATTTTCTGCCCGCCAAACCGGGTATCGGCATGGTGGTGGTGCTGAGCGGGGTGCCGGTCATTCCCGCCTATATCCACGGGTCTGACAAAAAAGGCTCCTGTCTCCGGGGTAAGGAGCGGCTGGCATTGATCTTCGGCAAGCCGCTCGGCAGCGATGAAATCTCCGTCTATGGCGACGGCAAAGAAGCCTATCGGAGGCTCTCGGCTGATATAATGGCGCGAATAGCGAAATTAAAGGAAGAATTTATAAAAACAGCGAAACCAGCTTGACATTAGAGATGTTATGTTCAATATTTGCGGTTCGAGTCGATATAAGATTCGATAGAATTTTTACTTCGAATATCCCGCCCCGGCGTCGTGTCGCCTCGGGATAAATATAGAGTAAAGGAGGATTTTTCGCAGATGGCAGAAGCCAAGAAGAAAACTACAGCAAAATCCAAGACGACAGGAGGTGATAAAGCTCCTAAGCTTACCAAGCGGAAAGCAACCACCCGCAGAAAGACCAAGACCAAAAAGGTCAAGATGGTCAAGACCGAAAAGGCGAAGGTCGCCCAAAAAGCGGTAGCGGTGGAGAAAAAGCCGGCCGAAAAGGTTCAAACCGCCAGAACCAAACGGCTGGTGCAGAAAGCGGCCACCAGAGTGGAAAAGGTGGCTGTGATGCCGGAGGAGATTGAGACAATAGCTTCGATGAAGCTGACCGAAATCGACAGCAAAGAATACTCTCAGGATGAGTACAAAGAGCTTCTTGAGATGTATGACGGCACCATCAAGGCCATCAAAGAAGGTGAAATCGTCACCGGAACCGTTCTGGGAGTCTCCAAGGACGATGTCATTGTCGACGTCGGTTTCAAATCCGAAGGAATAATTCCTCTATCGGAGTTTCCGGAACCGATCAATATTGCGGTTGGCGACAAGCTGGACGTTTACCTGGAACAGATTGAGGATTCCAACGGTCAGTTGATCCTGTCCAAGCAGAGGGCCGATTTCATGATTGTCTGGGACAAGATCCGCGACATTCATGATGCCGGCGACCTGGTCGAAGGAAGAGTTGTCCGACGGATTAAGGGTGGCGTCGTCGTCGATATAATGGGCGTGGACGCTTTTCTGCCCGGATCCCAGATTGCCCTTCGGCAGGTTCCTGATTTTGACGCTCTTATCGGGTCAAACATGGACCTGAAAATCATCAAGCTCAATAAGAGCCGCAGGAATATCGTCGTTTCACGACGGGTTGTCCTCGAGGAGGAACGCGAATCCAAACGAGAATCATTGTTAAAGGAGATCGAAGTCAACCAGGTGCGCGAAGGCATCGTCAAAAACATCACCGATTTCGGTGTTTTCATCGATCTCGACGGTGTTGACGGGCTGCTGCATATCACCGACATGTCCTGGGGGAGAATCAAGCACCCCGGCGAACTTGTCACTCTGGGTGAGAAGATCCAGGTCAAGATTCTCGATTTCGACGAGAAGACATCCCGCATCTCCTTAGGACTCAAGCAGCTGACACCATATCCTTGGGAAAATATCGAAGAGAAATATCCTATCGGAAAGAAGGTGACCGGCAAGGTCGTTTCCATAACCGACTACGGTGCTTTTGTGGAGCTTGAAAAGGGCGTTGAAGGGCTGATCCATATCTCGGAAATGTCCTGGACACAGCATATCAAGCATCCGTCGAAGATCATGAATGTCGGTGACAGAATTGACGCGGTGGTGCTTTCGGTTGATCGCGAGAACGAGAAAATCTCTCTCGGCATTAAGCAGATGGAGCCCGATCCGTGGGAGACGATCGAGATGAAATACCCGGTGGGCAAGGTGGTTTCCGGAAAGGTCCGCAACCTCACCGCTTTTGGGGCCTTTATCGAGCTTGAAGAGGGAATCGATGGTCTGATTCATATCTCTGATATGTCCTGGACCAAGCGGATTCAGCACCCTTCCGAACTTATGAAGAAGGGTGACAAGATTGATATCAAGATTCTCCGGATTGACCATGAGAATCGAAGGATATCGCTTGGATTCAAGCAGTTGAAGGATGACCCGTGGCCGGATATCGCCAAGAAATACTCGCTCGGGACCGATTGCCTGGGGACCATTACGAGAGTTATGGATCGCGGTGTAACGGTGGAACTTGACGGCGAAGTCGAGGGATTTGTACCTACTCATCAGCTCGGCAAAACCGACCTTGAGAATCCGGCTGACGCTTTCTCCGAAGGCGATCAAATACCGCTCCAGGTAATTGAGTTCGATCGGCCTGCTCACAAGATTGTTGTGTCGGTTTCCGCTTATTACAGGAAGCGGGAGAAGACGGAACTGGAGCAGTTTTTGGCGAAGCATCCGACGCGGACGGTTGAGATGAAAGATGCCATCAGTGAAAGACCCTCCGGTCTGATGACGACCGGACCGGCTGAAGGGGAGAAGCCGGCCGGCGAGCCTGAGAAACCGGCAGACGCTGCCGTCCAGGTTGAACCGGAGGAGCGGTCGGAAGGCGAAAAACCTCCCGAATTGGGAGAATCTTCTCCGCCTGAAAGCTCGGACCGGTTAAGTCAGCAGGAAGAAAGCGCTCCGGCCGAAGCATCCCCGGTTGAAGAAGAAAAGAAGGAGGAAGATCCGGCTCCGGAGGGTTCCGAACAGACTTAACGGTTTCTTTTCCAATTGAATTGTGTCTGTACTTTTTTGGTATAAATGAAGCGGCGATTACTCGCCGCTTTATTTATTGGCATGATGTGCGTATAATTGCGGTATGAGACGGGTTGCCTTCGAGACAATCGGCTGTCGATTGAATCAGTACGAGACGGAGAAAATCGCCGCCGAGTTGTCTCGCTACGGTTTCGAGAGGGTGGAGTTTGACCGGGAGGCCGACCTTTATATAATCAACACCTGCACCGTCACCGGCCGGGCCGACTCCTCCAGCCGCAATATCATCTCCCGCGCCGCCCGGCGTGAGCAAAATCCGGCCGTGGTTGTGATCGGCTGCTATGTCGATGCCGACCGGGAAAAAGTGGCGCATCTGAACGGTGTTGATCTAGTTGTCAATAACGACGACAAGGAAAACATCGCCGCCATCTTGAGCGAGAAATTCCCGCACCTGTTCGAGAAACGTCAACGACTCCCCCGGCCGGAGGTAATAACGGAGTTTCATGAGCACAACCGGGCCTGGATCAAAATCGGCGACGGATGCAACCAGCGGTGCGCCTACTGCATCATTCCGATAGTACGGGGAGAACTTACCAACCGCTCCGCCGATGAGATCGTCACCGAGATAAATGCTCTTGTAAACAACGGCTATAACGAAGTGGTCCTAACGGGAATCCACATCGGGCAGTACCGCTGGGGCGATCTCAAATCACCGGCGGACCTGGTGCGATTTATACTCCACAACAGCAGCGTCAGTCGTATCCGCCTGTCGTCCATCGAACCGCAGGAGGTCGATGTCGGACTGGTCCGGGCAATGAACGATGGTGCCGAAAGAGTCTGCCGGCATCTGCACATTCCCCTTCAATCCGGGTCCGACAGAATCCTCAAAGCCATGAGAAGGCCGTACAATACCGGCAAGTATCTTGATATTATCAGTCACGTGAAGGACACTATCCATAATGTCGTCATCGGCGGCGACGTCATCGTCGGTTTTCCCGGCGAGACGGATGATGATTTCCGCAAGTCAATCGAGACCGCCGATTGCGGCCTGATCGATTACCTGCACGTCTTTTCGTATTCCGACCGGCCTGGTACAGTCGCGTCGGACATGCCCGATAAGATAAAACCGGATGTCATCAAGCAGAGAAACAGCGCCCTGCGGGAAATCTCCAAGAAGCGCTACGCAGAAGCTTTGAAAAGGGAAGTCGGCGAGACAGTGTATGTTATTTCGGAGCATCGCGTCAAAGGCAGAGAGCACTATTGGGGCATCACCGATAATTATCTCAAGGTCTTTCTTCCCGAGAACCTCGGCGGCAGCAAAGAGATTTTAAAAATGAAGATCACCGGCGCCACCAATTCCAATCTTATTGGAAATCCAATCTGATATTATTGGCCTCGCATTGAGGAAGAATTCTAGTCTCGTTTTCCATCATCTAATCTGAACAAATTGCCTGAGCATTCGGGAAAAGTTTTCTTGAAGTACGGCAGTAAGCATTCGCTTCCGGCGGCCTGCGATCTGCCCTAATGTATTCTGTGGCAACCGGTTGTATGGTGCGCCGGGAAGTGTCGGCACGGGTCTTGCTTAAATGCCGTTCGGAAAAATAGGTTTAGTCTATTCGTATATGGTTGAAGAGAAGAGAAAAACAGAACAAGCAGAAGAGCCTCAAAAGCCTGAGAAGTCTGAGGAGACAAAGACTCCGAAGGTCTCTCTCTTTGCCAGGCTCAAGGCGCTCAAGGCATTGAAGAAGTATGCTATTCCGGCCGCTTCGGCGCTGGGGGCGTTCGCGGTTTCCTTTGCCGTCTATACATTTGTCCTGAGTGACAAGCCGCCGACGGAAGGTACGCCGGAGGGCTTACCCGATGCGGCGATACAGGACGTCAAAACCGAGCAGGCGGCACAAACAGCCGCACATGCGGTCAAGAAGCAGTCGCCGGGCAAAGAAGGCCAATCCAAATCCAAGAAAGATACCGCGCCGGCCGCCGAAAAGAAATTCACCAGAAAGGACGTCGATGCCATGGAGATCGACACCGCCGAGATCATGAAGGAGCTGGAATATCTCTTCAGTACTCCGGAGGGAGAAGCAGGGGCTCTTGGGATGACCTCGTCCGATTCGCTTGACACTTTGAACTGGATTCAAAAAGAGATGGCCAAACTGGATAAGGCCAACACCGAAAATGAAAAGCGGATAAAAGAGCTTCAGGCGCTGGAGCTCAAGATCGACCAGGCTCTTTTAAAAATCGATCAGGCCGAGTCGACACGGATAGCCAAGCTTGCCCGGTTGTACGACGGCATGAAGCCGGCCGAGGTGGCCAAGCTGTTTGCCAACCTCAAGGACAATGTGGTCCTTTCGGTTCTGCCGCGCATGAAGCCGGCCAACGCTTCCAAGATACTGGGGCTGTTGCCTCCCAAACGGGCGGCACGAATCTCGACGCGCATGATTACGGTGCTGGAGAATTAGATGAATCCGTTCTTAAACACATTAAATATAGAGAACGGCGGTGCAGCCGCGGCGAAGGCTGACGGTACTAAATTTGACGAGTCATCCAAGCCGGACTCCGGAAGGGAATTCGAAAAGCTTTATAATGAGAATATCTCCGGGGGTGGCGATTACCATAAAGCCGGGAAACCGGAACCTCAGCCTCTCGAATCGGGTAACGTTTCAAGCTCCCTGCCGAAGGCAATAAATGTTCTACCGGGCATGATGACGATCGATGCCGATTCAAACCAGTTGCTGAATATCGATGCCCTGGCCGCATTGCAGGCAGATAATGGAGAGAGCCGTTTGGTCGGTCTTCCTGGCCGTGAGGCGGCACTATCATTACAGCCTGAGGCCGGTGCCGCGAGTGAGATTCTCCCGGGATTGAAACCTGCCGGAGCGGATAAGTCCGTTCTCCGAAGTCTGGAGGCGCGGGCAGGAGACATCTTAGGTCAACGTACCGACCATGGTGATGCTCTTCTGATGCGCGGAATCGGGGAGGCCGCCGGTGATTTCGATCAGGCGTTATATGCACCGTCCCGGATGACAGGTCAACCGACGGGTCAGATCGGCCCTGACTCCAACGGTGCGCTTCTCTTTATGGAAGAGCAAGTGCATGCAAGTGCGAATCACACTATTTCTGATGATTCAGGAAGACTTCTTGCGAATAATCTCGACATAAAAGAAGTGAGATTGTCAGCCGAGGCTTTATCAGAAAATGCAGTGAACAATGTTCAGTCCGGCCACAAAGGTATTGCTCCCGAAAATGGCCGGCAGACTGCCGAGCCCGAGGGAGCGCCGGCCGATGAATTGATGGTTCCCCGGACCGATTCAAGGCACTCGATGAAGGCCGGTGAGGATATGCAGAATCCGGAGTTCGGTCTGCAAAAGAATGAGGCAACATTGTCCAGGTCCTTAT
>CP070766.1:697448-700306 GCA_020345705.1 Candidatus Zixiibacteriota bacterium | reverse complement strand
TGGGATTGGAACCGCGTTAATGTCCATGGCGGCGCTGTTGCGCTCGGACATCCGATCGGAGCATCCGGCGCCCGCGTTCTAACAACGCTGATTTATGCTCTGAAGGATAGGGGTTTGAAAAAAGGATTAGCGACGCTCTGCCTCGGCGGCGGCAATGCCGTTGCCATGGCTATTGAAATGGTGTAAACGGTGGAGAAACTATCCTATGCAAGTTGACGACATTAAGAAAATCGCCGTGATTGGCGGCGGCACGATGGGAAACGGAATCGCTCACGTCTGTGCGTTGACCGGCTATGACGTGATACTCGTGGACACGTCTGAGGCACTGCTCGACAAAGCACTGGGTGTGATTTCCAAAAACCTGGACCGAATGATAAAAAAAGAGAAAATAACGGAACAGGATAAGACTGATACGCTCAATCGTATTCAAAAATCGACCAACCTCAAGGATGTTGCGGTGGCACAGATTACGATTGAAGCAATATTCGAGGAATTGAATGTCAAGCTGGACCTGTTTAAGAAGCTTGATACCGTGTGTTCGCCTGATACCATTCTCGCGTCAAACACTTCTTCGATTCCGATAACCAAGCTGGCGGCGGCAACCGGCCGTCCGGACAGGGTTGTCGGAATGCATTTTATGAATCCGGTCCCGATGATGAAGCTGGTTGAGATGATTCGCGGTCTGGCAACCTCGGAAGAGACCTTTACCACGGCCACGGAACTTGCCAGAAAGCTCGGTAAAATTCCTGTCCCGGCCAATGATTACCCCGGTTTTATCGCCAATCGTATTCTTCTGCCGATGATAAACGAGGCCGTCTATGCGCTGTATGAGGGCGTAGGGACCGCCGAGGATATCGACAGTGTTATGAAGCTGGGTATGGCTCATCCCATGGGTCCGCTGACGCTGGCCGACTTCATCGGTCTCGATGTTTGTCTCGCCATTCTTGAGGTGCTCCACGATGGTCTGGGTGATCCGAAGTACCACCCGTGCCCGCTTCTGAAGAAGAAGGTTGAAGCCGGTTATCTCGGTCGAAAGACCGGGAAGGGCTTTTATGATTACTCCAAATAACGGGGACTGTGATGGATTTCAATTTAACTGAAGATCAGATAATGTTCCGTGATTCGGCGAGGGAGTTTGCCGAAAAGAGGCTGGCTCCCGTGGCGGAAGAGATGGATGCCAAATCGGAAACGCCCGCGGAGCTTCTCAAGGAGGCGGCGGAGCTGGGCTATTTTGGGCTTCTGGGGCCGGAGGAGTACGGCGGGCTGAATGTTGATACCCTGAGTTATGCCTTGGTGATGGAGGAAATCGCCAAGTCCTGTGCCGGATTTGTCGTGGCCCTCTCGGTTCATAATTCTCTGGTGGTTAAGGCCGTTGAGATGTATGGCACCGATGAGCAAAAAGAGGAATATCTTCCGAAGCTGACGTCGGGTGAGATGATCGGAGCGTATTCACTTTCCGAGCCGGGTTCCGGAACTGATGCAGGTTCGTTGAGCTGTCAGGCGATCGCTGACGGCGACGAATATGTTTTGAACGGCACCAAGAGCTGGATATCGACAGCAGTACACGCCGGGGTCTTTGTTATTTTTGCTCTTACCGATCCGGAAAAAGGATCCGGAGGGATTTCGGCAATACTGGTTCATCCGGGTGCTGAAGGGATGAGTCTGGGTGCGCCCGAAAAAAAGATGGGCATCAAATGCTCCGACACTCGAGAAATTTCCTTTATGGATGCCAGGGTGCCAAAAGCCAATCTCCTGGGTGAGGAAAACGGGGGATTTAAAATTGCCCTGTCACTCCTTGATAACGGTCGGATCGGAATAGCCGCTCAGGCGCTGGGAATTGCCGAAGCGGCTTTTGACGAGGCTTTGAAATATTCCAAAGAGCGCAAGCAGTTCGGTCAGACATTATCGTCATTCCAAGCAATACAATTCAAGCTGGCCGATATGGCGACCCGGATCGATGCCGCCAGACTGCTGGTTTATCGCGCGGCCGTTCTGAAGGATACTGAGAGGCATGCTTCCCGCGAGATTTCAATGGCCAAGCTGTACGCGTCCGAAGTCGCCAACTACGTGGCTAACCAGGCGGTGCAGATTCACGGTGCTTACGGCTACGTTAAGGAATACGCTGTAGAGCGGTATTTCCGTGACGCGCGCGTGACGGAAATCTACGAATGAACATCGGAAGCACAGAGGATAGTTATTTCACGTGATCTTCTCAAGGAATAGCTATGGATTTTGATATAAAGTACAAAGACTTCAGACAGGAAGTGCGCGCCTACTGCGAGGAGAAAATCGCCCCGCACGCCGCCACCATCGACCGCGAGCAAATCTACTCGAAAGAAATTCATCAGGCTGTGCACGATAAAGGCTGGTGGGGATCAATCGTGCCCGGCAAATACGGCGGGCTCGGCCTGTCAACCGTGGAATACGCCATAATCGTGGAAGAAATCTCACGCGTCTGCGGGTCAACCGGCCTGACATTCGCAGCGCATAATTCACTGGGGACATTCCCCATTGACGCTTTCGGCTCTGAGGAGCAGAAAAAGAAATACCTACCTCAAGCGTCGGAGAAGGGTTGCCTTATCGCCTTCGGTCTGACCGAGCCGGAAGCCGGTTCCGACGCCGGCGGCACCAAGAGCAGAGCCGAGAAGAAAGGCGATGAGTATCTGATAAACGGGACCAAGTGCTGGATAACATCCGCCAACGTCTGCGATGTCGCCGTCATAACCGCTCGCACCAGCGACGAGAGTGGTGTACACGGGATATCATCATTTATCCTTGAGAAAGGGATGAAGGGCTTCTCGGCCGGAAAGAAAGAAAACAAACTCGGCTGTCGCGGGTCGGATACCGCCTATATGCAT
>CP070766.1:693217-697348 GCA_020345705.1 Candidatus Zixiibacteriota bacterium | reverse complement strand
GAACAAGCTCGTGGTGTAATTAAATCTTAGCAGTGTTTTCATAGCGGTCTCCTCCGGTGAGTAACACCAATTGATGTGAAGAAACAAAAAGATTCTGAGTCTTTATTTATATTAAGATAAAAAATATCCTGAATATGTCAATAGAATAATGCAAAAACGATAATCCGCTTCCCAGCCGTTCAATTCTGCCCACCGCCGCATTTGGCGCAAAAAGAAAGCCGGCGGGTCTGATGACCGGCCGGTTTCGCACACTCTTTGCCGTTCGTCCGGACTCAGTAATCGCAGAAGGTCTCGCCGGTGTCGTCGGTTAACGCCCGCAGCCACTGGTAAAGCTCTTCGGCGGCCGGAGAAAAATTCGCCTGGGCATAATCACCGGCCATATGAAGAACAATGGGAATATATCTCGAAGTCGTGGTATCATACATGTATGCCATCCACTGAACAAGTCCGGCGTCAAAACATCTGACCTCCGGCGGAGACATCGGCCCTTCGGCAGCCTCGTCGATCAGGTTGAATTTCGCCAGCAGGGTATCCGGGTGAACCATCCCGACAAGGACGTTATTGTGGCTGTACTTTTCAGTCAGCTCCTCTTCCGTCCATCCGCCCGCCGAAGAGCTGTCCCATTCTTCGTCACCGTGATTGTATGAATGTATCCAGCCCTGTTTGTCAATGTACTTACCCTCCAATCGATAACCCCAGGCATAATTGGTATACCAGACATCGAAGATATAGTTCTGATACGGCGGTATCGCAAGGGTCGGGCAATCAGGTTCGGGGCCGTTTCTGTAAAGGTAGTCGATGGTTGCAGTCACGTCGAGAAGGTTAATCTCGCCGCTGCCGTTCACGTCGGCCTTCAGAAGCGGATCGGGCGCAGGGCCGTTCCTGTACAGGTAATTAACGACAAACGATGCATCGAGAATATTGATGACTCCGCTCCCGTCAGTATCGCCGCACAGGAACTCCGGGAGCTCGGCTGTGCCGATGCCGTCACCAGCGACAAGCACCGCCAGACTCACCAAGATACTTATTGAAAAATTCCGGGTTTTACTTTTCATGATCTCCTCCCGTATGGAACTCTCCCTTATTAAAAGTATACAAAGTTACCCGCATCCTGTCAAGGAGATATTTATTGTAACCTGTTACCGGATAGAGGATTCAATTTAGACTGCCGGAGCTAAGTCAAACCGATATACGAACTTGCCCGGCGCGGTCTTTTCAGGAACGGTAAAGGAAATATTTCTGTTGTATTTATTGCCGATATTATTACATTGGATATCCGCAAGCCACCGTAGCTCAGTTGGTAGAGCAGCTGATTCGTAATCAGCAGGTCAGCGGTTCGAGTCCGCTCGGTGGCTTTTTACTTCGCATTTGTTAAAATCTAGTATTGTCAGGATTATTCCTTTGAAAGGAATGCCGTGTCGGGCTATTCCGCGTCCTGATGCGCGTTATCCTTTTTCAGGAGAGAAAATGCCGTAAATATGCTTTTCATATTCGAGCCTTTCGCCCAGATACATCCTGAGTGCCGGCTCGCGATAGTGGAATCCACTGCTGATAATCAGATCGACGCCTTCGCTATTGGTGGCCGGGATGCCGATTCCGATAGGGCGCGCGGCGTACTTGTCGATGATACTCTGAAGCAACACCCTCGCCGAGGCGGCACTTTCGGCAACCATCGGGCCCAGCTCCAGAAGATTGTCAGCGCGCGGCCGCACGATGGCATAAGCCAGCAGTCTGCCCAGGCCCGACGCATGGATATGATCCGGCAGGTCCTCGAAGTAGGCGCCGAGCGGCTTTTCCCGGCCTATTCCGGTCGCCCGCCGGTCGAATTCAAGAATCTCGGGAAAGAGGTTTTCCGGACAGGGCGGATGGTCCTTGTGACTGTATTCAGGGGGCCGTACAAAGCGCAGCGAAAGATATTTGTCACGAAAGCCGAGTCGCCGATAGAGAGGCACCGCCTTAAAAACGCCATCGAGCTCGATTGTCCTCACGCCCTTCCTTTTCAGAAAATCGACGGCGTGGCGCATCAGCTTTTCACCGATGCCCTCCCCCCTCGCCTCTTTTATGACTATAAGACAGCCGAGAAAGGCAAATCGGCCGTAAGATATGGCCGTTACCATACCCACCCGGTGGTCGGCCTTCCATGCAATAAAACAACCTTCCGGCTCGATAAACATCAACCTTTCGAAATCACGTCGGAGATAGCCCCACTTCTCGATGTCGGTCAAGTCTGTCGCAAAAGCCGTATCTTCCGTTGTCATAGGAATTATTTCAACCATGCCACCACTTCCTCGTCACACGTGCACGACTCCCCGCCGTCCCAGTATACAAGGATAATATTCGATTTTCCGGTCGATTTGTTTCAAAAACGGAAGCGTTTATGGGCAGGCCGGTCCGGGCCCGTCCCGGTACAGGTATGATACCAAATGTGTGACATCAAGAAGGCTCGTATTATAATCGCCGTTGGCATCGGCGGCCTCGGGTGGCAGCGGTTCGCCACCTTCTCTGTACAGGTATGAAATCAGGTATGATATATCGAGAAGATTAACCAGGCCATCGTTGTTGACGTCGCCGCACAGGAACGTAATTGTGATGCTGAGAGATTGGAATCCCGTCAATGGCGGCACGTTGGCATCGCTCACCATAACCGTAAAATCAGACCTGCCGACGGATAGCGGAGCCCCGGAGATGACACCTGTCGGAGGGTCGAGCTGGAGGTTGTCGGGTAAGGTTCCTGCGGATATCTGCCAGGTGTACGGCATAACACCGCCTGCGGCCTCAAGGGCTGCGGAATACGGCTTATTGTATTCGCCATCTGCAAGAGAAGTGGTGACGACGTGGGGAGGTTCCGATTCAAGATGCTTCAGGGTCGGGTCGCCGCAGAGGGTCATGCCGTAAAACCAGCACAGGTCTTCCTGCGGAAAACCATACGCGCCGACCGAGGTGAACCAGTCCGCAAAGGACTCGCCGATCGTCTTGCCGGCGCCGAAGGGTCCGTAAAAGTACTCGAAGCTGAGCATGGAGCCGGTCTTGGTGCTGCCCAATGATGCCACTCCGTGCGATTCGCAGAAAATATACCAGCCCGCCATGTAGTCATATTCAACGTATCTCGCGTTGGAGCAGGCGAAAAGATTATAGAAGTGAGCCACCGGGTCTATATCCTTCACCTCATCATTGCAGGTTGTTCCGCCTGTCCAATCCTCCCCGATCTTAAAAAAGTGACAACTGGGGCTTGAATGCGCGCAGAGCAAAACCGATTCATAGTTCCAAGCCAATCGGATCTCGTAGTCAAGGTCAACCGTCGTCGCTCCTTCGGAAACCAGGGTCCGCGTGTTATAGGCAAGACCGACGTTGTCGCTCCACGTGTACGCCCATGGAATCCAGTCGTCATCCACGTAAACAAGCGCCCGGTTCATGAGCAAGTCCTGCCCCGTCCTGTAGTTATGGTTCTTGTAGAAATAGTGTTCCACGAGTGAGACCTCGTCGGCTCCTCCCAGTGTCATTGGTGATGCCGTCAGCCGGCCGACATAAATCTCCGGTGTCTTGTCGCCGAAGTGAGAATCAAATAATCCATTCTCGTCTGCGTCCTCCCAGGTGCCATCCAAATCCATATAGTACAAATCAACCGGGAAGGCATCGTAGCTATCCCAGCAGGTCGTCTCATACCAAGGCACTGGCAAATCGCCGATAAGAATGCAGCCTGCCATTCCCGACGAATATCCGCTCTGCAGGAAGGCTTTCAAATCCTGGGGCGTTCCCCCCAACGTGGCGTGCACCTCCACGTCATAGCCGTCATTGTTCAAATCGGTGACATACTGGCTTATCGAAGACGTGATTGACGGAAACAGCGAGGCGTTCACAATGACGTAAAAAAGCGTCGAGCCATCTTTGCTGAGTGGTGTCCGATGTGATTCCGCCAGGCTAATTGTAAAGGGTCCCACCGGTCCAGTTCGGGCCTGCCATTCGTCATAGGTAACCGGCTTGCCACCGTCTATCTCGGGCCATTGTGTTACCGGTATTGAACGGATGTACTCCCGCCAGGCCAGACTGTCGGATAGGTCACTATCGGCTGCGCGGATGCATCGGTTCGGCATTGAGGCAATCAGAACTGCTATCATAAGAATCAAAACATAT
>CP070766.1:690121-693117 GCA_020345705.1 Candidatus Zixiibacteriota bacterium | reverse complement strand
GACTTCGCCGACAATTGTTGCCCTTTCGAGATGTTTCATATTGTAGGTAAAGGCCTCGGCGCCTGAGCCGGTATTGCGGCTGGTCAGGATGTACAGATCAGCATCAACCGGTTTCTTCCCGGGGACATAAGAAAATGTCCAAGATTGCTCAAGTGAATCCGATTCGGTGAAATAAAGACTGTTAAGCTGTGTGGGTTCCTTGAAAAAATAGCTGGAAATCAATCGGACCATTTTCTCATCACCGCCGCCGTTGTACCGCAGGTCGATTATCACAGCATCACAGTTGGCCAGGAAGTCCATCGCCCCCACGGCCGTCGCCCCGGCATACGACGGATCCTCAAACCGGTCAAATCTGAGATAACCGATATTGCCCTGCAGCCATTCGACCTTTCTGAAACTGCAATTCGAGAGCATTCTTTCTGCGATTCTATCTCGGGTTATTGTGTCACCAATAGCGGGGCTGAAATCGTCGGGCGACATGACGGAAACTCTGATGTGGCGGTCAAGGGAGATTTTCATAAGATCGGCTGTAAGTTGACGCGTCAACTCCTCCAGGTTCGTCAAGCCATCATACTCTCGATTATTGTGTCTATCCCGGACGTGACGGCTCATGATAAGGGCCGTGTCGGGGTAAACGTAGTGCACCTCGAAAGCACTTAAGACAGAATCAAGGACCCGGGCCTTCATGGAATCATCCAGCGCCGATTTGCCTTCCTCCGGCGTCTGCCCATAAAGAGACAAACCGGTAAGCAAAGAAATAGCGCACGTCAATACCATCAATTTGCCGTGTCGGCGGCAGCCTGAAAAACGGGGAATAGTCATCTGGCCCTCCTATACTGATTTTGAATGCTTATTTTTTCTTTAAGCGTATAGTAATCCGTTCATACATGGAGCGGCGCTCCATGGCGAGTTCCAGCTTCTTAATTGCCTCCAGGAAGTTGTTACCGGACTCCTTGTTGATCTCTTCTCCGGCTTGCCGGAAGGCTTCCCAGACCGGCTCCAATTTCGAAATGGTCTTTTTACCCTTAGGGGTGAGAGACAGGTGCCGGCAGCGCCTGTCATCTTCACTTTTTCGTGACTTGATAAACCCCCTGCGAATCATCTCGTCGGTGACTTCAATTACGGAAGGATGGGCCATGCCCAGGGCCTTGGCGATATCCGTAAGCATCAATGGAGAACGATAGGCCAGAAGGTGGAAAATGGGGAACCAGCTTACGACAAAATCGATGTCAAGCGATTTATAGACTTTCTCACCCTCGGCAAGCATTCTGTTCAGGAGTCGTCGCAGCCGGCTGACGAGAGCCAGGGTGCCGAGCTGGTCGATATAATCGGGTTTAGTCGCCATTTTAAGAATCCTTTTAACGAAAATACGTAGGTGCCTACATAATGTTTCATCTTTTTCTCAAAAAACGGACCATTATGTTCTGCCCTGGATTGGTGTATTGCAAAACCGGGCAGGACCGCCCTACCCCTGCGATGCATATGGGTTTTGACGACTATATGATTAATCGAAAATAGCTCTTGATTTTGGCGGGGATACGCGTATATTGATTTAAATTCTTCGGGGCGAGGCGAAATTCCTCGGCCGGCGGTTAAAGCCCGCGAGCCGGCGAAAGCCGGCAGAACCGGTGGAATCCCGGTGCCGACGGTATAGCCCGGATGGGAGAAGAATTGACATGGGTCAGTTGTATCCGGTATTGTACGCCCCGATGAGAATTGGGGTTTTTTGATGGCTGAAAAAGCCGACGAAAAATACATAAGACTGGCTCTTGAGCTGGCGGAGAAAGGCCGGGGGAAAACCTCGCCCAATCCGCTGGTGGGAGCGGTTATCGTCAAGAGCGGCCGGATAGTCGGACAGGGCTATCACAGGAAAGCCGGCACACCTCATGCTGAAATAAATGCCTTAAGTGATGCCCGTGAAAATGCGCGCGGGGCTTCACTCTATGTCAATCTTGAGCCCTGCTGTCATTATGGCCGAACCCAGCCTTGCACCGGCGAGATAATCAAGGCCGGTGTAAGAAAAGTCATATTTTCTCTCAGGGACCCGAATCCTCCGGTAAACGGCAAGGGGGCGGCGCAGCTTCGAAAAGCGGGGATTCGTGTCCGATCGGGGGTGCTTCGAAAAGAAGCGGAGCAGTTAAACGAAGTTTATCTCAAATTCATCACGACCGGGCGACCATTCGTGATTCTCAAGACGGCGCAGACTTTTGACGGGCGCATCGCCACCGGCAGCGGCGACTCGAAATGGGTGACCGGTAGCAAGGCCAGGAAACTGGTGCATCGTCTGCGGGCGGAATGTGATGCTGTCGCCGTCGGGGCGGGGACGGTCCGGGCCGATAATCCGAGTCTGACGGTCCGGCTGATGAACGGAAGGAATCCTTACCGGCTGATTGTTTCCACCGGTCTAAAGTTTCCGCGGACAATATCTTTGTTCAATGACAACGATGACGCCAAAACGATTGTGGCCACGGTAGAGAACTCAGCCCGGAAGCTGAATGTTAAGAATCTTATTGTGTGGGAAATAAAGAAAGGCAAAGGCGGGCTCTCGCTGGACGATTTCCTGGACAAAGCCGGGCAATTCGGGATCAGCAGTCTGCTTGTCGAGGGTGGGGCAACGTTAGCGACATCGTTTATCAAAAGCGGTCTGGTCGACAAGCATTATATTTTTCTGGCGCCAAAGGTGCTCGGTGCGGGAATCGAAGCGGTCGGGAATCTGAATATCAGGAAAATGTCTGATGCAATCGGTTATAAGAGCATGGCGTACATCCCGGGCTATGAACCTGATTTCCTGTTTATCGGTTATCCGGAGGGTAAATAGTGTTTACTGGAATTATTGAGGCGGTCGGGACGGTTGTAAGGATTAAGCCAAAGGGGAACTACAAGCTTTTAAAGCTGAAGCCGGGACATCCGTTCGGGGACCTGGCAATCGGCGAGTCGATATCTGTGGACGGGTGCTGTCTGACCGTAACCGAATTCGACAAGGCGGGTTTCACCGT
>CP070766.1:683549-690021 GCA_020345705.1 Candidatus Zixiibacteriota bacterium | reverse complement strand
CAGTCATAACATCGACTTTGGTATCACCCACAAATAAAATTCCGGATAGAGGCTCCCGGCAATATCTGAGGGCTTCCTTTACTACTTTTTCAGACGGTTTATAGGCGCGAGTGTTGCTCGAAATTATAACCCCGTCAAAAAACCTGTGGAGATCATATCCGGCCAGCTGTTCTTGCAAGACATCGGCGTCAGCGTCGCTGATAAGAATCAGCCTTATGCCGCGTTGTTTTAACTTCTCAAGCACAGGGACCGTGTCGCTGTACAGAGTATCGTTGTCTAGATGATTACGCCGGTAGCATTCTTCAACTTTGTCGCTGAAATCGGCCAGCTGAAACTCTTTTGCGGCCTCGGCGGCGCAGATGGTCAGCATTTCCTTATCGAATAGAATTTCGGCGGATTCTCGTCGAGGTACATGGCCATGAATTTCTGCTTCATGAATCCGAATATCTCGTCTTTTCTGGAGGGGTCCATCTGCTCGGCGATCGGTTTCAGGGTCGAATCGCCGGTCATGAGGGTGCCGCCGACGTCAAAGAAAATCGTGTGAATCATTTTATTTCAGCCGTTTTGCTCCAGTTCCCGGAATAATTTCTCGATTCGATTTCTGAGATCATCCCGCACCCGGGCAAACTCTCTACGACGAGCCTCTTCCGAAGGGAAAAGGCGGTCCGGGTTGGTGATATCCCAATGAAAATGCCGAACACCGCGCGGAATCACCGGGCAGTTGTCGCGGGCTGAATTGCACAGAGTTATGACGTAGTCGGCATTTCTTATCATCGCGGGTGTGAGAAGGTCGGAAGTCTGCTCTGAGATATCGATTCCAGCCTCTTTCATCGTCATTATCGCCGCCGGATGAACGCCGATGGGCGAAATTCCGGCCGATTTGACATCGACGTTTCCATCTGAGAGCGCCCTGGCGAATCCTTCAGCCATCTGGCTACGGCAGGAGTTCCCGGTGCAGACGAAGAGAATTTTTTTCATGTACTTCCCGGTTTAATAAGAACCCAAAATTCCGCGTTTAGCAAGATACGCAATTTTGCGGCGATTGTGGAGACTAATTTAGGCGCAGTTGGGCGGGCTTACTGTATCGCCCCGTGGCATTTTTTGTATTTTTTGCCGGAGCCGCAGGGACAGGGCTCATTGGGGCCGATTTTCTTGCCGTCGCGTTTGATCGGTTTGGCCTTGCCTCGTTTGGAGGCTTCGGCCATCGGGTTGGCTTCCTTGGCCTGGGTTGCCGAGCCAAATCCCATCCCGACCGTTTCCTGATGCGTTGCAACCACTTCCTTCTCACGGGCTTCGCGGCGGCGTTCCTCGCGCGATTTTTCGGGCATCTTCACCTGCATTTTGAAAACCATCCCGACGATTTCCTTGTCAACAATTTCAATCAACTCAGCGAAAAATCGGTAGGCTTCCCGCTTGTATTCGATGAGAGGGTCACGCTGGCCATAGGCGCGAAGCCCAATACCGGTCTTTAGCTGATCCATCTCGTACATATGGTCACGCCAGTGCCGGTCGATAGTCATCAGGACGGCGTAGCGCTCCAGCTTGCGCATAATGTCTTCGCCGTACGCGTTCTCCTTCTGGCTAAAGAAGGTCATGACCGCCTTCTGAACCTGTTTGAACAGTTTTTCGTGGGTGAGGTTGGGAATGTCTTCTTTTCTGAATTCGAGATTCAGAAGATAGACGTGCCGGACCTCGGCTTTGAAGGCGTCCAGGTCCCAGTATTCGGGATGCTGCTTCTCGGGGCAGTACTTGTCGATCAAAGTCTCGAGCACCGAATCGATGAGTTCGGTGATCTCTTCCTTGATTGATACGCGCTCGAGGGCAGCCAGCCGACGATCATATATCACCTCGCGCTGGGAGTTCATAACGTCGTCGTATTCGAGAGTATGTTTACGAATGGCGAAGTTCTGCATCTCGACACGCTTCTGGGCGCGTTCAATCGCTTTATTGACCATGGGGTGAGTGATAACCTCGCCTTCCTCAACACCGAGGCGGTCCATAATACGCCCCAGACGGTCGGACCCGAAAAGGCGCATCAGATCGTCCTCGAGCGAGAGATAGAAGCTCGACGAGCCGGGGTCACCCTGGCGGCCGGAACGTCCGCGCAGCTGCCGGTCGATGCGGCGCGATTCGTGGCGCTCGGTACCGATAATATGCAGCCCGCACGGCACGCCCTCGAGGCAGTTAAGCTCTTTGAAATACGGGCAGATCTCCTCGTCGGTTCGGGGGTCCTTGAGGGCGCAGTTACCATGCCTGACAACCTGATCGCCCAGTTTAATATCGGTTCCCCGGCCAGCCATATTGGTGGCTATGGTGACCGACCTTTGCTGGCCCGCCTTGGCGACGATTTCGGCTTCCATCTGATGGTACTTGGCGTTGAGGACATCGTGTGGAATGCCTCGACGCTTGAGCATGCGGGACAGGGTTTCGGACACTTCGACTGAAATCGTTCCGACCAGAACCGGACGATCCGCGTTATAGCATTCTTCAATTTCGTTGATGATGGCGTTGTATTTCTCGCGGCGGGTGCGATAAATCTCGTCGTTGTAGTCGATCCTGCGGACAGGTTCATGAGTGGGGATGCAGACGACGTCAAGTTTATAGATGTCCCACAGCTCCTGGGCTTCGGTCTCGGCGGTACCGGTCATACCGGCCAGCTTGTCATACATCCTGAAATAGTTCTGCAGGGTAATGGTGGCCAGGGTTTGTGTTTCGCCTTCGATGGTGACGTTTTCTTTGGCCTCGATGGCCTGATGTAGGCCGTCGGAATAGCGGCGGCCGGGCATGAGTCGGCCGGTGAACTCGTCGACGATGAGAATCTTACCGTCTTGGATGACATACTCAACGTCTTTTTCGAACAGGGTGTAGGCTTTCAGAAGCTGGCTGATAGAGTGAACCTTTTCCGACCGCTCGGAATGGAGGCGATACAACTCATCGTTTTTTTTGGTTTTTTCTTCAGGCGAGAGAGAGGCGTCACCTTCAATCTGCGACAGGCCTTCGGTTATGTCGGGAATGACAAACAGCTCCTGTTCCTCCTTGGAAAACTGCGAACGGCCGTTATCCGTCAGGTTGATTGAGTTTTCTTTCTCATCGACGACATAGTAAAGGGTCTCATCGACCTCGTGGAGCTTCTTATCGCGCAGATAATCCGACTCGACCCGGTTCATCAGGTTGCGTATTCCCGGTTCCTTGACCAACTTCATGAATTTCTTGTTTTTGGGGGCGCCCCTTCCGGCAGCCAGCAGAAGCTGGCCGGCCTCGTAATCTCCGTCCGAGCTTTCCGCGCTGAGAAGTTTCTCGGCCCGGGCGATCTTTTCATTAATCAGGCTTGTCTGCTTCCTGACAAGAGTGTTAACGGTCGGTCTCATCTCGGCATATCTTTTGTGGATCATGCTTTCAACCGGACCCGAGATAATCAGCGGTGTTCTGGCTTCGTCGACCAGGACCGAGTCAACCTCGTCAACTATGGCATAGTTGTATCCGCGGTGAACCCTGTCCTGCACCGTCTGGGCCATGTTGTCCCGCAGATAGTCAAAACCGAACTCGTTGTTGGTCCCGAAGATTATGTCTTTGGCATATTCCACCCGGCGTTCGGCGTTGTCCATCTCATTCTGAATACAGCCGACGGCCAGCCCCAGGAATTCGTAAATCCTGCCCATCCATTGGCTGTCACGCTTGGCCAGATAATCGTTTACGGTTACAATATGAACTCCCTTGCCGGTCAGGGCATTCAGGTAGGCCGGCAGGCTGGCGACCAGGGTCTTACCTTCTCCGGTGGCCATTTCCGCTATTTTGCCCTGATGAAGGACCACCCCTCCAATGAGCTGGACGTCGTAAGGGACCATATTCCATTCCGTCTGGATCCCGACCACGTCCCAGCTGGTGCCGCAAAGCCGCCGGCAGGTTTCTTTGACGACCGCGAACGCCTCCGGCAAGATGTCATCCAGAGTTTCGCCCTCAGCGATTCGATTTTTGAATTCTTCCGTTTTGCCGTGAAGCTCTTCATCGGATAGAGAAGAAATCTGCTCAAGATATTCATTAATTTGATCAACAATGGGGCGGATTTTCTTGATGTCCCTGTCGTGTTTGGTGCCGAATATCTTTTCTATTATGTTCGCCATGGCCGAAACCAGCTCCTTCCGGACAGTTCATAAATATAAGCCTTAGAGGCGGCCTCATCAACTCCAATTATAATTAACGAAATTTGTTAAAAAGCTATTGATTTTTGTCCCAAACAGATTTAATTACGGCGCGTTCTTAGAAACGATATGAATTTGGAGTCTGCTATAGCCATCATATCGCCTAAATGGTAACATTCGGTTTCCGATATATTATGTAGCATTCACTTGTCAACCCTGAGAGGGTGAACTACAGGAAATCAGGAGATGAAATCAAGTAAGCCTGCGAAAAAAACGCGAAAACAACTCGGAGCAGACCGCTGGGAACAAAAAGAGCGCGAAAGATTATCGAGATTGAAGAAGAATACCCGTCTGAAAAAGAAACAGGATTGGCGCGATTTGCTCATGGAGGTGGAAGATTTCCTGCATGACCGTTGAGGGGATTGTCGTCCGCGGCCACGGCAAATCCTTTGTCGTCCGCTCGAAGGGCAAAGAAATCTCTTGCGAGATCCGAGGAAAACTCAAATACTCAACCGATTCGATCACCCCGGTCGCAGTAGGGGATGACGTCGTTATCTCTGAAAATCCCGAAGGGACCGGTATGATCGAGGAGGTCAAAGAGAGGCGTTCGATGTTTTTTCGTCCGGCCAAGGGCTCGGATGTAAAGCGCCAGGTCATCGCCGCCAATATCGATCAGTTGGCCGTTGTTTCCTCCGTCAGGGAGCCGGAATTGAAGCCGGGTTTAATTGACAGATTTCTGATCGCTTCCGAAATCGGCGGATTAAAGCCTGTCGTCGTTATCAATAAGATCGACCTCGGGCGTATCCCGCTCGTCGATGAGCTTCTGGCCGGTTACTCGGATATTGATATTCCGGTGTATATTACATCGGCCGTAACCGGAGAAGGGCTTGAGTCGTTTGAAAAGACCCTGAACGGTCACCGGACCATTCTTGCCGGGCATTCGGGGGTCGGTAAATCGACAATTCTGAATCGGCTTCTGCCGGATATCGATCTGAAAGTGAAGGAAGTATCGCATGCTACAAAGAGAGGTGTGCATACGACGTCACTGGTCGAGCTCTTTGAGCTGCGGCATGGAGGTTTTGTCGTTGACAGCCCCGGTTTAAAGGTGCTGGCGCTGTGGGAAGTGGAAAAGGAAAATGTTTCTGAGTATTTCCCCGAAATATTCAGGCTAATCGATGGCTGCCGTTTTACCGGTTGCAGTCACACTCATGAGCCCGATTGTGCCGTGAAAGAGGCCGTTGATAAGGGAATGATCCCGGAATTCCGCTACAAGAGCTACGTCACTATCTATAATTCTCTCTGAGTCTCACCCGATTTGCGTTGTTTTGAACCTATTTTAGGTTAAATTGTTTAGAGTATGTTACCGAATTACTGTATAACGGCGAGTTAAACATGGCATCCAGGAATATAGAATTTCGCGTCGGTATTCTGATTATCGTCAGCCTGGCGATTCTCGTGGGCGCGATCATCTGGGTCCAGGGATACCGCTTCGGCCAGAAGAATTATACCTTCTCCGTCATGTTCGAGGAGGTCGGCTCTCTGGCCAAAGGTGACCCGGTGATGGTCTCCGGAATCAGGATGGGCAAGGTGATTGCCCTCGGCCTGACAGAAGAAGGCGTTGAGGCGATTATAACCCTGAGCAACGAAGTCGTCCTGAGAAAGGATGCCCGCTTTACGGTAAAGAATATCGGTCTCATGGGGGAACGCTTCGTCGCCGTAAGCACCGGGATGTCGGAAGAGCTTCTGGATCTTTCTAAACCGGTGCCGGGAAGCTATGACACCGGCATACCCGAGGTGATGGGAATGATGGGGGAGATGATCACTGAGTTGCGGAATCTCGTCCTGGCGCTGAAAGAGACGATAGCCTCAGAGGATAACCTCGACAAACTGACGGCGACAATCGCCAATTTTGAAGATTTGTCGCATTCTCTTTCCGACTATTTCCAGCGAAATCGTAAAAATCTCGATAAGGCTGCCAGGAATTTTCTTGATGCCTCGGCGGATTTGAAAAAGCTGGTCTCCGGCAACGCCGGAAGGGCCGACTCGGTGATGATGAGAGTGGACGATGCCTCGCAGAAGGTCACGACAATTGTCACGGACCTGGAATATGTGGCTAAAACGGCCCGGGAGTTCGCGGATAACCTCAACCGGGGCGACGGGACGCTTCAAATGCTGGTGGATGATCGCCGCCTCTATGATGATCTCAGGAAAACGGCGGATAATCTTGATGATCTGATTACCGACATCAGGGCCAACCCGAAAAAATATATACAACTGAAGGTGGAGCTGTTTTGATGGAGAAGTTCAAGCTTGCGATCGGGATTCATAACCAT
>CP070766.1:680146-683449 GCA_020345705.1 Candidatus Zixiibacteriota bacterium | reverse complement strand
TCCCAGGCAGAAATTGTCTTCGGCAATTGATGACCTGATTCAATTTAAGACGGCCATTGTGAGATTGCATGATGATCAACTGTCGTTTTTCACGCGCAAAAGCTTTTCGCGTGAGTTTGATATCATCATTTTAGATCCCGGTGAACCGGACAACTACAAGAACAGCCGGCTTCTGACCGACCGATTTCTGGGTGCCGTCAGGATGATGCTGACCGCCGACGGGATCATCTATTTCCCGTCGTCATATGACAGCGATCGATACATCTCAAAGGAAGAAAAAAAATTACTCTCGGTTATAAACAGCACGCTGGCGAGAGCTTTTAACCATGTTAATGCCTGGCCGGGAGAGATGACGCTTTTCTTTGCATCCGATGATCCCGTGGTCAATCTCCCGCCCGATTCGATTTTGGCCAGGGCCGGCAATCTGGACTATGAACCCCAATATATTAATGAAACATATCTTTCCGACCGATTGGCCGAGATGAAAACCACCCGGCTGGATGCCGCCCTCGGCAGTGCCGACAGAATCAACTCCATCAACCGACCGGTCCTGCCTTTCCTTCAAGCGATTTACAGAGCCAGGGCAGAAGGATTCGACAGACGGCTGATATCATTCTTATTCACGAATTCGCTCTGGGTGATAATCATCCCGGTTGTGATTATGGCTCTTTTTATGGTAAGTGTTATGCGGAGACAAAGGAGACGGATATTCGGGTTGTTTCTATATTTTACCGCCGGAGTGGCCTCGCTTGCTCTGGAGTTGATTTCTTTTTATGTGTACCAATCCTCGGCCGGCTCACTCTATTCGGAAATGGCCGTACTGATCGGCGTTTTCATGCTCGGCCTGGCATTGGGGACGTACTATTCATACAGAGCCGGTCCCGAAAACCTGGAATTCCCGGCGCTTCTCTTGATACTGACCGCCGGGCTGGTTTTTCTGGCGACGTTTGACCGTATCAGCCCCGGCGCCATCATTTTCTATCACATGCTGTTTCTCTTTACGACGGCGCTGGCAACCGGCTCGCTTTTCGTCGCCGCCACCGATCGCTACTATTTCGGGAAAGCCGATTCTAACCGTGGCACCGGTTACGCCTTCGAGATCGCCGGTTCGGCCGTAGGGGCGCTGATTGCGACGACTGTGCTCTTGCCGATAATAGGACTACAATGGCTCCTGGTGTCAATCGTCGCATTGGCGGCCGTGGCGCTGATAGGCGCCATCCTGACGGCACAGGGATAAGTCCATTTTAACTTGGGAAACAATCCGGCTGGAATTATCTTGGTCGTATGCCAAAAATAATTGACCATATCGATACGCCGGTGATTCTGATCGAGAAGTCGATTCTCGAGAAGAACATCCGCCGGATGCAGCAGCTCGCCGACGGAAACGGGGTCAAGCTTCGCGTCCACATTAAATCGCATAAGGTACCGGCCCTGGCCAGGATGCAGCTGAGAGCCGGAGCCACGGGAATCGCCGTGGCCAAACTGGGTGAAGCCGAGGTTATGGCCGACGCCGGGATAAAAGACATTCAAATTGCCAACATCATCGTCGGTCCCGAGAAAATAAAGAGGCTGGTACGACTTCACGGCCGATGCCGACTAACCCTCGCCGTTGATTCGATTGCAAATGCCAAAGAAGTCTCAGATGCATTCTCACGCGCCCGAAAGTCAATTGATGTGCTTATAAAGATTAACACCGGCCTGAACCGCTGTGGGCTGGATTCAATCGAGGACGTCGGGAAGCTTGCCGGGGCGATTCGCACTTTGAGGGGAATCCGGCTCCGTGGCTTGATGACACACGCCGGACACGCGTACGCGGCTCACAACAAATCAGAGATCAGAAGGATCGGCATTTCGGAAGGGGAAAAGTTAGTCGAATGTGCGGCACGCCTTCGTAATCTCGGTTATCCGATCGAGGTCATTTCAGCTGGCTCCACGCCGACCGCGAGACTCTGTTCGGCCGTGAAAGGAGTCACAGAGCTTCGGGTTGGGAATTATATGTTCAACGACATGGTTCAAGTGTCGCTTAAGGTTACACCGCTAAGCAATTGTGCGGTAACAATATTATCAACAGTAATAAGCAGACCCACGCAGGGCCGGGCCATTATCGATGCCGGCAGCAAGGCGCTCTCGCGTGATCGCGGAGCCCACGGAACCGAGTTGACCATGAGCTATGGCAAAATAATTGGGGGCCGAGGAGTATTGAAACGCTTGTCGGAAGAGCATGGCATAATCGAAAATGCCACCGCCCGGTTTCGAATCGGACAAAAAATCCGTATCATTCCTAATCATGCCTGCGCGGTAATGAATCTCTTCGACCAGGCTTATCTTGTGGACGGCGACAAGGTAATAAAGAAACTTGAAATTTCAGCCCGCGGCAAAATGACATAAGAAAGACTATCATATGCGACGATGCGGCAGGCACATTCTGTTTCTCAATAATCGCTACTACGGCAAAGACAATGGTTTTCATCTGGGTCTTCTAAAAGGGAAGTATTCCATCGCCGTTGATGGTGGCATAAGGTTCTTCCTGAGGAATAAAATTCACCCCGATGTTTTAGTCGGCGATCTTGATTCCGCCCCCCGGCTGGCCAAGCATTACGTGGCCAATTTTGAAGTCATTATGCACCCTTCCGCAAAGGACAAGACCGACAGCCATCTGGCCCTCGAACTCTCCCTTGAGCGTGGAGCCGAAAGCATCGACATCTGCGGCGCTGTCGGGCGCACCGAGATGGATCATACTCTCGGCAATATTTTTCTGCTTGATATCGTCAATAAGTTCAATCGGGCACACAAGCGAAATGTATCCGTAAGAATCGTCTCGCCGGCACAGGAACTGTATCTGGTGGATAACGGATGTATCGAACTCAAAGGACGGACGGGAGACCATATATCTGTCATTCCATTATCGGATGAAATAAGGCTGAAGCTTTCCGGTCTGGTCTATCCGGCTCCGAAAAAGCCGGTCAAATTCGGCGACAGCCTGACACTTCGCAACATGCTCAGGGGCGGAAAATGCCGGATCGATGTGAGCGGCAGGGCGGTAGTCGTTTGGCTTACCCGTTCTTAAGAAATCATCTTGAATTTTACGTATTATTTTGATAATGCTTTTCCCGACTCTTTCATGGCGATGAAGTACTTGACAAATCCTTTAATGATTATATATTCGGGGAAATTATAGCGGGACTTTGCCGATATTCAGACTGAGTTCCGTATAGAATAGCAAACTGGGAGATCGTCCAACGGCAGGACATGCGGCTCTGGACCGCAGAATCGGGGTTCGAATCCCTGTCTCCCAGTTAATTT
>CP070766.1:677244-680046 GCA_020345705.1 Candidatus Zixiibacteriota bacterium | reverse complement strand
GGACGCTATGAGATGACCCCGACCAACGTTAACGAAGTCGTGGAAGCTTACCGGGCGTCGGCCAGTTTCGTCGAGCTGAAAGCCAACCATCCCAACGTTGTCGTCGAAGAAAACCTGGACTGCAATATCGAGATGATTCTTGGCTCTTCTCCGCATCTGCTGAAAGTCATCATGAATCTGGTAGTCAATGCGTTTGACGCCCTGGAAAACGGCGGCAAACTGACCATTGAAAGCTCGCAGTCACATTTGAGCAAACTGCAGAGCGGGTATGCGGATATATCCGAAGGCGATTACGTGATACTGAGATTCCGTGACACCGGCATCGGAATTGAGGAAAAGTGTCTGAAGCACATCTTCGAGCCGTACTATTCCAAAAAAGAGATGGGAAGCAGCGGCAGCGGCCTGGGCTTGTCGGTTGTCTATGGCATCCTGAAGGATCACAAAGGTTACTATGACATTGATTCATCAGTGGGTGAAGGAACCGAGTTTATCCTCTATTTCCCCGTATGCCGAGAGACAATTGAAAATCCGCATGAGAATAACCGGGATTACAGCGGTACCGAGACGGTGCTGGTTGTTGACGACGTCGAAGGTCAGCGACTGATTGCGTCCGAACTGCTCGCCAGCCTTGGATACAGGGTCTCGACGGCCGCCAACGGACGAGACGCGAAACAATATCTGAAAAAGCATTCAGCCGACATAATCGTGCTGGACATGATTATGGATAATGACTTTGACGGGCTGGATACATACCGAGAGATATTAAAGATCCATCCTGGGCAGAAAGCGATAATTGTCAGCGGGTTCTCAGCCACCGAAAGAGTCAGCAAGGCCCTGAAACTGGGAGCCGGCGAATACATCAAGAAACCTTACACCCTCCAGCAACTCGGCAAAGCCATAAGGGAAGAATTGGACAGAAAAGAGTCCACAGCGACCGACAGGCCGTCCCGGGCCCGATAAATCAGCCGGGCGACAGCAGACCCAACCTGAAATCATCTAGCTTTACCTATTCCTCAGGACACCTTGCATTCTGCGCTTACGGTGACAGGATCATACAATATAATAGTTGACAACAACCGCCCACCGGGTTTTGTTGAGAATTAAATATATCTGAAGCGCCTGTGGTGCTGCATAGGTCTGGGTCGAGAACACATGGCGCGCATGCTGGAAATCGAGTAACTGAATTCAACATAAGGAGGAAACAATGTCGACTGATTTTTCCAGGACACGAAACGCCATAATTTTGGGGATAATTCTGTGCGTCCTGATGATGCCTCCAGGCGCCGCCGCAACGATGGAGGATTTCGAAGCCGGCGGGGCCATCTTTGGCGTCTTTAATGCCATTCAGCAGGAGAATCGGGATGATGATGACCCCAGGCGAAATCAGTTTGATTTTGCCGCCAACGTTGATTTTGGGTGGAAGATTCAAAAGAATATCGCCGGGTTCGTGCAGTTCCAGGCGGGCCCGGGAGAGGGTAGCCTTCTTTTTGCGGGACCGGAGGCTGTCATTACCGACGTTAATATAACTTTCAACTTCGACGACCCCGACGCCAGCCTCACGGTCGGCTCGTTTGATACCCCTTTCGGGGAGGAAACCCGGGTTCTCACGAATAACGGAACAAGCTTCGGCAATGCCTTCGTCTTGAATTCTTTATTCTATGATGCCTTTGCCGGAAGTTCCGTGGGAACTTTAAACACCCTTGGCATCATGGGCGCACTCAGCAAAGGCACCGTTGATCTTACACTGGCGCTGACCAACGGCACCGAGGCGACCGCCTCGAATCCGGACGGCAACTACGGTATCGTCGGCCTGATAGGTTTTACACCGAGCACGCTGGATGAGCTCCGCATCGCCGCCTCGTTTATTTACAGCAATGATCGAACACTCTCAGGCGAGTCAGGGTCCGAGGCGGAATTCACCGGATGGATGGCGGAAGGGAAATACGAGTTCGAGAAAGGCTTTTACGGCAAGGGCTATCTGAATCATGTCATATATGGCGATGATGACTCCGGCACGAGAGACGGCGTTACATCCTGGATGGGCGAGTTCCGCTACGGAGTGGAGGATTGGCATATTGCCGCTCGTATGTCCGGGTGGCATCCGAAAGATAATAACGGCGACGGATCAGGCATTTCTCCGTTTATGCCGATTCCGGGTTTTGCGGAGCCCAAGCCGGAGATTCCTCCCGGACCCGGCGGGGGCACCGTTTTGACGGATCAAAGCGTAAGACGGATACAGATCGGCGGCGGCCTTCTTGTCTATGAGAATGTCCTTATCAAGGCGGAGGTTTTCCAGGACAATTACCAGCACGCCACCAACGGAGAATCGACCGATACTGAGGGCTTCATTGCCGGATTAAACGTTCGGTTTTAGGCGGGCGCTGTCGGCGCCATCGTCAAAGATATTCCGGCCGGACTGCATAAATAGCCCCCGGCGACCTTGACGTATGCCCGGTTCATTATTAATCTTATAAAAAAGAAACCGAGAATTGTTATCTTCCGGAGGAACTCCAGATGCACCTCATAAGAAACATTAAAGTATGCGCCGTGACCATATTTTGGGCTTTATTCACTTTAATTCTGGTTCCTGGATTTGCCGTTTCTCAGGAAGATTCCCTTCTCGAACCGATATACCGGATGCCTCCCGGGGAGATTGCCGCACTGATCGATGCCCCGCAGACACCGTGGGTTTACATCGGACCCGACAACGAGTGGATGCTTTTGCTTGGCCATCCGAATCTGCCTTCGATTGAGGAAGTCTCTCAGCCGGAGCTGCGCCTGGCCGGATTGAGAATCAATCCT
>CP070766.1:672761-677144 GCA_020345705.1 Candidatus Zixiibacteriota bacterium | reverse complement strand
TGGCCACCAGCAGGAGGACATTGGTGAGAAGCATCAAGACCGTGACGGTCAGAAGATTCTGAATCCGGTTTACATCGGACAGCATTCTCGACATGACCTCGCCGACCTGGTGGGTCTGGTGGAATTTTAGCGACAGACTTTCGAGATGTGCAAAGAGCTCGGAGCGCATATTGGCGATGATATTGGCGCCGATATAGCCCGCCAGATAGTCGCGGCAATACGAGAAAATCACCTGACCCAGATATATCCCGATCAGGAATAGCCCGAAATATATCACCGGCGTGACATCGGGGCCTTCGGTTCCCTTCTGGATTAATGAAGGTATCAGATCGTCGATCAGATATTTTACCGCGATCGGCAGAGCTAGGACCACCGCGGCCAGGGCGGCCATCACCACGAACGTTACCAGCTGCAAAAGCCAGTACGGTTTCAGGTAGCCCCAGAGCCTTTTAGCTTTTCTCGAATCGAGGATCATCCTGCCAATCTAAGAAATATTTCTTTGCCGCGAAATTAAAAGCTTCCTGAGCCAGGCCCCTTTTCATCTTCTGCTTGCGCTCATCCAGCATTTTCTCCCAGAGGTCAACGTCGTCGCTGTCCAGATCCGACGAAGGGACAAACAACATCGAGCTCTCGTACTGGTCGCTGCTGTCTTTCCACCAGTCTCCGCACAAGAAACGGCTGCCGAACTGCTCTTCGTAATATTTCATGTTGGTGTCGAGTTCACATCCGGGGAAATGCATGTAGCCGTGGCAGGCCCATATCAGATACGTGTCGCTCCTGTCAAGTTCCTTGTCCATGAAAGCAAAGGTTTCGCCGAGGGTTTTCCGGGTCTCGCCGGGATGATTGAAAATAAGGTTCGCCCGGTGGAGGACGCCGTAATCCGACAGCATGCGGCTGACTTCGCGAAACCTGCCGAGGAATTTCTGCGGCTGACGAGTTTTTTTCATCAGAAGGAGCATATCATTCGAACAGCTTTCCACGCCGAACTGGATTTCGACTTTCAAGTCCGACAGAAGCTTCGCGTCTTCTTCATCGATGTATTCCGGTCTGGTCTCGAAAATAAACCAGAAATCCGGTTTCATTTCGGCCAGGCGTCTGAGGAATTCCTTTCGCCATCCGGGGCGCATGCCGAAACAGGCGTCGCAGACGGCTAATCCGAGCGATCTGTAACGCTCAACCGGCGTCTCGAATTGTGCCAGCGCCTGCTCCGGCGGGAAGGCCCGCCAGCTGCGGTCTTTAAGCGGCTCCATGCAGAAGGAACACCCGAACGGGCATCCGCGTGAAAGGTATATGTAAATGTTGGCCAATGTGCCCTTGAGATTCGTCCTCACAAAGTCCTCGACAAGTTCCCAATTATACCCCACGAATTGATCCAGTGGGAAAACGGGGGCTTTGATAATCCGAGTCCTTTCCGGCCGGCCGGTTTTCTCCAGGCCCTCGGCAATCTCCTTGAGCGGAATCTCGCCCTCACCGCAAATCACATAATCTATCAGGTTATCGTCAGTTATGAATTCATGGGGTCTGGCTGACGGGTGATAACCGCCAACCACTATCAGCTTATCGGGATACAGCTCGCGACATATCCCGGCCGTCATCAGGGTCGCCTGGTACGAGAGGCTTGTCCAGCATGACAGGGCGAGGATGTCAAAGTCCCTGCCGGAGAGAAAATCCCTGACCTTTCGCCGGTAGCGCCGGATTTGAGTTTCGGTATTGGGCCGGCCGATGGTAATCTCAAAGTCGGCATACTCGACCGGGAAAAACTGCGCCAGATAAGACGCCAGCAGCAGCTGCGACGTCTTCAATTCGAGGCGTTCCATCCATACCGGATAGTGAAAGCAGGATGGATATGCGAGCAGTATCGAGGGCTTGTTGTCCTTAATCAATATCTTTTCTCTTTCTCATTTTGCTTCGACCGTTTCAAAACGCGAGAGAAGACTTGTTACAAGCTCGGTGTCTTCAGGAAGCGGCGCTCCCTCTTCAACGTCCATTCTGTAGATGCAGTACGGATTGTTCGCAACGCAGCCGCTTGCGGAAAAAGAGGTCGTCGTACATCCGCCCCGGCAAAGGGGCAAATACTTGCAATCGTGACAAATGCCTTCAGCGCTCTCCCGCGTGAATTTGCGGTTGTAGGCAAAGCCGTCGGGATTGTTCCAGATTTCAGTAAACGACGAGTCTCTTATGTTACCCTCGACAAAATCCTCCGGCATGGACAGGCAACCCTTAACGGTGCCGTTAGATTCTATGCCGGCGATCCGCGTCCCCGCGTAGCAACCGAAATACGGCATATCGTCCCAGAGCTTGTATCCTTTGCACCCATAATATCCAATGTTCTCGCCGACATCAAGCAGGATTTTGCCCTCTTCCTTAATCTCCAGCATTGTGTCGATGAGCATTGGAAGGTTATCCAGCGTAAGCACAAGATTTCGATGTTCCTGCATCCGGCCGGTCGCGGTGCACAGCTGAATTCTCCACACTTTGCAGCCGACGTTCACCAGAAGGTTCTTAATCTCGTGCAGTTCGCCGAGATTGATATTGGAAACCTGGGTGACGGCACAAAAGAACTGGTTTCCGTTATCGGCCAGCAGCTTGAGTGCGTTATAAGCCCCCTGCCAGCTGTCTTCTCTCTGCCTGATGTAATTGTGCGTTTCCTTCGTACCGTCAAAGCTGACACCCGCGTCGTTGAACCCCAGACGCACGAAATCGTCAACAATCTCCTCCGTCACAAGGTAACCGTTGGAGATGATTGCCGCCTCAATCCCCTTTTCTCTGATCCTCTTGGCTAGCTCGCGCCAGTCAGTTCTCATCAGGGGCTCCCCGCCGGAGAGAGTGATTTCCTCGGTTCCCAGGGTCGCCAGCTCGTCGATAAGATTGAGGGCTTCTTCGGTCGAAAGCTCGTCCGGGCGCTTCTTACCCGCCGCCGTGCCGCAGTGCAGACACCTCATATTGCAGGCGAAGGTTACTTCCCAGACGACGGATTTTGGATAGAATTTGAATTCGGTCATGTTTGCTCCTTAGCGGCAGTTTTGGCCTGCTGCTGTCTTGAAAGCGCTATTATCTCCAGCATTTGCGGCAGATTATGCTTCCAGCTCTCGCACAGATCCTCGCGCTTCAGATTCCTATCAGCGCGGCGGGAGGGACAGCCTCCCATACAGACGGGCAGGATTGCACAATCCTTGCAGTCGCCATCCAGGAAGGGATTGAACCTGAAAAGGCCGGTGAAGTTGGGATGATTGTAGTCAATGTTGGACTTGATGTTACCCATTGACTTCTCCCGGTTGCCTACGTGGTTGAAGCAGCGGTACAGATTTCCGCCAGGATCGATCAAGAATGAATTCACGTCCTGGGACATGCAGAAAACGCTGACCGGGCTCGGAAGCTTCTCAATTCTGAAGCCATGCTCCAGTAGAAGACGGTAAAACTTGATTTCCTCCTTAGAGAAGTCAGCGTTGTTATAACAGCTTTCCGAGATATTGGCACATACCGAGGTCGCCGGTTCGAGAAGCCCGAAGTATATTCCGACGCGATCTTGCAGTTCGGCATCTTTGAGCTCACAGAGCATTTCCGCAATAGTATCTTCAGTGAAGCTTTTATCGACGTTCACCCTCATGCCGATTGCCATCTTTGTCGTTGCATACTTGATGTTTTCAACGATTGTGTCATAGCTCTCACGACCGTTCTTGAGCGGGCGTTTCCGGTTGTGAATTCTTGCGGGGCCGTCAAGAGTAATCTGTATCATTGAGACTTTGAGCTCCCTCAATTTATCGACAATCTCCTTTGTCAAAAGGTAACCGTTTGAAATCATAGAGGAGGAACATGTGAACTTGTATTCTTCGGCCAAGTCCTGCATCGACTCGGTTATGTCTTCAATGATATCCATCGCCAGAAGAGGTTCGCCGCCGTACCAATTGATATCAACAAGCTGCAAATTCCTGGCCCGTTTTTCGACGAAATCCAGAATGGTCTCGACGATCTCGGCCGACATACGGCCTTTCTTATCCGCTTCGTAGCAATACTCGCAGGCCATATTGCAGGCCATCGTCGGTGCGATTACCAGCCCGAGAGTCGTCTGGTCATATCTGTTCATAAGATGTCGGAAGGTCAGGTCCTCTCGTTCATCAAAATCCCCGGAAAGGACGAAGCCTCCGTATTGCAGTTGGCTGACCAATTCTTTTTCTTTCGCGTCAAATGACGGCTCCGGCTCACCGGCCAGTTTACGCTTTATCTGCTCGTAGCAGGCATAGTTTTCATCTGTCATCAGTGCCACTGCGCCCGTTCGCGCGTTGTAGGCAATGTGGTTGCCGTCCCGCCACGATTGAAAATGATTATATCGAGATATCCCTGCCATGTTTTAAACCACTCGGTTATTTTATTCAAGGTTAAGCC
>CP070766.1:659977-672661 GCA_020345705.1 Candidatus Zixiibacteriota bacterium | reverse complement strand
GTCTAGTTCACGGGTGTCATCCGGGTCGAACTTGCAAGTCCACATCCCCTTGAAGTAGATGGCGTTGATCAGAACCATGATGTCTTCCGGCCGGATGCGGTCGATGATGCTTTTGATCTTCTCTTTGGTTTCTTTGGCGACCCATTGGTTGATTTCCCCGGCATCAGTCAGCTCCCGCATCTCAGCATCGAAGTACTGACCAACCGTCTCAAAGAACGCCTTTTTGAATTTCAGTCCCTTCTTGGCCCAGACCGAGTTGGCGATATTCAGTTCAACCTGGGGATCGATCTTCTCGAGCGATTCGGCCAGCTCTCCAAGACTTTTGGCCGCGTCGTTTTTGTCAATGCCGGCCAGTTCGAGCGCTTCGGCCATGGCGGCTTCGGTTTCGCCGTCGGCGCCGGTGTACGTCATGGCGAGGGCAAGCAGAGCGCTGGTCGGCGAGAGGAAAATATTCTCGCCGAAATCCGTTTCGACAATCCCGGCAAAAAGCTTGAAGCTGAATTCCGCCTGCCTTCCGGCGAGCTCCCCGGGAGACAACCCTGCTTTTGGTTCAGGCACCGGGACGACTCCTTTGACACTCGCAACACCGCCAACTAGCATTATGGCCAATGTCGAGAGCACTAATAATAGGGCGATTTTCCGCATAACCCTCCTCCTGATAAGATAATTTAACAGCCTTATTCATTCTACACTCGGCGAGCCGTTTTCTTCCCATTTAAGTGTAATCTAAATCCGGGTTGCGGCTACAAAAGTTTGTAGGTTAATCCGAGGGCTAGTGTCTCTTTAAGCCGTCCTTTCTTGCTGATCTGCTTATCATACAGAAGCTGAAGATAAAGCGAAACCTGGACATATTTGGAAACCGACGCCGTCAGCGTGTTTTCCCAGTTGATATCAACTGCTTTCCAGTAATCCTCGGCTTCGGTTCCCTTGAAATCGTCTTTCTTGGAGAAGAAAAGAGCCTTGTACAGAGTCAGTTTGCCGAGGTAGCCCAGTTTATCGCTCAATACCATTTTGGCGTCCGTGACCGACTCAACACCGCCGTCGGTCGAGGTCAGCGTCTCGACGGTCACCGTCGTGTCGGTCGGACTGATTTCGTAGATATAGACATCCCGGTTGATGTTCTGTTTTACCGCAAATCCGAGCCTGGTCAAAACATCGTCTTTCTCTCTTTTCAATATTTGTTTGGCAATGCCGGCCGATTCCGTCAGCAGTACGGGATTGATATACCTCTTGTTGGCGTCAACAGAAGCGTCCAGGAACTGGCTTTCGAATCTGACGGCTGCGTACGGTTCGACATAAGCTTCAATGGTGAAAAGGCCGAGCGCTTCCAGATCGATTTTGTCGGTCGATTTGGTCGGCTTCGACCAGGTCTTGTCGTCCTTGTCCTGGCTGATGGTTTGCCCGAAGGCGAGCTTAATCGTATTCCTGAGGCGGAACTTGGGGGACATCTGTTTGGCGAAAATGCCGTTTCCGCTAGCCGCCCAGGTGACGTTCCCGGCCTCGCCCCCGACCCAGCTATTGGAATATGATGACTGGGTTGCATTGAGGCTCAAATCGAACGACTTTTCCCATGCCTGGCCCGAGGATGGTGAACCAATGATTATCAAGAATGCCAGCGAAAGCGTTAGAAATGTAATTGAAGGTTTCATGAGCTTCCTCCTCCTCGTTTTATTAAATTTAGTCTGGATGTCCCTTTTGCCCGCAAAAAAGTACAGCTCTAAATGAAAATCAACTATTTTTTCCGTTCGGTGGGTGGCTGACTGTCACATCACCGGTCACGGCTTGAATGTTATTGACTTTTGCCATGCGAAAACCTAAGCTGGATTGATGCCTGAGCTTAAGCTTGATTCCGACGTTCAGTATCTTAAAGGAGTGGGGCCCCGCAGAGCGGCCGCTCTTGGATTGGCCGGCATAAAGACGGTAGATGACCTGCTGCACTACCTGCCGCGGCGCTATCTTGACCGGTCAATGATTGTCCCGATCGGCTCACTGCAGGCGAATATGCAGGCGACCATAATCGGGATGGTCCTCGGAAAAGGCATTCTTAAAGGCCGGCGCCAGAGGCTTGAAGTTGTTATCGGAGATGACAGCGGATATATTGCTCTGATCTGGTTTGCAGGGTACAGATATCTCGAGGGCTACTTCAAGAAAGGCGATCTTTTCTCCGTGACGGGGACGGTAACGTATTTCCAGCAGAGGCAGATCGTGCACCCGGAGGTTGAGAGGATAGAGGATGAGGCGGCCCAGCTTATACATACCGGTCGAATTGTTCCGGTCTATCCTTCGACTGCTGGCCTGAAAAAAGCTGGGATAACCGGACGTATCTTAAGGCAGATGGTTAGCCGGGCGCTTGACGCCGTCGAAGCCGGGATACCTGATTTTCTCCCGGATAGTTATCTCACCGAGCACTGTCTCAAAACTCTCTCGCGCGCCATGCGTTTGATTCATTATCCCGAGAAAATGGATGACGCCGAGGCCGCCCGCCGCCGACTGGCCTTTGATGAGTTGCTGGAACTTCAGTTCCTCATCCTGAGCAGCCGCAAGCAAAGAAACAAAGCCAGCAAGAGCCATGCGTACGTCAAGCCGGGCGGCAAAGTCAGGCAGTTTCTGAACAAGCTCTCGTTCAAACTGACGGAGGACCAGGAAAAGTCGGCCAGAAAGATATTTGCCGATCTTCAGTCGGACCGTCCGATGCACCGCCTGTTGCAGGGTGACGTCGGCTGCGGCAAAACCGTCGTAGCCCTGCTGACGGCTGTATATGCGGCAGAGAACGGTCTTCAAACGGCCCTCATGGCACCTACGGAACTCCTGGCGGAGCAGCATTATCGTAACTGGGTCGAGCCGCTCCGAGAGATCGGAATTGAAGCCGCCCTTATGACCGGTTCGCTGACGAAGGCCGAAAGGCGCCGTCTTGACGATGCCGCGGCGGCCGGAGAGATAGATATTGTCCTCGGGACACACGCCGTCATTTCCGAGTCGGTTCGCTTTAAGAATCTCGGATTGGTGGTCATTGATGAACAGCATCGTTTCGGTGTCATGCAAAGGGGCAGGCTGATAGGCAAGGGGATGCATCCCGACACGCTGGTAATGACGGCGACTCCGATCCCGCGAACTCTGGCCCTCACGCTGTATGGCGATCTTGACATATCATCAATCAAGACCATGCCCCCCGGGCGGCAGCCGTCAAAGGCGGTGTGGCGGACCGGGGCGGCCCGCCAGGAAATATACGAATTTCTAAGAGAACGGCTCAAAAGTGGTGAGCAGATATTCATAGTCTATCCCCTGGTGGAGAAATCGGAAAAACTTGATTTGCAGGCTGCCGAGGACGCCTACATCCAGCTCAAGGAGCAGGTCTTTCCCGAATTCAAAGTCGGCTTGGTGCACGGCCGGGTTAAAAGGGAGAAAAGAGAAGAAATCATAAAAGCCTTCCAGAAGAGAGAGCTTGATATTCTCACGGCGACGACCGTCATTGAGGTGGGAATCGACATTCCCGCGGCCTCGATAATGGTGATAGAACATGCCGAGCGGTTCGGCCTGTCTCAGCTCCATCAATTGCGGGGGCGGGTGGGGCGGGGCGGCAAGAGAGGCCTGACCATTGCCGTTGCCCTTCCGCCGGTCAGCGACCTGGCCAAACGGCGGCTGGATATGTTCCAAGCCTCAAGCGACGGTTTTAAGATTGCGGAGGCGGACCTTCAGCTGCGCGGGCCGGGGGAATTCTTCGGAACCAGACAGCACGGGCTCCCCGAACTGAAAGTGGCTAATCTTGCCGTAGATGCCGACCTGCTGCCGGCAGCCAGAGAGGTAATCGTCAACTTGCTGTCTGGGAAACGAGCCCCCGACAACGATGATAGCATGTTGCTGAAATTTCTGGAGGGGCGTTTGATCGGTCGGCGAACGATGACCCGTTTCGGGTAATGACGTCGCTGACTGAAAATGGGATTGGTCTTTGGATCTAGTCAAAACGAATATAAGAATGCAGCTTAAATCAAGCGGATTGGAGGATTTATGACTGACTCCGAAAAGAAAATCGATGCTAATTTTTTTCATCTGGTTTTATCTTTGCAGGTAGCGGCGATGCAGCAGATGGGGAAGATTGCCTCACCCGTGACCGGTAAGGTTGAACGGAATCTCGAACAGGCGCAGGCCAGCATAGATATCCTTAGCATGCTCTCGGAAAAAACGCAGAACAATCTTACCGAGCAAGAAAAAGAGCTGCTCGACAGAATTCTTTTCGAGTTGAGAATGAATTACGTCGAGGAATCCAAGAAACCTGCCGAAAAAGCTGAAGGGGAGAAGACAGAGGCGGAGGCGCCGGAGCCCGAATCGGAACCGCCTCCGGAAGATAAGGGAGACTCAAAAGAGTAAAGGCATTTTCAGAACCAGGCATAAATCGGGGCTGGCCCGCGCCGGTGGGAGCATCCGTAAGGCCCCATTTAGCTTGCTTTTGAGGCCGATTTGGCGTATATTTACGGGGTACGAATGAGCAAGAAAACGGTTTGGGATTTTGAGAGTTCCTTAGCCCTTTTGGAAAGGAGATTCGGTAGCCGGATCACCGTGGACCGATCTCTGGCGGATTTTAATACATTTGGGACCGGCGGGGCGGCCAAACTGCTTATCGAGGTTCGTGATGCGCAGGAGTTGTCCGGGGCAGTCGAAATTGCCGCGGAACACGGCATCCCGTTTTTTATGGTCGGGGGCGGATCGAATTTGCTGGTGTCTGATATTGGCTATGATGGACTGATCATCAAGAATTCGATTATGGGTCTGAATGTGAGCGGAAAGAATATAACTGCCGGAGCCGGCGAAGAACTTCAGACCCTGGTCAACTTCGCCACGGATAACGCTCTTACTGGCCTTGAATTTGCTACTGGTATATGGGGTACTGTCGGCGGGGCGATATATGGAAACGCCGGTGCTTACGGCGGCGAGACCGGAGAATTTCTGGACTCCGCCGAAGTGGTTGATAGGCAAGGGAATATTAGGACTGAAGGAGCTGATTACTTCGAATTCTCGTATCGCGGGTCGAAGCTGAAAAAAAGCGGAGAATTTGTAACCAGAGCGACTTTTGCACTGAAAGAAGGCAAGAAAGAGGCGATTCGGAAGAAAATTGATGAAATAATGGCGCTGCGGGATGACAAGTTCCCAATTGGTTTGCGATCGGCGGGATGTTTTTTCAAAAATATCCCGGACAGTTCCAGGGAGCACGGGAAACTTTCGACCGGCATGCTTTTAGAACAGGTAGGCGCCAAAGCAATGAGATGGGGAGGAGCCAGAGTATTCGCGAACCACGCCAATATTCTGATAAATGAAGGAACGGCAAAGTCCGAAGATATTAAAAAGTTGGCTGCTCTGATGAAATCGAAAGTTAAGGAAAAATTCGGTATAGAATTACAGGAAGAAGTTATATTACTGGGTGACTTTAAGGAGGACAGCCTATAGGAAATATCTAAAGGTTTGAAATGAACTGACAATAAGTCGGTTTCAGCTACGTTTAGAAGACTGTCATATATTTGGCTTATCTCCGCAGGGCTGCTGGCTCTGGTCGCGGCAAACGCCGCCGGGCTCGGACTGGACTACAGGCTGTTATATCCATCCAGCTATATTTGTCCTTATCCGGGTGAAACCATCAAACCAACCGCCTCGCTTACCCCGCGACACCTGCCGCTTCTTCATACGATTCAGCAAACCAAACCCAGGGTCGATCGTTCCAGCTTTAAAGACACCTCCATGACATTCTCCGCCGCCTTCTACAAGAAGGCTCTTTATGTTTATGAATATGTCCCCCGGACAGTGTCTGGGCCGGGCTATTTCCAGTATCGCAAAGAACGGGTGTTGGAGGAAAAGCTTCGCGACGCGCGGATCAGATCGCTCTCCAAAGATCAGAGAGACAAGCGGGGCGGCCTTCTGGCCATCAATATCCCCATCAAGTCAAAGGCGGTAGAGTCATTGTTCGGCGAGGGCGGCGCCGGCCTGAAAGTCTCCGGGTATCATCAGATCTCGTTTTCCGGCAGATCGCAATGGGACGATCGAGCCTCCACCGCCACTTACCGGCAGAACAAGTTTCCCACTCTCAATATGGAGCAGATATCCCGGTTTGAGATCAACGGGACGATCGGTACCAAGGTCACCGTATCCGTCACTCAGGACTCGAAAACCGATATTCCTCTGGCCAACCGCCTCATCATCCGCTACAAAGGCGACGAGGATGACATTGTTAAGAGCATCGAGGCCGGGAACACCACTCTCTCTCTGCCCAATACTCAGTTTGTCGGGTACAGCACCAGGATCCAGGGGCTGTTCGGCGTCAAGACTGAGGCTCAAATAGGCAGCCTGAAGCTGACCGCCATCGCCAGTCAGGAAAAAGGTTCGACGGAGAGGACCACGATTAATGCCGGAGCCAGTGGCAGTAAGGATGAGATTCGGGACTGGGCATACTATGACGGAAAGATATACGATCTCGGGCGGCAGTCGGATTTCAACGAGGGGGATACTATTAAGGCGGTAGAAGTTTATATGTACGTCGAAACGAATACCGGTGTGGGTATAGGGGATACTGCCGTCATGCTTGTCGATCCTGATAATCCGGAGTTCGCCCCGGATGAGGCGTCCATTTCAATAGTCAAAGTAGTCGAGGATGATTATTTCCTTGATCCCATACAGCACTACATAATGTTCGAGACCCCCAACGCCGGTCTGTACACCGGAGAATTAGGTGTCTGGATGATAATCAAGCGGGTGGGCGGCACCCTTGACACCGTCGGAAATATAACCAGCAGCCCCGATACACTGAAACTGATCAAGCACCGAACACCCGATTCGACCATGGTAACTTGGAATTATATGTGGCGGAATGTTTACAGCTTGAAGGGCAGAGACATCGACCCTGAAGGCCTGGAGATCAGAATCTACAAAGGCGAGAACGGTACGGAAGATAATCCCGACAACCTGGACAACCAAGATGGAATCCCGTACATTAAAATCCTCGGGCTTGACCAGTACCAGAAGAGCGGGCCCGAGGGGTCGGATGACATAGCCGACGTCCACCGGCCCGAAATCGTCAACACTGCCGAGGGACTGCTGATATTTCCCTCCCGCGAGCCGTTTAATGCGACTGAGACGTACGGTGCCGAGGGATTGTCTGAGAAAATTCCCGAAATCTACAGTAATCCGAGAGGAAGCGTACAGGCCCAGAATCCCAGCAAGTATTACATGGTTATCTCAAGCCGCAGCCGCTCGGCCGAGATTCGCCTGAACAAGACGAATATAATCGAAGGCTCCGAGCGGGTGATGCTGAATGGACGCCAGCTTCAGAGAAACGCCGATGACGGCTACAAGATTGACTATGATTTCGGTACGGTGACGATTCTCTCTCCCGAGTACGGTGCGAACTCGGATTTGTCGATAGACTTTGAATATACGCCTTTTATGCTGGCCCAAAAGAAGACCTTATTCGGGATTCGCGGCGAGTATGAATTCAGCAAGGATTTCAACGTCGGGTCAACCTTCCTTTACAAGTCCGACAAAGCGACCGAGAGAAAGCCGAAAGTCGGTCAGGAAACCTCCAAAATGGTCGTATGGGATGCCGATGCCTCTCTTAAGCTCAAGCCGAATTTTCTGACGAACCTGGTTGACGCCCTGCCCTTTTTCTCCACCGAAACCGCCTCGAATTTGGGGATATCGGCCGAGGTCGCGCAGTCGCATCCCAATCCTAACGTGGACGGCATGGCCTATCTGGACGATTTTGAGGGGACCCGCGATTCCTATTCGATGGGTATCGCCCAGGAATTGTGGCGTCTGGGATCAAAACCGGTGGGTGTGGATGAGTTCGGCGATCGCGGGTACATGTACTGGTACAACCCTTATAATCGACTTTCCACCGAGCAGATCTGGGATGAAAGGTACGATCCCGGCTCGAGTCAGAGTGCGTCGCATACTCTCTGGCTGGTTTTTGATCCGGGCAAAATTGACCGACGGTCCGGTGAATATGGCCCCGGCGACGCCATTGTCGATTCGACCGGCTCCTGGGCGAGTATCATGCGATATCTGCCCGGAGGCGCCGCCAACCAGGACAGGGCGCAACTGCTGGAGCTTCGTGTCAACGGCGAGCGGGGTATTCTTCACATTGACCTTGGCGACATATCCGAAGATATCAACGGCAACGGCGCCTCCACGCCCGACACCGAGGACAAGGCCGGCGGAAATATCAACATCCTGGATGGAGGCGAGGATATCGGTCTGGACAACAAGACCGACATCGAGGAGAGAGAATATTATCAGGAACCGAATAATCCCGACCCCGCCGGTGACAACTATGTGCCTTATGACCCTGACACTTCAGCATATTACCACAAGAGCAACGGCAGCCAGGGCGACAGTCTCAATCCCGGTGTCTCCGGGCGTCCGACGACCGAAGATATCAATCGAAACGGTGTTCTCGACTCCAAGAACAAATATTTCACTTATCAGATTGACCTTTCCGACGAGTTTTCCCCGTATCTGGTGGAAAACTCGAGAAACGACTACGGCTGGCGTACTTTCCGTATCCCCGTTCGCGATTCAACATTCATCGACTCGGTCGGAACGCCCGCGTGGTCGCGCATAAGTTTCGTCAGATACTGGATGGAATCTCCGGACGGCGACTCATGTATCATGGGCATTGCCGCCGCTGATTTGATATCATCGAATTGGGAGGATTCGCTTATACCCGCGGAAGGCATCGCCCGCGATATGGACAGCCTCCCGCGTTTCCACGTCGCCGTTATCAATACTCAGGAAAACCAGAATTACTATTCGCCTCCGGGGGTGACGGGACATCGCGACAAGGTTGAAAACCGCACCGAACCGGAGCAATCGCTTCTGCTTGAGTTTGAAAACCTGAGCACCAACAGTGCTCTTGTGGCCGATACTGGCATAGCCGAACGAATCCTTTTCGATACGCCCAACCTGATGGGTTATCGAAAGCTGGAGATGTTCATTCACGGTCCGGATGAGCTGGCCGGTGATACGACGATTGTCTTTTTCTTCCGAGTCGGGCAGGACTACAAAAATTATTATGAGTTGCGCAAGGTCTTCACGGAAACGGATTGGGAGTTGGTTTCCATGGATTTCAACAAGATCACGGCGCTCAAGGAATACCTTGAGAAAGCGCGCAAGGAAAATCCTGACACCAACGCGATCGATTCCGTCATCGACGGGACTGAGTACCGGATATTCGGCAAGCCCAACATCACGCGCGTCAAGTATCTGGCCTTCGGTGTTACCAGTCTGGACACCACCAGAGCCGTCTCCGGCAATATATGGGTTGATGAACTGCGTCTGACTGACGTCAGGCGCGATGTCGGTACGGCGGCAAGAATCTCTTTCAGCGGTAACCTGGCCGATTTGTTTACCTACGGCGGCGGGTACAGCTATCAGAACAGCTATTTCAGACGGATATCCGGTTCGATCAAGGGAGGCGACAAGAACAATCTCGGCAGCGGCAGCACCACCAGGAGCTACAATTTCCAGGTCGGCCTGCAGTTGCAGAAATTCGTTCCACGGTCCCTGGGGGCGACTCTTCCGCTCTCGATCCGTTACTCGAGATCCACTTCGGTTCCCCGCCTGCGATCCAATTCCGATATCATTTTGCCGGATGAACTGCGGGATAAGGAGAGCACCGTCAGCACCACCAAAGCCATCAGCGGCTCCGAGAGTTTTAACAAGAGTACAAAGAACCCTCTTTTCACCATCCTTCTAAATCGCTTTCGGACCAGCTTCTCATATAGCCGTACGGAAAGCAGATCACCGTCGGCACCGATGTCTATGGGCGAGAATTATAACGTCAGACCTTCCTACAGCTTCAAATTCGGCAAGGTGCCTGGTATAAGGCTATTCTTCTGGACCAAACCCATTCCCATTCTCAACAAGGCCAGTGGAAGCAGACTCTTCCTCTTCCCGCACTCTTATGATCTGAGCGGCGATTTTACCAGGAGCCTGCGGGTGACAAGAAATATCGCCGACATTCTGACGAGCAGCCTGACGCGCACATTCAACGGGAAGTTCAGTCTCCAGTACAAAGTCCTTAATAATCTGAACGCCAATTACAGCATGAACACCCGCCGTGATCTCAGTGATCCCCGGTCTGTGGTGTGGAGTTTCAATCCGAAAAAGTTCAAGCTGGGACGGGAGACCAAGTACTCTCAAAACTTCGGGGCCAGTTATGATCTGCCGCTCTTTGCGTTTTTAACTCATAAGTTCAACTTCTCCACTTCGTATAGTGAAGCTTTCAACCTGAGCGAGGACACCCGTAACGTTTCATTGAGCAAGTCGTATGGTGTCAGCGGCACCTTTGATTTGCGTAAGCTAGTCAAGCCGCCATCCGCCAAGAAGAAGCCGACGAAACGCTTTCGTGACACCGAGGAAGCGGTCAAAACAGAAGATTCCAAGAAGAGCCTCATGAGGAAGGCTGTGGAAGGGCCTTTCGCGCTGATACGTTTTATGACCGGCTGGATCGATCCTGTCAGCTATGGCTTTAAAGAATCATATCGATATTCATACCTCGGACTGATGGAAAGAGCCCAGCTGAAATTCAGGTTCGGTCTCTCCGACCATATAGGAGCGAGAATCGATACTGAATCCAGGGCCGCCGGCAGGTCTAACGCGGTTTCGAAGTCCACCAATTACTCCTTCAGCTCCGGGACCAAGGTTCTTGGCGGACTCAAATTGGGAGTGACTTTTAACAGGACCATTCGCCAGGATATCGTCAAATCCGTGAATCCTCAGAAAAGCGTTTCGACTACCTTCCCGGATATCAATTTCAACATCGGCCAGCTTTCAGCGCCTGGATTTATCGGAAAGTTCCTGGACAAATTTGTCAATCCCGCTATCAAGAAATTCTCGCCGCGAACGAAATATACGCGCACCACCACCGAGGCCATTAATCTCGCGACCGGTCTGAAAACGTCCGAAAAATCGAGTGTCGCCCGGAACCCCTTGCTTTCCTTTACCGTCAATCTGGTCAGGGGCGTTCAGGTGAATGTCCGAACCTCGCGGACTGTTTCCGAGGACAAGACCTTCAACGCCGCCACCGGCGACCTGACGCGGATTTCCCGTAGCATCCAGACGAGCAGCAACTTCTCCACGAAGTACTCGTTCAGCTGGCCGACCGGCGTGAAGTTTCCCATTTTCGGGCGATTGAAATTCAGCTCGACGATGTCAATGGCGCTTGACGTTACTATGCGCAAGCAAAAGAGGGAAGAAGCCACCGGCACGGGCCCGATGAACACCAAAAGCGACCGTTCCGACCTTATGATAACGCCGAACGTATCCTATGCCTTTTCTTCCCAGATAAAGGGCGGCCTGAGCGCTCGGTGGAATGATACCAATGACCTTCAGCTCAAACGAAAATCGCACATAAGAGAGTTGCGTATATGGGTTGAGATTCGCTTCTAAAATATTTCATTGACTTTTCCGGAAGGCAGCCATTCATTCTTTCCATATGATCAGAACAAAAACTTTCTCAAGGCTTGCGACAGTAATTGCCACTCTGAGCGTTTTGGGCCTTTCCTGCGGCGGAGACAAGCGGGACGTCCCCGTTCCGGCCTTTAACGGAGAAAGAGCTTTCGATTATATTGAAAAGCAGGTTTCCTTCGGGCCTCGGATTCCCGGCACTGAGAACAGTCAAAAGTGCCGTGAATACCTGATTGATTTCTTTGACAGTCTGGGGGCGTCGGTTGATACCATGGCCTTTATGCATACTGACAAAACGACCGGGAAAGAGATCCTCATGATCAATGTTCTGGCGAGCTTTGAAGGAACCGACACGGAAGACCCGAAAAGGTACTTACTGGCGGCGCACTATGACAGTCGCCCGAGAGCTGAGTACGATCCGGATTCGACAAAAAGGCAGGATTGGATCGCCGGGGCCAACGACGGCGCTTCCGGTGTGGCCGTCTTGATGGAATTGGGGAATCTAATCTCACAGCATAAGCCGAGGGCCGGTATCGACATGGTTCTTCTGGACGGCGAGGATTATGGCCCGCCCGGCCGCCTGGATGAATATTTCCTGGGGGCTAAAGATATGATTAAAAGAAATATCGCGGATAAGTACTACTTTGCGCTTGTGATTGATATGATCGGTGACAGCGATCTTAGGGTGTTCCGGGAGGAGTTCTCCAACAGGTATTCACCCCAGATCACCGACTGGGTCTGGGCTGTCGCCGCTGAGCTTGGTGAGACGGCCTTCGTCGATTCCGTCGGATACGCGATTCATGATGACCATCTCTCATTCATGACGGTTAAGTTGCAGTCAACCGTTATTATTGATTTCAACTATCCGTACTGGCATACCACTCATGATACACCGGATAAGTGTTCTCCTCAATCGCTCAAAAGCGTCGGCCGGGTCGTCAGTACTTTTCTCTACAGGTTGTGACATGGAAGATTTCACGATCAAAACCAGGCGTGACTTTCCGTCGGTGGAAAAGCTGGCGACCGACGAGACGGTTGTTGCCGCTTCCGAAGGTCTGGCGCGGCCGCTTGTCATTGAGATTATTCGCGCAGTGATTGACGAAATGAAGCCGAAGCTGGGGACCGAGATCTCGGAGATCAGCTACATCGATTTCAAAACGCAAATCACTGTAGAGATAAAGCGGGCCCTGCTCAAAAAAATCGGCCGCGTCATAAACGGGGCGGGGATTCTTGTGC
>CP070766.1:655822-659877 GCA_020345705.1 Candidatus Zixiibacteriota bacterium | reverse complement strand
GTTCTCATTTCTGGAAGAAAAACAAATAAGAAAAGCCATTTCGGTATCGAAGAAGAAGTATTTTCTCAAGGATGTCTCACCGACGTTCCACGGCCGCGATATCTTCGCGCCGGTGGCGGCCTATCTCTCGCGCGGTGTTGCCCCGGAAGAATTCGGCCGACCGGTCAGTCCTATAATCAGGCAGACGCAAAGCAGATTCAAAAGAACGAAGCGGGGCTTTTCGGGTCGAATAATCTATATCGACCATTTCGGCAACCTGGTCACTTCCTTCAGGGAGAGCGATCTGCCGAAAGATGAGGGTGTTGTTTTCCTGAATGACACTAAGGTCGGCCGCCTCCGCCGGACATTCGGCTCGGTGGGAGCCGGGCGGCCGTTGTGCTATATCAATTCATTCGGCTATCTTGAAATCGCCGTGAACCGCGGGTCGGCTTCGGAATACTACAGCGTCAGCTATTCGAGCGATGTCAATATTTTAATTGCGCCGCCTTAAGGCTCCTGTTAGATTGCCCACCATGAATGAGAAGAATCATAACAGCCGCCCCTCATGGCACGAGTATTTCATGCGCATAGCGATGCTGGCTGCGACGCGGTCAACCTGCCGCCGCCGGCAGGTGGGAGCAGTCATAGTGAAAAACAAGAAAGTCCTGGCCACCGGATACAACGGCTCCCCGGCCGGACTGGAGCACTGTCTTGATATCGGCTGCCTGAGGGAGAAGATGGGGATACCGTCGGGCCAGAGGCATGAACTCTGCCGGGCCATTCATGCCGAGCAGAATGCCATCATCCAGGCAGCCACGTCGGGGATTTCCATAAGCGGAGGAATTCTCTACTCAACCACGTTTCCATGTATTCTGTGCGCCAAAATGCTGATCAATTCCCGTGTCAAAGAAATATATATTCTGGATGACGGTTATCCCGACGACCTCTCGCGCGAAATGATGGAGGAAGCGGAAGTGGTTATCCACCGTCTTCGGCTCGAGGAGCACAAAGAGCACAAAGAAAAGATTGAGGATGTCAGATAATGAAATGCCCGTTTTGCGGACATGAGGAAGACAAAGTTGTCGATTCGCGCACGGCTCAGGACGGCCGCGCCGTCCGCCGCAGGCGGGAGTGTCTGAAATGCAAAGAGCGTTTTACCACGTACGAATATATCGAGAACGTCGTCCTTACCGTCATCAAGTCGGATGAGCGGCGGGAGCCGTTCGACCGACAGAAGCTGGTCAACGGCATCAAACTGGCCTGCAACAAACGCCCGGTTTCGGCGAAAAAGATCGAAGCTATCGTCGACGAGATCGAGACCGCTTTGCAGGAACGCTCCAAGAGCGAGGTCACCAGCAAGTACATCGGCGAGCTGGTCATGGAGAAACTCAAAGAGGTTGATGAGATCGCCTATGTTCGGTTTGCCTCGGTCTATCGCAAGTTCCAGGACAAAACCGAATTCCTCGAGGAGCTGAAGAAGCTGCTGGGGTAGCAGAAAGAATTGTCAGGAAACATCACGGGCTTTTTACGATCTGCCCAAAAACAGTTTGACATAATTCCTGATATTTTGCTAATTCTTTGTCTGTATGGAAGATAAGACCGAACCCGAAGTCGACAAAAAATCCGGCAAAAGTGAGATGCCATTTCTCGACCACGTTGAAGAGTTCCGCTGGCGAATTATAAAGTCAATCGTGGCGGTGGTGGTGATGGGAATGCTTGCCTTCGCCTTCGCCGACTACATCTTCAAATTCGTCACAATCCCCCTGGGCGATATCAAGCTGCATTTCACCGAAATCACCGGTTCGTTTTACGCCTATCTGAAGATATCATTTTTCAGCGGCATTTTTGGGGCCCTGCCGATTGTGGCCTATCAGGTTTGGAAATTTGTCGCACCGGGGCTGTATCGAAAAGAGAAAGTGATGATAACCCCGATTGTTGCCTGGTCAACAATACTCTTCCTCGGCGGCGCTGCTTTTTGCTTCTTTATAGTGCTGCCTTTTGCCCTGAAATTCCTGATTGGCTACGGCGAAGAGTTCATGACCCCGATTATTACTATCTCAAGTTATATTTCCTTTGCCGGCCTTCTTCTGATCGCTTTCGGGCTGGCGTTTCAATTGCCGGTGGTGGGATATTTTCTGGGCAAGATCGGGCTTGTCTCCGCCCGAACGCTGGGCAAAGCGCGCCCGTACGCGATAATTGCCTTTCTGATAGGCGCCGCGATATTATCACCGCCGGATATCTTTACCCAGGTGCTTCTGGCCGGGCCGATGTATCTGCTCTATGAGATTACCATCATCATAGTCAGGTTAACCGGACGTAAGAAAGAGACCGAGTTATGAAAACAAATCTGATTTAATATTTTTGAGTCGTATTTATGAATAAAACAGTTTAGGAGAAAAGTCAGGTATGAACGCTGTCAAGAAATGGATTCTGGCCGTTCGCGCCCCGTTTTTTACGGGCATCGCGATTCCGATTATTTTCGGTTCCGCTCTGGCTTACCATGTTACCGGCACCTTCAACTGGGATTTGTTTTTTATAACCCTCATCGGGGGATTGGCGGCTCATGCTGCCGCCAATCTGGCTAATGACTATTTCGATCACAAGACCACCGATGACGACATTAATCCTAATTTCGGCCCTTTCTCAGGTGGGTCCCGCATAATCCAGAACAAGATTCTAACGGCACGTGCCGTTCTGACCGGGGCCTTTGTCTGCTGGGCGCTGGCTCTGGCGGCGGGAGTTTACCTGACGATGCGCACGCCCGGCTACTGGGTTCTGCTTCTTGCCGCGGCCGGCTTTGTCGGAGGATTTTTCTACACGGCGACGAAATACGCGTTTTCGTACAACAGGATTGGTGAGCTTGCGATCCTGATTAATTTCGGGATCCTGCCGGTCATGGGTTCCTATTTCGTCCAGACCGGGCACTTCAGCTGGCTTTCATTCTGGTCGGCATTCCCCATCGGTTTTCTGATCACCGCCATTCTTTATATCAATCAGTTTCCCGACTACGAGGCCGACAGAGCCGTGGACAAAAAACACCTGGTCGTCACGTTCGGAAGAAAAAGCGCCCGCGGCGGATATTACTTTCTGTTGTTCGGAAACTATGCGATCCTGATTCTGGCGGTGGTTTTTGCAAAATTGACGCCGTTCGCACTGGTTGCTCTGCTTTCGCTTCCCATTGCCCTGAAAACAGCGAGGATATTCTCCCGGCAATACGACAAGATCAAGGAGCTGATTCCGGCCCAGGCAGGAACCATTCAGGTGCATTTTCTCACCGGCATACTGATGGCGGCCGGATGCGTCGCAGGCGCATTACTCTGAGCGGCCGACAATTGTCTTGACTTGAGAGACAGTGAAGAATACATTTAAGTAAAACTAAAACAAGCGGGCGTAATTCAGCGGTAGAATGCAAGCTTCCCAAGCTTGACGTCGAGGGTTCGACCCCCTTCGCCCGCTTTTATTATTGGTTATGAAAATCGTCGCCATTGATCCGGGTTCACCTCTTTTCGGTCTTATCAGGCCTGGTTATAAGCTGATCGCCATCAACGGCAAAGGGGTGCGTGATAAGATTGACTATGCCTTCAAGCTGGCGGACGATTCGCTTTATATCGAATTCGAAGACCCCGGGGGCAGAGAATATGCGTTTGAATTCGACTACTCGCCGGAGCTGGGATTGACCTTTGAGCCGGATAAAATCTGCACCTGCAAGAATAAATGCATTTTCTGCTTTGTCCATCAACAGCCGAAGGGAATGCGGCGGTCGCTATATGTCAGAGATGACGATTACCGGCTTTCTTTTGCCTTTGGGAATTTTATCTCGCTGTCCAACCTGTCCGCGAGAGATATAAAACGTATCGCCGAGCAGCGTCTATCGCCGCTTTACGTTTCGGTGCATACTACCGACGACAGTCTCAGGCAGGCAATGTTCAAGAACAAAAAGTTGCCTGCTGTACTCCCGCAATTGAAGCATCTAATTAAAAAGGGAATCAGATTTCACACCCAGGTCGTCGTCTGCCCGGGAATAAACGACGGTGAGCATCTGGAAAAGACAGTTGATGACCTTTTTCGGCTTCATC
>CP070766.1:651100-655722 GCA_020345705.1 Candidatus Zixiibacteriota bacterium | reverse complement strand
TTTGTACGATTTCAGCACTCCGATGACATAGTCAATGTCGGCTTCCTTATGATCGGCGCAGACCTGGAACCTTATTTCCTCGGAGCCTTTGGGGACAACGGGATAGTTTAATCCGGTGCCCAGCACGCCATTTTCGGTCAAGTATTTTACGAGCGCGGCTGTCTTCTGCGTGTCTCTGACCATCAGCGGCACCACCGGATGAGGACCCTCAATCGTCTCGTAACCAGCTTCTTTAAGGCCGGCTTCGAATTTCCTGGTCATCTTGCCTAGATGATCCAGTATCTGCTTCCCCTCCGGTCCCATCAGGATATCAAGTGCCTTCGCGGCTGCCTTAGCCTCGGAGACGGTAATCGGGTTGGAATAGATGTACATCGGCGCCGTCTCGCGCAGGAAGTTGACCATTGGCGCCGAAGAGACCACAAAGCCGCCATTGATGCCGAAGGCCTTACCGAGAGTACCAATCAGAATATCAACTCTTGTATCTGTATATTCCTCGGTGCCTCCTCCGTTTGGTCCGATGGCACCTATACCGTGCGAGTCATCAACGATTGTTATTATGCCCTCTTCGAATTTGTCTTCATATTTCTTGCACACTTCCACGATCTCACCCAGTGGTGCAAGATCACCTCTCATACTGAAGATGCCGTCGGTGACCAGCAGGACTCTCTTGGATTTACCGGTGCACTCTTTTAGCTTGGCCTCACAGTCCGCAACGTCATTGTGCTTATAGATGTATTTCCCGGCCGGCCGCGAAAGCCTCATCGCCTGAATTATGCAATTGTGATTCAACTCGTCGCTGACAAAAGCCGTTTCGCTGGTCGTCAGAGGAACGATAACCCCTAAACTCGTCACGTATGCGGAACTGAAAAGCATGGCGGCTTCACGCCCCAGAAATTTGGCCAGCTTGGCTTCCAGGTCGGTGTGAGCTTTATAGGTCCCGCTTATGAATCGAACACCGCCTGGCCCGGCCCCAAAAGTTTTGGCGGCTTCCTCTTCGGCTTCGATGACGTCTTTGCGAAGTGACATGCCGAGATAGGAGTTTGAATTCATTTTGATGAACTCTTTATCGCCCCAGCCTTCAATGTAAAAACGCGGTCCGTTCTGGGCTGTGGCCGGCTTAACGCCGGTAATAACCAATTCGGCGCCCTTGGCCGTACCCTTATTCGTGAGGGCATTGACTTCGTCGGTCAACACCTTATCTAGTTTGAGCAATGACATTTTATCTCCTGGGCTTTTAGAGTTTCATAACTGTCAATATAAGTTGTGACATCTATTTCCTATTTAAGCTTTTCCGACAGGACGGCTATCATGTCCTCCGTCATTCTGGGCAAGTCGTATTCCGGACTCCATCCCCATTCTTCTCTCGCCGCCGAATCATCCATGTTGTTGGGCCAGCTGTCGGCAATACCCTGTTTAACGGGATCGACCTTGTAATCCATTGTAAATTCAGGAATATGCTTTTTGATCTCTGCGGCAATCATCTCCGGGTCGAAACTCATGGCAGTAACATTAAACGCATTGAGGTGTTTCAGTTTCGCGGGTTCGGCCTCCATGAGGTCGATTGCACCCTTGATAGCATCCGGCATATACATCATGTCCAGGAAAGTCCCGGCCTTGAGATTACAGGTATATTTCTTGTTTTTAATTGCTTCATAATAGATCTCGACGGCGTAATCGGTCGTACCGCCACCGGGCAGGGTCACGTTGGATATAATGCCGGGATATCGGACGCCGCGGCAATCGACGTCGAATCGCTTATAATAGTAATCGCAAAGCAGTTCCCCGGCAACTTTGGTCACCCCGTACATCGTATTGGGACGCTGGATCGTGTCCTGGGGTGTGTTATCCAGCGGAGTGGTCGGACCGAAAGCGCCGATTGAACTGGGAACGAAAACGGCACAGTTGTTTTCCCGGGCAATCTCAAGGACGTTGTAAAGCCCGTTGATATTAACATCCCAGGCAAGATTGGGCTTTGCTTCGGCCACGGCCGAAAGTATCGCCGCCAGGTGATAAATCGTCCCAACCTCATGCTTCTTGACGACTCTTCTGACGACGTCAATATCCACACAATCACAAACTTCAAACGGGCCGGAGTCACGCAGTTCGGGACTCGGTGCGGTCTTCCGGCCGCCCGCGACGACGTTGTCGTTACCGTATCTCTTGCGGAGGGCCATCGTCAGTTCTGAGCCAATCTGCCCAACCGATCCTGTCACCAAAATCCTTTTCATCTTATATTACCTCACTAGTAGTAAATTGTTTATCAAAGTCAGAAAATATCTTTCCCCGTCTGATTATGAAATCAATAAAATTAGACTTCATATTCTTTTATCCGTCGCTGACGCGATTTCATAGGCATTTCAAGTCCGAAATTAAGAAATTGCTCCGATTTTCGCAAGACCAATGTGAATTCAGTCTGCTTTAAGCCGCTCTTCAGGGAGATCCTGCGGAGGTTTGGGAGATATGAAGAAAATGCCCAAATGAAAAGAGGCCCCGGGGGGCCTCTTTCGACATCTTCGCTCGGCTAAACGGCAACTTCCGGTTTCAGCATTTCCAGGCCTTCCACGCCCAGTGATGTGTCAAGAGAAAGCGCCGTCTTCAGAAGCGGTGAATCTAGCTGGACCTTTCGTGTCTTGCCGGCGACTTCTGAGATAGGAATATGCTCTATTTCATTGCCTTTCAGGGCAACCATTTCGCCAAATTTCCCCTCATTGGCCAATTCCACCGCTCTGACTCCGAATTGGGTCGCCAGAATCCTGTCGAACGCGGTCGGGGTACCCCCTCTTAAAAGATGTCCCAGAATCGTCACTCGCGTTTCCAGCGTTGTAACGCCTTCAATCTGCCCCGCGAGCTGATTCGAGATACCGCCCAGCCGGAGTTTGTCCGGGCTGGTTTCGACAATCCTTTTGACCACCATTTCTCCGCCCTCGGGCATGGCGCCTTCACCGATCACGACGATGCTGAAATTCTTCCCGCGCCGGTTGCGGGTCTTGATTTTGTCGCAAATGACGTCAACCTGGTAAGGGATTTCCGGGATCAGGATGATGTCGCCTCCGCCTGCAATCCCGGATGCCAGGGCCAGCCAGCCGGCGTAGCGGCCCATCACCTCGATTATCATTACCCGATGGTGCGACTGGGCCGTCGAATGAATTTTGTCGATGGCTTCCGTCGCCGAGGCCAGCGCCGAGTCGAACCCGAAAGTCTGATCGGTGCCCCACAGATCATTATCGATTGTCTTGGGGACGCCGATAATTTTCATGCCTTTCTCGGCCATCCCGTGCGAGGCGGCCATAGTGCCGTCGCCGCCGATGGCAATCAGGGCGTCGAGGCCGAGACGTTCGAAGTTCTGAAGCGCCTGCGAGGAGCGGTCGAGATAGATGTATTCATCTCCCTGCAAAACGGGAAAATTGAAGGGATCGGCCCGGTTGGAGGTGCCCAGGATGGTTCCCCCCAGGGTGAGAATACCTGAGACATCGACCGCCTTCAGGGCGCGGTATCGGTTCTCTATCAGCCCCTGGTATCCATCGAAGAAACCCACCACTTCCATGTCATAGTCATTGATTGCAGTTTTGACGACGGCTCGGATTACGGCGTTGAGGCCGGGGCAGTCCCCGCCTCCCGTCAGAACACCCAGTTTCATTTTTTCCGCCATAGCTCCCTCACGCCGGCTAAGAGATTCGACTCACATGTTCAGTCTCGTTGTCCTTCTTGAACTCAAGATAAACCTTTTCAAACATCTCGGCAAGTTTTCGTGCCTCAGCTTCATATTTATTCTTGTCGTCCCAGCCCTCGGACGGTTTCAGGATGAACGACGGGACATCCGGGCAGCTCTCGGGAATGTCGAGACCGAACACCTTGTCTTTCCAGAAACTGCCGGTTTTCAGTGACCCATTGAGGATACTCCTGATTATGGCTCGCGTGAACTCGATACTGATCCTTTCTCCCACCCCGTATGGACCGTTGATCCATCCGGTATTGACCAGCCAGCAATCGACTTTGTGTTTCTGAATCTTCTCAGCCAGCAGATTTGCATAGACTGACGGCTCCAGGGCCATGAACGGCGATCCGAAACAGGAACTGAAAGTCGCCTTCGGCTCGGTCACGCCCATCTCGGTTCCGGCGACTTTGGCCGTGTATCCGATCAGGAAGTACTTCGTGGTCAGCCCCGGGGTCAGTTTTGCCACCGGCGGCAGAACTCCAAAGGCATCGGCAGTCAGGAGGATGATATTGCTGGGATGACCGCCCGTCCCCTCGCGCACGGAATTCTCGATGTGGCTGATCGGGTAAGCCGCGCGGGTGTTCTCGGTGAGGCCGGCGTCGTTCAGATTGATTTGCCTGCTTTCAACGTTGATCGCGACGTTTTCAAGGACAGTCCCGAATTTCCGCGTACACTCATAGATATCCGGCTCGCCGTCCTTCGACAGCCGGATTACCTTGGCGTAGCATCCGCCTTCAAAATTGAAGATGCCGTTTTCGCTCCAGCCGTGTTCATCGTCACCAATTAGCCGCCGCTCCGGGTCGGTCGATAAGGTCGTTTTGCCGGTGCCAGAAAGGCCGAAAAATATCGCGGTATCTCCCCCGGAACCCGTGTTTGCCGAGCAGTGCATGGAAAGAACGTCTCTCTG
>CP070766.1:644151-651000 GCA_020345705.1 Candidatus Zixiibacteriota bacterium | reverse complement strand
GGTTACGCCTGGCCCGGAAACATTCGGGAGCTGGAGAATCTGATTGAGCGGATGGTCATTTTACGCAAATCGGAGGTGCTGACCTTTGAAGAACTTCCTGATGATTTTGCCGCGCTGCTTTATTCGCGCGATGCCGTCTCCGATTCCGCCACAACCGGAAGGGTGACATTTCACGAGGCTGAGCAGAAGCTTATCATAGATGCCCTTAACAGGTCATCCTGGAATAAATCGAAGGCTGCGAAGTATTTGAATATCCCGCGCCATGTCCTTATATATCGAATGAAAAAATACGGGATCACCAACGGTACGACTGTTGATTGAATCCGGTAATCATCTTGACATCTCTTAAACCAAGACCTTACAGAGTGTTCGCATCCTACTGTAAATCAATATATTACAGTGGCTGCGATGGTCCACGTCTTTTTCCTCCGGCTCGGTTGTCGTTTCTTTTAGTTCGTCGATGCACGGTTCTCCGGGTGCATGAACAGATAACCCGGGAGAAAAAAATATCTTTTTTTGGCGTCAAAAAAGCATAGATTAGATGGATTATGGTTAAGAACGGAAAGGACAGGAAGGTCGCACCTAGAGTTCCGAAGGGATTCAGAGACTATCCCCCCGAGGAGGAGATTGCGCGGCAGATCTTAATCGAGAAAACCCGGACCGTTTTCGAGCGCTATGGTTACCTGCCGCTTCAGACGGCGTCGCTTGAATTCGCCGAAGCGCTTTTGGGACCGCATTATAATGCTGATAATTTGAAAGAGCTGTTCGGCTTTACCGGTCCCGAGGATGCCGACATAGCTTTGCGCTACGAGTTCACGCTCTCGCTGGCCAGATACGTGGCCGGAAATCCGCATCTGTCTCTTCCCTTCCGGCGTTACCAGTACGGCAACGTCTGGAGAGTTGACAAGCCGGGGCCGGGACGGTTCCGCGAGTTCATGCAGTTTGACTTTGACATCGTCGGGACGGCCTCAATGCTGGCAGATGCGGAGATCATCGCCGTCATGGTCAGCACATTGGACTATCTCGGTATAAAAAACTGCGTCGTCAGATACTCCAACCGCAAGTTGATAAACGGCTTGGCCGCCTTCGCCGGCATTTCGCCGGAGAGAGCTCGGGATGTCTTCCGGGTGATTGACAAGCTGGAAAAGCAAGGCCGGGAGGCTGTCATTCTTGAGCTGGGGCCCGGCCGAACGGACAGATCGGGAGACAAAATTCCCGGTCTGCACCTGACTGACAGGCAAATCAGCATGCTGACCGAGTTCCTTGATTTAGCCTTGAGTAAGGGCGATGACATCCTCACTGATGTCGAAAAACTTCTCGGCCATCTTGAGGTTTCCAACGAAGGTATCAAGGAATTGTGTCAGATTCGGGAATTTCTTGACCAGATGAATGTCCCGTCCGAAAAAGCCAAGATTGACGTAACGATTGTCCGGGGCCTGGGCTATTATACCGGGCCGGTGTACGAAACTACGTTTCTTGACTTACCCGATTACGGCTCCGTCTTTTCCGGCGGACGCTATGACAACCTCGTCGGCAGGTTCTCCAATCGTTCCATTCCGGCCACTGGTTCATCTTTTGGTGTGGACAGAATGCTGGCGGCCCTGATAGCGCTGAAGGCGATTGAGCTGAAAGAGTCGACGGCGGAGGTTCTGGTCACGACCATGGATAAGACTCGGATGAAGGATTATATCGAAATCGTAGGAAATATCAGAGACGCCGGAATAAACGCCGAGCTGTTCGTCGGGGACACAAAGAACATAAACAAACAGCTTAAATATGCCGACCGGATCGGAATTCCGGTTGCGGTCATTGCCGGCTCGGACGAATTCGAAGGCGGAATGATTACCGTTAAGGATTTGCGGCTAGGCCGCGAGAAGTCAAAAGAAGTTGCCGATCGCGATGAATGGCTCAAAGCCGAAGAAATTCAGGTAACGATAAAGCGTGTGGACCTCCTGGACTACCTTGCAAAAATCCTGAACAAGGACTGATCCTGCATGAGATTGAATAAATATTCCCTGGCAATTGTCCTGCCGGCTATTTTTCTGATTGGCGGCCTGCCAGGTTCCGGAAAAGACCTGGTCGAAAAGTACCGGCCGAAAGACTCCAGGCGGGAGTACATCCTCTATCTGAATGATATTGAGATTGGCCGGATGGAATCGGAATTGCACGGCGAGGCTAATTTCGAGGGCGTCGCGGCCTACAGGTTTAATGAAAGCCTCGAACTCGATTATTCGCTCATCGGCCGCGAATATTTGCTCCGGATTGACAACAAGCATTACGTGAACGGCAACGGATTTTACCTCGGTGATGACATGAAATTAACCATGAATGATCAGCAACAGGATCTGTTCCTGCGGGCTTTCGGGGATAGTGTCACCGGATATTCGGCCAGCGGTGATCTAAAGGAGGAAATCTGGCTTTATCTTGGGGGCGATTTCTTTTCGGCCGACAATTACATGCTCGACCAGTATGAACTTCTGCTGGCAGCAAGAGACCTTCGAGTGGGAGACACAATTGTAGACAGTGTCTTTATCCCTCAGGCTATGATCACAGCGCCGGTGCGAATAATGGTCGAGGAATCCAGATGGGTCAAGTACGGCAAGCTGTATGATTCGGTATATGTCTGCCGCTTCACCGAACCCCTGGAACAGACTGCCTATATCACCGGGAAGGGAAAGCTGGTCAGGCTGGACAGGAAGGCTGAGGGTCTGAAGGCAGTCCTTCAGGAAAGCCCGCTGGACCGGATGACTCCGGTCGAGAAGAGCTTTTCGCTGGCTGATTTCATCAAGCGGTTTCCGATGTATTTCGCATATTTAGTCTTCGGGCTAATCTTTGCCGCACCCTTTCTGAAAAGGTTCTACCGAAAACCGGAGCTGTATGTGGCCCTGGTTCTTGGCGGGGCGATGTTTCCCCTGCTTAAATTGACGCAATTTCCCGTTCAGAGATGGTACACCGAGGCCTTTTTCATTCCGGGCATGGAATCGGGCGGTTCACTCTATTTCTATGCCGTTTTCGTGGCGCTCATTTCAGGTATATTTCAGGAGACTCTGAAGCTCACACCGATTGCTCTCTTCTGCTACTGGAGAAAACCGACTCAACTCCTCTCGATTGGAATCGGTGTTCTCTGCGGGGTCGGGTTCGGCATATACGGAGCATGCTCTCTTGCAGGAGCCATGAAATTCATATCATGGGGTTCTTTTGAGCAGGTTATTACAATTCTTTTCCACGGCGTCGCCGGAGCGGCTGTCGGATATGGCATAAACCGCGGCCTGAAACACCTGGGAGTAATATGGCTTTCATTAATTATAATTCATACGGCTGCGAATTATCTGGTCGTATTCGTTCAGAAAAAACTGATTGATGCTGCTATCCTGGAACTGCTGTTGACACTGATATACCTGATTCTCATTCTGATTATCTATATGATTATCAAAAAGGCCCGGACCCGTATTCCCTCCAAGCTACCGAAATCTTAGCCGTCTGACGGATAAGTCGGTGTCTGAGTGCAGAGTATGCGGTAATCACCGTGTCCACGGGGAACAAAATTGGATTTGACAACAGCCGGGCCTTTCGTTATTTTCTTCACAGGCTTTTATGCAGGTTAACGTGCATTTTTGGAGGATCTGAGGGTGAATACCTATCTAATAAAGAGATCGGACGTTGAAAAAGCTCTTACGATGAAAGACTGTGTCGAGGCGGTTGAGAAGGCCTTCAGGCTGTATGGCGAAGAAAAGGTGCAGATGCCTCCTAAAGCATATCTCTACTTCACCGAGTTCTCAGGCGACCTGAGATGTATGCCGGCTTATATTCCCGAATTGAATGCCGCCGGTATTAAGTCGGTCAACGTTCACCCTGACAATAGAAAAGTCGGACTGCCGACGGTCATGGCGACCATCCTTCTCAATGATCCGAAGACCGGATATCCCGTTGCCATCCTGGATGGTACACATATTACTAATATGAGAACCGGTGCCGCCGGGGGCGTGGCCGCCAAGTATCTGGCCAAGGAGAACTGCAAGAAAGCCTCATTTGTGGGTGCCGGCCGACAGGCCGAAACGCAACTGCATGCAATGATGGTGACCAAACCGATGATTACCAATGTCTCGGTAGTCGACCTCGACAACGAACGCGCCGAAGCGTTTGCCGGGCTCTGTTCCGAGAGATACAATCTGAACGCCGTCGTGGTCGATTCGATCCATGACGCCTGTGTCGATGCCGATATCATCAACTGCACAACCGCCTCACGAAAGCCGATTGTGATGGCTGGCGATGTTCCACCCGGGGCTCATATTAACGCCATTGGCGCCGACGCCGAGGGCAAACAGGAGCTGGATGGTGATGTTCTGAAAAAAGCCAGGGTTGTCATTGACGACTGGGTCCAGGCATCGCATTCGGGCGAGATTAACGTCATGGTCCATAAAGGCGAATTCAGGCGCAAGGACCTGGCCGCAGAACTCGGAAAAGTCGTTGCCGGCAACCTGAAAATCCGTACCTCGGACACCGATATCACCATCTTTGATTCCACCGGTCTTGCTATCCAAGACCTTATAACCGCCGCCCATGTCTACAAACTTCTGGTTGAGGGTCCGGGCAAGGCTGACCTGCAAACCGTAAGGATTGTTGATTGAGTTGTATATCCGCGGCCCGTTTTTTGTCGGGCGGGTCTTCATATGATGAGTGAGCTGAATTACTACGCCGGACTGGACATAGGGGGAACCAGCATTAAATATGGACTGGTGGACTCTACCGGCAGAATCATCAATCGTAATCAGAAGCCGACCATGATCGAGAAAGGGGCCAAGCCGCTCCTGCATCTGGTCACCAACATTGCTGAGAACCTTTTGTTTCAGGCCGCCGAAGAGGACCTTCCGGTCAAATGGCTTGGGGTTGGCTCTCCCGGGACTGTCGATAACGTGACCGGGGTCGTCAAGGGCCGCTGCCCAAATATCCCCGGCTGGGTCGGTACCGAACTCGGATCTCATCTTACGAGTCATCTCAATACACCGGTCTATGTTGACAATGACGCCAACGCCATGGCCCTGGCCGAGTTAAGATTCGGGGCCGCCCGGCGATTCGAATCGGCTTTGTGCATCACCGTCGGGACCGGAATCGGCGGCGGCATCATTATCGACAGGACAATCTGGCGTGGAAGCAGCTTCTCCGCTGGAGAGATCGGCCATATAGTGATCAAAACCGACGGCGCCAAATGCCGCTGCGGTAATACCGGGTGCCTGGAGGCTTACTGCTCTTCCGAGGCGATTCTCAGAAGAACCAGGAAAAGAATGGACAACGGCGTGACTGAGATTATGAGCGATGTTCTGGCCGGCAATCTTGATAACCTGAATATCAAGAAGCTCTTTGTCGCGGCGAAAAAAGGTGATGAAACCGCCCTGGAAGTCCTGGAAGAAACCGCCACCATCATGGGCGCCGGGCTTTCGGGTGTAATAAATCTTCTGAATCCTGAGGCTTTGATCCTGGGCGGGGGTATAATAGAAGGAGGAGCCGGGTTTATCGAAACTGTAGGCGCGGAAATCCGCAGGCGAGCCTACCCGTCGGCGACAGAGAATCTGAGAATCCTGAAGGCTGAGCTGGGCAATGACGCCGGCTTTATCGGTGCCGGTCTTTTGGGTGAGTATAAATCTAACAAGAGTTAGGAGAATATGTCAAAAGAGAAGACTTCTGAGACGAGCCGCAGGAAAGCTCCGCTTGAAGTCAAAATCCTGGGCTGGTTCGGCATTATTCTGGCCTGCACATACCTTTTGTGGGGAATTGTCAGTATCGTTCTATCAATACTGGACCGCACTTACAAGAATATTGAACACAACATCGCCATTCTCATTTACGGTCTCATCATTATAACCTTCAGTGTCGCCTTCAAGGGTGAGTTGAAATGGGGCTGGTTCGGGTATTTCGCCGTTTTGCTCTTTATGGTAGTCTGGTCAGGTTTCAGGTACAGCGACGTCTACGGAATTATCTGGGGGGTGCTTTCGCTCGTCGCCCTTGTCGGAATACTATCACCGCCGGTTCGGAAACACTATTTTTAGCTCCTAAAAAAAAGTTGACAGCAGTCGAAAATTAGATTAATTAGCGAAAGCCTGAGGTTCAGGAAAACTGGCGCCCTAGCTCAGTTGGTAGAGCAACGGACTGAAAATCCGTGTGTCCGCAGTTCGATTCTGCGGGGCGCCACTTTTTTATGCGCCGCTCCTGCAAAGCAACTTCACGTCGCTTAGATATTTCAAACTGCCTTTATCAGCAGGTTCCAAAACCAGCCGACTGACCTGTTGCCGCTACTCGGTCGTAACGCACGGCACAGGTCCTTCCTTGTACAGATAATTGATGATAAATGTTACATCCAGAATATTTATCCACAGATCGCAGTCGGCATCGGCCGCCCAGACCGGATACGGCTCGGGGCCGTATTTATACAGGTAATTTACTATGAACGTCACATCCAGAAGATTAATGGTTTCGGATCGGTCGGCATCACCATTATGATAATGATAGCCCTCCTCGACGTCATAAGAATAGTCATCCGGAGGACCGCCCGACGGCGGCGCCACTGCATCGTTAGCGATAATCGTTTCAAAGGAACCGTCAAGCCTTATTCCGAGATCATAAGCCGCGGCTTTGGGGCCTTTTTCCAGAACCACAGTTGTTTCTGGTCTTTCCGCATAGATCTCTATCGTGTACGTTCCCAGCTTCGGGTACGGTATATGAACCGAATCATTGGCGGCGTTTTCGGTGTAGGTCGCCGGGAATAAAGTCTGATGCAGGGTGGATAGCGAATCTTTGCCAATATAGTATCCCTCCGGATCGGTAACCATCATGTTGACCGCCGAGTCGGTCCAG
>CP070766.1:635808-644051 GCA_020345705.1 Candidatus Zixiibacteriota bacterium | reverse complement strand
TGTCGCAGAACTATCCCAATCCGTTTAACGCGGTAACTCGGATTCAATTCTACCTGCCTCAGGCGTGTCACATCGAACTCGAAATCTGCAATATAGTCGGTCAGGCAGTCAGTATTCCGGTGCGGTCGACACTGGAGGCCGGAACGCATATTGTTGAATGGGATGGCCGGGATTCAGGAGGTCGTCTTGTGGCCAGCGGAATCTACTTCTGTCGATTGAAGGCCGGCGATTTTGTTGACACAAAGAAAATGGTGCTGTTGAAATAGCGGGTTCAAATCCCGCCTTCCGCACCGAACACAAGGCCCCTGCCGATCGCGGCAGGGGCTTTTTGAATTATCAATATTCACCGCAGGCACTCAAACTCATTGCCGAGAGTCAATATCCCTTTTCCGCTTCGTATTGCTTCAAGGCTCGTTCGGCCTCTTTCATGGCCTGGTAGGCACGGGACATTTTGTCCGGCTGGTGGGGACGGCGATGAGCCGTGGGAACGGAGGTTTGCCGGGATGCAAGCCGCTGCCAGGCGTGCAACTTGTCCAGATAATCATCAATCAGACTCTGCCACTTAATGTCGGGTTCTCCGGGCATAATATCATCCGGAAACCTTAAAACGTCAGTTTGTGATTTGAAACTCGCCGAAGGGAAATTTATATCAACTGGCAGATATTTGTCAAGCGATACCTTTCGCTACACGCCGGGACTGTTTTTTAGTTGACCGTCAAGCACTCGCCAATAAATTAGAATTTATGAAAAAGCTCTGTTTTACTGCATTTGTTGCCGCCGTTCTGACACTCTCCACTGTTTGTCCGGTCTCGGGCCAAACCTCCGAGAAGAAAGAAGGTAAGAAAAAGACCGAGATCAAAATCAAGAAGATGTGCATCACCTTTGATAATCTTCCGGGTGAGCGCAATTACAGCCAGGCCGAAAGACAGGTCATCAACGACACGATTCTGGCCGTCTTGAAAGAGCACGATGCCCGGGCGAGCGGTTTTGTCGTCGGCGACAATATCGAGAGCGGCTGGGAGATCATTGTCAGATGGCTCGATGAGGGCCATACGATCGGTTTCATGACCTACACCGGGCAGGATGTAGATAATGTTCCCCCGGAGATATTCATCGAAGATATTGCCAAAGGCAAGGAAACCATTGAGGATATCGTCGCCACCTACAAACAGAAAGAACGGTTCTTCAGGTTTCCCTACCTCCACTATGGCAGCAGACCGGAAATAAAGCAAGAGGTCGAGGATTATCTTGACGAATCGATGATCGGTGTCGCGCACGCTTCAATCGTAGTTGAGGATTTTGTCTATAACTTATCTCTGGAAAAGATTACCAACAGCCGGGACAGCACAAAATTCATCGCTGTTCGTGACGAGTACATCACGCACATATTGGAACGCCTGGGGTATGCCGAGACTCTGGCGCAGGAAGTGATGGGCCGCCCGATTCGGCACATTCTTCAGCTTCGGATCAACTGGCTGAATGCCATGTTCTTAGATGACGTTCTGACGGTCCTGACCGACAAGGGTTATAGTTTCATATCTCTGAAAGATGCTCTGAAGGACAAGATTTATCGCAAACCGGAAGCTTATTTCGGGCTGAGAGGGGTCTCGTATCAGGAGCGGTTGAAGTATTCCGATCCTGATCTCCTGCCCGCATCGGATTGATTCTCAAACATTTTTCAAGGCAATTCCAGCTGGAATTAGTTATATTTATCCCAGAAGCTGCGAGCATCTAAGAGTGCTCTAAATAAGAAATACGGGTGAGAAATTAGCTCTAATAAAAGGAAAAGCTTATGGACGTAATCGAATTCGCCATGAAGATGGAGCAGGACGGTAAGGCCTACTATGAGAAACTGGCGGCGCAGACCACGGTACCTGAGTTGAAGCAAGTCCTTCTCACTCTCGCTGAAGAAGAGGGGCGCCATTATGAATATTTCAGACGGCTGAAAGAGGACAACAACAATATTCCCGGGGACAAGGCTTTTACAGGCCGTCAGTCGGTGGAGAAAATCGTAAATATCTTCGAGCAGCTGGCCGAGGATGAAAACTCAAAGCGGTTTGAAGAAGAGGTCATATCAGCCTGGACCAAGGCCCTTCGAATTGAGGAAAAATCGGTTGATTTCTACGAAAGCAAGGCCGCGACGGAAACCGATTCGGCCCGGAAAGGGCTGCTTCAAAAAATCGCCGAAGAGGAGCACAATCACGTTCATATGATTGATGGTGTTCTCATGTATCTTAAACATCCGGCCGCTTTTGCAGAGAGCTCTCATTTCAAGAGCTTCCGAAGTCTTGAAGGATGGGGGTATGACGACGTCTGAGCCGGCGCGGGCGAAAGGTTACAGCTTGTGGTTTAGCGTGGACTTGACTGAGCGGGCTGTGAACGGTGCGGTCGGTCTATATCGCGGACACCTGCTGATTTACGCGTTTTCCCTGATTCGTGACCGCAAAATCCGTGTGAACGTTTTGTCTGATTATGAGTTGCGAAAACGATTGGTGAATAATTTCACAATATTCCCTTGACTTTATCGCAGATTTGCGTAATATCTGGGTGTATAACAAGCAGCGCTGAGAAAGGCGCGCCTTAGTCAGGACGATTTTATGGTTCGTCGCGGCTTTGGAAGATCATGATGTCAGGGCATTTGGCGAACCGGTGAGATATTTTGGCAAGTGGAACGACAGAGGAAACGCCCCCGATGGTAAACCGACCAGACGTCCGTTATCCGGTAATTTCCAAACGGGTTGTGGCTATTGTCGGTGGTTTCGGAAGTGGAAAAACGGAGATCTCAGTAAATCTTGCCAAATATTTTGTTTTCACCGGCCATTCCCGGGTCACGATTATCGATTTAGACCTGGTCAATCCTTATTTCCGGTCGCGGGAAGCTAAAGCCGAGATGGAAGCGCTGGGCATTCGGGCCGTTGTTCCCGAGGGTGGTAATTTTTATGCCGACCTGCCCATCCTGTTGCCGGAAATCAAGGGTGCCATTGAGAAGTCAGAAGGCAAAGTTATTCTTGACGTCGGCGGCGATGCCCAGGGAACGCGGGCGCTGGGTTCACTATCTGAGGCGTTCAACCGGCAGGACTATGAAATGCTGATGGTTCTTAACAGCCGCCGGCCGCAGACCGCCGACGTCGGCCGATCCATCCAGACCATCGAACGAATCGAGCAATCGGCCAGACTGAGGTTCACCGGCCTGGTATCCAACAGCCACATGATTGAAGAAACCGATCCGGATGTTTTGAATGAAGGGTATGAATTATCACGCGAGGTTAGCCGGAAAAGGGGTCTGCCTCTGGTGTTTATCAGCGTCAAAAGCGACGTTCTCAGCCGCATCGACACGGCCATTTTTGACTGTCCGATACTGCCCCTGACGCGGTCGATGCTCAAGCCTTGGGAGCAGAATAAGAGTACTGAGAGCTGACATAAACAGCCGAAGGGATTTTTATATATGCCTGGTATTAGAATAGACAAGAATTATTGCAAAGGCTGCGAATTATGCGTCAAGGCCTGCCCGATGCAGATTATTTCGATGTCGAAAGAAATCAACGTGAAGGGTTACTTTTCGGCGAAGGTGCATGAACCGAGCAAGTGTATCGGATGTCGGATATGTGCCGTCACCTGCCCGGACGTGGCTATTGAAGTACTTTCGCACGGGACGCAGTTCGTCCTTTTCGAGTACTGACGGGGAGATGAGAGATGGCAGGAAAAAAACTGATGAAAGGTAATGAAGCAATCGGCGAGGCCGCCATCTGCGCCGGTGTCCGGCACTATTTCGCCTATCCGATCACTCCCCAGAGCGAAGTGGCCGAGTATCTTTGCTGGCGGCTTCCGGAAGTCGGTGGTGCTTTCGTTCAGGCGGAATCGGAAGTTGCCGTGGGAAATATGTTGTTCGGCGCCGCCTCAACCGGATTGAGAACATTTACATCCTCATCAAGTCCGGGGATCAGTCTCATGCAGGAAGCGATATCATACATGGCCGGGGCGCATCTTCCGGTGGTGCTGGTCAATATAATTCGCGGTGGGCCCGGCCTGGGGGGTATTCTTCCGGCGCAAGGGGACTATTTCCAGGCGGTCAAGGGGGGCGGCCACGGTGATTATCGTGTCGGCGTTCTGGCTCCGTCCTCAGTGCAGGAAGCGGTTGATCTGATGATTCTGGCTTTCGACCTTGCCGACAAGTATCGGAATCCGATGATGTTGATTGGTGACGGCATGGTCGGCCAGATAATGGAGTCGGTCGAATTTCCAGAGACAAATCGTGAGGATAATGACCCGATTAAAAGTGACTGGGCCCTGACGGGAGCGCTCAACCGTAAACCTCGCGTCGTTAAGTCACTGTTTCTTAATCCCGACCTTTTGGAAGAGAACTGCCTGCTTCTTGAAGAGAAGTACAAGAGAATGAAAGAGAATGAGATTCGCTACGAGCTTTATAAGGTCTCCGATAAGAACAGATTGTTGATCGCAGCATTCGGGACAATGGCAAGAATCTGTCAGACGGCTATTGACGAACTTGAGAGAGAGGGAGTAAGTGTCGGGCTCTTTCGGCCTATATCACTTTTCCCGTTTCCGGAAAAAGAGATTTACGCCGAAGCAGGCAAGAAAAACATAGAAAAGATCCTGACGATCGAGATGAGTGTCGGTCAGATGGTTGAAGATATTGAGCGGTGCGTCAAAGGTCGGAAACCGGTGGAGTTTTTCGGTCACACCGGCGGCATCGTTCCCACTCCCAATGAGGTCAAGGACAAAGTCCGAGAGTCTCTGGGATTAAAGAAGTGATTTGAGAAAGATCGGTGATAATATGTCAAACGATTCAACCGTAATCTTCAAAAGGCCTGAGTCCCTGTCCGAAAACATCACCCATTACTGTCCGGGATGTACGCACGGTGTGATTCATCGCATAGTCGCGGAGTCCCTGGACGAACTCGGGCTTCGAGGCCGGGCGGTCGGCGTGGCGCCGGTCGGTTGCGCGGTGCTGATATATAATTATTTCAATACGGACTTCATGGAGGCACCGCACGGGCGGGCGCCGGCGCTCGCAACCGGTTTCAAACGGTGCCGTCCCGACATGATTGTCTTCACGTATCAGGGTGACGGCGACCTGGCCTCGATCGGCATGGGGGAAATCGTGCATGCCGCCAATCGGGGCGAGAAAATAACCGTCATTTTTGTCAACAACGCCATTTACGGGATGACCGGTGGTCAGATGGCCCCGACGACAATGCCCAATCAGAAAACGACGACCACCCCGGCCGGCCGGGATGTTTCACTGGTCGGCTACCCGATTCGGGTCGCAGAACTGCTTTCCACTCTCCGAACGCCCTCCTTTGTGGCCCGCGTCGCGGTGCACACCCCGATGCACATTGTTAACGCCAAGAAGATCATCAGGAAGGCTTTCCGACTTCAGAAGGAAGGTACCTGTTTTACGCTGGTTGAGGTTCTCTCGTCCTGTCCCACCAACTGGGGCATGGATCCGTCGGCGGCGACAAAATGGGTCGGCGACGTCATGAAGCCATATTATCCTCTGGGAATCTTTAAAGATCCGGAGAGGGAGGAGGCCTGATTATGGCTGCCCAGAAAGAAGTGGTCTTCGCCGGTTTCGGCGGGCAGGGGGTCATGACGGCCGGTCAGCTTCTGGCCTATACAGCCATGGAGGAAGGCAAGCAGGTTATCTGGATTCCCTCTTACGGACCTGAAATGCGCGGCGGCACCGCTAATTGCACGGTCATCGTCTCGGACAGCCGTATCGGGTCACCCATAATAAATAATCCGATGTCGGCCTGTGTCTTCAACCGGCCGTCGCTGGATAGATTCGGGCCCATGATTCGGAAGGGCGGACTGCTGTTTATCAACAGCTCTTTGATTGATGTCACCTCGGAACGCGATGACATCACGGAACTGCTGGTGCCGGCCAATGATCTGGCCATCAAGGTGGGCAATCCGAAGGTGGCCAATATGGTGATGCTGGCTGCCTACGTGGAAGTCACAGGCTTGGTATTATTCGAAACTCTGGATCGAATGCTGACTGAAAAACTCGGTGGAAAAAAGAAAGAGATGCTTGAGCTCAATCGGAAGGCTTTCGAAGAAGGTCGCAAGGCGGGGCAGGAACTCGGTGAGAAGCATGCGGGGGAATTGAGATGAAGCATGACACAGCGCAAATAAGAAAAGTGATAGACCGCAGTCCGAACGAACCCGGTTCCCTGATTGCGGTCCTTCAGGATATACAGCGGGAATTTCATTACCTGCCGCGTGAGGCGATGACAGAAACGGCGGCCGCCTTAAGTGTTCCCCTGAGTAAGGTGTACAGTGTTGCCACTTTCTACAACGCCTTCAGCCTGACACCGCGGGGAGAAAACGTGATTCGTGTCTGCAAGGGGACAGCCTGTCATATCAAGGGAGCTGATCTCATTCTCGAACAAATCGTAACCGGCCTGGGCATCAAGCCGGGCGAAACCACCGCTGATTTGAAATACACCGTCGAAGTGGTCAATTGCGTCGGAGCCTGCGCCATGGCCCCCGTGATGATTATCAACAACAAATATCACGGCAATGTTCGTTGTGACAGAGTCATGAAAGCGATAAAGAAGGATTGACATGCGTATCGACAGTATAGATAAACTGGGTCGGTGGCAAAAGGAGTGTCGGAAAAATCTGGAGGCCCTCAAGAAGAAAGTTTTTGTCTGCCTGGGACCGGGATGCCTGGCCAGCGGTTCCGACCGGATCCTTGACGAATTCAGGAAAGTCCTTTCCAGGAAGAAAATCGCCAATGTCACCGTCAAGTCGATCAAGAAGACCGGCTGTCACGGTTATTGCGCTCGCGGTCCGCTGGTTATTATCGAGCCGGGCGGGATATTCTATTCCCAGGTCAAGAAGAAAAATGTGTCCGAAATCGTCGAGACGACTCTTGAGAAAGGCGATCTCGTCGAACGACTGCTGTACGCTGATCCCGAATCGGGCAAGACCATTGCCGACTATCGGAAGATTCCGTTTTATGCACGGCAGATGAAGATATCACTTCGTAACGTCGGTCAGGTCGATCCCGATCTGATTACCGACTATGTCGCCGCCGGCGGGTATTCAGCGCTTGCCAAAATTCTTAAGCGGTTATCACCGCAGCAGGTGATTGATGAGGTCGTCAAGTCCGGCCTTCGCGGCCGGGGCGGCGGCGGTTTTCCGACCGGACGCAAGTGGGCGACCTGCGCCGGGTACAACACGGACGTAAGATACGTCATCTGCAACGGCGACGAGGGTGACCCGGGTGCTTTCATGGATCGGTGCATCATGGAAGGTGACCCGCATTCGGTGCTGGAAGGTATGATAATCTGCGCCTATGCGATCGGCTCGAAAGAGGGGTACATCTACGTCCGTGAAGAATACCCCCTGGCCGTTGTTAACCTCCAAAAAGCAGTCGAAGCCGCGCGCGCGCATGGTCTTCTCGGCGAGAGCATCATGGGCACCGATTTCACCTTTGACATTCGTATCAGCCGCGGTGGCGGCGCTTTTGTCTGCGGCGAGTCATCGGCGCTGATGAAGTCGGTGGCCGGTGAAGTCGGTGAACCGAGAGCGAAATACATTCGGTCGGTCCAGAGGGGTTTGCATGATAAACCGACGGTGCTCAACAACGTTGAGTCGTTCGCCACTGTACCGGTCATCATCGACAAAGGCGGCGAATGGTTCGCTTCCATCGGCACCGAAAAAAGCACCGGCACCAAGGCCTTTTCGCTGGCCGGAAAGGTCGACAATACCGGGCTGATTGAGGTCCCGATGGGAATCACGCTCAGGGAAGTCATCTTCGACATCGGGGGCGGGATCCAGAACGGCCGCAAGTTCAAAGCCGTTCAGACCGGCGGACCATCGGGCGGATGTCTGCCGGCCGATAAGCTTGACCTGCCGGTTGACTTCGAAACTCTCACCGAGGCCGGTTCGATGATGGGTTCGGGGGGGATGGTTGTCATGGACGACCACACCTGTATGGTCGATGTCGCCCGATATTTTCTGCACTTTCTTGTTTATGAATCGTGCGGCAAATGTGTCCCCTGCCGGGAAGGTCTGTATCAGCTCCACCGGCTCTGCGAAAAAGTCTGCGAGGGCAAGGCGACCGAGAATGACCTGGACCTGATGGAAAAGCCTTCGAACGTCATCAAGACCGCTTCTCTGTGCGGCCTGGGGCAATCGGGGCCGAATCCGTTCTTGAGTACCGCCATGTACTTCAAGGATGAATATCTGGCTCACATCAAAGATAAAAAATGCCC
>CP070766.1:632379-635708 GCA_020345705.1 Candidatus Zixiibacteriota bacterium | reverse complement strand
TTGTTGCGACCTATGTCGTTTTGGCCGTCCTGCTTATGGCGTTTCCGGTTCAAATTTTGGGCCGGTTGCTGTATGAGCCGCGACCGGCCGACAATGCAGATTTGCTTCGAAGTGCCAATGAGCCCTGCGTCGATTATGCCGTCCATAACATCGGTAAGATCGGCTTTACAGTCACCAATACGGGCAAGATCGGCACCGGTTTTCAGGCTTCGATTCCGGGCAACGTGCCATCCTGTGTATACCCCTATCCGGGCAACAATGAATACCTTTACGCCGGGGCGCTCTGGATCGGCGCTGTAGTTGGTCAGGACACCCTTGTTTCGGTCGGTGCCGACGGCTGGCAGTTCATTATGGAAATGTGGCCCGACAAGTGTCCGGAAGGTGAGATCGCCGGCTCTGAAACTGCTTCTGAGCAGAACTATATCGCCGTTTTCACTGATACTCTCACGGATCCCGCGTATGTTGCTTATGACAATTTCGAAGGTCGGCCTCATCTGCCGCTGAATGTTGAGGTTACCCAGAATAGCTATGCCTGGAGTTACGCGTTTGCCGAGGACTTTGTCCTTCTTGATTATTCAATCAAGAATATGGGGCAGGCACCGCTGGAGAAAATGTATATAGGCTTCTATGTTGACGGTGACGTGATGTACAAGCCCGAACTGATGGGGTTTAACGATGACATCTGCGGCTTCAGGGAGACGATTGAATCGCCGGTTGGATGTGGATTTGTCGATACGGTTAATATCGCCTGGATAGCTGATAATGACGGTAAATCACTATCAGAGTCCTGCCCATACGGTTCTAAATCGCTCACTTCTGTAACCGGAGCGTGTGTCCTCTGGACGCCGTCCGACTCACTCGAATATTCATTCAACTGGTGGGTCCCGAATGGCAATGCCGGTATGGACTGGGGTCCCCGGCTCCAGGAGGATTTCCGGCATTTCAACTTCAACGATACATTGCACGATTTTCTCGGGACACCGGAAGGCGACCGGAATAAGTACTACATGATGCGGCATCATGAGGTTGATTACGATCAGTTGTTTGCGGCCGTTGATCATACTACGGAAGGCTGGATGCCGGCATTCGCATACGCCAACGACCTGGCCGATGGTATTGACACCCGGTATCTGCTCTCATTTGGACCGTTCGACCTTGACCCGGGACAGTCTCTGCCGCTTGTGCTGGCCTACGTGGCGGGGGAGAATTTCCATACCGACTGCAGAGCCTTTGACACATTGTTCGATCCGTCTTCACCTGATGCCTTCTATGACCAGCTCGATTTTACGGACCTGGGTCTGAATGCCACGTGGGCATCATGGATGTATGACAATCCCGGAGTCGATACCGACGGCGACGGATACGCCGGAAAATATCGAATATGTGCGTACGATTCGATTCTCGTAGTTGACACCATAAGCACTAACCCGCTGATAGTAGACACTACCTGGGAATATACACTGGCCGATACTTTGTGGTACGAGGGCGACGGCATACCGGATCTGGGTTCTGCTGAAACCCCGCCGAGTGGAAGCCTGCGCCTGACCCCTAAAATCGGGGCCCTGATAGTCAGATGGAACGGGCTCGAATCCGAAACGGAAAGAGATCCGTTTTCAAACCGAATCGATTTTGAAGGGTATAATATTTACTATAGTACAATCAACGAGCCCGGCGCATATCTGTACGTTGCCGGCTATGACCTCGAAAATTACCTGAAATTCACTTACATCTTCCCTTCCGGATATTGGGATTTGCGCGATTGGCCGTATACGCTCGAGGAGCTTCAAAACTTGTACAGTATCACTGATCCGTTGTCTTATACACCTAACGCTCCGCTGAACTACCAAGACTCATTCTTTTACTTTGATGTCCTTTATTACAACAACTCCGATCTGACTAATCCGTCGTTGATACACAAAGTCTATCCCGATCAGGCGCCTCCGACGACACTGAATATCGACTCGGCGGAGACTTATTATCCCGATGAACTGACCGATGATGGTTTCTTCAAGTACTATGAATACGAGTATAAAATTGGCGATCTCCTGTCCGGCGCGCAGTACTTCGTAAAAGTAACGTCTCTTCATTACGACCTGTTCACGGATTTTGATGAAACTTTGCGCGAGATGGACAGTGCCTACACTCTATCCCAGACCGGTATCGGCGATGACCCCGATGGTCTTATTCCGGACAGGTTTGCGTTGTATCAGAACTATCCCAACCCGTTCAATGCCGCGACGGAAATTGCCTTTGATCTCCCGCAACGCGAAAAGGTGAAGCTGATTATTTTCAACATGCTTGGTCAGGTGGTGCGGACGGTCGATCTTGGCGAAAATCCTGCCGGTCGGCATAGTGTCGTCTGGGACGGCACTGACGACAGCAGGCAGACCGTCGCGACCGGGATTTATCTCTACCAGATCCGCGCCGGCGAATTCGAGAGCTCGAAGAAGATGATGCTGCTGAAGTAGCGGCGTCGTTCATCTCATAAATCAGGGGACGGGGCCCGGCGCGCCATCCCCTTTTCTATTTCATTTTTCGCGACTTTCTGTTGAATTCTAATTTCGTGAAAGGCAGGACAAGCTGAGTTTCTCGAGGCCCCCTTTTGCCTTTTTCGGCCGGTTTTGTTATATTGGGCGAAAATTGAACTGGAAATAGAAAGAGGATGAAAATGTCGAACACGGCCGAAAAGGCCTATGAAGAGTTGATAAGCCGCTGGAAGGAGGCGGAGCTGATCGGCAGCTGTGCCGCGATTCTTCACTGGGACGAACAGACCTATATGCCTCGGGGCGGGGCGCAGTTCCGCGCCGAGCAGATCGCCTACCTAGCCGGGCTGGCGCACAAGAAGTCAATCGACCCGAAAATCGGCGAGCTTCTCGGGGTGGTGGAAAAATCCGACCTGACCAAGGATGAATTCTCCGACAGCGGCGCCAATATTCGCGAGATTCGCCATGATTATGACAAGTCGGTCAAGATTCCCCAAAAACTGGTCGAAGAAATCACGCGGACGACCACGATCGCCCAGGGCATCTGGGCCGAAGCCAGAAAGGAATCGAATTTTGGCAAGTTTTTGCCGCATCTGGAGAAGATTATCAAGCTGGAACTTGAAGTGGCTGACTGCCTGGGTTACGAAAAAGAGGCTTACGACGCCCTTCTGGATAATTATGAGCCCGGTTCGACGACGGAGACCGTCATTAAAACCTTTGAAGGTTTCCGCAAGGAGCTCGTTGAGCTTGTTGGGGCCATCGCCAACTCCGGTGTCAAGCCCGACATTTCGATTCTTCAACGCGACTATCCGATTGACCGCCAGAAGCTGTTCTCGCAGGAGGCGG
>CP070766.1:628377-632279 GCA_020345705.1 Candidatus Zixiibacteriota bacterium | reverse complement strand
CGCCGGCTTTTGCCCGCGATATTAGCTCCTTTTCATCCCGCTCCATTTACTTCTCAATTTCTATTCGTTGGACAATCAGGGTAGTCAAAAGACTAACAAAAAAGGCAAGCTTTCGCAAGCTTGCCTTCAAGCTGTTGTTGTTCAACTGGCTATATATTTTTAGTCACGGCGACTTCTGACTAGGACTTTGGCGTAATTGTGCATATTTTCAAGCACCTTGCCCGTTCCCCGGACCACGCAGGTCAGCGGATCCTCGGCCACGTTCACCGGGAGATTCGTCTCCTGCCGCAGACGTTTATCCAGGCCTTTAAGAAGCGCGCCACCGCCGGTGAGAATTATTCCCCGATCGAGAATGTCTGAGGCCAGCTCCGGCGGAGTCTTCTCCAGTGACTGGCGGACCGCCTCGACGATTCGATCAAACGGCTCCACCAGCGCTTCCCGCACCTGCACCGACGACAGCTTGAGGCTCTTCGGAACTCCGGCGACAAGATCACGTCCCTTGATTTCGAGCGAAAGTTCCTTCTCCAGCGGAAAGGCCGAACCGATCTTTATCTTGATCTCCTCAGCCGTCAATTCACCGGTGAGCAGATTGTAATTCTTTTTGAGATACATGATGATAGCCTCATTCATCTCGTCACCGGCAATGCGGATGGAAATGTTATTAACGATGCCGTTGAGAGCGATGACGGCTATCTCAGTTGTGCCGCCGCCGATATCAATGACCATGATGCCCGACGGCTGATCGACGGGAAGGCCGACGCCGATAGCGGCCGCCATCGGCTCCTGCAGAAGGTACACCTCGCGCGCGCCCGCGTTCTCGGCCGAATCCCGGACCGCTCTTTTCTCAACCTCGGTAATGCCGGATGGCACCGAGATGAGAATACGCGGTTTCATGAGGTATCGATGGCGGTTGACCCGCCTGATGAAATCGGACAGCAATTTTTCGCAGATTTCAAAATCGGCGATGACCCCGTCTTTCAGAGGTCTGATGGCGGCGATTTCGCCGGGGGTACGTCCGAGCATCTCCCTTGCCGCCGAGCCGACGGCAAGAACTTTATTCGTCGCCCTTTCGACCGCCACCACCGAAGGTTCATTGAGGACGATTCCCTGTCCCCTGACAAAAACGAGCGTGTTGGCAGTTCCCAAATCGATGCCGATGTCGTTCGAAATAAAATCAAAGAAGCCCAATTTATCCCCTTAAACTGAGGAAACTTACATCATCTAACAAATTTATCGTCAATCGTGAAGGTAGTTTAAGCTCCCGACGGAAAGAAATCAACAAAAAAGATGCGAAGGCAATACTTGATGAGTCCCGTTTTTACATTGAAGCCGTCTCGGCGGGCCCGGATTTGCCGAAGCGAAGGAAGCCGAAAAGCCGCGGAAGGACGCGGGGATAAAAAAGAAGCCACAGCCCCAGCGGCAGGGCGTCATTGAGAAGATAAAAATGGAATATCCTTCGGAAAAAGGCCTTGGTCCTCTGGTACTGGGCGTAGTAGTGGTAGTCGATCCATGAGAGAATAACATGGCCGATCATCATGACCAGGAGGCCGACGACAAGCGCCAGAATCGTCTTTTTCCAGTTCTTGAAAAAACCGGGGGTCGCGCACACGAGGGCCAAGTATGGAATCAAGTTGGTGAAGTGATCAAGAAGAATCGACAGGCGCCACTTCTTGACCCCGACCCACTTGAAAAACGGGAAAACGACCGGCTTCAAAAAGTGCGGGTAGGCCTCCTGCACAAAGTAAAACCAGAGCAAGCCGAAAACAACGGAGAAAAAAGCCAGCTTAGCCAGAAACAGCCATAGCTCTTTTTTCACGATACACCACCAGATACAGCCAGATAACCCAGACGGTTGAAATCATCAGAATCAGTGTCACCTGCCAGAGGTACAGATGCATGAAATTGAATGTTACCCATGAATACGCCCCAACCACCACCAGCGCCGTAATCCGGGCGACGTTAAAGATAAAAATGGCCGGCACGCCCATGGCGATGCCGATAAGTTTCTTCTTAACGCTCGCCGAAAACGAAAAAACAGCCGCCAGGTATATCAGCATCTCGAAAAGACCGGTGCATTCGTCGATTATCTCCACCGAAAAACCTTTGTAAGCTACATGAACGCCCGAATAATAAACATCGCCGGTGAATACGGACAGCGTCGCTCCGGTAATGGTCGCAGTCAGCTCCATCAGCCAGGTCAGTTGGTCGTGATATCGCGTGAAAAGCTGCGAGAAACCGACGCTGATTAAAACCAGCAGGACCAGAAAGAGCACGACGAATCGCACCACCGGTCGGATTGACTGCATCTCGCCCGCTTCACTCGATGCATCTTTGTTTTCGGGGGCAGGTTTTCCCTCTGACGGCTTCGCCATACCCGCAATTTAGCCCTAGAAGGCGATTTTGGCAACGGAAATGTGACGGTATCAGAATCACCTCTGCCAGTGGAAATGCGCGGGGCGTTTTTTGGAGGCGATGAATCTGAACCACACCCAGCCGAAGGCGAACCCGCCGACGTGCGCCAGCCAGGCCACCCCACCGCCCGTACCGCCGCCGATCGACGAGGTTGACATCAAAAGCTGGTAGAAAAACCAGAAGCCGAGCATGAACTTGGCCGGGATATGCGCCAGACGGATGAAATAGAAAAGCCAGATAAGTGTCAGGATTCTGGCCCGCGGCCAGAGAATCATGTATGCCCCCAGTATCCCGGCGATGGCGCCCGAGGCGCCGACCAGCGGCACCTGGGAATTGGGGCCGAAGATGACAAAGAGCAGAACCGCGGCCAAACCGGAAACAAAATAAAAGATGATAAACTTTATCGGCCCGAGGTAATCCTCGACGTTGTTGCCGAAGATCCACAGAAAAAGCATGTTGCCCAGAAGATGCATGAAACCGCCGTGGAGGAACATGCTGGTAAACGGGGTCAAGAAGACGGGAAAGGAAATTTCCGGGACCAGCTCGGACAGATGGACAATTTCATAAGGAATCAAACCGAATTTGAAAAGAAAGACCCGAAAGGCCTGCTGCGACATCGGCAGAGTGTACAGATATACCAGGACGTTTATGACAATCAGACTGACCGTCACATACGGCCTGTTATAGGTCGGGTTTTCATCTTTAAGCGGGAAAAACATCCGGTTTTAATCCTCGTAGTCTGACGTTACCGCTCCTTCACAAAGAAATACGAAAATACGCTTCGCTCGTTGCCAGCCCGGTCGGAGAATTTTATGACCAGGTCATGCTGACCATTGGCCAGGGCCGAACGCGGGTATGTCTCGAGCCGCTTGGTCTCCGGGTCGTACTCCGGAATCAGCCACTGCCCGTCAAGCAGAACCGTCACATTGCCGTCATCTTTGATGCCGGACAGGTTGTCTTCAATGGTGCAGCTTATCTTCGGCAGAGCGGTTTTGACCGTTTTGCCCTTCGGCGGGTATATTTTTTTTACCCGCGGCGATTTAGTATCCTCGATGACGGCAAAAGTCCCCACAAAATCCGACTCGGCGGAAATTATATTCTGACTGATTTCGGAATCAACCCACTTCCACTTATTTTTGTCATTCAACCTGTACAGGCCAAGCCTGCTTTTGTCGGTTTCATTCTCAAGATCGAAAGAGACTGTAATCGACCGGGCCAGCGGGACGCTCGTCGGCCCGACGGCGTATGCTCGCCCCAGTACGTCTCCGGATATCCCGTAAACCTTCTTCACCGGTTCAATCTGCATCAACGCCGGTGAATAGAAACAGTCATCGGTAAATGATACCTGAAATCCGACCGCATGATGTATCGTTCTCTGGCCGGGATTGTTCCCCGCCGCGGCCAGGGATACTTCCTTACTTCGCAGAAGTTCACCGCTCCGGCCGTCATGGAAGTCGAACCTGATGATTCCGGACTTGATCTGATTGTTT
>CP070766.1:621933-628277 GCA_020345705.1 Candidatus Zixiibacteriota bacterium | reverse complement strand
TTGAGTCGGTGCTGGGACAGCCGCCGCCCCCGGCTCAGGTCTTGCACATCACCAACACCGGTATCGGCACGCTGAACTGGACAGCCGTCTGGAATTCATCCTGGCTGAGTGTTACACCTGCTTTTGGCACGGCACCGTCGAATGTGCAGGTATTCGCCAATGTTTCCGGGCTCGGCGTGGGCACATATAATGATACGATCACCATCGCCGACCCGAATGCCATAAACAGTCCGGTTTTGATTCCGGTGGAACTGAAAGTCCTGGAACCGCCGCCGGAAATAGCCTTGTCGCAGACATACTTTAGCTTCAACGCGATCGCCGATTCGGCGGATCCGCCGGACCAGGTTCTGACCGTTTCAAATAGCGGGGGCGGAACTCTCAACTGGACGGCCTCCAATACGGAAAGCTGGCTGGAAATCGTCCCGACGTCCGGAACCGATTACGGTGAGATAACACTCTCGGTGAGTATTGCCGGGTTGCCCTATGGCGTTTACTATGATACGGTGGTGGTTTCAGACCCGGAAGCCAGCAACGACCCGCAGAAGGCCGCCGTCAGGCTGGAAGTCGCCTCAAGCCTTCCGGTTATAGCCACCGATCCTTCCACCGTGTATGTTATTGTTGACGTTGATGAACCTTTGCCTGACGACAAGACGTTCTTAATATACAACGATGGTGCCGGCTCTATGAACTACTATCTGGAGGAAACCTCTCCCCGGATAATCAGTATGGAGCCCGATTCGGAGAGCGTACCCCAGACCGTTACCGTTACATTCGACTCAATCCAGTGCGTGAATGGTCAAACATTCATCGACACTGCCTGGATTCATTCCCTGGAGGCAATCAACTCTCCTCAGCCCATTGAATTCCTGTTTATGTGTTACACCAGTCCCCCGATGATATTGCTAAATTACGATTCCGTTGTGGCAGACCTGTATGAGTGCGGTCAGGGTGTGGGCATCCCGCCGACATATTATTTCACGGTCTATAACGGCGGCCAGGAGCCTTTTACATTCGACTTATCGTACAGCTCCGATTGGCTCTTGCCGTCTATGATCAGTTCTCCCGCACCGGGAACAATCTACCTTGATTTCGACTACCAGGGCCTCACTCCCGGGACATATTATGATACCATCGTAGTCACGGCGAATGAGGCAATCAACAGCCCGAGGTATCTTCCCGTGACGCTGAATATTCTTCCCACGGACGCGACTCCCGAGATTATGGCCATGCCCAATCAATTCAGTCTCAATGCTCAGACAGGCAGAACGGGTCGGCACAGTTTCATGAGTGTTAACAACAGAAACCCGGGCTGTATGGATTGGGAGATGCAGGATGACGTCTCCTGGGTGGATTTTTACACGGGGTCGAGTTCGGAATACCCCTGGATGGTCAAGGCTGTCCCCAACGGATTGGGGATGACTATGGGGCACTACTATGATACGGCCTACATTACTTCCGAGTCGGCCTCCAATTCACCATACCCCGTCTTTCTCGATATTCAGATCTGGATGTTCCATGGTGACTGTGATTATAGCGGCGCGATAAATCTGCTGGACGTGCGTCATTTGATTAATTATCTCTACCGCGAGGGACCGGAGCCGATTCCGTCATTGGCCGTTGGGGATTGTGATTGTAGCTCATACGTCAACCTTATAGACGCCAAACTTATAGTAGACTATCTCTATCGCGAGGGACCGCCGCTTTGCGGTAATCCTTATTGATAAACATCCGTGGCCTTGTCCGTTTCGCCGCCGAACGTACGAAAATACTGCGTCCGGGGAGGCGGCTGTTTAAAGGCCCCGTACTTTCACCTCGTTTACGTAAGGACTCTAAAACGTAATCATTATGTCGACAACAGGCTATAAGTTGTTGACAGATTGCGAAATATGATTATATTAGAGATATATTGGTCGATTCATTGATAGATAAAATAGAGTCGATTGTTCAACACATTTGGAAGGTGATTAGTTCGATGAAAACTGCGTCCTTTTTGTCACTTCTTCTGATCCTCACAATTTCCATTTTGGCGACTCCGGCATTCAGCAATACTATATTTGATGAGTCAATTGATCCGGACACGCTCCAGCCCTGGCAGATGCATGAGACTCTGGCTGCATCCAAAGCCGGCGAGCTTTCAAGGGCGCGCACCTTCGCCGCCGAAGCGGCCAAAACGACTTCGTTTCTGGATCAGACCACGTACGACGTCGGTTTTCACAGAATTGAGCTGGAAATTGACATACCCAGCGAAATAGTCTATGGAAACGTTCTTGTTCAGGGCAATTCGACTGTTGACGGTCTGGATGCCGTTGAGCTCGACCTGTATACGAATCTGACCGTCGACTCGGTATATACTCCCGGTGGGGCGCTGGATTATTCTCATGCTGACAATAAACTTCTGGTCGAACTCGGGGGGTTATATAACGTCGATGAGCCGTTCGCCTTCACGGTGACGTATAACGGGCACCCGGTCGGCACCGGCCTTGGCGGTTTCTCCATTGACTATCGAAACGGTGTTCCCACCGTAGCGACGCTTTCGGAGCCGATGTCGGCCCGGACCTGGTGGCCGTGCAAGGATCGGCCGGACGACAAGGCCGACTCGCTTGACATCATTGTCACCTGCGATACGGCCTATTTCTGTGCTTCCAACGGGACTCTGATAGACACTACCAGGAATGGCGACGGCACCTGGACTTTCAATAATGAAGTCAGGTATCCGATCGCGACCTACCTTTTCTCGCTGGCTATGACAAACTACACGATCTGGCATAACTGGTATTATTATGGCGACAATGATTCGATGGTCGTCACCCATTATGTGTTTCCCGAGAGATATGAACTCTCTCTTACGAGCTATAATATCACCCCCTTTGCGATTGAGGTGCTGGCCGGTCTGTTCGGAGAATATCCCTTTATCGAAGAGAAGTATGGTCACGCCAACTTCCTATGGAGCGGTGCCATGGAGCATCAGACCGTCTCCTCAATGGGCGCCTACAGCATCGGGTTTGCGGAGCCGATCATCATCCATGAGCTGGCGCACCAGTGGTGGGGTGACATGATCACGTGCCACAACTGGCATCACATATGGCTCAATGAGGGTTTTGCCTCGTACGCCGAGGCCCTCTATTACGAAGTAAAGGATGGTGTCGCCGCGTATCATGATTATATGTACGGGATGAGGTATCTCTATGGCGGAACCATCTATGTGTACGATACGACTGATGTCTGGAATATATTCAGCGGTATTGTCTTCGACAAGGGGGCCTGGTTTTTGCATATGCTTAGGCATATCGTTGGGGACGCCGCCTTTTTCGATATCCTCCAGACCTACTATGACAGCGAGTACAAGTTCAAGGACGCCACAACGGAGCAGTTCAAGAATCTGTGCGAAACGGTTTGCGGCGTGGAGCTTGATTATTTCTTCGATGAGTGGATGCACGGCACTTATTACCCGCATTATTACTGGTCGTACTGGAACGAGCAGGACCCCGACGACGGGCGGTTCTGGACGTTCTTCTTCCTGGAGCAGAGGCAGCCGACTGCTCCCCAGGTATTTGAAATGCCGATCGACCTTGTTTTCTATTTCAAGTCCGGCATTGACACGCTTGTCCTTTTCAACGACGTGCGCAGGAATACGTACATTCTCAAAACGGACGAAATGCCGATTGATATAAAACTCGATCCCGACTCGTGGATTCTCAGCTTCAATCAAGAGTTAAGCTGGGGTATACATCTGATTCCGTTTCTGCTCGATACAGGGGTGCAATTCCAGCCGTACACCGATTCGGTTATAGCCAGGGGAGGTAGCGGCGATAACCTGTACACGGTGGCCTCGGGGACTCTGCCCGGTGGGCTTGAACTGGACAGTCTGACGGGCATTATCTCGGGTATGCCGATGGAATTCGGACAGTTTGCGTTTGAGGTGAACGTCGAGGACGAAGTCAGCACACTGAACGAAACAGTGATGTACACTCTTGTCATCCTTGCGGGCGAGGGTCTGGCGGGTGATGCCAACGATGACGATACGATAAATCTTCTGGATGCGACTTTTCTTATCAACTACCTGTATAGAAGCGGGGAGGCTCCCGCTGTCCCGAACCAGGCCGATCCCGACGCTTCCTGCAACGTCAATCTTCTGGACGTTTCTTACCTGATAAATTACCTGTACAGAGATGGACCCGACCCGCTCTGGGGTTGTATAGAGTAATTCATCATCCGACTTCCCGACAACGTTCGGATTCGGTGTTGCTGTGAGGTCGGGATTCTACCCAGGACCCTGAAAATAAGGTGTACGGGGACGCGGCTGATTATTGACCTCACACCTTCAATGACGTTTACGTATAGGACTATAAAAGGTAATCGCTACATCCGATATCAGACATAAGTTGTTGACAGATCGAGAAATGTCATTATATTAGAAGTGTACTGCTCGACTCTTTGATAGATAGTATAGAGCCGATGACTAAACCCGTTCGGAAGGTGGTTAGTTCGATGAAAACTGCGTCTTTTTTGGCACTTATTTTGATTTTCACCGTTTTCTTTTTGACAACTCCAACATTCAGCGAAAGCATATTTGATGAGTCGCTTGATCCGGACACTCTCAAACCCTGGCAGATTCACGAGATTCTGGCTGCATCCAAAGCCGGCGAGCTTTCAAGGGCGCGCGCCTTCGCCGCCGAAGCGGCCAGAACGACTTCGTTTCTGGATCAGACCACGTACAACGTCGGCTTTCACAGAATTGAGCTGGAAATTGACATCCCCAGCGAAATGATCTATGGAAACGTTCTTGTTCAGGGCAATTCGACTGTTGACGGTCTGGATGCCGTGGAGCTTGACCTGTATTCGAATCTGACCGTTGATTCCGTTTATACTCCCGGCGGGGCATTAAATTATTCTCACGGCGGCAATAAGCTTCTGGTTGAACTCGGGGGAATATACAACGTCGATGAGAATTTTGCCTTCACGGTGAGATACCATGGGCACCCTGTCGGCTCCGGTCTTGACGGCTTTTCATTCGACTATAGATACGACGTTCCGGTCGTGACTACGCTTTCGGAGCCGATGTCGGCCCGGACCTGGTGGCCCTGCAAGGATCGGCCCGATGACAAGGCCGACTCGCTTGATATAATTGTCACGTGCGATACGGCTTACTTCTGCGCTTCCAATGGTACCCTTATCGATACTACCAGAAACGGCGACGGCACGTGGACGTTCAATTATGAAGTCAGGTATCCGATCACGACGTACCTTTTCTCGCTGGCCATTTCGAATTACACTATCTGGCATAACTGGTACTATTATGGCGACAATGATTCGATGGTCGTCACCCATCATGTGTACCCCGACAAGTATGCCACCTCTCTCATCAGCTACAATATTACTCCCTTTGCGATTCAGGTGCTGGCCGACCTGTTCGGAGAGTACCCCTTTATCGAGGAAAAGTACGGCCATGCCAACTTCCAATGGGGTGGCGCGATGGAGCATCAAACCGTTACGTCAATGACCGGCAGTAATTTCGGATTTTCAGAGCCGGTCATCGTACACGAGCTGGCGCATCAATGGTGGGGCGATATGATTACCTGTAACAACTGGCATGATATATGGCTCAATGAAGGTTTTGCATCATACGCCGAAGCCCTTTATTACGAGATAAAGGATGGAGTCAATGACTATCATGCCTATATGCAGGGGATGAAGTATGTCTATGGCGGGACGATCTACGTATATGATACAACCAACGTCTGGAATATTTTCAGCAGTATTGTCTATGACAAGGGTGCCTGGGTCCTGCATATGCTAAGGCACATCGTCGGCGACGCCACGTTCTTCGATATCCTCCAGACCTACTACGACAGTGAGTACAAGTTTAAGGACGTGACGACCGAACAATTCAAAAATTTGTGTGAAACGGTCTCCGGTTTGGAGCTCGATTATTTCTACGACGAATGGATTTACGGCACTTATTATCCGCGCTATTACTGGACCTACTGGAGCGAGCAGGATCCGAGTGACGGGCGGTACTGGACGTTCTTCCTTCTGGAGCAGACACAGGCGACATTCCCGCAGGTTTTCACGATGCCGGTTGACGCTGTTTTCTATTTCAATTCCGGTATTGACACGCTTGTGATTTTCAACGACCTGCGCAAGAATATGTATTTGCTGAAAACGGATGAAATGCCGATCGATATAGAACTGGATCCCGACGAATGGATACTCAGCTCAAAGCAGGAGCTGAGCTGGACTTTGAACCTGATTCCGTTTCCTCTCGATACCGGCGTGCAATTCCTGCCATACGTCGATTCGATCATTGCCAGGGGGGAAAGCGGCGATAACGTGTATAAGGTAAC
>CP070766.1:618698-621833 GCA_020345705.1 Candidatus Zixiibacteriota bacterium | reverse complement strand
TGGAAGGCTGTGACTCTTCCAACTGAGTTACTCCCGCTTAACGCGAAGGTGAAATCTATACTCCATAGATTAAATACGCAAGGTAATTTTAGAGGGAGGAAAAACTGTAGAAAGAGAACCGCGGCAGGGTCTCGACATCTAATTGTTCCGTGGGGTCGTGCTAACCATAGGTGAAGGTATCTTTCCTGCATTCTCAGGCGATCAGAATCCTTTGCTGACCACAAAACAAAATATCGCCACAGGAAGAGGATTGTCGATGTTGAGAAACTATCTCCATCAGTGATTATTCTTCGGGTCTTTTTTGAGGAAGTCGACTTTCTTGTAATCGACGACGGGGAGTTTGCCCCAGTGCAGTTTGCGGCGCAGAATATCGTAGAACTTTATATCTTCGAACTTGATGAATTTCACGCTGTGACTGGCGCGGGTGATACGAATCGAGCCGGTCGGCGAAAAATGTGTCGCCACCTGCCCGTCAATAGTCAGCAAGGCATCACCGTGCTCGGAGCGCACCCGGACCTCAAGAGTATATTCCGGCGGGAATATCAGGGGGCGGCTGGTCAGCGAAAAGGCCGAAATCGGCGAGGCGATAATGGCCCCCATCGTAGGGTTCAGAATCGGGCCGCCCACCGCCAGCGAGTACGCCGTCGAGCCGGTCGGAGTGGCGATGATTATGCCGTCGGCGGTGTACGAACAGATGTACTCATCGTTGGCGTACAGGCTCAAATTTATCACCCGGCTGACATTGCCTTTGTCAATGACAATATCATTGAGAGCATAGGGGTAATCCAGCTGCGGGCCGTCAATGATATCCGTCCTGAGCATCAGGCGCTCTTCAATCTGGTATTCACCGCCGGCGACATGATTAAGAGCGTCTTCGAGCTGATCCGGCGTCAACTGCGTCAAGAAGCCGAGCGAACCGAGGTTGATGCCCAGGATGGGAATCTGATGCTCCCCCAGCGCGCGCGCCGAAGCGAGCATTGTCCCGTCACCGCCCAGCGAGATGAGAACGTCAGTTTGCTGTCCCAGCTTATCCCTCGGCAATGACGGAGCGCGGACAGCATCTTTGGAGGAAATCCGGTCGCAGACGGCAACTTCGTGTTTATTCTCACGGCACCACCTGACAATTGCGTCAACCGTCTTGGCGGCGTCGGGACGGTCAACGTTGGCGATTACTCCGAAACGCATGGCTTTTTCTCTATTATTCCCCGGAAACCTGACGACTACCGTTATTGACCGTCACGCCGTTGGCTTTTCTGCGTTCCCCTTTTCTGAACTTGAGCTTCTGGAGAAGAGTCCGCCTGGCGGTCTGGAGCTGCCTGATAATATCCACCAGCGAGTCAACGTCCAGGCCGACTTCCTTGAGCAGCATCGTGCGGCTGCCATGCGTGATAAATCTGTCCGGAATCGCCAGGGGCTGAAAATGACCCTTATAACCGGAGGCACTGAGATAGCCGCCGACCATCTGCCCCAGGCCGCCGACGACATTGTTTTCCTCAGTGGTTATAATATGATCGTACGTTCTCATGCAATAATCAAGCATTTCGGTATCGAGCAGCTTGACGAATCGAGCATTGATAACCGAACAGTCTTTTTCACCGGTCAGGATTTCGTGCGCTTTCAAGGCCGTCTCAACCATGGTCCCGACGGCGATTATGACCGTGTCGCCCATAAAACGAAGCTGGTGCCATTTGCCCCATTCAATTTTGCGGACATCTTTTTCGAGCGGGGCCGGGATCGACGCCCGCGCGTACCTGATGGCACAGGGCCCCTTTAATTCCGTTTCGAGCGCCAGATGAAGCATGGCGCGCAGTTCGTCGCCGTCCCGGGGAACCATAATGGTCATATTCGGTATGACCGAAAGGTATGACAGGTCAAACGCCCCGTGATGCGTCGGGCCGTCCTCACCGACCAGCCCGGCCCGGTCAATACAGAAGACCACGGGCAGATTTTGCAGCGCCACGTCATGGATAATCTGATCGTACGCTCTCTGCAGAAAGGTCGAGTAGATGGCGACGTATGGCCTGTACCCCCCCGCGGCAAGACCGGCCGAGAAACAGACGGCGTGGGCCTCGGCAATACCGACATCATAAAACCTGTCCGGAAAGCGCTCGGCAAACGCGGTCAGACCGGTGCCGGGACACATGGCGGCGGTAATGGCGACAACACGGTCATCTTTCTCGGCCAGCTCAACAATGGTATCACCAAAGACCTTCGTATAAGCCGGCAGCGCGGACTTGGAATTGGACTGGCAGGTAATTTTATCAAAGGCGCCGATGCCGTGAAATCTGGTGGCGTCGGCCTCCGCCGGCCCGAACCCTTTGCCCTTCACGGTTACAATGTGAAGCAATTTCGGACCCGGAAGGTCTTTCATTTGAGTCAGGGTTTTGATAAGCAGAGAAAGGTCATGCCCGTCAATGGGCCCGTAATATCTAAAGCCCAGTTTGTCGAAAAGATAGCCGGGGACAAAAAATCCTTTGATCGACTTCTCAATATCCGAAACAACGGCCCGGATTTTATCCCGCCGTTTAAACCGCCCGGTGAGTTCCCAGATTTCATTGCGGAGTTTATTGAATCTCTTGTCGGTCAAGATATTGGTGAGATATTTCGACAGCGCGCCGACATTTCTGGAGATCGACATCTCATTGTCGTTAAGGACGACAATCAGGTCTTTTTTCGAAGCCCCGGCATTATTCAGCCCCTCAAAAGACAGTCCCCCGGACAGAGCACCATCCCCGACCACCGCGATAATCTTATGTTTCATACCCCTGTAATCCCGGGCCGCCGCCAGCCCCAGAGAGGCGGAAATGGCGGTGGAAGCGTGACCCGTCCCGAAAGCATCGGCCGGAGATTCATCTCTCCTGGGAAAACCGGCCAACCCTCCATACTGCCGGATACTGGTCAGCCGTCCCGCCCGCCCCGTCAGGATCTTGTGCACGTAGCTCTGGTGGCCGACGTCCCAGACGACCTGATCGGTCGGAATATCGAAGCAATAGTGCAGAGCCAGCGTAAGCTCAACAACACCGAGGTTGGAGGCCAGATGTCCGCCGTTGGCCGATACCACCGATATTACTTCCTGTCGTATCTCTTCGGCCAGGGCCGTCAGCTGTTCAACATCAAGTTCCCTGAGATCCGATG
>CP070766.1:614217-618598 GCA_020345705.1 Candidatus Zixiibacteriota bacterium | reverse complement strand
CCTGCATGATAATTTTCGTGGATAACCGCATTTGCCTTACCTCCCTATTGAACAGCCGAATAGGCCGTGATTCAGTCAATTATTGTAAATAATATGCAATCCTTTAAGGCAGGTCAAGAGATATTCCTTGTTGCGTCAGTTCCTGCTCGAGGTTTACCGAGTGTGTGACCTGACACCACATCTCAACGTAAGCACCAATGATATCTCAGAGGTCGGAATGCGCGTGGATCATTTCAGTTGTTCATACATTTTGTCGGCGTAGCGGTCGGTCATGCCGGCTATGAAATCGCGGATGATTATCTCCAGCGGTTCCTCGTCCACCCGGAGTTTGTATTTGCCGTGGAGTTTGGACGGGTCTCTTTTGTACCGGTCAAACAGTACTTCGATAATCATCCTGGCACGCTCGGACATCATTATCATCCGGGGATGATGATACATCTTGGCATTAAGAAATGCATTCAGGTCGCCGAGTTTTTTTTGCATACCTTCCGAAAACGAAGCCAGGCGGCCCGATGAAGAGCGCACGTCCTTCAGCGTTTTTATACCGCCGTTTTCGATATTTGCAGAAGTCTGATTGACCAGGTCGGTCACCTGCCAGTCAACCAGGAATCGGACTATCGAATGGCGGCGACGCTTCTGTGTCAACTGCGGATAAAGCTTTTCTGATTCCGTTTTTGCCGCACGCCAGATGGGTACCTCCTCAAGCGCGTCCCATTCGAGGATACCGGATGACAGGCCGTCATCGACGTCGTGACTGTTATATGCAACGGAATCGGCCAGATCGACGATGCATGCCTCCAGCGTCGGTCGCTCATCGGGCGGGAACGTCTCCGGCATGATTGGCTCGACCGAGGTTTCATGCTTGGCTATTCCCTCACGTACCTCGTAAGTGAGGTTCAGCCCCGGATGCGCGGGGTAGCGCCGTTCAAGATAATCGACCACCCAGAGTGATTGACGGTTGTGGTTGAATCCGTTGAAGTCGGCCATCAGCTCGTTGAGCACTTCCTCGCCCGAATGGCCGAACGGGGTGTGTCCCAGGTCATGCACAAGTGAAATGGCCTCGGCCAGGTCTTCATTCAGCCCCAGCGCCCTGGCGACCGTCCGGCTGATCTGGGCGACTTCGATGGTATGGGTCAGGCGGGTCCGATAGTGATCACCCTCGTGGTTGACAAACACTTGCGTCTTGTACTCCATCCTTCGGAATGCCGCCGAGTGGATCACCCGGTCGCGATCGCGCTGGAAAACGGTGCGCAGAGGATGCTCCTTTTGCGAGTGCTGGCGTCCCTTCGTCTCAGATGAGAGGGCGGCGTATGGTGCAAGGGTATCCCTTTCGTACTGCTCGATTGTTTCTCTGGTCCTCTTCATTGTTTCACCGCGCAATCAATGTAGCATATTCCCTGATGCAAAACCAAGCGAAATATTATGGGTGAAACCGAGGACGGGATGATACGATACTGCATACATTAAATCAAGATTCTTATAATTGATTTCAAGTCCCCCGCCGTAGGCCAGCGGATTGTCGCTCAAACCCCAGAAGATTGCCCCCTGATCATGCAATCTGATGTACTGCCCGATTGCCAGTGACGGTTTTTCCTTTTTCTCCAGAGTAACCCGACCGGTTATCGAAAATCTGGCCGGTCCTTCGATCTCACCATAAATGCTGTACACAGCGTTGTCAGCCTCATCGTTGTCCGCAAGTTTCGGTCCGTTGAGGTTGTCGAGGACAAGACCGAGATGATATTTCCGGTAGCTGACCGCGCCCCCAAGGCCCAGCGCCGCCGTCCCCAGCGAGTATCGCCGGTCGCCGCTTCCAATCTCAAGCATCTTGCCGGAGATCATCGCTGAAACGGTAAACAGGTTATGATTGTACGACAGGGCCGTCTTGACCATCTGTTCAACATAATAGTCACTGCGCCCGAACTGGGAGAAGCCGATGGCCCCGGAAAATCCTCTGTACCTGTAACAGCCGGACACAAAGACCCGGTCAAGATCAGAAAGCTCATATTTTCTCTGGTAGCCCGCTTCCAGTCTGACTTCTTTGTTTCTGAAATTCGCGGTGGGGCATGTCAGCATATCGGAGGCCGTCGGTGACGACAGCATGATGCACCCCGCCATACCGCTCTGACGACCGAGGCCGAATTCATAGCCGCCCGCCGAAGCAGTCAAAACAAGAAGAAGAATAAGAATTATCGGCAGCTTCATGGTGCAATAACTATCGTCTGTTTGTACGCGTCTTCGCCCGAAACTTCGATGTACAGTATGTACACGCCCACGTTCAACCGTCTTCCGGCATCGGTGCGCCCGTCCCAGGAGATACTTCCGTCAAAGGGCGGCAGATCATCCAGAACGGTTCTCACCAGTCGTCCCTGCGTATCGTAAACTTTTACCGTAATATTGTCACCCGGCGGGACTTTGAAGGAAATGGTTGCTTCCTCTCCTCGGGAAGGCGAAAAAGGATTCGGCTCGACGGTGACTGTTATCTCAGACGCCGACGGCTGGTAGTAAATCTCATTGGGCCGTCCGGGTGTTCCTCCAACCTCGGTTGAGCGCCCCCAGCGATCACCCATTCCGGCTTCCTCGCTTCGACCCCAGCTGTAATTCCCGCCGAACACAAATTCATACCTGACGCTGTCAGCCGCAAACCCCAGGTCGTCAGTCAATCTTATGAGATCATCCTTGTCGTTCAGTCTCGGCCATGAGGACAATTCAAACACGGCAAAATCTATCGGATCGTAATAGGCGGCAAAGACCGCGCTGTCATCCGTCAACAAGATGTACTCACCCGGCGTGACAATGAAGTCGCCGGCAGTGATCGGGCGCATGGTCAACTCATCACCCAGATACCAGCTCTTCAGGGCAGTCTCAATCCCGGAGCGGTTCTTCAGTTCAACCCACTCGGCATCCAGGTCGAACTCCGGTTTGGCGATAAACTCAGATAAAATAAGCGGCGGATAGTCATTGCCGTATGATCTGACCGACTGCTGATTGTTCAGCGGACGATCATCAGAAGGTAGTTTGACCAGAATGACGGGGTACACTCCTTCAAGCTCAAAGAATACGGTAATTGAGAAAGTGTCGGTCGGAACCGTTTCCGGGAAAGGAATTATTGCAATAAGATCCGAAGCCTCGACAATGCCGTTTTCATCGTTGTCATAGTACACCGAAAGATTGCCCGCCGTCACCACCTCCAAACCAACGTTGGCCAGCGTAATCTCGAGGCCGGTCACGCCCGATCCTTCCGGCCAAGTTTGAACCGGCAGGAGCGCCAGGTCCTCAGGCACGGGAGTGATGGAGTTGAGCTCACCGGGTGTACTGCCCTGCGGATCTTCCGAATTTCCTACCAGCGAATCGAAGAGGAGAAGCCGTTCCCAGGACACGCCGTCAAGTCCCGCGGCCGTCCATTTAAAGATGGAAATCTGGTACTGCAGACGACGACATATGATAACACCGGAATCGTTGGTGAGTCTGATTTCGGGCACCTCCACGAGAGTGTAATTTTCAAGAGTCGTATCATCGCCCCAGACGCCGCTGCTGTCTCCCCAGACGGACTCAAATCCGGGCGTTGTTCCCTCGGTGAACATCTTTCTGCAAAGGACGGCGTATTGATACGGCCCGAAACCCTCACTCGGCAAAACAAGCGTCGTACCGTCAATTGTGAGCGTGTGCAAGGCGAGATTGGCAGGCACGTCCGTGTCATTATAAAGCTCAATCCACTCCAGGGTTACGCTGCCACCCGGTTCGTTCGACATGACCTCGTTCAGCACAATATCGGCGCGCGCGCCGAAGTACGCCAGAAAGAAGATGATGCATGATGTGAGTATCCGGTATTTCCCGCCTACCACTTCAGTTTTGCCTCCAGCCAGAATTTTAGCTGCTCGTGTTTGGAATCGCTTCTACTGTAACGGTACGACATTTTTGCCGACATTTCAAGCGATGATGTAACGTCGGTGATTTCTCTGATATAGCTGTAGAGATAATCAACGCGGCCCGCGGAATAATTGATCTTATCAAAGTTGACCCACAACTCTATCCGGCCGAGACTTTCAACGTCGTTGCGCATTCGCGCGAAACACGAAATATAATGATTGCCGTATTTGTCGTCCGTATGGCCAAAATAACTTCGAAGATGCAGCGATTCCTTTCTGACACGGTACTCCAGTCGGTACTCGCTTTCGTTACGCACGTCGGTCATGTTCTTCTCCCGAGAATTACTGAAGCTGAATCCGAAAACCGAGTAATCGTTGACGGGAATTTCCAGTGACGTCAGGAGTTTGGCGAAGTTCCTGAATTCATCTTTACCATACAATGAAATATCGAATTCATACACGACACCGCTTGCAGAACCGACCTGACTGTTAAGAAGCAGACCATTTTGACCGGT
>CP070766.1:609267-614117 GCA_020345705.1 Candidatus Zixiibacteriota bacterium | reverse complement strand
TTTTACCCTTTCACGCTTACTGAGCATCAGTTTGCCAGAAAAATTACACCGGCAAAAATCCTTAATCAACATAAAACCGGAAATCGTAAATCGCCGCCGGCCGGATATACGGTAACACCGAACTGCTTTCCGACCGATAACCGAAGAAAGGAAAAAGACTTTGAATTATTCAGGCCGGTGTTATATATTTGATCACGGGAATGATTTCAATTAAAGGCAAAAAAATACTGGTTACAGGGGCCGCCGGTTTTATCGGCTCTCACCTGACCGAAATGCTTCTGGACGCCAACGCTAACGTGACCGCCCTGGCCAGATATACTTCGGGTGGAAAAGCCGGGTGGCTGGATCATCTGCGCCCCACCCTCAGAAAAAGGCTGAAAGTAGTCTACGGTGATATCCGCGATCCAGATGTCTGCCGAATGGCGGCAGGCGGCAACAATTTTGTCTTTCATCTGGCGGCCCAGATCGCCATCCCTCATTCGTATATAGCACCGCGGGATTTCCTTAACGTCAACGCTCTGGGAACGGCCAACATGCTTCAGGCCGCCAGAGAGGCCGGAGACACGAAATTCCTCCATGTTTCGACCTCAGAAGTGTACGGCTCGGCTCGGTACGTGCCGATCGATGAGAATCATCCCCAGGTCGCGCAATCGCCGTACTCGGCCTCAAAAATCGCCGCCGACAAGATCGCCCAGTCATTTTACCTGAGTTTTGATTTCCCGGTTGTTACCATCCGCCCCTTCAACTGTTTCGGCCCCCGGCAGTCGGCCCGGGCCGTCATACCGACAATCATCCTTCAGGCTTTAAGAAGCCGCGTGATAAAACTCGGCAATATCGACACACGGCGTGATATGAACTACGTCGCCGACATCGTTCGAGGAATGGTAGCCGCCTGTTTCAGCAACAGAACGTCCGGTATGACATTGAATCTGGCGACGGGTAAGGACTATTCCATCCGGGATATGGTCGGCGTCGTCAGTGATATTCTGGGAAAGAATCTTACCATAAAGACTGAAAAACGGCGGCGGCGCCCAGATAAGTCGGAGGTGCAAAGACTGATGGGCGACAGCAGCCTGGCCCGGAAGACAATCGACTACTATTCAATTACCACTATTCGGGCGGCGCTGAGAAAAACCATCGCCTTTTATGAAAAGCATCTGGATCTATATCCGCGAGAGGATTATCAGCTGTGAGGAGCAAACCAAACGCCATCAAGCAGGCCGTCATTCTGGCCGGCGGGGAGGGCCGCCGTTTACTTCCATACACCAAAGTCCTGCCGAAACCGCTCTGGCCGGTCGGTGATATCCCGATTGTCGAAGTCTTAATCAAACAATTGGCCAGGGCCGGCATCAAAGACATTATAATGGCCGTAGGATACCAGGCTGAATTGATAAAGACCGTCCTGGGCAACGGCAAGCAGTATAACGTCAGGATCAGATATTCTGAAGAGAAAAAACCGCTTGGCACCGCCGCCCCGCTCAAAAAAATCAATCGGCTTGACGCCAACTTTCTTGTCTTAAATGGTGACCTGTTGACCGATTTGCCGTTCAGAGATTTCACGCGATCTCACGTCAGAAATAACTCCCTAGCCACGGTGGCGGTATTCGACAGGGCCGTCAAACTGGACTTCGGAATTGTCGTAACATTTGAAAACAAAATCGAGGAGTATCTTGAAAAGCCGGTACAGAAACATATGGTTTCGATGGGTGTTTATGCATTCAGCAAAGCCGTTTTGAAATACATTCCAGACAGGAGATTTGATTTTCCGGACCTGGTGGATAAGTTAATAGAGGTGGGACAAAATCCGTCGGTTTATCGTTTCAAGGGGCGATGGCTTGACATCGGGCGTCCCGACGACTGGGAAAGAGCCGACAGGCTCTTCAGGCGAAGACCGCAGGTTTTCCTGAAGTAAACGGCGTAGAAATCCCGGATTCAGTCGATACAATCTATATAAGACAGAAAACAGGACAAGAATTATGAGATATTTAATAACAGGTGGAGCCGGTTTCATCGGCAGCAACATCGCCCACGAGTTAATCAGGATGGGTGAGAAGGTCCGGATCATTGACAATTTCTCAACCGGTTCAAAAATCAACCTGGCCGAGATCGAAAGTCAGGTGGAGTTGATTGAAGGCGATATTCGCGACTTCTGGACCGTCCGGGAAGCAGTTGACGGAGCCGACTATGTTTTGCACCAGGCCGCCCTCCCCTCGGTGCCGCGGTCAGTCAAGAATCCTCTCACCTCCAACAGCGTCAACATCGACGGGACCTTGAATCTACTGGAAGCTTCGAAACAGGCCGATGTAAAAAGATTTGTTTTTGCGTCCTCGTCGTCAGTCTATGGCGACACACCGGAACTGCCCAAACGTGAAGATATGTGGCCGGACCCTCTTTCTCCGTACGCCGTTACCAAATTAGCCTGCGAGAAATATTGCAAGGTATTCTATGAGCTGTACGGGCTGGAGACGGTAAGCCTCAGGTACTTCAACATTTTCGGCCCCCGCCAGGACCCGGCTTCCGAATATGCCGCCGTTATTCCGAAATTCATAAGTGCTCTGCTTTCCGATAGACACCCGGTTGTTTTCGGCGATGGAGAGCAGTCACGAGACTTCACCTTCATTGACAATGCCATCCAGGCAAACCTCCTGGCGACAACTTCGCCGCTGGCTCCGGGGAAATTCTACAACATTGCCTGCGGGGCTCAGTTCACTCTGAACGATCTGTTGAAGAAGCTTCGAGAGATTATGGGCACCGATACCGAAGCCGATTACACCCCGCCGCGCCCGGGAGATATCCTCCATTCATATGCCGATATAACCAAAGCGAAGGAGGGCTTGGAGTACCGGCCAAAAGTCGATTTTGAAAACGGCCTCAGGAAAACGATCGAATGGTTTGCAGCCTTGCGCAATTCGCAGACACCCGTGGGCGGGATAAATATATCTGAATAACGCCGGACAAGAAGAATAAACGAAAAAAGCGGAGAATGAAAATTCTCCACTTTTTTGCACGTGATAATCTTGGCCCCGAGGTTTTACATCTGAATATCAATCACGTTCATCTGGTTCAGTCATCGAATAGATCGTCAAATCTCTTTTTGCGGTCATCCTTTGAATCGGTCAAATCCATTTTCCTGTTATGGGAATGGACGGCCATCCGCAGTTGAAACCAATCGCAGAAATTCGATTTTTCCTTTATCGGCACCGGTGCATCAATCGACTCGCGGCATTGCCAGCGAGAGGTGGGATCGAAGAATCGGCAGCCGCGGCAGCATCGTAAATCGGATCTGCAGTGCGGACAGGCGTCGGACCGCATGACCTTGCCCTCAATATCGGTCGCGCGGCCGCAATTCCAGCATATCAGACCGGCCATAAGCTTAACCCCCAGAATTCAGCAATACATTAAACCTGGATTTAATATAATACAATTTCTCCGGGATGCAAGCTACCTGTCAGTATTAATCCGGTCGCGAAACCGCCGCTCGATTTCTTTAATATAAAGAACGAGCGTCAATAGCTGATAGAAATGAAGACTGTGAGGATAAGCCGATGTCAATTCATGCAAATGGCCGGTTTCCAGATAGGCGCTGACAATGCGAGATTCAGTGCTCAGATCAAGAATCTGTCTTGCCGTGCGGGCCGCCTCGTTGACGCCGGCGCCCGATCTGCCTCGTTTATTAACCAAACGCCTTGCCACCCCGTACAGGTACCGATTGCCGCGCAGAGCATTCTTGAGCCTGACCTTAAAATTGAACGAAGAGAATTTCTTCAATGGATTAATGCCCATAATGCCGGCATACAGCGGCACTTCCCATGTTCGGGGATCAAGAACACGGAGGAAATCGGCACAAAAAATGTAATCTATCTTATCCGGACGGACTTCCATCGTAATGAACTGAAAAAGCTCCTTCGCCCAGAACGGTGACACCACCCAGCTGAAAAAGCGATGCCGGTTCTCACCGCCGTTGTCGAATTTGTTGTACCGCTCAAAATTCAGGTGAGTCACTTTGCCGGTGGTGCTCTTCTCGGGATACCGGCCGATTTCACTCTCAATATTGTCACGGAATTCCGACGGATCGATACCCACTATTTGGCAGGCATCTTTGATTCTGAAAAGATTCGTAAACCCATCACCCCGCAACATGTCGGTCAGGCCGCGATAATGCCTGATAGGCCGGTAACGATGCCTGAGGAACTCTCCGCCGAGGCCCATGAAGTGCGACTGTCTGCCGCTGATTGATCGTTCCCGCTCCAGGTCGTCATGGAAGCATTTCAATGACGTCAGGCAATTGACCAGGCCATCGGTGGCGTACGTGATTTTCTGCATCTGCTGAAGATCACCCAGGGGATGATCGGTATTGAAATGTATGAGATTTCTGCCGTAAAGGCGGGCGACCTGACGGGCAATATCAGCCTCGTCACCTTCTGTCAGGTTATCGTTGCAGGCAAGAAATTCTACGCCAAGATTGCACAGACCGGCAAAGACCGCACGGCTGTCATACCCTCCGCTCAGATCGGCGACAATCCCATAATCCTTCTCCTGGATTTTTTTCACCCGGCATTCCAGAGATTCCATGAACAAATCCGCGCACTTTCTCAGAATATCTTTTCGCGGCAGAGCCGAACGGTCACAGTCAAAGCCCGCCGGAAGCATTTGCTCGATAACCGTCCTAACGGCACCATCGATGACGGAGGCATGAAGCAGAAGGGAAGGCTTCATGCTTCGGATTCCTTTGACGAGAGACTTGTCGCCGAGATTGTACTCGAATATCAGGAATTCGGCCATCCAGCGCCGGTCAAACCGAATCTCGGGCAGCCAGTGAAGGATGAACTTGAGTTCCCGGGAAAGCACAA
>CP070766.1:606330-609167 GCA_020345705.1 Candidatus Zixiibacteriota bacterium | reverse complement strand
GCTAGAACAGATTTTTTTGTGCTCTATCCCGAGGTTATATAATTATGGCAACTGCTGACTTCATTCCTGCCGGGCGAACTGCGCGCGTCAAGCAAGGTCCCCATGAGCTACAAATTCAGACTGAGTACGCCAATCGCCCCAATCCCCGGCTGACCACTTCGGTGATTTCCGGTGGGCAGGTAATCCACAAGATACAGCAGGACCTGGCGGCGCCGATCTCATCTCTGGAGGAAATGTCCAAGGTGGAGACGATGCTTCGCAAGCAGCATCTGGAAGTTATGGATATCGTCAGCCGCCGGGACTTTTCCAAAGATTTGACGGTCAAAGAAAAGCCGCGGATCAAGGCCAGGTCTCTTTCTCTGGCAAAACGGCTGGCGAGTATCAGCGGGGTCGAGAACGTCTTCCATGTTAACAATGACGGCAGGTTCGAATCGTCGGGAGTCTCGGAGGAGTTTAAGAAGCGATATGCCCCGATTTTCAAAAGCCTCTATGAAGTGCTGGACATTTTCAGCCAGCTCCCGGGCGGCAAGAGAGAAAAGGGTGTGTGCGAGATTGAACCCAACCGCCTTTACCTGGCTTCAACCGGCCTGGAGTGTTATTTTCTGCTCACGCGGCGGGTTATCAGAGATACCGACATGGAGTCTGAAATTCAGGCCGCTCTCGATAAGTGACCTCTGCGTTTTTCCCGTACAAAAAAATCGGAGAGAGAACGGTGTTTGAAAAAACTCCTCATTTCCACACGGTAAAGGGTTTTTACAGCCACTTCCAGCATTTAGCTTTCGCTGCCACGCTAGGTGGGTCACGGCGTTAGCGCAGCCGAGAAGAGACAACCTTCATTAATGAGTTGTTAGAGATTTTTCAAATGTTTCTCTCTCCAATATCTCTTGCATAAATCTATACGATGTTGAATCCCTCAGCAACCTATTTTTTTGAATCTGTTGCGAAAAAAAGCGCCAGCAATTATTATTCCCTATAAGTTTTCGGAAGAACCGGAGATTAGTTTACAATGATTTATTCAGTTGGTATTGACCTGATTGACACCGACCGTGTTAAGCATGCGTTGGAAAAATGGGGTGATAGATTTATCCGGCGGGTGCTCGGAGATGAGGAACGCATTCTCTACCGGGAAAGGGGAAACAAAATTCAATTTGTGGCCGGCCGGTTTGCCGCCAAAGAGGCTGTTATCAAAAGTCTTGGAACGTTTATCGACACCGGCCTGCACCCGCATCACATTCAAATCCTCAATGACCCTTACGGCATACCGCATGTTCATCTTGAAGACGTTATTCGGGAAAAGATCTTTGACAAAGAAGTGAAAGTCTCAATCACCCATGAACGCAAAATGGCCGCCGCCGTGGCGATAGTAACAGGAGATTAATATGAGCCGGATAAACGTTCTCGATATTTTCAAGAAATCAGGTGCTTTGCTGGACGGGCACTTCAAGCTCTCCTCGGGCAGGCACAGCGACATCTATTATGAAAAATTCAACATCCTCAAGCAGCCGCGGCTGTGCGAGAAGGTCTGCGTGGAAATGGCAAAGCAGTTTGAAAACGATAACGTCGAGCTGGTCGTCGGGCCGACGACGGGCGGGATAATCATCGCCTACGAAGTCGCCAAGTACCTCGGGACTGATTCCATCTATGCCGAAGCGGCCGACGGGGGCAAGGGCCGGATTTTCAAACGGGGTTTCCATATCGACGAGGGAACGAGAGTCCTGATCGTCGATGACGTTATGACGAGAGGCACTTCAATCTTCGAGGTTATTGAACTTGTCAGTAAATACAAAGCCGAGATTGTGGGGATTGGCGAGCTCCTCGACCGCTCAGGCGGCAAGGTGAAATTCGGATATCCCTTCAAGCCCCTGGCGGTTGTGACCGCCGACGACTGGGCGCCGGAGAACTGCCCACTCTGCAAAAAAGGCATCCCGCTCACCCAGCGCGGCAGCCGCAAATTCCAGACGGCATGAATCTGATTACAGTTTCTTGATTTTTCTGAAAATCGATGTCGTCGAGCGGCCTCTGGCCAGCCTGATTCTTCTGACCTTGCCGCCGTACGACTTCACAAAATCGGCCCCGACAATCTGGAAGATTTTATAGTCAGCGCCTTTGACGAGAATATCAGGTTTGACGGCTTTTATCAGCCGCTCGGGGGTTTCTTCTGAGAAGAGTATTACATAATCGACCATCTCCAGGGCGGCCAGAATTCTGGCCCGGTCTTTTTCATTCTGAATCGGCCTGCCTTTCAGCTTGAACCTGCGCACCGAGCTATCAGTATTGAGCCCAATAATCAGAACGTCACCCAGCGCTCTGGCCTTGGTCAGGTAGTCGATATGCCCGTAATGCAGGATGTCAAAGACTCCGTTGGTGAAGACGATTTTCTTTTTCTTGCGTCTAAGGCCGTCGATGAATCTTCTGATACGCGACTCTGACCAGCGGGTGATGACTTTCATAACCTGCCTACAACCTCCCGAATATCCTCGCCAGGAATCTGTGAAAAGCATGAAAGCCCTTCACCGGCTCGGCATACATCAGGATGCACTTACCCGTCACAACGTCGATTCCGGCCTCCCGGGCTTTCTCCGCGGCCCTGCTGAAATTGGCCCCACTCTGGAACCAGAGCCGTTTAATACCGCCCCTGACGGCATCGTCAATGACCGTCTCGGCCCTGGCGGGCGAAATAGCGATTATGGCGGCCTTTACATCCTCGGGAAGAGACGCCAGGTTCGTGCATGTCTTGTCACCTTCAATCGTCTCAGCGGTTGGGTGGACGGGGAAGAGGCTGTATCCTTTAGACCGCAGGTTCTTATAGATATAATTGCCGAATTTCTTACGCGATG
>CP070766.1:598535-606230 GCA_020345705.1 Candidatus Zixiibacteriota bacterium | reverse complement strand
TTCGGGCTCGACCTTTTTCGGTTTGACGACCGAGGCCAGGATTGACATTGCCAGCAGGGCGGCGATGACACCCAGCGAGACCAGGTCGCCGATTTTGAGAAAGCCGGAGATGAGCATCTTGATCCCGACGAAAGTCAGTATCGCCGATAGACCATACTTCAGATACTGGAACATATCCATCAAGCCGGCCAGGGCGAAATAGAGCGCCCGCAGGCCAAGGATGGCAAAAACATTCGATGTATAGACTATAAACGGGTCTAAGGTGATGGCGAAAATGGCCGGGATGGAATCCAGGGCGAAGACAACATCGGTCGTTTCGACCACGACCAGCACGATAAAAAGCGGCGTGCCCATAAGCTTGCCGCTCTGCCGGGTGAAGAAATGACCGCTGACATAGCTTTTTGTAATAGGAAGGAATCTTCGGATAAATCTTAAGACCGGGTTTTTCTCCGGCTCGATTTTCTTGTCCTCAGTCAGGCCCATCTTGATGCCGGTGTAAACCAGAAAGGCGCCGAAGATATACAGCACCCAGTGGAATTTCGACACCAGAAAGGTCCCCATGAGGATGAACACGGCCCGCATGATCAGCGCGCCGAGAATTCCCCAGAAAAGGACTTTATACTGGTATTTTTCGGAAACTCCAAAGAAAGTGAAAATTAGGAGGAAGACGAAAATATTGTCGATGCTCAGTGATCTCTCAATCAGGTAGCCGGTGAAAAACTGAAGCCCGGTTTCGTAGCCGCGCCAGAAATATACAAAGACGTTGAAAAGCAGAGCGACAATAATCCAGATCAGGCTCCAGACAAGGCCTTCCTTAACGCTGATTTTGTGGTCTTTCCGGTGGAAGACCCCCAGGTCGAGGGCAAGCATGGCTATGACCAGCAGATTGAACCCGCCCCAGAGGATGTACTTATGGCTGAGAAGCTCGAAAAAACCGCTCATTGTTCATACTTACCGCTGCGCAACGCCAAATCGGCTTCGCTTTCAATATTAAGGTGCCAATATAGAAGCAGGTTTAATCGTTGTCAAGAAATTGAGCGGGAGTGTCCGGTGAAGGCAATTCGAATCAGCCCCGATTCGCCGCATTATTCTCGTTAGGGCGGAATCCGATTCTCGGAAAAGGATTAACGATGGAACTGGCGATGTTGGTCAGATGCGAGGCCACCCTTTTGAGATATCTGAAATAAAGTGCCAGGGTCGTGGCATTGCCCGGCGAGAGGGAGTCATCTTTTTCCCCGATAATCTCCATCAGCATATTGTCGCAGCGGGAAGAAATGTTCCTGTGATCGGACATCACTTCTCTGGCAACATCGACATCCATGTTGGCGATGACCTTAGTGATTTTGTCGAATCGGTCCGTCACAATCTGCTCGATTTCGGAAAGAATCTTCTCAAAACTTCCGCCGTGAAGCTTCATGGGATGAGCCTGGGCAAGTTCGACGATATTCTTGGTATAGTCACCAATTCTCTCAACGTCGATAACGATTGAGACCAGCGCCAGTCCCGGTACGACATTATGAACGCCGGCAACGGTCAGGTGGGTGAGAACGTTTCTTCTGACATCACGCTCAAATTGGTTGATTTCCTTATCTTTCTCGTAGATATCAAACGGCAGTTTGGCATCGTCGTGCATTCGGAGGGATTCAACCGAGGCCACAAACATCTCGCGATCAGTCTCAAGCATCTTGACCGTCATCTGGTATGCCTGGTCGAGAAGATTTTCTTTTCCGAATAACTCAAGAAACTTCTTATACATGATCTTCTACCTCAAGAGATAAATTAAAGCTAATGGAATTACGAAAAAAATCAACACAATAAATAAGACTGGTATCAGCTTGTTTCTTAAGGCCGATCTGGCCAGTTTTCGTGTAACTTTCAGCGGGATACGGGCTAACGGAAGAAATATCGCGATTCCACATATATTGAACAGAAGGTGAGCGAAAGCAACCGAGACAGCGGTCACATTCGACGTCACCAAAGCGGCCATGATCGCCGTGACAGTGGTCCCGATATTGGCTCCAAGCGTGTAGGGGTAAACACGTCTGAGCGATAGAACCCCGGCACCAACCAGAGGAACCACTATTGAAGTCGTGATGGACGACGACTGGACTATCGATGTCAGGATTACACCCAGAAAGAGCGCGCGAAATGTCGTCTTGAATATATACTTGCTGAAAAAGCCCTCGACGCGTGATAATACCAGCGATTTCATTATATCGACGATGAATTTGAGCGCAATCAGAAGCAGGGCGACTGCAACCAGAGACGAAAGCCAGCTATTACCGGCGAGCAGAGATATTATTAGTTTCGCGGCCGGCTTGGTGACAGCTTTGACGGGTGAAATAAACTCCAATCCTCCTGCTGTCTCGAAAGCTGCGGATAAGAACTGAGCCGAATGTCCCAGGAAGTTGGTGAAATATTGTAGCGGGAATAGCAGGGCCACCGACAGGAGATTAAAGACATCGTGGACAATTGCCCCGGAAAAAGCCCTGACAAACTCACGGGTTCGAGTTATATGTGTCAGGGAGACCAATGTGTTGGTGACGGTCGTCCCGATATTGGCCCCCATGACAATTGGAATGGCGCCTTCCAGCGTGATCATTCCGCTGGCCACGAAACCGACAAGAATTGAGGTTGTCGTGGAGGAGGACTGTATGACGGAGGTGGCCAGGATGCCGATAAAAAGGCCCACTACCGGATTGGAGGTCGTACTGATCAAGGCTTCGGCGAACCCGGCACCGAAAAGTTTTAAGGCTTCCCCAAGCAGCGTGATGGAAAGAATAAAAACATAGAGGAAAAACAGCAAGCCAACAGGCTTGAGAAATGAAGAGAGTGTAAGCCCCCGCGCCTTTATAAAAAGCCCGGCTTCCTTTCTTTCGCCGGGTTGTCTACTTCGCTGCAATCTCTATCCTCTTACCCTTCGCATCAAGAAGAATTGCGAATATATTCACATCGCTGCACTATGTCAAGTTTTTAATTGTTAATCGGGGAAGGAGGGCGAGTTTTTGTCAGTATTCATCTGCAGGGGGCAGAAGGAGCAGTCCCAATTCCTCTCCCTGTCTTGCGATAATCAGGTAGACCCCCTCGGTGTCGAGCTTGTCGAGTATCTTGCCCATGAGATCGCGGGCGTTTCGGACCACCTCGCCGTTGCAGCGTTTAATCTGGTCTCCCGGCATCAGGCCGTTGGCAAACGCCAGCCCGAGAGTGTCGACGTCAACCACTTCGAGAAGCCCCGCCGGTGATTTCGTGACGGAAAGTCCCAGCCGCCCACCGCCGGCCGACAGGCGCACAGCCTTGGCACTTTGATTATCCTCAGGTTCGGTCGCCCGGGGCCGTGGCGGATAGGTCAGACCCACAAGATGAGAGTCATGCGGCTCCCTGGATAAGTACGCTATCAGCGGCTGCTCGACCGAAAGCATCCAGCTATATCGGAAGTGATTTTCGAATAATTCCCAGCCCGGATTATGCCTAAGCCATTGCTGAGAGCCGAGAATATCATTCAGGCTGTCTGACGGGATAATCATTTCGGCACACGCCAGCGTCAGGGTAAGTGTTGTTACGTCAAAGCGATAGGCTGTCTTGTCAAGCAGGGGGTGGTTATAAATCGGAAGGCGGGCCAATCCCGGCAACTCCACCTGCATTATATTTCGTCCCGCCAGAATTTTTATAAGATTCAGTAACTGATGAAGCCCGCCGGGCGCGGCCTCGATGTAACGTTCCATTCTGATACCTTCAAGCGGAAGAGCCGGCGGGTCATAGAGAGAAGCTGCCCGAAGGTATTTCATCAGAGAGATGCTTATCTCATGCTCTCTCCATTTGATGCCGGACAGGTCTTCAAGCATCGCCAGCACCGTATATCCCAGACTGTCCCACGTTACCGCCAGCGCGGAATCATTTCTTCTGACCCATCGAATATCCCGGTTCACTTTATATTCGTTGGCGTAAATCTCCGGGTATAAGGCTTTCATGAAAAGTCTGTTATCGGTTTTGAATGAAACGACGGGCAGTCCCGAGCGCATGATTTTAGGGGCCGACTGCAAAACCTCGTGATCTATGTCCTGCGCCACGGCGCCCGAGATGAGGAATATTGCCGGGAGTAAGGCTGCAAATCTCTTCATAGAAAATAAATCTGCCATGAATTCATAACAAAAGCAAGCATTTTGTGAAGGCCGGTTATCAGGCCTGCCCGGCTGCCATGTCTGCCCGGGCGGCGGCGGGAGCTTCAAAAGGAGTCAGCTTGCGCAACTCGAGGTAGAAAAGGGTCATCAATGTATTGAAAAAGGTCCCCAGGAATCCTTCGAGAATAACCGCAACTACGATAAACAGGGGTATGCCGATGACCAGGGCCAGAATCAAAAAGGATTTCGACAGTGCCGCCAAAATCACGATCGGCGCGACAAATATAGCGACCAAAATCAGACCGGCGATGACAATGGCAATCCATAAGAAAGTGTTGATAATAAATATTATGATATTCGGTCCCACGTGTCTGATCAGAAGCCTGTATCCCTCACCGATGGCGGTGAAAATCGGCGTCTGGTTGGCGACAATCTCCCTCTGGGTCAGCGAATAGATATTCCCGAAAAAGAAGACTGCGGCAATGCCAATCGGGATAATGAAGATTAATAAAATGAGCCCGATTCCCCCAACCGCTATCACAGCCAGTATTACGGGCGTGATCAGAATGAGAATGGTCGTTACCCCGATGGCGAAAAAGATGAAAAACAGTGCCAGATAACGCCAGAAATATGAGGCGCCTGACTTAAAGAGCTTTTTCAGAGTGTATCCCTGGTTGCCTTCAATTCGGATAACACCGTCAATCAGTCCGGCGATACAGATCAGGCTCATAACAAAGAAGAAAAGCGCCAGCAGCAGGACCAAGCCGATCACCAGTATGACGAGGGCGATCGAGATTTCGGGATTGAACTCAAACCATTCCACCACCGCGTCGGAGAGGTCGGGATTGATCCTGCCGAACCAGCGTTCGGCCCCATCGGGCAGCCGGTCATGTATCCCGCCAAAAGTGCCCATGGACGCGGCGAAAAAGCCGAGCACCCAGAGTATTTTGTGCTTCCATGAGATGTTAAAGGCTCTGCTTAGAAGGTTACCATAATCCATGTAGAGCTCCAATAAGTATAGTTGTTCAATTCAAAGCAACTTTTTTTTGCATCATTCTGATGCTGCCGAATGAATTACTTTTCCGGGTCTCCATTGCCGTTGTGAATCATGCCGTCTTTGAGTTTTATAATCCGCTGACAGCGGCCGGCAATATTGACATCGTGCGTAATAACAATCACGGTGTGGCCTGACTGCCAGAGTTCGTCGAATATGTTTATGATTTCCATACCCGATCTGGTATCGAGGTTGCCCGTCGGCTCATCGGCCAGAATCAGCTTGGGATCATTGGCGAGCGCCCGCGCAATCGCCACCCGCTGCATTTCTCCGCCCGAAAGCTCGGTCGGCTTGTTGGCCAGTTTATCGCCCAGACCGACTTTATTGAGAACCTCGATCACGCGATTTTTGCGAAGTTTGCCGCGCATCCCGGAGAAAAGCAAAGGAAGTTCCACATTTTCATAGGAACTGGCATAAGGCAATAGATTAAAAGCCTGGAAGACAAAACCGATCATTCCATTTCGAATATCCGCCAGCTGGTTTGAAGTCAGCGTATTGACCCGTTTCCCCTCCAGAAGGTACTCACCATCGCTGGGTGTATCGAGACAGCCCATGAGATTCATCAGTGTCGACTTTCCTGAGCCCGACGGCCCGACAATGGCGATGTATTCATTTTCTTTAACGTCCAGGTCGATACCGCGCAAGGCTTCAAATGACACTTTGCCGGTGTCATACACTTTTTTTATTCTTGACATTCTAATCATTGCCAGACCTTCCTTCTATCGTATTTACTCGTACCTTAAAGCATCAACCGGATTCACCGAGGCGGCTCTCAGGGCCGGGAAGAATCCCGACAAGAGGCCCGTGAATCCCAGGATGAGAATAACCAAAAGCCCGATTTCCATCGAGACGGTCGGTTTTCCCATCAAATCAAAGACACTTGACTCTATTGGAATTCGTTTGAAAGTCTCCGTCATGATGTAAGTAAAGGCCATTCCGAAAAATCCGCCGAGAAATGTGATACTCAGCGCTTCCAGGAGAAATTGAACGACGATATATATTTTGCGGGCGCCCATGGCCATTTTGACGCCGATCTCTCGTGTGCGCTCTTTGATGGAGACATACATGATATTGGCCACGCCCACGCCCGCGATGAGAAGCGTCAGCGCACCGATTACTCCCAGAAATATCTCAATGCCGAGCAGGATCGTCCCGGTAACGCGGTTGCTTTCAATCACGTCCCAGAAGGAGAGAGCATCATCATCCTCAGGATTGAACTTGTGCTTGGCGGCCATGAATCGCATTACCTCTTTCTCAACAGCCTTAGTGTCATCCAGTGATACCGGCGTATAGATTATGTTGTCCAGATAGGGGTCGCCAAATATGGTCACAAAGGTGGTCGCGGGTATGATTATTACATCTTCATCCTGACCCTGGTAGCTGTTCATCTGAACCTTGTGTTGCATGACACCGACGACCTTGAAAGGCAGCGATTGGATATATATCGTCTTGCCGACAGCCTCCTCCTGCCCGAAGAGCCGCTCTTTCGCTCCGTCGCCAAGAAACGCTACCCGTCGTTTTTTGTCGATGTCGATATTATTCACCATTCTGCCGCCGCTTTGTGGTTCCATATTACGCATAAAGCGGTAAGGAGGATAGACGCCGTTAATTCGTTCTGTCAGGACCTTGTCTTTGTATTTTATCGCCACGCTCCATCGGATGTATTCACCTGCGATTTCCCTGATCGCCGGGATATTTTTTTTGAGATATTCCAGATCATGTTCATAAAGATGGATGCGCCGACCCTTGCCGAAGCCCTTGTACGGCATGGAGGTTTGCCCTCCCCACATTATGACAATACCCTGCCCGAGACCGGTCGTCCCCTTCATGAATTGCACCTTCAGACCTTCACCAAAGGCCAGAAGAAGCATTATTGACATAGTTCCCCACAGGATTGCCACCAGTGTCAGGAGCATGCGCTTTCGCTGCTTGCGAAAGTCTCTGATAAAAACGTTGTACAGTATAGACGGACTCATATCTTGCTAAAAAAGTTTTAAGGCTTTGACGGGCTCAAGGTTGGCAGCTCGTCTCGCCGGGAAAATCCCCGAGACAAGAGCCACGATTCCCAGCACCAGAATCGCGAAAACGGCTCCGTACGTATTTACCACCGGAACACCCAGATACTCAATGAGGCTGACCGGGTAAGCCCAGATGACCAGCATCGCCAGCAGGAATCCCAGGCCGCCGCCTATGATAGTAAGAACCCCGGTTTCAAAAAGAAACTGCAGCATGATTGTTGATTTCCTGGCGCCGACGGCCATCTTGACGCCGATTTCCTTAGTCCTCTCTTCCAGCACGACGTTCATAATGTTAGTCACGCCGATGCCACCCGTTATCAGCGTTAAGCAACCGATGCCGACCAGAAAGGCCCGAAAGGCCAGGAAAAAAGCCGCGAAGAATTTGAATGTTTCAGTCGTGTCCCAAATCATCAGGGCTTCGGTATCCTCCGGGTCGAATTTGTATTTGGAGGCAAGAAAACCACGAATTTCCCTGATAAGGGTCGGCGCTCTCTCCACCCCGGAT
>CP070766.1:587622-598435 GCA_020345705.1 Candidatus Zixiibacteriota bacterium | reverse complement strand
TTTTTGGCGGGCTTTACAATCCTAAGGGGATAGATATTGATGCCCTGATTGAATATTCTCTCAAGAACCGAAAAGTCGCCGGATTTCCGGGCGGTGAGGCCTTTGATAAGGACGCGATTCTCTACGCCGACGTTGATATTCTGGTGCCGGCGGCGCTTGAAAATCAAATTACCGCCGAAAACGCACCCGGCATCAAAGCCAAAGTCATTGCCGAGGGCGCCAACGGCCCGGTGACGCCCGACGCCGATCCGATTCTGGCCGGCAACGGAGTTTTCGTAATACCTGATATTCTTTGCAATGCCGGCGGCGTTACTGTATCTTATTTCGAATGGGTTCAGGACAGAATGGGTTTTTTCTGGACCCGGGACGAGGTCAATGCCCGGCTGGAAATGTTCATGACGCATGCCTTCAAAGACGTTCTGAAGGTCGCGCTGGAAAACAGGGTCAGTCTGCGCATGGCAGCCTTTATGGTTGCCATTCAGAGAGTGGTGGACGTGGTTATGCTCCGTGGAATTTACGCTTAGTTGACGGGGGTGGACTGATTTGTTTGAACCGGATTTCTTGAGACGAGCGCTGATTGCCGCACCAGCGATATTTTTCTCTCTTACGGTGCATGAGTTCTTTCATGCTTACGTTGCCTACAAGTTCGGTGATTCGACGGCCAAGGACATGGGACGGTTGACCCTCAATCCGCTGGCTCATCTGGACCTTTTTGGAACGCTGATGATGTTCATGTCCGGATTCCGTTTCGGCTGGGCCAAGCCGGTTCCCGTGAATCCGTACAACCTGCGCAATCCGAGGGTGGCTGATTTCTGGATTTCGGCGGCCGGGCCGTTGTCCAATCTCGGCCTGGCATTTGTCTTCGGCATGCTTTTTCGCCTGGCCTACGCAGGGGTTGTCGCTTTGCCGCAGCCGGTGGTTCAGTTCTTTCTGGTCGGAGTCCTGATCAACGTCTCTCTGGCGTTTTTCAACCTCATTCCTCTCTTCCCTCTGGACGGGTCGCACATTCTCAAGTCGATTCTGCCGCCGGAATATGAACCCAAGCTTGTGCATCTTGACCGCTATGGGCCGTTCATCCTGATATTTCTGATTGTCGTCGGAGGATTCTGGCTGATTCTGGGGCCGTTTATAAGTTTCTTTGTTCAGCTTTTTGCCGGTGTTCGGATTTTCTGAGGTGAACGTGAAGCATTCCGTCATCGGAATATCCCTTCTGGCCTTGGCCCTGACTGTCAGCGGCTGCACGCTGGCCAGCAGAACGAAGATCAGGGAAAGGCCGGCCGAGACCGAAGCGGTCCTGACCGAGGGCAAAGGCGACGCCTACCTTTTTGATGTAAAAATTCGAAGAAACGAAAAGAAGAATTCGGTGCGGCTGGATGTTTACCGCTCCGGCGACAGTCTCAGCCTGTATGCCAGAGGATACCTTGGAAAAGGAGTCCTGAAAGGGCTGATCACGTATGATTCGCTCGTCGTCTATTTCCCTACGGAACATCAATATTATTCCGGCCGACTGGTCGACGTCCTTGAGAAGAGTTGCGCCGAGGCTTTTGCCTTTGAAAGGACCATTATTGATCTCTTCATAAGAAGGCCGGTCGAGCTAGATTACTCACTTTCCAGTTTTTATCTGACAATCCTGAAGGATAAGAATAATGAGCAGAGATATCGTCTGGTGGGCAAATCATGCCCGGAAACCATTGACCTGACTTATCGATGGAGAGAGAAAAGGTACATCCTGGATGAGATCGAATACTCCTCGTCCGACGGCTCGTTCAAATTCAGCGCGGCCCGAAGGCGCCACAGGCTAAATGTCGAGATTCCGGGTGAGAAATTCATCCTCGCCATACCTGATGATGCGGCCAGGATTCATCCGTGAGCGGGGCTCCCGCGGTTGACTTTTTACAGACAATTGCCATATTAGAATTTTTAAGGCTTGATTTGCCCGGTAATTGATGGAATGAACCTGATTCGAAGAACATTTGGCTGCCTCAAACCGTACTGGCGGCATATCGTCGTATCGTCGCTTTCGGCGGCTTTCCATGCCTTGGCCGCCGGGCTTCTGGTGTGGATGGCCGGCCCTCTGCTCATGACCCTTTTTCAGCCGGCAGGGCCGAACGTGAATCCGAGTGACCAAGTTATGGAAATCCGCCAGGTGCAGGATGGGGATCAGGAGCAAGCCGTGCCCGAGGATGACGTCGCCGCGAAGCTTGAAAGCGAGCTGGATTTCCTGGCTCGCACCAAGAATCAATTGAAGGCGGAGTTGAATGAGTTCGTCGCCGGGGATACCCGCACGGATACGCTGGTCAATTTCTGTGGACTTATTTTCATCATTGCCGTGGCGGCGAATCTCTTTCTTTATTTTCAGGGCTTCTTTATGGCCTTTGTTCAGCAGTCAGTCATCCGCGATTTTCGAAACAGGCTGTTTGGGAAATATCAGAAATTGTCGCTCAGCTTTTTCCACCGCCAGCGAACCGGGCAGTTAATCTCCCGTGTTACCAATGACGTCATTGTCCTGAATGAAACGGTCGATCTTGGCTTCAATCGGCTGGTGATCGATACTCTCACGGTTCTTCTGCTGACCCTCTTTCTGCTGCTTCTGTCCTGGAAACTGACGCTTCTGGCGGCCCTGGTTTTGCCGCTGGTGTTCGGATTTATCTACCTGATGGGAAGAAAGCTCCGCAAGTATTCCGCCCGGTCTCAGGAAAAAATGGCCGACGTTAATTCGGTTCTGGAGGAGACCGTCTCGAACATACGCATCGTCAAAGCCTACGCCATGGAGAATTTCGAGATAAAGAAGTTTTTCCAGGCTACCAAGGAATTTTTCCGTTCGCTTTTGCGCATGACTCGCATTCGCCACCTGGCTTCGCCGGTCAGCGAGATTCTCATCGTTGCGGCCGGGATTGTCATTCTGCTCTATGCCGGGACGCGCATTATCGAAGGCGGGGGCGAGATGGACGCGGGCGATTTCATGACCTTCATTATTGCCATGTTCTCGCTTATCAAGCCCGTCAAGAACCTTCTGAAGATTCATATCAAGGTCCAGGAGGGGATGGCTGCCGCCGAGAGGATTTTCCAGATCATTGATGCTCCCATCCTGGTGAAGGAATCGGCACGGGCCGTATCAAAAGACAGCTTCGATTCGACGACTAAATTCGAGAATGTCTCTTTCGCTTATACCGAAGGACAGCCGGTAATATCAAATGTCTCTTTTGAGGTCAAAAAAGGTGAGGTGGTAGCGCTGGTGGGGCCGTCCGGAGCCGGCAAGTCAACATTGTTCGATCTGCTCCCCCGGTTCTATGATCCCCGTGAAGGCCGGGTTACTATTGACGGTATTGACGTCAGGGATATCAGGCTGACCTCACTTCGCGGCCTGCTCGGTATTGTGACTCAGGAGACATACCTGTTTCACGACACCGTCAAGAACAATATTGCCTACGGTCTTGAAAATGTGATGATGGAACAGGTCATTAGCGCCGCCAAGGCGGCGAATGCGCATGATTTCATTGATGAATTTGAAAAGAAGTATGACACCGTCGTCGGTGCCCGGGGGGTCAGGCTTTCGGGCGGACAGAGGCAGCGAATTGCCATCGCACGGGCGCTTTTGAAAAATCCTCAAATCCTGATTTTTGACGAAGCCACCTCGGCCCTTGATACCGAGTCCGAGCTTCTTGTCCAGGAGGCAATCGACCGTTTGATGAAAGACCGAACCACCCTGGTTATCGCGCACAGGCTTTCGACGATTGTCAATGCCGACCGCATTCTCGTTATCGATCGTGGTCGAATCATTGAGCAGGGGAAACATGAAGATCTGCTTAAGTCAAACGGCCTGTATCATAAGCTGTACATGATGCAGTTCAAAAACGGCCCGGAGGTAGAAAATCACATGCAGATCGTTTCCGCCGAGTGACCCGGGAGATGTCCAATGCCTCCCCGGACCGTCAAGAACATTGAGCGCCTATTCAAGAAGATCTTGAATCTGCCTTTCATCCTGTTTCTGAAGAAGGGCAATCCCGCCCGCGTCCCTCTGAATCCTGATAATGTCAGGTCTGTCCTGATCCTCCGCCCCGACAAGCTCGGCGACATGATTGCGACGATACCGGTCATCCATGCGCTCAAAAAGATGTTTCCTCATCTGCGAATAGAAATTCTGGCGTCTCCGAGAAACGTTTCGGTGATAAAAAACGATCCGTGTGTCGATCGGATTCATCTGTACTCAAAGAATATATTCAGGGATTGGCCGGTCATGATGCAGTTGAGAAAGAAAAGATTCGACGTTATCTATGACCCAATCTGCCACGATTCGATAACCGGTCTGCTTCTGACAAAGATAATCGGCAATCATTCGGTCAAAGCGGCGTCCCGCAAGCTGAAGCTTCGGGAGTACTACGATTATTGTGAACCATATCTGGTCGATGGAGACGATCACAACATCGACAACGGTCTTCTGATATTCAACGCGTTGGGGGTCAGGTCCGAGAGTGTGGATCCCTTTCATACGGTGCATATACCCGATGAATCGAGAACCGTTGCCGAGCGATTTTACCAATCACTATCATCGGGCGGGCGTTTTCGCGTCGGGCTGAACATTTCCGCCGGCAGTTCGACCCGAACACTGTCGGTTGACAAGTACATCAATATAGCGAACGCCATAAACACCGGACATCCCGAGTTTGAATTTGTCATCATAAGCGTCATGGATCAGAGGAAAGAGGCTGAGCGGCTGGTATCAGGTATTAGGGCAAAAGGACATCTCGTTCCGGAGAATCTCTCGCTTCTTGACATCAGTGCAATTGTAAGTGGGCTCCATTTGCTGATTTCGCCGGATACATCGCTGGTGCATATTGCCCGTTTGATGAGGATACCGGTTGTCGGTCTTTATTCCGGGCACAAACGGAATTTCCGGTTCTGGAGGCCGTATCGTCAGAAGCATGGTGCCGTCGTGGCGAAGAGCATCTATGACATTCATGATATCGAGCCTTCTCAGGTTGTTGAGGAATTCGAGCTGTTACTGACCGGCATGACGCCGAAAGACAGCTCGGTTGTTGATTGAGCTTCAGTCAGGTTTCGCCGGCATGAGCACAATTTCCGTCGTTATCATTGCCAGAGACGAAGAAAAGAACATCGTCCGGTGTCTGGGGTCGGTTCGGTGGGCCGATGAGGTGATAGTTATCGATACTGGTTCTTCCGACAAGACTCCGGAGATGGCCGAGAGTCTTGGCGCCAGGCTGTACCGAATCGAATGGAGGGGATTCGGAAACGCCAAACAGTTCGGCGTGGATAAGGCAACCGGGAGATGGGTTCTGTCGGTCGATGCCGACGAAGAAATCACCGAGGTTCTCGCGTCCGAGGTAGCGGAGGCGGTCAAAGACAGTGACTTCGCCGGCTACGATATTCCCAGGCGGACCAGCTTCATGGGTCGGTGGATAAGACACTCCCGATGGTATCCCGACTACGTATTGCGGCTGTTTCGAAAAGAGACCGGAGGATTTACGTCGTCTCTTGTTCACGAAAAGGTGGAAATCGACGGCAATGTCGGCAGACTGAAACATCCCATTCTGCATTATTCGTATCCCGACGTCGAAACCTATATGCGCAAGCTTGAGACGTACACCTCGCTTGCTGCGAGGGAGCTTCATAAGAAGGGCAAGAGGTTTTCGGTATTATCTCTTGTGCTGAAACCGATTGCGGCTTTTTCGCGCCATTACATTACGGGGGCGGGCTTTCTGGACGGCGTCGAAGGCTTCATGATTGCATCATTGTCGGCCTTCGGGGTGTTGACAAAGTACATCAAACTTCGTTCACTTGAAAGAGCAGAGGCCGGTGATAAGAGTACTGCACATTGATACCGGGCTGACGTTCCGCGGGGGCCAGCGGCAGGTGCGGCTGCTTATCCGCAATCTGGACCGCTTTGATATAGAGCAGTTCCTGGCCTGTCCGGAGCAATCGCCCCTTGTCCAGGCCGCGTCCGAAACGGTCAAAGAGCGATTCGCTCTGTCGAGAAGCAATTTGATGCGTTTCCTGGAGAGAAAAGAACTGGCGACCTTTGTGAAGCGCAATCGGATTGACATCATTCATGCTCATGACTCCCATGCCCACACTCTGGCCGTGTCGGTCAAAAAAGGGCAATCGCTTTCGATAGTCGTGACCCGGCGCAGCTCGGGAAAGATAGGATTCGGTAGCAGGACCAAATATGTTGCGTACAAGATAAAATATGTCGCCATTTCAGAACATATCAAACGGATGCTGACCTCTGGCGGAGTCGCCGAAGATTCGATTGAAGTCATAAGTTCGATGCTTGACCTGTCCAAATTCAGGGGGATTGCCGCAGGCAGAGGTCAGCGGGCGCATGCGGAAGGAGGGAAAGCCATCGTTTCGGCCGGAGCCCTGGACAGGAAGAAAGGCTATTATGATGCTCTAAAGGGCATGGTGATACTGGCTGGTAAGCGAGATGATTTCACTTATACGCTATATGGTGACGGGCCCGAGATGGGCCGGCTGGCCGGCTTTGTCTCGAGACATGATTTATCTCAAGTAGTCCGGATGCCGGGATGGCACAACAATCCCGCGGAGTATCTCCGGAACGCCGATATTTTCCTCTCGACGTCGCGAGCGGAAGGGTTGAACACGTCGATCATCGAGGCCATGGCCGCCGGCGTTCCGGTCGTCGCCACGGATATTCCTCCGCATCGAGAGAGCATTACTCATCTTGAGACCGGTTTGCTCTTTCCTCCGGGTGATATCAGAAAAATGGTTGAAGCCCTGAATCAACTGCTGGATAAGCCTGAACCGGCGGCCATCATCGGGCAGAAGGCCGCCGAAGTCGCTGAAAGGTTCGACTGCGGCGCGATCACGGAAAGAATCTACCGGGTCTATGCCGACGTTGTTGCCCACGCGGGATAAAAGCCGTATAATAAATTGTATGAACCTGGCGGAATTCATAATAAAGATTGAGTCGTTCAACGCGAACGTCGATATACCTCTGCTGCGCCGGGCCTACGAATTCTCAGACAAGGCTCACGCCGGCCAGCTGAGGGAGTCGGGTGATCCGTACATAGAGCACTGCCTGAACGTCGCTTTTATCCTGGCTGAACTGCACCTCGATTCGGTCACCATCGCCGCGGCTCTGGTGCACGACGTGGTGGAAGACACCGATGTCAAGCTGGAGGACATCACCAAGGAATTCGGCGAAGAGATTGCCACTCTGGTTGACGGCGTCACCAAAATCAGCATGGTGGAGTTCAAATCGAGAGAGGACCAGCAGGTTGAGTATTTTCGCAAGATGCTTCTCTCCATGGCCAGGGATATCCGGGTGATTCTCATCAAGCTGGCCGACCGCCTCAACAACATGAGGACACTGCAATATCTTGATGAGGATAAGCAGAAGCGGATCGCTGAAGAAACCAGGGACGTCTACGCGCCTCTGGCGCACCGCTTCGGAATCTCGAAGATTAAGACACAGCTTGAGGACCTGTCGCTGAAGTTTCTGGACCCTGAGACGTACGACGAAATCGCCAAGAAGATAGAGCTAACCAGAGAAGAGCGCGAACAGTACATATCGACAATAGTCGAGCCGATCAGAAATGCCCTTACGGACGCCGGTGTGAAGGCGGACGTTTACGGCCGGGCCAAGCATATCGATTCCATCTGCCGGAAAATCAAGATAAGGGACGTTCCTTTCGAGAAAATCTCTGACTTACTCGCCATCCGAATACTGCTCCGCACCAAGACGGAGTGCTATCACGCCATCGGTGTCGTCCATGAGCTGTGGCCTTCGGTTCGGACGAAATTCGCCGACTATATCGCTTCCCCGAAACCGAACAACTACCAGTCGCTGCACACGGCCATCATCGGTCCGGGCAAAAAAGTCGTTGAGATTCAGATCAGAACTCATGAGATGCATCGCATCGCCGAAAACGGAATTGCCGCCCACTGGCTATACAAAGAGGGGCGTCAGCAACTGGACAAAACCGATCGGCAAATGCTGTGGCTTCGGGACGTTCTGGATTGGCAAAAGGACATGACCAACCCGTCCGAGTTCATGGAGTACATAAAAATTGACTTGTTTGCCGATGATATTTACGTATATACTCCGGCCGGCGAGATAAAACACCTTCCCGCCGGGGCGACGCCTCTGGATTTCGCGTTTTTCGTGCATACGGAAGTTGGTCTTCATTGCAGCGGCGCCAATGTCAACGGGCGAATCGCGCCTTTGAACTCGAAGCTGCAGTCGGGCGACGAGGTGGAGATCCTTACCAGCCCGCACCGGCACCCTTCCCAGGACTGGCTCAACGTCGCCACCACTTCCCAAGCGAGGGCAAAGATACGCCGCTGGCTGAAGCAGACGGGATATCAGCAGGCGGTGGCACTGGGCAAGGAACTTCTGGATCAGGAACTCAAGAAAATCAGGCTGAAGTTCCCTTCCGATGATGACCTTCTCGAGATCGCCCAGAGTCTGTCTTTCAATTCGACGGATGATCTGCTTTATGCCGTGGGCAGCGGTTCGGTCTCGGCTCAGCGCGTGATCGCCAGAATTATCCCCGAGGAAGAGGAACCGGACAAAGAACCGATGGTGGAACAGGTCCTGGAGAAGTACCGGATTGAGCGCGGGATCAGGATCGAGGGGATAGACAATATGATGTTCCGTTTCGCGGGCTGCTGTCAACCGATTCCCGGCGAGGACATCGTTGGATACATTACCCGTGGTCGGGGCGTCACCGTGCATCGTGTCGATTGTCCCATGGCTCACGAGTTGATCGAGCACCCGGAGCGAACGGTGCCGGTGTCGTGGAACGTCTCCAAGGATCAGACATTCGTGGTGCGGCTGGAGGTCCAGGTCGAACCGAGGAAAAACATCCTGGTTGACATAACCGACTCCATCGCCGACAGCGACACAAATGTTAAGGGCGCGGATATTGATATCAGTGATACATGTTCGGTGGGCACCTTTGTTGTCGAAGTCAAGAACCTTCATCAGCTGGAGCAGGTGCTCAGAAAAATCGAGAAGGTCAAGGGCGTGATCTCCGTCCGCCGGGCACGCGGTGCGAATTCCCGCTCCAATCAAGCTCAGGAATGAACGACGATAAGAGAATCCTCCTCGCCGTTTCGGCGGTTGTCTATCTGATCATTATATTCCTGTTATGGGATTATTCGATTGATGACGCTTTTGTCACGTTTCGCTATGCCGAAAACCTCTCCAAAGGCAGCGGTTTTGTTTTCAATCCCGGTGATAAGCCGGTGGAAGGCTATTCGAACTTCCTCTGGGTGCTGATTTTGTCGCTCACCTATTCGGTCGGGCTGCCGACGTACACAACGGCCAAAGTGCTGGGGGTCATTTTCTTTCTCATTACCGGGGCAGTCTGGTTTCTATACTTCGAGAACTCGCCCGGAAAATATATGTGGCTGACCGGGCCGTTCTTTCTTATCACGCCCATAACCGCCTTCTGGGCCGTCAGCGGCCTGGAGTTGGGGCTGTATGCTTTTCTTCTTGTCGGTCTGGCGCTGGCAATATTCAGAAAGTCGCTCTGGTCATTGGCGTTCGGAGCGTTGCTGGTTCTGGTTCGTCCCGAGGGATTCATTATCGCACTGGTTCTTGTCGTCACCGGCTTGCTGGCAGGCGGCCGATCGATATGGCGGCAGAAAAAGAAATTCTATATTCTCAATATCATTGTTCCGGCTGTGACGATGACCCTGCTGATAATCTTTCGGATGGTTGTTTTTGGCTATCCCATGCCTAACACTTTTTACGCCAAATCGACCTTCTCACTTTACAGCCTGACCGAAATGCTCAAAATGTCCCTTTATTTTCTGCCTCTCACGGCTTTCTTCGCGGTCGGGATATACCGGGTGACTCGGAAAGCCGAATATGACATGCGGATAATCGTTTTTGCAGTCGTATTGCTCTGTATGGTAGTCATCAACTGCACCGCTCATCCGGTAATGAATATAAATCTGCGTTACCTGACTGCGTTTCTTCCTTTCTATTTGGCCGTAGCCCTGTTCGCTCTTGGTTCGGGCGATCGCAGGAAATTGTCGAGACTGGTTCTGGCTTTTTCGGCGATTTCATTGATGATTCCCGCAGGCCAGGTGTATTCAAGTGTAAAGCTGGAAAGGAAGATTATGGAAGCACAGACAGAACTGATTGAATTCGTAAAGAGCAAACCACCGGGGACCACAATATCGCTGACCGACGTCGGCCGAGTTCCGTATTATACGGATGCGATTTGCTATGATCTCTGGGGGCTGACATCCGAAGATATTGCTCACACCTATTTCAACCCTTTGCGCGAGCTTCGCAGATTCCCGGAATATTTCGCACTGGTTGGGTATCTCGGACAGGATCGACCGATGATAAGATTTTTAAATGACCGATCGATAACCAAAAGCCAGGGTTTTGACAGAGCGTACGACTTCATCGGTGCCGCCATGCCCCCGGGTGCGAATCCTTACAGCGAAGGTTATTATTATCTGATCTATGAGAAAAACCGGAGAGCGGTGGATTCGATGTTAAATATTTCGCCGCGTCGTTGAAATCTTCTATTGTGTATCGATGGCTCGTTCGTATATCAATAATACTTGAAAGAAAGGGTCGCGGGTCACAAGTATGAATGAGGAAATCAAATGTCGTTACTGCGGGGCTGACCTTAAGAAAGGTGTCGCCTTCTGCAGCGCGTGCGGAAATGAGCTTCAGGATAAATCTCAGAGCCGGAAGCGCGAGGCAAATCGAAACCTGATCCCCATTGTCGGTTTCCTGGTCGTGTTCGCAATCGTATATCTGGCCTTTTTTGCAGGTCCCCAGAAAGCTGACACGGAGTCTCGGTAT
>CP070766.1:583949-587522 GCA_020345705.1 Candidatus Zixiibacteriota bacterium | reverse complement strand
TTTAACCTGTTACCTATGTCCCCGGTCTAATATGTAACCTATCTCCCCGGTTTATACCTCCGGCTTTCCCACAGCAAGCTGTGGGGCACCCGGCATATTATGAATATTTACCCTGGTGAAATCCCTAATATGATGTGGAGGACCTAGATATGGATAAAGCGGCCCAATTCGTTCTCTGTGCTATTCTTTTGAGCTTTTTGTCTACTTGCTGCTCAATTTCTAGGACCAAACGCTATATAATGCGTTCGGGCAGTGAAGTCCCATATATAAAAAGCGATTATGTTAAGCCAGCTACAGTAGAGACCGACGAATATTTTGTAACTTCAAACGATAACACAATTCAGTCAACGATTGATACGGACCAGTACCTAAAGCGAATTTCAGAACATCTGATCGAAGATCGATATTCGACGTGGGGTGATGATCCCGGTTTTCGATATTTCCTGTCTGATTCTATTAGCGATGTGGAGTATGTAGTGGCCATAGACAATCTTGGCGAAAGAATCATAGTCGGATTAATCATAATACGGACTTCGAAAGCATCAATAACTAGAATTCCCACGCGTACCCTTATGGTGTTATTCAATAACTCTACTGTTGGCAAAACGCGTCACAAAGCATCAGTCTTTTATGATGTCTACGGTTTTGTTAATGATTCTCTCGCAATTGTGGGGCGACTGCCGCTTTGACGAAAGGGCACACAAGCCCGAGAATCGAACGCCCGCTTTTACGGCGCTAGGGTATGTCGAGAATCCTACGGGGGGCCGGAGTGAAGTAGCGCAGGTCTCCCCGAGACCTGCCGGATCAAGGAAAGGCAGGAGTTCCCTTCGTTATACTCAGGGTCTTCGACCTTCACTTCATTCAGGATTTTCGAGGGGACTTCGGCCTATAGCTACGGGCCGGGCATTTGAATGGGCAGAACCGCTCCTCCGCCACAGGCGGACTCGGGTTCTGCCCTGCGCTTACTACGCTTGCTATTCGCAGTAGATCTTCACCGTTTCGTCTTCGTCGTCGACGTCAATGCTCATTTCGCCGAGACAGCAAATGACGTCTTCGAGCTTGCCCGAATCGAGGCTGTTCAGGTCAACACCGATGCCTTTGTCTTTCAGCTTGGACTGAATCTTCATTTTTGCCTCATCCGGCAGGAATCCACTGAGCTTGGCCCCGGCACGAAGAACGGAAAGCGGGATCTTGATATTGACCCGCTCCCCCTTGCCCTCGCAGGATTTCGGTTCGACCTTGACCTTCAGGAATTTCGGCTTCTTCTTTGGCTCCACGGTCGACTCCTCGGCGGCGGGGCGACCGATGGCATCAAGAAGTCGTTCAGCTTCAGCGGCGGATATTTTCCCCGCCGACAGCATATCCAGGATTTTTCGGCGTTCTTCAGACATGGTACTATTCCTCCTTAAAATGGATTAAAGATATTAAAGTCATTGTCACGAATGACGAGCGCCGGCTCCGGTCCGAGCGGCATGGCTTCGAAGACATCGTGCCGTGCCGGAGCCCCGGCGATCGGTTCATGATGTGCACTACCGGCGGTCTGTACCATCCCGCGCAGAAGTGTGACTGCTTCATCGGCGCTGATACGCCTGTCCGACAGCATTCGCAATGTTAGTATTCTCGCATCAGACATATTCATTCACCTCCCGGCAAGTCGTTTATTCGCTTTGCCCTTCGAGCAATTCCACCGCTTCATCGGCCGTGATTTCACCTCGCTCCAGACGCTCCAGAACCTCGCCTCGTTCCGGGAAAGACTCGATCTTCACGAAGTCGAGTTGGTCGCCGATCCGGTTAAGGCGATTTTTGATAGTCGGATAGCTGACGCCAAAGGTTTCCTCCATTTTCTTGATTGAGCCGTGAGACCTCAAGAAAGCGGCCGCAAAAATCTGGTCCTCGGCGCTCAGCCGCGCCAGCGGCGGCAATTCAAAACTGCCTTCGATCGAAACATCGCGATCGACTATCCGGACGCGTTCGATAATTATCGTCTCGCCGCCGGTGAGTCGGGTTAATTCCTGCCAGTCTTTTGCCATATTTCCTCCTTAAATCATTTTCTTTAATCTTTGATACGCCATTATATTAATATTGTTTCATCTTATATTAATAATATTAATATATTATTCAACATTTGTCAATATATTTAATTGTTTTTTGGGATTTGACCTAAGCGGTTATATTATATACGGTTACGCCATGTTTGCCGGAACCGGGACTCAGTTGCGACGAAATACATGCGGCTTCTCAGACAACTTTTTTGGAAATTCGCTTGTCTCCGGTTGTGGGAGCGTGCGCCGGATGTTAAAATGTTCAGAGCAAACCATAAAATACAGGGGTTTATTCATGACATTCAGCAATTCCAAGAACCGTCACTGTCCATCGGGCGTTATTATTACTTTGCTTTTCCTGTGGGTCGGTTTTCCCTTATTTGCCGGGGGACAGCAGGCACCGCAGAAAGCCGAGATACCCGATACGCCCGCCGGTGAAAGGCTTAAGGCTTTTCTGGTGGCTTTCGACACCGGCGATGAAAAAGCTTTCCGCGAATTCATCGTCAACAATTACGGAAATGACGAAAACGACACCAGCGCCGTCGAACGCCGGCTGGGCGTTTTCAAGACCATCTATGGTGACCTTGGAGGGCTGGAACTTCACAGCATTCAGGAATCCGATGAATTCAAATTGACTGCCCTGGCCAGGGCGGTCGATCCTCAGATGTTCGAGTGGGTCAATCTGACGTTCGATCTCGATCCGGTGCCGCCCCATAAACTTACTGCAATCAGTTTCCGCCCTGGTGAAGACCCGGCCTATCCTGTGCCGGAAGGCAAACTGACCGACAAGGAAATCGCCGCCTGGCTCGAGAGCTTCGTCGATACGCTGGCCGACGATGACAAGTTTTCCGGGGCAGTCCTTGTTGCCAAGAACGGCCGGCCATTTTTCACGAAAGCAGTCGGCCTGGCCAGTCAGCGATTCAAAGTTCCCAACAAGATCGATACAAAATTCAATCTCGGTTCGGCCAACAAGATGTTCACCGCCATCGCCATCGGCCAGCTGGCGCAGGCGGGGAAGCTTTCGTTCGATGATACCGTTGTCAAGCATCTGCCCGATTACCCGAATAGAGAAGTTGCCGAGAAAGTTACCATTCACCATTTGTTGACCCATACATCAGGACTGGAGTCTTACTGGGCGGTGGAAGCGGATAAGAGATGGGCCTCAATCAGGACGGTTGCCGAGATATGTTCGCTGTTCGTGCGTGATAGTCTGCTTTTCGAACCGGGCGAGAGATTTCATTACAGCAATTCCGGACCGATCGTGCTGGGACTGATTATCGAGCGCATAACGGGGATGGATTATTATGAGTATGTCTGGAAGAACATCTATGAGCCAGCCGGGATGACCAACACCGATTGCTACGAGATGGATCTGCCCGTTCCGAATCTGGCCATAGGATACACGAAGGCGGAACATAATCAGGGCGATTCACCGTACGCCCGGAAGAACAATCTTTTTTCCCATACCGTGAAAGGTGGCCCCGCCGGCGGCGGTTTTTCCACCGCCGAGGATTTGCTGAAATTCGCCAAT
>CP070766.1:575058-583849 GCA_020345705.1 Candidatus Zixiibacteriota bacterium | reverse complement strand
GAACCGAACCATCAATTCTCTGCTCGATTTTCAGAATTTCTACCTCGGACTGAAGGATGCTGATGATCTTCTCAAACTGGCTCTTGACTCCAGCCAGTTCCAGGATAGACTGTTTGACACCCATTGTCTGGAGAATATGCGCCGCCACCGTGTCGGCCAGGCGTGGGTAATCATCTATGCCCGCAAAAGAAAGAAGCACCTCGTCGGGCAAACGGCGATTAAGATGGATGTACTCCGCGAACAGTTCCCGGACCGTCCGGGCTAGGGCCTCAATCTCCTTGTCGTATCGAATATCGGGCGAAACAGCCTGAACACGGGCGGTATAGAACTCGCCTGTTCGTGTCAGAAGCGTCATTCTCGCCCGGGCCAGCCCCTCGACCAGCACCTTCATGGTGCCGTTGGGCAGTTTCATGACCTGAAGGATACGCGCCACGACCCCAACCTGATGAAGATCAGACTTGCGCGGCAGGTCGATTTCCGGGCGTTTCTGCGCGCACAGAAAAACCTGTTTGTCGAGGACCATCGCCTCCTGCAAGGCCGACACCGTGAATGATCTCCCGACCAGTATCGGATAGACCATGTGCGGAAAGATGACAATATCCCGGAGCGGTATCACCGGCAGGCGGGATTTGATCTCGATTTTTTCTTCTCCGTAAGGTAATTTCATTGCCTTTAATCGCTATCCTTTCAATTCACACCCAACCCATAATTTAACCCATTTTCGACCAAAAAGTTAGGCTTTTTTTGCAGTACTGTGTTAATGCAATGATATCCCGAGTGCAGTGACAAGGCGACACGCAAATCCAAAAAATCCGGTGGATCAGACATTCCTGTCTGACCTGCTTCATCTTACCCAGCAGACAGCAATGTCTGCGCCACTATTAAAGATGGCAAAACGAGTAGACAGCATAGAAAAGGCCGAAGATTCATTTCGCTCTTGAGAATGGCGGCCGAAGGCAGGGGCATGCTTTGCCTGTCGCCGACGTCTGACCTGCAATTCCAAAAAGCACTTGCTAAATCGGGCCCGGGATAGTATAGTTTGGGCCTTGGAATCTGCCATGAGGAACGAATTACCTGACCGACAGTATAACTATCTGAGAAAATTACAAACCAGGGGAAATATAATTATGAACAGGTCAACGATAACGATAATCATTTTTTTCGCAATTGTCTTCTCGGCTTTTCTGCTTTCGGGTTGCGGCGGCGACGGCGACGTCGTCCTGGCCAAGGTCGATGGCGACAAAATCATGGCCAAAGACCTTGACGATATTTTCGCGCAGAGCCGACGGACCTTCAACAGCTTCGAGGATGAATTCGAGAATCGCCGAACGATTCTCGACAGCCTTGTCATACAGCAGCTTTTGATACAGGAAGCATACGAGAAAAACATCGACGAGTCCGAGGAAGTCAACCGGATTGTCCTGGGCAACAAGGACCAGTTTCTTCTGGACGTTCTTTACTTGAGAAAAGTAGTCGATGAGATAAAGGTCACCGAAGATGAGATCAAGGATTTCTATGACAAGCTGGAATACAAGCTCAAAGCCTCGCATATCGTGGTAGCCAGCGAAGACACCGCCAATATGATCGTTGATTCTCTGGGAAAGGGTGGTGTTTTTGAAAATCTCGCCGTCAGTCACTCGGTTGACCCGACCGCGACCCGCAACCAGGGTGATCTGGGGTATTTTGTCTGGGGACAGATGGATCCGGTCTTTCTTGAGAATGTTTTCAAGATGAATCCAGGCGAGATTTCGCAGCCGTTCCAGACCAAATACGGCTGGCACATTGTGAAGCTGGTCGATCGCACGCCCAATGAACTGAGGGGCAGCTTCGAGAAGATGAGTGACCAGATCAAAGGCTCCCTTGAATCCATCAGGCGAAACGAACGTCTCAACTCTTACCGGGAGGAATTGCATGACAAATATTCGATCCGTATCGACACCGTCACCTGCGAATACCTGATGCGTAAACGCGCCAGCCTTTATCCCCCGACTCTTCTGGAGACCCTTCCCAAGAATGATTTTGACCTTGAACAGCTTGACCGTGATGAAATGGACCTGATCATTGCCAGCTGGGACGGCGGCCAGATGACCGTCGGCGATTACCTGAGAAAGGTCAAACAGGCCAGGACGGCTGGACGGCCCAATCTGGATGATTATGATAAGATGGCCGAATTCGTTTTCAATCTGAATCTGATGAGCATTCTGAGCTTTGAGGCGCGTCAGCTGGGACTGGAGGATGATGCCGAATTCAAGCGAAAGCTGAGGAGGTTTAAAGAATTGACTATGGCCGACGTCATGGAGAACGACTCTTTACCGATTGCCGATGAGGTGGACGAGGGAGAGATGCGGCAATATTATGAGGATAATCAAAGGGAGTTTACGGTCCCGGAAAAAATCCACGTTTACGAAATCCTCTTCAACGATTACAGTACGGCCAAGACATACGCACTCAAGATACGCTCGCTCCAGAGATTCAAAAGCATCGCCTCGGAGTACACCGAAAGACCGGGTAAACGGGCCTCGGGCGGAGACCTGGGATGGATAGAGCAAAGAATTTATCCGAAGCTGTTCCCGGTGGCCAAGGAGGCCGACATCGGCGATGTGACCGCTCCAGTCCAGCAGGGAAAAAAGTATTCAATTATGTACGTCGCCGAAAAGAAGCCGGAAGAGATCAAGGATTTTCTCATGGTCAAACAGAATATAAAGGAGAAAATTGAGCGCGAAAGAAGAAAGCAGGCGTTTGTAGACTGGGTAGAGAAAAGGAAAACGGAAGCCGACATCGAGATATTCGAAGATAACCTCAGGGCAAGCATCAATGAGGCCAAATACGAAATGCCGGACACAACTTCAAGTTGACCGGCGGGATCGCAATGAGACAGCTCTTTCTTATCTTGTTATACATAATCGGCATCCTTCCGATGGCGACGCATATCTTCGCGGAGCAGGAACCTATCGAGAGTATCGTCGCTGTCGTCGGGCGGGAGCCCATCATGGCCTCCGAACTGGCGGCGCAAATCCAACTGGTGGCCATCCAGCAGGGTCTGCGGCCCGAGACCCAGGAGGATATCGAGAAGCTCAAAGAGGATGTGCTGGAACAGATGATTTCCGAACGGCTATTCCTCATCGAAGCGAGAAAAGATACATCCATCAAGGTACTTCCCGAGGAAGTCGAGCAGGCGCAAAACGATCATATTGCCAGGATTTCCTCGCAGTTTGAGTCGGAAGAAGCTTTCTTAACACAACTCGGACGCGAAGGGCTGACACTTCGCTCATTCAAGAAACGGCTGAAACCGGATATCGAAAACCAGCTTCTGAAACAGAGATTGATAAGTAAGAAACTGTCCAAGATTTCGATCTCCAAAAAGGAAGTTCTTGAGTTTTACGAATTATACAAAGACTCGATTCCGCCTCAGCCGGAGGCCGTCCGGCTGGCGCATATCCTGATAACCTTCCAGCCGTCCCAGGCCACCGAGAATTCCGTACTGGAGGCGGCCGAGAAGGTAAGACAGAACGCCGCAGCCGGGGCTGATTTTGCGACCCTGGCCGCCACTTATTCGGCCGGGCCGACAGCGATGACCGGCGGCGACCTCGGCTTCATCTCGGCTGACGATGTCGTCCCGGAATTCGGGAGAGTTGCCTTTAACCTCTCGCCAGGGGACATTTCCGGTCCGGTCAGGACCCAGTACGGCTACCATATTATCAAGTGCGTGGAAGTGTCGGGTAAGAGAGCCCGTTTCCTGCACATCCTTTTCGAAGTCAATCCAACATCGCAGGATTCGGCCTTAAGCTATCAGTTGATTGATTCCCTGAACCGCGAGATCGAAAACGGCGCCGATTTCAAGGAACTGGCCAAAGTGTATTCCGCCGATAATGACTCCCGTAAGCAGGGTGGCGAACTGGGGTGGTTTGCCATTGAGAACTTACCGCCAAGTTTCATAGACGCCCTCGACAGCATGGTCAATATCGACGATATATATTCGCCCGTCCTCAGCGAATTTGGGCTGCACATTCTCAAAAAGCTCGACTGGCAGGAAGGGCGAGTGCTGACGCCGGAGAACGACTTTGATCAGGTCAGGGAGATGGCCCGGCAGTCAAAAACGGGTGAGTTCGTGGACAAATGGCTGAAGGAAATCAGGGAAAAAACATATGTCGAGATCCGGTCGCTGGAATAATCTCAAACCGTCATGAGACTCGATCAATACCTCCCCAAAGTCGGAATAGTCAAACGCCGAAGCCTTGCCAAGGAAATGGCCGATAACGGCCTCATTAAGGTCAACGGACGACGCTCCAAGCCATCGGGCGAAGTCAAGATCGGAGATATAATTGCGGTTTCCGGCAGTCGGCCTGTAACGGTGGAGGTTAAGGAGATTCCAAAGGGCAGCGTCAAAAAAGAAGACCGGGGCGATTACTTCGCGATACTGAATTGAACGCGACAATCTTACAACGAAGCCACCGGGTAAGGACCTTCAACTTTTCCTTGCTTTTTGCCGTATTGCTTCATAGAATTGGGGAAGCCCGGCTGACCGGGTGTGAATGATTTCCTGGTGGTGACTGGAAAATAACATAGAAGCGGAGAGAAAACATGAAAATCTCTGATCAAGTTAAGGATGATGCGGTAGTGATAAGTCTGGAAGGCAAGGTCATGGGCGGCCCTGATGCCACCATGTTTCACGGTAAGCTCCACGAGTTCACCAATGCCGGCAAGAAGAAAGTCGTCGTCGATCTGGCCAAGGTGGAATGGATGAGTTCGGTCGGCCTAGGGATGCTTATATCCGCCCTGACAACAATGAAAAACAACCAGGGCGATCTGAAGCTGGCGAATGTCACTCAGAGTATCCGATCCCTCCTGACTATAACCCGTCTGGTTACTATTTTCAAAACCTATGACACCATTGATGAGGCTATTGCCGCCTTTTAGTCCAAAGCTGGAATATTAAGCATTTAGCTTTTCATTAATATAAGAAGGCGACGGTCACTTAAGAAGGCACCGCCGCCTTTGATTTTGGGAAATATCCCCGATCTGCAATCGAACCTAATCCAGACGGTTGTTTTTGCGTATCAAATCGTAATAATATTCCGCACCGGTACTGTCGTTTATCATATCGTGGTACCTCCCCAGCTTTTCTACGGCAGTCAGCGCGCACCCGTCGGACATTTCAACCGCCCGATTGAGAAGCTCCAATCCGCGGTCTAGATTCCCCTTTTCCAGCTGCGTTTCACCCATAAGCACCACCGACAGATAGAAATCGGGCGGCGCCGCTTCAGTCGCCTGGCGGGCGTACTCATAAGCAAGGTCAAATTTCTTATCACGGTTGAGATTGAGCGCTTCGGCATAAAGGTTAATAAATTTGGGATCGGAGAAATATCGATCCGGGCCGTCGAAATCATCCTTCCGTTTAAAGATCGTCCACATATATGTCTCAATATGAAAGACCGGGTAATACCCCCGGCGGAATTTGGACGACAGAAAAAGCGCTTTTTCGGCCGGCGCCGAAGGTTTGAGTCCGGTCGAGAAAAGAACCAGGTCGGGCTCGCGCTCCATCACATAAGAAATATTGTAATTGCGCTCTTTCCAGGTTGATTTGATTCCCCAGACCGGTTTCGGATTCCTGGCGATGGTGCGATCGGTCAGCCCGAGCATATCAATGACGATAGCATCACTATAATAACCGAAGGCGCCGATGGTCGATAAGGCGATAGTGTAACGATCAGTCCTCGCCCGGCGAATAATATCGGCCTGGAGCTTCATGCTGTCGACCAACCCGATTTCGACGCTGCGAATTGTCTTTATCCAGTTCAAGGGTACAAAGAACGTAGCCGCCGCCGAGGCAAGGACCAAAACGATCATAATCGCGTTCCTGGCGTTTTCCCCGGCACCCATAAACTTCTCCATTGCGGAGAAAATCGCGGCAAAAAACGAGATATACAGAAGCGGCATGACGGGGACAAAGAAACGATGACCATGAAGCACGTCTCCCCCGATTATAAGAATATACAGCGAATATGCCAGTGCCACAAAAAGGGCCGGTCGCAGTTGTCTGTTCAGGAACCTGATAAGCGCAAGCGGTGCGAGAAACAGAAGCCCGTAGAAACCATATTGCTCTAAGAAGAGCCATACGTACGCCGCCCCTGATAGAAAGTATTCGGCGGACCAGCCGGTCTTGGCAAAAAATGGATTCGGAAGCACGTCTCCATAATAGTACAACCTGAAAGCAAACTGGGGCGCTGTCAGCAGAGCAAAAGCAATTGCCGTTTTCAGAACCGTTCGCCAATGATATGCTCTCGTCGCAAGATAGTAAACAAGCACAAACGCGAAAACCAAGCCCCCCTCGGGGCGAGTCAGGGTCGATGCGGCCAGAATCGGCAGGCAAAGCATATTCTTCCTCGAGGCCAGATATATTCCCCAGAAAACAAGGGCCGTGAAGAAGACCGTCTCCAGACCGGAGATGCACCAGTACGTAAAGGCCGAATTAGCCGCCAGCAAAACCGGAACGGCAAAAAGGACGGCCTTCAATTTTCTCCCGCCGAACGTGTTCTTAAGCCACATAAACGAGATAAGAATGATCGCCGCGCCGGATGCAATTCCGAGCACCTTGGAAACAGTCACGTAGCTGATTCCGAAACCGCTGAAGAAAGCCATCAGGATGATGAAGAAGAAATTCGTGTATCCCTCCACTCTCTCGCCGGGATTGAAAACCAGCCCGTCGCCGTGAATAAAGTTCTTGACGTAACGATACGAGATAAAGGCATCATCCTGCGTGAACGACAACAGCACGGCATGGACTATCAGCAGTGCCGCGAGCGCCGCCAGAACAAATATGTGGGCCGGTTTTAATTCGGACATGTCTTTTCGATTATAATTGCTGGGCACGTCAAATTCAAGTACCGCCGATTGCCGCTTGCCAAAAAAAACGATATCGTTATATTTTGACTTTTTGCAGTGAGGCCGTGGAGCATATACTTAAAGAATTGAATCCTCCCCAGCGGGAAGCCGTCACCACCACCCAGGGGCCGCTTCTGGTGATCGCCGGAGCCGGCTCGGGGAAAACCCGGGTTCTGACGCGACGGGTCGCCTATATTCTGGCCGAAAGGCTTGCCGAACCGCGGAATATCCTGGCCGTCACCTTCACCAACAAAGCGGCCAACGAAATGAAAGAGCGTATCAATGCGCTTCTCGGCGCCAGCATTTTCAGTCTCACCGTCGCCACCTTTCATTCCTTCTGCGCGCGGCTTTTGAGGCAGGAAGCATCCGCCCTGGGGCATCCGTCGAATTTCACCATCTTCGACGAGGATGACTCGCTCTCAATGATCAAGAACTGCCTCGATGAGCTGAATATATCGAGGAGCCAGTTCCCACCGGCGTCTCTGCGAAGGAAAATCTCCTCCGCCAAAAACCGGATGGAGGATGCCGAGACTCTCGCCAAAAAGGCATCGGGTTATTTCGAAACCCGAACCGCCAACGTTTATACTCTTTATGAACAACGTTTAAGAGAATGCGGTGCTTTTGATTTCGATGACCTGATTTTTCGAACGGTGCAGGCGCTTGCGACGAATGAACAGATAAGAGACAAATATCAGCAGCGTTTCAAATATATCCTCGTCGATGAATACCAGGACACCAACCACAGCCAGTATCGGCTTTTGAGACTTCTGGTCGGCAAACATGATAACATCTGCGTCGTCGGCGATGAGGACCAATCGATTTACGGTTGGCGGGGAGCCGATATATCAAACATACTCAATTTCGAAAAAGACTTCCCCGGCGCAAAGGTCATCAAGCTTGAGCAGAATTACCGTTCGACCGGGATTATCTTGGACGCGGCCTCGGCCGTCATCGCCAACAATATAAACCGCAAGGGGAAGACACTCTGGACGGAGGTTACATCCGGCGATCAGGTCAGAGTGCTTCTGACCGATAACGCCCCCGACGAAGCCTCCGTTATTATTGCCGACGTTGAAAAGAACCTGGACAGGTGCCCTCTAAATGAAGCGGTGATATTGTACCGGACAAATGCCCAGTCACGACCGTTCGAGGAAGCCCTCCGCAAGAGAAATATCCCCTACCAGATAATCGGTGGGGTGGCCTTCTATCAGCGCAAGGAAATCAAAGACGTTCTCGCCTACCTGAAGCTGATTGCCAACCAGAAAGACGATATATCGCTTCAGCGGATTATAAATTATCCTCGACGCGGCATCGGGGCGACGTCGTTGGAAAGACTAAGACAGTACGCCCGACATCTCGGCAAGTCGATGTATCAAGCGGCGCTGGAGGTGGAAAAATGCGATGACCTGGGCCCCCGCCCGACCAAGCTAATCAGCAGTTTTGCAGCAATGATGCAAAGCTTTATGAAAAGAAAAGACAGCCTCGATATAGACGACCTGACCCAGCAGGTGATTGACGATCTGAAGCTGCTGGAGGAGCTTATCGCCGAGGATCCTCAGATCGGCCAGGGCCGCGCCGAAAACGTCGAGGAATTCATCTCGGCCACCAGAGAATTTACCGCCGAATACCCCGAACCGACGTTAGACAACTTCCTGGCCGAAATATCTCTCTATACCGACATCGATCAGTACAAAGAGATCGACGATAAGCTGACCCTGATGACTTTGCATTCGGCCAAGGGTCTGGAATTCGATTCGGTTTACATGGTAGGGTTGGAGGAGGGGCTCTTCCCTCTCGCCAGGGCCATGGAGAAAATTGAGGAGCTCGAGGAAGAACGCCGGCTGTTTTACGTGGGCGCCACGCGGGCCCGAAAAAACCTTCAAATCTCGATGGCAACTCTGCGCAACCG
>CP070766.1:564733-574958 GCA_020345705.1 Candidatus Zixiibacteriota bacterium | reverse complement strand
TATGTCTGGTGGCCTTATACTGATCTTGAGTCCGATAAGTAATGTCAAAACCTGATATACTCGTCAGTCTGTTTGTATTCAACGAGGGTGAAAAGCTCAAGAGAGTCGTTGCTTCCTTTCCCGAAAAGCGGGATTATGATTTATTCTTCGTTGACGACGGGTCCACCGACGGCAGTTATGAGTTTCTCAGAGACGGGGGCTACAGTCTAATCAGACATGAAAGAAACATCGGTATCGGTTACGGCATCAGGGAAGCCATCCGGTACGGCCGGGAAAACGGATATAAGATAATCGTCATCATGGCGGCCAACGGAAAGATGCTTCCGTCGGAAATTAACCGCCTGGTGGAGCCGATAGCGGTCGGAGGGTATGATTATGTTCAGGGGTCACGGTACCTTCCGGGGGGGCATTCGCCTAATCTTCCTCTGTTCAGAAGAATAATGATCAGGTTTTTCACCCGGATCGTCAATCTTTTCACCAGCTACAAAGGTACCGACGTAACCTGCGGGTTCAGAGCGTACAGATTATCTCTGTTTGACGATCCCCGTTTCAATCTCGATCAGACCTGGCTCGATAAATACGAGATGGAATATTATATACATTTCCACGTTCTGAAAGGCGGTTACCGGGTGACCGATGCGCCGGTCTCGATGGTCTATCCGGAAGAGGCGAAAAATTACAGTAAGATTAGACCGTTGGTCGGCTGGTGGTCGATGATTCGTCCCTGGCTTTTTCTCATCTTCAAAATGAGAAAATAGAGTAAACAAATATATGCTCCGAGGCGTATAATTGGATGCACGGAGGAAAGCGTGACATATAAAACAAATCCGCCGGTTTCTTACGGGGGTTAAGGCTGGCGGCGGATTTATTCCGGCTCAAGGATGAGCCGGTTTTTTTGTCGAAACAATATTCTCATCTCATTTGTTTATAAGATAATAATGGAGTTAACCTGTCCAAGATGGAGTAAGCGAGATGAATCAGAATAAAATGTTGAGAATATTCTCCGCTGTCGCGGTAGTGGCGATGGTCCTGGCCTTTGTTTCCTGTTCTTCTGAGGACGGCGGGAATCCCGCGGGGTCGAATACCGGCGACGGCGATCAGGACGGCACGGGCGAGGATGATTTCGCCATTTCAATCATCGGTTTCAGCTTCAGCCCCGCAAATATCACCGTCAAGGTTGGGGCGACATTGACCTGGACCAACATGGATTCGGCCCCGCATACCGTCACGAGTGATGACGGCAGATTCGCCTCATCCGGGAACCTGTCAACCAACGACACCTACCGACTGACCTTCAGTGAGGCCGGGACTTTCCCTTATCACTGCTCGATTCATCCGAGCATGAAAGGGACGATTACGGTCGAGCTGTGATTTTCAAACTTGACAGGGAAAATTGACAGACCTATGTTCTCGTCGCGGAACACAGGTTTTTTATGAAAAAGACAATTGTCAAGCTGGCCGTAATTGCAATCCTGATCGCCGTTCTGATCGGCATTTCGGTAATGAAATCCAGCATTTCGGCTGGTCGGGAAAAGGCAAAAATCGCGTCTATCAAGGAGGAGTATTACCGAACGCGGGACAGCATTCTCCTGGGGCAGATGAATGATTCGGTAAGAGCATATGTGGATTCCATTCAAAGGCTGGAAGATTTCTTTCAGGACGAGATTGACAGTCTGAATCGATATTATGCCGAACGCGAGAGCCTTATGGCGGCCGAGCACGAAAAGGAAATTGAGTCACTCAAGGCGCAAAAAAAGAAGAAAACCACCCAGAAACCGCAGAAAGGTGCCTCCAAAATAGCATCGGTTGAGCAGAAAGTCCGCGCCGATTATGACCGGCTGCGCAAAATGTTGCCGGGTGATCTCACCGCTTACGAGAAGAAAGTCTCCATAAACGAAATCGTGGTCGAATTGTCAAAAAAATACGCCGTTTCCCCCGATTCGATCAGGAAAATGCTAAAAAAATAGACTCGGCGATATTGCGGGCGGCGCCGATTGGCGATCACCGCCGTAAATTATGTCGCGATTTATTTTGCAGAAAATACTTGACAAACGTCTTCAAATTGTGGTAAAATAAGTTCGCGAGTACTTATAACTTTACCGCCATTTACTGTCTAGATTGCGGAGCACCTTAAGTAAGCGTTCAAAATCGGTAACTTGATTTGCCCTCACTGAGGAGGTGGTAATTAGGCACCATAGAGAGCACGCCCAAGTTAGCCCTTCATTATCATTATTTCTTGACATTAGGCTAAATGGGAGAATTATAATGCCTACGAGAAAAGAGCCTCAGGAGTATGCCAAAGTTGGGTGTAAGGACTGCTGGCACCCGTATGGATTGCAGTCTCTGAACCCGGAGAAGTTCGTAAGCGTGGTGACCCGAATACTCAAAGGGAAGTTCGAGCTGCTCGAACTGAAGTGGAACAAAAATATGCAGATTTCGTGACTTGCATATGAATTGGCAATGAGCAAGAGTTGGGAAAAAGCTTTGGTTGCATAAGGCCGGCACAAGCCGGCCTTATCTTTTTATTGATCATAATATTACCAGGCGCTATTCAAGTATTACTTTAAGTCCAGGCGAATCGTTTGAGGCCCTCAGGATTATCCGCCAAATCCTGCTCATTTGAATATCTTGTCACAATCTCACTTTTCAGTGGATTGCTCATTAAAGTTGACAAACGTGATTCGACATAAGATATTAGCGGCCAAAATCTTTTTGCCGAGAACCAAGACGGCGGAAGATTGTAACAGGATAGAAAGACATGATGATAAAACAGGCTCTGATAGTAATCGCTTTCTCCGCCGCCGTGGCGGTATGTTCAAATCTGATATCCGGAAGCGGCATCCCGTTTGTCGGAAACTGGCCATCGGTTTCAGGCTCGGATACGGTTGCCGTGCCGCCTTCAGCGGATGAGGGTGATCCGCCCTTTATATCGCTTGACGAGGCGGCCGCGAAATTCCAGCTTCGCGATGGGGTCTTCATTGATGCTCGCGATCCGGAGGATTATGAATATGGCCGCATTAAAGGAGCCTTGAATCTTCCGTATGATTACCTGGAGGACTATTGGGACGAAATAGTGCCGGATCTATCGAAGGATAAACAATACATAATATACTGCTCGGGGACCGAATGCGAGCTTTCCTTATTTCTGGCAAGAGATTTAGTGTACAACGGCTTTGAGAAAGTCTTCATATTTTACGGCGGCTGGCGCGAATGGGAGAGAGCCAAGCTTCCGACGGAAGGCGGGTAACGAGTTGAACGGTTTTAATGGATTTCTCCGCAACGATTATCTCGGTCTGGTTGTCCGTCTGGCAGTCGGCATCATTTTTGTTTATGCTTCGATAGACAAAATCGCCCAGCCCGGCCAGTTTGCGAGGATAGTCTACAACTACCATCTGCTTCCGGGCGAGCTTGTCAATCTGATGGCCATTATTATGCCGTGGATTGAACTATTCTGCGGAGCCTTTTTGATACTCGGAATCTACAAAGAAGGCAGTGTTTTGATTCTTAATGTGCTGGTCCTGGTTTTCATAGTTGCCGTTGGAGTGAATCTGTTTCGGGGGGTTGATCTGGAATGCGGCTGTTTTACGGTGAGCTCGAAAGCCAAGGGCGCTGTTCTTGGTCTCTTGATAAGAGATATCGGACTGCTGATCCTGACGATATATCTTTTCTTTAATCGTTCGCGCAGGTTCTGTCTTATCAAAACGCGCGGCTAATCTACTATTATCTGAGGCGTAATCAATATCAAAAGGTCGGTGGAACTTGTCTGCACCGATTTATGCTTGAAGAGATTTCCGATAATAGGGAGTGACCCCAGAAAGAAAATACTCTGCTCCTGATCTATTTTGTCTTCCTTGATCATCCCGCCAAGAACCGCCGTTTGGCCGTCTTTGACGTTGATTTTGGTTCTGACCGATCTTTCCGACGTAATCGGTTTCTGGTTGTCGGGGGGGCCGGTGAAGCCGATAATCTCAGCCACGGTCGGGTAAACGTCGAGGATTATTTCGTCGCCTTCGGCAATGTGGGGCGTGACCCGCAGAGTGATGCCAATCTCTTCATCCTGGAAGGTGACAATATCCTGAACGGCGCCCCCCTCACTGAAGCGGTTGATGGTTTGAATCGGAACAATTGTGGTCACCTTGATTTCGGCCTCATGATTGTTAAGGGTGGTGATACGAGGGTCGGATATAAGCTTGGAATTGCCCTTGCGTTCCAGGAAGTCCAGCACAATTTCCAGTTTCTCGACGGAGAGTGTTCCCCACTGCCATTTCCCGTTGGGAAGGTCTATCTGTCCCACCGCCTCATCGGACCCCGCAAGACCGTCGTCGGATGTCATTTCGATACCATGTCCTCGGGCGGTAATGCTGGTAGGCCATTTAAAGCCGGTCTGGGTCTCGCTGTCAACGTTGACTTCGATCATCCTGACTTCGATGGCAACTTGCGGCTCCGGTTTGTCCAGCTGTCGGATAAAGGCGGCGATCTTCTCGGTAATTTCCGGGAGGTCAACTACGGCAATCCGGGTCGCGACCGGTTCTCTGACGGTGACCTGACGCTGAGATGAACGCTCAATAATTTTTATCTTTCCTTTGAGCGAGAGCATATCTTTGACGGCATCAATTACCGCGGCCGGAGAAATATATTTCAGTGTAATGGTCTTAATCACCGTTTCCCCGGGAGCATCCATCTCGATAGGCTTGACGACGATGACGTCACCCGATTTGTAATAATTGAACCCGTTTGACGCCAGTATGGCGTTGAGAGCGTCGGCCAGACTGACATTGTCGAGCCGCACCGAAACATTTTTTTCGATCATTCCCGACTGCACCAGGTTGAGGTTGTATTGCCGGGCGATCATGTCCAGGACGGTCGCGAGGGGGACGTCCTCGAAGTGCAAGGAAACCCTTTCCTCCGTCTGGAGTGACCCGGCCAGGGAAAGCGTGTACACAAAGGCGATAAGAATCACTGTCTTCAGAATGAGTCGGTTCATGATTTTTCCTTTCCGACGGTCAAGGTGAATTGCAGGCCGTTCTTCTCAAGGCGGACCGAGCTTTTGTCAATCTGCACTACCCTAGCTCCATTTATGAAATCACCGCCCCGGACTATTGTGTGGTTTATTATGGCCGAGGGATTGTCCCTGTCATACAGGATTCCGCCTAAAACCCAGTTGGGCGGCACCACCGTCGCCGGGGATTCAGACGATGTACCCGGATTCCGAAAGAAGGGATCACTTCCCCATTCCAGCTTTGACTGCTTCTCTATGTCGATTGGACCGGCCGGCTGGTTGGATCTGACGAGGGGAGCCTTCTGAGGCTCATTGGGGATAGCGGCCCGGTTATTCTGTTTTTCGCCGGTCAGATTATATATTCCCCAGATCACCGTTGCCAGGAAAACCGCCAGTATTATGCTCTGTCGCTTCTTCGCAGTCATCACGAATCCTTGATCGTTCCCAGGATGGCCTTGAAGCTGTATGTGACGCGTGACAGTCTCTGAGTCTCATCGGAGTTGGTGATCACACATCGTGTCAGCCTCTGGCAGAAATCCTGGGAGGAGGTTTTTTCAATATATTTTCCAATGTTTTGCAGGTCGCCCCGCAGTCTCACGGTAATATCGAGAGGCCTTGGACAGTCCTCATTCGGGAGGCTTCTATTCAAAGCCAGCAGTTCTTCAATTGAGGGCGATATTTCGACCAGCCTCAGGCCGTAGGCCTTAGAGGTATTTGTCAATTGTTCGAAAAGCTTCAGCAACTCCGCCTTGGAGTAAAGCTTCGAGAGCAGATGTTTCTTCTGTTGAAGAAGCTGTTTTCGGGAATTAAAGAAATCCGGAAACTCGAACATAATTCGCCGGAAGTCGATCAGCTGGTTTTCGGCCTCCGCAACGGCCGTTCTCAGGCCGTCTCTTTCTTCAATCCCGGGCGACAAAAGGACCAGGAGCCAGATGAGCGCAATTGCCAGAGCGACACCGATTGTGATAACATACATTTTCTTCATATGACTGCTTCCATTTCAAGCCGAAAATCAATGACGAACTGCCCGCTCCGGTCATGCTTGCTGTGTTTCCGGAGAGATACATCTTTGAAAAACGGCGAGCTGTCCAGCCTGGCGATGTACTCCGCCAAAACCACCTCGGGCGGCGGATCCTGGGAAAAGGCATAGCCGGTGAGCACAAGATGGTTCCGTTGGCCGTCATCATAGAGGTCATAGAGGTCCAATTTAATCGTCCCGGGGGTGATTCGGGAAAGCTCTTTGAGATTCAAGTGCAAGAATGTCGGTTCCCGGTTCAGTTTTTCAAGGATCGCCTGATCGGCCACCATCTGGCGCTTGAGCCGGGTATACATTCCATATGATGCGGAACTTTTGAACAGTTCCATCTGCTGGTTGGCGTTGGCCAGGCGTCCGGTCTCAATAGCAATCTGATATTTCACCGAGGCCCAGAAGCCGAGCAGGGCCAGCGCAAACGTCATGACGGCCGGCACGGCCATTCTGATAAATCGCTTGACGGCCCTGTTCTCTTTAATTTTCGGGGGCAGAAAGCTGATCAGATCATACTCGGTCATGCTCAGGGCAACCGCGCCCAGGGAGACCGGAATCTGGTCCGCCGAATCCTTCATGAGGAAACGCTTTCCGGCTCGCTGAGTCAGGGGGAGACGTTTGAATTGGATGCCGATTCGTTCAGAAAGCGTGGCAATCAATTCGTCCGAGTAACAAAGATCACCATAGAGGAAGATCATCTCCGTCGAAGAACCCGGGAACTGACCGACGTAATAATCGAGGGAATTCTGTATTTCGCTTGTCAGGTTCTCGGTGGCTTCATCCTCATCCGCCGCGAGCCCTGAGCCGATGGTCAGCGATTCCGAACCGACCGAACTGGTATGTGCGAACTGGAGCCGTGTCCCCTGATAGTAGTTTATCTCGGTAATTTCCCTTTTTATATTTACCAGAATGTACGTTCGGTCAGAATGAAAGTTGTCCATGAAGGGCAGGAAGCAGCCGATCGCCTCAAGTTCATGATGAGCCTCATCGACGTCGATTTCGAGAGACTCCAGAAGTTCCAGACGCGTGTCAACGGCCTTTTTCAGAACCGCGACCAGAAAGGCCGAAACGGTACCGTCAACGGCGGTTTTCACATTCTCGTTGAAGCGTTGACCATAGTAGGCATTTTCGAGGCCAAACGGGATGCGCTTGTTGCCTTCCCAGTAGATGGCTTTGATCAGTTCTCTGCGGGGCATGTCAGGCAGGGTGATGACTCTGAAGACCGAATCGGGACCGCTTATACCCAGGATAAATTTTGTCAGGGGGCGTTCAAACTCTTTTACATATTCGGTAATCCTGTCAATAAGGAAGCTGGTCCGTTTTTCAGAGGTGTCGAGCGTCCGGGGAAGGTAGATTTTAGTGACATCAATAAGACGTGACTGGTGCCAGAAACGCCGCGCCGTCGCCATCTGAAGAGAATTTTCATCAAAGAGGATAGCGACCGTCCGGCCTATTCGATAGCGCTCATTGAGTCCTAGACGCCTGGCTACACCGATCACCCAGTTGCGTATGGCGCGTTTGATTTCGCTCATCTTGTCTGCAAGGTCATTATGCATACCATGCGTCCTAAACGGTGAAGATTATCTCCGAGCCATCGCTGAAAGTCACAGTGAAAGTCGTTCCGGACACGTCGGCATTCGAACCAGCTCCGTACTGGGCCGTATTGAAATTCTGAATCCAGATCGTTGCCGTGGAACCGCTGCTCAGGACTCTTGAGCCGCCGAAAACGGCGCGATCACCGGAGGCGAATCTTGGATCGGTTTCGTTTGCCACGGTTCCGCCGTTCCACCTCACTCTTTCGTAGTAAGCGTCGGGAGTGCAGACGTAAACTGCCTCCAGCCAGCTGACGGTGATGTCCGAGGCGGAGCTGTTTGATATCTGAAATTCGATATTTCTTCCGCCATTGGCGGTTGTTGCGGAACCGGCGACATATTCGAGGCCGCCTCCGCCTGAGCCGCCGCCACCCCCCCACAGGGCGTAGCCGAAGCGTATGTTATTAACTACCTGAGACCGGGGGGAAACCGTGACATACGAGATAACCGTGTCACCGGTTGTCGTATTAACGGCGGTCACGGAGTGGGTGCCGATGGGGATATTGGGCAGGTTGTAGTTTCCGCCGGCTGATGGATTCACGGTGGTCGTTACGGTCGAGCCGGCGCCGTCCGGACAGTTCAATGAAATCTCAACACTGCCGCTTTGCGCGCCAGGGGGAAGCCCCTCGGCATCAAGCACCGTGCCCCGAATGACGTTGGCCGTAAGATCGGGCAGGGCGCCGGCCAGCTGTTTGGTGATATTGCTTCCCGACCCGGTCGAGGTTATGGTGAGACCGGTGTAAGCGTACTCGACACCCCAGGCATCCGTTTTATAATCATCGCCAGATTGCACGAAATCGCTGCTTATGTATGGTCCCCGCCACGTTGAGTAGCCTCCAGGCGCCGCAACCAATTCATCAAGTGAGGCCGGCAATGCCCCAACATCACCGACGTACCCGAAATCGATCCGGCTGCCGTTGTTGACCAGGTCGGGATTACCGACGATGGCCCTGGCCAAGTGATTCAATTCTTTCCTGGTCGATTCGAATCGCCCGGCTTCGATGGCGGAGTCCATCGACTTCATCGCAATACCGGCGAGGATGCCGATAATGATGATGACCATTACCAGCTCGATGAGAGTCATTCCTTTTTGAGAGGCAATCATAACGGCACTCAAAAGCTCAAAACAATGTTGGGTGTCACGCTGGCCGATGTAATCGTTCGGGACGACCGGTCATAGGCATAGGTATTGCCCCAGGCGTCGTACAGATATTTCTGCTCGGCGCTGTCAAGATACGGGCCGTTCCATCCCAGTCGAAGGAATTTGTCATACACGGGAATCGAATCCGGTTTCCGCACCAAATCAGCCAGACTGGACGGCGGGAAGCCGACGTCGCCTTCGAATCCGCGGTCCACATATTCACCGCCGGAAACCACTTCGGGATTGCCGACGATGGCTTCTTTGATTCTCAGCATCTCCTCTCTGGTGGCATTGATTTTTGAGTTTTCGGTCAGGGTCCCGAACCTGGGAATTGCCACCGCCGCCACGATACCGAGAATGACAATAATTATGACCAGCTCAATCAGCGTAAAACCAGGTGCGAAGTCAGCCCGTCGCTTAAATCTGCAGCACGAGTCACAGGTCATTATTTACCAGTTATTTTCACCCACGGAGTTCGTGTTCAACCAGATCTCACCAGTGGTCTCATTGTAGGCCCAGCCGCCTCGGATTCCAACAGTAGTCCCTCTGGTTACACCCGTGACAATGCTGTCGGGAGCGTTGGCGTCGGTCTGATAGGGATTGCGCGGTAAGGTCTGTTCCATGACGACACCTGGTTCAGCCAGAGAATCAAGCGGCGGCCAGGTTGCCGTACCGGTGGTTACGGCCTGGTTAGCATACCAGATTGATATTCCCGATCTGAGAGCGCCCAGAGCGCCGCGGGCGGCGGCTTCTCTGGCCTCCGACGAGATATCGCTGTACTTCGGGATAGCGACCGCAGCCAAGATCCCCAGAATAACAATGATAATTACAAGCTCGATAAGGGTGAATCCTTTGCGGTTTGCCAATCTCTTGAAAGCCATGGCTTCTCCTTGAGTTGATGTTTAAAAAGTCAGGACCTCTATGATTTTTATCGGATTAAATGGCGGTTTCTTTATGCTGTTCAGCCGCGGAACACCTGGATTAAGTTCCACATTGGCAAGAAGATAGCCAGGGCGACAATGAGCACAAAGACGCCCAGAACTACGGTCAGAATCGGCTCGAGAAGAGTCGCCAGATGACGAGAACGATAATCCACTTCCTTGCCGTAGTGGTTGGCCACTTCCGCAAGCATTCTCTCCAGAGAGCCGCTTTCAAGCCCGATGTTTATCATCTTGAGCGCCATGTTCGGAAAGAACCTGATCCGGTCCGGAATATTGCCCAATTCCCGGCCCTTGCGGAAAAGGTCGCTCAGCATCCTTATTTCCATGGCAAGCTGAGAATTTCTGACGGCCAGGCTCAGCATCTCCAGCGCCCTGACAACCGGTATTCCGCTTTTCAGCAGAGTCTGCAGAGAATAAGAAAAACGGGCGATGTTTGCTTTCACAATCAGATCCCCGAAGATCGGCAGGTTCAGGAACCTGACGTCGAAGAAGTGCCGTCCGGAAGGAGTCGAATAGATTTTGCGC
>CP070766.1:561523-564633 GCA_020345705.1 Candidatus Zixiibacteriota bacterium | reverse complement strand
GTCGATAGGGGTTTTACCCCTGTTATCGCCGCCGAGACGACGTACTTTTCAGCCCCTTTTCCGGGCATCCATTCTCTGATGAATTCCCGACTTTTCTCTTTAAGGTCGATTTGTATCCGTTCAAAACCGGCCGAGTTCATAATATCCTTCAACTCATCCAGCGGCACGGCGCCCGCGATACATCCGACGTAGGCGGACAGGTCTTTTTTAATCTCGTCAGGAAGGGGCGCGGTGGCAACGACATCGAAGATGCCGAGCCGTCCGCCGGGTTTGAGAACCCGGAAGGCCTCGGCAAACACGCGGCCTTTGTCGGGCGAGAGATTGATAACACAATTGGATATGATGACATCTATCGAATTGTCCGGTATTGGCAATCTCTCAATCTCGCCAAACCGAAAATCGACATTTTTGCAGCCACTGAAGCGGGCATTTTCGCGGGCCTTTTTTATCATCTCCTCAGTCAGGTCAACACCGATGACGCGCCCTTTCTCGCCCACCTGTCGGGCAGCCAGAAGGCTGTCCAGACCCGCGCCACAGCCAAGGTCCAGAACGGTCTCCCCTTCCCTGATACCGGCAATAACGAGGGGATTGCCGCAGCCCAAGCCGAGGTTGGCCTCATCGGGCACCTGGCCGATCTGCCGGGCAGTGTAACCGATGCCGAGGGCCAGGTCAGAGTCTGAAATTTCTATTGACGATTGTCCGCAACAGTCGCCCCTGACCCCCCGGCAGACGTTTGCCCCCTGTTCGGCCACGCGGGCATAATGATCGGAAACCTGTTTGCGGATGTTTTCCTTCTGGTCATTGTCCATTCTCAGTTCCTTTATCGCGAGCTTGTGGAATTCGCGATTTTATACGCACGGACGGATGAAAAGGAACAAACTAATAAATATCTTGCGAAGGTCGCTCCTTTCTGATTAGGTTGCTGAGAGCATTCTAACGAAAACCATTAAACACCATGAGAAGGCGGCCGTGAAGCGCATTGGACCCTTAATCTTTTTGTTCGTAGCCTGTCTTCTGCTAATAAGATGTTCCCGGAAGGAGTCAGACGTGCTCAAATTCGCCATTGGCGGGGCGCCCAACGAATTTGACGTCTGGGAGGAACTGGCCGGAGAGTTCGAGAGGAAAACCGGCATTAAGGTGGACCTCCTGCATCAGTCGACCGATACCGATCAGCGGCGCCAGAGTCTAATCATTCCGCTGGAGGCGCGAAGGAGCGATCCGGATATTTTCCTGATGGACGTCGCCTGGCTGGGTCAGTTCGCCGCCTCCGACTGGCTGGAGCCGCTTGATAGACATGTCCGGAAAGGCAACATCGACGTCGGCAGCTTTTTTGAGAAGGTTGTCAACGGCGCAGACAGGTTCGAGGGTCAATTGATGGCTCTGCCAGTCTATGTTGACGGCGGACTCCTCTACTTCAGAGAGGATTTACTTTCCCGGTACGGGTACAGCCAGCCGCCACAAACGTGGGGCGAGCTGGAGGAAATCGCAGGACACGTTCAAGAAAAGCAGCGAAAGACGAATCCTGACTTCTACGGTTTTGTGTGGCAGGGCGCCCAGTATGAGGGTCTCATCTGCAACTTCATCGAATACGCCGCCTCCAATAACGGCGGTATCAGATTCAGCGAAGACAGAATAATACTGGACTCCAAAGAGAACCTGGAAGCTCTGGAATTCATGGTCGGCCTCATACACGGAAGCATGGTCTCGCCACCGAATACATTTACGGAGATGAAAGAAGAAGAGGCCCGCAGTTTCTTTCAAAGAGGCAAGGCGCTGTTCGAGCGCAACTGGCCTTATGCATGGTCATTGCACCAGAGTGAGGAATCGGAAATCAGGGGGAGGATCGGAGCGGCGGCGCTTCCGCACTTCGAATCAGGGACGAGCGTGTCGACACTCGGCGGCTGGCACGTCGGTATATCGGTTTTCTCCGACAAAAAAGATAACGCTGCTCAATTAATGAAGTACATACTGTCGTACGAGACGCAGAAGAAACTGGCGCTGAGGCTGGGATGGAATCCCGGTCGAAAAGACGTCTATCAGGATACCGAAGTGCTCGCGAGGATGCCGCACCTGGCGCAGTTGAGGGGCGTCTTCGAAAACGCCGTGTCCAGGCCGAATCTTCCATATTACACCCGGCTGTCGGAGGTCTTGCAGAAATACATCAACGCCGCGCTGGCCGGGAAGCTTACACCGAAGAAGGCATTGACAGAGGTGGAGAGAGAAGCTCAGAAGATCGTTGAGCGGTATAGCTCTCCCTGATGAAACCATGAAGCGACTGATACGCAAAGAATATTCGGATTCGCTGTTATTTCTGCTTCCGCTTCTTCTTTTTGTGTTGATCTTTATTTTCGTGCCGACGATCGGCACGGTTGTAACCAGCTTTTACCGGGACATATCATTTCTTGGCCGGGAATTTGTACTGCACGAGAATTACTTTCAGCTGCTTGTTGATTCCGAGTTCTGGCAATCGTTCCGATTCACTTTATTATTCGTTCTTGTTTCGGTTCCTTTGGAGCTTTTGATTGGCTTGATCTTTGCGCTGCTTTTAAATGAGAATCTGCCGGGTCGCGGGTTTCTGCGGGCGACCGTTCTAATTCCCTGGGCCATTCCGGCGGCGATATCGGCACGCACCTGGGAGCTTATATACAATTATAATTTCGGGCTGGCAAATTTCCTGTGCCTGAAACTGGGCCTGAGCGCCGAGCCGATAAACTGGCTTGGGAGCAGCGCGGGAGCGTTTGTCTCGCTGGTGATCGCCGACACCTGGAAAACAACACCATTTGTCGCCATCATTCTGCTGGCCGGGCTCCAGGCCATCCCGGGGGAGCTGCACCGGCAGGCCCGGGTGGATCGAGCAAATTTCATGCAGAGGTTTTTCAGAGTAACGCTGCCGCTCTTGAAGCCGGTGATAGTCGTGGCACTTCTTTTCAGGACCATTGATGCTCTGAGAGTATTTGACATCATTTACGTCCTTACCGGAGGTGGACCCGGCGGGGCGACGACATCATTGTCTTTGTACGGATACCGGCAGTTTCTTTCCGGAGACTATGGCTACGGCTCGGCGGTTTCAATTGCCCTGTTCGTTATTGCTTTTGCACTATCGCTGCTGT
>CP070766.1:557908-561423 GCA_020345705.1 Candidatus Zixiibacteriota bacterium | reverse complement strand
GGACATTCGGCACAGCAGTGGACTATAGTGTTGGCGGTTGGAACCGGTATGTTGCGGCCGCGGATTTTGACAATGATGGCCATATCGATCTGGCAACGGCTAATCACAGTACTGATGACATTTCTGTCCTGCTGAACAATGGTTTCGGAGCCTTCCCTGAACGTAGTGATTATAATACCGGTAACCACCCGCATGGAATAGTGGCCGCGGACCTCAACGGTGACGCTGCCGTCGATTTGGCTGTCGCCAATTGGTCTTCCAATAACATCACGGTTCTGTTAAATGATAGTACCGGCACCTTTACAAACGCCGGAAATTATGATGTGGGTACTCGACCAACATCCGTGGTAGGTGGAGACGTGGACGGTGATGGTGACATCGATCTGGTTGCGACCAATTCGGGCTCGGATAATATGTCCATTTTGTTGAATTCAGGTGATGGTGCCTTTGTAACGGCTGATCCTCAGTATACCGGTAATACTCCCTATGGAATTTGCATGGCAGACTTGGACAGCGACGGCGATCTCGACATCGTTACGGCAAACTACGTGGCTCATACTATATCGATTCTTATCAATCAAAATCAGCCGGATATGCAATTCGGCAATAATCCCACGACCGTCTCTCAGGGGGCGCCGTGCTCGCTTCGTGTAGAGGTGGAAGGTTATCCGCAGGAGGCGCTGCTTTTTTATCGGCAGGGTGGTGACGAGGTCTGGCAAACCGCGGCGATGTTGCAGACCGAATTTACCTGCTGCGGTGTAATTCCCGAAGAGGACGTCGCCCTGCGGGGTTTGGAGTACTATTTCGAAGTCACGAAAGATGGTATCACCGGAACCCTTCCAGAAAGCGATCCTGAGCTATATCCATTTATATTGAAAACATCGTTGACCGATCAGCCGGGGCCGATACTGCCGGGGGGAGCCTATCGGATGATCGGTTTTCCCTTTGATGTCAGTCCGGCCACGGCACGGGGAGTGTTCGAAGATGATCTGGGTGAGCCGGATGCGAGCGTGTGGAGACTGGGGCGATGGAACGGATCAACCGGCGATTATGATGAATACTGGGAGGTCGGGGATATCCACCGCGGGTATGGATACTGGCTGGTGGTCAGAGACCAGGAGCTCTCTGTCGATGCCAGCGGGCTTTCGGCAGTGCCGGATACTTCAGTCGGCGACTTGCGCTTCGGAGAGATTGTCCTTTCCCCGGGCTGGAACCAGATTTCGACGCCGTTTGCATTTCCAGTCAGCTGGTTTAACAGGCGGGTTGATCTGCCGATCGATCCCTGGCCCTGGGAATACATCTCCGGCACCGGGGCGCAGACGACATATGACACAGTCAGCATATTGGAGCCGTTTTGCGGCTACTGGATCAACAATCCGACTGATTCGCCGAGACTGCTGCTGATTCCCTATCAGCGGGCGGGGTTCGGATCGGTCGGCCGCGAGGTCAGCGACAATGCTTCTGAAGACGGCTGGGAACTCATCCTGAGCCTTAACTCGGCCGGTCTCGCGGACAGGACGAACGTCGCCGGCGTAAGAGCCGGCGCTTTGGACGGGGCCGATGAATATGATTTCTGCGAGCCGCCTCTACCGCCCGGGGAATATATCTCACTGGCTTTTCTCGGTAATACAGAGAAAGGAAAAGAGAGACTATTAGCAGGAGATTACAGACCTGTGGAAAGTGATGGCTGGATTTTTGATATTCTTGTTCGCGGTAATACCGGGGAGACGGCTTCTATCGCGCTTTCCGAGCCGGCTCAAATGCCTTCCGGCATTCTAACCGTGTTTGAGGACCCATCCTCGGGCGATTCATATCAGATTCTTCCAGGCGTGTCCCTGACTATTCCTCATGTGCTTTCCCAAGAAGGCCAGGCATATCGACTGATTGTCGGTTCACAGGAATACGTCGATGGACTGGAGTTGAATCCACTGATGATGCCGGCTGAATTCGCGCTGGAGCAGAATTGCCCCAATCCGTTCAATCCCTTAACGGCGATGGATTACTCGGTTCCCGTGCCGTGCCATGTGAAAATATCGATATACAATCTTCTGGGTCAGAAAATAAAGACCGTTGTCGACGAGGACAAACCCGCCGGGTCCCATACGGCCTTCTGGGATGGAACCGATTCGAACGGAGCAGAAGCAGCGACGGGAGTTTATTTTTATCAGATAGAAGCAGGCGACTTCATAAAGTCGAGGAAGATGCTTCTTCTTAAATAATCAGGATCGCGGCTGGGTCAACAAGGGCGGGCTAAGCCGTCAGGAATAGCCATTTGTTCCTCAGGAAGCAAAACAAGCTGGACCTTAAGCCAGATTTCCTGTTTTTCTATTGCTCGTATACCGCCCGGCATGCCTCCCTCGGACCTCATCGGCTGACCTAGGCAGAAACCCTCAATATTCTGAATCTTGCACGCCGCCATCAGAAGCAACACCAAGGCAGCCAATATGATGGCCGTTGCGGTCTGACGGGCGAAAAATCTTGGTTGAGTCATATTGGTTCTTTCCGGAGATTGTTATATTCCATCTTTTAACAGTTCAGGCTCAAAAAAGACAGATGAAATACCGAGAAAGATTTGGCGGTTTATGAGGTTCTGATAGATGAAGTCCGGCTTTGCTTCCGGCCCCGGATCAGCGGGATTGCTTTTTGCGCTTGAAAATCACGCCCGGATTGCTATTTTGACATTAGTTTTAAACCAGATTATTTAACCTCTGGGAGTAAAGATGAATCGAATGAATATTTTCATAGCATTATTGGCGGTAGTTGTACTGCCAGCAGGCGTTCTTGCATTTGAGCCCTATTTTGACGCCGCCGTCAGCTACCCGGTCAGGTCCAACCCGTTTTTTGTCATCGCGGACGACATGAACGACGACGGTTTTCAGGACATGATTGTTCTTAACAGGGGGGCCACGATTGATTCGGTTTCGGTGTTTATGAATGACGGCGAAGGAATCTTCTCCAGGCATGCCGCCGACACCGTTTCAGGCTCTCCGGCATCGGCCGCGACGGCGGATTTTGACGGTGACGGATTCGCCGACCTGGCGATTACAATCAGCGGGCGTGACAGCGTTCTGGTTTTGCTTAACAACGGTGACGGGTCATTCGCAGACACGAGCCTTTTCTTTGACGTCGGCGACAATCCCAAGGGCATTGTGGCGTCACATTTCAACGCCGATGCACTGCCTGATCTGGCTGTGGCCAACTTTGGTGACAGCACTTTTTCCATTTTGCTCAACAGCGGTGACGACGCGATCTTTAATGCCGCCTTTACTTTTCTGGCCCATGACGGTCCGAAGGGAGTCTGCGCCGCCGACCTTGACAATGACGGCAATGTCGACGTGGCCGTGGCCAACAGTGTCGCCGATAGCGTGACAGTTCATTTCAATGAAGGGGGAGGGATATTTTCTTTCGCAGATACGCTCGGCATCGGCGACGGTAATTCCCCTAACGCTATTCGCGCGGCCGATCTCAACGGTGACGGTTATCCGGATCTCGCCGTGGCCGGATCCGGTAAAGCG
>CP070766.1:554156-557808 GCA_020345705.1 Candidatus Zixiibacteriota bacterium | reverse complement strand
TTTGCGGTACTACCGGAGTGTAATTCGACTGATATAATTCGATTCAGGGGAGCCGCCTTTAAGGCGGCTCCCCTTTCTTTTTCTACACGACGGGCCTCGGGGAAAAATGGGTGCGGCTGTTCCGACAAAAATGGGGTCGACAGCGATGCTGCCGACCCCATGGGGTGAGGTAGGGATAAGAGGGAACTAAGAGGAGTCTTCGTCCTCGGGGAGCATTAACATATCGGTCCCGTTCACATATTCGGTGAACTTAACCTCCGATACGTTCATCAATTTTCGCATAGTCTTCATTATTGCCCAGGCTGATTCTTCAATCACCTTGAGCTTTTTCATAAGTTTTTCATCGAGTTCGGTTCGTTCTCTCAGGAGGACCTGGACGTTGCCCAAAATCGCCTGCAGCTGATTGTTAACCTCGTGTGTGATGCTTGTGGCTGTCGCTGTGACAACGTTGAGCCTTTCCTTGTCTACGATGTCTTCCGTCTGGGCGATAGCCACCGCGACCGACAACCCGGCCGCCAGCGCTTCCAGGAAGATGTCCGCCCGCACGAGCGAATTCGTCCCCCTTTGTATACCGATCACGGCTCCCAGAATTTCCTCGCCTCTTCTTATGGGAAGAGTGAAACTTGAAGTCGGCTTCTTTCCGCCGAGCGAGACATATGCGGAAACCAGATCGCTTTTCTTTCTCAACTCCAGGAAGAGCTCCTTCTCGGTGGCGTCTATCTGCTCCTCATCTTTACCGTCGTCGGCATAGGTTTCCGTGAGTACCGGTTCGTATTCTTTATCCCATAATATCAGCCTTGCGGCGGAAAGCCCAAAGAGACCGGCGGCATCCTTCAGAGCCGTCCTCACCGTTTCCGACAGCTTGACGCCTGAGGCACAGGCAAGGACAATATCCTTCATTATCTCAAAATGGGTCTGATAGCTCTGTTCACTCATCTAATGGGACACCTCAGCTGTCATTGACGCAAATTGTGTGCCTTCCACTCCGGCCCCTGATGTTCATGCGAAACCGTGACTCTTCCCACAAGGTATCCGGAACATCCTGTAAGTCAAGAGGCTACAGGCTGGTCGGAACCGTCGCCAAAACCGACCCGACGGACGCCGAACAAAGACTGCAACTCGTTTCATATTTTTGACATTAAGATCATTATTCAATGCTTGACAACAAGCTGGCGCCCGGTTAAATTAGATGTTTTTCGATGCGAGGAATTGATGGTTGAATCGCACATCATGCATGACAACTGTGGCGTCTTCGGGGTCCTAGGAACGTCTCGCGCCGCAGAGCTGACCTACTTCGGTCTCTACTCCCTCCAGCATCGCGGACAGGAATCGGCCGGAATCGTCACTTCGGGTAACGGTGCCGTCCATATATACAAGGGTATGGGAGAGGTCAATGAAGTCTTTGCTCCGAGAAACAGGATTAATGAACTGAAAGGGAATATCGCCGTCGGTCATACACGCTATTCCACCACCGGAGCCTCTTCCCTGACGAACATCCAGCCTCTCCTCATCACGAATCGAAGTCGAAAACTGGCTGTGGCTCATAACGGCAATCTGACTAACTCATTTCAGCTTCGGCAGAAGCTGGAGAACGCCGGTTCCATATTCCAGACAACATCCGATACGGAACTGTTTTTGCATCTGGCGGCGCTGTCAAAGAAACGAACCTGGTTTAATCGGATCTGCGACGCCCTGACTCAGGTCGAAGGGGCGTACTCCCTGCTTTTTCTTACCGAGCACTCGCTGGTCGCGGCGAGAGACCCGCTGGGTTTCAGGCCTCTCGCACTCGGGAAGTACAACGACAGCTATATTGTAGCCTCTGAAACCTGTGCTTTTGATATCATCGGAGCCAAGTACGTCAGGGACATCAGGCCGGGAGAAGCTTTGGAGATTACTGAAAAAGGCTTGAAGTCGGTCTTCCCTCTGGAGAAGCGCAAGCATGCCTTTTGCATTTTCGAATACATTTATTTCGCACGTCCGGATTCGGTCGTCTTCGGAGAGAATGTTGATAAAATCAGACGGCGGCTCGGCCGGCAGCTGGCCCGGGAGCATTCCACGGCAGCTGATATTGTCATCGGTGTGCCCGACTCGGCCAACACCGCGACTCTGGGGTACTCCGAGGAGTCGGGCATAAAATTCGAAATCGGGCTTATCAGAAATCATTATGTCGGACGAACCTTCATTGACCCCGAACAGAAGATCCGGGACCTTGATGTGAAGGTGAAGTTCAATCCGGTCAGGGGGGTCCTCAAGGGAAACCGCGTCGTCGTCGTTGACGATTCCATAGTCCGGGGAACAACCTCAAAAAAGCTTGTCAAGCTCATCAGATCGGCGGGCGCGCGTGAGATTCATCTCCGGATTTCCTCTCCTCCGATCATATCGCCATGCTTTTTCGGCATCGATATGCCCACCAGAGAAGAGCTCATCGCGTCGTCAATGTCAGTGCAGGAGATTCGGGACTATCTTGAGGTCGATTCGCTCGGCTACCTGTCTGTTGACGGGATGCTCTCCATGCCATCTCTGCCCAACGGAAATTTCTGCGTCAGTTGCTTCTCCGGAAGATATCCGCTTCGCATCGAGAAGAATTACGGTAAATTCCGTCTTGAGAAGGTTTAGACATCTTCTCCACTTCCAGCCGATTATTCCGATAATGGTAGAGAAAACGGTTGTTGACAAGATTGGGAACGAACGTATATTTAATTCAGGTGCAGCTGTTTACTCGCTTGTAGTGCTTTAACGGCCGGTCGTCTGCCCTCACCTTTTCAGACGACGGAGATATCATGAAGAAGCTGTTACATATCGCTTCGATATTATTCCTGTTGACGCTCCTGTTTGCTATGCAAACGGCATCGGCAAAACTGGGCGAGTTTCAGGCATCTGAGCGAGCCATGCTGAAAAAGAGGGTTCCAGCCTCAAAACCGAGTGAATGTAGAATTTCCTCGGAAGCGGACATTGTTCGAGTTGTCGTCAAGTTCCAGGAGGAAAGCGCCGTACGCCTGCGAGGCGATAGGCTGATATCGCTCAAAGGACGTTCCCCTGGCGAGGCGAACGCATTGCTCCGCCCATATATGAACGGACGGCTATCCAGGCTTTTCAGCCTGCCGGAAAAGCATCTTGAAAAAACGAGATCGATTTACGAAGCGAGATCGAAACATGAGCTGGCCGACCTGAATCTGTATTACCAGATTGACATTACTAATGCGGCAGAGGCGGAAGCCGTCATCGGCCGGTTGAACGCGCTCGACATCATTGAAATAGCCTATGCCGAACCGAAACCGGGGCCGGCCGAGGATATCGATCCTCCCACACCTGATTTTGAAGCCTCGCAGGCCTATCTGCTTACCGCGCCGGGCGGTATTGATGCGGTTTACGCCAATTCCCTGCCGGGCGGTGATGGAACAGGAGTCAAAATCATTGACGTGGAATTTTCGTGGAACGAATCGCACGAGGACCTCGAAAGGGCGGCCGGAGGCTCAATCGGATTCGGCAACGATCCCGCCGGCGATCACGGCACGGGCGTTCTGGGCGTTATGATAGCCGGTGATAACGGTTACGGTGTTACGGGCATCTGTCCCGGCGCTTATATCGGCATGGTCTCGGATGTCTACAGAAGCGCAGCCGAGGCCATATACCTGGCGGCCGACAGACTCGA
>CP070766.1:550301-554056 GCA_020345705.1 Candidatus Zixiibacteriota bacterium | reverse complement strand
GTGATGTTGACCGCGTTGTCCTGCCAGCCCACAAAATCGGATTCGATGAAACCGACCGTTCCGAACTGTACCCCCATGGATTTACCGGTCGTGGTATGGTTAACCAGTCCCAGGTCCAGGCCGGTGACGGAAACGCTTCGCCCGTAAATCAGGTTAATCCTTACGCCTGCGATGGGATCGGTTTCCGGGAAAATCTGCACCGGTGTAAACAAGGCCAGCTGGACCGGTTTGTTCTGCGCCAGGGCGGGCGTGACGATGATGAGCAGAGTCAGGATTAAAAATCCCATCAAGGCATGGAATTTCCGCGACATTTTGACCTCCTTTTGGTTGTGTCATTTCAGAACACTTGAAATGGTTGCAACGATATATTAAAAGAGGCTTTTTGGATTATCAAGTCAAAAATGAGGCCGATTCACCGGGTGAGATTGTGTCGCCCGGTCCGCCAGGGCGGAGCCATGTTAGCGCCGGCATTGGATGGATGCTTATGGGGGGACCGGGTCACGCTCTCGCCGTCGGCGGAAGCATGACCCGGCTTTATGAAAAACAGGCGACCTGCATGGTAGTCCGGTCAGCAGATGGGATCGGGTCCGTTTTTGTACAAGTAATTGACCAGATGGGTAACATCCAGGATGTTGATGTTACCATCACCGTTGGCATCGGCGACCTCAATCGGGTCCGGTTCCGGACCTTCTTTATAAAGGTAGTTGACGATATATGTCACGTCGAGAATATTAATAGCCTCATCATCATTGGCATCGCCGCAGACACCCTCGCAGGCATCGCCAACGTTGTCCTGGTCGGAATCTTCCTGGCCGGGATTGGGGACGTCGGGGCAGTTGTCGCAAAGATCACCGACGGTATCTTGGTCAATGTCACTCTGGTCAGTATTGGGCGTCAGGGGGCAGTTATCGCCCGGGTCAACGATACTGTCGTTGTCGGAGTCGGTGAAATATTCGATCGGAAACAGGGCGATAAAGACATCGCCGCTGTATGCATCGCCACTGCCGCCATTATAGTCCGGGTCATATGAGTCAGGTTGAGTCGGAAAATTCAAAGAATTGGAGAATCCCTCGGCATAAACGTTGCCGTCACCGTCAAGCGCAATTGCATGTACTGATTCCTGGCCGGAACCGCCGAGAAACGTCGAGGCGATAAGCGTCGTAAGGTTGGCGTCGAATTTCGACACGAAGGCATCGCCGTTGCGGCCAATGACGCCGCCGTTGAAGAGAGTGTCATAACTGCCAGGAATTGTGCTGAAGTTGTTCGAGGTTGTGTTGCCGCCGACATAGACGTTGCCCTCGTCATCGACGGCCAGAGCGTTGCCGTTTTCCCAGCAGCTGCCACCCAGGAAGGTTGACGCCAGAAGTATCGTGAGGTCATTGCTCAGCTTCGAGACATAGGAGTCGTCGCCGACGTCGGCACCGCCGATGCCGTCATAGACTCTGTCGAACGCGTCCGGAGACGTGGGGAAATCAGGCGATGGGATGTGGCCGGTTATATATACGTTACCGCCTGCGTCAAGGGTGATTCCGTACGCCCAGTCATTGGCGTTGCCGCCGAGAAAGGTCGAAGCTTCCAGCGTCGTGAGGTCATTGCTCAGTTTTGAGACGTACACGTCACCGCCGTAGCTGCCGCCGTGGAAGATAGTGTCATAGGCAGTGGGCGTGACGGGAAAATCGGACGAATTGGTTGTACCGGTGATAATCACCTTTCCATAACTGTCAATCGCCATGTAACTTCCTTCATCCCAGTCGCTGCCTCCGACCAGGGTTGACGCCAGAAGGGTGGTCAGGTCCGGGTCGAACTTGGCGACGAACAGGTCCCCGCCCCATTGCATGCTGCCGGTACCGGCGTAGGTGCTGTCATAGGCCCCCGGGGTTGTGGGGAACTGCGTGTGCCTTGTATAACCGGCTATAAAAACATCGCCGTTTTGATCGATGGCGATTGAGTTGGCTTCCTCGTATCCTGCTGTTCCGAGTAAAGTGGAGGCGAGAAGTGTCGAGAGGTCGCCCGAGAACTTTGAGACAAAGACATCGGAACTGCCGTTGTACGATGTATCATAGGCATTGTCCGTGGTCGGGAAGTAAGTTGCGAATAAAGCCTGGCCGGCGACGAAGACATTTCCCAATGCGTCAAGGACGATCGAGGTGTTGCGCATGGTGTTTTCTTCACCGACGCTCCCGAAAAATGTCGAGGCAATGAGAGTGGAGAGGTCGGGACTGAATTTCGAAATGCAAATATCCCCGCCCCCGTCGTATGTTGAGTCGTAAGCGCCCGAAATGAAGGGGAAATCCGCCGACATCGTTCGGCTTACGATGTAGACATTCCCTTCGGCATCGACGGTTATGGAACCCCTCTGGGCATTATCATCGTCGCTGCCGCCGAGAAATGTGCAGCCTAAGAGCGGGTTGGTATCGAAGGTCAGAGAGTTTGAGACTGCCGCAGTTGGATAACCGGCGGCACTCAAAATAACGGCCGCACAGGCGAAAAGCAGGCTCTTTTTCAGCATTTTGTCTCCTTCCTGTGATATTACCGTCCGTGAGCTGCGGCGAATCACGGCTCTTAACATATTAAATCGCTTATACATAGCTCAATAAGACTTTTTATTCCATAGTCGCCTCTTCAGGATAATCGCTCCGTCAGAAGGCGGTTTCTTACACAAGATGCAAAATTAGATGGGGAATTAACACTTGACGGGATATTGCTTTTCCGGGCCGCCAGTCATCATTGATCAGGCTTAAAACCCGAGGCGCCAAACTCATTCGCTGCTCTTATCACTTCCCTAACGAACTCCAAAGTGCAATTGAAGTCGGCTTCGTCTGCCGGTTGCCGAACGGAAACAGCCGGATTCGGCCTTCCGTCCCACGCTCGATCGATAAGACCTGCCCACGACTGATCCATATTGCGCTTAGCCCACTCCGCCCCGGAGCGCTTGGATCCAACCTCACTAGTGTGCAGATCGTGTAACTTCCGACAGTATTGCAGAACGATAAAAGTCTGATAGAACCGATTGTTGAACTGCTCCGGATTCGTGAGAATCTCCTGACCCGATTCATTGATAGACGCCAGAATCGCCCGGCGGAGGACCTCAACCGGTATCGGCTTGATCAGGGTAGATGGCTCAGGACCTGACAATACAACGCCCTTCTCGCGCAGAATCCACCTGACGACGATTTTGTTACAGTGATTTGATTTCACGAGGACGCTGCTTCCATTATCCAAATACCACAACTCACTGCCACTCTGGGCGTAGTCGCGCAAGACCGTCATCGGAAAGTACGAACCTTCCAGGTATTTGGCCCATTCCATATCGAGATTGAAGATGCGTTCATGCATGGACTGCAATTTCCGAAGTTGGGAGTCTGAAAGTTCCCGGTCGATCACAATGACGAAGTCGACATCGCTGTGATCATCGAAATCCCCGACTGCGAAAGAACCTTGCAGGTAGGCGCCGATGAAGTTGTCGCCCAAGGCTTGCTGAACACTGCTCACCAATTCCCGCAAGACAGCATTTAGCTCAGCATAGGGTATCCTGAATGTCGCATCCTCGTTTTCCATCGGTCCAGCAGAACTTTAGTATACTATCCTATATATAAAAGAATTCTCCTGAAAATTGTAACCTGCAAAAGAGTCAATGTCAACAGCATCAGGTGCAGACTGCAAACCTTCTCCCGTGTCAGCAAGCCATCTCTTCTGCGCACAGTTACAAGTACCTCTGAAGAGCATCTGTCAATCTGTTCATGTGAATTGAACCT
>CP070766.1:544846-550201 GCA_020345705.1 Candidatus Zixiibacteriota bacterium | reverse complement strand
ATGACCGTCGTGTCCTTGCAGCCGATCACCTTGCACCAGAGATAGACCTTTTCCACGTCCGGCGTGAACGTGTCGGCCATCCCGGTCGGCATCCGCTCCTCGATGCCGCTGCAGAGTTCGGTCTCAACGGTCATGGCCGGCATCACTGCCGGCTCTTTGACGGCCTCGGCCTCCGGCTTCTCTTCCGGCTCGGCTGCCGGTTCAGGCTGCTCGGCAGGCGCTTTCTTCTCCACGACCTTGGCGGTATCTTCCACCTGCGCCCAGCCCGAAAAGGCGACGGCCAGGATTATCACCGCGGCGACCGTTAGAATCTTCGTTTTCACTGGTTACTCCTTTCCCTCAGATTGCTACCCCGATTATACAGAAAATAAAATATCCAATCCGAGGCAAATCAAATAAAAATCTTTTTGATTTCCGCCCGGGGCTACTCCGGAAATTTATCCAGGACCGATATTAATCGTTTGATATCGGACTTATCATTGAACAAATGCACCGAAATCCTTATGGCGCCTTCTCTGAGGGCGCAGATTATCTTCGATTTGACCAGGATCTTATGAATCTTCGCCGCCTCAGGGCAGGTGAACGCTAGAATCGACGAGCGGTGTTTTGTCTCAATATTCGATACGATTTCATAATATCCGCTTGCGCGAATATAGTCTATGAGCAAATTCAGAAGGCCGTGGATATGTTTCTGGATATTCCTGACGCCCAGGGACGTTATCAGTTCCAGCGCCGTCGCCATAGCGTGAACGTGCGCATAAGGATACGTCCCCATCTCAAACCGGCGTGCCGCGCCGAAAAGGGGCAGGTCATAATGAAAAAGGTCGGTGAAATTCAGCTTCCAATCAACCGACAGCCAGCTGGTGAACGGAGTAATCAGCCTGTCCTGTAAGTCCTTTCGTACGTAGAAAATGCCCGTCCCCTGCGGCGAGAGAAGCCACTTCTGGCCACCAGATGAGAAGATGTCAACACGGCATTTATGAACATCGATTGGTTCCACGCCGCATCCCTGTATGCCGTCAACGACAAAATACAGACCGGCATCCTTGCAGATTTCGCCGATTCGCTTCATATCATTTTTGAATCCGTTGAAAAACTGGACGAATGACAATGACAGAACCCTGCTTTTTTTGCCGATTGCCTTTTTGAAATTTTCTATATCGAAATACCCGTTCGAGCTTCTGATAAACTTGGCTTTGACGCCTTTTTGCTTAAGCGCCAGCCAGGGGTATACGTTGGAGGGAAACTCTATATCGGAAAGAAGCACTTCTTCGCCGCGTTTTAGCGGCAGTCCGAACGCCGCCAGGTTCAGGCCGAAGCCGGTATGAAAGCCAAAACCAACCTCGTCCTTTCGGGCGCCTATTATCTTTGCGCCGAGCCGCCTGATTCTATCCAGGTCGGCAAAAGCCGGAAAATCGGCATTCCGGTCGCAGAACTGCGCCGAATCATAAAATTTCTCGAGGGCTTCTTTCGCCGGCCTGCAGAGTGGCCCGGTTGAGCCGCTGTTGAGATATGTAATTCCGCGCTTCTTTTGAGTCACGGGGAACAGCCCGCGCGCCCATTTGAATTTCTTTTCAACTTCACTGTTCATTTCCGGTTTCCTTTGAGCTGACTTAAAGCGAGTAAAGGTAGCCGATTATCGCCAGGGCGCCCGTAACTTTTATGGCCAGACCCAGAAGCTGATAAAGAACATACACGACCGGTATCTTGATTCGAAACAGAAGTAATATCGCAAACGGAATCATCCCGAACAGAAAAAGGAGCAGCCCGATCGCCGCTCCTCCGCGCAGACCGGAAAACGGCATTATGGCATAAAAGCGACTGTATAAAAACGAAGGCATTAGTACGAAGAAGATGAATTCGATGATGAAGTTCGACACCGCCCAGGTGAAATTTTTGGACTCGATCAGGTCTTTGGGGAAATTACCGAAGGTCGGGATGATTCTCTCGAGCATGCTCCACAGAATATTCACCACGACCAGGTAGACTCCCCCCGCAATCAGGCAATATGCCATTAATTCAAATCTGATAATCAAAGCCAACCCTCCTCACGATACCAGTAAACCGTCGCTCGAGCGCCTTCGGGAAATGGAATTTCAGCTTCAAAACCCAGCTCGCGCCTGGCCTTTTCGACCGACACCTCCCAGTTATCAAGAATCTCATTCGCCTTCTCGGCAGTGAACATCGGTGTCTTCCCCCACGCTTTCATTAAAGTCTCCGACAGATGCGCCATCAACCTGACCAGAAAACCGGGAATATAAATCGGAAGAGCCATTCGGCCGACGGCCTGCCGCAGGTGCTTCACCAGCATGTAGTAGCTATAGCCTTCGGCTTCTGCCACAAAATAAACGGAGCCGGGTTTGGTTTCGGCCTGCAGCGCCCTGCCAACGCCGAGGGCCAGATCATCAACGTGCACAAGCTGGATTCTTCTTCCCGGATTTCCGAGATACGGCTTGATGCGGTCATTTAGGCTCTTAAAGAAAGTAAACATCTCCCTGTCTCCGGGTCCGTAAATCCCGGTAGGCCGGATGATTACCGAGTTGATACTGTCGGCGAAGTTAAGGACCTCATTTTCACCGGCAAGTTTGGACCGGCCGTAGGCCGTTACCGGATACGGCGGCGCCGCTTCCGTGAGCGGTTCGCGTGGCTTTGAGGGGCCCGCCGCGGCCGTCGAGGAAATGTACACAAACTTTTTCAAATGCGGACTTGCCTTCGCCGCATCGAGGATATTGCGCGTCCCGATTTGGTTGACATCGAAGAAGGTTTCGGGCCTCTTGACCTTCACAACGCCGGCGTTATGAACGATATAATCGATTCCCCGCACCATCTCGGGGAGGGTTTCGGGGTGAGTCACGTCGCCAAAACGATATTCCAGGTCAAGATCTTCGATCAGCGTCCCATCACAGCCCTCACGGACACCGGCCGTGACGCGGTAGCCGTCGGATATGAGCCTGCGGCACAACCGACTGCCGACAAAGCCGTTGGCGCCTGTGACAAGAACGCTTCCTCTGTCAACATCATTCATTGACGGAATTTAATTCATAGACACGCTCAATACAACATAATTGAGGGAACGGATGAATCGGATGCAAGACATGCAGTTAGACCATGTCTTGTCCTGATTTCGGGGGAAAGAGGCTATCAAAAAATCTCGGCCGTGAAGCGATAAATCTTCGCCGCCCTGTCCTTGTAGCTGCTTTTCGGAAGGCCCGCTTTCAGACAGGTTTGCTCGAGAAACGTTGTGCGGCCCCAATTATTCTCAACCGCAACCTGCGGCAATAGAAGTCCCGAGTGCGATTCCAGGACAATCATCAGACCGTCGCGCCCGACCTCGACCTCATTTACATCTTCCACTCTGACCAGCGGCGAGAGCGCCGAAATCTCGATTTCGATATCGTCGAGCTCATCTTCTGCGAGAGGCATGAATCGCGAGTCCTCGAAAGCAGCCGCCTGGGCCATGTCGATGATCGTTTCGTAGAGCGGCTGCGCCGCCCTTATCATACCGATACAGCCGCGAAGCATCCCCCGCCTTTTCAATGTGACAAAAGCGCCCCGATTCTCCTTCAGGATTCGGGATGGCGGTTCGTCACGGCTCACCTTCCGATTTTCCATACGCGCCAGAATCGAAGCCCTGGCCAGATCAAGAAGATAGGCCCTGTCCTCAGCAGACAGCTCCGGTTTTTTCTCCGTGGCGGGTTTGCCGACTGCTTCATCTCGTTTGGGAGCGACCCTGCTCGAAACGACCACAGCCGACAGGTACCCCACAACCTCGGAAAAATCGCCCGTAGTCTGACCGGACGTGGAATAGCCCGTGACAACCAATTCCTCTCCGCCAAGTCTCTTTGAGGCTATCAGAGCCGCCACGACCGGCCCACCGCCACAGGCCTCGCCTCTGCCCGAAGAAAGGACGTTCAGGAGCCGGTCAGGATCGTATTCCTCCACCGCTTTTTGAATGTTGCCGTCCAGTCGGCGGGCCTCTTTTTCGGAATGGAAGTGCGACAGATCTGTCGAGGCAACGATGAGGCTGTTCTTGCCGGTCAGGACTGACGCCAGAACCTCGCCGAGCGCCCGGCAGGTCGGCTCTTCCTGGTCGCCCATCACAACGGCCACCAGCTTGAATTTGCCCAGCACCTGCTGGAGATACGGAAGCTGGACCTCCAGGGCATGCTCACCGCGCACCGACCCACCCGTATGACCCTTATTGGAAAGGTAAACGCCGGGATGAATCGACCCGATTTCCCGTGATAGTTTCTCATCAATCTCGACCGTGCCCAGAGGAGTCATATAGGCACCTCCGTCATAGACAGACGCCCCCTGAAAAAAGACCGTATGCGACGGCGAAATCACCACGACCGAATCGTATTCTTGACCTTCCAGCTGTTTGTATGCCATCGACGCCGTCTGTCCCGAATAGACGTATCCTGCATGGGGAGCAATCACGACAATGGGGCGACCACGCAAGGATTTCTTTTTCGCTTCGCTGTAGAATTGGGCAATCAATTTTGTCAATTGCACCGGATCTCCGGGATAGAAGGCCCCGGCCACAGCTGGTTGTCTGACTTCCATGTTACCTTCCGTCGAAACTGAGCGTGAACTTCTCGCTGAAATGTATGCAAAATAATTACGCTTGTAAACAACTCATAAGGCAAAAAAAAGCGGAGCCTGACATAGACCCCGCTCTTCGTCTTCAGATGATATGGATTATGTGGCCGAAGCCGCCTTCGGCTTGTCCGTCTTGATGCCTTCAACCATGGCCGAAAGAGCCGAAATAATGCCGGTGGCCTCGTATGGAAGGAAGACCTTGTTGGCCGAGCCGTCGGCCAGCCTGGGCAGCATCTCGAGATATTTCAGGGTAATCAGTTCCTCGTCCGGTTTGCCTTCGTGAATTGCCGAGAAAACGTTCAAGATGGCTTTCGCTTCACCCTCGGCGACGGCAATCTGCCGGTACTTCTCGGCGTCGGCTTTCTTCTTGACCGCTTCCGCTTGGCCCTCCGCCTCAAGAATGGCCGACTGTTTGGTTCCCTCAGCCCGCGTTATTGCCGCTTGCTTGTCCCCTTCAGCCGAAAGAATCGCGGCTCGCTTGTCACGCTCCGCCTTCATCTGCCGGCTCATCGCCTCGGTGATATCAACCGGCGGATCAATCCTCTGAATCTCAACGCGGTTGACTTTAACGCCCCACTTATCGGTGGCGGTGTCGAGAACGTCCCTGAGCTGAGTGTTAATGACATCACGTGAGGAGAGCGACTGATCCAGTTCCATTTCGCCGATGACGTTACGCAGGTTGGTCTGGGCCAGCTTGGTGGAAGCGAGGATGTAGTTCGAAATTTCAGACTTGGCACGGACCGGGTCGGTTAT
>CP070766.1:540081-544746 GCA_020345705.1 Candidatus Zixiibacteriota bacterium | reverse complement strand
AAGACCGGTTCGGTTTGCCGCACCGACCGGATATGCAAGTACAACCAGCTGCTCAGGATTGAAGAGGCCATCGGCCCGGCGGCTGAGTACCTCGGGAAGGACGTCTTCTATAATCTCAGGTGACTCGGCGAGTGTTCGCGTCGGTAATATCTCACAAAATAAAACCCGTCCGCGTTAGCGGGCGGGTTTTCTCCGGGATGGATACGTTGAAAATCCTTTTAAGCTTAGCTCCCGTCCTTGGGATCACCCAAAGGTGTTCTCATCGCCGGCGTCTTCTTCTGGCCTTGGCCTTCGGTTTGGCCTTCTTTTTCGGCCTGGCTTTTGCCTTGGCCTTGGTTTTCGGTTTGGCCTTCCTCCTGGCCGGGCCCTTGGTCAGCTTGAGAGCGCTGATCTTACCGCGGACCGATGCCAGACTGCGCCGGAGCTCCTTGGCAATCTGCGAGGCCGGTTTCTTCTTGTAGCCGGTGCGCAGCTTCTGGATCTCTAATGCGGTCCAGGCCTTGCCAGTGGCGGCCTTTCTAGCCCTGGTTTTGGGTTTGGCCTTGGCTCGGGCTTTTGGTTTGGCCCTCCTCCTGGTCTTGGCTTTCGGTTTGGCCTTTTTTCTCCTCACTGCCATTTCCCACTCCTTTCGTTGGGTGTCTGATTATGGGTTGGTTTTAGGTTTCTGCTTGCTCGCCTTCTGTACCTATCATAGATTTAGGTTAATCACATTTCATGCAACGATTGCTTTACTGATTATGTGATGTATCATACAGTGATTCATTACTCCAATACCTTTATCCGTCTTAAAAAAGAAAAGTTAAAACTCCGGTGCAACAAAAAAATTCAATATTTGAAAATATTTTTTCGGAAAATTCGTGTACTAATCGTCGCGCATGGGAGAGTCGATTCGTACGACCGGCCGAGAGATGCAACGGTTTTGAAAATTCAGAGTGACCCCGGGAAATTATCCGGCATTGCTCAGTTCCCTGGCGATATACTCTCCGGTGTATGATTGCTTCTCATGGGCCACCATCTCGGGAGTACCGGTGGCTATTATCTCGCCGCCGTCATCTCCGCCGTCCGGGCCGATGTCAATGATATAGTCGGCCGTTTTGATGACGTCCAGGTTGTGCTCGATCACCAGAACGGTATTGCCTCGTGAAACCAATTCGTTGAGGACGGAAAGCAACATCCGGATGTCCTCGAAGTGCAGCCCGGTGGTCGGTTCATCAAGAATATACAGTGTCGATCCGGTGGCCGTCTTGGACAGTTCAGCGGAGAGCTTGACGCGCTGCGCCTCGCCGCCGGAGAGAGTCGTGGCCTGCTGGCCGAGGCATATATAACCCAGGCCGACGCTCTTGATGGTCATCAGCTTGCGTTTGATGCGCGGGATGTTCTCGAAGAAGACCAGCGCCTCATCGACAGTCATGTCAAGGACGTCGGCGATGTTCTTGCCTTTATAGGTGACCTCGAGGGTCTCGCGATTGAAGCGCTTGCCCTTGCACACTTCACAGGGAACATAAACATCCGGCAAGAAATGCATTTCGATTTTGATGATGCCGTCACCCTGGCAGGCCTCGCAGCGCCCGCCCTTAACGTTGAATGAGAACCGCCCGGGGCGGTAACCGCGCATCTTGGATTCCTGCAACTGGGAAAAAAGTTCCCGGATGTACGTAAAAACGCCGGTGTATGTGGCTGGATTGGAGCGAGGTGTACGCCCGATCGGGGACTGGTCGATATCTACGACCTTGTCGATCTGCTCCAGTCCCTCAATCGACTCATAACCAAGAGGTATCTTGCGCGAGTTGTGGAATTTTCGTGCAAGAATGCGGTACAGGGTTTCATTTATCAAAGTTGATTTACCCGATCCCGACACGCCGGTGACCACCGTGAAAACACCAAGCGGGATACTGACCGTAACATTCTTCAAATTGTTTCCCGTGGCGCCCTTGAGCGTGATGAATTTCTCGTTCGGGGAGAGTCTCGACGTCGGCACCGGTATTTTTTTCCTGCGACTGAGATATGCTCCGGTGATAGAGTTGCGGGCCTTTATGACATCATCACAGGTTCCCTGCGCCACGACTTTTCCGCCGTGATTACCCGCGCCGGGACCGAGGTCGATGATATGGTCGGCCGATTCGATTGTCTCGCGATCATGCTCAACGACGATAACGGTATTGCCGAGGTCTCTCAGGCCGGTGAGAGTGTCGAGAAGCTTGCGGTTGTCGCGCTGGTGCAGACCGATCGAGGGTTCGTCGAGAATATACATGACTCCGACCAGTCGGGAGCCGATTTGTGTCGCAAGTCTGATGCGCTGTGACTCGCCGCCGGAGAGAGTCGACGCAGCGCGGCTGAGGGTCAGATAGTTCAGACCGACATCATCAAGAAAACCGAGCCGCTCCCGGATTTCCTTGAATACCTGCCGGGCGATGAGTTCCTGGCGTTTTGAAAGCTTGATATTGTCAAAAAACCGGCGGGCGTCTTTAATCGACATATCGCTGACGGTGTCGATGGTCTCTCGATTGATGACCACCGCGAGCGCTTCCGGCTTCAGCCTCGATCCGTTGCAGGCGGGACAGGGTGAAATCGACATGTACTGCTCTATCCACTGCCGGACGCCGGATGATTGTGTCTGGCGGTAGCGACGCTCCATGTGCGGGATAACCCCCTCGAAGTCGCTGACGTACTCACCGGAACCGCGGCCGTTGGAGTGCTCGTACTCGAATTTGATCTGTTCCTTTTTGGAGCCGCGCATTATCACGCGCTGGACTTTTTCCGGGAGCTTATTGAAGGGAGTCGAGAGCTTGAAGTTGTAATGATGGGCGACGCCGCGCAGCATATAGCGGTACCAGTTGGCCATATCGGCTCCCCAGGGCCGGATGGCGCCATGGTTTATCGCCAGCGATGGGTCAGGTATGACCAGTTTCGGGTCGATTTCCATTTTCTGGCCGAGACCGGAGCAGGTCTGACAGGCGCCATAGGGCGAATTGAACGAGAACATCCGCGGCGAGAGTTCCTCGTAGCTGATGCCGCAGTGCAGGCAGGCCGACTGCTCGGAGAAAAGAAGATCTTTGCCTTTTATGTTAATGAGAACAGTGCCTCCCGAAGTTTTCAGCGCCGTTTCGACCGAGTCGGCCAGCCGTCTTGACGCGCGTTTTTTGACCACCAGCCGGTCGACAACAACCTCGATGGTGTGCTTGACGTTTTTTTTGAGGGATATATCGCTGTCGGTTTCGACAACCTCACCGTCAATGCGAAGTCGAACAAATCCCTCCCGCTTGGCCTGGTCAATGAGTTCCTTGTGCTCGCCCTTTCTTCCCCGAACAAGCGGCGCCAGCACCATCAGGCGGGTGCCCTCCTCGAAGGCCAGCGCCGAATCAACGATTTGCTCGACCGTCTGACGGGTAATCGGCCGCCCGCATTGAGTACAATGCTGCGCTCCAATCCTTGCAAAAAGCAGCCTGAGATAGTCGTGAATCTCGGTGACGGTCCCCACCGTGGAGCGGGGATTTTTGGCGGCGCCTTTCTGCTCGATTGAGATGGCCGGGGAGAGGCCTTCGATGAAATCGACGTCCGGCTTTTCCATCAGGCCCAGAAACTGCCGGGCGTAGGCCGAGAGCGACTCGACATATCTTCTTTGCCCCTCAGCGTAGATGGTATCAAAGGCCAGCGAAGACTTGCCCGAGCCGGAAAGGCCGGTTATTACGACCAGTCTGTTGCGCGGGATGCGGACATCAATATTCTTCAGATTGTGCTCGCGGGCGCCTTTTACGAAAATTTCCTGCGATTCCGTCATTTTTCCTCAAAACGCCAGAAAATGGGCCAAACTGTAATATACGGCATTTGGCAAAAGTCAAGCCACATTTTCTGAAAATTCTATAACAATTGTTTCTCCCAGATGGAATCACATTTTTGACATATTTTGACAGCCGGGCCGACATCTTCTTTCAGTGTCGGCGTTCGCCTGAAGGTGGGGGCATAAATCGGGGAGATGGGTTACACTTCAGACCGGGGACATCATTCACACCCCACCCCGAGGGCGCCAATCGGCACGCCGCAATCATTATTTTCCGGCGCGCCGGGGGAGCCGGGCTGGAGGCGAAAATCAAAGGCGGCCTCGCAAAAAAGCGGGTCGGCGGCCATATTTCCGTTGATACCGGCCTGGTCGGTGATATCACCTGTCCAGTCGCCGCCATCATTGCCGTGTATCAGGCAGCAGGTAAGAGTCGGCGGATAGCCGCCCGAGATGACCGAAACCGCCGCCCCTTCGGGCGAGCCCGCGATAATGCAGTTGTCAAGCTCAACCAAGCAGGACGCGCTCACGAACAGCCCGCCGCCGGTCGGCGAGGAGTTGCGGACGACAGTGCAGTTTTCCAGTTTGACGGCCGAACGTTTGCACCAGATGGCGCCGCCTGAGACGGTGGCCGTATTTCTGACGAAAAGACAATTGACAAATACTGACGCCGACAGATATGAGTAAATTGCCCCGCCGTGGTTGGCGTAGCCGTTCCGGATGGTGAAACCGTCGATGAGAGGGTTGCCGTCATCGTTTTCAAGCATGAAAGCGCGGTGCCAACTGCCGGAGCTTCCTTCGCAGTCGATAACGGTCTGAAGCGGGCCGTTTTCGGACTTAAGAACAATCGATTTGGCGGAAAATATCAGGTCGCGGTTGCCGTTGCCTTT
>CP070766.1:534918-539981 GCA_020345705.1 Candidatus Zixiibacteriota bacterium | reverse complement strand
CGGGATTGAACTCGGTCAATTCCAGGGATAAATTCAGCCGCTTTGTCGCGGGCAAATTGCTGGCGAAATACTCCGATGTGAACGACGTTCTTTCCAGACTCAGTCGGAAGCTTGTGTCGGAGAAATGCCTGAACTAGACTTCATTTCAACTTCTGAATAAATCGGCATACCGCTTAGCAGACGATTGAGAAGAAAAGCGGTCGATTGCCCGATTATAACCTGCCCGGGCCAGTCTTTCACGTAGAGAAACATCACCCAGAAGTCGCCGGATTGCATCGGCCAGTTTCTGCGGATCATCCGGAGGCACGAGAAGCCCTGATTTGTCGTTTTCTATGATATCAACAATACCGCCGGAATTTGTGCCGATCACGGCTGTCCGGCAAAGCATCGCTTCCGTAAGCGCCAGCCCGAAGCCCTCACCAACCGAATTCAACACAACTATGGCCGCTCTGCTATAGGCTTTTCTCAGTTCCTTTTGAGACACCGGCTTCAGGATTTTGACTCTTTCGCTCAGCCCGAGTTCGGTGACCATCTTTTCGAGCCGGTCTCGCTCGGGGCCTTCACCGTATATCTCAAGCTTCACGTGTGGACGGTCCCTGAAGACAATTTTCACGGCGCGCAAAAGGAAATTCAATCGTTTCTGCACGGTCAGCCTGGATGCCGCAACAATCAGATTAGGGTCTTCAAGAACCGAGTTATCGGGATAGAAGACGGTCTCGTCGTTGGGAAGCGGGACGACATGAATCTTCTCGCCGACACTGCGGTCTTTTCTCAGAATCCGTGCTCTCAGATAGTTCGATACCACCGTCCATCCCTGGGCCCCTCTAATCGCCGACCGTAGAAAACCATAGACACACGGAACGCCGGTCAAAAGCCTGACGTCGGTACCGTGAGAGCTGAGAAACAGCCTGACTGTGTCTTTGAATTTTCTCTTAAGCTGCCGCCCGACGATTCCGTTCGGAATCAGCCAGTGAACCGAGACGATGCGAATATTCTCTTTTTCAATTATTGATGCCGCCAGCTCCCTTGCCGACCGGATAAACCTGAGCAGGGTGAAAATCTTCAGCGGGTTCTTGAACAGCTGGCGATGCATATCGCCTCGATAGGCAAAGGTCTCTTTGTTATCATCCGCGTATCTGAATCTGTATATTTTGATCCCCTGGATTTCTTCATATTCGCCGAGGCCAGCGTCGTGCGGTGCGACAACGTGCACCTCGATATCGTTCTCGCGAAGCTTCCGGGCCAGCAGATGCAAAAAGACCCCGGCAAAATCGCCGACCCGGCGGATATAGTTGTGAGTAATAAAGAGGACTTTAAGCGGCGCCGCAGTGCTTTGACCGTCGATTTCAAAATCGGCTTTCATGATTGCCTTCTACAATACAACGAGAGCAGGGATTCATCATACTACTCTCGATTGAATATATGTCGGTGGTAAGGCTTTAGAAATCAAAAAAAGGAGAGCCGCTCAGTCAATTCGGCCGACTCGAATTTTCATTCCAGATGATAATCGGTCAAATAGAATGCTTCCCAGACGTCGAATATGCCGAGAGTGTCGCCCGTTACAGTCGTGGCAACAATATCGCGGAAGATTGTCGCCCGCGTGACCAGGCCGATCTCAGCGAGATAATCGTGACGTTCGATATCATCGTCCCACTGCCCGTCATCATCCATATCCCAGAGCCACCGTATATCGTAGCAGTCGAATTCTTGCATAAAAACGCTGATGCTCTTCCAGCTTAAGATCTTCTTGTCCATACACCAGGGGTCACAGTCTTCCCTGAACGACCACTGAGAACCGACGGCCAGAGGATAACGCAGGCACAAGGGTGGCGGATCGTTATAATTGGGGGTATCAGCCGCGACACCGGCTAAGCGGGGAGTCCTTTCAATCTTTTGAAAAATCTCCTGGATTGTGCTGTATCGCTGGCCTCGGAACAAGAAAAGAACATCCGGATGAAGCTTGACCGGGGACACCCTGGTATTAGGTCCGGAGCTTGCATGCCAGTAGAAACCGTCCGAAGCATTCCGGAAATAGTTATAGGTGTGGTAAACAGTCTCGCCATTTGGAACGGTATCATATCTGTGCTCCGTCAGCGTTTCATGGAATTTGTATGTCTCCAGTGTATCCATAAACGTATCCACTGACTCGATTTCGACGACAGATGTGAAATGCGCGGAATAATGCTCCAGAGAGCAGGCGGTGTCAGGTTCGCAGTTTATCATGGTGAACACCCCATTGTAGCTCCAGCGGTTCCCTATCTCAAGCGGGTAGGTGAACCGGGGCGGCACGCTTAATTTACTGCCCAGCGGCACTGGGGGCTCATCGCCGCATCCGAAACCCAGCACGATGACAACCGCAAAAAGCGCGAGAAAGACAAGATTGCTGAAACGACCACGAAGCATAAGTTCCTCCCAGATTAATCCTGAATGTTATTGATGCAAAATTATAGCAAAAAGACTTTTGTTTGTCAATCCGGACCGCTCGTCCCTACCGGCTAGATTTTGCTGTCTCTCATCCGTATCATGTGTTAAATTGCGGGTAAATCAGTGAAAAACAAGAAGGAGTAAATACCGTGCAGAATTTTGTTTTCTATCTGCCGACAAAGCTGATTTTCGGTCCCGGTGAGGTAGAAAAGATCGGGATCGAGGCGAAACAATACGGCGAGCGAGCCCTTATTGTGACCGGGAAAAGATCCTCATCCGAATTCGGCATCGTCAACCGGGTGACCGACTATCTCGAACGCGAGGGCGTCTCGGCGGTCGTGTTCGACAAAATCGAGCCCAATCCCCGCGCTGATACTATTGATGAAGCGGCGCAGCTGGCACGCAAGAATAACTGCAACTTCGTAATCGGCCTGGGCGGTGGTTCGCCGATGGATGCCGCCAAGGGGGTGGCCGTGGCCGCCGCCGAAAAAGCGCCAATCTGGGAATTTGTCAGACACGGCCAGCCGGTGCCGCGACCGGTCACAAAGGCTTTGCCGATAATCGAAATTCCCACCTTGGCCGCGACCGGTTCAGAAGCCGACGCCGGGGGAATAATCACAAACTGGAAAACGCACGAAAAGGCCGGGCTCTTCAGTCCGCTTGTTTTCCCCAGAGTGTCCATTATCGATCCGGAACTGACTATCACCGTACCGAAAGATTACACCATTGACGGTGGAATTGATATAATCTGCCACGTCATCGAGGGATTCTTTACGGGCGCCGATGACACGCCGGTTCAGGACCGCTTTTCACTTTCGATTGTCCGCACCGTCATGGATTATCTTCCAAGGGCAGTCGAGAAACCAGATGACATTGACGCCCGCTCACAACTTTCGTGGTGCTCGGCCGTGGCCCTCTCCGGCATGGTCAATTCGGGTCGGGGCGGCGCCTTCCCGCTGCACGCCATGGAGCACGCTCTATCCGGCCACTATGACATCTCCCACGGCCTCGGGCTGGCCATACTGCTGCCGAGATTGATGATGTACACCTATGAATCACGCCCGGCCAAGTTCGCCTTTCTCGCCCGAGAGCTGTTCGGCGTCGGACCCACCAAGCCGGAGATTGCCCAGGCCAGACTGGCCGTTGATGAAATGATAAAGTTCCTCGGCTCCGTCGAGCGCTACATTACGTTGCCGGACGCCGGTATTAATACCGATACGAAATTCGAGCAGATGGCCGAGGATACCATCCGCATTTATTCATCGACCGGTGAGTATCTGGACAACCCGAAGAAGCTCTATAAAAGGGACATTGTCACGATATTCGAGATGTCGATGACGGCCCTGCCGGAGTAAGCCTGAGGGTTGGGTCTGATCATTTCAACAGGGGCAGTATGTTGGCCGGATCGAACTTATTTTTGATCTTCAGCGAATAGAGGGCCGATTGATTTTCCCCGGGATGCCTGTACAGGTCGGCGAATTTCGCATATTCAACCGGCATTAAGGACATATCCTTGTATTCCTCCGCGGCCGTCAGGGGCAGAACGCGTAAAGTCGCGGTGACAATCATCCCCAGTATCCCCCATGAAGGAGAGAATATTTTGACGACGTCAAAACCCGAGACCGACTTGAAGCAGGCCGATCCCGGCTTTATTACTTCTCCTTCGGGAACGGCGATCTGCGCCATGACGAAAAACCGTCCGATGGGCAGGGGGTGCTGATCCTTAAGGGCGGAAAGACCGATTGCCAGAGCGCCGCCGATTGAACCCACGTATGGCATGTCGGCATGAGGCAGAAAAAGCCCGTGTTCTTTCAGATGCTGATTTAATTCTTTCAAAGGATAGCCGGCCCCGACCTCGACACAGAAGTCTTCCGGAACGACTCTGGTCAGCTGGTTTAAGCGATCGGACTTGACGGCGACCACACCGTCGAACTGAGCTCCAACCGGGACAATGTTGTTTCCGAATCCGGTCACAAACAGCTTCTGCCGGTGCTTGCCGGCCAGCACAAAGAGTCCGGCCGATTCCTCAGCCGATTCCGGGTGAAAAGTGGCCACCCCTTTTTGATAGGTCAGCCTATCATCAGGAAATTCCTCGTGGATGGCTGCAATAAACTTCTCAAAATGCATCGCTAACAATGTTATTGAAAAAAAGCAGGTTAGTCAATAAATTAGATTTACAGGACTGTTCAATCACGTCAAAGTGCGGAGCGAGAATGAGTCAGAAAAATAAATACTTTTACCTGGCGTATTTGTCGCTTCTTTTTCTGTTTCTGATCCGATTTATCCCGCTGGCCGTTCCGCAAAGCCGCACCTGGGGTTTTAACCAACTGACATTCCTGTCGGGCACAGTCATTATTCTATATCTGGTCGTTGGCGCATTCGCACTGATTTTGCCGCTTTTCTCGCCTTCCGGTTCGTCGGGGAGCAAACTGGTCAAGCATTTCGGAAGTTTCTTTTATGACAGCCGCGCGAGATATGCCTCCCGCATAATACTCACCCTGCTTTTTCTGTGCTTTTTCGTCGTCTTCACGGCACCGACGCATTTTCTGGGTGACGGTTATACCCTGCTGGGTAATCTTGCTTCCGGTTCGGGGACGATTTACAAATGGAGTGAAAAAGCCACGACCGCTCTTATGACT
>CP070766.1:530558-534818 GCA_020345705.1 Candidatus Zixiibacteriota bacterium | reverse complement strand
GCGATATATCAGAACCCAACGACAATGTCATTGATGAACTGGACCTTGAGGTATTCGCAGACAACTGGCTCACCGGCCTCTAAAACAAATAATCAATTACAAGCTGTGGAGGGTGTGTTTCGCTTAATGAAAACTCCGGCGCCTTTATCGGATGTCTGGGGCCTGATGTCGTATCAGAAATTCGAGGGTGCCTCGCAAGCAGTGGTGTTCACTGCGAGAGAGTTGGGGTTAAAAAAAAATGAAATTCGAGGGTTATTTGATTATTTGGTCTGGCACAATCATTACAGTGTCCATGTAACTGATCCATCGATATCTTCAGGTTCCACCTGCGCATCCTGAATCGCCTCACGATAAGCTTCAAAAGCCAGTTCCTGAACGGTGGCGTCGCTTCGGCGGCCGAATGCTCCATGTCCTATCCCGATTATTCCCACACGGGGCATATAAGTTCCTCCTAAATGTATTGACCGCCGTCGATCTTAAAGACTTCCCCTGTTATATGGCGGGCCTTGTCCGAACAGAGAAAAGTCACAAGGTACGCAACATCATCCGCGTTGGCAATACGCCCCAGGACTGTCTCGTCAATAGCCGCGTTGAGAAATTCGGCAGGTATGTTTCTGGCCATTTCAGTCATAACCATGCCGGGCGCCACCACGTTCACGTTGACGTTGAACTTGCCAAGTTCCTTCGCCAGGGCCTTGCTCATCGCGATTTCACCGCCCTTGGACGCTGAGTAATTGGTCTGTGCAAACTTGCCTCTAAGACCGTTGATCGACGAAATATTAACGATTTTTCCACTCTTCTGATCTTTGAATACAAGGGCGGCCGCCTTATTGTAGTTGAAATAGCCTTTCAGATTAACGTTGATCACCTGATCCCACTGTTCCTCGGACATCTTCCATATCACACCGTCCCAGTTAATTCCGGCGTTGCATACAAGAATGTCAAATTTCCCAAACTCATTGATGACGGTTTCCACCATGTTTTGGGCATCGGAATAACTCGACACATCTGCCTTTACAGCAACGCCCTTTCGTCCCATGGCCTTAATCTCCTCGACGACCTTGTTGGCCTCGGCATCATGCCGTCGATAGTTTATGGCCACGTTGCAGCCCTCACGGGCCAGGTTCAGGGCTATGGCGGTTCCGATTCCCATGCTGCCACCGGTCACAATAGCTCCCTTACCTTGAAGACCAAGATCCATCCTGTCGTCCTCCTGATAACGCTGGAAGAAAGGTTGTATGTTCAAACATATGACTTCCTTCGGGCAAACGAATTCATAAGAAGTTTCAGTAGAATATATCATACATATTCCGAAAATCAATAGTTTTTGCCGCGATGCCGGACGGGCTTGACATCGGCCCTTCGATCGCCATATTTTAGCCTGTGATTAACCGTATAGATAGCGGGCGTATCATTGTTAACCCGAGTGAGCGTCTTATGGAAGCAGTTTGGGTTGCCAGGGCTCCGGAGTTATGACTGAGGTGATTATCGCCGGTATAGTACTCGCTGCCGGGACTTCCTCACGAATGGGCTCGGTAAACAAGCTTTTATTGAAGTACAAGAACCACACCATAATTGAAGAGGTTCTGGAGCAATTATCGGGCTCGGAAGTTGATGAAATACTTGTTGTTACGGGCTTTGAGAAGCATCGCCTTGAAGAGCTCTTTGCCCACCGGCTGACCGGCAGGGTGAGCTTCGTCTATAACAGCAATTATCGTCTTGGGCGGGCGGAGTCTATCAAGTGCGCCGTCAGGCAGGTCAAGGATACAGCCGACGCGGCGCTGTTTATGGTAGCGGACAAGCCGGGGATTACGAGCACCCTGATTAACAGGGCGATTGATCGCTACTTGAAAGACCGACAGGCTATTCTCTATGTCGAAACTCCGGACGGCCGCGGACACCCTATTATATTCTCGAAGGAACTGTTCGGCGACTTGCTGTTGTTGAAAGGCGATTGTGTGGGCGATGAACTGGTCGCAAAATACAAAGCCGATCTTATCACGTTAAAAGATGATGCACAGCAAATAGATATCGATTGTGAGAGCGATTATCGTATATTGTTGAAAAATGAGGTCGGCAAAAGGACCCGATGAGTATATGTCTGGGTCAGACGGAGTTACCGGCTTTCGTGCAAATAGGATGGATGACGGCGTATGAGTATTTTTGAAGAGATGCTGAGCAGAAAGAAGGCGGGTCAGTCATTTGTACTGGCCACTATTGTGAGAACGGTAAGAGCATCACCGCGAGAGGCGGGGGCGAAAATGCTGGTGTACCCCGATGGAAAAATCTTTGAGACAATAGGCGGCGGCACTTTCGAGAAGCTGGTCATCGATGATTGCCTTCGCCTGCTGGAATCCGGTGAAAGCCATCTACTGAAAAAATACAGTTTCTCGCAGACCGGCAGTGACCCGACCGGGATGGCCTGCGGGGGGGAGGCGGAGGTTTTTATGGAAGTCAGCGCTCGACCGAAAAGACTGATAATTTTTGGAGGAGGACATGTCTGCAGGGAGCTCGTCAGGCTTGCCCTCGGTTCCGATTTTCTGATTACAGTTGTCGATGATCGCCCGGATATCCTTAGCGTGTATAATCGACCTGTCACGGTCCTGCAGACGGATTCTGATTATCAAGAGAATTTCCCATCCCTTGACAGTGACTGTTACGTGGTTATCGTCACCCGTTCTCACAAGCATGACCTGCCTGTTCTGGCACGGGTTATAAAGGAGAATTGTGCTTATATCGGCATGATAGGGTCAAAGGCAAAAATCGCCAGTGTATTCTCGTCGCTGGAGGAGTCGGGGATTGATAAGACGCTGCTGGAGCAGGTGCATGCGCCGATCGGCCTGAATATCAAGGGAGAAGGTCCCTATGAAATCGCCGTTTCCATTTTGGCCGAGTTAATTGCCATCAAGAACGCCGCTATCTGAAGCATACGATGAGCCAACACTTTGTTCCAAATCGAGTGGTCGTCCGGGGTGCCGGAGAGATGGCCTCAGGAGTCATTCGGCGCCTGGTTGCGGCCGGATTCGATGTTATCGCCCTGGAACAGCCGGCGCCCACCTGCATCAGGCGTTATGTGTGTTATGCTGAAGCCTTTTACGAAGGAGAAGTGTCTGTTGAAGGGATTACCTGTGTTCTTGTAAACTCGGTTGATGATGCTGTCACAGAAGTTCACAATCGGCGCGTTCCTCTCCTGGTTGATCCGAAAGCCGAGCAGGTGTCTCTACTGGCACCGGAGGTTGTTATCGACGGTCGCATGCTTAAACGAGAAAGTGAAACCGATATCAATCTTGCCCCGCTTGTTATCGGGCTCGGTCCGGGATTTGTCGCAGGAGAAAACTGCCACGCCGTCATAGAGACGAACCGCGGGCCCGACCTGGGACGCGTCATTTACAACGGCTCTGCCCGTGCCTACACCGGGACTCCCGCTCCCATCAGCGGCTTCAGTGCTGAGAGGCTGGTGTTGTCTCCCGCTGACGGACTGTTCGCTTCTTTTTGCCTGATCGGGGACACTGCAAAGCCCGGCCAGGTTCTGGGCGCGGTTTCGGATGTTCCTGTTGTCAGCCGGATAGAAGGAACTGTCAGGGGAATTGTTCGCGATGGCCTGGAGGTATCGGCCGGTCAGAAAATCGGTGATGTCGACCCTCGCGGCATTAGAGAATACTGTCACAAGATGTCTGACAAAGCGAACGCCGTCGGTGAAGGGACACTTCAGGCAATTATATCACTGAAAGCCGGGATCGCGCACCGTTAAAGTACGCCCGGCTGTTTACGGTCTGTCGTCAGCTCTGAAATTCTTGCGAGTCAGAGTAGCTCGCTGTCAATCATAATGCCCGATTTTCCGGGGTCAGGGGAGAGGTTACCACATACCTATTCTACTTATAGGCCCCGCCGATAATCATACGCATCGCCTCGGATGTACCTTCGTATATCCTTGTGATTCGCGCATCCCTGTAGAGTCGTTCGGCGTTGTAATCCTGTGTGTAGCCGTAGCCGCCATGAATCTGGACATTCTGATCAGTGACGTAGCTGGCGATTTCGGATGCTTTCAATTTGGCTTCGGCAGCTTCTGTAGTAAAACGTTTACCTTCACAGCATACGGCAATGGCATTATATAAGAGATAGCGCGACGCGTCGATTTCCAGTCTCATATCCGCAAACTTGAACTGTGTTGCCTGGAAACTGGATATTGATTTGCCGAACTGAACTCGATTCCGGGCATATTCCACAGCCTCGGAGAACGCCTGCTCCGCGATACCAAGG
>CP070766.1:527788-530458 GCA_020345705.1 Candidatus Zixiibacteriota bacterium | reverse complement strand
GATAACGGCACTCCAAATCGAAATAGAGCGACAGTCCCGCGCCTGTGCCTCTATAAAACGGTAATTATTCACTCGATCACTCTCTTCAAGAAGCCGTTGGCTTTCTGAAGCCTTTTTTCCGCCGCGGCTCTGTCCACCGTGAGCTTTTTCATGACAATGGCTGTCTTGAGCGAGCCGCCGGCCGACTCAAGCAGCCGGTCGGCTTCGTCATAGTCGAGGCCGAGAAATTCCATCAGAATTTTTCTTGAGCGAGCGGCCAGCTTTTCCGAGCGGGCCTGAAGGTCGATCATCAGGTTCCCGTACGTCTTGCCCAGAAGCACCATGGCCGTCGTCGTGATCATGTTCAAAGTCATCTTCTGGGCCGTGCCCGATTTCATCCGGGTCGAACCGGTGACGGCTTCCGGCCCGACCGGAAGCTCTATCAGGATATCCGGTCTGGTCACGAGCATGTCCGCCCGGTTGCAGACGATGAGAGCCGTCGGGCAACCCAATGAAAGGCCATACTCGATTCCGGCGATAGTGTATGGCGTTCTCACCGAGGCGGCGATGCCAATCAGAAAATCCTTTTCTGACAAGTTAATCTTCTTCAGGTCCAAGAGAGCCCAGTCGGCCCGGTCTTCGGCGCCCTCTTTGGAAAGAATCAGCGTATCATACCCCCCTGAAATAAGACCGACCACCTGCGACGGATCAGTCCCGAAAGTCGGCGGGCACTCGGCGGCATCAAGCACCCCCAGCCGGCCCGAAGTGCCGGCCCCAATATAGATAATCCGTCCGCCCGCTCTGAGAGCCGCGGCGGCCGTTTCAGCCGCTTCGGCGATCTGCGGCAGGGCCTTTTCAACGACCAGGGCGACTTTTTTGTCCTCGGCGTTAATCTTCTTCGCAATCTCAAGAGGGGAGAGGGTGTCGATATCGACGGTGTCCGGATTGACTTGCTCGGTCCCGAGCCTGGAGAGAATTTCTATCAGCTCTTTTCGGGTCTTGTCACTCACGAATGAATAAGTAAGAAAAACAATACCGAACAGGCAAAAGGAAATTTCACCTATTTCCCGGCAGGCACATAAATCGAATCGCGCGCCGTTACGACAACCGAACCGAATCGGCCCGAGATTTTCGGCTTCGAGATGTTGTCGCTGAAACCCTCAGGCAGGAGCATCGGCAGATTGGCGCCGGTCTCGGGAGAGCCGGAATAGCTGTAAATGTAAACATAATACCAGCCGGTGTCGGGCTCGTTGACATTGCCCGATACGCGGAAGGCGTCGGGGACAATGCTGGTCGCGGTTCCTTCACCGGGGGCGACGAAGGCCGAGAAACCGTACCCGGTGTATATTGAGTCTTTCAAGGCAACGGCGTAGATGTAACCGTCACCGCCCAGGGAGGGATTCCACTCTATCGGAACAGACAGCGCGCCCGGATTTATTCTGTCTTCGGGCAGCTGAATAGAGGTTATTCCGAAATCAACCGGTATGGCGACAAATATTGAATCATTCAGCCAGGGTGTCTCGACGGTTTTGAGCATATAATTGCCCGCTGGCAGGGAAGAGGCGGAGTCGTAAGTTTTTATATATTTTGCCAGGCCGCTGTCATATTTAATGGTATCGCCGGAGAGGATCAAAATCGCGGTTGTCAGGTTTCCCCCGTTTTTCGTCATCGAGACGGCCGCTTCGACGGAATCAATATCTAGATTCTTCACCAGTCCGCCCTGAAGAGCGTATTGCTTGGTCTGGACACCGTCAGTGACCGTTGTGTCGCAGCCCCAGATCACAACCCCAAGGAGCGCAACGGAGTATATTAAGAGTCGGGTAAGTTTTTTCATGTCAATATATTATTCGGTATTATCGGGACTTTGATTGAGCACAAAAATTCTCTTAGCCTTCCGAAAATCCGGAAATCCACGATTTATACGCGCAGGGCTTATTGTAGTTCATTCGTTAGTGCTCCATTGGCCGCAATAACCTATTGTAAGTTAAAAGGATGCCTTCAAAACAGGCTCAAGAAGCAAGAGCGTCGCCACCGGCATTGTGTGGGCAATGCGGAGGATATCGGGATTTGATTTTTTGTGTGGAATATCGCACGAATGTAGTATTTTCAGGCCAATTATAAAATACTGATTTGACGGGAGTTTTGTTATGTCGAAAAAATGGAAAGTATATTTATCAGGTGAAATTCATTCCAACTGGCGGCAAAAAATCATCTCCGCGGTCGGGAAAATGAAACTCCCCATCGAGTTTTCCGCACCGGTGACCGATCACACGGCCAGCGATGACTGCGGCGTTCGGATACTGGGCAAGGAGACCGAAAAATTCTGGCATGACCACAAAGGCGCCCGGGTCAATGCCATTCGGACGCAGACGCTTCTCGAGGAAGCGGATATTGTCGTCGTCCGATTTGGTGATAAGTACAAACAGTGGAATACCGCCTTTGAAGCCGGTTATGCCGCCGCTTTGAACATACCGCTGATAGTGCAGCATCCGAAGGAATACATCCATGCCCTCAAGGAGCTTGACGCCACGGCGTACGCCGCCTGCGAAACGGTCGCTCAGGTCGTAAAGATTTTGAAGTACGTTACGAAGGGGAAACTATAGCAGGCGACTTGCCAGCCCGCTGCAGTTGACTGCATTTCCCGGGAGCCAATATTAACGCTTATCGGCGAGCTGCATCGGTCAGACGGCT
>CP070766.1:523485-527688 GCA_020345705.1 Candidatus Zixiibacteriota bacterium | reverse complement strand
GCCGCCAGTCGCGTATGAATCCGGTCAAGAATCCTCAAGTAGCTTCTAAAACCCGGGACTGCGACCGTGACATTGCCTCTGGACTCCGCCGTCCGGATCGCAATAGCGGAATCGTACTTCTCTGGGAAATTCCGGTGCGACAAAAAACCGGGGACAAAATTCAAAAGCATGACCAGCAGCAAGAAAATAACAACAGCGGTTGCGGCGATACGGGGCCGGAGTACTTTCAGGATATTATAGCCCGAGCGAAGGCCTTCCTGGATGCCGACAGCCAGAAAGGGAAGAATGACATCAAGCGGGCGATATTCAAAGTGGTCACCGCCGATATAGGCCAGGTAAGCCAGATACGGAATAAAAGACACGCTGAAACGAACCAGAAGCCGCCGCCTGCCGCTATCGTAATCTTTAAGGAGCAGCAGTATGCCCAACGGAAGAAGTAAGTACAACCCATACTCGTGAACGAATAAAAACAAATACAGAAGGCCGGCATCCAGCCAGGCCCCGGTGACTTTGGCGTAGAAAGTATTGGGAAACGGGTAGCCGTAATAGAACAGCCGGAAGACAAAATGGCTTCCGACGATGATAAAATATATGATTGATGATTTCAGCAGGTTTGAGATTTTTTGTTTGTCGTTGATATGGCTTGTCAAATAAAAACCGATAAATGACCCGAAAAGAAGAATCCCTTCCGGGCGCGTCAAAGACGCCAGCGCAAAAAACAGCGCCGAGGCTCTCAGATTTTTTGCTCCAGTCTGATCGCCGCGAATCAAGAAAACAACGGCAAGAAAGACAGAAAGCGAAAACAGCTTTGTCTCAAGGCCGCCGGTTGACCAGACGGCATAAGTGCGGTTGAGGGCCAGAAACAGGGGAGCTATCAGGAGAAAAAAGTCGTACCGTTTCCGGGAAAAGAGCCTGCTATTGAAATAAAACAGGCAGAGAAACAGGATTATCGAACATGAAATGCTGAGGATGTTGGCCATATGATGCGGCGAAATGCCAATAAGGCTGAACAGAGATAAAATCACGACCCAGAGGAAGTTGGTATAACCCTCGACTCTTTCCCCGACGTTGAAAACCGCTCCGTGTCCTGAGGCGATATTGGCGGCATATCGAAAGCTTATGAAGGCGTCATCGACCAGAAAGAAATAATGCCATATATGAACAGCCAAAACCGCCAGGATAATAATGGTGAGGGCGATGAAAATATATTTTGGCTGTCTCATCTGCAATCTTTCCGTGGCATCGTTCTAATATGAAAGCTGCAAGCCACCCCGACAAGCAAATTCTGCCTCGCTCGAGTGCTCTTGCCCGAACGCGGCCCGGATTGTATATTCGGACCAACGTGTTAACTGGAAACCGTCAATAAGACAGGGGTAAAGATGGCTTTGAGAACCTATGCCGAATATATCGACTCGCTAAAAAAGATGCGGCCCAACATCCACAAGTTCGACGAACTGATAGAGGATGTCACGACGCATCCGGCCGCGAAATACACCGTGGAGGGGCACGGCAAGACATATAAGATGCTGGATGACCCGCAGGAGCGGGAGATTCTAACCACAACATCGCACCTTACAGGCGAACCGATCAGTCGCTACCTGTCGATTATTCGTGCGCCGGAGGATATGTACGCCAACAGCCGGATGAAACGCCACATGTTTCATCTCGCCGGCACCTGCACCGGCGGCCGCTGCGCCGGGTGGAACGCTCTCAACGCGATGTACATAGCTACGTATGAAATGGACGAGAAATTCGGCACGGAATACCAAAACAGATTTCTGGAATGGCTCAAAGATGCCCAGGCGAGAGATGTCACCATTGCCGGGGCGCTGACCGATCCGAAAGGTGATCGCACCAAGCCGCCTTCGATGCAGGATGACCCGGACATGAACCTGCATATTGTCGAAAGGCGCGATGACGGGATTGTCGTGCGCGGCGCCAAAGTGATGATCTGCGGGGTGGCGGCCGCGAACGAGATTTTCGTTTTGCCCGGTTCGGCGTACCGGGAAGCCGATCGGGATTATGCCGTTTCGTTTGTGATTCCCCGGGACATCGAAAATTTGACCATGGTCGAGACAAGACACCCCAGCGACATGAGAGAGTACGAAGAAGGATTTGACTCGCCAGTAAAGGACGGTGGTATTACTCAGGCATATCTGTTTTTCGAGGACGTCTTGATTCCGAAAGAGAGGGTCTTTATGGCCGGGGAGTTCGAATTCACGGGGAATGCCGTGGAATATTTCATTGCGCCGTACCGAGCGGCCATCGGTGCCTGCGTGGCGGGGCAGGGCGATATAAAAATCGGGGCGGCCATTCTGACCGCCCGCGCCAACGGCCTCAGCTCAAAGGTCTTCAACGACAAGCTCGTCCGGATGCATGTCAACAACGAAACGACCTATGGGATGGGCATTGCCGCCGCGGCCATGGGCAGGATGCATCCCTCCGGCGCCTGGATCTGTGACATGCTTCTGTCCAATGTCAACAAAGTGCACGTTGCAATGCTTCCGTACGATACGTCGCGTTTAGCTCAGGACATCGCCGGGGGCATCGGCGAGACCGGCTGTATGCCGTCGTACAAGGATTTCAATTCCGAGAAGTATGGCGAACTGATAAAGAAGTACATGAAGGCGGCCGCCCCGGCCGAGGCGCGCGCCCGCGCGGCAAGGCTTGTCGAGTGGACGACGATCGGGGCCGGGGTCCCGGGCTGTATGCACGGCGGCGGTTCGCCCGACGGCGCGAAACTGTTTATCAGGGCGACGGCTGATCTGGAAAAGAAGGTCGAGATCGCCAGGAAACTAGCAGGGATATCAGAAGAGATTCTGGAATCGACGCCCCGAAAGAAGTAGCGCTATTCTTCATTGCTATTCATATACTTAATCGGGGTCTTCAGGTCACCTCCTGCCGATTTTACAGACCGGATAAGATGTATCATGTAAAATCAGGAAGATAGGCGATATTTTCTAATATATTGCTTGACGAAGGCGGGCTCTTAGATTATATTTATTTCATCAAGGGAAAGAGGTCCCAGTTTTTCAGAAACGACATCCTTAGATTAAGGCACCTTCCGCCAGGTTGAATAGTGCCTGAAGGCGGCTCCAGTAAGATTGGATGTTGCGGTAAGTTTACTCGTCGCAGGAACTTGTATTATTTACTGACCGTGGAAACGGCATCGGATACCGGAGGGAGCTTGTGAGCCGATTGCCCCGGCAAGTGGAAGTCCTATATCACGCCAAAGATCAGACGCGAGAAGACGTTAACGACCGGAAGCAACCAGCGTATATGGGATGGGCGGAAGACTTTGTTTTCGCAGGCCTTTCAGCCTTCCTGCTCTTCATAGCCGCGTTTTTCAAGACTCATTGGTATCTATGTTTTATCGCCTTGATGCCTTTCATCTACAGGGCCGGCCGGGCCTCAGTGCTGTCGTCTTTGTGGCTCGGTCTTCTTTTCGGGATTTCGTTCTTTGTGACCTCAGGGATTGACTCTGGCATAGCGGCGGGAGCGGCGGTCTCGTTAAGAATAGCCTCGGGAATTGCTCTTTTTGCCCTTTTCGCAGGTGGTCTGGCCTGGGTGCGCCGACGGCTTGGTTTTAATTTGATTCTGTTCGCCCTTTTGTGGGCGGCTTTTGAGCTGGTGCTGATAAAGCTCGGCTTTATTCATGGGTTATTTGGCGATCTGAAATTCTCTGTTCCGTTTTTCGCCGTGCTGGGGACGGTCTTCGGCTTTGTGATTGTCTCATTCGTGATTGTCCTGACCAACCTATTGTTGGCCCTGGCGATAGAAAAAGCGATAGCCGCGGTAAAAAAGGCCAGAGTCATCGTCTACTCAGACGGAGAAATCTGGGGATGGCGATTGGCCAATAAACTCCGCATCGAAAATCTCTACCTCATCCCGGAAGGCCGCGGCCCGCCGATAGCCTGAACTTGCATCCTCAACATTCGATTGAGAAACGCATGTGATAATTGCTTGGCTTCGTTCTGAAAGAAGTCAAGATATAATTGAATTATTTCCGGTAAATGGAGAACACATAATGTTTAGACTTTTCCTGGTTTCAATAATTACAGGCTTCATACTTATTGCAGCAACCGTCGCTGCTCAGACCCCCAAAGATGTTGGTGATATTTACACTGCCACAACGGACCCGGGTAACACCAATGTCACCGCCGGTGCTCCATGGACCGCATATCCGGGCGGGACGATAGAAGT
>CP070766.1:517440-523385 GCA_020345705.1 Candidatus Zixiibacteriota bacterium | reverse complement strand
CGATATGCGGCACCATCAGATCCTCCATGTGCCGCCGGCAGTAGGCCTTGACCTTGGCCCCGCTTAAGGAGCGGCCGTTCTTGATAACAATCTCAGCTTTGATTGCCCGACCGTATATTTCATGCGGAACGCCGATGACGCGCGCGTTGAGCACCTCATCCATAGAATAAAGCGTATTTTCAATCTCTTTGGGAGACACCCGCTCGCCGCGGCTCTTGATAACATCATCTTTTCGATCCGCGAAATACAGAAAGCCGTCCTTGTCCATCCGAAAGAGGTCCCCGGTAAACAAAAGCCTGTCACCCGGGAAAAATCCCGGTTTGATTACTTCCGCGGTCCCTTCCGGATCATTCCAGTAGCACTGCATCACGCTGCCGCCGCGCACGACCAGTTCGCCGACCTGGCCGGGCTCGAGAACATTGCCTTTTTTGTCAACAATCCAGACCTCTGTATTGGGCATGGCGATGCCGACCGAATCCGGTTTTTTGTCTATCATATCCGGGGGAAGATAAGAGACCCTCTTGCACTCGGTCAGCCCGTACATGGAGTAAATACGCGCGTTCGGAAAAGCTTTTTTTATTTTGGGAATGTATGCCGGCGGAAGGGCCGCCGCCGTGTTGGTTATGTATCTGACGGACTCGAGATTTTCCTTACCCAGATGTTCCAGCTGGAGAAGTATGGCGAATATCGTCGGCACGAACGGCAAGCCTGTGATCTTTTCTCTTTTTATCAGCTCTATAATCTGATACGGATAGCCAAAAGTGCGTTCAAGCACCAGTGTGCCGCCTATTTTAAATGCCATCAACAATTGGTACAACCCATAATCGAAGGAGAACGGCAGCATATTCAGGATGATATCATCTTCTCTGTTCTCCAGATAGGTTGTAATCGACGTCGCCGCGGAGACCATATTCCGATGAGTCATCGTAACGCCCTTGGGATCGCCTGTCGATCCGGAGGTGTAGATGATTGCCGCCAGGTCGACATCAATCAGTTTTGGCCGGGTGAGGTCGATACGGGCCTGTATAATATCTTCAAAACGGGCCGCCTGTTTGTCGTCGGCTCCGGTGAAGACCGTCTGAGGGGTGGAGTTCAGGTGGGAGAAGGTTCGCACAAGAAGGGCTCTTTTGGAGTTATCGGTAATAAGAAAGCGCGCCCCGGAGTTTTCAAGGATGTGTCTGAGCTTCTCCTCCTTGATGGTCGGATTGATGACTATAAAGCATCCGCCTGCTTCCAGGGTACCGAAAATCGAGATGGCCGTTTCCGGCGAGTTCCCCATGTATATGCCGACCCGGTCACCCTTTCTCAGCCCCTGCCGGACAAGAAACGAGGCGAGGTTGACGGCTTTTTCGTAAAGCTCTCCGTACGTGTAACGCTTTTCATCGAAAACAAGAGCTGTCTTATCAGCAAAGCGGCGAGCCGATTCTGAGAGAAACTGGCTGACAAGCATAATCCTGTTAGGTGCTGAGTTTTCTGCTTACAAAGCTGGTGATTTTGTCGATGGAATCAAGGTTGGCCGGGAGCAATTCTTCGTCTTCTATCGTTATACCGAAGGTTTCCTCAAGAAATGCCACCAGCTCGAGAATACTCGTGGAGTCGATAATGCCGGTCTCGAGCAAAGCCTGATCCCGGGAAGGTTTTGCCTCCTGCTCAAAGACCACGTCTTTTTCAATAAAACTTTCAACCTTTTCAGCTATCTTTTCTGATTCCATGTTCTTTATCGATTCTTTCATTGATATTCCTCAAACCCAAGGGGTCTCATTCTCAAATATTCAGTTGCCTTGATTTTTCTTTTAATATGGGTGTACCCTCTTTCGACCTGCTCAACGGTCAGATTGAGCACTTCGGCGGCTTCCTCCGGGGGCACATTATGCTCCATGGCATACCAGAGCATGTCCATGTTGTAGAAATCCATGCCGAAAAAGAATTCTTCCTGAGTAACCTCGGCGCTGTAAGTATCCGTTGTCGGAATCCTGCCGATTATTTCTTCCGGGATACCAAGGTGAACCGCCAGTTGATAAATCTGAGTCTTATAAAGATGGGCAATCGGTTTTAGATCGGTCCCGCCGTCGCCGTACTTGACAAAGAAACCCTGCATGTGTTCATCTTTGTTGCCTGTGCCGACTACTGCCCAGTTCCTTTTCTCAGCGTGATAATAGAGTATTGCCATTCTCATCCGCTGCTTATAGTTCGACGCCGCGACTATCTGAAGATATGCCGATGGCGGCATCCGTTTCGATTCAATCCTGCCATCGGCCTTCTCGACAGTCAGCGTGAAGATATTAAACGTATCCTTTTCTAAAATGTTGGAGGGCATGGTAATTTTGCACTTGTCTCTGGATTCGTCGAAATCAGGGAAAACCGCCCTGACCGCCTCATTGCGGCGTCGATAACAGCCCAGACCCTCCAGGCCACCGGAGATTTCCTCGACTACGGTCTCGAATCCGAATTTCTCAGCCAGAACGACAGCCAGGTCTTTGCTTTCTCCGGCTGATTCTTTTTCAGGCATCATTACGCCAACGACACGCGACGGCCCGAGAGCCTCAACGCAGAGCGCGGCCACCACCGATGAGTCTATCCCACCGGATATTCCCACTACGGCGCCGCCCTTTTTCAGCGTGCCGCGAATCTGCGTCAGAATCATCTTGCCGAGTTGCTCGGACGTTTCCTGAGCGTCTATCCGCAGGCTATTTCTACTGAACTGCAAGCTCTTACCCTCAAATGCCTTATTCGGTTTATTGGTCAAATATCACACCAAAATATGCAACTTCGCCTCGACAGACAACCCAAAAAGTCAATCATGCCCGGTATCTTCCTTTCCACCGATGTAGCTGACGATGCCTCTGCGGGATTCTACCTCCAGCAGCGCTGTCATATCCGGTTTTCATTAATATATCGGCCGTTTCCGGCGTTTTTGAACCGAAAGAAGACACCCACTCGCCCCTGTATCATGATAGTTCTTACAGAGTTAGAGCAATTTAATACCCAGAATCCTGACGGACCGGATTGTTGACGTGCGGTTAAAGCCGAGTTCCAGAAGAGCGTCAATAAAAGCGAATTCTTCCTCCTTGAATACCGCCGTGACCCGGGATTTTTTCTTAAGTTGATCTCTGACCATGAAGGCCGCCAGGTGGCTGAAAATCTCGGGATTGTGACAGACGGGAGACAAAAAGAAATCACCGAGCAAGACCTCATTTTCTCCCGGCTCATAGCCCGATTCCAAATTCGTAATTACTCCGTTTCTATGAAATGCCCAGCCGATCCCAGCAACCGCGCCATCTATTTTCGCCGCAAAACACTCGCCTTTGCCGGCCAGTCGTTCTTCCGCCAGTCGATGATCCTCTGACCCGCTGAAAAAGCCCGTGAAATCGCCGATTATTTCCGTCTCATCCGGCCCTAGCTTTTCAATAGTGACGCCGGCGACCGGGTCTACACTTACAAGTGCTTCACGATCGATGCTGAGCACCACGAAAGAGGAACTATCGACTAATAATCGAAAAACTCTTCTTAAGATGTCGGCAGCCAGACCGCTTAAGCCGCGACGAGAATATGAACTCAACGATCTCGTCTTGGCACTCTGAAATTTCCGGTTTTGGAGTGTTTTTTTGATGAAACCGACAGCTTTAAGCCTCTGAATCATCAGGGTCAGCTGTCGGCTGCGCCGGGTCCGATAGAGAGTAATCCGTCGGTTCTGCGAGGTCTTGATTATGAATCTTAACTTATGGCTGCCTGCGCCGCGGGCGAAATCGACCCTGTTAAGGCCCTCCCGCACGAAGTCTTCAACCACGAGATGAAACAGCACGATACCCGGCGACTTTCTCTGGTGAAACGGCCCGTTCGTTATGGTATATAAGTGGGCCACATCGCCGTAAGTATAAGCAAAGAGGTAGGCGACCGGATAGTCACCATGTTTCAGAATTGACAATGATGCTCGATTGAGAGGGGCCAGCTTTCGGGCGACCGCATGATAGAACTCCCGATGCCCGGCGCTCAGGAACTTGCTGGGTGTGATCTCCTCAAGCCACCGCACGACATGGCTGTGGAAGAAACCGTAAAGGTTCTTTTCTATGTCAGCCGCTTTCACCAGGCGCTCATGCTTCAATCCACCAAGCCTCTCGAAGAAGTGCATGCTGTTTCTGAGATTTCTTTTCCTTTCAATGATGAATTCCTTGCGGCCGGCCTCGTCGCCGTCGTATTCATATGTCATGCAGACGTCAATTTCCTCGGTTCTAGAAGGCAGCCCGTGCCTTGCGGCAGCCGACTCCATGGCCGGCACGGTGCCGGAGTGAGCCGGCACCTGCGATAGGTCAACGGCGGTCCAATCCTTTCTATGACGGGCAAAATACCCGGCGATCTCATTTGAGATTACATTCTTGTCCCGGCCGATAATATCGCTGTAGTCGGCATTGGGAGTCCCGATGAATTGAATGATCCTGTTTCTCCTGCCAAAGCGCCGGAACCCAGTCAACATCAGGGGCGCAATACCTATGACAGTCCCGCCGTCCATGACGGACAGCACGTAGAGTTCGCTTTCAGAGCCTAACGTCTCCCACCACGTGCGAATCCACTCATAGGTCAGGAAAATGGTATTCACATCGCTTTCTGCAAGCAGATTGTTCCAGACTGGTTCAAGAACCTGCATACCATCGAGCGAATCTATCCTTTGAACCGTCAACATATCTAATTGCCCTTCAGACCCTGGAGAAAATAAAAGAATCCTGAAAGCCTGGCTTTGAATTCCCACCTGTTTATGTCAGCGCCGATGTTGATTCTTCTCACATGGAACTGTTCATCACGAAGGTCATGCAATCCGTCAATCGATGTAAAAGCCGCTTTAATCCCGTGCCGCTCCAGGATGGCGATAGTCTCCTCGGTGAAATCCTCAGGCCGGCCATTTGGATAGGCAAAGATCGGGAGAAATCCAATCCCCCGGTGCGATAAATAGTCCGCCGCCGATTTGATTTCCCTCTCCTGCTCATCGACCGGCATTGTCGATAAGATCGGGTGCGTATTCGTATGAAGCCCGATCTCAAACAGGTCACTTCCGGAAATCTCGGCGACCTGTTCCGGCGTCATCAGCTTGAAGCGGACGTGGCCGCCTTTACGTCCCGCATCGCTATAGGTTGCGAACAGGTGCCCGAGCAGCTTCTGCCTTTTCCGGTGCGGCCAGGACTTCATGGATTTGACCAGTGAATGATAAAGCTCAAGTCTGTTATCGATAGAATCGCCGAGGCGCCGCTTTCCCATGTCGAATGCACTCAGATCGATTTCATCGACATTCGAGAGAAAAATCAGGTCATAAAGCTCGTCGGGCCAGATGCTCCGCCCGGCTTCCGACAACTCGGGCAGCACAAAACAAATGGCCGGAAGATTCAATCGTTCAAGAATCGGGCGGGCAATCGTGAAAACGTTTTCATAGCCGTCATCAAAGCTTATCATGACCGCCCTTTTGGAAAGGCAGACGTCTGATTCATCCTTCAGAAGGCCGGACGCTTTCAGAACATTGAAGCGATTCTTCAAATGCTCCATCTGCCAGGCAAACTTGTCCCGGTCAAGACGCGTCCAGTAAAAAGTGGGAAGGGTCTCGGAGGACACAGCATGATACATCAAGACACGAATCCTGCGCCTGTTTAAGAAATTATAGAGAATGTTGACACCCAGAATGTCAGCCGCTGCCAGAATAAGATTGATCAGGAAACGTTTCACAATACGAATAGTCCGGAATCAAGCGTCGCCGATTCTTGGCCGTTCTTTAATAACTCTGGCCGGATTGCCGACGGCGACAACATGACCGGGTATATCCTTTACAACGACACTTCCGGCACCGATTACGGAATAATCCCCGACGTCGGCCATCACCGTGCAATTGTCACCGATAAATGTCCCTCGGTCTATTTTTACCTTTGTGAATTCAGGATCACCGGACATAATCTCCCGAATCGGGT
>CP070766.1:514223-517340 GCA_020345705.1 Candidatus Zixiibacteriota bacterium | reverse complement strand
TCTCATTGGTGAAAGCGGGACCGGCAAAGAGCTGATCGCGGAGGCAATACACGGTAACAGCAGCCGCAGGGACGGTCCTTTTGTCAGAGTTAATCTGGGCGCGATTCCACTCTCGCTTTTCGAGAGTGAGATGTTCGGGCATACGAAAGGAGCCTTCACCGGGGCCATGCAGGGCCGAGTCGGCAGATTTGAAATAGCCCATGGGGGAACCATTTTCTTAGATGAGATCGCCGATTTGAGTCAGGCCAGTCAGGTCAAGCTGCTGAGAGTGTTGCAAAATCGAAGCTTTGAGATACTCGGCACGAGCCGGACCAAAACCGTCGATTTTCGGCTGATCTGCGCCACCAACCGCAATATTGAGCAAATGGTTAGCGATGGAAATTTCAGGGAAGACTTGTACTATCGAATAAATCTCATCACTTTGAAATTGCCTCCTCTCAGAGAGCGCCCCGCCGATATACCTCTGACGGTAAACTATTTCGTGAATAATTTAAAAACCATATACGGACGAAATGAGCTGTCGGTGGACAGCCGGGCCCTCAATTGGCTCATGGAACTTCCTTGGCCGGGAAATATCCGCGAACTGAAAAACCTCGTCGAGCGGGTGGTCCTGATGACCGGCAAAGATATTCTGGATATCGGTGACTTTCAGGCCCAACTGCGGCCCATATCACCGCAGGAGGTTCCGTCCGGTCTCCCGGCCGTGGGCATGATCACAATCGAGGAAATGGAAAAATCGATGATCAGGAAGGCCATGGAGTTCCACCGGAACAATATCAGCAAGGTGGCGCGATCGCTGGGTCTGAGCAGGGCAGCTCTCTACCGGCGTCTCGAGAAATATGGGATACCCTATGATGCTTCGCCGTAAATTTATTTTCTTCGTCATCCTCATTCATTCTATTCTGATTGCGCTGTCTGTCCTGCTGCTCTTTAGCAACAGGTATTTCTTCATTGCCGCCGAGATATTAATCCTCATAAGCATCTTTGTCTCGATCCGTCTGTATCAGGCGTTTCTGAAGCCGCTTAACCTGATTGCCTCCGGTATCGAATCGATAAAGGACAGGGATTTCAGCACGACTATCGTGGAAACCGGTCACCGTGATCTGGATAAGCTCATCGCCATCTACAACAGGATGATCGACCAGCTGAGAACCGAGCGGATAAAACAGCGGCAGCAGCATTATTTCCTGGAACGCCTTATCGAGACGGCGCCGTCGGGGATCATAATACTCGACCTGGACAATAACATCGCCATGTTGAATCCTGCCGCGAAGGCCATGCTGGGTGGTGAAGCCTACGCCCTGATTGGGCGACCCTTGGATCACCTTGAAGGAGTGATGGGCGACACTCTCAAGAAGCTGCGGTCGGGAGAGTCGGAAATCATATCCATAAGCGGAATTCAAACCTATAAATGCACCAAATCCCATTTTCTTGACCGCGGTTTTCACCGTCATTTCATCCTCATCGAGGAACTCACCAGAGAAATCCTGGCAAGCCAAAAAAGAGCTTACGAGAAGCTCATTCGAATGATGTCGCATGAGATCAATAACTCCGTCGGGGCCATCAATTCCATCATGGCATCATCGATGAATTATAAAGACCAACTCGCGGATGGAGACAGGGAAGACTTCGGAAACGCCATGCAGGTGGCGATTGAGCGCAACGTCGGTCTCAATGATTTCATGTCCAATTTTGCGGACGTGGTGCGCGTCCCCCCGCCCGCGAAGGAATCGTACGATCTGCATGAATTGCTTCGATCGGCGCAGGTCCTGATGAGCGGGGAATGCCGAAGGCGCAACATTAACTGGCACTGGGAGCTGTGCCGGACACCCTTTATCGTGAACGTCGACGTCCAGCAGATGGAGCAGGTGTTGGTCAATATTATCAAGAATGCCGTCGATGCCATCGGCAGCGATGGCAACATAAGGGTATCGACGGACAACTCTGAGACGCCGACGCTAAGAATCATCGATGACGGTAAAGGGATTTCCCCGGATGAGCGTCCACATCTGTTCACACCCTTTTACAGCACCAAAAGGGAAGGTCAGGGCATTGGCCTGACTTTGATTCGGGAAATCCTGGTCAATCACGGCTTCAGATTTAACCTGGAAAGCGTCGAAAAAGACCACACCGAATTCTGGATTAAGTTCAATAATCAGAACCGGGTGCAGTGATACTCCGTGCTCGGCGATTCGCTAAAACGCCCCTGTCATCACAGACACGAACTCACAAAGTCCCAGTTGATCAGCTTTTCGACGAATACTGCGAGATAATCCGGCCGGCGGTTCTGGTAATCAAGATAGTAAGCGTGCTCCCAGACATCGACCGTCAACAGGGGTTTTTGGCCGTGAACCAGAGGATTATCGGCATTCGCGGTCTTGACGATTTTAAGCCTGTCATTTTCAAGAACCAGCCAGGCCCAGCCGCTTCCGAATTGCGTTGCTCCGGCAGTCTTGAATTCCTCGACGAACTTCTCGAAGCTTCCAAAATCGGCCTTGATCTTGTCGGCGATCTTTCCGGTGGGTGCCCCGCCGCCGCCCGGCTTCATGCATTTCCAATAGAAGCTGTGATTCCATACCTGGGCGGCATTGTTGAAGATGCCCGCCTTCTGGCTGTCACCGGCGGTTTTCTTGATTATCTCCTCGTTATCCGCCGTTTCCAGATCAGTTCCGGCAATCAGCTTGCTGCCGTTGACAACGTAGGCGTTGTGGTGCTTGCCGTAATGAAACTCGAGCGTCCTGGCGCTGATATATGGCTCCAGGGCATCTTTGGCAAACGGTAATTCGGGTAATACTAACGGCATGTCCATATTCCTTGTGTTTCTTGTGATGAATGGTGTTTCCCTTTTAGTATTCTTAAGAGAATAGTCCTGGTTTAAAAAAGCAAGCAAAAACGTTTGTCTTTTTGAATCCCATGAATAATCTTTATGCTGACGGCAGGAAAATCCGGTTTCAGCAAAATCAAGGCATATGCGTACTGTCAATCGAATGGCTTAAAAAGGAGTAAAACGTGCATGAACTTCGTATAGCGACCGAAATAATCGATATTGTTCAGGAAGAGATGACCCGGCGGCGCCTGAGCAAGGTCACCGAAGTTCACCTTAACCTTGGCGCCCTG
>CP070766.1:511532-514123 GCA_020345705.1 Candidatus Zixiibacteriota bacterium | reverse complement strand
GCTTACAGGCTCCACCAGTAATTGAACTTCACCAGGAAAGTATTGAACTGAGGAGTCTTGAACAGGTCTTCCATGTCCCGTGAGAAATCATAGTCTCCGTAACCCCAGTCGCGGCCGCCCCGATTATGCGTCCAGACGGCATACACCGTTGAGCCTGGATTGTATTCCCAGCGGAAGATGAGATTCAGATTCAAAGACTTGTAATTGTAATCAATCGTATAATAAGTGATCTCGTAAGTTTCGGGATCGACGGCTTCAAAGTGGTCCATGCCGATCAGCTTCTGATAATTGTCATACTCCCCGGCCGAAAAATAGAACTGGGTGAACCATTGCAGGGTCATGTCCTTCCTCAAGGTGTACGTCCCGCGGAAGTTGATATTGACTTCCTCATTGTCCATCAGTGCAAAAACCGGTCTGTCGTCCTCGCCGCTGCCCACCCAATAGTAAGCATCACGAAAGCTGTGAAAGCTGGGACCGACGGAGAATTCGAAATTGGCATAGGGGCGAAAATCCATCCAGAGTTCGTAATTATGGTACTTACCATCGCGCACATCACCGGTTGAGAGGTCAATCTCAAAATTGACCTTTTTGGTCTCATCGGTATCAAAGCCAATATAGTAATCCGGGCCGCATGGCCGGTGCCAGATTCCGTTGCCTCTGGTTTCCCGGGTATCATAATAGTCATTGCACTGCGAGCAGCTTGCCCACACCCACCAGTTATTGACGAACTGATTGGAAACGTTGACATTGAAGCTTCCGCTCCGCCGATACCCATCAAGATCCTCGGAATAGCCCACATTGAAATTTATGGAATTATGCCGGAAGATAGAGAAGCGTTTATTGCTTCTGAGTTGCATCCAGCCTGACGTACTGAAATGGTTGTTTTCCGACATAAAACCCATCCGGTTCCAATTGACCTTCTTATCAAAATAGTCGAAATAAACGTTCCCGATGAGGTTCTTTCCGCTTTCCTTGCCGAAGGCCGTCGCAAAGGCAACCCCGCTGTTGTCCGGCCCGTTTCTCGTTCCGATTACCTGACCGGAGAAAAGATACCGGTCGCTGAGCATGAACATATTCCAGTCAATCGAACCAGCCAGGGCGTCGGTACGATCCTCCTGCGCCGCCAGAGTAAACATGGTGCCGACATATGAGTTGCCGCGAATATCCTGTTTCAGACGAACGACAGAATAGTTGGCCAGCGGTTCGACCACTGCCTCGTGCGTGTTGAAATCACAGATTATCGTGTCGCATTCGCCGCCGTCACAGATGATCGTATCCCGGCATTCGGATGGATCGTCAACCTTATACAGGACTTTTTCTCGTTGGGTTGTGGCATTTAGAATTCCGACCGACGCGCCCCATTCCGTTTTGCCCGAGAGCTTAAGGGCGCTCAGAATAGTCGTGTTATTCGGGCGCTCGATATAGTGCTTGCTCTCATCAACGTGAGGCTGGCGGCCAATTCTTCGGGAGTAAAACTGATTGGCGAATCGGGTCCCGAATATATCAAAGCCCTCCAGGAAAAAGGGGCGCCTCTCGTGGTAGTATATTTCGTAGGTGCTGAGATTATAGATGATATGGTCCGACTCGACCTGGCCGAAATCGGGATTTATGGTTCCATCGAGCGTGAAACTGGATGAGAGGCCGTATTTGACATCAACACCGGAGTTGATGAGGTACTTGCGTCCGTCGGGATTGCCCAGCGATTTCGGTTCCGTGTTGGCGTAAGAGACAGAGTAAGGAAGAACCTCCAGATGCTCAGGCGGCTCGATTCCCTTGATGCCGGTCAGATGGCCGTATCGCGCTACCCCGCGTGTTTCATTCATCGGCACAAACTGCCAGCGCGAGTATTCATCCCGACGAGCGATCCTTCGGATACTCTCAATACCCCAGGTGTATTCCTCGGCCTTGGGAAATCGCATCGCCGTATAAGGTATTTTCATCTCCGCCGCCCAGCCCCAGCTGTGGACTTTGCTGTTTCCCTCCCAGACGGCGTCCCATCCTTGGTCAGCCCAGTTATTATTGTACCAGAACAGATCCCTCCTGACCCCGGCTGCGTTCAGCTCGAACATAAAGGACGTCTGATGGTCATGGCGGCTGTCGATACGGATATCGACGTGATCCGAGGCAGTCGCGCGGTCGCGACGGGTCAATTGCCTGACTATTTTGTCCGGCTCCCGGTCAAAGCACCAGAAACCGATATACAGAGCCTCATCGTCGTACAGAAATCTGATCACGGTCGAATCAGTCGCGTGTACGCCCTCGTTGGAATTGAACAGCCTGAAGCCGGTTAAGGGCTGGGCTTTCTGCCAGGCAGGTTCATTGAGGTTTCCGTCGATTTCTATGTGCTCGTTGATACGGAAGGCGACCCCGGTTTTGAGCGTGTCGGCGGTCGCGTCGGCTCTTGTCGGCTGTGAAAACGGCAAGATGACAAGAACACCCAGCCAGAAAAGGATCTTAAGTCGTGGCATTCGAGGTTCCCTCCTTACGCGTTGTTATGCCCTTCCGCGCAAGGCACTGTCCTGCAAAGGACTTGGCCATTCGCCCCCGGTTAATACTGCCGATGACTTTTTTTGTCATCCAATAGTTTATTG
>CP070766.1:507637-511432 GCA_020345705.1 Candidatus Zixiibacteriota bacterium | reverse complement strand
TGGAGGCCAAGTCGACCTTTTTTAAAATATCTTCGGCCATATAGTTGTGGATATCGCTCAACTGCAAGCTGAGCAGGTCTTTTTCGTCGCTGCACGGGATGAGCGTTGCGGCGGGGATGAAGTTGTCGCCCAGCAGCTTTTCTCTGGCCGGGTCGGTGAAGGTGGCCATCCAGTTGAGGTGTCTGGTGTTTACGTTCGAACCGAGATCGCGGACGAATCTTTTAATTTTAAATGCCAGCGTCACCTTTCTGTCTGAAGATGGAAGCAGATTGGCCAGGCTTCTTGATAATCCGGCCAGCGGTGCCGGAAGATACCGTGCGATCTTATATGCCTTGTACGTGTCGTAGCCGCCGAAGACCTCGTCGCCGGCGTCCCCGCTTAGTGAGACGGTGACCATCCGGCGCGTTATCTTCGAGAGCAGGTATGTCGGGAACACCGAGGCGTCACCGAAAGGCTCGTCCATGTTTTGGAGGACAAGCTCGATGACGGGCTCGTCGAACTGCATGTAATCGTAGTGGTGCCTGGTGGCGATGTGTTCGGCGGCGAGCTTGGAGTATTTCAGCTCGTCGTAGGATTCATCGCCTTTGAAACCGATTGAGAACGTATCGAAGCTCTGGTGCTTTTCGGCGATAACGGCCGAGATAAGGGAAGAGTCGATTCCGCCGGAGAGGAAGCTGCCGACGGGAACGTCTGCGACAAGGCGTTTTTCGACGGCATCGCGGATTATGCCCTCGACCGATTGCAGTCTTTCTTGGACGGGGGTTGCTTGATGCCGGCGTATTTCCCGCTCCAGGTCATAATAGGGCGTCCTGCTTATCTTGCGGGAGTTCAGGTCAAACAGGAGGTTTTCGGAGGGCCTGAGCTTGCGGCAGTTCTCGAATATTGTGAGGTCTCGGCCGATGTATTTCTGGTAGAAGAAGAAATTCAGCGCGTGCCTGTCTGCGGCGAGGTTCAGGTTGTGCGGTCTTATGGCCTTTAGCTCGGAGGCGAAGATGAACTTGCGGCCGTCGAAATAATAGTAGAGCGGCTTGATTCCGAAGCGGTCTCTGGAGAGGAACAGGGTTTTCTCTTTCGCGTCGTATATGCAGAACGCCCACATTCCGTTGAACATGGTCACGCAGGACGGGCCCCACTTATGGTAGCTGTAGAGGACGACTTCGGTATCGGTTTCAGAACGGAAATTGTAGCCCTGGGCTTTGAGCTGCTCCCTGAGTTCTTTGAAGTTGTAGATTTCGCCGTTATGCACGATCACGAGGTTTTCGAATGTCATGGGCTGTCGGCCTCTGGCCGAGGTGTCGATGATGGACAGGCGTCTGTGGCCGAGGGATACGTTTTCGTCCATGTAGAATCCCTCGTCGTCGGGGCCTCTGTGCTTGAGGGCGCGCGCCATGTTCTCAACGAGGGCAGAGTCTTTCCAGTTAAAGCCAGCTATTCCGCACATGAATGCTTTTTGCCGGGGGCTCGTGTCGGCCCTCCCAGAACATTTTTATAACATCTGATATACTGATCGGCGACCGAAGGCCAGGCGAAGTCTTTAGCCTTTTCTCTGGCGGCCTGAGACATTGTTCTGCGTCTCTGCTCATCGGTGGCCAACTTCCTTATCGCTTCGGCAATTTTCGGCGGCGCGGCAGTCTCAACGACAATTCCATTATCGCCTATCAATTCGTCCACACCCTCGCAGGGTGTCGTGACTATTGGCAGGCCGGACGCCATTGCCTCCAACATAGCGTTGCTCATTCCCTCATGAGCACTGCACATCACAAATATACTGTTGCGCCGATACACAGCCGCTATCTCCTCAGGCGGCACCCTCTGCAGAAACGTCACCCTGTCGGCCACGGCCAATTCTTCCGCTAACGTGCGAAGCTCTGCCAGGAGATTCCCATCTCCCGCTATATTGAGCTGCACGTTCAAACCGAGCCGGCCCGCACAGTCAACGGCCCTGATGAGCAGGTCGATTCGCTTTCGAGTTATCAGCCTCCCGACTGTAAGAAGCTGTATCGGCTCCTTGACGCCCTGCTCTTTGGCCGGATGAAATCTCTCGGTATCGATGCCGTTCGGTATTATTTCAATCTCGATATTCGGCATGAACTTCCTGGCCAGCTTCCGGAGACCGGCGCTGTTGGCCACAAGCATGGACGCCCCCGACCATATCTTCCGAAACAACCCCGCGGTCAGCTTATAATCCAGCCCCAACCGGACGTTATAACCGGGCACGTCCGAGCCCCGGAGGGAGATCATGTAAGGCAAGTCGTTGGCCGTCCGGTAACAAAGATACGCCGTTGGAAACCCAAAAAAAGCGTGAACCAGGTCGTAGCCGTTTTCCCGCAACAACCTGCGATAGGGCCTCTTCGCTCTAAGCAGCCACTCGATCACCTCTCGCCTTCGCCAAAAGTGCAGATTCTTTTTATGCAGGCCCACCTTGTAAATGGTGACGTTGTGCGAGAACTGCTCGACGGAGAAACCCGGCTTCGGCCCGGATGTCAAAACATCCACGCGTAGATCGGCGGTGGACGCGTATTCCTTCAGCAGAGAAAGATGTGCGTTGCCCGCGCCGCCCCCAATGGGTGGAAATTCATAATTCAACATCAGCAGGCGGCCATTCATCGGTCTTCGACCTTCCGGAGGACAAAAGCTGTGCTGGAAGACAGGCGCATACAATTTCCCAACATGAGAATAAAGCGAAAACTGTTGCCCCACCCAAAGTAAAACGGCAATCGTATTATTTCAACGATTTCCAAGCCATTAGCCTCAAACTTTTCTATCCAGCGCTTCTCTGCCCAGTTTATAAATTCCCTGATATGACTTTTAGAGACACCGTGGGTTTTCGGCAGCAAATTAGCTCTTAGCGAATTGTCAACAGGCCGCAGACTACTATCGATATTTGTCTCTTCTCCTAAAAGATCTTTTAGAACGGCAGATTTATTCTTCGAGAAAAGACGCCAAAGGACAACTTTTATCCCGAAGGGATAGTACTACAAAAGGTGAAAGACTTTCCAGGTCCTGTTCGGAACGGTATGAATTACCAGTCCATCTTTCCTGACAACTCTTCTGCATTCGGCCAGACACTTATCGAGGTTTGGCAGGTGCTCAATTAAATTACTGGAAAAGACCAGGTCCATCTCGTTGTCGCCGAATCGAGTAAGGTTTTGGGCATCTCCTATCAGAAAAGTTGTTTTTTCATCGTCACATTCTGTTTGTCTGTCCGGGTTGTATTCCAAGGCGACAAGCTTTTTACAATAATATGCGAGGCACCTGCTGTCTTTGCCGCTGCCACAGCCAAGCTCCAGAGCTTTGTCAAAAAAGTCTTTTGGAAACCCACCCAAGATTTTGCCTATTTCAAACTCACGAAGGAAGAGGTTCCACCGAGCTGCTTGGCGAATATTATGGAAGCCTTCTTTTGTTATGTTAAAGCGCCTGACCAATTTCGCGTGACCCCGGGTTGCACAGCGGCGGCAAATTCTCAGAGAGTATTTTAATTAGCCCATCCCCCGTCATTTCCAACCGGTCGGCGCCTGCAACCAAGTATTGATATTCTCAATTCCAACACAACTATTGTGCCTGTCTATCCGAGACAGAATCCTTTAATTGGAACAAGACATGTATCCCAAACGTTCGGACTATTCGGTAGTTTTTCATAACGAATTCTCTAAACGGCCGTAGTATCTCATATCGTAGGGCCTCATCCTCATCAAACCGCCTGGCCAGCATGTTGCGCCACTGCTTATCATACAGCTCGATGACGGTCTTATCCAGCGGGAGGAACCGCTCCTCCTGCACTCCCATAAAACCGCG
>CP070766.1:503453-507537 GCA_020345705.1 Candidatus Zixiibacteriota bacterium | reverse complement strand
GCACATGCTGAGCGCACAAGGACACCGGCATTGCCGGGGTCGGAAACACCGTCAAGCAATAGAAATCGCCTGTAGCGTCCCATAAAAATCTCCCTGACCTCGCGTTCTGGTATATTAAACAATCCGGTCAGTCCCTGGCTGGTCCGGGTATCGGAAATTTGCTCGGCCTCCCTGGAGGATATGGCTTGTGTCGAAACGCCCATACCAGCCAGCCTCCGCACCAGTGCCCGGGCCCTATCCCCCAGCGCCGCCTCCGCATAAAACACCTTTTCCGGCAGCCACTTATGGCGAATTGACTCCTCCAGAAGGCGGACCCCCTCTGCCAGGAACCGTCTCTCCTTGACTCGTCCCCTTTTCGTGTGCAGTGACTTTAATCTCTTTTTCTCAGTTTGTGTGAGCTTCAACGTTAACGCTTGCTTTTTCGGAATACAGCCTTTAATAATGCAATTAAACGAAATCCATGCTCCGGAAGGCAAGTGAAATCTCTTCTTTACATTTTGGCCGTCTTATGGTTGATCGCCGGGGCGGCTGGAGCCGACGAGACCGGGCTGTTTATCGGCTGGGATGGAACCAGGTATCACGCCGCCGATTCCGGCGAGAAAATCGGACTGGCCCTATCGGGAGGCGGCGCCCGAGGGCTGGCCCAAGTCGGCATCCTGAAGGCCTTTGAAGAATCCGGTATAAAGATCGGGGCGGTGGCCGGAACTTCCATCGGGGGCATTGTCGGCGGTCTTTATGCCGCCGGCTACGACGCAGAAGAGCTTGAAAGTATCGTCAAAAGCATCAATTTCGGAGAGCTTTTCAGAAACCGGCCCGAAAGAACATCGATGCTCCCGACCCAGAGACCGGAAAAGGAACGTTTTTTGGTATCCATCAGATTCGACGGCTTCAAACCATATATCCCACAGGCCCTGACGACCGGACAGAAGCTTACCGACCTGCTGACGCGGCTCACTCTGAAGGCCAATTATGTCTCGGGCGGGAATTTCGATCGGTTGAAGATTCCTTTTCGGGCCGTCACCACCGACATTGTCAGCGGCGGGAAAGTGGTACTGTCAAAGGGCAACTTAGCGGACGCCATGCGCTCGACAATGGCCTTCCCACTGGCTTTCACAGGAGTCGAATCCGGGAACATGATACTTATGGACGGCGGCATGGTTGATCCGATACCGATCGACGTAGTTCGAGAAATCGATAATGATCTTGACCTTTATGTTGCCGTCAACACCACCAGCGACCTTCTGCCGAAAGATAAGATCAACAATCCCATTGACATCGCCAATCAGGCCACTTCGATAATGACGATGGACAAGTTGACTGCCAACCTGCGGTCCGCCGACGTCGTCATAAAGCCCCATTTAATGCTCTACAGTTCGACCGACTTTGATCATGTGTCGGAATTGGCCGAACTTGGCTATCAGGCAGGTCTGAAGGCAGTCGCCGAAATCCGACACCGACTCAAAACGGAGTGCATAGCCGACTCTTTTTTCATAAACCAGATCCGTTTTATTCGAATCCCTCGCGGCTTTGACATCTCCACCTGTCCTCTCATGGCCGGTCAGATAACCGACGAGAAGGCTTTGAGAGATGCTGCCCAAAGTCTCTACCGCCGTCTCAGTCTGTTCTCGATCTCTCTCGAACCGGTTTCGCGGGAGCAGCGCGTTGACGGGTACCGCTCGGTAGACCTGCTTATCAGGATGATTCCGAGGCCCAGGATCAGCGATATAGATCTGGTCGTAAGTGGAAACACAATTTTGGAAGATTCCGTCATCGCCGGCATCCTGACGTGCGGCGACAGTGTCCTGTCGTCGGAGAATATCCTTCACCTGTCGGACAGCCTGGTAACACTCTATAACAAAGAGGGATTCGATCTGGCTCATATCAAATGTCTCGAATATCTGCCCGACCTGAACGTTGTTGAGGTGGACATCGATGAAGGCATCATTGAAGGCGTTCGGATCACGGGCAACATGAGAACCAAGAACTGGCTGGTCAAATCCAACTTCTCTCTCGGCAAGGGCCGTCCCCTTAACCTGAGGCAGGCCGGCCGCGGTATCGCCAACATATATGCCACCGATCTTTTTGACCGCGTCTCCATGAATATCCTCCCCGGAAACGAAGGCGCCATCGTCAGGATTGCCGTCAAGGAAAAGAAATACACCCAGGTGCGGCTCGGCTGGCACTGGCACGACGAATATAAAAGCGAACAGTTTATCGAGCTTCTCGACGACAATTTATTCGGAACCGGACAGGAATTCCTCATCCACCTGCAATATGCCAAAAGACGGCAGAAGTACGATATCTCCCTGGCTGCCGATAGATTCTTTTCCACCTACCTGACGTACAGAATCCGAACTTTCTACACTATCCTCAATCGCAGAATATATGACAGGAAAGGCGACTGGAATTCTTCGTTTCGCGAGGATCACTACGGCTTTGAGTTTGTCCTTGGCCAGCAGATTGCCCGTTTCGGGACGGTCACGGGCGAGGCACGATGGGATGAAATCGAGAACGAGTATTCGCCGGGCGGATTGAAAGAAAGAATAGAACTGAGAATGCTCACGGTCAGATCACTGGCGGAAACCATTAACAAATATCCGTTCCCGACAGAAGGCAAAAAACATCTGTTTTATTTCCAGTATGCGACCGATCTTCTGGGCGGCGAAACCAAGTACACCAAGCTTTTCAGCTCGATAGAATCATACTTCCCCTTTTCGGGCCGACTTAATTTCCATCCCAAACTTTCCATCGGGATAACGGATACCCAGTATGGTATTCCCAATTCCGAGAAATTCTATATGGGTGGTCACTATTCGTTCTACGGCTACCGGACCGACGAGCTTGTCGGCGCCAAGATGCTTCTGGGCAATATGGAAATAAGATTCCGACTCCCCCATAAATGGTATCTGTCCGGCCGCTACGATTTTGGCGACATTTACGGAAGCGTCGACCAGATAAAGCTTCGCAACATTCGGCATGCTTTCGGCTTCTCACTGGCCTATGCCTCGCCCATCGGCCCCATCGACTTCGGCTACGGCAAATCGGGCACTCACCCGGACTGCTTTTACATCGACGTCGGCCTGGCGTTTTGACGGCCAGATCTCCAAAGCCGCTCATTTATAAGAGAAAAAAAACAATAATTGCGGCACTATTGTCGGTTCACGACATTTTTTTATCCGCATAACTTCTTGACAAACAAGGGAGGTTGACTATATTAGTATAGGGGTGAAGGTACCCACCCAAAACCCCCCTCACTGCTACTATTTTGTGAAGCAAACGGTTTGTTTACCGAAAAAAAGTACGTAGCTTTTCGGTAGAATGGGCCTGTGGCCCGAACAAATCGGAGCTTCACGTGTTGGAGTAGGAAAGCGTAAAACTGATAATTAAGGAATCAACAGATGTATCCGGGGAAAACCGTTAAAAAACTCAGTGGATTCTTGTTTTTCATACTTCTCTTTGGCCTGCAGGTTCAGGCCTCACCGCCTTCGCCGGAGTTGAAGGAGCGACTACGTGCGGAGGGACGGCTTCAGGAATTCATGTCTTCCTTGATTGAAGCCCGCGCCCGGGGCATCAATAATCCCGAGCGGCGGGAAATCACACCCACTCTCAAATCAGCCGTCGATCCTGACGCCATTGATACCGTCCGAGCGGTCGTCCTGCTGGTCGATTTCTCCGACAATCCTTATTTTGCTGGCGTCGTGGCGGGCATGCCGGCCGACTTCGACTCGGTATTGTTTACGGAAGGCGGGGTTAACCCAACCGGCTCAATGACAGAGTTTTTTCTGGAGAACTCATACGGCAATTTTTATATCACCGGTGATGTTTATGGCTGGTATAGAATGCCCCAGACCTACGCCTATTATGTCGATGGCCAGTATGGTTTCGGCGATTATCCTCAAAACGCCCAGGGGCTGACGGTTGATGCCGTTTTGGCGGCCGATGGGGACGTCGATTTCTCATTATATGACAATTTTGGCCCTATCGGGCTTCCCGACGGCGAGGTTGACGCTCTGTTTGTCGTTCACGCCGGACCGGGTCGCGAGGAAACCGGCAGTGATGATCAGATTCATTCGCATCGCTGGTC
>CP070766.1:500073-503353 GCA_020345705.1 Candidatus Zixiibacteriota bacterium | reverse complement strand
TGTTCAGCCGCTCCATGGCGTTTTTCATGCCGAATTTGCGATGATCGCTGACGTCATCGGCGATTCCGGGCGTTACGGGACGGCCCCAGGGATCGGTATTACCGCTTATCTTAAGACGGTTGTTCCAATATATAATAAGATAGTTTAGCGGTTTACCATCCAGCACAGCGCAGTTGTGAAAATAATGCATTTCGTAATAGCCGCAATCACCGACTCCCGCACCGCCGGTGGCATAGGTGTTGGCCCTGTCAGTGGCGTTAGTACAATCAACGGCATGACTCCCGTGAACGTCGGCATCATTGACCAGAGCCATGCGCGCGCCCAGGACGTGTGACTTCTTGAAGTCGAAACCGGTATCCGTAGAAAGCGTACGCTTATCATATACATCATAGAAGTCGTTGCAGAAATAAACCACGCGCGCGTAGCCGGGCACGTCGGTGATGAGATTCTCCTTGAAAGGGACATCGGTAAAGAAGGGCTGGTCCGGATTGGCGTTGGTGTTGTGGATTTTCAGACGCCGCATGTTCTTATTGGCGCCGGCATAATTTTCTTTGGTCTTGCAATCAATATAGAAAAGGGTGTACCGGGACTTGTCATCCAGCGGCGCGTTGGCGGGGAATTGAACATTGGTTTTGTTCTTGTCCCGTATGCGGTGGCTCCGATTGGATTTGGCCAGAACAATGTCATCCAGCGAAAACATAAGCGGCTTGCTGGAGATCGTCACCTGACTCCCGTACGGCTTGAATTTTTTGGATTTCATCACCTTCTCATACCGTTCACCCTTTTTCATATCCATGTCATATCTGGTCCAGTAGTTTTCGGAGGACCATTCCAGTGGCAAATCATAGTACTTTATCCGGTCGGTGAACGTGAAGCCGTCAACCTCGGTCTTTGTCTTTAAGACAATCTTGGGCGTTGCATCCTTAGTCTCGGTATATACCCACGTCCGGTTGTCGGCATTGGCCGGGTCAACGGTCTTGAATGAGAAAAATACGTTCTTGCGATTTTCATCGACGATGACCTTGACGGCATACACGCCTTTGTTAAAATCGGAAACCACGTCATTTATATCCTGCTTGGTCCCGGCATTGTCCCGCGAATACGCCCCTATTTTCAACCCCTCCGGGACGTAGCGCCACTCGGCCTTCATTCGGTCGTAATACATAAACTCCAGGTGGTATGTCACCAGGTCGAGACAGCGGTGATCGAAGAAGCTGGCCTTGAGGTGGTGCTTATAGAAAATCGGGCACAGTTTGGCTTCATGAGCTTTGTCGACGACGTTGGGGCATTTGATTCTCATGACGCCGTTTTCCTTTTTGCCGGGGACGTCGTCTTTGTCGAAAAATATGACTTCTACTCCACGGCCGGGTTCGGGATCATACTTGCTCTTCTTGTCATCATCCAGACCCTTCAGAGGAGTCGACGTGCCGCAGGCGACGAACTTATGGCGATCATCCGCGAATTTAAGCTCGGTCCGTCGGGATTTAAGCTGCGCGAGTGTAATTCCATTACCGATGAGACTGCCGAGGTCAAGGCAGAGCAAATCGAAGAAGGCTTTCCACAGAGCTTCGTTGGTGCAGAAATGCTTGCCGTCTTTATGAGTACCGCCGACAATCGTACTGGTCGGCAGAACCGCGGTATCTTTCGAAACCAAGTTGTTGAACTTTTTGCCGGGGCCGAAATTCGCGTTAAAGGCCACGCAGAAATTTCGCAATCCCCCTCTCGTTCTGTCACCCCAGACGTTGTCAATTTTCCACGGGTCGCATTTGAGGTTGACTTCCTTGGCCGGCCCGTACCGGCGATATGAGAAATATTTCAAAAAGAGCTGGTAGTCCCTGACCTGATGATTAGCCGCGCAGATTTTGACCCATTCGTTTCTTTCTCCTGTCAGAAGTGAGACGACGGTTTTAGCGCGTCTTTCAGTGAGCTCATAATGCTCCTTCGCACCGCCCTCGTTATCGGAACCATCGGCGTGACCGGAGACGACGATTCGCTTATCACCATTATCCTCGAACCACTTAAAAACGGCGGCAACGGACCTTATCCCATCATTGATTGAAGCGGCCTCTCTCGATTCCTTCTCGGATGTGCCTTTGGGAATTTTGGCCGGAGTCAGAATAGCACCGTTTTCGAAAAAGAAATTGTGGTCCAGTTTAAGAATATCGACTTTGGCTCGACTCCAGGAGAATCTGGTTTTTCTATTGGTTGAAGCGGGGTGCTTGGAAAATAGACCCATGTTTAAACTGGACTGCTAAAAAATAATCGCTAACTACCGCTCTGTCTCGGATCATACTCGGTTTTGACCTGCCCGGGGGGAATGTTTTCCTCCTTGGCACAGCCATTCGAATCGAGCTTACCCTCCCTCACCGAACCATCCGGGAGATAAAGCTTGTAACCTGCCTCACCAATCGAATTGCCGTCTTCGTCCTTGAGCTCCAGTTCGATATAGTCTTTATACTTCAGCAGGCCGGAACGGGAGTTGACGCCGTCGGCCGTCACCTTGAAGTAAAAGAGCGGGCTGGAGTAGCCTTTGCCGTCTTTATCTTTCTGGTCGTTGAGCAGGTCGTCATCGATCTGAAGCTCCCACTCGGCCTCAATCTTATCGCCGCTGACTTCGGACTCAATGGTTTTCAGGGGGTGATCGGCAAAGTTGGCATCACGGATGAAGATCTCCAGCGTCGCCTCAGCGCCTGACTCGATTCCGGCCGTTTCGGAGGTCATTTTGACTTTGTCGCCAACCTTGGCCTCTTTCTTGGACCACTCGGCTTTGGTGATAGCCTTCAAGGTTATATCATAACTACCTTCTTTGAGGCCCTTCTTCTGGATCTGCCCCGTCAGCGGTCCTTTCGATTCCTCGCCGTCAGGAGACTTGACGGTATATTCCACGCCGGTGATCGGCTTGCCGCCTTTGTCAACGAATTTGGCGTCCAGGTAGTGGGTTTCTTCGACCTCTTTTGCCGCGGATTTTACTTCCGATGCCGCTTTGGCACCGCCGCCGCCGCCACCGCCACCGCCACCGCCATCGCCAATCAGTACCGTAGGACAGCCGCCCACGACGGAATCGGGCGGACCCTGGCAAATAGCCGTATCACCCATTCTGGCCGCGGGTTTTTTGCAGATAAGAACCGAGGTGCAGGTGGCCATGACCGTATTGCCGACATGAGGGGGAGGCGGAACCCCCGGATTAACCAGGGGGCAGACATGCATGTCACCCATGACGGAGGCCGGCATTTTCCCGATCAGGACGGTCGGCGCGCCGGGGCCGGTTATCACTCCCCCG
>CP070766.1:490118-499973 GCA_020345705.1 Candidatus Zixiibacteriota bacterium | reverse complement strand
TGCCTGTATCCAGTTGCGGCATAACGTAAAGGTATCGGATTCAAAATAGAGGGTCAACGATTAATTGCGAAGGGGAACTTCCCGGCGGTCGTCTTCGGGTGACGTGTCCCCAGGTCCCTGGGCTTCTGCCCTGCTCACCGGGATTCTTACTTCGAATACCGACTTGGAATCGGCACCTGGCTCATAAGAGATCTTGCCCCGGTGATTCTCCACGATATTTCTGCAGGTCATAAGACCAAGACCAGTGCCGTCTCGTCTGGCACTGAATCTCTTTATAAAAAGTTTGGAGAGATTCTCTTCGGCGATACCGGAGCCGCCGTCGGCAACTTTGATGAAAGCCGACCGGGACGATTCGTCGTACGATGTGCTAACGACGATCCATTTGCTGTCCTTCAATTCCGTCATAGCCTCGGCGGCATTACGTATCAGGTGCACCAGCAGATGCTGTATCTGGCCGGCGTCGACCTCCACCAGCGGCAAATCTTCGGACAGGTTGGTACAAATGAAGATGTCGTCGAATCTGTTCTGGGGTTTCAGGAAGGCAATAAGATTTTCAATGAGCTGATTCAGGTCTTGCTTATCGAATTCACTGTCCTCGTCGCTGAAACGGGTAAGTCCATCGGTGAAGTTGGAAATCTTGCCGACGGTGTCCTTCATCACCCGTACCTTCTGAGCCAGTTTTTCCGGATCATTTTTGGCCAGAACCGCGGGGAGTAGTTCAAGGTTGCCCTGAAGAATGGCCAGATAATTATTGATTTCGTGAGCAATGTCACGCGCCATCTTCCCTCGCGAAGCAATCCGGTCGAGCTTCAGAACCATTCCCTGGTAATTCTCACTTTCGGATATGCTCTTGACGAAGTAAAGAATGGCCATGGGCCGACTGCCATCCGGGCCGAGAGCGGTGTGCACCAGAACGGCCGGGAACCTGCTGCCGTCCTTCCGGCGACAGATGACTTCCCGGGCCTCGTGATTTTCCTCCGACGCGGACAAACCGCCGTTGTTGTTGCTGAAGGCCGGAATCAGGTTTGAAATCTTCTTCCCCATCAAGTTGCTCTGGTTGTACCCGAATTCCCGTGCCGCCGCCTGATTATATATGGTCACCTGGTCCTCAAGATCGGTGACGATGATGGCATCGGGAGAGTAGTCAACCAGGGCCGTCAGGATCGACTCGGACTCGATGAGCGACTTATTGGCCCTCAGGAGCTGATGGTTCGCTTCCGCCAGCTCTGTCCGCTTCTGGGAAAGCTTCAGAGACATTTCATTGAAGGCGCGCATCAGCGAGCGAAGCTGCCTGTCGCCGCTTTCCTTGATCTGACATTCCTCTCCTTCCGCGGTTTTCTCAAATCCCTTGACCAGCTGATTCAACGGTTTCTTCACGCCCTGATAAATGAGATGAATTATCATAAGCGAGATAAGGGCGGAGATTAAAAACAGAAGCAGAAGAAGATATGCCTGACCCTGGGGCAGACTTCCCGCCGTCGGATTGGGTGACCCGATAACAAGGGCATAATTGCCGCCGTCAGTCCGCGGTCTGACAAGATAAACGATATTCAGGCCGTCCTCGGTAACACTGCTCCAGTACGGTCTTCCGCTCGAGTTCAGCAGATTCAGGACTGATCTGTACGTTTCCGCAGAAGCGCCGGCGTAGAAACATTCCCTTTCGGATACGCCCAGAGGAATCAGGGTATCGATCGCGGTGTCGACGTAGATCAGGCTGACGTCCGAAATATACTCGTTGTCTTCAACAAAGAACCGAACCTTAGAGAAAAGATCGGGCTGGATATCAAGAAGGTCCGGATTCGGGCCGAGCAGTTTGAACAGGTAATTAGAACCGGTCAGAATATTCTGTTGCAGGGTATGATATTCATTCGTCACGGAATCATTGTCCTCGGGATAGAAAATCATCAGAACCAGAGCTGAAAAAATGAAGATAATTTGAATCAGAATCAGATGTGAAACGCGGATTAATAAGCTGGGGATTTTAAGACCAAACATAAGCAATACCTACAATGCTGTCAGACAATATCGGTATCGGCAGGATGGACTGTGAAGATTAGAACCTGAATGATAAGAATAAAAATAGGGAGTGGTGGAGGGGGGATGCCCGACTCTAACGTCAGGTGGCTGGTAAACCAGCGCACACCACTCCCAAAGTCTCTAAAAACTCAAAAAGGACACATGTTCGCGTTTTTTGAGGATAGTAGCAACAAATGTGCCGTCTCCCGTGACTATCGGGGCATCAGTCTCATCTGATTGCCTCTCAATGGATTGACCCAATGACGCCGTCGACCGCCCCGGCCGGGTCTTCGCGGCGTCCGGTACTGCCAAAGGTGGTTGTGCAACGTTGTTCACATTAAATGCAAATAAGGGATATATAGATACATTATCGTCGGCCCCGCCCGTTGTCCGGACGGCCGGACGTGCTCGATTGAAGATCTGAGTATCTCGAGACTCTAGGCCTCCATTTCCTCAATATACTTTTCGGCGGCGACGGCAGCCGTCGTCCCGTCGCCCACGGCGTTTGTTATCTGGCGCACCAGCTGGCTCCTCACATCACCGCAGGCGTAAATCCCCTTGATCGAGGTCTCCATGCGGTCGTCGGTCAGAATATACCCTCCAGCGTCCTTTTCCAACGGTTCTCGAACCAGATTTGAATTGGGTACAAAGCCAATAAAGACAAAAACCGCCCCGGCTTCAAGCGACGATTTTTCACCGGTCTTGACATTCTTAAGACCGAGTGAGCGCACCTTGTCATCACCATTGACCGATTCCACGACCGAGTCCCAGATGAACTCAATCTTCGGATTCTTGAAAGCCCGCTCCTGGATTATCTTCTGAGCTCTGAGCTTATCGCGACGATGAATGACAATGACTTTCCTGCCGAATTTGGTCAGGAAAATGGCCTCCTCCACGGCCGCGTCACCGCCCCCAACCACGGCGATTATCTCGTCCTTGAAAAATGCTCCGTCGCATATGGCGCAGTACGAAACACCTTTACCGGTGAACTCCTCCTCGCCGGGAACACTCAGCTTATTTGGTGAACCTCCCGTCGCCAGAATGACCGCTTTAGCCCGATAAAGATCACCCGAGGCGGTCGAAACCATACGATCGGCGCCATCCGTATAGACTTCCGCGACTTCATCAGAGACGACTTCAAGTCCGAACTTCTGGGCGTGCTCGCTCATCTTCATAGCCAGTTCCGCCCCCGAAATGTGCTCAAAACCGGGATAATCCTCGACTTCCTCCGTATTAGCGATCTGTCCCCCGGGCAGATATTTTTCGATCATCACCACTTCACGATTGGCTCGAGCGCCGTATAGCCCGGCGGTGATGCCGCCCGGACCGCCGCCCACGATTACGATGTCATAATTCTTCTCAGCCATATTCTACCTCTTGTATTTTCTCAAACCGTTTTCAAAACCTGTCAGTTCAACATCAAATACTTCATAAAGCTTGCCGTTATCGCAGACGTTGCCGGCTATGAGCATGGCGATCTGGTCCCGCGTAATCGGAGCCGGCTTCATTACCTGTTCCAGCAGAAAGGCATTCATCTTCATAAACCACAGCGGCAAATATATGTTTCCCCTTTTTTTATTCAAGACTCTTTTCAGGATTGAGACGATCTCCCGATACTGAAATCTTTCCGGTCCGCCGACTTCAATCGTCTTGTTAAGACTCTTTTCATTCTCGGGCGCCTGACTCATAATTCGGACCAAGTCATCAATATAGACCGGTTGCATTTGATACCTCCCGTCGCCGATGATCGGCACCAGTGGAAATCCGGAGATTATCCGCACCAGCATGCTGACAAACCCGTCGTCCAGACCGAAAATAACAGACGGCCGAAAAATCGTATACTGTATGCCGGAATTCCTGATAGCTTCCTCAGCTATCCACTTGGTTTTGTGATACTTTGAAGCCGCGTTGGGCGAGGTTCCGGCCGCCGAAAGGTATATGATTCTTCTGATTCCCTGATCAACGCAGGCTGAGACGACGTTCTTCGTGCCCTCAGCAACGGTTCTGTCAAATGTCAGCGTTTTTGTCTCGGCAATAATTCCCACCAGATGGTACACAGCGTCAATTGACTCAAAAATGCTTGTCAATGATTCCGGGTCATGCACGTCACCCCTGACAACCTCCACGGATTTGATCGCATTCTCCGCCAGATGCCGCCGATGGCTGAGCAGTCTGAGACTATGACCTTTTTCGGAAAGAGCTTTGACCAGATGCCCCCCGACGAAACCGGTAGCCCCGGTAATTGCTATTTTCAAAAGTCCACGCCCTTTTGAGCCAGGATCCCCTTCTGGTAAGGATGCTTTATTTCCGTCATCTCGGTGACCAAGTCCGCCTCTTCTATCAGCCAGTCCGGAGCCCTGCGACCGGTGATGACCAGATGTAGGTCGGCCGGTTTCTGCGCCACCAGTTTCTTGAATTCATCCGGGAAAACCAGACCGAGTGAGGCCGCCACGCTGAGCTCGTCCATTATAATCAAACGGTACCGGCCCGATTTCATTTTCTCCAGGGCCAGGTCATAGGCCTTTCTGGCCGCCTGGCGATGCTCCTCGATCGGTTTGTCATCATCGATGATGCCGACAAAGCCTTCGCCCATGACATGAAACTCAACGTTCGGTTCCAGTTTCTTGATGCCGTCCATCTCGCCGTACTTCCAGGATCCCTTGATGAACTGGATGACACAGACTTTCCAATCATATCCAACGGCTCTGATGGTCATCCCCAGGGCGGCGGTGGTCTTGCCCTTGCCGTTCCCGGTATATACAATCAGCAGACCTTTTGATTTTTCGTTTTTTTCGTCCTTTGCCATTGGCACCTACCCCGAGAACATATTCTAATCATTTCTCATCCGCTCGGCAAGAATTTCAACCGGATGGACAACTTTGAAGTTCCCGTCCATCTCGGCTCGGATTTTCATCTGACAGGCCGGGCAGGATGTCATGATATAATCGGCCTTAATCCTATTGAAGTCGTCCTTTTTCTTTTTAAACATCCGCTTTGACTCCTGAAAATGCACAAAGCCGTATGAACCGGCCTGAGCGCAGCAGCGATCGGCATACACGGGATGAATGATTTCCACCTGGCTCAATCTCCTTATGAGATTTTCAGGCTCCTTCTGAAGTCCCGCCATCCTCAGGTGGCATGGATCATGGTAGGTAACTCTGATCGGCCTTCCGGAACCAAAGATTGACCGGTCAATATCAAGCCGGTTGAGAAACTGGCTGATATCATAGCATTTGGCAGCGAGCTCTTCAGCCGATTTTTTGGCCTTGCCGCCGTCGTCGAATAATTTCGGATACTCCTTCAGCTTCAAGAGACACGAGGCGCATCCGGTAATCACACCGTCAAACCGTTTCAATCTCTCAATGTTGAACTCGGCCTTTGCTCTTAGATTATCACAGTGGCCGTACGTCTCTTGAGGAAGGCCGCAGCACTTCTGTTCGGGAATAAGGACTTTTATGCCAAGGCGGTCAAAAACCTTGAAAACGGCATCGCCGACCTGCGATTTTAGCAGGTTGTCGGCGCACCCGTGAAACAGCCCCACGTCCCCGAAATCTCCGTGTCGGTCGGAAAACCTTTTCCGGAGGGGCTTTTTGGCGATACGCGGGAATTTCGCGCTTTTGTCAATGCCGAAGAGGTGCTTGCCGAAAAGCTCCATTGTGAATTTGCCGAAGTTGCTTTCAAGCAAGGGTTCGCTCAGTTTGCCTAGCCTGAGGGCGATGTTTAGAAACGACTCGCGGTCGGTCAGGGAAACGGCCATTTTTGACAGCGTCGATGGCCCGGCACTCCGGTAGGCAATTATCTCCGCGGCGATATCCACACCGGCGGGACAGACATCGGTGCAGTTTTTGCAGTTCAAACAGTATGAAAGGAACCGGTCAAGATTCCGCCGGGATGCGCCGGACTGGTTCAAAATCCTCAGCCAGCCGCGAGGCGAGAAATCCTCTCGGCGAAACAAATCATAAGCCGGGCAGTAGCCGTTGCACTTGCCGCAGGCAGCGCAGTATGATTTAAGCTTTTCAAAGTCAATCTTCTCGGTAAAAGGTGCCTCGCTCAGGATTGAATCTGGTGAGAGGATATTATCGGGATCAAGCAGAGTTTTGATCCGTCTGAAGACAGAAAATATCTCATCGCCATAGAGTCTTCTTAATACCGATGCCCGCAGGCGCCCGTCGGCATGCTCGGCAGTGGTCGAGCCGCCGAGCGAAATGATTTTATCATAGATTTCGTTATATATCGCTCCGGCCAGATCGAAGTCACCCTTATTATTCATGTCAAAAAGGGGCCTGATGTGCAGATTGCCGTCACCGATGTGGCCGAACATGCCAAACGTGAGATTATGCTTCTCAAACAGCGCCGTGGCATATTGTATAAATGACGGTATCTGATTGTGCGGCAGGGAAACGTCTTCCACGAGCGAGATGGGCCGCTTCGTCGGATGATGACGGTACAACGTCGGCACAATCGCCTTTCTGGCCTTCCACAAGGAGGCCGTCGCCTCGGGATTATCGGCGAATTCTATCGGCCCGGTCGGTTTCAGCTCTTTCGCCAGTCCGAGGAAGCTTTCCTTACATCGTTCGACACTATCGTCAAACTCAATCAGAAGCAAAGCGGCAGCTTCTTCCGGGATGCCGAATTCTTTTCTGCCGATCAGGTCAAGGGTGGCGCCGTCGACAATCTCGAGTCCGGAGGGTGCAAGCTCGAGAATCGGCGACACCGCTTCTCCGGCCTCGACCAGCGACCCGAAATAGACCCGCGCCGTCAGTCTCTCGGCGGGCAGCGGAAGCAGTCTTAACCGTGCGGCGGCAAAAATCGCCAATGTCCCTTCCGAGCCGGTCATGAGCGCCGGGAGATTAAGAAAACCCGCGTCAAGGCCGTCTGTTACCTGAAGCAGGTTGTATCCGGCTGAGTTTTTCCTGAGCTTTGGCCAGCGGTCTCTGATCATCTGACGATTCTGCTGGAGGATTTCCAAAACCTCGTGATATTCAGGATGCCGCTCGAAAAAGAGTTTTAACTCGTCCGAACCGATTTCGTAATTCTTCAGATTGATCCGCCGCCCGGCGGCGTCGACGATATCCAACTCCTCGATGAAATGAGACGTCAAGCCATACTTGACGGACCGTGGCCCGGAGGCGTTGTTGGCAATCATGCCGCCTATCTGACAGGAATCGCCCGAGGACGGATCGGGGGGAAAGAACAACCCGTACTCCGAAAGAGTGCGATTCAGTTCGTCGTAGATTATCCCGGGCTGGACAAGAACGGTCCGGCGGTCGACATCAATCTCCAGTACATTATTGAACCGGCCGAAATCCAGAATGAGTCCTGAGCCGAGAGCTCCGCCGGCAAGTCCGGTTCCGGCACCGCGCGGTGTGATCGACAGCTTTTGTCTGACGGCAGTGTTGACCGCCTCTTGAATGTCTCTTTCCTGAAAGACCTGCCCGACGGCGTGAGGCTGAACTTGATAGATGGACCCGTCCGATGCGTAGGCTGAAAGCGTCGCTCGATTGGTCGAAAAATCCAAACCCCTCGGATTCCTCAAGACAGCGTCTCCTTTCCGGTAATTACCTGTGCCGCCGAGAGATACAATATACCAATTTCCCCGTAAGCGTCAAAGCCTTATACGGCTTTGGAAAAGGCCTGGTCGATTTTGTGAAAAAGATAACAATATCCTATTGACATTATGAAGTCATAAATCTATAATTCTATAAGTCAGATATGTTAGACATTCTTTATCCTTTTGAACGGCGTTTATCGCCGTGGTTTCCCGGGGTGTGAGCTATGCAATTTACAAGAGCTGAAGAGTACGGCATCCTTGGAGTGATATACCTGTCGGAGCAACCCGACGACCGCGTTATTGCTTTGTCGGAAATCGCAGACGCCAAGGAAGTGCCGGAGAAGTTCCTAGCGAAGATATTCCAGAATCTCACCAAGACTGGAATAGTGAGGTCTCACCGGGGTGTCAAGGGGGGGTTTACCCTCAGCAAAGATCCCCATACCGTCACAGTCAGAGACGTGGTTGAGGCAATACAGGGTCCTTATCATCTGGTCAAATGCCTTCACGATAGGAACTGCTGTGACAAATACGATTACTGCCCCATAAGGTCCGTCCTGCAGGAGGCGGAAGTGGAGCTTCTTGAAGTGTTTGACAGTTACACAATAAGCGATCTCCGGAAGCGGAAGAAAGAAAGAAAATCGAGTCGGTCCGGTCGAGCCGGCTGACCCGAAAATCCGCTTGTCTGAGGGCGGATATTGCGTATAATAAAGGATTATTTTTTCGGCATAGGGAAGGAGTATATGCCTGTTAAATCGGACCGATGGATAAAAAAAATGGCCCTTAAACATGATATGATTCGTCCTTTTTCGGCCAGACAGATAAAACGGGGCATAAGCTATGGTCTGTCATCTTACGGTTACGATATAAGAATTGCCGACGAATTCAAGATATTCACTAATGCCAATTCATCTGTTATTGATCCCAAGGATTTTTCCCGAAAGTCGTTTATTGACGTTAAAGCCAAATCGGTTCTTATCCCGCCGAATTCATTTGCCCTGGCCCGAACGGTCGAGTACTTCAAGATTCCTCGTGACGTGATTACGATTTGTCTGGGAAAGTCGACCTATGCCCGTTGTGGGATTATCGTAAATGTAACCCCCTTTGAGCCGGAGTGGGAAGGCTATGCCACTCTGGAGATATCCAACACCACTCCTTTACCCGCCAAGATTTATGCCAACGAAGGAATTGCGCAGATAATTTTCCTGGGGGCTGACGAAATCTGTCAGGTTTCCTATAAGGACAAAAAGGGTAAATACCAGGCGCAAAAAAGCATCACATTGCCGAGAACAATATAAGAGGACAATTAAACAAGTTAGGTTTTAATAGAATAGGTTTGTTATTCGGAGTTATCTAATCATGTCAGGTGAAACAGAAGCTTCTACAATAAATCACAGAGCTGATTCAAAGACCAAAAGACAAATTATCACAACCGACGGCAACTCCGCCGCGGCATACGTTGCTCATGCGCTGAGCGAGGTAATCGCCATCTACCCTATCACGCCGTCCTCGGTCATGGGAGAAGTCGCCGATGCCAGATCGGCCGAGGGAAAAACCAATATCTGGGGAACGATTCCCGACGTCGTGGAGATGCAGTCCGAAGGCGGTGCCTCGGGTGCCATTCACGGTGCGGCTACGGCCGGAGCCCTGACGACCACCTTCACCGCCTCCCAAGGATTGCTGCTGATGATCCCCAACATGTTCAAAATCGCCGGCGAATTGACGCCGACCGTTTTTCATGTTTCGGCCAGAACGGTGGCGACTCACGCTCTGTCGATCTTCGGCGATCACTCGGATGTTATGGCGGTGCGCTCGACCGGGTTCGGTTTAATTGCTTCCGGGTCGGTGCAGGAGGTCATGGATCTGGCGACGATTGCCCATGTGGCAACATACGAATGCCAGGTCCCGATATTGCATTTTTTTGACGGTTTCCGCACCTCTCACGAAGTACAGAAAATAGAAGAAGTCTGTTTTGACGATCTCCGTGCCATGATTGCCGAGAAATATATTACCAGACACCGCCGGAGAGCCCTCAATCCCGACCGTCCGGTCCTGAAAGGTTCCTCGCAGAATCCCGACGTCTTCTTCCAGGCCAGAGAAACGGTCAACAAATACTACGATCGGGCGCCTGAGATCATTCAGAAATACATGGACAGGTTTCATGAGGTTGCTGGCCGCAGATATAATCTCTTCGATTATGTCGGGGCGCCTGACGCGGAGAGAATCGTGATTATGATGGGTTCCGGCTGTGAGACAATGCATGAAACCGTCGATTATCTGGTCAAGCAGGG
>CP070766.1:486874-490018 GCA_020345705.1 Candidatus Zixiibacteriota bacterium | reverse complement strand
GACGGGGCCTGGGTATGGGTGAACGGGGAAGATTGGTCTTACACTAATTGGAACACGGGGCAGCCCGATGTAGTTGACGGCATGGATTACCTCCAGATGCATCAGCGACGTGACGGCCAGTGGCTGGCCGCAGCCGGAGAGGCACGCACGTTTATTGTCGAATGGGGGTGCTGCCTGGGGCAATCTACCGGCAACGCCGACTGCGATCCGGATGGCAAGGTGAATATCCTGGATGTTGCCCGCATCGTGGATTATCTTTATAAATCTTTTGAGCCTCTTTGCTGCTATGACGCGGCCAACGTTGACGGGGATCCCGGCTCCGTAGTCAATCTTCTGGATGCGGTGGCGCTAATCAATTATCTGTATGTTACCCATGAACCGCCGGAGCCGTGCCCGCCGGATATAATCCCTCCCGGAGACCCGGCGATATTGGTCGACATGACCGGCAAGGAATGGGATATCTCCTACGGAGTTCATTTCTATGGCGTAGACCCCGACAACTTTAATTTCGGTCTCGGGCCGTATGCTTTTCCGCCTTTTCTTGATCCCGAATTTCTTTCGCCGGGAGACACCGGTTATCCCGACCCGAATCAGGTTATCGGTATCCTGGGTACGACCATTAATGAAGAAAGTCGTGCGTACCCTCTGAACGAACTGATCGGCCATGAGGTTGTCGATGACCGCTTTGACAGCACCTATGTTGCCGCCACCTACTGACCGCTGAAGAATTCGGCTGTCGTGTACAGCCGCGAGATCGACGGTGAGGTCCTGCTGATGGCGGCCAGTGGCTGGACGTACGGATTCACTTTTGTCCTTTTTGACTATAACACCGAAAGCATGTGGCTTCCCGTCAACGTCGGGGACACCGGCGACGGAAGCTGCGGCTGTCTTCTCTGGAGCTTTGCCGGGGACCATGCCGGCAGGATGCTGCGGGCTTTTCCGTCAAACAACACGACCTGGGATGTCTGGGTGGCCGATCATCCCGACTCCAAGTTCATGAAGACTGAATAGAGTTATTCGGACCGACTGTTTCCCCTGTGACCCACTCAGACTAATAATCTTCCGACAGCAGGTGCAGATTGCCGATTTTCACCCTCAGCAGGCCGGCCTGCTTCGCCGCCCTTAGGCATTGCTCGGCGTGTGCCCGGGAAGTGCGGGGCAGGTCATGCATCTCGAAGGTCGGATGGAAGGCCAGAAGCGAGTACGGGATGGACCTGTCCAGTGAAGCTATAAATTCCGCAATTTTGAAGACTTCGTCGCCGTCTATGTAACCAGGTATCATGAGAGTACTGGCGGTCAGGAACGGAGGGACGGGTCTTGTCTTTGAGAGTTCCACCAGATATCGAAAATTGTCCAGGGTTCTTTTGTTTGTAACCCCGCAGAGGGCGAGGTTTAATTTTTCGTCAAAGGTTTTGAGGTCAAACTTGATGCAACCGCCTGATGTCATTGAGAGTTCCGCCATCTGTTTCAGCAGGCTTCGGTGCATGCCGCCGTTCGTCTCCCAGCAGATGCGCAGGATTCTGTCTTTGGCCGCCTCAAGTGCCAGTCTCGATGCCTCGATAGCATGATCGAGCTGTGGCGTCGGGTCGCCGCCGAAGTAGCAGATGCAGGCGGTCGTGTCTCTGACCGCCTTTGCTAGGTCTTTGGCGCTTCTCAAGCCGCCGTAAGGACTGCTTTCCCTGAAATGCCAGTTCTGGCAAAAAAGACAGTCGAATGTGCAGGCCTCGTAGAATACAGCCAGATTCTCAAAGCCGTACTCGGCTCCCCGGGCGTACGAATAATCAGGATAACCGACGCCACCGCCACCGGGACAGACCCAGTCGGCCACGCAGTTGGTGGGCAGGGGATCATAATACCATGAAACCATCCCTTTGCTCTTTGTCCCCGCAAGGTGGTCGATTGCACCGTCCCGGTTCTGTCTCAGGCCGCAAAAGCCTCGTTCGCCTTCGGAAATCCGGCACCGGTTGACACAGACGTTGCATTTCACTCCCGCTTCATCCGTCGGGGGTTCGGGCGGAAGGTCGAATCTCCGGCGTGATTTCCGATGCGAGCCCCTGAGGTGAATCTCAATTTCGCCTAATTTCGTGCGGATGCAATTAAGGCAGACCGGCAGGGAAGTGGAAATAAGCGGCGAGCTTTCGCCACAGCCGAGGCATTTTGTCAATGATTCGTTAAGCATGCCCCTGTACCCTGTTATGACTGTTCATTTATGACCGCGGCGTAGTGCCGCCATTCTCCAGAATAGTGCCGAGTTCACGCTCGAGTATTTTCTCCAGCGAACCTTTTCCGCTATAATGAATGAAAATTACATTTAAGTTATTCTTTTCGTACAATTGTCTTTTGTGAGAGGTGCGATCCCTGTAAAACGGCATGTGTCCATAGCCGCATATTTCCAGAAACAAATCGTAGTCAGGCAGATAGAAATCCGGCCGAAACTGGCGTCCGCCGAGAAGAATCAACGGCTCATATTGAAATGTAATCCGGTTGGCATGAAGATAATCGGCGCACCGCTTTTCATATTGGGAGCGGACATCGATTCCCGATTCGGTCACTATTTTGGGCTCGAATTTTCTTCTGCGCGCCAGCTTTACGCCGCGCGGCAGAACATATTTCCCGGATGTCCGAAGTCTTCTTCGCCTATACATGTCATTTCAAATATATCCCGAAGGGCTGTAAAGGCAACACCAATGTTCATATAGAGGCATTTTGCTTAACGGTCGTCCGGGAATCCACACTTGACAGTAAGCTCCGAAGCCCGTAAGTTCAAATTTGGAGGACATCTCACATATAAGTTCTCAAGCTTGCGTTCGAGGCCTTGACGGGTTGCGTTTATAGCAGTGTGTGTAATCTGCGTGAATGTGATCGGGAGGACGGATGATGACGGTAGCATCTCTGCTGGCGAAGCAAATGGACAGCGCCTGGGAACTGGTGTTGCGGGCGATGGAAGACGTCGATGATGAAATGCTTCACTGGAAGCCGGCCCCCGGATGCTGGAGATTGCGGTTGGTGGACGGATTGTGGAAGCTGGACTACCACGTACCCAAACCGATCCCCCCCGGGCCAAAGACGATTGGCTGGCTAGCCGGTCACCTGGCGACGGTCAAAGAGATACACTACAATTACTGTTTCGAATCTGCGAAAAAG
>CP070766.1:480445-486774 GCA_020345705.1 Candidatus Zixiibacteriota bacterium | reverse complement strand
GTTATAATTATAGGCGGCGTTACCGGAAATGGTCAGATATTTGTGAACATCAAAACTTCCCTCCAGCTCGACTCCAGCGTGCATTGACCGGTCGGCATTGGTCAGCAGCGGCCGGCCGTCATCATCAATCCCCACCGCCTGGATTATTTCATTGCGAAACACCATCCAGTAGAAATTCAGCCCCAGCGCGCGGCCCGCCGATCGCCAGCCGCCGCCCAGTTCAAAATTGTACACCCGCTCGGCATCCGCAAGCAGTTCACCTTTGTCGTCCAGAGCCGGCCTGGCATATGGATAATCGGCATCGAAAATCAGCCCGTCATCCGATTCTCTTGAGGATATGGAGAAATTTCCATAAGCCGTAATCTCATCGTTGAAAAGGTAGGTGACACCCAGTCGGGGAGAAAAGAACAACCAGTCAAGATCGAATTCGGTGCCGTCATAGACACCCATGGTCGGCTGGTTGAAATCGTATCTGAGGTAACGGAGCTGAAGATTCCCCATGAGTCGAATTTTATCCGTCAGGGAATAATTCTCCAGAACATACGCCGACGCCGAGTATTTCTTTCCGAAGTATTCATAGTACCTGCTCTGGGGGGCCAGGGTCACATTTTCGGCCCACACAATTTCTCCCCAGTGCTCCGAATCGAAGTAGTAAAGCGCTCCCCCGAAGCTGGCGGTACCCTTTTCGTGATCATAGTCCAGCCGCGGATTCCAGCCGTACTGGTTCTTGGTCACCCATTTCTGCCGGACCAAATCGATTTCATCAATACCGATATCAATGACGGCGCTCTGCGGAATATTGTACTCGTAATATGTCTTGCCGTACTTGTACCCTTCATAATATCCTTTACCCCTGATGTAGTACAACGTATTTAACAGGGCCATCCGGTCGTTGATTCTGTAAACGTTGTGAAGCTCATAATGAGGCTGATTGAAATCATCGATTTCATTTTCATAGGTGCTCCAGTTGGTCCGGCGATTTTTCTTCATGGTCTCGCGGTCGATGCCGTCGAAAGCCAGGTGCGCCTTAAAAGGCCCGCCGTAAACATTCATGGTTGTCGTCATATTGTTGTCCAGCCTGGACAGCGAGAAAAAGTAAGCGGTGCCGTCATACCAGGCATGCTCTCGATAACCACCCGAATAAAGCTTGGAATATCTTCCGGCCAGGGACCAGCGCCCACCGATCAGTCCCGAGGAGTACTCAAGCGACTGCTTGCGCATCTCCGAAACGAAATTACCGTCGGCGTAGTACCGCCCGTAACCCGCCAAAAGCGTTACTTTGCGGCCGCGACCCAGGCCCCCCGAGGCGATGTTAATGGATCCTCCAAACGAGGCGTCGCCGTAAAGAGAGTTGCCGACACCGCGCTGCACCTGAATATCGGTAACCTCGGCGGCAAAATCCGGCAAATCGTAGAAATACGTCAGATGATCCTCGGGATCATTCAGGGGAACACCGTTTACATAAACCCCGATCCGCTTGGAGTCGAATCCGCGAATCTTGTACTCGCTGGCCCCGACAGCCCCGCCGGTATACGAGTACGAGTACATGTTCGGTGTGGTCTCCAGCAGAATGGGAAAGTCGGCGACGGTGTAATCGCGCGCTATGTCATCATCGGTGAAATCGGAAAACGCCGCCGGAGTCAGACCTGCCTGTGCGCGCAAGGCGGTTACGGTGATGCGCTGTCCCGGATACACGGCCAGGTCAAGAATAATCTCTAGCCGGGTCAGCTCCCCGACGCCTTCGACCCGTATCATCCGGGGCTGATAGCTGACGTGACTGAAAGAAAGATACGAGGGCAATTGCTCTCCCGGCTCAATGGAGAAACCGCCGTCCTCGCCCGTCACTGCAAAAAGAGAGGAAAGGTCGGTCTGGACGTTGACCCCCTCAATCGGTTTACCCTCCCTGTCGATGACTCTGCCGCCGATACCGGCGGCGGAAAGACCGTTCGTGATTATCAGGACAGCGAAGGCGAGTAGGAATAAGATCTTACTCATGACAGACTCCTTTATTTAGACCAAAAAATCCACCCTCCGGATAACAGCCGGTTCGGTGGAAGCAAGGAGCCTTCGTATGTCGTCCCGTTTCCCTACGCCGGCATTACCCGGATCAGGTTCAGGGGGTATAATCTCAGACGCCTCACTGGCGCCACCCCCAACGGTTACCCGTATTTATTTATGAATTTATACTTAATCTTCATCGAAAACAAGAGATTTTTTTCCAAAGAAATATTGAACCGGAGACGATTCCAGGCGATTATAACTTTGAGAATAACGTAAAGCCCTTAAAAGACGTTAATATAGTATGAGAATAATCTGGCCGGTCATATTCAGCTTCACCCTTTTATCGCTCTTCAGCCTCATTGTCTTCGTGTTCCTTAAATACTTGAATAACACCTGGTGGAAAAGCAAAATCATCCGTAGGATCGCTCTCCTGATACCGATCCTCGGTATTCTTTCCATGGCGGTCTGGGTTGTCAGCTACAATATGAAAATCATCTGGCTGGCGAGCACCGGGTCACTCCTCGCCGTTGCCGTAGTCGTCACACTCCTCGGACTTATCATCTCTCTGCCATTCTCCGGAATATTAAACAAGATTCATGCTTTCCTCGAAAAACGCGCCGCCCGCAAGGCTGCCTCCGGGCCGGAAAAGGTTGACCGACAGCGCCGCGCCTTTCTGAAGGGCGCCGCGGCCGCCGTCCCGCTGGTCACGATGACCACCGGCGGAGCCGGCATCGCTCGATCATTCAGGGGGACAAACGTTTACCGCCTTCCGCTCAGGTTCGAGAACCTGCCACCGCAACTTGACGGTCTAAAAATCCTCCACATCTCTGATCCTCACCTGGGCATATATAAATCTTTAAGTGACATAGAAGACATCATCGCCAAAGCCGACGAATTCAAGCCCGATATCGTCCTGCTGACCGGTGACATCGCCGATGATTTGAGTCTCCTCCCTGACGCGCTCAAAATATCAGCCTCGCTCAATCCCGGATATGGAACTTATGCCTCCCTGGGAAACCACGAATATTACCGCGGCATCAACGAAGTCCTCAAAAATTACGACAAAAGCTCCGTCCCGCTTCTGCGAAGTTCAGGCGTTACCATCGACGTCGACGGCGCGGCGCTCTATATCGCCGGCGCCGACGATCCGGTACACATGCGGCGGGATAACTCGGCGTTTCTGAAAAAGACGATTGAGAGAGGATTGGACGGGGCCGCATCCGATGCTTTCCATCTTCTTATGTCGCACCGCCCGGAAGGATTCGACCAGGCCGCCGAGTTCGGCGTCGATTTGACTCTGGCCGGGCACACTCATGGCGGCCAGGTCGGCATCTACGGGCGAAGTTTCTGGGAGCCGTTCATGCCGGGCCGTTATCTCTGGGGAAAATACGAAAAAGGCCCGTCGCAGATGTATCTGACGGCCGGGATCGGCCACTGGTTTCCGTTCCGGCTGGGCTGTCCCCCCGAAGCGCCCGTCATCGAGCTGGTCTCCGGAAATAATATCTGACCGCTTATTCAAAAAGCAAATCTGCCGAAAAAGTATTTATAGGGATATTTTTCCTTATGAGGGTCAATAAAGACCCAATCGTATCGTAAAAGATATTGGCTGAAAATGTGAGTTTGAGGTTTGACAGACAGGGACGTTAAATATCCTCGGCCCGCAGTGCGTCATCATATAAGCTCACTGAAAATTTTCGGCGGCTACAAGATTTCTTATGCAGGAGGATAAGATGACCAAGGAAATCAAGCGCAATGCCTGGTCGAAATTCTGTCGGAAGTTCAGCTCCGACAACCAGTTCCGCTGGATGAAAATCAACATGATTGACCGGACCAAAAATGAAAGCCGGTTCGCAGGCGACTTCCCGTTTATCGGGCTGTCCCTTGAGAAAAAAGGGCGCCTCATCGACGGCCTTCAGCTGGTGGCCGGGTGGACCGACCCCGACCGGGTAAGCCGGCCGATTCTCTCCATTAAGGATCCGGCGACAGTCATGCTTGAGCAGGAAAAGGACGGGACGACCACCGCCCTCAAGGTGATGACCAGGGACGGCTCCGAGGCTATGATCCATCTTATGGGCGCGAGAGACCCCAACTGGTTTGTAGAAAAGCTCGCTTATTCGCTTTATGAGCGGCGCGGCTACGAGCATGGCAATGACATGGGCGACTGGTTCGAGGCTGAAAAGAAGGTCAGACAGGCCGAGACGGTTTTCGTCTAACTGCCGTTCGATAAATGCAAATTCCCTAGCAGGTCAGGACCCACGCGGTCCTGACACTTCACGCGAAGCGTGAAGAAATATTAACCGTGGTGTCGGGTCACCGCACCCGACAGCCCGCTGTCAATTCCCTTTGTAAAAACATATTCCACCTATCCCTGTGCCCCACAACCAAATACAGGGGCGATGGCTTCGCTTCCTCATTTCTGGAGGTCCCAAATTTGCGCCCCCCACCCGACGGCCAAAGACAACCGCCCCGAATTCACTATCCATTAACGGGGGCAGGCAGGAAAAAACGTTGGATTTTTAGGATATTTCGGGACATTCCAGAACGCAAAAGAGAATTTCTTTCACCCTCCCAAATGCGCTTGCAAGTGCCTTTGTTTTTGAGCATATTCAGAAGCGTTGTTGAGCACGTGACCGGTAAATACTCTTTCATCAACGCATTCGGATTAATGTCAGAATCAAAGGCCCTGCGGATTTCCTACCTGTTGTTGGCAAGCTTGTTTCTTGTCCGGGCTGCACCTATTATTCTCGGGAATTGCAGATGCTGGGGCATCAACCACCTGATATTCCTTCCCGATATTTTTACGGCAGTCTACCTCTGTCTTGCCGGCATAGCTCTTGTGCTACCCTTTTCGAAGCAGGCATCTTCTTTTGCCAAGTCGGTCTTGACCTGCTTTTCCAAACTCTTTTTTGAAAGTCGCAGAAGAGCATACCACCGGTTTCTCTTTATCCTCGTGATGGCGGGGCTCTTCGCGGTCTTTGCCGCCCCGACACATTTCCTGGGAGACGGCTACACACTGATCGGCAATCTGGCGTCGGAATCAGGCACATTCTTCAAATGGAGTGAGAAGTGGATCACGGTTTTACTGCAGACGATTCAGTCAATCCTCGGAGAAAAGAACGCACATACAGCTCGATTGTCTTTTCAAATAGTCTCCGTGTTCTCCGGTGCGATTTCAATATGGTTTCTTTTTTCTATATCTGAAATAATCTCCGATAACAGCGATAAGCGATTCTTGATCTTCTCGGCTATGTTTTTCGCGGGGACCTTACTCCTGTTCTTTGGTTACGTTGAGAACTACCCGGCTCTGTTGGCCTGCTTCATTGCCTATGTTTTTTTCAGTCTTAGATATATTATCAGGAACAGCGGGTTTACTTTGGCATCCATAATATTTGTTGTGGGATGCTTCATTCACCTCCAGATGGTGATCTTCCTGCCCGCCCATCTCTATCTGCTTATGTGCAAAAATAGAGGTTTGAGATTTTATCAACATTTTAGAAAGTACTTATTGCTCGTTGGTGCAGCCGCCATCATGGCGATTATTGTTGCGTTTGTTCACAAATATACTTCAGACCTCTACTTCGAAAATATTTTCTTGCCCTTGTTCAAGGGTAAGTCGATCGCACCCGATTACGGAATCTTTCGATTTGATCACCTGTTGGATATCCTTAATCTGCTGTATCTATTATCACCTGTCTCACTGCTTCTTCTTTTTCTGTCCCACGAGAAACTTCGGAGAGTTTTTCACAAGAAAAGCACAGCTTTCCTTGCGTTGATAAGTCTATCGGGCTTATTGTTCCTGATCACAATTGACCCCAAGCTGGGGATGGCGAGGGACTGGGATCTATTTTCATTATCCGCTGTTGGGCCCACACTTGTCCTGACCATGCTTATTTCAAATAAGCGATTAGTTAGCATTTCAAGATTATGGGGGACGTTGCTGATATTCTTCTTGATTTCTGCATGCACGCCGTTTCTGGCAGTGAACCTGAATAATCAAACGTCTATCGCGTACATGGAGCACCTCATAAATCTCGACAAAGGTAAATCACTGCCGGCTCTGAAAACCCTGCATGATTTTTACCGCCGTCACGGGAACAGCGATAAAGCAGATTCTCTCAGAGGCAAATTCAAAGAGTATTATCCGAACCAGAACAGAATAAGAATGGCCATTACTGCTTTAAACAGGGGAAACCTTAAATCTGCAACGGAAATGGCGCGGTCAATCATTCCTGACAGGTTTTCATCCGATTATTATAGTTTGATGAGTAACATTCAACTGCTTCGCGGCAACCATTCGAGGGCCCTGGAGCTGTCGGGGAAAGCAATCC
>CP070766.1:474581-480345 GCA_020345705.1 Candidatus Zixiibacteriota bacterium | reverse complement strand
TTTTATGCCAACACCCTCGTGACGGTGCCTCGCAGCCTGCGCCTGCAGTGCAAAAAGTGCGGTAATGTTTATCAAGCCGGGGCCAAGCGAAAAATCTTCGATAAATGCGGAGTCGGCGGGTGCGACGGGACTCTGGACCGGTACTGGGGCTGATACAAAGCCGTTCAACCCTCCCCTCGATGTGCTCTTTTTTCTGCTAACACAGCCGCTCACCGATGAAACAAGTGAACAGTAATTTTTGCCTTTTTGACAACTCGGCAACGCACTCGTAATACTGTTAAAGAACAGAACCTGTCGGAAAGGAAATTAATGTTTCGAATAACGGTCCTTATAAGTGTAATTGTCGTCTTCATGGCGATGCCGGCGGCCTACGCACAGGCGCTGACGGATGCCGCCGCGGCGGACGCTTCTTTCAACGACAGTGGCTGGATTGTCCTATACCGGGAAGATTTCGATACAGATTTCGAGGCCGCCGACGCTCAGACCTTCGGGACCGACGACTGGCTCATATTCCAGCTGATAAGCGGAGGCGCCGTTACCGTCGCCAGCGGCTATGCCCATCTCAAGACACTCGATTTCTGGAATGCGGCACTTATCAGAAGCACCGGTATTCTGCCGGGCAAATATAAAATCAGAACCAAAATCGGATACAAAAATTACGACCTGACCAATTATGAACAGGACGATTACGACAATCCCGATTTCAACGATCATGCCGGACATTATGAGAACGGGATGTATTTCCTGACGGTTACCGAGGATACCTGCGTGGGCAGCGAATGCGCCGAGGAGTGGTGGCATTATCACAGGAAGATGGTCATCGATGTGGATAACCATATCAACTGGGCGGGCGGAGGAGAAACCTTTCACCCAGTTTACATGGTGTACATGGCGCCCGAGACTAACGCCGACGGGAATTTGCTAAGAACCTGGGACGGCACCGCCTGGGACGAGACGGAATGGAACTGGAACGTGGCCTACACCTACGAGTACGACACCTGGTATTACGCGGAACTTGAAAAAAGAGACAGCCATATAATTCTACGCCTGTACGATGCAAACCGGAATATCCTCGAAGAGACAACCCCGGTCAGCCTGGATAAAGTTTTTGCCATGGACATACCGGGGTATCTGTATCTGGGCGAACCGCATACCGATGATTATGAGGGCAACGTGCGAATCGATGAGATTACTCTGCTTGTCCCCGATTCCGGCGGCTATACCTGTGGCGACGCCGACGGCGGCGGCGCCGTCAATATTCTCGACGCGTCCTACGTGATCGATTACCTTTACAAGAACGGAGCCGCCCCGGCTCCGATAGGATCCGGCGATCCCGACGGCAACGGCGTCATAAATATTCTCGACGTATCCTACCTTATCAGCTATCTCTACAAGAGCGGCCCGGCCCCGGTCTGCCCCTGAGCCGGCATCAATCGCGAGAGTTTCACATATCACGTTGGCCGCCAATCAAGTACAGGGAAATGGATTCGTTTTATCACCCCTGCCACTCATATTATCTCAACTTTGTTGTGTCCTCGTTCGACACGCTGCCAAGGTTTTCAGTCCATAAGCGGGCGGACTTACGAAATGGCGCTGATCGTGTCTTGATTTTGGCGGGATGATTGGTGAAGGCGTCGTCGACATTCAAATCCTCACGCTGCAAAAAAAATGAAAAAAAATGTGGACAGGAGACCGCAATATTGTTATTATTATACCGGTATTCTGGGGAAATGAGGCCGTTCGCTGGCCTTGAGCAGGGACTATGTTTAATATAACCACAAAATCAAGGTCAATACTCACTCACATCCGCTAAGAAATCTGGAATTGGTATTTCGCCGGAATGCGCAGCAAAAACGCCTGAGCAAAAGCAAGTCGAAACCGCAGTGGTTTTGACATTAACATACTAAACTCTGGGAGGTACTATCATGAGGCGTTTGATTCTCATCTCATCACAGGTCCTGTTCATGCTGATCTGTGGCATCGTAGATGATGTCAACTGCCGGACGGCCTTTGCCCGTTCGTTCGAGGATGAACGGGCGATAACGGCCGCCCTTGACCATCTCGAGACGCATAAGGGCGACTACGGGATGGAGAGTCCGTCGAATGAGATGGAAGTGAAACGGGTCGACACGGACGCCATCGGAATGCGACATGTTCGGTTTGACCAGTACTATGCCGGTGTGAGAGTGTTTGGAGGGGAGATGATCGTTCATTCCGACCGGTCCGGGAGGGCGGAAAACACGACCGGCAAGTATTACAAGAACATAGGTGTCGAGGTTGACCCACGGGTGACGCCGGAGGAGGCGCTTGATGCTGCCGTCAAATATCTCAGCGACAAATGTAATTTCAGACAATCAACGGACGCCGAATTGGTCATATTTCCGTGGGAAGGAACCTACTATCTGTGCTGGCGGCTCGGTGTAAAATGCCTGAATTCGGGGGATTACTGGGATTCGTTCGTGGATGCCCTGGACGGCGAAGTGGTGCACGTAATCAACCGACTGATGACTGATGACGTCATCGGAACCGGCTACGGCGTCATGGGAGATTACCGAAATCATATCGATGCCTTCTATAATGGGATCGATTATGAACTGCGCGACCGCACCAGGCGCATCGACAACGATCCGCACGGTCACGATGGTGAAATGCTGGCGACCAGCCATATTCTGACGCACTACACCGAGTCGATTTATGAAGTGGGTACTGTCGCCACCGATGCAAACAATGTCTGGGACCAGACCGACGTTCAAAGCCCGGCTGTTGACGCCCATTTTTATCTCGGTTTAGTCTACGATTGGATGCTTTCCGAATTCGACAGAAACAGCTATGACGACAACGGCAGCTCGATAATAGTCTCGGTGAATGCTCAAGATGTAGCCGATAATGCTTTCTGGTTCTGGGAAGAAGAAAGAATGGTCTTCTGTAGATGGTCCGCCGGAAGGCGTTCCCTAGCGGGCTGCCCCGATGTGGTCGCTCATGAGTTTGCTCATGGAGTGACAGTGGCGACTTCTGACTTGATTTATGAGAAGGAGCCGGGCGCCCTGCATGAGTCGTTTTCCGACATGATGGGAACGGCGTTTGAGTGGGCTCACCCGGAGTACGATACCCCGGACTGGCTGTGCGGAGAAAACGGCTATACCAGCGGCACCGGAGCCTTTCGCTCATTGTCTGATCCCCACATCTATGGGCATCCCGACTACTACGGCGATTCAGATCCTTACTGGCATGACACCCGTGGCTGTGGTTACGGGTCCAGCAGTGATGCCTATGGGGTGCATACCAATTCCGGAGTCGGCAACAAATGGTTCTACCTTGTCTCGGAAGGCGGGTACCACCATGGAGTGTCTGTGACCGGTATCGGCATTGAGAACGCGGCGCTTCTGGCGTATTGGTCCAACGCATATTACTGGACGTCGGCAATGAACTACTACCAAGCGGCCCTTGCGACGATTTCTGCGGCGCTGGCGCTGGAGCCGGCCGGGGCCACCTGGCACATCACGGCCGAAGATGCCTGGAAAGCGGTCGGCGTCTTATCCGACTACGATCAGGACGGCTTGGCTGACGCCGCGGACAACTGTCCGCAGATTTCTAACTCAGACCAGGCAGATATTGATAATGACGAAATAGGTGACGCCTGTGATAACTGCCTGAATACTTATAACCCCTGTCAGCGCAATTATGACGAAGACAGTTATGGAGACCTGTGCGACAATTGCACTGATTACGACGATGACGGGTACGGCGATCCGAACTTTCCGAACAACACGTGTCCGGAGGACAATTGCCCGGGGATTTACAACCCCGACCAGGCCGATAGCGACGGCGACGGTGTCGGTGACGCCTGTGTTTTCGTGTGCGGTGACGCTAATTTCGACGGTACCGTTTCCTTAGGCGATGCAAATTATCTCATAAACTACATTTTTAAGGACGGCCCGCCGCCAATGCCGCACCTGCTGGCCGGTGATGCAGACTGCGGTGGAAGTATCAACGTTGGTGATCCGGTATATATTATCAACTACGTGTATAGAAACGGTCCGGAACCGTGCGCCAACTGCCCCTGATTGGTGACATATATTGAAATCGAGTGGAATTCAAAGGGCGGGCTTTATGGCCACCATGGCATAAGGCCCGCCCTCAGCAAATCGGATTACCCGGCCCCCGTGAGGGCCAACAGATAAGAACCCGAGTCATTCGGAGATTTTTCGGCCGACGAAACTGGCCGCGGGGCACCGCATTTTGAATAATAAACGGATAGGACAAAGGGGACGGGCCGAAGCCCGCCCCCCTGCATCCCTCCCAGACTTATTTAGACTGGTAATGTCCTCGAAAGAAGCGTATCCGTATACTTCGTTTCCGAGGATGCTTTCGGCATTCCTGAATTTCTCATCAGGTTCAAGGGCACACTTTGGAACAGATGTAACGCATCAATCAATATCGCCTGTCCCTGAGCTGGTGAGGATACCCAGGTTGTGAGTCGTGCGTTGACAATCCAGCGGATTCGTTACGCTCATCCCTATGTGCATTGAAAGGGCGAAATCTTACGCGGGGCGGTCGATTTTGAATTGATAATCTCAAAAAGGGAGAATATATTCCGGCCAGGATTAATTTTGCCGAATTGGCCGGCAGGATCGTTTTGTAGCGAGATAGAGCTTTAAATATGGATGAATTACTGAACTGCGCCCGTGACGGCGATAAATCGGCCGAAAACGAACTTTTTCAGCGTCTGCTAGTAAGATTCAGGCTTTTCGCCGGACAAAAGGTTGGGGGAGAAGATGCGGCTGAGGAAATTGCCCAGCTGGCCTGCACCACCGTTCTGGAGAAATATAAAACCGAGAAATACTCGGTGGGATTTGAGGCCTGGGCGCACGGTGTACTCAAGATGTGCATCAAAAACTATTATTTTACATTGCGCTCCTGCAAGGAAAAGACCATCCGAGCACCTTATAAAGAGAGTCGATTGGATAAGGCAGCCCCGCAGATTGACCCGGATACCGAATTGCAACTTTTGACATGCCTGGCGAAGGTATTCGCCGTCAACCGCCGCTATGCCAGAGTCCTGAACCTGGCTTATCAGGGCTATAAGACCGATGAGATCTGTCAGAGGCTGGAGATGACCCGAAACAACTTCTACGTTACTCTCAACCGGGCCAGGTCCATGTTATGGGCCTGCCTGGAAGGGAGGGAGGAATAGTCTGATGCCCGAATGTATCGACAGAGGAATCGGTTCGCTGCTTCACGCTTATGAATTAAGAGCGCTTCCGGATGAAGATAGCGAGCGCTTCGAGATTCATCTTATGAAATGTGAACACTGCTTTGCGAAGGTCAAAGCGTTCGAAAAATACGCCGTCTCTATGCACTCCAGCGATGCCGTTAAAGCATTGACCGAGCGTGCCGCGGCAGACTCCCGGCCCGATACAGTCTTTAGGGGCGGATTCCGGACATGGCTCTGGCCGGACGTCCATGTGCTTTTAAGACCCGGCCTGATTTATTTGATTGTCCTGCTGATGATAGTGCCGGCCTTTAACGGACTCAGATACCTGACGGGCGGGACCGCCGAAGTGCGGCCGGTTCAAAAAATCGTAATTAACGACCTGCGCGAATCCAGTAACATTTTCAGAATCAGCTCCGGTCTAGACGGATTAATAAATATTGTCCTTACCCGGGAGACTCTGGCGGAAAGCTATGATATTGTCATTTCCTCCGGTGACGGTAAAGAAATTGCACACTACGATGATTTCAGAGGATTCAAAGATTTGGGAGC
>CP070766.1:470833-474481 GCA_020345705.1 Candidatus Zixiibacteriota bacterium | reverse complement strand
GGCCTCTTTCTCAATAAGGAAAAATGCTATCGCAATTCCCACCGCGAGAAGCATGCCCAGTCCGAAGGCTTTCGACGGCGTGCCCCCGACCGCCATCATTCTTCCCAGGACCGCGCCGGGTATCACGATACCCGCCCACGCGGCAACCAGCACCGGGCTCAATCCGATAATGAAACCGCCAATCAGAAGAGAGCCGATACTGCCTATACCCAGAAGAAGATTTCTCCTCCTGAAGGCGAAGTAGATCACCGAGAAAATCGCTCCAATCTGCACCAGATACCCGAGCACTGGGACGGCATATATCAGCAAAAAGACCAGTGTCAGGAATAATCCGGCGATACTGATGTGAAATTCAAATTTTCGCCAATCGGGAATCATTATTCCTCATTCCTCGCGAGAAAAATGACTATCGGTAAAACTCGCTCGTGTAGGGCAGCAGCGCCAGGTGCCGCGCCCTCTTGATAGACGTCGTTACCACTCTCTGATGGCGGGCACAATTGCCGGAAATCCGGCGCGGCACAATCTTGCCCCGCTCATTGATAAACCTTTTCAAAAGCCGGTCATCATGATAATTGATGATGTTAATCTTATCCTCACAGAAACGGCATATACGCCTTCTTCGTCTGTCAAACTCCACCATTTTATCTTACCTCTATTTTATCTGATATTTTCAAACCTGGAATATTCATGATCGCCGATACCCCGGCTCTGCCTGCGGATACGGAAATCAACCCGCTCGGCAAACCGACTTCAGAAAAATTGCCCGGCGCGATCATAACTCACTCCCTATAACCGTGAAAAGACTCAAAGTTCCTCGTCCGTTTTCTCCGGAATCTCGGCGGCCTCAATCGGTTTGGTTGACTCCGTGGTCTCTGCTTCGACCGGCGCGACCTTGGGCACGGTTGCAACTTCGGCGGCCGGCTCCGGCGCAGGTGTTTCCTGCGGGACCGGTTTCTCCTTAGATTTCCCCTCTTCTTCCGTCAGACCTTCAAGCTTGCCCTCATAAAGAACCGTAAGATGCCGGATATACGGCTCCTCAATCCTGAAAAATCGCTCCAGCTCTGTGAGAAGCGTGTTGTCACCCCTGAAGACCATCCGGGTATAGAAGCCCTGCGTAAACTTCTTAATGGGATAGGCCAGACGCCGGATACCCCAGCGGTCTTCATCAAGAACCTTACCGTTGTACCTGTTGATTAATTCTGTAACTGATTTGACCTGACGATCAAAAGCGGCATCATCCGCCTGTGGACTCAGAATAAAAGTAGTCTCATAGATGCGCATTCAAACCTCCCTACGGACGTTTAGTTTAACAAACGGCCCCGGACTTAAATCTCATCCGGAGCAGGGTCCTGATTATACAATGTCATCGCCTGCTCAGGGCGATTCTTTAGTAAATATAATACGGCTTCCCCCGCCTTTTCAAGCATTTTATTCTTAATTTCGGCCTCGTCATCGGTAAATCGGCCCAGCACAAACTCCATCGGGTCAATCCCTTCCGGGACCGGCCCGGTCCCCATCCGAAGCCTCAGGATCTCCTCCGTCTCCAGATGCTCGATGATTGACTCCATACCGTTGTGACTGCCGGCAGAGCCCCGGGTGCGGATTCTGATTTTGCCGAGAGGCAGGTCGAAATCATCGTAGGTAATGAGAATATCGGCCGGGGTAAGATTATATCCGACCATCGTCTGAACCACCGCGATCCCGCAGCGGTTCATGTAAGTCGTTGGCCACACAAATCTTACGAGCCTGCCGTCGATTTCTTTCTCACCCACATAAAAATCTCCGGGGCCGTTTTTCTGCATAAATTTCCATTTCAGGCTCAGCATATCCAGAAGGTCAAATCCCAGGTTATGCCTTGTCTCGGCATGCCTTATGCCGACATTCCCCAATCCGATAACGAGCGAAATCACAGAGCTGCACCCATTCTAGTCAACGTTAATCATCCTGAAACTCGAACATCAGAATCTAGCAGCTTATCGGACTAAGTCAAGTTCAAAAGCCATGATTTGCATTTACTGCGGGCATTCGAGGCTGGGGAGGACAGACATTCCTGTCGGCGGCGATTATTTTTTGACCTGCAGAAGGCGTAGGGAGTTGGTGACGACAAAGAGCGATGAGAAGGCCATGGCGGCAGCGGCGACGATGGGCGAGAGACCCCATCCAAAAAGCGGATAAAACAGCCCGGCCGCCAGCGGAATGGCAATGATATTATAGAAAAAGGCCCAGAAAAGGTTCTGCTTGATCGTTCGGAACGTCAGGCGCGATATCTCGAGCGCCTCAATCAGTGAGTTCAAATCGTCCCGCACCAGAATAATGTCGGCCGACTCCATCGCTACGTCGGTGCCGCTTCCGAGGGCCACCCCGATATCGGCCGCGGCCAGCGCGGGAGCATCATTGATACCGTCACCGACCATTATGACGTTTCTGTCGGCCCGGCGGAAAGTATCCACGATAAGTGCTTTTTGATCCGGCTTAACCTCAGCTTCGAATCTATCAACCCCAAGACTTTTAGCCACTCCCCCGGCGGTTTTATAATTGTCCCCGGTAAGCATGATCGCCTGCCGGCCGGATTTTTTAATCCTGTCAATTACCCCCGCCGCCTCGTCTTTGATTTTGTCGGCCAGCGAAAGGAATCCCAGAGCGTGCCCGTCGGCCGCCACATAGACAACCGTATGCCCGAGCGCCATTTCCTCATCGGCCCATTCGGCAAACTGGGAGATGTCTATTTTCTCTTTCTCCATGGTGGCATGATTGCCGACCAGGACAATTTTGCCGCCCACCTCAGCCTTCAGGCCAAAACCCGGAAACTCCGTCAGGTTCTTCGGCGGGTGTAAATCGACCAGCAAGGCTCTGGCCTTATCGACCACGGCCGTTGCCAGCGGATGCTGGGAACCTGATTCGGCCGAGGCCGACAGCCGCAGAAGCTCGGTCTCCCTGTCCTCATCGGCCGCCCTGACCTGCAAAACCTCGAATTTCCCCTCGGTGAGCGTCCCGGTTTTGTCAAAGACAACATGATCGGCCTTGACGCTGTTTTCAAGAATGTCGCCTCCCCGAATGTAAATACCTTTTCGCGCTGCCCTTCCGGTGCCGGCCAGGACGGCCGTCGGAGTTGCCAGGCCCAGCGCACAGGGACAGGCGATAATAAGCACCGCCACAGGCGCCTTGAGAAGCATCGAGCTGTGAGGGTCAATAAAAAACCAGATGACAAAAGTGGCGATGGCGATTATCAAAACGATGGGCACAAAGACCCCGGCGATTTTGTCCGCCAGCCGCTGCACCGGCGCCTTGCGGTTCTGCGCCTCGGTAACGAGGCGGATAATGCCGGCGAGAAATGTGTTCTCACCGGTCCCGGTCACTTCGAACTTGAATGATTTATTGCCGTTAATCGAGCCGCCGATAACGGCATCACCCTCGTTTTTCTCAACCGGCATCGATTCGCCGGTCAACATCGCCTCATTTATGGAAGGTTCCCCTTCGATGATCTTCCCATCGGCCGCAATCCGGCTACCCGGTTTGACCAGTATTATCATTCCCGGTCTGACGACTGACACGTCAATCTCGCTTTCGGCACCGTCAATGATTACCGTAGCGCGTTCGGGCCTGAGCCGCAGAAGCGATCCGATGGCATCCCGGGCTTTTCGCCCGGCG
>CP070766.1:464729-470733 GCA_020345705.1 Candidatus Zixiibacteriota bacterium | reverse complement strand
GCCCAACGGCACCATGAAGGTGCTGGTCGAGGGGCTGGCCCGGGCGAGAATGACGCTTCTGACACGAACGGGCGAGTTCTATACCGCCCGTGTCCAGGCTGTTTCGTCCGATATTCGATTCGACAAGGAGATTGAGGCCCTGGCCCGGACGGTCCGGGAACTATTCGCGGAGTACATCCATCTTAATCGCCGTTTGCCCGACGAGGTGCTTCTTTCTTTTGCGGGAATAGATGATTACCCACGCCTGGCCGACACGGTGGCAGCGCATATTCTCCAGACAATGGGTGTCAAACAGTCTATCCTGGAACTGGCTGGAGTCAAAAGCCAGTTTGAGAAGATCATCAGCATCCTTCAATCCGAGGTAGAAATTCTGAAAATCGAGCAGAGAATTGATGGTTCGGTTCGGGAAGCGCTCTCCAAAGATCAGAAAGAATTCTATCTGCAAAAGCAGTTGAAGGCTATCAAGGAAGAACTGGGCCAGGCTGAGGATGTTGCCGGCGAAGTGGAAGACCTGACAAAGAAATTGAGAAAACTTGATGCCCCGCAGGAAGTTATATCGAGGGCAGAAGAAGAAATCAAACGACTGTCAAAGATGCACCCATATTCTGCCGAATCGGCAGTGTGCCGGGCGTATGTTGAGTGGATTCTGGGGCTTCCGTGGAGAAAGCATACTGAGGACCGAAGCAATTTCGGCGAGGTCAAGTCGATTCTTGACGGCGACCATTATGGGCTCGAGAAGCCTAAAAAACGAATCCTCGAGCATCTGGCGGTGATGAAAGTCGCCGGCAAGGTGAAGGGTCCGATACTCTGTTTTGTCGGCCCGCCGGGCGTCGGGAAAACCTCGGTGGGGCGCTCGATCGCCAGAGCGCTTGACAGGAAATTCGTGCGCATGTCGCTGGGGGGAATACGGGATGAGGCTGAGATCAGGGGGCACCGGAGAACGTATATCGGGTCGCTTCCGGGGCGGATAATTCAGTCGATCCGCAAGGCAGCGTCGGCCAATTCGGTTTTCCTGCTGGATGAGGTCGATAAAATCGGCATCGATTTTCGCGGCGACCCGGCCGCGGCTCTTCTCGAAGTGCTCGACCCGGAGCAGAATGTCGCCTTCTCTGACAATTACCTGGAGCTAGATTTTGACCTCTCCAAGGTTCTTTTCATCACGACCGCTAATTCCCTTTCCGGGATTCCGGTGGCGCTCATCGATCGCATGGAGATAATACGCCTGCCCGGCTATCTCGAGCATGAGAAAGTAAAAATCGTGCGCGGATTTCTGCTTCCGAAGCTGAAAAAGGAGATGGGCCTGGGTGGTGTGTCGATAGAGTTCACCGATGACGCCCTCTACGAGATTATCAGAGAATATACACGGGAATCAGGTGTAAGAGAGGTGGAGCGGCAGTTGGCCTCGGTTCTGCGAAAGGTTGCTCAGGAGCTTGCGGAAGGATCGCGCAAGAAAAAATTCAAATTCGGACCCGGGAAAATCGGTCGAATGCTGGGTGCGCCGGTTTATATCGCGACCGACGTTAAGACTCGGCCGGAGCCCGGCTATGCCATCGGTCTGGCTTGGACTCAATTCGGCGGAGAGGTCCTGCCGATTGAGGTTAATCTCATGAAAGGTTCCGGCAAGCTGACTCTGACCGGCAAACTGGGCACGGTAATGCAGGAATCGGCCTCGGCAGGGCTGTCATACATCCGAAGCCGGGCGGAGAAGTTCGGCCTCAAGCCTGATTTCTATGAGGAGCTTGAGATTCACATTCATGTTCCGGAAGGTGCGGTTCCGAAAGACGGCCCCTCGGCGGGGATTACGATTCTTATATCGCTGCTGTCGGCTCTGACAAAGACGCCGGTCAAGAGTAATCTTGCCCTGACCGGTGAGGTTACGCTAAGCGGTGACGTTCTCGCCATAGGCGGACTCAACGAAAAGCTTCTGGCGGCCAAAAGATCGGGTATAAAGGACATTATCATTCCGATTAAGAATAAGAAGGATATCCCGGAGTTGCCTAAAGAACTGACTGAAGATTTGAACCTGATCCTGATTAAGAAGGTTGACGAGGCGATTAAGGTTGGGTTCAGCGAAAAAAAATGGTTTAACAGGGCAAAGCCCAAAAAGAAAAGAAAAGCGAAATAAGCTATTGTTTTTTTGACAATTTTTTTATACTTACCTGGCTAACCCATTAGGTAAAGACAGACAATGCCGCTGAAAGCCGCATTTTTCAGGTCCTACAATGACGCCCGGAAAATTCCATCTGATGGTCGACCTCAAATCGCATTTGCCGGAAGGTCGAACGTGGGCAAATCGACGCTTCTCAACAGGCTGGTCGGCATAAAAAAGCTGGCCAAAACATCGAAAACACCCGGGCGGACGAGACTTTTGAATTTCTTTCTTATTGAAGACCGCTATTTTTTCGTAGACCTGCCGGGGTATGGTTACGCCAGAGCGTCGGCCAAGGCAAAAGCGGAATGGGGTAAGCTGGTTAATGATTACCTGGAGCAAGCACAGAACCTCAAGGGGCTCTGCTTTCTGATTGACAGCCGCCGCGAGCCGGATGAGGACGATCTGATGATGATTGACTGGATGGAGACCAGGGGTGTCAGGTTTGTAGTCGTGCTGACAAAGGCCGATAAGCTAAGTAGAGGAAAACTCGGCCAAAAAAGTCGTGAAATCGACAGGATTTTCAAAACCGAGTCGATACCGTTTTCGAGCCTGTCGGGTGTCGGCAAGCGAGAGCTTTTGAGTTGGATTGAAAAAACCGTAAAGGCTGTATCATAAGATATCAAGATAGAGAGACGTAATCATGGAAAAAAATATTGTTGTCGTCGGCTGCCAGTGGGGTGATGAAGGAAAGGGGAAGGTTGTCGATCTCTTGGCGGAAAAGGCGGACGTCATCGCCCGCTTCCAGGGCGGAGCCAACGCCGGACACACCATACATGCCGGCGGCAAGAAGTTCATTTTGCATCTGATTCCGTCGGGCATCATTCATCGCGAAAAGATCTGTTATGTTGGCAACGGGGTGGTGCTTGATCCCTTCGGGCTTATGGATGAACTTGAGGTTCTTCACGCTGAGGGTATCGATACCGAGGGCCGGCTGTTCATCTCATCGGCGACCAATCTGGTTCTGCCGTACCATAAAATGATTGATTCGCTCGATGAAAAAAAGCGCGGCGGCAACGGCCTCGGAACCACTCTGCGCGGCATTGGGCCGGCCTACCGGGCCAAAGTCGGGCGGTTCGGCGTCAGGCTGTGTGATCTGTACACGCCGGAAAAGCTCAAAGAGAGAATGTCGGTTTACATGGAGATGAGGCCGGAGTATTTCAGCGATTCCCGGGATGAACGAGCCGATATCGATAAGATCTACGATGACCTGATGGCGATTGCACCGAAGCTGAAATCGCGCATGACCAATGTTTCAATCGAACTTTTGAAGCACTACAAGAACGGCAAATCGATTTTATTTGAGGGCGCTCAGGGCGCGATGCTTGACGTCGATCTGGGGACATATCCGTTCTCCACTTCCTCTAACACTACCGTCGGCGGCGCTCTGACGGGCCTGGGCATCGGACCGAAGATGATTGATCTCGTTGTCGGAGTCGTCAAGGCGTACACAACACGAGTCGGGTCGGGGCCGTTTCCGACCGAGCTCAGCGACGACCTGGGACTTAAGCTTCGCGAAGACGGCGGGGAATTCGGCGCCACCACCGGACGCCCCCGGCGGACCGGCTGGCTCGACCTGGTTGCGCTTCGGCACGCCTGCCGGGTCAACGGTGTCGAGAAAATCGCCGTCACCAAGCTCGACGTCCTGGACGACTTTGAGAAGATCAATGTCTGCGTCGGCTACAAGCTTAGAGGCGAAAAGCTGAGCGAAGTCCCTCTCGATCTTTCCCAGCTATGGGACGTTGAGCCGGTTTATCGCGAGTTCGAAGGATGGATGTCGCCCACGTCGCACATAAACAAATTCGATGCCCTGCCCGAGAATGCAAAGACTTATCTGGGCCTCATTGCCGATGACTTGGGTGTCGGAATCTGCCTGGTATCCACCGGCGCCAGACGCGAAGAGACAATTGTTGTTTAGCGTCTGTCATTGCCCCTGACATTTCCGGCCATGCCGATCCGGCTGCGCTCCGCAATGATTCTGAAAGCCGTGGTGGTTTCCGGCTATGCTCACGGCGATCGTGTCAAAATGGCTCTTGAACTCGGGACCTCCGAATATATTCGCAAACCGTTAAACCTCAAATCAATCGCGGCCGCCGTCAGGAAAGCGCTCGACAAAAAGCGGGAAGTGGTCGCTCGGGTCTGATGCCGTCGCCCAGAGATTGTGCGGTCGCAACAGGCGACGCACAAATTCCGTGAAAATCGTAAAAACTTGCGAAAGAAAACAAACTTTGTAGGTGTCTATAAGCACTTGAAAATCAATTGATTAAGCTGGACCCACGGTTGCGCCTCGTAGAATCATACGAATTATCCTGACAATCCTTCAATTCGACTACCCGGGGGCTCGTCTAATAGATTGATTCATAATACCTTATGGTCGCTGCAATATGGATCCGGCGGTTCCGGCACCCGGCTTGCTAAATAAGAAAGCAGCTAAGGGTATCTTCAAATCCTGGTTTGAACGATGTCGCCATAGCATCTTTCAGGTCGCCATCTTCTTTTTCTCGAGGCAGGAAGTCCGCTTTTGTGAGGGGGGCGGGCTTCCATTTTTTTATCAATTCCGCACCCGGTCGGCATGACCGCTTTGCTTTTTTTCTCAATTGTGATAGATTAGTGCGTAAACCCGAACTGAGAAAGAAGGATTTATCATGCGCTCGCTAAGAAACAAGGTAGTTGTCGTGACAGGCGCCGGCCGGGGAATTGGCGCCGCGATAACCCGCCATTTTTTTGATGAGGGCGCCAGGGTCGTGCTGGCGGCCAGGAATAAAAAGAGGCTTCAGGAAACGGCGGCAAGCCTGGGTGCTGATGAGAAAGATTATCTGATTGTCACGGCGGATGTAACCGTGCGGAAGCAGATGAAAAAGATTGTTCTGTCGGCAATGAAGAAGTTCGGTCAGATCGATATATTCGTCAACAATGCCGGGGTCGGGATCCACAAGCCGCTGGTAAAAACAACCGAGAAAGAATTTGATGTCATTTTCAACACCAATCTCAAGGCGATCTACTACTCCTTTCTGGAGCTGGTCCCGCTGTTCAAAAAGCAGGCGGGCGGGCAGATAATAAATATCTCATCGGGTGCAGGCAGAATCGGCGTTCCCGGTCTGGCCGCATATTCCTCCTCGAAAGCGGCGCTCAACGCGTTTTCTGAGGCTGTCGCAGGCGAGGTGCGCAATGACAATATAAAAATCTCGGTCCTGGCGCCTGCCTCGACCGACACAAATCTGATGTCCAATCTTTCGAAAAAATCAAAGACGCCGTCGAAAGCGGCGGTAAAGCTGACCGTGGATGAAGTCGCCGAGGCGGTCATATTCCTCGCCCGGCAGAACACCAACGCCTGGACGTCCACGGCGGACATCAGGCCTTTGCATATTAAGAAGTGAACTGTCATAATCCTGCGTCCTTGTTCGGAGTACGTCATGCCGGGAATTAATGTAGTCGTTAGCAGCGCCTCCCTTTCTCTGGAAATACTGAAAACCACACAGGGTGAGCTCACGTGCAAGAAAGAGTATTCCGTTCGAGAAGCGGCCTCCAGCAAGAACCTGTCGATTGTATTTTCCGAATATGAGGGATACCCCGTCCATACTTATAAAGATGATCGCTCGCTCATTCTCATTGAGGGGCTGATTTACAATAAGTCTGATTCCCTCATCCAATCCGAGCTTGGCGCAGTCATTGAGGATTTCATCAATAATCAGGATTATAAGAGAGGCATAAGAGATTTCATCGACACATCGGACGGCGAATATCTGATTCTAGTTTGTCTAAAGGATTCCGGGGACATTCTGGTGTTCAACGACCGCTGGGCCAGGTTACCGGTATTTTACTCGGTCCAGGATGATCGTTTTGTGCTTTCCCGGG
>CP070766.1:460011-464629 GCA_020345705.1 Candidatus Zixiibacteriota bacterium | reverse complement strand
GGTGCATCCGACAATCAATCTTGACAACCCTGATCCGGAGTGTGATCTCGACTATGTCCCGCACCATGCCCGGGAGGTCACGTTCGATACTTTCATATCCAACTCCTTCGGCTTCGGGGGGCATAACGTGACCCTGGTGGGACAGAGATTTAATGGTCAGTTGTAGCCGTGAAGTTCTTTGATTCCCTGAAAAGAACACTTTTACGAAAAGGACTGCCTGCCGAGAAGAGGCGGGTCGGTCAATTCCACCATAAGTTCGGTTATCGGTTCAAAAATGGCGGATTGCTGATTCAAGCCCTGACGCACCGATCCTACGTTTACCACAGCGACAGTGATATCGTATCCAATGAACGGCTGGAATTTCTGGGCGATTCCATTCTGGGACTTGTCATAGCCGAGTACTTGTATGACGAGCATCCCGATTATAACGAAGGCGATCTGACCAAGACCAAGGCCATCCTGGTTAATGAGACGACTCTGTCGCAGGTCGGGCTGGAATCGGGTCTGAATGAGTTTATTCTGATGTCGCCGGAGGAGGGAAAATCGGGCGGTCGAGAGAGAAGTTCGATCATTTCAGACGCTGTCGAAGCGGTCATCGGCGCCATTTATCTTGACAGCGGCCTGAATGCCGTCAGAGACTTTATTAAACATATGATCATATCCCGCTCGCTGGACATCATGTCCGATGCCAACCAGCGAAACTACAAAGGCGAACTGCTTGAGTATCTTCAGAGTAAAGGTGAAGGACCGCCGTTTTATGAGGTTGTCTCCGAATCCGGGCCGGACCATGACAAGACTTTTACAGTTATAGTGAAGACGGCCGGTCTGGTAACCGGGACCGGACGCGGACCGTCCAAAAAGGAAGCTGAACAACACGCCGCATCAGAGGCGTTGCGGGATTTGATAGAGCGGGCGAAAAAGAAAAAAGACCGGTAGCCGCGCCGGACCAGCAGCCGGGCGGTTGACTTTTGCCCCAGAAGTGTTTAATTAACGGGAGTTTTTGTGAAAAGTAGTTCTCGTTTCCATATTGACGGGAGGAATTGATGAATATAGTTGTCCTGATTAAGCAGGTTCCGGAGATTGAATTGGTCAAAGTCGATCAGTCAGCCGGCGAAGTCGTCCTGCCCTCCGGGCCCGGAGTGGTGAATCCGTTTGATGAATATGCAGTCGAAGAGGCCTTGCGGCTGAAGGAAAAGCACGGCGGCAAAGTGACCGTGATTACGGTCGGTCCTGAAAAAACCGAATCCGCCCTGAGGGCTTGTCTTGCTCTGGGTATAGATGAGGCCATCATGGTAACTGATCCCCTGTTTGACAAATCTGATCCGCAGGCGGTGGCCAGGATTCTTGCCGCCGGTCTTAAAAAGATCGGCGAGTTTGACCTGGTACTGTCCGGCAAACAAGCTATCGACGATGACGCCGCCCAGGTCCCGCCGGCGGTGGCCGCTATCTTGGGACTTCCCCAGGCCATGTTTGTTAAAAAGATTGATTCCCTTGACGGAGGCAAAGCCGTTGTCTGGAGAACCACGGAAGAAGGGTATGATGTTGTCGAAGTCACTCTTCCGGCGGTACTGTCGGTCGTCAAGGAAATAAATGAGCCAAGGCTGCCTTCCCTCAAGGGTAAAATGACGGCCAAAAAGGCGCCCGTCACGAAATGGTCGGCAGCTGATCTGGGCATTGACGGCACCGGTGTCGGCGCCGGTTCCTACACCAAAACCACCAAGGTGACACCGCCTCCACCCAGGCAGAAAGGCGAGATGATCGAAGGTGAAACGCCTGAAGAAATTGCCGATAAGCTTTATAACAAATTGAAGGAAAATCAGGTCTTATAGATTCAAGCCAGAGACTAAGGGCCGCCAATCAGGATTGGCGGCCTTTTTGTTTGAATTTGACAGCCGTCTGTTAACTGTCTATATTCTCAGCAATGAAACTGATGAACGGTATCATAGTAATCTTCATTATCTTCTTATCGCTTATTGCCGCGCAAACTACACTGCCCGGCACGGTCAACCTTCTGACCGATATCAAGATCGTCTACCTGTACGATCGGACGGATAGAATTGACTGGGCTTTGATCTATTATCTTGCGGCTGAAAATGGCTGTCACGTTGACTTGGCGACGGTTAAAGCCGGTCCCGGGTACCGGCGGCTTTTCTATGAGTCCGATTTGTATGATCTGACTTCATCGCGCTTTTTCATTCCGGACACATCTCTGACCTATATGGATACTCTGGCTGACAATCTCTTTGGTGTGTACCTGCCGGATATTGTCATTTTTTCAGGTTCCTTTGACACTCCCGAAATGCAATCGTTTGAGAGGCATCTGCTCGGCTGGGGATATGACAGCACCGCCGTTTTCAGCATCAAGAAGTACTTCCGGCGCACCAGTACGCCCGCCAAAGGTAATGTCTATTTCAAAGCCCGGCAGTATGCTGAAAGCTTTTATGGCCGGATCGAGAAGATGGCCCGGGCCGTTTCGGAACAGTTACCCGATTCCGACATGGGGGAGGTTTACTCGGTATATGAGTCGGCGGCGAGCAATATTGCACCCGGAGCCGACTCACCCTCCTTTCTATGTGGGATTGACAGGTTCCGATTCGATCGCATAACCGAAAAATATATTGCCAGCTCCGTCAAAAGGGCCGTATTCAGACAGAACCGGGAAAGGTATGTATCGCACCTCACCAGGGCGCTCGAGAGCAAGGGCCTGACGCGAGTCACATCGCTTCTCGATGCCGTGGAGGAAATGAAAAAAATCCGGCAGACTTATTATTATCAGATTGGCTCAATCGATTCCACGACACCTGTCGCCAAATATATCGAGAAAACACTGACGTCGCTCTCATCGGCCGTCTTTTATGAGGCCGGAGTTGATTACAAAGGGCGCCTCAGCATTCGTGAAACCGCCGAGGGCAGAAAGCTCAAATTCAGGGCGGAGATAGACAATAACGGATTCATGAACGTCAAAGCCGGTTGGCTTGAATTCGCCCCGTCATGGTCCGATTCGGCGGTGATTATCGACTCGACCTGGGCGGAGGTTACACCCAACAATAGCCTTATCAGGGAGTACACAATCGAGGTGCCGCCGAAGCTGCTGAAGGAGGCCGCAGAAGAGTCGCTCGTTTTTCGCGGCCGAATTGTCTGCGCCGGAAATGAGGTGGCCTTTGAATATAGGGCCGATGCATTCGAGCGCTCGCCTTTCGCTGTCGAGTTCGTTCCGGATTTTCTGATTGTTAAGCCCTTCCCTGAGCTTCAAATCGACCACCTCGTGGAGCAGGCCAATCTGAAGGCAATCATAACCAAACCTTCCGAATTCAGCGGCCCGGTGCGTATAGAAGTCTCGACCCCGCCCGGCGTTTTTTCCGGAGCTTACCGTGAAGAGGTTGAGCTGAGGGCAGGTGAATCGGCGGTCGAGCTCAGGATACCGATGGTTGTGACCGGAAGCATTGGTACAGATAGACATGAGGTGGTCATAAACGTAATTGGTGACGGTCGCACCCTGGCCTCGGATGTTGCCCGTGTAAGGCAGGTCGAGTATTTCATACCCTCGGACAAGAAGATCGCTCTCGTGCCCGGTGCCGGCGGTGTGACGGAAGACATTCTCATGCAAACCGGGGCCGGTTACGGCATTGTCTCGGACAGATTCCTGAAAGCCGGTGATTATGAACTCTATGACATGATCCTGTTCGCACCCGGGGCCGCCGCCGGACGCGGATCATTGGATGTCATCCGCGACAGGCTTAAAGGGTACATGGAATTCGGTGGGGTGGTGATAATTCTTGCTCAGCCGGATGAATGGCCCGAGAGCCTGTTTCCGGTTTCTATTCATGCCGCAGGAAGAAAGCTGGCTCCCGGAGAGCCTAAAGTCCGCGACCGGAATCACCCCATTTTCAACGGCAAGGCCGTTGTTGATATCACCCGCCTGCTCAAAGGACTGAGCGACGGACATTCCGCCTATCCGGCAACTGTTTTCCCGGGAGAAAAAATACTTGAAGCCGACAATAACACGGCCCTGATTTCCGAGACGAAGTTCGGCGAGGGACACCTGATTTACTGTGGCTTGCCGTTGCCCGAGATGATCCGGGGGCTGGACGTTGAGGCGATAAAACTGCTGTCTAACCTTCTAACGTATTCAGGAATGTAGAAGCAAGCCGCGGCAGGAACCTGGATATGGTTCCGTCGTTTAAGCGATAATAATGCCTGAAGACCGAGATAAAGCGAAGGGCCGCTTCGACGCCGTCCTGAAGTATCTGCGGCAGTACAAGTCGTATCTTCTCTGGGGCGGTCTGGCCGTAATCGGCGCAAACGTCACCATTCTGGTGAATCCATATCTTCTCAAGGTGGCCTTTGACAGACTGGAGCACGAAGCGCCGTCGGGCGAGATTCTTCAGGTGGCCGCCCTGATCGTCCTTTTCGCAATCATATCAGGAATCTTCAGGTTTTCCACGAGACGGACTATTATCTGGATGTCTCGCAAGATCGAGTTTAATCTGCGCTCCGATTTATTTAACCATCTGCTCAAGCTTAATCCCTCTTTCTATCATGACAATCGGACCGGAGATATTATGGCCCGCATGACCAATGACATTGAAGCGGTTCGGATGATGGTCGGCCCCGGCAT
>CP070766.1:455044-459911 GCA_020345705.1 Candidatus Zixiibacteriota bacterium | reverse complement strand
CCCTCTATCGCCACATCACCAGGGTGTTTTATCGTCTTGATGGGATGGGATTTTTGCCCAAAGACAGGTTTCATATATGGAAAGTAGATATAGCCGGCGGTCGAACCCGTCAGCTGACAAAAGGCAAATATGACGAATTCCAGCCGGCGGTCTCGCCTGACGGCAAATGGATTGCTTTTGTATCCAATAGAAGTAAAGATCCCGACGTTGACTATCTGCGTGACGACATATTCCTGATCCCTTCCAGAGGCGGCAAAGAAAGACGAGTACCGACTCCAGCCGGGCCGATCATGGCCCCGACCTTTTCACCTGATGGCAGGAAGATCGCGTACGTTGGACACGCCAAACCTGATGATCCCTGGGGCGTTGAGAATTTCCATGTCTGGACGGTAGGCCTCCGCGGCCGCCCGGCGGCCAAAGACCTGATTTCGAAATTCGACAGGCACGCCGATGACTCGACAATCGCAGACATCGGTGAGGGCTTTGGTGTACCGCCTCTCTTCTGGTCACCCGACGGAAAAAGAATCTTTTTTCCCTCCTCCGACACCGGTTCCACGCACATCTTCTACGTCCCCACAAAGGGCGGACTCCCGACGCGGATTACAAGGAAAAATTGCCATATCAAGGCGTTCGACATGAACGGCAGAATGAAAACCATCGCGGCCGTCTACTCGGACCTGAGCACAATAACCGATCTGCATCTGTTTCCCGCCATCCACAACGGGGACAACCAAACAGAGAAACTGGCCGCTCCGAATAAAAAGCTCCTGGCCGAGATAACCATGCCGTCAGCCAGGGAGGTTTGGTTCAAGGCGCACGATGGTACCGAACTTCAAGGATGGCTGGTGACCCCGCCCGGCTTCAACAGGAAAAGGAAATATCCGGCCATACTCGAAATCCACGGCGGGCCGAGGACCCAGTACGGCAATACGTTCTTTCACGAGATGAACTGGCTGGCCTCAAAGGGATACGTTGTTTTCTACACCAATCCCCGAGGCGGGACCGGCCGCGGAGAGACCTTTGCCGATGCCATCTCCGGAGCCTGGGGTGAAATCGACTACCTGGATTGTATGGCCGCCGCCGACTACCTGGAGAAGCTTTCGTATATCAACAAGAATCGCCTGGGTGTTACGGGCGGATCATACGGCGGATACATGACCAACTGGATTGTGGGACATACGAACCGCTTCAAAGCCGCAGTGACTCAAAGATCAGTAGTCAATCTGAAATCCTTTTTCGGCTCATCCGACATCGGATATTCACTCAACAGAGAATTCGGCAACCACCCCTGGAAGGACCCGGAAAAATACCGGAAATGTTCTCCCCTGACCTACGCCGGGAACATCAAAACTCCGCTTCTGATAATTCACTCTGAGAGCGACCTGCGATGTGGCATTGAACAGGCCGAAGAGCTGTTCGCAACGCTCAAGCTGATGCGGAAAAAAGTGGAATTCGTAAGGTTCCCGGAGGAGCCGCACGGTCTGTCAAGACATGGGCGGCCGGACAGGAGAATCGCTCGCCTGGAATGGATATTGAAATGGTTTGACAAGTATTTGAAATAGCGATTGGCGGCAAGATCACATGAAGTAACGTTTGCCGGCGGCTGAAGCGATGGCATTCATTGAGACCTGCGTTTCGCTAGAATCCGTTATCTTTGAGAAACTTTTCAGCTTCTCCGGCGGTCCTGAACAGCTTGGCATAATCTTCTGCCTGCGCCTTGGCAATCATCTGCTTGAGTTGGCGGGTCGTCACCGGATTATCAATAATATAAACCGAAAATATGGCACCATTTTCATGACACCAACGCATGTGATCACCGATAACCTCGACAATCTCCGGATATGAAGATTTCCAGTTGGTCAGGTACGTGAGTCTGGCCCATTTGCCTTTCAGGAACGGTTCGACGGTCTCCATATACGCTTCGCGGTAGCCTCTGGCTGTCTCTTCTTTCCAAATGCCATAGATCTTGGCAGTCACCAGTTTTCTGTCCTGATCAGCGTCGATATTGTAATGCATACTCAAGTTCATGCCATCATCACCTTACATTGTAAAGCAAGATTCTCTGCCGAAAATACACCAAGAAATCGGACTGTTTTTCAGAACGTCAGAAAGGCTCTAAAAGCCGTTTTGAGAAAGATACTTATCCGCCTCATCCACCGATCGGAAAATCTTACTTATTTCCTCCGTACCACCAATATTAAACATACGTTTCAACTGCGAATGAGTTACAGGATTATCAATCACATTGATCGGTACAACCACGCCGTTGTCTTTACACCACTTCAGATACCGACCTATCACTTCTGTGATTTCAGGATATGATGGTCTCCAGATCCTCAGGTCGATAAGTTTCGCCCACAGGCTTTTTATGAGAGACGCCGCCTCTCTTATGAAATCTTCGTGATAAGACCTGGCCGTATGCTCTTTCCAGATTCCGTAAATCTTCTCACGCATGACTTTCCTTTCGATCACGGTCTCAATCGCGTAGTTCATACTGAAACTCATATAAGCTCCAATCAGGATAAGGCGGACATCAGTCGTCCAATTTAAGAGACAGAAAGGGCGTTGAGTATCGAAGCCTAAAGATAGGCCTTTTACCCCCTATGTCAACATTTTTTGCCCTGTTTTTAACAAAAAAGATGCCGCCGTTGCCGGCGGCATCCTTCTGGGAGGGACTATGTGTAAGGCATATATTATACGCTAAAATTGGACTTTTGACAAATAAAAATATACTCACTAACCACATTTTTTGCAAGTTTTTTTTGTGATTCACGATTTCTGACTGAACACGTGAAACAACCACCCCGGACGAGACCTTCTTATGCGCATATCTGCTTGATTACAAATACGTTACGCGCCCCATGGCGACCACCCGCCGATCGAATAACAGAAACATGTTTCCATATTTCGCACATTAATCAGGGATTACGAGCCTTTTTCAGGATTTGGTGAACCGACGCAAAATTGACATCGCCAGACCGATGAAAACCGCGATGCTCCCGATCCACAGAAGATTTATTCCGGGCTTCTTGGAGATATCCAGTATCAGTCTATCCACCGGCCCGGGCTCGATGAGACCAGGGATCGACAGTGCCACCACGCCATCATCGGCGTAAACGCGTTCCAGCTTAATCTGATAGCCCGAATCCCCCGGCAGGTCTACCGGCTCACCGCTCATATCGCCTGCGCTTCCGGATGGACTGACCATAAGCCTCGGAGTTATGCTCTCCTTTTCACCCTTGTACTCAATCTCAAGCCTGGCCCCGACGGACATGGCCGACATGTCCGAATGTGAGCCTATCTCAAAGTCTATGAAGGTAACGGTGAAGTCCTCTCCGATAATCTCGCTTTCACCCTTTTTCAGCATCAGCCCCCGTGAATCGGGAATATCCTGAATCTCCTGAGGCGAAAGGTAAAGATCATACAGCAGATTTTTTCTGATGTATGGCCGTTTCATGATTCCGTCAAGCCGGCGCGCGTAGAAATATTGCGGGCGCGCTTCGACCAGCTCGCCGCCGCTCTTCAAGGTGAGAAGTATTTCATTGTCCGCGTCCATAACGGTGCCGAGCGTGCCATGATAGGTGATTTCGCTGCCGTAGGCCTGTCCCGCCCGGTCCCGCGGCAAAACCAGCTTTTCATTTGTGGAAAACGCCGATGAGGCCAATATTCCGACCAGCATGAGCCCGTAGCCGAAATGTGTGAGGTGGCCGCCCGCCAGGTGAATGTTTTTGGGCAGGTACTCGGCCATGACAATTATATTGGCCGCCGCTGATGCCGCGGCAGCCCCGATAAAAAACAAATAGTCCAGCTGCCACACACCCAGAATGAAGGAAACGGCAATGGCCGCAATGCCTGAAAACAATGCTGCCCCGAGTCTGCCGGTTATCTTCCGATCACCGAAGTATATGACAATCGCCATCAGATAAACTGCCACGGCTACCGCTATTTCAGCCCTAGCTAACTCGAAGTTCCACAGCCCTCCCCCGACGGCCAGGGCAATTGCCGTGGCCAGCAGGATTCTGATTCTCACGGCGCTTGACTTATACCCGGGGCCTCTAACAAAAGGTGATATGGTCAGGAAAAGGCTTATCAAAATTGCCAACGGAAAGGCAAAAGTATTGTAGGTTGATATTTCAGCCGCCGCCGGATTCGAAGTCAAGTACTTGGTTACCAGGGGCAGCGACGACCAGAACAAGACTACTACCCCAAGTATGAAAAGCAAAACCATCCCGATAAAGAGCACAAAATCACGGGAATACACGTTGTAATTGAGCGGCTCACCGACTCTTAAACGAGTCCATGAAAAGAGAAAAATCCCCAGGGTCAGGCCAAGAAACAGTAAGACAAAGGCAATCAGGACGGCGTTTACGCCCAGGTCAACAAACGAATGAACGGAGAAATCGGCAAGGACCCCCGAACGCGTTAGAAACGTCCCATATATCACCAGAAGAAACAATAACGCTGTCAACAGAAGATTCGACTGTCTCAGGGAACGCGACCTCTTCTCAATCAGCATACCGTGTATAAGACCCAGCGACATTACCCACGGGATAAAGGAAGTGTTCTCAACCGGGTCCCAGGCCCAGTAGCCGCCCCAGCCGAGCGTCTTGTATGCCCAGTAGCCGCCCAGAACATTGGCAACTCCCAGGGCCAGCGATGTCAATCCTACATAGGGGAATGATAACTTCAACCAATCCGAGAAGTCTTTTCTGACCATCGCTGCCAGAGCCAGCACAAAAGGGATGCCGGCCAAAGCGAAGGCAAGAAACATCACCGGCGGGTGTATCACCATCCACGGATCCTGCAAAAGCGGGTTCAATCCCCCTCCTTCCGTGGTGGAGAATTCCAATTCCCTGAACGGTGAGAT
>CP070766.1:452052-454944 GCA_020345705.1 Candidatus Zixiibacteriota bacterium | reverse complement strand
GGATTGAGGATAATAGCTGAAGGGACAAAAGGATACGGAAGCATATGAATACTTCCGGAAGGTCCCTGAGGCCTTGAGTTTTCCTCTCTTGTCCGGGTAGACTTGATCCCGGGAATATGTAATCTCATTATTCGTCTTCCATTCGTTCTGCAGCCGCTCGACAACTTCGGAGTGTTGGCGCGGATCGAGGACGGGCATAATCGGGGGTGACGGCAAAATACTATATGTTTCTGCCAGCGGCGTTCCGGCTGCCGTGCTGACCTCGACCGCTCGGACCCGGGATCCGGGTGGCAGAGCGATTAGAAAATTCTTTGACGGAAGTTTGGGGTTGCCGGGCGCGGCCAGATAACCGAAACCTTCCATCTCGATAACGTGCCCGCCGTCCCCGGCGATAATTCTGTAATCCCCGGCCGTCACTTCATAAGTGGCCACTTCATTGGCCGACGCCGACGAACTCATCAATACGGCCATACATAAGGCCGTGGAAACAATGGCCAGAAAGCTTATAAGAGGCTTTCTTCCATTGGCTTGTCTGCGATTATAGCTCAGCAACTTGAACATAAATGGGCCTCTGATGACAAACGTTCACTCCAAAGCAGTCCGCTATTATAATAAGATAACCCGGCAGCGCCTTCTGTCAACGGAAATAACGGCGCTGCTCGCCTAAAATGATCGCGTCAGTCGCATGATAGCCAGACGCCCGATTTTCGGACCGCCGACGAATTCTATATGCCTGTTGTCGAGAATATTCTGAACGGTCAGAGACAAATATGTGTCATGAATGAGGTCCAGGCCGAGATTCAGATCGACCAGATGGTACGCCTTCACTGACGTGCCGTAAAACGGGCTGTCCATGTCAAAAGCATCAATAAACCTATAGCGCAGGTTCAGATTCAGATCCCGATGTGGATTAGTGTACTGAAGGAACAATCCAACCTTGTGCCTGGGAGCATTAAGGTTGATATCACGCAGCTGGTCTGGTGACTTTTCAAAGAAGTTTTTGGAGATGTATGAGTAGGCCGCGCCGACATTCCAGAACCGGCTGATATGACAGGTAAGCGAGAGGTCGGCGCCGTAGAAGCTGATATCCCCGAAGTTGCGAAAAGTCACGAGAACCGCGGTGGGGTCGAGCGCCTCATCCGGAGTGACGGTTCCAAATGGAATCTGTGACGCTCCCGAAGAAAAATAATTTGCCAGCTCGTCGGCGGCCGTTCCATTGCTGTTGCCCCCGACACCCAAAAACGGATTATCAAGGGGAGAAAGGATGGAATCGTACACAGGGTTAGCATTCAACGCATCCTCAATGTATGCATACAGATAGTCATTAAGTGTCGAATCGTCAAGAAAGACATTGTGTGTCTCGACGGCGAGAGGTCCGATAAAGTTTTTCTTTTCGGTGCGATATACATCAATGCTGAATCTAAAGCGATCACCAAGGACGCCCTTGTAACCCAGCTCGAGCGTCTGCGTAATTGTCGGTTTCAAGCGGTGGATATCAGCAATGTCATCTACATGTGATACTTCGTAGGCTTGATTGTCAGGATTTATTGTCATCAACATATTGCTGACACCGAACAGATCCGTGGGAGTAACGGCAACTATGGCATTCAGGGCATCGTCGGCCGTTGCCTGGTCAATCAATCCGGTTTGAACCAGCTGGTTGAGCCGATCCTCGATACCATCCATCACGCGAGCCCGGCCGACATCCCACATTATATCAGTAAACAAAGGATCGTTGAAATCAATATAGTCATCAGGTGTCAGGTGACGAACGCTATCGAGATATGCAAAGGGGGAGTGGTATCGCAGACCGTTTTCACTGAGCCCCCAGTGGAAACCGGACTCGGGCACGCCCTGGGCACGAATGTCTAATTCCGGGCGAAATCCCAGCTCCGATTCAAACGATGCACCCAGTCCGCCGAGGTCATCAGTCTGAAGAATATCGAGATAAAGATTGGTATTCTCCGGTGTGCTGAAGGCCCGGTTATAGGTGAGCCTGAGGTTGTGATGCCGATTTGCCTGATACACCAGTGCTGCTCGAGGCGAAAACTCGGCGTCGTCGAGGCGATTGTGGTGATCGACACGAGCCGCACCGACTAACTTAAACTTCTTGGGCAAGATAATATCTGTCTGCAGATACGCTCCGATCTCGTCGATATTGTCGTTGCGCTCATTGCAACCGTTAATGGTGCCGTCAGTATCAGGGCGGGTTAATAAGGCATCAAGTCCGTAGGTCAGCAAAAATCTACGGCCGGGAGAATAATGATGCTGAATTTGAAATGCCCAGAGCTTCGACCGGTCGATGATCAGTTGACCGGTAGGAAGCAGATAGGAATCTCCGGCGTTGCTCATATTGACAAATCCCTGGGCAAAAAGGTCTTTGTACCGAATGCGGGTCTGGGCGTAAGTATAGGTCCAGCCAACAGCTTGACCGGCACCGAGAGCGGTCAATTCGATACTGCTGGCACGATTGATCCCTCCGTTCAGAGTTATCGCAACATCATCAGACATCAAAAAATCGAGTCGCGCTTCCCCCGCAATTTTCTCAAGATCAAAATCCCGGTTGTTGGGAATTGAGTCGCCGACCGGAATGGGACCGGACGGCGTTGGCCGGAATTTGCGGATTGTGGGCGGTTCTGAGCGTTCATACGATTCCCAATCGTGCCCCCGGTAGTATTGCCCGGTGATTTTGTATCCGATAAAATCGGTCAGGGTGCCGGCATGACGGAAAGAACCCATGAGCAGATCGCGTTCACCGGCGCCGACGCTTATCTCTGTACCCTTTGACGCAAACGGTGATCTAGTAATTATGTGCATCACGCCTGACGCAGCGTTAGGCCCGTAAAGAGCCGATCCCGGGCCGGAGACGATTTCTATGCGTTCAATGTCTTC
>CP070766.1:447915-451952 GCA_020345705.1 Candidatus Zixiibacteriota bacterium | reverse complement strand
GCCAACCGGACTCGCCTTAGGCGGACTTACCGTGCCGTAAGCGGTCGGGAAAAACATCGCCGTTAACCGGGCTTTGCTGACGCGCGGCGACCCGGAATAGGCATCGGCCACGAAGTAATAAGTGACCGTACCGGCAATGACGGTATCGGTGCGGTGCAATGCAACGGGAAGCGGCATATCGGAATCGGTCGTAGCATTCGCGGGCGTGGAGACATTAGCGAGATAACCAAAGTCGAGGGTCGCCGAGGCACGGGAAATCGAAAAACGTCCCAGGTCCTTGGTGCCGCTGACGTGGCTCGGGACATAATAAGCGGAACCGAGAACGATAACGTAACCTGTAGTCGGGGCCGTGATTGTCACCGATGTAAGATTAACGTCGGTGGACGTCAGAGATACATACGACGACGATCCGTAGTTCGAGCCTATTCCCGGTTCGTCACCGAGATCGGTATCGTACAAGCTGCCGTTGCTGACCTTGGCTCCGGTAACGGCATTATCACCCAGATCACTGTTCGTGACCGCACCGGGTGCGATTTTGGCTGTAGTCACGCTGTTGTTCGGGATGGTGGCGGTATACATTGAATATGGAGCCGACGTCAGAACCTGCCTTGGCGTCATTTCCCCTTCCGTCCCGACTTCGATTCCCAGGTACTGAGCCGTGCCGTCAAAAGCGGCGGCACCGATCGGTCCCAGCTCCACCGTAAAGACACCGTTCTGATCGGGGGTGACATCCAGAGTCTGCGTGTAAAGCGCGGACCCCCCGGTCAGGTCGGCATATATCGAAAACGTGACGGACACCTGGGAGGTGATGGGATCACCGGCATCATCCGTCAGCCGGCCCTGATAGCTGATAGTATTCGGGGCCTGGCTCATCGCGGGCAACGCCGCAAGGGCTGATATGCCGAGGACCAGCACAACGACACTAACGATTTTCCTACGCATCCTGCTTGCTCCTTTCTGTTATTTCAATTCTCAAATGGTACTCTCAATAATAAAAAAATAATGAGGAAACGAAACTATTTTCGGTTAACCAAATATCCCTTGTCACCGCACACCGAATTAACGGCGCCCGCGTTTTGCCGCCTTCTTTTTGGGTTTGCGCGGTTTAGAGTCTTCGTTATTCTTTTCATTTTCCTTCTCTTTTTTCTCGTCGCCGTGGGACGCGCGGTACTGCTTGGCCAGATTGTCCAGTGCTCTGGTGACCTTATCGTACACGCTTCCCCTGGTGAAACCGCCGCCCCTGAGTTCCTTGCCCGCCGGAAGGCCGGTCAGAATCTCAACGCCCTCATCTATGGTTGTGACCGGGTAGATATGGAACTTGCCCGCCTTGACCGCCTCGACGACGTCATCGCGAAGCTGAAGTTCGGGCACGTTCTGAATGGGAACAATGACCCCCTGCCTGCCGGTCAGTTTTTTGGCCTTGCAGACGTCGAAGAAGCCCTCGACCTTCTGGTTGACGCCGCCGATCGGCTGAATCTCGCCGTACTGGTTGACCGAACCGGTGACGGCAATCCCCTGGTTGATCGGAATACCGGCCACCGAGGAAAGGATGCCGTACACCTCAGTTGACGAGGCCGAGTCGCCGTCGATGCCGCTGTATGATTGCTCGAAGCAGATCGAGGCCGACATGACGATCGGTTTTTTCCGGGCAAACTTTCCGCGCAGAAATCCGCTCAGCACGAGGACGCCTTTGTTGTGCGTCGGGCCGGACAGGTCGGCCTCGCGCTCGATATTTATCAGCCCGGCCCGTCCGACCGAGGTCCTGACGGTGATTTTAGCCGGCCGCCCGAAGCTGTGCTCGCCGGTATCATAGACTGACAGGCCGTTGATCTGCCCGACCGCTTTGCCGGAGGTTTGCACCATGAGGATGTCCTCGTCGAACATCTCCTGGATTTTATCCTCGATCATCCTGATCCGGTCGATCTTGGCGTCAATGGCCTCTCTCACGTCGGCGCGCCGGACCATCTTGCGGTGTTTTTCCATGGCGCAGAAGGCCGATTCCCGGATAATATCGGCGATATTTGTGAACCGCGTGGTGAGCTTGGTTTTTCTGCCGGCCAGCCGGCTTCCGAACGCGATGACTTCCTCCAGAGCGCCGGCGTCGAACGGAATGAGATTTTCGGAGTCGGTCACTTTCTTGACGAAGGCGACATACTCCTTGACGTGGCAGTCGTTCAGCTGCATAACATGGTCGAAGTCGGCCTTGATCTTGAAGATTTTCTTGAAGTCCTCCTCGTAGTTATACAGGACGCTGTAGATGTGCCTTTCGCCGATAAGAACGACCTTGACATTGACTGGAATCGGCTCCGGCTGCAGGGCCGACCCGGCCATCATGTAGAAGGGGTCATAGCCGCTGATGTTCAATGTCCCGCTCGTGAGGGTGCGCTTTAATGTCGGCCAGGAGCCGGGCTCGGTGAACAGGTCGAGGGCGTTGACGACAAGAAACCCGCCCGAGGCATGGAGAAGCGAACCGGCTTTTATGCGGGAGAAATCAGTCCGCCAGTATCCGAACCGGTCAACCACTCGCTCCAGAGTCCCGAAAAGGTTGCGATATCCCGGGGCATGCTCGATGACGACCGGGGCTTTTTTTGTCGCGGCATTGTCCAGAATCAGGTTGACCGCGAATTCTTCGAACGGTTCTTTCTTTCTGAACGGGGGCGGTTCCTCCTCTCCCCTTCGCGGGCGCACCTCTTTGAACCGGTCCAGGTCGCCCAGCAGCGCCTGCTCGAAATCATTTAGATAATTGACGATTTTTTCCTCTGGGAATTTCTTTTTCAGGACGTTAATCTTGTCGGAAATCAGCGGTGCAATCAGGGAATAATCAAGTTTTTCGAGAGCATCCTCCAGCTTCTCCAGCATCTTTTTCGATTCCACCTCGACCGTGCTCATTTCGCGCCTGAGTTTTTCGCGGTTTTGCTGAAGCTCCGTGAGCCGCTCTTTCGGGAACTTCCCCTCGGCGGCAAGCCGTTCGAGCTTGTCAATCGATGCCGGTTCGCCGTCAACCAGCGGTTGAAGTTCATTTCTGACCCCTGTGCCGACCTGGAACTGGAGCATGACAAAGCCGGCCTCGTTCATCTTTCTCTCAAAGTCCTGGAGCAACTGCTTCTGACGCGCTTCGAAATCGGCGGCGATGCGGTTGCGCCGATTCTTGTAATCCTCGCTGTTGAATATTTTCGGGATCGATTTGCGGAGGGTGTTGATCATCAGGTCGATGCTTTTCTTAAACGCGCGGCCCTCGCCGGCCTCGAAAATCAGCGCGATCGGCTGATCGGGGTCCTTGAAATTGTTGACATAGCAGACATCATTCAGGCTCGGTTCTTTGGTGTCCAGTTCCTCGAGCAGGTGTTTGATGGTTGTCGAACGGCCGGTCCCGGTTAGCCCGGTGACGAATATGTTGTAGCCCCTGCTTTTGACCTTGAGCCCCAGTTTGATGGCTTTTATGGCTCGTTCCTGGCTGATGATATTTGTGCAGGGCTCGACCTGCTCGGATGACTTGATATTGAGCTTTCTGAGATTTATCGAGGGCAAAAGGTCCTTGTATTTCAATTCCTTATGCTTTTTGGCGGGCATGGTTCCTCCTGGTCTATGATTTGCAGGAATATAAAGTCTTTTTGAGCCGGAAACAAGTCTTCTTGACAAATGTTACAGGAGTATTATCTTATGCCAAGATTTGAAAATATGGCGGTATCGTCTAGGGGTTAGGACGGGGGATTCTCAGTCCTCAAACCGGGGTTCGATTCCCCGTACCGCTATGTATAGTTTTGACAGATTACCGGTGCTGTACAGGCTGAACGGTCTGGCAGTACCGGTAATTTCATATCCTACCCGCCGGCCAATCTTTCTAGGTATAACGGATAGCTTGTCGGGGAAGAGATTCTGGATTTCGTTTCTCATCAGAGCGAGTTTATTATCCTTGTCTGCAATCAACGCCCGAAAACCCTTGAGTTTCTGTTTTATCCAGGCAGAAGACGCACTGATGAGCTCCCGCGGTGATTCACTTACTGTCCGTATCTCGCTGTCAACCTTGCGCAGCTCCT
>CP070766.1:443148-447815 GCA_020345705.1 Candidatus Zixiibacteriota bacterium | reverse complement strand
CCCGTAATCTTCGGCCTTGTGTATGGTCATCAGCATTTTTCTGATCTGATTATGGTTGGGGCAGTTGTCAGCGCAAGGGGGCCTTTTCTCGATAAATTTCGGTCTGTATGGTGAAGTCTCTACACCTGAAGCACCGGCTGCACGGGAGAGGCCTTTCAATCCCTTCTTCTTTTTCTTGACGATCTTTGCCATGACTTCGCTCTCTTTCTATAAGTTCCTCTACCGCCGGAATGTCATTCCGAACCGCCTCTCCAGAATCCCGGCAGCTCTTGTATTCAAGACTACTCTGTCAATCCTCTCTATCAATCAGAACCGTGAGTGTCCTCCCATCTCGGCGGTCGGCCGAGAACACGTGCACCCTGTTTTTGTGCGAGCCATCTTTCTCTCGAGAGCATTGCGCACCATATTCGACGCCCAACTCTCGACGCCGTCGGCATGAATATGTGTATAGCACGCAATCGTGTTTCTATACAACAGACCGTCTCGTCCTTCGCCCAATCCGACGCCGACTTCTACATCCAGGCAGCTTTCGAAACTCTGCTTATCGGCTTTCAGGGCGGAATAATGGAATTCGTGTCCCTTAATTTCAGTCCCTACTTCAAAGAAGGGATTGGGCCGGTCTACTCTGACGGTGCTGTAACCGTGCCCGGCCGGCTTGGGCTTCATTATCAGGTTTGTGGGAAATACCCCCGCCATGGGATATTTTTTGTCTTTAAATGTCAGCGAACCGGAAAGATAAATCAGGCCGCCGCATTCGGCATAGATCGGCAAACCATCCTCGGCCGCCGCCCTGACCGAGCGGAGCATATCCTGATTCTTATTAAGACACTCGGCCTGGGTTTCCGGGAACCCACCCCCGATATACAGGGCGTCAACGTCCGGCAGGCTCTTATCCTCGGTCGACGATATAGCTACCAGCTCCGCCCCCTCTGATTGCAGAGCTTCGAGATTTTCGGGGTAGTAAAACGTAAAGACGGAGTCATTGAAATAACCTATCCTGACCTTTGGTTCGGAGTGTGGTAATGAACCGGATTCCGGCATTCCCAGCGGCGGGGCAGAGTGTGCGATCTTCATCAAGCCTTCAATATCCAGGTGCCTGTCCGCAATTTCCCGGAGCAAATCCTCCAGGCGCGCGGCCTTTTCAAACTCCCGGGGCGTCACCAGACCCAGATGTCTTCCGGGAATGATGACCGAATCATCACCCAGGCGCGGGATTGCTCCCAGGACCGGCAGTTTACAGTACTTCTCGATCGATTCGGTGATGATTCCCCGGTGCCTTTTGCCGGCGACCTTGTTGAGAATAACGCCGGCGAAGTTGACTTTGGGATCAAATGACAGGCATCCACTGACAACGGCCGCGGTGGTCCGGGTGACTTTCGAGCAATTGATGACCAGTATGACCGGCGAACGAAGTAATTTGGCCAGTTCGCCGCTGCTGTGCGTCCCCCTTATGTCTTTTCCGTCGAATACGCCGCGGTTTCCTTCGATCAGGGTGATATCGGATTCAAAGGCATTCTTTATGAAAGAGCACAGAACTGCGTCGGAGTCGACCATGAACGTATCGAGATTGCGGCAGGTTTTACCGGCAACTCTTCCGAGCCAGGCCGAGTCGATATAATCCGGTCCCTTCTTGAATGCACTGACGTTGAGTCCCTTGCACCGCAGCGCATGCATGATGCTCAGGCAGACTATAGTTTTGCCTGAATCGCCGGACAGCCCGGCGATCATAAGCCTTGGAATACTTGCCGTCATAGAAAACAAACCCGGGGCGCCGGGCCAATCAGTTCGCGGCGCCCTCACTGTGCGGAAGTTCAATGTAGCTGCCACCGAAATATGTGTAAACGCATCTTCCGGAATCGATAAGCTGCTTGATGGCCAGCTTGCAGAACTTCTTGTCGACACCTTCCCCACCATAAAGCTCAACCATAGCCTTGGTGAGGTCCATCGGTTTGAGTTTCTTGAGGCCCTGGGCATCTTTCACCATACCAAACATGGCCTCGGCTATTTCGTCAACGGTTTTTGCCATTATACCTAATCCTTTAGAAGGTCAAATGCGTTGACCGTTTATATGTCAGGCCGGCAAACTTGAAGTCGTCAATGTGCTCCTTCTGGAACTCGATACCGGCCATCTTGAAGAACTTGGGCCAGCCGATGCGCTCGATCCACTCGCCCATTCTTTCATATCGGCGCGCGTTTTTGGCCCACAGCTCGACAATATCCTTTACCGCCGTCGTGACTTCCGGCCACCGGGGCGGGTTGTTCGGCAGGAAGGGAATCGCCAGCTTGGAGAACATCGGTTCATGGCGGGCATTGGAAACCTTGCCGCCCAGCCAGATCGAAACACCGTCGTTAAGAGGATCGTTGAGCGGCATAGCCGGGCAAACCGTAAAACAGTTGGCGCAGAACATGCACCTTTCTTCGATGACCTCAACCGAAGGATTGTCGTCAACTGTCGCCGGCCTGATGGCCGCCGTCGGACAGGAGGCGCTGACGTTCGGAATTTCGCAGACTTTTCTCAGGTTTTCATGGTCAATTCGGGGCGGACGACGGTGGATTCCCAGAATAGCGATGTCCGAGCAATGGACGGCGCCGCACATGTTCAGGCAGCAGGCCAGAGCGATGCGAAGCTTGCCGGGGAGTTTCGTATTTTCAAAGTACTCGATCAGCTCGTCCATGACGCACTTGACGATGCCCGATGCATCGGTAGCCGCCGAGTGACAGTGAATCCAACCCTGCGTATGAACGATGCTGGAAATCGCATTCCCGATGCCTCCGACCGGATGTCCGATCTCAGCCAGATCCTTAATCAACGGATTGATGTTTTCCTCCTTAGTCAGGAGGAATTCGACGTTGTGCCGACTGGTAAACCTCAGATATCCGTCACAGTACTTGTCGGCCAGATCGCAGTACATCCGGATTTTGCTGACGCTGCAAAGGCGGCCCGATGCGGCCCGGACGGTGAACAGCTTGTCTCCGGTTTCCGAGACATGAACCATAACGCCCGGTTTCATGAATTCATGGTATTTCCACTTGCCGTAGTTTTCCTTTATCACAGGCGGCAAGAATTGCTCGTAATGCGGCGGGCCGTAATCGGTCCGTCTGTCTTTCATTACGTCACTCATGTCTATACCTCAAATCTCAAAGTTTTTTCGTTTACGGTTTAACTTTCTTCCTCTTCTTCGCCCTCATCCTCTTCGAAGTATTCTTCGTAGAAGACGTACGGATTCTCCCGCGGGTGGGCAACCATTTCCGGAACCGGATCCAACTCAATGGCATCCAGGAAATTACCCAGCCCGACGCGCTGGATGAATTCGCCCACGCGTTCGCGGTTCTTGCCTTCCTCAGACCAGACGTCCCAGATCTTGTCAACAAGATCCTTAATCTCGGTGTAAGGTGGCTCGACCTTGACAAAGGGGAGGAAGACCGAGGAAAGCAGGGCGCCTTCGATGATAGGAGCTTTGGAGCCGATAAGAACGGTCGCACCTCGATCTTTTCCCGGTCTGAGGGCCTTCGGCATGACATTTATGCAATGCATGCATCGGACGCAGAAGCTGTTGTCAATGTGCAATTCCTTGCCGTCCCAGCTCATACATTTGGCCGGGCAGTTGTCAACGACGTCGGATTCGATGTTCATACCCTTATCAGCGTATTCCCGCACGGCATCCGGGTCGACCTGAATGTCGTCGCGCCAGGTTCCGATGACCGACATGTCGGCTCTGGCGATAGATGCTACGCAGTCATTGGGACATCCTGACATTTTGAATTTGAACTTATACGGGAACGCCGGGCGGTGAAGCTCATCCTGGTAGTGCATGGTCAGATCATGGGTCAGGGCCATGGTGTCGTAGCAGGCCCATTCGCAGCGAGCCATGCCGCAGCAGCAGCTCGGGGTTCTGAGGTCGGACCCGGACCCGCCAATATCGAAATCAATCTTTTGAAGCTCGGCGAAGGTCGGCTCGAGCTCATCGGTCTTGGTCCCCAGAAGAATGATATCACCGGTAGAGCCGTGCATGTTGGTCAAACCGGAGCCATGCTTTTCCCAGATGTCACAGACCTTCCGAAGGGCTTCGGTTTTGTAGAACCAGCCGGCGGGCTGGTTGATTCGCATGGTGTGGAAGTGTGAGATGTTGGGGTACTTCTCCGGCAAATTCGAATAACGGCCGATGACGCCGCCGCCGTAACCCATCACACCCACAATACCACCGTGTTTCCAGTAGCCAATCTTCTCATCGTAAGATTGCTCCAGCTGGCCGAGAAGGTCCACCGCCATTGGGCTTTTTTGGGCCGCCATTTTTATCTCTTTGACAAAACTCGGCCACCTGCCCTTCTCGAGCTCATCAAGTTTCGGGGTTTTTGGGATATTGTCCGCCATTTTTGCTCCTTAAATTTATAGGTACAAAAATTCTCAGTTTTCGTCTCCGTCGGCTATTTGAGTAGCCTCTCTTTCGTTTAGCTCTATATTATAATCAAATTCTCTTCAGCTTCAAGTCAGACGCCGGTTCCGGATAAAGCGAAATAGCCTATCCACTATTTAAATATACTAATGAATTTATCAGGTCAAGTCAAGGATAATTTGTGAAAAATTTCATTAGCTCCGTAAAAATATCTCACCCGGCCATTAACCCCCAATCGCCCCGTCGAGCCATAACTATTTATCTCATAATGTG
>CP070766.1:438274-443048 GCA_020345705.1 Candidatus Zixiibacteriota bacterium | reverse complement strand
TCCGGCTCAAGGCCGCGAAGGATGTCCCGTCTGCCGGCCGTGCCCAGGAGGTTGTAATCCTGGTCAAAGATAAGAATTTCACGAGGCAGAGAATTTTTCCCTCCAATAACAAGGACCGCCTGCTGAAATACGGCCATGGCCTGGCCCAGTGTGAAGTTATAGGGAACATGGGGATATTTGTCGAGCGGGATCATTAATTCACCGACCCGCATATTTTTCATGACTTTACTCCCTTCAATCTATTATAGAACCAATCGCTTGATCAAAGTACCGCATCAGGGATGGCAAACGAAATTTACCGGTCGCTTTTCAAATAATCAAGCAAAAGAATCGATTTCATAATAAATACGTATCCAATATCTCTGATTTCGACAGAGTCCGTCAAGCGCGGCAGCCGGCAATTGACGGCGCCATAAATATAACTTGCGCAACGTCTCCGGACGGCTTAACTTGATAACACCGACCTTCATTGAGAGATGGATTGAAGGCCATAACCTTAAAGGAGAGGCAATGTCTATCATCACCGTGTTCAGTGCTTCCTATTGTCACGGGGAAGAGGTCGCGCGGGAAACCGCCCGGCAGCTCGGCATCGATTATATTGATTCACAGGTTGAGGAAAAAGCTTCCGAACTGTTCGGAGTTTCCGGGAAGAAACTGCTTTCGGCCATGTACGGCTCCTCGTCCGTTATCGATAAGCTTTCACGAGGCCGAGAAAAAAATATCGCCTATTTGAGAGCCGCCCTGGCAGAGCTGGCCCTGAGGGACAACTTCGTGTATTACGGAGGGGCCGGCCACCTATTGCCCAAAAACATTTCTCATATCATGAGAATCTGTCTGGTTGCCGACCACGGCTTCAGAGTCGCAAAAGCGGTCGAGATAGAGAAAATATCCGAAAAGGAAGCCGCTTCGCTGATAAAGAAAAACGACGCCAACCAGCTTAACTGGACGCAGTATCTCTTCGGACTCGGTCCGTGGGATGAAAGCCTTTATGATATTGTCATTCCGATGCATGCCAGCACGGTTGACGAGGCGGTGCGGATGATATGTGAAAATGCTCGTGTCGATATCGTTCAGACCACGGACAAATCCCGCAGAGCGATGGAAGATTTTGTGCTGGCGTCAAAGGTCAATGTCACTCTCACTGAAAAAAAGCATGAGGTCGATGTGACGGCCGACGACGGTAAGGTGATTGTTATTTTGAAAAAATATGTCATGCGGCTTGAGCATTACAAGGAAGAGCTTATCAAGCTGGCCGAAACCGTGCCGGGAGTGAAGGCCGTTGAAGTGCGTATCGGGTCAACGTTCAGGATGCCTTATGCCTACCCGCCGGTCGAGTTTGACGTTCCCAAGAAAGTGCTTCTAGTTGATGATGAAAAGGAATTCGTTCACACACTATCGGAGAGGCTCCAGACCAGGCACATGGAGCCGTCGGTAGTCTATGACGGCGAAGAGGCGCTGTCATTCGTCAGCAAGGACCAGCCCGAAGTTATGGTTCTGGATTTGAAAATGCCGGGTATTGACGGCATTGAAGTCTTGAAGAAAGTCAAAAAGGACCATCCCGAAACCGAGGTCATCATTCTTACCGGCCACGGCTCCGACCGGGAAAGGCAACTGGCGATGGAGCTGGGGGCGTTTGCCTATCTCGAAAAACCGGTTGATATAAACGTATTAACCGAAACGATGACAAAAGCCTATGCAAAAATTAGAAGGGGAAGCGGTTCTGCCGATAATTCGGATTAACATCGTGAGAGACGCCGGCTCAGGGTCTCGGCACCGACCTGCCGGAACGTTGAATACCGGATCAGCGCCGCCTTAAGGCGGTAACAGCGAGGGAATTCGTGAAACACTTTATTGACTTTTTTCACAAGCACTCGGGGGTGCGGGATGCGCCGGGGGATCACCCGGAGGAGAGCAAGTTTCGCTATCGGCGCCTGAGAAAATATTCGATTCTTCTGACCGTTCTGGTTTCGCTGACACCTCTGATTATTATGACCTTCATAAATTCGCATCAGTACCAGAAAGCTCTGAGGGCTGAGATGACCTACCCGATTTCCCGCCAGACCTCGAATACCAGACGGTCACTGGAAGCCTTTACCGCTGAACGTCGTTCGGCCTTAAATCTCATCATAAAAGAGAAATCATTTGAGGATCTTCTTGATCACGAGAATCTGACCTTCACGCTCAGACACCTGAAAGAGTCGTTTGGCGGTTTTGTTGATCTGGGTCTAATAGACGCCCAGGGTCAGCAGCGGTCCTATGTCGGGCCATATGACCTGGAGGGAAAAATCTACACCGATCAGGACTGGTTTCATGAGGTCCAATTAAAGGGTGTGTACGTCAGTGATGTTTTCAAAGGATACCGAGGTTTCCCGCACTTTGTGATCGCCGTTATGCACGAGGGGAGTGACAGAAGCTTCTACATCCTGCGAGCCACCATCGACAGCGACGTGCTGTATCATAAGATTCTTTCTCAGAGCATGAGCCCTTCCACCGATGCCTTTCTGGTCAATCGCTCCGGGATTCTTCAGACGCCGTCCCGCTTTCATGGTGATATTCTGAAGAAATGTGCTCTGCCGATTCCGCCGTATTCGGCAAAGAGTGAGGTTCTTGAAGAGGTTGACCTTGACGGCAAGCCGTATGTTCTGGGATATGCCTATATCGAGAATTCTCCATTCATATTGATGGAAGTCATACAGCCTCAATTTTTCATGCGGAGTTGGTTGAGCGTTCGCAACAACCTCCTGTTCTTTCTGGGAATCAGCATCGTGCTGATCCTTATCGTCATCATATGGGGTTCCTATTACATGGTCGGCCGCATCCGTGAAGCGGATCTGAAACGTGTCAAAGCGCTGCATCAGATTGAATACACTAATAAGATGGCCTCGATCGGTCGGCTGGCCGCCGGGGTCGCGCATGAGATCAATAATCCCCTCGCCATTATTTACGAGAATGCCGGCATGCTGACGGATATGATAACCTATGGTGACAATATCCCCAAACAGGATAAGTTTTTGAAGCACATCAAATCGATTATCTCCTCAGTGGATAGATGCAGTGCCGTTACCCACCGCCTGCTGGGTTTCGCGAAGAGGATGGACCCCCACATAGAACAGATAGAACCCGAGGGTTTGATAAAGGAGGTTCTTGGTTTTCTGGGCAAGGAGGCACTTCACCGGAACATCGTCGTCAATGTTCATGCCGCCGAGGACCTGCCCGCCATTCAAAGCGACCGTGGACAGTTGCAACAGGTTTTTCTTAACATAATAAACAATGCTTTTGCCGCGATTGAGAACAGCGGGCAGATTGATATCGCAATTGAAGAGCGCGGTCATGACCGGCTGGCGGTCATGATTACAGATAACGGCAAGGGCATTCCCAAGGAAGAACTGGAAAGGATTTTCGAACCATTTTTCACGACCAAGAAGGAATACGGGACGGGGCTGGGGCTTTCCATCACTTACGGGATCATAAAAAAGCTCGGAGGCGACATCTTTGTCAAAAGCAAAGTCGGCGTCGGGACGACCTTTACCGTCATTTTGCCGTTTCAGGTTTCCGAGAGCGGGGAGTAGATTATGGATAAAATAAGTGTGTTGCTTGTTGACGACGAAGAGGACTTGGTATTCACGCTGGCGGAGCGTCTCGTCTACAGAGGTTATGATGCGGAAGGTGTGCTGAGCGGTGCCGAGGCCATCGCCCGGGCCGAAGAGAGAGAGTTTGACGTGATTGTCATTGATGTCAAGATGCCCGGAATGAACGGCATCGAGGTGATGAAGAGAATAAAGGAAAAGCACCCGAATACCAGGGTTATGCTGATTACCGGTCATGGTTCGATCAAAGAGGGGGAAGACGGCGTCGCCGAAGGGGCGGTCGACTATTTGCAGAAACCGGTCAAACTTGAGGACCTGATTAAAAAAATCAGGCTGGCGGTGGGGATTTCGGACGAAGAACGCGATGAGTGAAAATCAGGACGACCGACTGAAAGAAGAGGGGCTGGCATTTTTTGGCGCCATCACCGCCAGTGTCACTCATGAGCTGAATAACGTCACGGCGGTAATCAACGAACTGACGGGCTTGCTCGACGATATTCTCTATGGAGCCGGCCAGGGTATGCCGATCGACGCTGAGAAATTGAGGTCGCTCCAGGAAAGGCTTTCCAAACAGGTTGACAGAGGGCGGACCATCATCAAGCGGCTCAATAAATATGCCCATACCACTGATAAGGCAGTCGTTGAATATGATTTGAAGGCGGTCCTGGGCAATTTGACGGACATCTGCCGGCGCTTCGCAGATATGAAAAAGGTCCGGCTGGAAGGCCGGTTCCCGCCGGATCCGGTGAATGTCTCGGGCAACCCGTTTGCCATGCAGCACGCCGTCTATCTGTGCATCAGGTACGCCCTGGAGAACGCGGCGGTTGACAACGTGATAGGTGTAAATGCGAGCAGGGATGAATCGGGAATCAGGGTTGAGATCACCGGACCGGGTATTGATGGAACTAAAATCGAGGACAAACAGCTTGCGCTTTTGAGAACCCTGCTTGAAGCGCAAGAAGGGGAACTGGATTTTGTTCGGGACTCTGGCGGCAGCCAATCAATTGTTCTCGGTTTTCCGGACATTTTGACCAAGCAGGTTTGACAATTTTGAATAATTACGTTGGCAGTACATGTGAGTAAGGAGTACTTCCATGGCAAAAGAAAGAGTGTTGCTGGTTGATGATGAGGCCGGCTGTCAGGCCATTGAGGGCATCCAATAATCCGGGTACGGCGTCCAGATCGAC
>CP070766.1:429332-438174 GCA_020345705.1 Candidatus Zixiibacteriota bacterium | reverse complement strand
GTATGTGTAATAGGAGTGCATGGCATGACCCATTTCATGGGCGATAGCAAACACGTCTCTGATCACGCCCGTAAAGTTGAGCAGAATAATCGGATGGACTGAATAAGTTCCCCAGCTATGGGCCCCGGTGTCCTTACCCAGTGTTTCGTATACGTCAATCCAACGCGAATCGAAAGCCATATTGACACTATTCAAATAATCATCACCGAGTGGACTGAGAGCGTCGATGACCATCTGCTTGGCCTCTTCATAGGCGTATTCCATTCTCGCTTCGGGAGCCAGCGGGACCGACAAGTCAAAACCGAAGAGTGTATCAACGGCCAGGAATTTCTTGCGAAGCGAGATATACTTGTGCAGCGGTTCGAGATTATTATTGACCGTTTTGATCAGATTGTGGAAGACATCGACGGGAATGTTGTTGGCGTCCAGGGACCGCCCGAGAGTGCTGTTATAGCCGCGGGCGTTGGTGGTGAAGTTTTGCATTTCGACGTGGGTCGCCAGGGCCGCGCCCAGGCCGTTCGTGTATTTCTTGTACGTGTCGTTATAGGCCTCGCTCGCTTCTCTTCGCACCTGCCGATTGGTCGACTTCAGAAGTTTCGAATACCGCCCCCGCGTAAGCTCAATCTGCTGGCCGTCTTCATCTTTGACATTGGGGAACTTGACGTCAGCATTATTTATCATCGTCCAGATATTCAGCGGGGAACGCACGAGCGAGGTCGTCTGCGCCAGCAGGTTTTCCAGCTCCTCGGAAAGGATGTGCGCCTTCCGACGCATCAGGTCTTCCAGATAAAACCGATAAACGCCAAGTTGCGTATTGCTCGACAGAAATTTCTGCAAAACGGAGTCGGGGATTTTCAGGATTTCGGGTTCGATGAAAGCGCCCGCCTGGCCAAGCTCCGAATAAAGCCCGTAACCCCGGTTTTGCATTTCGTTGTACTTGCCGACACGGGTATCCTCGTCAAGCCTGGATGCCGAATAAACCCAGAGCCTGTGAATCAGACTGCCGAGAGAATCGTTCATCATCAGACACTCCGCCAGTGTCTCGGCCGAACCTCCCAGCTTGCCCTTATATTCTTCCATCTTCGGGATCATACCCTGAACATAATTCAGGGCCTCTTCCCAAGCCTCATCACTGGGATAAAAGTCACTCAAATCCCATTTGTACTTGTCTTCGATCTGGTCTCTGGTCGGGGCCTGGTCAACGTCCGCCGCCACCGGCGCCAGTAAGATGACGAGAAGTACAGAAAGCACGGTGAGGATGAGTCTTGTGATACTGTTGGGGACCATCAATAGCTCTCCTTATCGCTAAAATTAATTAACCGCTCTTCTCTTTCCAAAAATCTGCCTAATATGCTAACAATACGTAAAATATCAAGTGGGGTTGTGCAGAAATGTCTTAATGCGCCGGCGGCCCGGTCACAAGGGAACGCCGGCTCTGCCGACAAGCGCACTGAAATTAGAAATTAAAAGGGCAGGCTTGGGCCTGCCCATGAGATTATTCGATAAGTTCCATTGCAATCCGCTACATCATAACAAGAAGGCCGTAAGTGTTGACATCCCAATCGATAGGCGTCTGCCAATCGGCGGCGGTCTCAAACCTGGGCTGTTTGCGGCGGAAATTGACGTGGATTTTATCGCCTTTTTTCATCGAAACTCCGAATTGCTCCAGAGGAAGCTGTATTTCAATCGACCAGTAGCTGTCGCCCTTCTTCGTCTTGACATTGTATTTCCCGTTGAAATCACGATCGCCGTCCAGGTAACCTTCCTCGGCATGCCAGTACTTAACGTCATAAACCGCACCAAGCGGATTAAAATATATCTGATAAAGAGTATCCAGCTCCAACGTCGGTTGAATGAAATACCCGACACAATCCTCTGTAAAAATCGCGCCGTCCTGCTCGGTAATCTTGCCGACCAGGGAGTCGATATCCTGATCGATGCAATGTGCCCCCAGATAAAGATTGTTCTTATCATACGCGAAATAAAACTGTACCGAATCTATTCCCATCTCTCCGCCGCCCGGCGCGACAAGACGCGTCTCAGGGTCTTTCCAGAAGCTCTCCGACAGGTCGCCGTCAATAACGGGTTTCGGTGTCGCCGGATAACAGCAGGCCTGCCGGGCGACGCACAGGTTGCCGTCCACCGTTACTTTTTTGCCTTCGGCGTAGTTGAAGGTCGTCGTCACCGACGGTACCGGGAATACTTCGCCGCTGCATGATGCATCGAAATAGAATGTCTTTTTCGCGCCCGCGGGCACCGTAGCATACATCGCCTGCGGCTCAACAGTCCAGCCCTCGGGGATCGTCCACTCCAGCGAATCGTCCAGGGCGACCTCCGACATTGTGTTGTCCAGAACGACTCCGATTCTGGAACTGTTCACGGTCAGATCCGGCTCGACAGGCGTTTGGCTTTCAAATGTCAGACCCCGGTTCCGGAAGGAGCTATAGATTTTCCTCTCGTCAGCGGTGATTTCGTTCCATGGCAGAACCGCACCCATCTTTATTGGTGCGATATGAATACCGTCATCGTCTACCGTCACCCACGCGAAATGATAGTGAAGCCCGCTTGGCGATGGGTCTGCGCCGCCGCCCGAACTGCCGAGGCTGGTGTAGCGAATACCGTCATACTCGCCGCTGAAATACTCATGGTGGTGGCCGTTGAAGACGGCATCGACACCGTATCTGACAAACAGGCTGTGAAGCGTATCCGGTTTGCCTTCAGCAACCGAGTTATACCAGAACGGCTTATGGAAAAAGACGAACGTAAATGCGGCCTCAGCATTTTTCTCGAGGTCCTTGATCAGCCAGTCTATCTGCTCACCGGGGAGTTCCTCGGACGACTCCCAGCGGCCAACGTCAAGGATGACAAAATGCAGATCGCCGTGATTGAACGAATAGTACGGCTCACCGACAAGGCGCCTATAGATGCTTTCCTGCACGTCACTCAGGATGTCATGGTTGCCCGGTGTCAGATGAATCGGCATCGACAGTGAGGCAATCGTTGAATCATACTCCGCCCATTCTTCTTTCAGACGGACCGTGTCGTCAGTGTACCCTTCGATCATGTCCCCAACGTTCATGACGAAATCAGGTCTGAGTCTTTCGACTTCAGAGATAATCTGTTCATAGATCCCGGGAACGTTACTTCCGGTGCGGTCGCCGATTATGGCGAAACGGATTGGGGCATCAGTGCTACCGCCGGTCGTGTCCGTCGCCCATGATGAAACCCCTATACAACCCAGAAAAAGGAGAGAGAAAAAGCAATAGATCCGAGTTGTCCTTCCCATTTTTTACCTCCCTATGAATTGCTGCTCCGTTGAAAATATGAAGCCGTAGTCAACGCCAATAATTGACTTTTGTCAACCCCAAAATTCAGAAATTTCATATCGCAAAACCGCCCCGGGGCCGCCCGGATTCGGTTTTGCCGCCGGCTATTGAGATGCGGCCGGATCGGTAAGAAATACAGGTTTTTTTTGAAAAAATGGCCCAACTAATGGGTTGACATTGCTGCAATTTTGGCTACATTCCTGTGAATTTTGTGAAATATGTAACAAACCACTGGGTTAAATAAAGCAAGGAGTTGAGCATGAACCAGTATCTTCAAACCATGATGGAGAAGGTCAAGGCGAAGAATCCCGCCGAGCCTGAATTCCATCAGGCGGTCCATGAAGTCCTCGAGTCTCTTGAGCCTGTTCTGGGCAAGCACCCCGAATACGTAGAGGCCAGGATTATCGAGAGGATCGTGGAGCCGGAGAGAGTCATTCTCTTCCGGGTACCGTGGGTGGATGACAAAGGCATCGTCCAGGTTAACAAGGGCTTTCGCGTCGAATTCAACAGCGCTATCGGACCCTACAAAGGTGGGCTACGTTTCCATCCCAGTGTCAATCTGGGTATCTTGAAATTTCTCGGATTTGAGCAAGTCTTCAAGAATTCTCTTACGACCTTGCCCATGGGAGGCGGCAAAGGGGGTTCTGATTTTGATCCCAAGGGCAAGTCCGACAACGAGGTGATGCGTTTCTGCCAGAGTTTCATGACCGAGTTGTGCCGACATATCGGCCCCAACACCGATGTCCCGGCCGGTGATATCGGCGTCGGCGGGCGCGAGATCGGCTTTCTCTTCGGCCAGTACAAAAGAATCAAAAATGCCTTCGAGGGTGTTCTTACCGGCAAAGGGCTGAACTGGGGCGGCAGTCTGATTCGACCGGAAGCAACCGGCTATGGGACGGTCTATTTCGCCGAGGAAGCTCTTAACACCAAAGGCGAGTCGATCAAGGGCAAGAAAGTCGCCGTATCCGGCTCCGGCAATGTTGCTCAGTATGCCACCGAGAAAGTCAACCACCTCGGCGGCAAGGTCTTAACTCTTTCTGATTCAACCGGTTATATTGTGGATGAAGACGGAGTCGACGCGGAGAAGCTCCAGTTCGTTTTTGAACTGAAGAATGTGAGACGTGGTCGAATCCGCGAATATACCGAGAAGTTCAAATCTGCCAAGTACTTCGAGGGAATCGGAGTCTGGAATGTTCCGGTTCATGTTGCCCTTCCGTGCGCCACGCAGAATGAGCTGGACGGCAAAGACGCTGAAACACTTCTGAAAAACGGATGCCTGTGTGTCGCAGAAGGGGCCAACATGCCCAGCACTCCTGAGGCGGCTGAGCACTTCATAGAGAAGAAAATTCTCTACGGCCCCGGAAAGGCGGCCAATGCCGGCGGTGTCGCCGTCTCCGGTCTCGAGATGTCTCAAAACAGCATGCGCACAGGCTGGACGCGCGAAGAGGTTGACCGGCGCCTTCAAGGCATTATGAAATCGATTCATACCGCCTGCAAGGAGACATCCGAAGAATACGGTCATGCCGGGAACTACGTCGTCGGCGCCAACATCGCCGGTTTTGTCAAGGTAGCCGATGCCATGCTCGACCAAGGCGTCGTGTAAGCACCTTAACCGTTGATAGATTATATTCACGACGGTGGAGCAGCCGCGCTACTCCACCATCCCTTTCCTTTAGCAGGCCGTATAAATTGCATTGAGTTGATGATTTTATATAGACGATTACGAATATCACTTCGCAGGTCTGAAGCAAAATGAAACCGGAAATTGACCTGAAAGATTATGAATCCGGCTTTGCCCGATTCGATTCATTAATGCCCTACAAGGTGCTGGACATTCTGGTCGTCTCGAGCCTCTATGATTCCTTTATTCTTGAAGAGGACGGCCACATCTCCCAGCTTTTTTTCAGAGAGTATGCCCAGCTCAACCTGACCTTCACCCCCCACATAAGGAGGGTCTCGCGGGGAACGGAAGCTCTCGAGCTTTTAGAGACGCAGAAATTCGACATGATAATCGTCTTCCGCCAGCTGAGCGATATGGATATTATCTCCTTCGGCATGGAGGCCAAGAAAATCATCCCTGACATTCCGGTCGTGCTGCTTGCGTTTCACCCCCGCGAACTCGAAGTCGCGGAGAGCGAAGATTATTATCGCGCCCTTGACAAAGCCTTCATATGGAGCGGCGAAGCCGACATCCTTCCTGCCATTGTCAAGTACATAGAGGATAAGAGAAACGTCGATTTCGACACGAGGCTGGTCGGCGTCCGGGTGATAATCGTCATTGAAGATTCAGTACGATTCTATTCGGCGTATCTGCCTCAGATATTCACGGAGATAATGCACCAGACGCAGGCCCTGATGTCCGACAGCCTTAACATGACTCATAAGATCCTGCGGATGAGAGCTCGGCCCAAAATCCTTCTTACAGACACTTTTGAAGACGCGTGGCATCTCTTTGAGAAATATCAGAAGTACCTGCTGGGAGTCATATCGGACATTCGCTTTATGAAAGACGGCAGGCCAAATGACGGAGCCGGGCTGGAACTGGCCCAAGAGGTCAAAGAAAAAGCTCCCGATCTGCCCATCCTGCTGCAGTCCTCAAATCCGGCGAACGCCGAACTGGCCGGGAAGTACGGCATTTCATTTCTTCACAAGAAATCCCCGACCCTTCTGGCCGACCTGAGGAATTTTATCATGCAGAATTTCGGATTCGGCGACTTTGTTTTCAGGCTCGCCGACGGGACCGAGGTCGGCCGCGCCACGGATTTCCACTCGATGGAGAAATGCCTGGCCACCGTCCCGGAAGAATCCCTCATATATCATGGCAACCGCAATCACTTCTCCAACTGGCTCATGGCCCGCACCGAATTTGACCTTGCGGTCAGGCTCCGCCCCCGAAAGGTCTCTGAATTCAAGGACTTAAAGACCCTGCGAGGTTACCTTGTCAAGACTTTCCGAAGTTTTCGTCATGAGAAACAGCTTGGCATTGTGTCGGATTTTTCGCGCAAGCAATTTGATCTTCAGACCGACTTCGTCAGGATTGGTGACGGCTCATTGGGAGGCAAAGGACGGGGGTTGGCATTTATAAACAGGCTCCTGAGAAGGTACAACGTCTATGACTGCTTCGACGGAGTCCGAATAACGGTCCCGCCGTCAGCCATTATCTCCACCTCAGTTTATGATGAATTTCTGGAAAAGAACAAGCTGCTGGAATTCGCGCTGGGTGACAAATCCGATGAAGAGATTGCCTCAGCGTTCTTTAAGGCCAGGCTTCCGAAGGGCATTATCACCGATTTGAAATCATTTCTGGACGTCGTTAAGTACCCGATCGCCGTGCGGTCGTCATCTCTTCTGGAAGATTCGCACTACCAGCCTTTTGCCGGCATTTTCGATACGCACATGTTGGCCAATTGCCACCGCGACAGAAAGGCTCGTCTGGATCGGGTCGAAGCCGCCATAAAATATATTTATGCCTCAACTTTTTTCAGAAAGTCCAAGAGCTACATCGAGGCGACCGGCAATCGTCCGGAAGAAGAGAAAATGGCGGTTATACTCCAGAAGGTCGTCGGAAAAAAGAGAGGGGATTCATTCTACCCGGTTCTGTCGGGGATTGCCCGATCATACGATTTTTATTCGATCGGCAATATTAGACCGGAGGAGGGCGTCGTCTATGCCGCTCTCGGTCTCGGGAAAACGGTCGTGGATGGAGGCAAATGCCTTTACTTCTCCCCCAATAATCCGCAAAGCCTGCCTCAATTCTCAACACCTAAAGATTTCCTTGAGAACTCACAGAAAGACTTCTATGCCGTCGACATGAGCCGTCCCGATGCCTACCCGCACCCGGGCGGCGAAATGGGCCTTGTCAGGTCGGCCATCGACCGGGCCGATGCCGACGGAACACTGGCCTTTGTTGGGTCAACATACTCCGCCGATAATGACCGTGTTTACGATGGAACGGCCCGCAAGGGCATCAGGATTGTCACTTTTGCGCCTATTCTCAAGTCGAAGATATTTCCCCTTGATGAGCTGCTCCGATTTCTGCTTCAATTGGGAAGCAGCGGGATGAACTGCCCGGTCGAGATTGAGTTTGCCGCCGAACTCTCTGAAGATCGAAAAAGGCCCCATGAATTCGGCTTTCTCCAGATCAGACCGATGGCGCTGGAGACGGCCCTTGGCAGCCTTACTTTCAGTGAAATAGAAAAAGACAGGATCGTCTGCAGGAGCAATCAGACGCTGAGCCATGGCAAGATAACTGGGATAAAAGATATCGTCTATGTTCGGACGGACAGCTTCGACCGTTCGAAGATGCCTGAAATGGCGGCCCAGATCGGCGAATTCAACGCGATGTTCAAAAAGCGGGGCAAGCCGTATATGCTGGTTGGCCCCGGTCGGTGGGGTACCGCCGATAGATGGCTCGGCATTCCGATTACCTGGGATCAGATTTCGAGTGTACAGGTTATTATAGAAGCAAAATACGGCGATTTCTCCGTGACTCCTTCTTTTGGGACTCATTTTTACCAGAACCTGATCGCCTTCCAGATCGGCTACCTGACGATTGAAAAGACCGATGAAAACAACTTCATCGACTGGGGCTGGCTTAACAGCCGGACGGTGGCGCGTGAAACTACGTTCATCAGGCATGTCACTCTTGACAGTCCGATTGAGGTCTTGATAAACGGGCGCGACGGTCACGGAATAATTCTCAAGCCGTAACCGAATGTCTTCCGACCGCCGAATTCGATCTTCTTCGCATCAAAGACGCGACAATCTGCGTATTAGAATAAAAATAGCCTGAATACCTTGACTTAACTGAATGCATTTCTTAACGTTGACAAACCAAAATAAACTTACAGGAGGCTCTCATGCCGTTAAGGACTCTGGGCCTGGCCCTTCTCCTGGTCATATTCACCCTTTCGGCGGCATTCGCTCAGGATGCCGGCGAAATTGAGAAAATTCTGGGTGAGATTGACCCCTGGGTGACGACCGATACAGCCAAAATTATGGCATATATCGACAGCGCCAGCAAGATAACTACCGAGACCATTCAATCCTCCGAATTCTGGGAACCGACCGTCCGCGACCTGTCATTCCTTCTTGGAATCGATTTGGTCACCAGCCCCAAAATTGACAATACGGGTCGTATCTACTTCACGATGCGGCTCACCGGGGAAAGCGAGGCCCTCTTTTACATGGACAAGGTGATGAGCTGGCCGATGCAGCTCAGCCCGAACAACTGGACCGACGAGGGACTAACCATCAGCGGATACTCGGTCCATCCGTCGGGTGACTACATCCTGGTCAGGGTCAATAAGCATGGCGATGAAATGCATGATATCTGGCACTTCTCCCGCAACGGACAGTTCCGCCCGCTTCTCGAGAGCCGGACCGTGCGTTATTCGGGTCTCATCTTCAACGAAGATAATCCGGACGAGTTCTACCTCTACATTGACAACCGGAAGGACATGCATATCGGGAGGTACACCATCTCGACCGGGAAACTCGATACTCTCTATCATGAG
>CP070766.1:423827-429232 GCA_020345705.1 Candidatus Zixiibacteriota bacterium | reverse complement strand
GGCGGTCGATCCTCAGATGTTCGAGTGGGTCAATCTGACGTTCGATCTCGATCCGGTGCCGCCCCACGGACTGAATGCGATCATGTTTCGCCCCGGCGAAGACCCCGGCTATCCTCTGCCGGAAGGCAAACTGACCGACAAGGAAATAGCCGCCTGGCTCGAGAGCTTCGTCGATAAGCTGGCCGAAGAGGACAAATTTTCCGGGGCAGTCCTTGTTGCCAAGAACGGCTGGCCATTCTTCACGAAAGCAGTCGGCCAGGCCAGCCAGCGATTCAACGTTCCCAACAAAATCGATACAAAGTTCAATCTCGGCTCGGCTAACAAGATGTTCACCGCCATTGCCGTCGCCCGCCTGGCGCAGGAGGGGAAGCTTTCGTTCGATGATACCGTTGTCAAGCATCTGCCCGATTATCCGAATAGAGAAGTTGCCGAGAAAGTCACCATTTACCATCTGTTGACCCATACTTCAGGACTGGAGTCTTACTGGGCGGCCGGGGCCGACAAGGGATGGGTTTCAATCAGGACGGTTGCCGAGATATGTTCGCTGTTCGTGCATGACAGTCTGCTTTTCGAACCGGGCGAGAGATTTCATTACAGCAATTCCGGGCCGATTGTGCTGGGACTGATTATCGAGCGGATAACGGGGACGGACTATTGTGAATACGTGAGGAAAAACATCTATGAGCCTGCCGGGATGACCAATACCGATTGCTACGAGATGGACTTGCCGATTCCCAATCTGGCGATCGGATACACGAAGGCGGAACATAATCAGGGCGATTCACCGTACGCCCGGAAGAACAATCTTTTTTCCCATACCGTGAAAGGTGGCCCCGCCGGCGGCGGTTTTTCCACCGTCGAGGATTTGCTGAAATTCGCCAATGCCCTTAACTTATACAAGCTGCTGGACTCCGAGTACACCGAAATCGTCACCACCGGCAAAGTCGAAATGGGCCCGGAAGAGAAATATGGGTATCTCTTCGGTGAGCGTTTCCCCGGTGGTCATCGGGCGATCGGGCATAACGGCGGCGCCCCGGGAATCAACGCCTTTTTTGAGACTCTGCCCGACCTGGGTTACACGGTGGCGGTGCTGTCCAACTATGACCCGCCCGCGGCCGAGACAGTCGGGAGCAAGATTATTAAATTAGTCACCAGATAAATCGTGTGCAGACGTGTGACGGGGGCCCCGGGCCCCTTTGACAGACCTGATTCAGCAACACTGACCGACCGACGATTTTTCGCCGGGTCGATGTAATTGGTTGCCAATTCCGGTGATCCAATATATTATAGCGCCGAATGGTTTCATTGCGATTGGTGGCGGGCAGAGAGCAATTTAGAGAGGGCGGCAGTTATGACATCCGAACCTGTTGATCGATTCATCAGCCGGATAGAGCTATTCCGGGATTTGGACAAAGCGGAGTCCGAACTGATAACGTCGCACTTTGACGAGAAAACCTTCAAGAAAAATGAGTACCTTTTCCAGGAAAACAGCCCCCGGAAGTATCTCTATATCATAGCCGGCGGCGAGGTTGAGCTTTTCAAGCGAACGCCATTCGGCGAGGAAAAACGTCTTTCGGTTTTCGGGAAGTATGATTTTCTCGGTGAGGGCTCGCTGATGGACGAATACCCGCACTCAACTTCCGCACGGGCGATGTCAAAGACAACGGTTTTTGCCATCAGCCGTGACACGTTTGCCCGCATCTTTTCAACTCAACCGGCTACGGGCGCCAAGATACTCTCCCGGGTCGCCAGGGTGATATCCCGCCGGATGCGCCAGACCAGCACCAGGGTGGTTAATATCGCGGCAACATATGTATCCGGGAGGACCCGGAAAGAACATGATCTGCTCGGCGAGCGCGACGTTCCCTATGAGTTTTACTACGGCATTCAAACCCTGCGGGCGCTTGAGAATTTTAATATCAGCGGTATTTCCCTGTCGCACTTTCCCGTTCTGATCGAAGCTCTGGCGATGGTCAAAATGGCGGCGGCCAGGGCCAATTTTGATCTGGGGCTTCTTTTGAAGCCGGTCGCCGAGGCTATCATCCGGGCCTGCACCGAAATCATCAACGGCCGGTTTCATTCACAATTCGTCGTTGACATGATTCAGGGGGGCGCCGGAACCTCGACCAACATGAACACCAACGAGGTCATCGCCAACCGGGCGCTGGAAATTCTGGGGTATGAGAAGGGCGATTACAAACACTGCCACCCCAACAACCATGTCAACCTGTCTCAATCGACCAATGACGTTTACCCGACAGCGCTTCACATTGCCCTCATAAACAGCAACGAAAAGCTGATAGAGGTTCTGAAAAACCTTATTTCGGCCTTCAGAGAGAAGTCGCGGCAATTCGCGCACGTCATCAAGATGGGCCGCACCCAGCTTCAAGATGCGGTTCCCATGACGCTCGGACAGTCATTCGAAGCTTACGCCATCACGCTCGGTGAGGAGATCGAACGGCTGGCGCAGAACGCCCGCCTGTTTCTGGAGGTCAACCTCGGGGGAACTGCCATCGGGACGGGCATCGCCGCCGATCCGCGATACGGTGAAAGGGTCATCAACCACCTGCGTGAAATCAGCGGTCTGGACATCATTCTGGCGCCAAACCTGGTGGAAGCCACCCAGGACACCGGCGCTTTTGTCATGTACTCCTCGGCCACGAAGAGGCTGGCGGTCAAGCTCTCGAAGCTATCCAACGATCTAAGGCTTTTGTCTTCAGGGCCACGGGCGGGGCTGAATGAAATCAATCTGCCCGCCATGCAGCCCGGCTCGTCGATCATGCCGGGAAAGGTCAACCCGGTGATTCCCGAAGTGGTCAACCAGGTTGCCTTCACAGTGATAGGCAACGATCTGACGGTGACGATGGCCGCCGAAGCCGGTCAGCTGGAATTGAACACCATGGAGCCGGTGATAGCGCATTCAATATTCGAGTCAATCGAGATGCTCAAGAACGGCATGGTGACTCTGATGCATCGCTGTGTCGAGGGAATCACCGCCAATGAGGAGATTTGCCGCAGGATGGTTGAAAACAATATCGGTCCGGTGACGGCGCTGGTTCCGGTTCTGGGCTACGAAGTGTGCACGGACCTGGCCAGGGAGGCGCTTGAAACGAATCGCGGGGTGTACGATATTGTTCTGGAAAGAAAACTCATCTCGAAAAAGGAGCTGGATAAACTTCTGACGCCGGAGCGGATGGTCACCCCGCAGAAACGAAACGATCAATAAGCGATGCATTATCACGGGCCTTCACCACGATGCTGACCAGGGATGAACTCGACAAATTGAGAAAGCGGCTGGAGGAATCTATGCGCGTGAAGATCAGACGGAAGTACATCAAGTCTCTCTATGTCAATCCGACACATCAGAAATTACCCAAAATGCATATCGAGGTCAGCAAAAGTTACCGAGACCTTGAGCCGGGAACACCCCCGGAGGAGGTCATCGCTATATTTGAGTCAACCGTTTTTTTGGTCTGCACTCGTGAACGCGGTGTGGAAAACAGCCTTCCGTATTTTTTTGCCCGAGAAGACATCAGACGGGTTGAGGAAATGGAATAGACGTCAGCATCATCGCCGGGCAAAAAAAAAGAGCGCACCGCAATTCGATGCGCTCTTTGTCCCCTCACTTGTGCTTTCAGTCTTTTATGCCCAGCATATCCAAGGCAAAAGCATATTCGAACGCGATTCTCTTAAGTCTTCCATAACGTCCCGAGGCGCCCCCGTGCCCGGCGCCCATGTCGGTCTTGAGAATCAACCGATTTTCATCGGTCTTCAACGCTCTGAGCCGGGCCGTCCACTTGGCGGGTTCCCAGTACTGGACGCGCGTATCGTTGAGCCCGGCGGTGACCAGCATATCGGGATAAGCCCGGGCGCTGACGTTGTCATAGGGAGAATACGTCATCATGTAATCGTAGTACTCTTTTTCGTTGGGATTGCCCCACTCCTCGTATTCGATGACGGTTAACGGAATCGTTTCGTCGAGCATGGTGTTCATGACATCGACGAACGGAACACCGGCAATAACAAACTTGAACAGATCAGGTCTCATATTAACCACAGCGCCGATCAAAAGCCCCCCGGCACTGACGCCTTCAATGCCGAGACGATCGGAAGAGGTATAGCCTTCCTGGATCAGGTGCTCGGCACAAGCGATAAAGTCATCGAGTGTATTTTTCTTTTTCAGAAGTTTCCCATCATCGTACCAGTAGCGGCCCATTTCGCCCCCGCCGCGAACATGGGCTATGGCGATTACAATATTCCGTTCGAGGAGACTCAAGAGATTAGAGGAAAAGTCGGCGTCACTGCTCGCGCCATAAGCTCCGTACCCGTAAAGCAGGGTTGGATTGCGGCCATCCTTTGCGAGACCTTTCTTACGAACAAGAGAAATGGGAACCATGACACCATCGTCGGCTTCGGCAAAAATCCGCTCGGTGACATAATTATCCGGATTATAGCCTCCCAGGACTTCCCGGCGCTTTTTCAGCAATCTTTCCCGGGTGTTCATGTTATAATCATAGGTCGTGGTCGGGGTCACCATCGATTCATACTCGAACCTGACCACGTCAGAATTGAAGTCGGGATTCCATTCCTGATATATCGAATAGGCCGGCTCGGGGAAGTCAACGACGTGTTCCTGTTTTGTACTTAGGTTTCTTATGCGTATCTTTTTCAGACCGCCCTCGCGCTGATAGACAACGAGATGATCTTTGAAGAGTTCAAAGTCATCAAGCTTGACCGTGGAGCTGTGAGGTATGACCTCCTTCCAATTTTTCCTAGAAGGCTTTGACGCGAGGGTGGCCATCAGCTTGAAGTTTTTGGCGTTCTCGTTGGTCAGGATATAGAAATTCTTGTCGTGATGCCTAATCCGGTATTTCATACCCTGCTGCCGGGGATGAATGAGACGCAGCTTGCCCTCCGGTTTATCGGCGCTCAGATAACGGACTTCGCTCGTCTCTTCGCTGCCCAGTTCAATCATGATGTATGATTTACTCTTGGTTTTGTAGATTTCCAGCCAATAGGCATCGTCATCTTCCTGAAAGATAAGAACGTCCTCTCTGGCATCGGTACCCAAGACGTGTCGGTACAGCCTGTATGGCCGCCAGGCCTCATCGCGGACGGCGTAGAAGAAAGTCCTGTTATCATTGGCCCACTCGGCCCTGGAGGCGACGCTGTCGATAACATCGTGCAATAGTTGACCGGTTTCAAGATTTTTAAATCTGAGCGTATGGCGTTCACTGCCCTTGTCGTCGGTAGAATAGGCCAGCAGTTTGTGATCGGGACTGACCTTATGGAAGCCGAGATGCATATACTCTTTTCCCTCGGCCAGCCGGTTGACATCCAGTATGATTTGCTCTTCGGCGTCAGGGCTCCCTTTCCTGCGGCAGTAGATTCTATATTGCCGGCCT
>CP070766.1:418257-423727 GCA_020345705.1 Candidatus Zixiibacteriota bacterium | reverse complement strand
GGCAAAGATTAATCTATCGGCCAGCGCCCGGGTATCATCCGGAACCGAAAGCAAACCGCTCACGTTGTGATCAATCATCTCGGGCACGCCGCCTGCCGCCGTAGACAACACCCCCAGTTGCTGAGACCAGGCCTCCAGAATCACGTTTGGCATCCCCTCCGAGCGGGACGGCAAAATCAGAAAATCAGATTCACCGAACACCGCTTTAACATCGTCGATGAAACCGCAGAATCTGACCTTATCGGATATGCCCAGTTCCTCAACCATCCGCAGGAGTTTTTCCCGTTCGGGTCCATGGCCGTATATGGACACCACGAAGCGGGGCGCCTTGTCCTTTATAATGGATATCGCCCTTAGCAAGACGTCATAGCCTTTTTCATAGCTCAGCCTTCCTGCCGCGACTACCCGCAATTCTGCCCCTGCGCCGCGTTTTTCGCGTGTATCGCCCTTTTCCGGATGTCGGCATTCAATAGCGTTGGGCACCACGCGGATGGCATCAGCCTTAATCCCTTTACCTATGAGGAATTCCCTGGATGTTGAGGAAACCGTCAGAACTCGCGGGATTTTCCTCAGATAAATATAATTGAGGTAGTTGTAAAATTTGTCCTTGAGATCTTCCGCGGTTCTGCCTCTGAAATGAGCGACCTGCCTGGCGCCGGCGTTACGTAGGGCATAATAGGCAAAAACATTCGACTTGTAATCGTGCGTAATGACCAAATCCAGCTGAAGGTCTCGAACAAGCCGGGAAATCTGCCCGATGACCCGAAAATCACCAGGAAATGAGTCCCTGATGACAATCGTTTCAATTCCCGCCTTTCGGCATTCATCAAGAAATCTATTGCCGCCTCCTCGTCTGACAAATGAGACGCATATCAGGTTGAATTTCGTAAGGCTCCGGCACTGCCCGATGATGGCTCTTTCCGGGCCGCCAAAAAACTCGGAACTGCGAAGATGAAGAATTTTGATGCTTTTCATCAGTCCTTCCTCTCCGTCCGCGTCCACCTGACGCGGCCGGGCCTGAAAAGTGCTCTGAGCTGCACCGTGAGCAGCCAGAAACCATAATACGGAGCGTGCAACACACCCTTAAATGCCGATTTCTTGTCCTTGACCAAAAATACTCCTGAAAGCAGGTATAGCACCAGAATGGCAACTAACGCCGTACCCCACAGGGCGAAATAGATTCTCAGGCCGCTTGACGCCAGGATGGAAAGCAAAACCGCCACGATGCCAACGTATATCAGAACCGGCCGGCTCAGAATCAAAAGAGAGAAGGCCAGCTCCAGAAGCCCGAATCTTCCTCGGGTCAGACCGGTTTTGACGAGCCTGAAAGCCCTTTTCCCAATCAGGCTGAAAGTGCCTGCCGCCCACCGTTCTTTCTGGCTGACGGATTGATCATACGTGGAGGTCGCTGCGGAATATACGGCGCTGTCCATGGTATATGTGATCCTGACACCCCCCATAAGCAGGTCAACGGCATAGTCGATGTCTTCAGTCACTGAGTGTGATTTGTACGAGTAGGCTTTAAGAACTTCGGCCTTGATGGCCATACCGGTCCCGCGAAGAAGCACCGGCAGACCAAGAGCCGCCCGCCCATTGTAAAAGAATCTGTTCTCGGCGGCGTTGGCCAGATGCTGCAGATGCGCCAGGGGCTTGTCTCCTTCTACTATCAGGACATCATCAAGCTGGACCGCTCCGACGCCCCGGTCAAATTCCGCCGCCATGGCCTACAGCATATTCTCTTCGACCAGCGTGTCGGCATCAACGACAACGACGGCATCATAATCGTCAAGATTATGCCGCTCAATCGCCCACTCCAGGGCAAAGCCCTTGCCGCGATTTTGCGGGTCGTTTCTTTCCAGGACTCGGACACCGCCGGCTCGCGCCACTTCGGCGGTCCGATCGTCGCAGTTGTCGGCGACAGCCACAATCTCAGCATTGGCCCCCTGTTCCAGGCACTTTAGACTCTCGAGTGTCTTTGCTATAGCGGTCTCTTCATTGTGGGCCGGAATCAAAATCAGGAAACGATAATCTCCCAATACTCCTCGTTCTTTTTTTCGGCCGATTATTCCGAAAAAAGCCAGAAAGCACAAATACAAAACGGCAGCCGTCAGTGAAGCCAGCAGCGCCAGGTCTATGTAGTCGATGGCATTCAATTGCCTGGTCTCCAGTATCTTAGCCCAAGTTAGCAACGCGCTCTTATCAGGACAATATGACCCCGCAGAGAATTCAATGCAACAGGAATCATCCGGCGCAATTGTGCCGGAAATTGCCCTCCGGGCGGTTTTGCCTCGTCCGCCGTATCCTGTTACTATTTCGGCAGATAAGCCGATTCATTTGATTTCGTGAGCCGATCTTGCGGAATGTGTTGCCGGAAATGGATGTCAGCGGCAGGTGTTCATCAAATCACAGCAAGCAGCCCTGCCCATGGTGGAGGCGGTCTTTGTGTTTAAATAAAGGTATATTTTAACTCAGGAGAAGGACACCGTTCATTATCTAACAACGATAAGCTTGCCTTTCACGTCAGAGCCTTCCAGGAACCACAGATATGTCCCCGAGGCTACCCCGCTTCCCGATTCATTGGTGCCATCCCATATTGCTTCGCCGGCAGTGCCAGTCAATTTCCGGACAGTCGAACCGGAAACTGTCATGAGTATAATCTCGGAATTCTCCGGCAGCTCTGCGAAAGTGGCGTTTCCGTGCAGAGGCGGATTGAAGGGATTGGGATAGACGTGCGTAAACGGTATTACTGAAAAGCTTGCCACTTCGCTGAACAGGTCGGTGCTCGATTTCACGTGCCAGTAGTAGGTCACCCCCATAGACAGCGAAACCGGCACTTTCCAGGCGGTCACACCTCCCGGCTGCTCCGCCACGATTTCGGCCGCCGTTAACAGGCTGAAAGTCGAGTCATCCGACAGCTCAAAAAGATATGTGATCGGACTCGTGCCGTCCACGTTCTCCACGACCAGGTATGGCTGAGAATTGGACACGGCCGAGTTAAGACCGGGGCTTCGGATGTTGATAGTATCATCCGACCCCAGGGCAATGTCGTACTGAGAAATAGCCGAAACGACATTAGATATGCCGGACTCGTTATCGGCATCGTCATAGGCTTTGACGGCGACGTAATACCTCTCCCCCGGCTGCAATCCGGATAAAACACAGGACATTCTCGCTCCGGCCGGAAAGGGAGTCGGTTCGACGTCACTGAGGATTGCACCGTCCCAGCCCGTCCCGGTGAACTCGGCGCCCGAGTACCTGACCTCGTACCTGTCAGCGGTGCCCACGCTTCCATCGTCACCGGTGGCGGTCCAGGTCAGGTAAATTTCACCGAGGTTGAAGCCGGACGCGGCATCAAGGTCAACGATCGGGCCCGGGGGGCTTGCATCGCCCGCTCCTTCCACGGAAACGACGTTGGAGACTTCAGACCAGTTGCCGACCTCATCGCGTGTCTTTACTGCAAAATAGTACGAATCCCCCGGCGGCAGACCTCGCACCATAAAACTCTCGGAACTGCCGGCATACCCGGGCGTGGGTTCGCCGGTTACCTGAATGGCGCCGTACCAATTCGATCCTGTGATGGAAGACGTCGAGTACCTTGCATCGTATAGATAGGCCTGGCCGGAGCTGCCGTCATCTCCGGGAGCCGTCCAGGTCAGCAGAACCTCATCGTCATTTCCTCCGGGAGCCGCACCCAGATCAATGATTTTCCCCGGAGGGATGTTATCATCGGGGCCGCCCGGCTCGTCATCACGCCACGTACCGGTTCCGACGGTATTCTGAAGGGTCAGTGTATCCCGGTAGTTGCCGGCGGTTACGGTGAAGCTTATTCCTGAGCTGTCACCGCCCCGGGTGGCGGAAAATACGAAATCGTTGAATTCGAAATTCGTCGAGTCCTCAATACCATAAGTCCCGAAATGAATCGTCGCGACTCCCCTGGCCAGACCGCCGGAATCGGTCTGGGCCGTGAAAACGTTCTGACCAAAGTTGTTAATAACACGGACGCTGGCACCGACCACCGGCAGGCCGTTATTGCCCCTGACATAGACTTTCACCGTTCTGGTTACTTTGGCGCTCTTGGCTCCGCCGTACTCATGGAAGTCAAAGACTCTGAACAGGGTGTCCGGTATCCAGTAGCTGTCGCGAACAACGTTGCCGTAACGCGAGAAAGTTCCGTCATCGCCGCTGACAAACATGCCGATCTGCTGGGTGGGGCCAGCGGCGGTATCGATGGCTATAAGAGTGTCTTCGTATATATTGGACCAGTTGTCGCCGCCCGCGTCAAAGCCGCCGAAGTGATACATGTGGTGATTGGATTCGACGTGATTGTACCTGACTGTCCATTGATTGATATAGTCATCGGTCATGAACAGAAAGCCGCTCGCCTCCGGCGCGGTATAGCTCATATACCTGGTCGTGTCAAGAATAATCGCCCTGATGTAGTTCCTCTCGATGATGATAGACTCATCAGCCACGTTGGCGTTGGCGTTGACATAGAACCCGGCGGCTCTTCTGCCGTAAGCTTTGTAATTGACGGTATCGGTGTGAGCATACACGAAGATGTCGTTCTCGTAAATTCTGACGTATTTATTCGGTATATACCCGCCCTGATCGGCCCGCCGAATCTTGAAACCCTTGGCCGTCACCCAGCCATAATGAACATCCCAGCCGCGGTGTATATTCATGTAGTTGTTTCGGAATATGACGGGCTTGTCGGGCGTCCCGATACACCCTTCCAGCTCAAAACCGCCGTCGGCCCCGTAATAGTTGTTACCCGCCATAAGCACGTTATCGTAATATTCGCTGCCTTCATTGACCATTCGGGCCAGGATACAGTACGCGTTCGCCTGACTCTCGCAGAAGTTGGAGGAAGGATAGGAATACATGAAATTCCGGCAGTCGACCGTGATAGTGTTGCGGTAGACTTTGCAGACGCCGTAGGTGACAATACCCTGACAGGGGGCGTTCTCAATGACAATATCGTGGATGATGAAATTGTGCTGGCCGTCACTAACTTGTGCCGCGTTTGCCAGCAGAAAAACGGCACCGTCATAGCTGCACCGGCTGGTATAACCTGTGACATAGCTGATGTACCGGCCACCCCATATTTCAACTTCCTTATTGCTCGTGTTCCAGCTGATGGTGCTGCCGTTGGTCGCTGAAATGCTTCTGCCTTCGGGCGGTATCGACGTGACACAGGCACCGTTGGTGCCGTTAATGACCATGCTCACCGAGTCCACCAGCACTCCATAGCCTCCGGCTATCTCTAGACAGTTGTTTCCATCGCTCGAGGAACCGCCGCCATGAATAATCCAGCCACCCCTGATGGTGACGTTTTGCGGACTCCCGGCATTTCCCGCGATTCTGATGCCGTAATTGTAACTGGATCCGTTGGCACCGAAGACCAGTGTATCCGCGCCCATGTTTATCAAGACATTGGTCGCTCGGTAATTAACATAGAGGCCGCCCGTGG
>CP070766.1:411606-418157 GCA_020345705.1 Candidatus Zixiibacteriota bacterium | reverse complement strand
GGACACGGCGGCGTTCTGGATCTTTTCGATTCGCTGTTGTTTGCATCGCCGGTTCTGGTTCGCTTTCGCAAGTTTTTCGTTTATCGATAAATGGGGGCATGGGTGAGACTGGCCGATTTCATTTTCGCCGCCCGCCCGATGCTTCTCCTGCCCGTCTGGTCAATCTATCTGATCGCCTGCAAATTCTCCTACGGACACGCCCGATTTGATTTCAGGGCGCTAATGTCACTAATTGCCGTGTCCCTGATTGCTGTCGGAGCTCATTTTATAAATCAGATATATGACTATCAAACGGACCTCATAAACAAGAAGCTTGGATTTCTCCAGCGCGGTCTGATAAGCAGGAGCGAAATGACTGCTGCTTATATAAGTGTCTCTCTGGTCGGCCTGATTGCCGGGTTTGCGGCTGGTTTTTTTACCGGCATAATCGTAATTGCACTCATGGCTCTCGGTTTTTTTTATTCGGCGCCGCCGTTTAGATTGAAAGATCGTCCCGTCCGGGGAGCCCTGGCAAATGCAATCGGCTATGGTTTCCTGCTGCCGGCGGCTGTCCCGGGTTATATGGAACATCTGAAGGCGTCCGCGGTGAGTCTTTCCGTTTATTTCTTTCTTGCCGTTCTGGCTGTTTATTTCCTGACTGTAATTCCCGACCGGGAAGGTGACAGGGCAGCCGGGAAACGGACAATCGCCGTTTTTCTCTCGGACAGGCTCATAATCTTAATGGCGTCGGCCTTGCTGTGTTTGACAATCTGCGTATCGTACGCATTCGGTCATCGCGATTTACTGATTGTCAGTATTGCCTCGATGTGCCTGTGCTTAATTGCCCTGATTTCCCCCGGGGAAACGATCGTCCCGTTTGCCTGTAAAATGCCTATCCTGCTGTTGACGATACTAGCCGGGCTGTACTATCCGACTTATCTGATTTTTGTGCTTGTCCTTGTTTTTTTAACACGCGTATATTACAGGAAGAGATTTGGAATGAAATATCCGAGGTTTGCCTGAATGCGCTTTTACGCTCCGTTATGCTTTTGCCTGATACTTCTGCTGGGGTGTCAGCCCAGCCCTCGCTACGGCGCCGGTGAGGAAGGAAGGCCCGAGAACGGCGAAGATGCGTCGGAAAACGAGCGCGCCGCGCGGCGTGATCGCGAGACCGGAGGAACCGTAACCACCAGGGAGTTGATTGAACTGGGTCGCATCATACAGAGCCATCTGGGGACGCCGTACAAGGGTAAATCTAAGACGCGCGCGGGGATGGACTGCAGCAGTTTCACGGCCGCTGTATTCGATGAGTTCAATCGAACCAAACTCCCCAGAACGGCCAAAAAGCAATCTAAAACCGGGCAAAAAGTTGACCGGCGTAAGCTGCGTTACGGCGATCTTGTTTTTTTCCGGACAAGCGGTTCGTCCGTCTCTCATGTTGGGATATACATCGGGGATGATGAGTTCGTACATTCATCCACGTCGACCGGGGTGATGATTTCCTACCTGAAGGAAAAGTACTGGAGAAAACGCTTTGCCGGGGCCAGGCGGATACTGCCCTGACGGCCGATATCGTTTCTTGATATCGGTCTTATTAAATTCCGGCGTTGCGTAGAACATACATGAAGAAAGACAAGTTAAGTCTGAGGCTCAGCAACGTGCCCACGTCGCCGGGGGTTTATCTTTTCAAGAGCAAGACCGGCAAAGTTATCTATATCGGCAAAGCCAAAAACCTGAGAAACCGCGTCCGGACATATTTCCAGTCACCGCGTAATCATACACCCAAGACCGCGCGCATGGTGGCCCTGATTGATGATTTCGACCTGATGGTGACCGATTCTGAGATCGAAGCGCTCATCCTGGAAGCTAATCTGGTCAAGGAGCACCGCCCGCGATACAATGTGAATCTCAAAGACGATAAACACTTTCCATATATCAAGGTGACCGTCAATGAGCCTTTCCCGCGGGTGCTGATTGTCCGGAGACTTCAAAACGACGGTGCCCGCTATTTCGGACCGTACACCAATTCCAAAGGAATGCGCAAAACGGTCAACTTCCTGTGCCGTCTGTTCAAAATACGCACGTGCAATCTGACCATCCCGCATCCGGCGGGAAAGCCCCAGAAGATTTGTCTCGATTACCACATCGGTCGTTGCGGCGGGCCGTGCGAGGATTTCCAGACCCGGGAGGATTACGGCGAATTGGTCGATTCGGTGGTACTGTTCCTTTCCGGCCGCGGCGAAACCCTGATCGACAGGCTCAGAAAGAAAATGACACGGCTGTCGGAGCAGATGGAATTTGAAAGGGCCGGGGAGGTCCGTGACCAGATAGAGGCGCTTGAGTCAGTGCGCCACAAGCAAAAAGTCGATGCCGGGAGAATAGTCGATCGCGATATCGTCGCTTTTGCACGCGAAGGAAGATATTCGGTGGTCGTGATTCTCCAGGTCAGGGAAGGAGTTCTGATCGGCAGGCAGGACTTTCAGGTTGTATCGGAGCCGGAGGAGGATGACACCGATCTGCTGTACGGCTTCGTGCAGCAGTACTATCACAACCAGCCGAACCTGCCCGAAGAGGTGTATTTGCCGCTGGCACTGACTGAAGAGGAGCTGATCTCCAAATGGTTGTCAAAAGCCAGAGGCAAAAAGGTGAAGATATTCACTCCGCAAAAAGGTGAAAAACTCAGGCTGGTAGACCTTGCCGCCAGCAATGCCCGCCTGCTTCTGGACGAGATCCTCATTCAGAAGAAGGGATACAAGGAGAGAATAGCCAAATCGGTGCAGGCACTGAAAGATGACCTCCATCTGGCCAAATCACCTGCCACGATCGCCTGCGTCGATATATCCAATACCGGTGAGACCGATGCGGTCGGCTCGCTGGTCTGTTTTGTCAACGGCAAACCGAGCAAATCGGGCTATCGGCATTTCAGGATAAAGCAGGTCCGCGGCCAGGATGACTTCGCCATGATGCGTGAGGTTGTCGGTCGATATTTTTTTCGCTTAAAAGAGGAAGGCGGTGCTCCGCCTGATCTGCTGGTGGTTGACGGCGGCAAGGGCCAGCTTTCGTCGGTGCAAAATGAAATCGGCTCGTTGGGATTCGAAAATCAAAATATCATCGGCCTGGCCAAGAGATTTGAGGAAATTTACCTTCCCGGTCGCAAGGAACCGCTGACCATTTCCAAGTCTTCACCCGGGCTGAGAGTTTTGAAGCAGGTCCGTGATGAAGCGCACCGCTTCGCCATCGAGTACAATCGTAAGGTTCGTGCCAGGAGAACCATCAAGTCGGCTCTCGACCGGGTTGACGGAATCGGTCCGAAGCGGCGGGAGATACTTCTGAAACATTTCGGATCGGTCAAAAGCATTAAATCCGCGACGCTTGAAGAGCTGGCGGCCGTCAAAGGCATTCCCGAAAACGTCGCAAATAAAATATATGCCGCTTTTCACTGATTTGTGCGCTTGTATCGTGCATCAACAATCCCATTGTGATTTATATCCGGGCAATGATTCCTTGACAAAAAGCAATAATTCATTATTTTTGCAGGAGATGAATTAATATTCAGCACGTTTACCTGCCATATTCGTGCATTTGAAAGGACAACCATGAAGAGAGGTTTCAAAGTTCCACCGGCCTTTACCGTAAGTTTGCTGTGGGCTGTGCTGCTGTGTGCCGCCGGCGTTAATGTTGTTGCGAATCAGTTCGATACCCCGAGCGGGATTACCTATGATCTCTATAAAGTAGTTGTGCAAAGTCACGATGACGCCGAAGCATTGTCTGCGGCGAAAGTTGACGTGCTGCTCAGAGTGCAGGACGGGTATCTGGTTCTTGCCGGAAGTGAAGATTTGGACGAGCTTGCCCGAACCGGCCTCAAGTTTGACATGATCGCGGCTGGCGTTGCCCGAAATCATCTGGCGCTGGACATTAGACTGGACGAATCAAATGTCGGGCGATATCCACTTGTTTACAGAGAAGACGGTGTGCGGCTTTTCAGAGTAGAGCCTTCCGATATTTATGGCGCGACCAAAGCGCCCGGTCTGGCGCCCATTTTAACGGAAAATCTCCGGGTCGTATACAAAGAACCTCGCCCGTTTCTAACGTTGGCATTGTCGGCGGAAGTGAATCTCGATTCACTTATTGATTTAATCGACCAGGATTCACTGGAATCATATCTCGAGCGTCTGCAAGCTTTCAGGGAGCGCTCCGCCGGGACGGATTCAAATTATGCGTCGCGGGACTGGATCGCCGGAAAGCTGACCGATTTCGGTTATGACTCGGTCGTTATCGACAGCTTCACGGCCGTCATCGGCAGTTATCCTACGGAGTGTCAGAATGTCGTCGCTTATAAGATCGGGACAACCTACCCTGAGTTTCAGGTCGTTGTCGGCGCGCACCGTGACGCCGTGCCCGGCTCACCGGGCGCCGACGACAACGGGACCGGGACCGTCGGAGTATTGGAGATTGCCCGCGTCCTCAAGGATATAGATACGAGACTGACGTTCATTTTTATTCTGTTTGATGCCTAGGAGGACGGTCTTCTCGGGGCCTGGCACTACGCCAGCGGCGCGGCGGCGGGGGGCGACAGCATTGTCTGTATGCTCAATATGGACATGATCGGGTACGTGACCAATTCCACCCGGGCGTTTCTTTATCACGGGTCGGACATCACCTACCCCCAGTTATGGCAGCACCTTGCCGACTCCCTTACCGACATCGGTATCACCGGGTATCTCAGCGGAACGTCGGGTGGGTCCGATCATTATCCTTTCCAGCAGAACGGTTACAACGTCGTCTTTTGCATTGAGTACGATTTTTCCTCGGTTTATCACACGTACCGTGATAGTACCACATATATAAACTACAACTACTTCAGGCGCATGGTGCAGGCCACCTTCGCTACCGGCGCCGCCATTGATGATTCGTTCCTTCCCTCTCCGTGGCTGGCCATCGATTTTCCGAACGGCGTTCCCGACATGCTGGCGCCGTTGACTGAGACGAAAATTGACGTCACCGCCCAGGGATTGTACGGCGGTACAACTGTCCCTGGCAGTGGGCAATTGTATTATTCGATCGACGGGGGCTCTTATTCATCATCAGCAATGGTCGAGCTGGAAGGCGGATTATACGAGGCGACAGTTCCGGGCTTGGATTGCGGCCATTCTGTTGAATACTATGTGAGCGTTGATGAAACCACCAGCGGGCGGGTGTACGCTCCCGATCCCGGGGCGCCGTTTTTTGCCGTAGTGGCGACGGAGATGACAGCGGTTTTTGAAGATGACTTTGAGCAGTCCAACGGCTGGACGGTATCGGGCGACGCGACCGACGGCCAGTGGCAACGGGGAGTGCCGGCGGGAGGCGGCGAGAGAGGCGATCCGCCGACGGACTACGACGGTTCGGGATCATGTTACCTGACCGACAACGTCCTGGGCAACTCCGATGTTGACGGCGGAACGACGAACCTCTTCTCGCCGGTCGTTGATCTTCAGGGCCGCGATGCCGTCATTAGCTACGCTCGCTGGTATTCGAACGATTTCGGCAGTGCCCCGTTCAGCGACGTGATGGAAATCTTCATTTCGAATAACGCCGGTGCTGACTGGGTGCTGGTGGAAACGGTGGGGCCATTTGAGCAGGCTTCGGGCGGCTGGTTCGAACATGCTTTTGTCGCCAGTGACTTTGTTGCGCCGACCGATGAGATCATGGTGATGTTCTCCGCATCGGATCTCGGTGATGGTTCGGTCGTCGAGGCCGCCATCGATGCCTTCAGCGCTGCGGCTATTGATTGTATTTCGTACGTCTGTGGTGATGCCGACGGCAGTGGCGGTATTAATCTTCTCGACGTTACTTTAATTGTCAACTATCTGTACCGGGAAGGTGTCGCCCCGGATCCGGCCGAGGCCGGCGATGCCAATGGCGACGGCGGCGTTAATCTTCTGGATGTAACCCATTTGATAAATTATTTGTACAAGGAGGGCCCCGAGCCCATCTGCCCATAGACTGCCGTGATAGTGATCTGGAAGAACAGGCGGCCAAATGGCCGCCTTCTTTTTGCGGCCGATTTCGCGGGCGATGAATTTACGATTGCCAAAGTGCCGTTATATTCGTATCAATTCATCATGGCCACACGTGAGGAAAAAGCCTACACCGTCACCGCCATAACCAGATTGATAAAATACACTCTCGAAGAATCGTTTCCATCAATCTGGGTCGAGGGGGAGATTTCCAACTATATCCACCATACTTCCGGGCATCGCTATCTTGTGCTCAAGGACGAAAACGCCACCCTCAAAGTCACCATCTGGCGCTCGGTCGGCCAGTATCTCAGGTTTGAGCCGGAAAACGGGATGAAGGTTCGCGCTTTTGGCGACATCTCGGTTTATGAAAAAGGCGGGAATTATCAGCTCAACGCCAAGAAACTGCTGCCCGTCGGCGTCGGCGAGCTCGAAGTTGCCTTCCGACAGCTTTATGAAAAGCTCGGCAAGGAAGGTCTTTTCGACGAGGAAAGAAAGAAGCCGATCCCGGAATATCCCATGAAAGTGGGTATCGTGACCTCGCCCACGGGAGCGGCGATTCGAGATATAATC
>CP070766.1:408233-411506 GCA_020345705.1 Candidatus Zixiibacteriota bacterium | reverse complement strand
TCTGGCCATCAAATCCGGCATAATGGCGGCCGAGACGATTTTCGAAGCGCTCGAAAAAGATGATTTCGGAGTCGGCGTTCTCAAGCGAATGCAGGACCGCTTCGAATCATCATGGGCCAGGGATGAGCTGTTCCAGGTAAGAAATTTCCACGCCGGATTTGACGGCGGGCTGTTCATGGGCATGTTCCACACCGGCCTTCAGATGATCACCGGCGGACGGGGTTTTTTCGATAACAAGCCGGTCGAGCCGGACAGCAAGCATATGATGCAGCTGAAGGATTACATTGCCCGGAAAGGTGAGGAAAACTTTCGAAGGACATTGAAATTTGACAACGAATATCTTTTTGATAAGCTCACCGATGTTTACCGGTCCGGAACTAAGCATGAGGAAGACCAGCCGCCGCATCTGGTGATCGCCGATTATGATATCTGCAACAACCGTTGCACCGAGGAATACGGCAATCCATGTCAGTATTTTTGTCCGGCGCAGGTGTATGAGATGATCGAGGATGAGTCTCATCCCGGCAGGAAGAAACTTCAGCTGACGCCCTCAAATTGCGTTCACTGCAAAACGTGTGACATTGCCGACCCTTATCAGATCATCAACTGGGTTGTCCCCGAGGGTGGCGGCGGTCCGAATTATACGAACTGCTGATTGATTCGATGACAAATACAAAAAAGGGCGGGCCGGGGTGGCTCGCCCTTTTTTATGGGGTGAGTGGAGAGATTGAAACTAAACATTAGCCGGCTCGCGAGTCGGCTGCTCCTTCTCAACTACCGGCGGCGCGGTATATGTGGCTTTCCCGAGCGCCAGGTACAGCAGGACGAGGTAGTTGACGAACGGGACAAGCATCAGTATCCCCCAGAGCCAGTATGGTTCTTTACTCCTGGCCCTGGCAATATCGGCCCATATCCAGGGGAATGCGACGATATTGACAAAGGGGATAAACATGAAAATAAACCAGTACCACGGCTTGCCTGCCAGCTCGACCGTCTGGTAAAGGTTCAGAATTGGAATAAACGCCCACCAGGCATATCTATGCCTGACCTTCTGTGCAATCGAAAACAGGCACAATGAAAAATACAGGTACATCGCCACCCAAAAGAGCGGAGTTGTCCAGAAGCTGTTGTAACCGGCGGATTCGTACATTTTACCCTCCGTTGGTTGATTATGAGTTAATTTCGATTATGGACTCTAACCTCAAATTCTGTTAGATTATCGTCCATCCGCGCGGTTAGTTTAGATTCTCCGGCAAGTATTTATGGTATAACAAAATGAACCGCACTTTTTTTGAACAGCAGCGCAGCGGAAGGGCGGGGCGGCCACTGTCGATTGTCGTTAATTGGTTGTGAGGTAATGAGATACCGGCGTTGGCACATTCAATTCCCGCTGCCGAGAAACGTGGAAAGACAATTTTACGTATTATCAAGTAAGCCGTCGATACGGAAATACTGAGGAAATGTGGAATGCTGGTTAAAGTTGTTGCCGTTCAGCCCAAACTGGGACAGAAGCTGAGCCTCGAGGAATGCCTTTTCATTTTCAAACAGAGACCCGATTTTGTCTGTCTGCCGGAATATTTCCTTGTGGACAAATCAGCGCCTGATTTCGCCCGGGCGGCGCTTGCAATAAAGGATAATATTGCCTATCTGAGCAGCCTGGCGGAAGCGTTTGCCACCTGCCTGATCGGAGGTTCGGTGGTCGAGGCCGAGGGCGATTCGCTGTACAACAGCTCGCATGTTTTCAACAGAGGTGTCGGGGCCGGAAAATATCGGAAGCTGAACCCGGTCGAAGGCGAGATTAACAGAGGGATTATGCCCGGCGACAGGCTTTTCACCTCCGGGATCGACGGCGTCAGAATCGCCGTCATGCTCTGTGCCGACGCTCTGAACGTTCAATTGTTCGAGCATATCGGAACGCAGAACGTGGACATCATTTTCATACCGACCACGTCGCCCCTGCGTCCCGGCGAATCGGTCCGGGAGAAGTTTAAACGAGACAACGACATCTATGTCCGCGGAGCTCAGAGCGCGGGCAGTTTTGTGGTCAAAGCCTGCGGCGTCGGCGAGCTTTTCGGCAAACTGCTTCAGGGGCGTAGCCTGATCGCTTCCCCGTGGGGGGTCATAAAGCGGGTCGAACCGCATTTGGAAGCATCGTCCTGCATATTGACCGCCGTCCTTGACGTCGACGATCTCCGCGACTTCCGCTCCAAGAGGATGAAATAAGCAGGAGCAGTCAGGAGTCCTGACTGCTCCTTAAGCCCGCCTTGTGGGTTATCATATACCGAAATCTATGGCAAGGAAGATGCCGTCATTTCCGTCGAACTGAAGTTCGCCGTACAGAACAATCACATCGGTTACCGACCAGGCGACACCGGCATTCAATCCAAAGGCAAGTTTTGAATCGGAAATATCGTATCCGTCCGGCATGCCCGGCATGAGGTCAATACTAAATGACTCATGTCTGAGATTGAAGCGGCCGTACGGGGAAAGCTCGGTCCCGTTCTTCAGCATAATCGGATACGACGCTATCACCTGGGCTCCCACCTGCCAGACGGTTTGCGATTCCACGACCAGATCGCCGCCATAATCCATGTTAGTCCACTCCATAAAACCGCCTACCGCAAGATCGAAAGGCGAGTTTTTCCGCTGGGACGGCGCCGCACCGGGATCATTCGTCGCGGTATATGCGGTCGGCTCGGTCTTACGCATCACCTGCCATTTGAAATCAGTCCCGACGGCGATGCCGGTCTCAAACAGGGCATCATCCACAAGCCCAAGCTTGATCCGGCCGTCAACGTCGTCGGAGAAGCTGTAGGCAAGCATGCCACCGACCGAGGTGGCATCAGCGACCCCGACCCCGCCGCTGAGTCGAATCTGACCTTTCGTCATTGATTCGCCGGTCGTAAACGTGCCGAAAAATGAACCGATGTTCTCAGCGCTGGCGATCGGTACAATCAGCAACAACACTGCAGCAGTGAACACTGTTAACTTCATATCGTCCTCCACAGTTAGAGATTTGCCGGTAAGGGTATATATGGCCCCCGAAAAGCGAATTTCGCGGTTTTCCTTACTTAATATCGACCTCGCACGATTGAAGCTTGAGGTGCAATTGCTGATGCCATTCCAGTGCCGCCGGGGTCTCGCATTTGGCAGTCTATTGCTGTGCGACGCGCGATTAGGCTTTGCTCTCAGCACGGCAAGCCGATGTGACAATTCGTGTCACAAGATTCGGTTCCTTGTATCATGTTGGTTTTCAGGGGGATACGGCGAAAT
>CP070766.1:403527-408133 GCA_020345705.1 Candidatus Zixiibacteriota bacterium | reverse complement strand
GTCCTTCGCCCATCGTTACCCCCGAACTGCGGGTTCTCATGGGTCGGACGGCCGTGCGTGGAGCGTCAACCATCAGCTATCTCGGCGCCGGCACCATGGAATTTCTGGTGGATGAAGATTTGAATTTCTACTTTATGGAGATGAACACGCGTATCCAGGTTGAACATCCCGTTACCGAGGAGGCCACCGACACCGATCTTGTTAAAGAACTGATCCTGGTCGCGGCCGGTGAAAAGCTGGCGTATCGTCAGGAAGATATTTTGCTGAAATGGCACGCTATCGAGTGCCGCATCAATGCCGAGGATCCCCGGAAAGATTTCCGACCTACCCCCGGTGAAATCACTTCATTCCACGTGCCGGGCGGTCGCGGTATCAGGGTCGATACGGCCGCCTATGCTCGATATGTTATCCCGCCGTACTATGATTCGATGATAGCAAAACTGATCGTGAGGGCGGAAAACCGGCAGAAGGCCATCGACAAGATGCGATTTGCGCTGGAGGAATTCATTGTCGAGGGTGTCCCGACGACCATCGATTACCATAAAATGATTCTGGACCATCCCGATTTCATAGCCGGTAATTTCGACACCGGATTCACCCAGAAATTGGGTGAGGAGAAAGAAGCCACAAAAGAAGAGACAATTGGAACTGCAGATTTGGATTCATAAAACATTGGAGGTGCGGCTTGAATATCCCTGCCGAACTGAAATACACCAAAGAACATGAGTGGGTAAAAGTGGACGGCAGCGTTGTCGTCGTCGGTATCACCGACTACGCTCAGGGCGAGCTGGGTGATATCGTTTTTGTCGAGCTCCCTTCGGTCGGAACCGAGGTGAAGGCAATGGAACCGTTCGGAACCATTGAAGCCGTCAAGGCCGTCTCCGACCTTTTCTCCCCTATCTCCGGCAAAATAGCCGAGGCCAATCCCGTCCTGGAGGATGACCCGATGGTCATTAACCGCGATCCGTACGGCGAGGGTTGGATGATTAAGGTTGAAATCGGCGATCCGGCGGAGCTGGATGGTCTGCTGGACAGTGAGGCGTACGAAAAGCTGATTGGATAAGCGATTGAAAGGATAGGATATCATATTCCGCTATGCCATACATACCCAATACCGATGATGATCGGCATCGGATGCTTGCCCGCATCGGTGTCGAGAAGATCGAGGATCTGTTTAGAACCATCCCCGAAAATCTGCGATTGAGAAAGCCTCTGAACCTTCCCCAGCCTCTCTCAGAATTGGAGCTTTTAAGAGAGATAGAAAGTATATCCGGGAAAAATAGGGGCAACCTAGTCATTTTTGCGGGGGGTGGCGTCTACGATCATTTTATTCCCGCCGCAATCGAGACGATTGTAAACCGCCCGGAATTCGTCACGGCCTATACTCCGTACCAGGCCGAAGTCTCCCAGGGGACGTTGCAGGTCATCTACGAGTTTCAGAGTCATATCTGCCGGCTGACGGGCATGGACGCGGCCAATGCCTCGATGTACGACGGCGCCTCAGCCGCGGCCGAGGCGGCGGTGCTTTCGGTCGCAAAGACCCGAAGAAACAAGATTGTCGTCTCGGAGACAGTCAGTCCGCTTTTCCGTAAAGTCATCGACACGTACCTGTCGGGCAGAGATGTGGAGACAGTCGCTGTCCCGCATTCGGCCGGCCTGACTGATTTTAATCTTCTGGAAGACAGCATTGACGATAAGACGGCCTGTGTCATTCTCTCTCAGCCGAATTTCTTCGGCATGATCGAGGACGCGGAAACGGCCTCCGAATTGATTCACAGGGCGGGCGGACTGCTGGTTCTGGCTGTTGATCCGATAGCGGCGGCTATTCTGAAAACTCCCGCCGAATGCGGGGCGGACGTCGCCGTCGGGGAGGGTCAGCCGCTGGGGATACCGTTAAATTTCGGCGGGCCCCTTTTGGGATTTTTTGCCGTCCGGAAGGAACTGGTGCGGCAACTTCCCGGGCGTCTGGCCGGTCGCACGGTGGATGAGGACGGCAACACCGGCTTCGTGCTGACTCTCCAGACCCGCGAGCAGCATATAAGAAGAGAGAAAGCAACTTCCAACATTTGCACCAATCAGGCCCTGTGTGCGACGACTGCGACCGTCTACATGTCGTTGATGGGGAAGAAGGGCCTCAAGCAGGCGGCGCTTCTATCGATGGCCAAAGCTCATGACGCGGCCGAACTTATTTTCGCAGATTCTGATTATAAGCCATATTTCAAGGGTGATTTTGTCAGGGAGTTTGTGGTGAGGACACCTCTTCCGGCCAAAGAACTAATCGAGAAAATGATCGCCGAGAAGTCAATCCTGCCGGGTGTCAATCTTGGACGTTTCTATCCCGGTATGGATGACGCCCTTCTGGTCGCCTGCACCGAGAAGAGGACGGACGATGAAATAGCGGCCCTGGGTAAGGCCTTGAAGGAGATGGCGGGAGATGCCGTATTGTCCGAGATGTAAAGAAAACTTCGCCGGTGATCTGACGGCGTGCCCCAAATGCGACTATGAATTTGAAGATGAAAACGAGGGCGCCGACGATCGAGAGTGGGTATTGATTGCACGCATACGTGATAAGACATCAGCTGACTACGCCAAGGAGACGCTCGATTCCTATCAAATTCCCTCGGTGGTTTTTTCGCGATCGGGTTATTTCGGGCAGGTGGGGCTGAACCTGCCGTCGCTATACGGCAAAGGTACGGGCAAATTTGAAATTCACGTTCCGGCCGATTGCCGGGAAGAGGCCGAGGGGATCCTGGGCATGATTCTGGGCGACAGCTGGGAGAAAATAGATGACAGCCAATCAGAATAGGAATATTTAGTTCAACATAGGATGGAGGCATCATGCGAAGGAATCTAACTATTTTGTCAACGGTCCTGGTGACCTTAATCGCCGTCGGTCTGTTTCTGGCGAGCGGCTGCGGTGAAAAGGCGGAGGACATATCTGTCGCTCCGACAGAGATAGAGTTCGTCACGAACTATGACTCGGTTCTGGCGACGGCCCAGCAGAAGGGGCAGAAAGCGGTAATTGACTTCTATACCGAGTGGTGCACTTGGTGCAAAAGACTGGACACAGTTACTTTTGTCGATTCGACCGTGATCGAACTGGCCGGGACGATGGTGTTCGGAAAGATCGACGCTGAGAAGGACACTGTAACGGCCAAGAAGTACGGTGTTTCCGGCTATCCGACGGTTCTTCTGATTAACGATGACGGAAGTGAAATCGACCGGATCGCCGGCTACCTTCCGCCGGACGAATTCACCGAGACCATCAATAATTACCTTAAGGATATCGGGACTCTGGCTGACTATCTACGCAAGGCCGACACGAATGCAACAACCGAAGTGAATTACGTTCTTGGCGAGAAGTACACCGGGCGCGGGATGTACGATGAGGCCAGATCTTATTACGAAAAGGTCATCAAAGTCGACCCGGATAACGAAGATGGTCACACCGAGGATGCCATGATGGGTCTGGCCGACCTGCTTCTGCGCGAAAAGGAGTACGATAAGTCGATCGTCCAGCTCGACAAGGTCATCAAGAAGTTCAGGGGCTCCGAAACGGCTACCGAAGCGGAACTCTGGATCGCTTATGCGGAACGCAAGAAGGGTGATACAGCCGCGGCCATACTTACCTATGAAAAGTATATCAAAAACCACCCTGAGAGCGAAAACATCGAGAAAGTCAAGGAAAGAATTGAGAACATGAAAAATCCACCGCCTCCTGAAGAAGAGGGCCAATAAAGACCGATTCCGGCACGGAAATGGATGCAAAGACACTCATATATGACAAATCATCACCGGGGCAGGTCGGCTGCCCCATGCCGGAAACCTCGTGCCCGGAGGCCGAGCTTCTTAAGCTGATTCCCGAAAAATACAGACGACGCGATGACGCCGCCCTGCCAGAGATAAGCGAAGGCGAGCTGATGCGGCACTATATCGGGCTTTCGGTGAAGAACCATCACATTGACAAAGGTATCTATCCGCTCGGCTCGTGCACGATGACGTACAACCCCAAGCTGAACGACAGGGCGGCAGTATTGCCCGCGTTTGCGAACCGGCACCCGCTGGCGCCCGGCCATACGGCTCAGGGGACACTCCGGATAGCCTATGAGCTCGGTGAGTATCTGAAAGAGATCTCGGGATTTGACGAAATATCGCTTCAGCCGGCCGCAGGCGCCCATGGTGAGTTCACCGGACTGCTGATCATCCGCGCTTATCACAAAGACAGGGGAGATGTTCGAAAAAAGATCATCATTCCCGACTCCGCCCACGGCACCAATCCGGCCTCGGTGACGATGGCCGGTTATGATGCGGTCATGGTGAAATCGGGTGAGGACGGCATTATCTCTCCCGATGCTATCGCCGAGCTGGTTGATAATCAGACGGCCGGATTGATGCTGACTAATCCCAATACGCTGGGGCTTTTCGAGTCGAATATTGAGGAGATTGCCGATATCGTCCACAGAGCCGGGGCGCTGATATATATGGACGGCGCCAATCTGAACGCTCAGATGGGGATTGTCAAACCGGGCAAAATCGGTTTTGACATTCTCCACTTCAATCTGCACAAGACTTTTTCGACTCCTCACGGGGGTGGCGGCCCGGGCGG
>CP070766.1:399198-403427 GCA_020345705.1 Candidatus Zixiibacteriota bacterium | reverse complement strand
TATCCGGCCTTCGAAAAAGAGCTTCTGCCCGATATAGACCGCCTTATGAAATCTTACGTTCAGCTCGACCGTCATGGCATATATATCCGCCGCCAGGAGAGCCTTAATCATTACTTCATCAAGCAGAGTGGCCGTAATGCCTCCGTGATAGACCTCCGAGTACCCTTCAAACCTCTTTTCGGCAACGCATTCGGTCACTGCTTTGCCGTCGGTGAAAAAGAATCTCGCCTTGAGACCGACGGCGTTTTTTTCGCCGCAGATGAAACAGCCCGAGTATCTGGCGATTTCTTTCATGAATGGCAATTAAACGATTTGCCCGGACCTGTCAATAAACAAAAAGCCCGGCCGAAAAGCCGGGCTTGAATCGGATATTTGATTTAGATCGTACCCGGGGGAGTGCAGATCTCGTGCGTGAAGTCCCAGTACTCACCGTCGCTGGTCAGCCTGACACTCGCCACGCCTCCCTCAATATGAATCGTCACCGTCCAGTTCTTAACGTAGAAGTCAACATTGTTGCCCTCATGTACGGTATAGGACTGATCGATAGTCATCGCGATATCGCCGGTGCAGGGGCAGCCGGACGCCCAGTCGTAACCGGGGACCTGATAGACGGTGACGTCGGTGAACTGCGCTTCCATGTCAAATATCGCCTCAACCGTGGAGTCGTCGCTGATATAATTCCACTCGAACCGGGTGTTGTTGACTCCGTTGACGTAACCGACGTCCTGATCGAGATCTTCATACTCCAGATTGACGTATCCGTAGATGTTGGTATATGTGGTGTCGATCTCCAGAACGGTATAGCCCCAGTAACGTATGAAGTGCATGTAGTCGAGATTGACTGATTCTTCAACCGGAACCGAGTTAATCTGGAACTGCACCGAATCCCGCAGATAGTCGGTGAAATAAGTGCCGGAGCGGGCGACGTAGGTCACATGCCAGCCGTTGGTATATGAGTATAGGGCCGTATCGTCCGGACTCATGGGGCCGTAATGATTGCGAACCTCCTCGGTGTCGGTCGGCAACTGATAAATGTTATCCAGCCCGTACGACATGAGATCCTTGGTGGTGAACAGGTAGTTGCCGACGTTCTGCTTGGCCAGCAGGTAATCGGGATCGTCCGGAAGACCGGGGACGTCCGTTTCCTGGGTGGGAGCGGTCGTCTTCTCATCCGAACACCCTGCCAGCAAAAGCAGAAAAGCTGCCAGCAGTACCAGACCGATTCCCGGGATAGTGGTTTTCTGATGCATCATGCCTCTCCTTTCGCGGCACCACTGATCCGGATCGGCCGGCAGTGAGGATTATTGCTCGAGCAGGAAAGTCATAATTGCCTTTTGAATATGCAGCCTGTTCTCCGCTTCATCGAATACGACTGAGTGCGGGCCGTCCATAACCTCGTCGGTGATTTCCCTCCCTCGCTCAGCGGGCAGACAATGCATGACCACACAGTCAGCAGCGGCTCCGACCAGCAATGCCGAATTTACCTGGAATTTACGTAATAGTTCCTCTTTCTCCTTTGCTTGATCCTTCTGGCCCATAGAGGCCCAGACATCCGTATAGATTACATCGGCATCTCTGATTGCTTCTTTAGGATCGTCCGTAATCAGCACCGAACTGTCTTTATTGGCCCGCGCCCTCTCAAGAAGAGCCGCATCAGGAGGCGTCTCGGGGGCCGTCCCGATCCGCAAATCCATCGAAATTCGGCTGGCCAGATTGAGCCAGCTGTTGGCGACGTTGTTGCCGTCACCGAGAAAGGCAATCTTGAATTTCTTCTCTTTCTTATGCTCCAGAACTGTAAAATAGTCGCCCATAACCTGGCACGGGTGAACCAGGTCGGTCAGACCGTTGACGACCGGCACGTCGGCATGCTGGGCCAGCCCGGTCACGTCGGAATGGGCGAAGGTGCGGATCACAATCATCCCCACGTACCGCGAGAGAACCTTGGCGGCGTCATAAACCGATTCCCGAACGCCCAGTTGTATTTCCCTGTCCGTAATATACAGGGCATCGCCCCCCAACTGGTTGATACCCACTTCAAAGGAGACTCTCGTCCGAAGGGAAGACTTGGTGAAAATGCAGGCGACCGATTTATCGGCCAGCGGTTTCGGGTTTATTTCGCCGCTTTTCATCCGGCGGCATAGATCGAACACTTCGTAAATCTCGTCGGTGGTGAAATCCACTATCTCGGTAAATGACCTGGGCATAGGCGCTCCTTTCAGTGAAATCGTTAATAAAACTTCCCAATATTATGTCCTGCCCCGGCTTATGTCAAGCAAAGCTGAGGGGCTTTCGACAGGATACGTTTCCCGGGCCGCCGATGTTCCCCTTGCTGTTTGCAACAAAATGTGTGAAATTTGCGTAGTTTCGCCATAAGGAGAATTATATCATGCTGAAATCAAGACAATTCTGGGGGGCGGTCATCGTCATAATCGGGACAATCTTCCTGCTGAACAATCTAGAGGCCATCGATTACTCGGTGGGAAGATTCTTCGCCGACTTCTGGCCGGCGATTTTAATAATCATCGGCGCCGCGCTGATTATAAAAGCCGTGCGGTCGAGAGGAAGCGACCGGGGCTTTTTATCCTCGACGCAGGCGGATGTCATTGTCGATCGCCATATATCAAAGGTTTTCGGCGATCAAAATATCGAAACCGGCGGGATCGAGATTGACGGTTTCGAATGCTCCACGACCTTCGGCGACACTTCCGTTAATCTATCCGGTGCAAAACTGAAACAGGGTGACAACAGGATTGATATCTCATCCGTCTTTGGCGATATCACCATTATCATTCCGGGCGAGTTTCAGGTCAAAGCGCACGGTTCCACCACCTTCGGCGATGTGCACATATTCGGCCGGTCAGCCTCCGGCATTCCCTGCAACCTGACGGCCCACACCGACGGTTTCGAGACGGCTCAGGTGAGACTCCTCATCTCCACCCGCGCCACCTTCGGAACGATAAAAGTGCATCGGGCGTAAAGACGACCGACTCGGATTTCAGCTATTGGTAATGGGCTGGTCTCCAGAACTGCCGATGACGGTCCGATTGTTGAATCCCACAAGAGAGCTTTGAGGTCTTTCCACGAAGCTAAGAGATCGGTCTGAAGCTATTTACTGTGGTCTGAATTCTTCTCCGCACTTCATCAGGCGACGGATTAAGCTCAGAGCCGCTGAAACGACTGCGGCTGGGGTTTATTCTTTCAAATACTTGAAAGTACAGTTGATAGATTATCTCCAGGCTTAACTGATACCTCGGTCGAAGCAGCCGATTGATCTCACGCATCATCTGCCGGGCTTTGGCCCGATAATACTCTGCTACTGAAATATAAGCGGCTATAAGATTGCGAAACGAAAGGCTAATTGGACCACCCTCGGCGATTTTGCGCAGGTCTTTCCGCGTCAAAGCATAATGCGAAAGTAGATTGTCCGCAAAATAATTCAAATTATTCAGATGGTCCTTTTGAAAATCCCGGAGAATATGCACAATATAACAAAACAAAGCCAGCGGACGGGATGCCCGCCGAATGTCGAAATTGGGCGCGCAGTATTGGCCATTAACTCGGGAAACGCCGCACAGGTGCATAAACACTGAAGCTGGAGCGATGGCCGCACCTTCGCAGTATCGCAGAAAACTCAACAGGCTGCTATATCCATCGTGAGTGACATCATACACCATTGAAGCATACAACCTCTCCCATGGCCGGAAGGGGATTTCGAACCTCGCAAGAATATCAATAAACGCTCCCCGGAATGGATCCGAAGTATCCCCGTTTCGAACAGCATCCAGCCAATCGAGCATTATCTGACTGAGCTTCTCCGCTTCGCCTTGGGTAATATGCCCGGCAGAAACCTTGCGGTAATCCACCAGATCATCGATTCGCCGCATCGATAGGTAGCAGATTTTAAAAGCCTCATACCGGTCGCGCTCCCAGAATCTGGCCGCAATATCGAGAATCGGGTTGGTCAAAACTCCGGAGAAATCGATACCGTCCTCGAAGTTGAGGCTACGCTGGCGTTCCGATGACATATTCAATATACGCAGACTAACGACACAACTCACATAAAAACAGACCGTTTTCGTCCTGAATTTGAGACCTCTGAGAGAGATTCCGCCCGAATAGCTTCAATACGCCCTCAAACCTGAGATGACGATAAAGGACAAACCGTCTCCGTTCGGCACGGTGGGATCGTTGTGCCGGGTCGCATTCACTCAGAGAACATACAAGAAAGG
>CP070766.1:396108-399098 GCA_020345705.1 Candidatus Zixiibacteriota bacterium | reverse complement strand
TGGCCATTTTTGTCGATATAAGATATTTCCGAGAATTTTGCAAGTAATGACTTGCAATCTCATTTCTAGAAGACAGAAATGTCACAAGGGGGCGCAGGCCGGGACCAATTCGGGCGACATATCCGTTGGTTCTATTGGAAGAGGGTTCTTAGATAGAAAGAGCCGGGATAGTCTGCGGTCTTGAAGGGATGGTGATTTGGGATGGCTGCCCGACTCAGCCGAACACCTTGATGGCCTTTTTGATAAGCTTGTCGCTCATTTTCAGTCCGGATTTCTTGAGCACCATCTTGTTGAGGATGAACTTTATCTCGGAGTCCTTGGAGTCTTTCTCGTCGGAGATTTCAATAATTACGCCATATCGAGCGAAGCCCTCGACGTCGGTTATTGTAAGGACAGGCATGCCCTCAGTACTTTTGAGGATCTTAGCAAGATCCGATAGTTCCTGACCAGCGATGAAAAGTATCTCGGTGGAGCTGAAATCATCATCCGGCAGCGCGCTTTTGATCTCCAGCTTTCCCCCGGCGGTTTCCGTTGATTCCGCCATTTCCCGGAGTTTGGACGTCAGTAGGGAGTCCCCGACGACGGTGATGGTTATGACCCCCTTGTTGGCATCCATAACATCGGCGGGCCATTCGATTTTGTCGGTAAGTTCTATAATGAATTCGGCGGTGTTTTCGGTATTTTTCGGGGCATTGTCATCACCCAGGGCGGCAATGCCCAGGGCTAAGGTTAATGTCAAAAGCAAGGTTGCGGATTTCTTCATGGCTTAGCTCCAGGTTTTTCTATTCTGATCGGGTCAGATTATATGCTTACTTTCCCATATCGGCAGAACAAGTAGAAGTATAATAAGGTTTCTTATCCGCCGGAAAAATTAGGAGAAAACTTGTTTCCTTTATAAAATCGCCCGCGACAGAGGGGATCCGCCGCGGCCAAATAAACTTGTTATGATGAGGCGCCGCTACAGCCGGCGCAGTTGCTGGGGCCGCAGGCACCGTCACCGATTCTTATGGAATACCCGCTACCCGTTTCGTTGGTTATGTAATCGATGCTTATATCACCCAACTGTGAGAGGTATTCGTTCAGCTTGGGGTCGATGTAAGTGGTTATTCCATTTGATGTTAGCTCAACCAAACCATCCGTTGACTCATCCAGAGCCATGCCCATGGTGGGCCCGCTTCAGCCGGCACCCATGAAATAAAGAATGAGCTGCTTGTCCTTGTGCGCGTCCGACTCAAGAACCTTTCTCAATTCCTGACCTGCCGTATCGGTGATCTTCAGCATAATATATTATTCCTTTTTTTGTCTTTCTCCTAGAACCCTAAATCTACAAAAAAGTTCAGAAAAGGCAAGGCATATTGCGACAATTTGGATGGACTTTACACGCGGGGCGGCGATATCATTTTCTCTTTTCTTATGGCTGTTGACGGAATTCTTACAAGCCATAATCTGTCCTCGAGAAGAAGAATTCTGTAAGGCTCGACCTCCTGAATTGACAGGTCTGCGGCCAACTGCAGCAAAAGCTCCTGGGGCACCGCGGCGTTTCAGGAGGTGTAGATTACTCTCCCGGGTCTTAATATTGTCCGGTTTATGGCCTCTTCAGGACGCGATATTACTTCCATATTTCAGGACACCACCTTTTGTGCGGTATCACGAGCATTTACTCCATACCCCAAAAAAAGAACCATAATTGTCGCAAGTGGTGGAGAATTTCTGCAGAAAGTTAATACGTCCATCTTCATCATTTCTAATGGTGATTTCGGTGCTATGAGACGACGGCAGGCGGCGTCACGCCCATACTCTCGGCGCGAAGAAGGCCTCACGGAAATTCGTAATTGGCAGCCGAAGATTAGGCGTGAAACCGGATTCCGACAGTCAGAGGGAAGATATTCATGATGTGGTCCTTCCCGGTCGCATAGTTAATTCCCGGTGCAATGAACATGGCGACGGCCCTCATAGCAATGGCGACGTTCTCACTGAGGAATCGGTCATATTCAAGGCCAAGGACAAATCCCGCGTGCGGCTTGAGAAAGTCGTAATCATAGGTGTAGGGCCCGAATGTTTCCTGGCTCTGTGAGCCGAAGAAATTGAAACCGATTTCGGCTTTGAGATAGTCTCGATCGCGTGAAAGCAAATACGGTCTGAAATGGAAACCGAGATATAACATATAGGCCGAGGCTTCAACGAAATCCCCCTGCGAGGAGGCATAATCTTCCCAATCGCCCGTATTCAAACCGACGTATCCCATGTTGACGGCCAGGCCCATGAACTTCCAGAATCTTCTTTCGATGTCAAATCCAATTACCGGCCCTTTTTGAAACTGGCTGACGGCCGGGTTAATGCGGTGTTCAGTCCACTGTCCGAGGGGCAGAAAAAGGCCGGCGTCCAGTCCAAGTGACGTCGTTTTTCTGAAATCGTCGGTCTGTGCCCGAACACCTGTTAAAGAAACAACCGCGACGAGGACACAAAAAACAGAAAGTCTTAACATCTTTGTCATTGTCATACCCCTTTCCCGGTTTCTGGTGGCGTTGCTTCCGCCAGCGTGTCAGGGGTGATTTCCCAGAGAACAGCGCCGCCCGTCGCAGGATTCGTGGAGCATTCACAGCCACCGGAACTTGAATAATCGCATCCGGACGTTGCCGCCTGGTACGGCGCCACGTGAATAGATCGGGTGGCGCTTCCTTTGATGCCCTGGGCCGGAGCATAAAAGGCATTAACGACGAAGTCGGTCGGGCCTTCCGATTCAACCGTCACACTTGCCCCTGAAGAGATGTAAAGATATGGATCGCCGTTAACGATGATGTGCAGGTGATAACCGGTCAGATTCATAATCGTCAGGACCGCATTATCATCACCAAAGGTGAAGGTAAACGGACACAGGAGAATCAGGAATATCACCAGAAAGTACGGCTTCTTGATGATAGTCCCGATGATTCCAAATCGGGTGCGTCCCTGTGTTTCGGGATATATCGATGCCACTGCCTATCCCTCCT
>CP070766.1:393371-396008 GCA_020345705.1 Candidatus Zixiibacteriota bacterium | reverse complement strand
GCCTCGAGCATCTCCAGAGAACCGTCCATCACAACCGCCGGGACAATGAACAGCGGGAAAGTCTGTTTACCTCCCTGCTCCCGGTTGTAAGCCAGAACGGCCTGGCTCATCAGGGCCGGGCTGAAATTCTCAAAGAGTACCGTCCCCGGCCTGAGCGCGACAGAATTGGTTTCGCCGCGCGCTGTGATTTCGACCGTATCGCCCTTGCGAACGGCCTCAACCGGCCCGACGGCCGTTTCCATCGAAATCAAATCCCAGAAACCGTTTTCATCGACCGATATCTTCATCGAGGTTGCCACCGACTGCCCGGCCATGGACAGAGTATAATCGCTCGCAAAGCTCCCATCGGCCTGCCACACGAATTGCCCCTGCACAAGAACTTCCTCGTTGACATAAAAGGTAAAACTGCCCTCATCCTCGAGGACGTTTAAAGGCAGCGCCATTGGTTTAACCTCGGTCGTATCAGAGGCAAAGGCGGACGTTAATCCCATCAGAAGCCAAATCAAAACAAGCGCCAATCCAAGCGGCGCTGTCTTTCTTACAAATAGTAATCTGGTTTTGTAATCATCCGGTTTTCTCTCGGTCACGGCGTCCTCCCTTCGGTTTTTAACAAAATTTTCAGGTCACCAAATCAGCTTGATTTGCTCTCTGGATAGATATACCAGTATATCTGAATTTTATTCACAAATCCATCGGAACTTGCCAATGGGCAAAGCCTCCCACGAAAATCAGTGATATCTACCGGACAAAAAAAAGCCCCCCTCACAGGGAGCTTTTGATACTTCAGTAAGACTGCCGTGTGCCTACAGCTTGTACAGCTCAGTGTATTTGGCTCTCAGGTAATCCATGGCGTACTTGTGATCAAGCGGCTTGCCGGTGACGACTTCGACAAGTTTGCCGGCACGATATCGTTTGCCGTGAGTATGAATGTTGTCATGGAGCCACTTTTTCAGCTCGGAGAAATTCCCGGCTGCAAATTGGTCGTCGAGATATTTGATATCATCCTGGGCTTTCTCGAAGAATTGAGCTCCGTAAAGATTGCCCAGCGTATAGGTTGGGAAATAACCGATCAAACCGGCCGACCAGTGGACGTCCTGAAGGCACCCCTGGGCGTCACTGGAGGGCGTTATCCCGAAGTAATTCTTGAACTTGTCGTTCCATGCGCCGGGAATGTCTCGGGCCACAAGGTCACCTTTCAGGAAGGCGTGCTCCATCTCAAAGCGAAGGAGAATGTGCAGATTATAGGTGACCTCGTCGGCCTCAATCCGGATATACGACGGACGGACGTCATTAATGGCGAAGTAGAAATCATCAAACTTGACATTGCTCAGTGCCTCCGGGTACATCTGCTGTGCACGAGGGAAAAAATGTTTCCAGAACGGCTTGCCGCGCCCGACATGATTCTCCCACATCCGTGACTGCGACTCATGAATGCCCAGGGAAACGGAATTGCCGCGCGGGGTGCCGTAATGCTCGGGATCCAAACCCTGATCATAAATGCCATGCCCGCCTTCGTGAAGGGTCCCGAAAAAGGCCTGCCCGATATCATTGGCGTTATAACGAGTGGTTATCCGTGTATCGCTTGGTCCGAGGCCAGTCGTGAATGGGTGAGCGGCGATATCAAGACGCCCGCAATGAAAATCATAGCCGATGGCAATGGCCGCCTCCTGCGAGAACAGCTTCTGGCGGTCAATCGGATAGTCGCGTTGAAGAATCGAAATGTCGGGCTTGACACCGGAATCGGCGATGGCCCCAACAAGCTCGACGAGCTCTTTGCGGAAACCCTCAAAGGTCTTAATGACGGTCTCCGTCGTCGAACCGGGCTCATAATTATCCAGAAGGGCATCGTAAGCTTCTTTTTCGTAACCCAGGCAGTCAGCCACTTCAAGTTCCAGCTTGATAATCTTCTCCAGATGCGGCAGAAACTTGCCGAAATTCGATTCCTTTCTGGCTTCAGCCCAGATGCCTTGGGCGATCGTGGTCGTCCGCGAGATTTCTTCGACCAGTTTTTGGGGAATTTTGACCGATTTGTCATATTCGTGGCGAATCTCGCGAATATTGGCGCCGCTGTCGGAGAATTCATCCTTGGTCAGGTCGGATTTTTCCACCACCCCAAGAAGCTCGCCGATTTTCGGGTCGATTGACTTCTTGTGCGCCAGCCCGGCCAGGTAGGCGATCTGCTCGGCGCGGAACTGCGCCCCGCCACGGGGCATATAGGTCTGTTCGTCCCAGTGAAGGATCGCGGCACAGCTGCCGATCAGCTCCGCTTCCTTCCAGCGGCTTATCAGCTCTTCATAGGCCTTTTCGGCGGTGTTCGACATTTTCATCCTCTTTCTATTTCCGGTTCAATTTTCGCCCAATATAACAAAACCGTCCCGAAAAGGCAAAAGGGTCCTCGAGAAACCCAGCTTGTCCTGTCTTTCACAAGATTAGAACTCAGCAGAAAGTCGCAAAAAATAAAAAAAAGGGGCGGCGCACCGGGCACCGCCCCCTGATCTATGAAATCAGCGATGCCGCTACTTCAGCAGCATCATCTTCTCAGAGCTTTCGAATTCGCCGGTGCGGATCTGGTAGAGGTAAATCCCGGTCGCGACGGTCTGCCCGGCATCGTCAGTGCCGTCCCAGACGACACTATGC
>CP070766.1:386177-393271 GCA_020345705.1 Candidatus Zixiibacteriota bacterium | reverse complement strand
GCTGGAAAAAGCGGGCGCGGTGACCTCGACCTTCAGAAAGCTTGACCCGGACAAGAAGGAGAGAGTTTACCGGGCGGGCCTTGAGACCTTTTCGAGCAATGTTTTTGACCGGGTTTCGTTTGACGTTATAGCGCAGCTGGCCGAAGTCTCTAAGGGATCGCTGTTTCAGTATTTTGACAATAAGGAAAACCTGCTGAGATTTGTCTATGAAATTTTTCTGGACGATTATGAAAGCCGCGTGAGTGAATATTTTGCCCGGGAGCGGGCCGTCAGGGCAAGAGAGAGAATCAGGAGCTTTCTTCTGTCGCAGCTTGATTTCTGGGCCGGAGAGGCGAGGTATTATCGATTCTACGTGAAAATGCGCCATGAGAACAGCCGCGAGTTGACAAAGGAATTCAATCGGCGGATTTCGCGGCTTCTGATGGAGCACGTGAAAACAATACTCGCCCGCGGAGCCCGGACGGGCGAGATCAGGCAGGACGTCGAGCCGGAAAGGATTGCGGAAATCATTCTGTACATCCTGGAGGGATTGACCGAGGCCGTTTTTATGGGTGCTGCAAAGGCCGAGAAGAAAGATCAGATGGTTGCCAGGCTTGACTCGGCGCTGTCGCTTCTTTTTGACGGACTGAAGGGATGACTGACGGTTTTACCGTTTCACACGGACGGTAAAATCTGTCTGCTTGAGAAGAGTGGCCTGGCGTCGGCGAACTTCGGATTCGGTCAGAATAAAGTCCGGGCCGATCTGCTCAATCATAATCGAAGAAACGCACGAGGCAAAGCATCCGGCTTTTCTCAGGTCCCCGGTTCTGAGATATTCATATGTGAAGCCGGCCATATATGTATCGCCGGCGCCGGTGGAATCAACGAGGTCGATTTTGTAGGGCGGGATGTCGATGAATCGGGTGCCGTCGTAAATAACGGAACCCAGCTCGGCCAGGGTGACAATGACTAGCTGTGGTCCCCAGCTTTTGATTATTTCGGCGGCCTTGTAAGGGTCCTTACGGCAGTCAACGCCCGTCAGGACTTTTCCCTCCAATTCATTCGGTTTGACGACCGTGAATTCGCCGAGGATTTTTTCTATTCCGGTTACTTTTTCATGATAAATGCATCCGTTCATGTCGGCGCGGCGAAGCAAACCCTGTGGATCGCAGAAGAAGAAACCGGTGAAGTTGGCCCTGATGTCGGCTATGTTTTTGAATGAGACTTCGCCCAGTATCGGTCCGATCAGAACCGCTTCGGAATCTTTGTAATGCTCGGGATTGATGGCACCGATGTCACGCGCACGGGCGAGAAGGTCAAGAGTCCGGTTGCCGAATTCATCGTAATAAATCAGGGAGAACCCACCTGACTCATCGGAGTCGATAATGACGGGCTCAATTTTCAGATCGCTTAGCTTGCCAGTGAAATGGGTTTTGAAGTCGTCGCCGATGGCGCCGATCATACGAACCTTCTCGCCCAGTTTGCCCAGAGCCAGGGCGGCGTTGGTGCTGCAACCGGAGAGAACACGGCCGTCAGTTTCGATTTTGAGGGTCTTGATATAGTCATAGACGGGATTGCCGATTGCAGTAATCATAAAGGCGTTATACCGATTGCTTATCCTTCAGGACTTTCCTGGCGTACAGAAGCCTCTGGATGGAAGTTATGTATGATGTAACACCGACGATAATAAGGGCGACTTCAAGCCAGCGGGAATCAGGGTAGTAGTATTCCAGAATCGCACCGATGATAATAATCGTGAATTTTTCCAGGCGGCCCATGATTCCGACGGCGCAGTTGCGGATTCGGCCGATAGATTCTGCCGCCGCTCTGGTATAGCTGGCGATAATCATCCCAAAGAGAGCGAAAAGGCCCCAGCCGGGGTGCACCATTTGCGAAAGGGTAATGCCGGTCAGGATGAAGAATTCGCCGTAGCGGTCGGAGACGTGGTCTAAGATCCCGCCAAAAACGGTGCCGATGTTTCCGGCCCGCGCCGTCGAGCCGTCGAGCATATCGGCAAACGACGTCAACAGCATCCAGACGACACCCCACCAAATAAGACCTTTCCAGAAGCATATTCCGGAGATGATAGCGCACACCAAGGCTGTGGCAGTCAAAATATTAGGCGTCAGGCCAAGCTTCAGGCAGGCCCGGCCCAGGGCGGGCGTGGATTTTTCGTAGAGCTCCCTCTTTAGTTTGTTTATCTGCGGCATAATGGGCTTTCTTTCACTCGACGGGAATATAGTTTTGCCGATGTTAAAGTCAAGCAATAAACCTAGCGAATAGATCGTCGAACATTTGACAAGGGGCGGCCTTGAGCGTATTTTCTGCATCCGTCGGATGAGTACTATGAATGAAATAAGGCTGATACGAAATTTTTCGATTATTGCCCATATAGATCACGGGAAATCGACCCTAGCCGATCGCTTGCTGGAGTCAACCCGCACTCTGACAGAGCGGCAGATGCGTGCTCAGGTACTTGATGATATGGAGCTTGAGCGCGAGAGAGGCATAACCATCAAGGCCCACGCCATCCGTTTGGCGTACAAGGCGGTCGACGGAAACATATATCAGTTCAACCTGATCGACACACCCGGGCACGTCGATTTCACTTATGAGGTCAGCCGGTCACTGTCGGCCTGCGAGGGGGTGTTGCTTGTGGTCGATGCCGCCCAGGGGGTGGAGGCGCAGACGGTCTCCAATCTGATCCTGGCGCTGGATAATCGTCTTGAGATTATACCGGTAATAAATAAGATTGACCTCCCGGCGGCGCGGCCGGACGAAGTAGCGAAGCAGATTATTGACCTGACCGGATGCAGTAGGGAAGAGATTATAAATTGCTCGGCCAAGACCGGACAGGGAGTAGATGAGCTTTTCGAGGCCATCGTCAAAAGGATTCCGCCGCCGTCCGGTGATTCGGCCGGGCCGCTCAAGGCGCTGGTGTTTGATTCGGTGTACGATTCCTATCGCGGCGCAGCCGTGTATCTTAAGGTGGTTGACGGCACCGTCTCCCGCGGCGGTGTAATCAAGTTCTTTTCTCACGGCAAGGAATTCGAGGTTGATGAAGTCGGCTGCCGGAGGCTGACGAATGTCCCTCTTCGAAGTCTGTCGGCCGGCGAGGTGGGCTACCTTTATGCCGGCATCAAGGACGTTGCCGATACGAGAATCGGCGATACCATTACGCTGGCCAGACGCGGAACGGATTCGCCACTTCCCGGTTTTGTCAAGGTCAAGCCGATGGTTTTTTCGGGATTGTACCCGGCTGCTGCCGAAGATTATACCGAGCTTCGCGAAGCGCTTGAAAAGCTCAAGCTCAACGATGCCTCGCTGTCGTTCACACCGGAGACCTCAACCGCCCTGGGTTTCGGGTTTCGGTGCGGTTTTCTGGGGATGCTTCACATGGACATCGTCACCGAGCGGCTTTTGCGGGAGTACGATCAGACAATAATCAACACGGTGCCGAACGTTGAGTACAACGTCTATCGAAATGACGGCAGCAAACTGGTGATCGACTCGCCTTCAGAGCTTCCGGACGCCGGGAAAATCGATCGTATTGAAGAGCCGTTTGTTGAAGCACAGATCATTACGCCCCCGGAGTCATTGGGCGCGATAATGCGTCTCTGCACCGACCGCCGCGGCCTGTATAAAAACACCGAGTATCCGACACAATCGCGGGCGATGCTGAGTTATTCTCTCCCGCTGTCGGAGATCATCTTTGACTTCTACGATAAACTGAAGTCAATCTCAAGGGGGTACGCCTCGCTTGATTACGGGCTGCCCTATTATGAGAGGTCCGATTTGGTCCGGCTTGATATTCTGATAAACGGCGAGCCGGTCGATGCCCTGTCGGTCATCATCCATCGGCAGAAGGCGTACAAGTACGGCGTCAACCTGACCGAGAAACTTCGCAAGTTGATTCGACGGCAGCTTTTTGAAGTCGTTATCCAGGCGGCCATCGGCAGCCGGATCGTCTCGCGGGCGACGGTCAAACCTCTGCGCAAGAACGTCACGGCCAAATGCTACGGCGGCGATATCACCCGCAAGCGCAAGCTTTTAGAAAGGCAGAGGGAGGGCAAGAAGCGTCTCAAACAGGTCGGCCAGGTCGAAATCCCCCAGGAGGCCTTCCTGGCGGCGCTGCAGATAGAGGAGTAATCAAGAGATACAACTGACTCGAGGAGTCAGTTTCTCACGCCGGCATCGGGGCCGCGCCGCATATTCGTGGCCGTATTGGCTAAGGCCTTGAAATCACTGCCGGTGGGGTTCTGGAAAACGCGCAGTTCAAACAGTGGTACCACCGCCAGTATGTGATCGAAGATGTCGGCCTGGATGGCTTCGTAGTTGGCCCATTCCTGATCGTTGCTGAAGACGTAGATCTCGATCGGCAAACCGTGCTCGGTGGGTGGGAGATGCCTTATGAGAAATGTCATGTTGTTGTGAATCTTCGGATGACTGCGAAGGTAGGCAACGATGTACGCGCGAAAAGTACCGACGTTGGTCATGTTGCGGCCGTTGATCAGTTCCGAGCTGTCGACGCTGTGAGCCCGGTTGTACTCGGCGATCTCTTTTCTTCGAGATTTTATGTAATCGGTTATCAGCTGGAATTTTCCAAAGCGGTCAAGCATTTCGTCGGTGCAGAATTTAATGCTGCTCATGTCAATATGGAGGGCGCGTTTGATCCGTCGCCCGCCGGATTCGTCCATGCCGCGCCAGTTCTTGAATGAGTCGGATATAAGTGCATAAGCCGGAATGGTGGTGATGGTCTTGTCCCAGTTCTGCACTTTGACGGTGTGGAGGGTGACATCGACCACGTCGCCGTCGGCGCCGAACCTGGGCATCTCAATCCAGTCGCCGATGCGCACCATGTCGTTGGCGGAAAGCTGAATGCTGGCCACGAATCCGAGGATGGAATCTTTGAAGACCAGGATGATTACGGCCGTCATGGCGCCGAAACCGCTCAGGAAAAGCCAGGGCGAGCGGTTCATCAGGGTCGACAGCATGATGATGCCGAGAAAGATGAAAATGATTATCTGGGCGATCTGGACGTAACCTTTGATCGGCCTCTCCCGTGACACCTCATAAGTTCGATAGATGTCAACAATGGCATGAAGAAAGGCATTGATAACGAGCATGCCGGCGAAAATCATATAGGCCATGGAAAAGCGCTGGATGAGATCCTGGATGGGCGGAAACAGATAGGCCGTGAAATAGATAACTATAGCCGGGGCCAGGTGCGACATTCGAGCAAAGACCTTGCGCTCGTACAGCGCGTCGTCCCATCTGGTCCGGGAACGTTTGACGAAGAACCTGACGCCGGCGAGCAAAATCCGTTTGGCGATAAAATTGGACAGGCAAGCCACGGCGATTACGGCTATAACCTGGATTGTCCAGCCCAGGTAAAGCGCAAAGGTCTCGCCCATCCCCAGATCTGTCAGCCAATTTTTGAATAATTCAGCCATATTGCTAACCTCCCGATATTTTCAGCTACTTGAAAACCTGAATAGTAAATAAGTGAAAACGCATTCGCAATGCAATCGGTAAATGAGGGGAGAAGCTTTTGATTTTCTAATAACCGGCCGGGAAATTCTTATGAGATTTCAGGTGCCGGAGCCAGTAATCGAGGCCGTGGTCTTCAGCCAGCTTTTTTACACGCCGGAAGCCGTCACCGTAGATTTTGTCATCGTCACGATTGAGATTGTCAATCAGATATTCGGCTATTTCGCCGGAATAATGTTTCAGCACCAGAAACGAGGCATAATTGCAGCTTCCTTCACAGAAGGCCGGATCGTTTTTTGCCGGGGAATTTTCATGCTGCCAGACGTGCATCAGCTCGTGTGCCGCTATTGAAATGAAATTCATCTCCGGCATAGCGTCGAGAACGTAAATGTCAAAGTGTTTGGCGGCCTGATGATTGCCGATTTTGGTATACTTGTATCGCGTATACCCCTTCTGACTATCTGAATCCTCACCAGACATCTCCTTCAACTGATTCTTATCAACCAGGTGGAGTTTGATGTCGTCATCCTCGATTCTGATATTTTCGCCGGCCAGTTGGAGTTTGACTTTGTCAAAGACTTCCCCGGCCCGGTCGAGATCGGTCAATGCCTTTGATTTGCACAGGTTGCAGATATGCCTGCCGTCGGGGTACCGACTTCCTCCCCCGGTGATCTCTTCGGATATGAATCTGCCGCATGACTCGCACTGCGGGAACTCACCCTTGTGAGATGAGTGGTATGCATTACCCCAGAAATCCTGGAGATATTCTCCCGTAATGATTTCGCCGCAGAGGGTGCATTTGAGTGCGACATGATTCTCGAAGCAGTCTCTGTGGTAGCTCATGCCTTTGTACAGAACGCTCCTGTCCTCGATAATCCTGCCGCAATAAGCGCACTTCGGAGCGAAAAGTTTGTTATAGCATTTCTCGCAGTATTTCTTGCCGCCTTTGAGATATACTTTCTCATTTGCCAGAAGCTCTCCGCACTCGTCACACAGGTAGTGGGCAACATGGTAGTGCTTGCCGTTGGCCTCGAGATAATGGCCCTTAATTTCCTCTTTGCAGTAATCGCAGGTGATTTTCATCTTGGCGCCGATATTCGGCGTGAATGCGAAAACAATGGCGCCGACGGCAAGCAGGATGAGAAGCAGCTTGTATATTCTGTTGGCCAACATAGTCAAAATCCAGGCAGTAACCCTAATCTTTGTCGTATAATATTGTATTATACAGTCTTGTCAACCTGCCGATTCTGCAAAATCGTGTCATCTCTTCCCTCGGAGGGGCTGTTTCTCCCGTTTCTACAGGATTATTACAGTTATTACGTATTTCGGTTTTTTTTGCGGGGACTTACATCATCAATGAAAAAATGCCACCAATCTGCCATCTCCTAATGTCGTTGACTTTAAAAGAACGGGGTGGTACCTTGTAATTATGAATCAGCCCGGTGAATATTCTATTGCGGCACAGATCTGGGCATTGTGCCGATTCGGTGACGTCGGCCCGCGGGCTTTCCGGGCGCTGCTGGCCACTTTTGGCTCGGTGGAAGCTGTTCACCTGGCAAAATTGGACGAACTCATTGCTATCCGGGGGCTGGGTGAGGATCGATCCCGGAAGATATTCGAGTCCG
>CP070766.1:383120-386077 GCA_020345705.1 Candidatus Zixiibacteriota bacterium | reverse complement strand
CACGCCAACCCGTTTCGGGAGAGGGCTTTTCATAGGTATGGCTTTTGTGGCCGGGGCCGGCAGTATTATCACCCTGCTCGGGGCGGCGCGGGGCGCCGTCGCGATCGGCTTTTTCCGCGACATTACCGGGCGTGAGATAACCTTCTTTGAGCTTTCATATTATATGCTTCCTGTCGGCGTGGTGATGGTTTTCATTTTATGGGGACTGATCATGCTTCTCTTCCGACCGGAGCGAAAAACCATCCCCGGGCTCAAAGACAGGGTTAAGGAGCTCAATGTGAAGCTGGGGCGGATAACCCGAAAAGAAGTCCTGACTCTTATTTTCGTTTTTACAATTATCGTGACATTGAGTCTGCGCTCGTTTGTGCCCGGTTTCAATTTACTGGACAAAAGCGCCGTTATTCTGGTGGCGACGATACTGTTCTTTTTGTTCAAGATTCTCACCATCGAAGACCTGGAGGAAATCCCCTGGAACATTGTGCTTTTGTTCGGCGGAGCCATGAGTATCGGTTTCTGCCTCTGGCAGACCGGCGCGGCCAGCTGGCTGGCCATAGAGTGGCTGGGACTTCTGGAGAATACCGGCTGGTTTGTGTTTGTCCTGGGAGTGGCGTTTTTCGTGCTGATCATGACCAACCTCATCATGAACGTCGCCGCCATCGCCATCTCGCTTCCGGTGGCGCTGGTGCTGGCGCCGTATCTGGGCGTGGCTCCGGAGGTGGTGCTGTTTGCAAGCCTGGCCACGGCGGGGATGCCGTTCCTGTTGCTCGTCGGGGCGGCGCCGAATGCTATCGCCTATGAAAGCCGCCTGTTCACCAGCGGGAAGTTTTTCGTTTCCGGCATCCCGGCCAGTGTTGCACTGATGATAGTCCTGGCGATATTCGTCCGCTTCATCTGGCCCCTGATGGGCATGCCCGTAACGGCACCGTAAGACTCTTGTCTCTCCGTATAATAGACATCAATCTCGTTGCTTGTCGGCAGTTTGCTCACAATGACTACATATATTGTCGTAACGATGCTGCCGGCGGGAAAAGTATTGCGCCTGTTGAAATAATGTCGTTTATTTGAGGCCAATCGGGGTCCTGAATTTAATAGGCGAGTGACATGATTATAGCCGATGGATTGACCAAAGTATTTCGAGACAGGAAGCGGGGTGAGGTGCGGGCGGCCGATGGAGTGTCGTTCACCTGCCAACCGGGCGAAGTGTACGGCCTTCTGGGGCCGAACGGCGCCGGAAAGACGACCACCCTTCGCATGCTTTCGACCGCTCTCAGGCCGACCTCCGGCACTGCGAGCGTAAACGGCCTGGACGTCGTTAAAGAGCCGCAGAGGGTGCGATCGCAGATAGGCTTTCTGTCCGGTAACACCGGGTTGTACGCCAGGCTGTCACCCAAAGAGATGATCACCTACTTCGGTAAGCTGTACGGGATGTCGGGGAGCCGTATTTCCGAGCGCATGACAAAGCTTTTTGACATGCTGGAGATGCACGATTTTGCCGGCTCCCGCAACGACAAGCTCTCCAGCGGTATGAAGCAGAAAGTCTCCATCGCCCGCTCGGTGGTGCATGATCCGCCGGCGATGGTATTCGACGAACCGACGACCGGCCTCGACGTCATGAGCTCGCGGACGATCGTGCAGTTTATCAGGCAGTGCGCCGACGAAGGCAAGACCGTTATATTTTCCACGCACATTATGAGCGAGGCAATGCGGCTGTGCGACAAGGTCGGCATACTGCATAAGGGTAAGCTGTACACCGGAGGCTCTGTCAACGAGATTCTACAAAAAACCGGCGCCGGCAACCTTGAGGATGCCTTTATGAAAATCGTAGGAGAGTGACCGTGCAAGCAAGAAATATTACGACCATTTTCAGAAAAGAACTGAAGGATACCCTCCGCGACCGGCGGACGTTGATATTCATGCTGCTGGTGCCGATCGTGGCGATTCCGCTTTTGATAACGTTGGTGTCCTCACTCATGGCCAGCCAGATAACCAAAGTCCAGAAAGAGGTCTCGAGAGTCGTTATCGAAGAGCCGGCGTACCTTCCTGATAGCCTGCGACAGGCATTTGCCGATGCCGATGCACTCGACGTTCTGCCAAAAGAAGACTTCGAGGGGAAGACGCTTGTCGATGAATTGAAGGAAGGCAATATCGAAATTATCATATTTGTCGATGAGGATTTCACGGGCAATCTTGAAAGCGAAAATCCGTCGGAACTAAGGATTTACTACGATGAATCGGAACTGAAATCGGAATTCGCCCTCGACAAGGTGAAAAACGTTCTGAACGAGTACAAAGAAAGTGTCGTGCAGGGGCGGATGGAAAAACGCGAAATCTCCTCGGACGTTCTGACGCCGTTTGAAATAAGCAGTAACAGCGTCGCTCCTCCCGAAAAAGTGGTCGGCGAGAAATTCGGAATGTTTCTGCCCTATATAATTATCATTATGTGTTTCATGGGCGCTATGTACCCCGCCATCGACCTGGCCGCGGGCGAAAAGGAGCGCGGCACGCTGGAGACTCTTCTGGTTTCTCCGGCGACAAGGGGCGAGTTTGTCGTCGGAAAGTATCTGGTTATTCTGCTCACCGGCGTGGTGGCGGCTCTGCTGGCGATGGGGAGTCTGGTCTATTCGTTGAACTACATGGTCGGGCAGATGCTAGAGGATTTGAGCACCATGCTGGCGATCGAATTTGATATTCAGACGATCGCCCTGGTATTGTTGACGATTCTTCCCATGGCGGGTATTTTCGCGGGGGTTCTTCTCTCGGTCTCCATTTTTGCCCGATCGTTCAAGGAAGCCCAGAGCTATGTCACGGCCATGAACATGGTAATAATCCTGCCCGCCTTTGTGTCCTTCCTGCCGGGAATAGAGATGGATTACACGATGGCGCTGATACCGGTAATGAATGCCAGCCTGATAATGAAGGATGCCATCTCCGGCTCCGTGCAATGGAATTTCGTTTTG
>CP070766.1:374357-383020 GCA_020345705.1 Candidatus Zixiibacteriota bacterium | reverse complement strand
TTTCAAACCAGGCCCGAAACGGGGGAAGAGAGAATTCCCCAGGAGCAGGAGGTGGCCGAAGCGCCCCGAGAGTTTGTCGGCACCGTCGAGCATCACGAGAAGATGGGAATCCACGCAGACAAGGAAGCTATCGAAGGCGGAATCAAGGCGGTCAAGTCGTCGCCCGTGGTGCGACGGCTGGCGCGGGAGCATTTCATTGACCTGCGACTCATAAAAGGAACCGGCAAGGGGGGGCGAGTCTCGAAAGAGGACGTTATCAACTATATCAACATGCGCCACACCGCCGACGTGAAAAAACCTGACTTTGTCTGGCCGGATCAGGAAATCGAAGAAGTCATACCGATTACCGGTGTTAGAAAAGTCATCTCGGAGCACATGGTCAAATCGGCCTTCACGATTCCACACGTCACCACGTTCGACGAAGCCGACCTTAGTGAACTGAGAGCCTGGCGCAGACAGAACGTTGACAGGATTGAGCAGGAACACGGCATCAGAATAACCTACCTTCCCTTCATTGCCAAGGCGATTGTTTTTGCGGCCAACGATTTTCCGTGGATCAACGCGACGCTCGAGGATGATAATCTGCACGTCAAGAAATACTTCAACATCGGCATGGCCGTCGCCAGAGAGAACTCGCTTATCGTCCCGGTTATCAAGCACTGTGAGCAAAAGTCGGTTCTTCAGATCGCAAAGGATATGCGCGACCTGGCGGAGAAGGCAAACGCCGACACGTTAACGATGGACGAGATCACCGGCGGTACGATCTCGATAACGAACGCGGGTGGGATGGGTGCGTTGGCTTCGACGCCGATTATCGCCGCCCCTCAGGTGGCTATTCTGGGTGTCCATAAACTTGTCGATAAGCCGGTAGTGAAAGACGGCGAGATTGTCATACGCCCGATTATGAATTTCGGCATGTCTTTTGACCATCGAGTTGTCGATGGAGCATATGCCGTTCAATTCTTAAGAAGGATGATCGAGCATCTTGAAAATCCACTGGGATGGCTGGTAAGTGTCATATAACTTTACAGAGGTAATGTAATGGCTGAGAAATACAAAGTAGTCGTCATCGGTGCGGGGCCGGGGGGTTATGTCGCGGCGATAAGAGCGTCGCAGCTGGGTCTGAAGACCGCCATCGTCGAGAAAGAGTATCTGGGCGGTGTTTGCCTTAACTGGGGCTGCATTCCGTCAAAGACGTTGCTTTACGTAACCGAATTGAAACGGACGCTGGAAGCATCAAAGCGGATCGGTCTGACGGCGGAAAACGTTCAGATCGACCTTGAAAAACTCAGAAAACACAAGAATGATACGGTCAAGAGACTGACCAGCGGTGTCAGGTTTCTGCTAGAGAAGGCCAAAGTCGATATTTACGAAGGCGAGGCGGCCTTCGTGTCCAACGGCGAGATTGAGGTTAGAAAAGATGATAGCAAAGCGGCCATTGAGTCGGAGAATTTTATCATCGCCACCGGCACGACACCGATTGAATTGCCGATGCTGAGACACGACGGGCAGAGCATTATCGGAGCCCGGGAGGCGATTGATATTCCTCAGGTGCCGGAAACCATGCTTGTCGTCGGCGCCGGGCCAATCGGCCTCGAGATGGCGACCGTTTACAATACCCTGGGCGCCAAAGTGACGGTCGTCGAACTGCTTGAGGCCGCCCTGCCGATGCTTGATGCGGACATATCCGCCGCTTCCGAAAAGGCGCTCAAGAAGCAGGGGATGGAAATATTCCTATCGTCGAAAGTGGTCTCGTCGAAAAAAAGCGGCAAGCAAATTGACGTCGTAATCGAAACGCCGCAGGGCAACAAGAACATGACGTTCGATGTGGTGCTGGTCGCAGCCGGCATGAAACCGAATACTCGAGACCTCAACCTCGAGAAAGCCGGCGTTGAGCTCGACGGCCGAGGCTTTGTCGTGGTTGACAAATGGATGCGCTCCAATATCGGCCATATTTATGCCATCGGTGACGTTGCCGGGGGCATGCTTCTGGCGCACAAAGCATCTCACGAAGGAATTGCCGCCGTCGAAGCCATCGCCGGCGACTCGACGGGCGCCGACTGGAAGGCGGTGCCATACGCTGTTTTCACCGACCCGGAAGCGGCCGGTATCGGGATGACCGAAAAAGAGGCAACCGAATCCGGGCGTAAAATAAAAGTCGGCAGGTTTCCCTATCGGGCGGTCGGCAAAGGCATCGCGACTCTCGCGACCGAAGGCTTCACCAAGGTCATCTCTGATGCCGAGACCGACGAAATCCTGGGGATTCACATATTCGGCCCGCATTCGGGCGACATCATTTTTGCCGGAACGGCCCTGATGGAAACGGATAGCACGGCCGAAGACCTCGGTCATATCATGGCGGTGCACCCGACACTTTCGGAAGCGTTGATGGAGGCCGCTTTGAACGTCAACAAACGGGCGATACATATCGTGAACTGAGATAGAGCGACCAATTCGAAAATAAAATGGGGTTCAATTTGAACCCCATTCTTTTTGTTGTAGATTCGTATCGCATGATAAAGATATACTGGGTCTAGATGTTTAAGGAATATGAAAAATCGGTCAAGCTCTGGCATTTTGAGAACCTGTCGGAGTTTGGCAACATCGTACATTTTGTATCGACGCGAAAGGGGGGGTACAGCGCCGCACCGTACGATTCGTTCAACCTTGCGCTCAGTTCTGGTGATAATCCGCTCCGGGTAATTCAAAACAGAGAGCTTCTCGCGTCAGTCCTGGGTTTCACGGCTGACAGTATTCTTACGAGCTGGCAGGCGCACGGCGACAGAGTGCGGATTATCACAAAGCAATCGATAGAGTCGGATGCATCCCATCAGAGAATCCCGAAAGAAGCGGCCGACGCCATGATCACGAACGTCCCGAACATTTGCCTGATGAACCTGACGGCCGATTGCGCCCCGGTTCTCTGTTTTGATCCTGAAGAGAAAGTCATCGGCATCGCCCATGCCGGGTGGAGAGGAACAGTCAAGGCAGTCACGGCTAATCTCATTAACAGTTTCAAGGAAAAACTCGGCTGCTTGCCGGAGAACATTATAGCTGGTATCGGCCCCTCGATCGGACCATGCTGTTATGAGGTCGGGCCGGAAGTTATCGAAGAGGTCGAGAAAAATCTGGGGGAAGGTCTTATCAGTGAAGTGTCTTCCGACGGCAAAGGGTATTTCGATCTCCGGGAGGCGAACAGAAGACAGCTTATCGAGACGGGCGTTTCCGAAAAGAATATCGAAATTGCCGACAAATGCACTCACTGCTATCCCGACTTGTTTTTTTCATATCGTCATCACGGCAAGAAATCCGGCCGTATCGGCGCAGGGATTATGCTGAGAAGCTTATGAGAACTAACGCTGAGCGGCGGCGAAAAGGCGGCTCACAGTTTGACGGCCATACCCAGACCGTCTCTTATTGGGATTATTGACGAAAGAATGTCCCCTGACGAGAACAGCTTCCGGTTGAACTCCAGAATCCCACGGCTTTGCTCATCAGGATTTTCATCAAGAATGTCACCGCCCCAGAGGACGTTATCGGTTATAAAGATGCCGCCCTTTTTCAGCCGGGAAACGGCCAGGTCAAAGACTTCAGGGTATTGCTCTTTATCAACGTCGTTGAGAATGATGTCGAACGGCCCGTCAAATTGCTTTATTATCTCCTGGGCATAGCCGACGTAGAATTCCACCATACCGTCAAAACCGCCCCTCTTGAGATACTGCATGGCCCTGTTCTTGTTCTTTTCGGATCCGTCGGTGCAGATGATTTTGCCCGCGTCTTTCAAGCCGCCTGCAAACCAGTAAGCGGAGTAGCCGAAGCCCGAACCCATTTCGAAGATATTTCTCGCCCCGGTGATCAGGGCCAGCTGGCGCAGGAATGTGCCGCACATCGGACCGATGATCGGAAAGCCCTTTTGGCGGGCGAGTTCTTCCATTTCTTTGAGGACGTCGTCTCGCTCCGGCATCGCGTTGAGAATATATTTTTCCAGTTCGGGGTGGGTGATGTGCATGGTGTTACCTCCGGGAATAAATCGTTCAGACCGACGAATGCTCGTTCAAAAGGTCGTATATGTTTTCCTGTGTCTCTATCTCATAGTAAAACATCTGTGCGAAATTCTCGGCGAGGAGATTGCTCACGTCGACGACATCGACATCCTGCCCCAGCAATCCGGAAACCGAGCCAACAGGGAATCCGGTAATGCCGCAGGGATTGATGAGCTTGAAGTAATCAAGATTGGTCGTCACATTGAGAGCCAGGCCGTGATATGTAATCCATTTTGACACGGCCACGCCGATGGCGCCGACCTTGTGGTCATTTACCCAGATGCCGGTTAAGCCTTCTTTTGTCCCGGCCCTGAGGTCAAGCTCATCGAGAGTTTTGATGACAAGCCGCTCAAGGTCCCGCAGGTACTGGTGCACGTCGCAATTGCGATTACGAAGGTCAATGATCGGATAAAGAACGGCCTGTCCCGGGCCGTGAAACGTAATGTCGCCACCTCGCTCGACCTCGAGCAGGTCGATTCCATTTTCTTTCAGGTAAGCACGAGAGACGAGCAGATTGTCCGCGGATGCGCCGCGCCCCAGGGTGATTACCGGATAGTGTTCCGACAAAATTACGCAATCCGGTATTTTGCCCCGTGAGCGAAGCTCGGCCAGCCGTTTTTGAAGGTCCCAGGTGGCCTTGTACTTCGTGGTGCCAAGATCGATTCTGAAAATTTTTTTATTTGCTCGGCTGCACATTTTTCATATCGTCTTTGCGGCAGGTCCCGGACAATATTGGCTTAATATACCTGAACAGTTCTCAGGGTCAAGCTGTTCCGCCGGACGACCGGACCTTTGTATCTCATCTTTTTTTCTGATTGATAATACTATGCTTAAATACTATACTCGTGCGACAGGAGAATTCATAAAGGAAATGCTTTCAGTGGTATAGATTATCAAATTCCGGCTAATGGATGAGACTGGAGGGAAAAAACTATGAGTATCATAGACTGGTTTAAAGAACTGCATCCTGTCATACAGGCACTGCTGGCGACGCTGTTCACCTGGTTCATGACGGCTTCGGGAGCGGCGGGAGTCTTCTTTTCCAGGGACCTGAAAAGAAAGACCCTCGATGGTATGCTCGGCTTCGCTGCGGGCGTGATGATTGCGGCCAGCTTCTGGTCGCTGCTGGCCCCGGCGATAGAAATGTCCGAGGGGAAAGCCATCCCGGCGTGGGTGCCGGCGGTGGTGGGATTTCTTCTGGGTGCTCTTTTTCTTCGTCTGGTCGACAGAATCCTGCCGCATCTTCATGTCGGCCTGGGCCCCGAAGCTGAGGGCGAAGAAAAGGAAGGTCTCCGCACGACCTGGCGGAGGACAACACTGCTGGTGCTTGCAATAACTCTTCACAATTTCCCGGAAGGCCTGGCGGTTGGTGTCGCTTTCGGCGCCGTCGCAGCCGGATTCCCGGCGGCCTCTCTGGCGGGCGCGGTGGCCCTGGCGGTGGGCATCGGGATTCAAAATTTCCCGGAAGGTCTGGCGGTTTCTATGCCTCTCAGAAGAGAGAGAGTATCACGGCTGAAAAGCTTCTGGTATGGCCAGCTTTCGGGCGTGGTCGAGCCGATGGCAGGAGTCCTTGGCGCGGCATTGGTCATTGCCGCCCAGCCGATTCTGCCTTACGCCCTGGCCTTTGCCGCGGGGGCTATGATTTTCGTCGTGGTCGAAGAGCTGGTTCCCGAATCTCAGACCGGGGGGCATTCCCATGCCGCCACGGCGGGGGCGATAATCGGATTTGCCGTGATGATGACTCTGGACGTCGCGCTGGGATAGCAATCGCGGGAACCAATCCGGGCCCCTGTTGTTCTTAAGCAGTAAACTTCTACGATAAACCTATTACAATGGGGTAGATAATATGAAGGCTAATGTTGGAAGCTTTGATAGGATTATAAGATTTCTCGCTGGGTTGGTCATTCTTGCTGTCGGTTACTCTTTCGGAAGCTGGTGGGGATTGATCGGCTTGATACCCATCCTGACCGCCTTTACAGGTTTCTGCGGATTGTATATCCCATTTGGGATTTCGACCTGTAAAGTCAAAAAAGAATCGCTTTAATAACTGGATCGGTGTGCAGGCAGAATTTAAAGGCCTGTGCCCATTTTTGCAGAGAGCGCAGGTAACAACGTAATATTGATTGTTGCAGATGAATAATTCAGGAATTTATCCCGAATTGCAGGGAAGGGTTGCCCTGGTGACCGGGGCGGCGAGGGGTTTTGGCCGGGCGATTGCCATAAGGCTTGCGCGGGAAGGCGCGAAGATCATTGTCAACTATCGCCGGAGTCTTTCTGATGCGCAGGCCGTTGCCAAGGAGATTGAAACCTTCGGCGGTGAAGCGGTCAGCTTCCGGGCTGATATCGGCAGGGAGGAGGCGCTCGACAAAATGTTTGAGATGATCGCCTCGAAGTTCGGGCGATTGGATATTGTGGTCGCCAACGCCGCCTTTGGTATTCCGGGTAAGCTGATGGACGCAAGTTCAAAACACTGGGACGTCACACTGGCGGCCTCGGCCAGGTCGCTTCTTGATATAGCCAGGCGGGCGGCACCTTTGATGCGGGAAGGGCAGGGGCGCATTATAAGCATCACCAGTGACGGCGGCCAGAAGGTAATACCGGGCTATGGTGTCGTCGGACCCGCCAAAGCGGCCCTGGAATCCGTTACGCGCGGTCTAGCCTTTGAGCTGGCCCCCAAAGGCATTATTGTCAACGGCATTTTAGCGGGACTTGCCGATACGAAGTCGTCGAGATCAATTCCGGGGGCCGATGAAGTAATCGCTCACGCTCGACATCACACACCGGCTGGGCGGATCGTCGAACCCGTAGACGTTGCCAATGCCGTGGCCTTTCTGGCCTCAGACCAGGCCGGCATGATTTGCGGGCAGTTCATAGTCGTGGACGGTGGACGCAACATCGTCGGTTAGGTCTTTACCCTAAAATTCCCAAAAAGCAAAACAAAACAGGCAGACTTCCCGTCGGCTCAGGAGGGAGGTAAGCCTAAGGAAAGGATCTGCCTGTAGTTCCGCGTTGTGCTCTGTATCTACCAGATACCCAACTCATCTTTGGCCGCGTCCGAAGCCATCTCGTACGGGTCCCACGGCGGGTCCCAGACGATATCGACTGTAACATTTTTAACGCCGTCAAGTTCCTCGGCCGCCGTTTTTATTTGATCTGCGAGTTCCGGGCCGATCGGGCACATCGGTGAGGTTAACGTCATCGCTATTTTGACTGTTCCGTCATCCTGTACGTCTACATCATAGATCAAGCCGAGATCGACAAGGCCAATACGAATCTCCGGATCTTCGATGGGCGAGATGTGCTCAAGGATAATTTCTTTGGTCGATTTCATCTTCTACTCCGTTGTTGACACGTTGACTGAGCGCCCGGCCTCCCGGGCTTCAATGGCATCAACCAGCGTTATCCATGAAAGCAGGGCACACTTTATCCTGACCGGGAAATTCTTGACGCCTTTCAGAGCTTCCAGGTCTCCGAGGTCGACATCGTTGGCAAATTCCCCGCCGGTTAATAATGCTTTCACGGTGGTAGCGATTTTTTTGACCTCTTCCAGGCTTTTGCCTTCGATGATTTCGGCAAGCATGGAACCGGAAGCAACGGAAACGGCGCAACCGACGCAATTTACCGAGATATCGCTGACCTGCCTGCCGTCTATTTTGAGCTTAATCTCGATATCGTCGCCGCAAACCGGGTTATGGCCCTCACTGGCGATATCGGGATTGTCAACATGCTTGTGACCGCGGGGGAAGCGGTAGTGCTCCATCAGAATATCGCGGTATAGATCGGTGAGTTCGTCAGACACTGAGGAAATACCTCCTAGCCTCTATCAGGGCCGTGATGAGGTCATCGACGTCGGTTTTGTGGTTGTATATGTAAAAGCTGGCCCGAGCGGTTGAGCCGACACCGAGCAGTCCCATGAGCGGCTGAGCGCAGTGATGTCCTGCCCTGACGGCGATGCCTTTCGAATCAAGGAACTGAGCAAGATCATGAGGATGTATGTCAGCATCGACAAAAGAAATCGTCCCGCCGCGATGATCAGGATTGTCGGGACCGAAAACCTTAATGTGATCAAGCTCGGCCAGTCTTTCCAGCGCGTAAGAAGTTAATTCAAACTCGTGAGCGCGAATTTGATCCATACCGATATTGTTCAGATAATCAAGTGCCGGGGCAAAGCCCGCGGCGCCCGCGATGTTCGGGGTGCCGGCCTCGAATTTCCACGGTAGATCGGCCCAGCTGACAGAATCAAAGCCGACTTCGCTAATCATCTCGCCGCCGTACATAACCGGTTCCATATCTTCAAGAAAGGCCTGCTTGCCGTAAAGGACACCGATTCCCGTCGGGCCAAGCATCTTGTGGGCGGAGAATGCCAGAAAGTCGGTGTTCATCCCTCGGGCATCGACTGCCATGTGAGGGACGCTCTGAGCACCGTCGATTAGTGCCACCGCTCCGCGCCTGTGCGCCAGTTCTATTATTTCTTCAACCGGATTTATCGACCCCAGGACGTTCTACAAGTGCGTAAGCGCTACCAGCCTCGTTTTCTGATTGATTATGTCAGTAATGTCTTTCAGATTGAGGTAGCCGTTGTCATCAATCGGGATGTACTTCAGTTCGGCCCCGGTCTCC
>CP070766.1:363618-374257 GCA_020345705.1 Candidatus Zixiibacteriota bacterium | reverse complement strand
GCCCGGCAGAATTGCTGTTGAGCCTGGGATTCAAGGTTTATTACCCGGAGAACCACGCGGCCATGCTGGGGGCCACGCGGCTGGCCAATAACTATATTCCGGTGGCCAACGCCATCGGTTATTCGCCGGATATCTGTTCCTATCTGACAAGCGATATAGGTGCCTTCATCAAGAAAGAGACACCTCTTTCTCGGGCATACGAGGGAATCGAAGGAGTTCCCAGGCCCGATGTGCTGGTTTTCAACACCAATCAATGCCGCGATGTCCAGGACTGGTTATCCTGGTATTCCAGAGAGCTGCAGGTTCCGATAATGGGGATCTCCACGTACCGCAATATCGGCGAAATCACCGATGATGTTCTGGAGGGCATTGTTCAGCAGATTAAGAATTTGATCCCACCTCTGGAAAAGATTTCCGGAAATAAGTTTGACATCGACAAGTTTCGGGATGTGATGACCCTGTCCAAGAGGTGCACCGAGCTGTGGAGGAAAGTCCTGGAGACAAACATGGCCGTCCCGGCGCCCTTCAGCTTTTTCGACGCAACCATTCATATGGGTCCTGCCGTTGTCATGAGGGGCTCTCAGGCGGCTGTCGATTACTACGAGCTGCTTTTGAAGGAGCTGGAAGAACGGATTGCGAATGGTGTCGGTGCCGTCGATGGCGAGAAGTTCCGGTTGTACTGGGAAGGTATGCCGATCTGGGGTAAGCTGAGGGATTTATCCGAATTCTTTATCGGGTTCAACTCGGCGGTCATTGCCTCGACGTACTGCAACAGCTGGATTTTCAAGGCCTTTGACTCCGCCGATGCTTTCAAGAGCATGGCCCGCGCGTACACCGAAATATTCATTGTGAGAAATGAAGATTTCAAAGAGAAATATATCGAAGACGTCGTCCACAAGTTCAAGCTGGATGGAATCCTGTTCCACGACTCCAAGACCTGCCCGAACAACTCCAATAATCGCTATGGAATGCCGGAAAGACTTGAGAAGCGGTTGAACATTCCTACGCTGACCATAAATGGTGATTTGAATGACTTGCGCTGCTATTCGGAAGAGCAGGCGAAGACCAACATCGAAGCTTTTATTGAGCAACTTGGGGCAAAATAAACGATCTCTTCGCCAGGGATAGGTGTATTCAGAGCTCATGGACTGTTTTGCAGGAATTGACATTGGCGCCTGTACCACCAAGGCGGTGATTATCAATGAAAAAAAGCAGATTCTGGGCTATTCGATGAATAGTTCGGGAGCCGATTTCAGGGCGGCCGCCGATCAAGCTTATGGCAAAGCTCAGGAAAACGCGGGAAATACAGCCTCGGACAAGTGTATTGTTACGGCGACCGGATACGGGAGACGAAATGTTCCATATGCCGATGGGACAGTAACCGAAATCAGCTGCCACGCCGAAGGGAGTTTCCACTATTTCCCTCGTGCCCATACTCTGATTGACATCGGCGGACAGGACAGCAAAATTATAAAAGTCGATAATGCCGGAAAGAGAACCAACTTCAAGATGAATCGAAAGTGCGCCGCAGGTACCGGCGCCTTTCTGGAAGAGATGGCGGGTCGTCTGAAAATCAAGCTCGACGATCTTGACGGACTGGCGGAGAAGGCGAGAGGCAATATTCAGTTGGGCAGTTACTGCACCGTCTTCACCGGAACGGAAATCCTCGCCAGGATAAGAGAAGGTGCCGATGTCGCAGATATCATCAAAGGCATCTTCAATTCGGTAATAAAAAGAGTCTTTGAGATGGACTCAATGGAAGGAAATATAGCAATGAGCGGGGGAGTGGTAGCGCATAATCCTTTCCTGGTCACGATGTTTGAGGAGAAGATAGGAAAAAAGGTTTTCGTACCGCCCCTTCCCCAATTAACGGGCGCCTTTGGTGCGGCCTTATATTCTTTAAAGAGTAAAGGAGGTCTAAATGCTTGACGGTTTGTTCAGGCCCAAATCGGTGGCAATTATTGGTGCCTCAAATAATCCCCTTAGCATCGGTCATATCGTTATTCAAAACCTGGTCGATCACAATTTCAAAGGTCCCATTTACCCCATCAATCCAAAGTCAGGATTTATCAAAAGCTTCAAGGCTTACCCTTCGATCAGTGACGTGCCTGATGACATAGATCTGGTGAACATATCCATTAAGAACACGCTGGTTCCCACCGTCCTCGAAGACTGCGGCAAGAAGGGCGTGAAATTCGCCATTGTCCATACGGCAGGCTTCAAAGAGGTGGGCAAAGAAGGGCTCGAGCTCGAGAAGCAGATTGTCGACGTCGCGCACAAATATTGGATGCGCATATATGGACCCAACTCGCAGGGTATTCAGAATTCCGATCCTTCGGTTTCCGTCTATGCCAACTTTACGTTCGTGCCCATGAAGCCCGGAAATATCTCCATCGTAGCCCAGAGCGGAGGAGTCGGCGAGACATTGAAGCTGCACCTCCATCGTATCGGCAAGGGGATAAGGATGTATTCCAGTTTCGGGAATGAGGCCGACGTGAGCATGAATGAAATCATTGATTACTTTGGCCAGGATGAAGAGACGAAAGTCATCATGGTTCATATCGAAACCCTCAAGGATCCCGCCGGTTTTCTCGAGGTCGCCGGCCGCGTAACCCGGAAGAAGCCTATCCTGGCGCTAAAAACGGGGAAGACATCCGAGGGTGTTGCGGCTGTTGCTTCGCATACCGGTTCCCTGATGGAGCAGGACACGCTGGCCGACGTGATCTTCGAGAAGAGCGGTGTCCTTCGGTTCCATTCCCAGCAGGAGATAATTGAGGCTGCGATTGCGCTTTCGACTCAGCCCATACCTAAGTCTGAAAATGTTGTTGTTGTCACTAATACCGGAGGGCCGGCCATCATCGCCGTGGATGAGTGTATCTCCGCCGGCCTGAAGCTGGCCAAGTTAAGCCCTGAGACCGGCAAGGCACTGGGGGAACTTCTCTTTTCGGAGGCCATTGTATCCAATCCGGTTGACGTGATTGCCACCGCCGGTGATAAAGAGTACGGAGGAACGGTGGAAGCACTCCTGAAAGATTCAAATATTGATTCGCTTTTGCTTAACTTCGTCACACCACCATTCGTTGACTGTGAAGCGGTGGCTCGCAAGCTTGCGGAAATCGGGGCAACCGCGCAGAAGCCTATTGTTTGCGTCATACTTACAATAGAAGAAAGATGGGGTGAAGTTATCCGCCTCATCAGAGAAAGCGGTATTCCAGTCTATGACTTTGCGGAATCGGCTTCCAGAGCTCTTGCTTCGATGATAAAGTACGGCCAGATCCTCCAGCGTGAGGAGCCCGATTATCGAGAATATGAAGGTGACAGGAAAAAGGCGGAAGAAATTATGAAGCATCACCGGGGAGAAGAAAAATTTCTGCCGCAAGCCGATGTTTTTGAACTTCTCCGATGCTACGGGATTTCCGCCGTAAGAACCGTACGTATTGAGACCGGAGACGAACTTAAAAAGGAGGCTCAGAAGCTCAACTATCCACTGGTCTTGAAGGTTGATGCGGAAGAGATAGTCCATAAAACAGACGCGGGAGGGGTGTGCCTTGACCTCCGGGATGAAGATTCACTCCTGAAGGCTTTTGATGCAATGGCCGGGAAGTTCGCGAAATATAAGCCCGGCTTTATCCTGCAGGAAAATCTGGCTGACGGCAAAGAAGTGATTATGGGGAGCAAGGCCAATGATGGCCTCGGGCCGACAATTATGTTCGGACTCGGCGGTGTCTTCGTTGAGACTCTGAAAGACGTTCAGTTCAGGCTGGCGCCTCTTTCACAGCAGGATGCTCTTGACATGATTCGTACCATAAAGGGATATCCCATCCTGGAAGGCGCACGAGGAGCGAAACCGGCGGACATCGGTAAATTGGCTGAGACGCTGGTCAGACTCTCTCAACTCTCTTCCGATTTCCCGGAGATTGATGAGATGGATCTCAATCCTGTCTTCGCCTTCGAGAAAGGAAAAGGTGTCGAAGTTGTCGATGCGCGCCTTAAAATAAGGAGTATCGGGTAAGAAAGAGACGAAAATGTTTTGCAGGCAAACAGACTCGATCATTCCGAATGTATGACAAGACCGGGTGTCTCAGAGATTTCAGGACCGGATTTTGTATTTTGCCGATCCGGCCCGCGCGGTCTATTAACTCTGGATCAAGGGATGTAAATTCACGGTGAACTGGATTCCCCTGATTATTGTCTGTTCTTACATCATACTGCTCTATGTGATCACCTGGCTGACTCGCCGCCTCAGTCGGGGAGGAATGATAGCTTATCTTCTGGCCGGGCGAAATCTCCCTTATTGGGTGGTTGCTCCTCTTCTGACCGGTCTGGCAATCGGCGGAGCTTCCACGATCGGCGTTGCCGAGCGCGCCTACAATGCCGGAATATCGGCCGGGTGGTACAATGCCGCCTGGGCCGCGGGAGCGTTCCTGGTCGGTTTAATCGCAGCCCGGCGTTATCGCCTTCTGGAAGTAAGCACTCTTCCGGAGCTTTTCGAAAAGCATTATAGTGTCTCAGGTCGTGTTGTCGGGGTCATTGGACAGCTTGTTCTCCAGTTGGTCATTACATCCCTTCAATATGTAGCTGGCGGTGCCATCCTCTCGTCATTACTTCCCGGGGTGTTTACGTTTCAGACAGGAATGCTGGTGACGGCCGTCGCCTTCGTCGGGATAACTTTGATCGGTGGTTTCTGGGCAGCCGGTTTGACGAATATCATCAATGTTATCATCATTTACGGGGGAGTCCTTCTCGGAGCAGTGATGGCGGTGGACAAGGTCGGAGGTTTTGGTGAGCTTATGGCCAGGCTTCCTTCACAGCATCCCGGGATTGACCTGGGTGCGATCGGATGGGGGCTTATTATCGCGTGGTTTGTGGTTATGTGTACAACCGTCTTTTCTGTGCAGTCCATTGTTCAGATAAGTTTTGCCGCCAGGGATTCCTCATCCGCCAGGAAGGGTTTTATTTTGGGGGGAATGATTATTCTGCCGATCGGATTTATTAGTGCCATTATAGGTATTGCAGCTGCCATTCTTCATCAGGGAATTATTCCGACGGAGGCTCTCCCTCGCACGGTTCTCAGTCTGAGCCCCTTTGTGGCGGGCATTGTCCTGGCGGGCCTGTGGGCGGCCGACGTATCGACCGCTTCGGCTCTTCTTGTCGGCAGCGCCACTCTGGTTGTGGGAGACTTGATCAAGAGATTTGTGGCTCCCGACCTCAAAGAAAGCGGGGAGAGAATAGTCTCGCGGATTTCGGTTCTGGTGCTGAGCGTCTTCACCTACATTCTGGCTGTTTCGGTTTCCGGTATTCTCAAGACACTGCTCATAGGCCTGACATTGACCACGGCCTACACTCTCGTGACGCTGATGACCATTTTCTGGCCGCAAGTGTGCAGACGCGGTCACGCAACCTGGACTTTACTTATGGCGATGGCGGCTCTTGTCCTCTGGCTTGTTTTCCCGCAACTGCGATTATTTTTTCAAGACATAAAACTGCCTCATCCGATTTTCTTCTGCTGGATGGTCAGTCTGATTACCTTTTTTGCAGTCTTTCTGTTGGACAAGAGAAAAATATGGACGCACGACTAACAAGAGGAACTTTGTGTTCGCAAACTCATAATTCGGGAGATAAGCATGGCGAAAAGTACCGGTAATAACCAGCTGCGTGTCGGTGTAATCGGAATGGGTCCCGTAGGGTCTATTTTGGCGGCTCATCTCCTTGACGCCGGGGCGTTCGTGGTTCCATGTGATGTTGATCGTGAAAAAATCAATATGATTAAAAAGGCGGGGATCCGCTTAGAGCACACGATCCAGAAAGAGGTCGAGGCGGCTGAAGTATGTTATTCGGCCGACGAATTGGAAAAATATGATCCTGATCTTGTTGCGGTCTCAGTCAAAGCTCCGAGCCTTGAGAAGGTACTTACGCGCCTCTCGGAGAAAGCCTCTGAAAGAACGTTTGTAATGTGCGTTCAGAATGGTTTGGATAACGAGCGGGAAGTCGCCAAAGTCTTTGGTGAGGATAGAACGTTACGAATGGTGGTCAATTTTGCCGGGGGCATGACTGCTCCAAATACCGTGCACGTCACATTTTTCAATCCGCCCAACTATATAGCCGCATTGACGGCGCAGGGCAGAGCCACCGCGAGCAAAATCGCCGGATTGCTGAACTCAGTCAAGCTGCAGACTGAGGTCGTGGACAATATTCGGGACTATGTTTGGGAAAAGGTGATTCTGAACGCCGCTCTCTCCCCGGTCTGCGCAATCACGCGGCTGACGATGAAAGTGGTGATGGATTCCCCTCATGGCCTCGAACTGGTGAAGGCGATTATTGATGAATCAGTCAGAATTGCTGGAGCGGAGGGGATTAAGTTCGGAAAGGATTTCCGCCAGTTCTGTATCAAATATCTGAAAGGAGGCGGCTATCATCGCCCTTCGATGCTGGTGGATCTGGAGGGCGGCCTTCAGACGGAGATTGACCGTCTGAATGGAAAAATAGCTGAGTACGGAAGTAAGCACAATTTGCCTACACCGTATAACCATGCCATAACGGCATTTGTTCATATGCTGGAAAAGTCGGCTGAGTGACTCCGATATTACGGAGAACGCGATTCAGGATAAGGCAGACGGGCACCTGAGACAAATGGGGATCGCCTCGCGGTGGCGGAGATCGTGTCGTGCCATTCCGGCAGGAAACATATTTGGCCTTGACAACTAGAGGTAACATTTGGATAATATACCGCAGGAGGAAATCATGAAAAGCATATATGCATACCAGATGACTGCCAAGGATAAGCCCTTTGAACAGGTCATCCTGCCGTTTCCTCAGCTGGCTGAGGGTGAAGCTCTGGTGGAGGTTGCAGGATGCGGCGTTTGCCACACCGATCTGAGTTTCTGGCATTACGGTGTTCCGACACGTCATGATCTGCCCCTCGTTCTCGGACACGAAATCAGCGGTACGGTTCTCGAAGGACCTTCCGAGTTGAGAGGCAAGGCGGTTGTTGTTCCGGCAGTATTGCCGTGCGGGCAATGTGAATTGTGCAAGAAGGGGCGGAGCAACATTTGCCAGAATCAGAAGATGCCCGGCAACGATTTTAACGGCGGTTTTTCCAGTCATGTTGTCGTGCCGGCTCAATATCTCGCACCCGTTCCCGATTCGGCGCTGGCAACTCACACGCTGGCTGAACTGTCGGTCATTGCTGATGCTGTGTCAACACCTTACCAGGTCATTGTCAAGAGTGATTTGAAGGAGAGAGATTTTGCCGTCATCATTGGTGTCGGTGGTATAGGGATTTTTGGGGCGCAATTGGCCCGAATATTTGGCGCAAAAGCACTGGCCATTGATATTGCACAGGAAAAACTGGATCAGCTTTCGGAAATCGGCATCTCAGCAACGTTGAACGTCAAGGATCTTGACGTTAAAGAGATCAAGAAGAGAGTTAAGGGTATCTGTAAAGAGCTGGGAGCACAACCGTTCGGATGGAAAATCTATGAGATGTCCGGAACTAAAGCCGGCCAGGAACTGGCCTTTGCACTGCTGGGTATTGCCGGGACGCTGTCAATTGTCGGGTTTACTCTGGATAAATTGGAAATTCGTCTAAGTAATCTCATGGCTTTTGACGCGCAGGTTATCGGGACCTGGGGATGCAAACCTGAACATTATGCCGACGTATTGAATCTGACCGCCGAGGGCAAGCTGAAACTTAAACCGTTCACCGGGACATTTCCAATGTCACAGATAAATGATATTTTCAAACAAACGCTGGAGCATAAACTCATTAAACGATCAGTCCTGGTGCCGGATTTTGAAGGAGACTGATTGTTCAAATAAAACAGTCTATGAGGATGGGAGAGTAAAACATGGATAAGAATATTGTCAGCCACAATCTTGTGGATGTGGAATTTACAGAGATCATTTACGAACTGCGCCCCTGTCTGGATCAAGACGGCAAGGCGGTGGATGGGTTGAATAATGCCTGGATTTTTCTGAATAATCCCAAGCAGTACAACTCATATACGACAAATGCCGTTAAGGAGGTCATCCTGGCTTTCAGGCAGGCTTCAAATGACCGCACGGTGGTGGCCGTGGTGTTCACGGCGGTCGGGGACAAGGCATTCTGTACCGGCGGTAACACCAAGGAATATGCTGAATATTACGCCGGCCGACCGCTGGAATACAAGCAGTACATGCGGTTGTTTAACGATATGATCACATCCATTCTCATGTGCGACAAACCGGTTATCTGCCGGGTGAACGGCATGCGAATCGCCGGCGGGCAGGAAATCGGAATGGCCTGTGATTTTACTGTTGCCAGTGATCTCGCGGTTTTCGGCCAGGCGGGGCCAAGGCACGGCAGCGCCCCAGACGGCGGCAGCACCGATTTTCTTCACCTGTTTGTCGGGATCGAGCGAGCCATGCAAAGCTGCACGCTGTGTGAGATGTGGAGCGCCTATGAGGCAAAGAGCCTTGGCCTTATTACGGAAGCGGTGCCGGTATTAAAAGTAGGTGATAAGTTTGTGCGTAATCCGCTGGTTGTTACCGATCGTTGGCTCGATGATTTCGGTAAAATGGTTTACGGCAAAAGAAAACCAGGTAACAGCCTGAAGGAGGGCAAGGAGCTTCTCGCCAGCGGAACCGTCGACCTGATACCATTGGATCAGTTTGTAGATTCTCTTTGCACAAAATTGATGTACCTGATGCCGGATTGTGTAAACAAAACACTTAACAGCCTCAGAAAAAAGAAATTGGAACACTGGGACAGGAATCAACAATCCAACCGTGATTGGCTGGGATTGAATATGATGACTGAGGCGAAAGCGGGCTTCCGGGCATTCAATGAGGGTCCAAAGGGAAACAAGGAAGTGGATTTCATAAAGCTTCGCAAAATGCTATCCGAGGGGCACCCCTGGGATGACGAACTTGTTGAGGCAATTTTACCGGGGTAAATGTTATGTCCGACAAGACATTGATTGAATCTATGCACGGCGGCCAGGTCGTCAGATTGACGTTAAATGCACCCAAGGCGAATGTTCTGGATGGCGAGATGATGGCCGGTCTGCAAAAAGCCTTGGATGAGCTGGGCCGGCAACCTGACGTGAAATTGCTTCAGTTCATCGGCGCCGGTGATCATTTCAGCTTTGGCGCCAGCGTTGCCGAGCACGTTCGCGATAAAGCTCCGGGAATGCTCAAACAGTTTCACGGGCTGTTTTACACTCTGGCTGACCTGGCGATTCCAACCGCAGCCCTGGTCTCCGGCCAGTGCCTGGGCGGGGGGATGGAACTGGCGTTAATGTGCAGTTTCATGTTTGTAGACGCGTCCGCGAAGCTGGGGCAGCCGGAAATCAGCCTCGGCGTTTTCGCACCGCCCGCCTCATTGATCCTGCCGATGAAAGTCGGGCAGGCAAGGGCGGACTGTCTGTTGACTACCGGAAGAATTATGTCCGCGGGAGAAGCGGAACGGATGGGGCTGGTGACGAAGCTGTTTGAGAATCGCGAGACCATGCTTGAGGGTGTTGATGACTGGGTTCAGAAACATATCCTTCCCAAAAGCGCATCATCTCTGAAGCATGCCGTCAGGGCTGCGCGAATGGAATTCAACGGCTCTGTCCGGTCCAGGCTTAAGGACCAGGAGACGCTCTATATCAACGAACTGATGGCGACGAATGACGCCAATGAAGGGATTCAGTCTTTTCTGGAGCGCCGTAAGCCGAAATGGCAGAATAAGTAACCGGACCGATCAGAGCATTTCGAGTATCAACGTAAGCAAACGGGAATCCCGGTACCCTCGCCGCCGGGATTCATGCTCAATCTTTGCTGATAAAACGCGTTTCATTCAGATGGTGGATTTCGAGACAGACCAGGTTGTGCCCGGCTTTTCCAGAGAGTAGTAAACCTTGATTTCCTCCAGTTCTTCAAAGATGCGGGGTACAACCTGAAGTTTCATGCCTATCCTAATCTCATCATCCGCTATCGTATCTCCAAACCATGCTAACAGCCGACCGGTTTCTTCCAGATCGACCACCCCGATAGTGTAGGGCACAACGTCTTCAAATCCGGTAGGGGCGGCGTGAATCCTGGTGTACGTGAGGAGCGTCGCCCGCCCGGTGAATTCTTTATATTCGAAATCTCCTGAAAGGCACCGGCCGCAATCGGCCCGCGGAGGGAATGATTCATACCCGCACTTCCTGCATCGGGATCCCATTAGCCGTCCGTCCTTCAGGTGATCGGCGAAATCTGAAACCTTGGTATATGGCGAAAAATTGACTTTTCCAAACCATTTAAACATGATCTTAGTCCCTCCTGAGGACGTGGACAAAGCAGTATTGCCCGATGCCGCCTACGTTATGTGTAAGTCCTGTGTCAACATTCGGCACCTGGCGTTCTCCCGCTTCTTCTCTTAGTTGTTTTACGATTTCAACGGTCATGGAAACACCGGTGGCTCCAATAGGGTGCCCTTTTGCCTTCAGACCGCCATCGATATTCACGGGCGTCTGACCGCCTATATATGATTGCTTTTCTTCTATGAAACGGCCTCCGGCCCCCTTCTCGCAGAAACCCAGGTCTTCATACGCCATGATCTCAGCTATGGTGAAACAGTCGTGCACCTCAGCGACCTTGATATCTTTCGGCCCAATCCCCGCCATTTCGTATG
>CP070766.1:360960-363518 GCA_020345705.1 Candidatus Zixiibacteriota bacterium | reverse complement strand
TGTGAGGCGGTTATATATTGAATGGCTTCCCTTCTACCAGGAAATCGTGGGGGCGTTCCTGGTTGCGGTTATGCCTCGGAGCTTTGTCAACCGAACGGCCACGGATGGCAGAGCTCTCTTTTTGGGAGGCCGTTTCTTTCATGATCAAAGGCAAAAGACATGTATAAACGCTTGTAAAAATCGATATTTAACGTATATTATTAATGTTATTTGGGAGAGAAAAAGCTGACAAGCCTGGATTGGCTATCAAATCACAGGCTCACTGCCGGCTTCCCACATTTCTAACCTTTAAGGGCTACTCACTAAGGCCTTGTTTGGCTGCAGCTTGAGAGAATTTTGATTAAGACTATGATATTATAGGAGGATGCTATGAAAAAGACAGGTATCGGAAGCCTTCTGGCCATACTGGTTGTGGCTCTGATGGCTCAGGTGATTCCGGCGGCTCAGAATCAGGCGCCGATCAATGACCCGATTCGGCCTGAAAGAATTCAGATGCACGAGAAATTCGGAACGGCCGAGATTTTCTCCGGGAGCTTTACCGCTCCTCCTGCGGCATCGAAAATGGAAAAAGCTCATGCTTTCATTGCCACTCGCCAAGAAAGCTTCAAAATGCAGCAGCCGGCCGAGGAGCTGGAGCTTATCAATGAAGAAACCGACCAGCTCGGCCTAACGCATCTTCGCTTTCAGCAAGTGTATCAGGGATTGAGAGTCTGGGGATGTCAGACGATTGTCCATTTCAAGGGTGAGAATACCATTTATCTTGTTGGCGGACAGACGATTCCGACTCCGACTTTCGGCGTCATCCCGGCTGTCTCCGCGGCGGGGGCCGTGGAGCAGGCCATGGCCGACCTGAAAGCCGAGCTTACTGGTTCCGGCTATGAGAGTGAGATTGAGCTAATTGTCTATCCCGATGAGGGCGATCCTAAACTGGCGCAACTGGTTACGATTACCCATCCAGATGATGGCACCATTCGCTGGCGGGTGTTTGTTGATGCTCAGTCAGGCGAGATTTTAAACAGGTTTAACGACGTTCATTTTGACGGGCCGGATATCGGCACCGGGCCGGACACGCGGGACTCAATGCGGACTTTTGACATATACGAAACCGGCGGCATCTATCAGATGATAAATACAACTCATAACGGGACTATTACCACCTATGATAATTACTATGGCGGCGGCCCCATTTCAACCGACCCTGACGGCGACAAAGTATGGGATGATGCTTCCCGCCAGAAGGCCGAAGTGGCCGGGCATTATTATGGGAATAAGACGTATGAGTATTTCCTGAATACGCATGGACGAGACGGCTATGACGGCCTGGGGCATGATCTTCTGGTCAATGTCCATGACCCGCGCTACCTCAACAACGCCTACTGGAACGGGGAGGGCATCAATTTTGCCGATGGTGACGGCACCTACTGGCTGCCCTGGTCGGGATCGCTCGACGTCGTCGCCCATGAGTTCACTCATGCCGTGATAAGCTACACGGCCGGGCTGATTTACCAGTTCCAGTCCGGGGCGCTCAGTGAGCATTTTTCAGATGCCTTTGGGTGCATGGTTGACCGCGACGACTGGCTGCTCGGTGAAGAGATAGGGCTTGTAGGCAATTACGTGCGTAATATGGAAAATCCGAACGCCACCGGTCATCCCAAGCACATGTCCGATTACCGTAATCTCCCGTACGCGACCGACAACGGCGGTGTGCATATCAACTGCGGAATTCCCAATCACGCCTTTTACAAGTCGGCCACATTTATGGGTAAAGATAAGGCGGAGCAAATCTGGTATCGGGCATTGTCAACATATCTGACGCCCGGTTCCGGCTTCTACTTCTGGGCCGGTATGATAGTACAGTCAACAATAGACCTGTACGGCGCCGGTTCACCTGAGCTCGGACATGTCGAACTCGGACTTCTTTGGGTTGGGCTTGGCTCCGCCTACGCCATGCCTGAATATGTTGAAGTCGGCGCGGTCACCGGACAGGTTGGTTCCACTAACTTATGGATTTACAATCCCGGAACTTCAACCGGTTCGGTGGACGTGAGCGGAATCTCCCCGTCAATACCCAACCTGACGCTTGGCCCCGGCCCCGGATATCAGGCGACAATTCCCGACGGCGATTCTTCGGAGTACGTCGTATCGTACGACGCCTCCGGTCTTGGTGAATGTGACCTGGGTATTTATCGGGATACATTGAGATTTGAAGTAACCGGCCCTTACGGCTTGACTGATATAAAGCTCCCGATGACGCTATCGATCGGCATAACGACATTCCAGGAAGAGAATGAGGATATTTCCTCCACGTGTGTTTCTGCGCGAGCTTCAAACACCACCAGCCTAGATATCTTCTCTCGCGACGCCAATGATGCGCTTTTTGAAGCCTCATTGCTGGTCGGAGTCATTGACGGCGGGGATACCACGGTTTACAGGGACTTTTCCGGGGCGGAGAAATTCGCTCCTATTGATACTTTTAAGTCTGATACCGATTATGCCTCCTTTGTCACGGTATCGGAAGAGGGACGGATCCGTTCCGAAGTCACGTATACATTCAGCCC
>CP070766.1:358258-360860 GCA_020345705.1 Candidatus Zixiibacteriota bacterium | reverse complement strand
GGGATGAAGAATATGTACGGCGCCATAAATAATCCCAACAAGTACCACGCGCCTAATTGTGATCCGTTCGTCGCCCATGTTTCGAAACTCGAACCGATCAGGCGGAAAAATCGATTGACCATAATTGACGCCGTTAAGGTCCAATACAACGCCGGACCGGGCTACGACAGCCGCTATATTACCTATTACAACGGTCTAATCATGGGCGAGGATCCGGTCGCCACCGACCGGGTCGGCCTGGAGATTCTCGAGCATTATCGCAAAGCCAACGGCTTGCCTTCGCTGGAGAAGGCCGGCAGACCGGTCAAATATCTTAAGTCGGCGGAGATTGCGGGCCTTGGTATCGCCGACATCAACCGCATCTACATCGATGTCATCTTGGTCAGCAAAGACGGCCGGGCCGCGAAGGGAGACCTGTTTTGATGGATAGACGATTTTTCCTGCGATGTCTTGGATGCGGCGCGCTGGCCGCGGCCGGCACGCAGACCAACCTGTTGCCGGATATCGTCGGGGGTATCCAGAACGCCTGCGCTTTCGACTACACTAAGGAGCTTTCATCGGTCGAAGCCAGATACTACAGGAAGCTTGAAGGTGGCGGCATAGAGTGCGGCATCTGCCCGAGACGTTGTATGATAACTGACCTTGAGCGAGGGTATTGCGGCGTAAGAGAAAACAGAAATGACGTTTACTATACCCTGGTGTACGGGCTGCCCTGCGCCCTCAACATCGATCCGATCGAGAAAAAGCCGCTTTTCCATTTTCATCCGGGCACGACGGCTTTTTCGCTGGCGACGGCAGGATGCAACTGCAACTGCAAGTTCTGTCAGAATTGGGATATCTCGCAATCCCGACCCGAGCAGACTAACAACATTGATCTGCTGCCTCAAGCCATCGTCGAAATTTGTTCATCCCGAAAGGTTCCGACTATTGCCTACACCTATTCCGAGCCGATTGTCTTTTATGAGTACATGTATGACGCGGCCGTGCTGGCCCGTGAAAAGTCAATCAAATCGGTGATTATCACCGGCGGCTATATCGAAAAAGAGCCCTTATGGGATCTGCTGAAACATCTGGATGCCGTCAAAGTGGATTTGAAGGCGATCCGCCCTGGATACTATAAGGATATAGTGGATGGGGAGTTACAGCCCGTTCTTGATGCATTAGTTGAAATAAAAAAATCCGGAGTCTGGCTTGAGATTGTCTATCTGGTGGTGCCGACCTTAAATGATTCCGAAGCTGAATTCCGTGAACTGGCTCAGTGGGTAAAAACCAATCTGGGGGCGGATGTTCCGGTCCATTTCTCAAGATTCCATCCCGAGTACCTTTTGAAGAATCTACCGCCGACGCCGCAGAAAACGCTCGAGACAGCGCGGGAAATTTCTCTGGCGGAAGGTCTTGAATTTGTCTATCTAGGAAACCTGCCGGGGCATCCGGCCGAGTCAACCTATTGTCCCGGATGCGGCAAAGTGCTCATTGAAAGAAGAGGATATAGAATTTCTCAATACAATCTTGAGGGTAATCTCTGCCCGGATTGCAAGCGGAGTATCCCCGGGCTGTTTTAGATGATTCGCAAGGCCTTTTTACTCGGCTTCTTATCAATAGGGGGGCAGGTCTTGTTGTTGAGGGAGCTGGTTGCTTCTTTCAACGGTGACGAGCTTTTTATTTCAACGGCTCTCTTCGGCTGGCTCATCTCGGTCGCCTTCGGGGCATCTGTTGGAGGACGAAAAAAACTCAAAGTCAGTCCCGGTACCCTGTTTTCAATTGGGGTTATCCTGCTTCCCGTAATGATTGCGATCGTCCGTCTCTGTCCTCTGGTCATAAGTGACGTGACTGGTGAAGTCATCCCTTTCACCACGGCGGCCTTCTTTTCAATCCTGGCCATGATACCGCTGGGAGTGATTTCGGGCTGGCTTTTCCCGGCCATTACGCGGGAGGGACACCGCCCGGCCGCATCGATCGTGCAGGTATATCTTTTCGAGGGCATCGGTGCCTTTATAGGCGGCGTGGTGGTCGCGGCCCTTATCGGATTTATCTTTTCCACCCTGGGCATGGCCTTGGCACTGGGTGTGGTTGTCACAGGCCTCTATGGCCTGCCCCGGACTGTCAGGAGCACGATTATTCAGGTCGGCGCTGTCCTTGCCGTTTTGATTGCCGTCTGGGTCGCCGCCCCGGCCGTTGACTATTTTTTGGAGCAGTTCAAATACAGCTCCTATGCCGTTGAGAAGACATTCGACACCCACTACGGCCGTCAGAGTCTCCTTTTACGAGACGGTAGCGTCACCCTGTTGACCGATAATACCTTTGAGGCAACCTTCCCGAACCTCGTCAGGGCCGAGAACGTCCTGATTCCTCCGTTGATTCTCAAACCCCAAGCCAGGTCGATTCTCTATATAGGACGTGCCGAGTTCGCCCTGATGCAGCTGGCCGACGGCATTCCCAATCTAAAAATCACCGCCCTTGATCCCAGGCAGAAATTGTCTTCGGCAATTGATGACCTGATTCAATTTAAGACGGCCATTGTGAGATTGCATGATGATCAACTGTCGTTTTTCACGCGCAAAAGCTTTTCGCGTGAGTTTGATATCATCATTTTAGATCCCGG
>CP070766.1:354399-358158 GCA_020345705.1 Candidatus Zixiibacteriota bacterium | reverse complement strand
GCGTTGATCCGAGGCGCCAGGATAAAGACAACCTGGCCGGTTCCGATTTCCTTGCCCATCAATCCGGACACAAATGCCAGCGATTTGAGCCCCGGCTTGGTGGTCCGGGAAATCTGGCGGATACCGTATTTTGTCAGGACCCTGTTCTCGCTGACCAGAGGCACGATATCGGCCGAGGTTCCCAGAGCCACCAGATCCAGATGTTCTTCAAGCTCCGTTTCATCCTGCTGCAGCCTTCGGTAAAGCGCCTGGGTGAGTTTGAAGGCCACACCCACTCCCGAGAGGTCATCATTGGGATAGCTGCAGGCCTTTTGCTTGGGATTGATCAGAGCTACCGCCGTCGGAAGAGTCTCCCCCGGCTCATGGTGATCGGTAAGGATACAATCAATACCTACGGAACGGGCGTAAGTGACCTCCTCCACGGCGGTGATGCCGGTATCAACTGAGATAATAAGGGAGATACCTTTGGCCGCAGCTTCTTTTATACCGTCCATCGACAGGCCGTATCCCTCGATCAGACGATTGGGCAAGTAATAGGTAACCTGTGCACCCAGCTTGTTCAAGACCAGGTAAAGCAACGCCGCCGCGGTAATCCCGTCAACATCGTAGTCGCCGTAAACCATAATCTTTTCATTTTCGCGAAGAGCATCCAGGATTCTCTCCACTCCCCTGTCCATGTTAAGCATCATGAACGGGTCTCTCAGATCGGACAGCGACGGATTGAGGAATTTTTCGATCGATGCCTTTGTATCGATCTGGCGGTTGAAGAGTATCTTAACGACGATTTTGTCCAAGCCAACTTGCGACGATATGTCTTGAACCAGTTCGGGGTCGGGATCGGGAGCGACGACCCACTTAAGCGGCACGGACTTGCTTGCCCAGTTCATTTTGGCTTCCTTTTTCAGAAGCCAGAAAGAGGAAACTAAGCCGAGTTCTGTTTCGCCCTAACGGCGAATACGGCCATTTATCTTGACCGGACAGTTGCCTGCCGGTTCTGTGCGACCTACCCGGAAATCAAGCGGGGCGAGCCAACCCCTCTTTCCCTATTTGGCCTTGCTCCGGGTGGGGTTTACCCCTGCCGCAGTTTCCTGTGACAGGCGGGGTCTCTTACACCTCGTTTTCACCATCGCCGCTGACGACGAGAATCATCGCCAGGTGGGCTGTCTGTTTTCTGTGGCACTTTCCGTCGGATTTCTCCGCCCTGGCGTTACCAGGCACCCCGGCTCTGTGGAGCTCGGACTTTTCTCACCTTATGCAATCATAAAGCGCGACCGTTTTCCCTCTTTCTGAGCTTAAGTTATAATCTATAGTTAACATTTATATTCGACTTTAATTGATCCGCCGGTAGTTGGGCGCCTCCTTTGAAATAGTCACCGAATGCGGGTGTGATTCCAAAACACCGGCGTGAGTCACTCGGATAAATCTCGCCTTTTTCTGTAATTCACTGATATCGGCGGCGCCGCAAATACCCATTCCCGAGCGCAGTCCGCCGATCAGCTGGTAAATCGTCCTGGCCAGCTCGCCCTTGTAGGGGACGCGACCCTCAATACCTTCAGGAACAAATTTGGAGACCTCTTCCTTATCCTCCTGGAAATACCTGTCACGGCTGCCGGCTTTCATAGCCTCCACGGAACCCATCCCGCGATAAGTCTTATACGTCCGGCCTTCGAACAGAACCGTTTCTCCCGGCGATTCCTCCATACCGGCCAGAGTCGATCCCAGCATGACGCCCGAAGCACCGGCGGCAAGAGCTTTGGTGATTTCACCCGAGTACCTGATACCGCCGTCAGCCACGACCGGGATATCGCGCTCGGAGGCAATGACGACACTTTCTAATATGGCCGTAATCTGCGGCACACCACAGCCGGTAACGACTCTCGTCGTGCAAATCGAGCCGGGCCCGATACCGACCTTAACCGTATCGGCGCCGGCATTGATCAGCGCCTGCGAACCTTCCCTCGTAGCCACATTGCCGGCCATCACGGGCATCTCGGGAAATTTCTTTTTAAGAGTCTCGATGGCATTTAAAACTCCCCGAGAGTGGCCGTGCGAGGAATCGACCACCAGAATATCTACTCCGGCATTCACCAGATACTCCGCCCTTTTCTCCAGGTCGGAAGATACGCCCACCGCGGCGCCGACCCGCAACCGCCCCAGGTTGTCCTTGCAAGCGTAAGGGTACTGGATCTTTTTCATGATGTCCTTGACGGTAATCATCCCCTTGAGACGATTCTCGCCGTCAACGATAAGCAGTTTTTCAATCCGATTCTCGTGCAGAAGTTCCTGGGCGGTATCAAGATCTGTGCCTTCCGGAGCCGTAATCAGGTTTTGCCGGGTCATGACCTCAGAGATAGCCGTATCCAGATCCTTATGAAAGCGCAGATCACGGTTGGTCAGTATTCCCACCAGCTTGCCGTTATGCGTGATCGGAATTCCCGAGACGGAGAACTGCCGCATCACTTTCAAAGCATCACCAATCGGCCGATCGGGGGGCATCGTAATCGGATCGACAATCATCCCCGACTCCGAACGCTTTACTTTGTCGACCTCGGCGGCCTGCCTTTCCGGCGAAAGATTCTTATGAACAATGCCCATCCCGCCCTGCCGAGCAAGCGCAATGGCCATCCGGTATTCGGTGACGGTGTCCATGGCCGATGAAATAATCGGGATATTAAGCCCGATCTTCCGGGTCAGCCGCGTTGTCACATCGACATCACGAGGCAACACCTCTGATCGTGACGGCATCAACAGCACGTCATCAAATGTAAGACCCTCTTCCGAGAAAAACTCAACCATAATATCCTTATTCACTCACTCCGTTATGCCAGAGAAGCATGCGCCCGCAATTATCACAGGTTATTATCTGATCCCCCCGCTTTATCTCCTGAATCCTGTGAGGCGGTAAAGCCTTGTAGCAGGCGCCGCAAGCCCGCTTTCTGACCGGGACAACGACGTCGCCACCGCGATTCTTGCGGATCCGCTCATATACCGACATAGTTCTCTTGGGAACCTTGACCATTATCCTGCTTCGTTCGCCTTCCTTTGAGTCAATTTTGCTGCCGACCGAATCCATTTTCTCCTGAAGAATTGCAAGCTGCTTCTCGTTCTGTTCCTTAATTTCTTCCGCCTTCTTATTATAATCATCAATACTGCTTTCAAGTTTCTCGATCTTTTCAATAAGTTCCAGTATTTCAGTCTCTTTGTCGCTGATAGTCTCCTTGGCATTGTCAATCTGTGAAATAAGAGCGTCGTATTCTTTGTTCGTCTTTATCGACATCATCTGCGCCTGGAGCTTCTTCAGCTCGTCCTGCTTAGTCTTGACTTCCAGTTCAAGTTTGCCCTGGGTCACTTTCGATTCAGACAGCTCCTGCTCCGTTTTCTGGAATAGTTCTACAGTCTCATTTATCTCCCGCCTAAGATTTTCCATCATATCCGGAATATATTCTTTTGACCGCTCCAACTCACCGAGGTCATAATCAATGGTTTGAAGCTCCAAAAGCATCTGTAGATCATTTAGCATTGCCTTAACTCCTTGGATTACGACGCCTCCAAAACAAAAAGCGCAGTCTCAAACTTAGGCTTGAGACTGCGCTTGGTTTTTCCACCCTCGAGCGCCCCGACAGGATTTTGTCATATCCTGTTTTGTGCCCGACAGTTGCATGTTACTGTTTTCGGCTTTCTCCAAATCTTCTTTATACTGGGCAATACTGGATTTGAACCAGTGGCCTCTCGGATGTGAACCGAACGCTCTAACCAACT
>CP070766.1:350150-354299 GCA_020345705.1 Candidatus Zixiibacteriota bacterium | reverse complement strand
GCCGAGCTTGGCGCCACCGACTTTGAAATTCGAGACCATCCCGATTACTCTGCAATTTCGTTTCCATCAGCTGGTCAAACTCGACGCCTTCTATCAGATTCCGGGCGTCGGCGGGGTAGCTGTCCATGCGCGCCGGATCTGGCAGAATGCCTGCCCGGGCGGTCTCATAGAGGGTCGCTGGCTCAAAGATGGTTCTTGGGTTACGAGCGGCAGGTTTGACGGCTGGTGGATGGATCATACCGGCAACAGGATTGGTTACCTGAACGGCACTTACTGGAAGGACAACAATGCCCGGATCGGTGAGTTGAGAGGCGAGGTGTCCGGGCTGATTACCGATGAAGTAATTGCCGAGCTAAAGGGTTTCTGGTATTACGATGATTATCGGCTGTGTCCCATGTGTGGCGCCGGTCACGGCGTCTTCTACGGGACTTTCGTCTACCTGAGCGACAATAAGCGTGGCCGATTCATAGGAGAGTTCGGCGATTATTCATTTCCTCCGAATGACATAGAAATGCCAATGCACGGGATCTGGTATTTTGAGTGCCCCTGGACTGTTACATCGGGTCCGTCGAATTAGCAAGCAGCAGTAGGTCAGGACCCTTCGGTCCTGACACTTCATGCGAAGCATGAAGACTCGCGGCCTCGTTTATCGTACTCCGAAAGCAGCGATCACCTGCGAGCGGCACGAGGCTCCCGGCAACGAATCCTTCGCTAAACGCAAATGCCGTAACCCGCCGCCTCATTCGCCGCCGAACCTGAACGCGAGCGTCAGTGACGGTCCGGACAGATCAGTGCTCGTGGTGCCGGCCAGCTTGACGCCGTGAACCAGACGATAACCGAGACCAAGCCCAATCCGATACCCCGGCACAACATTGAACACCATGTGCAACGCAGTCTCGAAAATGACAAAGTCGGAACTGGTATGAGATTCAACGCCATGAGTATTGGGCCAGTAGCCGATGGCCCCCACGCCGGTCAGGAACGAAATTGAAGAATGGATTTTTCTCTCCTGATGAAATTCATACTCGTTGAGCAACCCAAGATAAAACAGTCGGTAATCGCGCATCCTGTAGAGCACGGGTTTCTTCTTAGGAACGTCTGTGATAAGGCCATACAACGCCCCGCCCACAAATAGCGTGCTGTCGTATGTCCATCCGCCCCGCCCTCCAAGCATGAAGGCTTCCTCATCATCCAGCTCGATCATTTTCATATCAATGCTGTATGCGCCTTTCCAGACCCCGTCGGCATCCAGAAGCGTCTCCGCCGGAATTGTGAGCGGAACTACGACCAGGCAGGCGATCATTAAAAAGGTTCTTGTTTTCATATCACATCCCTCCTGGAATTATCCCGGGTCGCATCTTTCTTTTTTCGGGGTCAACCGTATCGGTGGGGGATAGGGGCGGGTCTGCGGGGCTCCAATATCAATGACGCATCGCCCCCCGGATATGTGCAAAGACTACTCGCACTTTGTCGTTGACAAGATATTTGAATATCAGGAAATTAAGCCAATTGGATTCGCCGGTCGGGCCCTTCTTTCACATTCGGCTGATTCGCAACCCGGCCTGCAAGGCGCAGTCAAGAGTTGCTTTTAAAGATAAATGACACTCTTAAACTGACAGGGAGGTTTGCAATGAAACTGAATGTCAAGGCTTTTGCCTTCACGTGCGCCATTATCTGGGGGCTGGCTATGTTCCTGATGACCTGGTGGGTGATAATTTTCGAGGGTGCCTGGGGTGATGCCACCATCCTCGCTCACGTCTATCGCGGCTATAGCATGAGCCCGCTGGGCAGTGTTATCGGTCTGTTGTGGGGACTGGTTGACGGCTTCATCGGCGGTTTGATATTCGCGTGGCTGTATAACCGTCTCACGCCCAAATCCGCAGGCTAAGCCAGAATCATGTGGTGTCGGGGCGCCGCCCCCGACACCGAGCGAAAGCTGACATTGAACCGGGCTTACATTCTTTCATGAAACGGTCTCTCCCGTTCCGGATCGCGATTGTGGGCGAAGTAATAAAATCTGAAGAAATTGTAATCCTCCCGCACCTTCGCATCTGGGTAATCAGCCATCTCGGCAATGTATTCATCGAGAAATTCAGGAAAGTCAGTGAACTTTACGTCGTCGTACTGCTTCAGCTTCTCCATCACCTCATTTTCATAGATGAAAACAAAAGCCCGGTAATCACCGAATGTAATTACCCGCAGCCTGTCCCAGGTACTTACTGACGGCAGAGAGGTTTTGAAAACGAAATTGACCTTTCTTTCGTACAGGTATTCCACCGGGGCATGTTTCTCATGACCGACCCGCCCTCGCCTTGGAAGCGGCAGATGTGCTATGTATTCATCGGTCAGCCCGGCGTCGCTCTCGATGGCCACAGGAACCCCGGCATAGTAAACATACATCGCATGCGCACCATAAAAAGCAACCGTGTAATCGGTATCCGCAAGATATTCCCGGATTTTCAGGCCCGTCTCACGCGCCGCTTCGGTCTTTTCAGGAGGATAATAAAACCGCTCGTCGGAGATGCCCTCACGCACCCCGCCGCTCGGATACTGGTCAAACCGGAATGAAACGGTAATAACAATCAGTGCCGCCAGGAAATATCTGAGGCCATTATTGTCGATGAGTTTATGAAGCGATGTCTCCAGGAGGAAAAACATCACCGGCGTAATTGGAATAAAAAACCGGGCGAACATGAAATCGCCGCCCGTTTTCACGACATAGAAAACATACGGCACGATGAAGAGCAGACTTACGAGTATCGATCTCTGAATTCTGTCACTCATGTGCCGGCCGATCAACGGTTTCTTCAGAGTCAGCCAGATGATTGCCGGAATCATCACAAATAATATATAGTACGTCTTAAAATACAGCCAGAGGTACAAAAAGCCCTGCTTGAAGTACGATAGATCGGCCGACTTGGCATAGTATGTATTCGGGAACGGATAGCCATAATAATTGTAGCGAATAATCCAATACGGCAGATACAAAATGATTAATGGAAGAAGATAATAGATCACTGAACTGATTTTCTTCTCGCCTGCAATCAGGACATAGGCAATGCCCACTACATAGAATATCATGGCGTCGGGGCGGGACATCCCGGCCAGGATCAGCACCAACCCGCCGACAAGATAAGCCCCTTTTCGCCGGGCTAATATCTGCAGTGCCGCGCCGAGGCAGACTAGCATGGCCGTCCATGACGTCTCCAGCCCGCTGGTGGCGTAAACCTGGTAGTCCCGGTGAAGCAGAAGACACAGCGAGCTCAGGGGAATAAACAAAGCCGCCTGTCGCGCCCTTGCATGAAACAACTTCCACGAAAGAAATCCCAGTATTACTGCAGTCACCGCGAACGACAGGATTCCTAAAACTTGCGTGAGCGCGGAGGGATCAATGCCAGAGGCCATCCCCAGAGCAATAAGAATTGTCCACAGGAAATTCGTGTACCCCTCGACTTTTTCGCCGACGTTGAAAACCAAACCGTGACCATCGATGAGATTTACGGCGTAGCGAAAAGATATGAAAGCATCATCACACACCCAGGAAAGCTCGATTGCAGAGTAGATACCGTGGGCAAAAACGAGAATGATGACAAGCCAGACGAGATATGTCAGGACATTCTTGGGCTTCATCCGATTTCCATTCTTCGGCTATCCCTCAATACCGCATCAATAAAGACAAAACAAAATGGCCGGTCAATAGCTGCTTTCGGTTAATCTGACTTTGCCGCGGAAAATCCAGTAGATACTACTGGTGTAGGCGATGACCAGGGGCATGCCGATGAGGGCAATTATCAGCATAATCCGCAGGGTTCTGGCCGATGAAGCCGCGTTGTAAATTGTCAGGCTGTACTCCGGATTGGGGCTAGAAAGGATGAGATTAGGGAACATGCCGATGCCGAACAACGCGAGAAGCGCTGCCATAGATGCGCACGACGATAAGAAGGCGCGGAAATTCCGTCCGTGATGAATCTCACGGGGAATATTGGCGATAGCCAGCATGTTGAGAATCGGCAAAACAAACAGAAACGGGGCGGCCTTGAGATTAGCGGCCATGTTGGGAACATAAAGGAGCGTCGCCAGCGTGGTGGTGACATAACATATGATAAAAAAGATTATTGTGTTGTTTATCCAGCCGCGAATCTTTGCCTG
>CP070766.1:336547-350050 GCA_020345705.1 Candidatus Zixiibacteriota bacterium | reverse complement strand
AGCCTGGAGCAACTTCGTGGCCGGAATCAGGAGAGATCGTTCCCGCCTGGTGGCTTTCACGCAAGGGTCGGCCTCAGGACGGCGAGCCGCCCAGAGAGCACAGCTTGTCCGGCGTATTTTTCGCCACGCCAACACCATCTCGCAGTTTCATGCACTTCTCAACGGCGACGTGACGACGTCAACCTTTACGGCAACTCTCTCATCTTTTTCAGACTTCGCCGAACGGCGGGGAGCCAGTTATCTTGCCACGCGCGCGGTCGCCGTTAAGAACATGATCGACGTCTATGAACACGGCAGCGGCTTTGCCGACAGGCTTGGCGTCGGTGATTACGATGCTGCCCTGGGGCGAGGATTATGTCTGGCCGCCGGAGTCACCGAACTGGGATATATTATCGCCACCGGCACCACCCTGGGCGGCCCGGTGGGCGCGGTCGTCTCAATCATAGCCGTCGTCGGGGCGGTGATTATAATATTCGCCACTGACAGCGAAGAGGAACTGTTTATGCGGCACTGCCTCTGGGGCACTCAGCCGAGGCGCGAAATTTCGAGGCGCGACTGGATGACGACCTCAACGACGATGTGGGCGAATTCCACGATGGGTGTTCGATGGCAGCTGGAGTCGCTTATAAATCTGCTCCACAAGTATGATGTCAGGCATAATTATCAGAACCTCCGATTTATGGGCGTGATCAGCAACGTTCTCGCCCTTGACATCCTGACGCGATTTCTGCCTGACACGGTAAGATTTGAATTCAGGGGACGATTCACTCAAAGGGGCGGAAGGCCGTGCCAGGTATATTTTGACGTTCGTTTCCCGCCTCGAGTTCGGCCGCGGGCCGATCGTGACTCCGCGGGTGCCTTCAGGAGTATTCGGTTCCGCCGAAGCGGGCCGAACATAGTCCGCGGCGTTAACGCTCAGGTGTTCACGGAAAGCGGCCGGCATCGCATCCGACTGCATATAGCGTTTACCGATGGAGTCACCGAGGAAAACGGCTGGGACGGTGAAGCCTGGCTGAAATGCTTCCCATTCGGTCACACCGACTTCAGTGCCCCGCACGGACGTTGTGCCTTTCACCTGGAAAACCTTATCAGCCATGACAGCCTCATTATCAATCACTGGCGGGACTACAGCTTTGAAGCTGATGAGTGGGCTATGATGCCGACCTGGCGGGTATAGGAAAGACTTCCTTTATATGTGACGAATGCACCGGCTCTTCGAATGAAGCTTGGCTGTAGACCGATTGCGATATTCACCGGCCATGGCTGGCATTCCCGATTTTAGGGTGGATGAGATCGGTGTCACCGCTAGACTTTTTGTTGTGATGCAAGAAGTTAAATGGCCACAAAATATCTTGACTTTTGATATATGTAAGAGTATCATTTTAACCGGACTCGTGAGGCAAGCGTAGACATAAACCGTAAATTATCTGACACTTTTCTCGATAAGAGGACAAGGTAAGCCTATGGATATCGCCAGTTACTCGTCTGATTCAAGGGCCGTCATAAAAAACGCCAAAGAGGTGGCGGCCGCTTTCAAGCATCCCGAAATCGAAGTCGAACACCTGCTTATGGCTATAGTCCGCCATGAAGGCTCGGAGGTGGAATCGATTCTCAACCAGATTGGGAAGAGCCCTTCCTTTGTTGAATCGATGGTGGAAATCCATTTGAAAGAGCAATCCAGCCGTGCCACCGCCAGAGAAAATTTGACCGTCTCTCCTTCCGTTCAGAGCGTTTTGAACCAGGCTCTGGAGGAGAAGTCAAAGCTATACGACCCGCTGGTCGAACCGGAGCATATTTTAATCGCCGTCTTCGATCCGAAATCGGCCTTATCTCCATACGTCCGTGAGAAAATAGGCATAACCAAAGAAGACATATATAAGTCCATTGCCGAGAGCAAGGCGGTCGAGGAAATCGCCACCACGACAAGGAAGACCGTCGAGGGTGAGGCTCCACCGGAGGGCAAAAAAGAAGTCGCCCGCACTTTGCGCTATTGCATTGACATGACCAACCTGGCGGCCGCAGGTGAGTTCGACCCGATGGTTGGCCGCGAAAAGGAACTTCAACTGACAATTCAGATTCTTCTGCGCCGCCGCAAGAACAGCCCGGTTCTGGTCGGGGGTGCCGGTGTCGGCAAATCGGCCATCGTCGAGGGCTTTGCCCAGGCGGTTATTGATGGGACGGTCCCCAAGGCGCTTCAGGATGTAAAGGTGATGGAAGTCGATATGGGTTCGCTCGTGGCCGGAGCCAAATACAAGGGTGAATTCGAAGAAAGGTTCAAGGCGCTAATTGGCGAGGTGGTCAAATCAGGCGGCAAGATAATCCTCTTCATCGATGAGATTCACACCATTGCCGGCACCGGTGGCGGCGGCGGCATGGACGCTGCGAACCTTATTAAACCGGCCCTGGCCAGGGGCCAGATTCGGCTGGTTGGTGCCACGACCGAAGAGGAGTACATCAAATACCTGGAAAAGGATAAAGCTCTGGACAGGCGTTTCGAGAGGATAAAGGTTGAGGAGCCCAATATTGATGAGGCGGTGAGAATCACCAAAGGGGTGGTGCCGAAATATCAGGAGCATCATAAGGTCGAGTTCAGCGAAGAGGCCATTGTCGCCTCGGTAAAGCTGGCCAAAAGATACCTGAGCGAAAGAAACCTGCCCGATGTCTGCCTCGATATCATTGATGAAGCGGCGTCTGAGTTCAGCGTCAAAAAAGAGTTCGCAACCGATAAGATACCGACCGTAGCATCTCAGATAGAAGAGATTGAAAAAATGCTCGGCGACTGCAGCGGCAAGGACCCGGAAAAGGACAAGGACGATTTTGAAAAGCTCTATGCCGCCTACGATTCGTTTGGGCGCAACGTAGAGACTTTGAAAGGCTACTGGGGTCATCGTGTTCAGGCATTGACGGGGGAGACCCAATGAAAAAGGATAAGCCAACTCTGGATGAACTCAAAGACGATTTTGAAGAAAAAATCAGCCTGTTCGACTCGCTTAAATCCGTGGTTGAGAGTCTGCAGCCCGTCATTGAGGATGCCGACGTTGCCGCCGTCGTGGCCCGCCGAACCGGCATTCCCCTGTCAAAGATGATGACGGCCGAAAAAGACCGACTGCTTCATATGGAATCATTCCTGGCCGGAAAAATCATCGGACAGGAGAACGCCATCAAGGCGATTGCCAACGCCATCAGAAAATCAAGGGCGGGATTGAAACTGCCCAACCGCCCGGTCGGATCGTTTCTCTTTCTGGGGCCGACCGGCACGGGCAAGACTTATTTGCCGAAGCTTTTGGCCGAGTTTCTGTTTGATGACAAGAATGCCATGGTCCGGTTGGACATGTCCGAGTTCATGGAGGCGCACTCGGTGGCCAAAATGATCGGGGCTCCTCCCGGTTATGTCGGCTATGAGGCCGGCGGCCTGCTCACCGAAGCGGTCAGACGCAAACCGTTTTCGATCGTTCTTCTTGACGAGGTCGAGAAAGCCCACCCCGATGTGTTCAACGTTCTTCTGCAGCTTCTTGACGACGGTCGTCTCACCGACGGGCAGGGGCGGACGGTTGATTTTTCCAATACCATTGTGGTTTTAACGTCGAATTACGCCGCCGACAGGATACTTGATGCCGACCGGGAGGGCAGAGAGGTCGACATGGAGGAGGTCCGGGGATTCCTCTTCAGCAAATTCCGCCCGGAATTTTTGAATCGTCTCAATGATATTATCATCTACCACTCCTTCACGCAGGAACAGATTGAAAAAATCGCCGGACTGGAATTCAAACAGCTGTGCGTATTATTAGATGACCAGAACATTAAGGCCACGTTGAGTGATGAAGCCCGGCACAAACTGGCTACCGACGGTTATACTATTGAGCTCGGGGCCAGGCCGATACAACGGACTATTGAGAAAGATATTATAAACAGGCTCTCGGTTGACATTATCACGGGGAATGTTACTCCCGGCGATCGGGTAACGATAGATGTCAAAGATGACGCCTATGTTTTTACAGTCGCGGAGAAAACTTAATCAAAAATAGACGGAGGAATAAATGGCCAAATTTATTCTAGGTGCAACCGAACGGGTAAAGAAAGATGATTCTATCCCGGTTGAGCTGCTCCCTTCCAACAAGCTGCTTTATTTAGCCAAGCTGAATAATGACGAGGAAGCAGATGTCGCGCCGGTGCGGTGCAACAATCTCAAGGAGGTCTTCGAGAAATTCAGGCCGTCGTTTTCAGCTGAGATGGAATCAACCGAAGGCGAGCCGGTCAATGCCGATTTCCAGATCAAGGCAATGAAGGATTTTACGCCCAAGGAATTGATCGAAAAGAACGACTATCTGCAAAAGACCTACTACAGCAAGGAGATGATTTCCGATCTGGATAAGCAGTTGAAAAAGAACAACGCCTTGAAGAAGACTCTGGCGGATGAAGAAAAGAAAAAGGCTCTCTTGAAGGCGGCCAAGTACTACATTGACCTTCTTACCGAGTAGAAAAGAGGTGATCTAAATGGGCGAAGAAGAAAAAGAAAAACTGCAGCCGCAGGAAGCGGAAGCCAAACCGGCTCCGGCCGAAGAGGCGGTAGCCGAAAAAGTGTCCGACGAGGAATTTGCATCGCTTTTAAGCGACACCTTCGGTGATTTCAGCAAGCTGGCGGCTCTGTTGCCGTCGTTCAAGACGGCCGACGGTGACCTTGTCAGGGGCGTCGAGTGGCTGGATCCCAAGAAAGATTTCCAGCGCAAGGAATTCCTGACCAAAAAGAACTTTGCCAACCAGCGTAAACTTCTGGCCGAGCGTCTCAGAGTCTGGGTGAATGCGCTTTCGACCGGTGACAATCTTGATGAAGTCCGCAAAAAGCTGAACGAGGATGCCACCAAGCTGGAAGAAAACCTTGAAAAGAACATGACGAAGGTACATAAAGCCAGCCGTGAACTCGAGACAACCTACCGCGCCATCGACAAATTCTTTGCCAATGCGCAAGCGGAACCTGATGAAAAAGTCAATGCTTATTTCTCCAACGTCGGCATAGAGCAGTTGACCGACCCCGATGACAAGGAAAAATTTGAGGAGATAACCAAAGCCGTCGCCGATCTGTACCGCGAGTGGTCTGTCAAAGAGTGTTTCTCGATGTGTGTTGTGCCCGGCTGGGCGGGCAGTGTTGAGAATATCGATACTCTCGCCAGGCAACTGGGAAAGGCAAACAAGGTTCATGTCATGACCGACTTGCCCAACTTCGAGAAGTTCGAAGAAGTCATGGATATGCTCGATGACCCGACCTATGCCAATCTTCCCGGAATTGACGATTACAAACAATACGTTTCGGTTTTTGCCAACTACGTCATGGCTCGCGAGGCGAATCAGTACGAAGGCGGCGACATGTGGATTCCCCCTTCGGCCGTGGTGGCCGGTATGATGTACCAGGGCGACACAACGGTAGGTATGCAGCAGCCGATGGCCGGTTTCAAGCACGGCAAGATTGCCGACGCCAAGTACTTGAGGTTCAAAGCCAACCAGCCCGACGCCAGCAAGATCAACGAGAAGGGCGTCAATCCCATGGTCAGTTTTGAAGGTTCGGCAGTGGCGATGGGTGCGTCCACCCTCTTTTCAAAAGAGACTTTCAACGTCTATTCCATTCGCCGAACATACGACTATGTCTACAAGACTCTGCGAAACTATCTCAATAAACAGACTTTCTCAGTCATCGATCAGAAGTTCATTGATACCCTCAGGCGGGATATCGACAAGTTTATGAAGGCAATTTCCGGGGGCGACAATATTCTTCAGGATTACAAGGTGGAAATCTTTGCTGACGAAGAGATGCGCAAGCGGCAGGAAGTCGACCTTAAGGTAGCGTTGAATCCGAAGTACCCGGCCCGAACATTCAATATTGAATTTACGGCCTGGAACGAAGACAATCAGACGAATGTGAAAGACAAATAAACCGGCGCCTTTTACGCCGCAGGTTTGGAGCGAGTTAAACTTAACCGATAGTTTAAACAAGTTTGGAGGAGAGTTAACATGGCGAGAAGACCAACCCTTGAAATCGACGGCGTTGTTTACAAGAACGTCTACGAAGTTGCCTACACGCTTTATACGGCAAAGGATGAGACCGGGCGCCCCTCCGATCGCGCCCATGCCGGAATAATCCGGGTCAAGAGAGAATCGGACGAGAAAAGCGACATCGCCCGCTGGGCTATGGATTCCAGCAAACCCAACTGGAAAGCGGGTAAGGTGATGTTCAAGAACCCGGATGATGCGACGATGAAGGAGCTGACCTGGGAAGACGGTTTCATCACCGCCTATGAGGAGCATGTGCCTCACATTAAGGATCGCCCGGATGATCAGATGTGGGAATGCTTCGAAATCTCATGCCAGAAGGTTCTGATCGGCGACGCCGAAATAGACAATCGCTGGCAGGAATAGACAGATGACATTTCGCCGGGCAGAGCTTTTTCTGCCCGGCGGTGACTTTTACAGGAAAAATTTCGGCTGATCTTTATGGCTATTTTGGAAACATCCGCCATATGTACCATCAAAATCGAAAATGAAGAGATAAAGCACACCGTCTCCGGTGTCCTGCTGGACCAGTACGTCGATAACCATCATGAGTTGCAGGTACGAGTTCGTCAGGTCGGCAAAGCCACCACCGACAAAGACTTTGACGATCCCGGCACATACAGTTCCTTTCTGGGCAAATCCATATCGGTGACCATCAAGCCGACCGGCGGTCTGGTTGACGAAGCCGCCGAGCTCGAATTCATCGGCCTGGTCACCCAGGTTAGCCTCGACCACAGCATTGACGGTTTGAATACGACTCTCATAACCGCCAACAGCCCCACCGTGGCGCTCGACGGCGCCCGGAATAACGCCCATTATTTTGACCAGAGCGCCAGCGACATTGTCGGTTCCCTGGTCGGTAAATACCCTGTTACGAAGGGAAAGATCGAGTCCACCGAGGGCCGGTTCAAATTCGACACGCAGTATCGCGAGACGGATTATCAGTATATTAACCGACTGGCCACAAGTCAGGGCAAGTTTGCGTATTATAACGGCAAAGAGTTTAAAATGACCAAAGCCGAAAGTACCGATACCGTGGAACTTGTCTGGCGAGAGACACTCGGATCATTTAAAATGGGCTTGGGCACGGCTCCCCACGAATATACCACCAAGGTGTACAATTACGAGCAGAAGAAATTTTACTCGCAGGACACAAAATCGCTTGCGGCCGGGTCGGCTCTGTCAAATCTGATCAAGGTGTCCCCCGATGCCTCCAAGGAAATCTACAAGAACTCCGGGTTCTCAACCTCCGCCAAAGTCGTTGAGGACGCCCAGTCGCTGGACAAGAGTTTGAAGACGGAACGTGAACGCGCCGTGGGTGAGATGATCAAGTGTTTTGGACAGTCAAATGTCCCCAAAGTTGCCGTCGGCAGCTGTGTCCGAATCAAAGGGATGGACCAGCTGGACGGACTGTACTGGGTCAAGGCAGCCAAGCATGTTTTTGAGGAAAGCGGCAAATATCACAATACCTTCATGTGCACCCCGCTGGACACGGCCTCCCCCGGAAACCGCCCCGTGGAGCATATGCAGGAGGATATAGACAAAGCCGTCGTCAGTCCGCTTCCGAAAGAGGTTACCGCGTCGCCGGTCTTTACCGGTTTGCACGTCGCCGAGGTTGTTGGCAACAATGACCCGGACAAGCTCGCCAGAATTCAGGTCAAATATCCCTGGTCGGACTCAGAAGTGACCAAGTGGGTGCGCCTGGCCGTTCCCCACGCAGGGGACGGACACGGCTGGGTGAGCCTGCCTGAAATCGGTGATGAGGTCTTGATTGGCTACGAATTCGGCGACACCGACCATCCGATTGCTCTGGGTGCGTTATATAATAAGGATTCGGCCCCGCCGTCGGATACCGGAGGAGACACGAACGACGTTAAAGTGTTCCTGACCAGAAGCGGCAACCAGATCCTCCTTAATGACAAGGACGGTTCCGAAGAGATTCAGATTACGATGAAGGACGGCAAGAACCAGATCGTCATGAAATTGTCCGGACCGGAAATCTCGATTCAAAGCGACGGTGATATCAGCATCAAGGGGAAAAATATCACCCTTGATGCCCAGCAGGGTCTTAACCTCAAATCGGGTGCGGATATGAAGGTCGAGGCGGGAGCCAATCTCAACATGGAAGCCAAGGCCAACGTCAAGACTAAAGGCACCGCGATGCTTGACATAGAAGGAGCGATGGTTACCGTGAAAGGTAACCCGATCCAGCTGAACTGATAATTTTGATGGAACATCTGGCGCTACCATTCGCTTTATCGGACGGCTATCTCGACAAAGCCGAACTGTACGATTCTATCTCCTATTCAATCGGACTTTTGCTCAGCAGCAGGCGGGGTTCACTTCCCTTTGACCCTGATTATGGGTGTGACGTCTGGGAAAAGGAGTTCTCCGATCTCTATACCGCCAACAAGGCCGACCTGAGGGCAAACATCCGAAACGCCATTGACAAATATGAAAAAAGGCTCTACAACGTTTCCGTCTCCCTGTCGAGTATTGATACGACGCCATCGCACGCCCTGGGCTTAGCCGTTAAAGTCAGCGGCAATTATCGCGATAACGGTGAAGAGAAGAAGTATGAACAGAGTTTCAGAATAGGATAACCGTCGTCAGGTTGGGTGGAAGATGGCGCAAAAGCGATCCAGAACAAGAGAAGAGATTTTTGCCGATATGCACCGCGAGCTCAGGGCCTGGAACCCCAAAGTTCCGGAATCGCCTGACCGGCTTGATCCCATTCTGAGAATTCTTCTGCAGCTGTACTCGCACCAGCTTTCGCAAATAGATCAAAGAATCGACAAGGTCTGGGATGTGGCCGCCGGATCGCTGGTGAAATCTCTCTGCCCGGAGAGCAAAAGGTGGCCGGTGCCGGCCTTCACCGTTATGCGAAGCCGGCCGACCGATCCGATTGTCGAGGTTGACCCCCACACAAAGTTTTTTTACAAGGAGGAGCGTGAGGGCGGGCAGACCTTTTATTTCTCGCCGCTGAAAAAGGAGAGGCTTCTTTCGGCGGACGTGAGAAATATCTTCCTCAAGCTGGATAAATCTCTGATTGACCTGTCGCCTTCTCAGGACGAGAGTTCATCGACCCACCCGCGAATTCAAACCTTGCTTCCCGGCGGAAATACGGCCAGGATTTATATTGCTGTGGACAGTAATGGCCGGGCCTCAGATTTCAAAGACGCCGCCTTGTTCCTCAAAGGGATTCCCGATGCCCTAAAACAGCTGCGTTGGGCTTACTGGTATCCGGGCAATAACGTTGGCGGATTTCATGAAGACTCGGGGTTCTGTCCGGGGCTGACAAGAGATATTGAAAGCATGTTTTCATCCGGCGGCCGAACGGCCGACTGGGGCGGATTGAGAAGCAGCGCTGATTTGTTCAGGCCGCTTGAAAACAACTTTGTCATCCTTCCGGAAGTCTTTGCATCGACCTGGGAACTCGGGCCCGTTCCAGCCGAAATTGTCGATTTGGCATCATCAAGCGGCATCAACATTCCTTCCGACGAGGAGCACTATCATTGGATTCGGCTTGACCTCCCCGGCGGCGGGGACAAGTCCTCACTCCAGTCCTCATTTGAGGTTTTCTTCAATTGCTTTGTCGTCGTCAACAAGAACGAGCTGACAATATTCAAGCATACCGGCGGAAATCGCCTGGTTGAGATCGAACTTCCCGAAGACATCTCCAGCGTTCTGGAGATTACGGACGTCGTTGACTCGAACGGCCGGTCTTATGGTCTAAAGCATGAAATCCTGGACGACCCCTCCAAAAAATTCTATTCGCTTGAAGAGCGCAATGACAAACTTGTTCTCTGGTTCGATTTCACCTCGGGCATCGAACTGCCGCCCGATTCCATCACGCTCAACTATTCCGTTACTTCCGGTGTCAGCGCCAACGGCATTGAGGCGGGCAAGGTAAATGAGCTTTATGAGAGCCATCCGGGAATCGTTTCGGTCGAAAACATTATTCCCGTAAGCGGGGCAATTCCGGCTAAAACCGAACAGCAGATTCTGACTGAAGTATCAGCCCGGCTTCGTAATCGTGACCGCGTCCTGAGTTTCGCGGAAATAGCCAACTGGGCCCGGACCTTTGATCCCAGGATACAAAAAGTCGAGTGCAGAAACGGCGTTGAGCGCGCCGAACGAGGCGTCAGGCGCTGTATTATCACCACCGTCACGTTGAAATCAAACGATTTCTATTCCGATGATGAAATCGCTCTTCTCAAAACAAGACTGAACAGCTTTCTCAAGTCACGGTCTCCGGTCAACAGTCGTTATCAGATCGAAATCGAGAAAATATGACGCCCCGGAAAAGACATATAATACCTGACCTCTGCAACCGGAGATTTCCGTTTCATTATGTGACGGCCCTCAATCTTTTGATGAAACTGGGAGTGGATATCAACCAGGTTGACATTATCACGGTCGGCGAGTACGAGAACTACAAGGGTGAGGTCCGGGAGCAGCAACCTTCGCCGGGGACCCCGATCGACAGCGGCACCAAGATAACTCTGAAAGTAGGCAGCTCCAGTGCCGTTGATCGCATGCCGTACCAATTTTTTTACGGCCTGACCGGGATAAGATCGTCGACCGGGGCGTGGGAAGATCGGTCCAGGGAATTTATGGCCCCCTTTGACGCGGCCCTGATTCGTGAGCAGGCCAACTCAAGCTACCAGACGCGCAAGTATGATTTCGGGATACTCGAATCGGAGCATCTTGAAAGAGTGTTGAAATTGTTCGGCTTCGAACCGTCGGATTATCTCAAGGATTTCCGGGAATTGCTGTTCTGGGCCTCAGTCTTTCCGACGTTTCATTACTGGTCGGGAAGTCCTGTTCTCGTCGAAAAGATTTTAGGCTACATTTTCGGCTTCAGCTTCAAGATTGTCGAGAATGTTGAGTCGGAATATGAAATTCCCGAACCTCTAAGGTATCGGCTCGGCTCCAAGACCGGACGGCTCTCCCACGAATCGATAATAGGTCGGAGCTTTATCGAAAGGGATTCCGGTTATTCAATGATTGTGAACGGCGTCAGGCCTGACCAGGTCGAGGATCTTCTGCCGGGAATGCCCGGGCGGAACAAACTGGAATGGGTGCTCAGATTCTGCATGCCTAACAATCTTGATTGCCATATCATTATTAATGTGAATAAAGGGCGGACGGGGATTGGCCGGGATAAGAGAAAATGTTACCTTGGCTATTCAAGCTATGTTTGAAAAGACCGCAGCATATGTGTAAAGAGTTGCAAGTTTCAATAGCCTTGACTTTGAGATTGGTGAAGCGTAAATTGGCGTATCAGATCTGAGGCAATATAATGAGTGATTTAAACTTACATTCCGTTAACTGGCAGGACGGGATGCTCATCACGCAGCAGCATCTCAAAGACCAGGAAAGGTATTTTGAAGAACTTGCCCGCTGGCATGCCCTTCGGGTTGGCGACAACTACGGCCTTGTCAAAAAATCGTTTTCCGAGAAACCGGCCTTGGCGCTTAATGCCACCGTTAGCGGCAATCGCCTTATGGTGGAAATCGTCCGGTGCCAGGCCCTGACACCTGACGGTCATTACATCGACATCGATGAATCATCTGAGAGTATTGTGCGGGGAGAAACCGAGATAACTGAGACCTTGATTCCGGTCTTTATCGGAATTGATACCTCTGTCAAAAAGCAGGTCGGCGATCCTGATCCGTCTGAAGACGTTCCCAGGATACCGTATCAGCTACAGACACATATAGCGAGTTTGGGAGGTCCTCCGAACCTTCCGGAGGGTCAGTATGTCCAGGTGGCCGGTCTCGCTGTTAGCGGCAGCGAGGTTAGTCCGGCTGAGAAATATTATCCGCCATGCCTTACTCTCAGTGCCGATGAACGGCTGGCCCAGAAAGCTGTTGACCTGCGCAATCGCGTGGACAATCTCTGGCGGCTGGCATCCAAGGCGTACCAGACGGTATCTGCGTCCAAGTCGCTGGCCGACTATTCGACCAGCCTTCAGCTTGAGTTCAGAGATACAGTCAATCTTATCCTGTACCATCTGGCCTCGACTCTGGACGAGTTCGTCGTCGGGCGCAACGCCCCGCATCCTCTTAACCTAGTAATTTATTTTAAAAAGCTTTTCAGAACTGTCATAAGTCTGTTTGATCTGCAGCCGGCCCTGAAGGATTACCTGAACGAGAAATTCTTCGCCAAACAGCTTAATTCTGAGATTCGCCGCTACAGCTCGGCCGTTGACTCTTTTCTGAGTGCGGAGTATGACCATCGAAATCTGGGCGGCCATATTGAGATGATAGACAGTCTTTTGGAAGTTCTGAGAGGGATGCTGGCTTTTGCGGCCCAGACAAAAATGGAAAAGCTCGGTGCTGACGCCATGGCCGCGGAGACGCTGACGTACAGCGGCAAGACGTATCGAAACGTCGAATACGGCTCGACCAAGCTGGAGCAGGTCGGTGAATTGAGCTATCTTTTGATAACCGTTTCTCAGCCGCGCCCCGTCGCCGACACTGTCGCACTAATCTCAAAGGACCTGTACGAGGATGCCGAGTGGCGCAATATGCAAGTCAGGCTGGGGGTGAATGAAGCTCGCGGACTGGGCGAGACGGATCCGGTCGATGTTGACGTCAACACGTTCCGCAACAAAGTTGCTCTGCACCCGAGAGACATGCTCAAATCGTCGTCGGTTCGGCAGTTTACGCTCATTTTCCGAGGAGCCGCCGACGCACAAAAACTTGCCGATTTGGGAAGGATGGATCTTATCATTTATTCTCTTTGAGCTTGAGGATCGTTAGCTATGGCTGTAGGAATAAAATCGTATATCGATGACTTGTTCAAGTACCTGGACGTCTATGAAACCAGTTACGCTGAGTTCAAGACGGAGGCTTTTTTGCAGACCTACAACGGCATTTACGCCGTTTTCCAGGCTCTTCGGAAACAGCGCGACAAGGCCATCGATGTTGACCAGTACTTTCTCGAAAGAGTGAGGCAATCGCCAATCAGCAGTTCCGATCTCAGGCAGTTGTCCGTTCAGGTGCTGATAACCTATTTTGAGTCCGAGGCGGATACGGACGGACAATCGAACAAAACGTACCTCTACTGCCGCGATCTGCGGCCGATCAAGCGGGATGCTTCGTTTTTTGAGGAGCATCTGGTTCCCATTCTGTTTCGAGAAGGAAGCCTCAACAACAACATCCGCCTGAACGCGTTTTTCCTGGATGAAATCGGTCGTTTTGTCAATAAGTTCGCCACGACGGTCGATGCCGACATTTCTCCGGAAAAATTCGATTCTTTTGCGGATCCTCTTAAATTCCTGGAACTGGCCAGGCGGAGACTGGAACTCGGGAATGAGCTTCTGAAGGACAGAAATTCGCTTGAATTTCATTTGATGGGTGTTGACGCTTTCACCAAGCTTGCCTCAAGAGGAAGAGTCTATGACCATTATTTGAAGGAATGGGGATATCTGGTCAAGACCAGTTTCTGGCT
>CP070766.1:323152-336447 GCA_020345705.1 Candidatus Zixiibacteriota bacterium | reverse complement strand
TTCTGCTTGGCAATTGAGGCATCTCGGCTTATATTATATTCGCTGGATCACACAAATACTGTCCCGTACCGGCTATGCAAAAAAGTGCACTGCATGATCTTCCGAACGTTATTGTCTTCTGGCTTCTGGCATCCGCAAGCGTCGTAGCCGGAGAATTGCCGGCATTTTTCAGCTGGGGAGATTACGACGGCAGAAACTGCATGACCCCGATAGCCGGCGATCAGGGGATGTGCAGCGCCTGTGCCGTTTTTTCAACCTGCGGAGCTTTTGAAGCCCGATTGAAGTATTATCTGAACCGCGATGTTGACCTTTCCGAGCAGTATATAATTTCATGCTGGGATGAAGACCCGTACTTTTGCGGAAGTCCCGATATAGCGACAATGTTGAATTTCATGGAAGCGGAAGGCCTTCCCGAGGAGGTGTGTTTTCCCTGGCAGTCTCATGATGGGGCTGTCCGTCCCTGCGGCAACGCCTGTGAGGACGTTGATCTCTGGAGATACTTCTCCGATACGTCGCAAGTGTATTACGGTTATATCAGTGGGAGTGAGTGGGTTCCCCCTGTAACCATCGATGAATTGAAACAGTTGATAATGGATCACGGGCCGATGGTGCCTCAACTCATTCTGGACGAAACCCAATTCCGGAATTACACGGGCGGCGTTTATACCGAGAATAAACAATCGCGCTGGGGTCATCTGGTTGTCTTTTATGGATGGGATGATTCCGACAGCTGCTGGCTGGCAAAAAACTCCTTCGGAGCTTCCTGGGGGGAAGCCGGTCCTCTGGGAGGCGAAGGCCCGGTGACATCGGAAAAAGGATGGTTCCGGATTGAATACGAAATAATTAACGAGAATTCAATGAGTGTGTTCTGGGTTGAGCCGAGATGGAATGACATCGCGCCGCCTGTGATAATTGCTCCGCCCGATTCAGCTCTTGATCTGGCGCCGGATTGCCCGCATCTTTTGGTCTGGTCATGTCCCGATGAGATGGAATACTGTGAATTGGTAATTCACGATACCGGCAGCTTGTTAATAGATGACATTATCTATGATACCGTCTTCTTTGTGACCGATTACGAAATCGGCGGCGTCTATCACTGGCAGGTACGATACCATGACAGTGGTTTCGGAATCAGCCCGTGGAGTGATGTTTCATATTTTGGCATTTCCCCTGATGCCGAGTGCTGCGATCTTAGCGGTGACGCCAACAAAGATCAAAATTTAAATATACTGGACGTCTCTTATCTGGTCAGTTTCATATATAGAAACGGCCCGTCACCGAAATGCTGTGCCGAGGCCGATGCCAATGGAGACGGCGCTATAAATATAATCGATATAACGGCCATAATCGGATACCTTTACCGCAACTGCACCACCTGTATTGTACCGTGCAGTTGAGCAGGGAGTATCCGGAAAAGTCAACTTTGATGTTATCCCGCCTTTCAACCGGCCAGCCATCTCAAGGGAGTATAACCGGGCCGAGCACACCGCACCAAAAGTAAAGCCCGAAAAATACTCCGAAAATAAAACCGGCAACGGACCCGAGACGGTATCCGATGGATATACACCGGAATACCGTGACGGCAATAAGTGCGGCCGCAATAATCTCAATAAGGACGATCGGTATGAGCGGCATATTAAGATAGCCAAGTATTATCCGTTCATCGCCTGCCGCTCCCTGGAATCCTGTACTTATGAAGAAAAAGCCATCCAGCAGACTGCGGGCCGAGAACATGGCAATGCATGTAAGAATAACCTGCCATATGGAGGGGCGCGTGCCTTCGGGCCAGAGGCCCTTTTTTTTGCGAACATAGACGAATACGAATGCTGCAACAGCGAAAATCCAGGTTGCCAGCGGACCGCCCAGAGCAAGATAGAAGTATCTCTGTTGGCTGATGACAATGGGCTCGTGAACGGAGGTGTAGGACAGCTTAACCGGGATATCGGCCAGTTTGGCGGCGAGGACGTGTCCCAATTCATGCTGCATTGTACCTATAGGAAAGGCAATCACGGCCAATACAAAAAACGGCAATCCCGCCGCGAGCGCTCTTTTCATCAAGAAATCCTGCCTTTGGCCAGGCGGGCCAGTTTGACGAGCTCCCAGTAAGGTGGGCGGTACCCGCGCGTCCGTTGAAAATCCGTCGCCAATTGAATCAGACGCTCCTTAATGGCCGCGTGCCGCTCTGAGAAACGATCGTTCTTCAAGGCCGCTGCGGCGTTCATTCCCTCGGGTATCGGACCGACTCCGCCCCATAAGTTCTTAATCGTCGAATAGCCTTTAAGCAGCCGTCCCAGCGGGAGCATGTACCAGTCATAACCAAGTGTCTCACCGCCCTCGGCCCCTTCCAGCATGGCGTCGATTATGGCGTTGTCGAGATGGTCCTTGTACAATGTCTCGGGATCACGCCACTCAGCTACCACCGTCAGCTGGGGGTCGTACTCCAGATCGGACGGTTCCTGCGTTTCAAAGTGCCTGACACCGAAGGCAGCCAGCCATGATCGAACGCCGGGCGAGGAAATATGCGAAATGCCCATCCAGAGTCTGACATTTAGCTGCGAATATGGTGCCGAAGCCACCTCCGAACAGAAGAGCTTACCGTTGTCTCGAAAGTTCATTTCGAAATCATACGGGATGTGTTCGCGCCGCGCTCGCTGCAAGGCCATGGTCGCCGCCGTATGGGGAAGCATCGGGTCGGCCAGGATCGCCGGATGATCCGCTCTCAGCCTTAGAACCAGAATGCGCAGTTTCGTGTCGTGCAGGTAGTTTTCAACCGATGCCACGGCAACACCCTGCTCGATGTGTGACTCCACAATGGAGATATCACGGCTGTTTTCATCGACGTGCACCAGTGCAACGTGGGAGAAGTTCCCCGGGTAATCGTTACCGCGGGCAATCAAGGCCGACGTGGGTGCGCCGCCACGCGACACGAGAATATCGCCACTGTGAACGGTTATTCCCAGTATCTTGGCGGAAGGCGTTGCCGACGGTTCATCGGCGGCCGGCGTCAGCGCCGGGATTGACCCTATTTCCGCCTGAAGCAAGACCTCCTCTACGGCGGTGCGAGTTCCGTAGAGCAAACGGTAAAGCCACCCTCTGGTGACGGCTGAGTTCATATCCCAGCGGCGGGACTGTTCCTTGATGATTGTCCTCAGCCGATTATGTAGCTCTATGAACTCAGGGAGGCGATCTGTCTGCGCAGCGATCAGCGGGCTCAATTCAAAGACTGCCGTTTCCAGCCGTGCCAGCAGGGGCGAGGACGGCTCGAGTATTACCGAACGGCAGGAATCCAGCAGCGACTCTGTTCCGGCCAGACCGGAACGAATGGAATCGGACAGCTCGTCGGAATCCATCTCTCCGGCTTTGAGAAATCTCGATTCGAGATATGACCAGTACTCGTCCCGGTTCCACACAAACGGGTCGGCATCGCCGGGCGGCAAGGGGGGAGACTCCGGGGCCGGAATGAGCAGTACTAAGTACAGGACGAGGAGGCTTATGAGTACCCCCGGAATCAGCCTGCTGCGATACGCGCCCGTCCTCTTCACAGTTTCCTTTCGCGCCTTTTATAATCCGGTCGCGCCCGTAATGTGCACTGCTTTTAGCTCTCCTTCTAATGGAAAGCAATTATGCACTTTCAGACTCTTGTGTTTGAAATTTAAAGGATATTTCTCATGTTCGCCACACATTAATATCCGCCTTACTTTTCGTTTTGAAGGACGGCTGTGTTTGCGAAGCTCCACATCAGTAGGCAGAGTGTTCAACGGCAAGGTTTCAGATAAGCAGATCAGAAGTAATCAGGCGACACTCTGGTGCTGTCTTTCACGATCGGCAGGCTGCTGAAATTGTCGTATATTCTTAAAGGTTGGTGCGGAGGCGGGCCAGGCGCTCCCGGGCATCCTGCTTTGACTCTATTCCCGGATCAGAGTCTTTCCAGAAGGCCAGAAATTCTTCATAATAGCCAATGGCCATCTCGTAATCCCCGATATCCTCATAGGCCACGCCGAGGTAGTAGTTGATTTTGACCGTCCAGACGCCGTTGAGGGCCCGGTCATAGTCGTGCATGCGATCTATCTTCTCAAAGATAGGGATGGCATCCCGCGGCCGGCCTGCCAGCAAGTATGCCTCGGCACACATATAACCGGTACAGAAGGCCAGAGACCGCTGAGTGATATTTTCAAAATACGACACAGCCTTAGCGTAATTGCCTTTTGTCATCTCGATTCTTCCCAGACTCAACCAGTACCCGGTCATATCACCCATCTGTTCGAGACTCACCTTCAATTCCTCGACCCCCTGTTCGGCGCGCGCGTAATCACCTTTCCCGGCAAGAATCTGAATATGTGCCGGTTTATAAGCGGTATTTCTGTCCGGGAAGCGCTCAGCATGAACTCGTATTGCCGTCTCAATTTCACTGAGCGCGGCATCCCATCTTTTCATTTCCACATGAATCTGCGATTTAATGAAATAATAGCTGGCGTAATTCTCTTCATCTGCCGAGATGAGGCTATCGATATAGCGAAGCGTCTCTTTAAACTTCCCCTGAAAGAGGGAAACATAGGTGCGATAGAACATCACATCTGTGCGAAAATTGACAAACCGCGGTGAGAGCAGGATTCTGTAACAGCTGTCCGCCGTCGCAAACTCCTTTTTGTAGAGGTACATGAGTGCCAGTTTATGAAAAGGCCAGTAAAAGTCGGGCTTAATCTTTAAGGCCATTCTGTATGATTGTACGGCGTTGTCGAGCATGCCGTTAGCAGCGTACAGATCACCCTTGGAATCATACGGATTGGCTTCATCCGGAGCGATTTCGGCGTATTTATCGATGGCTCCAAGGGCCATTTCGAAGTTTCCGGCGGCGCTGTAGGTGTAGGCCAGATGGTTGTAGACTTCCTTGTACAGCGGGTCAAGTTCGAGGGCCCTGCTGAAGTATATGACAGCACTGTCGTAATCTCTAAGGCGGTATTTGCACAGTCCGAGAAGGTGAAAGGCTTGCTTCTCATCGGGATAATCCTCCACCATTTCCTTCAGCAGTTCCCTCTCCCTGATCTTGTCCCCGGAGTGCTCGGCCCTGGCTATGTCGATATACAGCCGGTCGATTCGGCCGGCATTGTCTCTGTACTGTACAGCTTTATCAATCAGTTTTGAGTCCTTCAGACCGGTCAGATAATAGTAAGCCATGGCAAAGGTAGAATCGTATTCGAGGACCTTTTCGAAGCTCCTTTTGGCATCGTCGAAATAAAATTTCTGATAGTATTCTACTCCTTCAAGATAATGACGATATGCTGCTCGTGAATCAGTCGTAATGTCCGAGATCATTCTGTCCGGCTCCAGACCGGCTTCATCGGGAAGAGCCAGATCATTTTTTATTTCCGCCGTCAGTTTGTCTACTAGCGAGAATATGCTCTCATTCGCTCGGCCTTCGACCTTCTGACCGGCGATGACATCACCCGTAGCAACCTCCACCAGGCGCGAAGTAATGACGACAAACGGTTCTTTTTCTATGACTTCACCCAGCAGCATCCACTTGGCCTGGGCTTTGCGGGCAATCCGGGTGGCAACATCCCTGCTTATGGATTTGGTGCCTTCCATCCCGATCAACTTGAGGATGTCATATAGTCGCTGACTGGATATCACCTGGACATATTTTGACTCCGACAGGTCCGTGATCAAAAGCCCGGTAATTATTTCACCAAGTCTTTCGGGATCGTCCCTGTCCGTGAGATTATCAAAGTACATCACGGCCAGCCGATTCTCGAAGGCAACCGCTTCTTTTGTCGGCTCGAATTCTAAATGCCAGGGTTTGAGGATGAGAACCAATAATACAACAACTACCACAATCGACGCCGGAACCACCGTTGAGCGGAACTTCCTGGCAAAGAAGGAACCGGGCTTTGCCCGGGTCCTCTCGCCGGCTGTTTCGGTCCGGGCGGAAGCTTCGGCGACGATGGCTCTAACGTCCTGATCATAATTGATCAGCAAAGCCTTATCTCTGAATTCCCGGACGGCCTGGAAACAGTGTTCGCATTCATATAGATGCAGCTCAAAATCCTCTTTGTCTTTTTCCGGAAGAAGATTGAGTTCATAGAGAGGAAGCATTTCTTCAAAGCGACTGTCGGTACATTCTTTCATCAGTCAATCTCCTTGCTCTCCATGCACTGTTTCAGCAAAGATCTGGCGCGGGATAGAATCACGTACATGTTGTTATGAGTAATACTCATTTTCTCACATATTTCAGCCACGGCGAAGCCCTGGTATTTAAGATTCAAAATCCTGGCGTATCGCCGGTAATCCCGGCTCAATTCTTTCACGCAATCCAGAAATGCCATTCTAAAAGTCGGGCTGATATTACTCATCGCCGGAATAAAATCCTCGTCGAAGTCCCGTGTGAATACCCTTTCCCGCAACGACTTGGACCGATAATGTTTCAGAACCTCATTGCTCACAACTCTGTGCGCCCAGGCCGCAAAACTGACATCGATATTTATTTTGTCATACTTCCGGCTGACCGCCATCAGGGCATTTTGCACAACCTCCTCGACATCCTGTTGATTACCTATCTTTTGCCCAGCGAAGTATCGAAATCTTACAAAAAGAAATTCAAAAAGCTCTTTCTCGGCGTTTTTGTCCCCCTGGCAAGCTTTGTTGTACAATTCCGCCGTTTTCAATCCAGACATACCCCGCCCATTAGAGTTCACCGGTAATTTATTGATTTTTCCGTCAGATAAAAGCAAAATCCGACACTGTTTGCGTCTTCCGGAACTTTTTCTCGCGAGTGCCGTAAATTGACATCAGCAGGATCAAAAATAGGTAGAGAGTATTATTGGCTGAAATAGGCGCCCGATTGGGCTATGTATAAGACTTTCAACATATTACGACCTACTGCCCCTTGATGAAAAATGGCCGAACACACCAGAGTTAGAGCAACAACGTGCCCTGCACAGGAGAATCTGTTTTTTCTGCCCTGCTTCGTTGCCGGGCTTCCTGCAGATATTTCACGCGGTTATGACCTGATGGACGATAATTGCCTGCCCACATTTATATTCACGGGGGCCAAGGTTGCGATGTCAACAACTAATCGTCTTGGAGGTATTATGACTAAGTTATGGTCTTCAATGGTATTGCTTGCTGTTCTGGTGATTCCGAATCCGGCAGCGGGTCAGTACCCTTTCGTCTCACCGGAAAGCGCGACGTTCGATCCGATTCGAAATCGTTATCTGGTTTCTGACCAGGGGACAGGAACTATCGTCGAGATCGACAGCATGGGCATTTATTCCGAATTCAGCTCGGGACTTGATATTGCCAAAGGCCTGCTGGTGAGGAATGACACGCTCTTTGTGGCGGCCGGCTGGCATGCCCTGGTGGCATACGATCTCGAGACGCCTGAGATCATAATGTGGGTCGACATTCCGGGAATGGTCGAACTGAACGACGTCGCGGCAGATTCGTCGGGTAACATTTACGTCTCGGACGCGCAGGGGAACAGCATACATAAGGTGCGCCTGTCCGATCTGTCAGCAACAACTATAGTAACCGACTTCACGATGGCCAACGGTCTCTGGTATGATGCCTATAATGACAGACTATTGGCAATACAATGGATTGAGGACTCACCGATCAGCGCGATCGATTGTTCCGATTATACCGTAACAACCGTTGTCAACGACGGACTGGACTTTCTGGACGGCATCACTCGAGACATTGAGGGGAATTATTATATATCGTCGTTCGGGACCGATGCCGTCTATAAATATGACAGCACCTTCAGCAGCCCCCCCGAATTATTTTCCAGCAGCCATACCGATCCGGGTGATATACACTTCAACAAATGGCGTCATGAAATAATCGTGCCTTGTGTCAACGGCAGCAGAGTTGATTTTATCAAATTCATTCAAATCGACGCCGACACGACATACGGGCATTACCCTCTTGAGGTGCAATTTACAGGTTCTTCCAGATATACGGTGGACAACTGGATGTGGTATTTCGGCGACGGCGATACAGCCTCGCTTCAGTCACCTCTTCATACTTATTCCAGTCACGGAATGTACGACGTCACACTTGAGATAGAAACCGGCGGGGAAACTTACTCCTACACCGAGAAGCATTGCATCATTGTTTTGGCCGACACAGTCAAAGCAAATGATATGCGCGGCGACCCGGGGCAGTCGGTCAAAGTTGAAGTATATGCCAATAATACGATTTCATTGAACCAGCTGAGAATCCCGATTGAATACCAGGGGACCCTTGACCTGACGCTTGATTCCGTTTCGGTTACCGGCTGCCGCACCGAGCATTTTGACAGCCTGTCCTTTTCGGCGTATCCAGCGGATAAAAGAGCCTATGTGAAACTGATCAACGATCCGGCCGGCTCCACGCCGCCGCTGGAAGCCGGAAGCGGCACTATTCTGAATCTGTATTTTACAATATCCGCCTCGGCGATCTTCGGGCAAAGCGCGTCTGTAATCCTTAATGGCTTTTCGACCCGGTACCTGCTATTTTTCAGTCCCTACGTCTATTTCACGCCGGTGGATGTTGCGGGGACTGTGTCTTTGAGCGGCATATGCGGCGACGCCAACAACGACGCCGCCGTTAATATTCTCGATGTGACATATATTATCAACTATCTGTACAAGGATGGACCGGAGCTGGAAATTGAGGAGGCCGGAGATGCTGACGGAAGTGGTATCATCAACATTCTGGACGTAACCCATATAATAAATTACCTGTATAAGGACGGCCCCGAGCCGATCTGTTAGTGAAAAATAAACCTCTCCACGGGTCAAACCTTATGATTGTAGAACCGCCAACGCGCTTGTAACCGTTTGTACTGCAAGACCTAGTGGTCATCTCCTCACCCCACGAACATATCCTGCAATTTCACTTCCTACTTTTTAATTGCATAACTTAGACAATATCGGTAGTTTTAGAAGATATTGAGATACTCTATATCCGAGCAAGATTGTGTCCATGCGGGAAGACAGTAACCAGGATGACACCCAGTCTTTTGTTCCACTGACGAAAGGGAATAGAGTAGGCCGCTACAAAATTGTCGACAAGATTGGCGCCGGCGGCATGGGCGAGGTGTATCTGGCCGAGGATACCGAGCTGGATCGCAAGGTTGCTCTTAAATTCCTGGCGCCGGGTCTCTGTCAGGATGAAGAATGCCGCGCTCGCTTCAAACGCGAGGCTCAGGCGGCCGCCAAACTCGACCACCCCAACATTGTCACCGTCCACGAGGTCAGCGAATACAAGAGTCGGCCGTTCTTTGCGATGCAGCATATTTCGGGGCAGTCTTTGCGCGGTGTCATAAGAGAAAAGGAACGGTCTGTTCTTTTTGTGATTGATCTGGTAATTCAGATTTGCGAGGGATTAAGGAAGGCGCATGAAGCAGGGGTGGTCCATCGCGATGTTAAACCTTCCAATATTCTTATTGACAGCGACGGCCGGCCGAAACTGCTGGATTTCGGTCTGGCGACGATCAAGGGAGCCGAAAAGCTTACAAAAACCGGATCAACACTCGGGACAGTTGGCTACATGTCCCCGGAACAGGTGCGAGGTGACGACGTTGACGCCCGTTCCGATCTTTTTTCTCTCGGCGTGATTCTGTATGAGATGATAACCGGCAAGGCGCCTTTCACCGAGGAATATGAAGCGGCGACAATGACCGCCATTCTGCAAAAAACGCCGGAACCGTTAAGGCGGTTCAAGGCGGATGTCCCCGACAGTCTGCAGACGGTCGTGGATAAGGCGCTTGACAAGGACGTTGAGACCCGCTATCAGACGGCGGCCGGAATGCTGGCCGACCTCAAGCGGGTCAGGAAAGAGCTGGCCCCTGAAGTCGAAGCGCCGTCATATTTTCCCGCATCGCTCCGAAAACGATCGAAACCTGTGCTGGTGATCGGCGCCGTTTCGCTGGTGGCCGTTATTGCCGTTGCCGGGTATTTTGTGATAGGTCTTCTTCCGGTAGCGCGAAAGCCTCATGCTGACAGGCCGGATGGAACCGTGTGGGAAAATTCGATCGCCGTCCTGCCGTTCAGAGATTTCAGCCCAAAAGGGGACCAGGAGTATTTCTGTGACGGGATCACCGATGCTCTCATCGGCAAGCTGAGCGGCCTTAAGGATTTGAAAGTCATTTCCATGAGTTCGGTAATGCGCTATAAGGCTCCCGACCGAGACATAAGGAAGATTGGTCAGGAACTTGGAGTCGATAAGATTCTCGAGGGAAGTATCCAGAAGGAGGAAAACAGAATCCGTGTCACGGCTCAGCTTATCAATGCTGACGATGACGCCCATCTCTGGTCGGACACCTATGACCGGGAAACCGAGAGCATTTTCGCCGTCCAGGATGACATCTCCCGCGCCATAGTAAACGTGATGAAGATTGCGCTTTTCGGAGAAGAAGAGGTTTCCTTTGCCAGGCGTTACACCGAAAACGTCGAAGCTTACAACCTGTACATGCGGGGTCGCTATTTGTGGCGCAAACGCATTGATGAACACATCAGGACCGCGATCGAATATTTCAAGCAAGCGATTGAGCTTGATTCCAACTATGCCATGGCTTATGCCGGGTTGGCCGATGCCTGGTCAGTCCTGCCCGGCTATAGTGATTATCCGGAGGAAGAAGCAGCACCCAAAGCGAAAGAGGCGGCCTTGAAAGCCCTGGCGCTGGATGACAATCTCGCCGAGGCGCACGCTTCCCTCGGGCTGACTTTAGACAACGAAGAAAAATATGAGGAGGCTGAACAGAAATTCAAGCGGGCAATCGAACTCAATCCCGGTTATGTCTGGGCGCATACCTGGTATTCAAGTTTATTGAGAGACATGGGTAGACGGGACGAGGGCCTAAAAGAGCTGGAGATTGCCTATGAACTGGACCCCATAAATATCGTCACAATTCTCAATCTGGCCATGAAAAAGCGGGATTCCCGGGAGTGGGATGATGCCGAGGAGTTGTATAAACGCGCCCTGGAGATTGAACCCAATCCGCGGTCGTATTCCAGATACGCCGAGTTCCTTTATTATGTGGGAAGAACCGAAGATGTCATTGCCGTATATTCGAAGGCCATCGAGGAATTCCCCAAATCCAAGGATGCGTATTTAGACCTTGCTTATACTTACGCCAACGCCGGAGACATTGATAATGCCATGCAGACCATTGACAGGTATGCAGACTATGCCACCGATGAGGTCATACTGCACCACTGGCGGGGCGATATCTTTCTATGGAGTCTTGATAGATACGACGAAGCGCTTGGATATTACAATAAGGCTCTGGAAATACGTCCTGACGATCCGGACGTCCTGTATGACGTGGCAGCTTTGTATAGCATAGTTGGTGACTTTAAAGGAGCTCTAGAAACAGCCAATAAATATGTTGAGCTAAAACCCGAAGAACCCTGGCCATATGTCTGGCGCGGCGAAATCAACAGGCGGCAAGGCAATTTCAAACGGGCCTTCGAAGATTTCAAAAAGGCTCTTAAGATGAACCCCGATGACTACTCGGCCAGATGGGACATGATTATTGCTTATCTCTATACGAGAGAATTTAATCGGGCGGAGAAACTTATTGATGGCTGGATCTCCGGTAATGTCAATGTCCAATCACAGGGCCGATTTTTCAAATCCGTTTCATTAACTATGCAGGGGAAGTTTGAGCAGGCTCTCCCTTATATTGACAGCTGTATAGTCGCAGACAGCACACAGGGGTCTATGTATTGGGTGTTCTACCTCTATAAGCTCAAGATGTTTATTTATGAAGAAATGGGGGATCTCGATATGGCTCTTGAGCAGGCAGAAAAGATGTACGAAACCTGCCAGGAAGCTATGCCTTATGATAAGTTTTGCTACGGGGATTACCTGATTAAGATACTGGCTGAAAAAGGCAGGTTTGAAAGGGCGGAAAAAATGGCTGAGGATCTGAAAAGCGAACTTGAGGGTGCAGCGGAACTAACCGGCACCGGCTTTCTCTCGCTTATTCGGGGTATTATTGAGTTCTCAAGAGGGAATCTGGAGGCTTCCGTCAGGCACTATAAACAGGCGGCGGACAGCATACGTAATCCATTCGTCGCCAACTACTTCCAGAACCGCCTTATGCTGGCCAGAGCTTACCTTGAGTCGGGCAGATATAATGAAGCTATTAAAGAGTATGAGAGCCTGCTTTCAAATTACGGCTACGGTCGCTTTGAATGGCCAATCCACATAGCCAAAGCCCACTACCACCTTGCCATGGCATACGAGAAGTCCGGGAATAACAAAGAGGCAATTAAGCAATTCAGGGAATTCCTCGAAGCCTGGAAGGATGGTGACCCGGACATCGCGGCCGTCAAAGACGCCCGAAATCGACTGGAATTGCTGGAGGAAAAAACTTAAGACCGCTGTAAAAGAAAACATCGGCACGGTAATATAATCCGGATCTCTATTGACCGGCACACCCTTTCAACTCTTCAAACACCATCTCAAGTCTCGATTAGATAGGAAACGCGTGCAGAAATTGCTGTTGCCGGCCGATTTGATTCTGTACACCGATGGTTTTAGTCTCTATGTAATGGAATTGACCCGCTTCAAAAACCGATTGACTAATCTGATTTGCGATATATATTTAGACCTCTTGGAAAAGCCGAAGGAATAGATATGGAATTTGACAGCTCAATCTTTAAGGCATATGACATAAGAGGAACCGTCCCTGACCAGCTCAACACCGAAATTGCCTATCGAGTGGGTAACGCCCTGGCCGCTTACCTGAAGCCGACGGCGATTGCGGTCGGTCGGGACATGCGTATTTCCTCGGATGAGCTGTATGATGAGCTGACCCGCGGATTAACTGATGCCGGGGTCGATGTTGTCGATCTGGGTCTGATCTCCACCGACGGGCTTTATTTCGCCGTAGGAAAATACGCCTTTGACGGCGGGGTCATGATTACCGCCAGCCATAACCCGAAAGAATACAACGGATTAAAAATCTGCCGTGAAGAGGCACTGCCCCTGTCAGGCCAGGAGGGACTCAACAAAATCAGGCAGGCCGTTGAAAATGACATAATCGAAAAATCAGCCCATCGGGGGAATATCGCACGGAAGGATATCTCCCGTGACTACGTTGATCACTGCCTCTCTTTTATTGACCAATCGGCAGTCAAACCGTTCAAGATAGTGGTCGATGCCGGCAATGGAATGGCCGGTTTCACACTGCCCCCGGTATTCGAGAGACTGCCTCTGGCGGTCATCCCGCTGTTTTTCGAGCTTGACGGCACATTTCCAAATCATCCCGCTTCGCCGATTGAGCTGGCACATCTGGCCGATCT
>CP070766.1:318761-323052 GCA_020345705.1 Candidatus Zixiibacteriota bacterium | reverse complement strand
CCTCAAACAGCGAAAGACAATCAGAAAGAAGCTCGGGATTTCCAAAAAGCTTGTCAATCTGACCAGCTATCTGAAATCGCTTGAATCGACCGGGCTGGATAAATCGCGAAAATAATTCTCGCAGCATACTTATAACAGGTTGGGGCAATTAAAGATTGGGGTGTCTTCTTGCGCGAATTTTCGAATTGACGGGCGGTCATTTCAATTCCAGGATGGGGTACATAGCATACCCCATTATACCCCTATAATGCCCTGTTGACAGCAGCGTCAAAACACTTTTATTTTGAAACAAAGACAAAATAACGTATTCGACTTAATCGAGCGATTTCGCAGCAGTCCCTGCTTTCTCAAAGGGACGTTGGACGTTCAGCCAATATTGGATTAGTAGATGAATATATGTGGTCAGTGCCGGACTTTTCTCGATGGCGTGAATGGGGCAAGGGGGTTAGCCACGGCTCGGGAGAGAGAAGAAGACAAAGAGAAGGGGGGAAGCCGAAATAGACTCACTCTCTCCCGAGGCTGTGAATTAACGCTCAATTGCGGTCCGGCCGGGGCTTTAATAGCCATACTTATTCACCTGAATAGTTGAATCAAGTTTCGGCGTCCTATGTTAAAAACAACATGTGAAAGAAAGCAAACAACTAAAGTCTATTCCGACGATGACGCGCGGGCAAAAGAGTTGGTCGGCAAAGTCAAGCAGGGTAACAAGCGGGCATTTGACGAGTTGACGCGGCGCTATTATCGCCGCATCGCCACCATCGCCTATAATATTGTCAACGATCCGGACGAGGCGGCTGATATAGCTCAGATCGTCTTCGCCAAGATGCTCAAGAACATCTGGCGATTCGACGAGAAAAAGGAGTTTTTTACGTGGATCTACCGGATAACGGTCAACGCTTCGATCGATTATTTTCGCAAGCATCGCCGTCACCGGCATGAACAGCTCGAGGATTTCAGCAATATCCTTAACGACTCCGCTTCTGATCCGGAAAGCATCTTCCGACGCAAGCAACTTGGCGAGCACATCAAGGCGGCCATTCAGTCTCTGAATGAGAAACAAAGGACCGCCTTTGTTCTGTATGATGTGCACGGTTACTCATTTCAGGAAGCGGTTGCGGCCATGAATGTGCCGAGCGCTACCGCCAGGTGGTATCTTCACAGGGCCAGGATGAAAATCCGCAATGAGCTGGTCAGGAGATGCCCGCATCTCTTGCATTGGACTAAGACTTGAGCCTGATCGAGGGTTCTATGCTCGCAACTGCGCTGGAATCCAAAGACCAGGGCAACCGAGTACAGGCAATCCTGCCACAAACACAGGTCACTCCTTCCAAAGCTCGCTGCTAAAGCAATTCAGAGTAAGATTTCTGTCAGGCGTCTTAAGGTGTGGATAGTTGGACCTTTTGTGTTGTATATTGTCTGACGATGTAATCCTTTTGTTTGCGGAAGGAGGAATCTGTTGAGCGAGCATCTCCTTGTAGGTCTGGCGAGCATTATCGTCCTGGGCATTATCGCCCAGTGGCTTGGCTGGCGCCTGCGCCTTCCGTCCATTCTATTGCTTCTCGTGTTTGGCATCATCGCCGGTCCAATTTCAGGCGTTCTGCACCCCGATGAGCTTTTTGGTGACCTGCTTTTTCCACTGGTATCAGTGTCGGTGGCGATTGTTCTTTTCGAGGGTGGATTGAACCTCCGCATTTCCGAGCTCAAAGGGGCCGGCCGGGTTGTCAGAAATCTTACTACCGTCGGAGTTTTTGTCACGTGGGTCCTGACATCAATTATCGCTCATGCCGTTGTCGGTATCCAATGGGGGCCGGCGATTCTCCTGGGAGCTATTCTTGTCGTCTCCGGTCCCACCGTTATCATTCCTCTCCTCCGCCAGGTACGGCCGATAGGCAGTGTCGGCTCCATCGTCAAGTGGGAAGGTATTGTTAACGATCCGATCGGGGCCATACTGGCCGTTCTGGTATTTGAAGTAATTCTTGTCGGTGGCTTCGGTGAAGGCACATCACTTGCCCTAGCGGGTGTCTTCAAGGCAGTTATATTCGGTGGCGCCCTCGGATTGCTTGGTGCAGCGGCAATGGTGCTGCTCTTAAAAAGATATTTGATTCCCGACTTCCTTCAAAATCCGGTCTCCTTGATGGTGGTCGTCATGGTCTACGCGGCATCCAATGCCTTACAGCCCGAGTCGGGTCTGCTGGCCGTGACCGTGATGGGTATCGCCCTGGCCAATCAGAAATTCGTCTCGATAAAGCAAATCACCGAATTCAAGGAAAACCTCCGCGTCTTGCTGATATCCAGCCTGTTCATTATACTGGCGGCTAGATTGCCCGTTGAGCAATTCGCGTTTTCCAATATCGAAAACTGGGTATTTGTCGGCTTGTTGATCGTCGTTGTGCGCCCGATAATGGTTTTTGCCTCGACTTTTCGCTCAAATCTGAAATGGAACGAGCGTGCCTTTCTGTTCTGGATGGCACCGCGCGGCATTGTCGCTGCGGCGGTTTCATCGGTCTTTGCCATACGTCTGACGGAATCGGGATACGCTCATTGTGAAATCCTCGTGCCTCTGGTATTTCAGGTTATAATCGGCACCGTTGCCATTTACGGACTGACCGCACCCTATGTCGCCCGATGGCTGAAAGTCGCCCGGCCGAATCCACAGGGTGTTCTTTTCGCCGGAGCACATTCCTGGGCGCGTGAGATTGCCGAAATCCTGCATAACGAAAAATTCCCGGTCGTCCTGATTGACACCAACTGGCAGAACGTCACAGCCGCTCGCAGTTCGGGCCTGTCGGCATACTATGCTAATGTGCTTTCTGAAGATCTGCTGTATGATATCAGACTGGACGGGATCGGCCGTTTGCTGGCCCTCACTCCCAACGATGAAGTCAATTCTCTGGCGGCGCTGCACTTTGTTGATATATTCGGGCGTTCCGGGGTGTATCAACTGGCTCCAGTCACCAAAAGCATAAACGGTAAGCACGCTATGCCCATGCATCTGCGCGGACGGTACCTTTTCAGCAGTGAAGCCACTTTCGATTATGTGGTTAATCGTTTTCGCGCCGGCGCGATCGTCAAGAAAACCCCCCTGACCGACGAATTCGATTTTGAAGCCTTCAAGAGGATGTATGGTGGGTCCGCCGTACCGCTTATGACTATAACGGAGTCACGGACGCTCAGAATTTATACGGCTGAAAGCAAGCCGGCCCCCGAGCCGGGGGAGACGTTGATATCGATTATCGATCCGGTCGATGAGTCGTCCGAATAGTCACATGCTAAACCGGAGCAGGCGCCTCTTTCTTAATCCGATTTGTAAAGTTCTTTCCCGTTCTGGTCGACAACTTCAACTTTCACGTCAACGCCGTTGCGCACGCTGGCGGTGACGATGCAAAAGTCCTCGAACAGCTCGATACAACGATCGGCACGGGCGGGAGCCGAATCGCGGTCAAGATCTATCTCAATTTTCACGAGGCTGGAGCCTATGCGCAGTCGGTTCTGCTCGTTGCGCGTCAGTTTGGTTGTAACGGTTGTCCTGACTACACGCGTCTCGACCCGCGCCTTCTGGAGACAGAAAAGCAAACTTGCGCTGAGGCAGTTACCGACCGCCGCGGAGAGGACTTTCGACGCGTTTGGTCCTCTGCCTTCGCCGAGCGGCTCCGGTTCGTCCATCAGAAGCTCGACGCCTTCATCGAACTTGATGTGAAATTCATAACCCTTCTTTTGCTCGAGCGTCACCGTCACTTGCTTATCTTCCATATATTCCTCCTAATGCGACCACTGTTTCGGTTCCAGCGCCTTAATGACCTCGTCGATAAGCCGATACTCCGGCACGGCACCTTCAACGCTGATGTCTTCATTAATTACTGTCTTGGGAACGCCGTGCACGGTGTATTTGATGGCCAGGGTGTCCTGAATGGTTTTCCTGTCTTTTTCCTCGATCAGCGGCATGGCGTTTTCCCCCCATACAAAATTATTCTCAGTTCCTCTGGCACGGGATTACAGCAATTCTAAAAACCTCACGACGACCCGGGCCGAATTGTTGGCGGCGACGCTGAAAAATTCTCTGATTTCGGTTCGGGCCGATTCCGATCCCGAGCCGCCGGCAAGGTCCGAGGCCGACCTGAAAACGATAAACGGCACACCGTTGACCATGCACACCTGCGCCACCGCCGCCGATTCCATATCGACTGTTAGCGCCTCAAAATTCTCCGACAGCCACAATCTCTTCTCCACCTGGTCGATAAAACTGTTGCCGCTGGTGCCGGCCCCGCCGACAATCAATCGAGGTACTCTGATT
>CP070766.1:315987-318661 GCA_020345705.1 Candidatus Zixiibacteriota bacterium | reverse complement strand
GGAGACTCTTCCGACGGCGGTAGCTCTGATCAATCCCAAGCAAAAGGCCTGCAGCTATCCCAATGATGACCTCTCGGGAGTGGGTGTGGCCTTCAAACTGACCCAGGCGCTTTACCGAAGGCTGCAGCAGGATGAATCGGAGCTTGAAGAACATCTGGATCTGGTGGCACTGGGAACCTCGGCCGATATCGTGCCTCTGGTCAGCGAGAACAGGGTCCTGACAAAATATGGTATCCGCCAGATTTCCCGGACCACCAAGCCGGGGCTCAAATCGCTGGCATTTGTGTCCGGATTGATGGGCAAGGAAATCGGAACCGGCCAGGTTGTCTTTATCCTGGCGCCTCGGATCAACGCTATCGGGCGGCTGGGTGATGCCGAACTGGCTATCAAGCTGCTGACCACCAAAGATGAAAAACTGGCCGCTGAGATTGCCCGCAAGCTTGACAAGGAAAACCAGCGCCGGAAAAACATTGATGAAAAGACCCTTAACGATGCCCTCGAGCAGATGCGCGGAGTGGTTGATCTGGATGAAGACCGGGCGATTGTCCTGGCTTCGGAAGGATGGCATCAGGGTGTTATCGGGATCGTCGCCAGCCGGCTGGTCGAAAAGTTTCATCTTCCGACGGTCATGATCGCCATTGACAATGATGAGGGAAAAGGTTCGGCACGATCAATTCCCGGGTTCCATTTGTGTGACGCCCTCAGGGAGTGTGAAGACTTGCTTCTCCGTTATGGAGGGCACAAGTACGCCGCCGGTCTAACCATTGACCCGACCAATATTGAGTCTTTTCGCGATCGTCTTAAGGAAGTCTCCAAGAGAATGCTGACCGATGATGATCTGGTGGCCAAGCTGTATATCGACTCTCAGATCGAACTATCGCAAATCAGCCGGGTGCTGCTTGACGTGATTGAGACCTTTGCTCCCTTTGGCCCTCAGAACATGAGGCCGGTGTTCATGACGCGGAACTGCGAAATTCTGGGGCAGCCATACTGCGTCGGGAAAAACCATCTCAAAATGAAAGTGCGCAAAGGCGACGCGGTTTTTGACGTCATCGGGTTTGGCTTCGGCGAATGGGCGCGCCGGCTTTCCGGGCGCGGGAGTTTGGTTGACCTGGTCTATGTCGTGGAATACAATTCCTGGGCGGGGCATACCAGAATCCAGCTGCGTCTTAAGGATATCAAGCTTGCCGCAGGCAATATTCATCAGTACGGATAAGATCGATGACGACACTGGAAAGGTTCTTTGACGGTGATCAGTCGGCCCTGGCCCGAATCATCTCATTTGTCGAGAATCGTGAGGAAGGTTACCAGACGGTCCTCTCCCGTGTCTATCCGAAGTCCGGTAAGGCTCTGCGCATAGGATTCACGGGGCCTCCGGGCGCCGGCAAGTCATCGCTGGTCAATAACATATCCAAGGTATTGGCTTCCGAAGGAAAGCGCGTTGCCGTTATCGCCGTCGATCCGACCTCTCCCTTCACGGGCGGGGCGCTTCTGGGCGACCGGGTTCGCCTGACGGATATGCCCATCGACGGCTCGATATATATCCGCTCTATGGCCACCCGTGGCTCGACCGGAGGTCTGGCGGCCGCGACCGGCAACGTCGCCGCCGTGCTCGATGCCTTCGGATACGAATACATCCTGATCGAAACGGTCGGTGTCGGGCAAATCGAACTGGACATTGTTGACGCCTGCGACTCCGTGGTGGTGGTGCTGGTTCCGGAATCGGGTGATGCCATCCAGACACTCAAAGCGGGCCTCATGGAAATTGCCGACGTCTTTGTCGTGAACAAGGCCGACCGCCCCGGCGTTGACAACATCGTTATGGAACTCAATATGACGCTGGACATCAGGCGTGAAAAATCGGACTGGGAACATCCGGTTGTTGCCACGGAGGCGATCAATAACAAAAACACCGACAAACTCATAGAGAAGGTGAAGAATCACGTAGAATTCTCGAAAACCTCCGGCCGCTTTGAAAGCCACCGAAAAGCCCAGATCAGGAAAAAAATCTACAGCATTCTTGCCTTTAACGTCAACGGGATGATAAGAGAGAAACTCGCTCATCTGACCGACGTTGACCGGGCCGTCTCCGACATATACCAGGGCAAGAGCGATCCCTATACCGTCAGTCAGGAACTGCTCAAGCTGTCCGACATTGACCTCTCATTCTCATGAGCGGCGCACAACCGTCGCAACCTGGCGGAAAACACATATATTCCCAGAAGAGTTACTATCATGCCGAGATTTATTCCCGCCCAATCATGGCAGTAACCGGCGCACTGCCTGAATTCAAAATAAGGAAAGACAATTTTCGCCAGGTAAATGCCGGCGAACATCAGGGCATGGAATATAACAAGCACAATGACTCTTCGCGCGCGTGATATTTCCTTCCTGATGAAAATGTGTGTCGGCTTGAGAATCAAAAGGCTGAGCGGAATCAGAAAGATAAAGGGCGGAAAGAAAATTCTCGTTTCCCGGGCATAGGTGAACAGCAATGCCAGGACGACATTCGACGGGACAGTCACAACGGTAGCCAGTACCAGGAAGCGGTCAATCGCATTTTTCAATCCTCTCGCAGATCGAAAAATGGGGATAGCCGCCGCCACCCAGACAAATCCAAATGAGATATAGACGGAGAACAGCGTGTCTCCGGTTCTCAGCGCATGTTCAAAAT
>CP070766.1:313052-315887 GCA_020345705.1 Candidatus Zixiibacteriota bacterium | reverse complement strand
CAGAATTATCCGAACCCGTTCAACCCGATAACGACACTTGCCTTCTCGGTTCCCTATTCGGTTCACACAACCGTCGAGGTTTACAATATTCTTGGCGAAAAGGTTAAAACCATCTTTGACGGTGTTGCCAATGCCGGGACTAATTACGTCACCTGGAACGGCACCGGCACCGAGGGTGAGACGGTGGCTTCAGGCATCTACTTCTACCGCATGAAGGCCGCCGATTTCGAGAAGACCCGTAAGATGGTCTTGATGAAATAAAGGAAACTATGAACTCGAATCCGGCCGCCGGTAAGCGGCGGCCGGTTGAGGGTGGTGATACAAGTGCTGAATAAGATACTTAAGATACTGGTCATCGGAGGATTGGGACTACTGCCGGCGAGCTCAATAGGGGGGGATGTTATACCGACTTCAGTCTGGACCGACTTCTGGGGATCGGCGACGCTCTATAACGGTGACCCCGTTCCGGTCGGTTCGATTATAGACGCTTATGATCCCGATGGTGTTCATTGCGGCAGAGACACTGTCACCATGGAAGGCAAATATGGTTTCATGCCCGTTTACGGCAATGATTCGTACGGTGACGGCGCTGAGCCGGGTGAGACAATCACTTTTTATGTCAACAGCCGCCTTGCCCAGACGCTCGGACCCGACGACCCGATCTGGGTCGGAACCGATATCAGGCCGGAAGTAAATCTGTCGGCTTCGGGCGCTATGTCGATCGAGGCGATTGAACTTCCCACGGACAAAGACGATATTCCGGGCGCGACCGTTCACTACGAGGTGACCGTCAGCAATACCGGCGATGGCTTGGATTTCTACACCGTGGAGGCTACCACCTCGCACGGCTGGATTGTCCAGACGGCACCCGGTTTTGTCTATGCCGAACCGAACGACACCGTCACGCTGTATTTTGACGTTCTCATCCCGAAGGCGATTTTCTACCCGATGGATGATGAGGTGGCCTTCCGGGTTCAATCCGGCATTGAGCCGACGCTTTTTATTGACGGAATTGTGACTACACACGTATGGATCCCGACCGATGCGCCGGATGACGGTGACGGACTCTTGCCCGGAGGCTTCAAGCTGTACCAGAACTACCCCAATCCTTTCAATCCGGTCACGACTCTTGCTTTCGATCTGCCGGTCAAGGCCGAGGTGGAACTTGAAGTTTTCAACATGCTGGGATCAGTAATGACCCGCGTCAGTCTGGGGACTCTCAGTTCCGGACATCATACCGTCGAATACAACGGCATATCGCTGGCAAGCGGAGTCTATTTCTATCGCATACAGGCCGGAGAACTCTCAGCCATGAAGAAAATGGTCTTGTTGAAATAGGACGACACTTCGACGGATACAAAAAACCCCGGTTGCCGGGGTTTTTTTTATTGCCTAGCACCCGCTCGTTGACTTTTTTGCTTGTAGTTAGCATGCGGATTCCCTAATTTTGTGGAAATCGGTTGAGGAGCAAGGCCGCCGGAGAAAGTTTGGACATCAAAATTACAGGTGCGGGAAAAACCGACATCGGCCACGTCCGCAGTGTCAATGAAGATTGCCTTAGAATCGACGACGAGCACAGTCTCTTTATAGTCTGTGACGGTATGGGCGGACATCAGGCGGGTGAGGTGGCGTCAAGAGAAGCCTGTGAGGTCATTTGTCACTGCTTTTCGACTCTTGCCGAAGAAATCGCCGGCGATAGTACGCTGGCCATTCCGGCCGCCTTTCCGACTCTCGGTGACCTTTTGGTCAAGGGGATTCGCATCGCCAACCGGAGCATCTATATCAAGTCTCGTTCCCGAAGCGACTACTCCGGCATGGGAACAACAGTCGTGGCCGCGGCGTTGCAGGATGATCTCATCAACATCGCGCACGTCGGTGACAGCCGCGCTTATCTGATGACTGCCGACAGACTGGTCCCCCTGACCACGGACCATTCATGGATTTCCGAGCTGGAGCAGTCGGGGCAGTATTCGAAAGAAGAAGCGGCGCAATTGGTCAATAAGAACGTCATCACACGTGCGCTGGGGATTCATGAAACGGTTGAAATCGATTATCGCGCCCGCAGGATAGCGGCCGGCGATATATACATCATGTGCACCGACGGACTCTGCGGCTATGTTGACGATGGCGACATCTTTTCAGTCGCCGGAGAATGCGGCGGGGACGTCAACGTCATCGTTGACAACCTCATTCAGCTGGCCAATGATCGCGGCGGCACCGACAACGTCACGGTGCTTGCCCTGCGAATCGACCGGGCCGAAGGCGGGCCGGAGTCGCCCGTTATAGATCCGGTGACGGTGTCAAAGGAAGGCGACGAAGCCCTCCTGCGCGAAAACCAGATCGTGGAATCCTTCACCAGACTCCGGGAGCAAACGCAGAAGATTGGGACGATTCCGGAGCCGAAAATGAAATCGCACATGCCCGCGGTGATTTTCGTTATCATTACCATAGTCATTATTGCTCTGTTAGCGTACTATATTTTTCTAAAGTGATTCCTGATGTCCCCAGGAGGCATGACAATGCGTGGGCGACAAATGCGTATTGACTGTTGACCTGGCTTTTTTCCCGGCGTGTCAGGAATCGTACCGCGTATCTTTCAAGAATGTCAGATGAATACTTGATTTAGCCGCGTAAAAAACTTACGTTTGCACATTTGAGGTTTTTGAAGCGGGATGTTTCGTGACCAGTACAATTCGCGCGAGGATTTGATCGAGCGATTCAGCTCGAAAAATGATTGTGAGAGATGTTTCACGGCGACTCGCGCCAAATCCGAGAAATCCCCGTATCGCCTCCTGTTTGAGGCAGCCCTCACCCCCCGCCGGTAGCATATCGATT
>CP070766.1:302064-312952 GCA_020345705.1 Candidatus Zixiibacteriota bacterium | reverse complement strand
GGTCAACGGCGGGCGGCAGGACTATATGAACTGGTGGCACGAGTGCCGTGAAGTCACGATGGAGATATCATACACGAAGCTACTTCCGGCCAGCCAGCTTCCGGCGCACTGGAACTACAACAGAGTTTCCTTTCTAAATTATCTGGAAAACGCGCTCTATGGAGTACGAGGCATCGTAACGGATTTGACCTCCGGCCTGCCGATCCCGGCCAAGATCACCGTGGTCGGGCACGACTTTAATCATTCAGAGGTCTACACCGATCCCGACGTCGGCGATTATCACCGGATGCTTGACGCGGGCACGTACAACCTGGAGTTCACCGCCCCCGGCTATCTTCCATATACGGAATATTCGGTAGTGGTAACCGACAATCAGACCACGATTGTCAATGTTACTCTGGACCAATCGCCGGATACTCCGGTCATAGAATTTGTCGATCACACCGCCTGCGAAGCGGGTCCGGACGATACAGTAACAATGAAAATCACTCTCGAGAATATCGGCGGGGGCAACGCCTACAACCTCTCCGGTGTTCTTTCGACTGAGGATTCATATATCACGGTTACGCAGCCGACGTCGGCCTATCCGACGCTGTTTGCCGAGGGAGGCAAAGAAACATCTGTCAGCGATTATGAATTCGTGATTTCACCGGATTCACCTGATCTGAGAAATGTTGAGTTCAAACTGAACCTGACAGCCGACGGCGGATTTTCGGATAGTCTCTATTTCAACTTCTTCGTTGGCGAGCGGGTCATGGCATTTTCCGACGACTTCTCTTTCGATCTTGGATGGACTGGACTCGGCGGCTCGGGCGAATGGACCATCGGCCCGGCAACGGGAGGGGCAGGTTCCGACAGCTACGGCAATCCTGACCCAAGCACCGACCACAGCCCCGGAACCGACAATTATCTCCTCGGAAATGATCTGACCGGGGGGACCGGCGGCGACTACAGCAGTTCCCTGGGCGCGACCTACTGGGTTACGTCACCATACATCGATTGCTCGGGCTTCAGCGGAGTGCAGCTCACTTTCTACCGCTGGCTGGGCGTGGAAAGCGGCAGTTACGACCGCGCCTATCTCCAGGCCAATAACGGAAGCTCCTGGATTACCGTTTTCGAAAACGGGGGCAGTACTATTAATGAGTCTTCCTGGAATCCGGAATTTTATGATCTCTCGCAGTATGCTGACAGCAATCCTGATTTTCAGATTCGCTTCGGGATTGGCCCGACCGACGGCGGGATGAATTATTGCGGATGGAATATCGACGACATTGGGCTTCAGGGTTATGGTGAGCCACCCACAGGATCACCGGATATTTCCTATTCGCCGACGAGCCTTACCGACCGCCTGCATTTGGGCGATACGGCCACTGATACCGTTAAATCCTACAACACCGGTGAAGCACTGTTGCGAGTGCGGTTCAGCTCGACCGACGCCTGGCTGGAGTTCAACGAAGAACAGCAGAACATCTCCGTGGGCGACAGCCTGATTCTGCCGGTGACCGTCAGCACCGATGGTTTGACGCCCGGTGACTACGCGGGTGACATTGAGTTCACTTCAAATGATCCCGATTCGCCGACCGGCTCGATAGCCGTCAATCTTCATATTTACTCGCCCGAAATCTTCTTGCCGGAAACGAGCGTACAGGAGTCATTATCGACGGGTGAGCAATCATCCATGCCTTTCGTAATAGCCAACAACGGTCCGGGTCGTCTCGAATATGAAATCAACAGCATGATGTTCAACGGTAAACTGGCCGAGGCCCCTGCTCCAAAATCAAAACCTCTCGGCTATCGGATTTTCGACGGCGAGAAATCTCCTTCTCAGGAGCCCTTTTTCGCACCGACGAGCAAAGACTACGGCGGACCGGATAACTGGGGATATTTGTGGGTTGATTCCGATGATCCGGAGGGCCCGGCTTTCGAATGGATTGACATTTCGACTTCGGGGATTGAAATAGAAGGCCTCGGCGACGACGACACTTCGTCTGCCATTGCCATTGGTTTTGACTTTCCGTTTTATGAGAACAGCTGTTCAGACATATATATCGGCTCCAACGGTATTCTGACATTCGGTTCCGGCTCAAGCGAGCGCAGCAACCTTAACATCCCCAACTCGGCCGACCCCGATAACATGATTGCGCTCTGGTGGGATGATCTTGACCCTCGGAAGGGCGGCCACATCTATTATTATTTTGACTCGGAAAACAGCCAATTCATAGTCAGCTTTGTTGAAATAGCCAACTATTTTTCAACAACCGGCACCGGTTCACTCAGTTTTCAAGCGATTCTCTTTTCGGACGGTAAAATCATGCTTCAGTACGCCGTGATGGATCCGGGTTCCGACTACGACGGCCTAGCCGGTGCGACGGTCGGGATCGAAAATGCGTCCGGCGATGACGGCCTTCAGGTTGTCTACAACGCCGAATATATGCATGATAATCTGGCCGTTTTGTTCAATGCCGCCGGCTGGATGGCGGTCGAGCCGGCATCGGGAACGGTGGAACCGTACAGCTCCGACACGGTGCAGATTCAGTTCGACGCCGCCGAGCTTGAGGCCGGAACTTACAACGGCCAACTTGAGGTGACCTCGAACGATCCGATGGCGCCGACGACTGATGTCCCGGTGATACTGAACGTCCTTGTTGCCTTCACCTGCGGCGATGTAAACTCCGACGGCAGTATCAACATCCTGGACGTGACCAGTCTGATAAATGACCATTACAAGAACGGCCCGGAGCCGACACCACCTGTATCGGCCGATGCGGACCATTCCGGGACTCTCAATATCCTGGATGCGACATATATCATAAATTATCTTTACAAAGAAGGCCCGGAGCCGAATTGCCCTTAGGCCTTCAATAATACGCGACTTACCGGGGCGGAGGCATCCGACCCATTTTTTATTGCGCGGGCGATGCATAAGAATCGAATTTATATCACAGCACGGGGAAACGAGCGTGATTCGGGGGTGGGTTGAATTCGCCTTCAAGTCTGCATCTGGCTGGGCGCAGCGACTGTACACAAATAAAAGGGACCGCCGAATGGCTGTCCCTTTGAATTGTAAGGTTTCATCAACTACGGATGAGTCAACTCCGGGCCGTTCTTATACAGATAGTTGACGGTACGGGAAATATCGAGAATGTTGATCATACCGTTACCGTCAGTATCAGCCGTTTCAATAATCGGTTCAGGCTGAGGACCATTCTTGTAGATGTAATTGACCGTGTAGCTGATATCAAGAATATTGACAACGCCGTCAAACGTAACGTCACCAGGCATGAAGCCGATCATCACGACCGAACCGTCCTGCGTAAATGGTGAACCACCGTTGAATTCACCGCTGACATTGTAGGTGTACGTGTCAACACCCCACAGCAGAGGATATGTCACGATGAACTCGGCCACGTAGAAGGTCAGCTTCAAAACGGTACCGGTGAAATCGGGATGGCCTGGTATGACCTCGACCGCATCCGGAACGATACTGCCGTTAATCAGCAGACCTGACGAGTTGATATCCTCGACAGCGTTGCCGCCTCCGGCGAAGTCACCGCCCAGGTAAGCGTAGCCGATAACAGAATCCTCGACAGCATACTGCATGAGGAAGTGAATCGGATCCGGTTCAATCAAGGTAATCTCATTGCCGCCGCCGACGATTAACGTCACCGGAACAAGCACGTCGGCCTTGCCGTTACTTGAGATGACGATGTTGGCCGTGTAGGTGCCGTTTTCCAATCCGGTGGAGCTATAGCTGACCGTGACAGGCTCGTTGCCGGCCGGTGCGATAGTGCCCGACGTCGGTGCCAGCGTCAGCCAGCTGGTAGTCGGGTCGGCTTGCGGAAGCACGACCGTTCCGGAAACATCGTGAGGCGGGTCGCCCCAGTCATCGCCGGAGATGGTGTAGGCAAAAGTCAGGTCACCCTCCAGAGTCTCGTCGAAGGTCAGATTGACTGTCGCCTCGGCCGTCTCAGTGCTCCAGATGTTACCGTAACCGCCGCCAGCATCATACCACGTCGATGTCACCGCCTCGCCTGTCTCACCATTGTATGTGAGATAATGAGCCGGGTTTGACGGTACCACGAAGTCAGTGGCCGAATTGACCGTTACACCCGACGTAAACGTGATCGTCGCCGCGTCAAGCCACTCGGCGTCCTGACTGTCATTTCCGAGCATGAAGGTAATATCGGCCGTCGAGCCGGGGGTGTAGGCATCAGGTGTCGTAATCGACGCGCCGTCAATCTCCTTGCCTCCGTTGTACTGGACTTCGAGAGTAAACTCAAGATCCATATCACCTGCATTGCCCAGAGTCAGTGTCGTCGAACCAGCGTCACCCGGATTAACTCCGGCGAAGATGATCTCCTCCGGATCATACGTTAGGTCAGGACCGGTCATTCCGACGCATTCGACGCCGATGAAGTACTCCCACGGATCGGCCGAGCACGGGAAGTCATAGAAGTCCTGGTGACTGACAAAGACCCAGTAGTTTCCGGCCGGAAGCGTCGCTTCAAGAGTGACAGTATCCATGGCATCTGCGACAGCATAAGGTTCGAGATACCCGGTTGAGTAAGCGCAATCGTCAATACCGAGGGGTACGGTCTCGACGAATCCGATCACCAACGGGAACTCTGCCGAAGCGGTCAGAGTCACCTGGTTGTAATTGGAAGTCAGGACCAGAGTGTACCAATCGGTATCGCGCGTGCCGCCATCGGCGAATATCTCGCCACAGACGGTTTCATCGCAGGCGATAGAACCGAATATCGGGGGTACGGAGTTACAGCCGCCGTTGGTGTCATCGCCGCAGGTTTCACCTTCGGCCGAGGCTTCTTCCGGACAGTCAAACACCGGCGCTGGGAAGACATTGAGAATTCCGGTGCCGGTATTGGAGCTATAACCGCCGACCTCAATCAGATAGCTGCTGCCGGTGACAGCGCTGAAAGTAATGGTTGACTGCAGGGCCCGGGCCTTATCACAAGGTGAATCGTCATTGCAGTCGAGTTCAGTGCTTGAAGCCGGGTCACCACAGCCGTCATAGAGGGCCATCTTGGTGTCGTAGCCGGAGCCGCACAGGGTGGCCGTCACCACCGCATCTTCGGTCGCCGTGAAGCAGTACCACACGTTGGGCGCAGTCTGACATCCGCCGGGGCCGTCAAAGCTGGCGGCATTGGTGCTGAATTCCAGATCGGTTTCATAGCCGATCGCCAGTGCTTTATCCCAGTCATCGTTCTCCGGCCCCCCGGCGGCCTGCGCGAAGGTCAGATCGAATTCCGGAAGACAGGAAACGTAATATTCATAGGAGTCAATCTGCAGATAATACAAGCCGGCTTCCAGATGGAGATTCTCGATCATCAAAGGACCTGTCCCGCTGGTGGTCGCCTTTACGATACAATCACTGCTGGTAGCGGGGCAACCGGCACTTATCACCATTCCGGGGTGGTCGGTGCCCTTGGGATCGAGTGTAATGTCAACGTCAATTGCGGTCGATACGTCGATGAGATAGAAAATATCCTCGCCGTTGTCATAACTGTACAGACAGGTGGCATCGGCATTGTTGCCGCGTCCGCAGGTGGAATCGGTAAAGACAACCCCATAGTCATCCGGGAGCTTTACCGAAAGCGGGTTGAGGCAGTTGTCACCGGGATCACCAAGATCGGCAGCCGTAATGGTTAGATCGAAATCAGGTATGCAGTCCGGGCTGGGCCAGGTATCAACCATGACATAATAGGAGCCCGGTTCCAGGTGAAGACCGGTGATTCCGTGAGGATCACTTCCCGAATTCTTATGAAACGCGATACAGGGATCACCAGCCGGGCAGACGTTGTCGATCAGTATGCCGGTGTAAGTGGTACCTTTTGGATCCAGCATGATGTCAACGTCGCAGGCCTCGCTGACGTCGAGCCAGTAGATGATGTCCTCGCCGCCGTCATACGACCCGAGACAGGTGGCATCATAGTGATTGCCCCGCCCGCAGGTGTACTGATTCAGATCCGAATAGGGCATATCACCTGGAAGTTTGACGTCAATCGGCCAGGCGCAGTTGTCGCCCTCGGATGCGGTCGGGCAGGGATCGTCGGTGCAGTTCAGCCCCTCGTCCCAGGAAATCATCGTGCCCAGAGCCTCGCAGGATTCATAATCAATGTCGTCGCAGCTGGGCGCCTGTGGGTCACCATAGCAGCAGCGGCCTGTCGGAGGAGCCCAGGCATCGATGGTCAAGTCAAAATCGGGGATGCAGTCCGGGGTCGGCCAGGTGTCAATCAACATGTAATATGTTCCGGGGGCAAGCTCGACGGCATCAGAAACGTATTCGTCGCTGCCGGTATTCCGGAAGTAATAGACACAGTCACCGCTGGAACCACCGGTTGGCGGACAGTCGTTGCGAATCTCGCAGTAAGTCCAGGTCGTGCCCTTGGGATCGATCGTCATCTGAATGTTAACGGTTTCAGTGACGTCGAGACGATAGACAATATCCTCGCCACCGCCGTAGCCGTAGCCGTAGCACATATCGTCTTCGGAATAGTCATTGCCGCGGCCGCAGGTATACTGACTCAGATCATTATAGGGCATGTCGGCCGGCAGGGTCACGACGATCGGGTTGGCGCAGACGTCGCCGTAACCGGAAGGCGGACAAGGATTATCGGTGCAGTTGAGACCCTCGCTCCAGGACTGCATCGTCCCGGTCGCCTCACAAGCGGCATAGTTGACGTCATCACAGCTGGGGGTCAGCGGATCGCCGTAACAGCAGCGCCCGACCGGGGGCGGGTCGTCGTTGAGATCAATCGCATCAACGGAGAATTGCGCCCCGTCGTAACCGTAGTAGCGGAATCCAATTTTGACACTGCTCTCACCCGCGTAGGCGGACAGATCCAGAGTAGTCTGGTTCCATAACCAGCTGGTGAATTCACCGTAATCATGTTCGTACCAGAGCCTGGTGCTGAAATTGGCTCCGCCGTCGGTCGAGATCCAGACTTCGAGATCATAGTTGTCATACGGGTCAACCGCCCAGTAGTAGCTGCCCATCCAGGCAAAAGTCAATTTCAAGTCGGTGGTGGAGGTGGAGAGATCCAGAAGCGGACTGACGATCCATTCATCCTGAGTGCCCGTATAAAACGAGTCGTAAAAACAAGAGGCGTAATATGAACCCTCAAAAGGGTCGTAATCGTCAATCTCCCACGTAAAGGCGTTATTCACAACAGCTGTCCAGCCGGCAGGTGGAACCACGCCCCCCTCGAAGTCTTCCCAGAGGATGCTTGCCTTCGGTCCCAGCAGGTCTTTCGAATCTGACTGATACGGATTGGTCTTCGCTGTCAACCTCTCCTGCTCCAGCTCTTCGTGAGTCGGTCCGGATGGCTCGCTCTCCTCGCCAACGAGCGGAACATAACTCTCGACGTGGTCGGCGTCATCTTCCTCCCCGGACATCTCGGCTTTCAAATCCCAGTCGGGATTGGGAGTCGGATCCGGATTCAAGGTGGAAACGTTAGTGACCGGCTTTCCCTCTCCCGCAGCGGTGAGGTAAAATCCAAACACCACGACGATCGGGAGAGCCAGCAGTAGAAGCGTTCTGATTCTGAGCATTTAGTCACCTCTCCTTTTGTGATTAGTTACTCAAAGGTTGCTCTTATCTGACGGCCGCCCCTCTCGCGGGGACCGCCAGTGAATTGACCCAAATTTATCACCTCCCCGCTTGAGAAAAAGATTGAAATTTTAAGGGTACAAACTAAAACCTTATAAAATCTTTAGCATGTTTAGCAATGGTAAGACATTTTTTAGTTGCCACAAAGATATGTATCTTCACTTACTCTAATAAATTACCATGTTAAAAAGCAATGTCAAGCGATTTTTCACGATAATCGTTGTTCGACCGTTGAGGAAAGCCGGAATGACCTCGAAGTGGCCCGACAACCGGTAGTAGTTATCGTACTTAATCATTGTTCGGCCGGATTTTCCTCCGGCGCTTTTTGGTCTCACGCGAGTTGAGGCTCTCTCTGGCGGCGTCGAGTGCTTTCATGGCCCACTCCCTGAGAGCATCGTCGTCATCAAGAATCTCCGCCGGGACTTCATAGTAGCTCATTGCATAGGACTTCTCTCCAAACGGTTTAAACGGTTTTGCACCGCTTGCTTGATAGTCCGGAAGATTGTTTTCATTTACTTTGAAGTACAGAATATTGTCCGACGCCAGTGCAAAGAACATGCCATCCATATACAAACCCAGCCCCCCAAACATTCTTCGGGCCGTAATCTGACCGATCCCTTCCAATCTATCCAAGATAAAATCCTTGAACTCGTCACTGACTGCCATGAAGATTCCGCCTAATACCTGACTCGACACCAATAATTAATTATTGTTTATTCTTTCTTTGTCCAGAGCCTCTTCCAGGATCTTTCGGTGGTCGAAGGCGAGGGACAGAGCGCGAAAGTCCCGGGTCCTGATAACTTCGGCCGCGTCGGTGTCGGCCTGCAATTCTCCGCCTTTCGGTGAGGCATAATAGACGATAGAGACGGTATGTCCTCTCGGGTCGCGGTCCGGGTCTGAATAAATCCCTGCAATCCCTTCAAGTCCACGTCCAGCCCGGTCTCTTTTTTCGCTTCCCTCCTGGCGGCGTTTTCGACCTTCTCCCCCACCTCGACAGCACCCCCGGGCAAAGCCCAGTATCCCTCAAACGGTTCGTATCCCCGCCTGATAAGAACCAAGTCTCCGTCGGGATACCTGATTATGACATCGACCGCCAGCCTGGGACAGGATATCTCTGACTGCCCGCTCAATAGAAAACCTCCATGGGTGTAGAATACGCCTCAATCAAAACAGAGGCCGATTCGTTGGACCGTTTTTTTCAATATAGTCTTTTGCTGGACCATTTCAAGAATTAATATCCTTATTCCGCCGATTCGGCAATGTGGAGTTACATATACAGCCTGTTGCACAGCTTATGTGCCCGGAGTGCAGGTTTTGAGAAGAGGCGTGACCAAGAGCAAACGACAAAGGCCTCGGAAAAGGGCCAATTGTGGATCAGATAAATAGTATTAGGGCAGAAGTGCAACTGCATCAGGCATTTGGAGTCCTTGGTCCCGGCGGGCGCAAGAAAGGTCCTCCTGCGGCAGAGATTTTGCTTAATAACGAAGTAGAGTAAAAATATTTTGGAACGTGTAACCCTTTAACGTTCGGTATAATATTATGAGGCGAATTTTCACGGCAGTCTCATTGCTTGCACTTGTACTGTGCAGTTCGGCGATGGCACTCCCGACAACCACCACTCCCGAAACAGTGACGGCGGAAACTCACCTGTCCTACCTCAGCGACCTCTACAACTGGAATTCCGATTGGACCCTGACTAGAGAGTCGGGTGACATTTCCACTTTGCGGGGCGGCTATCTTCCCGGTCTCGACGTGGTCTATGGAGCCGGTGACCTCAGCCCCGTTGTCCCCCTGCAAAATCTGACCTCCGGCGGAAGCTCCGGAATCAGTGTGGGACTCGGCAACGGCACCTACGACTACGCTACTGACTATTCAACTGGCGCGACGGTCCCCGAACCTGTCTCGATATTGCTACTGGGTCTCGGTTTGATCGGGACCGGCCTGTACGGCCGCTGCAAGAGCTGACATACCTCAGGACGCACTTGATTGAGCATCCTTGTACTTCCTCAGGAATCTTCTGTCCGTTGAATAACCTCGCGCAGAAGGTACACTGAATAAGTATATCCATAAATCAGTCCAAAGAAAGAATAACGAACTGGCTTTATATCTTCACATCCTGCTTCCCGTCTAATCGGCAGCTCACTGAAATATTGGTCAAACCTGGTCTTGATATGGTAAATTGTTGTTGACCAAGAGACCGATTATTGCTAAATTTATTGTAGTGTAAGGCGTTAATCCCGGATACCCGAGAATTAGCCGAGCTTGGCGCAGAGACATTCTCGAGACAGGAGGAATCATAAGCTGCCGAAGTCTCCAAGCTTTCCTACCTTCTATACAACAGGCTTATCGGAATTGGCTTTCGAGACAAGATAACTTCGAACGCACAGGTCAAGCCAGGCCGAGGCAAATTCGGTAGCCGGTAGAATAAACAGAGGCATTCCCCGATCAAGCGGGGTCGAACTCTGAGAACTGGACTTTTCCGGAGGAAAGATTATGAGCAAGAGCCTGCTTTCGCCGGTGATACTTGCGATTGTGATCGTTATTCTCTCAACTGATGGGGCCCTCGCCGCCGGAAGCAAGATAAATCCCTGGCATTATCGCAAGTATATTGAGAAAAACACCATCCAGAAACTAGCTGGTGCCGAAAGGGTGCCTTCCGGGGCCGACGCAACCGCCACCCCGATGGCGGCAGAATTCAGTGAAAAAGTGTCTCAGTCTCCCGGCATGACAATTGGCTGGAGCACCTATGACGTCCAGAGCATCTCGCGCATGAACTGTCAGGTGGGTTGGCGTGGCAGCCAGATGGTTCATTTCACCTGGACGAAATCAAAAACTGATTATGCCGCCACCCGTGTAACCGGATATGAGGCTTGGGATCCTGATGATGCCGAGCTTCTCTTTTGCGGGATAGGGGGCGGATGTGACCTCCATGCAGATGCAGCCCGTTCCGGCTATGTTTCTCTTGACGTTGACACCGAAAGCAAGGCCGTCATTGCCAACCACCACGACGTGAGCGGCAACGGCGATGCCTACATGACAACGGTCTCCTATGATAATATCTCGGCATCATGTTTCTTCGGTCCTTATATGAGAATCATTCCGGATTCGACCGCACAATACGGCTGCTCGCCGGGGGATATTGCCTCAGGTGACTGGCGTTTTTTATGGCCTCAGCACGAGTACCAAGTCTTGGATGACGACACGGTTACCCACGTCTTTGCCAGACAATGTCTCGACGTAAACGAAACCAATTCTACCGAG
>CP070766.1:298305-301964 GCA_020345705.1 Candidatus Zixiibacteriota bacterium | reverse complement strand
CCGGATGAGCCAAATCCATACGACAGCCGCGGAGACCTCTACGCCTACAACGGAAAACTTGACGAGGCCATCGCATCCTACAGAAAAGCGCTGGAGATAGGCCCGGATTTCCTGACGAGCATCCGCAACCTCGGTAACATGTATCTATTTAAAGGTGATTATGCCAAGGCGGAAAGTCTTTACCAGGTCCTTGCTTCCTTTCCGAATAAGAATACTCGAGCAAACGGCAGGCTTCATCTGGCCAAAATCCCGCTGCGCCAGGGTAAGTTTCAGGAAGCCCTCAGGATTCTGAACGTTGGAATCGAGACAGACCTGATGGAGCTGGGTGAAGGCGAACCAGCTCTGACGAAACACTTCATGAAGATGGTTACAAGCAGTCTCCATGGCTCGGCAAGTGATGCAATTGAGGCAGTAAAGAAAGTGATGGAAATTGCGGCGGAAATCGGCACTACCGGCTGACTGGGCAATGATGCCGAAAGATTCTTGTGTTACATCTATGCGAAGTCCGGTGACACTCTCAGGGCCGATAGCCTTCTGCTGGTAATAAGCCAGAGGGTCGAACATCCTCAACTATCAACTGACTACCTGATACCGCGGGCCGCAATAGAATTCGTAAGAGGGAATTTTGACACAGCCGCCCTCTATTTCAAAAGAGCAGACAGTCTGGATGCAGAATTCGCAACGAAAATCTTTCTGGCTCGCAGTCATCTGGGGGCCGGGCGATTGGATGACGCGGTGACCTCTTTTGAGCGGGCACTGAAATGGTACGGGGAAAGTCACGCCTTTGTGCCAGGCCTGAGCGTTCTGGCTCACTACTGGCTCGGCCAGGCCTACGAAGAATCCGGCTGGACAAAGAAAGCGGTCGAGCAGTACGAGACATTCCTTGACATCTGGAAGGATGCCGATCCCGGTATAGAAGAAATCGAGGATGCCAAACTCAGGCTGGCCCGTCTGAAAAACACACCTTAAGATTTAGTCCGGGTCCCTGCCATTGTGCAAGACGCACAAGACTCCCTGCAAAGAAATTCACTTTCTCAGGGCCGCTTTGGAGAAGATATGCTCGGGGGCACTCACGTCAAATTCAATCGACTCGATAACAAACCGGGTGCCGTTGCCCAACTTAAGAACGTCCTTGAAGACGACTGACTTTGGGAGCCAGCGATTTTGAACCTTTATGATCTCCTGCACTTCGGTGGTTTTCAGAATCTTGCCGCTTTTGGCGTGGCGGTCTTCTCTTAGAACAACAAACCGCTCCTTATCAACCCGGATTCTTCTGGAATGATAAGCAAGGCCTTCCTTCCTGGCGGTCAACTCCAGCACCCAGCACGGCCTCCCCAGAAGCGTATCTTCCCCGATCACTTCAGCGTCATACAGGTTCTGCAGTTTCGGGTCCTCCATCATATCTTCGTACGACAGGTCGGAACCCATCACCGATTGTCTGAGCATGTGTCCGGATATTTTTATGATACGGTCAGTCGATGGCGAATATGTCCACAGCTGGTCGTCCAGCTTGAGCATCTTGGTCCCCTTCTCGCGAGCCGGCGCGATATATTCGGTAAAGGATTTCTCCCTTCCCTGAATCCACGATTTGGATTTGACGGTTCTGGTCCCGCGCCGCCCCTCAATTGTCATCTGCGACACGACAATCTTATTGTCGGAGCCGATATTGGCATCCACCTTTTTCAGAATGGATTCACCCGAAGGGATTTCCGCCGAAACATGGCCCGATATAAGAAAAATTATTGCACACAACAGCCGCTTCATGTTTCCAGCTCCCTGGCTAGTTGTGACGTCTGCCGCTTGTAGATTCCTATCCCGGCAATCGATGCGCCGAGCAACGTCGCCATCAGACCGGGTATGAAGCCGATAATGAAACTGACCGGCGTTACCCGGGCCCGTATAACAACCGACATCAGGATTGAGGCATCCCTCATCATGGAACCGATGTTAATCCCCTTAACCTGAAGGAAATAGGATATTGACACACCGAGGGCCGTCCCCACGATCGTACCGGCCAACCCGATTGCCAGCGATTCCAGAATCATTGTACGATACACATGCCCCTTGTTCTCACCTATGGCCAGTCGAAGCCCGATCTCGCCATACCTTCTGATGCTGCCCATCAGGCCGGCGTTCCATAGAATCATCGACATGACGACAACGAAAACCGATATCAGAATACCCGAGTAATATTTGAACATGTCCAGCGTTTCGCCCAGACCATTCTGATCGCGCAGAGATACCATCACTGGAGAAAACTCGTCGTCTCTTTGATGTCGCTTGTTGAAGGCCGCCACGATTTCTTCCGTTTCCTTGCCACGGTAGGTCTGATCGCCGAAGAAACCGAGAATTTCGCCGGCGGCGTCATCCATGTCCAGCGCCCGCTGAATGTCCGAGATATCGGCCAGCATGGCTCCGCGGTCCATCGCCGAGATTCCGAAGCGAACGGTTCCGACGACTTTGAAATTGGCCGCCGCCATGCTTCCGTACATGGTCGAGCTGATAAGTGTCGCGGTTTCGCCGAGGCTGATGCCCAGACGACGTGACAGCTCGTTGCTGATGAGAATCTCACCGGCACGGCCGGGCAACCGACCCCGGACCACGGCCTTGTTAAGGTTGAGAATTTCGCGCTCCGGGCCGGAAGTCGAAAACAGATCTATACCGAGACCGGCTACCGGGGACTGAGCCCGTGTTTCACCTTTTTCATCGGGAATGTCCAGAAGGCCCCCGAATCTAATTCTCGGCGTCCAGATAATCTCGGGGAAATCCCTTTTCAGATCGGTAATCAGGCTCTGAGAGCCAATATAGGCCAAATCGTTTGGAGACCGGTCCGACTCCCCGGCATAAGCCCGCGACATTACTTTCATATGCCCGGTGTTGAAACTGGCGCCGGATCGGATAAAATCATTTGTCACGCCATTCATATAGCTGTACATAAAAACGGTCAGCATAACACCGATCATGACGGTCAAAGTCGGGAAGAGACTGCGCGAGCGGTCTCTAAGCAGCCCTTTTGCCAGAAACTTTATCATGTCAGCCTTCCCCTCAGGGCATCGGTCGGCTTCAGTTTCGAGATGCGTCTCGTGGGCAGGAAACTTACAATTGTCGTTACTACCAGAACCAGAACGGTCGTGCTCAGCACCATACCGACGCTGTAAGCAGGGAAGAGCTTTTCACCCATAGCAAATCCGTAACTGTCGATTGACTCGGGAAGTGAGAATCCCACGGAAACCACGTACGACAGCAGCGGTATCCCGTACGCGGCCCCGAGCAGCACCGCCAGAACCCCGTTCAAGGCTCCCTCAAGAGTAAAAAGCCGAATCACCCTGCCGCGTGTGAATCCGAGCGCCATCATTGTACCGATTTCTTTGCGGCGGCGGAAAATCGAAAGCACCTGGGTATCGAAAATGGCCAGCATGGCCAAAAATAGCAGAATGAAGTAGATTATCGCACGACCTATCATTTTGGATTCAATCATGTCTCTAACGTTTTTCAACAAAGCATCTCTATCCTTGAATATCCATCCCGGGACTGCCGGAGTCTCTTTCACATCCTTGCCGACTATAACCAGAGTCGCCTCGCCGGTGGCCAGCGTCATTTCCTGCAGTCCGGCCAGCGGAAGCCAGACCTGGCCGTTGTCCACCGACTGCACCGTAGTT
>CP070766.1:291840-298205 GCA_020345705.1 Candidatus Zixiibacteriota bacterium | reverse complement strand
TTCGTACGTTCATGTGCGCAACCTCTACAAAACTTCAGGCGCCAGTGAAATAATTTTCATAAAATGCTTCTCTCTCAGCTCCCGTGCAACCGGGCCGAAAATACGGGTACCCCGGGGCTCTTTCTGGTCGCTTATAATCACAGCTGCATTATCCGAAAACCTTATGATGGAACCGTCCTTTCGTCTGGTTTCCGATCTGGTCCTGACAACAACTGCTTTGCATATCTCGGACTTTTTGACGGTGCCGCCCGGGATGGCATCCTTGACCGCTACGACAATTACATCTCCCAAGCCTGCGTACCGCTTTCGAGTACCCCCCAGAACACGAAAACATCGAATTCGCCTGGCTCCGGAATTGTCGGCCACCACCAAATCTGTAGACTCCTGTATCATCTTCTATCTCCCGAATTGCCCGGCCGTAACGTCACTTAGCCTTCTCCACTATTTCAACCAGGCGCCAGCACTTCTGAGTCGACAGCGGCCTGGTCTCCATGACTCGGACCAGATCCCCGACCCGGGCTTCGTTTCCCTCATCGTGGGCGTACAACTTCGACGAGCTCTTAATAATGCGTTCATACAGCGGGTGTCTCATCGTCCGTTCAATCTTCACAACAACCGTTTTATCCATCTTGTTGGAAACCACTCTTCCCAGCCTGATTTTCCGCCTGTTCCTTTTCATAATACTTCTATTCCCTTACTTGTCTTCTTCCTTTTTCTCTTCCGAGTCGGATTCGGCGCGATCACTTCTGCCAAGAATCGAAACATGGGTATCGACAATTCCGCGAATGCTGAGTCGGTCTTCAGACAGGATCGTCTCAATCTTGGCGATGTCGCGCCTGATGGTCCGGAGCTTCAACGGGTTGTCCAGCTCCTTTAATGATTTTCTCATGTTCAGGTTGAACAGTTCCTCTTTGAGTTCATCCCGCTTTTGAAGGAGTTCTTCTTTGGTCATGTCCCGCAGGGAGTCCGTCTTCATGCTTATGCCCCTTCCGCCTCTGAGCGCGTCACGAATTTCGTCTTAACGGGAAGCTTGTTGCCGGCGAGACGGAATGCCTCTCTGGCCATATCTTCGGCGACACCTTCGACCTCAAAGAGTATCCTCCCGGATTTAACCACCGCCACCCAGTATTCAGGCGCGCCTTTACCCTTGCCCATTCTCGTTTCGGCGGGCTTCTTGGTCACCGGTTTGTCCGGGAAAATCCTGATCCAGACCTTTCCCCCCCTTTTGATATATCTCGTAAGGGCGATACGGGCCGCCTCAATCTGCCGATCAGTAATCCAGGCCGGTTCGAGAGACTTCAAACCGAATTCGCCGAACGCTACCGTACTACCCCGATAGGCTTTGCCTCTCATTCGGCCTCTTTGCTGTTTGCGAAACTTAACTTTGCTCGGCATTAACATGGCATCTTCTCCTGACTAAGCAGAACCTCACTCACTTTTCTTCTCGGAGGGCGCTGATTCCTTTTTCGCTTTCGGTTTGCCGCTTCCCGCATCGGCTTTTGGCTTATCGGGTTTTCTCGCCGGTCGGCTGTCCGGCTTTCGTGCCGGTTTGCTATCCGGCTTCCCTGGCGGTCGGCTGTCCGGCTTTCGTGCCGGTCTGCTATCCGACTTTCTTGGCGGTCGGCTGTCCGGCTTTCGTGCCGGTCTGCTATCCGGCTTCCTTGGCGGCCGGCTATCCGGCTTTCGTGCCGGAGAAGCACCCGGCTCGGATGCTTTGCCCGCCGAATCTCTTCGCTCACCACCTCTGCCATCGGGCGCCCTGCCCGCCGGGCGACGTACGCGGCCGCGCGGACGACGCTTGCGACCCTTATCTTCCCTTCGCCGTCTGTCTTTACGGGTGGGCATTTCAATCTCAGGCCTTTCCGTCATGGATTTGTCTATCTCATCCTTGACGGCAAGTTCACCCGCCCCCATGACCATCTGGCGGCAAATCCAGACTTTTACGCCGATGCAGCCGTACGTGGTGTGAGCCGTCGAGGTCGCATAGTCGATATCTGCCCTTAAAGTGTGCAGGGGAACGCGGCCATCCATATATTTTTCGGTGCGGGCAATTTCAGCCCCGGCCAGCCGGCCCTTGCATATGATTTTCACTCCCTCAGCTCCCATTATCATGGTGGCCGCAATAGCTTTCTTCATAGCCCGCCTGTAGGAAACACGCCCTTCAAGCTGACGAGCAACGGAGTCGGCCACGAGACGAGCATTCAGCTCGGGCTTTTTAACTTCTATTATGTTTAAGGAGATGTCCTTGCTGGTCAAAAGCTGTAATTCTTCACGAAGCTTGTCAACTTCAGCTCCTTTTCGACCGATGACGATACCCGGTCGTGAAGTATGTATATCGACCGTGACCTTCTTGGGAGCCCGCAAGATCTCAACCTTGGCAAGTCCGGCATTCTCCAGTCTGGCGTTAATATAACGCTTGACCATCAGGTCTTCATAGATGAAGCTGGAGAAGTCTTTGCCCGCAAACCATTTGCTATTCCAAGACTTAATGACTCCCAGGCGAAACCCTAAAGGGTGCGTCTTTTGTCCCAAACTTGTCTCCTTGTCCTATTCCTCGGATCGGTTTTTTTCTTCGTTTTTATCTTCAGCCTCTGCCGGGATTCCATTGGTTGAATCATCGTCGAGTTCCACATCCTCAGCCTTTTTTTCCTTTTCAGCTTTTTCCGGCTTTGCTTTGGGTCTGGCTTTCGCCTTCTTTGCCCGTGATACTTTTTTCTTGCCGGCGTCGGCCTCTTTTCCGACCGCCTCAGGTTTTTCAGCTTTCTGTTTTTTCCGCCGCGTGGTTTTAGCCTTCGGGGTCTCCTCCTCCGGCTCGCCTTCAACTTCAACCGTCAAATGACAGTATCTTTTGTGAATTCTGTGGGCCCGGCCCATCGACTGAAAGCGGACCCGTTTGGCGATCGGACCTCCATCCACGACTACGCGCGAGACGGAAAGATCCTCGGCTTTCAGCTTGCCCGTTCCGACGCTGGCAATGGCGTTGGCGGCCGCCGCCTTTACCGTCTTGGCCAGATGATGAGCCGCAATCTTGGGTGTATAATTGAGGATATTGAGAGCTTCCTCAACCGGCTTACCTCTGATCAGCTCGGCCACCCGACGCATCTTCTTCGGGGACATTCTCAAGTATCTGACTCGTGCTCGTGCTTCCATTTTCAGTCTCTCTTTAGCCTCTTACGGCACTGGCCCTCTCGGCCAATTTGCCTCCGTGACCGCGAAAAGTCCGAGTCGGTGCAAACTCACCAAGCTTGTGGCCGACCATATTCTCCGTGATATAAATCGGGATGAACTTGTTACCGTTATGAACCGCCACCGTATGACCAACAAACTCGGGTATTATGGTGGACCGTCGGGCCCAAGTCTTAATAACCTTCTTATCACCAACTTCATTGAGTTTGGTGATTTTCTTCAGCAGCTTGTCGTCCACAAACGGACCTTTTTTGAGCGAACGCGGCATTTATTCCTCCGGACCTACTTTTTCTTTTTCCGATGCTCGACGATATATTTATTTGATTTGCGTCTGCTTCGCGTTTTCAAACCCTTGGTGCTTTTGCCCCATGGTGTGCAGGGGTGCCGCCCGCCGGAGCTTCGGCCTTCACCGCCGCCCATTGGGTGATCAACCGGATTCATGGCCACTCCCCTGACTCTGGGCCGCCAGCCGCGCCATCGGGCCGCTCCGGCCTTACCCCAAGAAAGATTCTTGTGATCGGCATTGCCGATCGAACCGACTGTACCATAGCAGCTTTGCTTCACCAACCGCACCTCCCCGGAGGGCATTTTGAGATGAGCGAATTCACCTTCCTTGGCGACAAGCTGCACGTAGGTTCCCGCACTGCGGGCAATCTTGCCTCCCCGGCCCGGGAATAATTCCACGTTGTGAAGGAATGTCCCGAGAGGCATCGTCCCGACCGGGAGCGAATTGCCGGTGCGGACCTCAGCGTTGGCGCCGGCCATAACCGCATCATCAACCTTCAGACCTTCCGGGGCAAGAATATAACGCTTTTCGCCATCCGCGTAATGCAGAAGCGCGATAAACGCCGAACGATTGGGATCATACTCGATGGACGCCACGCGGGCGGGAATGTCACGCTTGTCGCGTCTGAAATCTATGACGCGATAATGGCGCTTATGTCCCCCGCCGCGATGCCGGGCGGTGATACGCCCCTTGTTGTTCCTGCCGCCGGATTTCTTGAGCGGTCTGAGGAGCCCTTTTTCCGGTTTGATCGAAGTAATCTCCTCGAAGGTCGAAACCGTCCTGAATCGCAACGACGGAGTTACCGGCTTGAATTTTCTGACGCCCATTTTATTTCCTGTATCCTGCCTTAGACGTTTTCAAAGTCTGATATTTTTTCACCTGATTTGAGCTTGACAACAGCCTTCTTCCAGGCCCCGGTTCGCCCGGAATAGATGCCAAGCCGTTTCGGTTTACCGGGCACGACCATAGTCCGCACCGATTCCACCTTAACATCAAAAGCCATCTCCACGGCCCGTTTTATTTCGGTCTTATTGGCCTTGCGGTCGACACGAAAGACATAGGCATTCACGGTCTCTTTCAGGGTCAGAGATTTTTCCGTCATCAAATGCAGCTGCAGAATGCTTCGCGGATCCTTCATGACGCGAACACCTCCTCAACCTTGCCCAGCCCGGCTCTGGTCATCAGCAGTACTTCGGCGTTGACCAGATCATAGGCGTTTGCCAGAGGCGCCCGAACATACTTGACATTATGCATGTTTCTCACCGACAAGGCCAGGTTTCGATTCAGACCTTCGTCAATGATAAGACACTTTTTCTTTTCCAGACCCAGCTTGTCAAGTATGGCTCGAACGGTCTTCGTTTTAATCTCATCGAGACTGAGATCATCAACGACCCGAAGCCGTTCGCTTTGAGCTTTATCCGAAAAGGCCGACAGCAGAGCCGCGCGTTTCATTCTCTTGGGAAACTTATTGAAAAACGATCGTGGCTTGGGACCGAAGATGATGCCGCCGCCCTTCCATATTGGCGACCTGTTGGTTCCGGCTCTCGCCCGGCCGGTTCCTTTCTGCCGCCAGGGTTTTGCCCCGCCGCCGGCGACTTCGGACCGTCCTTTGGACGAGGCCGTTCCCTGTCGCTGGTTGGCCAGATAATTGACGACGTACTGGTGCACCAGGGCGGAATTAGGCTCAATGCCGAAAATGGCCTGGCTGAGTGAAATCGTGTCGATTTCAGCGCCTTCTTTATTGTAAACTTTGACTTCCATCAAAACCTGCCAATCTATCGGGCTCGATTGCTCAATCTTACCCTGACCAGCGTGCCTTTCTTGCCGGGCACTGCTCCCCTGACCAGGAGCAGATGCTGATCTTCTATAATACTAACCACTTCCAGATTCAATACCGTAACCCGGTCCCGGCCCATCTTGCCCGCCATGCGAATCCCCTTAAAGACCCTCGAGGGATTTGACGACTGACCGATAGAACCGGGCGCCCGCCGCCGGTCCGACTGACCGTGAGTGGTCTGAGAGCCGGAGAATCCATGGCGTTTCATAACACCCTGAAATCCCAGACCCCTAGAGATACCGGTGACATCGACTCTCTCACCTTTGGCGAAGATGTCAACCTTGATCTCGTCACCGACATTCATATCAGCATCATAACTGATTTCCCGCAGATGGCGAACCGGCTCCACGCCGGCTTTCTCAAAACAGCCGAGTTCAGGTTTAGTGAACAGCTTTTTGCGCTTAGTTCCGAAACCAATCTGAAGCGCCTCGTAGCCGTCTTTTTCAATCGTCCGCTTGGCAACAACGACACACGGGCCGGCTTCGATTACCGAAACCGGAATCGCCTGCCCTTCGTCTCCAAAGACTCGCGTCATGCCAAGTTTTTTTCCGATTAACTCTTTCATCAGCAAACCACCATCACGTCTTTATTTCAACGTCGACCCCGGCGGGCAAGTCAAGCTTCATCAAGGCGTCAACGGTCTGAGGAGTTGATTCATAAATATCGATTAACCGCTTATGAATTCTGGTTTCGAATTGCTCCCGGGATTTCTTGTCAACGTGAGGAGAACGAAGCACCGTGTAAACCGTTCGTTTGGTCGGCAACGGAATAGGTCCTGCTATCCTGGCACCCGTACGTAACACCGTCCTGGCGATCTCCTTGGTCGATTTATCAAGCGAATAGTGGTCATACGCTTTCAGCTTGATTCTTATTCTCTGCTTATTCATGCTATCACAAACCTTAAACCTGTATTAACTGCACTGGTTATTCAATAATGTCCGCGATGACGCCGGCCCCGACGGTGCGACCACCCTCACGAATGGCGAAACGAAGCTCCTTCTCCATCGCAATCGGCGTGATCAGCTGCGCCTCAAGGGAGACATTATCACCCGGCAT
>CP070766.1:288844-291740 GCA_020345705.1 Candidatus Zixiibacteriota bacterium | reverse complement strand
GTTTGGCGGTTCTCTCGAGTCAACCGCCATCAAGCTGGAAAAGAAATTTCCGCAATTAAAGGGCCGGCTCATAGCCGCCCTGCAGTTCTCTACCGACAGCAGTCTGGCGGGGCTGGGGTATTCCGTTTCTCTCATCAAGGCGACGCTGCGCCAGGCCGAAGAACTGACACGCGACCTCAATTTTAATCACATAATCTCGGTCTATCCGGTTTGGCGAAGTCTGCGTTCGGCGGCTGTTGCCGTCACAGCGGCTGTGGCGCTTCTGGTTCTGTTCCCCGGTTTTTTCTCATACTCATACAAAGTCTATTCCAATCCCACCGAACTGATCACCCAGCCGCTTGGCTATAAGCTGAGTTCCTATCCCGGATCGACCATTGCCGTCAAGTATCGAGATGTCGATCTCGGCGGTATTTTGCTCGGGACCAAATTCCCCGCAGAAGCTACAATATTCTATAAATATGCAGGCGGAATCTGGCAGAAGACAGAGGTTAATCTTGCCGAGAAACGCCGTGAGCCGTCGGCCTTTGGCGATTCACTGCTTTTTTATACGACTCTGAAGCAGGTGCGCCGCTCAGTCGATTACTACGTGCGGGCCGGTCGGGAGTCAACCCCGATTGAGCATATCGACGTCGTTGACAGGCCGCGGGTGACCGGCATAAAGCTTTCCTTGTTTTATCCGGAATATACCGGCCTGGCTCCGACAGTCATCGATGAGAACGACGGTTCCATCTCGGCCGTAGTGGGAACGCGGGTCAATATGAAGATTGAAACCAATGTCCCGGTCGAGATCGCCGAAATGGTCTATGACGATTCGTCACATTCGCCGTATAAAATCAGCGGCCTCATGGGCGAGCAGTCACTTCGTATCGACAAGGATCGAAGCTACGTCATCAGCCTGGTGGACAACCAGGGTGAGGTTAATCCTGATCCGATTGAGTACTATATCACTGCCGTGCCGGATGAGTATCCAGTGGTCGACGTAATCCGCCCGGGGGTCGACATGAATCTCACCGAGGAAATGATGATCCCGCTACTCGTGCGAATTTCCGACGACTACGGATTTTCTTCGCTGCTTTTGAAATACCACATCGTTTCGGAAGGAAACGCCGGTGAGGAGAATATTGCCGTCCTGCACTTTTCCGACCGCATCAAGACCGAGGGCGAGATCAATTTCAACTGGGACGTCGAGCCGCTCAATCTGATGCCGTCGGACTATATCCAATATCACTTCGAGCTGGCTGACAACGATGTCATAAGCGGCCCCAAGGTCAGCAAATCGCGTGAATATATCGCCCGGCTGCCATCACTGGAGGAAATGATCGCTCAGACGGAAGCCGAATACGGTCAAAGTGTGGACCGGACGGAGCAGTTTTTAAGAGAGCATCGGGAGCTTTCCGAACGCCTGAAAAATATCGCCCGCAAGATTGACCAGGACAAAAGCGAGGTGAACCAGAAGCTGGCCTGGCAGCATCAAAAGGAACTGGAGGAAATCGCCCGAAAAGAGGAAGAAATCGGCGAGCAGCTCAAGGAAACCGCCAAGAAGATAGATGAACTCGTTGACAGGATGCAGGACAATCGCCTGTTCAGCCGCGAACTGCTGGAAAAGCTTCAGGAGATTCAGAAGCTTTTTCAGGAAGTGGCGACTCCCGAGATGAAAGAGATGCGGCTTAAGCTCATGGAAGCGCTTAAGTCGATGGACAAGAAGATGCTCGATGATGCCCTGAAGGATTATCAGATGTCCCAGGAAGAGCTGATGCGGCGTCTGGATCGCGCTCTGGCTCTGCTCAAGAAAATGAAAATCGAACAGAAAGTCAGTGCCATGACGGAGATGGCCAAAGAGCTGGCCGCCAAGCAGGAAAAAGTCAACGAAAATACGTCCGCATCGGAGTCGGATCAACTTCCATCCCTCGTGCCGTCGGAAGACAAAGTCAAAATGGGGTTGGAAAATTTGAAGAATGAGGCGGCCAACCTGAGGCAGCTTCTCAAGGAGACCCCGTTCAAACAAGCGGATGAGGCGGACAAATTTTGCAAGTCGGTGGAGAACTGCACGGCCGGGCAGAATATGAATAATATGACCGATAATCTTGCCGCGAAGCAGAAAGAGCCGTCTCTGCAGGAAGGCCGGGAGTCATTATCGAAGCTGCTGGCGATGCTGGATTCGATGCAGGAGAGCGAGGCCCAGATCTGCCAGGGCGGCGGCGCCGAGCTGGCCCGAAAAATGAGAAACGCCATAGAAGACATAAACTATCTGGCAGATGAACAGGAGGGTCTGATCACCGGGACGGCCGCCACCCACGGACGGTCCGACGTCCTTCGGGATCTCGCCGCCGAACAGCAAATTCTCAGGGAATCGGTTCTCGGATTGGGTCGTCGAATTGAAGATATGGGGAAGGAATCGCCGTTCATTGCCGCCGAATTAGGCAAACTGGTCAGAAATATCCTCGGCAATATTGATCTCGCCGTTGATAAACTGAGCGACCGCAAGGGTCGTGACGCGGTGGGCTTCCAACAGGAGGCGCTCTATAATCTTAATCGAGCGGCGGTCAATATGCTTGACGCTCTGGAATCTCAGAAACAATGCAACAAAGGCGGTTCGTGCAGCAAACCTTCGGCGAAGCTTGATGCTCTCTGCACCCAGCAGAAGATGCTCAACCAGCAAACCCAGTCACAGTGCCAGAATCCGGGCCTCAACTCCGAGGCCGGCAGAGAAGCGATGAAACGCCTGGCCGCCGAGCAGGGAGCTGTCAAGAAGTCGCTTGAAGAGCTTCAAAAGGAATTCGGCAACAGTCGGGAAATACTGGGGAGACTTGATGCCATATCGGATGATATGCAAAAGGTTGTCGATGAGCTAAGTGACGGCGAGGTGGGCCAGGCGACCATCGATCGTCAGCTTAAG
>CP070766.1:278341-288744 GCA_020345705.1 Candidatus Zixiibacteriota bacterium | reverse complement strand
GCTTGGAACCGAGTATCTGTTCAACACGTCGATCGGCGAAGTGCCTGTCAGGTTTGGGTTTAGAAATGAAGCTTATCCGGAAGGTAATATCCACTTCCTTTTCTTGGATTCGACCAGGTCCCTTTATCTCTTTGGCTATGCCAAGAACCGGACGACCGGTCTCAGTTTCTCATTGGGTTCAGGTATCCACTGGTCGCAGATTCTGCTTGATTTTGCATATACGTATACGACGTACGATCAGGAAATATATGAGGACCTCGTCTTGAGGTCTGAAAACAACTGGAAGAACCACCACCTTAATTTTACCTTTACCGGTTATTTCTGATACTGAAAGCAATGAGCGGGGTCGGCTGCAGGCGGCCCCGTTTTTTTATAGGTGTTTAAAACTTGAGAAACGGGTCGGAAGTTATTAGATTGGCAAAGCACAAAAGAGAATAGACTGATGGGAACGAAGATCAAAATTACCAAGCGGCAGATGAAGGAGGACAAGTTCACGACCTTCATGCTGCGCGCCAGGGATGAGTTTCTGGGGCGCTGGCAGGTCATCGCCATCTCGGCCGCGATTGTGATTGTGGCCATAGTGGCGACCGTGTATTTCCTGAATCTCCAGCAAAGCAGGCAACTCGAGGCGGACAATCGGTTAACTAAGGCCCTTGCCGAACTTAGACGCGCCAACTATCAGGTGGCGATTCTTGAGCTGGGAAGTATTGCCGATGACTACGGCGGGCGTGCGGCCGGGACAGCCCTTTTTAATCTGGCCAATGCCCATTATGAAAGCAAGAACTACGACGAGGCTATTACCAACTATCAGAAATTCATTGACAATTATGACCTTGGCAAATTGATGACGGTGTCGGCCATCGGTGGCATTGCCGCCTGCCTGGAAAACAAACAGGAATTTCTTGCGGCCGGCGATAAGTACCATGAGGCAGTACAATTCGACCCGGATTCGCCCCTGGCGCCGGATTTTTATCTAGGGGCTATCCGTTCTCTTGTGGCCGCCGGCGACAAGGACAAAGCGGAGCAATTGCTGAGCGAACTGAAGGATAAGTTTCCCGATAGCGAGCAGGCGCGTACCGCGACAAGGTTGGCGATGCAACTGCAAACCCAGTGACGTAAAGTTCAACTATGCCGGAGAGTAAAAGACTTAAGGTTGCCTTTCTCTGGCATATGCATCAACCCTTCTATCTTAATCCCGAAACCGGCAAGTTCATGATGCCGTGGGTCCGCTTCCACGGGCTCAAAGATTACCTGGACATGCCGCTGATGGCGGCCAAATATGGCATAAAAGTAACCTTCAATCTCGTACCATCCCTCCTGGACCAGATCGATATGTATTGCCGGGGCTATACTGACAGGCATCTTGAGTTAACGTCCGTCCCGGCGAGAGATCTTTCCCCCGGGGAAAAGAAGGAAATCCTCGAAAGTTTCTTTTCGGCTCATCATCCGACCATGATTGAGCCTCACGTCAGATATCAACAGCTTTATCGCAAAAAGGAAAATTGCGGCAAAAATGTCGACCTCGCCGTCGAAATATTCTCGACTGCCGAGTGGCGGGACCTTCAGGTCTGGGCCAACCTGGCCTGGATTGATCCCTTTTTCAGGGAAGAGGATCCGGTGCGCGAATTGTTCGCAAAAGGCCGCGACTTCATCGAAGAAGAGAAGGGCCGGCTCATTGAATTTCAGATTGGGCTTCTGAAAAAAATCATCCCCACTTACCGGCAGTTGTATCAGGACGGTAAAATCAATATCACCTTCACCCCGTACTATCATCCCATCCTGCCGCTTTTGATCGACACCGACGTGGCCCAGGAGACCACCCCGGACATAAGCCTCCCTCGAAATCGATTCAGCCAGCCCAATGATGCCCGATGGCATGTCGAAAAGTCGATAGGTAAGTTTCATTCACTCTTCGGTGATGCTCCCAGGGGAATGTGGCCCTCGGAGGGCTCTGTATCCGAAGCTACCGTGAGACTGGCGGCCGAATGCGGCATCGGGTGGATTGCAAGCGACGAAGAAATCTTATATCAATCGCTGATAAAGTCAAATCTCGATCCCAAGAAATACTCGCCTCATTTTGCCTATATTCTGAGTGATGCACCGGGGGTCAAGCTGTTTTTCAGAGACCACGGGCTGTCGGATAAGATCGGGTTTGTCTATTCGGGATGGAAGGCTGATCGGGCGGTTAATGATTTCATCCAGAATCTTAAAGCGCTGAGGAGAGCGCTGGAACGAGACCTAGAAAACTGCCTTGTCCCCATCATTCTCGACGGAGAAAATGCCTGGGAGTATTTTCCCCAGGACGGGACCGAATTCTTGAGCAGACTTTATCAGACGCTGGCCGAACACGACCAGATTGAGGTCGTTTCGCTGGATGATATGAGCGGTGAATTGCAGCCCAAATCACTGCCGGCCCTGTCTGCCGGTTCGTGGATCAATCATAATTTCCGGATCTGGATCGGCCATGGCGAAGATAACCAGGCTTGGGACCTTCTCTATGAAGCCCGAAAGGCTCTCCGGCAATATGAGTTGAACCACCCCGATGCCGATCCTGAGAAGCTGGCGGCGGCGTGGAGCCAGATCTATATCGCCGAAGGGTCCGACTGGTGCTGGTGGTTTGGAGATGAGCACCCGGGGCCCTATAATGATCAGTTTGACCGGTTGTATCGCACACATCTGATGTCGGTGTATAAAGCAATCGGGCTGGATATTCCGCCCGGGCTCAAAATACCCATCCATCGCGCCAGGCTGGAATCCTTCGTGACACTGCCGGAATCTTTGATAACCCCCGAATTGGACGGTTTGCTGACCCATTATTATGAATGGAGCGGTGCCGGTCATTATGACTGTATTAAAGCCGGTGGCGCCATGCATCGCGTTGACATTCTCATCAAGGCGATCCATTTCGCATTTGACCGGGAGAGCTTTTATATTCGGCTTGACTTTCAAAAAATTTTTCGTTTAGTTGACGAAGCCAAGTGGCGGATCGTAATTGATTTCAAGAACATCGGGCCAAAGGAGATCCCGATTTCGGCGCTGAAAGAAAAGGATTACGGAGATTTCAGCTATTCTTTTGAGGACATCCTCGAGGTCAGATTCGGCCGAAAAGCCCTGGCTGAAACCGGCAGCGGGAAAGTTGAGTTCTTTGTTTTGTTATACTCGGGTGAAAAGCTAATGGAAAAATGGCCGTTTGATGAGCCGATATCGCTTGAACTTCCGGAAAGAGACAGAGAGCTCTTTTGGCAGGTGTAGAATTTGGAGATGTTATGAAGGATTCGTTCTTTAAGGGTGACGACAACCAGCCCGGCCAGTCGCAAATCCCTAGCCTCGATGATTCACCCGGCGATTCCGGTTCGACATCCGGGCTGGATAAAGACCGGGGAGTGATAGCGGCGGTGCTATCATATATTCCGTTCTTATGTCTGGTCCCATTGCTGCAGATGAGAGATAATGAGCAGACGCGATTCCACAGCAAGCAGGGCTTGCTGCTGTTTCTTGTGGAATTGCTGGCGGTCCTTTTCCTGATTCCCGGGCTATCCAACCTCGTGTGGAAGATAGTCATTGTCCTGGCCCTGGGAGCATCCGCCGCCGGAATTATCTTTGGCATTCAGGGGAAGAAATACAAGCTGCCGCTGATTGGAGATATTGCCGACAAGATGAGGCTGTAGCCGGTGCGGAGGTAATTGCTCGGCTGACGGCGGCGATTTATCCCTTCCCGATATCGGGAGTTTAACCCGTCAGGCAGTAGTCTTCACTGCATCACCCATAAGTACTTCCATCCCGAGAATAATCAGACGGGAAAAAGTCCCTCCGTAAAATCGTAAACCAGATATAGCAGCAACTCGTCAGGTACAATCCCGGTCGACTGATGCATCATGCAATAATGCCCGAAAATACGCGCTTTTTTCAACTTTTTAGATTGACAAGAGATTATAAAAACATTTAAAATTGCCAAAACTGTGGGTGAGTCCCCTCAGGTTGTTAAGGAAGGTGTTTAATAAACCGACATCCAGAACAGGGATGTTCAAAGTCTGACCGCGGGCCATAACTTGGTGTTAGATAGCCTGATGTTGCAGGCTGAGGGGCTTAAAAAGACTGACTGTGCACGGATCGATATGCAGGATGACTTGCAGCCGGTAGCCTGAGATGACAAAAGGATACAAGCCGGCAAATAGAATTCGATGGGCGTCAAACAAGTTGTTGTTTGGCAATGGAATATGGCGGCGGGAGGATGGGCCGAAAGAATTGCTTGATATTGTCCTGATCGGCTCTAAGCGGGCATTTCTGTTGCGACTAATCGCTTCCGATAACAAACGAATTATAAGAGAGTGGGGACAATGCTCGCACAGAAGCTGACCAAGATTATACTCTACTGGAGTGCTTTAATAATTGCCGCGGCATTGCTGGGGAATACTACGATCGCCTCCGATAACGGCGTGGCCGCGGCCGACTTTCTCAATATCGGTGTCGGGGCCAGAGGCGCGGCGATGGGGGGAGCCTATTCAGCGGTGGTGGACGACGCCACGGCATCATACTGGAACCCGGCCCGGCTTGCCTTGATCGAGGGAAAGCAATTGGCTTTCTCGCACCATTCCTGGTACCAGGATCTTTCTTATGAAAACCTGGCGGTAGCCTATGCCGTGTCCGATAGACTGACCGTCGCCGGTAGCGCCTCCTACATGAGTTACGGGACTATTGAAGGCTATGATCAATATGACAATCCGATCGGACAGGTCGCGTCCACATACGATCTCTCCGTCGGGCTGTCCGCCGGCTATAGCATTTCCGAAAATTTCGCGTGCGGTTTGACCGGCAAACTGGTCGTTCTGAGTCTGGCAGGCCGTGAAGCCTCGGCACTTGCCTCCGATATTGGCGTCAGCTACAAATTGAATCAGTTCGATTTCGGCCTGTCCATGGTTAACCTCGGCCAGAAAGTCAAATTCGAGCAGACCAGTGAGAATCTCCCGGCCGGAATCCGGGCCGGCGTGTCAGTCAGGTCGTTCGGCTCACAATTGCTGATATCTCTTGAGGCCGAGAATCAATTCTATGGCAATCTATCGGTCAGAAACGGCTTCGAATTCCGCCATCTCGACAGATATTTCCTAAGGACAGGTTATGCCTTTTACCCGGAAGAGGATGGTCATGAATTCGGGCACAGCCTTTCGTTTGGTGTCGGCGCCCTCTTTGGACCGGCGCAATTTGATTACACTTTTTCACCCGAGGAGAAATATAGTTCCGAAAGTCTTCATAGGTTTTCGCTGACGCTGGATTTTTGACGTCGCTCCCGCGTTCGTAACTTATTGGTAAGCAATCTGAAAGGCCGGAATCCTAAAGCCTCCCGGCCTTTTTTATTTGATGCAACTGATTTCGCATGGTATGCGCAACCAGTTGCAGTTATTATGCCAGTATATTCAGTGAATGATATTATCTGCAACCTTCCCAATAAGCTAAAACTAGAGCAAGAAAGACATTTCAGTCCTCACTGTACCGTCTAAGGGGTTATCGCACAAAAGGTTAATACTCCCTTTGACATCCGGGCGGGCCATATCCGCAAAAATAAGGACAAATGCCTCTTTAGGCAATCTATTTGCTTAGAAGACATATGGTTACTGTTGGGCTACATGGTTTGAGCATCTTCTGAAAAGCAAAGGTTAGTTGAACGGTTAAGGGATGATAAAGAACAACATAGAGACGAAAGTCAGTACCACCATCACGGTTCCGGATTCTCTGGTTGGCTACGGTCGCGTCATCGCGGTTGAGCGAGAACAGCCATTCCGCAGACCCTCTTTTGCGGAAATGCTCAAATTCTACTATGGTGAGTTTATCGCCGGAATACTTTTTATCTCGGCTCTCTTTTTATATACTATCATAATGCCTGAAGGAGTAGTGAACCCTTTAAAATGTGTCTTTGGCATGCTTGACAGGTTTTTAAAGAAGGTTCTTGATATAACCGGCGCAGTTGTTGGGATTCTCCTGGCAATTCCGATCTTTGTCGTTGTGCCGATATTAATCAGACTGGACAGCAAGGGTCCGGTATTCTATACGCAAAGCAGGATCGGTATCAACCGTCGTCGCAATTCCAGACGCATTTACAGGTCTGCTATTGCCGACAACAAGCGGTCGCGTGAGCGCCGGCGTGAGGATTATCTGGGTCGCCCGTTCAAGGTTATCAAGTTCCGGACCATGGTCCGGGATGCAGAGAGGAAAAGCGGGCCGGTTTGGGCGATTGAGAATGATGCGCGCGTTACAAAGTTAGGCAGATTCTTGAGGAAATCCAGAATTGACGAAGTTCCCCAGCTTCTCAATGTTCTAATGGGCGACATGTCGCTGGTCGGTCCGCGGCCCGAACGACCGACATTTGTCAAAGACCTTTCCGCCAAAGTTCCCAACTATAAAGTCAGACTGCAGGTCAGGCCGGGCGTCACAGGATTGGCGCAGGTTAAGACAGGATATGACAGCTCCGTCGAATCGGTCGTGGAAAAAGTTGAGCATGACGTCAAATATATTAGGGGCTGGTCAATCTTGAGCGACGTGAAGATCCTGGCAAGAACCGTGCTGGTGGTTTTAACCGGCAAAGGGGCCTTTTAGGAGGCATATGGCTTTTCAAGGCCGCATCTTGAAGATGCGGCCTTTTTTATTTGTTGAAATAGTATTCAAAATAATATATCTTCTCCGATTAAAGGATAATAAACAGGGAAGTGAGAATCGTCATGTTGGCCAAACGGACCTTGGTAGTCCTTTTTGTCGCGGCAGTATCGTTCTTGGCCGTTTCGCAGGCTATCGCGGCGGGCTTCAGTGTTAGTTCCAATCCGGCCGGGGCCGAGGTGGTCCTGAAAGGCTATATCACTGTCGCCGGGATCACACCCGTAAGTTTTCAGCAGGGATTGGAAGGAAGATATAAGGTCAGAATCGAGAAGTACGGTTATGAGACCTATCGATCACATATTTATCTCGATCCTCAGAAACCGATGAGTCTTTCGATCAACCTCAGGCCAAAGACGCGATTCAAAGCGTTGGCCCGCTCGGTTCTGATACCCGGCTGGGGGCAGGCGTACACCGACCAGCGATTCAAGGCCGGGAGTTTCCTTTTTCTTGCAGCAGCAGCCGTCGGCTCTTACCTGATTGTCGATTCCGATTTTGATGATAAGAACGATCGTTACAGGGGCTTGTTGAGGGAATACAATGAGCTTACCACGTATGCCGAAAGACAGGCTCTCTATCCGGGACTGGCCGAAGCCAAAAAAGACGCTTATGACGCCGAAAACGTCAGAAGGATTACTATCGGAGCCGTGGTTGCCGTCTGGGGATTGAACGCCCTTGATTTGCTGTTTTTCTTCCCGGAAATGGGTGGGGACCTGAGCGTTGGTTCATTGTCGATCGTGCCCGATGTCGAAGACGGCGGCGCCCGCGTCATGTTGACTCATCGTTTCTGAGATGGGAGGTGGATATGAAAAGAACAATAGGTTTGCTTCTCATAGCGCTGCTGGCTTCAGGGTGTGACCGTTATATTGAGTCTGAAGACATGAGCTTTCCGCCACCCGAGGAGCCGCCGCTGCCCGTTTCGCTCAAGATCACCCACCTGCCGGACGTTATCAGGCTTGACTGGCAGGCCACCGATACCATCACCGGTATGCGGTTCCGCGTTTACCATGCCGATTCTCTGGACGGCGCCTACAGCCTGCTGGGGACGGCTTCCGATTTTACGTACGCGACCGGTTCGTTGAGCTCGGGTCAACGGTACTACTTCAAAATCTCCTCTGTGACGCCTGAGGGATTGGAAGGAAAAATGTCTTCAGCCGTTTCGACCATCGTCGGTGTGGTCTCGGCCGTAATCAACGGCGGTGATAAGTATACAAATTCCCGGGACGTGACGATCAGCTTCGTTGTCCCTTTGCCGGCGCTCCTGATGCAGGTCGCCGAAGACGAGAGCTTTGCGGGAGCCCACTGGGAGAACTTTTCGGTTTCGAAACTCTTCCGGCTTTCGGCCGGTGACGGAACGAAGTCTGTTTACGCCCGCTTCCGGTTCAACGATGGTTCGGAGACCGACTCCGCCGCCGCGGTTTCGGATAGCATTATCCTTGACACCCACGCGCGAATCGACTCGGTTTATTTCGTGCCCTCCGGTATTGCACTTGCCAAAGACAGCACCGTTAAGTTCTACCTGACAACCGACGAGACGGACGGCTCGGCGGCGGTTTCATTTCCCGGTGTCAGCAGCCTTGCACTCGTTTTTGATGAAGCCGCAAGCGACACGCTGATTGGCAGGTGCGTCTACAGCATCGAATATGTCATACCCGGGAACATCGAGGCGGTGGATGCACCGCTTCTGGGGAGATTCACCGATGCCGCCGGAAACGTCGCGATGCCGGTAACTTCTTCGGAACTACTCAATATCTCGAATCCTCCGACACCGGTCACCCTGGTGGCGGTTGCCGAGTCGGCTTCCGGCATCAGGCTGAACTGGTCACAGTCGATTGACAATGACTTTGCCGCTTATCAAATCTATCGCAGCATCACCGAGGACGTTTCCAACACCTCTTCGCCGATCGCGATTATATCATCGAAATCGACTCTTACATTTGTCGACGGCGGTTTGGATGAAAGCACCGAATATTACTACCGAATTTACGTTTATGATAAGACCGGCCTGTGGGCTCCTTCAAACGTCGCTTCGGCGGAGACATATATCAATGAACCGCCCCATGCGGTAACACTGTCGGGCCGGATTGACGGGGGAGAGGTCACTCTTTCGTGGACGGCCGGCAGTGACGAAGACTTTGAATCATATCGGATGTATCGCGCCGCGGACTCTACGGTTGCGATCAGTCAGATTGCCCCGCTGGAGATCATCAGCAGCAAACTGCAGACAACCGCCTCCGACAGTCCTTCTGCGGGTACATATTACTATAATGTGGCGGTGTTTGATCTGCAGGGGAAGTGGACGCCGTCGAATTGGATTGAGATAATTGTCCCGTGAGTGAGGAGCAGACTTGGGTTTTGTGGACACGCTGAATCGGTTGTTGGGACTTTATCTGGCGGCACTCAAGTCGGTCGGGAGGTTCAGATTGTGGCTTCCGTTTTTCCTGTATGCGGTTCTGCAGATAGTTCTCTTGCTACTCTGCGTTTCTTATGTCAACCCGCGGCTTTATCCGGTGTTATCTCCTCTGGTTTCTCTGTTGGGCCAAAGAAATGCCGAGATGTTCGGCCACTATCCCGAGCTTTACCTTCTGCTCCCTTATGTCTTTCAATGGGGCAAGCTTTTTTTGAGCATAATCTTCGAAGGCCTGGCCATCGGGCTGACATCGGCTCTGTTTGTCATTGCCTTTCATTCCAAAGGCCGGCCACGGCTGAAGTTATCGCCCGTCTTTGCCAGATGGCCGCAACTTTTGATAACCTGGGCGGTAATTACCGGCGTTATCTATCTCGTGAATTGGCTGGTACCGGAGATATTTTCCGAGTATCTTCAGGGTTCGCCCCGCCGTGTCGTCATATTTGAGATGGTGATGAGAATCATCGGAGTGATCATATACGCCGTCTTCGTATACGCCGTTCCGGCCATCATAGTCCGAGGAGAAGGCATTGTCCGGGCCCTGAAAACATCGGTTTCATATTTCGCCGGACATCCCTTTTTCACCTTCCTGCTGGTCCTGATTCCGTTTCTGTTTACACTTCCGACCACCTATTTATCCGCCAAGGCCGGGATTGTCGTCACGAAATTCTCCCCTGAATTAATGTTTTACATCCTGCTCGGTGCCATAATTGTAGACATGGTAATCAATTTTGTTCTGACCGGGGCCGTGGTCAAATTTCTCGTGGAAGATAAAGAGTAGAACATTTCTTCTCCTCTCGATTTCCAATCCCGAATGGCCTGCCGATAGGCCGCAAAGCCTCAATTATTCGCCCTGTCGGCCCTCAGCCAGGCTAAATAATTCACCCTAAAAACCGATAAATTGAAATGAATGTTGAGGGTAAGTGTATACTTATGAAAAGCATCCTGATCGTCGATGATGAACCTGAAGTTTCCGCGTCACTGGCAAACCTGTTCGATCCCGAGCAGTATCGTTTCTACTTCCTCCAGGATGGTCAGAAGATGGTGGAATTCATCAGGGAGCATAAAGACATTGACGTCGTTTTGCTGGACGTGAACTTACCGTCTATGTCCGGTCTGGAGCTGCTGAAACGAGTCAAGTTACATGAGCTTCGGCAGCCGATTATAATGATCTCCGGTTTTGTTTCGACCGAGAATGCGATGGAGGCAATGAGAGAGGGCGCGTTCGAGTATTTAACCAAGCCGTTTGAAGTGCAAAAGCTGATCGATACCGTCAATAAAGCATCTAGCTCCAGCAAAGCCAGGATAAAGCCTGTCAAAAGCGGATTGGAAGTCTCTCCGCCCGAGGTTGACG
>CP070766.1:275719-278241 GCA_020345705.1 Candidatus Zixiibacteriota bacterium | reverse complement strand
GAAGCTGACCATACAGCTTGTGGCGGTTATTTAAATAGTAAGTTATGTCCAGGCCCAGAAGAGTGTTGTCGTCATCGTCTTCATTGAGCTGAACGGCATGATAAATGAGCAGCGGATTCAGGTATGAAAGCTCGGGATGTCTCCCCCTTCCTCCAAAGACAATGGTCTCGAAAAGACCGATATTAAAATTGTCAAACAGCCTGAAATCAATCCTGTGACCGGCGAAGTATCTGTTCTCGAAGTAACCAGTCGAATCGGTACTTACGGCCAAGCGCTGAAGTTTACCGAACTGGTACGTGAAATGGATTCTGCCCCATTTGAATCGAAATGAGAAGGCATCCATCGGCCTGGCTTCACCTGATAGAATCAACGACTGCGAGGCCGGACCCCAGAACGACGCGAACCTTCCCAGAATGACATCAAAATTTCGATTGCTGTATGCCGCGAACGCTTCCTCGACCTCGCCGGCCGCTCCATGCCATTTCTTGCCGGTGTATTCGGGATCATCGGCCATGCGCTCATCAACAATGAAGTTGCTGTAAAGGAATAGATTTTTGACAGGTCTTGTGACAATACCGCCCCGCAGATATTCAAACGCGCCGGCGCGCGAATATTTCGCGGAACGAAAATCTTCGGTCAAGAAGGCAAACGTGCGAAGGTTGTCGTGATTGACGCCGTCGGCGAAAGCGAAAAGCTCGCCGTCGAGAGCGGCTTCATCAAGATTGTATGGTGCAACATTGTAGTTGTAATAGTAAAATCCGCCGTTTATTTCATCCCGCCGGGCATAATCATAGACGAACTCGTGCTCCGGCTTCCCTACCGGAAAAATCACCGCGGCGTTTATTCCTTCTGCTACGCAGAGAACCAGAACTAAGAGTGCATAAATGTGTTTCGGGGATTTCATCGGTTATCCCGGCGCAGTCACAAAGATTATGACGCGCCTCTTCCTTTGAGAACCGCCGGAAGAGTTTTCACAAGGATTTCGGCGTCTTTCCTGAGCGACCAGCCGTCGATGTAGTCCAGATCCAGTTTCATCCACCCTTCAAAATCGATCTCGTTTCGCCCGTTAATCTGCCACAGACAGGTCGCTCCGGGTTTAACGGAAAGCTTTCGACGATGCCACGGCTTGTACTGCGAGACCTCCCGAGGCAGCGGCGGGCGCGGCCCGACCAGCGACATATCACCCTTGAGAATATTTAAAAACTGAGGAAATTCATCAATCGAAAATTTCCTGAGAATTTTGCCGATCCTGGTGACCCGGGGATCCTCCTTTATTTTGAACACCGGCCCCGACATTTCATTCAGGTGATTAAACTTGTTTTTCTGCCTCTCGGCATTGTTTACCATCGTACGGAGCTTATACATCTTAAATATTTTCCCATTCTTACCCGATCGCTCCTGCCTGAAGAAGGCCGGTCCTTTTGAATCCACTCTGATGGCTATAACCGATAGAATCAGAATCGGCGCCGACAGAATCAACCCCAATAAGGCACCAAACCTGTCCATCACCTCTTTTAAAAGCAACTCCGGGCGGCTGCGTCGGTCTGAACGATAGACCGTGATCGGCAGTCTGCCGATCGCAGAAACTGTGGACCTGGCGGTCTTGTGCTCGTACATGCCATGCAGGGCGCAGATACTCACACCCATGCTTTCAAGCAGACTGAAGACGCTCTGGCTGCGCGCAAAATGCTGCGGCTCAGCCGCCATGAAAGCATAGTCAACCTGTCTTTCGGCAATAATTCTGTCAAGTTCGCCGAGATGGCCTATAAGAGGAACGTCGCGGTAACGCCACAAGCCTCTTTTTTGAAAATCTACAAAGCCCAGCAGGCGAACATTCGACTCGGCGTCTTCAAGCAGCAGATCGGCAACCTGTTTTCCCCTGGTCGAGGCTCCGACGATGATAATATTGCGCTCGGACTTCGACGAATGGCGCAACTGCCGGCCCCTAAAGACAGCTTCTCTGATTTTTCTCCGGACACCTGACAGCAGGGCCTGCGTGCCGAAATTGACCAGCAGGAAAAGCCCAACGGCAGGAGTATGCACCGGAATGCTCATGAAAAAAAGCGCCGCGGTCAGTATCAGAGCGAATCTTAGCTCAAGAAAAACGAGCGCCTTATGAGAACCAACCCATGCCGGAACATTGGCAAAATCGCGCGACGGAATTACATAGAGCAGCAATAACAGCACTGCAATAATCAAGGCAGTTATATTCAGCGGCGCTTCAGAACCCGGCGCGATGGCTGTAAGTCTGTCAATAATCAGAAGCACCAGTACTGCTGCCGTCAGTTTCAACAGTCCATATGCTCCGGAGCCCGCCGCGAACCATCGCGCAATAGTCCAGGCCTTTCCTCGAGATGCAATGTTCTCCTGTGAATGCTTTGAGATGTCTTTACTAAATGTCGATACAAGGTCGTCTGTTGTGAGTCTTTCCCCATTCAGATCGTGCCGGGCACGGAATCTGCCGGGCGTTGCGTACCCGGTATGCTTGGATTCAGAAACACTTCTCATGGCTTCCCTGCCCT
>CP070766.1:270207-275619 GCA_020345705.1 Candidatus Zixiibacteriota bacterium | reverse complement strand
CTCGACGACATAATCCGGCTCGGCATACATCACGCTGGACAGTCTTGCATACTCGGTTGCCAAAGCCGGGAGATCGGTTCCATCGGGAAACTCCAGTATGAAGATGCCTGAAAAAGACTGCGACACCGTTCCGGCGGCCTTTTTCGGGAGTAACGGCGCCAGGCCCGATATGTTGGATCTCTGATTCAGAGCATCAAGGCTCTGTAGGCCAGTTGCCACTCGACCGTCCTTTCCCACGATAATTTTGGCGGCGGCGTCCGGTTTTAATTTTACAATCAAACCGGTCGGTTCATAGCCGCTTGAGCTTGGCTCGTCCGTGCGGTATAAGGCGGACGTATCCGCCGCCATCCAGATCAACAAAGATATCAAGAGAGCGGTTTTTGTCTTTTTGAGCATAGTTATTCTCCTTGCGGCCCGGCGGCCGGAAAGTTGTTCCATTAAACCTACTTATATAAACTTACGAAAATCCTCGAATTCCGCAAGCGGCCTTTTGGCTCGTGGCGTATTTTAGCGCGCCCATAGCTGACGGGGCGACGTCGCCGATTTTCAAGACCGCTTCCGAACTGTGCCGAAATCAGCCGGCAAGTCACTGAGGATTCGAATATTCTATCTTCTTGCGCTGTACACGTCATCGACACCCAATTGAATAATGTCGGTGGTGTAAGCGGGGTCGCGCTTGTATCCGAACGTCTTATTGGATCGGTGGTAAACGTTGATGTCATCGATGGATTTAATCAGTTCAAATCCGTTGACTCCGTATAACTCACCTTTGATAATAATATGACTTATATGTTCGCCGGTGGGTGGTGGAGTAATGTTATAGTACAGAGGAACATCGCGATGCAGATAATAAAAGCCTCCTGCTCTGAACCATGCCGTCGAGGCGTCGTACACTGCATATACGTCATCCTGGTTGTACAGGTATCGATATGCTTTCAAAATCGGGTTTGAATAGTAGATGCTATGATCATACACTTCGAACGTCTTGCCGGCGTAAACATTTTTCTGGCAGGGAATGCGCGCCAGGGAACCTGAAACCGAAATGATCAATAGAATCGCCGAAAAGATGATCACCATCATGTTTCTCATCCGGGCATTCTTCGACATATCGATCGTCCGGGCAATAATTATTCCCCCGATGATCATTATCAGCGGTATGGCGACGTATATGTGCCGGTAGTCTATCTGGTGATCCTTGGCCGGGATGAGAATGTGCGTGAGCACGGCGACGGCCAGCATTGCCAGAATGACGCGGGTTTTACGCCAGAAGGCCAATCCCAGAAGCGGTATGAGCCAGTACAGGAACAGCGAGGCATAACCCATGCACATCAGGTAGTCTGTACTAATTTTCGAACCCAGGGGCCCGGCCATGAAAAACGTTTTGTCGACGTTCAGGAAGTTTATATAGGACGTGAAAGGCTTTCCGAGAGTCATCGTCTCGACAATACCTACGCCGACTAATGTGGCGAAAATAGACAGCAGGTAAACCCGACGGTCTTCATTCGTCATCCTTTTTAAACCCATAATCACAAGGACCAGCACGATCGGAAAATAATTGATGCGAATGGCGACGCAAAGACAGGCCAGCAGCCCGGCTGACGCTATCTGCAGCTTCGAGCGGCGGGTGAGCTGAATAGCAACGGCGGCCAATAGGAAAGTTGTCGCCCAGACTTCGCTCAACGGCCTGATGGAGAAATAAACGATTTCAAACCATATCGCAAACAGGAAGGCCGCCCACAGACCGGCTCTCTCCGAAGCCAGCCTCCTGCCTATGACGTAGGCCGAATAGACAGCAACAAGGGATATAAGGGAAAGAATAATCTTGACCAACGGAACATATATATTGGGATTATCGATCCCCAGCACCTTCAGTGGGTACAGGATAAGCGTCATGAGTCCGGGCACCAGCCATGAGCGGGCCGATAGGCGATATTCCCAGGGCACTATGCCGTAGCCGAATACGACACGATGCGATTGCTCCAGAACCTGAAAAACCTCATCCGGATGATTCACGTTGTCCGAGACAAGTGCAAGAACTATCCTCAGGACAACTGCAATCAGGATTATTGCCAGTAATATCTTTTTCCCGGAAGCACTTCCATTTTCAATATGGATGTCATTCATGCCGCAAAATCAGTGAGGGCTGATACTGAAAGGCGAGGATATAATGGCGGCAGTTAAATCAGGCAGGTTTTCCCGGCATAACATTATCGTTTAATCGGTCGCCCTGGTTGCTGTCGTTGTCGAAGACAATTCTATTGTCTTACCCAGCCAACCTGCCCGCTCGCATGGAGATAAACGCGGATGATGCTTATCAAGTTTCGGATACGTGAATTTTAACAAAAGGTTTCGCGCTTATTCGAATTTTCTATCATGTGAAGGGTCGGAAAATCCGTCAATCAGACCGAATCTTTCTCAAACCTGCCGCCGAGGTGCCTGGACAGAAATCTTTCCGCGACAGCATAGAATTTGAGACGGTTTTCCGGTTTGGCGAAGCCGTGCCCTTCGTCGGGGAAGACAATATACTCGTGATCAATTCCCTTTTCTTTCATGGCCGCCACAATCTGTTCGGACTCGGCTTTTTTGACCCGCGGATCGTTGGCTCCCTGGCCAATCAGCATGGGAATTTTAATATTGTCGACTTTGAATAAAGGAGAGCGGGATTCAAGGAAATCTTTTTCGGTGTCGGGATTGCCGATTCTTCTATGAAACATCGCCATCATGGTTGACCAGTACGGTGGGATGGAATTGATGAAGGTCAGCAGGTTGCTCGGTCCGACCACGCTGACCGCGCAGCAGAACAGATCGGGCGTAAACGTCGCGCCGACCAGGGCGGCATAGCCGCCGTACGAGCCGCCATAGATGGCGATTCTCCTGGGGTCGGCGATGCCCTGCGCGACGGCCCAGTTGACGGCATCGACAAGATCGTCATGCATCTTGCCGCCCCATTCTTTGTCGCCGGCGTTAAGGAATTTCTTCCCATACCCGGCCGAGCCGCGGAAATTGACCTGGAGGCAGATGTACCCACGGTTGGCCAGCCACTGAGCTTCAGGGCTGTAGCCCCAGAAGTCACGGTGCCACGGACCTCCGTGGACATTAAGCACCATCGGCATATTCTTTTTTGCACCGCCGATCGGATAAGTGATGTAACCATGAATGGTCAATCCGTCGCGTGATGTCAACGAGACAGGTTCTATCGGGGCCAGAAGGTAATCGTTAAGGCGGGGGCGATTGTCAAAAAGAAATCGGCTTTCTTTGTTTTCCGAATCGTATATATGGAAAGCTATCGGACTGTTGTCTCGTTCATAACCGACCATCCATTTCCTGCATTTGTTATCCCGCCCATGCAAAAGAAGGTCACCCTCGTGAGCCTTTCTTAAGGTGTCAAAATCCTCACTCAATGAATCGTCCAGCACCACCCACTGTTTACGTTCCTTTGTGAATGAAATCGCCTGAATTTCATAAGTGTCGGGATTGATCATCCTCTCATCGACGTCGTAGCCGGGATCCTCGGCCAGAACATCAATAGCCCCGGACGCGATCTCCATTCTAACCAGCCGCCCCGCATTGGCGTCACGCGAATCGACAAGGTAGATGCTTTTGCCGTCCCGGGAGAAGCAGATCGGTTCACTGCTTATGTTGTCCTCGGCGTTCCAGGTCATAAGTTTTCTCCAATCGGCCCGGTCGCCATCTCTGACCATAAGATCGAAACTGCTGTCAGGATTCGATTTTGTCATCGCGCGAACGCTGAGATCAGCATCGGCAAGCCAGCCTACGGCATCGCCGGGGTTTTTTGCGACTTGAGTGAGCTTGCCTGTGTCCAGATGAAGATGATAGGCATCATGAAGTCTGGCATCATCCTTGTTCATCTCAATCAATATCTCATCCGTATGATGTTTGCTTAATTCAAGTATTCTGACCTGAACGTCGTCAAACGGTGTGAAGTCCGCGACTTCATCGGTTTCCAGATCAACGGAGTACAGCCGCCAGTTTTCGTTGCCGCCCTGATCCTGCAGGTAAAGAAGACGCCGACCGTCTCGAGCCCAGAAGTGCTCCCAGATGCCCCGATCAGCGTCTTTAGTGACAGGCCGGGCGTCATCTTTTTCAGGTGTTTGCACCCAGACGTTCAGAACGCCGTTAAAAGGGGCAACGTACGAAATCGTGTTCCCGTTGGGGGAAATCTGTGGATTGAATCGTGTTGGATTGTCGAACAGGACTTCTCTGGGTATGAGAGGTGTAGTCTTCGTCTGCATGGAGTTCCTTTTATTCAAATTGATAATATCCCAAGCGATCGGGCAAAACTCTACTTCAGAAACTGAAGCCGACACCTACCGTCAGATCGACACCGCTGAAGTTGATTTTGATGTCGCGCTTTTCATCAGTGAAGCCGCCTCCATCGGCATATCTTCCCTGCAGACGCGTATTGACGAATAGCCGCTTATTGATATATGATTTCAGCCCCGCGTAGGCAATGACGTGATAACCTCTTTCCGTCCGTGGTTCAGAATTGCCGAAATCGATCAATACTCCAGACAAATCCTTCAAAGAAGACTCAACCTTTGTGAAGCAATGTGACACACCCAAGCCCAGATAAGGCTGAACGTTATCGGCACGATTCATGAAATAATACTCATATGACAGACCAATCGGTATGCTTCGAAATTGCCAGTCAATGACCATAAAGTAAGGTCCAGCCCAGGCATCGATGAAGTCACACCTCGATGCAGAGGTTTTGATATTCTCCAGGTTTGCGGAAACAGCGTGGTGAGAAGCGACGAAATATGTGACGCGAATATTGATAAACGTGCCATATATCTCATGCTGATAGTAGCAGTAGCCATACTCCGAAGACCCGTAGAAATCCTCCCAGTCACTCATCGGAACATATCCGGCGCCTCCTCCTATCGAGACGTCGAATCCCCCTGACCGAGCTTTCGTTTCCACAGCCAATGAGAATATAGCGATCGAAATGAGTGCTATCAGAACACAGCGGCTGAACCTTTGACCGGTTCTTTCCATCTAACTCATTCCTTTTAAATCGGGAAAATAATTCCATGTAGACATGATTCAATAATAGAAGCTCGGTTGTTTGTTGTCAATCATCAATACAAGGATTTTTTTGATGAGGGTATAGTCGCGGATATTTTCCGCTCATTCCGTCGCTTGGCAGTTCGCCGTTCGGAGGTCAGGTCTTTTTCGCTAGAACCTCATCAGGTCTTCGATTGTCTGATAGATATATTTTACTTTGAGCGAACGCTCTTTTCCTTCGCCGGTGATTTTCTCGACGCGGATCTTGGCAAATCTGTTGTCGGCTGTCCTTACCAGATAGGATTCACCTTCCCGGACCGGCATTGTTTCGACCGGTGTAAACCGGTAGTCCAGTTCGGGATAATGGTAAATGTCTTTCGTTTT
>CP070766.1:251464-270107 GCA_020345705.1 Candidatus Zixiibacteriota bacterium | reverse complement strand
GTCTCTGCTGCGGCCGGTTCACCGATGATTACGAGAACCTGGTTTGCTCTAACTGCCGGGAGGGGATTGCCGAGCTTGATTTGCCGTTTTGCAGCGGTTGTTACGCGGTGCTTGAGGACGGCGCGCCCTGCCCGGGGTGCCTGGAGGAATATGCCCTGCCCGTTTATGCCCTGGGTCATTTTGTCGATCCGCTGAAAGAGATCATCCACCAGTTCAAGTATTACGGATTTCAAAATCTGGGTAAGGTCCTCGCGGACAGACTGGTTGACAAGTATTTCGGCTTTCTTGACAGGCTCGGGCTCAATTATCTGGTGCCGATTCCGCTGCACAGTTACCGCCAAAAATCAAGAGGTTTTAATCAGGCATCGATTTTGTCCGATATAATCGGTAGTAGATTGGATGTGCCGGTTGAGACGGAAAGCCTTCTGAAGACTCACAGGACCAAAGACCAGGCCAAGCTTATTCCCCGCCGAAGAGCGGCAAATATAGCCGGGGCCTTCAGGATCTCCGGGGAAAGGCTGACGGGGAAGACGGTCGCTGTGGTCGATGACGTTGTCACGACCGGAACTACCGTTCGGGAGGCGGCGAGAGTTCTGACTGAAGCGGGAGCAAAGCCGGTGGCGGTCATAGCAGTGGCGGCGGCCGGATACTGAAAAAAATGAACACCAGGGCAGTGACAGACGATATCATCAATGATTACCTCCAGTATCAGGAACTGGAGTGCGGGTTATCGGCAAATAGCCTGGCGGCCTATAAGAGCGACATAGTCGAATTCAAGAACTTCTTCAAATTAGCGGACAGCTACGCTGTCTCCCGCCGTCGAGTCAATGAATACATCAGTCGGCTTACCGGCCTCAACAGAAAGCCCGCCTCAATCGTCAGAAAGCTCTCCTCCCTGAAAAGCTTTTATAGTTATCTTCACGAGAAAAACGTCGTCGGCGAAAATCCTTTCGAATACGTGCGGACGCCGAAAATCTCCAGGTATCATCCCGATTACCTGACTGTCGAAGAGATCAAGAAAATACTGGCCCGGCCCGACCTCAAGAAAGAGACAGGAGTCAGAGACAGCGCTATGCTGGAGATGCTTTATGGCACCGGAATGAGGATTTCCGAATTGATTAATCTCAAGATGTCGGCTGTGTACGACGAAATCGGCTTTATCAAAATCATTGGCAAAGGCAACAAGGAAAGACTGGTGCCCTACGGGCAGTATGCTCGTAAGGCGGTCGAGAGATATCTGGTCGAGGTCAGGGAGCCGAAACGCGCGGCGGCTGAAAGCGATGTTTTGTTCCTGTCAAATCGAAACAGGAAATTTTCGAGGGCGGGCGCGTGGAAAATCATAAAGAAGTATGCCCTGGCGGCCGGGATAAACAAGCAGGTCACGCCGCATACGTTTCGACACAGCTTTGCGACCCACATGATTGAGGGCGGCGCCGATCTGCGTGTCGTCCAGGAGCTTCTCGGTCACGCCAGCATCACCACGACACAAATCTATACCCAGGTCGATAAGGACTATCTTTTGTCGATTCACCGGGAGTTTCATCCGCGCGAGAGGGTTTCGGAATGCGAGGGGGGGCGGTAATGTTCCACTGCGCATGCCGACAGGATGGTATCAATATTGACTCCCGGCTCTCAAAAGCCTTCAGTAAGGAAGAAATCTCGTTCCATCATTTTAAGACTATCCAGGAGCTTCTTGTCATATCTCAGCGGTTTCAGATCGACATGGTGTTGATCGCAGGCTCGAAGAATTTTCTGGCCGAGCTGGAACTGGTCAGGCTGGCGAAGAGTCACATCTTCCTCTCGATCATTCCGACCGTTCTGTATCATACCAACCCGTCTGAGAATCTGCTCATTGCCGGCTTTCAGAACGGTGCCGACGCCTTCCTGTACGGACCCTGGAAAGACAAGCTTTTTGAGGTCCAGCTTCGCATGGTCTCGGACAGGAGCAAGAGAGATATATCGTTCAATCCCTCCACGGCCCTGCCCGGACCGGGGCTTATTGACAAGGAAATCGATCGTCTGATAAAGCTGGAGGTTGATTTCGCGGTCTGTTATGCCGACATCGACGACTTCAAGGCTTACAACGACTACTACGGTTATTTCTATGGTGATCGGCTGATCCGACTGACGGCCCGCATAATCCGCGATGCCGTCTTCGACCTGTGCCGTGAGGGATTCGTGGGGCATATCGGCGGTGACGACTTTGTGTTCATAATCCCGCCTCCGGAAGTCAACACCGTTTGTGAGAATATTATCAAAGTTTTTGATATCATTATTCCATACCGCTACGCCGATGAAGACCGGGAAAGAGGGACTATCCAGACGACCAACCGCAAGGGCGAGCTTGAGACATTCCAGTTGCTGACCATATCAATCGCGATACTGGTAAACCGGCGCGGGACGTTCACCCATTCCGGTGAAATGTCGCACATGCTGGCCGACCTGAAAAAATACACCAAATCGCTCGAAGGTTCCAACTATGTCCTGGAGAGGCGGAAGAAGTACTAGCGACTTTATTTTCCGTCAAGCTTCATCAAGAGCTCGCGCGCCGGCGCAAAACCCGGATTTAACCTGAGAAGAGTTTCCAGGTAAGTCCTGGCCGAGTTACTCGGATAACCGAACCTGCGAAATGTGACCGCCAGATTGTAGTACGCCTGCGAAAATGAAGAATCCGCCGCAATCGCGCGCTGGTATCTTTCAATGGCCCTCTGCGGCTGGTCGGTCGAAAAGTAAATATTGCCCCAGTTGACAAGATCGACGGCGCCGGGTTCTCCCAGTTGACGTCCCTTGATGAACATCTCTTCCGCCTCGGCAAACCGGCTCATCCTGGCGTACAGCGCCCCGAGCTTGAAGAAAATGTTCTTATTGTCCGGGGCCGTTTCGAGGGCATCCAGATAGGCTTTCTCAGATTCGGGGAATCTATCCTGATCCAGGTAAATATCGCCCAGGTTAATCAATGCCTGAAAGAGGCCGGGATTCTTGCTGAGGGCCTGACGATACAATGTCTCGGCATTGGTATAGTCACTCTGACTTTCGAGAATCAGTCCGATGTTGTTGTACGCTTCCGCATAGTCGGGGTCGATATTTATTGCTTTTCTGAACTGCGATAAGGCTTCTTCGTACCTGCCCTGCCTGTAGAGAATATATCCAAGATTGTTGATAGTCGTTGCCGAGTTAGGGTTGTTTTCGAGTGCTTTGCGGTACTCTTTTTCCGCCGCTGATAAGTCTCCGCGGCGCTCGTAGGTCAGACCCAGGTTGAAGTGAGTCTGAAAGACGTTCTCAAAGCCGATATCGAAGTAAGTCCGGTTGGACAGAATCAATAGAACCGCCAGCAGAGCCAGGTACTTCCATGCCGTTTTCCAGGCACCTTTTTTAATCAACTGCCACAACGCTGGAACACCGGCGGCGGCAAAGATGAGTATGAACGGAATCACCGGAAGCCGGTGACGAGCGGTTACCAGGAAGAGCACCACGGTCGGTATATAGCCGATTATGAAGACATAAAACAGCGCCAGCTCTTTTCTTTTCGGCCAGCAGACGGCCATCCCGACCACCGCGAGCGGGAAGATTAATCCGAATGGGAAACAAATAAGCTTCTTCCACAACAGGATCGAAAACAGGGAAGAGTACGTCCGGCTATGGTAAATGTCGGTCTGGTCCGAGTTCTCGAATCCTACAAGAAAATACACGGTCTTCTTGAGGGTGATGGCAAGAAAGGTGGCGGGATTCTGCCAGATGAATTTAAGGGCTTTTTTGGTCCAGAAGGATGATTCCTCGGCGGCCGTTAGTTTTCGGCCCGCTTCCGCCTCGGCCACTTCTCGCGTAGCAGCGGTGAAGTCATCCCAGGCTAAAGATTCGTCCAGCCGGAGCTCCGGCATAAGCATCGTCAGGCCCTCGGTGTCCGGATTATTTCCGATATATAGATTAACGCCCCCCTGCGAAGATATCAGAATCGGCTCGCCGGTGACGACGTAGTTTCTGAGTGTCACGGAAAAGACCGGGATAAGTATACCGGCCAGGTACACCAGTGTAATCAGAAATCTTCTCCTGATATTCTTCAGATCAAGAAAGCCGAGATAAATCCAGACCAGAAAGAATGGCGCCAGCAGGAGAATGTTGGGCCGCGCTATTGCCGCCAGACCCAGGACAATTCCGGCCAGAAACCACCGCCCCGGTTGATATCTGCCTTTGTAGATGACCATTAGATAAGCGGCGATGAGGTTCAAAAGGACAAATATGACAGGAATGAGAAGCATCGCCTCATAGAAGATCATCGTCCCGTAGGCGGCATAAGTCAAACCGGCGATTATCCCGACCTTTCCGGAGATCAACTTCCTGCCCAGCAGATAGACCATGACTGCCGAAAATGAGGCGATAATCATCTGCAAAAGCCGCGTCCAGAAGAGCGAGCTTCCGGTGATTTTCAGAAAAAAGGCCAGGAGATACGGATAGAGGGGTCCTCTGAATAATGCCTCGTCGCCCCAGAAGTTACCGCCGATTATCTCCCGGGCCCAGCGCAGATGCCAGAGTTCATCCACCATCGGGAAATCAAAAGCTGGATTAGAACGATATTGCAGGAGATATATGAGCCGCAACAAAAAGGCCGCCGAGAAAATAACCAGCGGCCATTTGTGTTTTTTGACGAATTTTTTCATTACAGCATCACGACAATTTCTTGCCGAACGCCCGGGCGACAAAGTAGAATAAAACGGCTAGGCCGACGAATACGGCCAGAGACAGATATGGCCCGAAAGCGCCGGTCAGACTCCCGGTCATCGGCTCATGCGCTTCAAAGAAATCTCTATATCCACCGGTGCTGAATCTTTCAGAGCCGACAATCGCCCCGGCCGTGATGACGCCGATTATGGCGTCACCGGCCACCAGCCCGGAGCCAAAGAGTATTCCCATCTGATGCCGCGCATTCACCAGGATTTTGTCCTTGTTGGACTTCTTTATCAGCAAGGCTATTATACCGCCGATCATTATTGGCGTCGATAGGGAAAGCGGCAGATAGAGACCGATGGCAAAGGGAAGCGACTGAATGCCCAGAAGCTCGATCGCCACGGCAATCATGCCACCGACCAATATCGGCGCCCATGGTATGTTGGCGTTCATTACGCCCTGGACAACGGTTGCCATGACATTTGCCTGCGGGGCCAGCAGCGGATTCGGCGTCGCCTCGGTTTTGACAAATCCGAAGGCATCCCCCAAAAGGTAAAGGGTGAAACCCATCGCAATCGCCGGGAAGAGCAGCCCGATGAATTCCGTCAACTGCATTTTCCTCGGTGTGGCTCCAAGAAGGAAGCCGGTTTTGAGGTCCTGGGCGATATCGCCGGACATGCAGACCGCGATACAGACAACCGCCCCCACCGACATCGCCGTGACCATGCCTTTCACTCCCGACACGCCGAAAGAGATAAGTATCAGGCATGTAACCAGCAGGGTTGCGATGGTCATCCCCGAGACGGGCGAGGACGATGAACCGACGATACCTACAATCCGCGCCGCCACCACGACGAAGAAGAAGCCGAATATCACGGCCAGCAGCGCGCCCATGAAGTGGAGTTCGGTTCCCGGGTAAGCCCAGATGGCGATGATTATCAACAGCGAGCCGATCAGGACCCATGACATCGGCAGGTCTCGGTCGGTCCTCGGCTTATCTTCTATAGAGGCTCTTCTGCTGAAAAGCTCCCGTGCCCCAGCAGAGAAGGAATGGAAGATGACCGGAAGAGACTTGGCCAGCGATACAAATCCGCCGACGGCTACGGCGCCGACACCCAGATACTTAATGTATGAGTCTCTCAGCTCCGCCGGATTCATTTCACTCAACGGAATCGTCCCGGGTGAGATAATGATCCCCGGTATCTGATCGCCGATGAAAGACAGAAGCGGTCCGATACCAAGATATCCCAAAACGGCGCCCGAGAGCATCAGCGCCGCAATTCTGGGGCCGATGATATAACCAACCCCCATTAGAACAGGGGTGGCATCGACACCTACCGTACCTCCCTTTAGAAACCTCTTGAAATCGTAGCCGGGCGATTCCGACCACAGCCTCGAAGTATAGAAAAGCAACTTATAGACGGCCCCGATACCGATTCCCAGAAAGACTGTTTTGGCTTTGCTTCCACCCTCATCCCCGGCAACAATGATTTCGGCGCAGGCTGTTCCTTCCGGAAATGCCAGTTTGCCATGTTCTTTGTCGACCAGGTATTTTCTCAGCGGAATCATGAGAAGAATGCCCAGCCCGCCGCCCAGCATGGAAAGGAAGAAAATCTGGTTTTTTGAAACAACGTGATCATAACCCTGCGCGGCAAGCTCGGCATTGGCCGCCCAGATGAAGAAAGCGGGGATGGTGAAAATAATCCCCGCGGCCAGCGATTCACCTGCCGAACCGACCGTCTGGACAATGTTGTTTTCCAGGACGGTAACTCTTTTTCTTCTGAAAAGCGTTCTCAGGATCGCCATCGAAATGACGGCCGCTGGGATAGACGCAGAAATTGTCATTCCATAATTTAGGCCGATATAGGCATTGGCGACCCCAAAAACGACAGACAGAATTGAGCCCAGGACAATGGCTTTGATTGTCACCTCAGCGATACTCTGGCCTGAAGAGATATAAGGCATGAAGTCCGAGTTCTTCTGATTGTTAGCCGGCACGTAACCTCCTGCGGCAAAAGGCAAGATTTTGAAGGTCTAAGCTAAGCTGTTGACAGACAACTGTCAATAAAAATGTGCCGTATCCTATGCGGTCGGCCTTGAAAAGAGATATTTTTGTTGCTTCAGCGGCCCGTCTGGCAATATATTGACTTAATCTTTTTTTTGAGATTTTGCCAAAAAAGGAACTTTTGTCCCTTTTGGGACTATAATTATACATAGACGTCAGGTCGGGTAATTTGGCGTAAAAATCTAGTTCCCTTTTGTAAGATATCGTCTTATAAGGGGAGCTGTATGTGGTGAGGAGGACTAAAGTTCTCAGTGAACCGTAACCGGTTTATTAACAAAGACATTTTTAGGAATAAAGCCTTGACTTTCAATATAAAAATACGTATACTGGATATGGGAGATCCTCACTTTTGCCCTCACTCAAGAATAAATAAGAGTAACTTTCAGGTATTGTGGAAGTATAAGCGGCTGTGCGTCAGACAAGGAGCGTTGGCATTGAATAGCCGTTTGATTGGCTTTAACCTTTAACCCTAACGGGGGGTGAGTGTCTATGAAACATTATGGCATCATCACGATTGCCGTGGTACTCCTAATTTGTGCGTCTGTTTACGGCGCAAAGGTAAATTCGATCGGCGCCGCCAAGGCAACTGTGAGCGGTGAGACTTATATCGTTCCTGTTGAGTTATCCAACACAGTTCCTATGGCTGCACTCGATTTGCCTTTGAAATTCTCGGAGGGAGTCTCCTTGGAGGAGGTCACGTTTGAAGGCACAAGATCGGCAGATTTTGACTTCAGATGGGCAAATATCGATAACGACAATAACACCGTTGTTATCGGACTGATTCCAATGGTAGAAGGCAGGAATCCTGATCTGGAGCCCGGTGAGGGCGCTATCGCCAATCTTGTTTTCAGCGTCGACGACGCAAGTGTTGACAAGATTGAGGTAACCGAAACGACCATGGAAAAACCTCAGCATGCGCTGATGCTGGTTTACAACGAGGTCGTTGACGGGAAATCCCAGGTGAGGAGCCTTACTCCTGCGTTTGACGGCATCACTGTTGCTCTTTCGCAGGTTGCTGCGCAGGAGATTCTGCCGAAGTCTTTTGCGCTGAAACAGAACGCGCCGAATCCGTTCAATCCGCAGACGCGGATGGATTACGATATTCCGAAGGCCACCCATGTTCGGTTGGATGTTTTCAACGTGCTGGGTCAAAGAGTCATCACTCTGGTCGATGAATATCAGGAGGCCGGCTCGAAATCGGTGGTTTGGAACGGTCGTGACGACGCCGGTTCCAGCGTCGCAAGCGGTATCTATTTCTACCGTCTTGAAGCTGACCAGTTTTCGGCGACAAAGAAGATGATGATGCTGAAGTAACGGCAAGAGAATTGCCTTTCCAACAGCAAGTGAGGGACCCCTCTTTATGATTAAAGAGGGGTTTTTTTAAGCCGATCATTTTCGATTCTGCCGGGCGATTCCCGAATAGAATGCAGAAGTTGCGACAAAACCGCGGAACCAGCGCAGACGATGCGCTAAGATGGCGTTTCAATTGTCTGCCAAAGGCTCATTTTATGCTCTAACATGATGTCTGTCAACTGGTTTTGCTTCGGGTTGGGGGGGCGGCACGGAATTTGATACTATTAGTGTTTGCCAGACCATGCTGAAGAAGCAGCGACTATTTGGCGGTATAGCTGCTCGTTTATTGACGCAAGGAGAGTCGGGCTCTCGCTGTAGGGTGAGAGCCCATTCTTATTTTATCTGAAAGTTTACTGTTTCCGATTTGGCGATGGGATGTACCGTGACTTTCCATTGGCGATCATGGGCCGAGCATGTTATGACGACCTGCGGCATTTTCCCGGCATCCGAGTATCTGGCTGTAATCGCCGCGGCCAGCCTGACATTTTCGGCTGAGTGGTTGCCGATACACAGCGCCAGCGGCGACCCGACACCGAGAGCTTCAAGCGTGAGATATTCCGGGCGGGCCTGATTTTGCAGACGATCATTATCGGCTTCATCGCGGCCCACGATCAGCCTGGTTTTGCTGTCGAGGCGAAAGTGACGTCCGTAGCGTAATAGACTGATATCGTTGGAATCGGGGTTGTGATTATGAGCCAGCAGGTCCTTCAGTCTTTTCGAATAATTGACATCGGTGAGCAAGCAGCCGCCCGCCGGTGCAGAGTAGTCCTCGAGCCCGAATTCCCGGGCGAGCTCCAGCTGCCTTTTGCGTGACCGGCCGGATATGCCTTCAAGCAGGTTCCTGTCGACCAATCCGTTCCGCTCCGGAATCGTCTCCGACAGGAGCCGGGCGGAAAGAGGACGAAGAAGAAAACCCTCAAGCCCGCTTTCCTTCTCAATGAGATGCAGGGTCGGCCGGTGCTGGGATTTCGGCCTCTGACCAACGACCTCTCCTGTTATAACAAAATCAGCCTTGACCGTCTTCATGAATAATGCCGCCTCACGAAGCATCAGTATTCGGCAGTCGATGCAGGGATTCATGTTCTTGCCGTAGCCATGTTTTGGTGATTTGACAATGTCGATGAACTTCTGTCCCAGGTGCATGAGTTTGACATCAAAGCCGAATTTCTCGGCCGCCGGATAGGGGTCGGAGCCGCAGCTGGAACTGTCGGAAATATCGCAGCCGAAATTCGTCAGAAAGGTCAGGGCGGTGACTTTGATGTTTTGCTTCAAAATCAGAAGGATCGCTAAAGCGGAGTCCAGCCCACCGGAATACAGCGCAATGGCATGACCGCGAGATGGCTTTTTATCGTTTTTCATAATGCCTTCAGCCTTGTCTGACAGTATAATAGTCTATAAACGTATGGATGCGCAACAATTCCGGGGATTGATTTATGGAAATGGTTCAGCAAAGGAGGAAAGTTGGCTTGACAACGGCGCATGAGAAATCTAGAATTATAGGTTAAAGCCGTTGACGGAAGCATGGGAATTGTCAAATTCATACTGGACTGGCTGAAGCATTTCGCTTACGAGGTGCAAAGGCTCTTCTTCTTTGCATTGAAAATGCTGGCCTCGCTGGTCGGACGACCCATATACCCGGCCGAGACCATGGAGCAGATGTACCTGAACGGGATCGGCTCGCTTTTTCTCGTTATTCTGACCGGACTGTCGGCCGGTCAGGGCATGGCACTGGAGTTTTCCAACGAGTTGGCTGAATTCGGCAGCAAGCACTACCTCGGGCGCATTATGGTCCTGGCGATTGTGAGGGAACTGGGGCCGGTTTTGACCGGGATCATGGTGGCATCACGAGTCGCCGCCGGGATAACAGCCGAGATCGGTTCGATGAAGGCATCAAATCAGCTGGATGCTCTGACTGCCTTCGGCATTGACCCGATTCGGAAATTGGCGGCTCCGAGACTAATCTCGCTGGTTGTCATGGTTCCGATTCTGACGATTATCTGCGATGTCATCGCCATCTTCGGCGGCTGGCTGGTGGCTATATTCATCGCTCATATCACCTCGACGACATATTGGACGGCAGTCAGGGAGAAACTTATATTCGGCAATATGTTTATTGGTCTTTTGAAACCGTTCGTATATGCCTTCATAATCGGATTTATATCCTGCTATAAAGGATTCACTTCGGAAGGCGGTACGAAAGGTGTCGGTCGAGCAACGACAGAATCAGTAATGTTGTCTTCTATAACCATTTTGATTTCCAATTTCGTTATAACGAAGTTTATCTCCGGCTACCTGAAGGGTTATCTATGATCGAGTTTCGGCAGGTGAATTTTTCAATCGAGGGAAAGCAGATCATCAAAAATGTGTCGTTTTGCATTTCTAATGGTGACTCGAGAGTGATTATGGGGCACTCCGGTTCGGGCAAATCGACCATCCTTCGACTGATTCTCGGATTAGCCTGTCCGGACAGCGGCGAGATTCTGATTGACGATGAAAACATCTGCGGGATGAAATCCAAGAGACTGCGCGAGATTCGCAAGAGAATCGGGATGGTGTTTCAGGACGGCGCTCTGTTCGACTCGCTGACGGTCGGGGAAAACGTCGGTTATTATCCTCTGGAATATTCGAAGTTCAAGCTGGAGGAGATTGAGGGCAAGGTCAGGCAGATGCTCGGTTTTGTCGGATTGTCGGATGAGATAATCGACCACCTGCCCGATCAGCTCTCCGGCGGGATGCAGCGGCGGGTGGCCATCGGACGGGCTCTGCTTTCCACGGATCCCAAAATTATGCTGTATGATGAGCCGACGACCGGGCTTGACCCCCGGATGACGGAGAATGTCATAAGTTTGATAAACAGGTTAAGAGAGGTAAAGCATGTCACCTCGATTGTCGTGACACACCAGATTTCGGATGCTTTTGAGATGTCTGATAAGTTTATTATCATAGATAATGGTGAGGTCGCTTTTGACGGCGATGTGGTGCAGTTGCGCGCCAGCGATGAAGCGCGCGTGGTTGAATTTCTGCGGCCGTTCAGGGATTCGGTCGCCAATGTGAAGAAAATTGATTTCGCTTAATCTGAGGATAAAATGAAACGCACGATTAAGATCAAGTGGGGAGAAATCAAGGTCGGCCTTCTGATAGCCGCCGCCATTGCGGTGCTGCTCTGGGCGTCGTTCTCCGGCGGAGGGACGTCGATATTTGAATCCAAGATGAAATACAGGGCGTATTTTCCGAATGTGAACGGCCTGGTTAAGGGGAGCCCGGTCTGGCTGGCCGGCATCGAGGTCGGCAATGTTTACTCGGTCAAATTTGTCAATCTTGATTCGTTGCGGCAGATAGAGGTGAAATTTCGCGTCGTGAAATCGGCGCGGAAGATGCTCACCACCGATGCCACGATACAGGTCGGCACGATCGGCTTTATCGGTGACAAGTATATCGAGATAACGCCCGGAACACTGACCAATCCGATTCTGGAGGAAGGTTCGGTCGTTCAAAGCGTTCCGCCGGGCGATCTGGCATCGGTCTTTGCCGAGGGTGAAAAGACGGTGATTGCCGCGGGGGATCTGACAAGAAACCTTACGGATATTACGGGCCGGCTCAGACGGGGCGAGGGATCGGCGGGCCGGCTCTTTACCGATGATACACTTTACAGTGAGATGACCCGGATGCTGGCCGCCCTGACGGTGCTGATTAACGATATGCAGAGAAGCCAGGGGAGGATTGTCTCCTCGCTTGAGAGCATGTCGCAGAATCTGGACGGCATCTCGGAAAAAGTCAACACCAATCAGGGAACGCTGGGCAGGATTATCTCCGATCCCGGTGTGTACGATCGGTTGCATTCTTCGGCGGGACGAATCGATTCCATCTTGGCCAAAATCAACCAGGGTGACGGCACGGCCGGGGCAATGGTCAATGACGACGAACTGTATCAGGAGATAAAGAATCTGATTGTCCGTATCGAGAACCTCGTTACCGACATCGAGAAAAATCCCCGGAAGTACTTCAAGTTCTCGGTGTTTTAGCGCATGATGTGGGGCAAGCGATACTCCGGCAGAAAGCATTTGACGGAAGATCGACTCCTGTGGCGAGGCGGCTGGTCCTTTTTAGTGTTTTGCAATAATAACAAACCCGGCGGGTCGCCGCCGGGTTTTCGCGTGGTGACTGAGGTGAGATCAACTCAGAAATACGTGTGTATACCAAACGCCTCTGGCGCATTTAGATTTCGTTTATGTAAATGTTCCCCCCTGACGTCCGCAGATAAAGCTCGGGACCGCCATCATTGATTTTCCCTCGCAGCGATGATTTTCTCGTCTTGCCTCTACCCGCGACCGGAAAATCGGTCTCAACACGGCCGGCGCTGGTATGAGCATCGACATAAACGCCGACATCATCTTCGAGGTAAACACTGACACTTCCCCCCGACGTGGACAGCCGACAATCATCCTCCGGCTGGCCGGTGATGTATGCGGTCACGCTTCCGCCTGACGTAGCGGCGTCAATCATGCCCATAACTTCTTCCACCGTAATACTGCCGCCGGAGGTCTTGGCCGAAACCTCGCCTTTGACCTCGCCGAGAGTGATACTTCCCCCGGAGGTCTTAACGTCCGCTTCTCCGACACAGCTTTCGACACTGATGCTTCCGCCGGAGGTGCGTCCCTCCACGGTTCCGTTAATGCGCTCGAAATTGAGACTCCCGCCCGCGGTTTCCGACCGGACATCACCGTCAAGGTCGCCGACCGAGATACTGCCGCCAACCGTGTACAGATCAAGGTTATACTGCTTCGGTACAGTGATAAGGAATTCCACACGAAGGGGCTTTCTGATACTTGACCAGAATGAGCGGCGTTTCATAAGTTCGCCGAATACGGAAACGTCATTGCCGTTCTGCTCGAACTCAACCTTGAAATCGTCCAGATATTTTTCTCTGCCGGCCTTCACAATCACTTCCACTTCAACTTCATTTGAGCTGCTTGTCCCGACCTCGATGGAGCCGAGATCGGCTTCCACCGTCAGGAGACCGCCGGGATTGATCTCGAAGGTCTTCTCCCACGTTTTTTTGTGATCAGCCAGGCCCGGTGGGGCTGAACCGATAGCCAAAGCGAAAGCCAACAGTGAGGCGAAGATAAGCTTGCGGCTTCTGGTAAACATGGCCATCTCCTACAATTTGTTGAAAGCGGTTATATAATTTCGATACGAGAAGAGCTACCAAAGGTTGCCTTAATCTTAGAATAAGGTCAGTAATTCAGGCCGGTAGTTGTCGATTTTGACAGAGTTATAGACGTTGACAAAACCGCTTGACTATTCCATATAAACCTCTATATATCAGGCTGGTGATAAATGAAACAATCCAAGTCGGTCTAAATAGGAGCCAGACTCTAATGTACACGAAACAACAAGCCCTCGATTATCATTCCGTGGGTCAACCGGGCAAGATCGAAGTCAACCCGACCAAACCGTGTGTAACCCAGCTCGATCTTTCGCTCGCGTACACGCCGGGTGTCGCTGTGCCATGTCTTGAAATAAAGGCAAATCCTGCTGATGTTTACAGGTACACCGCCAAAGGAAATCTGGTGGCGGTTATCTCCAACGGCACAGCGGTGCTTGGCCTGGGCAATATCGGCGCCGCCGCCGGCAAGCCGGTGATGGAAGGTAAGGGGGTATTGTTCAAGCGCTTTGCCGATGTCGACGTCTTCGATATTGAGCTCGACACCCTTGATCCCGATGAGGTCATCAAATGTTGCGAGCTTCTCGAGCCCACCTTTGGGGGCATCAACCTGGAGGATATCAAGGCCCCGGAATGCTTCTATATCGAAGAGACGCTGAAGAAGAGACTGAAAATCCCGGTATTTCATGACGATCAGCACGGGACGGCAATTATCTCCGGAGCGGCCCTGCTGAATGCCCTTGAGCTGGTGAACAAAGACATATCCAGGATCAGGGTGGTTTATTCCGGAGCCGGCGCCGCCGGAATCGCCTGCGCCAAATTCTACTGTTTGCTTGGTGTCAACCCCGAGAATCTGCTCATGGTGGATTCCAAGGGGGTCATCTATGAGGGACGGGGCGACAAATTGAACAAATACAAAGCCGAATTCGTACGCAAGACTGACGCCCGGACGCTGGCTGATGCACTTAAGGATGCCGACGTGTTTGTGGGGGTCTCCGTTGCCAATACCGTTACACAGGACATGGTCCGATCCATGGCACGCGACCCGATTATTTTCGCCATGGCCAATCCCGATCCGGAAATCACTTATCCCGATGCGGTTGCCGCGCGTAAGGATGTCATAATGGCCACCGGCAGGTCGGACTATCCGAATCAGGTCAACAACGTTCTCGGCTTTCCGTTCATCTTCCGTGGCGCCCTGGACGTGCATGCGACGGCCATCAACGATGACATGAAAGTGGCCGCCTCCCAAGCCCTCGCACATCTGGCCAAAGAGGACGTTCCCGACGAGGTCGCCCGGGCCTACAGCGTCGACCACTTTAAATTCGGGCGGGACTATATCATTCCCAAGCCGTTCGACCACCGGGTCCTCATTTGGGAAGCCTCAGCGGTGGCCATGGCGGCACTGGATACAGGTGTCGGCCAGCGTAAGATTGATATTGAAGAGTACCGCCGGAACCTGGAAAAACGGATCGGCAAGGGCCGGATCGTCATGAGCGTTCTGACCGACAAGGCCAAGAAAGATCCAAAGCGGCTGGTCTTCCCGGAAGGAAACTCTGACAGAGTTCTGCGGGCGGCGCATGTCGTCCATACAGAGGGTATCGCCCAGCCGATCGTTCTGGGCAACGAGGAAAACATAAGGAAAGTCGCGGCCGACCGCGATATCGATCTGACCGGTATCACTCTCGTTGATCCGGTGACATCGCCCAAGCGTCAGAAATACGCCCAGAAGTTCCACGAGAAACGCTGTCGCAAGGGGGTCACACGGGACCAGGCGATGTGGATGATGCGTGATCGGACATATTACGGCATCATGATGCTGGAATCCGGCGACTGCGACGCCGTTCTGTCCGGGGTGACATCGACTTATTCGACGACGATTCGACCGGCGCTACAGATAATCAAGATGAACGAGGGTATCAAGGTTGTTTCCGGATTGTTTGCTATGATTCAGAGGGACAAAGTATTCATGTTCGCCGATACGACGGTTAACATCAATCCCGACGCCGAGGAGCTAGCGGAGATCGCCATTTCGGCGGCAAATGTCGCCAGGGCCTTCGATATCGAGCCAAGGATTGCCATGCTGTCGTTCTCGAATTTCGGATCGGCGCGATACGAAGAATCGAAGAAAGTTGCCGAAGCGGTCAGGATCGTAAGGGAAAAGCGGCCCGATCTGGTTGTCGAGGGTGAGATGCAGGCCGACACGGCCCTGATGCCGAAACTGATCGAGAAGTACTTCCCGTTCTCGAATCTGAAAGAGGTTGCGAACGTTTTCATTTTCCCGGATTTGAACTCGGGCAACATCGCCTACAAGCTGGTCCAGCGCATGGGCGGTCTGACGGCGGTCGGCCCGATTCTTATGGGTCTTTCCAAGCCGGTGCACGTGCTTCATCGAACGCTCGACGTCAACCAGATTGTCGACATGGCGGCCGTTGCAGTAGTTGATGCACAGGAGAATTTAAAGAAACAAAAAATGGAATTGGCCGTGGAATATACGGAGGTTTGACAGGAACGTATTCGTGAATTAAAGTGGGGATCCCGAGGGCCCATACGCATGCCTGGCCTGCGCTTGGCACGAGGTTTGTGGACCAAGTAGAGCGACTATCGAGCAGTCATTCTACAGACATTCCGCAGTCTACAAGAGATGACAGATGGTAATTCTCACTGATAGCGTTGACTATGCCGCGCTTTTCCTCCCCGCCTCCGCTAAATGGAGGAAAGCTTCGATGCATTCACGTGGCCCGTCTATTCAAGGGATTTCCGGAGAATTGCTTGGATCTGCAAAGCTTTCGGAAGCAGTCTTGGAATCAGAGAATTTCTGGGGATTTTGTTTTATCAGTGAGTATTCACATCGATCTCAATACGACTCGCTGATTGATCTGGCTCGTCGAAATGTACCTCTCCCCGATCGGATGATATGTTTGTCGGGATCAGGAGAGAATTTTCACGGCTTTAAGGGCCGACCATGGGTGGCTCTACCTGGTAATATTCATATGGTTGCATATCTCGCTCCCGATCAACCGATCAAATACTCCACGGCCGGATTTATGGTGCTCGCCGCGGTTTCCGTTGTCCAAGCGATTGACGACATATCTGACTTACGGGGACGTGCGGCATTGAAGTGGATAAACGATATTCTGATTGAAGGGGCCAAGATATGTGGCGTTATCGTGCATACTCAGCAAGAAGGAAATATCGTCGCCGGTGCGATACTGGGAATCGGGCTGAATGTGGAGGCCACCCCGGTCGTCAGTGCCACACCATATGTGCCGAAGGTCGCATCTCTGTCCGATTTTTGCGAGCGACGTGACCAGTGCAATCGGCGAGAGATTGTGCGGAAGTTGATGACCCGTTTGAAGGAAAACTATCTGATGCTGATTGGAGGGGCTTATCTGGATCTTCTCGATTACTATCAAGAAAGATCGATTGTTCTGGGCCGGGAGGTAGCCATATACTCTGACTCCCTCTCTGAAATCGATGTAGAGATAGCCCGAGGGAAAACGGTACGCATCGGGCCCAATCTAGAGCTATATATTGAAGGCAGGGAAATGCCAGTAACGGGAGGCAGATTAGTGTTGCAGGGATGAATTGCTCTTGACTTTTGCTGAAATCGGATATAAATTGACTGAAATTTCGTTAGAGTCCTCGGGCGGAAACCTGGGCAATTTTAACAATGGTCTGTTTTTTGGGTCTGTCTTTCCGGCAGACCGGAACAGGAGTGTCTGATATGGATTCACTAGATCTTCTGGCAATCTGTGGGTCGGCATTTCTGAGCGTATTTCTCCTTCTAGCTTTTCTGGCTGTGATAATGCGTCTGATCATCGCCATATTCCCCGAAAAGCTTTTCGCCGTTGAGGCGGCGGTGCTGGCTGCAATTGCTTCTGCCGTGGGCAGTCTATATCCTGGGACAAAAGTCACAAAGATTGAGGAGGCAAAATGATATTTGCGAAGACCCCCAAAAAGATACGTGTTCAACTGATGACTTTTCGTGATGGCCTTCAAAGTTCTTTCGGAGGAAAAGTGCGGTTGAATGATTTCCTGTCGGCGATGAAGAAAGCCGCCGAACTGGGTATACGCCATTTTGAATTTGGCGGTGGTGCCAGATATCAGGCCCCTTACTTCTATCTTGGCGAAGACCCGTTTGAGGATATGAAAGCGATGCGCGAAACGGTCGGGCCGGATGCTGATCTTCAGATTTTGACTCGCTCTGTTTCGGGTGTTACTTTGACAACCCAGTCAATCGAAGGCCTGACTATGCAGGCAAAGCTGATGAAAGAATACGGGACAACCTGGGATAGAAACTTCGACTACATGAACGATGTGGACAACTTGGTGAAGACTGGCAAGCCGATAGTTGAAGCTGGAATGCATCACCAGGTTTGTATCGCTCTAATGGGACTGCCGTTCAAATCAGATAAGGTTCACACTGCGGAATTCTACATCAACATCGGCAAACGATTGCTCGATAGTGACATACATATTGACAGTATATGCCTTAAAGACGCCAGCGGGACCACCGATCCCAAGACAATCTATGATACGGCCGTTGGACTGAAGAAAATTATGCCATCTGATATGCTCCTCTGGCTTCATACTCATGACACTGCCAGCACGGCGGTTGCCTGTTACATGGCCGGAATCGCCGGAGGAGTTGACGGGATAGATCTTTCTGTCAGACCGATGGCCAGCGGTACTGTTCAGCCGGATGTGCGGTCCATGGCTCATGCGATCAAGGGTACGGGGTATTCCCTCGACGTTGACGAAACGAAAATGCACGTTATTGAAGATATGCTTAACGGCTTAATGAAAGAATATGAGTTTAATCCGACGACCACTACGGCTGATGCGAGAGTGCTTGGGTTTCCGATGCCGGGAGGTGCTATCGGGCCAAATGTTCACATGATGGTGAAAGCCGGGATTATTGAGAAATACAGTGATGTCCTGGCCGAGTTCCCAGTTGTGGTGGAGGCGGGCGGCGCGTGGACAAGCGTTACTCCCGGCAGCCAGCAATACTGGCTTCAGGCCTTTAATAATGTTATGTATGGCCGTTGGAAAAAGATCGACGCCGGGTATGGACGTGCTGTGCTGGGGTACTTCGGAAAGACTCCTCTACCGTCGGATCCCGAGGTTGTTAAGATAGCCTCGGAACAGCTCAATCTCCCGGTTTTCGAAGGCGATCCTCTTGAGGCGGCGCCCAAGAACATTGAGCCAGCCAGAAAGGCGCTGCAAGAACGAAATCTTCCGGTTAATGACAAGAACATATTTCTGGTCATGGCGGCGATGGTTCCGGGAAAGAAGATGGAGCTCAACGAGGGTATACGTTTGCTAACGGGAAAATCTAAGATCGACATCCCGCTAAAGAAGAAAGAGGAGGCCGCGCCGCCAGTCACTCCGGCAGC
>CP070766.1:242532-251364 GCA_020345705.1 Candidatus Zixiibacteriota bacterium | reverse complement strand
TCTCCATGTAATAGCCAAGCGAAACTCCGCCCCAATAGCCGGTTGCCTTGTCCCCGATATAACCCAGAATCTGCCCCGGCTCGCCTTCGTTGGCCGCCAACTTTTCGAATCCGATGCTTGTGTCCATAACCATCTCATTATTAATCGCTTGATAGGCGATCGCCACCGCCGTATCGGCTCTGAGGGCATGGTACGCATAGGCTGACGGCGTCAGCTTGGTGCGGGGGACTATTTCCTCGTCTTCGCCGACCTTTATCCCCAGGTAACGGGTGCTGTCGGTGAAGAGACTGTGGGGCAAGGGATTATCCGAACCCAACTGATAAGTGAAAAGGCCATCTTCGGTTACGATGGCAGCTGTGTCACTCCACAGCAGAGCTCCGCCCTGTTCGTAGTTCCAGATGTTGAAGACGATGATATATTGTGCGTCCTCAACCGGATTATCCATAGCGTCGGTCAGCCGACCCTGGTAATTGATGATCTGCGGGATTTCGGCAAAGGCAAAAGATGCCGCCAGAAAGAATCCCGCCAGTAGAAACAAGCCTGATTTTGTGATACTGCTCATCCTCATCCTCCGTGCCCGGATTGAAATGTTAACTTAATTTATTCTATTTAATTAACTTACAGCTTTCCGGCCAGTTTTATGCCGGGTGTATGCTCAGAAATTTCGGTGCCCTGCGGAAAACCGCCGTCGGGCATTACACTGTGAAAGAACTCGAATATCCAACGACTAATAGAATTTACAAAGAAATTTACATCTATGATAAGATAGTCCCGGGTTGACGTCTTGTCAAGGAAAAACACCCAATTGTGTCATGTCTTACACATCATGAGTAATGAGCCTGCCGTTGTGACAGGCCTGTTAAGGATTTGCCCGATCTAAATTGACGAATATATCAGGTCCTCAGTCGTTCTTCGCTACTCAGAATATTTACACGGCAGCGGACCGTTCTTGTACAAGTAATTGATGATGTACGTTACGTCGAGAATGTTAATCCACAGGTCACAGTCGGCATCGGCCGCCCAGACCGGATACGGCTCCGGACCCTCTTTGTACAGGTAGTTTATGATATATGTCACATCGAGCAGATTTATGGTTTCAGAACGGTCGGCATCACCATTATGGTAGTGATAACCTTCCTCGACGTCATACGTATAGTCATCCGGCGGTGCACCCGACGGCGGCGCAACAGCGTCGTTGGCGATAACCGTTTCAAAGGAGCCGTCAATCCTTATCCCGAGATCATAGGATGCAGCTTTGGGATCGTTCGTAAACTCTGAGGCTTTCGGCACCTTTTCACCATATATCAACACAGTGTATGTCCCCGGCTTCGGGAATTGGATATTGACTGAATCATTAGCGGCATTTTCGGTATAGGTCGCCGGGAACAGGTTCTGCTGCAAAGCGGGAAGCGAGTCCTTGCCGATATAATACCCTTCCGGATCGGTGATCATTATGTTGATCGGCGATTCGAACCAGTGGGCGACGATAATAAGCGGCCCGGGCGTGAGAGTGAAATTGTCGCTGAATTCCGAGGTGTTGCCGAAGCTGTCCGTGGCCGTCATAGTTATCTCGGAGAAAAAGGCAATGTCGTTCGTTAAGGTGTACTGGAAGCTACCGTCACTTCCTGTCGCGACCGGACCGATATAGCTGTGGGCGTGGCCGTGCCCCCACACAGCCGGCATTCGAAGGGTATCTCCCGCCGGATGCGCGACGAAGAATTCCACCCGGCCAGTGTCGGACATGAAACCATAGACAACAAATGAGCTGTCCGGCTGCATGATGAGTGAATCGAGCTCCGGGAAGTTGAGCAGATCATTGGGTCCGGTATCGACATCGCCGGGGTCGTTTTCGGTTACCCCATCTTGGTCAAGATCGATCCCGTAGCTGTTATTGTAGATCAGATTCCTGGTGATTGTATTCTGTGTTGATACTCCGTCAACGATAACACCTTGTGAGCCATTGAAGGCAATCGTATTTGAATCTATAAGATTGCCATAACTTGAGGCCAAGACTCTAATAGGATAACTCGAGTTACCATCATCGGGATTGGACCAATCCCCGCCGATCCTGTTGCCCATTATGCTGTTGTGGGAACAACTGAATATGTAAATTCCTTCACCATTCCTGATGATAGTATTCTTTTCCTCTTCAGTATATCCACCAATTATGTTATAATCTGATTCTAACGTCATAGAAATCCCTGTGGCACATCCTGCAAGAGTATTTCCGATGACGACGTTACTGTCATTGCCCGGACTATTGGCTAAGCGGATAGCACTGCCAGTGCTGCCGACAATCAGATTGGCAGGCCCAATTATATTATGGAAATTGGGTGCTGGACTGGCCGTTAATTCGATACCTCTAAGAGATGGGATTGTATCGGCGTGGTCCGCTGTCAATCCAATCACATTGTTGGCTATCTGGTTCCCAATACAATTATCCTCCAGAAGCATCGCACGACCGTAAGTAACCACATAATTTGGCGGGCACAAAGGATCACCAATATTGTTGCTGTCGGCGCCATATATCCTGAGACCGATTCCACCCTCAGGGAAGTTGAATAGAGTATCTCCTGATACCGACAGACCGATATAATTGTTGGTGATATGGTTATGACGGCAATTATAAAGGTAAAATCCGAAATCTACATTAGCGCTCGAGACGATATTTCTATCAATTTCACTACAACCGCCTATAGTATTGTAATCGCCATATATTCTGACACCGTCGCCCTGGTCTGTGACACGTGTATGACCTGCCTGATTGACATTGATGTGACATCCTGCGACTGTGTTGTAATCTCCGACAATAGAGACACATTCGCTTTCCCATTCTATTAACGTTAAACCTCTGATTTCATTATAATTGGACACTATGGTAAGTCCGGTGGCCGTCGCAAGTCCGGTGCCGTCGATAATGACACTGTGCGCGCCGCCGGGGGCGGTTCCGCCGTCGATTGTGGTCGAGTCATCGGTTAAATAAGGCAATTCGGTTGCCGGATTGATAGTCCCCGAGACCGAGAAATTTATTTCGTCCGGTCCCGTGTTCGTGTTCGCCTGTTCTATGGCCCACCGCAGCGAACCCTCACCGGAGTCATCGAGATTGGAGACGACAATCGGTCCCTGAGGAGCCTCAAAAGATGGACGGATTGGTGACATACTTGTCGGAACAAAAATGAAATCCCCACCCGGCGGGAAAAAGACCGGCTCAAGCGCCAGAAATGCCTGATCCGGGTTACCCGAAAGAATCTGCACGTTCAATGTTACCAGCAGGCCGCCGGTCTGGGGTGAGGCTGTGGCACCCATGGAAGAGCTGGCGTCAAATACTAAGAAATTATTCCCGGCGGCGTCGAAAGCCATCCCATGACCAAAAGCGCCGCTAGCTACTGACCCGGTCCAGTCAACCGATGTTATTTCAATATCGGTCGAAGAATAATGAAAGCCGAGCGAAAGGCCATACAGCGTGCTGGTATTGGAGAAGTATATCGGGACCGCCATAGAATCGCCGCCGGGATATACCGTATATGGCGGCTGGCCGACAGCAACACTATTTCCCGGCGAGTCCGGATATGTGCAGGTCGATGTGTCGGCACACGTCAGAGGCGGTCCGCCAAACACGTGGTTGGCAAGATGGGAAAGGTCCGCCACATTGATAAGACAACTGTCGTCGACGTTGCCGGAGTCGATATTCGCCGGGAATGATTCGCCCCTGAGGTAGTCATAGAGTGCGGTAATGTCCCCCATTGTCACGAAGTCGTCGCCGTCGACATCGCCGCACGGACCGGCGGAGAGTGTGCTCGCCGCCAATATAATCGTCGCCAAGACCGTTAGCAGTGTTTTCATGGTGTCCTCCTGAAGCTGTCGTGTCTGTTTAGTTAATCGCTCGTCACCTGAGGCCCGCCAAATTCAAGGCCATTCAGCAAAAAACCTATCAGAACCAAATTTCTCTTTATTTATCCAAGGTCTTCTCCGGTGAGACAGAACTCGGGGTAAATCCATTTGACCGATGAAGCGTCTCCTCCCAATGACTTTCTGTATTAATATATATAAATGACGATTTTTGTCAAGTTTTTATGTCCGCATATGAATCCGCCGAACTCGACATCTCACGCCCGATTCTCAAGGTTATAATGGTTCTTTATCGCTCCGGCCGGGACAGATTTCCTTCGCTCTTTCAAGCCATTGAAACAGAACGAGATTATAAAGCATCGCCGGATTATGTCCGGCAAATCCCACTGATCTCTAAAGAAGAGGGGAACCATGCCCTGACTGTCCCCGAAAGTGAGGCATATTTTTCTTGTGAATTTCGTGGAACTTACCGACGATTCTTTCGACATAATATATTGAAAGCCCGTCTAATATTCGTGAAGGGAGCCAATATCGTGCGCAAGGGCAACAAAATCTTAACATGGACCGTGATAATTCTCGCGCTGGCGTTTTCATGCCCGGCCTTTGCTTCATGGGAGAATCTCGGTTTGCATGACATTCGGGTCTGGACGGTGTCGCTTTGCGAAGGACGCCTATATGCCGGCACCGAGGACGGGATTTACTGGCTCGACCTGACCGGGCCCGAAGCATATTGGACTCCGATTGGCCTTCAGGGGCAAACGGTGCGGGCTTTACTGATTTTGAGCGTCGATACGATTCTGGCCGGGCTGACATCCGGAGAGACTTCGATTTATCGGACGACCGATGGCGGTGAGAACTGGGAGCCGTTCCAGAACGGCTATGGGGGTGGTGAGTTCCACCCCGTCTATGCCTTTGACCGCATGCCCGGCCAATCGGATACCATCTTTGCCACCGGTAATGCCGTCGTGGCTCGGTCCATTGACGGTGGCCTTAGCTGGCAGGAAGTTTGGGGAGGTTGGGAGTGGATGGCGATGGGGGTGGTCTTTGTCAGGGTTGACCCGAATTTCGACAGTGTCGTCTGGGCGGGCGGTGAAGCGGCGATCTTTGCCCCGTGGCTTCTTAAATCAACTGACGGTGGTGAAAGCTGGGATTTTCTTGACATATATGGCGGTGGCGATAATCGCTGCCATGATATTGCCGTATATCCGGGGAATTCCGAGCGGGCCTGGGTTTCGATGGAGGGCAGAGTCAGGGTTACCAACGATGGAGGAGAAAGTTGGAGCGACGTTCTGGTGAATGAATACTACCTTTACGGAATCGAGATCGACTCGCTCCGGCCGTCGCTTCTGTATGTGTCCGCAGCCCAGCACGCACGGCCTTTGACACTGTTTACGAGCCGGGATATGGGCTTTACCTGGTCGGAGATTCATGACAGCACTTTTGAAGTCAACGGCGCCCTTGATATCCTCCTGCTTTCCCATCCTGATCGTAACGAAATTTATTTCGCCACGACAAGCGGAGTCTTCTGTATACTGACAGTTTTGACTATCTTTGCGGGGATGCCGACGGCAGCGGGACCATCAATATCCTGGATGCCGCCTGTCTGATAAATTACCTGTACAAGACCGGCCCGCCGCCTGAGCCCCCGGAGGCCGGAGACGCCGACGGGAGCGGAAAGATAGACCTCCTCGACGTCACCTATCTGATAGATTATCTGTACAGAAACGGCCCGCCGCCGATTTGCTCTTAGCGATATCGAACTTAATGTTTTCTACTTCATTCCCTCCCACCGGCCTTCTAGTTTTTCCAGTACACCAGGCAGGGTCGTATATTCCATTTCCTCCATGGGCAGGCGGTGCGGCTCGAAGGGGCCGTGGTTACGAAGATGGTCGGCGATAATATTGCAGAGGTCTCGCGCCCGGTCGAAGCTGGGGTCGTCGAACATGTCGCGCGGCCCGACCAGCTTGCCCTCAGCCAGTTGGAATCCGAGCCCGACGACCCTGGGCGGGCCATCGAAACGGCTGGGATTGGCTTCACTCAATGAAACCGGCATTAGAGGACCGTAATGAGAACCCCGCATCCATCCTTCCACGATGTGGGGCATCGTGAACGGCTCGAGCACTTCTCCGACCGCCGGGAAATCACCCTGAGCCCGGACAATACAGACCGGGTCGTCTTTACCGACATACTTGCCGGCAATGAGAGAGAGCCTTTCGGTGGAAGAGACAGCGCCGATTTCTTCAGGACTCTTGCAGTAAACGGCCTTCACCATATAGCGGCCGGGGGCGCCGATGAAGACGAGCAGGTCGTACATCTCTTCGGGGGTATTGAAAAAAATCCTCTTGGAGGATTTGACATCGTGAACCTCGAAGCGAAAACCGTCATGAAGTGCCGGGGAAATCACCAGGCCGGCGGTATTGAAGGGATCGGCAAACATCCGGAAGAGTGGCAAATTCCAGGCCCCGGCGCTGGTTTTGTCGGCCATGAATATCAGAATCGGCTCGGACGTTCTTTCCTCTATTTCCATCTCGGCCACACCCGGCCCCATGCCCTTGATGTTGCCGGAAAAAGCATCGGCAAGCAGGTCCTGTCCGGCCCCGTACAGCTTAAGACTTTTAGCAACCTCTGTGCACCGCTCAAAAATATCCCACGCCATACCGTGGATGTCCGGGTTTTCACAGCCATTGCGATGCGTGATGATAAGCTCCAGGTCGTCGCCGCAATGGCTGACGTGGAAGTCAATTATTTTCCCGGCGCCCTTTTGTGATTGAAGCAGTTTTCCGGCGGCCTCCTTGATTTCGACGTGCATACTCGAATGACCGACGTATCCCCCAATATCGGCTTTAATTACACTGAGCGTGATTTTGCCCGGCATGGTTTCCTCCTTCTGGAGCTGATGTTATGATAGTCTTAACGACGACATATGAATAAATAGGGGGGAAATATACGCGGTTTCAAGTAAAAACTTTGTCTATCTTCCGGTTTTTTGGAAGGTGAGGCCGATAAAAGCGCCGGGCGAGAGTCAGCGGCTCCCGCCCGGTCAAAAGATTCGAATTCTGCGCCTTGCCCGTTACTCGCCGCTGGTGCCGCATACCGGGGCCGGGCCGTTTTTATACAGGTAGTTTATCAGGTACGTAACATCGAGAATGTGCCCCCCCTGTCTACCGTCCGCATCCGCCTGGTCAAAGCACGGCGGCTCGGGGCCATCCTTGTAAATCCAGTCAATGATGTAGGTTACGTCCAGAAGGTTTACGGCGCCGTCGTCGTTGGCGTCGCCGGCCAGCTCACAGCAGCCATCATCGGTGTAACCGGCTGCCGGCAGAAGCAGGCAGAGCATCACCAGAAGTGCTGCAAATTTTGACACGTTCTCCTCCCTGAGTTGTATTGATGTCTAATTAAGGCCTGTTATACCATTATTAATGTATATAAAATCGTAGATTATGTCAAGCACAAATTCTGAATGCCGCTCCTGCGGTTCTGTCAGGCACTTTGCCTGAATTGTGAGCCGGGCATGTCCTGATTGCGGTTGTTTAATACTTAAGCGATTATACCGAAGATAATTAGCTCAGCGCTTCGGGCGTTGTTAAAGGGGACAGGGGTGTGATGCGGTCTCGGATTTCTTCGATAGATCACCCCCCCGCCTCATATAATCAACTAATTTAGACAAGACAAGCTACGCTCCCGCCCTGCGTATCCAGAATTCACACTGGGTTCATCACTCGCCCGTGGTGCCGCATACCGGGGCCGGGCCGCTTTTATACAGGTAGTTTATCAGGTACGTAACATCGAGAATGCTGGGACCAGCGTTGTTACCATTGGCATCGGCCTGATCAAAGCACGGCGGATCGGGGCCATTCCTGTAAAGAAAGTCAATGATGAAGCCTGCGTCCAAGAGGTTTACGGCGCCGTCGTCGTTGGCGTCGCCGGCCAGCTCGCAGCAGCCATCACAGGCATCGCCGATGCCGTCGGAATCCCCATCGTTCTGATCCGAATTGCTGATTTCCGGGCAATTGTCATCGGTGCATGTGTTTAGGGCGAAACCGGGATCACCGTAACCGTCGCCGTCCGAATCGGTGCATTCATCACAAGCGTCGCCGATTCCGTCATCGTCGGCGTCAGCCTGATCTGCATTATAGACGTAAGGACAGTTGTCATCCGGACAGGAGTTGGCCGGTTCGTTGGGATTACCGTAGCCGTCACCATCTGAATCCAGACAGTAAAAGACCGTGGTATCTTCGAAGATTGTCGGGATAAACGCTATCAGGCCGGTCTGCACTTTCGAAAATATTACTATATTGCTTGGAGCATAGGTGGTGGTGTCAATTTGAACGTGCTGCGTATCGACGGACGGATTGATTGTAAACCAGGCCGTGCAGAGCAGGCCTTCAGGACAAATCGGCAACGGATACCCGAAACTGGTTATCCAAAAACATGCCTTGTGGCTACCCTGGTCTATTGCCGACCTGGCGGTCGCATACCCCTCATAAGCTCCGGGGTTGAATGTTATTGAGTCGCAGGTCAATGGTGACGTCGGACATGAAAAAGTAAACGGAAATGACAGGGCCCGGAGAGAGTCCAGGGCCTTGAGCCAGAAATCGATCCCGACCTTAACTTGCCCGGGGGCTACAAAGGTATGCTTTATTTTCAAAGTGTCTTCGGTGGCGGGAAGAGTCGAGTCCGGGAATGGCGGGCAGTACGGTGACGGCCCGTTGCGGTACAGATAGTAGAAGAGAAATTCCAGATCGTGGTTGGTAACCCCACTGATGCTGTCTATGTCGCATGCCTCAAGGACCGGTACCGGTTGCCCCTTCCACAGGTAGTCCGATAATGGGATAAAGTCCTGAAGGTCTACAGTTCCATTACCGTCGGCGTCGCCGCAGATATAATCCGCTGCCGCCGCCGGGTATCCCGGCTGATCTGCTGCAAACGAGCCAATCCCGGGTGCAACTACGCAGATTATTGCGAAAAAAGCTGCAAGTATAC
>CP070766.1:235630-242432 GCA_020345705.1 Candidatus Zixiibacteriota bacterium | reverse complement strand
AGAGACCTTCCCGACGGACTCGGCTGTCTTCGGATTGGCTGCGAGAGCTCGTGCGATGAATGCCATTACTATCAACTCGTCAAGGAGCAGGAGACAAATGTCCTGGTCCTCACCGGAAGGAAACGGCTGATTTCGGACTGGAAGAGACTTGGGGAGGTTGCCGACCTTCGGATCAGGTTTGCCCGGAACGGGTACGAGTGCTCGATGATGATCGAGAAGTTCAGGCCCGACTATATCGTTGTTGACTGTTCGTTCGGCAAGAGGAAGACCGGTCAGGTTTGCGAGAACTTTTTCGACGATCCGAGGATTCCGGTTACCAGAATTATTCTCTCGTCAAGAACGAAAGACATCGGCGAATATTGCAGCAAAGATGTTTTCGGCTGGATAAGAAGACCTTTCACAATACAACAACTTAGAGACTGTATTCACGGCTCTTTGAATTGAGGAATGAGATATGCAATCTATTTTGGGGAGTGAGCGTTATGTCTGATCAACTGAAAATAAACAGCCATTCTTTCAGATTAGTGAAAGGTGACATCACCGACCTGGAGATTGAGTCATTTGTTTATTACGCCCGGAATGATCTTTTGCTCGGCGCCGGTTATGGGACAGCGATATCGGTTCGCGGCGGGCCGACCGTCCAGGAAGAGTTGAAGCGGTTCGGGATGCTGCAGACTACCGAAGCAGTGGTGAGCTCGGCCGGTGAAATGAAGGCCAACTTCATTATTCACGCCGTCGGACCCAAATTCCAAGAAGAAGGTCAGGAAGGCAAGCTGCGGTCAACGATTCTGAACTGCCTGAAGAAAGCGGAAGAAGAGGGCATCAAAGCCATTGCTTTTCCGGCGATGGGGGTCGGTTTCTACGGCGTCCCGGTGAAGACGAGTGCGGCGATAACCCTGAAGACGATATCCGAGTATCTGTCGGGGGACACCAGAATTAACGACGTCGTCGTCTGCCTGCTCGACATGCGGGAGTACAAGCCCTTTCATGAAGAATTTATGAGTATTTCGGGAGTATAGAGGAGAAGTTATGAGTGGTTTACTGCATTTTTCTGAGCATTCCCTTCAGGAGTTTGCTCTCGGTTTTATGGCCCTGGTTTATATAATTCGGCTTGTCTGGCTGATTCATTTTAAGGCCGGCCGGGACCGCCAGGCCCAGACCGGGGCAGCGAACACTAATCCGAGGAAAGGTTTCATCTATTCCTGGGCCAATATCGCGATGCCCTGGGCCATGGAAAGCACCCGGACGAAGTTCTTTTTGTATGTGCAATTTGCGATTTTTCATTTGGGAGTAACGGCGGCCATCGGGCTTTCCTTTGTTATTCCTTATGCTCCGGGACTTCTTGAGTCTGCCGCCCTGGTGATTATTCTGAAGACAATTATCGGCGCAGCCTTCATAGTCGGGGTCATGAGATTCGTTCGGCGTCTTTCCAATAAGTACATGCGGGCCATCAGCTCTCCCGATGACTATTTCTCATTGACTCTTCTTACGGCCTGGTTCTTTTTCGCCTATCTGTCGGTGCCGAACAGCACAGAGAGCGGTGAATGGCACCTGCTCGGGTATTTCATATTGACCGCCTTTTTCCTGGTATATGTGCCGTTCAGCAAGATATCGCATTACCTCTATTACCCCTTTACAAGATATTACTTGGGCAAGACCATGGGGCACCGGGGGGTTTACCCGATGAGGCATGTCCCGCAGCCCCGTGAGCAACGATGAACGAGACAAAAGAAAATAAATCGGATGGAGATATAGATGGGCAATCGAAAGAGATCATACAAGGCTGAAAAAGTTATAGAGCGGATGGGCAAGAAACTCAACCGGCAGATGGTTGCTTCACTGGTAGCCTGTGTTCACTGCGGTTTGTGTACGGAAGCCTGTCATTATGTTCTGGCCAATCCCGGCGATCCTACATACGCCCCGGCTTATAAGGCGGATCAGGTCAGGAAGTTTTTTAAGCGGCATTTTGACTGGACGGGTAGGATTTTGCCGTGGTGGGTGAAGGCCAAAAGCCTATACACCGACGAGGAGCTGAACGAGCTGAAGGATACCGTCTTCGGGAAATGTACCAACTGCCGCCGGTGTTCGCTGAACTGCCCGATGGGCGTCGATTATGCCACCTTTAATCGGATGGCACGCGGTCTTCTGGTGTCCGTCGGCGTCATGCCCGAAGGGGTCGCGATCGTAAGCAAGGACCAGTGGGAAATCGGCAATCAGATGGGTGTGCTGAAAGAGGACTATGTCGAGACTCTTGACTGGCTGTCGGACGAGCTGGAGGATGAGCTTGGCGATCCGGCCGTCAGGATTCCGATTGATAAGATGGATGCGGATGTTGTTTACTCAATCAATCCCAGAGAGATCAAATATGACCCGCGCACGATTTCCGACGCCGCCAAGATCTTCTATGTGGCCGGGGAAAACTGGACGATGCCGAGCGAGTGCTGGGACATGACCAATTTCGGGCTGTTCTCGGGTGATGACGACCTCGGCGGGGCCGTGGGCCGAAGGTTATATGAAAAGGTCGTCGAGCTTCGCGGCGGTAAACTGGTTATTTCCGAGTGCGGTCACGGTTACCGATCGACCCGATGCGAGGCGCCGAATTGGGCCGGGATGGACGTGGAGTTCGAGATGGAAAGCTCGGTGCTCACGATGCTCCGCTACATCAAAGAGGGCCGTATCCGGGTCGACAAGACGAAGAATAAAATTCCCGTGACATTCCATGATTCCTGCAACAATGCCCGAAGCTGCGGGTTGTTCGAGGAACCGCGCGAGCTGCTTTCGCTGGTTGTCGAGGATTTTCGCGAGATGTATCCGAACCGGGCTGAAAACTACTGCTGCACCGGAGGCGGGGGGGCGATGTCCATGTCCGAGTATACCCCACAAAGGCTCAAATCGGCCGTCACTAAAGCCAATCAGATGAAGGACACCGGGGCCGAGATTGTCGTGACTTCTTGTCACAACTGCGTGGACGGTTTAACCGACCTGATCAGGCACTACAAGCTGGGCATGCAGGTTACCCAGCTGGTCAATCTGGTCGCCAACGCGGTTGTGGTTGAAAAGAAGGTCGCTGTTCCGGTTGAAGCGGTTCCGGTCATGGCTGAAGACAACGTTCTGAAGGGCTACCGGATACTGGTTACCGACGACGAGCCCGATTTCGTGACCTTTGTTTCGGCGGTGCTTGAGGACCATGGGGCATCCGTCTCCAGAGCTTACTCCGGTGATGAGGCGCTTGAACTGGCCCGCCGGGAGAAACCGAATCTGATTACGCTGGATATTGCCATGCCCGGGAAGTCGGGCAAGGAAGTTTTTGAGGAGATGCGAGCCGACTCGGATCTGAAGAGGATCCCGGTTTGCATTATAACCGGTCGGCCGGAGCTGCGGCGTCTGATATATGACCGCCCGGTGCCGCCGCCGGAGGGATACATGGACAAGCCGGTAACGGAGGATGGATTGCTCTTAAACGTGCGCAAGATTCTTGAGACGGCGCACGAGAAGAAATCCTCGGAAGCCTGAGCGTAATTGCTTAGTGTGCCAAATGGATGATATTTACAAAGGCTACTTCGATTCGATGCCGTGTTTCCTGACCCTGCAGGATCGGGAACTTCGAATTATCGATGCCAACCAGAGATTCGTGCAGGAGTTCGGCGATTTTGAGGGGCGACACTGCTATCAGGTTTATAAGCAGCGTCCCGAAAAATGCGAAGCCTGCCCGGTCGAAAGGACTTTCCGCGACGGATTGCCGCACTCACAGGAGGAACTGGTACGAACCCTTGACGGCCGGGAGGTCTGGGTGATTGTTTACACAACACCCATACGCGACAAAGCCGGGCGAATAACCTCGGTGATGGAGATGTCAACCGATGTAACCGACATCAAGCTTCTCCAGAACCAGCTTCGCGACAGCCAGGAACGGTACCGGCTCTTGTTCGAGGAGGTGCCGTGCTACATATCAATCCAGGACAAAGACCTTCGCATTCTTGAAGCCAACCGGCAGCATCGGGAGGCCTTCGGCACGTCGTACGGCAGCAAGTGCTATGAAGTTTACAAGCACCGCACCCAGGAGTGTCTCCCGTGTATTGTCAGGCAGACCTTCGAGGACGGTGAAGTTCGGATGCACGAAGAAGTGGTCACGGCCCGTGATGAAAAACAGATGAACGTTCTGGTGTGTACGGCACCCATCCGAGACTCTTCCGGCCAAGTTGACAGAGTTATTGAGATGAGTACGGACATCACGCAAATACGCCAGCTCCAGGACAAACTGGGCTCGATAGGACTTCTGATCGGTTCAATCTCTCACGGCATCAAGGGTCTTCTTAACGGACTTGACGGGGGCATTTATCTGGTCAACTCCGGTCTCAAGCGGGATGATCGGGAAAGAATCAACCGCGGCTGGGAAATTGCCCTGCGCAACGTTGACCGCATCCGTAGCATGGTCATGAACATGCTTTACTATGCCAAGGATCGGGAACCCAATTGGGAGACCATATCGGCAAAGGAGTTTATCGAAGACGTTTGCAGCATGATGGCTGAGAAAGCGAAGCAGCTGGATGTTGAATTCCGGTACGATATCGAGGAGAGCATTGATCGTTTTGAGGCAGACCCGCATGCCCTCAGATCGATGCTTGTAAATCTCCTGGAGAATTCTCTTGATGCCTGCCGCATCGATACGAAAAAAAATGATCATAACGTGACTGTGAGATTGAAAGGCAATACCGACACGGTCCTCATCGAATTCGAGGATAACGGGATAGGCATGGATCGGGAAAGCCGGGAGAAGGCGTTCAGCATGTTCTTTTCTTCAAAAGGCGCCGGCGGGACGGGGCTGGGTCTGTTTATTTCCAACAAGATCGCTCAGGCGCACGGCGGCAGGATAGATATCGAATCTGAAGAAGGTGTCGGAAGCCGCTTTGTCGTGACAATTCCACGGCGTCGTCCGGCGGGCGGAAATATTGAAATCAAAGCCTCAGAATAAACGGGAGGTCTATCATGGAGCATAAAAAGAAGATTCTCATTGTCGAAGACGAACCGGATATGGTGGAATGGCTGACCGCTTTTTTCGAGGATAACGGCTACACCACGACGGTTGCTTATGACGGCTTCGACGGCTTTGAAAAAGCCAGGGCGGAGCATCCGGACCTGATAACCCTTGATATCACCATGGATAAAGAATCGGGCATTAAGATGTACCGGAACCTGCACGAAACGGAAGAGACCAGGGATATTCCGGTGGTAATGATTACCGGAGTTTCGCCCGAGTTCAAGCGCTTTATCGAGCGCCGCAAGCAGGTTGACCCCCCGGCCGCCTATTTCGAAAAGCCGGTTGAGAAAGAGGGGCTGCTCAACAAAGTCAGGGAGCTGATCGGGTAGGCGTTTCGTTTCTTTCCGGCACTGAAATTCGTTCCGGAGTGCCCTTCCCGTGACCGGGCCATTGTCACCGTCATCCGAACAATCATAGAATTGCAGGGAAACAACGACAGCAGTATTGTCGTATATTCTTCACTGGAAATCCGCGATTTAGGATTCGCCTCAGAAATTATGATTTAATAAATGGCCGGACCGTAATGTGTGAGTGGGGAGGAACGATATGTCCGCGATCGTTTGTATATTCTCCGTGTTGTCATTTGTCTTACATTTCGGTGTTACTTATAACCAGCCCGCAGGAGATAAACCAATGAATTACCAGTCCGATGAAGAGAAATCACCCGAGGTTTCCGGGAAGCCCGAGACGGAGCCTGCCGCGGGCGAGCCTCGATCCGTCATTTTTGCCGCGTACGCCGAGTCCGAAGAAGGCCTCAGGTATGCTTATTTCCTGGCCGAGAGCATTCGCGAGTTTGCGGGTCGGTTCAAAGATGCTCCCGTCTGGGTGTACGTACCCGAGGATTTCGACGAACTCAACGCGGACCTCATTAAAAAGTTTTCGGTGTTAGGCGTGGAAATTAAGACCAGCCACGCACCTAACGAGGCGCTCTGGTTCTACTTCGCCGGGAAAGTGTTTGCGGCCGGGGAAGCCGAGGCGGCCGCCGAGGGGAAGGCGGCGGTGCTGGTCTGGATGGATGAAGACACCATTGTCCTGCAGGAGCCGAAGGATTTCATGCTCGATAAGGCGGTCAGCTATGCCTATCGTCCGGTGATGCATAATCGCTCCGGCTCGCTGTACGGTGAAAAGCCGAATGCCTTCTGGAGCCGCATCTATGAGAAGCTGGGAATCGATGACGAGGCGCTGTTTCCGATGGTTACCCCGGCGGACCGGCAGAAAATCCGGGCCTATTTCAACGCCGGACTGCTGGTTGTCAGGCCGGAGAAAGGCATTCTGAGGAAGTGGGGCGAGGATTTTACCGTCCTGTACAGTGATTCGATTCTGGCGCAGATGTGCCGGGACGATGTTACCAATCGAATCTTCATTCACCAGACGGCCCTGGTGGGAGCGGTCCTTAATCTGATTGATCGAAGCCAGATGGTTGAGCTCTCCGAGGATTATAATTATCCGATATTTTTCCATCAGCAGTGGGAAGCCGAGAAGGCTTTTGACTCGATTGACGATATTGTCACGCTTCGCTATGATATATATTTTCGAAATCCCGACCCCGAGTGGAGCAAAAAGCTCAAAGGCCCGGCGAATATCGTCGCCTGGCTCAAACAACGACTCGGCAAGGAATAACCGGGCAGTGCCGGTCCGGATTTTTGTGTCCCGGTCCCGGCAGGAATGCCCGCACCAAAGCCAGAGGGCGGCCCGGTCGGGTCGCCCTCTATTTCTTCAGCAGGCCAGCGAGCTATCAGTAGCAGTCAGGCTCCGGCCCCTCTT
>CP070766.1:223444-235530 GCA_020345705.1 Candidatus Zixiibacteriota bacterium | reverse complement strand
TCATAGTCGGCAACAGCTACATCCAGGTGGTAAGTTCCCTCGGTCCACGTCCCTACCAAAACCGGCGGAGCGAAACTGTTTCCGCTACCGGTTTTTTCGTAGAGGTAAATTTCCTTCGCCGACATGTTCTCAACTCCGGTTCCTATAACAAAATCATAGTCCCCATCATTATCGAAATCCCCCATACCCATTCCATAGGTCCAAACCGGCTGAGGTATCTGGCCAATGTATTGCTGACTGCCGAAGGTCCCGTCCAGATTACATAGAATATAGTTGCTGTTTCCGCCGCCGTCGGCGGCCACAACATAAACCTCCTGGGCAGAGGTCGATACTGCCGTTGTGACCATGCCTGCAAAGGCACAGAGCACAACAAAAGTCATTTTTCTCCACATGCTCTAATTCCTCCCTCCTGGAGTAAAATGTACCCCAGAGTAAAGGGTAGATTCTTTGGTGTGCGGCAGTCTGATATGTAAGTATTGACAGTGAGCCGGCAGGGCGTGATGTCGGATCAGGCTCACCGATGCGCAATCACGAATTTGGTTTCACTCTCACCTCCCTCCAATACAGACCTCGTCGTCGGACCACTACAGGCGGGCCGCTATGAAGGGCCGCAATGAATTTTCAGTTGCTGTCAGATCCGGTGAGTACCGGATGTGCCCAATCAGATTCCTGTTTTTAGAATAATCGTCAGCCTCCGAAAAGTCAAGTACAAATGGCCTATTTTGCCAGTGTTTAATCAGCCTCAAGGGAGTCAGCGAAGTAGAAAACTAAAATCCCTCAAATCACATGGATTCAAGGGATTATGCATTTAATGCGGAAGGCGGGATTTGAACCCGCACGGTGTTACCCGCCACCCCCTCAAGATGGTGTGTCTACCAATTCCACCACTTCCGCATATATCTTAATCGGTTCGTTACTGCCCTGTGTCCTGTGGCTCTGGAAACGGAAGCTCGCCCTCGCCTTCACCGGCCTGCTCCGGCGGAACGAAAATCCCGCTGGTGTCGGGCATCGCCTGCTGCTGCGCCGCCTGGCGCTCAAGTTCTCTCTGCGCTTCCTCGGTCACGACCGACGAGCCGGCCCCGCCGCTACTGAGCCCACCGGTCCGGTGACTCGACATGAAGGCCAGAATACCGCAGTTTAACATGAAAACAACCGCCAGAACCGTCGTCGCTCTGGAAAGAAACGAGGCCGCGCCTCGTCCGCCGAAAACCGCCCCGGTTAATCCGGAACCACCGCCGCCGAAGGCTCCCGCCAAACCTTCACCTTTTGCTGACTGCATCAGAACCACAACTACCAGAAGTATACAAACCAGCGTGTGGAATATGACCATTACTGTAAACAAAGCATTATCCTCCGACTAAACAGATTTAACAATCTTAGCGAAGTCCTCAACCTTAAGGCTGGCTCCACCGACCAGTCCCCCGTCAATGTCGGGCTGGCTGAAAAGTCCGGCGGCATTCTCCGGTTTGACGGAACCCCCGTAAAGGATTGGAACCTTCTCGGCAGTCTCTCCAAATCCGGCTTTGAGTCTGTCCCGTACGAACCGGTGGACTTCCTGTGCCATTTCCGGTGTGGCCGTCTTCCCGGTGCCGATGGCCCAGATAGGCTCATAGGCGATAACAACTTCGTCCATGTCATCGGCACTCAGTCCGGCAAGCGAGCCGTCGATCTGCCCTGCGACAACCTCCTCGGTTTGGCCTTCTTCACGCTGCTCAAGCTTCTCACCAACACATACGATAGGAATCAGCCCGCTTTTCAAAGCGAGCTTGATCTTATCGTTGACAATTGTGTCGGTCTCGGAAAAATATTCTCTTCTTTCCGAGTGCCCCAAGATAACGTAAGTGACTCCGATTGTCAAGAGCATCGAGGGGGCGATTTCGCCGGTAAAAGCGCCCGACTCGGCTGCGTACATGTTTTGCGCGCCAATATATATGTTGCTGTCTTTTAATATGTTAGCCAATTCACTTAAAGCCGTATATGGAGGACAGAGGATCACCCTGGGATGTTCAAGCCGGCCTATGTTGACTATCAGACCGCGGGCAAGCTTGACCGCCTCGGGACTGGTCTTGTTCATCTTCCAGTTACCGGCCACAATTTTGATTCTGCCAGCCAAAATTACCCTCCTACCTGTCGGTCAGCGCCGCCACGCCCGGAAGCGTCTTCCCTTCCAGAAATTCAAGCGAGGCTCCACCGCCGGTTGATATGTGAGTCAATTTATCTTCCAGTCCGCATTTGCGGACAGCCGCCGCCGAATCGCCGCCACCGACGATAGTCACCGCTCCCCGCTCAGTTATATGGGCAAGGATTCTTGCCACCTCGAATGTCCCGGCGGCGAATCTGGGCACCTCAAAGACACCCATGGGGCCGTTCCAGATAATTGTTTTCGCCATCTCCAGTATATCCGAAAACAGCCGGATCGATTCCGGCCCGATATCGAGCCCTTTCAGGCCAACCGTTATGGAATCGGCCCTGACAATTGCTGTGTCGGCATCGTCAGATATCTTCGCCGCAACGATGAAATCGACGGGCAGAACAAGATTAAGTTTTTTCGTCTCAGCCTTACTCAGAATTTCGCCGGCCAGGTCGATTTTGTCCTCCTCCACAAGCGAATCCCCTATCTCCTTATTCATCGCCTTCAAGAACGTGAAGACCATCCCGCCACCAATCAGAATGGCATCGACCTTGTCCAAGAGGTTCTGGATGACATCGATCTTGCCGGAGATTTTGGCTCCTCCGAGTATGGCGACAAAAGGCCTTTGGGGATTGGCGACAGCCCCGCCCAGATATTTCAATTCTTTCTCCATGAGGAATCCGGCCGCGCATTGACTGATGTGCTTCGTCACTCCTTCGGTCGAGGCATGTGCCCGATGCGCTGAGCCGAATGCATCATTGACGTACACATCGGCTAATCCGGCCAGTCTCCCGGCGAATTCCGCATCGTTTTCAGTTTCCTCGGAATGAAAGCGGAGATTCTCCAGAAGGAGCACATTACCGTCAGCCAGAGAGTTCACCATGCTGCCGACTTCATCGCCGATGCAGTCGGGCGCAAAGGCGACTTCTTGGCCGAGAAGCTCGGCAAGCCGAACCGCCGCCGGTTTGAGAGACATTTCCGGCACCACCTTGCCCTTCGGGCGTCCGAGATGACTGCACAGTACAGCCCGGCCACCGTCGCCGACGATTTTCCTTATGGTAGGCAAAGAACCGACAATACGGCGGTCGTCAGTGATATTTTGATTTTCGTCCAGCGGCACGTTGAAATCGACCCTGACCAGGACCCGTTTGCCCTTGAGATTGAGGTCGGAGACGGAAAGCTTGTTCATATTGACTCCTGTTGGAAGCAATGACCCTCGAAAGAGGTGAACTACAGCATCTTTCTGATCATGTCGAGCATCCGGCAGGAGAATCCCCACTCGTTGTCGTACCACGAGAAGATCTTGGCGAATTTCCCCATGGCCATGGTCTTCTTGGAATCAAAGACGGAGCTGTGAGGATTACCGATAACGTCGACCGATACGATTTCATCTTCCGTGTATTCCAGAATGCCCTTCATCGGCCCATTGGCCGCGGTTTTCATGGCATTATTGATTTCATCGACCGAAGCATCCCGTTCGAGAATCACCACCAGATCGACGAGCGATCCGTCCGGCGTCGGAACCCGGATGGCGCCGCCGTCAAGCTTGCCTTTGAGCTGAGGAATGACCTCCGAGATGGCCTTGGCCGCGCCGGTTGTGGTCGGAATCATGGACAGTGCGGCCGCACGGGCACGCCGCAGGTCTTTGTGGGGAAGATCAAGAATTCGCTGATCGTTAGTGTAGGCGTGGATGGTCGTCATATAACCTTTTTCGATGCCGAAATTGTCCAGGAGAACTCTGGCCACCGGCGCCAGGCAATTGGTGGTGCAGCTGCCGATGGAGATTATATGATGTTTCCCTTTATCATATTCGGAATCATTAACGCCGGGAACGAATGTCCCATCGGGCTGTTTGGCCGGGGCCGAAATCAAAACCTTCTTGGCGCCCGCTGCTATGTGCTTGCCGGCCGATACCTTGTCTCTGAATAGTCCCGTGGATTCAATCACAATATCTGCGCCCAGGACGCTCCAGGGAAGGCTTGCGGGATCTCTCTCGGCCATCACGGGGATCGGTTTACCGTCGACTATTAGACGATTGTCGTCATAGCCGACATTGCCCTGATACTTGCCATGAATGGAATCATACTTTAACAGGTGCGCCAGCGTGGCCGCATCAGTGATGTCGTTTATTCCGACGACTTCGACATTAGATTTTCGCGCGGCCCGAAAAACGAGGCGTCCGATTCGACCAAAGCCATTGATTCCGATCTTGACAGCCATGATTCCTCCTTGTGAAAAAGTCCGATTTTTATCTTCCGAAAATATAGCCCACTCCAAAAGCCAGTGTCCAGCCGCTGTAATCTTCGAGTTCAGCCAGAGGCTTGCCGAACTCGACCGGCATATATTTGAAACTGGCCGTTAATCCGATTTGAGAAGTCACCGCCCAGTCCGCACCCACACCCAGAAAATAGATAAATTTCGCGCGGCTTTGCTCGCTCAGCAGGGCATAGCCGGTATATCCATAGCTGACCACGTCCTGTTTTCCGTAGACCAGGCCGACACCCGGCTGGACATTGAGATGAAACGAACTTTTTGTGATTGTAGACAATGGGTAGAGCTTGGCACCCACCAGAATAGGATACAAATTGACCGAACCTATATAAGTATCGTTCACCCGAATGTATTTGACATCACCCCGGCTGTACAGGCCCAGCGACAGCTCAATAGCCAATGGCCGTGCCAGGCGGTACGCGTAGAAGAACTCACCGTACACCGAACTGCCGGAAAAATCCAGCGACACCGAATCCAATCCGGCATCATCGGCACCGGTGTTGGTCCATACGCCGAGTCGGCCGCCGACGAAGTCTTTTTCCAGAAAGTCGAACCTGGTGAGTTCCAGACCGGCGACGTTATGTGAAACAGCCGCCGCAATGCCGAAGGCCAGCAGCAGTGAGACCAGGAAAGTGCGACCCTTAACCAAAGAAAACCTCGGCAGTTTCTACCAGTTCCGGATCGACCGTCTTGGTCTGGCCAACCACCTTCGATAACGGAAATGATACGATCTTCGTGCTCTGCAGGGCAACCATATTCCCGAACTTGCCCTGGCGGACGTAGTCTATGGCATGGACGCCGAATCTTGTTGCTAGGACCCGGTCAAAAGCGGTGGGAGTACCGCCCCGCTGAATATAGCCAAGAATAATCGCTCGGGTCTCATATCCTGTCCCGGCCTCAATCAGCTCGGCCAGTTTGGTGCCGATACCGCCCAGCCGCACGTGCCCGAAGGCATCGAGTTTTTTATCCTGGAGAACCTCTTCTTCTTCGGCATTCCGTTCGCTCTTCAGCTTCGAGCCCTCGGCAACGACAACTATCGAGAAATCCTTACCGCGATCATGACGTCTCTTTATCAGCTCACAAACTTCACTCACATACGTTTCCTTCTCTGGAATCAGGACTATATCGGCCCCACCCGCGATGCCCGACTCAACCGCGATCCATCCGGCATAACGACCCATGACCTCGACAACCATCACCCTATTGTGGGCTTCCGCCGTGGTGTGGACGCGGTCGATAGCCTCGGTTGCAATATTAACGGCGGTATCGAAACCAAAGGTCCGTTCCGTACCGACTACGTCATTATCAATAGTCTTGGGCACACCTACGACTTTGACGCCTTCATCGTGCAGCCGCCCGGCAACGCCGAGAGTGTCCTCGCCGCCGACGGCTATGAGAGCGTTGATATTGTAGCGGCCGAGGTTGCTCTTGATCAACTCCACTCCGTTTTCGACCTTGAAGGGATTGGTCCTCGAAGAACGAAGAATCGTTCCGCCCCGGTGCAGAATCCCGGAAACATCTCCAAGCGATAAAGGTTTGACAAGGTCTTCATTGATCAAACCCTTCCATCCCTCATAGACGCCCAGAATGGCGTAACCATATTTAAGAATACCCTTGCGGACAACGGCTCTTATTACGGCATTCAGGCCGGGACAATCGCCCCCACCCGTCAAAATTCCTACGTTCATGTCTAACTAACTCTTTTCAGCCTAAAAAATGTTTCACCCGTTGCTTATAATGTCATCACTCCATGCAATACGAACTAAGAGCGAGTTTTAGTCTCTCTCATTTTACCGGCAAAATATATATTTTTTTATTGGCGTAATCCATCATAATCGAAAAACCCCGGAGAAAGAGATTGCCGATATTGCCATCAATCTTTCTCGATTCGACAACCCCCGCTTCAGCCTCGGCCACCATCAAGGGCAGAGATTCTGTTTCCATCGCTCCGATTTTAAAGCCGGCACCTGTCGCCGCGTAGACACTGGAAAATCCGCCTATACCGCTGATACCGGCTCTCATATCTTTTATATCGGTGAAAGTCTCCGTTAGATTATGCTCATCCACAAACGACCTGTGAAGAACCAGCCCGACCGGATTGCCGAGGTCAATCAGGAAGTCCCCCCTTATGCCACCGTAGTAAGCCGGCGCTATCGGGACTTTCATAAAGAACTCGAAATCAACACCCCACGCCGAATCGGGAGGGGTGAACTTCTCGGGATTGTGCAGAATTACTCTTCCGGCGGCATAGTCAATCCTGAACGGAAATCGAGACATTAAGTCATACCCGATAATACCGCCCAGCTTGTCGGGCGTCTTAAGCCCCAGTCCGCTCAGCTCAAGAATGCCCGCCGTTTGACCAAAGAGGGTAATCTCACCGATGCTCAGGGAGTCCAGTTCGGTCAGCGACGCTGACCCGTAGCCTGCCAGGCCCTTGGCTGGCAGGCTGCCGGCGCTTTCCAGACCCATTTCCTCCGCATACGTCGAGTCGATTATGTTGGTGCCGGCCCCGGAATCAAGGATAAACCTGACTTTGGCGTTGCCGTTCACACTGGCTTCGACAAATAAATGCCCGCCATAAAATACGAACGGCACGTTGACCGAGTCGGCATCTTCCGGAAAGTGAAAGTCGGTCGGTTTTTCCGTTCGGATTTCAAAGAGAGATTCGTCGACCGGAACGTTGAGTTCGATTTCAGTAGTCTCAAGAACAGAGTTGAACTGAGGCACCGAGGATTTGGTGACCGCTTTGAAAGCGAATTCGATACCCCCGACGTCTCTGAAATCCGAGGAATAGGTCAGGATATCGAGTTCATCGAGCGTTTCCATGAAAACCTCGAGTCTTCCGTTGTCCTTATTAAAATAGAGGACCAGGGGATCGCCGCCCTCCGGAGTGGCGGAAAAAACCGCATATTCGGCATCGTCAAAGGTTGTGTCACCCAGATAAAATTCCTCACCCGGTATTCTGCCCTCGATGAGAAATGACATTCCGATCAGATATGCGCCTGAGATAATGACTTTCTTTTCGGTTCCGGTCAGTTCCAGGACCTGGTCGTTCTGATCCCTGATCCACGCCGTTTGACCGTCAAAGGCCTGGGTGAACTTCAGAAGGCCCATGTCGTAAGAAGCATACATCATGTTGGGCGCGGCGAAGATGACTTCCATCGTGCCCGACAGACCGCCCATTTCCATCCGTCCCGCAGTTCGTATTGACCTGACGGCCTTAATTTTGTCGATCTCGCTGTCGGAGAACATTTCCGAGATGTTTGTGCCCGACGCCGGGATGTGCAGCAAAAGCGCCGCCAGCGGAAGAATTGACTTAAGCCGTCTTGCATTAAATCGCATATAGACCTCGAACGCTGAAATCAATATTCGGTCCAATAATAATCAGCCAGAACCAAAAGGCCAATCAAAAACCAGCACATGACCAGTGAGGTGCCTCCGTAGCTCAAAAAGGGCAGCGGCAGACCGGTCACCGGCATCAGCCCCAGAGTCATTCCGATATTCACCAGGAACTGGAAAAACAGGATGGTCACCGCGCCAAAGGCAAGATTGGATGCAAACCGGGAGCGGCAGCGCGAGGCGATTACAACTCCGCGATAAAAGATAAAGGCAAAGACTATGACGACGACCATGGCGCCGATGAAACCGAATTCCTCTCCAAGGACAGAGAATATAAAGTCGGTATGCCTCTCAGGAAGAAATTTCAACTGACTTTGCGAGCCGCCCAGGTATCCTTTGCCCAGAATACCCCCGGAACCAAGGGCTATTTTGGACTGAATAATCTGATAACCGGCGCCCCGGGGATCGCGCCCGGGATCAAGAAAAGTCAGGATGCGCAATTTCTGATAATCGGCCAGCCGGTTCCAGAAGAACGGTGTAATGATGCCGAACCCCAGATTGGCAACCACCGTGATAAAAGAGAACAGAAATCCCGGCTTCAAAATCAGGATGAAACTGATTAGCAGGACCAGAAAGACAGTCCAGGTTATCCAGTGAAAGGCCGCCAGAAGGGATACAAGAGGCGAGACAATCAGGATCATATAAAGCGGCGATAAACCGGACCACAGCCAAAGGCTGAACAGCAAGGCAACAAAAACCAGCGAAGTACCCAGGTCGGGTTGCCTCAGTATCAGCAGGACGGGAATGGCGGCCAGAGCGGCCGAGATGAATATCCGCCGTTTAGACTGGGGGGGAAGTTTGGTGTAGGCAAGAAAACGGGACAGGGCTACCAGCAGCGCCAGCTTGGCGATATCCGACGGCGATACATTTATGGGGCCGACCGAAAACCAACGGGCCGCACCATATTTGGCCTGGCCGATAAAAAGCACCAGAAAAAGTAAACCCAGCCCGGTCGCATAAATAAGATAGGACAGGAAATCTATCACCCGCAGGGGCAGGTGAATCAAAACGGCAAAAATAAACAAGGCTATCGCCAGCCATATGATTTGCTTGAGGTAGAAATCAAGAGACGATCCCGTTGCCGCGTCAAACTGCGCCGAGTAAATAAGTATGATGCCTATCACCGAGAGCAGCAGGGCTGCTCCAACCAACCGCCAGTCAATATGTCTGTATTCCAGTGACATATCGGGACCGCCTTTCAATTATTATAAACGGCCAGCGCCGTCGAATCCCGGGTCAGATAACGCCGAATAATCTTTCCCACCAGAGGCGCGGCCACTTCCGAACCGTGCCCGGCATTTTCGACGAGGGCAACCACCACAATTCGAGGTGACTCGGATGGCGCGAAAGCCGCAAACCAGGAATGGTCCTCCCCGTGAGGATTCTGGGCCGTGCCGGTCTTTCCCGAAATGTTATATTCATTATTTCTTAAGCCCCTGGCGGTGCCATGCTCGCCCTGGACTACCAGGCCGAGCGACTCATTAAGGGTTCTTATTGTCTCCCGCGAAAAGGGAAGATTAAATGATACGACCGGCTCGCTGCGAAGGATTGCGCCGTCAGGATATACTATCTCTTTAAGAAGATGCGGCCTGTAAACGACGCCGTCAGTGGCCAGTCCGCAGTAAAACTGGGCCAGCTGAAGAGGCGTAATGAGAAACTCACCCTGCCCGATAGCCAGATTAAGCACCAGGTAGCGCGACCACTTTCCTGCACCGTACAGTTCATTATAATACTTGGAATTGGGGACAATTCCGGCTTTTTCATCCGGAACATCCATACCGGTTTTCAGTCCGAAACCGCATTTTTCGGCATACTCGGCCCACCTATCAACGCCCATCAACTGCCCCAGCTGATAGAAATAGACATCGCACGACTGCTCGATGGCGTTATAAGTATTCAGCTTCCCGTGGCCACCGGCGTCCCAACACCTGAAATACCTGTTTCCAAACTGCATGCCCCCGAAGCACGGCTTCAACAGATAATTATCGGTGACAAGGCCGAGCTCCAGCGCAGCTCCGGCCGTAATGATCTTCGTCGTCGAACCGGGAGGATACAACCCGGCCAGCGGACGGTTCAACAGAGGGTGGTTGGTGTCGGATATTATTGAATCCCAGATTTCCGGCAGGATCACACCCGAGAAAATATTGGGATCAAAATCGGGGAACGAAGCCAGGCCCAGCAGGCCGCCGGTATTGGGATCCATTGCGACGACGGCGCCGCAACACCGGACGCTGTCAAAGCTGGTGTGGATGAATTGCTGCAGGTCTTTGTCAATGGTAAGAACCAGATCGCTCCCGGGTACGGCGGGGATTTCATGCTTGTCCTTGTATGCCCCGACTATCTGACCCTTGGCCGAAACTTCTATAAACTCAGTCCCCTCAAGGCCGCGCAATACCCTGTCATAGGTTTTCTCGATGCCCTTCTTCCCGACCAGACTGCCCATACGATAGTCGCTTTCCGATTCCGACTCGATTTCCTCGGCGGACACTTCGCCGACGTACCCGACGAACGTCCCGGCTGATATATCCTTGGGGTAGTTCCTGACCGACTCGGCGCTGTAGGAAATTCCGGGATAATACCTGCCCCGCTCTTCCAGAACGGATATGATGTCGATTCCCAGACCCCTTTTAATGGGAGAAGGGATGTACCTGCTGACGAAGTTGGCCCGGGCGCGCTTCTCGATCGATAGCGAATCCATAGCCAGCAACTCAGAGAGCTTGGGTATGGTCACGTTCTTAACCCTCTCAAAGGGGACGATCGACACGGTAAAAGAAAGCCGGTTGTCGGCAATGACCTTCATGTTGCGGTCATAGATGAGACCCCTCTTGGGGATAACCGGCTGAACCCTGATACGATTGCTCTCCGACTGCTCGAGAAAGAACCGGTGCCGCAGAAGCTGGTGATATGCCAGACCGACGATGATGGTCAAAAGGGCCAGGGCTATAACCGCTCCTGCGATTCGGACTCGCAGGTCTTTGGCGATAAAAAAACGGCTCATTTTAAAATAGTGCTTTTACTTTCTGCCAAGTCATACGACCGTCTATTATCAGAAAGAAAATCCAGCCGACAAGCAGCGAGTAAACCATGCTCGGCAAAATCAGTCTATAAATCACGAACAACGGTCCGTCATAGCTTAACAGAAATGAGATTACTGATTCATGTATCAGCAGAAAACCACCCAGGATGAGAAGCCTGGAGCTCAGTGATTCAAGATTCACCCTGGCGCTGACACGACTGACGACCAGAGCCGGCACAACCAGCGTCAACATCTGCCACGTCATCATGTCGGGGCGCACGGTTCCGACAATGACGGCGGCGCAGGCGGCAAACCAGAGGGTGGTCAGCTCGCTCTTGTACAAGGCAACCAGAACAACCATCAGCACCACCAGATCAATAGCCGCACCGTAGATGCTCACCAGATCGGAAAGAATCGTCTCATGCAGAGCTAAAATGTACAGATACAAAATGTACGGAATCAGCTTCATTTTGTCTCACTTACCAGAACATACAGCTCGTCAATTTCAAAGAAATTGACGGTCGGCTTCAACCACACCTTTTTCAGAATCTCCCCCTTGCGGGCCATGGCCGAATCGACTATCGCCACCGACAAGCCGGCCGGATAAATCCCCCCGAGCCCCGATGTTATGACCAAGTCACCCGGTTCGGCGTCGGCGTCGGCTGGCAGATTATCCAGGTACATCCCGTCATCCGCGGAAAACCTGACAATACCTATCTGGCGGCTCTCGGCCAGCCGGCCCGAAACGGCGTTTGACGGATCGGTCAGCAGGGCCACCGTCGCAAAATCCGGCATAATCTCCGTCACCTTTCCGACCAGACCGAAACTATTGATTACAGGCTGATCGATGGAAACGGAGTCCTTGCGCCCCTTGTTGACCAGCGCCGCAACCGGATAAACATCCTGGGTCAGGGAGACAATTTTAACCGGAACGACCCTGAAATTCTCGGGCGGATTAAAGCCGAGAAACTCCCGCAGCCGCTCATTCTCACGCTTGGCTTCCGACAGGGCACTTAACTGCAGGGTAAACTCGGCCACCGTGCTCCTGAGCCGCCGGTTTTCCCCGGCAACATGTTGCAGATCAAGCAGGTATGCTTTTAACTCGAAAAAGGGGCGGAAGAAAAGAGTCGATGAGACATTAGCCAGCAGGGGCCGAACACGGTCGGGAGAAATATTTAAGGAAACGAAAAGGCTAATGACCAGTCCGAAACTGAAAAGGTGACGATTTTTGCGAAAAATCGTCATTAACCATGTCATAGATTTCAAGCC
>CP070766.1:220839-223344 GCA_020345705.1 Candidatus Zixiibacteriota bacterium | reverse complement strand
GCGGCGATTCTATCCCATAGCCGAACGGCTTCGACTATTTTCCCGCTCCTCCTGTAAGCCAGAGACTGAAGGTACATAATGTCAGATCGCCCATAAGCTCCCGAGACCTTGTCAAGATCTTCCAGCATCCTGCAAATGTCCTCATGCTCCCGTCTTTTTTCCAGTATCCTTGCCAGTGATAAGACGTCATCAGGCTCGCTGATAGTCTCCGGAGGGTTCTCCTGGACGCCTGCCAGGCGATGGAGAATGAAATAAAGTGAGACAATATCATTAAGATTATGTTTCACCACCCCGGCGAGTCCTTCCGGGTCGGACGTCGACAGCCAGTTGAAGTATATTGACGGTACCAGATATCCGGGGATATCATCATATCTGTGAAAATCAAGAACGTGCTTTTCCACGTTGGTAAGAGTACAATCCTGAAGACGCCGGCGAAACAGTCTTCTCACAGAATACAACAGGTCAATATGACCGGCACATTCAAGATTTCTTTCCACGCGATGAAGTATCATGCGGTCTGTGAGAATCGGCCAATCGAATGATTTGCCATTGTAACTGACAATAATTGTGTCTTCTTTTATTTCTTCGCGGACAGCCTCCAGCATGGCCGCCTCGTCGGGATAGTCCGGAAGGAAATACTGCCTGACCTGGAAATCGCCCTCAACTATCGAACCAAATCCGGCAAGGAACAGCACCGTCCCGGCGCCGCCGAGGCCGGTCGTCTCTATGTCAAAGAAGAGCAGGGACCGAGAATCCACCACACAGTCATCGTCGATTCCATGGAAATAGATTTTCTTAATCGGGATTCTATTCCCCAGTTCACCGATAGCCGCCCCTCCGTGCGAATATGTTTTATCAAAATCAGTCACGATTTTGACGAAGCTCCCGGCTGCCGAGGAGCGGAGCTCTCCCTTGAGAAGGTCCGCGATTGTTCGATAGCGCTCGGGTTCTTCGCTCTCGTGCGAATTTTCCCTGAAAGCGGCGCTATGTCCTGACAACCGGTTTAATTTATCATGGAGCATACTTTTCCAGTACCTTTTCTATATAAAATCGGACGGTAGGATCTTCTTCGGTTTCATTTATTAATTCCACATAACCGCAGGCCACGGAGGAATTGCTGAGCAGGATTCCTTCCACGGCTAGAGCGCGCCTGACCGGAGATTCCGAAGTCAACTGGGAGGCAACGGCGGCGGCGGCGGATATCCCGCCGATCATTCCCAGCGTGGTGCAGCCGAGGTTACCGACCATCGGATTTCTTGAATCCAGGGAATCGGCCAGCACGTGGATCACCTTCTCGCCGAATTTCACCAGGGCTTCCGATGCGCACAGGGCCGCGCCGTAAAAATCGTCACCAAGCATATGCACCAGACCAGGAACGGCTTCCTCAACCAAAAGGGCGCCGCACGCAACCGCCGCGGATTTCCGGACAACCTCCACCGTGTCCGAAAGGCGTGCCGCGACCGCTTCACCGGCGCACTGGTCGCCGATCTTGCCGAGAGCGCCACAGGCGTTGGAACGAACGCGCCAGTCGGAATTAGCAGTAACCGCCACGAGGCCGTCAACCGCAGCAGAGTCTTTTATTTCACCAAGTGAACGGCAAATCCGGCTGACCTGCTCAGGATTATTTAGTCTCAGAGATTCGACCAGATAGGGAGTTGCCTCCTTGCCGATTTTGACCAGTATCCGGTTAATGGTATGGTTCTCCCGGGCCACTTTTGTGTCATATTTTTCCACCAGTCTCGGGACTGCCGCGGCCCCCATGGCGGCGATGGAATCAATAGCCGGCTCGACCATGCCACGATATTTCAACTCCCCGGAAGAAGCTATCACGAAAAGCTTATCAATCTTTTCTTCGATATTGGAAACCGGCGGGATTTCAACGGCCTGCGAATCGCTCGATGCCGTCTCGACGGCGGTGTCCGACGGGACAAAATCAATATCCATACCGCCGCCCCACCTGGAATCTGTTTTCCAGATGCTCTTATCAGCGCCGTTGCCGACGTATCGATCTTCTCCTTCCAGATCCATAAACATCCCGATGGAGCCGAAATCACGTCGCGGATTGCCGTAACCCTGAGTATTCTGCGCCCGCATGACGAAGTAGGCATCATCGCCGCGGTCATCTATCAGAATACCGATGCCGTTGGCCGATCCGGCCGCCTGCGACAGATCATAGGCCTTGTAAATATCATTGCCGTGACGATCCACAATCATCCCGCAGCCGTAATCATGCCCGCAACCCTGCATCAAGCCTTTACCTCGATAAAAATCATCCCCATCCTGATCAAGCAGGAGTCCAAGCGACATATGTATTCCCGCTCCCTGGGCATATTGGTACGAAATGTACTGATCGCTGCCGCCATCATCAAAGAGGACCCCAAGCGACCACCAGTAACTCGAACCCTGACCGTATATGTCGGAAACATAAGTGTCATTCCCGCCAAAATCGACGATTGCGCCGATGCCGCCGGATGTGTACGGTCGGAAGCCATAGGCAAAACCCTG
>CP070766.1:213096-220739 GCA_020345705.1 Candidatus Zixiibacteriota bacterium | reverse complement strand
GTGCAGCATCATCGGCGATACCATCTATGGTTATGCCGACTGTGATGACGTCGATACTTCCTTCACCGTCATCGCCTCGGACGGCGAGTTGACGGATACCCTGGAAGTGACGCTGGTTATTGATCACTCCAATATGGCGCCGGTAATTGTTTCCGAGTGTGACACGGCCATGGTGCAGTTTTCTCACGAATTTGAGTATTATCCGAGCATTATTGACCTTGATGACAGCGTTCATACGATTACATACATCGAATATCCGTACTGGTGTTCAATCGTGAACGACTCGGTCAAGGGAATCGCCCCCTACACGATTTATTTCGGATCGCTGACTGTGGCGGCAAGGGATTACTGCAACGCAGATACCGTGTCGTTCATTGTCCGGGCATACCTTTGCGGCGACCCCAATCTGGATATGAAAGTAAACATCCTTGACGTGGGCCATATCATAAACTTCCTCTATAAGAGCGGCCCGCCCCCATCTCCCTCCGAATCGGCCGATGCCGACGGTAGCGGCGAAATTAACCTCCTTGATGTGACTTACCTGGTCAATTATCTCTATAAAGAAGGCCCGGAACTGATTTGCCAATAAGCCAATTTTTCCCTTGACAAAATAGGGATTATTGAGTAAACTATAGCTTGCAGGTAATCTGCTTTCGAGAGGCAATATAGAGTCCTACCGTTAAAGGATTAAGCATAGTCAACAGATTAAATCGAGGGACGGACTTATGCCCTTCTCAATCCTTTGCCGTAGGTCAATCCGGTTTGCCGCCCTCATTCTCACATTTCTGCCCGCCTTGGTCGATTCGGGTCCGGCCTTCGTGCCGCGTTTGGAGCCAAGAATTTACGATGAGACGGCCCGGCCGGGACAGCAAGATTTCCCTATTTCGGTCTATTTAACTAATTATTTCGACTCCGTGGCTGGTTTTGACTTTCTTCTGGTTATCAGTCATCCGGAGTTACTGGAGTTTCAAACCAGACTTGATACGGCTTTCAACACAACCTACTGGAAATGTACGCTCTGGTCAGGTGAGCTTTGCATCGATTCCGCTGACGTTACCGATTCAGTCATTGCTGACCCGTCCTTCGAATACGACCGGGCTGTTGTCGACAGCTCAGAGTATTTAGCCGGGATTTTCGACACCACCGGAACGCTATGCTCCGGATGGGAATTCATCTCAGCCCGCCCGGTTTCCGGATATCCTCACTTCTTGATGGTTACCGGAAGAGCAGATACAACGTGGCCACCATACTACACTCCGGGTATAGGTTGTCCCCAGTTTGGTGACTACCCCCTCATCAAACTGCTCGCGGATGTCAACGATATTTCTGACACGGTTCAGGATCGAACGGTCATTATTTGGTGGGTACATGAACCATGGTGTCAGCAAAGCGTATTCTATGATGAGACAGGAGATCTGATCGGCTGTTGCGACAGTAATGGATTCAACATCGAAATTGACACATCCTGGTTTGTTTGTGACGTCTGGGTTCCTCTTGTCGGTGAGACCTGCTATTTCTATACTGAAGTGGCTGAAGGGCCAATCGATTCGGTCGACTCCTTCTGGTGTTGCGATACATTACTTTATTCCTGTCAATCGGATACGTCGGTTATAAGGTTCCGACATGGCTCGGTGACGGTTCTATATTCGGGTAGTGGTATATGCGGCGATAGTAACAACGATTTCCATGTCAATCTTATTGACGTCACGTACGTGATAGACTATTTATACAGGAATGGCCCCTCTCCGCCGAAGCCGGACCAGGCGGATACGGATTGTGACGGATCTATCAGTCTCCTGGACGCTACCTACCTGATCAACTACCTGTACAGAGGGGGACCGCAACCAGGTTGCTTTGAATGACAGCAAGTAAGGCTTGACAAATGCAGAGTTATTTATATCTTATACATAGAAGTTCTTGCAGTATAGATTCACAAGATGTCCCTTTTTATGATACGAGCCGGGGGGCGGAATCTGAATGAATGTTAAGGGATTGAAGCCGATACCTTAACAACGGAGGTGTGTATGTCCACCCGCTTCAAATCTGCGAGGTATCTCGCAGTGCTTGTCGTCGCCGCCTCACTTCTGGCGATAGCAGGCTCGCAGCCGGCTTGGTCTCAAGATGGCGAGCCGACTCCGTTCCGAATCGAAATCGGAAAACTTCACAACGTCGAACTGGGACAGACGATCTCGGTGCCGATAGCAAAAGCCTGGGGTTCGGAAACAATGACCGGCTTTGATTTTCTAATCGGTTATAACACCGAGGCCCTCACGCTCCTGGCAGCCGACGAGGGCGAGCTCTTTGATGAGCCGTATCAATGGGAATACTTCACGTATCGTATAGGGCCGCCCGTTGACTGCGACAGCACCTGCCCGTCAGGGCTGGTCCGGATTGTCGGTGTCGCTGACGTAGACAATGGGGCGCCAAATCCGCCTCAGCCGATTGCGGACGGCCTCGAGATGTTCAGCCTGAGATTTGTAGTCACCCAGTCACACATATACGAGTGCACGTTTCTGCCGTTGCGGTTTCTGTGGACGGACTGCGGTGACAATGCGATCGCATATGAAGATCCAACCGGCACATATACCGCCGTCTCAAAGGAAGTTTACGATTTCGACGGCTGGAACATCACTGACACAGCCGCCGGTTTCCCGACCTTTTCCGGCGCTCCTGATGAGTGCCTTGAAGGCGGGACCCTCGGCAGTCCCGTGAGGTTTGCCGATTATGCCAATGGCGGTATTGACATCCTCTGCGACTCCATAATCGGTTATCGCGGTGATATCAATCTCAACGGTGTCGCTTACGAAATCGCCGATTACATCGTTTTCACGAACTACTTCCTCTACGGACTGTCCGCTTTCACACTCAACATCGAGGCACAAATAGCCGCTACCGACGTAAATGCCGATGAGATTCCTCTGACGCTGCAGGACTACATGTACCTGATCAGAGTAATAACGGGTGATTTTGTGCCCTACCCCTCGCCAGCGAAGGGCCCGACCGACACTCTGACGGCGGAGCTGTTTATAATCGACACCGACAGTTCCATTCTCATCCGGTATCAATCCGAGGATACGCTTGCGGTGATGCATTTCTGCTTCTATGCCCCCGATCTTCAATCCTACGATGACTACGAGATTGTGACTTTCCCCGCCCTGGAAGGCATGGACGTGGGATATGCCACCCATTCAGACTCATTGAAAATCCTGATTCAGCCGCACGGATTTGACTCCGCTTCTTTCATCGCGCCCGGTTCCGGCGATCTTCTGGAGATTCATTATACTGGAAGCAGACCGGTTTTCGCGTATGCCTCGGCTGCAGGCCGCTGGGCCGAATATGTTGACCTGACCGTCACGACCGGTCCGGTTCCGTTCAGCATCGAGATGGGCGTCCGTCAGGATGTCATGTTGGGACACGATACTACCATACCGGTGGTCAAAGCTCAAGGCTCTGAGATTATGGCCGGCTTCGACATGCTGATCGGCTACGATGCCAGTGCCCTAACTGCGACTACGGTCGTGCCGGGCGGGATTCTAGAAGATCCCTACAACTGGGAATATTTCAATTTTCGCTATGGTCCTCCGGGCGACTGTGACGGCAACTGCCCCTCAGGAATGCTTAAGATAATCGGAGTCGCCGACGTTAACGACGGAATTCCAAATCCACCTCAGGTTGTTGCCGATGGAACACTCCTATTTTACGTCGATTTTTTAGTCAGCAGCGATAGAACATTACTAGGCACATTTGTTCCCATCTGGTTCTTCTGGGTTGATTGCGGAGACAACGCAATTGCGCTCGAGGATTCATCAGGCACAATAGTAACGGCCATTTCCGACAGGGTGTATGGCCATGAAGGTGCCGATATCACCGATACCGCCGCCGGCTTGCCCGGCTATTATGGCGCTCCGGACTTGTGCCTTAATCCGGCTAATTTGGAAAATCCTGCAAGATTCGCCAACTATCATAACGGCGGCATGTATATCCTGGAAGAGGAACCGATTGACTATCGCGGTGATATCAATCTCAACGGCATCGCCAACGAAATCGCCGATTACGTTGTTTTCACAAATTACTTCCTTTACGGCCTCTCTGCTTTCATAATCAACGTCGAAACACAAACGGCTGCTTCCGATATAAACGCTGACACGATCAAACTGACCTTGCAGGACCTCGTTTATCTGGCCAGGATAATAAAGGGCGATTTTTTGCCCTTTCCTTCCCCGGCGAAGGGCCCGACCGACACTCTGGCGGCCGAGCTGTTTATAATCAACACCGACAGTTCCATTCTCATCCGGTATCAATCTGACGATACGCTCGGGGCACTGCATTTTTGTTTCTATGCTCCGGACCTTCAGTCCCCGGATGACTACGAGATAGAGATATTCCCCGCCCTTCAGAACATGGCTGTCGGATATGATATGTATGCTGATTCCCTGAAAATTCTGATTCACTGGCCGCAGTTCGACTCTGCCGGTTTTATAGCGCCGGGATACGGCGATCTGCTGGAGATTCATTATACCGGAAGCAAACCGGTATTTGCCTATGCCTCCGCGGCAGGTTTCTGGGCCGAATATGTTGACCTGACCGTCACGGCCGGTCCGGATCTGTTCCGTATCGAGGTAGGCGACTACGCGAACGCTCCCCGGTGGGGCGACATAAGTATTCCTGTCTTTAAGGCAAAAGGCAATCACCGGATGTACGGTTTTGACCTGACCTTCAAGTACGACGCCAGAGTCACAAGCCTCCTTGACGTCACGCCGGGCGAGTTATTCGAAATTCCGGGAAGTTACGAGTGGGAGTATTTCCACTATCGGGTCGATTCTTTTACCTACCCCGTATACGATCCGCACTATCCGCCCTCCGTGATACACTACTGCCAGGTCATCGGTATCGCTGAGATAGCCGGTGATGCTCATCACCCGCTGGAGTTTTCGGTTGTGGACAGTACCGTGCTGTTCAACGTCGATTTTCATGTCACCGGCAACGTCTATTTTGCCTGTAATCTGGTACCAATCCGCTTCTTCTGGTTCAGCTGTGGTGACAACATGTTAGTATTTGGTGATCAGGCGAGTCCGGAGACGGCCGTATCAAACCGCGTGCTCGAAGAGTACAAAGATTACTTCTATGAGCTTACGTCCTACGACTATGGTCTTCCCGGCATGTATGGCACTCCCAATTCATGTCTTGCAACAGGGGAAACAGCGCCGATTCGACTCGTCGACTTCTACAACGGCTTTATTGATATTGAATGCGATACCCTGAATGACCTTCGAGGCGACGTCAATCTCAACGGAATTTCGTACGAAATCGGAGACTGGAACGTCTTCACCGATTACTTCATGAACGGTCCGGCCGCGTTTGAAACAGCCGTCGATTCTCAGGTTAACGCGACCGACATTAACGGCGACCGGAGAACCGTGACGACCGAGGACTACACCTACATGATGCGGATTATCGAGGGCGAGATGGAGCCTGAACTGCCGATCAGGGACACCATCTGGGCGCTTCGTGATGATGCCGATTCCGTCGGGAACCTGACGATCGGTCTTTACAACGAAGATACGCTCGGAGTCGTGTACGTGACTTTATGGGCGGAGGATATCGCCTCGTACAGTATTGAACTGCTTCCACGCGCCGCGGAAATGACCTTCATTGATACGTACATTGATGATACGTTGAAGGTCCTTGTTCACAAGAATCCGGCAACCGGCAGTGCAACCGGAAGAATCGATCCGGGGTATGGCGATATTCTGAAGATTTCTTACACAGGCGAGAAACCCTATGTGACCAAGCTTTCGCCCGCCGGGTACTTTGGCGAGAGAGTGATTATATATCGTTCTATCGACATGTACGACAGAGGCGATCTGAACCAAAATGGAATCGGAAATGAGTTTGCGGATGCGGTCACTTACGTCAATTATTTCATCGAGGGGATTTCTGTCTTTTATGTAGATCTTCTTTCGCAGTTAGCCGCGTCGGATATAAACGGAGATTCCAGACTATTGACGTTGGAAGACTACACCTATCTACTCCGCATCATCGACGGTCAGTTGCTGCCCTATGTCGATTACTCTGATGATTTCCCCGGAAGTTTTGAGGGTCTGCTGACGTTAACCGAAACTGACAGCACCATTAACGTCAGCTCCGATTTTGAGCAGCCGGTCGGCGCTCTGCAGCTTATATACTATGCACCGGGTCTGGCATCACATGAAGTCAGCTTCGACTCCTCAATTGAGCATATGAATCCGTTCGCCGTTTACGAGGATGATACCTTAAGAGTCCTGATCCTGGGTTATCCGGCCTATTTTCAGGATACGCTCATTTTAGCGATTGACACGGGTCACGTTGAGCTGGGCGAGATCAGCTACGATGGTGACCGGCCCCAACTGACTCGAGCGGAGGCCGGCGGTTATCTCGGCGAATACGTGACAATTAACCTGGTGTCGGGGAATAACCTCCCGCCCGCTTTCGATTCCTGTCCGTCCGTCCTGAATAACGACTACTTCAGTGGATTTCACTATGACTTCAACGCCGTTGATCAAAATGAATTTCCTGATCAGATTACGTACGAAATCCTGTCTGGTCCCGGTACGATTAATCCGACAACAGGCGAGTGGAGCTTTGCCCCGGTCTGCGAGGATATTGGGGCGACTTTCACTCTTGAGGTTTGCGCATCAGACCCATTCTTCCCCTGCCCACAGACGGATCCCGGCCTGCATGTATCTGTCGAGTTGAGCGTCGCCAACGATCCGCCAATCCTGGGCGACTCTGATCACAACGGTTCAATTCAGCTTATCGACGTCATATATATCATAAACTACCTATATAAAGACGGACCGGCGCCGTTTCCTTCCGACGAGGTCTCCGACGTCGACGGCAACGCTCGCATTAACATTCTCGATGCCGGGTACATCATAAAATACCTGTACGCCAACGGCCCGGAACCAATCTGCCCATAACCGAGCAATCGAAAGCCAGGGGGATGGCAACAGCCATCCTCCTTTTTATTTGGCCCAATTTCGCGGGCGGCCTATTTGCCGGAAAGCTGATCTGTCCGGATGAGCTTCGGTGAATCTGCATAAAAAACTCGCGTTAACTTTATCACTTGACAAATCGTGGATGACACCATTAATTAGCGATTTTAAATGGAGTTAGAAGAGAAATAGTTGTATTAATATATGCAGGCTTGTGAAAAATTTAACAAGCAGGTCTGCATTTTATGCAGAAAGCCGTTAGCCCACATAAGCTTCGGCTAAGCTTTCGAGGAGTTCAAAATGGCTGAATTCGAACCGGCCGATGACCAGATACAGGCCGACACCCTGATTGTCGGCGGTGGAGTCGCCGGAATGACTACCGCAATTGAAACGGCCGAGGTTGGAAAAACCGCGATTATTGTCGAAAAGCAGCCTTCCCTGGGCGGAAGGGTCGCGGCCTCTCATCAGTATTTTCCGAAACTGTGCCCGCCCACCTGCGGTATTGAAATCAATCTCAAGCGAATCAGGCTGAATCCCAATATCAGAGTTCTGACTCTGGCGGAGATTGAAGGCATCTCAGGCAATCCCGGTGACTACGAGGTAAAGATCACGCTCAAGCCCCGCTATATAAATGAGAAATGTACCGCCTGCGGCGACTGCGAAAAGGTC
>CP070766.1:210239-212996 GCA_020345705.1 Candidatus Zixiibacteriota bacterium | reverse complement strand
GTCCGTGTCGCCCCGAGAGAGCAATTCCGGCAGTTGCAGATAGCTTTCTCATGACTCGCAAGCGATTTGAAATGAGATGCGCGTTTCTTCTTGCGACCCGAAAGGACCAGTTCCTTTTTCTTTTTCTCAACGCCCTTGCGGCTGATGACCATCTCCCCGAGACCGAACTGAAGCTGGCTCTTTGCGGCCTTCGCGAGAAGCGCCGATGTTTTGGAATCCAGTCTGCCTTTCCAACTGACCATATTATTTCAACTTGCTGATTTTCGTGACAATTATTTCAGCCAGTTCCCTTTTTGACATCTGCGGTAACGACTCCGCCCTGCCCGTCCTGCCGACCAGGGTGACTTTATTGCTGTCGCTATCAAACGGCGCCCCATCCTTCAGGCTGTTGACGATAATGAGGTCAAGATCCTTGCTCTTCAGCTTCGCCCTGGCGTTTTTCAGCGCGTTGTCCGTTTCGAGAGCGAAGCCGACCACGACCTGACCCTTCTTCTTCGTTTTCTTCAATCCTTCCAGTATATCTATGGTGGTTGAAAGACTTAAACTCAAGGATTTTCTTTGCGCCTTTTTGATTTTTTCTCCGGCAATTTTGCCTGCTTTGAAGTCCGCCGGAGCCGCCGCCATTATTAATATGTGGCTTTTCTTGAACTCGCGTTGGACGGCCTTGTGCATTTGTTCGGTCGTCTCGACATTAATCAGCTCTATTCCGGGCTCGGGCGCAAGGCTGGTCGGGCCTGAAATCAACGTCACCTCGGCCCCGGCGTTATGGGCGGCCAGGGCCAAGGCAAAGCCCATCTTGCCAGAGGAGCGATTGGAGATAAAGCGGACCGGGTCAATCGGTTCGCGGCAGGGGCCGGCCGTGACAAGAACTTTCTTCTTACTTAGAGACTTTTTTTTTTCGAAGAACTGCCGGACGAATTGATGGATTTCGTGCGGTTCCGGCATCCGCCCGGGACCGTATGTTTCGCAGGCCATCTCACCGACGTTGGGATCAAGGATGATATATCCGAGCGACTTGAGCTTCTTGAGATTATTCTGAGTAATCGGGTTGAGATACATGTTGCTGTTCATCGACGGCGAAATCATCACCGGTGACTTGGTGGCGCAGATGACAGTCGTCAACAGATCATCGCAAATACCGGAAGCGATTTTCCCTACAAAATTGGCCGTCGCCGGGGCGACGACAAAGATATCTGCCCATTCAGCCAGATCAATATGATGAGTTGCCACATATCTGGTTTTGGGAAACATCTCCCTGGCGACCGGACGCTGGGAAACGGTTTCAATTGTCAGCTCCGTGATGAACTTAGTGGCGGCGTCGGTCATTACCGCCTGGACTTCAGCCCCATCCTTCTTTAGTAGTCTTATCAACCCGGGTGTCTTGTACGCAGCAATGCCACCGGTGATACCGACAATTATTTTCCTGTTCTTCAGAGACATTAAGATATATCTACGGATAGGTGGGGCTGCTAGTTCACCAGGCCTTCGTCATCGGGCAAGAGAAACACCTGCGACTTGCCCATATCGTTATATTCGGGCTCGCGAAAGAGAAGCGCCCCCACCACAAGTTTCATCTGTTCCAGGTCAACCGGTGAAGGCCCCACAAGAGTTCCTCTTTCCAGAATCAGCTCAATTTGCGAATCGCTCAGAAGGCCGAGATGCCTCAACTGCAAAAGGTAACCCATGGCATCCGGGGAAAAGTTGCGGCGTTCCGGCTCGCTCAGAATCCTGAAGGAAAAATCAGCCTGGGTTTCAGTCGGCAGAAATTCCGATCCGGGTTGCATCTGATCCAGCACCCACGAGTATGCCGAACTAATCTCGTTGTCGGTGAAACCGTTACTTTTCAGGTAGGACGAGATGTCATCAATATTTTCAAGCTGACCCTGATGGTCTTTGATATGTGTCATCAGGAAGACGACTATTTCAAGAACTCGGTTACCCACGAGACGTCCTTTCCACACTTCAAGCCTTCAATACCAAATTTACGCACAGTTGACAATACATGCAAGGATAATCTTAGCAAAAAAGCCGGTTAATGCTTGAAATGCCTTATACTTGTGAAAACCATTGCAGCCCTGGCCTTATCAGCCGCCTCAATGGCTTGCGGATCGCCCTTCGAACCGCCGGGCTGAATAATCGCCGTGACGCCGGCATCGGTCGCAACTTCGATTCCGTCAGGCATCGGGAAAAATGCATCGGAAGCCAGCACGGCCCCTTTAGCACGATCCCCGGCACGTTTGACGGCAAGCGCCGAAGAATCAACCCTTGAGGTCTGACCCATTCCGATACCGACCGTGGCCGGTCCTCTGGCAATGACAATGGCGTTGGACCTGGTATGTTTGACAATCTTCCAGGCGAAAAGAAGCGACTTGAGTTCTTCTTCAGTCGCTTTTCGCTTGGTGACTGTCTGGAGCGATGACTCGAGTGTTTCGATATCATCGGCGCTCTGGAACAGGACACCGCCCCTGACGTACTTATAGACCATCTCGCCCCGGGGCCGGCCATGCGCGATTTCCGGAAGAGCCAGAAGGCGCCGGTTCTTCTTCTTTTTCATCAGCGCTAGAGCCTCATCGTCATACCCGGGGGCAAGAACACATTCCACAAAATGGGTCTCATGTATCAGCCGGGCGGCATCCATATCGACGAGCTTGTTCAGCCCGATGATCGATCCAAAGGCCGACAGAGGGTCCGATGCCAGGGCGTCTCGGTAGGCATCAGCGATTGTCTTCCCAGCCGCTGCACCGCAGGGATTGGCAT
>CP070766.1:207521-210139 GCA_020345705.1 Candidatus Zixiibacteriota bacterium | reverse complement strand
TCCGATATGTACAAGCTTGTTGTAAAATCAAAATCCTCCGTGCTCTGCTCTACTTCCCTGTCGTTACTATTGACCACCTGGGAAACGCTGGTGGGCGTGACGGATTTCCTGTACTCATCCATTCTATAATCCTGCTCTACATGATCATAACGCCAGCTCACCCGCGGTCGAGACCTTTCCACGACCTGGTCCCAGTCAATCCCCAGGTCGCGAGCCTTCGACGTGCTGACCTCGACTATTTTGACCTCGATTTCAATCTGCCGCGGGGCGACGTCCGCCTCTTTAATCAATCGCTCGACAAACCTGATATCAGCCGATGTCCCGGTGAGAATCAGAAGGTTGGCGGCATCGTTGCTGCGCACCTCGACGAAGCGTTTGCCGGCGGCGGTTCTCCATTCCAGAACGCCCCGTCCTCCGACGTCACGAACGCCGAGAAAATCCAGAATCTCGGACGGCGGCAGGAAATTCGGCTTGACCGTCACGACCGCCTGCTGCTGAGCCGCCACGACCGGCTTTTCCTGTGCCGCCGCGTGAAGGGCAAGCATCAGGCAGAACTGCAGAGACAGCGAAAACAAAAGCGACGTTAAACGCATAACCACTCCCTAGGTTTTTGTGAATAGACCTTAATCTATCTATAATGCCGCAAGTTATTCTAAAATCATTTAAGCAGATTCATCTTCCGCGTCTTGACATAATCGCCGGCCTTCAGACGATAAAGATAGATTCCGGATGACACCGGCTCGCCTTCGAAATTCGTACCGTCCCAGGTGACCGAATGACGACCGGCCGGCATCTTCCTATCGACCAGTCTGCTCACTTTCCGCCCGAGAATATTGAATACGTCAATCGTCACATGAGATAGCCGGGGCAAAGAGTACTCGATGGCCGTCCCGGCATTAAACGGATTCGGCCGGTTCTGCCAGAGCGCAAATCCGTCAGGCAGTACCGAAGAATTATCATTCTCTTCCACGCCGGTGAGAGCATCTTTGAATAAGATGCTGTACCCGTGCCTGGCCGGATAGTCGTCGATTTCATTCGTCACAGGCGTCAGCACAGCCGCGATTCCAAAATATCCGCTATCTGGTATATCAAAACCGACAATCTCGCCTCCGGCGGCGGTGAATGTCTGCATTATCTCAACCTCGTTAATAATATGCCCGATTCCAAGAAAACTGATGCTCCAGTCTATATTGGCATCGCCGAAAAGATAGATGCTATCAGTGGCCTCATCAAGGTTGGCCATCGAAATGTAATGAACGCTCAGATTCTGCGGCATGTTCTTCTTGAAGGCCTCGAGCAGTGTACCGTCCTGCAAGCTGTCCGGCCAGTCCGGCCAGATAAGCTGATGATTTTCATACTGCACGAACTGAAGAACATTCTCTTCGGGAATTTCGGGATAATGCTCCGCTTCGGAGTATGAATATCCGGGCGGAGCAAACATGGCTCCCTGACCGCCGAAAACGTTCCATATGGCGAACTCATGAAAAGCGTCTTGGAGATCGTATAATCCGCCGCTCATTTCGAAAATAGCATCATCGGCCGCCATCGTGAATTGCTCGCCGACACCGTAGTCACGGCACCTTTGCCAGATGTCTTTCACGATTGAAGTGTCGAATTTTTCCGTCAGAAATATAGGAAAGACCGCCGCGCCGTACTGGTGCAACGAATTGTCAAAGGACACGCTCTGCAGACCTGTCCACAGTTCGTCGAAAAAGTACGACAGGTAGAAATAGTAGTCGTTTATGTCGTCATAGGCCATTTCCTCCATCCAGGTGGCCGACATCTCCCACCAGTACAGAGCATAGTCCGGGCCTGTCTCGGTGTAATCATAGGCGAAGTGAATCGTATGGAAGAATTCATGGGCCAGCGTCACCCGCCCCGCATCCAGACGACGATCCAGCTCATCACTTTCATTATAGGGCCATATATCAAAATCGTTATCAATGGCAATATATGACGTCATACTCTGGTTCGAAATGACCTCTTCCGGAGCGGTGTACCCGTAGTAACCGCCTCCCAAATCGAGAATATAAACATCCATCAGCGAGTCACCACCGCCCACGCCGTCGGACGGCGGCGCATCAAAACCGAGATGGTCAATTTCGAACCGCCACACCGAATCGGCGATTTCGGCGATTTTGTCGACGAAATCCGGAACACCGTTGCCCCCGTGCAATGTGTCCACAAAGCTCATGAACACTGCGTTAGTGCCTTCAGCATCGAAGTGCACTTGAAACAGGCTATCCGGCGAAACAACCGAGTGGGTCAGCGATGGCCTCTGAAGAAGCGCTTTGGCATCGGCGTAAGCCGCCGTCAGGTTTTCGCGGGTGGTAAAAAGCTCAAATGCTATCGGCGTGCCGCAGTGCGGCAAAGTGAGATTCTGAAGCGACGCCGGAAGCGGGCCCTCACCCCTCAAATACTGCATCTGAGCGATGAGATTTTGCTGATACTCACCTGTAAGGTCCCCTGCCCCCGCGAACAGAAACGGAATGAAAAGCAGGGCAAAGCCGTAGGTAATTATTTTTCTCATTTTGGGTCTCCCAATGTTTTTGATTGCTATCAAAAAAAGCGAATCTGGACTCTCACTTTTCCATATCCCTCCCTATTCTCACGCCGAC
>CP070766.1:203940-207421 GCA_020345705.1 Candidatus Zixiibacteriota bacterium | reverse complement strand
GTCTTCAATGGTGCAGCTTATCTTCGGCAGAGCGGTTTTGACCGTTTTGCCCTTCGGCGGGTATATTTTTTTCACCCGCGGCGATTTAGTATCCTCGATGACGGCAAAAGTCCCCATAAAATCCGACTCGGCGGAAATCACACTCTGACTGATTTCGGAATCAACCCACTTCCACTTATTCTTGTCATTCAACCTGTACAGGCCGAGCCTGGTTTCGTCGGTTTCATTCTCAAGATCGAAAGAGACTGTAATCGACCGGGCCAGCGGGACGCTCGTCGGCCCGACGGCATAGGCTCGCCCCAATACGTCTCCGGATATCCCGTAAACCTTCCTCACCGGTTCAATCTGCATCAACGCCGGTGAATAGAAACAGCCATCGGTAAATGATACCTGAAATCCGGCTGCATGATGTGTCGTTCTCTGGCCGGGATTGTTCCCCGCCGCGGCCAGGGATACTTCCTTACTTCGCAGAAGTTCACCGCTCCGGCCGTCATGGAAGTCGAACCTGATGATTCCGGACTTGATCTGATTGTTTCTATAATAGGCGGCGTACCGGTCAGGGGCGACGGGATCGAGATTCAGATATTTTATATAACCGTCCTCATAGACAATATCGACTCTCGGGGCCGGGGCGTATTTTTTTTGAGCGTTAGCTTCGAAAAGAATCCCGCCGCCGGTGAGCGAATAGCCAAATTTGTATCGTGATCTGACCTGGGTGTCGAGCAGGACATACCGATCGATTTTGCGCCAGCCCGACCGGCCGATGGCGTCGATTCTCAAGACCTTGGCTTTTGCAGATTTCCCCGTGAGCATCACGCGGTAACGGCTTCCGCCCGACTGCTCAACATTTTCCCGGGGGACGGCCTGCCAGCGGCCGTGTCTGTCCATAGTATATATGGCAATGTTCTGTATATCTATGTACCGCATTTCTGGCCTAATGTTCAGATAGAAGACGGTATCCTGCACCGTTTCCATATCCAGAAGACGGCCGGGCGGAGCCCAGACAAATTTGAAAGACAGCTCCGATTTATTTCCGGCGGCATCGTACACCTCAATTCTCCCGTCGTGCAAACCATAGCTGTACTGCGTGCGGCCGGCGAACATGCCGCCTTTTTCATAGAGCGATTTGCTGCCGTCGAATTTTTTTCCGGCCGGTTCAAACAGCGTATGCCAGTGCCAAACTTTCTGGGCGGCCAGCCGGTAATCGTACGACAGATCGACCATCGCCGTCTGGGCATAATCATAGGTGTCGTATTCGACCTCATAGTAAAGATAGTCATCAATAAACAGGCTCGCCCTGTATATATTCAGCCTCGGGCCGTTCTGACGGATGTAATCAAATGACTTTACGGCGATACCGAACGGGGCCTGAGCAAAAATGGCCGTATCGAGGACATATCTCCGGGCCGACTGATCGTATCTTGCCGGCTGGTAGTGCCGGCGGGTTCCATCCGGGAACAGAGAACTCGAGTCCTGATAGATGAAAGCCAGCCCTTTGATTTCGGGCGCGAGGCCGTCCTTGACGGCGAAGCCGTTTGTCAGAGGGTTGAGCGGCATGTTGTCGGGGGTCCGTTTTTCGAAATGAAGATGGGGGGCGCCAAAACCGGTCTGACCGGAATAGGCTATCAATTCCCCCTGCCTGACCGGAATTGAGTCGGCCTTGAAATAGGCATCCAGATAATATCTCTCATTTCCGTATTGCATTTCTTTCACGACATCTTCAAGATGATCGGAAAGCCTGGAAAGGTGCCCAAAAACATATATTTGGCCCCGCTGGTCCTTCAGATACAGGCCCTTGCCGTAGCCGACATAAGAATATCTGATTCTCCAGACATAGCCGTCAACCGGGGAATAGACACTTCTGCCCTCGGTTCCGTTTGTCCTGATGTCAATCCCGCCGTGAAAATGGCGCGGGCGGAAATCACAGAAGGTGGAGGAAAGGTCGATCCGCCCCTTGACCGGCTGGGTCGGCTCTCCGGCGAAAGAGGCCGCCCCCCCGAGAAGCAGAAAGCCTAACAAACACTTACAGACAGTCGATAAGATATTCATAATTAATGCTTTAACAAATTATGTCCGCGATGGTTCAAAGTCAAAACAATTTGGTATACGAGCTGTATAAGCTGTAATATCCGACTTGCGGATTTGTGAAATTGGCATATATTAACGGGTCAATTTGGTCGTATTGGATAAAGGAGTTTATTAGATGTTTGCGTTTTTGAGAAGATTAATCTTCCCCATCATTATTATCGTCCTGCTGTTTTTCGTCGCTATGATTGTCCTGCAGTGGGGGGCAGATATCACGAGATCACGTCGAGTCGATGATACCATCGGCGTCATAGACGGCCAGGAAATATCATATAAAATATTCGAAAGGTATTACTCTTCCCTGATTCGCGAACAGCAAGAGCAGACCGAAGAAGACCTTCAGCCCGAAAAATTGAAGGACCTCCGGGACCAGGCCTGGGGAGAGATGGTTTCCGAGGTTCTGCTCACCAAGGAGATTGAAAAGCGGAATATCACCGTCACCAATCAGGAAATTTATGAATACCTGAAGTTCTATCCGCCCAAGGAGGTCCAGTCGGCGCCGCAGTTTATGACGGACGGCCAGTTTGATCACCAGAAATATGTCAACGCCATGGTAAGTCCGCAGAATGCCCCGTTCTGGGCCCAGCTCGAGGCCTACGTGCAGCCGGAGCTCAAGAAAAATAAGCTGCAGAGCGAAATCGTCAGCACCATCCGGGTTACCCCGGCCGAAGTGATGGAAGCATTCCTGGAGTCAAAAGAGCAGATCAAAATCGGGTTCATAAATATTCAGTCCCTTAGCCTCGAGCAGGTGACACCGAAGCCGCCCGAGGAGGAAATTGAGCAGTACTACGAGACACACAAAGAAGATTATAAACTGGTGGAACGGGCCATAGCCGATATCGTGCTGTTCGAAAAAGCCCCCTCACAGAATGACTGGGATCGGGAGTACTATCGCGCCAAGGACATATATGACTCGGCAGTTGCGGGAGTTGACTTCGCCGAACTGGCCCAGGCCTATTCCGACGACGGGTCCGCCTCCAACGGTGGTGACCTGGGATGGTTTGGCCGAAAGCAGATGGTTCCGGAGTTTGACAGCGCCACCTGGGCGCTGGAAATCGATGAAATCAGCGTGCCGGTCAAGACACAATTCGGATGGCACATAATCAAGCTCTTGGAAACGAAGACCGAGAAAGAAACACCGCGCGGGTCCGACAAGCCGGAAATGGTCGAGAAACGCCGGGCGGCTCATATTCTGCTGAAAGTTGAACCTTCGCAGGAAACACTGGACGAAATGTTCACAACCGCCCGCGAGTTCTCCGAAGCCGCGGGAGAGATCGGTTTTATGGAGGCCGCCGAACAGAACGGTTGTGAAATCAAGACGACGGCGCCTTTCGTCAGGGACGGATATATCCAGTTCGTAGGCAAGAATCCTGACGCCACCGAATTCGCCTTCGAC
>CP070766.1:196752-203840 GCA_020345705.1 Candidatus Zixiibacteriota bacterium | reverse complement strand
GAAGCGCTGGTGATGGCCGATTTCGTGCAGATTTACAAATTCGTCGTCAAGGAAATCGCCATGCAGAACGAGGTCTTTGCCTCATTTATGCCCAAACCCATTTTCGAGGAAAACGGCTCCGGTATGCATACTCATATGTCGATTTTTGAAAACGACAAGAATCTCTTTTTCGATAGAAGCGCGTCCAACAATCTCTCCAAACTGGCCTGCAACTTCCTCTCCGGAATTCTCAAGCACATAAACGAATGCACGCTGGTAATGAATCAGTGGGTCAATTCATACAAGAGGCTTGTCGTCGGATATGAAGCGCCCGTTTACATCTCGTGGGGCACACGTAACCGCTCGAGCCTGATCCGGGTGCCTGTGTTCAAGTCCGGTCGCGAAAGGTCCACCCGCGTCGAACTGCGTTCGCCCGACCCGGCCTGTAATCCCTATCTCGCCTTCGCCGTACTGCTGGCCTCGGGACTGGCCGGTATCAAAAACAAATATCCGCTTCCGCCGGCCATTGAAGAGAATATCTTCGAGATGAACCGGGAGAAAAGAGAGTCGCTCAACATCGAATCCCTGCCCGACTCGCTGGAAAATGCCATCCGGGCAATGGAGAATTCCGAACTGATCCGCGAGACGCTCGGGGATCATATTTTTGACGCTCTCGTTGCCAATAAGAGAGTCGAGTGGGACGCCTATCGCATGAACGTGACCGATTATGAAATAGACAAATATCTTCCGTTCTTGTGATGCATGATTATGCCACGCTGTCGGCCTCGGCAATCACCGAAGGCCTGAAGAATAAGAACTTCAGCGCCGTCGAGATTTGCCGAGCCGCCATCTCCGCCGCCAGAGACACCGGGCAAAAACTGAATGCATTTATCTCGATCGCCGAAGAAAAAGCAATAAAGCAGGCCGAAGCAATCGACAGGAAATTGGCCGCTGGAAAAACTCCGGGCAGGCTGGCCGGAGTTCCGGTCGCCCTCAAAGACAACATCTGCTATACCGACTATCCCACAACCTGCGGGTCACATATTCTTGAGAATTTTGTTCCACCGTACGATGCAACCTGTGTCAAAAAACTGCTTGAAGCTGACGCCGTGGTTATCGGCAAGACAAACATGGATGAATTCGGAATGGGTTCATCCAGCGAGAATTCGTACTTCGGACCGGTCAAAAACCCGATCGGGGGTCAACTTGTCCCGGGCGGCTCATCGGGCGGCTCGGCGGGGGCGGTGGCGGCCGGAATTGTGCCGGTTGCGTTCGGTTCCGATACGGGCGGCTCAATTCGTCAGCCGGCCGCCTTCTGCGGCGTTTATGGTCTTAAACCGACCTACGGTGCCGTTTCGCGATATGGACTGGTGGCGTTCGCTTCGTCGATGGACCAGATCGGCCCTTTTGCCCGAAACGCTCGTGACGTGGCCCTCGCATATAGCGCAGTCTGCGGCAAAGACGATTGTGATACAACATCAAAAGATTTCGATCAACCCGATTTCGATGGCCTGCTTGACACCGACAGGAAATTCAGAATCGGATTGCCAAAGGAGTATTTCCAGGAAGGACTTGATTCGGAAGTTGCCGCCAAAGTTGAAAATGCTGCAGATGTTCTCAGGAAGGCCGGTCACGAGATACTCAATATATCTCTTCCGCGTACGCCCTTGGCAATTGCGACTTATTATATTATCGCGAACGCCGAAGCATCGTCTAACCTGGCCCGCTACGACGGCGTGAAATTCGGGCTGAGGGAAGCGGATGATATCCTGGCCGTGATGTACAGCAAAACGCGCAGCGCCGGTTTCGGTACCGAGGTTAAAAGGCGGATAATGCTCGGAACTTATGTCCTGTCCGCCGGGTACTACGAGGCCTATTATCATAAAGCCCAGCAGGTGCGCGAATTAATTAAAGATGATTTTGCTAATGCGTTTAAAATCGTTGACCTTCTCCTGGCCCCGACGACCCCGACACCACCTTTTAAAATCGGTGAAAAAATCGATGACCCGCTGGCCATGTATCTATCCGACATATTCACCGTGCCGGCCAATCTGGCCGGGATTCCGGCTCTGTCGATTCCGATCGGTACAACATCCGACGGCCGGCCGGTGGGGGGGCAGTTTATGGCGCCGGCCTTCGGTGAACTCTCGCTATTTCAGATAGCCGGGTGGTTTGAGAGGACATCCTGACATGCCGCGTTTCGATTCCAAAGGTGTAAATATATATTATGAAATCGGCGGGACGGGGACGCCGGTCGTTTTTCTTCACGGATTTACACTCGATACCCGGATGTGGCAGGACCAATTCGATTTCTTTTCCCGGAATCGTACGGCCATTGTCTTCGATGCCCGGGGGCACGGCAAATCCGATTCGCCTCAGACCGGTTATGCCCGCGAGGATCGCACGGCTGATTTGCTGAATCTCGCGGATCATCTGAGATTGTTGCGGTTTCATCTGGTTGGTTTTTCGATGGGCGGCGGCGACGCTCTGGCTTTTGCCATTGATCATCAGGAACGGCTATTATCGCTGACCCTCATCGGTTCGGTCGCGGCGGGCTGGCAGGGCTCCAGAAGGTATCATGATTTTGCGCCTCTCGCGAAGGAACAAGGGGTAGAGGAAGCTAAACAACAGTATATGTCGTCTATTCTTTCATACTATGATAAACACCGAAAAGACCTTCGGGATAAGCTGGGATTTATGATATCTGAATTTCGCGGCGGTCCCTGGCTTGATCCCATGAAGGGGAAATATGTCAAGCGTGACGACCTCAAGCTGGCCGGCAATTTGGAAATCCCAACTTTGGTTGCTGTGGGGCAGCGCGATATTTTCCTGAGACCGCTGGCCGGACAGCTTCATGAAGTCATCCCCGGTTCCAGACTTGAAGTATTTTCAGACACCGGCCACGTGGTAAACATGGAAGTGCCGGACAGGCTGAATAACTGCCTGGACAGTTTCTTCGGGGAAGTGGAGAAAGGGACGGCAGTCTGAAAGGGAGACAATGACTGATAAGAATAACAGCGGGGAGTATGAATCGGTTATCGGCCTTGAGGTGCATGCCCAACTCAGGACCAAAACCAAGATATTCTGCGGCTGCAAAGTCGGCTACGGCGCGCCGCCCAACACCCTGACCTGCCCGGTGTGTCTGGGTCTGCCCGGAGCCTTGCCGGTGTTGAACAAAAAAGCGGTGGAATGCGCCATATTGATGATTCTTGCCGTCGGCGGTGAAGTGCAGGAGCGCTCTGTTTTTGCCCGGAAGAACTACTTCTATCCCGATCTTCCCAAAGGGTATCAAATCTCCCAATATGATCAGCCGCTGGGCCTGGGAGGTTGTGTCGGTCTCGAAGCCTCTGACGCGCATAAGGCAAAAGCTATCAGATTGAAGAGAATCCACCTGGAAGAAGACGCCGGGAAATTGCTGCACTCTGAATCCGGTGAAAGTTTTTCCCGGGTCGATCTCAATCGCTGCGGTGTGCCTCTTATTGAGATAGTAACTGAGCCTGAGGTGCTAAAACCCGCCGAAGCCCGCAGGTGCATGACCAGGGTGAGGCAAATCCTGCAATATCTGGACGTCTCCGACGCCGACATGGAAAAGGGGCAACTGCGGTGTGACGCCAATGTATCGGTTCGTCCCGTCGGCGCATCCGAGTTCGGGGTCAGAACCGAGGTCAAGAACCTGAATTCTTTCAGGTTCCTCGAAAAAGCTCTGGCATTCGAAATTGACCGTCAGACAAAACTGCTGAAATCGGGCGGAATGATCGAACAGTGCACAATGCTCTGGAATGAGGACCGTCAGACGGTAGAACCGATGCGGACCAAAGAAGAATCTGAAGACTATCGCTATTTCCCGGAACCTGATCTGGTTGCCCTTATTGTCAATGACGCCTGGCTGAAAGAAATGCAAGCCGGGCTTCCGGAACTTCCCGATGAGCGAAAGCGGCGTTTTATTGGGCAGTACCATATTCACGAGGCCGACGCCGGGGTGCTGACCGATAGCCGGGAGCTGGGGGATTATTACGAGAAGGTCATGTGCGATTTTGATGACGGTAAGCTGGCCGCAAATTGGACATTAACGGAATTACTTAGAGTATTACATGAAGAGAAAACAGGTGTCGCCTCTCTGCGCGTCAAGCCCCCGATGCTGGCTGACCTGCTTGGACAGATAAAATCCGGCCGAATTTCCGGAAAGATCGCCAAGGTCGTTTTTGGCGAAATGCTGAAAACCGGCCGGCCGGCCGCAGAAATTATTGAGCACAAAGGGTTGACTCAGATAACGGATATTTCAAAATTAAGGAAAGTAATCGAAGAAGTCCTGGCTGAGAATGATAAGAATCTGAGACGGTACCTGTCAGGCAGGACCGGGGTATTTGACTATTTCGTCGGCCAGGTCATGAGAAAGACTAAAGGTATGGCCAACCCTGAGGCGGCCCGAAAGTTACTACAGGAGAAACTCGATGAACTCTCGAGCTAAGATTGCCGTTTTTATTTCCGGCGGGGGCACCAATCTTCAGTCGCTGATTGACGCCACCAACTCCGGAAAGCTTTCCGGAGAAATCGTCCTTGTCGTTTCAAGCAAGAGCAATGCCTACGGATTGGAGCGGGCCAGGAATGCCGGCATCGACACTTTTGTCTTCAGAAAAAAGGATTATCCCGGCAGTGAAGAAGCTGAAAAGGACCTTCTGGAAATGCTCGAGGAATACGAAGTTGAATATATTGCTCTGGCCGGCTATCTGAAGCTGGTTCCATCTCCGGTGGTGCGAAGATATAAAGACCGAATCACCAATATACACCCGGCCCTTTTGCCCAGGTACGGGGGGAAGGGGATGTACGGTCATCATGTGCATGAAGCGGTTCTTGCCTCGGGCGACAAAGAATCCGGCGCGACCGTGCATCTGGTCGATGAAATCTACGATCACGGTGAGATAATCATACAGGAAAGAATTCCTGTTATGGCCGGTGACACGCCGGATACCCTGGCGGCAAGAGTATTGGAAGTTGAACATAAAATCTATCCTCAGGCTCTTGAAAATCTGATTCAGGGGAGGTATGCGAAAGATGAATAAAGCGATCATGCAGACAGATATCAAAGAATACCCTCTTTTCAGCCGCGGCAAGGTCCGAGATGTGTACGATCTCGGAGACAGGCTTTTGATAATCGCCTCTGACAGAGTCTCGGCCTTTGACGTGGTGCTTCCCAACGGCATCCCAGGCAAGGGCCGCGTCCTGACGCAGATGTCACTGTTCTGGTTCGACTTCCTTAAGGATGTGATTGAATCGCACCTCATCACGGCTAACGTCGGTGAATACCCCGAAGATCTGAAAAAGCACCGGGATATTCTTGAGGGACGCTCGATGCTCGTGGTCAAGGCTGAACGTGTCGATGCGGAATGCATCGTTCGAGGTTATATCTCCGGTTCCATGTGGAAGGAACTTGTCGAAGCAAGGAAAGACGGTTCCAACGACGTCCACGGATTTAGCTTCCCGCCCGATTTGAGAGAATCCGACAAACTTCCCGCGCCGATTTTCACGCCGTCAACCAAAGCCGAAAGCGGCCATGACGAGAATATATCATTCGATCAGATGGTTGGCCTGATCGGCCGGGAAACGGCCGAGCTGTGTCGTGATAAATCGATTGCCGTTTATACCAGGGCGGCCGATTATGCCCGGGGCCAGGGGATAATTATCGCCGACACAAAATTCGAATTTGGTTTCAGAGAAGGGAAATTTATTCTGATCGATGAGGTCCTCTCACCCGACAGTTCCCGATTCTGGCCGCTCGACCGCTATACTCCCGGCCGAAGTCAGCCCTCGTTTGACAAGCAGTTCATTCGCGATTATCTTGCGGGCCTTGATTGGGACAAGACGCCTCCGGCGCCCGAATTGCCGGAGGAAATCGTGGAAAAATCGGCCGCCAAGTACAGGGAAGTGGCCGGACTATTGTTAGGGTTATGAAAATGAGTGACCTTATTAAAGTAAAGCGGGCACTGGTCTCGGTTTACGATAAGACCGGACTGATAGACTTGGCGCGGACGCTGGCTAAATATGACGTAGAAATCCTTTCGACCGGCGGCACCCTGGCGGCCCTTAAAAAGGAAAATGTACATGCGGTATCTGTCTCGACGTTCACTGGTGCGCCGGAAATACTTGGCGGTCGGGTCAAGACTCTGCACCCCAAAGTCCATGCCGGAATTCTCTACCGGCGCGACAATGAAGAAGACTGCGCTGAGTTGACCCGCCAGGAATACAAGACAATCGACATGGTGGTCGTCAACCTTTATCCGTTTGAAAAGACGGTCACCGAACTGAAGGCGACCGAGTCTGAGATAATCGAGAATATTGATATCGGCGGCCCGACCATGGTTCGGGCGGCGGCCAAGAATTTCGCCGGGGTCATTGTGGTTACCACTCCCGAAGACTATTCACGCGTTACGGAAGAACTCGAGAAGAACGATGGCGCCACCTCGCTGGAATTCCGAAAGTCCCTGGCCGGGCGCGCCTTTGATCTGACCAATCGGTACGATCGAGCGATATCCAATTACTTCGCTTTCGGCCGACACGAGTCCGAGGATCAATTTCCCCCGAGGCTTGATGTGTCTTTCTCCCTTAAATCGAGCCTGCGTTACGGGGAAAATCCCCATCAAAAAGGCGCGTTCTATTCCGACGAGCAGTTCAAAGGGCCGAGCCTGCGAAACGCACAGGTTCTATCCGGCAAGGCACTGTCTTATAACAACCTTGCAGATCTTGATGCCACTCTGGACATGCTTCTGGATTTTGACGAACCTTTTGCCTGCGTCGTCAAACATGCCAATCCCTGCGGTGCAGCGGCTGGGAAGACAATCGCTGATGCCTACCGAGACGCCCTGGCATCGGACCCTCTGTCGGCCTTTGGATCGATCATCGGGCTGAACAAGCTCGTCGATTTGGATGCCGCCCGGCTGATACATGAGACCCACTTTGTGGAATGTGTTCTTGCCCCCGGGTATGACGATGAGGCTCTGGCGCTGATGAAAAAGAAGAAGAACCGGCGCCTTCTGGCTCTTCCGGAAATCGCGCATGGCCGGCCCCGGGGCGAGATGGTCTATAAGTACGTCAGGGGCGGTGTCCTGTTCCAG
>CP070766.1:183332-196652 GCA_020345705.1 Candidatus Zixiibacteriota bacterium | reverse complement strand
GTCGCCGACCTTGTATTTCGATATGGCCTCCTTGAACCTCCCCCCCACGCCCCGACCATCCAGATCTATTATGGCGATACGCTCGGTGGCGCTCGGTTTTCGATCCGCAAGAAGGGCCGGCAGAATCATCACCGCCGTCATAAACAACGGTGTCAAAATGACGCCGATCAAGAAGGATTTTTTCTTGACAACCTCACCGTACTCACGCTTTATGATCACCCACATCTTAGACATTATCAGCCTCGTCCATCTTCAGTTCATCCGGGTCAATCTGGGCCACTTCGATAAAGATGTCGTAGAGGGACGGTTCCATAATCTCAAAGCGCCTGACCGTCACGCGCTCGGCTATACGCCGCAGAATCTCTTGCGTATCGGCGTCCGGTGTCAGCTTCAGCTCGATATAATTATTGAATTCCGTCAGCTTGGCGATGCCGGGGAGGTCCTCTGCGAAGGCCCCGTCGCCCTCGATATCAACCTGCAGAGAGTTGGTCCCGAACTGGGCCTTGACATCCGACATTTTACCGTCGAGGACTTTCTTCCCGCGATTTATAAGACAGATAAAATCGCACAGCTTCTCGGCCTGTTCCATGACATGCGTGGAAAAGAGAATCGTCGTCCCGCGCCTTTTCTCCTCAAGAAGAATGCCCTTGATAAGCTCGATATTAATCGGATCGAGCCCGGAGAAAAGCTCATCAAGAATAATCAGGTCCGGCCGGTGAATCATGGTCGTGATGAATTGGAGCTTCTGCTGCATTCCTTTTGAGAGCTCTTCGACCTTTTTATTCTTGTAATCAAGCAATGACATCTTCTCAAGCCAGCCGTCGATCAGCGGGACCGTCTTCGGTTTATCGAATCCCTTAATGGCCGCGAAAAAGATGAGAACTTCTTCCAGCGTCATTTTCTTATAAAGCCCCCGTTCCTCCGGGAGATAACCGACGCGGTTTCTGAAGTTCCCGTCCGCCCGGTGCCCCTCCACCAGGACATTTCCCGAATCCGGAGCGATAATATCCATTATCATGCGGATGGTCGTCGTCTTGCCGGCCCCGTTGGGCCCGATTATGCCGTAAATGGCACCTCTGGGTACGGCCAGACTCAGGTCATCGACGGCGACCTTGCCGTCGTACGTCTTCCGAATATTTTCCAGTCTCAGAAATTCCTGCATAACTCCTCAACAAAGCTCCTAATGTACTGTTGATCTGACGGCGGTCAACAAAAAACTAAAGATTTAGTTTTTGCATCATCTCGCGCGCATTCTTGACCGCCTGGCCGAGATGGCAGTTGTTGAAGAAAATATAAAGGACTCTTGCCTTCTCTTCCCGCTTCAGAATTCGTTCTTTCCACTCATCAAGCTCCTCGGAACTGTAGTCGTAATCATACCGGAGCGGTCCGCCGTCCCACCACTGGGCGGCATTCCGGCCGTGCAATCTGATATAGGCCGTGTCAGTGGTGTTGAAAAAGTCAGGCTTGAGAAGACCGGACAGCTGCGGTTCATCGACGCACACGTAGCCGATATCGTTTTCCTTGAAGGTATCGTACATCTGCCGATTCACCCAGCTGTTATGCCTGAACTCGACAAACAGGGGATACTGCTTCAACAGGTCGCGGCAGCGCTTGATATAATCGACAGCGGCCGGGCTGTACTTAAACGAGTACGGAAACTGGGCCAGCAGACCTTTCAACTTGCCGGCCTCTTCCATCGGCTTGAGACACTCGGCGAATTCCCCGGCGGCTTTCTCGATACTGGCTCTCTTGTGCGTGAGGATGTCGGGAGTTTTAATCATGAAGTCAAAACCTTCGGGGGATTTCTTTTCGATGTTTGCCATCACGGCCGGATGCGGGATGCGGTAGTATGTGGAATTAATCTCGACGGTATTGAAATGCTTCACATAATGATCGAACATCTTCCCCTTCTGTATGTCAACGGGATAAAACGTCCCCTTCCAGTCTTCAAAACTATATCCCGACGTGCCGATTTTAATCTGCATGTTTATCCCCCTGACGGTCTGTCATTTTCTACGGAGGGGCAGTGCCTACGGTTGCGCTCATTTCTTTTTTTTCGGTTCCTGAAACGTTACCCGTCCGCACATCGGGCAAACCCATTTTCGCTTCTTGTGAAAAGACCGCTTTTCCTCTTTCATCTTGACTTTGCATCTCGTGCAAATCATCTTATCACGTGCAAAAAGTCGGTCAGAAGAAAATCGACCCGGCCGACAAACGTCGACATCCTTGACATGACGGTATATCCAAACGTCGCCCCGAAGAAAATCATCAGGAAGTACGTCCCCAGTTTGGCGGTCTTGCCGATCGGACCTTTGTGCTCGCGGCTGAAATAAAAATAAGCCAGGGTCGAAAGTAATCCGACGGCAACCACGAGGGCTTCGATGTTGAAGCCGCCGTTTTCGGTAATCAGCGGCATGACGGAAGCCGACATCTGTTTCAAAGTCCGCGCGTACAGCATGGCCGGTATTGCCACCCCGGCGCCGGCGCCAATCATGAAGGCAATGGGGATCCGCGACAGCCAAGACGACCCGCGCGAGAAGCGGCTAAACATCAGCAAACCAAGGGCAAATGGAATGACCAAAACCACCCGGCCATCTTTGAACAACGGGACAATCAGAATGTCAATAATGGTCGTCTGCCAGAAAATTACCAGCGCATAGCCGATCGAAAGCCCGATGAGCCATGACTCGGCCATCTTGTACACAGGATTGTCCTTGTACAAGAACGAATATATCGCCAGTGTTAAAATACCCGCCGTCAGAACGCCGATATCCACGCTAACCTCTCCCCCGTCTCTTTCGGTTTCTGAAATAAATAATATTGCCGATAAGGACCAGGGCAATCACATATATGTGCGCCGAGGATTGCGCCAGCATACCCCGGTTGCCGCCGCCTCGTTTGCCTAGAAGAGTTTCATATTCGGCCGCCCCTCGCAGGCCGCCGACTACCGCGTACAGTTGTCGGGATGAGAGATAAGGGTCGTAAGACGTTATCATGGCTGCCGTCAGTCCCGCCATGACCTTCTGGTTATACCTCGGGCCGGCATATTCAATCCACTGCACGGTTCGGTCGCCGTCGGCGATTGAAATCACCATCTCGATATCATTATAGTCCTCGACGTCTCGCATGATTGAAAATGTATCGGTGACATTGCCCAGATAATCCTGGGGGAAAACGCGCCGGATCGATTCACCCATGCCGAGAATGGCTGATATATATTGCGGTTTGAAACCCAGGAAAATGTAATCTTCTCCATAGACTTTACCGTACTCCCCTGCGGTTTTGCGGAGCAGGCTGTATCCGATGGCGGTGCCCTCGGCAAAAAGCGACAATCCGACGATCTTGAGATTCTTTTGAAAGGCGTGTCGAAGCATGGCCAGTGAGATCGGCTTTATTTCCGGCAGGGATGATGCTTCGTGATCGAATGAGAAAACAACGACGGAGGACTCCGGCAGCGTTTCCAGATAATCAAAGGCCGCCTGTGTGGCCGGAGAGGCAGTCGTCCTGAAATGGACGGTGATCAAATACGAGGCAATCACGACTACCGCCAGCCCGGCAAATAAAATCCATCTGGTCCTGAGTGTCGTCATCATTCACCCCTCAGATAAGTTCTTTCAATACCAAGTATAACGCGCAGGGCCGTGGTCATGGAACCCAGCCCGATGCCGATCAGTATCGCCCGCCGCGCCGCCATCGAAGGATAGCTTTGAATCCAGAATGTCAGCTTCGGGAATGATTCCGAGATCAACTCGGCGATGGGAATACGACCGATAAGAACGATTAACGCCGTCAGAAGCAATATCGTGGCCGGGATCGTCCGCGCCCGAAAGCCCCGGAAGGAAGCCGAAACCACGAAAAACGCCAGGAGCGAAAAGACTGTTGACTGCATCGGTGCAATCATGTTGTCGAACGCCCATAGGAACGGCGATCCGAATTTTGTCCCTCCGATCAACGCCAGAAGCGGCATCAGGGTCAGGCCGACGAGCGCCGCCACGCGGTACGGCGCCTCGCCTTTTCGGCGCATATTCTTAAGGCTGTTTCTTATGAAGGCAGCGACGCCAACGAACATAGTAAAGGCAAAAATGATCTGCCACCATTCGAGGATGCCGTTGTAAACCGTTTTCGCAATCGGGTGCGAGGAGAAGTACTGGGCAAACATTATGATTCCTGAAACCAAGCAGACCAGCAGGGGAATCCGGGTGCGCATCTAAAACGCCCACCAGCCGGATGAAGGGCTCACCGTGGCCCAGATCATGGCCAGAACCACGAACAGTGCAATCAGAATCTTTAATATATCCTGGGCCTTGACCGAGGCAAGAATTGACTCGTTCTGCGAAAGATATCCCGAGGCCGCGAAAAGCTCCTCACCAATTAACGTATAGTCACAGGCTACGATAAAGAAAGCCAGCTGAATCGTCGAATCGGTCCCAGCGATCTGGATGGCGCCGATGGAATTTCCCGTTTCCGCCAGGATGAGCGATTCGGCTTCAAACGTTCCCAGCAGAAAAACCGAGGCCGGTTTTGTGCGGCTTATAATGCCGTCGACGGCGGCGGCGTACCCGAACTGAGACGACGAAATATAAAAAATATCCTCAGACCTGAAACGGTCGGGATGTCCGGCTTTGATGCATCCTTCTCTGACCACTTCCTGGGCGACGGCCATAATAACCGGGTCATGCGTGGGGTATATCAGCCGGCAATCGTACTCGGCGGTTTTTTCCGCAACCGTTGACAGGATATTCATCGATGCAATCGTGGTCGGCCTTTGTATGTCGCCGCCCCAGCCAGGTGTGTAGAGAATGGCCGACCCCATCTCGGTGGCGCGCCCGACCGCCTCTTCGACCGCCTTCAAACCGGGGATTTCCCTGATTCTGAATTTCTTACCCGACTTCACCGACCAGATTGCGTACAGCACAATAGCCAGCGAAACGATCGAGAAAATCAGGGTCGGAAGAGTATCGAATTTGAACCATGATGAATCATCTGTCAAACCATCGGCCGCGACGACGGAGCCTCCGTTCAATACAAGAAGTACGCAGAGAAAAAATACGCATTTTAACGGCGATGGCACATGCATGATTGGATTAAATGGATATCGACCCGTCAAATCAACAAAAAGTTTAGCTTGACAAATCACGGGAGCGAAACTTATTCTCCGGCCATGATGAAACAGACAAAATTCCTTATTTCGGTTGTTATTACTGCCGCGGCGGTAATTATGTCGTGCTCGGGCGAGGCGGAGCAGAAAGCTGAGGTCACTCTTGAATGGTGGCAGTTCTGGACGGATCCAGCCATCAAGCCGGCAATTGAAACGATGGTCGCCGACTACGAAGCGGCTAATCCCAATGTTAAGATCAATCTGAGTGATCTGACCTGGGCCAACGGGCATGAGAAAATCGTTGTTGCTTTTTCGTCGGGGACGGCACCCGATATTATCGAACTCGGCTCGGATTGGGTGGCGGAGTTCTCATCGGCCGATCAGCTGGCCGACATCACCAAGGACGTTCTGAGCGACACCGCCTTATATAATGGCTGGTCACCGGGAATATACAACGACCGTATCTATGCCTTTCCATGGATACTTGGCACCCGGGTTCTCTTCGTGAACCGGGAACTGATGAAACGGGCCGGCTTTGGGGAGAGCTTCCTTCCGATTAATTGGCCCCAACTCAAAGAGCTTTGCTACAAAATCGATTCATTGAGTGACGACATCTACGGGTTCGGTTCAAATGCCGCCGAAAAACATCGGCTATACAAAAAATTCCTCCCCTTCCTCTGGGCAAGTGATGGACGCATCATAAGCAAAAACGGCAAGTACGCCGTCTTCGCCTCTGAAAAGTCATACAACGCCCTGAAATTCTACAAGGAACTCAGCGACAGCTGCTCGATGGTCGATACTCAAAGAAGGCTTGAGGATGCTTTTCTCACGAGCAAGGTGGGAGTGATTATATCCGGCGACTGGCTTTTGAAGCGGATTAAAAACGAGAACATTCAGTTGAACTTCACAACCACCCTGATTCCGGGGCCGGAATACCCCGGGAAATCTTTTGCCGGCGGCGAATACCTGGCCGTGAGCACAACGTCGCCGAACAAGGCCGAAGCTCTCAGGTTCATCCGCCATGTCACCGGCCGGGAAAACCAGTTGCTGTTCTGCAAGGCCAATTACTCCGCCAGCCCTTCGGATAAGCAGGCCGCCGAAGACGAGTTTTTCAAGGGCGACGTAAATCTTCAGACCTTCATAAAGCAATTGAATATGTCCCGGATGACGCCGGCCACGCCGCGGTGGGTTTATGTCGAGGACGTTATCGAAAGCGCGCTCGAGGAGGTCCTGTTCAACGACGCTCCCGTCGCCGAATCACTCTACGAAGCCAATAAGAAGATTAAGGAATTGATTTTTCAATAAATGAGATCTCGTCATTTTGCCGGGTATCTGTTCGCCTCCCCATGGGTATTGACATTTCTAATCTTCTGGCTGTTTCCTCTATTGTATTCTCTGTGCCTTGGATTCACAGATTACAGACTCCTGAAACCGACCTACAATTGGGTCGGTTTCAGTAACTTCGCGGCGCTTTTTTCGGACCGGGCGTTTCTTGAATCATTGAAAAACACTTTCATTTTCGTCATCGGGACGATTCCATTCACAACCGCAATCGCTCTTTTCCTGGCGCTCCTGATCGAGAAGAAATTCCCGGGGCGGACACTTTTCCGGTCCGGTTTCTTCATGCCGTCAATCACCGCGATGGTTGTTATCGCCCTGATATTTACCAACCTCTATTCCAGAGGCGGATATATATACCTGATGGCCGAGATGCTCGGTCTCTCACCTCCCGAAAACGGATTTTTGCTGTCGAGCAAAACGGCTCTCTTTTCGGTCATGGCGATGGATATATGGATGTCGGTAGGATATTACATGCTGCTTTTCCTGGCCGGGCTCAAATCGATTCCGGGGGAGCTTTATGAAGCCGCCGAGGTGGCCGGCGCCGGAACGTTAAGGAAATTCTTTTCCATAACCCTGCCCCTGCTGAAGCCGGTGACGCTGTTCATAATCGTCATCAATACCATTAAATCATTCCAGGTCTTTGTGGAAATCTTCGTGATGACCAAGGGCAAATACGGCAGTTCGACGGCGGTATATTTTATTTATGAAACCGGGCTCAACCGTTTCGAATTCGGTCACGCCTCAGCCGCCGCCTACATTCTTTTTCTGATTATTGCCGTTTTCTCAATTGTCCAGTTCGGACTGCTCCGGCAGAGGGGGATCAGATGAAAGCAATTAAGTATTTTATTTTGAGCCTGATCCTTATTGTCATGGTTTTTCCGCTGGTCTGGATGTTTCGTGTCTCGCTTCTTCCGGCCGATGTCGGGCTTTCCTTCGAAGGCTTCATATCGGAAGCATTTACTCTCACAATATACTACGATATAATCAGTTCCGGGAATATGGTAAAGTATTTTATTAACTCAACAGTTGTCGGAATGGCGGTGACGGCAGGAAATATCCTGTTCTGTTTCATGGTCGGATATGCTCTTTCGCGTTATCGATTTATCGGCAAAAACCTCTGGTTTTATTCGGTTATATTCGTTCTCATGATCCCGGTCCATATCATGATTATCCCGCTGTATCTGCTGATATTCAAGCTCGGTTTTTATGACACCTATGGCGCCCTGATTTTGCCGTTTCTGGTGAATCCGATCGGAATATTCCTCGTCAAGCAGTATATTGATACCCTGCCGCCATCTATGGAGGAGGCCGCCCGAATCGACGGCGCCGGGGAGCTCAGGATACTCTTCCGGGTCGTTATGCCGCTCTGCAAACCGGCCCTGGCGGTTCTGGCCATTCAGGTCTTTCTGACAAACTGGAATTCTTTTCTCTTCCCCTTCATCCTGACCAGTTCCGAATCGGTGCGGACGCTGCCGGTCGGTCTGGCGCTTTACCAGGGACATCAGGCGATTGACTGGCCGCATCTTATGGCCGGTTCGGCGCTGGCGGTGATTCCGGTTCTGCTCATATTTCTTTTCTTCCAGCGCCAGATCGTTTCGGGCATAACGGCCGGGGCAATTAAGCAATAGCCGAGGGGGAAGTTTTTTTCCTTGACATGAAAGGTTTTTGGGTTTATATCAAATGGCGAAAATTAAGGTCAACTTCATTCTAAAGGAAAGGAAGAGTCCATGAGGCTAAAGGTTCTGTTATTGTTGACTGTGGCGGCGGCCTTTTTGATCGCAGGATGCGCCAGTAAGGGCTATGTCGACGAAAAGATGGCCGAAGTGCAGGCGGGAGTTGAAGCGGATCTGAATAAGACCAAGGCCCAGGCGACGATGAATGCCGACGAAATCAAGAAGCTGCAGCAGCTGAACACCGAGCTGTCCAAGAAAGCCGACATGGCTTTGAGCGAAGCCAAGGGTTTCGAAGAGTACCAGGTTATCTGGGAAGGTGTCGTCAATTTTGACTTTGACAGCTTCGAGCTGACTCAGCTGGCCAAGGATAATCTTGAAGGGCTCGGCCAGAAGATGATTGATAACCCCCGCTCGCTTCTGGAACTGGCCGGCCATACCGACAAAACCGGCGCGGACAAGTATAATTTCATGCTTGGCATGCAGAGAGCCGAATCGGTCAAGAAGTATCTGGTCGATCAGTACGGCGTGGCGCTTTACCGGATGTTCGTTGTCAGCCACGGTGAAAGCAAGCCGGTGGCAATGCCCGACGAAAAGAATGCCAATGAGAAAAATCGCCGCGTGGTGCTCAAGCTCTGGGGCAAGCTCTAAAGACTACACCATTATTGAGATTTGGCGGGGCGGGGAGATTCTCCGCCCCGTTTTTTCTGTGTCAAGAAATATGCTCGGAAACGCTTTGCGAGTACCGGTCTACCTGAAATTAAATTCCACACCTGTCGTCTCGAACCGGGCGCGGATTTTTACCGTGTCCGGGTAGAAGCTGGATGTCTCCCCGTACTTAAACGGAAATAAGACGCCATGATCCTGAGAACCGTTAAGATTGCGATCGATGAAGCCGCCCAAAAAATAATTCCCCGGCGGAAGATCGAAACTGAATCTGTTGCCGACAAGAGGCCTTCTTAAGAATTCATTACCCTTTGGATCGTACATCATCAGATATGTCATGCCGGTCGTCTCAAGATTTGGATCATAGATAACGATCCCCGATATCGACCCGAGCGAGTCCTTATCGTAGGTCGCGAAACTGTACTGAGTCACCGAATCTCCGAGGCGATTTTCGGACAGGTCCGAAAATGCTTTTTCGTCGAGATACACCTTGTAACGTCCCCCCCAATCCAGGCCGACGACACTCAGCTTGAGCTGAAATTCATCGGGCCAACGATAGCTGACCTTATGAAAAACACTGTCGGCATCCATCACCCTTATTGTCGTGTCGGATACAGGAAGAGTCCTCATCGGCTCAGAAAAAGCCAACTCAATGACACTATCGGAAGGATAGGACTTCTTGCCGTCATGCGATACGCGCTCGATTTTGGGCGGATTCTCATCGGTCGGCAGTTCCACTGTGAACCGGGAGCTCTCGAGAACCGAACCCGCATCACCGGAAACGCCCAGCGCCCGAAGGCTGAATCTCAGGCGATAACTTCCGCCGCGCAGTGCTCTAAAAAAGATATTGTACACCGTCGACAAGTCTCCGGACGGCTCTTTCACGGCGGTGGCGCTTTTCGCGTCGAGGGTCGTGTCCGCAGGAACCAGGAAGATGCGGTCAAGGTGGTTTCTCAGGGAATCGCTCGGCACTTTGCGGGAAAACCTCACTTTTATGAGCCGATCATCCGTCACCGCCGTCGAGAGAATAGACACCGATGTAGTATCCTCCCGGGCCATGAAAAAATTTATCACGGGCTGGAGCAATTCGCCGGAGACTACGGCCGGTTTATCGGGAATACCAAAGTCCTCCCGCGGGTAATCAAAACGCTGATTCTTATTCTTGTCGACAAAAGCCAGCGTCAGGTAGCCGCCATCGGGCAAAAACTCAAGGCTGTAGTCACCCGATTTACCCGATTGTGTCATGTACGGCGGATAGACCGAATCGAAGACCCCGATAGACTCCGGCACAGGAAAATCGTACAAAGCAACCGTCGCGCCCGAGACCGGCTTGCCGTCCCGGATGACCGAGCCGGTGAGTCTCCCCTTGCTGATGTCAGCCCCGGTGCTGAAAGCGAAAATATGCGAACTGTCCATTTTGTTACGTCGGAGGTCCATGAGCTCACTGCCGATATTAATGACGTAAGTGGTGCTATCGGCGAATGAATCCGGAAGGACAACCGTAAGCGTGTTTTTCTTCCATTTGAACCTGAGCTCTCCCGAGAATCGAGGAGAAATGAATATCGCCCCTTCAACAGACTTCTTATCGATTTTTTCGGAGAATTGGATAGATATCCTGTTATCCCCGGCGACGCTCATGGCGTTCTTTTCGGGCAGCGTGGTCAGAACGGAAGGACCCGTCTTATCGACCGGGCCTCCCGGCGGCGTCCCTAACTTGGCGCAACCGATTATAACCAGCACAAGAGAAACCAGGAATAAACACGTTCCCGGTCCGCGCATTCCGGTCATTTCTCGAGTTTCTCCTTCAGTGTCTCGTTGTCAGGATCCAACTCAAGCGCTTTGTTCCAGTAGACAGCCGCTTTTTCCGTATCCCCCAGCGCTTCATAAACGTCGCCCACGTGCTCCATTACCACCGGGTCGCGTTGTTCATACCTGACAGCCCGAAGCAGCTCCGCGAGGGCATTTTCCAGTTCACCGAGCCGGTACAGCACCCACCCATAGCTGTCGATATAAGCGCCGTTCTCCGGCATAATCTCGAGCGCCTTTTCGATCAGGCTGCGAGCGTGCTCCAGCCTGATTCCCTTATCGGCCAACATGTATCCGAGATAATTCAAAGCCTGGCTGTGGTCGGGCGCGAGGACCAGCAGGCGCTCAAAGGCCTCAACGGCATGATCGAACCGACCGTGTTGTTCAAGAGTAACTCCCAGCGAGAAGAGAATCCGGGATGAATCTTCCAGGTTCGTCATATGTTTCAGGCCGCGCTCATAGATCGTAATCTCCCGATCGAGCGAATCCTCGATTCTATAAACCAATCCAAGATTCAGCCACCCGTCCACGATCGAGTCAGCCAGGGCCGTAAGCCTCATGAACCTGCTTTTGGCGGCAGTCATGTTTTCAATGGCAAGCGCCAGCCGCCCGCCGTAATAATAGGTAATGACATTCTCATCGCCGTGGTCGATAAGCCAGGTGAACAGCGAATCGGCCACAAAGAGACTGTCGGCCTCGAAATAGACCAGAGCCAGCCGCCGTACGACTTCAGAGTCATTCGGAGCCAGGGACAGAATCCTCCCGGCGATTCCCAGAGCCTTTTCATCCATTCGGTTGACCTGATAGAACGCAAGAAGCCTGTTCTGAATGAGCAGATCCTGCGGCGCCAGGCGGGCCGCCGATTCAAGATACTCACGAGCCCTTTCCACATCACCCCGGTCTTCCATTATCGCTGAAAGACCCAGGTATGCCCGGACATTATTGGCCGTTGAATCAAGCGCCAGAGACTGACGGTAGTTCGCTTCCGCATCTTCCAGGCGGCGGGCTCTGATTTGCAGATTGCCCAATTGCAGGTAAGCTCGCGCTGATGGTGAGCTCTGTATAATCTGCTCGAAAGCCCAGATGGCGGAGTCAATGTTGCCGGCGTCTTCATAGTATGAAGAAAGACGGTAGTACGCCTGCACGTTGGCCGGGTCAAACTCGATTACCTTTCGATAAGCCAGAATCGACGAATCCGCAATACCGAGGTATCGGTAACAATCAGCTATTAAATACCACGTTTTAAAATCCGGAGGGCTGACCTTTCGTGCTTCTGTAAGGGCACTTCGGAAATCCTGAAGCCTCAGGAAACTGGCGGCATAGGCATATCTAATTTCACGAGATTCGGGATAATATTTGAGCGCTTCGGCATATCGCCGATTAGCCAGCTGCACGGCTCCTATGAGCTCATAAATCGTCCCGCTGGTGAAGTAGTCGTAAGCCCGGGCACTGATCTCGTAGCGAGGCGGCAGATCAGCAGATCGGGCCTCCCGTTCGGCAATACCCTTGATGGCCGGTCTGCCTCCGCAGCCGACAAGCCAGAATAATATCAGCGAAACTGCTGAAACGAAGAATGTTCTCTTCATATAAACTTATAATATCGCAGATAGACGGTTGGTTCCATCCGAGTCATCCGCGCTTCAATTTCAGGAATCTCCTTTTGCCGACCTTGAGCAGCATGCCGTCCCTGACAACCAGTTCAGCGTTTTCATCAAGAATTTTTTCTCCGTCGACACTGACGCCGCCGCCCTTAATCAACCGCCGCGCTTCACCGTTAGTGGATGCCATCCCCGTCATCGTGAGCAGGTCGACAATCCAGGTCTTCTCATCAGAACCGTCAAATTCGAATTCCGGAATATCCTGAGGCAATTGTCTTTTTGAAAAAACCCTCTCGAACTCCTCCCGCGCCGCCGCGGCAACTTCCCTTGAGTGATACATCTCAACCATTGTTTCTCCAAGTATCTTTTTGATATCCATGGGATTAGTATCATCCGCCTGAAGTTGTTCTTTAACCCTGGCGAGTTGTTCGGAAGACACGTCGGTGACCAGTTCGAAGTACGAATAAATCAAATTATCCGGGATCGACATAACTTTGCCAAACATCTCTCCGGGCGGTTCGTCGATGCCGATGTAATTACCCAGTGACTTCGACATCCGGTTATGCCCGTCAACGCCGACCAGAACCGGAACGGTCAGGACCAGTTGGGGCTGCAGTCCGTAATCCTGCTGAATTTCTCTGCCGGTCAGCAGGTTGAATTTCTGCTCGGTCGCCCCGATTTCGACGTCGGCCCTGATCGCCACCGAGTCATAGGCCTGCATCAACGGATACATCAGCTCGTGGATGGAGATCGGATTATTCGATTTGAATCTCTTCTCGAAGTCATCGCGTTCAAGCATCCTGGCGACGGTGAACTTCGCCGTCAAATCCATAATCTCGCTGAAGGACATCTGTTCGAACCATTCGCCGTTGCGATGCACTTCTGTCTTCGACCTGTCAAGAATCTTGAAAAACTGCTTTTGATACGTCTCAGCGTTAGTCATGATCTCATCGTATGTGAGCCTGGGGCGGGTGGCCGAGCGGCCGGAGGGATCGCCGACCATACCGGTATAGTCGCCGATTATCAGGACAATCTTATGCCCCAGGTCTTGGAACTGCTTGAGCTTTCTTATCCCGACCGTATGTCCGAGATGAATGTCAGGAGCGGTCGGATCGAAGCCCTGCTTGACCCTTAAAGGCTT
>CP070766.1:166336-183232 GCA_020345705.1 Candidatus Zixiibacteriota bacterium | reverse complement strand
GTTTTGAATCGGTTCGCATTCGGTACGACCTGGCTGAGCGCAGGCAATTTTCCATCGAAGGCGCCGGGGGATACATCCCGCAGAATGACGGCTATTTCATGTGGTTTCTCGACCTAAAAGGACGCAATATCTTCGGGCGCGGTCAGAAGGCCGGTCTGCTTGCCGACAGAAGAGAACGGAACAAATCCGTTTTCAATGTTTACTACGGCCAACCGACGTTTCTTCTCGGAAGGGGGGAGACTCTGGTTCGGATCGGGACCCGCGATTATCGTGATCGCTTTTATGAGTTCGGGGCGGCACTGAGGCACGAGATGGAACTTAACGAAAGCATCAGCCTGAGGTCGCGACTGGGCTGGAAGAACGTCGAGCCGGCTGATACGGCGGCGCGATCATTTCAGGTCTATGACGTCAGTGTCGGAATCAGGGGCGGTTCCGTCGAGGCTTACAAAGGTGCCCCGGTCGGATTTTCACTGGACTGGCAGATAAGTTACTCCGGTCGACGTTACGGTCGAAAGGAGAATGTCGCGAACATTGCCCGAGCGGTATATAATGATACCAGAAACGAGCTAAATGCCCGGTTCGGTGTCCCGATTCAATCGTTTATTTCCGGGTATGCCGGTCTTGAAGTCAAGGACATCCAGAGTTCAGAGAAACCGCTTCCGGTCTCGGAGATGTTTTTCATCGGCGGGGTTGGATCACTGCGGGGCTATCGAAATGACCAATTCTCGGGTCAGAGAGTTATGCTGTCGACATACGAACTTAGATTTTTTGTTTCTCATCGGGATTATTTGTACCCCTTCGTTAACGGGGCTTACTTCGAGCGGTACGAATCGGGGATTGACGGCGGTGTGTCCAAGCTGGATGATTTTAAGTGGGGTTATGGTTTTGGACTAAGGCTCAGCTCCGCTCAAAGACAACTGGGCATAGAGTTTTCATGGGGGGAGGGGGCAAATCTCGAAGAACCAAGGCTGCATATAACCCTCGGCAGCCAGTTTTAGATATTGACTACCCGCGGTCCGCTTCATATCGTTCACGGGTGCAGCATCTTGTTCCTCTTATAAAATTGATTCGGCTCCACAACTGTCTCCTGGCGGGCGCCGGAGTCTGGATCGGCGGCTACCTTTCCAACATCACGGGCAGGGATACCGAAATTTACCTGGCCTCACTTGCGGCGGCCCTTGTTTGCGGGGCGGGGAACGCCCTGAATGATTACGTCGACAGAGAGGCCGACCGGACAAATCATCCCGTGCGGCCACTCCCGGCGGGGAAACTGCCCGCACACACGGCCCTGCTGACAGCGGCCTTGTTTAACGTCCTGGCGATTGCAGCGGGCGGTTTTGTGAATATATCGGTTCTCGGCGTTGTTCTCGCGTCGATAGCGCTTCTGATTCTATATAATGTGCAGCTGAAGGGAGTGCCTGTGATCGGGAATATTCTGGTGTCGATTCTCGCTGGCGGCACATTTATGACGGGTGGGCTTGCGGCAGGCGGGGTGGTCTTCGCACTGCCCGGGCCGATTGCCCCGGCAATATTTGCTTTTCTTTTTCACCTGGGGCGCGAACTCCTTAAAGACGTCGCCGATTATGAGGGAGATAAAGAGGCCGGTCTGAGGACACTTCCCCTGAATACATCGCTCGGAGCGGTCATGGGGTTGGTGACTGTTATATACATTACCCTCATCCTCCTGACGTTTGTGCCCATTTATCTTAAGTGGTTCTCCTCCGTCTATGGATTCATGGCGGTATTGGCGGTAGATGTTCCTCTGGTCATGGTGATCGGATATTTGTGGTTTTCGAAAAGCGCGCACCGCCAGAAGCGAGCCTGCCGTGCGCTCAAGCTGTTGATGCTTTTCGGCTTACTGGCGTTTGTCGGCGGCAAAAGTTAGAACAATTTTGAAACCATCAAATCAGCGTGATGTATAAATCTAATTATGTAAACGGCTAATCTATTATGGATTTGATTTATGGCGGAAGATTATTATCTTCTGTAGCCTACCAAGTATGAGAAATAGAGAGATAACGAAAACAGCTTTATTCATTTTTGGCATACTGCTCTTCCGGTTCGCCGCTCCGGTATCGGCCCAGGAGATAAGTCTCTCCGGTGGCGTCGATAAAACCGACATCGCCTTTGAAGACAGCCTCACGCTGGCGGTCGAAATCAAATGGATCGGGGACATCACCAGCTATTCGTTCGGACTTCTGCCTCTCCCCGAGACCGAGAACCTCCAGGTCGTCGGGACCAGCTCGGCGATATCAAGCTCGACTGAACAGGACCAGGATATAACCACGCGCACGTTCAAATATACACTCCGACCGACCGGCTCGGGCGTCGGGGTCATCGAGCCGATTGTACTGAATTATGTCGCCTGGCCCGATTCGATTCCCGGCGAGCTGATGACCCAGCAATTCAAAATCCTTATTGCCGCTCCGGTGCCGAGCGAAGGAGAAGGCGGTTTATCCCTGATTGTACGGATGATTCTGGCTGCTTTCATCGTATTGGCGGCGGCAGTCGGTCTGGTCTTATGGAAAAGGCGAGCGCCGAAAGCCGAGCCTGCACGAACGGCCGGGGAGAAATTTTTGGAAGCATTTGAGGCTGTCAAAAGTGAAGCGCAGAGTGATCGGAAACTCTTTTTCACGAAGCTGTATAAGTTGCTAACCAGCTATCTGTCGGAGGAATACAAACTCGACGTTACCGGCAAGACCGCTAAACTAATACTTGAAGGGTTGAATGAACTCGATATCCCCATGGAGCGTAAGGAGAAAATAGCGGCCTGGCTGGAGAACGCCGAGAGGGAGAAATTTGCGCCCGGCGGTGGTTCGCCGGGTGACGTATTACGATTGGTCACAGAGATTGAGAGTTTTTTCGAAAAGTAAATGTTGAAGATAAATCGGAGGCAAAATGCACAAGGACATTGAGGAAATCCAGGCGGTTGTTGAAAAGGAATCTGCCTTTATTGAGAAATTGCTTTCGCAGATAAGCAATGTCATCGTCGGACAGAAATATATGATTGAAAGGCTGCTGGTCGGCATTCTTGCTGACGGGCACGTTCTGCTTGAGGGGGTTCCCGGCCTGGCCAAGACGCTTGCCGTCAAGACGCTGTCGGATACCATCGACACGCAATTCCGCCGGTTACAGTTTACGCCCGATCTTCTTCCTGCCGACCTGATCGGGACAATGATTTATAATCCCCAGAAGTCCGATTTCTCGGTCAGGAAAGGGCCCATCTTTGCGAATATAATCCTGGCCGATGAGATCAACCGAGCCCCGGCGAAGGTTCAGTCGGCTCTTCTGGAAGCGATGCAGGAGCGGCAGGTGACCATCGGTGACAGCACCTATCCGCTTGACAATCCGTTCCTCGTTTTGGCGACCCAGAATCCGATTGAGCAGGAAGGAACGTACCCTCTGCCGGAAGCCCAGGTGGATCGGTTCATGCTGAAACTGAAGATTACCTACCCGTCGCCCGTCGAAGAGCGGACGATAATGGATCGCATGACGGTCGGACAAAATCCGGCGGCTGAAAGAGTCGTCTCGCCCGCGGATATTCTGTCTGCCCGCAAGGTAATGACGGATATTTATGTTGACGACAAAGTCAAGGAATATATCCTCAACATCGTCTTTGCCACCCGCGAGCCGGAGAAGTTCGGTCTTGACGAACTCACGGATTTGATTTCGTACGGGGCTTCGCCCAGGGCGACCATCTATTTGAACCTTGCGGCCAAGGCTCATGCCTTCCTGCGCGGCAGAGGTTACATTACACCCGAGGACATCAAGGCCATAGGTCCCGACGTTCTCAGGCATCGTATCATAGTTACCTATGAAGCCGAAGCCGAGGAAAAGACTTCCGACGACATCGTCGCGAAGATTTTTGACACAATTGAAGTGCCGTAGCTACAGCTATGCCGGTTATTGATCAAAAAGAGCTGTTCAAGAAGATCAGGCGGATTGAAATCCGCACCAAGAAGCTGGTGAACGATCTCTTCTCGGGTGAGTACCACTCGACCTTCAAGGGACAGGGGATGGAATTCGAGGAGGTTCGCCAGTACGAGCCCGGCGATGACATCCGTCTCATCGACTGTAACGTCACCGCCAGAACCGGCTACCCGCACGTCAAGAAATTTCGCGAAGAGCGCGAGTTATCGGTTATTTTTCTGGTTGATGCCTCTTCGTCCGGTGCTTTCGGAACCAAGGAAAGATTCAAGGAGGATGCCGCGGCCGAGCTTTGCGCCGTCCTGGCCTTTTCGGCGATTAAGAACAACGACAAAGTCGGGATGATCATCTTCACCGACAAGATTGAGAAGTTCATCCCGCCCAAAAAGGGACGGGCGCACGTGCTCAGGCTGGTGCGGGAGATCCTGTATTTCAAACCGGAAAGTACCGGAACCGATATCCATGGCGCTCTTGAGTATTTCAACCGGGTTATCAAGAAAAAGTCGGTGGTTTTTCTGGTTTCCGATTTCCTGTCGGAAGACTACATGAAACCTCTTCAGATAGCTAACAAGAAGCACGACGTCATCGCGGTCAAGATTTCTGATCCTCGTGAGTTGAGATTCGAGAACGTCGGTTTAATCGAACTTGAGGATGCCGAGTCAGGTGACACTCTTCTGATTGACACCGCCTCGGCCCAGTTCCGCCGGGATTTCGCCGCCAAAGCCGAGGAGGATAATTTCGTCCTCAACCGGGCGCTGAAGCTCTTGAATCTTGATTTCATACAGATAATCACGAACCAGTCATATATTAAACCGTTGGTGAACTTTTTCAGCATGCGCGAGAAACGGCGCTAGGGTGTAGATGGATTATGGGCAATAAATCGACAATTTCGCTGATCAGCCTGGTTGTGTCGGCGGCGACGCTGATACTTGTGCTATATGTCATCATTGCCTCGCCCGGAGGGAGTCTGAAGAAAGATTATAAGATTGAGAAGAACCTGGCCGGTGAGTTGGCCGACAATAATCTGTACGCCGCCTCGATCGATGAATACACGAAGATTCTTGATGATCCTGACCTGGACATCGAAACGCGGGCCAATATCAATTATATGATCGCCAAGACATACTTCGATAATCTCTTCGACTATGAGAAGGCAGCGGCCCATTACATCAAGGCGCGGTCCTTGAATCCCGAGGCCGGGTTCTATAATGAGGCGGGGAAGAATCTGATCGCCTGTCTTGAAAAGATGGGCCGCATCGTCGACGCCAAACGTGAACTGGACAAGACGGTGAATATCGATTCGGTCTATGCCGCTCATGAGGGCGAAACGGTAGTAGCCAGGATCGGCGAGGTCCCGATATTTCTGTCTGAGATTGACAATGAGATTCAAAGTCTTCCTCCCGAGGCGCAGGGACGATTTCTGGGTCGAGAGGGCAAACTGGCTTTCTTGAATCAGTTTGTCGGAATGGAGCTGATGTATCGGGCGGCCGTCCGCGAAGGATTTAACGATGACGCTGATATCATCAGCAAGAAACAGGCGCTCGAGAAGCAGCTTCTGATTGAGAAGTACATCATTGAAAACGTCATGCCGGAGATAAATATCGACACCTCGGACGTCCGCAATTATTACCTTGCCAACAAAGAAATGAAATACGGCGATAAGTCGTACGAGGAAGTCAAAACTCAGGTTTTGATTGACTATCAGCAGGAGAAAGCACAGCAGGCTTTTTCCGACTACGTGGCGAGACTTTCGGTGGTCGAGAAAGTCAGGATATTCGAGGAAAACGTGAAGTAGCATGTTCCAAATGATATTGCACCACAGTGACAGATGAAGAAATCATATTACATCATATTGATCATGCTGTGCTGTACTTCCACGGCTTATGCCGAGGAACCGGCTCCGCCTGATACGGTAAAATCCGCCCCCGGGATAACGATCGAAACGTCGGTCGATCAGGCGGAGATATACATCGGCGACCTGATCAACTACCGCCTGACCATCATTCACGACAGCGACCTGATTCTGACGCCTCCGCCGGTGGGGGCCAACCTCGGCGCCTTTGACGTGAAGGATTACTCGGTTGGTGACGAGATGGAATTGAAGGACGGCCGAATCAAATCGGAAAGCATCTTCTCGCTGACGACGTTTACGACCGGCGATTATATCATACCTCCCATCCCCATTGAATTCATGCTGGCCGACAGCACCATGAAGATTCTCATTTCCGAGCCGGTTCCCATAACAGTCAAATCGCTTCTTGCCGATGCCGCCGACACCGCCGATATTCGCGACATCAAGGGGCCGATTGATTTCAAGGCGGGCCTTTCGATGTGGTATTATCTGATTGGCAGCGCTGTCATTGTTGTGATAGCAGCGCTTTTTGTCTGGTGGAGAATTCGTCGAAAGAGGGGCAAAACCTCGGGCCCAATTGATACTCGCGAACCCTGGGAAATAGCCTTTGAAGGTCTGGCCGTTCTCAAGGAAAAACATTATCCCGCAGCCGGTGAATACAAGCAGTTCTATGTCGAGTTGACGGAGATAGTGCGCGCCTTCCTGCAGCGCATCTATGAAATTCCGGTTCTTGACATGACCACTTATGAGTTTCTGTCGGTGATTGTTGAAAAGGATATTGGCGAAGCGTTGTATAATACACTGAAAGGCTTTCTGGAATATGCCGACCTGGTGAAGTTTGCCAAGCTGGTTCCGGAAGCGGACAAGGTTGACGCGGATTACGAGGTGGCCGTGAATATAATCGATCAAGTCCGTCAGGCGGAGCTGAGCCGTCTGGCGGTGCAGGTTCCCGAGACGGCCGCGACGGCATCAGGGGGGAGCAGTGTTTAGATTCGCCGGTTTTCATATAACCCTGTTTGAGCATGAGCTGTCGGTGCCGGCACTGGCTATTTTCGGCATATGCCTGGTCGTGATTGCGGTGATGATTTACTTCCTCCTCAGGAACAGGCAAACGCAGTCGGCAACAATCAAGTACAGCGATCTGCAGATAGTCAGGCGGTCGGCGAGAACCGGTCGCCAGAAACTGCGCATCATCCTGCCGGCCTTTCGAATCCTGGCGGTGATTCTCCTGGTGATTGCCTTTGCCCGCCCGCAGGCGGGCACCGAGAACAGGGAAGTCTCAACGGAGGGAATCGATATCATGCTGGCCCTGGACGTCTCGGGCTCAATGAAGGCCGAGGACTACCGGCCGCAGACGTACAACCGGTTGCACGTTGCCAAGGAAGAAATAAAAAAATTCGTGCAGAAACGGACCAGCGACAGAATCGGCCTGGTTGTTTTCTCGCAGTCATCGTTTACGCAGTGCCCGCTGACGCTCGATTACGGCGTTCTGCTGAGCTTTCTGGAGCAGGTTAAATTCGGAATGATTCAGGATGGAACCGCCATCGGGATGGCCCTGGCCAACAGCATCAACCGCCTCCGGGAATCACCATCTAAATCGAAGGTGATTATTCTTCTTACCGACGGCGTCAACAACGCCGGAGAGATTGACCCCCTGACCGCCGCTTCCATCGCCAGCACGATGGGCGTTAAAATATATACTATCGGCGTCGGCAAACCCGGTAACGCCATGTATCCGGTCGATGACCCGATTTTCGGCAAGAGGTACATTTACCTGCCGAATGAAATCGACGAGGAAGGCCTTCGCAAGATAGCGGAAAAGACGGGCGGGAAGTACTTCCGGGCCCGCTCGGAGAAAGAGCTGGAAGATATTTACACCAAGATCGACGAGCTTGAGAGGACCGAGATTAAAGTAAAAGAGTACGTTCAATATAAAGAGCTGTTCTCAATGTTTGTTTACTTCGGCCTGGGACTTCTGATGCTTGAGATGTTTCTCGGGCAGACGCTGTTCAGAAAGATACCGTAGGGGATGGAACAAGACGATTATGCGCTTTGCGGCACCTGAAAACCTGGCCTTGATTGGAATTATCGTGACTCTGGCAATCTTTTTCGCCTGGGCGATAAATCGCAAGAAAAAGATCTTGTCCCGTTTCGGCGACATCTTTCTTCTTCTCAAAACCTCACCGCAGATCTCTTTCGCTCGTCAGGGCGGCAAGGCGGCTATTCTGCTTGTCGGAGGATTCTTTATTGTCCTGACCCTGTCGCAACTTCAGTGCGGGACTCACATGGAGATGATGAAACGGGAAGGGATTGATATCATCGTAGCCATCGACGTTTCCAACTCGATGCTGGCCGAAGACATGAAACCGAATCGGATCTCCAAAGCCACCCAGGAGGTGCGGGGCATTCTGGACCGGCTGCAGGGCGACCGCATCGGGCTGGTGGCATTTGCCGGAGAGGCTTTCATTCAGTGTCCATTGACGCTTGATTATTCGGCGGCTGAGATATTTCTTGATGTGATCGACGTGGGCCTCATCCCGCAGCAGGGGACGGCCGTCGGCGATGCTGTTAGAAAAGCCATGGAGGCCTTTGAGACCAAAGAACGGAAGCACAAGGTGCTTATCCTCCTTACCGACGGAGAGGATCATAATACGGAGCCGATTAAGGCCGCCGAGGAAGCCAGAAAACAGGGCATCAAGATATTCCCCATCGGCATCGGATCACCAGTGGGCGAGCCGATTCCCATGTATAATCGTCAGGGACAGAGGGTCGGTTACAAGAAGGACAATTCCGGCGAGGTCATTGTCACTACCCTGGATGAGATGACCCTGCAGAAGGTCGCTCTGGCCACCGGCGGAAAATACTATCATGGCACGGCAGGCGAGATGGAGCTGGATAAGGTTTATGACGAGATCAGCAAGATGGAAAAGAAGGAGCTGGAGGGGAAACTCATGATGCAGTATGAGGACCGTTTCCAGTATCCGTTGTTTCTGGCAATAGTACTTATCGTTCTGGAGGCGTTTATCTCCGAAAAGAGAAAAAAAGTAAATTCGGAGTAATCATGATGAAGCGAATTACACGAATTACGGCGGTGCTGTTTCTGGCTTTTTCCGTAGCGGCTGTCGCGGACAGTTTCACCGATATGGTCGATAAGGGGAACGCCGCCTTCAAAGAGGGCGACTACAAAACAGCCCTGGATTATTATCACCAGGCCGAGGTTGAACGCCCGGAAACCCCTGGGCTTTATTACAACGTCGGTAGCGCTCTTTATGGGGAGCAGAAGTATGAAGAAGCGGTGGACAAGCTGCAAAAGTCTTTTTCCACCGATGACGTCATGAAGGAAGCGGCCGGGCAGTATAACCTGGGCAACGTGTACTATCGTATGGGTGACTATGAAAAGGCGATACTCGCCTACCAGCAGTCTTTGAAGCTTAATCCTGACGATATGGACGCCAAATACAATCTGGAGCTGGCGCGGAAAATGCTCAAGGAGCAGATAAAACCGGAGCAGCAGCAGCAACAACAGCAGCAGCAACAACAGCAGGATCAGCAGGAAAATCAGGAACAGGAGCAAGAGCAGCAGGAACAACCTCAGCCGCAGGATGATCAGCAGCAGGACCAGCAACAGCAGCAGCAACAACCTCAGCCGACGGATGAAGATGAAATGTCGCAGGAGGATGCCGAACGTATTCTCAATGCCCTTCAGGACGACGAAAAGGATCTTCAGAAACAGCAACAGCGTTTCAAAACCAGAGGGACATATCGGGGGAAGGACTGGTGAGCCGCGTCAGCAGAATATTTTTCGTACTGCTCTGTCTGATCCCCGCCGCGCTTGCGGCGCAGGACGATATCTCAATTGCCATGTCTCTTAGCCGAGACGTGGTTAATCTGGGCAGCCAGGTGACATTGACCATCACCGTTTCCGGTCCGCAGCAGAATCTTCCCAAACCGGAGCTTCCCAACCTTTCCATGTTTGACTATTATCCTCAGGGGACATCGACGAACATTTCTATTGTCAACGGCCGCGTCGAGGCCGCGCTGGCTTACAATTATCTTCTCACGCCAAGGCGGGAAGGGACGTTTGTCATCAAGCCGGCGGTTGTTGTTTACAATCAAAAAAGGTATGAATCCAACGATGCCACCCTGAAGGTACTGGCCGCCGGGGCCACGGCCAGGCATGACAAGAGGCCACAGGAACAGCCCGATACTCAGGAGGGTGATGATCGCCCCATTTTCCTGACGGCCGAAGTCAACAAGAAAAGGGCCTACGTCAATGAACAGATAACGCTGCGAGTGAAGTTCTATCATGCCGTTCAGCTCTATTCTCAACCGGACTACACCGCTCCGCAGACGACGGACTTCTGGACGGATATTATCGACCCGCAGAAATCTTACTACGAAGTGGTCAACGGGAAACGATACAAAGTCATCGAGATCAACACCGCGCTATTCCCGACCCGCTCGGGTGATCTGAAAATCGGCTCGGCCATGGTTACGGCCACCGTACCCTCAAAAAGGCGGTCGCGTCGGCTGGACCCCTTTACCGTATTCGATGATTTCTTTGTCCAGGGAGAGAAGGTGACCGCACGGTCGAAGCCGCTGAGTGTCACGGTTCGGCCTTTGCCGGCTGAAGGCAAGCCGACCGATTTCTCCGGCACGGTCGGTAATTTCAAGATTTCTTCTTCGGTTGACAAAGCGGCGGTGGAGGTCAATCAGCCTGTGACGGTAACGTACAAGATCACCGGGACGGGCAATATTGCCACTGTGGCGGAGCCGGCGATCGGCGATCTTAAGGATTTCAGAATTTACAGAGCATCTTCGAGCGAGAAAGTATCAAAACTTAACGGTGTCATCGGCGGGACGAAGATTTTTGAGGAGGCCTATATTCCCAAACGAGCGGGCAAGCTGACCATTCCGCCGGTTGAGTTCAGTTTCTTTGATCCCACCTCCGGAAGTTACAAGGTTTTTTCTACCCGGGCGATTATCCTTAACGTCACTCCTGCCGAGGAGGGCGAATATGCCGATATGCCGTTCCGTCCGGTTGCCGGAAGAGTGGTTGACCCCAATGCCAAGGACATAAGATTCATAAAAACAAGCCCGGGTGAGATAGGTCTGAGAAAACCTCTGGTAATCTTCAGGCCAGTTTATCTGGTGATAAACATAATCCCGGTTCTGGTTCTTGCAGCAGTTTGGGTGGGCAGCAAACGCCGCGAGAAACTGGCCAGCGATCTCGGCTACGCGCGTTCCAGCGGGGCCCGAAAGCTGGCCAAGAAGCGATTGGCAGCGGCAAGCAAGCTGGCTCGTTCCAACCGGGCGACGGAGTTCTACGCGGAGATAAGATTGGCCATATTTTCCTATATCGCCGACAAGCTGAACATTTCACCACACGGATTAACCAGCGACGGTCTGCTTGATATCTTAAAGGAGGCCGGCTCTGATGAAGAGCTTGAACGCTGGACCGCCGATCTGTTTAGGAGAGCCGACTTCGCTCAGTATTCGGCAGTGGACGTTCCCCAGCATGAAGTCATGCAATCGCTGAAACTGGCTGAAAAAATTCTGGTTCGGCTGGAGGAGATTTCGATTGCTTAGAAGCCTGGCCATCCTGGTGATTGTCGCCGCGGTTAGTCTTCCCGGCGGCGCCTCCGCGCTTGGCGTCGATTCCTTATTCGCCTCGGCGAATAATCATTTTGAGCAGAAAGAGTATGACCTTGCCCTGGATGAGTACGTCGAGGTTGCCGGTATGGGCTATGAGTCAGCCGCCCTTCACTTCAACATAGGTAACTGCCATTTCAAACAGGGGCAATTAGGCTACGCCATATTGTATTATCTTCGAGCCAAACGGCTGAATCCCAATGATGACGACATCAATGCGAACCTTGCTTTTGCCCGTCAGTTTATGCCCACCAGGCTGGAAGGGGTCAAGGTGAATCCCGTCACGGAATTCATGAAAATGGTGGTCTCGCCGTTCACACTGGAGAAGATAGCCTGGATTTCGTCGGTTCTGTTTGTCGTCTTCTTCCTCTTTCTCAGCGCGATGATATATTTTCGGCTTCAAGGATTTGGCAGCAAGCTTCTGGTTTATGTCTTACTTATTCTTATGCTTGTCGGCTTGGGAATGACGACCTACAAATACCGGATTGAGTACCTGACCAAGACCGGCGTGATCGTTTCCGAGGAAGCGCGAGTCTTCAGCGCCCCTTCGGTTGACAGTGACGTGGAATTTGTTGGAGCATTTGGACTTACCTTTGAGGTTGGGAAGAAGGTTGATGATTACTATCTTGTCATCTTTGAGAACAAACGAAAAGGCTGGATAAGAAAGGATGATATCGAGATAATCTGAGACGGGAATCAGACTGATTTTGATTGACACTGAATTTCAAAATTTTTATTTTGGGAAATCAGCAACCGGCCCCGGCCGGTTTAATTTTTGGAGTGCTATGCCGCCGTTCTTGAAAAAGAAGGAGCTGTGGGGGACGATTATTGCCGTGGTTCTTCTGGCGTACTGCGTCAAAGATATCCGGTTGGCTGATGTCGAGAAGCTGATTGAGAGAGTCAATTTCTACTATTTAATTCCAGCTCTCGTCATGGAATTCCTGCTGATTGTTCTGAGGGCGGTTCGGTGGAGAACGATTGTCGAAAAGACCAGGAAAATCCGGATGCTCCGAGTTATCACGCTTTATTCCGCCGGACAGGTGATAAACATCGTTATGCCGGTCCTGACCGGCCAGGTCGGCCGACTGCTCTTGTTTTCCAAGCGTGAAGGACTTTCGAAGACATATGTTTTCTCAACCATTGTCATCGAGATTCTCTTTGATGCCATCAGCCTGCTGGTGCTTATCCTGCTTTTGTCAATGGCCTTTGTCTTCCCGGCGGAGTACCGTTCAATCAGTTATATAATCGCCGCCGTCACGATTTCCTTGCTGGTTATGCTCTATCTAATGCTCCAGTTCAAGAATCAGATAGGCACTCTCGGGCGCAAAATTCTGAGGCACCGCTGGCCCGGCGTATACATTACTCTAAAAAAATTCGCCCTTTCGTTCACGCGCGGCATCGCACTATTACGTTCTACCGAGTATTTCTTCCGGACACTGATTTTGTCGTTCACGTCGTGGGGCGTCCACATAATGATAATATATTTTCTCTTTGAATCGTTCGGCTTTGAATTCCCGCTTATTATTGCGGTAGTCGTGATGGTCATAAATACTATTGTGCTGATGGTTCCTATTACTCCGGGCAACGCCGGAACCTTCGAGCTGGCCGTGGTCGCGCCGCTTCTGGCCTTCAAAGTTGTCAAATCGGATGCCGTTCTCTACGCCCTGGCGCTCCATATTCTGGACTTCATTCCGATATTTGTCATGGGCTTCTTCTTCCTCCATACGGAACGTATGACCTTAAAGGAGATTAAAGAGGAAGGCGAGAAGGAAGAGGTCCTTGAGCAAGTCGAGGATGAAGTGATTGTGGAGAAAGACGCGTCATGATCAGGTCGCTTCTATGGAAACCTGACCAGAAGGTGCAGGAAATCAAAGGGATCGCCGATTTCGACACTCTCTTCGCGGAGCCCGAGGCGGTTCTGTGGATTGACATGGTCGATCCCGATGACCAGGAATCTTTTGTCCTTACCCACGACTTCCATTTCCATCCGCTGGCCATCGAAGACGTCATCGAAGAAGAAGATACCATCACCGAGCTGACGCGGTCCAAAATCGACGATTATAAGAACTATATCTATACCGAGTTCTCCATCGCCGACCGGATCGATCCGGACGAGGGGCTGAAGCTCCTTGAGGTATACATCTTTCTGACCAAAAACACGGTTGTGACCGTTCACGATGAGCATCACCGGATATTCAACTATCTTTACAACAGGGCGATAAGAGACGAGAGGCTTATGTCGCGGGGCGCGGAATTCCTTTTTCACAACCTCCTTGATGTGATGGTTGACAATTATAACAGTATCCTCGAATACTTCGAGCGGGAAGTCGATACCATCGAAAAAGACGTCCTTGAGGAACCGGATGAGGAGACGGTTAAGAAGATATTTACTTTGAGGCGCGACATCTATGATCTTAAACGGGTGGCGCTGCCCCAGAAGGAAATTCTCAGCCAGATAAGCCGGCGGCAGTTTCCGCAGATCACAGACCGGGCCGCCCTTTATTTCCGAGACGTGCTGGATAATCTGACTCGAGTAATCGAGCTGTCCGAATCGCATCGGGATACCCTGATCTCGGCGCTGGAGGTTTATTTCTCGAACGTATCAACCAAGACCAACGAGATAATTAAGGTTCTGACGATTTTCACGGTAATCCTGATGCCGCCAACCTTCCTGGTTGGAATGTGGGGTATGAATTTCCGGTTTATGCCGGAACTGCAATGGAAGTACGGCTACGTGATCTTCTGGGCCATTATAGTCATAATCACACTGATAATGATCATCTTTTTCAAGCGGAAGAAATGGATATAATTCCCCTAAGTCAGTGGGCGCCAGTGGCATACGCCGCCCGCCCGTCATGAAAAATCGCCCTGGTGATTTTCTCGAAAAAATCCGAACAATTTCTTGACAATCGCGTATCACCGTGTATAATACATACCTGCTGGTAGGTATCTTAATACCTACCGGTCGGTATTTAAAAGAAAGGCTGCGCAGTGAAGCAAAGCCCCAAACAGCCCGCGAAAAAGAGACGGGCCCAACTGATAAAAGCGGCGGAGAGAGTATTCGCTCGAAAAGGTTATGCCGGCGCCACGACCGAGGAAATCGCGCGGACAGCCGGATTGACAAAAGGGGCGCTTTATTTCCATTTCAGGAACAAGGAGGACGTCTTCTTTGCCGTCGTGAAGGAAGTCAACGATTCGATTGCCCGGAAAATTACCCGGGCGCTTGACGAGGAGGCCAATCCCGAAAAGGCCATCGAAAAGGCCATACAGTCGGCCTTCAAGCTTATTGAGGATCATAAATTCCTGACCGTGGAGTTCTGGCAAAAGGCGCACACGATACGCCGGGTGAAGGATTTCCTGGCCGAGGAGCACAAGAATATGCAGAACCAAATTGTCAGATTTCTGCAGAAATCGGGTGACTTGAAGAAGCGGGAGTGCGATTCATTCTTCACGCTCCTGCACGCCATCTTTGACGGCCTGATGGTCAGACAGACCTGCTATGGGGGAGAGGATGATCTTCGCGGATTGTCCAAACAGGTCGTTGAAATCACGAAACTCTATTTAAAAAAAAATAAATTGAAGCTGGGATAGTATATGGTGAAAAAAATAATTGCGATAACTGTGGTATGGATGCTTGGCTTGGGTGCAGTCGGCGCCGAGACCATTCTCACGGTCGAAAAGGTCAGGGATATGGCCATCCAGTACAACCGACAATTCCAATCGGTCAGAAAGGAACTGGACCGGGCCCGTGGTGAGATAATTGCCGCTCGGGCCGGGGCGCTGCCGGACATCAGTCTTGACGGCCGGTACAGCCGCAACATTCAAGTCAGAGAAATCTTCCTGCCCGATTTTGAGGGCGGCGAGGGTTTTACCAAGATTCCCATCAGTCAGAAGAATGACTTTGATTTCTCCCTGTCCTTTACCCAGCCGCTTTATGCCGGGGGGAAGGTTTCATCGGCGATGAGCATCGCCAGAATATATGAGAAGTACTCGAAAGAAAAGGTCAATGAAGTCGAATCCCAGATCATTTTCGGGGCCGAATCGATGTTTTATAACGCTATTCTGGCCAGATCCAATCTTGAGGTGTTGAACAGCGCTTATGAACAGCTCAGCTACAATCTGGAAGTGGTGGAGAAGTATTACGGCCAGGGGATGGTTTCGGAATATGAACTCCTGCGCGCTCGCGTGGAAAAGCTTAACCTCGAGCCGCAGCGTATTGCGGCCGAGTCTCAGCTCAATATCTCCCGCAAGAGTCTTAAGTCTTATCTGGGACTGCCCTTGGAAGAGGAAATAGTCCTTGTCTCGGATTTATCCGATACGATGTTGGTGGACCTGCCGCCGCTTGACTCTCTGATTCCGATCGCGCTCAAGAATCGTCCGGAAATCAAACAGGCGGAACTGCAGAAGCGCGGCTATGATAAGGCGGTCAGGATTGCGAAAGGAAATTGGCTGTTTCCCAGTCTGGATTTCAACACCACCTACCAGGTGACGGCGTCTTCTGACGATTTCAGATTGAACGACAAAGAAATCTCAAAAACCTGGACGGCTTCGCTTCTTCTGAACATACCCATCTTTGACGGCGCCCGGACCATCGGTGAAGTCCGCAAGGCCAAGGTGGACTATTACCAGGCGGTGCTGGGAGAACAGCAAAAACGAGACGACATTCGGCTGGAAGTTGAGCAGGCGCATGATAATCTTATGACGGCCAAAAAAGCGCTCGACCTTCAGAAAGAAACCATCGGGCAGGCCGAGGAAGGCACGAGAATAGCCAATCTCAGGTACCAGTCAGGGGTCGGAACGCAACTGGAAGTCCTGTCGGCGCAGACGGCGCTGACGGATGCGCGGACAAACTTTGCCCGAGCCATCTATAGCTTCCGGCTGGCAAAATCGGCATTGAGAAAAGCGGTGAGCTTTGATATCATATAGTAGTGAGGAGACACATGATCTGCAAAAGAAATAACAGACTCGGATTCATCAGCATAATATTTCTGGTAGTCGGTCTTGTCGGCTGTGGCGGCAATGAACAAACCGGCACCGATGCCTCCGAACGGACGGTATCGGTCAAAGGTGAGATTGTGACAACCTCGAATCAAGAACTCAAGAAAAACTTTACCGGAACACTCGAAGGAGAAAAGCATGCCGTCCTCACGGCCAAGATCGCGGAGGCCGTCGAAAAGGTCATGGTCAATGAGGGAGATTATGTCAAAGCGGATGATGTGCTGGTGATGCTGGATCGGATGGGTCCGACCTCCAATTACGTGCAGGCTTCATCGGTTTTCCAGAATGCCGAAAAGAATTTCAAGAAGATGAAATACCTCTTCGAGGAAGGGGCGGTTTCGGAGTCACAGTTTGATGGAGCTAAGACCGAGTATGAAGTTGCAAAGGCGAATTTCGATGCCGCCAGGCGGCTGGTCGACCTTAGGACGCCGGTGGCGGGCATGGTGACCTCGATAAACGTATCCTCG
>CP070766.1:145130-166236 GCA_020345705.1 Candidatus Zixiibacteriota bacterium | reverse complement strand
GCGGTTGGCATATTCAATTCTCCGGTAATAATTGTCCTTCAATTCGTTTAGAACCGTGCCGGGTGATGGATCGCGGGACCGCCAGAATTCGTTCCAGGCCGCAAGCTGATCATCGGGAGTTTCAGCTTTTTTAAGTTTCTTCGTTTCACCCGGGTCGGCTATGTACTTGAGCTGCGTGACTGCCATCTCATAATCATGTACAACCATAGCCTCAGGCGACCAATACAGCCTGAAAGGCGCCTTGACCCGGTCAACAACACGATTGCGCCGTCCTTTCAACAGTATCTCAAGAGTATAATCGCCCGATTTCATCCGGCTCAGCGAGATTTCTCTAATCTGCCTGATAGTCTCTTCGTTCTCTCCAAACTCCGATCTGACACTGTCGAAATAGACCGTCTCGAGTTTCCTGTCAAGGATTCTGGATTCAATTAAGGTGTTTTTTCGATTGTCCGACCCTCGATAAATCTCATGGTAGTAAACCAGCCGGGCCAGAGAATCACCTGTATATTCACGGCTCGTTGACGGTATGACGGTCAGATTCCCTTTTCTGAATACCGAGTCCACGAAAGATGTGTCAACGGTGTGGACGAATTCGATGTCGGATATCCTCGAGGTGCGCCCCTTGTAGTCGGACAGCTCGGCCTTGAACGTCCTTTTTGTATCGCGGCCGGAGTTCTTATCAATAAGATGAAACTCAACCTTGTAACTCCCCGGCGACAAAAGCTGGAAGACCTGGCTTGTCCTGAAATTATCCCGGGACGCAGTGGCTTCAAACGACTGCACTTTGAAACTCTTCTCTTTGCTGAAAGCGGTAAGCTGTTTGTTGCTTTTATCGTAGATAGTGACCGTAATCTCATAATCGGCTCTGAAATCGTTTCCGTCTCTGACAAACTGCAGGCCACGATTGAAAACCTTGTAATAGATTTCCAGGCGGTTCAAATGCGGCTGGTCGGAACGGAAATCAGCGTGGTCAACCTCAACCGCCGCCTCGCCGGTGTCATCCCGACCGGTGAAAGAATACTGCCCTGAGACTGTATGGACCAATAATCCGAACAGCAGCAGGAATAAAATCACATATATACGACGACTCATGCTCATGACTCTATGAAATTATACGTGCTTCAATTTAAATCGGCCGATTTTAAATGACAATATAATTTTCGTCATTTACTCGTAGTGGAGGGACTCAATGGGGTCCACAATGGCGGCACGATAGGCCGGATAAATACCGGCCACCAGGCCAACCGAGGCAGCTACGGCAAATCCGAGAGTCACATATAACAGCGATACGCCGAATGGAAGCGGCGTAACCAGGTCGATCAACAACGCCGTGGCCAGCCCGGTCCCGATCCCGAGCATGCCTCCCAGCCCGGACAACGTCATGGCTTCAATGAGAAACTGCCAGAGTATGTTAGTTCGCTTGGCTCCGATTGCCTTGCGGACACCGATTTCACGGGTCCTTTCGGTCACCGAAACCAACATGATGTTCATGACCCCGACGCCGCCAACCATAAGCCCAATCGAGGATATCACGATCATAGCGATATATATATACTGCGTAATATTCCGTATCATATCAAGAAGATATTCCTGGCCGAAAATGGCGAAGTCATTCTCTTTATTGTACGGGACCTGACGGACCCGCCGCAGAGCCACGACAACCTCTTCCTTCGCTTGCTCCAACATCTCGGCGGACTCGGCGCTGACGACCAATGTCAGAGCGTCGTCCCAGGGATACAATTTCTGGAAGGTCTCGAGCGGAATCGCCGCCTTATTGTTCTCGCCGCCTTCATCGAACATATTTTTCTGCTCTTCACGAATCCCGATGACGATAAACCTCTTGTTGTTCATGCGTATTTCTTTACCGATAGGATCTTCTTCGGGAAACAGAGCCTTCTTGATCGAAGTCCCGATAACAGTCACCATGGCCCTGGTATCGTTGTCCAGTTTGGTGATAAAGCGCCCCGACGTAACAGTCACATCACGCACCTTCTGATAGTCCGGGACAACTCCGACGATCGCCGGGCGATTGGCTTTCCTGCCCTTGTACTTGACTTTGTTTCCGCCTCGCGCCCAGTAATGATTCTCCGGCGACACGGCCGCTACCGACGGGCAGTTATCCCGAATGGCGTCAGCTTCATCAACGGTCATGAATTTGCGGTTGCGCTGCTCATCGGTGAGATCATCATAATCAACCTCGGGAGGGAATCGATCCACAAAAAGAATGTTGCTGCCCATGCCACTGATTGATTCCTCAACGGCGGAATCCAGTCCGCTGATAAGCGACGTCATCGCGATCACCGACCAGACCCCGATCAGAACCCCAAGGATTGTCAGCGAGGAACGGAACTTATTCCCTACCAGCGCCCCCATCGCCATAATAAGGCCTTCTTTCAATTCAACGAACGTCATTTTCTAATCCTATTCATAGCTGAGAGCCTTGACCGGCTGCATACGCGACGCCTTCATGGCCGGATAGATCCCGAAAAAGAGACCTACCCCGGTCGATATGCCAAGTCCAATCGCGATCGCGTACAATGATGGCGTCATATCCATATTTATGAGCCCGATTAGCACGTCTCCCAAGAACACGCCGAAGGCAATTCCAATCAGACCACCCCCCAGCGACAGCACCAGCGCCTCATAGAGAAACTGAAGCAGTATATCCCGCCGCCTGGCGCCGATTGATTTTCTGATTCCGATCTCTCGCGTCCGTTCGGTCACCGAGACCATCATGATATTCATAATAATAATGCCGCCGACAATGAGACTTATCGAAGTTACCCCGATCAGGCCAAGCCTCAGAAACTTGGTCACCCGATTAAGGGCGTCCATGATGGTATCAGCGGTGAGCATCGAGAAGTCGTCATCTTTATCATAGGGGACATGGCGATAGGCCCGCAAAATTACACGGGTTTGATCCATGGCCTGATCCAACAGCTCCAGAGACTGGGCCTTGACGAGAATGGCCAGGTTGCGGAGTCGTCTTCTTGACGTACCGAAGTCCTTGGCATAAGTCGAAAGCGGAATGAAAACGACCAGGTCCTGGTTGTGGCCGAAACTGGCCCCCTGTTTTTTGGCGATGCCGATAACTTCGTATCTGATATTATTAATCTTTATATCCTTGCCGATGGGATCAACGTTGGGAAATAGCTCATCCTGGATGGCCGTCCCGATAAATGCCACCCGGCGCCGATTGTGGTCTTCTTCTTGAGAGAAAAACCGCCCCTGGCCGACCTCGTATTCAACGATGTCAATAAAATTGGCCGTGGCCGCGATACCAAAAAGGCGGCTTATTTTTTTATTCTGATACTTGACATTGACCATCGTGTACGTTCGGGCGGCGACTTTCTCGCAGTATTCACAGCCTTCCTCAATCGCCTCCATGTATTCAATCTTCATCGGCCGCCGCCTGATGGCCTCAAAAAACTCTTCCTCGCTGAAAATCATCCCCATCCGCGTGACCATGAAGGTCGTCGGCCCCATTTTGTTAATCTCGGCCTCAATTGACTGGGAAAGCCCCTCGAGAGCAGAGATTATCGTGATGACCGACGTCACGCCGATGATGACCCCCAACAGCGTCAGACCGGAGCGAAGCTTATTGGCCTTCAGCGCGCTCAGCGCCATCATGAAAACGTCCCAGTAAATCCTCATAAATTATCCGATCCTAAACGGCCCGCTTTCGGACGTCATCCTTTTCGATCATCCCATCCCGAAGGTAAATCACCCTGTCGGCAAACGCCGCGATGTCAGATTCGTGAGTCACGACGATCATGGTGTTTCCACTGCGATGCAGCTCGGTAAGAAAGTCCATTATTTCTTTACCGGTTTTCGTGTCCAGGTTTCCGGTCGGTTCATCGGCCAGCAGAAGCGACGGTTCGTTGACCAGAGCCCTGGCGATCGCGACCCTCTGGCGCTGTCCTCCGGATAGCTCGCTGGGGCGGTGTTTCATCCGGTCAAGGAGCCCGACCACCTCGAGAGCCTTCATTGCCTGACGCAGCCGGTCCTCTTTCGAGGTGCCGTTGTAGATGAGCGGCAATTCGACATTGTGCAGGGCGGACGCCCGCGGCATCAGATTGAAGACTTGAAAGACAAAGCCGATTTCTTTGTTGCGGATAACCGCCAGCTCGTCGTCCAGCATGCTGCTGACGAGTTTGCCGTTGAGATAATACTCGCCTTCAGAGGGAGTGTCCAGACAGCCGATGAGATTCATCAGCGTCGACTTTCCCGAGCCGGACGGCCCCATGATGGCCACGTATTCGCCCTTTTCAATACTCATGGATACGCCGCGCAGGGCGTGCACCTGAACTGCCCCCATATCGTATGTCTTCCACATATTTCTTGTTTCAATCAATGACATCATTCTCTACCATTACCCGGTTTTTCGATTGTCTTTACGTCTTCGCCGTTCTTGATTGTCCGGAGGACTTTGTACGGGCCGGTGATGACGACGTCTCCGGTGGACAGCCCGGATGTAACTTCAATGTCTTTCTGATCGGCGATCCCCGTCTCGACACGGACAAATTTGGCCTTGCCTTCATCGACAACAAAAACACCCTTGAGTTCCTTGGTGTTCTTACTCTTCTTCCCGCCACCCTGCTTCAAAGTATCTTCGTTTTCGGTATCGGTATTTGATGCCGTTGAGGAATCCGGATCAGTTGCCGTCGAATCGGCATTGGCTCTGGCGAGCGAATCGGCGTCCACGGTGCGCATGACAATACATCCATAGGGAATGGCCAGGGCTTCCTCCTTGGTGTTGGTCACAATGTCAACGGCAGCCGACATTCCCGGCCTGATATCGACATTCTCTTCCTTGAACAGCACTTTGACCTTGAAATTTGTCGTCTGCTCGGTCGATCCCGCGCCAAGGATCACGGCCGTGTTGCCGATTTCAATCACTTCTCCTTGGAAAGTAGTGTCCGGGAAGGCATCGACCTCAATTTTGGCTCCCTGCCCCTTGTTGACTTTGACAATCTCCGTTTCGTCGACGTCCACCTCTACCTCGAAGGCCGACAGGTTGGAGATGGTCATCAGCGTTTTCCCCTGAGTAAAAGCGGTCTGCGCCGGCGCAATCTCGCCGACCTCGGCATCCAGGTATGTAATGACACCGTCCATCGGCGCCAGCATGGTGGTCTTACTGAGCTGGTCCTCGGCCTTTTCGTACCTGGCTCGGGCCTGCTTGGTCTGGCTCAACATCGCTTTGTAGCTGAATTTGTTATTCTGATATGAGTACTCGGCGTTGTTGAAGGCCGTCTCGGATATAAGTTTGCGGTCGAACAGCTCCTTCTGCCGCTGGAACTCCTCTTCCGCCTGAAGATACAGCGATTTGGCCGCTTCAGAGCGCGCCTGAATCTCATCAAGCGAATAACGATATTGATCAAAGTCCTTGCGAAGCTGCACTGTGTCAAGCTGGACCAACAGCTGCCCGCGATATACCTGGTCGCCCTCCTTGACGGGGACGGCGATAATCTCCGCCGTCACCTCCGAGGTTATGTTCACTTTGGTCTTTGGCTGAATATAGCCTGAGGCCGAGACTTCCTCGGTGAGCTCTTTAACGGTTACTTCCTCAGCGTGAACTCGCGTCGCCTTCTTACCGTTGCTCATTGTGTTGAGAATCACAACAATGATGATGACAGGGATGCCGATAAAGATTAATAATTTCTTAGTCTTCTTTTTCATTAGAATCCACCTCTATAAATACGCTGCAACTACCTTATACCCATAGCCTTTTCCAGCCTGGCCACGGCCAGATTGTAATCGAAATCCGCTTCCACCTTGGAATTCTGGGCGGTAACCAGGCTCACCTGGGCGTCCAGCAACTCGAGGATCGTTGCCGCCCCGAGATTATACTTTTCCTGAACCAGCGACATGTCTTCCTCGGCCGCGAGAACGTTCTCTCCCGCGACATTCAGAGCTTCCCTGCTGCGCTCGATGTCCAGGTATGCCTCCTTTATCCCGAGTGCAACGTCGTTTTTGGTGTAGTAATAGGACGCGTTGGCGTCATTAAGTCCGACCTTAGCCCTGGTCACATTGCTTTTGCGAAGGAAATTACTGAAAATGGGGACACTCAAGGTTGTGTTTATCGACCAGGAGGCGTCTTCACTTCGGAACTTAGCCACCTCACTCCACTTCGGATTTGACCAGTTTCTGCTGACACCGACCGAAAGAGTGGGCAGATAGGCTCCGTATGCCGACCGGAGGGTATGTCTTGCCGAAGCCACCCCCTGTTCCGCCGCCAGCAATCCCGGGTGGCGCTTAAGGCCGATATCCAGGGCCTCCGCCTCAGTGCCTGTGTATTCTCTCCGTTCAAAATCGGTCGCAAAATCAACCTCGGCGTTGACATCAAGTCCGATCAGGTAGGCCAGATTAGCCTTTGTGATCTCTAATGTGTTCTCGGCGGCGATCAAGCCCAGCTTATCGTTGCCGTACTGCACCTTGGCCTTGAGCACGTCCGATTTTGGGGCCGAGCCGACTTCATAACGTGAATTGGCCAGTTTGTACTGCTCTTCACCGCGCTTGACAGCCTCCTGACTGATTTTCATCTGCTCCATCGCCTTCAGGTAAGAAAAATAGAACTGCTTGACACTGAAAATGATCACCTGTTCCGAGGCATCGGCCTGAAACTCGTAATATTTCTTGTCAGCTCTGGCGCCCAGGTAATTGAAAACATTGCGGCCGCCATCGAATACGGTCAGGTTGGCCGAGGCACCTATGCTGTATGATTTGCTGACACCGCCCACCTCGAAGGTGTCGGTGACGGGAACGATGGCAATGGTATCGGGTGGAATCCTGGCCGTGTCAGTGAACGGCGCGAAGATGGCAAAACCGCTGTCGGTTTGAGTGAATCTGTCGGTATGGGTCTGCGAGGCAGTGCCGCTGGCCGAAATGCTCGGAAGAAACTCACCGGCTGCCTGCCACAGAGCGCCGTCGGCCGTCTTGACCATGTTTCTGGCCCGGATGACATCTTCGTTCTTTTTCAGAGCTAATTCGATGCAATCGTCAAGCGTCAATGTTTTGGCGCCGGCGAGGGCGATGAGAAAGACTATCAGACACGAGGTCAACAAAAACTTGCGGTAAAGGGCAACCATGCGTAATTCTCCTATGTTAATAGACTATTGATCCTCCGGTAAACATATTCAAGACAGCCACGATCACGATAAAGACCAACCATATGCCAAATAATACGTAGGCAAACTTGTTTAGTTTCATCTTGTAGATTACGCCAAGCCCGATCGCGGTGCCCGCGATTCGCCAGACGGAAAAGATGTCAACCTGCCTGAAAAGATAATATATGAATGATCCGTCATCAAAAGGTTTCAGTAGTCCCAGACCAGTGTAAACAAAGTATGAATCCTTGGCCAGCATCATCAATCCTCTGACAACGTCCCCCAACAGTCCGATTAAGGCGGCATAACCGACGACGTTCATGACTATCCAGAAGTTAGACTTACCACCGAAGAAAAAGTTTCCGCAGGCAATACAGACACCTGAAATAACGAGAAAGAAAACCAGCGGGAATCCAACATACAGCAAGGGATTGTACCACTTGAATTCCTTGGCCGATTCAAATTGTTCCTCCACCTGGCTCATGATTTCATCGTAGCGTTCAGCTGGCATTTGATCCTTGTACCTCTCTATTCGTTCCACCACCTTGGCTCCCAAATCCCGTACGGAGATTGAAAGCGTCGCCTCCCTGAGCACGCCGCCTATGACCGCGACTATAATCAGCGGAACCAGCCAGTCTATCTTCCCGGTCAAAGCCGGAAAAAGAGCACTCGGCTTCGAGAACACCATAAATATCCGCGATAGCACACCCGGTCTTGCGGGTGAAGGCGGTCCTGGAGTTGGTTGAGGGATGTTTTCTGACTGCATTTTCGTCTCCTCCGGTAAAGAATCAGATTATTTCCTTGCCTTACGCAAAATATACCGAGAAGTTAATGAAATATTCAAAGAACGCAACAGAATTGATTATTACATAAAAGGCAAAAAAAACCGGCACTCCGATGGTGCCGGTTTTTTTTATCCTAAAATTGTGCTATTCGCGGACAATTTCGGCCCGAATGCCCGGGAATCCGAACGGATTGCCCTCCACCCGGCCGCTGACGTTGGTCAATCTGAAATCCTGAAGGGAATTGGCCGTCGTGTCCGAAACAGAGCCGTAACTCGGGACATGCCAGGGGGTCAGGAAGAGAATCATGGGGAAATTTGTTGCTTCGTTAAAATTGTCCGGCTCCACCGTGACGAATATTTCACCGATTGAATCACGATAAAAATCCTGACTGGCAAAATAGAATGAATCGGCACCACACGGCAAATTAAGTATAAAATCCTCTCCAGGGAAATCCGGAACACGCCGGTTATCAGAATAGGGATTGCCGTCGTCGGCATGTTCCCAGCCCTTAAACGAGCCGGTCGAAATTATCTTCCACTCGTCCGGATCACCGAAGAGCTGCTGTATCTGGAACGGTAGCCAGGCAGGTTTGGTTAATCGTTCCAGTTCGGCGCACCCGGGAGCCATCACATCAAGCCACGGCGATATTATCCATCCCTTATAATGCCATTTCAGACCGAGACTGTCCAGATCGGGCACTTCCTCATGATTGCTCAGGAAACGATCGAGCTTGTAAGCGGTTGAGTCAATACCATAGATCAATGAGTGGATATAATCCGTAAACGGCTCGTAGAAGAGGGTATCCTCACTGCCGGTGCACGGATCAACAAAAATCGTCTCGATAGTATCTGATGTTACGTTCACGGGCAAAGTCACGAATTCGAAATCCATTATCCTGTGGACAAAAGTGTCGATTAACTGCGTATCCGGCACATAAAAGGAGTCCACAACGGTGGTGGTGCACCGTATTGCCAGGGTATCCAGTGTTGCCGCCAGCTCGGCCAGGTTAGACGTATCGAGTGTGGTCCACTCCCACGGATAACCCGGATCCTGGCTGACCTCTTCGGTTACATCAGTCGAGTCAATACAAACCGTCCCCGACCATTCATTACAGATCCAGTACGTCGTATCCAGCTCAAGCCGGCGAGGATTTCTTGCCCCTCGGCGCAGCCTGACCGAAACCGTATCATACAGGGAAACCGAGTCGTACCTGTAGAACGCAAACCAAACCCCACATCCATCAAGAGAATCGGAGTTCTTGTCCGTCGGTGTTTCGACACAGAAGCCGGCTGTGCTGATGCCGAAATCTACGGGGAAAACCAGCTGAATCGGGCGAAGCTCCGGACTGACGATAGTGTCCGTCAGAATAACCGGGCCGATCGAATCCGGCCAGTCGTCGGGGATAGTCTCGATCGAAACCGCCAGGTATTCATAGAACGGATCCAGCAGATCATATTTGACCGACCAGATATTATCTATCTCACTGCTGTCGGTGTCATAGAATTTGTATTTCTTATTATCCCAGATGAACTTTCCTGCAGAATACGCCCTGCCGTTGGTGTCGAGCGTCCAGAGTTCATAAAGATACCCGGGCGGCGCGCTGGGCAACTGAGCAGGCGTCAGGTGGATTTTTGTCGTCGAAATCGGCGCTACCACATCCTCCGGCTGCGAACATCCCCAGATTAGCGCGACTATCAGAGCGAACAAGCCGGCAGTAATGAGACGACTAGAACGCACGTGCATATTCTTTTCTCCTCTTCACAACAGCTGTTAAAAAATTATTAAGCCATTATACCTCAAACAATTGAGACTGTCAAGCTCTAATTGGAAAAAAACCCTTACCTTACGAGTTTGCCAGGCTCTATCATTCTGTTTTCTAAAGAAATGACGTCCAAAGTCGATAATTAGATTAAATAATTCCTAAGACTTGGGAGAATAAGTTGAAAGCCTGTCCCAACTGCAAGGCGGAAAACCTGTTCGACGGGGCTCAGTTCTGTCGTGAATGCGGGGCTCCGCTATCTGAACCGCAGTCCGGTTCAAAGGACACCTCACAGCGGCAAGATCAGGATGATCGCCTGGATTTTGTTGTCACCGAGGCCGGAAGCCCGTCGGTCCCCGATTTCCTGGGTGTTTCCGACAAGAAAAACGAACCGGAAAGCGCCGATGACCGAATAGAAATCGCCGATACCGCCGACCTGCTCAGTTCTGATACAGAACCCATGATATCTCCTGAGGGGCCCGGCGAGGCGCTCGAACCCGCATATGAGGTTCCTGCACAAGACGCCTCTACCGATGCGGGAGAAATCGAAAGAAGAGAACAGCCGGAGGTTACTCCACCCGACTGGGGCACCGAAGCCGACACCCAGCGGCTCGGCCCGGAAGGTGATATTCGGAGTCCGAAAGCTCCTTCCGGCCGCGAAACGCCGCAGTCTCCAAAGGAATCCGGATTAACAGCCCATCAAATTCTCTCCGGCCGCAAGAACGAGACCGGCGCCGTCAGACCGATAGTCGAACCCGCCTCTGACGACCCACCCTCACAGAAGACCCACAAAATGAGAGGGATTGCATATTTCCACAGCAACCTGATACAGCTTGCCGGAAAACCGTTTCTGCATGACGGCGATGAGGTTATCGTCAATAACAAACACTATTTGCTGAGACCGAAAAGGATCAATAAGAACATCCTTTTCGGAGGGCTGGGAGCGGTTTTGCTGATAGCCCTGGTTGTGTTTATGTCTCAGTTCATGACTCCTACTCTTTCCGGAGACGGCGAAATCGTCGGGTTGATTCTGGATAAGAATGGAAAACCGTATCTGGAAGGCGCCCGGGTCAGCCTAGTCGCGCTGGACAAATCCACCACCAGCAACGCTCAGGGCTTTTTCAGATTCGAGTTAATACCGACCGGAACCTATGAAGTGGTCTATGAGCTGGGAGATAGATACATCGGGCAGGGCAATGCCACCGTTACCGCCGGCCAAACGACTCTGATGACATTCGGTGATCTTCGACCCAGAGAACTAGCGGAAAAAAAAAGTACTGAATCTTCCGTAAGACCCGACCGGCAATCCGGCCCGCCGACCGATGACGGTGGCAGTACGGATAAATCATCATCCGCCAGAAAATCATCCTCCGGCTACGGCAAAATAAAGCTTCAGGCAAACGTGGAGAACGCCCGTCTGACGGTGGACGGCAAGATTCTGGGCGCTGGCAATAATACTTACGCACGCATCAGATCCGGTCGGCGAACCGTGAAAGTAAGCAAGGCCGGATACTCCACACATACTGAAATCATCGACCTGGAGCGGAACCAGACCATAACGATGAGAGCCAACCTGGTGCGCAGTTCCGGTGAGGAGACGGCCGGTCTGTCAAGCGACGAATGGATCGGTCTCGGCAATGACGCCCTGTCCTCGAATGACTTCGAGACGGCCATAGAGGATTTCTCCCTTGCCATTGAGCAATCCCCCGGTCGGATGGATGCCTATCAGGGTCGGGCTGAGGCGTACTCCGCCTCGGGCAAGATCGATCAGGCCGTAAATGACTATATCCGTGCGGGAGAAATCAATCGTATCAGCGGTATCCATGCCGGAGCCAACGATGCCTTCTCGTCAGCACTGAATCATAAGCCGAAAAACATCAATGCTCTCGTTGGGCGAGCCGGGGCCCTGTCCGATAACGGTGATTATCGTGCCGCCCTTGATGATTATAACCGGGCTCTTGACATTGACAGGGAGTTCTATCCTGCTCTTTTCGGTGCCGGACAGAGCTACTTCAGGATGGGGGATCACAAAAAGGCGGAAAAGTCCTTCGAAAAAGCATACGACCGGAATCAATCCGATCCTTTCCTGTATCAATATATGATGCTCAACTACCTCGCCCGCGACAACATTAAGAAGTTAAGAAAGACTTATTCCGAGTTTAAAATCGTCGCTAATCCCGCGGAGCTGGCTGAATTCAAATCATCAAGCCGCTATGAGCCGGTGCTGAGGCTGATAAAAGAAGATGACAGGTAATCGAAGATGTCTGGCAAATTGAATTGCTGGGAATATCGAAACTGTGGTATGGAACCGGGGGGGATTTTCTCCGAGGTTTATGGCGCCTGCCCGGTAGCCAGGATGATGAAGTATGACGGCATAAACGGCGGACGCGGTGCCGGACGGGTGTGCTGGACGGTGATGAACACCGGTTCGCAAAGGGGCCCCTTCATTTGCCGAAACAGCCGAAAGTCATGTTTCTCCTGCGAGTTCTACCGACGGGTTCACAGCGAGGAGGGGTATCAGGGCGCTGCGGAACCGGTTGAGGATATCGAAAAGAATTTCAAGTTTCTTCTGTCATAGTTCGTCCCCGCACGGAACCACCGCCTCCTCTCCCGGCGGACAGGATTTTATCGGAAACTTTATCCTGTTATTTTTATATATTCTAATAGCCGGCCCTTAGTATCTTTTGACGGGAGGAGAAATGGATTCAACGTTGCACAGGAAGATGCGGTCCCTCACTCTTTCAATAGCTCTTATCCTTTTCGTCATGCCGGGCGCCGCTCAGCCTGACAAACTGCATTTTGAAGATAAGTATATCCCCAATATAGAGACCTTCATGAAAGTCGGCTATGCCACTTCTCCCGGCATCAGCGATGAAACGGGGGAAATATTTTTCGTCAGTGCCATGAGCGGGGTCAATCAACTTTATCGCCTTACGGAAGAGGGCTGGCCTTATCAGCTGACGGTGTTTGACGACGGCATCGACTGGTACTCACTTTCATATGACGGACGCCTGGCGATTGCGGGCGCCGCGCTCGGCGGCAGCGAGGACCACCAGCTTTTTCTTATTGACACTCGCACCGGCCGCACTAGGCAGCTCACTTTTACACCTAGAACGCGCTACGGCACCCTTTTCTGGAAGAAGGACGGCGGTAGTTTCTACTTTGCGGCCAACCTGGAAAGCCCTAAAGATTTCGAAATCTTCAGGTATGACTTTGCCACGGCGGGAATCACGAAAATTCTCGACCGGGACGGAAGCAACTGGATCTCGGATATGTCGCTTGACGAGAAGTATCTCATCATTTTCCACGAGCGGTCGAATGTCAGCAATGACCTGCTTCTGCTTGAGCTTCGAACGGGGGAGGATCGTGTCATAACTCCTGACCGCGAGAACATCAGGTACAGCTCTCCGAAGCTGATGCCTGACAACAACACCGTTTATCTCTTGTGCAACGACAACGAGGAAGGCATTCTCAAAAGGGCCCGCCTGGATGCCGGCTCACGAGAGCTGGAATTCATCGATCCTGATTCTAGATGGAATATCGACGGCCTTTGTTTTTCGGATAATAGAAGATATATGGGATGGCTGGTCAATGAGGAAGGTTATTCCAATCTCAGATTATATGATATCCAGAAAAACCGACCAATCCCCGGACCTCCGATAACCGGGAATATCCTCTACGCGGTTCCGACCAATGACGGCCGCGTACTTTTCAGGTTTTTCACCGCCACGCGGGCTCCCGACGTCTGGCTTTGGGACTGGAAGGCCCCGGAGTTAAAAAAAGTGACCCACTCCATCTATGCCGGAATAGATCCCGACGTTTTTGTGGAGCCGGAACTGATAAGGTACAAATCTTTTGACGGGCTCGAGATACCGGCCTTCATGTTTCTCCCCCCGGACTACAATGGCGAGCCGGTGCCCTTTATTGTGCACGTCCACGGCGGCCCGGAGGAGCAGTTTCGCCCGAGGTTCCAGAGGCATTTCAATTACCTCCTGCTTAACGGTTACGGCATCATTACCCCCAACGTCCGTGGATCATCGGGCTACGGCCGGCGCTACCTGAACATGGACAACTACAAGAAGCGCATGGATGCGATCAAGGATATCAAAGCCGGTGTGGATTATCTGATTGAGAACGGTTATACCCGGAAAGGAATGATAGGCATTAAGGGCAAAAGCTATGGCGGCTTTGCCGTTCTGGCATGCATAACCGAGTACCCCGAGCTTTTCTCCGCAGCCGTTGAGATGTCCGGTATCGCCAACTTCGTGACATTTCTTCAGAATACGCGGGATTACCGACGGGAACTGAGAGAAACCGAATACGGGCCGCTGACGGATGAGGACTTCCTGAAATCCATCTCCCCTATTCACAAGGCGGACCGGATTAAGACGCCTCTTCTGGTCGTCCACGGCCAAAACGATCCCCGCGTGCCGATCGGTGAAGCACGTCAGATAATCTCGGCGATTCAAGACAACGGCGGGACGGTCGATTCACTGATTTTTTCTGACGAAGGGCATCAGATTCGGAAACTGACCAACCGGCTGGTTTACTATTCGAAAATGGTGGAATTCTTTGACAAAAACCTGAAATAGAACTGATTTTCACTGAAAATACAAGAATCCTGCCGGGCCCCGGGATTCTTTTTTATTCGCCAATTATCTTTATAACGACTCGTTTGTTGCGCCGGCCGTCAAATTCGGCGTAGTAAACCTGCTGCCAGGGCCCGAAATCGAGCCTGCCCTCGGTGACCGGAATGAGAACCTGGTGACCGACCAGAAGATTCTTAAGATGGGCGTCGCCGTTGTCTTCGCCGGTGCGATGATGCCGGTAATCCACGCCCTCGGGAGCAAGCTTTTGAAGCCATTCGTCAATGTCGGCAATCAGCCCGCTTTCGGCGTCGTTGATGTAAACCGCGGCCGTGATATGCATGGCCGACACCAATGCGAAACCTTCGGAAATGCCGCTTTTTCCTAGAGCGGTCTCAATCTCATCGGTGATATTGATATACTCCCGCTTCTTGCGGGTATTGAAGGAAAGATATTCGGTGTGGCTTTTCATTGAACGTTGTCGATCCAGAAGTCGACCGAATATTTGTCCTGGAGTATCAAGCCCGTTTCTTTTGCTTCGGCAATCGTCTCAAACGTTCCGATTCTCACCCGGTAGAAAGTGACATCCCCGACCACCGCTTCCGTGACAAAGGCATCATATCCTCGCCGAGTGTACTTGTCTGCCAGATACTTGACATATTCGGGATTGCTTCCAGCCGCGATCTGGATGGTAAAGCCTTCGGTTCCGAGGTGCCGGGGCATGAGGGGCTCGGCAGCGCTCTCTTCCGGGGCTTTTTCCGGGGTCATGGCGTACTGCTCCGGGGCAACGGTATCGGCCGGAACGACGGCTTCAACCGCGATACCGGTATCAGCCAGGTAGTCTTTGGATTCGGCCTCCTTGACTTCTCGCTCCAGGTCCGCGACCTCTTCGTCCTTGCTGCAACCTGCAAAGAATGCCAAAACTCCGACAATCAATATAAGAATAAATGATGTTTTCATTGGCCCTCCTTACTCTTTAGCTTTTGGCCTAATTAACGAGGAGCCCTGGATATTTGTCAAGTTAAAAGAAAACCGACCGGGGCATTCGGGCAAATAATTGAGTTGAATTTGAAACTATATTTGCATAAAATGTATAAAATTCGAAAGGCGATAGGTATGAACTACAGTGGTAATATTCTGGAATTAATCGGCAAGACCCCGTTGGTCAGAATCGATAATGGTCGCCGCAACGGCGGCCCGCTGATGCTCCTCAAACTGGATTTCCTGAATCCGGGAGGATCCGTCAAAGACCGGATGGCCGGTTACATCCTGCAGAGCGCGATGAAAAAGGGCGATTTGAAACCCGGCGGAACGGTCATTGACAACACTTCAGGCAATACCGGCGTCGCCATGGCGATGGTGGCAACCGTCCTGGGTCTTAAGGCGATTGTAACGACGCCCGAGAAAACCAGCAAGGAAAAGGTTGATCTGATCAGGTCGTTCGGTGCCGAAGTAGTCGTCACGCCGGAAGGACTTGATCACGAGGACCCGAAAAGCGATTACATGCAGGCCATCAGCCTGGCGAAGAAGCATGGTTACTACCACATGAATCAGTACTACAACGAGAATAACGTGACTGCCCATTATATGACAACCGGGCCGGAAATCTGGGCCGTCACTGACGGTAACATAACTCATTTCGTTGCCGGTATCGGCACCGGCGGTACATTTTCAGGGTCCGTCAAATTCCTGAAAGAGAAAAATGAGAATGTCAGGGCAATAGCCGTTGATCCTCTCGGCTCAATATTCGCCGAGTATATCCGAAGTCGGAAAATCTCCCAATCGGCGGCCTATAAGGTGGAGGGAATCGGCTCCGACTGTGTGACCGGCGCGCTATATCCCGAGCTTGTTGATGAGGTTATCACCGTGCGCGATAAAGATGCCTTTGAGACCGCCCGCGCTCTGGCGCGTAACGAAGGAATCTCCGCGGGCGGGTCGACCGGGGCGGCCATCTGGGCGGCCCGGAAAGTAGCAAAGGATCTCAATAAGGATCATGTAATTGTGACAATTGCCCCCGACACGGGAACAAGATATTTGAGCAAGTGCTTTAACGATGATTGGATGAAAGAACAAGGTTTTCTAAAAGACACGCATGACAAGAAGAAACAGGAGGTTATATAGGATGATACATATGGTCAGGGGTCTTACCCTTCTGTTATCGATTTTGCTTCTGGGTCTTTTACCGGCATGGTCCGCCGTCCCGGATACCCCGAGCATCGAATTGATTGATGATTCATGGGACTTCGGCTTCATCCCCAGCGATTATACAGTGGTGCATTACTACAGGATAAAAAACATCGGCGGCAGTGATCTGCACATCGATCAGCTGACTGCCGACTGCGACTGCACATCGGCCTATGCCGCCCGGAAGGTCCTCCCGCCCGATTCAACCACCGAGATCAAACTGATCTTCGAGACAAAAGGATATTACGGAGCGAATACGAGACAGGTGACAATTCACTCCAACGATCCTGAGAAGCCGACCGTCACGATCGACTACACATCGAATATCGGCGTGATACCCAGCCAGCTGAGAGTGGGGCCGAAATCATTATTCTTCCTGCCGGGGCATAAACCGAAAGAACTCGTGCTGGAAAATCTGACCGATGACGACGTCGAATATTCGCTGACGCTGGAATCTGATTCGGTTGTCACCATCAGTGAGAGCAGCGGCAAGTTGAAATCGGGCAAAAGCGTTTCTTTACTGGTCGCTCCGAAGGCCAATTTGCCCCGCGGGACTCACTACAGCAGCCTGGCAGTTACATTTATTTCCGAAATTGAGGTCCGGCAGACCGTCCCGCTCAGGATCGTTCGATATTGATCTAATTTCTGCACAAATCGACCGATATCAGAAAAATTATGCATAAAAATGCTTGACAAAGTATGTCACGCGGTATATATTTTATTGCAAAATCGCGAGGGTGACTCTCTGCTGTCCCTGGGTAGTTTCCTAGCCCCCTCTACCCAACCAGAGTAGCGCCCTCTTTATTATTGGGCCGGTTTCCTGCTCAAGGCCGGGAAATATCGGTAACTCCCTGGTTTCAATAAGGTTAGATGTCAGCGCGATTTGGCCGGTCGGCATGGCTGGAAGGCAGTCAGCCCTTATTAGCCTTTGATATTTAGTACCGGATAAAAACGGGCTACTTTTTTGGAGATACCCAGAGCGTCAACAGCCTCGACCACGGCATCGATGTTCTTGTACGCAAAGGCAGCCTCCTCGGCCAAACCCGGCATGTATCCGGTCTTGACAAGGATTCCGCTCTCTTTCATTCTCTGCTTGACGGTGTCGCCCCGGGTGGTCCGCTTGGCCTTCATGCGCGACATCGTCCGACCGGCGCCGTGCAGCGAGGAACCAAAGGTCTCTTCGTCAGCCTCGCTGGTTCCGTATAAAAGCGCGGAACCGGTCTCCATCGAACCACCCACTATCACCGGCTGGCCGACGTCTCGGTAGATTTCCGGAATTTCCTTTTTCCCGGGTCCGAATGACCGCGTGGCACCTTTTCTGTGAACAAGCAGGGTTTCCTCCTTGCCGTCAATCTCGTATTCTTCAAATTTGGCGATATTGTGCGCGACGTCGTATATCAGCTCGATGCCGAGTTCCTGATCGCTCTTGCCGAACACCGATCGAAATACTCTACGAACGCCGTAGGTGATCAGCTGCCTGTTGACGAAAGCCGAGTTGGCCGCGCAGGCCATGGCGCTGGCGTACCTCCTGCCTTCCTCTGATTTGATCGGAGCCGCCATCAATTCCTTGTCGCGCACTCTCAAACCGTATTTTCCGGCACACCGGCTGAAAACCTGAAGATAATCGGTGGCAATCTGATGACCGAAACCGCGCGACCCGCAGTGTATCCCGATCACAACCTGGTCATCTCGATCAATGCCGTATCGCCCGGCCACTACCGGATCGTAAATTTCGTCCGGGCGCGCGATTTCCACCTCGAGGTAGTGATTGCCGGAACCGAGAGTCCCCATCTGGTTGATGCCCCGTGAAATCGCCTTCTCAGAAACGGTCCTGTGGTCGGCGTTCGGCAGACACCCTCTATCCTCGGTTCGCTCGGCGTCGGATTCCGTCGCATAACCATTCTCAAGACACCAGCCAACTCCTTGTTCCGTCAGCTGGTTGAATTGCTGTCTGTTCAGCTTCAGAAATCCTTTGGAACCGACCCCGGAAGGAATGGTGGCAAAAAGCCTGCTTAGGAGCTCTTCCATTTTGGGCCTGAGCTCGTCAAAAGTGAGATTTGTCCTCAGGATACGCATGCCGCAGTTTATGTCGAAGCCGATACCGCCGGGAGAAATGACACCATCGTCGATTGAAAAGGCCGCCACTCCGCCAATGGGAAAACCATAGCCCATATGCCCGTCAGGCATGCACAGCGCATACTTCTTTATCCCCGGCAGGCAGGCGACATTGGTAATCTGATCGATAACCTTATGGTCAATGCCGCCGAATAACTCGGGAGACGAAAGCACCCTGGCCGGGACTCTCATCCCCTCCTTGAAATCGCGCGGAATTTCCCAGATGTTATGGCTGATTCTCTTGAAGTTGTTTTTATTCATAGGTCAAACACCACCATTCCTCGCCAGTGATCATCTTCCTTTTTTATTCCGAATCTATAATACGTTACGGCTTTGACATCCACTTTCAAAGTATGTCTTTCGGGGTCTATTTCATCGCCGAAAATCCGCGCCCTGAGAGTGAATTTCTCGTCTTCTTCTAATATCTTCAGTTCACATCGTTTGAGCAGCAAACACTCGGCGTCCTTGTAGAATATAACCTCGGAGAGCCAGTTAAAGAATAAATCGTCTAGAGTGGTTCCTTCGAGGTCGAAGGCGACTTCCCGCTTTTCCGTCAATCCGTCAAGCTCGACCATAATTTCCGTCATCCCGATAGCGGCGTCCGCGAACAGTTCTTCCGGACTCGCCCCGAGCACTTCAAGGCCGGCGTCGGCCGTCGTGTGGACGTCGGTCAATTTATACGGCATAATTTGAACATAAGAAAAACGCCGCCTGAACACAAGCGGCGTTTATGCGAATACAAGCTTATCTATTCGGCCTTTTCTATGCACTCAACCGGACAGACGGCCACGCATTGAGAGCCATCTTCCTGGTCCTCACACTCGTTGCAGGTGTCCGGGTCAATAACATAGATGTCCCCCTCAGTAATTGAATTGGTGGGACATTCCGGAATGCAAAGCCCGCAGGCTGTGCACTCATCAGTGATCCTCATCGCCATAACGTGCTACCTCCAAAAACTATACAATACCTGTTTCAGCTCAGCGCCAAATATAGAAATTTTTATCGCAAAGTAAAGAGGAATTTTGGCAATGTTTACAAAGCGGACATGTATTATCCGGAATTGACAAGCTGGGTCGAGTTCATCCCATGGAATTCTATTTGATAAGAAGTGCCTTACGTGTGACGGAGAATTCGCCCGAAGCGAACCGGAAAAAATACAACCCGCTTGGCAGTTTTCTGCCTTTGACGTCCCGACCGTCCCAGCGGATCGTAATTCTTTCCCGCACTTTGAGGCCTTCATCATAAACGGCCTGGCCGAGCAGATTGAACACCTGAAATTCCACGGCGGCGGTCCCGTCCGGGTCCAATCTAAATTCCACCCCGCTGTTGAACGGATCTGGAGAGGCCGGCGAGACATTGAATTCGGGCCGCAGTCCGGTTCGAATGTTTGATACGGAAGTCGGATCGCCGGGCCGCAGGATCATATGATACAAGAGTGGGTAGGCTTCATCCGAGGTTTCGATAATCAGGTCCGTCGCGATAGCAGAGTCAGTGGCTCCTTTATCGCCCGGGGTGATGACAATCTCAACCTGCTCGCCTTGAGCAAGACAGACCGAGCTGTCGGAAAGAACCAACAGCGAGGAGTCATGAATCAGCCTGGCGCACAACTGCTCGGAGCCGACGTTTGTCAGATAGATTGAGTATGAATCCGAACAACCTGTCCCTGATTTGCCGTCGATAAAGGGAGGCGCCACCTGCAAATTCGGTATTCTGTCTTTATCAAGATAAATGAATTCCGACGCAGTCGAATCGATGCCGTCCGAAGCCATGATACAGACATAACCGCTCTCCTGTATATCTAGTCTTGAGAAAAGGGAATCCGGCCCCAGACTGTCGAGCCGAATGCTTGAGTCGAAGAAATCGACTGTATCCTTCGCAAAGAGGATGGAAAAGGTGGTCGAATCCTGCCAGCTTCCGTAATCACTTCCGCCGTCGGGCGATCCCGACCATTGAAGCAGGTCCAGACCGAGCATGAATCCCTCCTGTGATTCTTGCATATCATAAACCGAATCAATGAGTTGATAAAGGTATTGTTCCGGCAGCATCGCATCATGGCAAATACCCACCTGAGGCGCCGTCGGATGACTTTTCAGCCATTCACAGCCGGCCCATAGCTCAAAATCTCTGCTGAGACTCATTCTCGCCGGCGCACTTACGATACTGCCGCCCGGCGAAGCGCTGGAGTCAAGCGCAACCCACCGTACCCAGATATCCGAAAAGCTGTCGCCCGGTTTTCGCCTTTTGAGAGATAGCATGATGGGGGAATACTGGTCGCCAGGAAGATTCGGAAACGGATCACTGTCGGAAATAAAAATCTTGACTGAATCGACGATAACCGGTGGATTGACGCCAAACCTTGTCAGCACACCGTACTTCTTGGCACCCATCCCGACGCATCCCTCTGTATCGGCGGATTCATCGATGGTGCCCAGGTGCTGCCGGTGAAAGGTCGGGCAGAACCAGAATAGCTCAAAGGCGCCGTCGCTTCCGGCATAGACAGTCGGGCAGACCGGCCTGCTATTATTGTTCGAAGCCCTGATCGGTGATGCAAAAGTCAAAAGGAGTGAAAGG
>CP070766.1:139466-145030 GCA_020345705.1 Candidatus Zixiibacteriota bacterium | reverse complement strand
GAAAACTCATGGCAAAAAAGTATCTGCCTTTAGTGATTGGTCTCAGTCTGCTGGCTTTTGTGATCGCTTCCATATCGGTGGCGGACACGACCAAAGTGGCCGCCGAGAAGGTCAAGCACGAATACGTTGGTGCTGACAAATGTAAATACTGCCACAAGAAAGACGGGGTTCATCCGTCGTGGCTGGAAACCAAGCATGCTAAGGCCTGGGAAAATCTGAAGCCGGAGCAGCAGAAGGACGAAAAGTGTATCGGCTGCCACAGCACCGGGACGACCGCCAAAGGTGTGCTCCTCGAAGGTGTTCAGTGTGAAGCCTGTCATGGGCCGGGGGACGATTACCGGAAGAAGAGTATTATGGAGAACCGGGAGCTGGCGATTGAGAAGGGCCTTCTTATCCCGGATGAGAAAACCTGTCTGAAGTGTCACAATGAGAACGTCCCTGAAGAGTTCCGCTCCAAGGAGAAATTTGATTTCGAGAAAATGAAGGCCAAGGGGGTCCACACGCTGGCTCAAAAGGTTGAGGAAAAGAAGACCGAGTAAGAATGGAGTTCGCGCGGATTATAATAAAAGCGCCCCGTATCGGGGCGCTTTTTTAATGGTCTTTATGGACGGAGAGCCCGGCGGGATCAGGGTGCCGTGCCTGTGTGACATTCGAAGCAGCCCATTTCCAGCCATGCTTCGTCAATGTCCTCTGGATGCTCGAATCTCAGGCCCTCCTGCGAAGTAGCAACTTGCGCTCTTTCACCGCTCCCCTGGGAGAGGATTGCATGACAGGTGTTGCAGTCTCGCGTAATCGTCAATCCGTCTTCACTGACATGATTACCGGCATGACAGCGCATACAACCTGGTGATATAAAATGCCCGATATTGTCCGGATACTCCGACCAGCGGACGCCCATTTCCGGGAAAATGTTCTGTGCAAATGCTTCCTGAGTTGCCAAAATAGTCCTTTCAATCACCTCGCGCCGTTCCTTGTAGATCTCAGGATAATCACTGCGGTAAAAGCTCGTAATATGGTTTGCGATTTCCTTTATGGCCTCATCTTCTGAACTATATTCAAGTATCATTGATTCAACCGCTACACGTTTAATTTCCGGGATTGTGTGGTCTATTCTATCGGTCAGAAGGGCCAGGTCGACGGCTAAGTCAGGTGATCTGAATATGTGGCTGGGACGGTTATGGCAATCCATGCAGTCCATAATTCTCATTTCGGCGTTTCTGATTTCTTCGTCGGACAGCAGATTATTGGAATCCTGATAGACCGTCACCCGGCCTGTTCGGAGATCCATAACCCGTAGCCAGGGTATGTCCTGGCGGTGTTTGTCACGGGCAATATATTCAACTTTGACGCCTATATTCATGTGCCAGTGTATTCCCGCTGTCTGCCCCGTTTTGGGGTCGCCGCCACCTGTTTTGATGAGCATATTAATAGGCCAGGGTGTATTCTGTTCGTTATACATGAAATGATTGTACTGGCGTTGCTGGGCGCCGAAGAATTTCTCCGGCCAGTGGCACTGCTCACAGGTCTCCTGAGCCGGTCGCAGGTTCTTGATTGGCGTCGGAATCGGATTCGGATACGTGTTTGCTATCACTGCATAGACCTGATATGCGCCGGACAGCTTCGACTTGGCAAACCAGTCCGCTCCCGGCCCAACGTGGCAGCTTACACAGGCAACTCGCGCGTGGGGTGAGTTTTGATAAGCTACGTGCTCCGGCTTCATGACTTCGTGACAGACTGTGCCGCAAAACGTAACCGATTCGGAGAAATGGTAGCCCTCATAACTGCCTATTGCGGCCAGAATAAGAAACAGGAAACTGCCCAGGAGAAATATCAGCGTTCCGTTTCGATGGCTTCTCCTGTTGAGGTCGATGTACGGCCAGGCAGGATAAGCTTCGCCTCCGGTCATTCTTATCTGGCGACGACGCCGATACATCCCGATCGGTATGAGCAGCAGCCCGACCAGCAGGACCGGCGGCATCACCATATAAATGAGTATACCAAGGTATGGATTCGTTTCCGTGGCAAACCCCCCGACGATGTACAGGAAAGTCATTGTCAGCGCCGTGATTCCCGCGATAACGCCTCCCAGAGCGCTTACCCAATTGTGAGCCAGGCGAGGCAATTTAAACTTTTTTAAAAACATCTTCTCCTCTTGTATGTAGCTCTCCGGGATTGAATCTTGTTCCCTTCGTCACCGCCCTCAACGCAGAGGGTGGCTTTTGTCTATTGATCTTATTCTCAGGTAGAGAGCTATCACCAGAATGGTAATAATCAGAGTGGCGATCCCGAGCCCCTTGCGTCGGAAGTAATACTCTTCCACTTTTGTAGTGGCGGCTCGATAGGCCTGATCGGCTTTTTCCAGGCCCTCACCCGCGGCCTCGGACACTTTCTCGAAATCAAGAGAATGTATGACCGTCCTCGTTCTTATCATCGCCTGGGTGATCTCCTTGAGTATGAAGCGCTCGTCAGTCACCATCATACCCTTGAGCTCGCTCTCGTCGACTTTCGCTTCTGCCGTCTCATAAGATTTCTTCAACTTGAGAACAATCTCATGGATCTTTTCAGCCTTAGCAAGACCCTCGGTGCCGTCGTCAGCCGAGTGGCAATCGACACATAACGATGAGTCCGATGTTCCGATCCAGTAGAGCTCCGGCTCCAGGACAAGATGGTTGGAGTGACATCCTTCGCATTCCGGGTAACCCATCTCGTCAAAAGCGGCTTTGTGCGGGGAGACGGCAAACTCATCCGATATCAAAGCATGACAGAGTCCGCAGACCGCCGAAATGGAAGTGACTCCGGGCGGAGTTGCGCCATGGTTACCATGGCAATCATTGCAAGCCGGCGCCCCGAGATCCTTTTCGACAAGAAGCGCGTGTCCGTGGACTGATTCGGCATAGTCGTCGAACTGACTCGCTGGGATTCCATATCCGGCCATGTATTCCGGGTCGGAGTGACAACCGGCACAGACTTCGGGAAGATTCAATGGGTACACCGTCGAAGCCGGAATCTGAGGTCGCTCGATATTGTGGACGGAGTGGCAGGAAACGCAGTTGGCGGCCTTTTCGTCGCCTTCTTCCAGAAGCCTCTTGCCGTGCACGGACGTTTTATACTTATCCAGCTGGTCCGTCGGCAGGGCCGGATTGTGCTTTATCATGTAGCCCGGGTCATTATGGCAGGTGGCGCAGAACCCGGGAATTTCTCTCGGTCTGGGAATCCCCTTGTATCCTCTGCCGCGCCGGACATCGTCCATGTCATCAAGTTCCGGGTTGCCTCCGTGGCAGTCGGCACACCCCAGGCCGGCCCTGAAATGGACGTCAGATTCATATGATGCCGAAGGGCTACCGGATTCATCCTCCCACCCGGAATGACATTCGAAGCACATATCGGCATACACCACCGGTGGTATGGCTGTGAACACCAAGAAGGCCAGATGCAACACCAATATTCTGCGCTTCGACATAAGGACAATCAGTTTATTCAAGAATGTACCCCAATACTGTCATGGAAACCACAAAGGCCAGCACAATCCAGCCTAATATCTTCGCGGGACCTTTTATTTTGGAATGCGGACGCCGACTCAGCCAGAATGGAATGAAAAGCCACACCAGCCCGCCCAGCGAGAGAACCGCGATTCCGAAGAGTTCGCCTTCAATGAAGAGGACGTGTGCAGGCAGAAACTTCAGAGTCTGGAAGGCAAACATGAAGTACCATTCCGGGCGAATAGCCAGTGGCGGCGGGGCAAACGGATCAGCTTTTTGTCCCAGCGGCCAGTGAACCGGACCGATGCCATCCGGGAAGAAGACTGCCAGCACCGCCAGGATGTTGAGCATGATAAGCCAGACCAGAAGCTCGCGAAGCAGAAAATTGGGGAAAAACGGCATGTATCTCCTGACTGTTCCCGGACCGGTCTCCCACTCGGGCGGTTCCGACATCCCTTGCCTCTGTATAAAAAGAAGGTGCAGAGCGAGAAAAACCGTAAAAATCCCCGGGAGCACGGCCACGTGCATGCCGAAAAACCGCCCGATCGTCGCTCCCGTGACATTTTCGCCTCCGCGCATGAGTTTTAGCAGGAAATCACCTACGACAGGAATTGAACCCGCCATTCCTGTTCCTACCCGGGTCGCGAAAAATGACAACTCGTTCCATGGAAGAAGGTATCCGGAGAACCCGAACGCCATTGCCAGAGCAAGTAAAGCGATACCGGATATCCAGGTCAGCTCCCTCGGCCTGCGATAAGCGTGAGTGAAATATACCGAAAACATGTGAATAAACGCAAACAGGATCATTAAGTTGGCCGACCAGGAATGCATCGATCGTATTAACCAGCCGAATGATACTTCGGAGACGATGAACCTGACCGATTCGTAGGCCGACTCGGCGCCGGGGCGATAGTAGAGCAGGAGAAGTATGCCCGTAATAACCTGGACAAGAAAAAAGAAAAGCGTCATTCCGCCAAAAAAGTACCAGATTGACTGGCCATGCCAGGGAACCACCTTGTGCGACATGTAGCCAACCATCGTCTCGATCTTCAGTCTTCTGTCGATCCAGCCGTAGGTTCTGCCCCAAATGGAATTTTCTTCCGTACGTTTTCTGCTCATCACTAAGTTTTCTTCGAGACAAATATCTCGTCTGTTTCCGCACTGATATGGACGTCGTATTGTTCCAGCGGACGCGGCGGCGGTCCGCTGATGTTGCGTCCCTCAAGGTCATACTGCCCGTTGTGGCAGGCGCACCAGATGGTTTCAAGGTCTTTCCGGTACTGGACGGTACAATCAAGGTGCGTACACAACGCCGAAAAAGCCTTGACCTCGTTTTGAGGCGTTATCACGATTATACCGAGCTCGCGTCCGAACTTGAAAATACGGGAAGATGCTTTGTCCTCTCTCAATTCGCTGCTTTTAAAAGGGAGTTTCAGCTGTGACAGGTTTGCCTCTCCCGTCAACGGAGGGATGACAAACTTATAGACCGGATACAGAATTGAACCAAGCAGGCCCGTGGCACCGGCTCTCAGGAGCCAGCTCATGAATCTCCTTTTGCCTCTGTCAATCTCTTGCAATGTTCACACCCCGGCGGCAAATTTACATTTTTTTCCGGAGCATGTCAACTAGAATGTACCAACTCTGTCCTGTTTGCCTTTTCAAAGCGTATTGAGAAAGCCGAAGAATGGGACAGTACTTAGGCGATTGCCGGAGGAGCAGTTTGCCTCATCCCGGGTCGGATTGGAAACGAGGCCTTGCACGGCCCCAGCTACAGATACCTCCGGCGGTTTCGCTTCACCATCTGATATCTCATTCGTCCTTCCCTCCTTCTGAACCGGATCATTCGGTTGGAAGATTCTGATTTTTACTGGCACCCGGGTTTCACCTCGTCTCCCGAGCACTCAGTTCGTTAATTCTGGGGCTTGACCTGGTCGCCTTGGCCGATATATTAGTATGAATAATGTTCAACTTCGGCTCGACAATGTTTAGACATCTCTTTCACGCTGTCTTAGTGCTCTTGATAGCCGCCGGCTTCGGCTGTAATGACGCAGTCGATGCCGACGGGTACCATCTCGTCGAGCCCAT
>CP070766.1:136860-139366 GCA_020345705.1 Candidatus Zixiibacteriota bacterium | reverse complement strand
GTTATTTTAGAGCTACTTACCCGCGCAAAAACGCGAATTTTCAATCAGGATCACTATTATGCTGGGAGATACAGAGAAAATGAAAATCAGAATATGTTTTGTATTGCTAGCGGTTGTCTTAGCGACACCCCGTGTTTCGCACGCCAAGGTCTTGTTCGGACAAGACTACACTTGGCTGTCGTATCTGCGTTACGACTACGGGGACGGCGATCTATCCTACCTGGACGACGGGAACGGCGGCTCGGTACTGGTCAACTTCAACCACGAATCGGATCAGGACATTCAGTTGGGCGTTGACTATGTGGAAGCAGACGGGGAAAGGCTCTTGCAGGACGTTGAAATCGATATCCTTACCTTTAAGGCCGACATAGTTCATACGTTTTCCGAGACCGACACGGTCAAGCCGTTCATAAACATCGGCTTACGGGTTCAGGACAGGGACGTTACCGGCCCGGCAACCGGGAGCGATGATACGGACGTGGGGCTGGGTCTGGGAATCGGCGTTGAGCTTGAATTGGCCCCCATGCTGATGGCCAAGATATCCGCCAACCACGACAACGTGGGTGACGAGGCCAACTACTTTACGGCCATGCTGGGATGCTGGTTTAGCGACGATCTGCTGGGTACAATCGGCATAGGCCGGGAATTCGACGGAGACTCCACCTATCTTCAAGCCGGCGTGGTATTTGCGTACTAACTCGAGAATCTCGTCAAGAAATCGCCCGGTATGGATTTTGGCGATCTGGGCATATGAGCGCGAGGCATGCAGGCGCGCGATACAAGAAACCTCCGGCAGATCCTACAGGAAAACAAACAGCAGCCAGAAATTAATTATCCGGGCAACTTCGTATCGATCTTGATTTTATCGGTGACAAACCGAGTCGCGTTTGGTACATTAGGTTTTTCGGAGGTTTAGGCTATGATAAAGTTTCCCTGCAAAAGCTGCGGTCAGAAGCTCACCGTTGATGAAAAACACTCAGGCAAGAGAGTCAAGTGTCCAAAGTGCGGTAGTGCCAGTGTTGTGCCGGATAGCTCCGACAAGATAAAATTCCACTGCGACAGTTGCGGCCAGAGCATCAGTGTTCCTCAGATCCATGCCGGCAAGAAAGGCAAATGCCCCAGATGTAAGACTACCATCATTGTCCCCTCTCCCGAGATAGAACCAGCCGGATCGGCTGCCTTCGGCCCGTCGACTCCATCGGGCGTCGACGAGTACTCGTATGAATGTGAAGAGTCGTACGAAGAAGAATCCGATCTACCGGATGAAAGTGAAGGTGTAGATCGCAGGCTCATACTTGCCATCTGCGGCGCCGCCGCGGTCGTGCTTGTCGGAATCATAATTCTTGCTACTGTTATTCTGCCTTCCGGATCGGGGCCGGCCGAAGAGCCGGACGTGCCGTCGCGAAAAGACGTCGGCGATGCAGACCTACGTGACCGGCCAGTCACTTTTGGAACGCAGGTGGCGGAGCCAATTGTTCGAGAGCCCTTGAGAGAGGGAGCCTTGCCACAAGAATCCACTCCAGCGGACCCGGAGCTGTTCACGGAAGCCAGGATAGCTTTTGCCTCGAAAAGAGACGGAAACTACGAAATCTACACTATGAATGCTGACGGGGGTGGATTGAAAAGGCTCACCAATAACGCTCATGATGACATAGCTCCCTCCTGGTCCCCGGGTGGCAGGAAGATAGCCTTCGAGTTTAGGAGAGATGGGCATCCTCAAATCTACGTTATGAATGCTGATGGCAGCGAACAGGCGAATTTGACAAATAGCTCTTCTCGGGATCAGTTTCCCATCTGGTCTCTGGATGGAAAGAAGATAGCGTTTGTTTCACTCAGGGATGAAGGTTTTGAAATATATGTCATGAATCCCGATGGGAGCCAGAAGAAGCGATTGACAAAGAATCGTACTCATGATTTGTTTCCCTCCTGGTCGCCGGATGGAAAGAAGGTAGCTTTTCGTTCAGAAAGAGATGGAAACCCTGAGATTTACGTTATGAATGCCGACGGAAGTGAACAGGTAAGACTAACAAGCAATCCTGCTCGTGATACTGGTCCCGCGTGGTCTCCTGATGGAAGAAGGATTGCTTTTGCATCTGATAGAAATGGAAACAGTGAAATCTATGTCATGAACGCCGACGGAAGCGAGCAAAGACGACTGACAAACAATCCTGCCAATGAAGGAAACGCTTCCTGGTCGCCCGGTGGGAACGAAATAGCTTTTGTCTCAAATAGAGATGGCAACACGGAGATTTATGTGATGAATACGGATGGAGGTGATCAGAGCAGGTTGACAGACAATCCTGCTGCAGACAGGTGGCCTTCGTGGTTGCCGGTTCCTACTTCCGAGGACGGTGTTCCACAAGGGCCGGCAGATTCCTCCGTTGCGGCGAGCGATGAAGCCGGAAAACTCGATCTGAAACTCAGGTTGGAGCCAGGGCAAAAGCATCGCCTTGAAATAGTCAAAGAAACCGACAGTTCGCAGACAATCGAGGGACGGCAGATCGAT
>CP070766.1:130973-136760 GCA_020345705.1 Candidatus Zixiibacteriota bacterium | reverse complement strand
TCATTGACGGAACCATGAGGCTCATGACATTCGATGCAGCCGACACCTTCAACCAGATGATTATAGACAACCGGATGTTCATACAGATACGGGCCGGCCAGATCGGTATGGCACGTCTGACACGTCCATTCAATACCGCGGGCAAGGGTCTCATCCATGTTTCCGTCTGCGAAATGGCAATCCGTGCAGCGGATATTTTCCGATTCAAGCGGATGTGCCGAGCGGCGTTTGAAATCCGCGGCAACGGCCGAATGACAGGTGACGCAGAAGTTCTGAGTGTCGTCTTTCACAAGCGCCCGGTTAAGGTTATTATGGACGGCGTGACAGGTCAGGCATGCGATTTCAGTTCGATGATGAGGATCGGTTGACATCATGGAAGATTGATGAGACGTCAGATGACACCGGCCGCAAAGCTCAGCCTGATCAAAACGGGAATATTCCTGCAGGGCGGCAATGTTCTCTTCCGAAGGATCTTCAATGTGTGTTTCCCAGCCGTCATGGCAACCGATGCATCCTACCGCCATGGGCGACGGCAATTCTTCATCGGAGCTGAGTTGATGCGTTGTTCCGTGGAGTGAGGCTTCCTGATCTTCATGGCACCCAAGGCAGGTGGAATTTTCCTCAACAAGCTTTTGGCGGTCATATACTTCCGCGAGAGAAAGCGACGTCGCGAATATTGCCATGAGCATTACCAAAAGCCCCGGTATAGCGGATATGTTATTTTTCTTCATCATACCCTCAGGATATATTGTTTGACCCAATACTCCAATAGAAGCGAACGATTCTCTTTGTAATCTATTAATACAATGTAATCTTCGCTATAGTTGAACTGACCTAGAAATACTACCCCTTCGCTGTCTCTAATGAAAACGAACTTCTCCCGGATTGTCAAGCACTTTTTTGTAGAATTGTGATATAAATGACAACAATTTCTATCGGATTAATCCATATTTATCACTCGGCTCCCCCGGGTGCTAATAACGGCGTCGCCATCGAATCCCTCGGCGAATACCGTACCAGAATGTCTGGTATGATTATCCGCTATTCTGCCCATCCTGCTTTTTACGGTGTCCATTCCGGCAGGATTGGAAGTTAGAGGACATTATGCCGCCGGCCGGATCTACTGATTCAGGGCGGCTTCGCCTCCCTTTTCAAGAATATAATCCGCGACAAGCCTCAGCTTTTCATCACCAAGGTGGGCGAAGGCAGGCATGGGAGCAAATTCCGTCCGCTTCCTGCCGGGGGCTCTGGCCCAATCGGCAATGCCCTTCGGATCACCATCGTATAAAAAGTAGATCTCTTCCAACGACGGTCCGGCGAGGACCCTATCTACGGCGTGGCAGGCGGCACAATTCAGAAAGACCCTCTCCCCGGTCAGCTCGACAGTCACCGCCTCACCGGCGCCATAGCCTGCTTCGATGCTCAGCCGGGTGGCCGTTTCCAGGGCCCTGAAGTCGATCGATGCCTCTTCGACAAGCTTTTTGTGTTCAGCCAAACTGACCTCGCGATATACGTGGCGCCCCGTCCCCATGGCCAGAACAATCAGGCTGAAAAGGAAACAAATTCCGATATACAGCCGACCAATTTTCTCATCCGGGGACCGTATCTCCCATCTAAGCGCAAGAAGCACCGCCACGGCAATCAGAATACCCAGCAGAATAAGCAAAAAAAGCTCCCGACTTAATCCCTCAAAAGGAAGTGTAAAAAGAAGCAGGGGACCAAAAGCGAGCTGGGCAAGAGTCAGGTAGAAAGCGATTCGGTAGAAAAGCCGGCGTAATTCGGCCCGCGGAAATCCCGGCAGATATTTCTCGACCGGGTACCGTTTGCGGCCGAACCATCCGGCCAGAAACAGACCGGTCAAGGCCAGCGAGGCTGAGAGAAAGTGGAAATATCGAGGGAATACATTTCCTACGCGCAATGACGAGAAAAAGCCGGTTACCTTATGCCATTCGCCCGGGAAGAGCATCAGATTGGCATTTGACAGAAATATGAACGGCACAAAGAGAAACAGCAGCCCGGAAAAAACGCCGACCAGGACGTGCAATTGCTTCTTTGTCCCGGTCCAGATCTCCCAGGTGTACTTATGGATATATGCCAGCAGAAAAGCGAGGGCGACAAGCGGGACAATGGAGATCCAGGCATAACCGGTCAGTGAATTCGCCGAATAAAAATGCAAGGTATAGACAAGATTGATGCACAGAAGCGGCCCGACACCCAGAACCACCGCCAGACTCTTATTGACGGTGATTGTCTCGGTAATTTTTTTGGCCAGTTTATCATATCGGCCTGCCGAAAGGCCCAGGATTTCGAAGAAAACCGACAAGAGCGACCCGCCGACCATCAAATTGACAAAGAAGATATGCACGAGGAAAAGGACGACCAGGAGCAACTTCAATTCGAAATCACCGACCGGAAGCGGCAGATCGATATCGCGTGGGACCGGAGTCTGCATGAGAGCCAGGATCATCACATTTTCTAACGTTAATGGCATATCAAACCCGATCTAATCTAACGCTTCCTTCCATCTGCGCCGGCCATCGACGGCGTTCCCGAAGACGAGCGTCTTGCCCAACCCGCATGAGCATCCAGAATAAGCTCCGGATTGCTCCTCAGGCTCCTTAAGTAGGCTGTCAGCGCCTCGGCTTCCCGATCGTTTCCCGGAAAGGGCGGCATAAAAGTTCGGGAGATGTGCATGGTATGGATAAGGGCCGTCATGGCGCTCTCGTCCCACGATTCCTCACCGTACAGATTATTGAATTTCGACACAACACCGTTTATGCCAGTGGTCGTGTGACAGCGGGTGCATGTAACGAGAAAGACGTCGCGGCCGGCTTCGACCATGTTATTGTCGGTGACGTTTTGGTTGCGCACGTAAGTTGCGTACGGCAGGATTCCGTCACGCTGGAAAACCTGCAGTTCGGACACGGTGACGCCGTTGGAATACATGTAGTCGGCGATTATATATGGTTTGCGAATAAATTCCCGAACGCGTTCGAAATGACCGAGAAGCCAGACGCCCAAGACAAGCGGGATCAGCAGGGCAATTCCGGGTATCATCCGGGGCCTGATGACGCCGACCAGCGCGACAATGACTATGGCAATCACGGCGACGGCGATTATGAGCGCCAGTGTTTCATGCCACTGCGCGAATCGCTGGGTAAGCAGAGCCACGTCGATATTGGCCCGCATTGCTTCCGGGGCCTTATTCCAATACCAGAACGAGCCCACAACAAAGAGCGGAACCCAGGCAAGAATCCAGGTCGATGCAAAACGGACGGCCCGGCGGCGAAAATCGGTTCCCCTTTTGGTGAAGAAGAAGATCAGGAACCATGTCAGAAGCCCGGAAATGATCATGGCATATGATGTCCGAAAGGCCAGTTGCGGTAGATAAAGCGGATTGGCTATCGCCGAAAACAACGATCGGCTTTCCGGCCAGACTCCCGATCCCATCATAAAGCCCAGGATGGCAGTGATAATAACCATGGTAATCCATGAAAAAGCGCTTAAAAAAGCGCCGAATCCGATATGCAGTTTCTTCTTGGCGCCCTCTTTCCAGCGCTTCCAGGTCAGAAAGTAAATGACAATCAGGACAACCTCGATGACAAACACAAACCATTCGACGAACCAAGCCCAGAAAAATATCCTCAGAAGACTCCCGATTCCGAAGGGTGCGATCAGCGAGGTTGACAGCCATATCCCGACCCCCGTCAGAGCGCCGACTGAGGTGGTGACGATAAAGAGCACAAATGTGATTTTGTATGCAAGATTGTCCCACTCCTCGCTTTTTTTTCGCCAGCCGCGCCATTCCAGCAAGGTGACAACGGGATACGCCCCAACGGCCAGGCCGTGGCTGATGAAAACATGGACGCTGGCAATCACTGCTATAAGCATTCGGTTGCCGAAAAAGTCGAGGAAAAATATTGGGAAATCCATACGTTGAATATTTCGAATCGACCACGCGATTGCAACAGAAATATTTTCAGGCCTCTGATCGGCAGAATCCCGATATATCCCGCGTTCTATTCGAATTCGAAAATCTTCTGGATTTTTGGATCACCGTAACGGGCGCCACCAAGAAGAACCCGAAGGTTGGGCAGCATCTGGATTTCCCCCCGGCCGTGAGTATGGCCGCAAAGGGCCGTGAGTTTTTTGTCGGTGGCGGATTGCATGACATCAAGAAGGACGTCGCCGACAACCTTCGATGAAAAAAACGGCAGGTGGGCATCATCGGAGATTTTGTTCTCATAGAGGCATGCTTCCCTGAACGGCGGGACATGCGTGATTAGTATGATATTTTCAGCTACTTCAAGCGCATTCGGAAGAGTTTTTTCGAAATGCTCGACGGCCTCCTGGGCCAGAGTCTGCATTAATGATAATCTTTCTTCTCTGGTTCGATCGATAAATTCTTGGATGCAAAAGAAATCGCTAATCATAATATCTGAGCCGTCATAATCGCCGAACCGGCCATCCGGCCAGGAACCGTGCCCGATAAGCGCGGTTTTCTCTGACAGGCGTATGACGCCTTCGTTTTCAAGCCAGACAAGGTCGTTACTTGGCGAAGTGACATTCTTCAGCATTGATCTGACGTCGCTGATGGAACTGCCGTAGTAATCATGGCTTCCGAGGACGAAATAGATCGGTTTTCCAATGGCCGTTTCGAAGGTTCTGAGATGGTCGACAAGGTCGTGCGATTCGGCGATATCACCGCCGATAAGGACGGCGTCGGGCTCGGCGTCGCCGACCGCCTCGATGAAAGCCGTGGCCACATTCCGGCTCAGGAGATTGAGATGAATATCGTTCAGCCAGACGAGTTTCATGCGGTGTCGGCCCTTATATCCCGGGAATTTTACTCTGTGCTTTAATTGAAAGTATGGAACAAATCGAAGGGCGGCAAGGAGATTCTACGCAACGATAAGCATAAGCTATCTTCTTTTCTTGCCCACCATCCGTTTCAGTGTCAAGGCGTTGGCGGCGGCAAAGCCGCCGAAGTCGTTATTGAAATAAGCATAGACATCCTTGCCCTGCCGGGCATGCTTTTTCATGATATCAGCATAATGCGCGAGCTGCTTATCCGAATAGGGTGACGCAAAAAGCTCCTCGGGGCCGTGAAAACGGAAATAGACAAAATCGGCGGTAGCGATATCTTCGGGCGGATTGGGGTATCGGCTGGAATTGGCGACAACGAGCGGGGCGTCGAAACCAGATAGCAGGTCGTACACCGTATCGACAAACCAGGTTTCATGTCTGAATTCAACGGCGGCGGATGCACCCAGCCTTTGTACCGCCCTGAGAAAATCGCGGACACGATTCCGGTTGACATCCTTGAAACTGAAACTCGGGGGAAGCTGAACCAGAAGCGGACCGCGTTTGGCGCCAAGCGTTTCGGACCGTTCAATAAAAGTTTCCAGCGCGTCCCCGACGTCTTTCAGTCGTTTGATATGGGTAATAAAGCGGCTCAATTTAAGAACAAAGGTAAAATCATCGGGCGTGAGTGCGACCCATTTTTCGTACGTCGATTCCTCTGGCAGGCGATAAAAGGAATAGTTGACCTCAACCGTTGAGAAGTGGTCGGCGTAAAAGGACAGAAAATCCTTCGATTTGATTTTCTCGGGATAGAATACCCCTCTCCAGCCGGTATAGTTCCAGCCGGACGTGCCTATGAAAAATCCGCCCTTTTTGTCCATACACAACTCCCAACAGCAGGCAGGATGCCATCCCCGAAAAAGCAATAAATTCGACAGCCAATTCTATGAATATAATGAAAAGAGGCTTATTGCCAAATGAATA
>CP070766.1:126880-130873 GCA_020345705.1 Candidatus Zixiibacteriota bacterium | reverse complement strand
GACGGCATATTTCCTGGAAGCGACGTCATCGAGATAAGCAACCTCGGGGATGCGATCTTGAGCATCGACAGCCTTGATGCTCACCTCGCCGAAGGCGCTGCGCTTGCTCTGGCGATAGCCCATGGTCAGCATGATCTTGGTCGGCGAGACAAAGAGCGGCTGGTCAATCGTTTCGTTCTGGCCGTGCTGGTAAGTCAGGGCGAAGCTTCCGTAGATGCCGTTTTCGGCGGTGAACTCACAGACGCCCTCGAAGCCATAGATGACGACGTCCTCGATATTTTCGTACCTCCAGTTCGGCGTGTAAAATCCGTGAGCAAAGGTCGAGTCGAATTTCTGAAGCTGGGTGAAGTTGGTGTAGTCGCTGTAGAAGCCGATCAGTGAATAGTTGACTGCCGGATGCACGGCCTTGACACCGAAATCGAATGACACCGAGCGTTCCGGCTCTATGTCGGGATTAGGCCGGGTTTCTCTGTTGGAGGCCGAACCGTAATAGAAAAGCTCCACGACGTTGGGAGCGCGATAGGCGGTGCCCACGTTAGCAATCAGGTTGACGGCGTCGGTCATGGCATAGGTAATACCCAGCGAGCCGTTGACGGCGGTGTATTGTTTGTCCTCGGCGGGAAGAACGGCCCCCGTATCATCAGCGTATCCGGGAGTCTCGTCGGTGTTGATCCAGAAGTTGTCCAGCCGGGCGCCGGTTGTAATCGTAAAGGGATCGAGCTGTGTCTCGCCAGAGATATACACCCCCAGTGAGTGCCAGTTATTTTTCGGGACGGATGCCCCGGCGTCGGTGCTGTCGAAAGGCTGCGGTCCGAAACCAGTGTATTTTGTGACGGACGTCACCTTGCCGTCGATTTCTTCCCGCAAGAAGTCGAAGCCGAAAGTCAGGTGGCTCCGTTTATGAATCGAGTAAAGCTCCTGGAAATTAAGGCCGTATTTGGTGACCTCGGTCTGATTGAGAGACGTCAGAGGTGTTATCGAGGGAGCAAATCCGGGCGGCCCCAGCCAGACGACAATGCTTCCGAGGAAGTCGGTCAGGAAATCCTTGGATATCTTTTCGTAGTAAAATTTGCCGTTGAGCCGGGCCAGCTTGCCGGAGAGATTTTTGCCGTTTATTGAAACGGAGAAATTGTCGCGGTCATGGTTGGGGTAGAAGAACCAGAACGGGGTAGAGTCATTGGGGACTCCCGGATAGCCGATGTCACTGCCGCGGAAAATCCCGAAGTCGGCGTCTAGGCGGTAGTTGTCGCTGAGCTTATAGGCCAGGCGGGCATCATAATTGTTAATCCGAGCTTCCGAGTTTGCCAGCCGGTCGCGTGAAAAGTCCCGCCCGGTGGCGGCATTCAGGCTGTCATAGAACTGGGGACGGAAGGCCGAGTATTCCGATTTCTCGTTCCAGCCGTCGGGGGGAGCGAAATCCTTGAGAGCCTCACGATTCAAAAAGCCGATTGAGCCGGACATCCTGTCCGACTGAAAGCCGAGATCAAAACGGTTGGAATGCTGCTGATCGGCAGTTGAGTAACGACCGGTGTAGCGCCCGTAAGGCGTGAAAGAGTCCGAGAAATTGCTTTCCCTGGTGATGATGTTGACGACACCGCCCATGGCGTCAGAGCCGTACAGAACCGACGACGGCCCGTTGACGACCTCGACGCGTTCGATTTCGTTGGCATCGACGAGCGACATGGACACTCCGGCAAAAGAGCTGACGTCGCGCTGGTCGTTAAGGCGCTCGCCATCGACCAGGACCAGAATGCGCGTGCCGAAAAGCCCGCGAATCACCGGACGGGCCCGAAAAGGGCCGGCGTCATTCATGCCGACACCCGGGAAATCGCGAATTATATCGGAGACAATAGTGTGGCCTTTGGAACGAATGGAACTTCTCGAGACGGACGTGATCGGTTGGGAGACCTTGTAGGCCTCTTTGTCAAAACGGTTGGCGGTGACAACGATGCCGTCCAAATTCGAAAGAGACGGGGTAAGTTTCAGGATATTCATCCTGTCGGGATCCTTAAGGAAAAAATCTCCCGTGAAATAGCCGACGTGGCTTACGGTAATTTCGACACTGTCGAGCGCTTCGATCGGCAGAGAAAATTCCCCCTTCTCATCGGTTGAAAACCATTCGCGGCTTTGCTCGATATATACGGTGGCGTTTGTCAGGGGTGTGTTATTGTCGGCGTTGACGACTTTCACTGTAAAAGTCTCGGCCGATGCGGTCATCGCAAGCAGTAACATGCCGATCAGTGAAATTGACAGAATTTTGGCCATGCTCATATTCTTTCTCCCATCAGGTGTTATCAAAATCGATTCATTATCACTGAATACGTAAAATGTTTCGAAGATTGTAGTTATTTTGCTCGACTAATCGAAAGACTTCTGGTGGCCAAAGCGATTGTTTTTAAAACGTTTACCCCGGGGAGAAATATAATTTTATAAAGCTGTTGACAAAACGTCATATTATTACTTAATTCTCACTTTAATTTGAGCGGCTTATCGGACAATTGTCCGGGGAGTCGCATGAGATAGTGGGTTGAGGAAGAGAAATTTGTAAGAAAGATAGAGGGAATACTGATGAAAAGTTTGAGACTGCTCCTGATTCTGATCGCTGTTGCAGGTCTCTCAATCTCTGCGTTAGCCCAGGATGAGGAAGAAAAGTGGCGGAATTTTGAGGTCACACTTAACGGGGGCTTAACGAATCCGACCAGCGCGCTGACTGACTGGAAGGACTCCCTTGGAGCAAAGCTTGGATTTCACCTGGGTGGTTCCGGAGGATTTTATTTCACGAACAGGATTTGCACCGGGCTGTATTTCTCATTCGCTCAGATGGGGATGGAAGGAGATTGGGAGCGCAACTTCAAGTCTTATGATTTCGGCGGTTATCTGAAGTATGCCTTCGCCGGCGAATCGAATTTTGAACCGTATTTAAAGCTTTCCGGCGGTGCGGTATGGCCCAAGTACCCGATATGGGTTTCTCCCGCCCAGAATAAGCTCAGAGAGCAATCATTCGATCCGGGATTCGGTATGGCCGGGTATCTTGGCTTGCTCTACTACACCTCCGACTATGGAGGAATCTTTTTTGAGTTCGGATATCACAACGATTTTCTCGACGGCACTGAAACCGATTACCAGGGCGAGATATACACAATCGAAGACGATATCAGTTATATGGATTTCAGGGCCGGTATAACAGTCTTTTTTGGCCCGGAAGATTAACGACTCGCGTCAAGGTCTCAACGACCCCTCCTTGTGCCGGAGGGGTTTTTTTATTGGCAAAAAAATCGCAACCCGATATCTTAACCGCTGATGAAAAGAACGAAACTTCTCCTGGTGGATGACGAGGTCGGCCAGCGACAGATGCTGGCCGGATACTTGGAAAAGAACGGCTTTGCCGTTGAGCAGGCGTCTTCCGGCGAGGAAGGGCTGGAGATGTACCGCTCGTTTTTCTCTCCGGTGGCCGTCGTCGATATGAAAATGCCGGGAATGAGCGGTATTGAACTGATCGGGCTCCTGAGAGAATTGAATCCCTTCGTTCAAATCATTGTTCTGACCGCCCACGGCTCGGTGGAAACGGCGGTTGAAGCCATGAAGGAAGGCGCCTTTCATTATCAGACAAAACCGGTCGAATTGGAGGAGTTGTTGCTTAATCTCGGCAAAGCGTCCGAACAGCATCGGCTGGTCGTTGAGCACAAAGTTCTCAACGATACCGTTAAGGAACGATTCGGCAGCGGCGAGATAAAAGGGGATTCGCCGGCCATAAAGAAGGTTCTGGAGCTGATAAACCTGGCGGCCCCGGCTGATACAACCGTCCTGATCACCGGGGCTTCCGGAACCGGCAAGGAGCTTGCGGCGCGCGCCATACACTCGGTTTCGCCCCGAAAGGACGGCCGCTTTGTCGCCGTCAACTGTGCCGCCATGCCGGAGAGCCTTCTGGAATCGGAGCTTTTCGGTTTTGAGAAAGGTGCCTTCACCGGCGCCGACAAACGCAAGCTGGGCCGT
>CP070766.1:113950-126780 GCA_020345705.1 Candidatus Zixiibacteriota bacterium | reverse complement strand
TGACGTTCTTGGCCGGGGAACAACAAAAGGGCCGGACTTGTTATAACTTATTGAATTTACTGGTTGTCCGGCCCGACAAACTCATTGGGTAAATCGATGAGCAGCCGGCAATCGCAAAAAGACGCAAAGCGTGAGAGCTTTGAGAAGGAAGCGCTGGTCCACCTGGATTCGCTCTTCAGAACCGCCCTTCGCATGACAAAAAACGAGGGCGACGCTGATGATTTGGTCCAGGAGACGTTTCTGAAGGCTTACCGGTTTTGGGATAAGTTCGAGAAAGGCACTAATTGTCGCGCATGGCTGTTCAAGATAATGACCAACATCTTCATCAACAATTATCGGGCCAAGGCCTGGACGCCTCAGACGATAGATTTGGAGGATGTTGATGATGACTTTCTTTTCGGCCAGCTCTCGGCCCTGGGGCCCCCCGAAGATCCGGAAAAACAATTCTTCAATAAAGTATTCGACGATGATGTTAAACGGGCGGTGGAGGAACTTCCCGAAGACTTTCGCCTCGTGGTTGTTCTCTCATTTCTTGAAGGTTTCAGCTATCAGGAGATTGCGGATATTGTCGATCTCAACATCGGAACCGTTAAATCAAGACTGCATCGAGGGCGGAAACTTCTCCAGAAGTCCCTGTGGGATTATGCGGTGAAGAACGGTTTTGTTAAGGAAGCAGCTAAATGACCTGCGAGGAAGCTCTAGAAAAGATATATGACGTAATTGATAACGAAGCAAGCGAAATCGACTGTCAGAGAGTTAGAGAACACCTCGATCATTGCCGGGATTGCACCTCCCGCTATGAATTTGAAGAAAAGCTGAGAGCTTTTATAAACCGGAGGTCACCCGACCCCGAGAGAAGCGACAGATTAAAGAAAAAGATCCTGGAATGTATAGACTGTGATGATGATTCTTCTCTCCCCCGTCGAAGGTGCAGCTTCCGTTTCTGCGCAGTTGCGCTATCAGCGGCGATTGCTCTGATCATCTGTATCATCAGCGCCTTTGCTGTTGCCAAGTTTTACCGCCACAAGGTCTATATCTATCCTTTTGAAAGGCAGCACATGCAGAGGGAGGCAAACCTTTTATCGGGTAATCCCTCCTTTGAAGAATGGATCTCGGCGAGAGACTTCCTGGGCAATGATCTTCAACTGGCCGTAGATGTTAACACCACAGGCCATGAGCTGGTTAGGGTCGGCTCTGACGAAATTCTTGGTGGAGAATTCGCCCATTTGAGATTCATAGATAACGGCGTGCATATCTCGCTGTTCGTCGGCGCCGCCGAAGGTGTCAAATTGCCCGATTTTGAGCCGGTTGTCCTTTCGGAGATGGAGTACTACAAACATGTATGCGGCCAGTGTCAGATGATTTACTGGATATCGGGTAATGTCATTACGATTGCCGTCACCGAGAACAAAGGGTTCGATCTGACAACGCTATTTCCCGTCGTTCGACCAATCTGATCAAAAAATAATTGCCAATTGTCATTTAGAACCAATATTTGGGTGGGATGTATAAATGTCTGATGATTGGCGGGCAAACTGCAACCATATATTCTTTACCATTGCTGATTTTTCTGCTCGGCGCCTCCGCCGCCTCGGAAACCTTCGTGAGGGATTCAGCCGTTGTAGAAATTGCCGATCGAATTTGGCGCAATGAGTTTCGCGACGCCTTGAGTGCGGCCGAGCAAATTATCCGGAACGAACCGTCTAATCCGGTCGGGTATTTCTTGGCCGGGGTGGTTTATCAGACAATTTCTGAAGAATATCGTAACGACAGCTTTATCGACAGCACCGACGATAACTTGAGTCATGCGATAGAGTTGACTGATCACAGGAAAGACAGCGATCGCGATAATCCTGACTGGTATTTTATCGCCGGGGCCGCTTATGGATACCGCGGGTTACATCGCGCTTTTCACGGTCAATGGTGGGGTGCATTCAAAGATGGATTTCACTGCAGCTCAAATCTCAGAAAAGCGCTTGGGATTGACAGCACATACTATGATGCCAACTGGGGCCTAGGCAGCTATTACTATTACCGGACGGTGAAATCCAGGGATTTCCTCTGGCTTCCCTTCATATCGGATGAGCGGGAAGAAGGGATGAGGCTGATCCGCAGGGCCATCGCCGGCGGTTTTCTTTGCCCTAAAATCGCCCGTCAATCTTTTTTACGCATTTATTTAACCGAAGAACGTTATGCCGATGTGGTGATGCTGGCCGACTCGCTCTGCCGGTTATTGCCTGATGATCCGTATTACCTGCTGTTTTACACAGAGGGGCTTCTGGCTATGGACAGCCTTGACAGAGCGGAGGAGAAACTGGAAAAGTTGAAATCAGCCTGGAAAAATTCATCGTTCTACGACGCGAGCGGGGTTTTCGAGGCCGAACTGCTGTATGCCAAAATCGCTTATAAAAGAGGGGACAGGGAAATGTCGAAACGAATTGTCGATCAAATAATCTCGAATAAACGGCTTTGCCGAAACAACGCCTATTTTGAAGAAACGTATGACAAGGCTAAGAAATTTCGGAAGAGCAATCTATGAGAGCCTTCCTTTTTCTTATTCTGCTTCTTGCGCCACGTTTCTCCTTCCAGGAAACCCTGCTCTCGCACGAGAAACTCAGCCGGATACTTGACGGCCAGAAAGCCGTCCTGAACGGACAATGGGAAGAGGCTTACCGAGTATTTGAAAACCTCCATCACGCCGATACCGCCGATCCCGCCGGATATATTTACCGCGCCGCAGTCTTGCATTCGGAGATGATGGACAGGGAGGAAAACCTGTACAGCCACGCGTTCAAGCTTCTCTGCGACAGCGCAAAATGGGCGGCCCAAAAGTGGCTCACCCGATGCCCTTCCCGCGATTCCGCCCTCTGCTACCTGTACCTTGGTCACCAGTACGCTTTTCAATCGCTCTGGGAGGCGCGGTTTGCATCGAGGTTTGCAGCTCTTAGTTTGGGACTCAAGGCAGGGAGGCAGTACCGGAAAGGCCTGCGAACAGATTCGACCATGTACGATTTGTATCTCGGGCTGGGTTCTTATCATTATTGGAAGTCTGTCAGAGCCGGACTACTGCGAACCGTCGGTATATTCAAGGATGAGCGCGATAAAGGAATCGCCGAAATCGAACTTGCCGCCGATTCGTCGATTTTTTCCGGGGACGCATCAAAATCGGCGCTGATCTGGATAATGATAAATGAGGAAAACTACGATTCCGCGGTGTCCCTCTGTCTGGCGATGCTGGACAGATACCCCGGCGGAAACTCATTCCTCTGGCCTCTGGCTGAGTCATATTTCAGGAGCGAGAGATTCGCCGAGGCCGTTGAAGTTTATGATCGGCTGTTTGAAAACCTTAAAAATCGTCCCGGGAATTTCTACAATGTCATTGAATCGGCTTACTGGCGGAATAAGGCGGCCGACAAAATCGGGGATACTTTGAAAACGGAGGAGATTCTGTCATTTCTGGATTCGGCTTATGATGACATTCCGAAAAACATTCGAAGGAAACAGAGATCCCGGCTGGCTTATCTTATGCGCCGTGTAAAATAGCCTGATCTGCGTATTGCGTAAGTGAAGCGGATTAGTGTATTTTGATTTTGCGACATGAAGAACGACAGAGAACAAATCAGCATAAAACTCACCTCTGAAGTTTCCTGCGCGGGGTGAGCGGCCAAGCTGGGGCCAAAGTTTTTGGCCGAAGTGCTCATGGCTATTCCCCCGGAGGTTCATCCCGATCTTCTGGTCGGATTCAACAAGGCCGACGACTCGGGCGTATTCAGAATCAATGACCAGCAGGCGCTGGTTCAAACTGTCGATTTCTTTCCGCCGATTGTCGATGACCCGTACAGCTTCGGGCAGATAGCGGCCGCCAACGCCCTTTCGGATATTTATGCTATGGGCGGCACACCCCTGACGGCTTTGAATATTGTCGGATTTCCCCCCCAAATGGATCGCAGAATAATGCAGGCGATACTCTTGGGGGGTGCGGACAAAATCCATGAAGCCGGCGCGGTCATTGTCGGCGGACACTCGATCAAGGACAACGAGCTGAAATACGGTCTGGCCTGCACGGGTATCATCGATATCAATAAAATTGTCACCAACGATATGGCGCGGCTCGGGGATATTCTGATTCTAACAAAGCCGCTTGGAACCGGCAATAGTACAACCGCCATAAAGCAGAAAGTTGCCTCGGACGAAGACGCCGCCCGGGTCACAGGGCAGATGGCCGAATTAAATAAGCCGGCCTCCGAATTGATGCTCAGGCATGGCGCTAATGCCGCGACTGATGTTACCGGATTCGGGATACTGGGGCATGCCTATGAGATGGCCGAGGCCTCAGGTGTCTCAATTGAAATCGAGTTCGGCAGGCTGCCGCTTTTGCCGAACGTCACTAAATATGCCGAAGCCGGCGCCCTGACCGGCGGCGCCGACGCCAACCGGGAATTCCTCTCGGACAAAGTGGCCGTATCCGATAGTCTCTCGAAGGCCCAAAACGACGTTCTGTATGACGCCCAGACGTCCGGCGGGCTATTGATATCTCTTACTGAAAAAAGACTCAAGGACTTTCTGGATGATGCGCGCTCCGAGGACCTTGTGGTGTGGCAAATAGGCCGGGTCACGCGTCGGACAGATATCTCGATAACAGTCTGGTGAAACCGAACTGCCCCGCCGTTTAGACTTATATATTGCATTTGCTCTTTCCCGCCTTATCTTAAAAATCTGATGCCGTCTCCGAATGCCTCATATAATGCCGCCGGTTTGATCTTCTGGATGGCAGCGGCCATAGTCGCTGCGGTCGGCGTCTATCTGCATTTTGCCGACCTCGATCTGGATCCGCCGATGTATTTCGCCGGACGCGGCCAGTCGCTTTCGACCGACCCTTACCATTTCACCTACTTCTCACGGAACAAGCTACTCTTCGACGAGTGGGAGCTTTTCGACTCGGCCCGCTGGCGGGTCTTTGAAGTCGGTCTTGTATCGGGACTCAGTTACATAATCTTCTCGATATTCGGGATCTCGCGGACTGCCGCCAATGCAACCGGCCTGGTTTTGATGCTTTTCTCTACGGGAATCTTTCTTCTCGTTTTGAAAAGAACTGTCAATATCAGAGCCGTCTTTTTGGCGCTTATTTTTTTGCTTTTCAACAAGGCGCTCTTTGTTTACGGCCGATTGCCATACTTGGAAAATGGTATGATCTTTTTCATGGCCGTCTTATTTTTCGTCTTCGTTCACTTTCGGGCTTATCTCTGGGCGAAGATCATAATCGGCATTCTCGTCGCTCTCTCCGGCATGGCGGGGAAGATATTTGGGTATATGATTATTGTGCCGGTCGTTCTCTCTTACTGGATTGATGATCCGAAAAATCGCCTGCGGAATATGGCCGTGGTTCTCATATCATGCCTGGCGGCCTCGGCAGTCTGGATATTCCTGGTCTATGGGTCCGATTTGAGCACGGTTCTGAGCTATTTCCAGGCGCAGTCATTGGGGATGTACGGCTTCCCGGATGCCTTCAAATCGCCGGTTACTTTCCTCGAAAGGCTGATAAGCTTTGGAAGCGGCGTGCGGTTCTACTTCCATGCGCCTGTTCTCGGAGTCGCCGGATTCATTGCCTTCTGCATTATTTTGACCTCTTTTACCGGGGAAAGGCTCAAGAAGAACGTCCCCCTGATATTTCTGATAGTCTGGTTCGTGGCAGGTCAATTATTTTTTATGCCGGAGAACTACCGTCCTTTAAGATATATATACATGCTTTATTTTCCCCTGGCCGGAATCGTCGCTTGTGCCTATTCGGACCGTGCTGCTCCCGGCAAGAATCTGGGCTCCGGGTGGGGCTATTGGCGTCACATCCTGCTTTTCTCCGTCACCTGGATTTTTCTTTACCAGCTCGTTTACAATATCTTCTTTAGCAATCTTTTCGAAGAAAGCCATCGCCTCATTGTCTGGCTCACCGTCGTACCCGCCCTTGCGCTGATGCTTCTTGAACGAAGGGCCGGGTTTTATAAGCTCTCGGCAAACAAAGCAATCGGAAAATATGCGATTTTTGGCATATTTGCGATGGTTCTAATCAGCTTCGCCGATTCATACCTTAAATGGGATCGCGAAAGATCGTTCAACATCAGGCAGGCCGGAGCCGACCTCGGAGAAATTCTGGGTGAGAACGCCGTTATTTGCGGCCCGATTGCACCTACATTGCTTCTGGAGAACAACCTCAGGGGTATGATCTACGCCGTAGGCATTTCTGATGCCGACCCGGACCTGTTTCGCAAATACCCTGTCACTCATATTGCCGTCGATGTTGGAGCCTCCGGTGCCATGATCGACAGATTCCCCGTGTTTGCTTCCGCCGAAACGGTCGCGGAGTACTGGATACGCGACACAAAAATTCTGTTCGTACGGATTGCGGGGCTGACCGGCAGCGAGGAAGCCGCCTCATATCAAATGACCGACTATGAAAAGGGACGCCGATTTAAGGATCAACAGGCTTTTGACAGCGCCCAGGTATATTTCGAGCGATTCGCCGAGCGGTTCCCCGAAAACAAATCCGTCCTGCTGGCATTGGGAGACGTTTACCCGTTCAACAGACGTCTGGACGACGGGCTTGAGGCTCTCAGGTCTGCGTCGAAGTTGTACCCTGATGATTTTTACGTCCTGATGGCGCTGGCCGTTTATTACCAGACTCGTTCGGTCGCAACGGGGGAGAAGGAATACCTATCGCTGGCCCGGGTAACATACCGAAAGGTGCTCGAAAAAAATCCGTATCATTGGGACGAAATCAAAAGCATCAGCGGCAAAATCATGTCATTTAGATAAAAATCCTTCAGAATTTTCATTTCACCCAAACCTTTTTCTCAGAATTGATGTATCATATATGACAGCCTTTTTGGTTGCCTGCATGATAATCGACAAGAATTAGCTTTCGGCTGGCAAGAAATTGCCCGACAATAGCTTATAAGAAACCGTACCGCAAGGTATAAATAATATTGACAACCGTTTGAAAAAACGGATATTCTTAGAGGTGAGGACGGGGAACAATGGAAATTGGGTTGTTCTATTCGAAACAAAACTCGCGTCACCGTCAGGCCGCCACCTTTGTTAAGAAAGCTGTGAAGAACCTTGGCATTTCCGCCACTATCTTAGAGCGTGACACCAAAATGGCATTTCCTCGGCTGGTCGTCGATGGGTTTGATCTTACCGGAAAGCTTGCCAAGCCAGCTAACGGCGCCGACACTCCAATTTCCTATGAGATGGTCGAGAAAATAATCGAAAGCACCGCCTGGTGACGCGGCAAAGATTTCTGTCCATCTTATTGGAATATCGATACTCGGTGATTACCGCTATTGATCTGCCCTGAATCTGGCTATTTTTCGCCCTATCCGGTCCGAAGTGCATCATACTGTACCGTTCGGTACGCAACCAAGAGATTCTCTTCCAGGTCTGACACAACTTACATGCTTGCGATTTAAGCGGTTAAGCCCTGCCGGCACGTTTGGCACGAGGTTTGAATATAAATTTCACGGACGAGTTAACTTCAAGAATAAGAGGAGAGCTGATGCTACGCTACTTTCTAATCGGAATCCTGACATTGAGCCTTCTGGGTCTGGTGGCAGGCTGCGGCAGTGATTCGACCTCGTCGGGCGATAGATCGCAGTCGATCGCTGACCGGTTTGGCGGTTTCACCCCGACCGACGAGGCCCCTGCGTTCGGTGATCCAACCCTGGCCGCCGACATGGCGGGCGACGAGGGATTTGATGATGCGATCCTAGCATCTCCCGCAGTCGATTCTGTCATTGATGACGCCGAAACCGGCGTCTATGCGCTTAGAATTCTCTGGGGCTCGCTTAGGTACGATTCAACCATCACTGAAGCAACCGACTGGACGGGTTCGCTGACCCTATCGCGCGGAATTGAAGTCGTCCGGCGGCTGATCCGGTTTGAGCGCGGCCAGGATTATATTCAGCCCCGAACCGCGCGCAACCTGATCGAGTGGGTGTCAATTACTACCGTTCATCACGATGGGATATTTGTCAATATCTATGTCCCGCCGCCGGACACTGCCAGCACCGATGCCGTCGATGAGCCAGTAACGGTCACCTTCGAGACCGACCCCTTCTCAATCAGGTTTAATATTTCCGAATTGGTGGCGCTTGACACCATCTATTTTCTCGAGGATTCGGTCAACGCGGTCGGTTTCAGGGCCCACAAGCTTTACCCGGTGGGGTGCGCCAAAGGTTTTCTTGAGGGACGCTGGGGTCGCGACTCGACCGGACAGGGCGTCTTCCGTGGCCGCTGGATGTCCCGCAACGGCGCTTTACTTGGACATCTGAGAGGCAAGTGGGGTCGGAACGATAACGGTGACCGGGTCTTCTACGGCAAGTACATCGACGTCACCGGCAGGTTTGAAGGTCTGCTGCGCGGAAAATACAGACCCCACCCGAATCACCAGGCCAATTATACCGGCTTCCGTCATGCAGGCGGCTGGTTCTACGGGCGATTTTATGATGCCGATGCAAACCCGCTGGGCGTTCTCAGGGGACATTACATGATGCCAAAGTGGAACCGGGACGAGAGAGCGGGGTATTTCCAGGGACGCTGGAAAGCATTCTGCCCCCGGACTGCCGAGGAGTACGACGGCCTTGATAGTTAGGGGCGGAATCCTCTCTATATGTGGTTAGTCGTAGAGGGCCGGGCGTGAGCATAGTCCGGCCCTTTTTGATTGTCTTTGGCTTTTTTTCGCGGTATATTCCCTCTACCATAGTGCATGGTTTTGCTGCCAAGAAAGAGAACTCACGAGAGGAGGTTCCGTGAAAAGGTATTTGAATATTACATTTTGCCTTCTGCTACTCGCATCAATGACATTCATGGGTTGCGGCGATGATGACGACTGCCCGGCCTGCCCGCAGGATATCGAGAATGCAATCATGTTCGCCCAGATTTACCTGGCGTCCGGAAGTCTTCTATTATACGGGCAGATTTTGTGCGAAGATGCAACGATGCCGGACATTGATTCGGTTAAGCTGGAGGGAAACGACGTTGCTTTGATAGAGATGTTTGGGACCGTTTTTGTAGGATATACATTTAGCGGCAGTTATCTGAGCGGCAATCTGACCTCAGGAGACAGCGTGAGAATCGACATCTTCACTCCCCATGGCAATTCCGTGTGTGAACTTCCCGTGCTGGCATATTCGCAGGACGTACCGATCATTATTGACTGGACCATGGGTTATCCCTATGACACTGTTGCCCGGAACACTGATATCGAGATCAACTGGTATCATGTTGTGAACGCCGAGTGGTACGCTGTTAGTACGGCGTACTATTTTGGCCTGGGACCTGAAAGTTCCAGACATGACCGGTCTTACACGACTGACACGACTTTCACCATACCGGCCAGTGAGACTTCCATGAACGGTTACTACAGTATTCGCATATACTCGGTGACCGGTCCGACGCCGGACGTAGAGGGCGGTAATATCATCGGGGGATACGTAAAGGGTGTCGTCAACAGCAGCATGGAAACCGGTTTGCCTATAATTATCGGTGATGGCTTAGGTCCGCCTCTCTCAAACCGCGGAGCTGACAGGTCCGACCCGGATTTCATTGAGATTTACAGAGAGCTGAAAAATAAATGAGGATGCAAATCGGAACCCGCCGCCGGTGGGTCCCGGCTTCCTCGCATTTCATGTGCTGCCGGGTTGCCGCACCTGGCAGACATAAAATAGTAACCGTCATCGCCGAAACCGCGCGCGGTGAGCGCGAGCCGTAGTCCGCCGACGGCGGGTGATGCTTCGCAATCTCGTCGTTCATTTTTGTCAATTCTACGTCACTTCTTGCGTCCGACGAAAGCGGGCGTTATAATGTTTATTCCCTGTATATTGGACAACGATGAGGCCAAAATGATCGACATGCCGTTCAATCCTGTCGAAAGGGCAGAGGAAACCGAGAGACTGGTAATGCAGGGAGGACAGAGAAAGTACTATCGCTTTCGGGCCGCGCCGTACTATGGCGGCATCGCCACCGCTGACGCCGTCGGATGCTGTTTCCTGTGCGCGTTCTGCTGGAATTACTTCAAGATCATAACTCCTCAGAAGTATGGCAAATTCTACACCCCCCGGGAAGTCTCAGGCAGACTGCTGGGCATAGCACGAAAGAGAAGATTTAGACTCTGCCGGATAACGGGATGTGAACCGATCCTGGGTGAATCATCAATGGTGCATATTGTGAAAGTCATAACAGGAGTTCTGGAAAAAGAGAGAGCCCTGAGATTCGTCCTCGAAACCAACGGCCTTTTCCTAGGGTTGCAGCCCGATTTTATATCCAGGCTGAAAGTGCCCAAGTTGAGCGTTCGCGTGGCGGTAAAAGGCTGGGATGAGCCGAGTTTCCGTCATATCACCGGCGCCGATGAGAAGTATTTCGAGTATCCTCTTCTCGGCCTGAAGAGAATGATCGAAGAAGGACTGGATGCCTGGCCGGCCGTCATGTGGGACACCTTCGGAGAATCCGGGATTCAAAAGCTCAAGACCAGACTTGTGGATATGGGCATCGATTCTGACATCGAAATCGAAGGGCTTGAAAAATACCCGTACGTCCTTGAAAATATCGTAAGCAGGAAAGTCGAGATCCTTGATAGGCCGGGTCGCCCATAGCTTGCTACGACTTCGCACCCCCCCGCTCTTACTTGCGAAACATTAATACTCCGGTGTCGTAATTGATTTTGTAATCTATATTAAAATCCAGGAGATAAAATGGCAAAAGTGATTTTCATTATGGCTGCTTTTTCCTGTTTATCCGGATTAATTCAGGGTCAGGATAAACCTGGCGGCTCGTGCCCGTGTCTGGAATCATCTGTCAGATTTGATATCTCTTCAATGGAAAAAGTATATCTTCACCCCGAGAAGATACTGGCCGACCCTGAAAAATTCTGGCAGGACGATGATGCATATCGACTAACACAAATATGGCATAAGGAGGTTTACCTGGAGCTAGACAAGGAGAACTGGATAAAGGAAATAGAAAAAATCAGCGGTCTTTCACAATCAGAACGCGAGAACCACCCGGAGTACAGGGCAGCCAAAAACTTGGCTAAGATCGAAAAGCAGTTTGTAAGTAAAGCCGTTTCGCATTTGTGCGAATTCTTGCCGGATGAAGCAGATTTATCTACGACACTGCTCTTTACGACCAAGATTATGGCGGCGGGGTTTCAACGAGAGGGTAACATTGTAATTAATATTCTGAATCATGATGTGCTGAATATGTTTGTCCATGAGATTTACCACGTAGGATTTGCACACATTTATAAGAAATATGTAACGGAAGAATTGGAGACCGATCCTCTCAAGCTGATGCACCTGCAGACACAGATTGAAGGCATGGCTACTTATGCCGGTTACAAAGGCCTAGATGAATTTCCTGAAATAGGAAACAAGGAAAAGACGTTGGTCGCGCGTGATTATGAATTGTTTTCTAATCCGGATGAAATAAAACGACTGCGGGCCGCGCTGGTGCAATTATACCGGGAAGCGGCCGATTTAGAGCCCGATGAAATTCGTTCTCGTTCATGGGAGCTGGGCAACAATCAGCGTGCTTATTATGTGGTCGGAGCTTATATGGCAGAATCGATCGACAAGAAGGCGGGAAGAGAAGTTCTTATCGAAACGATAAAGAATGGCCCAAGAGCGTTTTTAGATGCATATAACGCCGTCGCAGATGATGACATGAAAATCATCCTCCCTTAGAAAATTGGACTGTACCGCAGGGCCGCTGCACCAGACTGTTGAGGTTGAGCAGGACCTGGGGTGAAATGAAGCTACCCCACCTCTGTTTTAACAGAGCAGACGGAAATCACTTGCGGTTTCGACTTTCTGTGACGGGCAAATGTCCACACGAGGCCTGAGCCTCGAAAGATCTGCCGTTTTTTCTGTTGCTAACTTATAGATTCCCCTGTATATATTGGCAGATATAATAAATGTCAACGCCGGGTTACTCGCACGTTGCGGAATCAATAGGTTACTCGGCGATTGGAAGAATCCTTCGGTTTCCGGCATATGTGGAAACCTGTTTCGTACGGACATAATTGCGGCTACTGAGGATTGTTCGGGGGATAATTATTAAATTCCGAATTATTGCCTTTCTTATAATCGGGTCTTTTGCTCTGCCGGTTTCGGCTGCTCGGGCGGAGGAGGATTCCCTGCGGTTTCAGATTTCTCTTTGCGGCGGGCTGGAGGTAACCCAGAGCGGCCTCAATCCCGTCTATAATAACGGCTGCGCCATTCAGGCCGGAGCCGGACTGTTTCGTGGTGTCTACGGCGTCAGATTCTCAGGCATCTATCGGCAATCGAATGTTCCCGGCACCTGGTTCGGCACACCCAGATTTGACGGTCGAGCAATAATCAAGGGTTTTTCGTTGGCTCTGGTCTGGGAGCCGAGACTTTCACCGAAAACGTATCCTTTTGTCGATGTGGGGCTTGGCCTTTACAGTATTGATCTTACTCAGTCGGATAACACTTACGGCACATCATTAAGTACCGATCAACATGGGAGATTGGGGTTCACGCTTGGCGGGGGATTAAAAATGCAGACTTGGCAGCACGTGGGTTTCATCGCCGAACTCCGGTACATAAGCATTGCAGCTAATCAGGACCTTCTTGTTGGCAATCGTATTTCTCTCCTGGGAATATTATTAGGCGTCACGTACAAATAATCGCCCGGCGCATCAGGTCAACTCCGGGTGGCCACGCTAGGATCACCTTTATTCTATATGAGAGGCAATTGCACTCTTGGTGCGTTCGGCGAGGCGGTTGACGATCGGAAAGGCGCGGTTGAAATCGTCGCGGAGA
>CP070766.1:108834-113850 GCA_020345705.1 Candidatus Zixiibacteriota bacterium | reverse complement strand
TTTCCTGAATATTAGTGATTGGGTCAAGGCAATGTCCAGATTCAGAATGCAGAAACAGGAGATTCGCAGGTTTCTGGAAGCAAAAGAAAAGACAGGGTTGCTCAAATGGGCCGAATCTGATCGCTCCGCCGTCAGGACGCTAACGTCCTTGCTTTTTGATTCCGAGCCATTGATTTCCTACAGGGCCGCCGAGGCGATGGGATGGGTCTCGGCTCTGGAATTTCGAAAGCGGCCGGAGAAAGTGCGTCAGCTACTCAGGAGACTGTTCTGGATGATGAATGATGAATCGGGCAACGTCGGCTGGCGCGCCCCCGAAACAATCGGGGAGGTTCTCGCCAACAACCCGCCTTTAATTGAGGAATATGCGGCGGTCTTGGGCTCTTACCTTAATGAAGAACCTTTCGAAAAGGGCGTGCGAATCGCGATCATCCGGGCGGCCGGAGTGAACAGAGAAGCCTTCCGGAATCTGACCGGCGCGCTTGTGAAATCTCTGGATTCCGAGGACCCGGCTATCCGCGGTCTGTCGATCATGGCACTGAAAGCAACCGGGGATGCTGCGGCCAAAAACAAAATAAAGTCTCTTTCAGACGACTACGATTCCTTTTCCCTTTATGACTTTAAGGCAGGGAAATTTGCAGTTATGAAGGTTTCCAAAGCGGCTGAATCGTATCTTAAGGAATGGCCGGAGAGAGAATTGTAATGAAATATGGTGAGTATATGCCGGACCACGCTCAGGGTGGGGCCGAGGCCTATTTGCCCGGCTTGACCTCTTTGGCCTGCCGGGCGAGCTCTTTTTTCCTGGCCTCTAAGATATCTTCTCTGACCGACATGGTCTTCTCGCCAAAGAGCGCAAACCGGAGCCACTGATATCCGAACTTGAGAAGCTCGACATCGTCCTCTTTTATCTTCTCTTTGACAGTGTCGTCGACCGCGAACTTTTCAAAGAAACTGCTCCGGAAAACAAACTCACGAAACTTGTCGATGTTGTAGCAGACGGTAAAAAACATCTCGACCCTCTTCGGGTCAAGATTACCGCCCTTCTGGAAAAAGCTGTGAAGCGTAATTTCCTTGAAATATTCACCCATGCGGTTATACTCTTCGATCCCCTGATCGGCCAGCCATTCACGGACGGTCTGCTTCTTTTTTTCCTCAAAACCGCGGCAGATTGATTCTTTCAGAAGGAAATAGAACTCCTCGTTGAGCTTTTCGTCATCCTCTTTGGGTGAGGCCAATCCAAGGGGGTACATGCGGCACGCCCAGGGCCGGTCGGGGTAGACGGTGCAGCCGTCTTTGGAAACAAAGGGGCAGCTTTTCCTTTCGTTGTCGCTCATTTTCAAGAGGATGACGGGATACTTGAGATTTTCATCGAACGGGGAGAGGGTATATTTTTTCAAAAATTCGCCCGAGGTTAGTCCGAGATTGTTCTTAAGGCGGATAATATCGTACGGCGTCAGAAAGATATTGACATCACCGCAGCACTCATTGAAGCATGAGACGCCGGTGTGACACTCAAATGTGAAGCCGCTCTCTTTGTGCAGCCTCGGATACTCCTTCAGGATTTCTTCTTTAAGCTTTTCGATTTCTCTCATCAGTCCGCCTTAATGTCGATTTACTCGGTGTCTTCAATTATTCGATTCTTCAGCGCGTTGGCCGACCAGACCGGGACGGGGCCGCTTTCGCCGGTTTGGGGATCGTACCGGTGGCGGTAAGAGACGTTCTGGTCATACTCCTGTTTCATCCACTCCCAGCCCTTGACGTAATAAGGGCAGTCGTCATTAAAACAGACGTACTGGGGGTCGGTGCCCCAGTTGGCCTCGGTCGGAGGCAGCCATTTTGACATCTTGTTGCCACAATGCGGGCAGATGGTCTTATCCTGTTCCATCGGTCTAATATAACTAATTTCCGATTGAGATGTTCCAAAATCGTCAATCATCTCACAAGTTGAGGATGCCTGATCGAGCCAATAAAATACCTTAAAGCCAAAATCCCCCCGGCTCCCTGCCTGGGGGATTTTCCTCGGCTTAAGCTATAGAGCTGAATGTGTTCGTTCTATAATCAGCTAACCGGTAACTCGTGCATACCCGGCTACTAATAAATGTATTCAACCTCTCGCTTAATCATCTCCCACTTGCCTGTATTGGGATCCCATTTGCAGTTGGCGAAACAGTTCCAGTCATCCTTCATCGAAGGCGTATCGGCTCTGAAGTAGTATCCCGGCCAACGTGTTTCTTCACGGAACAGAACGGTTCTCACATGGGCTTCCGCCTGCCATGTCCGGTGGATGTTCTCCCAGCATCTCAGCAACTCATGGAGGTTTTCAGCAGCCAGCTTCTCCGAATCCTCGTGGAGGAATGCGATCAGCTCAAGCCCTTTTTCAAGCAGTGCTTTGCTGGTCGTGAAGTTGGTGCTGACCCCGCCGGCATACTCGTCCATAATCTTCTGGAGACGGAACATGTACATCTTGGGCTTCATGAAGTTCGGATTGATGTTAGGATCGGAGGAAGCGTTCTTGTGCTGTTCATACAGGTCAAGCGGCAGCAGGATTCTCTTTTTCAGCTCTTCAATCTTGCCGGCGTCGAACTTCGGTTCGTCCGGGTGATCCACGGCGTAGGCGACCGCCGCCTTTGCCGCAATTCTGCCTTCGGCATGAGAACCGGAGGAGAATTTGTGGCTGGAGGCTCCGGAACCGTCACCGGCGGCAAACATACCATCAACGGTGCACATGTTGGCATAACCCCAGAAATAATCCTTGGGGGCAAGATCCTCTGGACCGCTAATCCAGGCCCCGGAGGCGCCAGAGTGGGAACCGATGAAGTACGGCTCGCAGGCGGCGATCTCGGAGGGTTTCTCTTCGGGCGCCGTGTTGGTAGCAGCCCAGAGTATGGCCTGTGAAATGGTCATGTCAAGGAAGTCTTCCCAGGCCTCGGACTCGAGCTCTCTGAGTTTTTTCTTCCGCTCTTTGTCGTCGGTTACCGCAGAGGAGAGCTTCTCAATGGCTTCTTCGGTCCTCATGTAGATAGGGCCCTTACCCTCCATGACATCCAGCATCATGAGCCAGTTGCGAAGGTTGGCGGGAACCGGCTTGACAAGCCCGTACGGTTTCCAGTTCTCAAGCTCACTGCGACGGGTCTCCATGTAGTTTTCACCAATGCCGTTGGTGGCGCGAGATTTGAACAGAAGGAACCAGGCTCCCACCGGGCCATACGCATCTTTAAACCTGACCGGAATGAAGCGCACCTCCTGACAGGTCATCTCCGCGCCGCCCTTAATGGTGAAGTAGGCGCTGGCGCCGGAGTTGAACGGAGGATACCATGAACGTCCCAGTCCCTCGCCGGATGAACGCGGTTTGAACACGTGCACGGCGCCACCCATGGCGGCTATTGTCGCCTTGGCCCTGAAGACGTAGAATTTATTCTCGCGAGTAGAGAAACCAACCGCGCCGACGCATTTGCCGTTTTCCACGAGCGGCTCGGTGATGAAAACTCTCTCATAGATGTTGTCCATGCCGAGGGCGTTTTTGGCTGCTTCGGCCACGACGACCTTGTATGATTCACCGTTAATCATCAGCTGCCAGCGACCCTCATGAACGTAGTTGCCGTCCGCGTCTTTCCAGATGGGAAGTCCCCACTTCTCGAAGAGATGGACGGTCGAGTCGACATGACGGGCGATGTTGGCCACCAGATCTTCTCTGGTGATACCCATCAGGTCGTTTCTGACGTAATCGACATAATCCTTGACGGTGTTTTTGCCGCTGTTGACGTCAACATATTGGTTGATCGCCGAAAGTCCCATGGCCACAGCTCCGGAACGATCCATGGCCGCCTTGTCAACAAGGGTGACCTTAAGATTGTTCTTCTTGGCCCAATAAGCGGCTTCAACGGCCGCCCCGCAGGCGGCCATTCCGCCACCGCAAATCAGGACATCGGTATTGACTTCTACAGTTTCAAATTTTGCCATATTGTCACCACTCCTTTCTTATTTGACCTTTGGAAGGTCTTGGCACCTTGTTGACTCTGGCTCAGTATACAAGACCGGGCTCTTAAGGTCGTCCGTTCCGGTCGGATAACCGCCGTCGGGCACTGCCTTGCCTTCCGGAGTGGTCCGGATCGGGAATTTGAATCGTTTCAGCGTCCCGTTCCTGAACTTGACCGTCCACATGATGCTGTCGGTGCTCACCATCGGAGTGACTGACGCCCCCATAGGGACGAAGTCGGCATAGCCGCGGACCTCGATTGCCTGGGTCGGGCAAATCTTAACACAGCTGTAGCATTCCCAGCACATTTCCGGTTCCTGATTGTACGCTTTCTTGGTCTCTTCGATGAGTACCATCAGGTCGTTGGGACAAACGTACTGGCAGGCCGTCTTGTCAAGCGCCTTGCACCCGTCACATTTGTCGGGAATCACATAACTTGGCATCAATTACCTCCTAATCTGGTTTTGTCCACTCAGATTGATTTTATGTTTCTCTTGTTATTTCTTTTTGTTAGCATCTCCTGTGGCGTGCCCGTGCATCTTAACTTCCACCTTGTCTTCATCTTTCAGTGAGGCATAGTACTGGCGCAGAATGGCCAGGACCTCGGGCCGGCTGAATTCGGCCGGGATATCGCCACCTTCTGAAAGGGCCTTGCGCAGAGCGGTTCCGCTCAGGAACAAGCGGTCCTCTTTGCCGTGCGGGCAGGTCTTCATTGAGGCCATACCGCCGCATTTGAAGCACCAGAAGGTCCAGTCGATGGGGAGCATCTTGCACTCAAGAGCGCCATCCCACAGCTGAAAGAAGATCTGCTGAGCATCAAAGGGGCCGTAATAATCGCCCACGCCGGCATGATCACGGCCGATAATCATGTGCGAGCAGCCGAAGTTCTGACGGAAGACGGCGTGCAGCAGTCCCTCACGCGGTCCGCCGTAGCGCATATCGAGCGGATAACCGCCGGTCACGACGCGGCTCTTGTCAAAGTAATTTTCGACCAGCGTGTTGATGCAGTTGACGCGGACATCAGCCGGGATATCACCCGGTTT
>CP070766.1:105716-108734 GCA_020345705.1 Candidatus Zixiibacteriota bacterium | reverse complement strand
TATCCGTGGCCGGTGACTAAAACCACCGAATTATTGGTGGCGTTATTATTCAGCCATCGGCCGATTTCATCGAAAGTCACCGTTGAGCGCTCGAAAAGCCGCTGTCTGATCCATGGTGTCTGGAGCGCGCGGAATTTGGAGCTGGCCCCGGCGGCCTCCGCCTCATGGATAAAACGCAAATAGTGTTCGGTGCCCAGATCGGTTCGCAGGTGGTTGAGCGAGGGCAAAGCCCTGGTAGGGAGCTCCAATTCCAGCGTTCGCAGAATAAGGCGGCCGAATTGGACCGCCCGCGGCTGCTCCGAGGTCAGCCAGTATTTTGGGGTCAGGCCCATTTCCTGCAAAAGAAATGCCGCCCCCACGCATGATAAGTAGCCGTAGTGGGTCGGCCGCTGCTGCTCATCGGCCGTCCGGCGCCGGCAGTGCCGCAGGTCAATCCAGGTAAAACTTTTCATCATTATATCCTCTGTCTTTTGTTCACCTCAAAACGCCCATTTTGGCCGTCTTTGTTGGTTTAATGCCAACTAATTTGGTAATAAATATAGGCGGGGTTTTCTGTCAAGGGAATTAAAGAGGAACACCACCCCTGTATTCGTCTACTGCGGAGCGAAAGACTAAAAGAACATCAAATACTGCACGTTCCCACCGCCGAACTTGGACGGACTCGGTTCGTGGCTCAGCGAAAATTGTATTCGCGAGTTTTCATTAAAGCGATATAGGAACCCCAGTTTTAATTTGTCGGCATAGGATGACGCCCGATAGTCTTCACGGTCGGACGGGTGATCGTAATCCCAATCGTAGACGGTCCCCAGGTAACCGAATTCCGCCGTGAAACGCGGCGACAGAAAATACTCCCCAACTACCGCCGGGAGGAACTCTGTTCTTTCATAAGCGTAGTCTTGAAAACCATGCGCCCGCGCTTTCTGGAAAACGTGATGCAGCGCCAGCCTGATGCGGCTTTTCGCCGTCAGGGGAAAAATATACTTCAGTGTGCCGTGCACAATTTCGTTTTTGTAGGAATAACGGTAATCGGGCGCATAGCCGGATTGCCGGTCATCAAAGCGGTAATGGTACACGCTGGTTTCGAAAAACGCCTGATCAGTGGTTCGATATCTCAACTTGATGGTGAAATTATTGGTTTGCTGTTGATGATAGAAAAACTCCGGCGAACGCTCGCGGTCCGGAAAACGCCTTTTGAAGCCGCGCAGGCATGTGCCTTCCGAGAATAGCACCCAGCGGCCCAGGGCATACCGCGTCAACCACTGTAGGCCTATCGGCTCTTGAATTGATTCACCACCTCGGTCGTTCTTCTCCGTATAGAGAAAATCATCGAAACGAAGGGTCAGACTTAAGTACCTGGATCGTTCGGCATCCACCATAAGCACGCCCGCCCGTGCGTCGATTTCTTCTTTGCTGATAGCCGGATTAAAAAGTACCAGAAAATGAATTCTCCCCAGGACATGTTTTTCGAAGCCCATCCAGTTTGCTTCCTGCTCGAGATCCATGTGATGGCTGGCGTAGCGGTTGAAATCGCCATGAAACCGAAATCCCTTACCCACTTCCTGGTTAATCCTCAAGCGTATATTGTTGAAGAGGTCGGCGGTGGTGATACTGCCGAAACTCAGCCGGAGGCTGTTCCCTTTTAAGAGGCCGCGCTCCCATCGATCGTTCCAGGTCGCGCTATACTCATAATCCACCAGTTCATGAAGATAAAGAAGCACCGCCCGGTAGTTATCATCGTATTTCCAATCATCGGCGGCGGCAGCGGATACTGGAATGCAGAAGAAAACTACTAAAATGTATCTGGATATAACAGTCACTTTCTCGACCCCTGTACAACAGTTTGGACCATACTGGTTATCCCCCCACATAAGAAAGAGTTCGGGCGTGAGCCGAAAGTCAAGCGAAAGTCCCGCTGATTCAGTGGCTGCGATACGAGACCGAGTAAAGAGGAATCGGTCAAGACAAACGGCGGCCCATGCGCACGGGCCGCCGTGTATTGACCATCAGTGAGAAGAGTTCACACTCCGCTGAACTGAACGTCCCGGAAATACATGCTCGGGCGACGCCATGACGAATGCACCCATGGGTCGTTGCCCATCTCGACCAGTTGGTTGAGCACCTCGGTGAGGTTGCCGGATATATTCATTTCGTTGACCGGCTTGACCCGCTTCCCGTCCTCGACATAAGTCCCGATGATCCCCACGGAGAAATCACCGGTAGTCGAGTTGGAGTTGCCGCCGATGAAACTGGTAACCAGGATGCCGCGCTTCATCTGGGCGACCAATTGCTCCAGTGACTTGTCCCCGTATTCAAACACCATGTTGGTGGGGCTGCTGATTGTCGGCTCCATGCCGAGTTTGCGCCCGTAGTAACAATCGACATAGTATGATTTCAGGACGCCTTTGTCGATCATGACGCGCCGTCTGGTGGCCATTCCTTCACCGTCATAGAGGCGCGACCCGAATCCGGAGATAATAAAGGGATCGTCGATCATCGTCATTTTCTCGGAAGCGATCTTCTCCCCCAGTTTGCCATCCAAAAACGAGCGCTTCTGCTGAATGGACGATGCCCGCATCGGCGAGAGAATCGAAGAAAGCAACCGGCTGGCGGCCCGGTTTTCGATCACCAGATCGTAAATGCCGGAGGCCATCTTACTCTGCCCGACTTTGGCCAGGGCTCGATCCACCGCACCCTGTCCCAACGCATCGGCTGAGACCATCTCCTTGCGGAAGCGGTAGGTCCGCCAGTCCCAATCGCTGGGCCGCCCCTCGCCTTCGCCGTGCACGGTCGCCTCCGCGCCGGCCGAGAAAACCGTCCCCCGGGAGGAACCCTCGAAGCCGTTACTATGGACTTTGACTGATTCATACATTGAATCCGAGAAGCCGGCGGTACAGGTTATAACCTTGTCGCTCCGGGAGCGGGCCGCCTGCTCAACGGCCCGGGCAATATCGACGCGTTCCTTTGACGTGAACGAATCGTACGAGCCATCGAACGTCTGCAGGTCAATGTCTTTCTGAC
>CP070766.1:101392-105616 GCA_020345705.1 Candidatus Zixiibacteriota bacterium | reverse complement strand
TATCCTCTGGAGTTCTACTGGCGGCTGACCTACACCGACGGTGACCCGGCCGACCCGCGCAACTGGCAGATATCCGAACCGCCCGCCCCGGCGCCCGGTCATCAAGCCGGCATCAAGCTGATTGACAATCCATCTCCGAAGCAGCCGAGCGTGAGCCGCTGAGGCGGATGTTCTTACTTATAAGTGTAGCTCTGACAACGCTCAATTGTCCGGTGTTCGGACCCGCAACTCCTGTTGAATTCCGACAGGAAAAATCCGGCCAGGCATCGATCGCCAAACACATTGCCCAGTTTGTTCATCAGATTGGTATATTGATCGTAGCAATTCACGCTGAATAAGTATGGCGGAATAATCAACTTCATCAGAGTATCTGGTGACCAGTAGTCCCTGAAGTCCAGATTGTATCGGCGACCATTATCCGGCCTGATGATCTGCACAAACTCAATTCTTTCTTTGCTGTAAATAATGCCCTGTCTCTCACATAGATAAGTCACGGCGGCGACAAGTCTGAACTTTTCATATTCCCATTTATTCTCGACATCATAGACGAAGAATTTGATGCTCTTGTCGGCTTCTCCCAAGTCGGTATTGTAAACAATATCGGGGACGTTGGTTCCGTCAACGACACTGGCGAATCCGAATGCCTGAAGCACCAGTTCCACAAGTTCCTTTTCGGTCTCGGGATGTTTCAGATGCTTGCTTGTCCCGGCTGGTACCACAATCCCGCACCTTGTCGAGAGCTGCCCGAGTTCCGTCCGTGTAATCGCGTATTTCGGATGATCCTTATCCGCTCGCGTTACGATGCCCTTCTTATTAGTCAGCTCCTCTCGCTCTGATTTGCTCAGAAAGCCGACTATTTTATTTCCATCACGGTGCGCGAGAAGCCTAAGAATCGTGCCATCATCTTCCACTATTTTGAAGGCATCTCCCCTCTGTATGTGCCAGACCTGATCGTCGATCTCCTTGCTGCATCCTTTCTGACGGCACATAATATGCTCAGAATTGAAAATAATCTCGTGAGATCCGATACTCTTCCGAAAGGTACTGTCCGAGACGGTGCTCTCCAGGACATAGACCTCAACGCCATCCTGCGTCGTGACCTTCAGGAACTCACTTCCACCGATATTGTGAGTGAATTCTCTACCGGCGATAGTGTCTATGTACAACAAGAACTTTCGCGGAATAAAAGTCGTGATATTATAGACATTCGTTCTTTCCACTTTGGAAAGCGCGAAACTCTCCTCAAATGCGTAGTATGGATTTTTCTCCTGGGCCATTAATTGGATACAGCCAACCACCAGTAATGAGACCAGCAAGCAGATTAGGCACTTCATAGAAAACCTCCTTCGTCAATACGGTTACTTTTAGTACGAAGCCGTCATGTCACGCTTGATGGCCTCGATGCATGCCTGCCGCAAATGTATCAAGAAATCTCCGTACAGCTCACGAATTTTAGCCAATTCATTCTTCTTTGTTTCGAGGATTTGCTTGGAAGTTACGTTCTCGGCATAAGTATATCCATATAAGGTCTGGTTAAATGAATCGATGGCCTTAATCAGCGGTGCGGCGTGACGGCCGATCATGGTATCGATAGTTCCCATATTGGAGATCACCATCTGAACATCGCTGCGAATTCCCTCCAGCGCCGTCAGCTGCTCGTCAAGCGCCTCCACGTGCACTTGTTTCGAGCCTCCGACTTTGAAATACTCCTTCATGAGGTCGAGAAACTCATTTCTCTGCTCGCCCAGGATCTGCGTGTGGACCTGGGAAACGGCGACGCTCTGTTCCCTCTCCCGTTGATACTCATCGTACTGAGCGTTGAAAATGAGAGTTATCGCAAGTGCGGCCAGGCCGATGACCAGTTTGTCGAAAAAGCTCAGGAACATCTTCCCTTTAATACTATCCGGTTTCATTGTCTTCTCTCCTTTCCTTGCCCGAGGAATGCCGTTTTGAACCAAAAACAGATTCTTCGCAAGGGCATTTGGTTGTTACCGCCCAACGGGGTGGGCTGGCCCCACGGCAACAAACCCACGATGTCTATCAAAGATGTGATGTTCCGGATGCGCAAATGGCGGACTCAGAGTGAACCGCCTATTTTATCCCCCAAATATATGGCTGAGAGAAAGGAAAAGTCAACAGGATTCTGTGGGACCCATAAGTCATTACATCAGATGCAGAAGATTTGCTAAGGATCGTGAAAGAATCTACACCTTCACGTGCAGCCACTGGCCGCGGCGGAAATACATATATAAAACAAAGGCCGAGATCGTCGACGAGCCGACCATCGCCCACCAGACGGCGTTCTGGTTAAAACTGAGAATCTGGGTCAGAGCATAAATGGATGGTATCTGAAGAGCCCAGGCGTTGCCCATATTTATTATCATGACTGGCGTGTTGAGACCGACGCCGATATATATCTCCTCAAGCATTATGTAAGCGCCGATAAAGGGGAAACTGACGGCAAAAATCCTGAGAAGCATCACGCCGTGCGAAATGGTCTCGGGAGTACTGAAATAAATCGACATAATCGACTTGCCAAAGGCAATCACTATAATGCCCAGGCCAATCATAATGCCGATACCCAGCAGTATCGCCTGGTTGGCCGTTGCCTGGGCGCGGATTTTCTTGCCGCTGCCGATATTGTGCCCGATCAGAGATGCCAGGCCTAGGCCGATTCCAACGAGAATCGAGATGCCGATAGCAGAAATCTGCATACCCACACCGTAGGCGGCTACGACCTGATTGCCGAAGACGGCAATCATCGGCATGATAACGAATCTCGACCCCGAATAAGACATATCGCCGAGCCACGAGGGCACACCGATTTTGACGATCTGAAGCATCGTCGAAATCGACATCGAAACCTTGCTCTTAATATGTAGTCGGACACTGGTAACGCCGGTGTAGAAAATCAGGACTCCTGTCAGAAAAGTAAGCGTATAGGACGTCACCGACGCGATTGCGGCACCGAGAACACCCAGCTTGGGAAAACCCAAATAACCGAATATGAAAAGCGGATCGAGAATCAGGTTCAGTAGCGTGGAGCCGAGCATGAGGCCCATAGCCATATTGGGATTGGCGACACCGCGCATGGCCGTGTAAACCGAATAAGTAGCGTAGAAAAAGCTCATGCCGAGGAATATGACCCGCCCATACTGCACGCCCAGATCAAAGGTCTCCCCTCTGGCGCCACCTATATAAACCAGCTTCTCGATGAGGAAGAATCCCACCACCCCCAGAATAAGTCCGCTCAGCCACTTGAGAAGAAAAGTCTCCTTGATGGCGGTCTCGGTGGCGTCATAGTTTTTCTCGCCGTAACGCCGAGAAATTATCGCCACCGAACCGGCACCAATCAGGCTGTTGAACGAAAAGAATACCCAGGATATGTTGGAAAAGATGGTCACCGCGGCGACGGCTGTCTCCTTTTCGGGAAGCCGCGACAGCCAGAACATGTCAATCATGTAATAAATATGGCTGGCCAGAAAACCGATCATCGAGGGCGTACCCATCTTCAGGATGGACTGTATGATCGACCCTTCGGTATAGTCTGGTTTTCTTTTCTCAAGAGGCTGCGTCACATTTTTCCCCTTAGAATTAAATAGAGAATATACTGAATTTCGCCTGTGAAGGTTGCGATTATTTCGGAACCGGTATGGTGAAAGGACCGCGCGGCATGACGGCGACTCTCGGCCTGTACCCGAGACTATTGATCTTCGCGGAGATTTCGTCTCGAAGATTCTCGACTTTTGTCATCTTGCATTTTTCAACATCGGCTTTGCGTAGCGAGGTGAAAATTCTCACTTCCGCTTTCTTGAGGGCCATAATAAGCTTCTGGGCCTGCCAGCGATCCATGACATGATATTTATCATCAGAGATCATTTTGTCAATCGCGTCTATTTTGTCGTGAGACATCATAATATCGGCGAAATTGCCGTCATCGGGAATGCCCCGGCTGCATTCAGAGGCGACAAAGATGGTCCCGCCATTTTCAATGATTAGAGCCGCCGCCGAAATCCCCTTGACCGTCTGATACAGGTTCTGATCCAGGGGATAGCCGGAATTGGTGGTGATTACGATAGGATATTTCGTTTCCCGCGAAATCATTGAGACCGCCGCGGCCTTTCTGCATCCGGCCCGATGCGCCTCAAGGTAGTCTCCGCAAAAGAGACGGGTAATCTGTTTCGATGAATTAAGAAGGACATTTATCAGAAAGTCAGGTGGTAC
>CP070766.1:95064-101292 GCA_020345705.1 Candidatus Zixiibacteriota bacterium | reverse complement strand
TTATGGTCGGTCATCGGCCAGTATCGTCATTGCTACCGATTCGAGCCTGACCATCCTGGGACGGCGATGGGAGGTTCGATCCGAGATTAAACTGGACAGTTCGCAGGAAGCCGTGGTTTCCGACAACGGGCTGTACTACGCAATCCTTGAGACATTCGACCAAGATGGCGACGACTCGTCCGTCATCGTTGCCACCCTCTATGACAACAGGGGTATGCCCACCTGGGCGGCGTATGATCTCATTGAGGGTCAGTATCATCTCTCTCCATCCGGGAAATATATCGTCGCGATAAGCGGTACCCCCGGTCATTATGATTTTGAGATGGTGTTGTACCATGAGAGCGAGGCAACGGTTCGGTACAATATTGAGTATTTTGAGGACATTATTTTTTCGCCGGCCGGGGCTCGGTTCATCATCGGTTCGGGGCCCAAGGGCGTTCGGCTTTTCAGCGCCACCGGGCGGATGCTGCAGGAATTCGAATCAAAAAAGGCGTTTGCCTTCTCAGAAACCGGGAAGCTGATTGGCTTATTCAAGAACGGCCTGCTGGATGTCTTGCGGGAGAATGGCAGGAAGATTACCATAGCTCCCAAAAAGATCACCCTGGCGGGCATGAAACTGCAGGAAAGCGCCCATCTGGCCGCCGTGGCCTTCCGCAAGCTCCTCGTGGTCGCCAGCCTTGAGGACGGTTCGCTTCTATGGCGATACACGACCGGTAAAGAGGGGGGGCTATTCACATCCGTTGATATCTCCCCGGACGGAAACTTCGTCGCCTGTGGAGTGGATGTCATCCTCGGCAGAGGAGTTCAAATGTCCGAAAGGCACGTTAAGAGTTTTCTCTATCTGTATGACGCCTGGGGACAGTCGGTGGAATTGCTGGAGATTAAGTTTGAGAATTATGCCGCCGGCATGCCCGAGGTCACGTTTTCCCCTGACAACCGGATCATCTTCGTTCGCACCGCCGACGCGCTGCACTTTATCAAAATGTATTAATAGCTGAATACGATTGCATATTCCGGCAAGCGGCTCGACCGAGTTTGCCTCGAGCCGCACCCAAAATCTCCCAACCGGTTGATATTTCACGAATTACCGTCGGTCACGGGGTCTCTGAAGTATCTGCCGCCGCCGGCATTGCAGTTGCTTTATTCCATCCAAAGCATTGAACCTTGAGGTGCCAGTTATGAGACCGATTCTTAAGATCGTCAATCTCGCCGACATTGTTGCTCTTATGGAGTTTAGTGAGAAGAAAGTGGAATATTTGCGCCGGGCCGTTGAGTCCTCTGGTGTCATACGAAACCCCTTCGCTCTCGCGCCAATTGAGGATAGAAAGTATCTGCTTTTGGAAGACACGGCGCTGATGGAGGCCGTTCGGATGGAGGGCTTCACCCACATTCCGGCGCAGATTGTGCCCTTCAGCGAATCCCTCGAGAGTACCGCCGATATGCTTATCGGGGGTATGCAGCCCGTCTATCTCGATGATTTCCGCAAGCTCTTCCCCCGGGACTGCGCGATCGGAAGCGGCGAAGCCGATTCCGGGTCCGAGAAGTTCAGCACCGTCATCTCATTTTCCATGAAGGAAAATCAGAACCTGCTAATTTGCTTCAGGAAGAATGGTGCCGGCGTGATTTCTCCGGCGGTCTTCAGCTTCTTTGATTATCTGAAGCGTCACTGCACATTGATCGAAAAGGTCTATCCCGGCGAAGTCCGGGCGATCAATCTAAAGCAAGCGACCGGAAACTGCATTATGGAGGCCGCCAATATCACTGAGCGAGACATCCATTTTGCGGCCGATCGCGGGCTCCTGTTTCCATCGGGGCTTCTCAAGCTGGAATATGGCTGTCGCATAATGAGGATTGATTATCCCGTCGGTATTCTTAAGGCGGATGCCACCTTGAGGGAAAAGGAGCAGTTTCTGCATGATCTTGTGAATTATCGTCTGAGTTCGGGCTGTTCCAGATTCCTCAGAAGCGGCATCTATTTGCTCAATTATTAGCGCTTCATCAAAAATCAGTTGAATCATCGGCCAGCTCTATATAAATTGTCGGCATCATGCTGGTGATTGACCAATCACTCTGTCTGGAATGCGGCGGGTGTGTACCGTTATGTCCCGAGGAGGCACTGCGGCTTTCTTTCGACAATCTTATGTGCAATGATGACCTGTGCATCGGGTGCGGCGTGTGCATAGATTTCTGTCCAACCGGCGCCGTTGAGGAGGGCCGGACAGTTGAAGTATGATGTAATTGTAATCGGTGCCGGTCCGGCCGGGTCAACGGCGGCTTATGAAATCGCCGGAGCCGGTCATTCGGTGTTGATGGTTGACCGACGCGAACGCCCCGGCACGCCGGTGTATTGTGCTGAGGCGGTCTCTCGTCCGCCCTTCGAAAAACTGCTTCAGCCGAAACCTGAGTGGATCTGCGCATCCATTGAAAAAATAAGGATTGTCGGCCCACACGGCAGCGAACTCAATATACATCACAAGGACGCCGGTTATATTCTGGACAGGAGCAGATTTGACTACGATTTGGCGGGGCAAGCCGTGGAAGCGGGCTGTCAGCTTGAGTGCCGAACAATCGCCACGCGGCTTTTCAGGAAGGGGGACCGTTTCAATTCGGTTGAGCTTACCGGACCGACCGGAGAGAGAACCCGTGCCGAGGCTTCCGTTTTCATTGCGGCCGACGGCGCTGAGTCGGTCATTGCGCGCTCGGCCGGGATGCGCAACGGTCTGGAACTGGAGGAGACGGAATCCCTGCTCCAGTACCGGCTGGAAGATATCTCCGTCGATCCGGAGTGCGTAGAGTTTCACATGGGCAACAGCGTGGCGCCGGAGGGTTATCTCTGGGTTTTTCCCAAGTCGGCCAGCTCGGCCAACGTTGGTCTGGGCATTTCGACCCCATCAAAGCGCAGTGAGAAACTTGAGATCCTGCTTCGTGATTTCATTGAGCGAGGATTCGGCGGAGGAAAAGTGGTTGGCAAGACATGCGGGCTGGTTCCGAAATACCAGGGCAAAGACAGGTTTCGAACGGCCAACCTTCTGGTGGTCGGGGACGCCGCCCGTGCTCTTGATTCCCTGACCGGGGCCGGAATAATTAGCGCCCTTATGTCGGGCAGGTATGCCGGGCAAGCGGCGGCAGCCTACATTGCGGGACGCGTGAACGATCTCGATGCGATCGAACATTTATATCCGAAACGTTTTCTGGATGTGAAGGGCGAGGAACTGGCTATTTATCTTAAGCTTCGGAATGTTTACAGGAATCTGAATGACGGCGACTTCAGCGACATAATCGAAGCGCTGAATGAGCACTTTAGCAACAACAGTGTCTACGGAGTCAATGCAGGAAGACTGCTGATCGGGCTGGTTAGAACGCGGCCGCGCCTTTTACGATTGATTCGGCACCTGCTATAGGTGCATCCGCTCAGCCCGAAAGGCCTCTGACATAAGATGTTAACTTGGATTTATGGCGAGCCGCCTTTTTCTTATGAATAACCCGCTTCTTGGCGGCCTTATCAATCAGGCTGACAACGTCGTTAAGCAGGTTATCCGCTTCTGTCCGGGTTTTGCAGTTTTGCAGAGCCTTAATCGATTTCCTCATGTGCGACTGCATTGCACGGTTGCGTTCTCTTTCGGCCGCCGACGATTTCATTCTCTTTTTGCAGGACTTATGATTCGGCAAATTTCAAACCTTTCTTGTTTTAATATGTTTTCGGGCCTTATAATATATTCTTAGACTGGTCATTGTCAATGGATAATAAAGAGACGCAGTCGATCGCCGCCTCCGCCGGTAAGGTTTCCGGAGCCACCGCTTTTTCGCGAGTCATGGGTCTGATTCGGGAGCAGGTGATGGCGTACTTCTTCGGCGCCGGAATGGCAACCGATGCTTTTGTAGCCGCCTTCAGAATTCCCAATCTGTTGCGCGACCTTTTCGCCGAAGGCGCTCTGTCATCAGCGTTTGTGCCCGTTTTCAAGGACAAAATGGTCACCAGCGGCAATAAAGAGGCCTTTCGGCTGGCCAATCTGACCATTTCCTCATTACTGCTTGTGGTAGGTCTCGTCATTGCCCTCGGCATAATATTCACGCCCGCAATCATCTATATATCCGCCAACGGGTTTACGTCGGACCCCGGGAAATTCAACCTGACCGTAATTCTCACCCGGCTGATGTTTGTCTATCTTCTTCTGGTTTCAGTCTCCGCCGCCTTCATGGGGATTTTGAACTCATTCGGCAGATTCGGCGTCCCCGCTATGTCACCGGCGCTGTTCAACCTGGGTATGATCCTGGCCCCCATTTTCCTGTACAGTTACTTCAGTGTTCCTATCTATACGCTGGCAATCGGGGTCATCGTTGGGGGAATCGGGCAGCTGGTTTTTCAGATACCGTCGCTTCTGCGGATCGGCTTCAAGTTCCGTTTCCTGATTGACTTCGCCGACGAAGGCGTCAGGCGTATGGGCCGCCTGATTTCGCCGATGATTCTGGGCCTGTCGGCTTCCAGGATAAACATCCTTGTCAACACCCTTCTGGCCTCTCTGCTGATTGAAGGGGCGATTTCATATTTGAATTATGCTTACCGCCTGATGCATTTTCCGCTCGGTGTTTTCGGGGTGGCGCTGGGCACCGTCACTTTGCCCAAAGTCTCGGATGACGTCGCCAGGAAGGATTCCCGGCAGTTGGTAAGAACATTTCATGAAGCCATCGGTCTGGCATTCTTTCTAATCATTCCGTCGGCGGTGTACCTGGCCGGATTTGGCGAAGAGCTGATTCGGCTAATATACCAGCGCGGCGCCTTCGGGCCGGAGGCGACGGTGCAAACGACGCGGGCGCTGTATCTTTACTCCTTCGGGCTGGTCGGTTTCGCCGGCGTGCGGATTGTCGCGCCCGTATACTACGCCTTGAGCGATGCCAAACGGCCGATGTATTATTCGGTCACCGCCGTGGCTATCAACATCGCTTTGAATTTCGCCTTCATCCCGGTATGGGGATTTGCCGGTCTGGCCGCGGCCACCTCGGTAGCGGGATTGTCAAACCTGTTGCTGCTTGTAATTAATTTGAAGGGCAAAGTGGTAGGCGTTGACTACTCGCATATTATAGACAAAGTCTTTAAGGTTTTACTTTGCTCGCTGGCGGCGATGCTGGCCGTCAAGCTTATCGGGCTTGAGGCTTTGATCGCGCCGGTTAATCTTATGGGCAAAATCGCAATTGTCGGGCTTCAGATTGCCATCATGGGAATAATCTATATATTATTGGCTCGACTGTTGAAGGTAAACGAAGTAACCAAACTGATGGAGCTACTAGGGCGAAGACAGCGAAACAGATAAAAATGGGGCTGGTTTGGCGAGAAAGTACCCGGCCATACTGGCGCTCGGCGCCGTTATTTCCGGAATAGTCCTTGCCGACATCTTTGACATTTTCTCCTGGGTTCTGCTTTTCACGGCACTATCCCTGGCACTGCTTGCGTGTATTTTGTATTTCGCTCAAAGGCCGTTTATGGCCGGTCTGGCGGCATTGGTCGGCCTGACGGTGTTTTCCGCCTTCGAATATACGTACCGTTTCAAAACCTACCCGCCCGGACATATCGTGCATTTCATTGATGATGAGAAGACGTATACCGTATTCGGCGTCGTGAGTGACTGGCCGGCGATAAAAAATCATCGCACCAGCCTTATAGTATCGGTTGACTCCATCGCTTCCGACCGCCAGATAAGAAACGGGATGGGCAAGCTGCAGTTGAATCTTCAGACGGAAACGACCGCGATACAGTACGGCGACAGGATTTGCCTGGAAGCCAAACTGTACTCTATAAAGGGCGGGAAAAACCCAACCGGGTTTGACTATCGCAGGCATCTCGGCATGAAAGGAGTCTTCGCAGCAGCGTATTTGCCCCACCATTATTCCCTGCAGGTAGATCCGGTCGGCCCAGCTCATTTCTATCGAATCGTGGGAGGCGTGAGAGTCGGCATCATCCAGTCCTTCGAAAAAGCTCTGGAGCCGGAGGCAGCCGCGCTTGCATCCGGTTTCCTCATCGGTGACACGAGAAACATATCACGTGAGATTTACCGTTTTTTCCGCGACAGCGGCACCCTGCATCTTCTGGCCGTCTCCGGCTCCAACGTCGGGCTGGTTGTCATTCTTTTTTCATTTCTTCTAAGAGCGTCGCCGCTGAAATCGATCTGGAGGAATATCCTGCTTCTGGCCATAATCGGATTCTTTTCGTTTCTCGCCTATAACCAGCCGTCG
>CP070766.1:88630-94964 GCA_020345705.1 Candidatus Zixiibacteriota bacterium | reverse complement strand
CTGACCTACATAACCTCGCGAGGGCCCTGGTATCTGGTCTCGTGGAAAGGTCAGATCGACCGTTCCGGCGGCCTGGCAACCAACATCGGGATACATTTCTTCGATCTTCTCATCTGGCTTTTCGGCAGAGTCGAGCACAGCGAAGTGCACTTGGCTGAGACAAATAAAATCGGCGGTTTCATCGAACTTCAAAACGCCCGGGTCAACTGGTTCTTGTCGATTGACAAGAACGACGTTCCGGCCGACATAATCGAAAAAGGTCAGCGGACTTTCCGCTCCATCACAATTGACGGCGAGGAAATCGAATTCTCCGGCGGCTTCACCGACCTGCACACCATTGTCTATCGCGAGACCCTGGCCGGGCGAGGCTTCACGCTTGATGATGCCCGCCCGTCGATTGAGCTGGTCCACCAGATACGCAACGCCAAGGCGGTCGGCATCAAAGATAAAGCCCACCCCATCCTGCGAAAGCTAAAGTAGTGCTCGATATTAGTCATGTAATTATTTAATCTTCTGCGACTTACGGAGACTATTATTTCAATCGTGGGAAATACCTCCGAGCGTGTCACTGCAGAGGCCGCCCGAATGAAAAGTGCCGGAGGCCGGACTCGAACCGGCACGAGCCAGGAAGGCTCAAGGGATTTTAAGTCCCTGGTGTCTACCATTCCACCACTCCGGCAATGCTTGCGCGGAAATAACTTAAATTATTGAATTAAGAAACGCAAGGGCCTTTTGGCGCCCTCGCGCCATGTAATATGAACCACTTGACTTCTTCCTATCCAGTCAGCAGACCGGGTCCGGGCCGTTCTTGTACAGGTAGTTTATCAGGTGCGTCACGTCCAGGAGGTTGATGACCCCGCTTCCATCGGCGTCGGCGGCGGCTTCAGGCTCCGGGGCCGGACCGTTCTTGTACAGGTAGTTTATTATAAAGGACACGTCAAGCAGGTTTACCGCTTCGGAGCCGTCGGCGTCGCCGCAAAGCGTTTCAGTATACGTTATAAATTGATTAACGGCCACGTCGGTATGTACGTCTACCATCCCGCTGGGCCATTCGATCCTTATCGAATCAATAATGGCGGCGTCACCTAAACCGAAATGAACTTCACAGGAGTTTTCGGTTCGCGACCCGGTGCGACCGGTGAACTCTCGCAACTGCCATACGGGGCTGCCGTCGATTGTCGCCAGAATCCGGATCTTCGTCCCGATTGCGGAACGATTGGAGTTTGTCCCGACCGGCCTTATCAGAACCCAGCTATTTGCATTTCCATTGTTTCTATAAAAGCAGTTCGGCTCCCCCTCATACCAGTTTACCAGATATATGTCGAGCGCACCATCGCGGTCGTAATCGGCAGCGCTTACTTTGCACGAAAAGCCGCCGGGCAAATCTACATATTCGCTGTCAACCAGAGAAGTGAAGTTTCCGGACCCATCATTGATATAGAAATGGTCCGGCCTGTCTTCTCCGCTATTGTCGTTGACCACAAACATATCAAGATCGCCGTCATTGTCGAAATCCCCCCAGCAAGAACCGGTCGCCCAGTCTCCGTCGGTAACAATGCTCTGCCCGCCGATTTTGGAATAGACACCGCTACCGAGGTTTTCATAAAGAGCGTTATTATCTCCGTTCCATTTGGCGATATACAAATCCAGGTCACCGTCGTTGTCATAGTCGGCCCAGTTTTGATCGGTTCCCGATTCCAGGAGAAAATTAATACCGGTGACTTTCGCAAAAGCGCCGCCGTCATTCCTGTAGATCACGTTGTCTGCGCCGGGTTTGGATATCATCAAATCCAGATCGTTGTCGTCATCATAATCTGTCCAGATAATTCCCCCGGAGGCGGTGGTATCGGTGACAAGGTTGCCCTCGGTTATCTTTATGAATTGACCTTCGCCCTGCCCCTGATATAGCTGATCACAGCTGGGCCCTGAGAACATCCAGGAAGTAGCGAAGATATCAAGAATACCGTCGTTGTTGTAGTCGGCGCAGCCTGAGTATACGGAACTGAAGGATTCTGTAGCGACAATCTCCTCGGTGTTTTTGGTGAAGCTGCCATCTCCGTTATTCAGATAGTAGTAATTCGTGGCCTCTTCATGCAGTCCGTTAGCTACGTAGGCGTCTATGTCTCCGTCATTATCGAAATCACCCCAGCTACTGGAAGTAGAGGAACCTTCACTGACAATAACGTCTCCCGTAACGGATGCAAAACCCCCGTCGCCGTTATTGTGAAACAGACGATTGGAGCCATACAGTACCGTAACAAACAGGTCAGGATAATCATCATTATCGTAGTCAACCCAGTTCGCTCCCATACAAAACTCGGTATTTGCCTGCGGGCCTTCCGTAATATGTGTGAACTGAAATAAACTGAACTTCGCCATGAACGCATCACTGGCGCCGCCGTTGTAATCGGTATCATAGGCCCCGGGCATGATGGGGAAATAGGACGAGGAATTCGTGCAACCGGCCACGTAGGCCTCACCTGATTCGTTAATGGCCACGGAAGCACCACCCTCGTCTCCGCTGCTACCAAAGTAAGTTGAATAGACGACTTCCGCCAGGTTATTGTCGATTTTTGTGAGGTAGCAGTCCCACTGCCCTCCGTTGAAGGAGTTGTCGTATGCATTGATGGTCGTCAGAAGGTCGTCTGCAGATGTAAAACCGGTATAGTATATATAACCGTTATTGTCAGTTGTCAAATGCCAGATAGCGCCCAGGCCGGTGTTTTCCGGTGTGGCAAAAGTAGACGCCAAGAGTGTCGTCAAGTCGCCGTCAAGTTTTGAAATGAAATATTCATCACCGCTGAATTCCTGGTCAAGCGCGCCGTCGGTGACTGGATAGTTGGCATCCGATGTATGACCGGCAACAAATATGTTGCCACCCCAATCCTGCGTCAAATTCAGACCGCTTTCATAACCATCTCCACCAATGAATGTAGAAGCAAGCATCGTTGACAAGTTATTATCCAGCTTGGAAACGCAAACGTCCAGATCCCAGAGACCGTGTGTGAAAGGGCCGTTAAAGCTCGTATCGTAGGCGTTGGGTGTGACCGGATAATTTTCCGAACCGGTTGCACCTGATATGACAACATTGCCGCTGTTGTCAATGCAAATACTGGGGTAATCTTCCCGATAAGCCTCACCCAAATATGTCGAGGCCAGAAGAGTCGAAAGAATGGCGTCGAATTTTGAAATGAAAAAGTCACAGGTGCCGGCATAGTATTTATCGAAGGCAGCGTCCGAGTAGGGAAAGTTAGTCGAATAAGTAATGCCGGCGACAAATACATTGCCGCTTTCATCAAGAGCTATGGAGGCTCTGGCGTCCGTGCTGCTTCCGCCGAGGTATGTTGATGCCTCGAGGGTCGTCAGATCAGCGGAAAGCCTGGACACAAAGATATCTTCTGCGCCGGATATGAATCTGTTGTACGCACCGGGAGTCGTCGGGAAATCTGAAGACTCGGTAGTGCCTGACACGTAAATATACCCGGATTCATCGATGGCGATTGCTTCTGCGTAGTAGAATCGTTCATTTCCACTTCCACCCAGGTAGGTTGCCGCCAGCAGCGTGGAAAGGTTCGGATCGAATTTCAAAATGAACACATCCAGGTTGCCCACGTAATCTTCTTCATAGGCACCGGCTGTTGTCGGAAAATCGGTGGACTCGGTCAATCCCGTCACATAGACAATACCGTCACCACCGATTGTCATATCCAGATCACCGAATATCTCATCTCCCGCAGCGTTTCCTTCGGCGCCGCTGCCGCCAAAATAACTCGAAGCCAGAAGCGGGTCGATTACAAGCGCTTCATCGCCGTCATAACTGCCGACCTGAAAACCATATTGGTCGTTCTCTATCCTATAGCTCACATCGACATACTTTCTCTCTCCGGCGATGTCCTGATAGGCTATCGGCTTCGTATAGGATACCGTTCCTGATTCCGCTATAATCTCAAGTTCACCGGCATCGTTAACACAAAGATAGTCGGCTCCGTGCAGCATCACCCTGATCATCTCCGGTCTTGCTCCCGGTTCGATATAGAATATTTTTTCGATATTACTGCTGTACGCTCTGAGTTTCAGATCTATCCCGGTATATATTTCACCGAAATTCACAGATTCAAAAGTGGGAACGCCCTCGGCCCATGCCATTGGGTCGCTTCCCAATAAGTAGCTGACCCTGGCCGCGGTTTGACTCTCACCTCTTATGCGGCCCGCGTGACTGTCGACGAATTCTTCTCTGAGTGAGAGCCGCCTACCGGGGCGACCGTCTTCCCTGCTCGGAAGAGAGTAAACAATCGTCCCGCCGTTGATTATGTAAACATCTCCGGCAAAAGTAGGAGCGTAGAACTCAACACTTGCATCGAGCTGCCCACGATTGGCTATGAATGGAATGTGAACACCTGAAGCGCACGACACGTTGACGCTCTTTGCTCGCTCAAAGCGTCCGGCAGAGGCATTCCTGTCGTTCGCCGAAACCTGAAAGACTACTATCAGAGTGATGAAAATAGTACCAACAACTTTTTTCACGACTTCCTTCCAATTGAAAATTACAGAAGTTCTATAACCAAATTTCTTTCTGTGGCCCGTAAGCCGGCCTCGGGCACTTTGTTAACAAGCAGTCTGCCGGATGAACGACCCTGCCATCCGGAAATCCATCGTCAATGGTGATGGATATTTGCAGGTGATGTAGGTGTCCTGATATTGACTTTGAGCTTCGCCAATAACACCCGGCATCGCATCTCCAGCAACTGGCGGAAAGCCCACGAAGAATCTACAATGAGAAATCTTCGCCTGCAATTTGACAGTACCGACTGCCACAGATCCACACCACCTATCCGCCTCCTCAGCAGACTGTCAACTCAACAAAACAGAATAACGTGATTTACTATACGAATCTGTCGACATTTTGTTTCCGGTACAGACCCACTGATACGGAATCGCCGCCCAAGGTCGATGATCCGGAGTCTGGAATCCACCGGCCTCCCGCCTTCGCCTCAGGTAATGGCCCGACGGAGGGGTATCCTGTGGCTACGGTCTTTTTGCAGCTATGTGTGAAATAGTGATGCAGATTTGCCATAGTCCCGCCGGCTTGGAGAACAGCTCAACCATATATTGGACAGTCACTTATCGGAATACGGGCGTTCAGACCGGACCCGGCTTGATTTTTGCGCTATCGAAAGCAGAGCAGTTTTGCATACTCAAAAGGAGATAATTATGGTAAGGATATTTATCGCCGGAATCATTCTTTCGGTCATAATAGCATTCCTGATTATAGGGGGATGCGAAAAAGAGAAAATCGTCGAATCGACCGAATACGTGCATGACATTGTGTATGTCGAACTGCCGCCCGACACCGTCATAAAGATTGACACCGTTTTCATCGGTGACTCGGTTACGATTTATGCCACCGATACCATATTCCTGTTCGATACTGTGGTTCAGGTGGAGTATGTCTATGACACCGTCACAATAGTCCAGCACCACTACGACACGACCGTCGTCACGGACACGGTTCTGATGTCACAGTGTGATCCCAACGAATACCTCGCTATCGCTGCCCTGCACTACTATTCCGATCCGCTTGTTTTAGAATATATTGACCAGCAATTCGGGTATAATGACGGTTGGATTTTTTACCTGTCGTCCTTTCAGCTCGACATGACCCGTCAGTCGTCGGACATATATGACATATACGGTTATATCGATTACTGGACGCCCGACTGGTCCGGTTTCTATCCTCTGGAGTTCTACTGGCGGCTGACCTACACCGACGGTGACCCGGCCGACCCGCGCAACTGGCAGATATCCGAACCGCCCGCCCCGGCGCCCGGTCATCAAGCCGGCATCAAGCTGATTGACAGTCCCTCTCCGAAGCAGCCGAGCGTGAGCCGCTGAGGCGGATGTTCTTATTCGTAAGAGTAACTCCGACAGCGCTCGCGTGTGCGATATCTGGAAACGCAGCTCCTGTTGAATTCCGACAGGAAATATCCCGCCAGGCAGCGATCCTCAAAAACATTGCCCAGTTTGTTCATCAGATTGGTATATTGATCGTAGCAATTCACACTGAATAAGTATGGCGGATTAATCAGCTTCATCAGAGTATCGGGTGACTGGTAGTCCCTGAAGTCCAGGTGGTAGCGGCGACCGTCGTCCGGCCGAACTATCTGCACAAATTCAATTCTTTCTTCGCTAATGCTAATCCCTGATTTCTCACACAGATAAGTCACGGCAGAGACAAGCTTGAACTTCTTGTCCGTTCTGGTATTGTGGACGTCGTAGACAAAGAACCTAATGTTCTTATCGGCTTCTCCTAAGTCTGCATCGTAATCAATATAGG
>CP070766.1:78746-88530 GCA_020345705.1 Candidatus Zixiibacteriota bacterium | reverse complement strand
GGGGCGCTGATATATATGGACGGCGCCAATCTGAACGCTCAGATGGGGATTGTCAAACCGGGCAAAATCGGTTTTGACATTCTCCACTTCAATCTGCACAAGACTTTTTCGACTCCTCACGGGGGTGGCGGCCCGGGCGGTGGCGCCGTGGCGGTAATCAAAAAGCTGGGCAAGTACCTGCCGGTGCCGATTATTTCGAAAGACCCGGATAATCCCGGCCAGCTGCATCTGGATTACGACCGACCCAAATCGATCGGCAGCATGCACACCTTCTACGGGAATTTCGCCAACAATATCCGGGCCTATGCATATATCCGGACGCTCGGTTCGGACGGCATCAAAAAGGTTTCCGAAAACGCCGTCCTGAACGCTAATTATCTTATGGCCCTTCTGAAGGATGAATTCGAAATTCCGCATGACACTGCCTGCCAGCATGAATTCGTTCTCTCCTGCAACAGGCAGAAAAAACTGGGCGTCAAGGCTCTGGATATTGCCAAGCGCCTGCTGGACTATGGCTTCCATGCGCCGACCGTATATTTTCCGTTGATTGTCCATGAGGCTTTCATGATTGAGCCGACCGAAACCGAGAGCCGGGAAACGTTAGAGAGATTCGCCGAGACGCTCATCGCCATTTCAAGAGAGGCTGAATCTGATCCGGAGAAGCTGTATCATGCTCCGCATAATACGACGGTCCGGCGTTTGAACGAGGTTAAGGCGGCCCGCGAACTCGACGTCCGCTGCTAAAGACCAGGACAAAGAACTTGCATATTACCGCCGTCGGTGTTATCTAAGCCAGCGGCGGTTTTCTTATGATTGATTTTGAAAATGTATCATACAGCTATCCCGACGGCACGAAGGCCATAGATGACCTCAGTCTCCATATCTCAAAAGGCGAGAGGGTCTCGTTTATCGGGGGCAATGGCTCAGGAAAAACGACCCTGGCCCTCCTGATTGACGGAATTATAAAGCCCGATTCAGGAAAGATAAAAATCGGGGGACTTGATCCTTCCGGCGACCTGGAGGGAAGAATCATCAAGCAGAAGGTGGGGCTCGTTTTCCAGAACCCCGATAATCAGCTGGTATCGACCACTGTAGAGAGGGAGATAGCCTTTTCCCTTGAGAACCGGGATGTCATTCACCCGGAACTCGGGCGTCGTGTTGATAATATGCTCAGGTTTTTCGGCCTGGATGAATTTCGAACCCGCCTGATATCCGAACTGTCCGGGGGTGAGAAACAGAGGCTGGCTCTGGCCTCGGTCATGGTTGCCGAACCCGATATCATCATCTTCGACGAGCCGGAATCGTTCCTGGATGAATCAGGCAAGCGCCTGCTTAACGATGCCATCGATTTTCTTCTGAAAGAGAAACCTGATCTCACCGTCCTGAGAATCACGCAATATGCGGAGGTGGCTGAAGCGTACGATCGAATGCTCGCATTTAAAGACGGTCGGCTTTTTGCCGATGGAAATCCGGCCTCGATTTTTTCTGACGAAGTGAACATGTCCTCGTCAAAAGTCGTTCCGCCCCTGAAATATCGCCTGAAATCGACCGCGCGCGGGAGGTATGACAGCGAATCTGCCTCCGAACCGATGTCCCCTGATTCCGAAGGCTGGGCCGGGATCACCGCCGATTCCGTCTGCTTCCGTTACAATGGAGATTTCGACGGCAATCTTTTTACAGATTTCTCGTTGTCGATCGATAACCGCAAGGTCCGCGGGCTGGTCGGCCGCTCCGGCAGCGGCAAGACAACGCTGATTCAACTTATGGCGCGCCTGCTTAAACCCAGAAGGGGCGCCGTCACTTACCATGGATTCCCATCTAAAAAGAGCCCGGTGGCGGTTTCTTTTCAGCAGCCTGAAAGACAATTTTTCCTCGAGACGGTCAATAAGGAGATACGATTCGGTGCGGAGAATCTGGGTCTTGCCGGTGTCGAAGCGATTGCGGCAAAATGCTACGAGCTGGTCGGTCTTCCAAAAGACCGTTTCGCACAGCGAAATCCTTTTACGCTGTCGGGCGGTGAGAAGAGAAGACTGGCATTCGGGACTATTCTCTCGCTCGAGCCGGCCTTCATTATGTTTGATGAGCCGACCTGCGGGCTTGATTCGGAAGGGATTGCGCTATTTAAGAATCTGGTTATCCAGTTAAAGCAGAGAGGGGTCGGTATTGTCATCGTTTCACACTACGGCGACATTATTCTCGACCTGGCCGATGAGGTTATCGTTCTTGATAAAGGAGTAATTGCCTCGGTCAAGAGCAAGCGGGATTTTTTTAGAGACGTCGATTTCTCATCTTATCTATCCATGCCGGAACTTCTGGCGTATCAGATTGACGCTTACGGTGAAATAAGATATTTTTCGGAAGCCGAGCTGCGCCGGAACATCTGATGTTCAGGCTGGCAATTGATCATATTGCCGAATGGCTTACCGGTCACATTTAATAAACTGCTTTAAATCTCAAAATACTTGTTGACCGAAAGCCAAATTTGCTTATAATCGTGATATGCTAACCTTTTAATGCCGTCCTGCGAGGCGGCAAAAGGCGGGACATGTTTACATTTCGCCGGACTTATATTTTAGCACGCATAAAAATTATTCATATCAAGACTAATTGTACATTTGCCGTGCATTCGCGGCTTTTGGAGAGGAGGTAAATTGCCAAGAATCAAAGGGGAAATTCTGCTCGATGAGAAAAAGATATCCCGCGCCGTCACCCGCATATCACACGAGATTCTGGAAAGAAACAGCGGCGCCGAAACATTGGTCGTTATCGGCATTCTCAAACGGGGCGCCGACCTGGCCAAGAGGGTTGCCGGGAAAATCGCGCAGATCGAAGGTGTCGAGGTGCCGGTCGGACTGCTTGATATCAATCTTTATCGTGATGACGTGCACTCCAAGCTGGACCAGCCCATCATCGCCCGAACGGAGATATTGTTCGACGTTGTTGACCGCAACGTTATTCTCGTTGATGACGTTCTTTTCACCGGCAGAACAATAAGGGCGGCGCTGGACGCCATCATTGATTTCGGGCGCCCGCGCTCAATTCAACTGGCGGTTCTTATCGACCGTGGCCACCGCGAATATCCCATCCGCCCGGATTATGTCGGCAAGAACATACCTACTTCGAAAGATGACCGGGTCCTGGTCAGACTGACGGAGCGCGACGACACGGAAATGGTGGTTATTGAAAAATCGGGCCTCAAGAAGAAAGCCGGTGCGAGACGATCGTCGGCCAAGACTCGGTCTGAAGGGGGGACGAAGAAATGAAACTGCGAAGCAGACACCTTCTGGGACTGGAGGAGACCACCGCCAGTGAGATCAAGCTTATTCTGGATACGGCCGAATCGTTCCGCGAGATTATTGAACGGCCAATCAAGAAAGTTCCGACGCTGCGAGGCGTGACGGTGCTGAATCTTTTTTACGAGCCGTCCACCCGCACGAGGATTTCATTCGAGCTGGCGGAGAAACGACTTTCGGCGGACACAATCAATTTCTCCAGGGCGTTGTCGTCGGTAACAAAGGGTGAGTCCCTTAAGGATACCGTTAAGAACATTGAAGCGTTGAAGATTAACATGATTGTTGTCAGGCACGCCTCGACCGGGGCGCCGTATTTTCTGACACAGTGTACCGGTTCCAATATCATCAACGCCGGGGACGGTCGTCATGAGCATCCGACGCAGGCATTGCTGGACATGTTCACCATTCGCCGGAAGTACGGCCGGCTTGAGGGTCTGCGGGTTGTTCTGGTCGGTGATGTCAAGCACTCCCGGGTCATCAGGTCGAATATCTGGGGTTTGAAGACTATGGGAGCGTCGGTCGCGATCTGCGGGCCGTCTACTCTCCTGCCGTACGAGGTAGAGGAATTCGGGGTTGATGTTTACACGCATCTGGACGAGGCTATGGACGGCGCCGATGTCGTGAACGTTATGCGCATCCAGCTGGAGCGCCAGCAGGCCGGGCTTTTTCCATCAATGCGGGAGTACACCAGGCTCTTTTGCGTGACAAAGGAGCGGCTGAAACTGCTTAACAAGAATTATACAATCATGCATCCGGGCCCGATGAACCGCGGCGTCGAGATAACATCCGAAGTGGCCGACAGCAGTTCGTCCGTCATACTGGAGCAGGTTACCAACGGTCAGGCGGTGCGGATGGCGGTACTGTATCTCTTATCGGGAAAGCAGCGAGAGGAGTAGCATGAAAAAGCCCAAATACGATCTGGTCATAAAATGCGGTCGTGTTATCGACCCGGCTCTGGGTTTTGGAAGCGAAGCGGACGTTTTTGTGAAAGATGCCAAAATCGTCAAGATCACCAGGATGTCCAAAGCGACCAAGAAGGAGATATCCGCCCTGCCTGAAGAGAACATTATCGATGCCTCCGGAAAACTTGTCACTCCCGGCCTGATAGATATGCACGTTCACCTGCGTGAGCCGGGTCGCGAAGACAAAGAGACCATAATCACGGGCTGCCGGGCCGCGGCAGGGGGCGGTTTCACTACTGTATGTTGCATGCCCAACACGACCCCTGCAATCGACAATCAGGAGACGGTAAAATTCGTGCTCTCCCGAGCCGAGGATGCCGATGCTCGGGTCTATGTCGTTGGGGCCATCACTAAGGCGCTCGAGGGAAAAGAGCTGGCCGAGATCGGCGATCTCGTCGCCGGCGGGGCTGTGGCGATTTCGGACGACGGCAGTTACGTGCAGAATCCTGAAATCATGAGACGCGCCCTTGAGTACGCCAAGATGTTCGATATCCCGATTATCACTCATGCTGAGGACGAGTTTCTCTTCGCCGGTGGAGTCATGAACGAATCCTACGAAGGCACCCGGCTGGGGATGAAGGGGCGCCCTGCCGTCGGCGAGGTCATCGCTGTTCTGCGTGACGTCAGGCTGTGCGACTTCGTCGGCGGGAAGCTTCATGTCGCTCATGTCAGCACAGCCGGAGCCGTGGAGGCCATCAGGCAGGCGAAAAAGGAAGGCGTCAATGTTACGGCCGAGGCCTGCCCGCATCATTTCACCCTGACCGATGACGAAATCGGCAAAGAGTTTGATCCCAACCTGAAGGTCAATCCGCCCATTCGTACAAAAAAGGATGTTGACGCCGTTATCAGATGCCTGGTTGACGGGTCGCTTGACTGCATTGCATCCGATCATGCGCCGCATTCCGAGGAAGAAAAGGATGTCGAGTTTGATCAAGCCCCCTCGGGAATGATCGGCCTGGAGACGACGCTGGGATTGGTGAAAACGCAATTGATCGACAAGGGATTTTTGTCATGGGCCGACGCCATCAGGAAGATGACGGTCAACCCGGCCAGAATCTTACGTCTTCCGGGCGGAACTCTTGAGAAAGACTCCGTTGCCGACATAACGATCATCGATCCCGATAAAAAGTGGACGGTCAAGAAAGATAATTTCCGCTCCAAGTCGAAGAATTCGGCTTTTATCGGCTGGAAGCTCTCTGGGAAAGTCTTCTGTACCATCCTCGGTGGCCGGGTGGTGTACAGAAGTTAGATGGTGTTTGTATGCTATCGGGTCGCCGCACCCGACAGCGTGTTCCTGTTTATTGTGTGCGGCAGATGGTCACATCTGCCGTGGCGTCCTGCGTAATCCGTGCTGCAAAGCACCGCAAATATGCCTTGACAAATATGTCAATGTACGGTATTTTAATCTAACAGGGCGACAACTTGGATATTTCATCTCGCTCTTAGCCCGTTTACAGCAAATTCGTGGGACTTACGTTGGGTCTCACCTGTAGTCACAGGAACTTTCTTGTAGGGTAATTTGACCACAAGGCGGACGCGCCCGTAATGTGTTCGGATACTCTGCCGGGCTGAGCCCAGTACATGTCAAACCAGAATACCGCGAGTTACGATTCCGTGGTAATCAGAGGAGGACCTTATGAGATGCAGTAAGTCACCGACCCGACTGAATCCGTGGGTAGCAGCGCTTGGTTTGCTGCTGCTGGCCCTGTTGCTGCACCAGAGCAGCTTGGGTCAAATGAATTTTACTGTGGGAGATGGCGTGTTTTTGGACAATGCTGGCTACGTCTTTTCTCCATTGAAATGGCATTATGGGACCGGTACTCAAGCGGAGAAGTATTTCCGGTTTCATGTGTGTTCGCCGCCGAAGGGATGGTCGGGGGTTGCGTGTGGGCAGCAGTATGTATATCAGGAATATATTGAATGGAACGCACCTGACCCCTTGCCCGCAGTCTGCACTGTAGACCGTTTTCGCGAGATTATCCAGGCCCATGACCAGGATCTGGGTGTTCTGATGATCACCACCCACGCGGACGGCTATAATCTTGGGGTGGAGGCTTATGGATGGTCAGCAGAAGGGCTCGAGGCGCGCGATCAGAAATTTGATCAATACCTGGCTACCTATGACCCGGGCGAAATAGAGAAAATTGATCTGGATGGCATCGCCAGGATGATTGCGGTTACTCCGGCGTTCATCGGTAATTACGGGCCTTATGGGCTCAACGGGAGTTTAGTCTATATTAATGCCTACGGAGGCGGCGAGCTGGCACAGGTTTTCGTCAATGCGGGTGCCCGGGTAGCTGTTGGGCCAGATCATTACTTCCCCTGGAATATATTGGACGGCTGGGCGATTCACTTTTTCGCTCGCCTTGACGGGCATGGGCCATTCATTCCAAGCGACGAGGTATTATTCCACCGTATTGTCGGAAATGCAATACTGGGTCTTGATCTGAAAATTGCGGGAGCGTCAAATACCACTCTCAGCCCGGCCGTTGACGCATTTTACGCCCCATGTCCGATATTCGAGGGCGATTACGTGGATATACACTTCGATTCTTACGTTGAGTTGTTTCCGGTACCCGACATTGTCGGCGGCGGCGGCGTGGTCATTGAGGGGGAACACTGGGTGGTGCCGGGAGAAGCGCTCCGGGGATACTGCGTCGACGCTCCGCTGGCGGTTGACAGTACCGACTTCATCTATAGTATAAGTATCCCGTGGCAGGATGTGAAGAGCCAGGCCAACGACTCCTATCTTTGCGATGCGGGTGTAGGACCCTCGAAGCAAGATTTTTTCGCCGGGGAGGAGTGCCACATTGGCGAGTGCTATCCATTCCTGTTCGGTGTTGACGGTGTATATTCACCTGTTCTGCCGGGTGGTGTCACGGACATCTCGATCTTTACCAGCGATCATTCGAATGGTTTTGGCGGATTTAATTTTCTGCTGGGGTATGATCCTTCGGCGTTAACTCCCACTAGCGTAACTCCCGGCCAGTTACTTGAAGATTGCGGGTGGGAGTATTTCACTTTCAGGCTGGGAGCCCAGGGAAACTGCGGGGATGGCTGCCCATCCGGTCTCCTTCGCATAATCGCCCTGGCGGATATGAATGACGGTGGAAATCACCCGGTTTGCTTTGGTCCGCCTGACAAGGATCGATACGAACTGGCCGTCATCACCTTTTTTGTCACAAGCAACTACAACTATAGCGGCCAGTTTGTCCCAATCTGGTTCTTCTGGGATGATTGTGGTGACAATTCCGTGTCATCCGTAAATGGCGACACATTATATATTGATCGAGCCATCTATGATTACATGGGCAATCTGATCTGGGACGAAGATGATGACTATCAGTTTCCGGAGGAAGCAAGAATACCGAATGTCGGAGCACCCGATTACTGTCTCAACAGCGATCCGGACAAGCCGTCGGCGGTGCGGTATGTGGTTTTTGAGAATGGCGGCATTCGCATCATCCATCTCGATTCAATCGACGCTCGCGGTGATGTCAATCTCAACGGCGTCCCAAACGAAATAGCTGACGTCGTGGTTTTTACTGAATATTTCATCTACAATGTTGCTGCCTTCACGATCAATCCTGCCGGCCAGATCGCCGCAACGGATGTCAACGCCGACGGAATACCTCTGACGGTTGCCGATCTAACATATCTTATCAGGATAATCATAGGTGATGCAATGCCGTACTGGAAGATGACGCCCGCCTCACAGACGGCTGAAGTTAACCTGTCGGTTGACCGGTCGGCTGTTGAAGTACTGGTCAACCATGATAAAGACATCGGCGGTGCATATTTCGTCTTTGAATATTCGGATTGCCAGCTTGGTGAGCCGAAACTGATCAATAGTGCTTCGGGAATGAAGCTGGAATACGGCAACGAGAATGGGACTATGAAGGTTCTTATTTACAGCATGAATCCGGGTAAAAGCATCTCACCCGGAAAAGGCGGGATTCTTGCGATACCGATTTTCGGCAACGGTTCAGTACGCTTAACTGAGTCCCAGCTATCAGACTACTACGGCAATATCCTGACAGTCGGAACGAGTTCCGGACAGATCCTGCCGGATCACTTTGTTCTGCACCAGAATTATCCGAATCCATTCAACGCATCTACACGAATACTCTTCGAGCTGCCTGAAGCAACATATGTATTGCTTGGAGTCTTTAACTCGATGGGTCAGAATGTGAAAACCTTGGTGAATAAGCATTTGGATGCCGGTGTGCATGAGATTCAATGGGACGGCACCGACCAGGCAGGTAACGAAGTTGCCACGGGGATATATTTCATTCGACTGGAGTCTGGCGACTTCATTCAGACCAGAAAAATGATGCTGCTAAGATAGCGGATAAGACATTTCGGAGTTGTGAGCGCGGCAGGTGTCCACATCTGCCGCGCTATTATTTTACGGGTCGACGATCGCCCCCATGAAAAGCGGGGTATTGGTCTCGCTGTCATAGATAACGCAGAAAAAAGGCCGGTCGACGACCATAGTGAATTTTTCCGGCGGTTCCGCGGCGGAAGTCAAAGTCATCACCACCGAAGTCACCGCGGCGGCCTCGGTTCCTTCTTCATTGACTTCAACATAAGTCTTCTGCTTGACCTTGCTGATAAACACATTCTGATCCGAGGATATGTCGTACATTTCCGAGAAATCGGCTTCGGCAGGACTGAAAGCGATTTCCATGCCCATAGCTCTTAGAACGTCGTTCAGCTCCTTTTCGTATTCAAGCTTGAATCTGGGCAGAGTGATTTCGCCTTCCCTTTTGCGGAACATCCCTAGCCAAGTTCGCCAGTTCTCAGCGTTAAGATCGGCGATAAATTGTTTCAGACCGAGCTCCTGTGACGGCAGGAATACATACATGCTCAATTTCCGGTTTCCGTAAGGCAGACTGATGGCCTGAAAATCCTCGGTTTCATAATAGCGGAATTCGTCGGACTGCGTCATCAGAGGATGTTTTTTCTTGCCGCCGTCTAGTAGCGTGAAGTCGAGTTCACGGGTGTCAGCCGGGTCGAATTTGGAAGTCCACATCCCCTTGAAGTAGATGGCGTTAATCAGAACCATGATGTCTTCCGGCCGGATGCGGTCGATGATGCTTTTGATCTTCTCTTTGGTTTCTTTGGCGACCCATTGGTTGATTTCTCCGGCATCGGCCAGCTCCCGCATCTCAGCATCGAAGTACTGACCGACCGTCTCAAAGAACGCCTTTTTGAATTTCAGTCCCTTCTTGGCCCAGACCGAATTGGCGATATTGAGTTCAACCTGGGGATCGATCTTCTCGAGCGATTCGGCCAGTTGTCCAAGACTCCTGGCCGCGTCGTTTTTGTCAATGCCGGCCAGTTCGAGCGCTTCGGCCATGGCGGCTTCGGTTTCGCCGTCGGCGCCGGTGTACGTCATGGCGAGGGCAAGCAGAGCACTGGTCGGCGAGAGGAAAATATTCTCGCCGAAATCCGTTTCGACAATCCCGGCAAAAAGCTTGAAGCTGAATTCCGCCTGCCTTCCGGCGAGCTCCCCGGGAGACAACC
>CP070766.1:63707-78646 GCA_020345705.1 Candidatus Zixiibacteriota bacterium | reverse complement strand
AGCTCAATCCCGCGGGAAATCAACTCCTGGCGCCGGATATACCCTTTTTTCATCAGGGCCTGCAAATGCGCCCGAACGCCGTTGGTGGAACTGATATTAAACCTCTCCCCGATTTCGCGAATCGTCGGCGACTTGCCCAATTCGGTAATCATTCTCTCGATATACTCGAGTATTTCTTTTTGCCTTCCTGTCAATGCCTCTTTGACCATATCATTTCCTCTATCTCAAAAGATTTATTATTTCTTCATTTTTTATCTCATTTAAATGCTACTGCACAAATGTTCAGTTGTCAAGGAAAATTATCGGATTTGGACGGAGAACCTTTAATATGTGACGTTGAAGCTGAAAATAAAATCAAGGCCGGAATCATTCAAAAAAGTGTTGAAAAAGAGAGAAAATCACTTATTATTCTTGTTTATATTTTTAAGGAAGAATCGATAAAATGAAAATCTTAGTCGTAGGTTCGGGCGGGCGGGAACACACTCTCGTCTGGAAACTAAAACAGTCCCCGATGGTCAAGAAAATATATGTGACCCCGGGGAATGCCGGAATCAGCTTAATCGCCAATTCCGTCAGTATCAAAGCCGACGACATCAAGGGGCTGGCCAACTTCGCGGAAAGGCATGATATCGACCTGACCGTAGTCGGTCCGGAATTGCCCCTGACACTGGGCATAGTCGATGAATTTCAGAAAAGGGGTCTGCGCATCTTCGGGCCGTCACAGATGGCGGCCGAGATCGAGGGTTCCAAGGCCTTCGCCAAGGAATTCATGCGCAAACATCACATCCCGACAGCCCCTTTCCAGATTTTTACGGAGGCATCGGAAGCGATTTCTTTCATAAAATCGGCTACTATGCCAATCGTCATCAAAGCCAGTGGACTGGCGGCGGGAAAGGGCTCTGTGGTCGTTCGCGATCATCAGGAGGCCGTGGATACCATCGAGAAGATAATGGTCAAGAAAATCTTCGGTGAATCGGGCAGCAAAGCAGTCGTCGAAACGTTTCTCGAGGGTCAGGAAGTATCGGTCATGGCATTCACCGACGGCAAGAATACAAAAGTGATGCTCCCGTCACAAGACCACAAACCGATCGGTGATGGCGATACCGGCCCCAACACCGGAGGCATGGGGGCATACTGCCCGGTCGGATTTGTCGATGAATCGACGACAGCCTTTATCAATGAGCATATCGTTGAAAGGACCATCAGCGCTCTGGCCGAGGAGGGAAGGAGCTATAAGGGTGTCCTCTATGCCGGGCTGATTTTGACCAAGACGGGGCCGAAGGTCATCGAGTTCAACTGTCGCTTCGGCGATCCGGAAACGCAGGCGGTCTTGCCGCTGTTGAAATCCGATCTGGCGGATATTTTTATCGCCATAGCCGACGGCGACTTATCCATCATTGACGATCTGGAATGGTATCCCGGCGCAGCCGGCTGTGTGGTGCTGGCCTCCAAAGGGTATCCCGGAAAGTATGAAACCGGAAAGCGGATTTTTGGTTTAAGAAACTATAGTGACAGGAAGTGCTATTTGTTCCATGCCGGGACCAGAAAAGAGGGCCGGAACTGGCTTACCGCCGGCGGGCGGGTCATTGGTGTTTCAGCCGTTGACAAAGACCTCTCCACCGCTCTGGCTAAGGCATACGAGATAATTGAGGGGATTAAATTTGACGGGATGTATTTCAGAAGTGATATTGGATTCCGAGCCAACACCCGCGTCAAAATAACGGAAATCTGATTTATGCCCAGAGTATTAATAATAATCGGCTCAAAATCTGACTCCGAGTATGCCGGGGAGTGTCGGAAGCAGCTGGAGAATTTCGGGATCGAGAGCGACATCGAGATCTCCTCGGCACACCGTCAGCCGGACAGAACCGATGAACTGGCGAAATCAGCGGCGGACTCCGGTTACGAGGTCATAATCTGTATGGCCGGCATGGCGGCGGCGCTGCCGGGCGTGGTTGCCGCGCGCACGCATCTGCCGGTCATCGGGGTTCCCTTGCCCGCCTCGCTGGGGGGTATCGACGCCCTTCTGGCCGTCGCCCAGATGCCGTCAGGGATTCCCGTGGCGACCATGGGAATCGGTAAGGCCGGGGCGAAGAACGCGGCCCTCTTATCAGCGCGAATACTGGCGCCAATGTATCCGGAAATCGGCAAAAAGCTGAAGGAACCAAAAAGCGCAAAATAATCTTGATGACTTTGAAAGAGAGAATTGTAGAATAAGGAAAGGAAGGAGTGATTTGATGAACTTAAAAGCCGGTGCTTTCAAAACGGTGACACCCCTCGCTCTAACAGTCTTTATGTGTCTGTCGATACTTGCGTCATCGGCCTTTTCGGGTGATCCGGAGAAGGCAAAGGGCCATTTCAATTCCGCATTGACCCTCATGAAAGAAGGTAATGACTCGCTGGCCGTCCTTGAGTACAGGAAGGCTATCGAAGAGGATCCGACTTTTATAGATGCCTATATCAATCTCGGGTCGTATTATTTCTCCAAAGGCAAGGTGGATGAAGCGGAGAGGTACTTCAAGCAGGCCACCGAAGCAGAAGGGGCCGTCGAAAGCGCAGATGCCTGGGCCAACCTCGGCCGAACCTATTACAAACAGAAAAAGTATGTCGAAAGTGAGCAGGCCTACGGCAAGGCCTTGTCGATCAACGGCGATTACACCGAAGTCTACAAAGACCGCGGCCGCCTTTATATGACCCAGAAGAATTGGCCGGCCTCTGTCGAGGATTTGTCAGCCTACACTGAGAAAGTCACCGACGATCATCTTGGCTTTTACATGCTGGGCAAAGGCTATCAGAAGCTGAAAAAATACCCCCTGGCAATCGAGGCCTTTAACAAGTCGATCGGGATCAAAGACGATTACTTCAACTCATACAACAGCCTCGGCCAGATCTACCAGGCCCAGGAGAATCATACTCAGGCTTTCAAGATGTTCAAGAAGGCGGTCGAACTCAAATCCGACAGCTATCAGGCGCAGTATAATCTGGCCATCTCCTATGAGACCGTCTATCAGGACGATGAGACAAAAATCGAACAGGTGATTGCCTATTGGTCGAAGTTTCTCCAGGTGGCTAAGGCCAGCCCCAGAGCCAAGACTCTCATCCCGGGTGCGGAAGAACACGTAAAACAGCTTAAGGAACTCCAAGCTCACTACGAGGAGGAGAATGCACGGGAGTTCGAGTAATCGACACCTAAGAAAAAAAAACCGGCAGCCCTGCCGGTTTTTTTTGGTCGATTGATTGACCATTATCTCGCTCAAGGGTATTAATTTGTTGAAGAGCTTTCAATCTCCCATCGGATGCACCAGGTTCAGCCTGGTAGTCAATATCTTTCTTTTCATTTTGAAAATGATGGCGGGGATTTTCGGGCGTTCCCAAGCACTTATAGCCGACGCTCTGAATTCCCTGCTCGATATCGTTGCCAATATTGTCGTCTGGTTCGGTATCAACATTTCAAAAAGGCCCCCGGATAGCGACCATCCCTATGGACATGGGAATGCCGACAATCTCGCCGCGATATTTGTGGCGCTGGTGCTTTTTATAACGGGGGCCTACATCGGTCGAGAATCAATCCATGCAATTGTCAACAGAGAGTTCCAGACGCCAACTTTTCTGGCTACGGCCGCGGCCGCTGTGACCATTCTGATTAAAGAATCGCTATACTGGTACACCTTGAAAATCGGCAGAAAATTCAAGTCGGCCGCGGTGATCGCCAACGCCTATGATCATCGCTCAGATGTGATTGTCTCGGTCGGTGTGCTGATCGGAATTGTGGTGGCGCAGACAAGATTTCCGATATTGGATCCAATTGCCGGACTGTGGGTTGCCTTCTTTATCTTGAAGCAGGGCATTAAGATTATACGCGAAAATATTCAAACGCTTATGGTTGTGTCGCCGGGAACCAGGTTTGAGTCTGACGTGAGAGGATTCATCAGTGGCATGGATGGGGTCGTCGATGTCGTCTGGCTGAAGAGCCGAATCGTCGGCGCTCGATATTTCATTGACACCGCTATTCAGGTGAATAGCGATGTTTCAGTATATGAGGGACACGAAATCGCAACCCGCGTAAGACATGCCGTGAGCTCCAAATATCCGGATGTCTTTGATATTCTGGTTCATGTGGAACCGGACAGATAGACCGGTTCGCAAGAATTATTTCACCTGTCTTCTTTTTCTTGACAAAACGTCCGACAGCTATATATTTTTCGAATGTAAGAGAGTTCTTCTTTGGGGTCTCTGGGTCTGTTTTAGTCCCCTCTAGGTCCAGCCAGAGAAAGCTCTCTTGCTTTTTTGCCCGGACGCATAATGGGATTTTCGAAGAATGATGCTAAAGCAATTTCGCGCCGTCTGTCTGTCAGGCAAGTCGGCCGGGATCACTCCGAGAATTCAATCATTTCGAAATCTTCCCAATCGACGACGATTTCATCATCACCGGTGTAAACAAAAATTCCCTTATTTTCGCTATCGATGTCGTTAGAGCCTTTCAGCTTGAACGACCGACCGTCTTTCAGGGTTACCAGGCTGCTGCGTGACGAAAGCTTTTCGATGGATTTGACCATTCCGAACTCGATGTCGAAATTGATATCCCTGAGATCGCCGTCAAGTATTTCCCAGGTGGATTCTTCATCGTCATCCCACTTAATCTCACCGGTGAATTCCTCTCCGTCCTCTGTTAATACGGTCCCTTTCAGCCTTCTACCGCCGTCAAAATCGTCATAGCCGGGAGAGGCGGGAGGTTCACGGAATTCCAGGATGTCAAACTCATCCCAGCCAACCTCGACACTGCCCAGATTGATATCGGCGATGACTATTCCCCGATTACCGCTGTTGACATCATTTGTGTCATCCAGCTTCATCTTTTTGCCGTTCTTCATCGTCACCGTGGCAGCGCTGGAAGAACGGCGTTCAATGGAAGCGATATTGCCGAATTTGATTTTCCGATTTCGGCGCCCTTCCCGACCGTCCAGAATGTCATCCTCAAAGACTTCATCCATGTCCCAGCAGACGAAGCCGGTGAACTCATGACCCCGGCGAGTGGTCAGTGTCCCGTAGAGCCTTTTGCCGAAAGCTGATTCGCCCACGGGTGCGGGCCCGAAATCGACTCGATCGATTTCATCCCAGTAAAGCTCAATGACACCCTCTCTGTTGTCATCGACCAGGATTTCACGGTTGTCATCCCCAATGTCACCGCTTCCTCCGGAAAGCTCTACTTCTTCACCTGATTTCAGTTCGAGAAGCACTTCATTATCGCCGATAGGGACTAAAGACCTGATATGACCCATACGCAGGCCTGACTGGGCCTCATTGACCCAATCCCACCCGTAATAATCTCCACTCTCGCTGTAAATCGTTAAGCCAAAAAGCGTGACTCTTTTTCCACGGCGCCGGTCACTATCGCGATACCTCTTGTGCCTTTTCCGGTCAAGCTCTTTTGTGCCGTTCAGGATATCCACCCAGGAAGCTTCATTTTTGTCCCAGCGGATGAATCCTTCAAACTCCTCGTCATCGACGGTGTAGATCTTGCCGTATAGCTGTCCCTCCTCGGCCGAAGACGGCGTGCCCAGCAGGGCAATTGTGAAAAGTACTCCTAAGGTGAAGATGATGGTTTTCATGGCGGCTACTCTCCTAACTCAGTTACTCTCTTTCTATTTCGATTTGACGATCCAAGGGCGAAAAGGTTTCAGAGTCGCTCGATTTAATTCGATACAGCCCAGCAGGTTCTATATATGATTAAAGGGGCAGGCGCTCGTGCCTGTCCCTTTTAACTTAATCAATCAGGATGCTCAGCTAACAGATCGGATCCGGACCATATTTATAAAGATAATTGATCAAATGCGTCACATCGAGAATGTTCGTCATGTCATCACCGTTGGTATCAATCGACTCTATCGGGTCAGGGGCCGGCCCGTCCTTATACAGGTAGTTTATGATAAACGTCACATCCAGAATGTTAATCATCTCATCGCTGTTGGCGTCACCGCAGATGAATTCGCAGGCATCACCGATGTCATTCTCGTTTTCATCCTCCTGCCCCGGGTTATAAATCTCAGGACAATTATCACAGACGTCACCGATGCCGTCCTCATCAATATCGGAAAGATCCTCATTATCCGCAAACGGGCAATTGTCACATTCGTCACCGTGCGAATCACTATCCGAATTCAGCTGGTCTTCATTTACCTTGTCGGGGCAGTTGTCGCAGTCATCGCCGATACCATCGGCATCACCATCGACCTGATCCATGTTGAACTCATAAGGACAGTTGTCAAGCGGACAGTCGCTGCCCGGAATCTCAGGATCGCCGAAACCGTCACCGTCCGAATCGACGCAGACATAACCGCCGACCGTAAAGGAGCCGACCCGGGAATAATCGGTCGAATCGCCCGTCGATAACCTGAAGGCCTTCACTCGCCAGTAGTACAGCCCCTCCGCAAGCGGGTTGCCATCCGAAACCAGACCGGCCGAGTCGGATTCCGCCGTGAAAACCATATTAATGAAGCGGCCATCGGTGGCAACCTCAACACGATACTGATCATCAAATGGCTTCCAGGCCGTCGCCCAGTCAAAGTGCGGAACCGCCTCCTCGACGTTTTCACCGTTTACCGGAGACAGAAGCCTCGGCTCAAGAATCGGCAGAATCCAGTTGGCGCCGAAAGCATCCTGGTTGCCGTTTCTGGTATCCGTCCAGATGGCATTGACATGATCCTTGAAGATGGTCACACAGATATACTCGGCGATTTTTCCTGCCTTGGGTTCACCCCCGCGTGGGCCGGGCCCGGGCAGGGCCTGCTCCCCTTTCAACTGCAGCGGATTGCTCGACACCGTGGAAATCCGGTGGTTGGTCGTGAAGCTCTCGCCGCCGTCGAAAGAGTACGCGGCGAAGACGTCAAATTCATAGTGATTGACCGTATCCAGCCTCTGGTCGTAGAAAATGATCGCCAGATAGCCGTCCTGATTGCAGGCCAGCCAGGGGTGAAACTGATCGTACATCGTCCCCGGACCGGTGCCGTCGTCATTGATATAAATCGGCTTCGACCAGGTGGCGCCGTCGTCAGATGATCTTATAAATTCAATGTTATAATCATAATAATCTTTATTGGTCGTATCCATGTTCGCATAGGAGATATAAATGTTCCCGTCGTAATCACCGCCGTAAATGTCCACCGCTCCCGCCGGTGCGCAATAGACATCGATGCTGCCGTCAACATACTGCCAGTGACCGAAGACGTTTATGATTTTCTCCGGATCGGACATAGTCGCCCCGCCGTCGGTTGATTTAACCATGTGGATCGTGCCAAAACCGGTACAATTAGTGGTATCATTGCTGTTGAAAAAAACATAAACGGCCCCGTCGCTGCCGACCAGAGGCTGCGCAAACTGACCTGCCATGGGCCAGTTACCGCATTGCGTCCACGGTGCGCAGATTGGATAAGGTGTGTCGAAGTGGAAGCCATCCTTCTGCAGACGAACAAACATCATCGTGTCACCATAGAGCGAGTTGGGATACCGCGCCCATGACATGTACAGGTTTCCATCGTACGGCCCACCGGTTCGGTCAACCGTGATAAACTGCTTGTCGTCAAAAACAGTAATTGACGGATTTGTGTATGTTGGACCTTCCCAGGTTAAGCCACCATCGCGTGATTTGAGAATGCTGAGCGTGTTGAGCGTATTATCCCAATCCATAAAAGAAAGAAAGAAATTGCCTTCACGATCAACGTCCACGCACGGATCGGATTGAAAGAGAAACCTTGTCTGAGAGACAAGGGAGTCTATCCAGGTCTGGCCGCCATCGGTGGAACGCCCCACCGTGACCTGCCGATATCCAAGCCGGAAATCCCTCCAGAGGCCGATAATAATGTTGCTGTCAACCGGGCTGACCCAGAACTGCTCCTCGTTCTGAAGATCCCCGTCCGGCGTTGAAATCTGATAATTCGCCGGAGGTGGCGTTCCGATGGCCGTTGCGCATAAAACTATCAAAAACGCAACCGCCATATACATTAGCTGAGATCTCATCTATACCTCCCGTTAAACAGGCAAGGGGTTAAGATTTTTCGATATGATAAAAACACTTCGCCAGATCCCTGCAACCACATTTATATGGCATAAGACCACGCGCAATCTTGCGGCAAAAGACATCAAAGTGAGGACTTATATATAGTATATTTCAAAAAATATATTTCGCAACCAATTTTTCGTGTATCGCACCATTTTTCTCTACGGTCAGATGGTGGGATTGTTTCGTCTGGCAATCAGCGTTTCCCGGGCGTAACTGGGAAAAAACAAGAAGAAATGTCGGGTGTATCACTTGAGCAAAATCATTTTCCTGACATCAGAAAAGCCATCGGCCGTGACGCGGTAGAAATAGATGCCGCTCGGAGCCGGATGACGGCTTTCCAGCCGACCATCCCATTTCAGCCGATGGGCACCGGAACATAACTCCCCCCCGAAGAGACGACAGACTTCCTGACCCAGCAGGTTAAAGATTTCCACGGAAACTTTGACCGTCCGGGGAAGAGTGATCTCAAACGTCGTGGCATCATTGAAGGGATTGGGGAAGTTTTGCCCCACGGATATGGCCATCGGCCGCAACGGATCGCCACCGCCTTCAACCGACGTCGCACTGCCGATCAGCAACTCGCCGGCGACCACGACGGGCAAGGTCTTCGCCATTTCCCAAGTCAATATGTAAGCTGCCGAAGAATCGGAGGACGTCGTATCGACAACGACAACAGCGTTGGTGTCGGCGGCCGTGAAAAAGAGATCGGCGATGTGATAATCCGCACCGGGAATTGTGCTGTCGTCGATCATTTGAGCCATCACCCTGAATCCGACCTCACCCCGGCCGGTCGGATCCTGCCCGACGTAAAAGTCGATGAACGCCGGCAGGTTATGCTCATTGATCACGATTGAATCAAGAATCGCGGCCGCGGTATCACAGGCAAAGGGAATGTACCCCCCCTTCGCGAACCGGTGAATATTTACAAACAGCGGCATAACGGCGATACCACCCGGAATGGTATTGGTGTTGAGAAACTGCACGGTGTCGCCCGACAGCAGGAGAATCTCAACGGGAACGGCAATCTCCTGGTTGAAGGCTGAGCTGTCGCTGATGATTATTTCCGAGAAATGCTCTCCCGCCGATAAGAATTCAGTCAGAACTGTGACATCGATAGTATCGTAATCGGTCCCCAAGAATCTGCTCAAATTCAGCCATGCTTCACCTGCGGAGGCTGACCATGTCAGACTGCCCGATCCGGGATTAACGATTTCCAGAACGGCCGACAGCGTCTCGCCGACGGTTCCGCCTAAATAGAGCGACTCCGGGCGAGCCCGTAGAAATGGCAGGTTCCCGACCAGTTCCAGATGAACCCAGGCGGTCTCGGGAGAATTTACCGCCTGCTCGGATTCGATTATTAGCGGCTCAAAATAGTCGCCGTACTCAAGACCGGTAATATCTGGCTGCACCGATAGTATTTCCGACTGGCTTCCGGTGCTGTCATTGACGGCAATCCATGACGCGTTTTCCGAAGCGGTCCAGGTCAGAAAGCCGCTGCCCGAATTATTGACCTGAAATCCCTGGGCGTCGGGATTCCCCAACTCAGCCAGAACCTTGAAATAGAGGGTATCGGGGCTGATATCGAGGAGCGGGGCCGTCACCGTCAGCTTGACGGGAACGATTCCCGTTGAATCATTGTGGTCCTCATCAATCAGCTTGAACTCGGAGTAGTACGTACCGTACGGTAAGGTATCGATAATTATCTCAACCTGCAGGCTGTCGGGAGTAATGCCAAAGTCCGGAGTGACATTAAACCAGACGGCGTCCCAATCGGCCGACCAGTTAAGCTCGCCGTAGCCGGCATTGGTCAGTGAGACGGTCTCAGAGGGCGGCAGATCACCGCCCAGCTCCATGACAAACTCCAGCCGGTTCGGTTCCGGCACCAGAGTGGGATCATTGTACTGTTTGATTGAAGCATATATGTCAAAGTTGCCGCTGCGGTAGTCGGCCCAGACAAAGAAGAACTTGTATCCGTCGGTGGCGACATCGGGTTGAAGCTGCCTGCCGTCCGGTTCTCCGTGAATCGGGAAACTTGCCCCGTCAAGGGCACCGGTGTAATCGACGATTCTTGCCAGGGCATCCCACTGCCCGGTCGAGGAATCGGCCCAGACGATACAAATATTGCCCATCCTGTCGGAGCATAACGACACGTCCTTTTGTGCCCGGCCATTGTCGCTGCCGCTTATTTTTTTCGCCGGTCCGAGGACCGCCCCCGAGGAATCGAATCTTCTCAGATATACATCCGGGTTGTAAGGGTACGAGCCGTTTTTCCAGTCAATCCAGGCTATGAAAAATCTGCCGCTCCCGTCGGCGGCGACGCGGGGAAAAGCCTGCCGGGCATCGGTAAGATCATCATTGACTCTCAGGTTCGCGCCGACCGGAGTCCCCGAGGCATCAAATCTCTGAGCGTAAATATCATCATTGCCCCAGCGGTTATCATACCATGCGGCCACAAAACCGCCGCTGCCGAGAACCGCAACCGCGGGAGAGTGCTGCTGATGGATACCGGTGTCGTCATTGATCATGAATGTCTCTCCTGCCGGCTCACCATCGGCGTTTATACGCCGTCCGAATATGTCCCAGTTATCATTGCGATAATCAGCCCAGACAACGACCGCGCCGGCGTCCGGAAAAACCGCGATATCCGGCGACTCGCACGTCAGGTCCGAGGCGTAGGGATTGACACTGACGTTGGTCTGGTTTTGAAGAGTATCGATTCGGCCGAAATAGACGCGGGGATCAAACGGGTAGTTGCCGTCACGGTAGTCTTTCCACACCGCCGCGAATGTCCCGGACAAACCGGCATCGATGGCCGGCTCGAACTGGGCAGCGCCTGCCTGGTCATCATTCAACTTCAGGTTATCACCGTGCGACGTGCCGCTGCTGTCGAAAAACTGGAAATAAATGTCAGTCTGGGCGTTTCTCTTGTCTGTCCACAGAACGACAAAATTGCCGTCGGCATCGACGGCAACCCTGGGACCGGACTGATCCGACCGGCCGTTGTCATCGTTGACAATAATATCATATACATCCTGCGCATCAATTGTCGATCCTGCGGCAATCATATAAGCGCAGAATATAGATATTCCTATAAGTCTGACTGGACGGTCCATCAATCAGGGGGTCAGCAATATCGATGCCCTTTGACAGGCGAACATTATGGCTGGTTGCGGGTTATATTTTCGTTATGCTGCAACGAGATATGCGGTCAAAGACAATCGGCGAGAAACGTCGGACCGCATCGGAACATAAAACAAGGAAAACAGTTCCAACCTCGCCGGAACTGTTTTCCCCGCGACTTATCTTGCCCAAACCAGGCGGCCGGCTTCAATCAGCTATCTTTTCTTCTTTTTGTGGCGATCGGCTCTTCTACGTTTTTTCCGCTTGTGTGTTTTAATCTTCTGGCGTTTTCTCTTCTTTCCGCTTGGCATTAATCCTCCATGACCGCCCTCCTTGTCGAGCTAGACCGGTAGTTTGGTAATCATGTTTTTGAATTCATTGGAAGGTTTGAAAACGGGCACCTTCCGGCCGGGAACGGGAACAACGTCTCCAGTTCTCGGATTTCGAGCCTTGCGCTCCTTGCGAAGCTTCACCTTGAAGGTTCCGAATCCCCGAATCTCAATGTTATTCCCAGCTTCCATAGAATGTTTGACCGTATCCAGGAATGCATCAACCACGACGGCAACATCTGTTCTGGTCAGGCCGGTTCTTTCGGCTACTTTTTCAACCAGATCTGCCTTGGTCATTTCATCCTCCCTCAGTAAAATGCTGGTTTATGTAAATAATCATTTTTCCGATTCCCCCGATATCGAATAATCCGCCTGTGATTAATTCAATTCCCAACTTCCTGCAACCCTATAAGGCTGTCTGATAAGCTAAGAATTTTTTCTCCGTAAGTCAATAGTTTTTATCAAGTTAATACAAATACATTATCCTCGGCCCGGAAATGTCGCTGGCCGTCATATCCTCAATGTTCCCCAGAATCGATCCCAGCAAATCCCAGAGACGTCGTTTGGGCTTGTATTCCTTAACGATTCTGGGTTCACCCTCGATTCCGACCATGTCAGCCGCCATCCGAATGGCGTCTTCAAAACCCCCCAGAGTATCAACAAGACCCAGCTCCAAAGCCTGCCGCCCGGTGAAAACCGACCCGTCGGCCATCTCATAGACATCAGTCTTGTCCAGCTCTCTGCCCTCGGCGACAATTTCGACAAATTGCTCATAGGCGTCGGATACCGTCGCCTGGAGCATTTTCCTTTCCTCGGAAGACATCCGGCGATCAATCGAGCCGACCCCTTTCAAATCGCCGGCCTTGACGGTCTCGAAATCGACCCCGATTTTATCAAGCAGCTTGCCCGCGGTCGGGAACTGGATTATGACCCCGATGGAGCCGGTCATCGTGCCGGGATTAGCCATAATTCTGTCGGCCGCGCACGAGATGAGATATCCGCCCGATGCCGCCACCGAGGACATCGAGACAATTACCAATTTGCCTTCGTCTTCCCTGACGCGCATGATCTCACTGTAGATTTCCTGTGAGGGGGCCACACCGCCGCCGGTTGAATTGACGTGCAACACTATGGCATCCACGCCGCTCGCCTTGCCCCACCGTTTGAGCTGCCGGACGATCGGGCCGGAGTCATAAAGGCCACCAAAAACATCAATTACCGCAATCTTGTCTCCGAACCCGCCGAAAGAAACATCCTCGTCACCATAAAAAGCCCCGATAAAAATCAGGCCAAAAAAGCCTATAGTGATTAAGAACGAAAAGACGATTATTACAGCAATTACTATATCCCTTTTTCTTGCCACCTTCCTGCCCTCAATCCATATAAATTTTTAACTTGTCACCGACCCTGAGTTTTCTCGGATTGGTGACATCATTCCAGGCCATAAGCCGCGACACCGTGGTATTGAACAGGTTCGCGATATCGGAGAGGGTGTCCCCCCTTTTCACCGTATAAATCCTATATCCACCTGTGGATTTCGGTGTCCCGGCAACAAGAAGATTTTGCCCCGGGTAGATTCTGCTTCTTCGCCCGAGGCCGTTAAGTTTTCTTAAAACAGAAGTGGTTGTCCCGAATCTTCGCGCTATGTCCCATAGCGTGTCACCTTTTTTGACAACGTAGACATTGTTGCCGGAGCCGCCGCTCTGGGCATAGACTTCACCACCGCCGGCCGTGCCGATATGGAGCTTCTGCCCGACATAAATTCTGGCCCTTCGATCCAGCTTGTTGAGCCGCCGGATTTTCTCGGGAGTCGTGCCGAAAGCCCGCGCGATATCCCAGACCGTATCTCCCGCGCGAACAACATAGACGTCCCCGGCCAATTTATAGTCGCGCTTTGTCTGCCGGGCGTAATCCTTGTCATTCGGAACAGGCACAATCAGAGTTTTGCCGGCATAAATCTTCGACCTTCGGCTCAGATTGTTCGCCTCAAAGATGGCATATTGCGAGACACCATACTTCCGGGCAATCGTTGAAACCGTTTCGCCCCGTCTAATTTTATGTCTGACAAAGCTTGTCTCTTTTGATGAAGGCATATCGTCATACGCCGCCCAGAATTTTCCGCTTTTGCCCTTCGGAATTCGAAGATTGTATGTCTTCATGTTTGGCGGGGTGAATCGCCGGAGAAGCTCCGGATTCAATTCTTTCACGTCGGAGACGGAGCATCCTATGGCTCCTGCGACCACTTTGAGGTCGAGGCATCTATCGATGGCAACAACGTCGTACTCCCATTCAGGCAGGTAATCAATGTCGCGGAAGCCAAACCTTTCGGGGTCCTTGCTTATCATCGTCGCCGCCATAAAGAACGGGACATAATCCATGGTCTGCTTGCGCAACTTCAATTTCCAGAAGTCGTTTGTCTTTTGCCTCCTGATCTGCTTTCGCACGCGGCCCGGCCCGCCATTGTAGGCCGCCATCGCCAGTTCCCAGCTTCCGAACTTATCGTACAGGTCTGTCAGAAATCTGGCCGCTGCAACGGTGGCTTTAATCGGGTCCTTCCGCTCATCGAACCACCAGCTGCGATGCAATCCGTAAAGCCTCCCGGTCGATGAAATAAACTGCCACAACCCCATCGCCCTCGCCCAGGAATAAGCGTGAGGATTATATCCGGATTCGACCAGCGCCAGGTACTTGATGTCGGAGGGAAGACCGTACTCCGCAAAGACACTGTCAATCATCGGCATGTATTTCGTGGAACGGTGCAAGTACCTTTCCACGGCGTCGCGTGCAACCGTCTGATAGTACAGGACGCACTTTTTTACTCGTTCGTTGAAGACAATAGGGACATTGTACGTGGTCCTCTCGCCGGCGTATGACTCAAGCCGTTTGAACTCGGCCGAATCGATCCTGATGTTGTTGATTTCTGAAAACCGGGCCATCAGAGCATCGGGCGAGACGTCCCCCGGCAGGTGTCCGAGCGACAAAAGAGTCATGCGGTAGTTGGTGATAATATCCGCCAGAAGAGAAGTATATTTCACCGCTTCCGGCGACAGCGAGTCGGCCTCGGCATCGAGGTCAAGCTCTCCAAGAATGGCCAGGCTCTTTTCGAAGTAGTACTGAGCTTCCTCCCAGGATGTTTCACGATTCGCCGCCACACCCATCGTGTAGTAATCGTGTGCAACTGTCAATTCCTGCCAGACGTAATCGTCCACGGCAATCGACATGTCTGCCGATTCGCTCAGCGAATCGGAGATCTCGATCGGCACCTCGGAGACTCTTTCAAGGGCTATTTCACCCTCAAAAGTATCGGTTTCCACCTTCTCGGTCTCGGTTCGTGCGGCCGGCGAAGTCTCTGGTTCTCTTTCCTTTTCTTCGCCGCCGGCGCCCAATTGTGGATTGGTGCACGATACTAAGAAAGCCCCCAGAACAAGCAAAAT
>CP070766.1:56255-63607 GCA_020345705.1 Candidatus Zixiibacteriota bacterium | reverse complement strand
TCATAGCCGTTAACGACGGGAAAGTCTGATGAATATGTATGTCCCGTGACATAGGAATTGCCGCTGCTGTCCACGGCAATTCCGCTGGCGTAGTCATCGGCGCCTCCACCAAGATAGGTGCCATAGACTAAAACCGGATCGATGAACACGGGGAGACTTGGATCATAGTCGTCACTGAGCTTAAAGCCGATCATATTAACGGCCGTAATCTGAAATTCCGCAGCGACGCTTTTTTTCGTCCCTTCGACCGTCTGGTAGACCACGGGTTTTCGCTCTATAATTTCCCCCCAGTCCGTGGTGATTATCAGGTCGCCCGATTCATTGACGGAAAGCGATTTGATACCCTGATATTGTATCTGGACTTGTGATGGATCAGCCCCGGGTGAGACAATAAAATCATACTCCATCTGCTGCCCGTCACCATAGTACTTCAGATCAATGCCGGGGTAGATATCCCGGTACGTCACTTCCCCGAAGTTCGGGACATTCGTCCGCCATTTTGCAGGATCATTGTCGAGGAAATAATTGCATCGGTAACCCAGCAGCTCGTTGCCGGTGACATCCGGGCGCGGATTTGCCCCGGTACGTTCCGCCCTGACCGTGAGACATTCGATCTTCAAGGTCTCGTCATCGGGGAGATTTCTTAGAAGAGGCTGCTCTTCATACGGTACATCCAATACACGCCTTACAAATTGGTAGTGAATCCCTCCGGCTGTCAGCCACATGGTTGCATTTCCGGCGTTGGCCCGGAATAAAACGTCCTGATTCCACTGCCCCGTATTTTCGGTGAAGGCCAGCCGCATGGAGGCAATGCCCTCGAGGGCAGAGATATTATGCGGCTCCGCTTGCGAAACTTCTTGTGCTCCCGATAGGACGGGAGTTAATGTCAGGAAAATAAGGCAGGGAAGGAAGATGTGCGATGATGTGATAAGTCTTTTTATGGCATCCATTATTTGCTTCCCCTGGGCTTTACCGTCAAATGCTTATTCGAAGTAAATGTTATATCCGTGCGAGTATATTATAATCAAATATACTCCATAAGGCCTTTCTTGTCAACCAGTTCTGCAGGCCACCGGCATTTTGGAGACTCTTTCCGATTCCACATATGAAGCTTTTTATAGCCGCGCATCCTCTCGCCACGGCCACGCGTGCGATTTTACCGATAACATCCCCTCCCGACAGCGCCATACTCTTATTCCTTTATCGGCCTTGAGGTAAGACAGCTTTATTTTGGCTCGATGCCCGCCTTCCCGCCCGTTCTTAGCGGCTGGCTTTCGCCCCCGAAAAGGTGTGAAGCTTAATCAATAATGAGCTTCGAGATCCCCGATCTCAAACCGTTCTCAGAGCTCGTGATTGATTTTGGCACTGAAAACGCTATTTCTTCTTCCAGCGCCAAGGTGCGGCCTGACGGACCCGTGCGTCGGCGAGGTGTCCTTCCTCTTGCCATACTGGGAACGGAAGATTTCGAGGTAACTCAGGTAGACGCCTCAACAGTCACGCTTCAGGGAGCCTCTCCAATCCAATGGAATTGCGATGACGTCAGCACGCCGGTTTATGAGCCCACCGAGGACTGTGAATGCAGGGACCTCGGCGCCGATGGCTATCTCGATCTGTTTCTCAAATTTGATATATTGGAAATCATTAATTCCCTTGGCGAAATATCACCCCGGAAATAGCAGAAATTAGCGATTAACAAATATCCGGCTACCCTTCTTTTTTGTCGTTCGGCCTGCTGTATAAAAGGCCATTGATTTCAATCAATTCCACTGGCAAGCAAAGGCAGAATCCCCGGATGTCAATAGGTGTTACGCACTGTTTTTCGGAAATAAAACGCCCATTTCAAGTCCTTCCTGGCCTGAATCCCACCTTTTGCCCAAAGGCCTCTTCGCTTCGTATAAGGGATTGACCACTCCCGAACACGGTGTCCGTTTTCGGACATCGAACGGTTCTTTCAGGCGAGCCAACTTGTTGATTTACAACACGCTATGACTCGGCATGCGAATTGAGTATGAATTGCTTAAACAATGCATGAGAGACAGGCATTTTATTATGGATAGAGCATTACCGGCTGACATTATCAGAAAAAAGAGGCTCAAGCGATATCTGAAAATAGCCTCGGTCGTTCTGATATTGCTTGTGGTCTACATAGTTTTTCGGACAATTATGACCCCCACTATCAGCCGGGGTAAGATTCTTACTTCGGTCGCCGAAGTCGGCACGATTGAGGCAACTATAACGGCTTCCGGAGTCGTGACCCCTGAATTCGAGCAGGTCTTAACGTCGCCTATTCCGTCGAAAATCGAGAATATCATCCTGAAGTCAGGTGACCCTGTGAAAGCGGGCCAATCCATTCTGAAGTTGAACAAGGAATTCATCCAGATTGAATATGAGAAACTGACAGACGAGCTGGCCTTGCTGAAAAACAAGAAGGAGCAGCTCGGTCTCCGCCTGCAGCGAACGCGGATTGATCTTCAGGCCCGGTATGACATCAAGGACCTGGAGACGAAATTCATGACGGCCCAGCTCGAACGGGCCACTCGCCTTTATGAGATCGGCGGCGGCACTCAACAGGACCTGGAACGGGCCGAACTGAGTCTTGAAATAGCTCAAAGAGAATTGAAACAGTTGGCCAATCAGATGGAGAATCAGCAGGCGTCATTGGAGGCGGATTTAAACGAGCTGAATTTCCAAATACAAATCCAGAAAAACAGCATCGGCGAAGTGCGGCGGCAGATGGAACTGGCTGACGCCAGAGCGGACCGAAACGGCGTCATAACCTGGATCAACGACGACCTGGGAGCAACTGTCAATCCCGGCGACGCGCTTGCGCGTATTGCCGATCTGGGCAGTTTCAAAGTGGAGGCAAGGATATCGGATATACATGCGTCCAGACTCAAAGTCGGCGGTCCGGTGAAGGTTCGCATCAATGACCTTGATCTGGCCGGGCGGATCAGCAACATTTTTCCCACGGTTGAAAACGGCATTGTGACGTTCGTGGCGGAACTTGATGAAAAGTCACACGTGTCGCTTCGGTCTAATCTTCGCGTCGATGTGTTTGTCATAACCTCATGCAAGGACAGCGTCATCCGCGTCGGGAACGGCGCTTTTTATGAAGGCTCGGTCGATCAGAAAGTCTTTGTCGTGGAAGGCGATGAAGCTGTCCGAAGAGTGGTCAGTATCGGCGCCTCAAACTACGATTACGTGGAGATACGCGGTGATATAAGACCGGGCGATGAAGTAATCATTTCCGATATGAGCAACTATTATCACATGGAAAGAGTCGGCATTGCCGAAGATTAACATTTTGCAGAAAAAGAAACTTCAAATAAAGGAAGAGGGCATGATAAAATTGGAAAACGTCGAAAAGGTTTATCGAACCAGTGCCATTGAGACACTGGCCTTGAGTGACATTAATATCGATGTCAGAAAGGGCGAATTTCTGGCCGTCATGGGTCCGTCAGGTTCGGGGAAGAGCACTCTTCTCAACATCATGGGGCTGCTCGATGCCCCGACGGAAGGCTGCGTCGAAATCGAAGGCCGGCCCGTTATTAGCATGGGCGATCGGCAACTGGCGCGTCTGCGAAATGAAAAGGTCGGCTTTGTCTTTCAAAGCTATCATCTGATCAACGATCTGACGGTCGTGGACAACGTCGAAATACCGCTTCTGTATCGCCGAATGGCGTCATCGCAACGCCGCCGGATGGCGCTCGCGGCACTGGAAAAAGTGGGTTTGAGCGCTCGGACAAAGCACTTCCCCGGTCAGCTTTCCGGCGGGCAGTGCCAGAGAGTGGCCATCGCCAGGGCGATTGTCGGCGAGCCCGAAATCATCCTGGCTGACGAGCCGACCGGCAATCTTGATTCTGTAATGGGTGAGGAAATCCTGAAAATACTTGTCGGTCTTAACGAGAATGAAGAAACGACGGTTGTGATGGTTACACATAATCAAGCTATGGCGGACAGGACCGAGAGGATTATCCGACTCTTTGACGGTAGCCAGGTCAATTGAAGGAGGCCGCTATGCTGAAAAATTACATAAAGATCGCCTGGAAGGTGTTGCTGCGGAGGAAATTCTTTACTTTTGTCAGCCTGTTTGGAATCAGCTTCACGCTTCTGGTTCTGATGATTGTCGCCGCCCTGCTGACTCACTTTCTGGCCCCTGCGGGGCCGGGCTCCAGGCTTGACAGATCACTCCTTGTCGGCTTCGTGGAAGTGTACAGCGAAGATATCCATATGATCACCACTCCCAGCTATTACTTCCTTGACAACCATGTCAGAACGATGAAAACGCCCGAAATGGTCTCAATTCATTCCGCACCTGTTACCATTAATGAATATGTCAGAAATAATAAACTGGAACTGAACCTCAAGTTTACTGATGCCGAATTCTGGGATATCGTCGAGATGGATTTTGTCGAAGGTCGTCCCTACGATCGCGCCGCTGTGGAGAACGCCACACCGGTGACTGTGATAACGGAGAAAACCGGGAAGGAGTATTTCGGTCAGGAGGCACCCGTAGGGAAGTATATCGCTGCCGACGGTATCAACTATCGAGTTGTCGGCGTTATCGCAAATGAGGACATACCCACGTGGGAAGCGTATGCCGACATCTATGTGCCGGTGACGACGTCAAAGAGCGACCTCGGCAGAGTCAGCTATTACGGCAGCTTCGGCGCCTACGTGCTTGCTCATGATAAGTCCGACTTCGGGAAGATCAAGAGCGAGCTTCGAAAACGAACCGAGAAACTCGAGCCGGTTGGTGACATCGAGTTTGACTGGCTAAAATGTTATATCGGGACTATGACGGATTACATAGGTGCGCAGATCCTTGGTGGTGTGGGCGTCGGAGAAGGTTTCGAGGGCACCGGTACATATCTTATCCTGATCATCATCCTGGGCATGATTCTTTTCATGTTGCTCCCGACTATCAATCTCGTCAATATCAATGTCAGCCGGATAATCGAGCGAGCTTCAGAGATCGGCATCAGAAAAGCGTTCGGTGCTTCTTCACGAACCCTGGTCGGTCAGTTTATCGTGGAGAATGTAATTCTCACATTGATTGGCGGTGCGATCGGCTTCATTATTTCGATTGCCGCCCTGGAGATTGTCAGTGGAAGCGGTATAGTGCCCTACGGGGAATTCACGCTGAATATGCGAATCTTCCTGTATTGCCTTGCCATCTGTCTATTCTTTGGCCTTTTCTCGGGGGTTTATCCCGCCTTCAAAATGTCAAGGCTTCATCCCGTTGAGGCGTTGAGAGGAGTTGACCTATGATACGGCACCTGTTTAAACTGATTTGGAACCGCAGGAAACGAAATTTCCTGATAATGAGTGAAATCTTCATTTCGTTCATAGTTCTTTTCGCAGTTGGCGGCATGATCTTCCACGGGCTTAACAACACCGCAAAGCCTCTGGGCTTTGAGTATAAGAATGTCTGGGTATTGTCCATGAACTGGAAAGGCAGTGGAATGGAGAAAAGTGGTGAGAGTGAAGAGAACGCCGGTGTCAGGCAAGTTCTGCAGGAAATGCAAGCCTTCAGAGAAATCAGAAACCTGACCTGGGCGTCAAGCAATATCCCATATTCCGGCAATACGTGGAGCAGCTCTCTTGAATACAATAATCGACAGCATCGTTTCCACATTTTTTACGCAGACGATGATTTCGCGTCTGTCATGGGTATTCCTCTGATTGAAGGACGCTGGTTCAACAAGGAAGAGGACGTGCTGAAATCGACCCCCCTTGTGATCAATCGTCAGTTGAGAGAAGCTTTCTTTGGATCCGGGCCGGCGATCGGCCAGACCATCGTCGGTGAGGAAAAGGAATACACAATCATTGGCGTGATCGACCAGTATCGCTATAAGGGTGAGTTCGAAAAACCTTACAATGTTGCCTTCAGAAGAAACGTGGTGTATGATACTGCCTCCACGATGGTAACAAAAATCATGTTCGCGGTCAGAGAGGGTCTCGGCGTTGAATTCGAGGAAAGGTTGATGAAGCGACTTGCCTCGGTGGTCAGGGACTGGACTCTGAATATTGAACGGCTGGAAGACAAGAGAGCAAGCTATTTTCAGGGGAAAATCGTCCCGATCGCAGTAATTGGCATCATTGCAGGATTCCTCGTTTTCAACGTCGCCCTGGGGTTGTTCGGGGTTCTATGGTATTCCATCAGTCGCCGTCGGGATGAAATTGGCGTTCGCCGGGCGATGGGCGCCAGTTCCCTCGACATCTCTAAACTCATCCTCGGAGAAACCGTGGTGATCGCCGCCTTCGGCATAGCCGCGGGTGTGTTTGTGGCCATCCAGGTTCCGATTATCGGTGTGTTCGGCGCGGTCGCGGAAGGCGTCTACGGCCTTGCGGCATTGTGCTCGGCGATTCTGATTTTAGTAATAGTCTCAACATGTGCGGTTTATCCCGGCTGGCTGGCAGCGAGGATTCAACCGGCAATGGCACTTCACAGCGAATAATTGAGTATTGCGTATAAAAGACATATATTACAGGGTTATCTGATATTGATATGATACTTGTTATCGACGACGATAAGGCGGTCAGGTCATCCTTAAGCCTGCTTTTAAAGCAGGCCGGGTATCAGACTATGCTCGCGGGAGGGCCGGAAGACGCCCTGGCCATCACAAAAGCGGAATCCCCCGATCTGTTTGTTATGGACATGAATTTCTCGGTCAGCACATCCGGAGAGGAAGGTCTGCGGCTTCTGAAGGAAATCAAGGCGGTCTGTCCCAGGGCGCCCGTCATTCTTATTACCGCCTGGGGATCTATCCCGTTAGCGGTTGAGGGTATGAAAGCCGGGGCGGCGGATTTCATTACCAAGCCGTGGAATAACGAGCATTTTCTTCAATCAGTCAAAACCGCCCTCAGGCTGTCCCAGGATTTCCCGGAAGATACTGGCCTCGTTTGTGATCGAAAGGAACTTGACGCCGGATATGACTTCAGCAATATCATTGGTGCCGACAAAAAGTTCCTCTCCGTCTTAATGACGGCCGGAAAGGTCAGCGCCACCGATGCTGCGGTCCTTCTCATTGGTGAAAGCGGGACCGGCAAAGAGCTGATCGCGGAGGCAATACACGGTAACAGCAGCCGCAGGGACGGTCCTTTTGTCAGAGTTAATCTGGGCGCGATTCCACTCTCGCTTTTCGAGAGCGAGATGTTCGGGCATACGAAAGGGGCCTTCACCGGGGCCATGCAGAGCCGAGTCGGCAGATTTGAAATGGCCCACGGGGGAACCATTTTCTTAGATGAGATCTCCGATTTGAGTCAGGCCAGTCAGGTCAAGCTGCTGAGAGTGTTGCAAAATCGAAGCTTTGAGATACTCGGCACGAGCCGGACCAAAACCGTCGATT
>CP070766.1:51464-56155 GCA_020345705.1 Candidatus Zixiibacteriota bacterium | reverse complement strand
CGCTCGCTAAGGAGGCTTATGTCCGACTTCCTCGGGATTGTGCGCTCCGAGGACCGTCTTGAGCTGGCCCGCGAACGGGTCAACATGATTCTCAAGGCCATCAACTCGTATTATCTGGCCCATCCGGCTTCGTATGCCATCGTTGAGCTTCGCAACATTGCATTGGTCGCCAGTTTGATTATCAGGTCGGCCTCACGGAGAAAAGAGTCGCGAGGTTTACATTATATTATCGACTATCCCGAAACCGACGACAAAAAGTGGAAACGCGACACCATCCTGACCCCGCCCAATTATCTCCCGCGAAAACGATCGAAATAAGTGTGTCGGGTCACAATCCCGCAACCGGCGAAACCAGGACTCAACACAACAAATGGAGCACGTACGGTCAGGTCGCCGCACCTGACTGCATCAAAATTGCCGGGTGCGGCAACCCGGCGGCACTTCAACACAAGATACAACTCTCTCAGATGATTCGCCTTAATTTCAGTGAGACATCAAACCGCTGTCCGGCGCGTTCCACGGTCAGGCCGACTTGGTGATTTTCGCGGGTAAGCAGTTTCTCAAATTCCCGGAAACCGATTGACGTGACGTCCTTTCCGTCAACGGCCAGAATAAGATCTCCGACTTTTAGTTTTGCCGCATCAGCCGGGGATCGGGGGATTATATCATAGACCTTTTTCACACCGTCACGCGTAGTGCGTAACACCAGGCCGGCCATGTTGAACTCGAAGGGATCGGCAAAGCGCGAGTTGGGCCTGACATACATTCTGGATCCAGGATAGTCAAAGGTCACGGTAAATCGGCTCTGAGCAACAAGACCGAAAAATCCATTCTGACCCAGGGTTGCGATAACGATTTCGAAGCCCTCCGTCGGATAAGCAACCAGAGGATCTTCCATTACATAAGAACCCAGGCGGATGGCCTTTACCCGCCCCCAGTAGCCGTACACGTCCCCGGCGATGCCCTCGGAAATGTAGCACTCAAAGGCATCAGGCGGCGGCTCAAATTCCAGACCGGCGTTGGAATATAAGGCGAAAGGTACGTCGGCGCCGGTGTCAAAGAGGAGGCCGACGGGGGTCTCGGCTCCGTCGTACTGTGTGACGACGGCGTCAACAACCGGGATTCCCTGGGAAAAAGACAGGTCGATAACTTCCCCGGCGTTGCTTGTGTCAAATGAGTTTTTTTCGTACAGGTTTATCACACTTTTCTCATAGTCAATTTCGGCGATACAGGAATTAAGCACGGTTCCGCCGATGATGCCATCACCGGGCCAGTGCCCGTAATCGGAGCTGTTTGTCATCACAAGTACCCGCTGATCCGAGAATGTCACCCCCGGCAGTGAGACCAAGCCACCCACGGCGATTTTGGCTTTCGCGATATCTTCACCGCCACCCCCAAGAGGTACTTCGCCGACAAACGTCAATCCCAGCCTATATGAAAGCAGGGAGTCATATAGAATCACTCCATTCATGGGAAATCCTGAATCGAAGGCCAGTTCCGCCTCAGCCGAATCACCAACCAATACATTCAGGAACATATTATTGTCGATGACCCGGAATGGAATCCCCAGCGCGTTTTTCCCGTTGGCAAATTCGACCGGCGACGGCATCGTCTGCCCGGCGCCAATACTCATCCGGCACTCGGCAACCGATGCGAGTATCAACTGAAAAACCAGTAATAGCGGAAGGACCGAGATTGTTCTCTTGAAGCCACCCATTTTATTAAAGCTCCTTTGCTGCCCTGGGTTGTAATTCTCTAATCGTCATTTACGGCATAACGGCGACATAGTTTCGGTGCATTTGAATGCGGGCCAGGGCACGGAGCGGTCGTGCGGGTGATAGCGATAGGGTAGTGTTTCAAGCAGAAGGTGCAGAATCACATTCCCACCGGGAACGGAATCAGGACCCGACACAACAAATGGAGTTCGTGCGGTCAGGTCACCGCACCTGACCGCAATTAAAACTGCCGGGTGCGGCGACCCGGAAGCACATTGACTCAATATTTTATTGACACCGATTCAAGCCGTCACCATATTTTCCAAAAGCAACGTTAACGGGGAGACGAGCATGTTCATTGGTTTTGTAATTCTGTTTGCGGGGATTCTATTGCTGCTGTCGAAAATGGGGTATATAGACGGCGGATTCTGGGATTATATCTGGCCGATACTATTGATCGCCCTCGGCGGCAAAATCATATTCGATCGCAAGAAGAAGTAATTATGGATGAAAAGGGGGACATCTCAATCCTTTTCAGGCCCGAAAACAAGGGTCTTGAGAAATTCATGGGCAAACTGGAATCGGAACTGATGCAAATCATCTGGGCCAGCGGCCCGATGACCGTCAAGCGGGCCCTGTATCACATCAACAAAGAACATAAATACGCCTACACGACGGTCATGACCGTCATGAACAACCTGGTCAGAAAGTCAATTCTGACAAGAGAGAAAAAAGGACACTCATTCGTGTACTCTCCGGCCATGGACGAGCGGCAGTTTTTGAAAACGGCCACCCGAAAAGTCCTCGCCAGCCTGATGGAGGACTACAGCTCCATAACCGTCAACATTTTCCACAAGGTTCGCAAAAGCCCCAAAAAAGAACGCTGAGTTCCTCCCCCAGCGGCCTTTATCGTCCAGGATTCTAAATTCGATTTCGCCCTTTATTCATATCCCAATTCTCCCGATAAAGATATTATGAGGAAAATTCTGCCCATTTTTCTGCTGATGCTGCTGCCCTTGTTGGGCGCGGAGGTATCGGGGCGGGTTGTCTCGAACAGGCTGTTTTGCTCCTTTGATATGCCGAAGAAGTGGACGCTGGACACGACTCTTATCGATCAGATCAGCCTGATTTGCGACAAAAACCCACAGGCCGTCGTTTCTATCAACAGATACATGATTGAGGAAGTTCTGCAACTGCGCTCCGATGACGACCTCAGGGAAGCTATCGGCGGGCTGTACTTCGCCCTCGGTTTTGATTCCATCAGCGACGATGATGTGCAGTTCACCGTCGACAACGGCGTGGCCAACTTCGCCACGGAATTCAGCACTTACGATACTCTGACAGCATTGACCACGGCCAGGATGCTTCGGGGATCGGTTGTCCGGCTGTCGGACGGCAGACAGGTGTTGTATCTGATTTTGGGAAGCGCCCCCGAGAGTATGCAGAAGGTCACGGCCGCTGTTTTCGAACAGGTCACCGGCTCGTTCGAGATAACCGCCGGTCTCTCCGATAACCTCTATGCCGTGCAGGATTTTTCAACGTACCTGATAATACTTCTGATTCTCATGCTGATGGTCTTTTTCTACACGCGAAATCGCCGCGTCCAGAGATCGAGAAACCCGCTGGGGAAAGACTCCCGCAATTTCTGGCGATGCCCCTCGTGCGCCAGAGTGAATCATATACACAACCAGACGTGCAATCGCTGCGGCGCAGACAGGGTCAAAATCGACAGCATCAGGAAATAGCCCCTTATCTTTCCTGCAATTCAAGCAGAACCCCATTGGTCGATGCCGGATGAATGAAGGCGATTTTCTTTCCACCCGTCCCCACGCGCGGCGATTCATCTATGAGTCTGAAGCCTTTTGCTTTTAAATAGGTCAGTGTGGCCTCGATGTCATCGACCAGTATCGCCAGGTGATGCAACCCCGGTCCCCTCTCATCAATGAATCTTTTGATCGGGCTGTCATCGGCGGTGGCTTCCAGAAGCTCGATGTGCCCCGAGTGCGGGTCATCCCTGGAGGCAAACATGGCGACCCTGACTTTCTGGTCGGCGATAACCTCGGCAGATGAAGGTGGATAGCCGAGTATTGCGGAAAAGGCCTCGACAGCCTTCTCCAGATCAGCCACGGCAATCCCTATATGAGAAATATCAGACACTCCTGCCTATTCTCCCTCTTCCTCGGTTTCGGCTTCGGCGGCTCGTTCATATTCACGAATACGCTCCATATACTCGACCTCTCTGTACCACTTGGACTGATACGGCCTGATCCATTGTTCCCCGGAACGATACAGCGTGACGTCATAAGGTCGCTCCTCCTCCCCGGAAAAAGCCGTCGCCTCGTAAAAGACACGGATTTTCGCCCTGGCCGAGTCACCCATCACTTCGACACTATCAACCTCCACGCCGGATATATAATCATAGGGGTATTCTTTCACCCAGGAATATTCCATATATTCAGTGAGGGAGACTTCGTCTCTATAGTACATGAACTCGTTTTCGTACAGCACGGTTTTATCACCTTCCATCACCCTTTCGATATACTCAATCAGGACCGCCCTGATGGCATCTTCATCAGTCGTGATGACGGTTTTATCCGGAGCATTGCCGGTCTTCCGTTCTCCGCCGCAACCCACGATCACCATAAAACATGACAAAACGCATACAAGCCTAAAGAACTTCATGGTATTCTCCCCATACTTTTCTCAGACAATCCGAAATCTCTCCCAGCGTGCAATAATTCTCGACGGCGCTTATCACAGGATAAACGATATTATCCTTGTCCCGGGCGGTTTTATCGAGCGCCTCAAGGCACAACCGCACTTTTTCATTGTCCCGATTTTTCCGGAGCTCACCCAGGCGCTTGTCCTGCTCTTCCTCAAGGCGCGGGTCAACCTTGAGTATCTCTTCCATATGCTCCTGGGCATCCTGAAAGCGATTCACACCGACCACGACTGCCTCGTTTTTTTCGACCGCCT
>CP070766.1:46123-51364 GCA_020345705.1 Candidatus Zixiibacteriota bacterium | reverse complement strand
GGCAATATGAAGCTCATAGATGACAATTTCGGTGACGGCGTCGATATACCCGATCATGGCCAGTTTCGACGCCCCGCCGGGATCGTCAACTTCCAGGATTATCGCAATATCGCCGCCTTCAAGATCCAGGGTATCGGTCCGGAGGAATCCGATCCCATTTCTTTTCACATAATGTGCCGAGTCGGCGCTTATAAATTGTGTAAGACTTTTGTCGGTGTTTTTGAAAATCCAGACATAGATAATCATCCTGGAATCGTAGTATTCCTGCCCTTCAGGATACATGGCCGCCGTGTAGCCCTCGGCGTAGGCTTCTTCCAGATTCAAAACCCAGTTTTCGGGAGCCTTGAAAGAATACGTATAGGTCTCGCCCTTATAGTAGGCGTAGCTGGTGTCATCCGACTCCTGAGCCTGGGCGGTATAAAAACCGGTGGCCAAAATCAGAATCAGGAGCACGAAATTTCGTTTAAGATGGTTCACGACAGTAATATAAATATTTCAAATCGCGGGCGCAAATAAGTATGCCGAAACGGTTTAAATTACTCAACGAAAAGAGCTTGCGGAAGCCCTGAAAAAAGCGTATACTTGGTGTCTCTGCCGGATGGCAGAGCCCCTATAGGTGTGTTGAAGTTGAGTTGTAAACATACATAACGAGGTTATTTATGGTTGGAATCGTAGGCTATGGCGCGCATCTGCCCAGGCATCGGATAAAGGTCGAGGAGATCGCCAAGACCTGGGGAGCCGACGCGCCCAGCTACAAAAAAGGACTGATGTTAAAAGAGAAATCGGTTCCGCCGCCTGATACCGATACGATCACCTTATCGGTCGAGGCGACTAAAAACGCTCTGAGACGAGCCGGCAAATTAGATCCCGCCGACATCGGCGCCGTCTATATTGGTTCCGAATCGCACCCGTACGCGGTCAAGCCGTCGGGAACAGTCGTGGCCGAGGCCATCGGCGCCGTGCCGGATATTCACTGTGCCGATTATGAATTCGCCTGCAAGGCCGGATCAGAAGCCATGTTTGTCTGTCTTGGACTGGTAAAATCCGGTTATATCAAATATGGTCTGGCGATCGGGGCCGATACCTCGCAGGGTGCGCCCAGCGACGCTCTCGAGTATTCCGCCGCCGCCGGTGCCGCCGCCTTTATCATGGGCGGCGAAAATGTAATCGCGGAGGCGCTGCATACATATTCCTATATGACTGACACCCCCGATTTCTGGAGACGCGAATATGAATTTTATCCTCAGCACGGCGGACGATTCACCGGTGAGCCGGCCTATTTCAAGCATACTCTTGGTGCGGCCAGGGGAATCATGGAAAGAGCCGGAGCGACGGCCAAAGATATCACTTACGCTGTTTTTCACCAGCCCAACGGCAAGTTCCCGCTGAGAGCGGGCAAAACCCTGGGCTTCAGCAAGGAACAGATTGAACCGGGCCTGCTTTCACCGACACTCGGCAATACATACTCGGGCGCGTCACCTATCGGGCTGACCTCGATTCTGGATGTTGCCAAACCGGGTGATACAATAATGATGGTTTCGTACGGCTCCGGCGCCGGCTCGGATGCTTTCATCTGGAAAGTCACGGAGCGGATAAATGAAGTTCGTGATAGTGCAGTCAGAACGAGAAAGCTTCTCGATGAGAATCTGACTTATATTGACTATGGAACCTATGCCAAATTCCGGCACAAAATTCGGAAGAACGAGTAGGAGGACGGCAGATGAGAGATGTTGCAGTAGTTGGCGTAGGCATGACAAAATTCGGCGAGGTCTGGGAAAAATCGCTACGCGATTTGTTTGTTGAGGCGGCCCTGGCGGCCATTGATGATGCCGGTGTTGACCACGTCGATTATATGACGGTCGGATGTATGACCAGCGGGCTTTTTGTCGGTCAGGAACACCTGGCGTCGCTGATGGCGGACTATCTTGGCCAGAAGCACCTCGGCGCCTGCCGAGTCGAATCGGCCTGTGCTTCCGGCGGTCTGGCCTTCAGGACGGCTTTCACGGAAATTGCTTCGGGCATGTCCGACATTGTACTGGCGGGCGGAGTCGAGAAGATGACTGATATTTCCGGCGACGGTGCAACTTATGCGCTGGCCGCCGCCGCCGACCAGGAATATGAGGTGTTCCATGGCGCGACGTTCCCTGGGCTGTACGCTCTGATGGCAGTGGCCCACATGGAAAAATATGGAACGACCAGGGAAATGCTCTCGGCGGTATCAGTCAAGAATCACAATAACGGTTCGATGAATCCTTATGCTCAGTACCCCTTCAAGGTTACCCGGGAGCAGGTGGAGAGCTCGGTCATGGTGGCCAGTCCGCTTCGTATTCTCGACTGTTCCCCCATCACCGACGGCGGCGCGGCGGTCATTCTGACGACGGTCGATATTGCCAAAAAACTCGGCAAGCCGTTTATCAGAGTCATCGGCTCCGGTGTCGCGACCGATGCCATCGCGCTTCACAGCCGCGATGATCTGACGACCCTTAAGGCGACCAAGGTTGCCGCGGAAAAGGCGTTCAAGATGGCCGGTAAGACGATCAAGGACGTTGACTTCGCCGAAGTGCACGACTGCTTTACGATCGCTGAAATCGTCGTCAGTGAATCACTGGGTCTGTTTGAGCCCGGCAAGGCCGGCGAGGCGGTCCTCAAAGGCGAGACGGGCCTGGATGGGTCATTCCCGATTAATACCTCGGGCGGCTTGAAGTCGAAAGGGCATCCGGTCGGAGCCACGGGCGTGGCCCAGATTATAGAGCTGGTCAAGCAGCTGCGCGGAGAGGCCGAAAACGGTCGCCAATTGAAAACCGATCCCAGGATTGGTATGACGCAAAATATGGGTGGTTCCGGCGGATCTACCCTGGTACATATACTGGAGGTTGGCTGATGTTTCCATCACGAATCTGGAGAGAGAGCAAACACCGTTATCGTCTCGAAGCGGGCAAGTGCACCAAATGCGGCAAAGTTGTTTTCCCGTATCGTTTGATTTGCCCGGTCTGCGGTCATCGCGAATTCGAAAAAGTGATTCTTCCTGAAACCGGAAAGCTGCTGACCTATTCGATTATCAGGGTGGCGCCGTCTCAGTTCACCGACCAGGCTCCATATGCCATCGGCATCGCCGAGCTGGAAAACGGCGTCAGGCTGCTGGCCCAGGTTGCCGACTGCGAGGTTGATGATATAAAGGTCGGTATGGACGTACGGATCGAATTTCGCAGAGTTCAAACGGACAGCCATCACGGTGTGCTGAGTTACGGATATAAATTCGTGCCCAAGTGGTACTAGTGCAATATGAGCGGGGCCGGAAATATCCGACCCCGTTGTGTTTTCCATCTTTAGTGCTGGGACAGGCAGGCATATGTATAGAATCGAATCTAAAGTCAGTACTTCGTCTGATGAATACAAGGAAAACTTTAAGCTGAACAAGGAACAGCATCTTGTACTCAAGGAAAGACTGGACAAAATAAGGCAGGGCGGGCCGGAGCGGGCCCGCAAGGTTCATCTTGACCGGGGCAAACTCCCGACGCGCGAACGTGTCAGTCTGCTTTTTGACAAGAATACCCCCTTCCTTGAGCTGTCTCCGCTGGCCTCGTACGACATGTACGAGAACGAGGCGCCGGCGGCGGGGCTCATTACCGGTATCGGCGTGGTGCACGGCCGGGAGGTGATGGTGGTTGCCAATGATGCCACCGTCAAGGGAGGGACGTATTATCCGCTGACGGTTCTGAAACACGCCCGGGCACAGAGGGTTGCTCAGGATAATAATCTTCCCTGTGTTTATCTGGTCGATTCGGGGGGAATTTACCTGCCGCTTCAGTCAGGCGTATTTCCTGACAAGGATCATTTTGGAAGGATATTCTACAACCAGGCCAGGTTGTCGGCGTTGGGGATACCTCAGATCTCGGCCGTTCTGGGATCATGCACGGCGGGCGGTGCTTATCTTCCGGCCATGTCCGATGAAACAGTGATCGTCCGCAAACAGGGGACGATTTTCATCGGCGGCCCGCCGCTTGTCAAGGCGGCAACCGGTGAGGTGGTGACCGCTGAGGATCTGGGCGGCGCCGACGTGCACTGTCGGACGTCCGGGGTAACCGACCATTACGCGCAGGACGATCGGCACGCGCTGGCTATATGCAGAAATATCATCGAGAATCTGAATCGGGCCCCGAAGCACGAGCTGAATATGACGGAGCCCGAGGATCCTTACTATGATCCCGAGGAGCTATACGGCCTGGTTCCCAATGACATTCGCAAGCAGTACGATGTACGAGAGGTCATTGCGCGGCTGGTTGACGGCTCCAGGTTTCACGAGTTCAAGGAATTGTACGGTCTCACTCTGATCTGCGGTTTCGCTCGAATCATGGGATATCCGGTCGGTATTTTGGCTAACAACGGGGTGCTTTTTTCGGAGTCCTCATTGAAGGGTGCACATTTTATCGAACTGTGCACGATACGGAAAATTCCATTGCTCTTTCTGCAGAACATCACCGGCTTTATTATCGGTCGTCAGTACGAGGCAGGGGGGATTGCGCGCGACGGCGCCAAGCTGGTGCATGCCGTGGCTAATGCCCAGGTGCCCAGGTTTACGGTAATTGTCGGGGGCTCGTACGGTGCGGGTAATTATGCCATGTGCGGGCGAGGCTACTTCCCGCGACTCTTGTGGATGTGGCCCAACGCAAAGATATGCGTGATGGGCGGCGAGCAGGCGGCTGGTGTTCTCACTACCGTGAAGATCAAACAGCTTGAACGGGAAGGCAGAAAGCTGACCGAGGAAGAGATCGAGGCCATCCGCAAGCCGATACTCGAGAAATATGAAGCCGAAGGTTCTCCGTATTACTCCACGGCGAGATTATGGGATGATGGTATAGTCGGCATGACCGAAACACGGGAGGCAATTGCCCTCGGCATCTCGATGTCGCTTAACCAACCCATTCCGGATCAGAAGTACGGCGTATTCAGGATGTAGGGAGAGGGCTGCATGGCTTATCAAACCATCACGTGTGAGACGAGAGACGGCATCGCTTACGTCAATTTCTGTCGGCCAGAAGTGCATAACGCCTTCAACGATGCCCTTATCTATGAAATGACCGACCTTTTCAAAGAGCTCGACAAGGATAAATCGCTCCGGGCCGTGGTTCTCACGGGCGAGGGAAAATCATTCTGCGCCGGGGCCGATCTGAACTGGATGAAGCGCGTTATCAATCAGTCGTTCGAGGAAAACCTGAAGGAATCGAATGCCTTAGCCGAACT
>CP070766.1:43522-46023 GCA_020345705.1 Candidatus Zixiibacteriota bacterium | reverse complement strand
CGGATAGAATGACCAGCGACATGCCTTTGCTGGGGTCGTTTCGAGCGCGTCTTGTATCCTTTTTATCAATCAGAGCCTCGTAAATCGCCTTCACGCCGATAAAGGCCAACAGGCCGAAGGCAATCCAATGATCCCAGTTTTTTATATATTGCTGGACCGTTCGACCGGCCAGCCATCCGAGCACCGGCATCATGGCCTGAAAAAGTCCGAAATGGAAGGAGAAGCGAAAAATCTGACGTTTCGTCACCTTACCAATCAAGACACTGGAGGCTATCGCAACGGCAAACGCATCCATCGCAAGACCGACCGCAATGGTAACAAGGGTAAAAGTGTTCACTCGCGGTCTTCCTCACTGCCTGAAGGTGCTTAATACTTCGCGAGTGGTCTGGCTGATTTGATCATACCCCCGCTCATTCAGGTCAATTGCCGCCGACGAATACTCAGGTCTCAGAAAGCCATCCACATCGGCCAGCGCAGAATTGAAATCAATGTAATCAAAGCGCTTTTCCGCACAGTACGCTTTCAGCCATTCGTTGAACCGGGCCAGGGTGTCAAGTAGGTGATAATCACTCTCGACCAGACTATCTTCAAGAATGGGAATGATCGTCGCCGGCAGCGGCCTGATGCCGTTGGACGCTGCAAGTTCGGCCATACAGGTGACATAATCCTCTATTTCCTTAAGATTGCAAAAGGGCCGGAAGTTGTATGAGCTGACCTCAATCACGACGGCTTGCGGCCTGAGCTCGATAACATCCGGCCGGAATCTCAGCAGGAAACCAGCCACTCGCTGATGGGAAACGCCGCGGTTGACCGCCTCATATTGCGTGAAGTGCTTCGACAGGTCCCAGTTTTCGGTCACCTGGCTGCCCAGGAAGACTATTCGATTCGGAATCAGAGTGTCGCTGACAAGATTGGCGTTTTCATCGGCATACTTATCACGGCGGGAGAACTCGCTGACGACGTGAGTGTACTTGTCGAGATATTCATTGATGTGGCCACGGTATTCCAGGGCTTTGATGCCGACATAGATAACGCCAAGATTCCCGGCCAGCGAAATAATCAGTACTATTTTCCAGGTCTTACTCATATCAATCTCGTTTCATGAATCATACTACCAGATTAATCTAAAGACTGAACGCGGCGTTCGCAATCCTGAACTTATCATCGTTTTTCGACAGTTTTGGGTATTGAATCCGAAAGACTAATGTGTTATTTTCTCCGCCATGCCTGAATTTGATGTTCCCTTTTCGAACTTCGGCGAGACTCTGGCGCTGGTGACCGCCGTCACATGGGCCTTTGCGGTCATCCTTTTCAAGAAGAGCGGCGAAAGCGTCCATCCGCTGACTCTCAATCTTTTTAAGAATCTGCTGGCATTTATTCTCTTTATTCCGACGGTGTATATTTTCGGTAATGAACTTTTTCGTCCGGTTCCCTCGAATGAATACTGGCTCTTGATTATCAGCGGGATAATCGGTATCGGCATAGGCGATACCCTTTTCCTGAAAAGCCTCAACCTGCTGGGGGCGGGATTGCAGTCTATCGTAAGCTGTATGTACTCCCCTTCGATAATCACTCTTTCCTTTGTCTGGCTCGGGGAAAGCATGAGTGCCCTGCAGATTATCGGCGCGGTTATGATCATCTCAGCGGTCCTGACGGCCGTGAGCAGAAAAGGCAAAGGTAATATCAGCCGGAAGAATCTCATCTGGGGCATTTCCCTGGGAATAATTTCCCACGCAGCATCGGCTGTGGGGATCGTGATGATTAAGACCCTTCTGGAAAGGTCCCCCCTGCTGTGGGTAACCGAAATCAGGCTGTTCGGCGGCATCGTTGCTTTGTTGATCGTGTTCTTTCTTCATCCGGATCGGCGCAATATTCTGAAATCAATTCATTCCCGCCGGAGCTGGGGGTACACCATCTCGGGATCGTTCATGGGAGCATATCTGGCGATGGTTCTCTGGCTGGCCGGCATGAAATACACTCAGGCCTCGATCGCGGCAGCCCTGAACCAGACGTCAAACGTCTTTGTGTTTATATTCGCGTGGCTCCTGCTTCGCGAGACGATCAACGCCCAGCGAGTTATCGGCATAATCCTTGCCATCTCGGGCGTCCTGCTGGTAACATTTGCATAGAAGTAAGTCTTGAGAAAGCGAACCACAGGGAGCCCTGATACAACCGGAGTAATAAAATCCCAATTCGATTTTCATTGAAAACAGAATCAAAATAATTTTAATTATTTCGACTCCATCAGAAATAAAGCGGAGGATATGAGGATGGCCAGGTGGGAATGTGAGGCGTGCGGCTATGTTTATGATCCCGTGGTAGGCGATCCCGACAACGACATCGAACCGGGCACGGCTTTTGAGGAACTTCCCGACGACTGGGTCTGCCCGGAGTGCGGAGTCGGCAAGGAATATTTCAGACAATTAAGACCTTGAGACTTTATCGGCCGCCAATATATTATGATTCGAATCGACATTCCGGGCTTCGGGCCGGTCAGGCTG
>CP070766.1:32349-43422 GCA_020345705.1 Candidatus Zixiibacteriota bacterium | reverse complement strand
CTCCAGAATAAGGGCCTGATTGGAATTGTCTGATTCGATGATGTAAGCCCCGTAGGTCCATGCATAATATACCGGACATTCCTTGTCAAGCTTTTTTCTCGCTTCTTCCGTGATTTAAATAAGAAATGGCAAGCCGGACCGCTCACCGGATTACCCATCTGATTCGGTGGAAAGCCTACCGTTCAGTTTAGCCGATTCGATGAGCCAATCCTTTTCAGTCGGCAATATAAGCGTATATATCTTTCTATTTTATTAGCCTTGTGCTTGGAAAGAAGCTGATCCAGGCAAACCAGTAAGATGTAATTGCAGGCACCATCTTAAGATCATCACCACCGCCTTCGACAACCCGGCCTGTTTTCGCATCCCAGGAGATATTCTTGCCGGGAAGCAGTATCCTGCCGGTCTCGACCCTGATCTTGGTGGCACCGGTCGGGCCGGTGCCTGGTAGTAAAAAGGCCGCCGCCGTTCGAGTTTCTGAATCGAAGGTGATAACCACGGGCGGTTTCGCCTCAGGAATGACCGCATAGCCGTTAGTCTGAAGGTAGTCCTCCGACACAGCGGTCTGATTATCACCAAGTCTCAAACCGATAACCTTGTCCTTACCGCCGAGCCTCTGGAAGTTGTCGGGCCGCCCGAAAATGCCGAGCTTGGTTTCATCGGAAAAATATGATTCATAGGATGAGACGGCGTAGCCCCGGCCCGGCTTTCTCAGGATCAGCCCGTCCGGATAGAGCTTTATGAATTCGTCGTAGGTGGTATGCAAGGCGGGGAACTGGTCGAGCATTTTGCCTTCCAGAGTTCCGGAAATACACTCTCCTGTCACCTGTGACCATAAAGAATTGGTTTCCATATCCTGCAAAACAAGAGCATCCCGCCATAATGAACCGGAAGCCTGAAAAGTCAGCGAGAGACTGTCAACTGTGGCGGCATAGACTATGCCGGTAAAGCACAGCGGTCACCAGGTGATCGCAATAGCCTTGCCGTTGATGAAATCATTCACTACTTCGTGCGCGTCCAGATGCCAGGTGCTGTACGCTTTCGCCGTTTTACCGTCAATAACGACGATCAGTGGTTCATTCGGGAAAAAGAACTTTTCGGCCTTGATAGCCGGCAAGAACTCCGGTTCGAAAATCGCCGGAATCTCTCCCGGCTCGAGCATCGTGTACATAATGTGATTTTTAACCTTGGTTTTTTTTGGGCTGCGACGCTGGCCCAGGCAAAGGGGTGTCAGAGCCAATACCAATATTAGCGTTATCCCGATCGCTCGTTCTATCCGGCTTTTCACGTTCATATTTTCCTTCCTCTCAGATGATTATACGCCTGACCGCCATATTCGATGATCGTATGTGCCGAAGCGCCATCTCATGTTGATTCTGCATCTGAAAATATCACCGAGATTCGCCGCCAGGCCTTGAAGTACAGCATGATTTCTGATCTGGAATTGACCCGGGCAACTTTAACGGCAAAGCTGTAATCTCACAATGATTCAAGGAGCTCTTTGCCTCTGCCTCTGTAAAGAGCATAGCTCAGGTCGTTAAGGGCGTTGTATTTGACGAGCTTTTCAAGCCACTCCCCGGCCTTATCTTTGTCGCCTTTGCCGAGGTAGGCCAGAGCCGTGCGATAAATATTCCCCGGTTCGTATTGGCTGGCCTGAGCCAGTTCCTCGAGGGCCTGGTCATACTGCTTTTCCTCCAGCGCAATAATACCCGCCAGCTCGTGTGCTTCGGCAATCAGGCGCGGGTTATTCATGGATTCGGCCCGTTTGCGATACTCCGCAAGATCCACCCTGGCCGCTGCGAAATCCTGCATTTTGACGGCAACGCGCGCGAGGTTGTTAATGCTCACCCTTCGATAATTCTCTTTTATCTCTTTCGCCAGGTTTGATTCTTCAGTTAACTTGATCGCCGCCTCAAATTTCGCCTTCGCCGCCTCGTAATTCTCATCATCAATCAGAACATACCCCATCGTGTTCAAGTCTTCGGCCATGCGGGCCGGATCGTCCGCTCTCTCGGCAATGCGATATTGCCTTTCCAGCTGCTTCAGAGCTTCCCCGGGTTTACCTTCATCGACGTACGAAATAGCCATGGCGTAAAGAGCTTCACGCCGTTGCCTGTCATCAAGCGCCACGTCGAAGAATTCCTCGAGCTGATCTCTGGCGTCTTTGTGCTTGCCCAGGAAATTAAGATTACAGGCAATGCCCATGTGAGAAGCAGTGAAATTGGGATCAAGCTCCAGGGCCTTGTGATAGGACTCGATGGATTCCCCGTAGTTGCCCATTTTCATCAGCAATTCGGCGTATGAGTCATATGGATTAGGATTATCGGGGATTAGTTCGATATACTTCCTGAAAGCTTTTTCCGCTTTCTCATATTCTCCCAGAAATCTATATGCATAACCCAGCTGGTTATAAGGCGAGGTGAACTTGTCATTTATCCTGATGGCTTCTTTATATTGTTCTACCGCCTCGGCATACTGGCGCTGGGAGAAATAATGACCGCCAAGAATATTGTGGGCCCACTCGTCTTTCGGGTACAGCTCGACCAGCCTAAGATAGTACTCCTTCTGTCTCGCAGGGTCAGCATGGATTGCGGCCTGATGGCCCAGGATTATCAGTCGCTCGCCCTCAGATACATTTACATTTTCAGACAGTGACACTGCCTTCTCAACCATTGCGAAGTAACCCTTGGCAGTCGGTTGGCAATACCCGAAGTCATTATAGGCCAGCGCGAAGCTGGGATCTATCGCAATCGCCTTCTCAAGATATTCATAAGCCTCATGATGGCGAAGCTTCTCCCACAGGTCGCGGCCCTGCAAGTACAGCTTGAGGGCTTCCTCGGATGACGTTGTTACAGGTATTTTGTCACTGCCGGAAGAACAGACAAGCAGCCCGCATATCAGACTGCTCACTGTAAGCAAAACAGCGAAGCTCCGAAGACTGCGTATTTTCATCACAATGATCCCTTCTTCGGTTTACCGTTCAATCGAAATCCCCAATCGGTTAATCGGGATTTCCGATCCAACCTATTAATCCAAAACCTCCCCTTCGAATCATCCCCCTGCTAATTTAAGCCCCATTATGGAGCCACGCAACTTAATTATTCACAAAAATATATACGGAATTTCACCGCGAAAGATGCGGACAAATTCAGTCCAGATTCCGGCCGGGCCCCCGCAACTGCCGTTCGGACCGCTTCGTGATGCCGGATGTGCATTTTCTGAACACCGTCGGCTTTTCTGATTTGAGGCGTAGCTGTCGGAAGCCCAATATGTAGCCTGCGCCGGAAGCGAGATACAGTTATTTGCCTCCTCGGGACAAAATCGCCGTTCGAAACAGACCGCTTCCGGCAGGCCGATAAGATTTCAGCAAAAATATGATTGGATTTCGTATTTAATGATGAAAGGCCAATCTGCTCCTCTGTCAGGACGTCATTGCTTATCGGCCGGAACTGAAAAAAGAAGATAGTCTGAAAACAAATTAAAGCCGTTTATAAACACCGGGGAGAAGTCTGTCATGCCAATCAAAAAGCTGAAAGAGCTCCTTGACGCCCACCGCGTCAGGTATGAGACTATTAGCCATTCACCCGCCTTTACGGCTCAATCAATTGCCGCCGCCGCCCATATATCCGGACGGCAACTGGCTAAAATCGTGATGGTTAAGGTAGCAGGGAAACTGGCCATGGCCGTTCTGCCGGCCTGCTTCCGGATTGATTTTGCCCTGCTTAAAGAAACCGTGGGAGTGGACGACGTCGAGCTGGCCCACGAATATGAATTCAAGGATATGTTCCCCGAATGCGAGGTCGGTGCCATGCCGCCCTTCGGCAATCTGTATGGGCTGGACGTCTATGTCGCCGAGGAACTGCCCAAAGACGGACAGATCGCCTTCAACGCCGGATCGCATACTGAACTGATGAAGCTGGACTACAAGGATTTTGCGAATCTGGTGAAGCCAAAAGTTGTCAAATTTGCTCACGAGTAATATCGGGAACGCCGGGTGCAAATAAAGCCAAGGGCAGACCCGTAAGTCTGCCCTCGGGAGACAGGTGGGCAGTTTTGGGTCATGCCCGGGACTGCGTACAGGAACCCGAGCAACAATGAGCGATCCTCGGGATTTGAAAGCGCTGCATAGCTTCCTCCTTTTTCAGTATTGGTGTTCCCTTTTGGCCGGCGAAGAATCCCGCTCTTCACGGCCTCCCAATTAATTGTGCCATTCTCTATATTTATATATGCAGATACGACTATATTTGTTTCAAAAAAAATATCTATTTTTTCCATTTCTTTTTGTTTTTTGGGGAGTTCGTGCCCGCGTAGGGGACGTCAAGGCAGTCGCAAAAGCTTATGCAACAATCTTTTATCGATACCCTGTCGAGCCGGCAGAATATTTTTTGGCCTTCTCTCCGGTCGGCGATGGCCCCCGCATCCCGGAGAATGGCCAAATGCCGGCTGGCTGTTGGCTGGGAAATGCCGACCGCCTTGGCAATTTCGTTTACCGTCTTCTCACCGGAAGAGAGAAAGACCAGTATCTTCTGGCGGGTCGGATCACCGAAAGCCTTGAAATACTTGCTGTATTTCTTCTCATCGAGACCCCAGGTCATCAGTAATTTCGACAAATCAGCCATTTAAACTTCTCCCGGTAATATTATCGCTATATTCATATATATATTTATACGAAAATACAAGTAAAATTCATCAATAATTTAAGGCAACATCGACCGGGCGATCCTGTCAAACCCCGCCACTTCTCTTTTTCCTTGACTTGCCTGCACTCAAGCCTGCTTCTTACGTCCATCACTAATGAATCAAGGGATGTAAATATGAAGGAAATTGACAGAATTCGTGATCAGCTGAAGCGTGCTTTCGAGTCCGACGCCTGGCACGGCCCGTCGCTGACCGAGGCGCTTTCCGGACTTACCGCTGAGGCCGCCGGGGCTCGACCACTGGCCAAGGCTCATACTATCTGGGAAATATTGCTTCATGTGTTAGCGGATATCGAATCGGTTTCGGCACGTCTGAAAGGCGAAAGACGAACGCTGTCGCCGGAGGAGGACTGGCCGCCCCCGCCCGCCGACGGCGACGAAGAAGCCCTGAAAGCTGATCTGAACCGGCTTCGCGAAGTGCATGAACAGCTCATGCACGACCTCTCAGATGTTAAGGAGAGCGCGCTGGATTCACCGATTGTTGAGGGTTCTTCCAGCATATATGTGACGTTGCACGGCGTTGTTCAGCATAATGTCTATCACGCCGGCCAGATCGTCCTGCTCCGCAAGGCGGCGGAGTTGTAAGAAGGGCCTACGTGGAAGGATACCATTCTTACAGCTGAAAATCCAGGATTAGATGCTTCCAGTTATCAGAGACGATTTATCTGAACATGGACCGAGGGAATGAGTCTAATCCTCATCCCCTCGGTTATGCCCGACCAGGAGCCGGCTATTTGAGCAGTAGCATCTTCTTGGAGGCTGAATTATTCCCGGCCTCGATTCGGTACAGGTATACCCCGCTGGCAGCTCCGGTTGCATCCCAGATCACGTTATGTGTTCCGGCTCCATAAAAGCCGTCGGCGACGGTGGCCACCTTCTGACCGGCAATGTTGTAAACCTGCAGAAGCACGTCGCCGGGCGCTGGCAGTGTGAAGCCAATTGTCGTTCTCGGATTGAAAGGATTAGGATAATTGTCGTGCAGCTTGAATCCCGTGGGAATCAGGGAGTTGTCCGTCAGTTGTTTGGCCGCCCTGCTACAGCCGGAGCAATTCGGCTCCGATCCGCCTTTGAAAATATAGCTGACCAGATAGACGGCGTCCCCGATATTCACACTCCCGTCGCCGTTGACCTCGCCGGAGCAGTAGGGATCAGGCGGGGGCCCGCCGTGGAATATGTAATTGATAATATATACCACGTCAGCAACACTGATGACACCGTCGTTGTTGGCGTCACCACAAATGAAAGGGACCTCCGTTCTGTTAATATAGACGTGGATGCTTGCGCCCTTACCGCCGACCGCAACCAGATCGAATGCATCGTCATTGTTGAGGTCTTCGGCGTATATAGACGTTGCGGCCGGCCCAGTGTATGTCTGGGTCTGGGACAGGTCACCGCTTCCGTTATTCAGGTGAACCTTGACGCCCGAAGCACCCGCAACGGCCACATCGATGTCGCCGTCGTCATCATAATCCCAGTGCACGACTGAGAGCGGCGTCGTACAGGTTGCATATTGGGCCGGGGTTCCGTTGAAACTTGCCTGGCCGTTTTTCATATACACGTGAATCTGATTGTCCCATTTCGACGCCACAACGACATCCTTCCCATTTTGATTATCAAGATCCGGGGAGCCAATATCATAAGGACTGTCCGTATTCCCGAATCTGAGTGACTGCTGAAATATGAAATCTCCATAGTTTTCAATTATGCTGATGTCATTCGAAGCGTCGTTGGTGGCTGCAATGTCCGCATCGCCGTCACTGTCATAATCGAGTATGCACAGGGCCAGAGTCTGGCCGGAACCGCTTCCGACCGGAACGTCTCCCTTGCTCTGAAAGCCACCAATCGAGCTGTTCCAGGAAAGGATTTGAACGCCATTTCCTTCCTCGCAGCCGATGGCCATGTCCCAATACTGATCTCCGGTGGCAAGCCAGGCGACCGCCAGGTCCCTGGGCTTCCCGCATACATTATATATCTGGGGTTGAGCCGGATGATCGACGAACTCTCCACTCCCGTCGTTGAAAAAGACGGTCATCGTATTATTGCCGTAATTGGCAACGGCCAAATCGTTGTCTCCGTCCTTATCGAAATCATACGCTACCACATCTTCGGGATTATTCACGTAGCCTGTCCCGAATGGTACTGCGGAACTGAAGGAGCCGGTCCCCAGATTCCAATTGATGGCCAGGAAATTACTGCTGCCGTGCGCCGTCACCACGTCTTTGTCATAATCTCCGTCAAGGTCGGCAATAAAAACGGACGTTGCCCATGAGTAGGAGCTGTAAGCCACTGGCGGATCGAAAATATCCTCAGCGGCCCCTATCGACGAAGCCAGGCATATAAATGCCGTTAACAGGCTGATCATGATTCCTTTCATGACACAATCCTCCCAGTTTATAGTCTGAAGAAATTGAAATTAGAAAAAGGTATGTTTAACCAGACGCATCCCTCCCTCCTCACTAATAGGTCGTTAATGATGGACCTCGATTCACAGGTATCCGGATAACCCTCAAAATATAGTGCTGGGAAAACCTGGTATCTTACATCTAACATCAATCAAAAGCTGTCGAATCTTCTGAGTCTTGTGCAGTTAACGTGAGTTTCCCGGAATCATCCTCGGATTCGGCCGCAGATTATTTTTTCCAACCACCTGTAAGAATCCGATCGTTTGTGGAGCGATTATTTCAGAAAGGTAATCAGAAGCCAAACGTTATTACAGAGGCCATTTGCAACCTATGGAGGGATACCCCATGCGGTGCGTTATTTATCTGACGGCGTTAATCGCTTTAATCTGCGGCGGCGCCTGCGCCATGAATCTTTTAAGCGGGCCGGAAACGGTTGTTTTTGATTCCGCCCGTGACCGTTATCTTGTGTCCAATATGAACGAACCCTGCTACATAGTGGCCATTGACCGGGACGGAAGGCAATCGATCTTCAACTCCGGCCTGTCGTGGCCGCACGGAATGACCACCGTTGGCAACACCCTATACGTGTGCACAAACTATGGCACGCAAGGCGGTGTTATAGGATTCGACCTGGCGACCGGGGAGGTCGTTTTTGAGAAACTGTCGACTGCGTGGCACGACAGGTGCAATGCTCCCGCGGCCGACACCTCGGGAAACCTGTATATCACGACTTTCCCCAGCAGTGTTTACAGGATACGCCTGAGTGACGGTGCCGAGTTCGAACTTGCCAACTCGATTACTTTGCCGAACGGCCCGCATTTCGATGCCCGTAATAATCGCGTTTTGGTGCCGACCGAGGTCTGGGATTCCGTGCTTTACAGCATTGATGCCGGGGATTATTCCGTGTCCACCATCCCGGTCGAGTATAAACGTTATTCATGCATCACCGAGGATCAATTTCACAATATTTACATCACTGCTTTTTTTGAAGGTGAAATCTACCGTTTCGACAGTAATCTGACCAGCCCCCCGGAACTGGTCTCAAGCGGGCACGCTGGACCTGAGGGAATATGTTTCAACAAGGCCGAGAATCTTCTGGTCGTTCCCAATCTGCTGGCCAACAGCATCAGCTATCTTGATATGTTTATCTATGCTGATGCCGATACCACCTGGGGATGGCCGCCGCTGGAAGTGAATTTTTCAGGCGGCTGTGATTTTGAAGCCTCGAGCTGGACCTGGGATTTCGGCGACGGTGACTCCGCTTTTATCCAATCACCCACGCATACTTATCAGGACGCCGGAATATATGATGTAAATCTTGAGGTTGACACGATCGGCGGCAGTATGATCAGGAATAAAAGACATTTTATTGTCACCCTTGCCGACACTATCTCAGCGCCGAGTGTCATGGCAAAGGCGAATGATATAGTTGAAATCACTTTATATGGCCGCAACATAATGCCCCTGGAACTTATGCACATCCCGGTAGAATATGGGGGGACACTGGGCCTTCTCCTTGATTCGTTTTCCCTTGCCGGATGCCGGACCGAAATTCTGGGTACGGTCACAAAAGCCCATTCCGATCCGTCCGATAAAGAGGTCACTTTCAGGATATATAGCATCGGCCCAGAGCCGCAATATCTCGAACCGGGATACGGCCCGATACTGAAGGTGTATTTCTCGACGGCCACTTCGGCTATGCCCGGGCAGACGGCGACAATCAGTCTGGACGGCTATTCAAACTATATGCCTGAGTTCAGGGGCTTGTACGTCAGCTCCTACGCCCCGGAGACGGCTGCTGGGACGGTCGGTATTTACGCCTGCGGCGATGCCAATAGCGACAGAAGCGTCAACCTGCTCGATGTCACTTTCACGGTGAATTTCCTTTACAAAAACGGCCCAGAGCCGAATCCGTCACAGGCAGCCGATGCCAACGGGGACACCAATATCAACATATTGGACGTAACTCATTTGGTGAATTACCTTTACAAGTCCGGCCCCGATCCGGTCTGCTGACACGGGGCATATCAGGAAGCAGATCCGTCGCGGTTTCGCCCGCAGGAACATTGAAATTCTGAAAAAGCCCTCGGCTAATGCCTCTAGGATTCGGCGCTAATTATATCGCCTTCAAATGTCGATAAAAAGTATGAAAGTCGAGAGATATTCTAAGTTTCTCGGACTCTTATAGATATTAGTTACGTAATTTTCAGAAACCCGGTACTGGGGGATTCAACTATGGATGACAGAAGAGACACAGAGAGAAAAAGCCCCGGTCTTTACTTTGGAATCGTTGACAGGAATTCCGGCAATATCGTCGGCACGCTTGGCGATATTACGATTCGGGGGCTGATGCTGATCGGCGACAATCCCTTCGAGACCAATGCCATTTATCAATTGAAACTGGTTATGCCGACGGCCGTAATGGGCAGCAGAGAGATACCCTTTGACGGGCGGTGCATCTGGAGCAAGGAGACCGCCGAATCCGGCCGCTTTTGCGCCGGTTTTCAGTTCACGGACATCTCATCGCAGAACGTCGAAAGGATTGAACTCATGGTGGAGAGCCGCCTGTTTGAATCGAGCCGTTCGCAAATCGTCCGGTTCTGATTTGGCACAGTGATCTTCTTTTCCTGAGGTTGTCTCCGGCCGCAGGTCATGCGCATATGTTATAGTAATTTGCGGCCGGGTCACCGCGCCCCACAGATCATTATTATATGTCATTTGGAATCCGGGAGACTATTTTCTTCACGGCGGGAAGATAGCGCTTTTCGGATATCCAGACACTCAGCCCCTTGTACCTGCTTGTTTTCTTCTGAAAAGAGCCTTCCCAGAACCTGAACCGTTCGACCTTGAATTTGTCGTCAGGATCAAAGAAGGCCTGCGCCGGCGGATGAACATATATCCTCAGGCTGTTGCGGGCGATATTAATCGTTAAGATCTCACGCCCCTTTGAAAAAAACGATATCGCCCGGCCGTCGTCAGCCTTAACCTCATCGATTCTTTTGCCCAGAATGTCAATAATATCGTCGTACAACCGGCGGGCGATGTCTATCAACTCGGGCTTTTTTGTCCTGGCGGCGCACTGCCGCCATACTTCATCTTTGATAGGACGCAATTGCCTCCTCCAGAGCTTGCTGTACGGGCGTATAGGTTATGTCCAGCTCCCTTTCGGCCTTGCTCCCGTCCACCCTGAAGCCTTCTTTCATCGTCCTGATTTGGTCCACTGACATGCCCCACAAAGGAGGTTTCTTTATTATATCCGCCAGCCATGTCAAGAGCCTGGCGTTTATCGTGACGATTGAATCGGGGAGACGCATTCTCGGCAGGCGTACTCCCGAGATATCTCTGACCATGTCGTTGAATTCCTTCAATGACAGCTCCTGCCTGCCGATCAAGTATTTTTCACCGATGTTATTTTCCTTCTCGGCCGCCCTGACAATGGCCTCGGCAACGTCCCTGACATGCACCCACGTCAGGATGGAATCATGAAACACCGTCGCCGGCATCCGGCGATGAATCAAATCCTGGATATATTGGCCGGTGGTTTTCGGATCGCCGGGACCCAGGACGGCGCAGGGATATATCACGACGAGAGGCAATCCTTTTCTCTTATAAAGATCCCACGCGATAAGATCCCCCTCATATTTGGTCCGAAAGTACTCACTGAAACGAACCGGCCCGACCGGGCTTTCCTCGGAGAAGGGGCGTTCCGCCGGCTTGCCGTAAATTCCCGCGGTGCTGACGTGCACCATCTTGTGGATACCCGTCTCCAGCGCGGCCTCCATGACGTTTCGGTTGCCTTCAATGTTGACATCGGTGTAAACCTGCTTGTCAGGCTCCCAGAAGGTGTAGATATTGGCCAGGTTTATCACCCAGTCGCATCCCTTCATGCCTTCAAGCACGGATGCCCTGTCGGTCAAATCTCCCGTGACCGATGTAACGCCCAATTCCAGCAATTCCCGGGTGTCGCTGGTCTTCCT
>CP070766.1:26622-32249 GCA_020345705.1 Candidatus Zixiibacteriota bacterium | reverse complement strand
GATGATTTCAGGTTGGGTCTGCTGTCGCCCGGCTGGTTTATCGGGTCAGGGATGGCTTGTCGGTCGCTTTGGACTCTCTTCTGTCCAATTCTTCCCTTATGGCTTTGCCGAGTTGTTGGAGGGTGTACGGTTTCTTGATGTATTCGCCGGCTCCCAGTTTCAGGGCCTTGCTGACTCTTTCAGTGGCCGAAAACCCGCTGACAATAATCGCTTTATGCCCCGGATGATTCTTTAATATCTCTCGGTATGTGTCCAGCCCGTCAAAGTCATTTTCCATAATCATGTCCAGCACGATTATGTCGACCGAATGCTTTTTCAGATGTTGTATCGCGTCTCGTCCGTTGGCGGCCGTCGAGACCCTGTATCCAAGGCTGGCAAGCAGTTCGGACGCAATCAGTCTCTGACCTTCGACATCGTCAACAACCAGCACCGTCTCGGTGCCGCCGTAATCCCGATTATCCTCATCCGCGTTTTCAACTGTCTCTCGGCAGACGGGGAAATAGAGGATAAACTCGGTTCCTTCACCTACTGCTGAGAATACGTCATAGTACCCTTTATGATCCTTCAGAATGCCATAGACAACCGACAAGCCCAGGCCGCTGCCGCTGCTTCCCATCTCTTTTTTGGAATAGTACGGCTCGAAGATGTGCTTCAGATACTTTTCCTCAATTCCGATGCCGGTGTCACGGAATCTCAGTATCACGTAATCGCCTTCGGATATATCCGCATACCCGCTCTGCAGTGTGCTCAAATGTGACTGCGAGCTTTCAATGGTCAGTTTGCCGCCGTTTTCCATGGCGTCAAACGCATTGACTACCAGATTCATGATGGCTTTCAACAGATGCGGGGAGGAGCCAAGAATCATCTCGATATTGCCGTCCAGCTTTTCTTCGACGACAACGTTGGGATGGTTGGCTTTCAGCTCGACGAAACTGGCCGACGCCTGGTAAGCTTCCACGACGTCGTTAACGTTGGTCGGGCTCATCTCGTAGCGTCCCCGCCGGGCCAGCGTCAGGAGGTCCTGAATGACTTCGGCGGCCTCTTTTGCCGATTGACCCATCATCTCAACCTGCCTTCTTGCCGGTGAATCTTTGGGGAGCTTCGTAAGAATCATCTCAGGGTAGGCGACCAGAGGCCCCAGAGTATTGTTGAGGTCATGAGCAACTCCCCCGGCCAGGACGCCCAGTGATTCCATCCTCTGGGCACGTTCCAGCTGATCGCGAAGTTTCCTGCGTTCCTCTTCGGCTTTTTTTTGCTCTGTTATGTCACGGATAATGGCCAGCACTTCATCAGTGCCGCATGCAACCATCCTGGACTCGTAACTGCGCAGATTGCCGCCGATAGGCAGCTGATACTCGAACATCTGAATCCTGCCGGTTTTGAGTGCCTCTTCGATTTTCCGTGCAGTTTGATCGGCAATCTCTTTGGGCAAGACTGCATGGGCTTTCTTTCCCAGGAATAATTCCGGCGCCACATATAAATCTTCCGGTTTCCCCTCGTAGCTCAGGAAAAGGCCGTCTCTGCTGAAACGGAAAATCAAATCCGGTATCGTGCTCAGGATGGCTCTTGATTTTGCCTCGCTTTCCCTCAGGGCTTTCTCGGCGTTTTTAAGATCTGTGATGTCTAGGGCGCTGCCCTCTATATACCCTTTGTCGGGATGGATCCTGGCTGACAGCAAGGCATCCCTTACGGTTCCATCCGGATGCTTGAACTGCGCTTCGAATCTGGAGAGTTGCCCTTGTGTCTGCAGCTGCTTAATGAATTCATCCCTCTCTTCGAATGAGTAAAAGTCCGAGGCACTGTATTTCTCTATGAGTTCTTTTTCATCCTTTAGACCAAGGGCCCCAAGCAATGCCGGATTAGCCGCCAGGAATTTCCCGTCCTTTATGTTCGTTCGCCAGATAGCAACAAGGGTGGATTCGTACAGAGAGCGGTAATGCTCTTCGCTTTCCTTAAGAGCGATTTCAGCTTGTTTTCGCGCCGTAATATCCAGGGTCAGCTCGATCGCCCCGGTGATATTGCCGGACTCATCGCACACCGGATAGCCGCGAATCAACCACCATCGCCCGTCGGGGGTTGTGATTTCGCCGCGCTGAACCTGCCCGGTTTTTATAGATTCCAGCACCGGGCACCGGTCGCAGGGCTCCGATCGGTTGTGCCAGATTTTATAGCAGTTGCCGCCTATCAGACTTTCTTTGGTAAGTCCGACAGAATCTGCAGCAGACTGGTTGGCCCATATTATGCGCATTTGGGGATCCTGGAAGACGATATGCTCGGAAACGTTGTCGAGAACAACGTCGCTTCCGACGGGAAATGGACTTTCCCCTTTTGCCCGGCTGCTCTTGGCCGTCAAATTCAGCTGACGCATTGCCTTACGTCTGTATGGATACAGTGATAACTATACAATGCTTATCGTCATTTTTGAGTTAATATTAAGCCGGTCAACTGATTGCGGCAGCGTCGTCCGTGTGGGCGAGTTTTGGCCGGCTTAGAGATATGGCCCCGAGCCGTAAAATCAAGCTCGGGGCCCCGTCTGAGGTGTATTACGTAAAATGGCGGTGATATTGATATCCTCGACTACTGCATTTTGGAGTTGGCTTTGATTTCGCCGGCCTTCTTGGCGGCGGCAAAGTAGTAAATCAGGAGCCCGGCCCCGGCTGCGATCAGCACAACGCCGAAAACGATCTCGTCGGGGACATATTCCGATATAGCCCTCATAACAACCAGGGCAACACCCACCAGGGTAAGAACGAGCCCCCATTTCAAGGATGACGGCAGATATCTGGCGGTCCCGAATTCGAATAAGCCTTTGACTTCATCGCCTACCAGGCCCTTTTCAATCAGTCTTTTGCGGGTGAAGTATTCAAAGATCACCTTGATTATGAAATACATCGTCGGGAAGACTATGAACACCGGCAATATTTCAATAAAGGAATTCATGGGACTCATAACTTGCTCCTTTTTTTGTTGTCCAAACTTATTTTCTTTTCATTATTCTCTTCACCGGATTAGACCGTCCGCTCTTGTGAATGTTGCAGTCAAAGACCCAAAAAAGTCGCAACATTTGCCGGCTCTGCCGGTCAAATCTTAATAGGGAGACAGCGTGAAGGAGACGGAAGCTGTAATTGAAAAAATATTGGCCGGGGACTCGAAAGCTTTTGAGCTGCTGGTGGAAGACCATCAGCAGCTGGTTAACCATATTGCCTACAGGATGATTCCCGACGCTGACGATAGAGAGGATATCTGCCAGGACATTTTTATGAGAGTCTTTCAGAATCTGTCGACATTTCGGCACGGCTCCAAGCTTTCCACATGGATTGCGCGGATAGCCTATAACCGCTGCATTGACTATGTCGGGAAGAGGAAAATCGTCGTCACGGCGGACCCGCTTGACGGACCGGCGCAGAATATCTCCGACCCGGCCTCGCTCCCGGACAGGAACCTTGAGTCGGCGGGTACCGCTGATCTCCTGCGAGAAGAAATAAAGGCGCTGCCGGGTCATTTTCGGACGATTATTACTTTGTATCACCTTGACGATATGAGTTATGCCGATATAGGGGAAGTCATGACGCTCCCGGAAGGGACGGTCAAAAGCTACTTGTTTCGGGCGCGCAGGCTTTTGCGAGAACGATTGCTCGCCAAATATACGCAGGAGGAATTGCTGCAGTGAATCATTTGGGTGATAATGAAATCCAAGAATATCTTGACGGCAATCTGCCGGATAGAGCAGCCGATATGGAAACGCATCTGCGCGGGTGTAAATCGTGCCGGGAGAAAGTGAAACAGTATGAACTGCTTTATTCCGGTCTGGATACCGATCGGATACCCCCTCTCCAAACGGATTTCGCCGTTAAGGTTGCAGCGGCCGCGGGCAGGCAACTGGCCCTGGAACGCCGTTCAAGATTACGAATTATTCTGGCCTCGGTGGCCGGGATTATCTGCCTGCTGGCAAGCTCGATTTATTTCCTGAACATACCGCGGTTGTTCGATGTCTTCCGGAAACTCAGCTTTGATAACTATCTGGATTCGGCTTTTGTTTCCAAGTACAAAGGGCTTATAGCCGGCTCAGGCGTCAACGTCAGTCTGGTTTTGTTTGTGCTGTTGGCCATCATTGCCGTTTGGATTATTGACTATTTGGTCCGCCGCCACAGCCGAAGGCCGGTATCATTCCTGGTGTAGAGCCGCTGCATTGCGAAGTTACTTGATGAATACATCAAGAGCAGTGTGAAATTGCTCGATGAAGAATTTCGCGTCGTCCGATCCGATTTGATTTAATTCATTTTTTGCCTGTTCAAGAACCTTTTGTCCCTCTTTTTTGCCGGCGATTATCATGGTGATGCCGACGTATCCGTCTGAAAGAAGTTCGTTCAGGCGCTCGCCGGCCTTTTGAGCATGCTTCTTCGAGGAGTTGAAGGCCTCAATGGCCTCGTCGTATTTCTGGACGGCAATCAGCTGGGCGCCCAGCATCCAGTAAGCGTTGGAAAAACTGAGATCGTCATCTTTCAGCTCCCCGACAAGACGGACATTGAGCCGGGCCGCCTCGAGCCCGGTCAGAATATCATCGCGGCCGATGACAATTCCTTCTTCATTCCAGCCGGGCCAGGTGAACGATGCCAGATTGTACGAGAGTACCCCGGCGGTAACTTTCAAATCACGAGCAACGTCGGGATTGCTTTCCTGTATTTCGTCCGCTTTGGTCAGGCAATAATCGAGGCCGGCGCGGGCAACTGTCACGGTATTCGGAAGAGAACGTTCTTTCCAGTAGAAATCCCCGGTCAGGTCAGAGTACAGCTGCGCTGCTTCCTCTGGGCTGTCCAGGCCGTTAATCAATTCCGTAGCCTTTATGGTGTCGCGAGCCCGGATCAACTCCTTGGCTTTTTGAATAATCTCATCTTTGACGCCAGCTGCTCCTTCTGCGTCCGTTTCTCCGCTTGTCGGCAGAAACGTCAGACAGACTGCCAGGGGCATCAGTAAAGCCCGGATTGCTTTTCTCATTTCATTATCCTTTCCCATTCTTTCTTATGAGATACGCTGTGATTGCGTAACAGATGGGGTCTAAATTAAGGGGTGATTCATGGCGCGTCAACAGAGTATGCTCCGCCGGCAAAGACTCTTATGTGATCAAGTTCGAGGAGATACAGTCGTACATCTGCAGTGACGCCAATGGCGACGGGAATGTCATTGCCCTCTACAAGAACGGCCCCGATCCCTGTGCCAATTACCGATAACGGCACTCCAAATCGAAATAGAGCGACAGTCCCGCGCCTGTGCCTCTATAAAACGGTAATTATTCACTCGATCACTCTCTTCAAGAAGCCGTTGGCTTTCTGAAGCCTTTTTTCCGCCGCGGCTCTGTCCACCGAGAGCTTTTTCATGACAATGGCCGTTTTGACCGAGCCGCCGGCCGACTCAAGCAGCCGGTCGGCTTCGTCATAGTCGAGGCCGAGAAATTCCATCAGAATTTTTCTTGAGCGAGCGGCTAGTTTCTCCGAGCGGGCCTGAAGGTCAATCATCAGGTTCCCGTACGTCTTGCCCAGAAGCACCATGGCCGTCGTCGTGATCATGTTCAAAGTCATCTTCTGGGCCGTGCCCGATTTCATCCGGGTCGAACCGGTGACGGCTTCCGG
>CP070766.1:17579-26522 GCA_020345705.1 Candidatus Zixiibacteriota bacterium | reverse complement strand
TCTTATTGCTGATCTTCCGGTCGGCAATTACTCTCTGCGGTTCAGTCATATCGGCTATCAATCTCTCCTGAAGGCCGATGTCATCGTCAGACCGGGGCGCATTGTATCGGTCAAAACGGCGCTCAAGATGGCCGCCATTCCGGGAAAGGGCATCAGAGTTACTTCGAGTTATTTCCCGCTGCAGGACAGGCATCCGACCAGCTCGCTCAGCTTCTCGGCGCCGGAGATTCGCAGGTCTCCCGGGATTTCAACCGACGTCAGCCGGGTGGTCGGCAGTCTCCCCAGCGTATCCCGTTATGATGACCGCTTTAACAACATGGCCGTGCGCGGCGGCAATCCCATCGAGAACGGTTACATCGTCGATGGTATCGAGGTGCACAGCATTAATCATTATATGGCGCCCGGTTCCTCGGGCGGTGTTGTCGGACTGTTGAACGTCGATCTGATTCAGGAGCTCAGCTTTCACACCGGCGGCTTTCCCGCGGAGTATGGTGACCGGCTTTCGTCGTTTATGAGTATCGTCACCCGCGAGGGAAACCGCCAGGAATTCGACGGCCAGGTGGCGCTGGACGTCAGCGGGACCGGTCTGACGGTAGAGGGGCCGCTCGCGAAAGGAAAAGGTTCCTGGCTGGTTTCCGGGCGCAAAGGATTTCTTGACCTTCTCATGGATATCCTGCAGACCGATATTGCCCCGCGGCATTGGGATTTTCATGCACGGCTGGACTATGACGTATCGCCGAACAGCCGGCTGACCGTGACCGGTCTTGGCGGAAGCAGTTCTGTCGTCATTTCCAGGAAAATCGCCGACGTCATCGGGACGGACTATTACGGTGATGTCCATACATCCGAATGGGCGGCCGGGTTGAAATGGCGGTGTCTCTGGAATACGCGCGGTTATTCGGACGTCTCTGCCGTCTTTTCCCGCACGGTTTACAGGTATAACAGTATCTGGGCAAAAACCGATTTAGCGCACTACACCGACGATTCACGTGACAGATCGCTTCTTCTGAGAAATACGAATCGATACCGGTTCTCCGAATCATTCCGAATCGACTTCGGGCTCGTCTTCAAGCGCGCCCTTTCCGATCTCGACTATTACTATGGCCCCTGGACCGACCCACTGGGATATCGCTGGCCCTCATTATCTATAGCGCGCAAGGAATCCAACAATAAAATAGGTGTCTTTGTCAGCGCTGTCATTCAGGTCTTTGACCGGCTGGCGGTCACTCCCGGCATCAGGTCAGACTATTATTCATACAACGGCAACCATAACGTCTCTCCGCGACTTTCGTTCTCCTGGGAAATCGGCCGGAGAACCTCGGTCAACGGCGCCACCGGAATTTACTACCAGAATCTTCCATTGATGATTCTGGTTCAGGACAGCACCTCCGTGGATCTCGGTGATCCGTACGCCTATCATGTTATTCTCGGGGTAAGTCATCTGCTGGCCGAGGATGTCAGATTGACACTGGAGGTCTATGACAAGGAGTATCGCGATTTCCCGATGGACAAAAAGCAGGCGCCCCTGTTTATCATTGATGAGCTGATTGAATACTACGGTTTTCCGCTGGGGCATAAAAATCTTTCGGGAGGCGGAAAGGCATATTCTCGCGGCATTGAAGCCGTTCTTCAGAAAAAGTTGTCGCGCAAGTACTATGGATTAATCGGGGCGTCATTTTTCAGGGCCAGGTACCGGGACTATGAGGGCGCCTGGCATAATCGTGTGACCGATAACGTAGTCGTCGCCCTAGCGGAGGGCGGCTATCGGCCGAATGAAAAATGGGAGTTCAGCCTCCGCTGGGAGTTTGCCGGCGGGAGACCATACACGCCGTTTGACACCGCTCTTTCAAGGGAGTACGACCAGGGATTATATGACCTGGAGCGGATCGGCGCCGCCCGCACACCCGTCTATCATTCCCTGTCGCTTCGCGTTGACCGCCGTTTCAACTTCAGGCGCTCCAACCTGGCCGTTTTCTTCAGCATCTGGAATTTGTACGACAGAAAAAATGTGGCCGGTTACTATTACGATGGCGTTCTCAGGGAGAAAAAACCGATGTACCAGATGAGCATTCTACCCATCTTCGGCCTGGAGTACGAATTCTGAAGGTTGTCGTCCGGTTACGCTGGATCAAAATAGAAACGGTCGGGTCGATACCCGACCGTTTCGCGATGTGTCCGCGCCCGTGCGGCACGCTTCAATGAATCGTTATTTCATCAGCATCATTTTCCGGGAGCGTGTGAAATCTCCGGCCTTCATCTTGTACAGGTAAATTCCCGACGCGGCGCGGGCGCCGGACTCGTCGGTTCCATCCCATACGGTCTCGTACCGTCCGGGCGTCATCTGCTCGTCAACCAGGACTTTGACTCCCCGGCCGAGAATGTTGATGACCTCAATGCGAACGTGTGAGGCAACGGGTACGTCATAAGCAATTACCGTCCGTGGATTGAAAGGATTGGGACGGTTGGCATAGAGCTCAAACTCGGACGGAAGAACGCTCTGGCCTATATCGTCGGATGCATCGGTCGGGTCGTTGCAGAAAAGTTCGCAGGCGGACCCCGTCATGCATCTTCCCCTGACACCGGCGGGTGATAGGGCGACAAACTGATCATCCTGTGCGGCAGAGTCGTACATATAAGCATTGGAGAAATAGACACTGGCGAAATAAAGCATCAGGGGTTCGCATCCTTCGGGCAGGCCATACGTCATGGTGGCGATAAGAACCGAGTCATCTTGGGTGGCCTCGTGGAAAAATGCGGCAGTGTTGTACAGCCGGTAACTGTTACTGCTGATTTCCTCGCCGCTGACGCCGCTTTCGAGATGAACGTTGTTGACGCAGAAATCATTATCAACACTGACCGTTACGGAGAACTGTCCGATATCGTAATTAGCCCTGATATAAATGTTCTGGTCCACCAGATCACTCGAGCTGGCGTTAAAGCGGCAGAAGTACTCACCCATCTTGATTTCGGTCGGAACGCAATCCGTAGTCAACATGCCGTTGGTGATGGTGGCGCGATCCGTGCCGGTAGTATCCTCGACGAAGGTCGACCAGTCGTGGTTGCCGTCAACGTATTCATTAAGAATCTCAAGAGCAACCTCCCGGTCCTCATACGAGGGTACATAGGTATTCTCATTGAAATAGAGATTGAGGGCCACCAGTGAGTCGAGGGCGGTGCGTCCCGGCCAGAAATTGCCGGGCATTCCCGATTTATATTGCTGATACACATACAGGATGGTGCCGTCATTATTATAGGCATCGCTGTGGAAATCGAGGGAATCCGTTTTTTCGTCAAGGTTGCCGTATGACAGGCACGAGGGTACGTCGAGAACATAATCTATGCCACCGTTGTCGTTGAGATTCGAGTAGTCACCGACCGCAGCTGTGTTGCTCATCAGAGTTGCGAAGGTAATCTCCTGGATCCCGGCGCCGGTTTTTGTGATATAGTCCAGGCCGCAGTCGGTGCGCAGAGTCACCGAAAGCGGATTTACGATAATCGAACCATTAGTTGTAGCGGGCGGATTAAGAGTGCTGTCCAGGATGGCGCATCCCTCACCGCTTTCCCGCCAGATGGTCCAGGTGCTGTCAAAACAGCTGCCACTCATGAAGGAAATCGGGATTTCGTTTTCCGCAGCGGCGAGAACCCTGAAGGTGAGGTAGTATACCTCCGTGCCGTAGAAAAATTCGGTGAGGAAGCAGTTCGGCCAGTCAACGCATTCGTTGACCAGATAAATCTCAATGGGGCTGTCTCCAGTCTGGGTAACATAGCAGTACTGATCGGTGTTAACGAAGATATCTTCATTGAACTGGCACTCAACGAATTCCAGCTTGCTGTGGTCGTAGTCGATAAAATGGTTGAGCGAGAATTTTCTGAAGTTGTCGTTGGCCTCGACGGTGAGAGTTACCAGGTCGCCGATGTTGGCTTCAACGTCTTCATCCATCCAGTACATATGATAGACCCAGTTGGGTATCAGGTGGCCGGCCAATGTTTGAAAAGCGGTGTACCAATCGCTGGTGAAATGGCCGGCGGTGGTGTCGGTGACGATTACGTAATTGTCGAGCGGGTCCTCATCGAAGACAAGGTAGGAGTAATCGAGGTGGTTGGTGGTCTGGCACTTGGCCTGGTAGTTGATGGTCGCGCAGGTGTAGGGATATGTTGACGGTGTAAGACCCTCCCCGGTGAAAATCAGCGTAATGTGACCCTCGGTCTCGTCAAGAACATAATCCATTTCCCCCGGCCAGTCGGTTTTATCGATGCTGAGGACCGTCCACTTGTCCGCCTCGTATGAGAAGTTGGCCACGACCGACGTCACCTCGCCGGATGGCGGGTCGCCGTTGATGAATTTCATGACGAAGGGAATATGAGCCACCTCGGAACTGGGATAGCTGGAAAGACCGGGAAAAACAACGCACGTCTGGCCCAGGCCGTAATAAATACGTCCGTCAATTATCTCCTGAGAGTCGGCGCATATTTCTCCTCCCGGAAGAAGCAGGACCAGCAATATCAACGGCGTTAACGATAATTTCATCTTGGTTAACATACTCTCCTCCTTAAAGGTTTGAATTCAAAGATATGAGGTTCCCGAATTGCATCCGACGTGCGCCAGGTGGTGAGCGTGCCCTTTCGCGAAATGGTACGAGAAAAAGCACAATGCCTCCCTTCAACTTGACCGTGAAGACAGGGCGTATTTGACACCCTCAGCGAACTATCAAAAATCCTCGTAGACCGGGTGTCGGGTATTGAAACGATGCGGTCGGATGTAGCTGTTGACAGTCTGCACCCGACCGCCGCATTCTCGAATGTCAGGCCGCCGATGTCGATACACAGTGATGCCCGACATTGCCACGCTGCTAAATGGTCCCGGATATCACTTCATAAGCAGCATTTTCTTGGTCTGTGTGAATTTGTCGGCCTGCATACTGTACAGATAGATCCCCGAGGACACGCGTGAACCGCTTTCATCGGTCCCGTTCCATACCGTCTCATAGCGTCCGGGTGCTTTGTATTCATCGACCAGGGTGGTGACCCTCTGCCCGAGAACGTTGAAGACCTCGATTCTGACGTGAGTCGCGACGGGGACGTCGTAGGCAATGCCCGTAGCCGGGTTAAACGGATTGGGTCGATTCGGATACAGGGTGAATTCAGACGGCAGACTCCCGGGACTGCCCTTCTCGAGTATCTCCTCCTCAGGTTCAACATATGGGTAGCATATGCCACGGACGTTATTCTCTTCCAGATCGACGAAATGATCATAATCGGAGTCATCGTGTATGTAAGCCTCTGAAAATGACACGTGGGCGGTGACAGGATACGGATCGCCGCCAGGGCCGGGCTGGCCGGGATCGACCGGACCGGACTCACCCACTTTTGCGGAACTTGGACAATAGATGTATATTTTCAGCCTGCCGATCTGCAGCTGAGCATCTTCAGTTGCATCATGGAAGTAAGAACCATCGAAATACACTCTCCAGGTGCTATTATCAAGTTTTTCAGACGAAGCGCCGTTGTATGGTGTCAGCGTAGATATCTTGAAATTATTATTCACGTGTACTTTTACCGAAAACGGGCCGATGTCGAAGTTGGATCTAATATACAGATTCTGGTAAATAATCGAACCTGAGCTCGAGGCATAAGGAACCTTGAATTCGCCCATATTGACCTTGGTGGGAACCACCGTCCAGGTCAACTTGCCGTTCGAAGAGTTGGCGGCGATTGTCCCGGTCGTATCCTCGACAAACGTGTGCCAGTCGTGGGTCGCATCTACATACTCGTCGATAATATCGAAGTCCAACGTCCGATTATCATAGTCAATTTCGAACAGGCTCTCGTCGAAGTAGTAATTAAGAGTCACCATAGGTTCGAGATTTTCGCGGGGCGGCCAGAAGTTACCGGGGAGCTGGCTGTTATAATTCTGAAACATATACTGGATGGGTGAGCCGTTCTGATAGGTATCGGTGCCGAAATCAAGCGAGTCGGTGATCTCCGCGACCGGCCGGGTGGTATAGGACGAAGGCAGCTGGAACACAGAATGAATATCACCATCGTCGGGCCCGCTTGTCCAGTCGCCGGCCGGGAAGGTATTCTGCATCGACATCGTGTAAGAAATCGCCTGGATTCCACCCGTCTTGCTGATAGCCCCGCCGTCCAGTTCCACATAGTATTCGGCGGTGTACTCAGGTATGGTTATCGATCCGTTATTTGCCGGAGGGGGATTATTGGTAGCGTCGAATATCTCACATGGGTCGTCGGCAAGTCTCCATTCCGTCCAGGCGCTGTCGATATTGCCGGCACCGGCAAAATTAACGGGTATTGTCTGGTTATCTTCGGTGGCTATGATTTTGAATTTCAGGTAGTACACTTCTGTGCCTTCCGGAAGCTCATTTACCCAGGAGTAGGGATAATCCTGATTCTGGTTGACGAGATAGACTTCGACAACTCCATCCGGACCTTCGACAAAGCTGCATGCACCGCATGGGTCCGCGAAAATCGAATTGTTGAACCAGCCATCGACAAACTCCAGTTTGGTCGGATCGAATTCGATGAAGTGATTGAATGAGAATATCCGGAAGTTTGTCTCGGCGGTAACCGGAACGATAACTTCTTCCCCGATGCCTGCTTCAACGTCTGCCGCCGTATAAATGTGCTTGAAATACGTGGGCATCAGAAAACCGTTGTATCTCGGCTCGGCCCGGAACTTGGTGGTGTAAGGAATACCTTCGATGATCTCCGTCACGTTTGCGAAATTGTCGGCAATGCCGTCGAACTGAAAGTACTCCCACCACCAGCCGCCCGGGATGCACCGGGCCCGAAACTTGATGTTGGCATACTTCTTCAGGGCAAGGCTCGGCGGCGCTCCCTGACCTGTGAATTCGAGCGTTATGTGCCCATCTCCGCAGTCGACACACTCAAGGTCTCCCGGCCAGTCATCAGTTTTCTCAAAGCCTACATATTCCCAGTTGGCATCGTTGTAAGCGAAGTTGACCTCGATATATGTTATGGTTCCCGGCGGGACCGGCCCGTTTATGAATTTCATCCAGAACGGGATCTCGATTATTTCGTATAATTCCGGGTCGCTGGTCGAGCCGGGCAGAAACAAATCATTGCTGCCGGTCTGGAAATGCAGACGCCCGTCAATCGTTTCCATGACGTCGGCGAAGGCAAAATTCCAGGCAAAAAGCAAGAAGACAAAAGGCAAGACAAAAGCGAGACGTTTGATATTGAATAACATGTTTTCCTCCTTGAATTACTAAGTATCCAAAGCTGTACAGATAAATATAATCCTTGAGTAATCCGCTCGGGGGCGGACGTATCCGCTTAGGGCAGATGTAGCGCAGGTACACCTTTAGCTCCTAAAATAGGGTGCCGTGTCAATAGTTGATGGGAATGAATATCAAGGATGCTGTCGCGAGGATTCCCAGCTAACAGTAAGATATCCCGATCAGATGTCTTTGTCAAGAAGAAATAGGATAATCACAGTCAAATTAAATTCTGCGGTCTTGGTCTTCGGCTACAGGCCGGATGCTCTGTTTAGGCGGGTAGCTGCAGCCTCAGGTCGTGTGCCCCCTCCGGCGTAACGGATCGACGAGATATTCTATATAAAGCGCAGCAAAGGCGGAAATCATGGGGATAATGGGAAAGTGGAAACGACCATCGCCAAAGAATACGAAATGGACCGCCGTCCATATCAGAATCGTGGCCCAGAGAATAAAGCCTTCCGGTCGGCGAAGGCGCGAACTGGCGATATATACGCCGAAAATCCCGAACAGGCCGAAAGCCAGTGCCGTCAGATAATAAGCTTCGGTTATAAAAGCGCAATAGACGTACCTGTCCGTTCGGTTCTCGGCCGCCCTTTGACCTAGCTCGTAGCCAAGTCCTTCCATGTCAACGGCATAAAAATATAAGACCTTCAGGACTCCCCGCTTGAGAAAGGCAAGCGGGTCGCCTTTGATATACTCCCAGGCTCGCTGCCGGGCGGCGCTGTCAACATAAGTCTCCTGCCGGGGGTCATCTATCGCGAACTCCTCGGTCACCGGCTGGTTCCACCCCATACCCGAACCCGGCTGGTTACCGATCAGCAGGTTAATACCGGCATTGGTAGAAATGGTGAATTTCCCTTTTTGATGATAATTTCTGAGCATCCACGGTGTGACCACAAGCGCCAGACCAATCGCAGCCATGAGGCTGTTTATGGCGGCCCGTTTGATGCTTCTTGTCTGCAGAAACCAGTATATGGCCGGGACAATCAAATAAATTATTGTCAGGGTCCGGGTCAATGTTGCCAGGCCCAGAAGAATCCCGCCTGAAAATGCGTAAAACCATTTGCTTTTCAATGGTTTTGCGGCCGTTATAAAGGCCAGTATTGACATGAGCAGAAGCATCGTAAACATCGGTTCCGAAGCTGGCAGGTTCACGAACAATAGCTGGCTGGGGAAAAAAATCAGAATTAGCATCGTCCAGCGGGCGACACTCTCCGACCAGACTTTCCTGACAAGCAGATAGCTCAGACAAATTATGGCCAGGCTGAAAAAAACGTTGGCGATCGCACTCAACTGCGGGTGGTGGCCGAAAAGAACATATAATCTGGATAGAAAGAACGGATAGCCGTGGGGGCGGTAGGCGGTCGGAAAATCGCCAACATAGTAACCGCCCACGCTGGCCCAATGCCACGAAAGTTCGTCATACACCAGATGATCAATCCACAGCCGGAACGGAAAAAACAGCACAATGGCAACCCGCAAAACCACAGCAATGGTTAGAAATATCATCAGAAATCTGAATCGTTCCATGCTCACCAACTGGCCATTGAGTGACGTCAGCAATGCCGTGAAATATCCAGTAAAAATCAAAAAGAGACCAACCACGCCGCCCGCGAGCAGGCAGAGTCGGAGGTGAAGCATCGAGAGAGCCACAATCGAGCCGTCCTGGCTCAAGAAAAGGAAAAAT
>CP070766.1:14285-17479 GCA_020345705.1 Candidatus Zixiibacteriota bacterium | reverse complement strand
TTCCAGTGCTACTACAGATGTCACAGGTCGGAGAGATCAATGGTACATCGCAGTTCCGACACCAGTAGACCGCTCTTGGCGTCGGGTTATCAATCGCCCCGTTCTGGGAGTCAGAAAGTGCTGGTACGGCTCGCTCACCGTTTTGGCGAAAACTCAATCTGTCATTGCTGACCGTCCATAAGCATCGAGAGCAAATCAGAAGAAAGCTGGGAATAACCAACCAAAGGGTAAACCTGGCGACATACCTGAGGTCTCATCCGTTCCAACGGGATACGTAAGAAATACGTAATTACCCCTTATTGACCTTTCTTGCGTATAATGCTTTCTTTATGTGGCAGGAGAATGTGTTCATATGCGTTTTTCTCACGGTCGAGTAAGTTGCGGAAGTTCTAATAATAGATGCAAAAGTCTCTTTAGTGAGGAGGGAGTCTTTTAGAGAAGGCCGTCCTCAATGAGCACGGCGGTAAAGGCTCGACGATTTGAGTAGAGCAAGCATCGCAACCGGCGAAAGAGCACATTGTCGCCGGTATCTCTGAACGAAAAGGCACATGTACCTGATTTGACTTCCCCCCTCTTGAGAGAAGCGGAGGAGTGACTCCCCGGCCTTTCTCAATGATCAGGTACATGTGCCGTAATTTTGTCTTCTACTACAGCTTTCCGAAACAACTTGATATATAACTATCGCGGTGTCCGATCTGAGCGATGGAGGACAGCCCATCTTATTTAATGTCTCAGGGGTATTCTTGTCAAGTATTTTGTTGAATCGAATAAGATGAATTTTGAGGAGAGAAGGGGCCGCCAGCCGGATGTGCACGCCTGATGGATGAATCGAACCTGAAAGAAGTCAGGCGGCAGCGTCACAGCGACCCTGCCGCGCCGCTTATGATTACTCTGAGACTTCCAGTATATTTATGTTTCTCTTCTTGAGTTCCTCCAGAAACCGATCATAGACCACGCCCTTGATACAATCTTCGGGAGGAACAATGCCCTTCTCCGGGATTAATCCCTCGAGAATCAGCTTGACGGCGATGGCCACCGGGAAGCCGGTAACCCGCATCATGGATGAGATGCCGTTTTCGGTGTCCGCGACGTCCCACATGAAGTGCTCGGTCTTGATCGGCTCGCCGTTTTTGGTTCCGATAGTCGTGTTATACATGACGCAAACGTCGGACTCGCCTTCTTTTGCCTGCAGTCGGGGGGTAATCATCGAGAGGAGGAATTTGCGCGGAACGATTTTCGTCCCCTCGAAATCATGCGGCTCAATATCAAGCAGACCGCACTCTTTCAGAGTATCGACACCGTCCCAGTGACCCGGCCAGCGGACGGTTTTCTCGGCGAAATCCTTCAGATCCGGCCGTGAATAAATGAAGCTGGGCATACCGGGCGTGACGGCGCACTGGAGAGTTTCGCTCTTGCCGAATTTGTCGAACTGGAAGGTCTCCCGGTCACCAATGGCAGGCACTTCAACCACTTTACCGTCCTTCTTCACGTAGAGGTCGATCATGTATTCGCGCAGAACATGCTCAAAGGCCCAGGTAATCATATATCTCAAGGGGTGTTTGACGGCGAATTCCTTAGCGGGGATGCCGCCGACCCGGGCCACCGCGGAATCGGCCTTATCCATCTTTCTAATGGCCTCGCCGACCGTCACGTTGCTCAGCCCGGGGGCGAAACCCATGCCGTCGATAAAAGTCACTCCGTTCTTGATGGCCGTCTCATGCAGCCAGTCGCCATACTCGTTGAGACTCATTCCCTCGGGAAGTTCCAGGCCCTCGGTCTCGTAAGCGTCGGGACGCCGGTGGTATTCCTCGAGCATATCAACGATATGGAGGCCGGCCTCGATGGCGAATTGAATCATCCGGTAGCTGGTTCTTCGGTCGGGAAGGGCGATGGCGCCGGCATCATACTGCTTCATCAGCTTGATAGCGGCGTCCTTGTCGTTGACGTCCAGAACATGCGGGACGATTTTGTCACTGCCGATCCATTGTTTTACTTTTTCCAGGGTCTCTATGTGTCGGCCGGTTATTCCGATGGCTTCGACTTGCTCATCTTTGGCCAGGTCCCACGCCACTGCCGAACCGATTTTTCCTGAGCCACCAAAAACGAGGGCTTTCATATATCATTCCTCCACTTCATTTGTTACTAATCTCGTTTGCTCTATACATCCGGGCAAAACTTCCTATCCTTCGAGTTGTCGAAATCAGGGTTAACACGGCCGACAAGATACAAAATCTTCGCCTTTCCCGCAAGGCGTTGGAGGCGCGGAAATGCCGCGCCAATATTACGTTTCTGCCGTCGGAGTGAATATGGAAAAGAGGCCGTCCCCGTATGAAGGAACTATAATGGATAATAACAGCTTAAAAGATTGCATTGTATACGTTTGCATAACTAAATTACTTGACAATCGACAGAAAAGGCGTACATTATATATGAGATTCAAATTGTTGCGCCTGTCTTCCATCGTATTTTACTTTCCACGGAGGGACAAGATGGGATTGAAGATTATCTCTTGTAATGCCCTGTGCAAGACGTCGCCGGGGTCCATTTGCCCTTTCTTTAGAGTTTATCTGAAAAGCGTGCAAAAAAGAGCGTCATCATAGATGCAAAGAATAAGATACTGTCCGATTTAGCCTTAATAAGGAGAGATAAAGATGCCTCACAGGATAAGTCACCTGATATTATCTATAGCTGTTTTGATGGTTTTCAGTGTTTCCATCTTTGCCGCCGATCAGATTTCGGATAGGGTGCTCAATCCCATCCCGAAGATTAATCCCGATGCTTCCAGATTTCAAGACCTGCGGCCGATTGAGCACAAGTCGCTCGAATCCAAAATGCAAATGCCCGAGGCCGGCAAGCTGGCGACGCCGATGACTCTTTTGCCGCCGGACTATTTCTGCGAATTTATCGACTACTCCGGCGGTCAAGCATATTATTACTGGCAGGTTCCGCACCCCTCCGATATACCCGAATTCGGCATGCGGTTCATGTCTCATGAGGCGTTTGACTGCACTCTACTGACCGCCTGGATTGGGGTATATCCCCCGCCTATCACCGGCACCCCGGATATCAAGGTAACTGTCTACAGCGATGACGGTTTCGGCCTTCCTCACATAGAGCTGGGAAGTGTTGTCATTCCTTATGAAGAGCTGCCGACAAATATGGCCTATGTTGGCGCGGACCTCAGTTCTCTGGGC
>CP070766.1:10448-14185 GCA_020345705.1 Candidatus Zixiibacteriota bacterium | reverse complement strand
GGCCGGGCATCTGCTCTTATCAGATAGAAAACTTCTTCTTCCGCCGGTTTATCCGGGGGGATAAATACGTGAAACCCGCAAAGCTCGGCCTGCGTAATTAATGGTGGCGGAAAACTGCTTGTTGGGAAGGGCAAAATCCAACATTAATGAGTTAGCGCTAAAATAATAAATGATGGTAATGATATCATTCCACGCCAGGGCGTCTTTGACGTCTGACGATAAAGACCGCAATCGGAGGCGGCATTTTAACGGCCTCAAAACCCCGCTACCCGAACCGACGACCACTGCGTTTTTTTTGAACGTAGTTATGAGGTATTAACGTGAACATGAATTCTTGTCAGGGGGGACTATGAAGCGATTGATTAAAGTGTCGACTCTGTTCTGGCTAATCTCGCTTGTCATCCTTTTAGAGGCCAACGCTCAGATATTTTCGAGGTCTGATACCTATGTCGGCGGCGATTGCAACAATCTTGTCGCCGATCTGAACGGCGATGGATTGAAGGACATAATCGCCGATGCCGTTTATGTCAATGACGGCAATGGCAATTTCACGGCTCATGATTCTCTTTCGATCAGGCCGGGCAGTAATGATGTCCAGGATCTTGATAACGACGGTGATCTTGACTACATTAACTGCAAGGGTGATTACGTCACCATTTACTTGAATGATGGGACCGGCCGTTTTTCGTACGACTCGGCGTATGATGTCTCGCCCGGTAATGTCTATGGCGGGCGGGCCCGCGACCTTGACAATGACGGTTTCGTTGATATCGTCGTCAATGGACACAGTTATTACTATCCCGCGAATATCCTGTGGAATAACGGCGACGGCAGTTTTTATGTCGAAGATGTAAAGCCGTACGGTTTATCAAAAGATGTTGACGTCGGTGATTTCGATAACGATGGGGATTTCGATTTATTCTGGTCCAACAATGCCAGCTCCCCGGGCATTTTTAAGAACCTGGGAAATCGGGATTTCGATTTTGCAGTCTGGTTCGTTGACACGTACAGTCGCGGCTACCCGTGGAATACTCTTACGGATTTGAACGGCGACGGTCTTCTTGATGCCCTGGTTCTTGAATATCTGAGCAGCAAGGTATACCTGTATATCAACATCGGTTCGGAGGAATATCAGCAGCTTGGCGAGCCAATCGGAGAACCGGGAGATTTCATCTGCCACAAATCGGCTGATATTGACAATGATGGAGACGACGATGTCGCCCCGAAGTATCTCAACGACGGGGATGGAGGCCTAATTGACGCTGAAGAGACGTGGGCACTGTGGACGGCCCTCGGTGATTTGAATGATGACGGTTACCTCGACATGGCCGACTGCGACGGCTACGTCTATTACAATACGCTGGCCTCTTCGCCCAATCTGCCGCCGTCCGCGCCGGGCGGATTGACGACCGTGTTTACCGAGACATCGCTTACATTTACGTGGGATCCCTCGACTGATGATGTTACCCCGGAAGCCCTGCTGAAATATAATTTACGCCTGGGTGCGACCGCCGGGGGCAACGAATTAATGTCCGGGGCAACGCCCGGCTGGTATCCCAACACGGAGCACAACGAAAGCTGGACCCTTTATCTTGACATGAATCAGTATTGCGATTTTTACTGGTCGGTCCAGGCTCAGGATGGCAGCTATAACCGATCCGAATGGGCGCCGGATCAGCCGGCCAGATTCGACCCGGACGGGGACAGCCTCGGTTTCGGCTGTGACAACTGCCCTTATGTATGGAATCCCGGCCAGCTTGACAGCGACAGCGACGGCGTGGGTGATATGTGCGAGCTGATCTGCGGCGATGCAGACGGAAACCGTGTCGTGAATATTCTCGATGCCAGTTATATAATCAAGTATCTGTATGCTTCCGGTTCGCCTCCTGAACCCATTGAGATAGCCGATGTAAACAGCTCGGGGAACGTCGACATCCTTGACGTCTCTGATCTTTTGAGGTATCTCTACAAGAACGGTCCGGAACCATTGTGCCCAATTGAGAAATAAAGCCGGATTCTTCCGGATAAATATTCAGGACGGTATCAACCGTTCGCAGTCCGGGCACATCCACTCGCTGTAAGTCAATCTGCCGAAACGGCCTGGACCCGGCTCGAAATCAATTGACAAGCCGATTGAGCATTTTATATTGTTATAAAATACTCCAATCATTTCGGGTCGACATATACTCTTGGATGTCGGACTGAAAAGTCAAAACGAGGGACACAACATGATTTCGATTGAATTCGTCAAAGGGTTCATAGTATTCAGTCTTTTGTTCTGCCTGCCGTATGCGGCCGGTGCTGGGCCTTCGGACGGTTCCCAGCAGTATTCCGCCGCTCAGATTCGGACAAAGATCTTGTCAGTCAATCCGGAGACAGTGCCTTTTCGCGCCGAGAGCGTGAAATTCTCCGATATCGAGACGATTCAGTCGTCCGGTGTCTCATCCGGCGACGAGCAGCCGAGGCTATCAGCCCTGGAAAAACGCCTTCATCCCGCACTGGGCGACGCCGGGGACGGTCATCTTCTCAAGGGATACGAGGAAATTTACACAGAATTGCCGGACGGTCTGCTGTCATGGAACGGTTCGGACGATGACGGCGCCACCTGGACTGAATGCTGTTGGGTAACGCCGGACGGGTCCACTTATCCTTCGGCAGATTACTGGGGGAGCGGAACCCTGTTCTACGGGACTTTCATGACATATCCCGAATTTGAAAACGGGGCGGCGTTTGTTAAGATGACATTTCCCGATCCGATGGATGGGGGCACCTGGGGCGGAGTATGGGCCTCTTATGCTTCGCAGGGCTGGCACGGCATAAAGATGGTGGAAATTGCCTGTGACAACGGTCGGGAATCATGGAACTGGGGTTTTGTTTCGGCGATTGCAAGCCGGGATTATCCTCCGGATACAAGCTATAACATGTATGATGTCCCTCACATTTTCTATCAGCTGAATTCCCTCGGCTATACATATATAAGTTATTTGCCCGATCATGACAGCTGCCGAACCACATCGGCCGATATTGATCACGTGATCGGGAAGACATATGCCGTTTACGATCGGTACGACTGGCAGGAAGACCAGATCAAACTGATCGTCCGGCAGGATATATTCGGCGTCTGGGATTCCGGATCGGTTGCTCTTGAGAAGAACTTCGCCGATCCCGACCAGCATATCATTTATCCGGTCGTGGCGGCGGACAATAACAACGTGGTTGTCGTGGCCGCCACATACAACGACAGTATGCCCGGCAATGTTGATATTGTCTGCTGGCATACCGACGACGGTGATCTCAGCAATCTGACAAACCTGAGCGTGGTTGCCGCCTCGGTCGGGCCGGAGAACTTCCCTGAGGTCTCTCATGTCGGGGGCGAGAGTTTCGTCTGCACCTTCGTGAGCGGCAACGTTCTCCATGCCTGCCGCACAGACGACGGCGGGGCGCACTGGTCGTCCACAGAAGCGATAAGCGGCGTCTATGAACTCGTGGTCGAGGAGTACCGAACGGCCGACATCGGTGACGGCGGAAGCAAAGTCATCTACGAATATGAACTGACCAGAGGCGATAATGTCTATCTCCGGGTCCAGAGCCTGGATACAATCGACACCGACGGCGACGGTGTTTATTTCTTCAATGACAACTGTCCGAGCATCGCCAACTCCGCCCAGAATGATACGGATGGTGACGGGAGTGGGGATGCGTGCGACAATTGTCCGAATCTGCCCAATCCCCTGCAG
>CP070766.1:6450-10348 GCA_020345705.1 Candidatus Zixiibacteriota bacterium | reverse complement strand
CTTGTTGGCTGAGCCGGTGCCGTCAGGGCCAATGTTGTTGTACTCTTCATAGTCATATGCCGAACCGATGTAAAAGAGTGAGAAGGCATTAAGCCGATATGTCAGCAGCGGGTCGAAATCGACCGTTTTGTAGTAATCGTCATACTGGAACAGAACTCTCAACGAAAGCTCACGAGTGATTTGATAATTCAGTCGGGTGCTGGTGATATAGACTTCAAACAGCTCTTCACCGTCATTAATGTTGTCGCTCTTAACGTACTCAATCATGGGCTCGATTGTCAGGCGATCGACCGGCTTGAGCTCCAGTGATCCGTGCATAGACGTTTCTCTTCCCATGACCGGGTTCTCAAACCGTACAATCCGGTTGCCGTAATTGATTCCCGTAGATGCACCGAGTATATCACTGAATTTGCTGTGGGCGCAGAAATGAACACTCCAGATGTTGTCAAACCACGAGTCGTGGAATCTTTCAACGCCCCTGAGTATCTGCGGATGAATATTGGTCTGTCCCTTGAGCATGATGTCGGCATTGAGCGTAACCCACTGCTCTTTGAGATTGCGATCGAAATTCCATATACTTCCGGCCTGTGAGAACATGGTAATCTGATCGAAAATATCGTTGTTGATGTAGGATGTGTATGCGGCATAGAGGTTAGTCTCTCTCTGGTTGTTTCTGGGCATGTATCCGACATCAGCCCGGAAGGTCGGGCTGAACTCGATGTAGCTTATGTCGAAGTTAAAATTGCGCGAGCGCTCTTCGAGATTCAGCGTCACCATATGTCCCCAGTATGATTCGCCGTCGTAACCGGCAGTGTGGTCTTTATAAAACTTCCGGGAATTGAACAGGGTATCATAGGGATTATAGGTAATCATCGAATCATTCGATTCATCTGTATAGCCGGCAACCAGCTGCCATTGGACCCGGAAGTTTCTGGACAGCCGCTGCTCACCATCAGCGCTTAAAACTGTCCCCGAACCACCGCCGTCAAGCCGCCGATCGGTCAGAAGCATGCCGATGTATGATTCGCTGCCATAGCCCCATCTCAGTCTTAGAATGTTAGACGTGCTTCTGCCGGTTGACCGCATGGCGCTGCTTTCCTCGAACGGAAGGATGATCGGCGTGTTTTCATCATGAGCGACCAGGTAAGCCAGCGAGGTGCGGCCGATTCTCGCCGTCGTTTTGGCCGCGAATTGCGGGTCATTGATGGAGCGCGTGTAAACCAGCGGAAGCCAGGTGCGGAAAAGGTCAGTGCCTTCCTGAAAGAACGGGCGCCGCTCCGGATAGGAGAGAGCGAAGGTGGTGTTGACGTCGATCTGCAACGGGTCGGCCTCAATCTGGCTGAAGTCGGGATTGTAGGTCGCTTCTGTGGTGATGTCGGAACTTATGGAATACTTGCCCCCGATAGATATCTCAGTGTCGGGGTCGTTGTTTGTGAAATCAAACGGCGCCTCAGTGCTGCCGTCCCCTGACAGAGCGCCCGTCTGGTACGCGACAACCGAAGGCAGGATCTCAATTCCTTTTCCAGGTTGCACGTCCGCAATCCCCCGGATGGTCCCGAACTGGCAGACCCAGCACGGATTGTCACGATCGTTGGCCGCCCAGGAATACTGGCGATGGCTTTCGCGCGGGTGATTGCGCCAGAAATCAATCTTCCATGTCTGGACCGGCTCGTTCGGGAATCGCAGGCTGCTGAACGGAACGGCCATCTCCACCTGATAGCCGGAATCGGTAATCTTTGCCGCCGCATCCCAGACCAGATCAAAGCTTGCATCCTCACCGCCGCTTCTTGTCCACAACCGGTCACCCTGGACACCATAAGGATTTACAAAGAACTCATAGGTCCATTCGGCTTCCCCGTAGGTGTCGATGGCAACGACGATGTTGTCATCGCCGCTGTATCGATCGCGGTCGCAGAGAGTGGCGCGGATGTAGTTCGGGTCGTCATGACAGATGAAAGCGATGTAAAGCCTGTTCCTGTCATATCGGACGATAACCTCCGTTTCTACCGGAGGCTTGGTCTGGTCGCCAGGCTGACGCTCGGCAAAATTGGAGACCCGGGAAGCATTTCGCCAACCGGAATCGTAAAGTTCGCCGTCGATTTCTATCGGCCCCGGCGTTCTCTGCACGACCATTGTCGGTTGAAATTGGGGCTTGAATTCGTCCTGAGCCGCCACGGCTCCGGCTATCAGCACCCCGGCCAGGGTTATAAATACAGTGCAACGACGCATTTGGCGGTAAATCCTTGCATTCATAGCTAACCTTTCCTGTTGATTGCCAGACCCTTATTGTAATCAGATAAGGTCTCCGTGAAAAAAAACTCAGCTTGCATCCTCTAAATATGCCATATGCTACATTACGACCTTTAATTGCGGAAGTTTCGAGGTTGTCCGATGATGTCGATCTTACCGGCGAGAGAAATAAAGGCTATTTCGGCCTGGAGAAGGCGCCCGGATAATATTCGAGTCGGCCGGAGTGGAAGGTAATCAGATCGAATCTGAAATCACAGTCTTTCAGATTTTTGTCGATGATATATTTTTCGGCGGCGACGATCAGGTTGTCCTGCTTTTTGCGCGTGACTCGCTCGGAGGGATGCCCGAACCGCTTCGTCCGGCTTCCCTTGACCTCGACGAAAACAACGGTATTGTCCTTGCGGACAATCAGATCAATCTCCTTGTGCCCGGCCCGGTAATTTCTCTCAAGGATTTCAAAGCCTTTGGATTCAAGAAACCTCTCGGCCTCTCGCTCGTATTGGTGCCCCTTTTCGCCGGAGGATTTTCTGGATTTATGACTCACATCAAAATTTAAGCGACGATTGTTTGAGAATCTCTTCGACCGGGCGGAATGACCGACGGTGTATATCGGTCGGGCCGTACTCTTTTAATTCCTCAAAGTGCTTTCTGGTTGGATAGCCTCGATGGCACGAAAACGAAAATTCGGGATACAGCTCCTCGTATTTGTCCATGATGCGATCGCGTGTCACCTTGGCGATAATAGAGGCCGCGGCAATGCTGGCGCAGATGGCGTCCCCTGCCACAAGCGCAAATTGCGGGATGTCCAGATTGGGGATGGTGTAGTTGCCGTCAACAAGCACAAAGTCGGGCGGCTGCCCCAGCGAAGTGACGGCCTTACGCATGGCCATCAGTGAGGCCTTAAGGATGTTCATCCTGTCAATGGTGTAGTTGTCTATAATACCGACAGTGCACTGCGCCCCGGAGGCGGCGATTTCGTCGAAAAGCTCGTCCCGCCGTGCGGGCGAGAGCTTTTTGGAATCATCCAGTCCTTGAATAACAACTCCCGGCGGTATCATGACCGCGGCAGCCACGACCGGACCGGCCAGAGGCCCGCGGCCGGCTTCATCGACGCCGGTGATACGGCTATATCCCTTTTCGCCAAGGGATAATTCCAGCCTGGAAAGGTCAGGCAGCATTCGTGAAAGCTGTTTCAGTTTCAGCATTGTTGACTCGACTCTGTCGCCCTGTGTCAAAGTTAAATATCCGCCTATTCTAATGCAAGCCTTATTTATAGCTATCGGCTTCCGGCCGGTGATTTGTTAAGGATATCGTTTTCCGGCAGATGTATAAGAATTGAACAGTTGCCGGAAACCGCCGACAGGCCGGAGAATTAAGTTGACGGAAGAGGTTAAACAGCTATCTTTATGTCGGCGTCTAACAGATGAATGCTTACTTGGAGGGATGAGATGAGAGCATTAATTATTTTCTCTGTTTCGGCGTTGGCTCTGATTGCCTGCTTGCTGTCATGCGGCAATTCGGGCGATTCGATAATAGGCGGATCGGCGAAAGACCTGGACAATGACGGACCGGGCAGGCTTCCGGCAATCACGCCCGAAGATATTGAAGAATCAGACCGGGCGCATAAGGAAGCCGGTCTCATGGCTTT
>CP070766.1:0-6350 GCA_020345705.1 Candidatus Zixiibacteriota bacterium | reverse complement strand
TACCTTTTATGTCAACGAGGAAGTTCTTGTGCAGGGGCAATTCGTGTGGCAGGCCGATGGGGGCTTTACGAGTGATTATACTCTGTCCATGGCCGGGCAGTCGGTGGCAACCTCGATGAAAATATCGGTCGATGAAAACGGTTTCTGGGATTTGATTTCGATGGAAACGGCCCTCGGGCCGGTTGAGGCCGTTCGCAAGGGCGATACGGTCGAAATCACAGCGCGCGGCGAAACCAACTCTGTCGCCCTCAGGCCGGGGACGGTACTCTTTGAGAATTTCAGCCCGGCCCTGATGAGCCAGGCCGTTCTGGCTTACGACCGGGAGCAGGGAGGTAAACAGACTTTCCCGCTGTTCATTGTCCCGGCGGTTGTGATGGACGGTTCTCTGGAGATGCTCGAGGCGGTCGAGAAATCGATCATGGGTCAGTACCGGAAATTCACGAGATTTCGGTATGGCGTGCCGGGAGTCGATGTCATAATCTGGGTCGATGAGCAGAATCGCATCTGCTTGGGTGAAGTGCCGTCACAGCATGGGGCTTACGTTCGGGATGGCTATGAATCTCTGAGAATTATCGAAGAACCTGATTCGCTTCTCTCGCAACCGAAATATGAGATAATCGTTGATAGGGATGTTGAAGTCCCGATGCGGGACGGTGTCAAACTGGCCACCGACATTTATCGCCCAGATGCCGACGGGAAATTCCCGGTGATCGTGGTGAGAACCCCGTACAAAAAAGAGATGAACGAACTTGAGGCCAAATATTATTCCCGTCGCGGTTATGTTTACGCCGTTCAGGATTGCCGGGGACGGTTTTCCTCACCCGGCGAATGGAATCCATTTTTCAGTGAACCTCAGGACGGCTATGACGCCATCGAGTGGCTGGCGGTGCAACCCTGGTCAAACGGGAAGGTCGGCATGATCGGCGGCTCATATTTAGGATGGGTGCAATGGTGGGCGGCACGGGAACATCCCCCGCACCTGGTGACCATCATACCCAACGTCTCGCCGCCCGATCCGTATTTCAATATTCCCTATGAGTACGGTGCCTTTTTCACGCTTGGCGCCATCTGGTGGGCCGACGTCCTCGAGAGCGAAGCCACCGGAGATATCTCCGGAAAAGCTTTCGCCGATATCAGCGAAAAAGAATACGACAAACTGCTCAAGCACCTGCCGGTCATCGACCTGGATTCGATCGTGCTGGGGAAGAAAAACAAGTACTGGCGCGAATGGATTCAGCATCCGAACAACGATGAATACTGGCAAAGGGCGAATTTCCTTGAGCATCTTGAGGGGCTTGACATTCCGGTGTACCATCAGTCGGGCTGGTTTGACGGTGATGCTATCGGGACGAAGCTGAATTATCTGGCTATGACGAAGCACGGTCACAAGTACCAGAGGCTTGTTGTCGGACCATGGGGGCATTCATCCGAAGCCACCCGCCGCGGCCCGAACAACACCGATTTCGGCCCCAATGCCATCGTCGACATGCAGCGCAGCTACACCCGCTGGCTCGACCGATGGCTCCTGGAAATTGACAACGGCATCGAAAAGGAACCACTGGTATCGCTGTTCGTCATGGGTGCGAATCAATGGGTGTACGGTGACACATATCCCCTACCGGAGACAGAGTTCACCAAATACTATCTTGTCAGCAAGGGGAGCGCCAACACTTCGAAGGGCAACGGATGGCTGTCGGCCGAACTTCCCGATGACAGTGCCGCTTCGTCCGACGCATATGTCTATGATCCCGGCGATCCGACACCTGACCCGAGAGTGTACATCGAGCCTGAAAAGGCCGGCGACGAATACGATTCGCTCGAAGTCAAATCGATTGACGAAGAGATCGAAAAGAAGATTGCCTATTACGGCAAAGTCAACGGGGAACGAAGCGACATGCTTGTGTACGATACTCCTTCGATGGATAAACCTCTTACGTTCGCCGGGCCAATCTCGGCTGTCCTCTATGGAGCGTCATCGGCCAAAGACACCGACTGGTTTATGAGACTGTCGAAAGTCGATGAGGACGGAACGGTTTTTCCGCTTGTGCACGGTGTCATCCGCGCCCGTTACCGCGATTCGTTCTCCGAACCGGAGATGCTTGAGCCGGGAAAAATCTATGGGTATCATCTTGATCTCTGGCATACCGGGATAACGATTCAGGAAGGGGAGAAGCTGAGAGCGGAAGTTACTTCGGCGTCGTTCCCGACGTTTTCCAGAAATCTTAACACCGGCGGGCATAATGAGACCGAGACGGAATACGTCACGGCCACCCAGACGATATATCACGACAAGGACCATCCCTCGCACGTGCTCCTGCCGGTGATTCCGACACCTGTTGTTGATTCAACTGGACAATGATCATGAAGCGGCAAGTAAGTATCGGACGGCGGACTCATATTCGGGCCCGCCGTTTCTTACTGCAGGGCCTGAACGTTGCAACGGGCAGTACGGATGGTCGGGCGGTGCACTCTACATTTTTTTCGAATAGTAAAGGAAGAATAGAAACCGAATCAGTGCCAGAACCGGAATCAGGATAATCATTACGATCGGATTTCTACCCTGGACAAAATCGCGCACAATTATGCCCGCCCAGGCGATGAAAATCACAAAGATTATGGCCCGGTTGGCCAGAAGCCAGCACAGCTTCTGCCGCTCATCCATCTTGAGGATATCCATTTCGGTCTTCATGGTTTACCCTCCTCTTCTATCTCATAGAGTTCATCCACATTCATGCCGAGCGCCCCGGCAATCTTGAAGGCCAGCAGCGCTGACGGAACATACTGACCTTTTTCGATGGCCAGAATTGTCTGCCTTCTGACGCCGACTTTTTCAGCCAACGCCTGCTGGGTCAAATCGAGCCTCGCCCGATGCTGTTTTATGTGATTCTTGAGCTTCATATCCGGAACATTGGTTCTTCAAACTATACATAATGTACGTCATAGCGAACATTATGTCAAGTAAAAACTACAATTTTTTGAGGTTTTTTTTGCCTGATGCCGGCAGGCCGTTAGATAAAAGCCGGCAAATGATTCTATTACAATCCCCAGATTTCACGAATCAGGGGCGGGGGAAGCGAACCCTCACTTAAGAGCCTGTCGTGAAAGTCTTTCAGGCTGAAGCTTTCGCCCTCTCTGGCCCTGGCGGCGTCGCGGAGTTTGAGTATCTCCAGTTTGCCGATCAAGTAGCTCATCGGCACGGTCGGCGTCAGGGTGTACCGGTTGACCTCGATCCGGGCCCATGATGTATCCCATTGGAGCACGTCCGACATCCACTGCACGGCCTCATCGATTGTCATCTGCCCGGTATGAAGCTTGACATCGACGACGATTCTTACGGCTCTGAAGAGAATTCCATCGAGAATATTAAGATATTTTCTTGAGTCGGAGCCGTAAAACCCGTTTTCATACATCATTTCTTCGCAGTACAGCGCCCAGCCTTCGTACAGGCACGGATTCGCGTGCCATTTCCTGACCTCATCATTCACCCGGGAAGCCATTTGGAACTGCAGGTGATGCCCCGGGTAAGCTTCATGCACAACGGAACCTTTGAAGCCGCGCCGCTGGATGTATCTGTACCTGGCCTCTCTTTCACCGGCGTCCATCGAGTCGGGGATCGGTCTGACATAAAAAAGACCGGTCTGGTCAGGACTGAAGACACCGGGCGGCTGATAGGCAATAGTGCTGACGACGTTCGTTAAGAATGAAGGGGTCTCGATAACTTTGCATTGTCCGATATCGTCGGGAATAGCCACAATGTCGTTTTCTTTAAGAAAGAGTCTGGTCTGTTCGACTTCCCAATTGTAGTAATCGAGAATATCGTCTTTGGTGACACAGTCGATCACGAATACCGAATCGACTCCTTCATCAGACGAATCCAGTTCGGTCAGATACTCATCGTATTCGGAAAGTGTCTGTTCGAGAAGACTCTCGCCGATTTTCAGGAGCGAATCGGAGTCGTAGTCGAAGAAATACTCATGCTTGAGCCGGTAATCGAAGTTTTCCTTGCCGACGGCAAAAGAACCGGCGTCACCGGGAGTGATGTTTTTGAGAAATTCTTTGAAGTCAAGCATTGAGCCGATCGCCCCGGATGTGGCGGCGTTTATGTCGCGGGAGAGTTCGGGAAACCGGGCAGAAAGCTCGGCATCGACGGTGCGGTAGAAATCCATTCCGGTGTCGAGCATGCCGATGGCCAGCTCGATATAGATGGGCGGGGGAGACTTGAGGTTATTTTTCGCCTGTCTGAACAGGTCCGGGACCACCCTGAGCCGGGCCATAACGTTGTGGACTCGTGTCTCGAGCGGCGCCGATTCCGTCGCCAGTATGAGATATATGCCGTTCACGGCGTCGGAAACGTAGAGGTATGGATTGATCCGGTGCACTCTGACCTTGTTCAAATTGGCCAGCGCGATATCGACGTCGCTTTTCAGGAGCTGAAGGTTAATTCTGCTGTTTTCCGAAAGGCGACTCTTATTATACTTATATAATCTTTGTTCAAACTTCTTCAGCCTGGAAATCTCGCTGTTTATTGATTTTTTTGAGTAGTCGGTGAAGCGGTAATCGTAGTCATGAATTCCTTTTTTCGTACACGTCACGGGATAAAATGATTGCAAATTTTCGAGTATTTCCTGTGATATTTTGGCAAAATTCTGTTCCAGTTTACTCTGGGCCGTTACTGATGAAGCGATAAACATCATAACCAGCACTAAGATTAATTGTCGTTTCACGTTGCCTCCTCGTTCTCAGCTATTTGTAGAATCCGGCCGCCAGTTCGATATGCATCGTGTGCGGAAACATATCGACCGGCACAACCTGACTGATTTCATATCCTGATGCGACAAGCTCTGCCGCGTCTCGCGAAAAGGTCGCCGGATTGCATGAAATATATACAATCCTCGGTAGATCAAGTTCGATCAACCGGCTGAGCGCCTTCGGGTGCATCCCGGCCCGCGGCGGGTCGATAATCGCACAGGTGAAGTCCTCCAGAATTCCACGCTTTTCTTTCAGCACCGACCGCATATTGCCGGCATGAAAATCAATGTTTTCCACGTTATTGATATCGGCATTTTCCCGTGCCGCCTGGATAGCGGACGGCTCCAGCTCGATACCGGTGACGCCGGCCACGCAATCCGAGATACATATACCGATTGTACCCGCGCCGCAGTACAAATCAAGCAAATGGTCGGCACTGTCCGGCCGAAGAAGATCGAAAGCGGCACGGTACAGGGTTTCGGTCTGCCGGGTATTGGTCTGGAAAAATGAGTTGGCATAGATTCTAAAGGTGTACCTCAGCAGTTTTTCCTCGATATACCCCTCGCCGAAAAGAATAGTCTCTTTTTCACCGCGGGCGATATTCGATTTCTGGTTGTTGGTATTCTGCACGATGGTCTTTATCTGGGGGAATCGATCCCGGGCCGTTTCAATCAGCTTGTCGGCATTCGGTATTGGTCCGTCGGTGGTGACTATGTTCACCATGACCTGGTCGGTGTTTTTGGATTGCCGGATAGCCAGGAATCTCATAAAACCGGTGTGCTTTTCGACGTCATAAACGGGTATCCTGTTTTCGCGAACGAAGTCCCGGAACCAGGCCACGATATCGTTGGAAAGCTCGGATTCGAGCAGGCACTTATCGACGTCAAAAATCTCGTCATAATGCCCTCGCTGATGCAGGCCAAGATTGAATCGTCCGTCTTCCGCAGTGTTAAATGAGAACTCCATTTTGTTTCGATAATAAAAACGTTCGCCCGAACCGATTGTTTCGGCCACCCGAACGTCTTCGAACTTTCCGATATGCTCCAGACAATCGACAACCTGCTTCCTCTTGTAGTAAAGCTGTTTGGAGTAATCGAGGTCCTGCCAGGTGCAACCGCCGCAGATGTCGTAGTGAATACACGGCGCCTTGATTCTCTCGGCCGATTTGTCGATGATATTCAGCACCCGGCCGGTGCTGAATCTTGCCTTCGTCCGGGTAATCTCGGCCCGGACTTTTTCGCCGGGCAGGCCGCCGTTGAGAAAGACGACCTTGCCGTCGAGCAGGCCGATCGCTTTGCCGTTATAAGCAAGATCGGTTATCTCTATATCGAATATGTCTCCAACGCGGTCTTTAGTCTTCATATTCCTTTACGATTACTGCGCCAGCCGATGCCGACGTTAGCGCAGTCTTCGAGTTCCGGCTGTATGGTGGCATGACCGATGGCATATTTATTATTCAACATCTCACTCAGTTGCCTGATTATTTCCGGGGATGAATCGTAATCGGATTTGTCCAGCCGGATATGGCAGGACAAGGCAACCATGGTCGAGGAAAGCGACCATATGTGCAGGTCATGAACACTATGCACCAGAGGGTGAGC